>NZ_JBBOCG010000005.1:0-1878 GCF_038002365.1 Paenibacillus sp. FSL P4-0338 | reverse complement strand
TTCCCTCATACGGCTTTCCGATGTTTGTCATTCATCGGCATGCAGATTACAATAGCGTTTTTAGTCCATATTGGATGGTCAAATATCTAACTTCTGACCGGGATCTCATCCATCTTCCTCGTTGTCTCTTCTTCGCATACCACCGGGTAAATCGTTGCAGAATATACCAATCCAGTTTTGCTAACCTCTTTTGGCTGTACTTTGTGTAATAGTAGTTTCTCCATCCTTGAATCTTGGGATTGAGCCATTCCACGTGTTCCGCAAACGATTTCGAACGCATGCTGGGCGGTGCTAATCTTTCTTTAACCACGCCTCGAATTCGTTCCTCCGCCTTCTTCGTTAGCCACTGCTGCGTGGTGTAATACACCTTGCCTTGGGATGTTTCTGCCTTCTTTTTCCGGTGGTGCATTCCTAAGAAGTCGAATCCTTCGTCTCCTGTCCATAAGCCGACAATACGGGTTTTGGTTGGGTGTAGCGTCAGCTCCAGACGTTCCATGATTCTGCGTATGAGTTCATACGCATGTCCGGCGTCCTTTTTAGTTTTACAGACCACCACAAGATCGTCTGCATACCTCGTGAGTTCACCTACTCCTTTCCCGTGTTTTTCCCACAGTCGGTCAAAATAGTTCAGATAGATGTTCGCCAAAAGTGGTGAGATCACTCCACCTTGTGGTGTGCCTAAATCGGAACGTCTTACGTTTCCTTCTTCCATGACTCCCGCCTGAAGCCACTTCCGGATTAACTTCAGGATTCGTCTGTCATTGATACGCATTTGTACCAATTTCATCAGTTTCTCCTGGTTAATATTGTCGAAGTAACCTTGGATGTCGACGTCGACTACCCAATTTCCTTTGCGGTTGCAGGCTTTCCGGATTCGATCCAGTGCTCCTTTCGCACTTCGCTTCGGGCGAAATCCGAAGGATACTTCTTCGAAATCCGCTTCGAAGATCGGTTCAATGACGAGTTTGGTTGCCATCTGCACCACTCGGTCGCGCACGCTGGGTATGCCCAGCGGTCTTGGTTTCCCGTCTTTCTTTGGGATATAGTGCCGCCGTACGGGCTGTGGGTGGTAGTTACCATCCTTTAATGCTCGCTCGCAGTCTTTGAGAAATTGCACTTCTCCTTGTTTCTCAATATCCGCGAGCGTCACCGTATCTACTCCGGCAGCCCCCTTGTTCGCTTTCACCCGTTTCCAGGCTTCACTCAGCACATCCCAGCGGTAGACTTTGTCGTACAGTGCATGGAATTTACGCTTGTTGTTCTCCTTGGCCGCATGACCTAGCTTTTCTTGGAGTTCTTGAACTTTTTCCTTAGGTGTCGTTAGCCTACTGGCATTCACTCACTCGTACCTCCTCCAAAAGCATAAACAAAGCAGGGCTCCTTCTCTCCCTAAGGTTATGTTGTCCTTAGGTTCCTCGGTACTATGAGCCCCTCGGACTCCCTTCCCACAGACGGTTCATTTCATCTTTTGGACTTATAGAGCGTCTTTTTACGGGTTTCTAAAAAAAAAATCCTCCCGTGTGGGGGAGGGTCTCCCCAGTTCACTATGTCTTCTTTCCTTCCATGCCGATCCCCATACGCCGGAGGATTCTTCACTGCCGTTCCAAGTTCTCTGCAGCTTCCATGGTCTTCACCCATATAAGCGAGGTTCGACTTCCTCTCTTCCCCCTTGCGGGGCCTTTATGACGACGCGGCAGGATTCACTTCATGTTACGGCCTGGCGGGTTGCTCGCCCTGTCTCTGACCGGACTTTTGTCGATGCGCTTCTACGCACGGATTTCGCCGTACGCAGGCATCCTAGCTACACGGGGGCTTGGCCCCTCCCGTGACCGGACTTTCACCGGTTAGAAGATACGCGCTTTCTGGGCACGCCTTATA
>NZ_JBBOCG010000004.1:0-5658 GCF_038002365.1 Paenibacillus sp. FSL P4-0338 | reverse complement strand
CGCCCTCTGGGGCCGCACCGTGCATCTGCAGACCGTCGCAGAAGACAAAAACGCTCTGTTCACCTATGACGGCAAAAAGGTGCAGCGGCGGTTTATGTAAAGGGTTGTTTTTAGTGGTAATAAAATATTTCTTAGAGAGTCTATGCCTCACAGAGGCTAGACTCTCTTTTTATGAGTAATCTACAGCGAAACCCTATTACTTATTGACGATGGCTACTCCGCAAAAAGCACAGACCGCCCTCAGCTCAAGCGGTTGATGACATACATAGAGAACGGCGAAATCTCAAAAGTTATGGTCACCAAACTGGATCGGATGAGCCGCCGACTACTCGATTTGCTTACGCTGATCGACATGTTCCAGCAGCATCAAGTCGCCTTCATCTCAATCAGTGAATCCTTTGATATCAACACGCCCTCAGGCCGTCTGACACTTCAAGTGCTCTGAGCTGTCACGGAATTTAAACGTGAGCGTATTCGAGAACGTGTCCTGGATAATATGTTCCATGCTGCCAACCAGGACAAATGGCTGACTCAGAGTCCCTACGGATATCGCTTGGAAGAAAAAGCACTTGTCATCCATGAACCAGAGGCAAAAACTGTGCGACAAATATATGATCTTTACCTCAATCAGGGAATGGGATTCTTCGCTATTGCAAGACAACTGAACGAAGAAGGCATCCCGTCAAGGCACAACAAGGAATGGTCCATTCGTTCCGTAAAACTGCTGCTTACCAATCCTGTAAATAAAAAGACCTTTGTATGGAATCGCGTGGATTCAAGTAAGAAGAAACGGACCATAAAAGACGATAAGGATTGGATTGTCATTGACGATTGTCTACCCGCCATTATTGACAAGAACATCTGGGAAAGAGTGCAGACCAAAATGAACAGATCAGATATAGCTCCCCGCGCTCAGACCAGTCCCCATCTTCTTGGAGGCATCCTGAAATGTGGAAACTGCGGGTCAGGGATGAGCATTGGATGGTCAGGATCAAGAAACAGACGTTACCGCGTTTACCGCTGTTCTGAGAATAAGAACAAAGGAACATGCACAAGCAAGCAGTATAAAGCCGACGAAGTGGAGTCCTGGTTTTACAGGGGTTAGCAGGTTTTTCAGATTCACTTAGCCTTGAGTTAGTTCCTCATCTCGTTGAGAAAGCCCGTAGCAACCACTGCAGCCGTGGTGATCAACAGATTAACGGTGCTAAAAACCGTTATAAGCGGAAGGTCGAAGCCTATACTGCTGGACTGATTGAGTTGCAGGATCTTAACGAGTAGAAGCAGCGGATGGAACGGATTATTCAGGAGAATCAGAGTTCGAATGAACAGGGAGAGAAAATGCATGTGGAGGATCTGAAGGAAATGCTTGAGTGCAAGATAAAGACGGTGCTCGATGCGATATATGCGCTGCCTGTTGAGGAGGCTAAGGTGCTGTTGCGGACGTTGGTTTCGAAGGTCACGGTTTTGGGGGAGGGGGAGTTGGATATAGAATTGAACTTGGAGTAAGTGATTGAAACAAAAGTGGATTGAGTTTTGGAATGATCCTCTTTCAACTATATTATATTGAAAGATCACTCATACAATTATTGAATTTAATTAATAAATCCTTCTATTACTATAGAAGTGCCTATGGGTGATTTGACAACTCTTTTATAATACTTCATTGCACTGCTAATGAGTTCCTTGATAATATTCTAAAAATGCCAAATCATAAAATGGGGATATATAAATAGTAGTGAATACATTATGCAAGGCCCCCTCATATGATTATATGTTTCTATTGACTATAAATTAATAGATAGCATTGAGAAGCCAGTTGTAATTTATTAATCCATTATTATTATTTTAACAACACTTCTTAGTATCAAATCGGGCAATTCCTTTGTAAAAATCACTTTGAGCTTCTTCGTCTTATTTATTATGAATGAAACTGATTAATATTATTTCATAACTTTCGTCTCCCTGCCTGTTAAATTCATTACAAATCCAAATATTAGCACGTCATATTGAAATCACTTCCAATATACTCATAACTGAATCATAATCGTTGTCTTTTTTCACAGGAAATACAAAATGATCACATCAATAATTTAGAAATAAAATACTGCTTTTGTGGACATTTCGAATGAGTGAATGTGAAATAGGTTTGTTTTTCAAAATCTAAATTCTAGTGTATTATATATCTATATGAAAGGTAATTATTACCTAGGTAATAATTAAAATTGTATTAACTACACAAAGAGGTGAGTTATATGAAAATAAGATCAATTACAATAAAAAACTTACGACTTTTTGAGGACGAAACTTTTAATTTCAATCCTCATATAAATGTATTCATTGGAGAAAACGGCTCGGGAAAATCTACCATTTTGAGATCTTTCGTACATCTATTAAATTCCTTATATCCTAAGTATAACGGTGAGCTTCTTAATTCTAGCGATATCCTACAAGGTAAAGAAAACTTTTCTATTTCTGCTGACTTTCAAGCGAGTAACAATGAGATAGAACAAGCTAATTTGTCCAATTCTGAAATTCAATTTCTTAATGTATTAGAAAGAACCGATAACAAAAACAGTCTTATGATTTACAACAAAACTAGGGCGTGTCTGAAAACTAATCATATTGAAGCTACTTCAACAGAATCATCGCGGAAGCGAGAAAGGCAAAGCTTAAAAAGTTTCGAGAAAGCTTGTCATAGCGTGTTGCGATTCCGCGGAATTGTTTGAGTTTGTTGAAAAAACATTCCACTACATGGCGTTCTTTATAATGGTAAAAATCACATGTCCAAGGATTTGCGGCATTGGATTTGGGCGGGATACAGTATGTTGCGTTTTGGGATTCAATGTACGTTCGAATCTCTACCGTTCCGTAGGCTTTATCGGCTAAAATAGCGGTTCCGGACAAGCTTACCCCTGACAGGACTTCGACCGCTGCCGTACAATCATGGATGTTTCCAGGCGTTAAAAATAGGCGAATCGGATTCCCTAGCGCGTCGACTACAGCGTGGATTTTGGTATTGCGTCCCCCTCGGGAAAGTCCGATTTCTTGGTTGGTTGCGGCATTTTCAGCCCTTTTTTAGCCCCCGCTGCGTGCTGGTGAACTTTACAAGAGGTGCTGTCTAGAGAAACATCCTGCAAGTCTGCATCGCTGGCGAGCGCTTCAAATATCTTTTGAAAAAGATCGTCATTGCTCCATAAACGAAACCGGGAATACACGGTTTTCCAAGAACCAAAACGTTCTGGCAGATCACGCCAAGGTGCCCCTGTTTTGACTTTCCAAAGCATGGCATTAAGCATCACCCGATTGGGTTTTGAGGGTCTGCCTTCACCCTTGTTTTCAGGTGGCAACAGTTCTTTGACCCTTTCCCAGTCCGGGTCTTTGATTTCGTGGCGTCTTAGCATCTTTTACAAGCTCCTCGTAATTGCGTCCTTGTAAAATTATGCTACGGTTATGCGTTGGAAGCAATATCTAGTTTTAAGACACGCCCTAAGTCAGATTCATTATCTTTTTTTAAAAATCTTCATAAAGATAATTTTATCGGGGGTACCGTTCTCTATTTTGATTCTTTTAGATATTTACCCAATATAGCAGTTGATGGACCTAATTCATATCCTCTGCCTAAAAACAGTAGAGAAAACTCGATGGCAAGTTCGATATCAAGAATTTCTGAAACTAGTGATCAATTACATGTAAGTAATAAATTCCTTAACTTAAAACAGTGGTTAATTAATTTAGATTTCATAAGACTTAAACAACCAAACAGCGAAAATCAAAAAACATTTGAACATATCATTGAAGCATTTAATACATTATTCAATCCTTTCATATTTAGTCATATTTCAGAAAAAGGTGAAATACTTTTTAATTGTAATAATATTAGAGTTAATATTGATCAGTTAAGTGATGGTTTTAAAAATTTATTTATTATTATAGGAGAAATTTTCTATAGACTTTATAATTCCTCTGATGGGAAAGCAGACTTTTATAATTATGAAGCAGTGGTTTTAATAGATGAAATAGATTGTCATATTCATCCAAAGTGGCAAATAAATATTATTCCTTACTTCAAACAAATGTTTCCGAATTGTCAATTCATTATTACAACACACTCTCCTTTTATTTTAAATAAACTAGACGATTCTGAAATTACTGAACTAGAAGGAGTGCTTCATCATGCAAGCATTGATAGAGTGTGAAATTGATACTATAAGGACTACAAATATTTCAGAAAAATACTTTGGTATAGAACTTGCTTCAATTATATATACTCCTAATATAGCCATGATGAAGGGTGGTATTCAGGAGATGAAACATTATTTTAATGATTTTAATGAAATCAAAGCTTTTGTTGAGTCTTTTTTTATAGATTATTCTTCTCAGTTCACGGACATTTATATATCAACTTCAATTATAAAAGCTTCTCAAGTAACAGATGCTCTAAACAAGAAAATTTTCGATAAAAATCCAAATTTCAATGGTTGGTTAGTTTTTATTGACCCCACTAATATCGCTAATTGGTCTCATGAATGTGAATATTGGTTATTTAAAAATTCTGAACAATACATCTATTCAGACTCTGAATCTTGGAAACCCGCTAGTTCTTTGCAAATGATTAAAATTATATGATTATAATTTAGGAGAATATAATGGCTAAACATGCTTTATTATTTGCTGGTTGTTATGACAATAATCATACAGAGATCAGATATAATAACGATATTGGATTTATGTATGAGGTATTACAAAAAAACACATATGATCAAATAACTGTTTTGTACACAGATGGCACACCTATTGAGTACAATAATTCTCAAATAGCAACTATAGTAGCAACATACGACTCTTTTAAAACAACTTTAGAAAATTATGCAGCATTACTCACTGCAGATGATCAATTAACCATCATGATAACTAATCACGGCACATTAGATAATAAGCAAGCCCTGATTGTTTGTTGGGATAAGCCGTTTATTTCAGCTAATGAATTCAATTCTCTGATTGGTAAAATTAAATGCAAAAAAATAATTATCCATGGTCAGTGTAAAGGAGGTAATTTTTTAGAAAAAATTGATAACTCTATAATTATCAGTGCCAATTGTATCAATGAAGATTCTTATTCGACCCGAGGAGCTCAGTATGATGAGTTTTTGTATCATTTTATTTCTTTTTTTAATAAATGTTATCCTGATAACACATCTCTCCAAATACAACCAAGCCATAATTCCATTAAAGCTGCATTTGAATATTGTAGGGATTTTGGTTCATATCGAATCCCTCTTGCAGAGACCAGCAAGACAGGGAAGATAAGGATTATTCATGAAGATCCCCAGATTATCTCTACAAATTTAGATCCAGAACTAATAACTTTATAAGCACCTTAGCAATACGAAGGCTGGGCCTCCTACTGGCATCAGCGAATCATGCGCGAGCTGGACCTGACTGCCGAAGAGACGGTCGAATACGCCAAGCTGAATTCATCGGTGGTGCAGCCATCGCGCCAGAGCCTGAATCCGTATTACCTAGGCCTGAAGATTTTCGAGGACATTGAGAAACGCTGGGACCGGGACAAAATGTTCGAGGTACGCGAGCTGGATTCCGACCTCTCCTTCATCCGAAGCTATCTCTCCAAGGAACTGGTGAACGACCTGGACCTCTACT
>NZ_JBBOCG010000003.1:0-29917 GCF_038002365.1 Paenibacillus sp. FSL P4-0338 | reverse complement strand
TTTGACCAAAAACGCCGCCCCCATAAAACAGGGGCGGCGCTTTCCAAGTATAGTTACATCCGGTCCGGTGCGGTAACACCGACCAGCCGCAGGACGTTGGCAATGGCCGTACGTGCTGCGCCCAGCAGGGCAAGGCGGGCTACTGTCTGAGCGGCATCCTCAGTGATCACGCGCTCTGCCTTGTAATAGCTGTGGAACAACGAAGCCAGGTCGTATACATACCGGACCAGACGGTGCGGTGCATAGCCCTCGGCAGCAATGGTAATCTCCGCAGGCAGTTCACCGATTTTGCGCAGCAGATCATATTCATGTACGGCGGTCAGCTTGCTGTAATCAATCTGGGCTGCATCCGGCACTACAATCCCTTGCTCCTCCGCTTGGCGGAATATGCTGCAAATCCGCGCATGTGCGTATTGTACATAGAATACAGGATTCTCATTGGATGTCGAAATCGCCAGATCCATGTCAAAGTCCAGATGCGAATCCATGCTGCGCATGGTGAAGAAGTAACGGATCGCGTCGATTCCTACTTCATCCATCAGGTCTTCCATCGTGACGGCTTTGCCGGTACGCTTGGACATCTTAACCTTCTCGCCATCCTGGAACAGGCTGACCATTTGGGCGATCAGCACCACGAGCTTCTCGGGATCATTACCGAGCGCCGCCATAGCCGCCTTCATCCGTGGAATATAGCCGTGGTGATCGGCTCCCCAGATGTTGATCATAGTGTCGTAGCCGCGGCCGTATTTGTCGCTGTGATAGGCGATATCCGGTGTGAGGTACGTATACGTGCCATCGTTCTTGATCAGCACGCGGTCTTTATCATCGCCGTATTTGGTGGTCGCAAGCCAGGTGGCGCCTTCCTTCTCATAGACTTCTCCGCGCTCACGAAGCTCATCCAGGGAACGCAGCACTTCTCCGTTCTCATAGAGGGAGGTTTCACTGAACCAGATATCGAAGTTGACCCGGAACCGGCTGAGGTCGCGTTTGATTTTGTCGAGTTCCTTGGCAAGCCCGTAGGTACGGAAGAATGCCGCCCGGTCGCCCGGTGTCATAGCCAGCAGAGAATCGCCCTTCTCCGCCACCAGCTCCTTGGCGAAGCCCTTGATATCCTCTCCATGATAACCGTCCTCCGGCATCTCGGCCGGCTGGCCCAGCTCCTGCAGGTAACGGGTCTCGATGGATTTGCACAGATTGGCGACCTGGTTCCCGGCATCGTTAATGTAGTACTCGCGGGTCACGTTGTAGCCGGCATAATCCAGCACGTTGCACAGGGCATCGCCGACAGCAGCGCCGCGGGCATGTCCCAGATGAAGGCTGCCGGTAGGGTTCGCGCTGACGAACTCCATTTCTACACGCTTGCCCTGGCCTATGTTCACACGGCCATAACCGTCACCCTGCTCGGCCACAAGTGCGATCACGGGGTAGAGATAGCTTTTGGACAAAGTAAAGTTAATGAAGCCCGGTCCGGCAATCTCCGCCTTCTCAATGGAAGCGCGGCCCGTATCCAGGTGCTTGATAATGGCCTCGGCGATCTGCCGGGGATTACGCTTAGCGATCTTGGTCAGCTGCATAGCAGCATTCGTAGCCATATCTCCATGGGCCTTGTCCTTCGGCACTTCCAGCACAATGGCCGGCAGCTCTTCGCGGGACACCAGACCTGCGGCTACAACCGCATCGGCGACGGCCTCCTTCACCCGTTCATGGGCAAGCTGGAGCGGATTTAAAGATTGTGTCATGATTGTGGTTCCTCCTGTATATTCAAACTTATAGCGAACTGTCCTGTTACTTCTCCATATACGTAGAGATCATATTCCCATGAAACGGCAAGCGATCTTCCTTCGCGCTTGATGTCCAGTGTCTTCGTGTCTGTGGTGAGATTGAACTGTGTATAAGGCGAGCGGTAGAATCCGGGCAGCGGTTGCCCCGGCTCAAAGGACTGCTCCGACTGGACAGCACCATGGCGGATCAGCTTGATTCTGCCCTCTGAAATCTTCAGCGTGTTGCGTACCGCGGCCACTGCGCCTTCGGGTCCGGTCTGCTGCTCTTCATAAATAATGTACAGCGACTGTCCCTTGGCAATAGCCTCACCTGCAGCATGCACCACACTGCGCTCTGTGCCCTGCACACTCTCCAGCGTTACCGAAACGCCGTATTTGCCTTGCGGTCCTTCAGTCATCACACGTTCCCCGCTTATTCGTACTTGTAATCATAGAGGTCATATTCGCTTTCCCATTGTACACTATATCCAGATCAGGAGGGCAATTCAATCGCTTTTTCATCTGTCCTGGCCCTCACAGCGGCAATAACGCCACACTCTCCCTGCCGCGAAGCTGACTGATCATCGATGTCCAGGCTTCCGGCTTGTCCGCAAGCACGGCGTAATAACGGGTCAGGAAATCGGCCACCAGCGGCGCTGCGATGCTCTCCAGCTCCTCATCTCCGGGCATGAAGCAGAGGTCCAGACCGGACACCGCTTCGCCATCCCCCTGCCAGGAAGGGTGGACATAGGGAATATCTATTCTTTTATAGCCCAAATGCGACAGAACTTCACGGCGGACGTACGGGTCCATCGGCTTAATTCCGCCAAAATCATACCCCACACGGTACGGATCATAGATCTCAGCGAACATCCCCAGCAGCTCCGTATGATTCTCAGCCGCCAGCTTCTCCAGATCCTTCAAGCGTTGACGCGCCAGAAAACGGCCAATGCCCAGCCCTTCCCGGCCAATAATCGTGAAATCGGTCATCGCCACATTCCAGTCGGCATAATAACGGTATTCCGTAGTGCCTACAACCGTCCCTTCATGTACGGCAGCGAACACGCGTATTCCCGGATCGGCAAGCGGCTCCTTCCACAGGCTGTACTCCAGCACTTCCTCAGGCGGAAATACCTCCGACAGCAGCTGATGCACCTCTCTGAACAACGGGTCGTCAATATCTGTAATTCTTCTATATTCCATAATCAAGGGATCTCCTCCAAGTGATAGGCTGTATTCATTTATTGAAAAGGATTCCGCCATTCCATCAGCGCTGCGTAATTCCCAGATTCCTCGTCCTCCAGATAACCCGCAACCACACTGACCGGAGACCGCCCGCACCGCAGCAGAAAAGTAATCACCGGATCAGACCAGCTTCCGGCAACAACCCCGGCTAAATACTCTTCTGCTGTCATCTGACCGGCCACCCGGTGATAGCCCGGCATCCGACCCGCTCCCAACAGCCGCTCCAGCTTCTGTTCCACGACCACATGGTATAACGACTGGACCAGCTCTTTGCCCAGACCCAGCTTGCGGTATTTGGGACGGACGCACAAATCCGCTATGTACAACGTGTTCCCGTCCGGCTGATGCGAAGTAAGGTATCCGTCTGCCGTAACCTCTGACCACGTATGATGATGCATCGGCGCCTCCGGGTCGAAATTCATCAGGAATCCGGTAACCGATCCGGCCAGCTCCCCGGCCACCTCCACACATAAAGCCCCTTCCGGAAAAAGTGTCACGTGATTCAGCAGCTGCTCCCGGTTCCACCACAGCTCCGCAGGATAAGGCGGCGGGAATGCCTCGGACTGGATCGTGATGAGCTCGGTGAAGTCAGCTTCCGTATAGGAACGGATCACCGCAGGGACCGGCGTCTTGCCGTCCAAAGCGTAGAACTTCTTATAATACATCCGTTAGTCTCCCCTTTACGTCCAGTCGGTGTACAGATCGGTGCGGCGGTCACGCCAGGTGGTTACAGACCCGTGTTCCCGGACGCGGTACAGCAGATCCAGATCCAGATCGGCGGTGATGATCATATCATGGTTAATCTCCCCTTCGGCCAGCAGACCCTGCGGAGGGAACGGGATGTCATTGGGTGTAATTACTGCAGCCTGACCGAAGTTGGCCCGCATCAGGTCAACGGTAGGCAGCGAGCCTACGGTCCCGGTCAGCACTACATAGACTTGATTCTCGATAGCCCGGGCGTGGCTCGTATACCGTACCCGGTGGAAGCCGTGGCGGTCATCCGTGCAGGACGGGCAGAAGATCACATCTGCGCCCTTGGCCCGGGCCATGCGCACAATTTCAGGGAATTCAATGTCATAGCAGGTCAGCATGGCAATGGTCCCATGATCTGTCTGGAATACCTGAAGCTCCTCACCCGCCCCCATATTCCAGCCCTCTACCTCGGCAGGGGTAATATGCAGCTTGGCCTGCTCGGCAATTCTTCCGTCCGGGTAAAAAAGATGGGCTACATTATACAGCTTGCCGCTGCGCCGCAGCACATGGGTCCCCCCAATAATATGTACCACATACTTCTTCGCGTACCCGGAGAACATCTCCAGGTAACGGTCTGTGAACTGCGGCAGATCCTCTATCCCCAGCGCTCCCCCGTCTTCGCCTCCGATCGACATCAGCTGTGTCGTAAGAAATTCAGGGAAGAGGATAAATTCAGCGCCGTACTCTCGGGCCGTCTTGATGTATTGCTCACACTCGGCAGCAAACTCCCCGAAGGAAGAGATGGTGTGCAGATGATATTGTACAGCAGATACGCGAAAAGCCATGGCGGCAGTCCTCCCGGGCATGATTGTTACATGCATTTTCATAAGTATCTAAAATTTTACCATAACCGTTCACAAATTCACACATGGAGCAGCGTGCGCAAATGCTCACCTGTTCCCGCCGGGTTCGACAAGATCCGCTTTCTCTGCCAATGGTGAATATCTCCTCTCATCCTTTCCCATAATGAGGAATACAGGCAGCGGCAGCCCTCATGGTGCCAGCCTGTGTAACTGCTTGAATTCGAAGGAGCCTGATACCATGACGCGCGATTCTGCCACACCCAAAGTCCGCAAACGCCGCTTCCGCCTGCTCTTTCGGCTACTGGTTGTCTCCGCCCTGCTGTTCCTGCTGGCCGCCGGCGCTCTGCTTGGATACCTATATCAGAAGCCGCTCCCCCCGCTTGGGGATGATGTCCGCTCCAGACTGCTTGACGTCAGGGGCAATGTGATGACCACCTTCACTACAGACGGCCGCAGCCGTGAGCCTGTTGAGCTTAACCGGATCTCTCCGCTGCTCATCAAGGCCACGCTGGCTGTGGAGGACCGGAAATTCTATAATCATATCGGCTTTGATCTGAAAGGCATGGGGAGAGCGGTACTCGCCAATCTGGAGGCGGGCAGACGCACGCAAGGGGCCAGCACCTTAACCCAGCAGCTAGCACGCAATCTGTACCTGACCCATGAGAAAACCTGGACCCGCAAAGCCAAGGAAGCGCTATATACCCTACAGCTGGAAATGAAATATTCTAAGGATGAAATCCTGAATATGTATTTAAATGAAATCTACTACGGGCACGGCGCTTATGGGATCGAGGCTGCAGCCCGGATGTATTTCGGCAAAGCTGCCGCAGATCTGGATCTGGCGGAAAGCGCACTGCTGGCCGGAGTGCCCAAGGGACCCACCTATTATTCTCCTTATAATCATCTGGACAGCGCCTTGAAACGTCAAGGCATCATCCTGGCCGCCATGGTCGATACGGGGGATATTACGGAGTCGCAGGCACAGGAGGCTGTTAAGGAGCAGTTGAAGCTGAGCCCGCAGGGTCAAAAGGATACCACGGTGGCTGTACCCTATTTCCGCGATTATGTGCGCAGCCTTGTGATCGACAGCCTGCATATCAGCAGTGACGAGCTGGACCGGGGCGGGCTGAATGTCTATACGACGCTTGACCCGGATATGCAGCAGGCTGCGGAAGCGGCGGTGGATCAGGGTATGGACCACAGCAGCGAGCTGGAAACGGCCCTGGTCTCCGTTGATCCCCGCACTGGCTACGTGAAGGCTATGGTCGGGGGCACGAATTACCGGACCAGCTCCTTCAACCATGTGCTGGCGAAGACGCGCCAGCCCGGATCTTCCTTTAAGCCGATTATGTATTTGGCGGCGCTGTCGACTAAAGAAATGACCGGCTTGTCCGTCTTCAACAGCCAGCCAACGCTATTCCATTATGATAACAACCGCAAGACATACCAGCCCCGGAACTTCGGGGATAAATATCTGGGAGAGATTAATATGCGGCAGGCCATTGCCGCATCCGACAATATCTATGCAGTGAATACCATTATGAAGATTGGGGCAGATAAGGTCGCCGCTATGGCGGCCGCCATGGGCATTAACAGCCCGCTGCAGAGCGTTCCTTCGCTTGCGCTAGGAACCTCGCCTGTCAGCCCGCTGGAGATGGCCGCAGCCTTCGCAGTGATTGCGAATGACGGAGTGAAGCAGCCGGTCACTGCGGTCCTGAAGATCACGGATGCGGGCGGACATCTTCTCTATGAAGCTCCGCAGCCCGAGGGACAGGCCGTCGTTGAGCCGGCAGCAGCTTACGTGTTAACCCGGCTGATGGAGGGGGTCTTCGAGAGCGGAGGCACCGGGAACCGGGTGGCCTCGATGATCAAGCGTCCGGTGGCCGGCAAGACCGGTACTACAGATACCGACGGGTGGATGGTAGGCTTCACGCCTGAGCTCTCAACCGCCGTCTGGGTCGGATATGATAAGGGCCGTGATATTGCGACCACCGACGGCAGACGGGCAGCACCTATCTTCGCCGGATTCACGGAAAAAGCACTGGAGAATGTGCCGCCGAAGATTTTTCCCATTCCCGATGGCGTAGTCAGCGTATATATCGATCCGCTGTCCGGCATGCTGGCTACAGCAGACTGTCCGGAGAAAAAGCTGGAGACCTTCATCAGCGGCACAGAGCCTACCGGATATTGTGACCAGCATAGCTCTGGTGAACCCGGTGCTTCCGGCAGCACCGTGCCTTCAGGTCCTGTCAATCCGGTCAAGGAAGAGCATTCCCTCTGGAATAATATCAAGCGCTGGTGGATGAACTAACCGGGGATTGCCGCTCCCCGCTGCCCTGCGTTACGATGGGGAGACCGGCAGAGGCGTACGCCCGCCTAACTCCGCCGCAGGAAGGTGTGTCATCCATTCATGAAGCCGAATCACTCCGCCGGCCTTGAACCGGGCGCGCCACAGCTGCTGCAGCCTGAGCTCTACAAGCTCCCGGCAGTTGAAGCAGCGCCGCGTCTTCTTGGCCAGCATCTGGTCCGCCGCACGGAAGACGGGGACATCCGCTGCCGCATTGTGGAGACAGAGAGCTACGGAGGTGCTGAGGATAAGGGCAGCCACGCTTACGGCAGCCGCCGGACCGCCCGGACGGAGGTCATGTTCAGCGCAGGAGGCGCAGTGTATGTATACCTGATCTACGGTATGTACCATTGCCTAAATGTCGTAACTGCCGCACAGGACGAGCCGCATGCCGTTCTGATCCGGGCAGTAGAGCCGCTTACGGAGAGGGATGCCGAGCTTATGGCAGCATACAGGGGGGTTGCCGTCAGGAAGCCCTCGGACCTCTCCGGCGGGCCGGGCAAGCTGTGCCGGGCGCTGCGGATTGACAAGAGCCTTAACTTTTCCAGGTTCGATCTGCCGGAAGGCCCGCTGAGCATCGAGCAGGGGGAAGACCCGGAATCCCTGGATATTGTCCAGGCCCCGCGCATCAATATTCCTTATGCAGAAGAGTATGCCGGGCGCCCCTGGCGCTTCTATCTGCGGGCTAATCCTTATGTCTCGGCCAGCGATCCGCAGGCACAGCCCCACAGGCTGGTCTAAAGGCCTATACCGCTGTTTCGGCTGTGGTATATTGGGTATTAATAAGAGAACCCTAATCAGCCTCTCCCTTGGGACTTCCCAGGCGGAGAGGTTTTTCTTCTATTTTTGATCTCCGCATCCTCAGGCGCCAAAAAATGATAAACACTCCTATAAAATGACAATAAATCCCCCTATTTGTATACGCTTCCCCCGTTCTCTTAACTTACAATTACTGCTATAATCATATATATCTACAAAAAATATAAAGATGTAAATGAGGGACATGGGATGAAAGATACAGGCATGATCCGAAGCTTAGACAGTCTCGGAAGAATTGTGGTTCCCGTAGAAATCCGCATGACACGTAATATTGACATTGGGGATCCTATTGAATTTTTTATACTGGATGAGGATATAATCGTCCTCCGAAAGTACACCTCCACAGAATGCACCTTTTGCAGGAGTCTTGATCATGTTACCTACTATAAGGATCAGTTCATTTGCAACACCTGTCTGAAGGAGCTTAGTGACCCCGAACGCGGATCAGAACCCATCCATGCCTCCCCAAGTTCAGCAGAAGAGCAGCCCGAGCCAGCCCGCGGGGTACGGAGAAGTAAGACCGAAGAAATGAGTCTGCGTCTAATGAAAGCGATCGAAGATCATCCTTATGCCAACCAGAAGGAGCTTGCCGAGGTTCTCGGCATCAGCCAAGCCAGAGTCAGCCAGCTCAAGCGCAAGCTGAACACTCCCGGCAGAGCAGATCCGCAGTAACGTTATCCATTCATCCCTGCTTAGACATCAGATAAGGCTTGGCCCCCTAACGGGGCCAAGCCTTAATTTTTGTTCAAATATAAGAATTTATATGTTCACGCTGTACATTATCCTTCTATTTCCCGCCGAAACGGTACCGTCCTTTAAAAGGACGGCAAAGCCGTTTCCACTTGAACTACAAGTATTATTCCGACAGCGCCCCCTTCAGCTCCTCAGGCGAAGCAGCCCACCACTCTTCATTATGGGCCATCAGCAATGACTTCAGCGCGGCCCGCTCAACACTTCCAAGTCCATCCAGAATAAGCTTACGCTTCAAGGCCGCATCCAGCTTATTGACATGATCCGCAAGAATCTTCCAACCGCGGCGCGCCTCGGTGTCAATCCACATCTCGCAGGCGGTAATTCCGCCGTAGAACTGTCCCTCCGGGGTACGGTCAACGGCGACCCATACGACCCATACCTGTCTTCCCGCCGGAACATCCTCACGGTTCATAGAGAACTTGATTCCCTTCTCCACTTTGCTCTTGGCATGCATGGCACCGATATCGATAACGGCGATGCCCTGATCAATAATGACAGGCGATACATTGTTCAGATCAATCGAGCCTGCACCGAAGCCTTTATGCTTAGCTCTGGCGTTCACAATATTCAAGGCAATTTGTTTTTTGCCCTCCGGTTGTACGTTATCCACATGTGCACATCCTTTCCATTCACTAATTATTTAATTTTAGCTAATAATGCGGCGATTGCAAACATATACATCCCGTAGATGCTTGTCACGGGAGGAATCATAGTATGAAGCCACATTCATTAAGGTATACCCTCATCTTCGCAGTCCTGGCTGTCCTCACCTTGCTTGGAGGCGGAATATGGTTTCTGTCAGGGCATAGCCCTGCCGTATGGACTGCCTCTGTTCCAAAAGAGGCCAAGTCCCCCGCCATTATCCCCCGGCAGCAGCCCGTGCAGTCCGATCTTTCAGATACGATCTACACGTCGGAGACAGAGGCTTTAAGCCAGCGCGTGGTTGAATATCACATGGATGTGGAGCTCCTGCCGGGTGCGGAGACCCTAGTCGCCTCCGAGACGCTGACCTGGACCCATCCAGGCGCAAAGCCGGTCCAGGAGCTCTACTTTCATCTGTATCCCAATGCATTCGCATCCGCCGGTACCACCTTCATGAAGGAGTCCGGGGGTACGCTTCGCGGTGACACCATGCCTGCAGGAGGTTACGGGAGCATTACACTGACAGATTTGCGGACCTCTGAGGGCGTCTCGCTAATGCAGCGCACACAGTATGTGCAGCCGGACGACGGCAATGTCAATGACAGAACACTGCTCAAAGTCCATCTGCCTCAGCCGGTGAACGGCGGTGAGAGCGTGACGGTAAGGCTTAAATTCGAGGTTAAGCTGCCGAAAATTTTCGCCCGGATGGGAACCGCTGACGACTTCGTGATGGCCGGCCAGTGGTTTCCGAAGCTTAGCGTCTACGAGCCTGCCGGCAGAAGAGGACTCAAGGAAGAAGGCTGGAACCTGCATCAATATCACGGCAACTCCGAGTTCTACAGTGATTTTGGGATCTACAATGTATCCATTTCTGTCCCGCCCGAGTATAAGGTCGCCGCAACCGGGTTTCCGGTGAGAGACGCCAAAGTTGTACAGGGCCGCAAGATCTATCAGTTCTATGCAGATGACGTCCACGACTTCGCCTGGGCCGCATCGCCTGATTTCGTGGTTGCCGAGAAGGCCTTCTCCGCGCCGCAGGTGCCCGGGGTGAAGATTAAGCTCTATCTGGACCCGCTGCATAAGCATCTCCAGGAGCGTTACTTCCAGGCGGTCGAGGCGGCACTGACGGCATTCAGCAAGTGGTACGGCCCTTATCCGTATTCCACTTTATCCATTGTTGTCCCGCCAGAGTCCGGCAACGGGGCCGGAGGAATGGAATACCCAACCCTGATTACCGCCTTCGGCGCCACGGACACTTCACCGGGCACCTCCCTGGAGCGCACGATCATCCACGAGATCGGGCACCAGTATTTCTACGGCCTGGTGGCCAGTAATGAATTCGAAGAAGCCTGGCTTGATGAGAGCTTCACCTCTTATGCTGAAGACCGGCTAATGGAACAGGAATACGGCGTGGTCTCAAGCCTGCCGCTTCAGTCCAGCCTGGTCTCCTCTTCACAGCCTCTTACGCTGGAGACCTGGAAATACACTGGTGATGATGCCTACACGCGCAATGTGTATATCCGGGGCAAGCTGGTGCTGAAGGATATGGAACGCATCGCCGGAACCAAGAATATGGACGCCATCCTCGCCGCCTATGCCCGCAAATACCGCTTCCAGCATCCGTCCACCGCCGACTTCCAAAAGGTTGTGGAGAAAGTGACCAAGCAATCCTGGCAGACTTATTTTGAGCGTTTTGTCTATAGCGGGGGTGCACCCGACTTCGCAGTTGATGATATCAGGCTCACGGTCGGACGGGACAACGGCGACGGCGGGGGGATCCGCTATAACGCTGTGGTCGATGTAAGCAATAAGGGCAGCCTGTACCCTGATGTTCCCGTGAAATTCACCTTCGCAGACGGGTACACTGTGCAGCAATACTGGAATGACGAGGGTAAGGCTACCTCCTTTGAGTTAGCGTATAAAGCTCCGCTGGTCTCCGCAGAGATCGATCCGGGGCATTCCATTCTGCTGGAGAGCAGGCATCTTAATAATTTCAAAATGGCGGAGCTTGAGCCGCGCACACTCTCCCGCTGGACGCTTAGCGCATCTACTCTGCTTGAAACCCTGCTCGGAACTCTTGTCTGGTGAGGTGAAGGAATGGTGAAAAGTTCAATTGCCCGCGGTTGGATCAGCATGAAAGAACAGTTCTATATATTGATTCTGCTATTTATCTACCGGCTGTTCTGGGGTTATTTCCTGTACAAATTCATTAAAAGTGCGGTTGTCCCCGTCCTGCTACGCTACCCGGATGCGAATGCCGGCGGCAGCGGAATAGGCAGGCTGCTGTATTATATCGAGGGGCAGACTGCGCTGCGCACCGACCCCGCCGTCCAGCACTGGCTGTGGATGCTGCTGGCGCTGACAGTGCTAAGGCTGCTGCTGACTCCCTTTATCCGTGCAGGGCTGCTGCACGAGCTTCATCAGGAGCGCGACGGAGCGCGGGGACTGTTCTTTTTCCCGGGAATGAGAAAATATGGGCTGCCGGTGCTGGCGTTCAGCCTGGCCGAATGGGCACTAACCCTCCTGCCGCTCTATTGGCTGCTTCCACGCATGTACCGTCATCTGCTCAGCGGCGTTCTCGATGTTCAGCTCCTGCTCAAGCTTGTGCCCTGTGTGCTGGGCTGGCTGCTCTATCTATTCCTTGTCCGCAAGCTTCTGCTCTATATGCAATTCGGCTATACCGCAGGTACCGGCATGTTCTCCTCGCTGCTAATCTGCCTGAAGGTGTTGATGCCTTCGATCGGTATTTCCGTCATTCTGGGGGCGGGAAGCCTGGCCGTAATTCTGCTCTGTAGCGCCTCTGCTCTGTTCTATCCCGGATTGCCGGCACTTATGCTCCGCCAGGCAGCTCCGCTGCCCTCCACGCTGTTCAATATGTGGGGAATCGCTGCCCAGTACCACCTCTGGTCCAGTAAATCATTTCCACAATAATAAGCTGCTACAGCGGCATACTAAAAAGAGTCACAGCCCCTCATCAGGGAGCAGGACTCTTTTTTGCTTGAAGAGAAGGACAAAAGCATTTGCAAAAGGGTAAATCGTCTGATACAATGATGCCTGTACCACTAGTAACAAAGTTGTAATCTTTCAAACAGAATCTTCCGTATCTATTGCAATTTAATCAATGCCGATAAGTCACTGTTCTGGTGCATAAAACGCCGAATTCCCTGCACCGGGAAGTGGGGGAACCATATTTTGGGTGAATTGATCTCGCTTTAGAGGGGTCATAGGGGAACCTTCTACCGAATCCTTAAGCTAACCTCGCAGGCCCTGGAAGGAGTACATCTTTTGATTAGACAGAATTTCAAGAAAAAATGCACCGCAGCGGCGCTGGGTCTTGTGATGGTATTCACACTCGGAGCGGGCAGTGCCTTCGCAGATTCCAAAATGGATACTGTGATTTCAAAAACCATTGGAACGTCGTATAAAACCGGGGGCACAACCACCAGCGGCTTCGACTGTTCCGGATTTACCAAGTATGTGTTCAAGAATGTCGGGCTTACCTTGCCCCGTACATCCAAAGCACAGTACAAAGTTGGAACAACAATATCCAAGAGCAATCTACGCTCCGGAGATCTCGTGTTCTTCAATACTCTGGGTAACGGAGTTTCCCATGTCGGTATTTATGTTGGAAACGGGAAGTTCGCACAGTCCTCCAGTTCACGTGGTGTAACCATCAGTTCGATGAGCCAGTCTTACTGGGCCAACCGCTACGTTGGCGCCAAAAGAGTAATGAGCACAACAGCCTACCAAGCTGTCGCTTACGATTGAACCTTTGAAGCATACCCCGAATATTTCAGCCTCTAACAACTAAATGTAACTTATACGAGCCCGGGATGATTATTGCCGTAATCATTTCCGGGTTTTTCCTTTTCCTTATTCTACCTTTTACCCGAATCCACAGCCTTGAAACAGCATTTTATTGCAAAAACAAAGAAAAAATCATATTAAATAACCCCGGCGCATAGATATGAGTCTTTCGAAAGGGCTATAACTCTAAAAAACAGCAAAAAAGATGGATTAATATGTTATAAGTGATTGCCAAGCGCCTTAGTCTTTGTTACAATTATCGCAGTGAGCTTTTAGTAACATTTTTGTAATTATTGAATCGCTTTTAACAAAGGTTTTGTCATGTATTGAATGAACCGCTAATCCTAATCAACAGTCGTGCCGAGTTCCCTAATGAATTAGGGAAACGGGGGAACCACTTTGGGTGAATTGACCTCCTATTCTAAGAGGGGTCATAGGGGACCTTCAACCGAACCCTTAAGCTAACCTCGTAGGCATTGGAAGGGGTATTTACTTTTGAAGAAGAAGCTAGCAGCCGCAGTACTAAGCTTGTCCATTATCTTCACAATCGGAGCAGGAAGCGCTTTCGCGGATTCCAAAATGGATAAAGTGATCGACAAAGCCATCGGAACCAAATACGTATCCGGCGGTACATCAACTAACGGGTTTGATTGCTCCGGATTTACAATGTATGTTTTTGATAAGATCGGCATTAACCTGCCCCATCAATCCGGCTCTCAGTACCAGATGGGTACTGACGTGTCCCGTGACGAGATGAGACCAGGCGATCTTGTATTCTTCAATACAAGCGGTAAGGGCATATCCCATGTAGGTATCTATGTTGGTGACGGCGAATTCGCCCATGCCTCTTCCTCACGCGGTGTAACCATCAGTTCGCTGAGTGACAGCTATTACGTCAACCGCTACGTTGGCGCCAAACGAATCATGAGTACAGATGCCTACAAGACTGTAGCTTCGGATTCCCAAGACAACGATGATGTACAATAATTCTTTGTAACCTACGCTCTTTTCCAAGATTTTTGCCGAAATCTTGGAGAAGGGCTTTTTTTTGTCTATAAAATTACTTACCCGTCTCTATATTTGTAAAACACCGATTCTGTACTTTCAGAAAATAATTATTGGCGTTTGTCAAGTTTCTGCATTTCCGCAAGGAATTTGCGTCGAAACTGGCTGTTTTTGTATATAATTAATAGAAGAACAAGTGGAAACGGCTTTTCCGTCCTTTAAAAGCAGTTTCGGCTGGAAGGAGGCCTCCCGTAATGATTAGCTCCCCGTTAACCTTTTATGTGGTGCCTATGGAACCGCAGCATGCCGCTGAGATCTGTGAGTGGAGCTACAAGCCTCCGTATAATATTTACGGCTGGATGTCCTGGGAGCAGATGCAGGCGCTGGGCGTGGAGTTCGGAGACCCGCAGCTTCGCAGTGAGCAATATGTATCTGTAGTGAACGGACAGGGGGATCTGTGCGGCTTCGCCCAGCTCTTTCCGATGGAGGGGGTAGTCCGGCTTGGTGTCGGAATGCGGCCCGAGCTGTGCGGCCATGGAATGGGGCATCTGTTCATGAAGGCTATTGTGCAGGCAGCACGGGCGCGATACCCGGAGCGTGAGATCGACCTGGAGGTGCTGACCTGGAACCAGCGCGCCATCCGCGCTTACCAGAAATGCGGATTCACTATAACGGATACCTATGAACGCCGCACCCCGACCGGCAATAAGCCTTTTTATTGCATGGTCTATGAGGAATAGCACTGGAGACAGATTGATTTGCAAAAAAATGGATCGTTTGTGTTCATTTTTTTGACACAAATACTATGATAACGCTTCACCATCCGCTATAATGGAGTCAGCAGCTTACATGGAGGGACGGATGCAGATGCAGAAATGGATCATGAGCGGTTTGTTTTTTGCCGCCTGTGCCTTTGCAGTAATCTTAATGTTTACCTTACCCGGTAAATCCGAGGTGGCGGAGCAGAACAAGCCGACCATGCCGGAGGTTGTGCTGGACGCTGCTGGCGCAGAAGCTACAGTGAAGGCCAATTGTATCTCCTGCCACGGTGACCAGCTTCAGGGCGGGGCGGGACCCAGCCTGCAGCAGGAAGGCGCTTCGCATGACGCGCCGCAGATCTACAGCATAGTCACCAAGGGCCGCGGACAGATGCCTTCCTTCAAAGACAGGCTGGCCCCTGAAGAGATTGCGAATGTAGCCCTATGGCTGGCCGAGAAGAAATAATCCGCAACCTGTACAAACACCATGCTCTTCATTTCAAATGTATAATGCCCGTGACGAGGATAACGAATGATCCTTGCACGGGCATTTCTATTGATCAGATATTCCTATTGTCTCCATAGGAGCCTTGTCCTCTAGCGGGTCTTCTCGAATGCCTCATTAAATTCATGCGCCTGGCGGAGATCAAGCTTCTCCACATCTGCAGCCAGCCGCAGAACAACCGTCTTGTAATCAATGGTGATATGCGGGTGATGGTCAAAGGCCTCCGAAATTGCCGCTACCTCATCCACAAAAGCAATTCCCTTCATATATTCACTGAACATATATTTGCGCACCAGCCTATCCCTCTCCAGCTTCCAGCCCTCAAGCTTGCCGATCTGCTCCTGAAGTTGTTCCTCAGTTAATTGCAATTCGTTTCCTCCCTTGCTAAGTTAACGGTTCCTTAATCCTGCTCTTGCCTTCAAATAAAACATCCCTCAGCTTCTGAAAGTCCAAGGGATGTGCCAGGCTAAAGATTTTTGATTAAATGTATTCTGACATCCCGGCAATTAGTACTCCACTTCCAATTTTAACATGGCTGGATGCCCGGGACAAACCCGCTGCCGCATTTCCCCCCTGTTTTATACAAGAACGACCGAAGCCAGATCCTCATCGCCCAGCAGAATATTAATGCGGTGTGTTTCTTTATCGTACATTACAACTCCGCTGCCCACCTGAATGACCGGCTCGTTGCCCAGCGCGTAGAACAGGTCTTCCGCAAGCGCCTCCCAGACCTCCTGCCTTGATTCCTCCGGCAGATTTGTCCACTCTTCAGGCTCCATTTCAAAAAAAATGTACCCGTCTGCAATCCGTCCAACGGCTCCTGTCAGTTCAACCAGAATTTCACCGTAATCTCTGCCATGCTTAACTCCCACATCAATCACTCCGTTTTCTTCGCTGATGAATAATAACCTACCTTATCTATTATAGCCGAAAAAATCACTTCACAAAAAAGGGAATGATGTCGATAAAGAAGAATATACGTGATTTGGTTACGAACAGAGTGTTCTCCCGCGGTTCAAGGACGAAATACGCGGTTAGTCGATCACTTCTTAATTCTCATGGACGAGGTGTATAAATGGAAATCTCAACAATTCTAGGCCTGGTTTTTGGTCTGGTCGCAGTAATCTGGGGGATGATTCTCAAGCATGCTCCGCTTGCAAGCTTGAACAACCCCGCTGCCTATGTCATCATTTTTCTTGGCACGGCTGCCTCCATCTTCATGGCCTTTCCGATGTCGGAAGTCAAGAATTTCCCTAAGCTGTTGAAGATCCTGTTTACGAAGAAAAAGATGGTCGGTAAGCCCGAACTGATTACCATGTTCATGGAATGGGCATCCATTACCCGCCGCGAAGGACTGCTCGCTCTGGAATCCAATGTCGATGAAATTGAAGATAACTTCCTCCGAAACGGCATGCGGATGATTATTGACGGCAATGATCAGGAGTTCGTCCGTGATGTATTAATGGAAGATATTCATGCCACTGAAGACAGACATAAGGCCGGAGCCTTGATCTTCTCCCAGGCCGGGATGTATGCCCCTACACTAGGGGTACTCGGGGCTGTTATCGGGCTGATTGCCGCCTTGGGTGATATGAGTAACATGGACGTCCTGGCCCATGCGATTGCCGGTGCCTTCATTGCAACCCTGCTCGGGATATTCACCGGTTATGTTATGTGGCACCCTATGGCGAACAAGCTGAAGCGGATATCCAAACGCGAGATTGAAGTCCGCCTGATGATGGTGGAGGGTCTGCTCTCCATTCAGTCCGGGGTGTCTACCATAGCCATTAACCAGAAGCTGTCCGTCTTCCTGACTCCGTCCGAGCGTGCCAAGCTGAGCGAGAAGGAGGGGGCTTCCAGTGAGCAAAAAGACTAGGCATGAGGAACATGAAGAGCATGCCGATGAATCCTGGCTGCTTCCCTATTCCGATCTGATGACCCTGCTGGTTGCTCTATTCCTAGTTATGTACGCCATGAGCGCTACGGACGCCGTGAAATTTCAGCAAATGGCTGAAGCCTTTAATTCAGCGCTCAGCGGCGGCGGCGGCGTCCTGGAGTACCGGTCGGATTCCCCGACCAGCACCCAGCTGGACCAGGGCAAGCAGGATAAACTGAACAATGTGATTGCCAAGAACACCGGCACCTCCGATCTGTCCAAGCTCCGTGCCAAGGAGCAGGAGGATCTGGAGAAGCTGAAGAAGCAGTTCGACCAGTACATTAAGAACAACGGGATGACCGACTTGCTTAGCACCAAGCTGAATCAGTCCCAGCTGATGATCACGATTAGCGACAATGCCCTGTTCGCTTCGGGACAGGCTATAGTGAAGGACGAATCCCGCCAGCTGGCTAAGTCGATATCCAACATGCTGCAGCAATTTCCCGATTATGAAGTATTGGTGCAGGGGCATACCGATAATGTTCCAATCTCCAACAGCACGTACTCCTCGAACTGGGATCTTAGCGTAGATCGCGCCCTTGAGTTCATGAAGATTCTGCTGCTCAATCCCAACCTGGACCCGACGAAATTCAGCCCGACCGGCTCTGGCGAATACCACCCCATCGCTACCAATGCTACGGCTGCCGGGCGGGCCAAGAACCGCCGGGTAGAAGTATCTATCCTTCGTAAATATAAGGATGCTGCTGCAGAGACCACGGATGTCTCTAATGTAACAGCTCCCTGAATAGACATGAAACCAATAAGAGCTGCTTTCGAACGACCCCTGTCAGGGTCAATCGGAGCAGCTCTTATTATAGGTATGGCATTATTATCTTATTGCAGCTGATAATTCAGCATAGCGCCCAGCTCTTGCTTCTCCTCCTGAGACAGCTCCCGCCATTCTCCGGTCTTCAGCGCGCCAAGGCGGATATTCATCACCCGGATGCGCTGCAGCCGCCGCACTTCATAACCGAAGGCACTGCACATGCGGCGGATTTGCCGGTTCTTGCCCTCAGTCAGCACGATACGGAATACCCGCTCACTGATCCGCGTAATCTCACAGGGAAGTGTCTTGCTGCCCAAAATTCTCACACCGGTAGACATGCCGGTCAGAAAAGAAGGCGTAACGGGTCGATCTACAGTGACCACATATTCCTTCTCATGCTTGCCTTCTGCACGCAATATTTTGTTAACAATGTCACCGTCATTGGTCAGCAGAATCAATCCCTCTGAATCCTTATCGAGCCGCCCGATCGGGAAAATCCGCTCCTCATGTCCTATGAAATCGACAATATTACCTTGAATATGCGCTTCTGTGGTAGAGGTAATGCCCACCGGCTTATGAAGCGCGATATACACGATCCTGCTGCCCGTCTGAAGCGGCTGGCCGTCAATCAGCACTTTATCCCCTGCTTCAGCCTGGCTGCCCAGCATAGCGGTCTCACCGTTGATGGTGACCCGCCCTCCCTCGACCAGCTTGTCTGCTTCACGGCGTGAACAATAGCCTGTCTCACTGATGAATTTATTGATTCTCATGTTCGTCCTCACTCCGTTCTATATTCATGCCGGCCGGAGGTGCTTGCTCCTTCGCTTCAGGCAGCTTGATGATTACCTGCGTTCCCCGGCCATACTCGCTTCTAATTTCCAGGCTGCCCTTATGAGCCTGAATGATCCGCTGGCTGACCATCAGGCCAAGCCCCGTTCCGGACTCTTTGTTCGTAAAGAACGGCTCTCCCAGCTTGGGCAGCATATCCTCAGGGACGCCTCCACCCTCATCCGTGATCACAATAACCACAGAGTCCTCCAGCTCCTGCTGCTCCACGGTAATCGTTCCCCCGTCCGGCATCGCTTCGATCGCATTTTTGATCACATTGATAAATACCTGCTTCAACTGATTCTCCTCACAGTGCACCATGGCGGGTACTCCCGAGAAATATGTGGTGAATTCAATGCCGAACAGGTGGGCCTGGCTATCCAGCAGAGAGATGACATCGCCGACAATATGCCGCAGATCCCTCTGCTGGAAATGAACAGCCTGCGGCTTCGCCAGAATCAGGAACTCACTGACAATCATATTGATCCGGTCCAGCTCCGAGAGCATCAGTTCAATATGCAGCGGAACAAGAACCTTCTTCTCCTGCTGAAGCTGCAGGAAGCCCCGCAGGGTGGTCAAGGGATTGCGGATCTCATGAGCAACCCCTGCCGCAAGCTGGCCGACTGTAGTCAGCTTCTCCGAGCGTCTGAGCAGCTCCTCGATCCGGTTGCGCTCGGTCATGTCACGGGATACATGGACAACCGACTGCGGCTGGCCCTCTTCATCCCGGATAACCGAGCTGCTGACGCTGACCTCTACCAGGGAGCCGTCCCGCTTCAGCCTGACGGTCTCAACAGGCGGCAGAGATGCCCCGTCCTTAAGCTGCTGCAATCGTATACTCTCCTGCTGCTGCACAGTGGCCGGAACCAGATACGGCGGCTTGACCAGAGCATCCGCAGCGCCCCATCCATAGAGGTCCTCGAAGGCTCTATTCGTACTGATGATCCGCCCCTCCATATCCACCGTGTGGATGGCATCTGAAGTGCCGTTAATCACCGACTCCAGATGCTCTTTGACCGCACGGTTCTCCTCCAGTGTCTGCCCCAGCCGGTTTGTATGCTGCAGCAGATGTGAGGTCATCGCGTTGATGCGCTGGGCCAGCTGCCCAAGCTCATCGCGGCTGGATACATTAAGCGGAGGCTCAAATTTACCCTTAGCCACATCATTGACCTTAGCCAGTATATCCTGAATCGGGCGTGTAACTACACCGGCCAGGACATAACTGGCCAGGAGGAAGATAATAAGCAGAAGAACCGAGGTGGTGATATTATTGAACAGCTGCTCCCGGATAACCGAGGAGATGGCCTGGTAGTCCATGACTACACTGATCACATAATCCGCCGCTCCCGGCCGCTCAATCGGAATGAAGCTCTTGAGCACTCTTTTACCCAGTGCCTTCGTATCCAGCGTTACCGGTTTGCCCTTGTTCAATGCTTCACGGATTGCCGCCTTATCCTCTGCAATATTGCCGTATGAATAGGTGCCGTACTGGATGGGACGGTTCCGCAGCTTCGTGTTCTTAGGATCTGCGCCGTCAGGCAGCATACTTGAGGCTCCGAAGGTCTTCGGATTGATTCCGGTAATCTCCAGAATTCCGGGATTTACAGCTTTGGATTCCTGGATGATCTCATCAGGGCTCATAATTTTGACATAATCGCTTACCGCTGTACTCCTCACGAACGGATCTATGATATAATTGCGGGCCCCGTCATAATAATAGCCCCATTTATCGATGTACTCCGGATTGGAGGTTGAATATTCAAACGGCCCGGACCAGAAATTCTCCAGGGACTGCCCCTGATCGACAGATACGCGCTGGCCTGCAAACAGCTCCAGAAAAGCCACATACCAAAAACCCATGCCCTTGGTCGAAAGTCCAATCTCTGCAGGATCTGAAGATTTCGCTACGATAATATCATCCGCAGTCTTCACCAGCAGCGAGATATTCGACACCCCCAGCTTGGTGGATAGCGCCTTCAATTGTTGATTAGTAATATTCCTGATATCCGGATCCAGCTCATAGGATGCCAGAATGGCAGTCAACCGCAGGTTCTGGGCAATTTTATCCTGCACGTAATTCGAGCTGAAGCCGCTCTGCTCCACCGATACGGCAACCTGCTTCGCAGTGATCTTCATGTTGCTTACGCTCTCATTACGCAGATTATTCCGGGCAGCATAAAGGTTGAGTGTAAGATTAAGCATTAAGATTAAGAGTACAGAGCCAAAAATAATTGCTGATAGTTTCGTTTTTATGGACAAGCGTATTGTTCACCTCTTATCCGCTGGTAAATCCTAGCGGGCATTCAACATAATCATACCTTTTGCCCTTCCATTTGAAAAGGCCTTTCCCCACAGCCGGGCACTGGCAGATATTGAATTATCGGGACAGTTTCTCTACAATAGGTAAGAAACCATCCACAGGTTATGCACATATAAACATTTTGCCAAATTGCGATGTGCACAATTTTGTGTATAAGTCGGCCGTTATCCACAGAGTTGTCCACAATTTGTTAAGAACGAATATTTGTTCGTTGTATAATGGGCATAGAAGAAGGGAAGATGCATTTGAATACCAGGCTTGAAGAACTGCCTTCGGAGGAGCGGGCCATTCATGAACATTGGATGGCAGAAGCGATAGGAGAAGCCCGCAAGGCTGAGGCCTTAGGCGAAGTACCGATAGGTGCCGTAGTTGTCCACGGAGGCCAAATTATAGGCCGTGGGTATAATCTGCGCGAGACGACGCTCGATTCCACTGCCCACGCAGAGATGGTAGCGATCCGGGAAGCCAGCAATGCCCTGGGCTCCTGGCGTTTGCTTGATTGCCAGCTCTACGTTACCCTGGAGCCTTGTCCCATGTGTGCAGGAGCGATGGTGCAGTCCAGGCTGCCGCTTACCGTGTATGGCACTCCGGACCCCAAGGCCGGCTGTGCAGGGACCTTGATGAACCTGCTGGAGGAGTCACGCTTTAACCACCGCACAGAGGTCATCCAGGGCGTGCTGCAGGAGGAATGCGCGGAGCTGCTGACCTCCTTCTTCCGCAAGCTGCGGAAGCGGCCTGCGAAGCTCTAGAAAGCCCATTAACACTTATCATTCTTATAAGGAGAATACCAGATGTCCTATAAGCTGTATAACAACGCACAGGGGATATATCTCTCGCTGCTGGAGCTTACGGATGCAGAGGAGCTACTAAGCCTCCGTCTGCGTAACCGAACCGCGCACCAGCAATTTGAGCCCCTTCGCAGTGAAGACTACTTCACCCTGGAGAGCCAGCAGCAGCTGATTAACCAGCGTATCCTGGATGCGCAGCAGGACAGCGCGTATATGTTCGGGATTTATCTGCTCAGCGGCGAGCTGATCGGCCAGATTACGATCTCCAATGTAGTGCGGGGAGTCGGACAATTCTGCGATATCGGCTATCTGATCGATCATGAGCAGCAGGGACAAGGCTACACCAGTGCCGCCGTACACCTGATCCTCGGGTATGCCTTCCGCTCTCTGGGGCTTCACCGGGTACAGGCTGCCATCCTGCCCCATAATAACGGTTCCCGCAGAGTGCTGGAGAAGAACGGCTTCCAGGCCGAGGGACTCGCGCGCCGCTTCATCCGGATTAACGGCGAATGGCAGGATCACCGCACCTACGCCATTCTGGCTGAGGAGTTCCTGCCAGAGGAACAGGAATCCCCTTAAACTTCATATGTGCACACAAAGACCCGTATGAGCGGGATTTGCTCATACGGGTCTTTGGTGTGCGGAACTATGGTATTAATAAGTACTCGTACCTGTGTTTCCGAACTGCTGCTGCAGCTCTTCCAGAGTGATGACATCATCACCTTGCGGAATGCCAATCTTGAAGGTCTGCTTCTCATTGATCTTGCTGTATTGGTTGCTTGCATTCATAGATAAGGTAACATTCTCACCCTTGTCAGGATCATTAACCTTGATGTTCATGAGCATATCCTGGTATACCGGATAATCATCTTTGTTGACTGCGGTATTCAGATGGAACTGGTTAATAGTGAGATACTTGTTCAGATCAGCCAGGCTCTTGTCGAACTCAGCACGGGCTTCACTGGTTTGCAGCTGTTCCTTGGCTTCGGCCAGCTTGGCAGGCTCAACCTGCAGCAGATCCTTGTATTCTTCTTTGCCCATAATATCAATAATCTTCGGCAAAGCGTTGTTCACCAGAATGGTGAGTGCCTCTTTGACGTTATCGTTGGTAACCTGGAATTGAACTACCTGCTTGGCTTCTACGCCTTCAGGCAGACCTGCATCCTTAGGTTTGATATCATTGAAATACTTGGCTTGATCGTATTCACCAAGCAAGGTATTCATCACTTCATTCGACAGCTTCTGCACCTTCTGTGCATCCATCTGTGCAGGATTGAATTCAGCGCCCTGCTCTTCAGCCAGCTGCTTCAGATCCAGCTCTACGAATTTGTTAACGATCGTCTCAGGAATCGGCAGGAACGGAATCGAAGGTACTTTGACATACAGCTTCTGTCCGGTCATTACCATTGGAACCGTGAAGGACATGGCCATGTCCCCCTTCAGATTCAGAACGGTTGTCATTTCTGTCTGCATAGGCTCTGCCTGGTAGACTCCATCGATAGTAAGCTCGGCGTTCTTAAGCATGCTGAGCATCTGGCCCGTTGAAGCATCCGCTTCATTGGTACCTGTGTCTATCGACAAATCATTGATAACTAATTTGGTCTTCATTTCGTAAGATGTCATAGCTGTAGCTTTGGCTGCAGCTGAAGTCAGAGCCGCCTTAGGCTCCTCTTTCTTTGCACATCCCGGCAGAATTACTGCAGCAGTTAACAGTAACGCGGCAGCGGATAGCCCCCATTTTTTGTTCATTATTTTTCTCCTCTCCCATGTAAAAAAATTCTTTCCCCTCCCTAATGATAAACCATTTGGCAAATATGAGAAACATCATTTAGTAATTTCGTTCCATATTTCCTTTAACCCTGGGGATTGTTATGGTCCACATGGTTGGCCTGCTTCACCTTTTTAGACCCGGATAACGGTGCCGGACCTGAAGAATGGTGCTCCTTGCGGGGCCCCTGATTGTCCTGCTGTACGCCGGGTACAGGCATGCTCTTGGGTTTGCTCACTTCGATTACCTCCTATGGATTAGTTAAGCCCTGAAGGGCCTGTGCGCACTCATGAATCTGTCTCGTATACTGCTGCGCCAACAGCTGAACAGCATCCAGTTGCTCATCTGCATGTACCCCGGCCTGTTCGGCGTCAAGCAAATCTACGGCAACCTCGCGGCTATCCACATAGGTGCAGCGGAAATCCAGAGAATACCCCTGCCGTCCTGCTGCATTGAAATGGATGAGCAGACTGTTCTGGTTGGCCGCATCCCCCTGCACACTGAAGCTGTCCCCATTGTCCATCAGTTCCGGCAGCCGCTCCTGCCAGGCAGACACCAGACTCTGCTGATCTACTTGCAATTGTCGGTCCATCTTTATCATCAGCCTCCTTCTCTAATACATTGCGGAGAAAGCCGGATTTTTATTCCCGCTGGAACAGCTTCCGGTGAAAAAGAGACCTTAGCGGATACAAAAAACCGCCCTCCTAAGAGAACGGCTTCTATCTGCACTTATTTAGATGTAAAGGAATGGCGGAGAGGATGGGATTCGAACCCATGTGGGCTTGCACCCTAACGGTTTTCAAGACCGCCCCTCGCTGTAAAAACCCGCAATCCCTTATGCTGATTGACTTTATGGCACTTTATTGTTACAGCGGTCTGAGTTAAAACGTTCGTTTCGGTACGTGACCGTTGGATAAGTTGATTGTATTATTTTTATACATATGTAGTCAACTTAGAAAAGTCTCATATTTACGCAGAAGATAAACCTTATGAAAAGCCACTGTCTGTTATACAAATCATCTTTCTATTTTCCATATTGTTTGTCCAACTTTAATTGGAGAAGATTTAATAATCTCTTTGAACGCTTCCAGTTCTGTCCGTGGGGTTTTCCAAACATAATCTTCTAACATTTCTGGTATCAACCCTTTATTACCTTGTTCATCTTCAAACTGTAGTGTAATAATAGTAAACTGCTTTCTGTTCAGTTGTTCATTTATAGCATAATTAATTTCTTTTTCTAAATATTTTTCATCCTTAAATTCCGGAGTGATAAAAAACACTACAGCACAAGACTGTTTGAAACCTTGTCGAATAGACCTCATTAATTGAGCTCCAGCAGGCATATCTTCTTCGTCTATCCATGGGTCAAACCCAAGTTCTTTTAAAAGATGATAATATTTCCTAACTAAAGGCTTATTAGCTCCTTTATGGCTTAAAAAAACTTTTCTCGGAGCTTTTTCACGTATTTCATCTTCTGAGATAGTCTGCAAAGTGCTGTCTTAATACTCGGGCATCAGGTGAATCTGGGTCTACTTCTCTTGTGATAATATCTGGATTTACTTGAAAGAAATAAGCGTTTCCAATACCTACACCCTTGAAGATATACCCCGCCCTCACAAGGCACTTCATACGATTGATTAGCGTGTTTCGGTGCACTCCAATTAATTCGGCAAGTACAGTTTCATTTAGATGATGGATTTCGTCCGTATCCATTTCATACGGATTACTGCACAAATAATACTTTTGACAATGAAAATACGGGAGTATTCTTAGTAAGATATCCGCATCCTCTAAGGTGATATTCTTTAACTGCCCCCTGGATTGTAATTGATATAACCTTGAGAACATACCTTTACCATCCCTTCCCCCTTCAAATCCGCCCATAATGAAGTAGTCCTCGCTTATGCTATAGGTAGTATTTCTTGTGTTATTTCCGCCTTTATTTATCAAACCAAGGTCAACTAGCTTACCTATAATTTCCTTGGTTCGTCTTTCTTTTTTGCCCAATCTATCCGCGATATCAGATATAGTTGCGGGTTTTCCACTCTTCAAGAGTATGCCGTCTTTATTAAGTTGCATGAAATGAAGCAAGAAAAATAACGCCCCTAACTCATTTCCCTTAGCTCTGGGAACTATCTGCTTGATTGGTTCATCGAAGCAATTTACATACAGCCACCTTTTGCAGCTTTGATTATGCTCAGAATACTATCAATTGTACTCGGATCAAGGCTGGATAACCATGCAATCGTATCATGCTCTTCTTTTGTAGGGCATCGTCCGATACAATCCTGAACGGTTTCCATGAATGGTACGTACTGTTCCATTTGCCATTCCTCCATGACCATACCATCTGGCCGGTAAGGACGCGCAAGCTCGCGTTCAATCCATTCTTTCCGACCGGATCTACTATTCACACCGATATACTGTAAATCCATATACACTACACTTCCTTTCAATTTTAAACCTCTGTTCTCAACTATATATATTTTCGAGATAATTTTTTAAAAAAATTGGATATTTCCACAACAAATATGCGAATGTTATCGTCTATAAAGGTGAAACTATACTGCTTGAAATCTGTGTAAAAGATGCAAGCAAATACTAAAGAAAGTTGGTTTTCAAATGAAAAAAACAGTAGCAGCATTAATCTTATTAGGAGTGGTTACAGGATGCAGCACCCCGTCTTCAGATGCTCCTTCAACAACCAATAGTACTACCAGTGCAACGGAGGAGCCTGCTACAAATGTAGTAGCACCTGAAGCAAAGCAGTTTCAGTTGAAGTATACAACGTCTTTAACTGCCGAGCCACTGACCAAAATTAATGCAGTAGAGCAAACTAAACAATTGAAGAGTCAAGCAGTTGATGAATCCAAGGTTTTAACTTATAAAAAGAAGGATGATGTAGAGAAAATTTATGCTGCACTTCAATCCAAAGACGGAACTTATGATATGGGACAGATCGGCTATGAAGGGGCCAGCGACTATTCGACAAGTACAGTTGATGTTTTGGGTCAATCTTACGTTAAAGTGACCGGATCTGTTGGAGCTAGTGCCCCAATTTCTAATTATGTGTCACTCAGCACTTCGCCCCCAACAGTGTTGCATATAGAAGCCAATACCGTTGAGGCTGATGTGGACCAAGACGGGATTAAAGAAATCGTTGCTACTGTGGGTACAGCAGCGGAAACGTCCATCTATAAAATAGAGAAGGATTCCCTGGTAAGCGTAAATCTTAATGAAGCCATGAATGCCGCAGTAGTGATGTATGACCAGGAATCTAACACTTTCAAAGCAGAAGTAACCAAAGGCGAGGTTTCAGAATGGAAGATTGAAAATAACCTTCTAGTTCCCAGTTCTTAAAAAGCCTTTGGGCTTTTTTTGTAATTTTATGTTGCGTAACGTTACGCAACATGATAATATATAAACAGAAAGAGAATTTGAAATGAGAAGGACGGGACCCTTCTTATTTTAAATGTCCCACCTCTTTCATACTAAAATGAAATGAGGGATTTTCTCATGGCTAATACTGCTACTGTTAATCTAATTACTGGTGACGTATATGGTTTGTACATTAACGGAAAATATATTGTTGGTGATACGTTTTCTCGTGTAGATGCCGTTAAACAGCGTTTGAATTACATTTTTGCCGATCCTAACCGGGATCTTGACTTTATTACTCCATCATATGAGAACGGACAATATGTCATTAGCTGTCCACGTGTACGCCGAAATGTAGGCCAGGTCACTTATCTGTACGACACAAACGGCAGTGATGGTTGGAAACAGCATCCGTCTAAACTCTATGAACCGACCCACTGGAGCAACTCAGGAGCAAGTACCACCCAAACGGCAATCATGACAGCATCTGGCCCTATGCCTTGGCATAATGCCCTTTTGACTGCCAACCAAATTCGTGCGGCAGTTAATCCGAACTTTGCCAGCGCAGCCGGTGACAATCCACTTAAAGCGCTCGTCGCTCCGACAAATACAGGTGCTTCCGTGCAGAGCGTCATTTCTTCCAGTGCTCGTTGTGATTTTTACGGACACCCTTGCCAAGGTACTGCGGCAGGCACAACCTCTCCATCATGTTCAGGATACAGCGACCTGAGTGCATATCAGAATATTTCAAATACCACTGTAGGTAACGGAGAAGTGCTTCACCCTGTCGATTTAACGTGTGCCATGACATCGACTAATAGTTGGAGCAGCACATACCGTAATAAGTATATTAAAGTCACAAACCTTTCCAACAACCAGTCTATCGTTGTTCGGGTAACCGATACCGCGCCTGCCAATCGTGGAGTGGAATTGACGTATCGTGCATGGGTAGGCATTGGTAAACCGTCTGGAGCAAACAGCGTGAAAATTGAACTTATGAGCTAATCGTTTTGACAACCAAAAAAGGCATGACTCAATTAATAAAGAGTCATGCCTTTTGCTATATAGACTTAGGATCAGATGCTTACTGTGCATATTCAATTTTTCCCGATAGATCAGACTCGTAAACCGGCGACTGTCGAATAAGCTTTCGTTTTCCAAGCATACAATATCAGCATTTAATTCCCGTGTGATATATTTCCACTCCCGGAGGATGCCGTCATAGTCTCTGCCCAGCCGATCCAGAGCATCCAGGTATAATAAATCCCCTTCTTTCAGCACAAGACGCATAGCCTTATACTGTTCTCGGTCAAAGTCTTTCCCGCTCTGCTTATCTACAAAAGTAAAACGATCTTCAATGCCCAGCTCCCGAAATTTTTGGAGCTGAATGATTAAATAAGACTTTTGCGAACTATTTTCTATTGGTTTTTCTTCGTTCGTAAAAGCATACCTTTACGGATATAAATCCCCACCTCTAAAAAGAGGATTAACTATAGCGTATCGTTACGTCACGCTATAAGTTGTAGTGAATAAAAATAGGAAGTTATTTCAAGGTACGTCCATTGTTTACCTCTTTTGAAAACTCCCTATAATACATTATTTGATAAAATCTACAACAAAACGTCAATATTGTAACCTGAAAAATCGAAATATATTCTTCCCTTTCTACGTAAAAAATATACTCCTGTGGAAATTACGCCCTTAACATGCGAACAAACGTTTGGTATAATGGGAAGACTAAGTACAGAAACGGCATTCAATCAAAAGGGGGTCCCTCATGTTAGTCTTTGAAAACCAATTGCCCAATGTATCCTCAGATGTAAAGCAACATATTATGGGGATCATAGACGCAAGCCCAACCTCTCAATTTCGTTGTGATGTAACAACAGAAATCCCTAATGTGTATGTTTATCTAATTGAAGACAACCCGTTGGAAAGCTATTCTATTTTCCATGCCTTTTCGTATGACAATATTGGTCCAGATTATTCCTATCAAAGTTTTACTATTGACCAAATCCATAAAATGCACCAATTCATTGAAAAGGCTAAGTTCATTTAGCCTTGTTTTCCTTTATTACACGTTCATATTCTTCTTCAATGGTTTTGGATAACAGTTCGGTTGCTGTCATATTCAACTTTTTTGCAGCCGTAGCTAATTGCTTTTTTATATAGACAGGTACGTCATAATGAAATTTAACCTTATTTCCATATGCCATCGTCCATTACCCCCTATCCTATAATTTCTTGGTATTTATTTTCAATAATACGAATTAATAATTGAGTCGCTGATATTTCTTGTAATGCTGCTGCTTCAATTAGTTTTTCCTTGATTTCAGGCTGAAACTCATAGGGTAATTTCAGCTTAGGCTCTACCATACGGCCATCTAATGTTTTTTCAGCATCCAGTGCAAGTTTCACTAAAGCATCTAGGGACGAATCATTAGAAGCTTCTCGTCCATACTTGGGCAATACTCGTATTAAGTAATTTTTTAAAGCCTTCTGATTTTCCTCCGGTATTTCTATACCAAAATGCTCACCATTGATTTTAATATCACAATCGACCGCAAATCCAAATAGATTAATACTGTACTTCATATTTCCCCTCCTTATCAGCTATGGATATTATATAGCGATTCGTAACCCCTCACAATATTATTATCCACCTTCTTGTAACTAATTTTCATTTAAATTTGAACTTATGCCTAGCAATTCGGAAAAAATAGCATTGCCTTTAGCTTTATGATTAGCTATTAAACTGTGTGTAGCCATAACAACCAGTTGTGTTTGAGACAATCCAGTTTTTTCCGATATCTCTAGCAACTCTTTTCTGGCACTTTCCGGAAGATACACAGTGAGCCTAGGAGGCTTTTCTTTCGATTCCATTCGCATCACCCTATTATTATTTATTTCTATTTTAGCATATATTTTATATCATA
>NZ_JBBOCG010000002.1:0-2136001 GCF_038002365.1 Paenibacillus sp. FSL P4-0338 | reverse complement strand
TGCCCTCTGGGGCCGTACCGTGCATCTGCAGACCGTCGTAGAAGACAAAAACGCTCTGTTCACCTATGACGGCAAAAAGGTGCAGCGGCGGTTTATGTAAAGAAACATATGGGTTCGCACAATAAGCCGCAGTGTAGTTGCTATGTGCAATTACGCTGCGGCTTGTTTTTGAATGGTATTAGATTGGGAGATCAAACCCTGCTGCAAAAAATACTTAAATATAAATTATCCCAATTTTGTTTTAATAGTATCCGAATGGGTTATATATCTCCTGTGATTTATAATGGGTAATTCTGGATGGTCCATGGTTACCCTCATACAGAAACCAGACGGGAGAGGACGTTAGTGAAAGTGAAACAACTGGCAATACTGCTACTCATCATGTGTGTGATTCTGACAGGCTGCATGGGGGGCAGCAAAGAAGGAAGTCCAGCGCCTTCATCCAGCCCGGCAGCCACGGCAACTGCTGAGACAAAGAACACTTCGGAGAACCCTCCGCCTGAGGCTTCACAGACCGTGTACGATCTGAAGCAGAAGTATGATTCAGACGAAGCAGATCACAGTCCGGGCATCATGCCTATGTATAATGTGGAGCAGGATATGGAATTCATCTTCAGATTCAATACTGATCTTGGTTCCGAAGCCATCGGCAAGACGTTATCCGTACATACCGATATCAAGGCACTCCCGGAGAGCAAAGTCGGGACCCTTGAGGACTCACAGCTTGTTGACGGCAAAAGCGTATACTCCATCAAGCCGCTCGGCTTCGGCGTTCTTCCCTCCGATTCCCTGCGCGCTACCGGAGCCAGCTCCTGGGGGAACGCGCCTGTCTACTACATCCGGCTCAATTATGACCTGGATGCCAAGTCGCCAACTCTGCTGAAGCAGCCGGTGATCATTCCGTTCACGGTGAAGTCGGATCTTCCTGTGCCGAACCTGCAATCCGACATCAGTCTGGACGGCAGATTAACCCTGGTCTGGGATGAGGTGCCGGGTGCAGAGAGCTATAACATTTACAGTGCTTCCCACATTACGATGGAGAACACGAATGAGCCGCTCAGCGGTGCGGAGCAAGGCTACGCGGATCAGCGTCCGCTGCTGATTGCAACAGTGAAGGGCAACTCGTATAACGACTTCATGAAGGATGGACGCGGTGCGCTAGGTGTAGTAGATGAGACCATTACCAGCATACAGAATAACAATGTGCAAGGTGAATATTACGTCACTGCCGTTCAGGGGGACAAAGAATCCCGGTTCAGCCGCTCGGCAGATACCGTGGCGTTATCCAAACGTCTGCCGCGCACTGTGGCTCCTGAGGATAACATCAACCTGAAATTGTACAAGAATGCCACAGAGCTGCCCAAAACCGTTCCTGTTCAGTTCATTGACGGCTCCAAAGCCTCAGTAACAGTGATGTACGACACCGAAGCTGTGACTCTTAAGGCTTCCGGTCCAACTGATGTCCCGTACACGCTTCAAGGTACTGCGCTCAAAGGATATGTTCAGGTTGCGCAATTGACGGAAGCGGATATTGCCAGTCTTGCCGCCGCCCAGAGCAACAAGGCGAACCCGGGATATGTGGAGCCGCAGAATGACACAGATTATGTGCCTGCACCTGATATACCAACTATCATCGACAACAACGATAGCGGGAACGCCAGTGAAGCTGGAGATAATGTCATCGACCAGCAAAAAGAAAATACCAAGAGCAAGGTAGAAGAAGGCAACAAGCAGGCGGTTCCAGGCACCACGATACGGGCTGACCTCATTCATGCAGACTCTGCGCTGGAGGAATACCTCGCGTTATCCCTTATGAATGGCGAGACCGAAATTTCGCTGCAAGCCTTCCCGGAGGCGCAGAATGCCCGCACCCTGGTGGATGTGATTGAGAAGGTGGTCTACCAGAACCCGCTCATTCTCGGCTTCCGCGGTTATGGCTACGATTACGAGAAGCTGACGTTGAATGTCAAGTATGATGATTCTGCCGAGTCCATCCGCACCAAGCAGAAGGAGATTCTTGCCGAAGCAGATAAAGTAATCGCGGCTACGATCAAGGAAGGCATGAGTGCAGATGAGAAGCAGATGGCGATCTATAATTATCTGAATGATAACACCGTCTATGACGATGCTGCACTGGAGAATGCCAAGGAGCAGGAGTTCAAGACAGTAGATGCGAAGTATAACGATTCTTTCAATACCTATGGCATTCTGGTTAAAAAAGTCGGCGTATGCATGAGCTATGCCCATACCTTCCAGCTGCTCTCGGATCTCGTCCAGGTCCCTTCGATGGTCGTCACAGGAACCATGAGCGGTGTGAATCACGCCTGGAACAAGGTGAAGATCGGCGACGAATGGGTCAATGTTGACCCGACCAATAACGCCACCAATACTGGACTTCCTTATCTGCTCTATAACTCCAATGATGCTACAGCCACCGATGTAGAGTATGTGATGGACAAGGCCTACTGGCTGGACCATGAGCTGCCTCTGTTCAAGGCCACCAGCAATGCCTACGATTATTATGTGACGCAAGGACTTGAGGTAGATTCTCTCGAAGCCTACAAGACTAAGCTGGCCGAACAGCTGAAGAAAGGCGAGACTCTGGTAGTCCTGCGCGTTCTGGGCAATACCGACAGCTCGAAGCTGATGCAGAAAACCGCCGAGGTCATCAAGCAATACGATGCCACTAAGCTGGATAGTGCAGGCATGGTTGAACTGGGAAGCTACGTGGCGGTTCAATTGGACGCTGCAGCCCCGTAATAACGGACAAAAGAAAGGCAAGCCCTGATGCAGGGGCTTGCCTTTCTGTCTATTCCTCTTCATACGGATAGTAGATATCGCTCAGCTTACCTGACTGATAATAGGGGTACTCCAGTCTTTTTTGCACCTGGAGCGCAGTGTCTGTATCCACTAAGCACTCGATCAGGTAGAGGCCCAGATCGATCGAGGACGTCACTCCGCCTCCGGTGAAGGTGTCGCCGTCCCGGACGGCCCGGGCCTTAATGACTTCCGCGCAGTAAGGGGCTAGCAGATCGTAGGCCGATGAGTTCGTGGTCGCTTTTTTACCCTCCAGGAATCCTGCCGCCCCTAAGAGTAGAGCACCCGTACAGACCGACACTTTGTAGCGTGCGCCTTCTGCCGTCCGTATCCAGCTCATAAAGTCCTCGTCATAGCGGAGTGTCCGGGTCGGCATGCCGCCCGGAAGGAACACCAGGTCGAATGCCCCCAGATCAGGCAGCACCTCATCGGCCTTCATGGTCAACCCCCGGTCATCTGTCACCTCAGCCTTGTTGGCGCAGAAGGTCCAGGATACGTTCTCCTTCGCCTTCAGGATGGCTACCCAGCTCACCGCTTCATAGAACCCCACGAAATCCATGGTGGTCATGCCATCGAACAGTACAAATGCCATTCTCATTACCGTCACCAATCCTCTCGGAGTAGAAGATTAAGTACTCAGTTCCAGATATACTGCATCTTTTTATATCCTACATCCCATACTTTCAAGCCGCCCTTAAGCGTGATCTTCAGCTCTTGCCCCGGCAGAGCCGGCATCTCATATACCACAGGGTACTGTTCAGGATTAGTACGCTGAAAATCTGCAGAATAATTCAAGAATTCCTGGCCATCCCGGGTAATACTGATCTCACCGGAATAATCTGTTGGTTCGGGGTTTCCGAAAGTGAAGCAGAAAGTCGTCTGACCCTCAGACTTGTACGTGAACGTTCTGGACTCTCCGCCTTCAGCGCCATACAGGTTATAGCGGAGCGGTATCTTCTGTCCGTTGATTTGAATGCTGTCCGGTTTGTCTGCGGATGAATTGCCCGAGGTGTCCGTCCATTCCGTGATCGCTGTGAACGGACCCTCTACTTTAGTTATTATTTTGTCTACCGCCTCCCCTAACCCCCATAAAGCTATAAAAAGAACCATAACCGATACAGCCGTTGCCACCAGATTGCGCCCGAGGCTCCGGTAACGGAAACCAAGCTTGTACGCCCCAAAACCCAGAGCTGCTCCAATCGAATTCTGAAGAGCGTCGTTGATATCGAAGCTGCCCAGGAAGGTAAGAGCCTGGATCGTTTCCAGGACAAGAATCGCAATGAAGAATAAGGTGATGAACCGGACGAAGCTGACCCGGTACAGCCATGGAATCAATATACCGAAAGGAATAAACGCAATCGTGTTCCCGAAACCCACCAAATCCATGAGGGTGGGAGGCAGAAGATCAGACGGAGACGGCAGCTTAAGAAAGTTATCGGGCATGAAAATAAAGGTGTAGATGGTATGATCCGAAGCCTCTCCTCTGCCGAAAGCAAAGAACATAAAATAAAGCACAAGCATTGTATACAATACGGTTACAGTTAGTAAAATCTTGCGTTGTTTAGCCATGGTTATCTCCTTTATCTCTATTTTCCACATATTACAATAACCTATTCAATGGTTTCATGAAACCTGCGGCCCCGCACCGGAACATAAATCTCCATCACCGAATCCACACGGGCGTGACAGCGTTCGTCGTAGAACTCAAAGTTCAGCTTATCTTCGTCATGCATATATCCGCTGCCCGGGAACCAGTCTTCGAAGATATATCTCCAGGTACTCTTGACCACCTCGGCAAAAGTCTCCGGTCTCGCCTCATCGGTAGCGTCCACCGGCGGTGTCGTAAATACCGCATACTGCGCCGCAGGCACAACAGCCGTAAGCATGTCAGGAGTAACCTTACTGAAGTCCTCCACTATAACCCCTAGCAGATAGACGGCGTTGCCGCCAGTGTCTGCCGGAATGCACAAGCCAACCTCCCCGTGCTTAGGCGGATTCAGCTTCGCGTACATCTGATCCTCCAGATTGTCGCCCTCATAGTAATACCAGAAGGAAGCGACGTCCTGCGTAGCATTCCCGGCCTCCACATCCGTCTCAATCCCGTACCCCGCTACGTTAAAAGCAGACTTCGCCACCATCACCGGCTCTGCAATATAGTCCTTAATCTCATATTCTAACCGGTCCCGGAGATACCCGCTCATCCGTGCCGCATACTGGGAGGGGCTGTAGCCGTAAGTTTTGCGGAAGGCTTTGGCGAAGCCCCCGGGGGTCTCGAAGCCATATTCCAGCGCAATCTCCGTAATTCTCCGCCCGTTGAACAATTCAACGGCAGCCCGCGACAATCTCCGGGTGCGCACATATTCCATGACCGGCATAGCCTGAGCCTTACTGAACATCCGGCAAAAATGATACAGCGAATACCCTGCATACGCTGCAATCTGCTCCGCTGTCAGCGGGTCCATGAGATGCTCCTCAATATAATCAATCGTCTGCCCGATCTCTCTGCTGTAATTCAGTAACTCCACCGGCCTTTCTGGTCCACATAGGTGAGTCCATTATAGCAGACTGTGGCCGGTTGGACTGTTCCTGTCTTGCTCTATACTCAGCTTATTCAGACAATCTTGTCTAATAAGGCGGCTGCGAAGAGGCGGGCTTTCTCGACATCCAGCTCATCGGGATGCCCTTTTTTATCCAGATTGAAGCCCAGCGGGCTGAACTCCCCGGGACAATGGAACTCACCGATCACGTTGCTGCCCTTCGCCGCCAGCTTGGTCTCAACCAGCACCTGATTCTTGAATTCTCCAGATCCGGAGGTGCAAAAAATAAAGACTTTTTTGTCCCGGAGCGGCATCCTCTTGATGAATTTGAACATCTTGCGGTGGATTTTGGAGGCGTAAATGCCTGAACCAAGGCCAATCAGGTCATATCCGGACAGCATCTCCGGCTTAACGTCCTCTACTTTAGCCAAATCTGCACCCAGCACTTCAGCCATAGCGGCTGCAATCTTCTGTGTGTTCATGCTGCGGCCTGATCTGTAAATAATAATAGTCTTCATAATGGCGCCTCAATTCGTTATTTTATAGAATATGAATGAACTTAATTAAATTCATTCATTTCAAAGCAAAATAAAATGCCCAGTACATCCCTGAACATTTAATAGTGTATTCTGCAGCAAGCCAAACGAAACCATAGATCTGTGTCAATGCTGTGTATCCGTCAAGCCTTTCATAATGAATTCAACTAAATAATCCAGGATCTGCGGGAAATAGCTAACCCCTATCTCTTCCTTGTGAATGTCGATATACGGCACAGAGTTGAACAAGGCAAGAATCATGCCGTCCGCAAGATCTGTTCTGATCTTCCCCTTGGTCTTCCAGTGCCGGATTAATTCCAGCGTGCCGCTGTTCATCATTTCATGAATACCTTCAATCCCGCCATGCTCATAGAATTCCTTCTCCAGCTTGCTGAAAAGAGCTTTGTTGTACCATTCCTTCAGGATTGGATTCGAATTGATTCCGCTGTAATTAAGCGCCATGATTTCTTTGAGCACTTTGGCAGGCTCGTCGTCCAGATTGACCGAAGATTGCAGGATACTCCGTTTCAGCTTCTCGTTCTCCTGCAGATAAATATCGATGAACAGCTTCTCTTTCGAAGCGTAATAATTGTAGAACGTACCCACAGCGAACCCGCACATTTTGGTGATGTCAGAAATATTGGTGTCCTTGAAGCCCTTGGAGCTGAACAGCTCTTTACCGCATCTGAAAATCTCAGCCTTCTTATCTTCCATCCGTAATCCCTCCGTGACTGAGTGAATAATATATAATTCATTCATAATGTAGCACAGTCATGCAGCCATTACAAATGTACTTTTATATTCAGCTGACACGTATCACTTCCCATTTCGGTGAATAGGCTATTGTAATGAATTCAAGAATGGAGGTATCCCGCATGAATTACAAGAACGAAGATTCGACCCCTTCAGCTCATCCGTCAGGCTATCGGCATCTGCCGCAGCCCTATCCTTATTCGCATTACCACTACCTGGTACGTTCGGGGTCCGCTGAGGAGCCCGTTCCGAGAATTGCTAAGAACGCTGCAACTGCCGGGAATACGCAGACTGTCCGGACCTCCGAACCTCCGGCTGCTGCGAACAATCCGGTGGACGGCCATCCCGGGGCAAGTCAGACCGGCGGAAAGGGAATTCATGTCGATGCAGGAGGCGAGTTAGGGGGTAAACACGGCATCGGTATGAATGCCGGAGGACAACTGGCTTACAGCGGCGCAAGTATGCAGGCAGGCGGCCATATCGGCGGCCCCTCCTATGGCATTGAAGCGCAAGGCGATTCCTATGTCGGTAACGGGCAAGGCATCGGCGTGAATGCTGAAGCCCAGGCCTTCGGCAAATACGGGGTGGCCGCACAGGGCAAGGCCCAGCTTGGCGGCGGGCAGGGCGCAGATGTCCAGATGGGCGCGCAGGCCGGGGGCGAACACGGGCTTAATGCAGATGCAGGTGCTCATCTGGGCCTTAGTCAAGGCGCCGGTTTTGACTCCCATGTTCAGCTAGGCGGCAATAAGGGCATCGGAGCTGAGGCCAATGCTCAGTTCGGCGGCGGCGAAGGCGCAGGCATCGGCGTGGGCGGACAGCTCGGCAAATATAACGGCCAGTTAAGCTTCAAGATTGGCGGCAAGCAGCAGGAGCCTAAGGATTCTCAGGAGGAGTAGAGGCTTCCAAGCGAATAAGGAATCCTCTGATAGCTAGACAACATAAAGGGAATATCCTTAAGCCATCACGATGGCCTGGGATATTCCCTTTTTTTTGCAGAACCCGTATGTCAAAGTGGCGCTGTGTCAGCGGTTCAGCAGGCTTCCGACATATTTCAGCAGCTCATTGGCACAGATTGGGCAGTAGTTGTGCTCGTCGATCAGGCGGCGGCTGACCTCGTTGATCCGTTTAAGCTGGCTTTCATCCGGTGTTTTGGAGGAAGTGGTGATTTTGACAATATCCTTGAGATCCGTGAACAGCTTCTTCTCGATGGCTTCCCGCAGCCGGTCATGATTGTTGTACTCGAACTTCTTGCCCTTGCGGGAATAGGACGAGATGCGGATCAGAATCTCCTCGCGGAAGGCCTTCTTCGCATTCTCCGAAATGCCGATCTGCTCTTCAATGGAGCGCATCAGCCGCTCATCCGGCTCCATCTCTTCATCGGTAAGCGGGTCGCGGATTTTGGACCAGTTGCAGAAGGCTTCAATATTGTCGAGATAATTCTCGAACAGCGTTTTGGCGGATTCTTCAAAAGAGTAGACGAAGGCCTTTTGCACTTCGCTTTTGGCGAGAATATCATATTCCTTACGGGCAATGGAAATAAAATTCAGATAACGCTCGCGCTCCTCCTTCGTAATCGAAGGATGCTGATCCAGACCGTCCTTGATCGCCCGCAGCACATCCAGCGCGTTCATGCACTGCAAATCGCCTTTGATCAGGGCGCTGGAGATACGGTTGATGACATACCGCGGGTCGATGCCGGACATGCCCTCATCCAGGTATTCGGTCTGCATTTCCTTCAGATCTGCTTCCTTGTAGCCCTCGACCTCTTCGCCGTCGTACATCCGCAGCTTCTTGATCAGATCCATCCCCTGCTTCTTGCTCTCCTTAAGCCGCGTCAGGATCGAGAAAATCGCCGCCGCACGCAGCGCGTGAGGGGCAATATGCACATGCTTCATATCGCTCTGGCCGATTAGCTTGGCGTAGATCTTTTCCTCTTCAGAGACGCGCAGATTATAGGGAACCGGCATGACGATCATACGGGACTGGAGCGCTTCGTTCTTTTTATTAGAGATGAAGGATTTATATTCGGTCTCATTCGTGTGGGCAATAATCATCTCATCCGCCGAGATTAACGCGAAGCGCCCAGCCTTGAAATTCCCCTCCTGGGTCAGGGACAGCAGATTCCACAGGAACTTCTCATCGCATTTCAGCATCTCCTGGAACTCCATCAGGCCACGGTTGGCCTTGTTTAGCTCCCCGTCGAAGCGGTAGGCCCGCGGATCGGATTCCGAGCCGAATTCGGTAATGGTCGAGAAGTCGATACTGCCGGTCAGATCCGCGATATCCTGCGACTTCGGATCCGAAGGGCTGAATGTGCCAATCCCCACCCGCTCCTCTTCTGACAACAGCACCCGGGTAACTGCCACCTGTTCGATATCCCCGTGATACTCATTCTTCAGCCGCATCTGGCAGGACGGGCACAGATTGCCTTCAACCCGTACACCAAGCTCCCGCTCAATCTCCGGACGCAGCTCCAGCGGAATCAGGTGCAGCGGGTCCTCATGCATCGGGCAGCCCTCAATCGCATACACCGCACCCGCATCCGTACGCGAATATTGTTCCAGGCCGCGCTTCAGCAGCGTTACGAGCGTCGACTTCCCTCCACTGACCGGTCCCATCAGCAGCAAGATCCGTTTGCGCACATCCAGCCTTCGGGCTGCGGAATGGAAGTATTCCTCCACCAGCTTTTCCACCGCACGATCCAGTCCAAAGATCTCCTGTTCAAAAAACTTATACCGTTTACGTCCGTTGATGTCCTCGACGCCGTGTGACTTGATCATGTCGTATACGCGGGAATGAGCCGTTTTTGCGGGAGAGGGGTCTGCTCTTAGCAGTTCTATATAGTCCTTGAAAGTGCCGCTCCACGCCAAACGGTCGTTCTCAGCCCGATACGAAGCTATACGCTCAAAAATATCCATGGCTCGCTGCCTCCTCTTGCGCTCCTACTTGCTCCACCAAGCTTAGAAAGTGTATTACATACCTATGCGGCGAGCCCGGAATAGTTGACCTCTTTTTTGCTGTGCTATAATAGAGAATCATGAATTCTCTATTATAATTACGCTGCAATCCAGGGCAGGAGTGACAACCAATGGCGATCAAACAGGAAACGGAGCTGTATGCTCCTTTGAAGGGATTTTTTGAACGGCAGGGCTATGAGATCAAGGGCGAGGTGCGTACCTGCGATCTGGTCGGTATCCGGGAGGACGAGCCCCAGCCGCTCATTGTCGAGATGAAAAAATCGTTCAATCTCGCCCTGCTGCTGCAAGGCATTGAACGGCTGCGGCTTAGCCCTAACGTCTACCTCGCGGTAGAACGCGTCAGGGAGAAGAAGGGCGCGGTCAACCAGCGCTGGGGCGAGCTCACCGGGCTATGCCGCCGGCTCGGCCTGGGGCTGGTAACCGTCGTCTTCTACAAGACGAAGGCCCCGCTCGTCGAGGTGCTCGCGGAGCCGGGCGAGGCGCCGCCGCAGGCCCGCAGCGCCGTCCGCCGCCGCGAGCGCTTGCTCTACGAGTTCCGCGAGCGCAGCGGGGACTACAACACCGGCGGCAGCACGCGCGTCAAGCTCGTGACTGCCTACCGCGAGAAGGCGCTGCGCGTGGCCGCCGCGCTGCAGGCCCTGGAGGCCGAAGCCGCCGGAGCGGCCGGCCTCGGCGGGGGCGTGCAGCGCTCGGCGGCGCGCCGGGCATGGCCCTGGCCGCCGGGGAGACGGCGGCCGCGGGTACGGCAGCAGCGGCGGGTGATGCCGCTGCGGGTGCGGGCCCGGCGGCTGCGCACAGCCGGGCGGAGGGCGCGCGCGGCGTCACGCCCGCCGCGCTGCGGAAGCACAGCGGCGTGCCCGGCGCCGCTGCGATCCTGCAGAAGAACTACTATGCGTGGTTCTTCCGGGTGCAGCGCGGCCGCTACACACTCACGGCCGCCGGACAAGCGGCGCTGATCGAGTATGCAAAGGTCGCGGAGATCAGCGCGGGCAAGCTGTAGGCCCGCGCCCGGGCTTGACCGTCCGCAGCTCCATCTGCTGGACACGGGCCGCCACGGCTGCTTATCTGTCCGCTCGCTGCTCACCAGCCGGACGCGGATCGCCGGGCTACCCATCTGTCCGCTCACTGCTCCACCAGCCGGAGCCAGTAAGCCGCACCCGCCTTTACATAGGCATGCCCGCAATCATAAGGCGTTCACGCTCCACCACCCTGCCAATAGTTGGAAAATTAACACATAATTTGTTGAGTTTTTCCCGGCGCAAAAGATTAGTTGGATAAACGACACTTACTTCCCACCATTTTGGCTCAACTAGCATAATTCAGCTAAATAGATGTAATTATTCCAACTATAGTCCCAACTCTCAGGAATGCAGTCAAATTAGATGCTCTTTTTCCACCTATCTCCACAGAACAAGGTTACCTGGACAGGCGCCAACACAATATATTCTGTTTTCTGCACACATTCGGCCAAAAAAAGGAGTTGTCCCCACGCAGACCTGCTGCGGGCGACAACTCCTTAGTACCTTCTCGATCTACTTACCAGACCTATACTCTAGAACATCCTACTTGCTTATACTCCAGCTCTTCGCTTATTCACTCCAAGCCCCCAGCTCTTCACTCATTCACTCCAAGCCCCAGCCATTTGCTAATTCGCACCTGGCCCCTAGCTCATCCTAAGCAAGCACCGTATACAGCAGCTCCTTCTCCTTAACCGAGGTAGCGCCAGCAGACTGGATGGACTGATACTGCTGGATGTTCGTAATAATAACCGGCGTGATCGTGCTGTAGCCAGCCTTCTCGATCTCCACCAGATCGAATTCCATCAGCAGATCGCCGACAGCCACCCGGGTTCCGGCAGTTACCTTCGGCGAGAAATGCAGGCCCTTCAGCTTCACTGTGTCGATGCCGATATGGATCAGCATCTCTGCTCCGCTGTCGCTGACCAGACCAATCGCATGTCCGCTCTTCGAGAGCGAGAACACCGTTCCCTGAACCGGCGAGACTACGCGGCCTTCGGACGGCTGAATCGCATATCCCTTACCCATAATCTCTTCCGAGAAGGCCGGATCGCTCACTTCGCTCAGCGGCTTCACCGCTCCGGCAATCGGACTAAATACCTCTTGATTCACCATCTTAGGCTCAGCAGCAGCGCCGTTTACAGTAGTGTTAGCAGCAGATACATTTACAGACTCAGCAGGAGTCACCGCAGGCGCAGCAGCAGCTTCCTGCTCATCCTCGAAGCCGATAATATAAGTGACAACCGCAGCAACTACCGCCCCGATGGCGAAGCCGATGACCGAATAGACAAAGGTCGCACCGAGAACCATTGGAATGCCGGAGAGTCCGGCGAGTCCGCCGATGACATAGGCTTTTACCTTGAACAAGCTGAGGAACGCACCACCGGCAGCTCCGCCGATCAGGGCAGCGATGAACGGTTTCTTAAGCCGCATATTCACTCCGTACATGGCCGGTTCTGTAATTCCCATGAAGGCCGTAATACTTGTAGACAGGGAGAGGGACTTCAGCTTGCTGTTCTTCGTTCTTAGAGAGACACCAAGCGCACTGCCCGCCTGGGCGAAGTTTGCTACCATCATAATCGGAATCATATAGTCATAACCAAGCTGCGCAATAGATGCGATCATAATTGGAATCAGGGCATAGTGCATCCCGGTAATGATCAACAGGGACATGGTTCCGCCCAGCAGCAGGCCTGCGAACAGTCCCGTATTCTCGAACAGCCAGCTGATGCCTCCAGTCAGGCCATCCCCGATAATAACACCCAGCGGGCCTACGGCAATCAGGGTAAGCGGTACAATGACCAGCAGGGTAACCGTCGGAACGACAATCAGCTTCAGCGAAGCATGGGTTACTTTATCAACGGCTTTTTCCACATAGGAGGCCAGCCATACTGCAATCACAATCGGAATGACAGACGAAGCGTAGGTTGCAGCTACCACCGGCAGTGAAGCGAAGGTAACAGGCTCCCCTGACCCCAGCAGCGTGGTGACGGTCGGATGCAGAATGGCCGCCCCGATCGCAGCAGCGATGTACATATTGCTTCCCAGCTTACGGGCAGCGCTGATGGCCAGAACAATCGGCAGGAAGTAGAAGGCGCCGTCCCCGATCGCCGAGAGTATGATATACGTGGAGTTCTCCGTCCCCATCCAACCCGCCGCTACCAGCAGGGCGACAATCCCCTTGATCATCCCCGCACCGGTAATGGCCGGCAGGATCGGTGTGAAGATCCCCGAGATGAAGTCGAACAGCTTGCTCAGCGGATTCTGCTTCTTTTTCTCCACCTTGTCACCGGAAGCCTTCTTCTCAGGAGAAACGGACATATTGCCAATCAGGTCATTGTAGACCACCGGCACATCATTGCCGATAATGACCTGGAATTGCCCGCCGTTAATCATCACGCCCATAACCCCGTCCGTCTTCTGCAGGGCCGCTTTGTCCGCACGGTTGTTGTCATTCAGGTTGAAGCGCAGACGGGTCATACAATGGGTAACCTGATCGATATTCTCTTCTCCGCCGACAAGCTTCAATATTTCTTTGGACAGCTCTTTTGTATTCATAAGATGTTGCTCCTTAGCTATAGTATGTTTTCCGCAAAAAAAAACCTAAACGCCGATCAGCGGGGAAAGGCAGTCTTCTGCCTCCAGCACTGTCCGGGTTTAGGTTTTGCCTCTGTACCGAGTAGCAATCCTGCACCACATTATTCTGTTATTTCCTCATTGCGGATAATCCGTTCAATATGAATGGTCAGATACAATATTTCTTCCTTGGACAAGACCCTTTTGTATATCTTGCGGGTATAGTCCGCTATCTTCACCGCAACCGCATGGGCAGCAGGGTACTGCTTCATGACCAGATCATGCAGTGCATGATCCTGGTCCTGCTCTTCCATCGGAGTGCCTTGGACCACCCGTTGCGCAAAGAACTTCAGATGGGTCAGGAAGCGGTAATACCCGAGGGATTCTTCATCCAGCTCAATGAGGAAGCTCCGCCGGACAATATTCAAGATGTCCTTCACGATATTCGTGATGCTTACCGTCTCCCGCATCTCACCGTTCATCTGCGCATTCACCAGATGCATCGCGATGAAAGCGCACTCGTCCTCCGGCAGGAGAACACCCAGCCGTTCCTCGATAATTTGCAGCGCCTTGAGTCCAATGGAGAACTCCTTGCGGTACATCCGCTTGATTTCCCACAGCAGCGCATTCTTGATTTGAAGCCCCTGACGGTGACGGTCGATGGCGAAATGGATATGGTCCGTTAGTGAGATATAGATGCTGTCATGCAGCTTCTCCCCGAGCACCGTCTCGGCATAACGGATCACTTCATCGGTGCATTCCACATATTCCAGCGGGATCTCCGAGAGAAGCGACATCAGCTTCTGTGAACCTTCTTTATTCTCCAGGGCGAATACTTTCTCAACCTGGGCATCCTCAACGTCATCCCCGGGCTGCTTTTTGAAGGCGATTCCGCGGCCCATGACGACCCGTTCCTTCCCGCTGGCATCGAGTACGGTGACCACATTGTTGTTGAGCACCTTAGCAATTTTCATTCCATCACCTTACACCGTCAGAGTAATAAAATCCCCCCACCACGCGGGGATACAACATTATTGTGTGAAAAAAGGCAAAACCAAAACGGCATCAAAAGAGTGCCCGTTTCTGGTTTTGCCTGAATGAACAGTAACAATCCAGTTATTCTACCTGTAGCAGCATCTTAGCATATCATTGTAAATATGACAACACTTTTATGAAAACGGTTTATTAAGGCCTGTGCTTCTTAAGCTTGCCCCATTTCAACTACAATATTTCACCGTTCGACGAAATGACCTGCTTGTACCACTCAAACGAATCCTTCTTGCTGCGGTTCAGCGTGCCGCTTCCCGTGTCATCCAGGTCTACATAAATGAAGCCGTAGCGCTTGGACATCTCCGAAGTCGACATGCTCACCAGGTCAATCGGGCCCCAGGCCGTATAGCCCAGCAGCTCCACGCCATCCTTTACCGCTTCCTTCATCTCCTTGACGTGTTCCCGCAAATAATCAATCCGGTAGTGGTCATGAATCGATCCGTCTTCCTCCACCTTGTCATAGGCGCCCAGTCCGTTCTCCACAATGAACAGCGGCTTCTGGTAACGGTCGTACAGGTTGTTCAGCGTAATGCGCAGCCCTACAGGATCAATCTGCCAGCCCCAGTCGGAAGCCTTCAGATACGGGTTCTTGATACCGCCCAGCAGATTCCCTTCCGTGGCCTCACCCTCCGGGCCTGCGGACACAGTGAGCGTCATATAATAGCTGAACGAAATGAAATCTACTGTATTCGCAGCAAGCAGCTCATCATCTCCCGGCTCACGGACAATCTCAATCTGATTCTCAGCAAAATAACGGTTCATATAACGCGGGTACTTGCCGCGCGCATGCACATCCGTGAAGAACAGATTCAGCTGGTCTTCCTGCTGTCTCTTACGCACATCCGCCGGATTGCAGGTATGCGCGTAGCTCTCCATACGGGCCAGCATACAGCCGATCTGCGAGCCCGGAATAATCTCATGTCCCAGCTTGGTAACCAGAGCGCTTGCTACAAACTGATGGTGCAGACCTTGAAAGACCGCTTGCAGCTTGTTCTCCACGCGGTCTGTAAGAATACCGCCGCCGGTATACGGGCTGAACAGCATGACATTGATCTCGTTAAAGGTCAGCCAGTACTTTACTTTATTCCGGTAACGGGTAAATACAGTCTCAGCATACTTCACATAGAATCCGATGACTTCACGGCTGGCCCAGCCGTTATACTTCTGTGTAAGACCGAGCGGTGTCTCATAGTGCGAAAGGGTAACCAGCGGCTCAATGCCGTATTTCAGCAGTTCATCGAATACATCGTCGTAGAATTGCAGACCCTGCTCATTAGGCTCGGCATCATCACCGTTCGGGAAGATCCGGGCCCAGTTAATCGACAGCCGGAACACCTTGAAGCCCATTTCGGCGAATAGTGCAATGTCCTCCTTGTAGCGGTGATAGAAGTCAACGCCTTCACGTTTCGGGAACCAGTCATCCGTCTCTCCGGCAAGAATCCGGGCGATCCGCTCCGAGGAGATCTCCATGGAATGATCCCCCTTGCGCTTATCCTTAGGCACGAAGGCGATCATATCTGCCGTAGACAGCCCTTTGCCGCCCTGATCAAAAGCCCCCTCCAGCTGATTGGCAGCGGTTGCGCCGCCCCATAAGAAATGCTCAGGAAATCCGTTAAGTACTGTAGCCATAGTCCTTACCCCTTTTCATTATGATGTTCCTGCATGGCCTATATAACAGAAAAACCTAAACCTATGGCAAGATCATCGAGCCCGGCGAACGGGTTCAAATCAGTCACCATCAGTTTAGGTTTTGCCTGGCACGGCCAGTAACAATCCGGTAAACGATGTGTTTATGGAAGATTTAATTGACTCCAGCCTAACATAGCATCCGGTAAATTTCAAATGAAAATGCGATCATTTTCCGTGAAGCTCATATTTGCGCCCGTTCAAGAGCGCACTGCCCGCAGCTCCGGCCAGCAGCGCCACCAGCAGGTTCATGCCAACCGACAGCCAGTTAATGGTCTCGTTAATGTTGGACGGCTGCTCCCGCCCCGCCGGGCTAACCGTAAGCAGATTCGCGTATTGCTTGAAGCTGGCCGCGGCTGAGGAACCGATACTGAAATGCTGGCTCCCCCGGATCACCAGAGCGAACTGGATGCCGGTAACAAGGACGATGAGGGCAGCAATGCAGAGGTAGCTCAGCGCAGGCTTACGGAATCTTTTGGCAGCTGCCAGGGCCAGACCAATCAGCGCCAGGCCTGCCGGAAGGCTGCACAGCTTGGAGAGTATGAAGTAGGAGATGCCCAGCGCGGGACTTGTGGAGTGTGCGATCCGCAGCTGGTACAGTCCTTCGGGATTCAAGAAGACATCCAGCAAAGTGGTAGACCAGACTGCGGTAAGACCCAGCATGAAGACAGCAGACTTCACACCGAAGAGCGCAGAGGTTCGCAGCGGCAGCAGATGGTTAACCGGCATCGTCCCCGTGAAGAACTCCTTGTAATAGTCCATGTAGATATAGACCGGCAGCAGAATGCCTATCACCATATTTACCAGCAGAAAGACGAAGGCCATATCCTGTCCCCGGTCAAACAGAAAATACAAATTAGCCAGACCGCTCAAGGCGGTGAAGATAGCAAATACAGCGAAATGCTTCCGGCATTCCAGCTTGAATTGATGCCATTGAACCATGATGTTCTCCCCTTTTCTTATCTTTAACAGATTAAATCAGACGTTTGAATAACTCCTCAATCGGCACACCATGTTCCCGCCGCAGCTCCTCCACGCTCCCCTGCAGCAGCACCTTGCCGTCATTCACGAACACCACATCCGTGAACAGGCTCTCGACATCGTGGATCAGATGCGTACTAATCAGAATCGAGCTGTCCGGGTCGAAGTTATCCAGAATAATCCTTATAATCTTATCCCGTGTGGAAGGGTCCACCGCCGCCAGCGGCTCGTCCAGGACGAACAGCCGGGCCTTGCGCGCGAACACCAGCGAGATACTCACCCGCTCCTGCATCCCTTTGGACAGAGACTTCACTTTATCCTGCAGATTCAGTCCCAGCTCTGCAATCATGCTATACGCCTTCTCCCGCTGAAAGTCGGCAAACGAGTGATCAAAAAAAGCAATGCTCTCTTCAATCGACATCCATGGATACAGGAATTCACGGTCCGGCAGATAAGACACCATTTTTTTGGTTTCCAGGCCGGGGCGTATGCCGCTGACCGTAAGGCTGCCTTTATAATCCCGTAGCAGAGTGACTATCAGCTTCATCAGCGTCGTCTTTCCCGCCCCGTTAGGCCCGAGCAGCCCTACGATTCTACCTGTGGGAATCGTCAGACTGAGTTGGTCTAGCGCGGTCTTCTTCCCATAGCGTTTCGTTACATTCCTGCACTCCAGTACATTCTCCATCGCTTGCATTTCCACATGCATCCCCTTTGATAGGCATTGGTCTCTATTGTGTTTCTTTTCACAATTGATTAGACGCATGTTCTTCATAGACCCCTGCACGCCAAATAACCCCACAAAGTGGAGTTTTAGCTTCGATGATGATTCAGGTAATTTACAGGGGCCCCAAAAAGCCAAAGAAAACCGCCTGCCGTCAAGGCCAAGCGGTCACTTTTCCTACAAGACACCCTATCATTCATGCTCTTGATGGTTTCCTAGCTGCGGGCCGTAAACTCAGTCACCGCTTCACTCATCAGGTTCATCCCTAGCAGCAGCTCATCCCGGCCGGGATGGCTGAAGTTGAGCCGGATGCGGTCTGAGCCGCCACTTACACTACAGAGCGGACCAGGCAGGAAGGCTACGCCCTTGGATAGCGAAGCACGCAGCAAAGCCATCGCGTCCAGCCCTTCGGGCAGCGATACCCAGAGGAACATGCCGCCGGCCGGCATGTCGTAGACACTGTTCTTCCAGGCCGGACGCTTCAGCAGCTCCGCCATCAGCTTCAGGCGGGTATTGTATTCGCGGTTCAACAGCGTGATATGCTCCCGCAGATCAAAGGCCGATACACTGAGCAGATGATGCAGCAGCCGCTGGTTCAGCGAGCTGGACTGCCAGTCCGCCATCTGCTTGGCGGCAGCCATCATGCCGATCAGCTCGCGGCTTCCTGCCGCCCAGCCCGTCCGCAGCGCCGGCGCGACAGTCTTGCTGAAGGAGCCGATGTACAGCACATGCCCGCCTTCGCTGACATTCTCCAGTGCGTATAGAGTAGGATATTTCTTGGAGGGATGGCCCTCACTCCGCTGGAAGTGCAGATCGCCGTAGGAATCATCCTCTACGATCAGCACATTATGTGAGATGCACAGCTCCAGAATCTCTTGCCGCCGGGCAAGGCTCCAGAGCACTCCGCTGGGATTGGTGAAGCTTGGCGCAGCGAACAGCATCTTGGGCCTATAGCTGCGGATCGTTCGGCGCAGATGATCCGGCAGCAGGCCATCCCCATCCCCCTGGACCGGAATAATGACGGCTCCCTGCATCCGCAGCGCCTGCAGAATACCGGGAGACGTCGGATTCTCAACCAGCACATGATCCCCGGGATCGATATACACCCTGGACAACAGATCGATGGCCTGCTGACTGCCCGTTGTCAGCAGCACTCCGCCTTCGGCTACCGCCACTCCTTTGCTGCGGAGCCAATCTCCAGTCAGCCATTCGCGGAGCGGGCCATACCCCTCAGGCTCCCCGTACTGCAGCGCACTTGCATCTGTGGAGATAACAGTAGATGCCGCCTCAGACAGCAATGACAGCGGAAATAATTCTTCTGCCGGGAGCTCCTCTGCCAGTGAGATCAGCGTGCCCCGGCGTGTCTCCTTACGGATACTCAGCAGCGGTGAAGATAACAATGTATGTGCGCGCGAAGAAAACTCATACTTCATACGCTTCCCCCCTTTATCTGGTTTAAGAATATTCCAGTTCTGACGCCATTATGTCGTAATACAGGGATTATGCGTAGATTTGCTTGTTCTGTCTTGAGAAAAGCGCGAACTTCTCAATCGCCTGCGCTCTTGTCGATACTTCCAGCTTCACATAAATCTTGCGCAGGTAGTTATCGATTGAACGGCGGCTGACTTCAATTTCAAGTGCGATTTTGTCGTATGTAATTCCTTGCACAATGCGTTCCATGATGAACATCTCAGTCTGTGTCAGCTGCAAGACACCTTCCAGCCCTCTGGAGGAGGCTACCGGACGGAAGCCCTTTTCGATCCACTCCAGCGGAATGGAGAGGAACCCTTCGCGGATGCCGCGGATCATCTGCAGAAGCTGACCCGGAGTGGCTCCCTTCGACAATACCCCGCTCGCTCCCAGTTCAATCAGGGGCAGGAATATTTCCTTATCGTTCTCCTCCGTCATGATAATAATGTGGGAGCACGGTGAGCTTTTTTTCATTTCCGGCAGCACCTCCTCTACGGTTCCATCATGCATCTGATAATCACTCAGTACCAGATCAGGCCGGGATTCCTCCATGCCCGCGAGACATTCCTCCCAGGTAGCGTACATTCCGTCTACCGTCAGTCCCTCCTCATCTTCCAGTATTAATTTTGTTCCCAGCATACTTGTGGGATGACATCCCACGATGACCACCTGCCAGACCTTCGTCATTAATGCCCAGACCTCCTGCTATCTATATAATTTTCCAGAATGGAAAGCGCTGTAAGCGTTTCCTGTCAACACGCAAGCAAGGATCTATGCTGTCCTAAGTCTATTCTTCCTTCTTTTACCTTGAATACGTCCATCAGATATTCCAATCTATAGAAATTGTATCGCAGTAGTTTAACAGGATGCAATTACTTTTTGTCGTTTCTGCGCGGCTCTTTCACTTTTGCGAAAAACCTGAAAGTCTGATAGAATGAGAACTTGAAAAAATATGGCTTGAGGTGATGAAATGCAACCGCTAGCGGAATCGACCCGGGTACACTCTCGCCGGAGTGCAGAGAGAAGCGGCTCGTCCGTCAAATGGTTTCTACTGTTCTGGATTCTGATGATCGCGCTCGGCATATATGCCGTATACAGCTACACCAATCATCTGAAAGACCAGGTGCTGAGCGAGCTTGGATCTCAAAGCCAGCAGCAGCTTACCGTTTTGAAGACCGACTACGAGTCCAAGATTGCCGTCCTGTCAGAACAAGTGAAGGAGCTTCAGAGCACCGTGCAGACATTCAACGAGCTGCTGACCTTCACCAAGGATAATGCCAGCAACAAGACGGACAACAGCAACAAGCTGTACACGCAATTAAGCGAGGTCAAGAAACAGCTTGATACGCTCAAGAAAGAGATGGATCTGCTGAAATGATGACTCCTGTCAAAAGAGTGAACCGGTTCTTCATGCTCCTGACTGCTCCATTGTTCGGACTGCTGCTCTGTCTGTGGCTGTACCAGCCCCCGCTTGAGCTTAAACTGAATACCGCCCCCTTCGCAGCTGACCCCGGACCCGTGAATGAAACCGCCCAATTGAAGCAGGACCTGGCTGTGGCCAAGAGCTATGCCGCTTACACCATAGACTCTATCGGCACCAGCGCACAGCTCTACAAGCAGACCACCAATGCTATGAACGCATTGGTCAGCACAGCAGCAGCCCAGACCTCCCGTCCCGAGCGGATCTACAACAGCCGGATTAGTTCCCGGCTCGGCATTCCCGCCGATGTGATCAGCAGCGACCGGATTACCATCGAATTATACCGGCTGAACCCCGGCAACTATACAGCGTACGCAATGAAGATTAAGCTGAAGGATTCCTCAGCCATGAAGATGAGCCTGGCCGGTGACGGCACAGGCGCTTCGGAGACCACCATGCAGGCCGTGAACCGTTACGGCGCCTCGGCCGGTATTAACGCCGGCGGGTTCGCTGATCAGAACGGCAAGCGTTATCCGCTCTCGACTACCATCGTAGGCGGACAATATCTGTACGGGTTCGAGCCCAGCTACAAGGATCTCAGCTTCGTCGGCCTGAACAAGTCCGGCCAGCTGATCGGCGGCAAGTTCACCAGCCGTGACCAGCTCGATCAGTTGGAGCCGGTATTCGGGGCAACCTTCGTCCCCGTGCTTCTGAAGAATCAGAGCAAGACCGCCATTCCACTGAAGTGGCAGCTGGCCCCGAAGCGGGCACCGCGCACCGTCATCGGCAACTATAAGGACAATCAGCTGCTGATTCTGGTCGCTGACGGATATAACGAGAACGGCAACTCGGGAGCTACGCTGGCTGAGCTGCAGGATAAGCTGTACAATCTCGGCGTCATCGATGCTTATAACCTGGATGGCGGCGGCTCATCGTCCATGATTTTTCGCGGCAAGGTCATCAACAAGCCTTCAGACGGCAATCTGCGCCGCGTCCCGACCAACTTCCTGTTCTTCAAGTAACCCCAAGTATAACCGTCAATGCTAAATATCACATTTTCATTTATTTTTACAGGTTAAAAGGGTATACTCAGGGTAACGAAGATCGTCAATAATGGAGGTGCCTGTATGTCGTTCTCCCTGACTTTTTGGATCGTGACCCTGGTATTCGTAATGTTTCTGGCCGGTATTCTTACTTCTTCCTACAACGACGACAAGACTAAGGGGCTGTAACCCGCCCTCCGCAAACAATCTGCCGGACGTATACCACAAAAAGGAGCACCGCACTGATGTGCGGCGCTCTTTTTGTGTTCTTCACTATTCACTGAAGCCGAGTCCAACCAGCATCCATGTTATAAGACGCCGCGTAAGCGTTTTACCCTATGTAGATAATTGATGCGCTCTACGCTTACGCGTGTTTTGGCAGTTGGGTCATCTCAGTAAGGCAGCTTGAACAAATGTAACGGTCTTTATATTCGCTTACGCCTTCCATAGATCCGCAGAAGACACACTTCGGACGGTAACGCTCCAGAATAATATGGTCGCCCTGAACGAGAATTTCTACAGGATCACCTTCATTCATTTGATACCTTTTACGCAGAGACTTAGGCAGAACAATTCTACCCAGCTGATCTACTTTACGTACAACGCCAGCAGGTTTCATATCTAACTTACACTCTCCTGTTCAACTTATGATTAGTAGTGCCATTCCATTTCTGACTTCCAAGTTCACGTACCCTATTACTTTCTTCGGCACTAATCAACTATTTCGTTACTAAAATGTCGAATCCTGCTGAAAAAAATAAAAAATGATGTCAACTTTTAGAAAAGTTGTGGGAAATCCAGTTGCCGGAGCGCTTCATAGACCACAATTGCTGCTGAATTGGACAAATTAAGCGATCTGACCGCCTCACTCATCGGCATCCGCATCGCCGTTTCCTGACCAGCCTCTAGGATCTCAGCCGGCAAGCCCTTGGTTTCTTTCCCGAACACGAAGAAATCTCCATCCCGGAAGGCGAAATCACTATAGCGCTTCTTGGCCTTGGTGGTCGCGTAGAAGAACCGCCCTTCCTGATACTTCTCCAATACTTCACTGAAGGAATTATGATATTCAATATTCACCGCATGCCAATAATCGAGTCCGGCACGCTTCAGCGTAGCATCATCTGTGCGGAAACCCAGCGGGTGTACGAGGTGGAGATGAGTACCTGTCGCCGCACAAGTACGGGCGATATTGCCGGTATTCGCCGGAATTTCCGGTTCCACCAGCACAATGTGTAATGCCATAAGTCGAATGCTTCCTCTCTGTAGGGTCTTAAGGACTGCGGCGGAGTATGTACCCGCAGCGCCTTCCTTGTCCCTGTGATGTATTCTTGCTGCTTGCAGGTACAGGCCGGGCTCAGGTGATTCTGGCTATGGGCAAAATAACCCCACAAAGTGGGGCTTTAGCGTAGGGTGATGACTCAGGTACTTTGCGGGGACCCCAAAACATATAAACCTTCCGCTGCCAGGCGGAAGGTCAGGAACGTTCTTAGATTACCCTTGGGTTTGCTGGAAATGCTTCATGAAATCAGCCAGCGCCTTCACGCTCTCATGTGGGACGGCGTTGTAGATCGAAGCCCGTAAGCCGCCTACGCTGCGGTGTCCCTTGAGGCCGACAAAGCCTTCCGCTTCGGAAGCTTTGATGAACTGCTTCTCCAGCTCCTCCGATTGCATCCGGAACGTTACATTCATGATGGAACGGCTGCCTTCTTCCGCAACTCCGCGGTAAAAGCCGCCGCTGCCGTCGATATAATCATACAGGAGACCTGCTTTGTCACGGTTCTTGGCTTCAGTGCCGGCAAGCCCGCCCTGTTCCTCAATCCATTTTAACACTTCGTTAACCATATATACAGAGAAGGATGGCGGCGTATTGTAGAGAGAGTTGTTCTTGTAATGAGTATCATACCGCAGAATCGTTGGAATATTCGCCGGAGAACTGGAAATCAGCTCTTCCTTGGCTATCACTACGGTGACGCCCGACGGTCCGAGATTCTTCTGTGCACCGGCATAGATCAGGCCGAATTGGTTCACATCGAAGTCGCGGCTCAGAATATCACTGGACATATCAGCAACCAGCGGAATGTTACCGGCATCAGGATATTGTGCATACTGCGTGCCTTCAATCGTCTCATTCGAGGTGATGTGCAGGTAAGCCGCATTGTCCGCAGCCTTGATGCTGCTTAGCTCGGGAATAGCCAGGAATTTCTTGTCTGCCGAGGATGCGGCTACATGCCCGCCGCCTGTCAGCTTGGCTTCCTTCAGGGCTTTGTCCGCCCAGCTTCCTGTCATGACATAGCTGCCAACCTGGCCTTCAGCGATAAGGTTCAGCGGAACCATGGCGAACTGTGTGCTTGCTCCGCCCTGGATGAACAATACCTTGTAGCCCTGCGGATTGCCGAGGAGCGAAAGCAGGCGTTCCTGAGCTTCATTATGCACGGATTCGTATATCGCCCCACGGTGCGACATCTCCATAATGGACATTCCGCTCTCCCGGAATTCAACGAACTCCGCCTGTGCACGTTCCAATACTGCCAGCGGCAATGCTGCCGGACCGGCATTAAAATTGTATGCTCTCTTGCTCAAAATAACTCCCACCCTTTCTCTCCTATGAATATGGATATCGCTATGATAGCAGATAACGATAAACACCAGCAAGTATAATTATTCACATATGAGGTAAGCTAGACCGCATTCAGGAGACCGAAAACAGGTAGCAGCGGCTCCACACCTTGCTGTGACGCGGTAAAATAGTGATGTCAGCAAAAACCTCAGGTGAAATTACATGCTTGTCTCCCCACAGCGCAATCCGCTCAGCAGCGAAATCTCCGCTCTCTCTGATGCAGGCACCAGTAGGCTTATGGATCAGCTCCCAGTAATAACCTGCCTCCGCCTGCTCCCAGCCTTCGAGTCTGCAATAGAATTGGCGGTTCGTTTCCCCGGCCCAAGTCAGGCTATTCCCGTCTATGCTGAGCAAATTCTCCGTATACGCCGATTCCGCGTCCACGATCTTCGGCGTTCCCGGCAGCCTAAGCTCATAATCCGTCCCTACGGGTGCCCCATCAATACCGACAAAATTATGAATATACTCTTCAATCCGCAGCACTTCAGTCCCTGTATTCTCTACCCTGTAGGAAATGTCCAGCCGGTTCCCTTCCAGCTTCAGCGTCTTGACCAACCGCATACTGTAGCCCCGGCATTCCAGCGGCTGCACAGTGTATGTAACCGATTGTCCGCTCCACTCCTCACTAATCGGGAATGGCTTAAGCGGATACTCTCCAATGAATGAATAGGGCTCATCGCTCTGCTTCTGCAGTAGTCCGATACCGAATTTGGGGAACCATTCCCCTGCAGCAGCATCCTCATAGCCAATTGCCCGGGAAATGCCAAATTCATTGCAGAGGCCTATGCCTCCCGTACCCTGCCCGGGCACCAGACTTTCCGGAACGCAAAAGGTATGTCCGCCCTGCTCCAGCTTCACTCCTGTAATAAATCCCGTCCAGTCAAAACGGGTCCCCCCGTAAGCTCCCACATCAGCGATCTCTACTGTCAGTACTCCGTTGGATAGTATACGTGTCATTGATCTCTTTCCTTTCTGTCCTGGTTGGACACAGCACATCCTATCATAGCATTTCCAGGTCCATTCTATACGGTATATTTGGATATTGAAAAGCCTGCTCTGCGCGGACCGTCAGAGCAGGCGATAGATTTCAGCAGCTCCGGCTTAGGCCAGTTCTACCTCCAGCAGATGAATTTCTCCTTCAGCCAGTTCTGTCAGCAGGCTGCGTGGAATCACAGCGCCCTCTGAGCCGCGCTGAAGCGTTACCTCAGCCCCGTTCAAGCGGACTGCGTGTATTTGATACTCTCCGTACTCCGTGCTTCCAGAAGCCGTATAGACGACTTTCAGCTCACGTCCGGCAAAGATAGTTTTGATCGAGGCGCTCTTATTGCCGTCAAACTGTTCTTTCACCAGCTTCGGCTGCAGCAACAGGTCACCGAGCTTGCCTTTGACGCCAAATACTTCAGTCACCATCGTCAGGAGCAGCCAGCTTGCCGAGCCTGTCAGATACGTGTACATTCCTCTGCCCTGCTCGTTGATATATTCCGGAATTCCGGGATACATCCGGCTGACCTCGAAGTTCGCACTCAGGTTATACAGCGAATTCAGCACCTTACGGCCTTCTTTGACGTATCCGCGCTTATATAGCGCATTGCCGTACATAACGGTCATGTGGCTGAACATCGCTCCGTTCTCCTTGTGTCCGAAGGCGAAGCCGAACGCCCGGCCCAGATTCTGCTGAATGCCGCCGAAGTTGCTGTTCAGACGGTAGCCGATTTTCTCATCGTACAGATTGCGCTCTACCGCAGAGATGATTGCTGGAATCTGCTCTGGAGCAGCCGCGTGGCCGAGGAGCGGGAAGACCTGTCCAGTAAGCGTCATCCGTGTGCTATCAGCCCATTCCCCTTCTACACGTTCACCGTCATTATTATAATAACCGTTGAACCAGCCGTCGCCATATCCGCTCTCTACCCATTCATTGCGGCGCAGGTGATCGAAGATCCATTCCGCCTTACGGGCGAGATCTGCTGCAACCTCTTCAAGCTTCAGCACAGCTCTTACTCCGCTCACCTTATTCGGCGCAGCAGCATAGAAGCGGCTGAGCAGCTCATGCTTGGCCGTCACCGATTCATAATCGACAGCTTGGCCGAGCGAGTCAAGCAGCAGCACCATCTCTTCGGCCAGCTCCAGCGTATCTCCGCCCGTCCGTTCTTTCAGGGTAATCAGCAGCTTGGACAGATCCAGCAGGTTGCTGGCATAGAAGGCTGTGAAAGTAACACTTTCGCCCCGCTGTGCAGCCATATCGAGGCCATCGTTCCAGTCTGCTCCTTCCAGCAGGATATTGTTATGCTCACCCACATTGAAGAAAGGAACCAGATTCTGCAGCAGGATATGCTCCAGAATAGTACCTGTATATTCTTCGCCCGCAGTTGTCCGCAGACTGCTTCCTGCCCCCGGCTCCCAGGAGGCATCGCGGTCTTTACAGCGGTTCATGAAGGTATCACGGAAGTAGGTCTGCTCCTGCAGCAGGAAGTCCAGATCCCCGCTCTGATCCAGGTATAGCATGGTAGTCAGGAACGGCCACGCGCCATGATCCATCCAGACCCGTGGAATATTGTTACGGTCGGCAATGAATTCGCCCGGCTGCTGCCCGATGATCGTCGCATTGCTGCCGTCAATTCGAACTCCGGCATAGTTGTTCAGCAGCAGGCTGCGCACATCCGCAGGTTCCATGATCAATAGAGCCAGGCAATCCTGCCAGAGATCGCGCCAGCCGCGTCCCCCTCTGCCATAATCGTGGTAAGGCAGGAACGAGTTGCCGTATAGTCTGCGCAGCACCGGCTGCAGCGTCACCCATTTCATCCATTCGTCAGCAGCATGATCTCCGGTATGGAATTCTACCGTATTGACTTTATCCGCCCAGAAGCGCTTATTCTCTTCAAGCAATGCGTCAAAAGCCGCAGCCGAGCCATATTTGGCCATCAGCGCCTGCACATCAATTCTATCATTGTCAATCGCCATGACTACGACATAAGAATGGCTCTGACCCGGCTCCAGAGTAATCGCGGCGAACCGCAGTCCCCCCAGCGCCTCATAACCTTCCCAAGGCACTCCTCCGTCTTCGCCAATCGGCGGCGCCAGATTGTTCACGACCGCTTCCGGCCAATCCAGACTTCCGCCCTCGCCGATGAATTCCTCCTGGACAGGGAATAATCCGGTTGGCAGCGCTCCACCCTCTCCAGCCCCGAATACCCCGTACGAAGTATGATTCACCCGATGGCCGCGTTCGTCGAAGGACAGGGCAGGCTGCACCTCTACGCCATAAGCCGAAGTATAAATCCGGTTCAGCAGCGAAGTCACATGCCGGTGATCGCGCAGATCGTCCGCAGAGCGCGCATATAGCGGAATAGCTGCAGTAGGTGTCAGCGTAAGCACCTCTGTACCGCTGTTCGTAAGTACCACCTTCATCAGCTCAACCTTGTCGCTGCCGCAGGGTACGAAGCTTGTGATCTCCGCTCTCAGCCCCAGCTCCTTACTCTCCCGCGTCACCCGATGCCACAGAAGTCCTGCCTCCAGCAAGGATTCATCTGCCGCTTCGCTATAGAATGACGCATTCTGCCGTGCAGAATTGCCCGCAGCCGACCAGGCGCCTTTGCCTTCAATGTATACCCAGAAATTGCGCGAGGCGCGGGAATTATGCAGATCCTCCACCGAGATCGGCGGTGTCAGAAAGGTATTATGGCCCGAGGTGGCCTGACCATGCAGCTTAGGACTGACCGAAGACATCATGCCCCCTTCATTAACTAGCGGAAAATATAAAAAGCTGCTACGGTCCGGCTGTTCCAGCCGAAAATCCCCGTTATTCCCGGTAAAGCTCCAGCCTGTTCTTGACACCTTTGATTGATCCTTCAATACATTCATCCTCCCTGTTCCCTGACAGCAGATCTCTTCTTGTTTGTGTAAGGCTACATAATCGCATAACTGCATAACTGCATAACTGCATAATCGCAAAATCCGAAACCGTTTTCCGAAATCGGTTTCGATTTCATTATCACACCGTCATTTCCCTTTGTAAAGCGTTTTTTTATGACCTTTAAGCAGAGTATGATGTGTAAATCTAATACTCCAAAGCTCAAATCGCCTTATAAATATGTTACTTAATTACAATAATACTATTTAAGTAACGAAACTTTACGAAAACACAATATAAAGCTATTTGTAACAAGTGCAAATGAGCTTCCACCTTTACTCAACTAGCAAATATTCACTGAATTCAGGTGCACCAATGCCCCACATTCAGCTCATTTGCCCAATATTGCCGAATTCAGGTGCACTTGTGCTCTTCATTTAGCTCGTTTGCCCACTTTTTCCAGATTCAGGTGCACTTGTGCTCTTCATTTAGCTCGTTTTCCCACCATTCGCCGAATTCAGGTGCACTAATGCTCTTCATTTAGCCCATTTTCCCACCATTCGCCGAATTCAGGTGCACTAATGCTCTTCATCATTACTCCCAATCAGTTTAATCAGTAGCAGCACCAACAGAGGGAATTATCCCTTTTATTTTAGCTTCCAACCAACTTTTCGCTGAATCTGAGGGATTTATCCCTTTCATTTCACCCATTTGCCAACTTTCAGCTAAATCAAAGGGATTTATCCCTTTTTTCTCAACTTCTAGCCAACTCCCACCTAAATTAGAGGGATTTATCCCTTTCACCTTTCTCCTTTCTCCTTTCACCTTCCACCTTTCACTTTTCACTTTTCACTTTTCACTTTTCACTTTTCACTTTTCACTATTCACTTTTCACTTTTCACCTCACCCTCCAGCACGAAATTGCCACACGCAAAAAGCCCCCAGAATCAATGATTCCAGGGGCCCTTCTAACCTACTATATTCACATTAGACTAGCTTATCTTATACGTCGAAGTACAGGGAGTATTCATGCGGATGAACGCGGATAGCAACAGCTTGAGCTTCGGAACGCTTCAGGGCGATATAGTTATCGATGAAGTCCTTGGTGAATACGCCGCCCTCAGTCAGGAATTCGAAGTCAGCCTCCAGTGCATCCAGTGCTTCGTCCAGGGAACCTGGAACGCTGCGGATCTTCTCTTTGTCTGCATCAGACAATTCGTAGATGTTCTTGTCCAGCGGACCATAACCCATTTCTTCAGGGTTGATCTTCTTCTTAATTCCGTCCAGACCAGCCATCAGCATAGCGGAGAAGGCCAGGTAAGGGTTAGCAGTGGAGTCCGGTGTACGGAATTCGATGCGACAGCCCTTAGGTGTCACAGCAGCAACCGGGATACGGACAGCAGCGGAACGGTTACCCTTGGAGTAGACCAGGTTGACTGGTGCTTCATAGCCAGGAACCAGACGTTTGAACGAGTTGGTGCTTGGATTCGTCAGCGCGATCAATGCAGGAGCATGATACAGGATACCGCCGATGTAGTGCAGCGCCATTTCACTCAGGTTGGCATATGCGCCTTTTTCGTAGAACAATGGAGCATCGCCGTTGAAAATCGATTGGTGAACGTGCATTCCGCTACCGTTATCACCGAACAGCGGTTTTGGCATGAAGGTGGCTACCTTGCCGTATTGACGTGCAGTGTTCTGCACAATGTATTTGTAAGTGAGGAGATTATCAGCTGTTTTCTTCAGGGTGTCGAAACGGAAGTTGATTTCCGCTTGGCCTGCTGTTGCTACTTCATGGTGATGACGCTCGATTTCGAGGCCGGCTTCACCCAGCAAACGGCACATTTCACTGCGGATATCCTGCTGGGAATCCACTGGAGCTACAGGCACGTATCCGCCCTTCACGCCAACCTTGAAGGCCATGTTGCCGCCTTCTTCCTTGCGGCCAGTGTTCCATGCTGCTTCCTCGGAATCCACGTAGAAGGAGGAAGTATTCATTCCGCTCTCGTAACGTACATCGTCGAAGATGAAGAATTCGGATTCAGGTGCGAAGAATGCTGCTGTACCTACACCGCTGGACTGCAGGAATTCTTCAGCCTTCACTGCGATACCGCGCGGGTCGCGCTCATAACGTTCGCCATCAGGTGTGAAGATGTCGCACATAATGTTCAGCGTAGGATGAGCAGTGAACGGGTCAATGTAAGTGGTGCTTGGATCAGGCATCATTACCATATCCGACTCTTCAATCCCCCGGAAGCCGGTAATGGAAGAACCATCGAATGCTACTCCATTTACAAAGGTTTCTTCTTCAACTGCGGATGCTGGCAAAGAGATGTGGTGAGCACGTCCACCCAAATCTACAAACCGGAAATCCACCCACTCGATATTGTTTTCCTTGATCGTCTGCAATACTTTTTCAACCGACATGCTTAATTCCTCCCCAGATTCCGAACATTAGGCCGCTCATCGTATCAAATGTTCTTGTTTTTATTTTTTTGCTGTCGTCATTATAAATCGCATACCTAACATCGTCAATGCTTATGTCAGGTATTTCTTGCGACAATGTAAGATATTCTGACGCTTTGGTGAAAATACCAATTTCATCCGGATTCCATGTCACCTTTGTCCCCTATGCAGCAAAAACAGCCCTCATCCTCCAGCCTGAAGCGGGAGAAGAGAGCTGTTCAATAGTCATTTATACGTTGAAAATCATACTACAGGCGAAGCCTCCAGAGACGGAGAGAACTTGCGGCCCACCAGCGGTGCCAGCTTCTCCAAATCCCGCAGCAGGCTGTCGAATTGCTCAGGGAACAGAGACTGCACGCCATCACCGGTCATGGAGTTATCAGGGTCGGTATGCATCTCGATAATCAGACCGTTGGCGCCGGCAGCAACAGAGGCCTTGGCCATAGGGGCTACCAGTTCACGGCGTCCGGTACCGTGGCTCGGGTCAGAAATTACTGGCAGATGGCTGAGGTTCTGCAGCACAGGAATGGCCGACAGATCCAACGTGTTGCGCGTGTAGGTCTCGAAGGTACGGATGCCGCGCTCGCACAGCATGACATCCCGGTTGCCCCCGGCGAGAATGTATTCCGCTGCATTCAGCAGCTCATCATAGGTCGCACTGAACCCGCGCTTCAGCAGCACAGGACGGCCGCAGGTCCCCAGCTTGCGCAGCAGGTCAAAGTTCTGCATGTTGCGCGTACCCACCTGCAGAATATCCGCGTGCTCGGCACAGATATCTACGTATTCCGGCGTCATGACCTCAGTAATGGTCAGCAGGCCGTGACGTTTGCCGGCTTCCGCCATCATCGTCAGCCCTTCCACGCCAACCCCCTGGAAGCTGTAAGGTCCGGTACGCGGCTTGAAGGCACCTCCGCGCAGCACTTGTCCGCCTGAAGCCTTCACCAGCCGGGCGATCTCATCGATCTGCTCCGGAGATTCCACGGCACACGGACCGCCCATAATAACCATGTTCTCTCCGCCGATCTTCACTCCGCGGATATCGATAACCGTATCCTCCGGATGGAAGTCGCGGCTTGCCAGCTTATAGGATTTGGTAATCTTAACTACATTCTCTACGCCCTTCATCTGGCGCAGATGCTCGGCAAGCTTCGGAGTGACGCCCCCGACCAGTCCGATTACGGTATGGTCAGCCCCTACAGAGAGGTGGACCTGCAAGCCTTCCTTCTCAATCACGGCAATAATCTCATTCACCTGTTCCTGAGGTGTTTGGTTTGATGTAATAACGATCATATGATAGCTCCCCTTTTGAACCCGTATTAGTGTTGTTGGATAGACCGGCACACTGCTGATGATTCCCTAATTCCCCAATTCACTATCTCGCTACGACGCGTGTATGCTTTTAAGCACTAAAGTGATTTTATCGCATATTCCCCTTTCAGTCAACCATTATTCCCCCGTTCCGTGTGAACTCTATGTGGCAAAACAAGTGGAAACGGCATTGCGGTCCTTTTAAAGGACGGTACCTTTTCGGCGAGAAAGATAAGGATAATTTTAGCGCGAAGCATATACATTCTTATCTTTCAAAAAAAGCAGCACAGCCCTTTCAGGCCGTACTGCCGGTTAATCGCTATGAGTTCATCGTGATTCAGAGCTGTCAGCTGGTGCTTGCTGTCTTATTCTTCACCGGAGGCAGAAGCTTCGCCATATTGACCGTGCGCTTGATCTCCCAGGTCTCCGGCTTCGCTTCATCATACTGCTCCAGATAATTAATAACTTCCTTGGTGATCGGTGTCGGCGTAGAAGCGCCGGAAGTCACACCTACCTTGGTGATTCCCTTCAGCCACTCCGTATTCAGCTCGGAGACGTCAGCAATCCGGTGAGCCGGGACGCCGGCAATCTCCTCTGATACCTGCGCCAAGCGGTTTGAGTTATTGCTCCGAGGATCACCCACCACAATAACCAGCTCACACTGGCCCGCCTGCTCAGCAACAGCTTCCTGCCTCACCTGCGTAGCCATGCAGATCTCATTATGAACCTCAGCGCCGGGGAAAGTCTCCAGTAGCTTACGCATAATATGCTTAATATCCCACTGGCTCATTGTGGTCTGGTTGGTAATGACAATACGTGAGGAAGGGATAGATAGGCCGGCAATTTCCTCTTCCTTCTCGATCAGATGGACATGCTCCGGCGCAATTCCCACCGCACCTTCAGGCTCCGGGTGGCCTTTCTTGCCGATATAAATAATCTCACAGCCCTCTTCTACCTTTTCCTTGATGAGGTCATGCGTCTTGGTCACATCCGGGCATGTGGCATCCACCGTGGTCAGCCCTTTGGCACGTGCCATCTTACGGACCTCGGGAGATACCCCGTGCGCTGTGAAGATGACTGTTCCCTTATCTACTTTATCTAGAATATCCAGACGGTTATGCCCGTCCAACGTAATGATTCCGTCATCCTCGAAGGAGTTCGTGACATGGCTGTTGTGCACAATCATGCCCAGTATATAAATCGGCCGGGGCAAATCCAGATTCTGCGCAGCTTGCCGTGCCATCACCATAGCATCGACGACGCCATAGCAATAACCCCGGGGAGAGATTTTGATGACTTCCATGAATTCACCGCTTTCTGCTGTCAATGACTGCTGTAATAGGAGCCCCTCAATTATACCCTATTCCAGAGGCGGGGCAAAGAGCAGCGGCAGCCAGATCACAAAGGTAGTCCCTTCCCCCTGACGGGTAACCACCTCAACAGAGCCTCCATGCTCCTCAATAATCCATTTGGCAATGGACAATCCGAGCCCGATACCTTCCGTAATTCCTCTGGATTCATCTGCTCGGTAGAAGCGGTCGAAGATATGCGGCACCTCATCTTTGTCCATCCCGATTCCCGTATCGGCAATGCGGATTCCCACTTGATTCTGATACAGCAATGCATCCAGCGTAACCTCACCGGCCGGGGTATATTTGAACGCATTGTCAATGAAAATAAACATCATCTGCTGCAGATAATCCTTATTGCCCAGGATATACTTACCGTTCAGATGGCCCATCTCACCGACAGACCACTCTGCTTCACGCGTCAGGAAGGACGCGCGGCGGGCCACTTCAGTCATCATCGGCTCCAGCGCTACCGGCTCGATCTCGAAGGTCCGGCCGGTATCCGCCCGGGCTAGGGAGAGCATATCCGCTACCAGACGGCTCATGCGTGCCGCTTCATCAGCGATATCCTTCACCGATTCAATCGAGAGCTGGCGGACATCCGCCTCGGACATCCGGCTGTCATCCGGCTTCATCTCCCAGACCTTTTGCAGCAGATCAATATTCCCGCGGATGGTTGTAAGCGGTGTCCGCAGCTCATGCGAAGCATCAGAGACGAAGCGGCGCTGCGTGGCATAGGCCTCCTCCAGTCCCGTATAAAAACCCTCCATCCGCCCGAGCATACTATTCACCGTCTCGATCAGCCGCCCGATCTCATCCTGCGGACCGTCATATACGATCCGCGAGCTGAGGTCCGTTCCCGTCTGAATCCCGTTCGCAGCTTCAATGACCTTGCCAATCGGACTCATCGCCTTGCGGGCCAGGAAGAGGCCGAAGGTGAAGGCTGCGAGCAGGGTAGCGAAGGAGCCGGCCAGCAAAATATTCTTCAGCCGGTTCAGCAGGGTGACCTGCTCACCCGTATATACGGCAACCTGGAGGACAGCAGGGAAACTGCTGTTATTGAGATTGATGTCGAAGCCCTTCTGATAGATCAGAAAAGGATTGCCGCCATAGCTGGCTTGCAGGAACCCCTCCTCTCCGGGGAGATCCTCCTTGGCGGGTACCTTGAACTTCAAGCTGATCTCGGTCATGTTCGGACTGGGGATCAGTCTGTCCAGATCATAGATGTACATCTGGGCGAACAGACTTTGGCCCGCAGGTCCGCCTAGCACCGGCTGCAGCGAGCCGTCAGAGGTCAGCCCCTGCTTCAGTTCAACCTGATGGGACTGGTTCAGGAGCCGGCTTTTCAAATCGCCATACGTATTAATATAGACAAAGCCGTAGATTACGGCCGACAAGACCAGCAGCATAACGGCAAGAATCCCTGAATACCAGGCAGTAAGCCGCAAACGTATGGACATATTAGTCACCTCTTAGGATGTAACCGGCTCCCCGGATCGTCTGAATCAGTCGCTTGCCGCCATGCTCCTCCGTCTTCTGGCGCAGCATTGCAATATATACCTCCAGGACATTCGATTCCCCGCTGTAATCATAGCCCCAGATCTTATCCATAATGAGATCGCGGGAGAGCACCCGCTTCGGATTCTGCATGAACAGATGCAGCAGCTCGAATTCCTTCGCTGTCAGCTCCAGACGCCGTCCGGCGCGGGTCACTTCCCGGGAATCCACGTCCAGCGTAATATCCTCATAGGTGACCGCCTGATCCGTGCTTCCGCCCTGCTCGCTTTTGCGCCGGAGCAGCGCCCGGACTCTGGCCAGCAGCTCCTCCAGTGCAAACGGCTTCACCAGATAATCATCTGCCCCGAGGTCCAGCCCCTTCACCCGGTGCTCGATTTCATCCTTGGCGGTCAGCATCAGCACAGGAACACTGCTTCCGCCCTCCCGCAGACGGCGGCATACTTCGAACCCGTCCACCTGGGGCATCATAACGTCCAGAATGACCACATCTGGATCACTATTCAGAACGGCACGCAGCCCGTCTGCACCGTTGGACGCGGTCTTGACATCATACCCTTCAAAAGCCAACCCGCGTCGGAGCATAGAGGTTATTTTCTCATCATCATCAATTATCAGTATATTCGGTCGCATCCGGCAGCCCCCATTGTCTCATTTGTATATCTCTATTGTATCAGATGCACCAGTCTCTCCGCATCCGTTCACGAACAGCACAGAGCGGAAGGGTTGCCCCTTCCGCTCTGCCGCTCACCGCCTAGTGTGCTTATTGCTTCTGAGTCTGTGCAGTCTCGAAATCATTCTTATTGCCGATCGTTACCGGCAGATCCAGCTTCTTACCGTCACGGACCACATTCAGAGTCGCCTTATCGCCTACCTTAAGCGTCTGGATGTAAGTGATCAGATCCTGGCTGGTAGCGTAGCTCTTTCCGTCAATTCCTGTAATGATATCGTAAGGACGCAGATCCGCTGTATAAGCAGGAGATTTGAAGACAATTTCAGCCACTACAGAGCCTTCTTTAATTGTTGTCCCCATTTGCTTGGCAACTTCATCGGTAATCGTCATAAGCGTGGCCCCAATGAAAGGTACCGGTTCCTTAGGAATTTCCTGATTGGCTTCAAGCTTATCTACAACGCCTTTAATGGTATTTACCGGAATCGCAAAGCCGATACCCTGAGCGTCTCTGCTTACTGCAACGTTCATACCGATAACCTGGCCGTTCATGTTGAGCAGCGGTCCGCCCGAGTTCCCCGGATTGATCGAGGCGTCGGTTTGCAGCAGATTTTTGTAGGTTTTTGTACCACTGCCGTCTTCTTCGGCAATATCAATACTGCGGCCTCTGGCACTGAGCACCCCGGTTGTCACTGTATGGTCGAAGCCCTGCGGGTTACCGATCGCCACAACCTCAGAGCCTACCTTGATGTTGTCAGAATCGCCAAGCGCCACAGACGGGAAGTCCGATCCTTCAATCTTCAGTACGGCGAGATCGAGATCCTTGCTGGAGCCCAGCAGCTTCGCTTCGTAAGTCTTAGTATTGCCGTCCACCGTAACCTGAATCACATCGGCATTATCAACAACGTGCTGGTTAGTCAAAATGTATCCGGCAGAATCATAGATGAAGCCAGTCCCGATTCCGTAAGGAACCAGCTGCGGGGAATCCGAGTTGTTCGATGGAGTCTGTGATTCCGAATTATTCGAACCGGAACCTCCTCCGCCGAATTGATCACCGAAGAAGAACTGTGAGAACGGATCGCTCATATTCGGGCTGCTGCTTCTATTCCGTGAGTTGTTTGATTTCACCAGCGTCTCAATTTTGACGACTGCCGGCCCTACCCCTTCAACTACGCCGGACACATCTCCTGAGCCGGTGACCAGCGCCGCTGCGGAGGTGGAAGGTGTAATATTAGCATTGCCGTTAGCCGTCTTCCCCGCCGGATTCAATGCAACCGTGGTTGCCTCCTGGCCTCCTGTGAACCAATTCCCCCGGTCTGCCATGAACATGGAGCCTGATAAGACCACCATTCCGGCGAGAAAAGATACCAGTACCGCCTTCACCGGCTTCTTCGGCTTGCGGTTGTACTGCCAGCCGTTGCCCCCCTCCGGAGGATTGCCGCCCCGTCCGCCGTTCCCGTCATTCCCTGTGGTGCGGAGCGAGGTGTTATACGGTAAGGACTTCACCGGCTGTGGCGGTGTAACCTCAACCCGCTCAGGTTCGCGGCGGTTATAGTGCTGCGGGTCATTGCCGTTCATCTCATCATTGTTCAGGGATTTGAAAGGTCCGTAAGAATAATAGTAGGAGCCGCCTTCTGCGGATGAATTAGTGCTGTTATCAGTATCAGTATGATTATTGTCCCATTCACGATCTGGTCCCGGTTCATGATCACGATTGAAATTGTTGTTTTTGTTATCGTCCATGTTTACTTTCCTCCCGCGCCTTGCCGTGTCAGGCAAAGTGTTATTTGTTTTGATGTCCTTATTTTGTACTGTAAACCTTAAGGTCACATTAAAAACAATTTAAGCGGAGATAAAAAGATAACAAGACGATAATGGATCGTTGATTAATCAAACAGATCTTCTACAGTACGGATAGGCTTCACTTCCATTCGTTCTTTGAATGCTGCCATATGAAAGTAGGCGGCCAGCCAGATGATTGCGCAGATAAGAATATAAGCCATCAGTTTATTCCCTCCCTAACATGGATTGGCCCAGCAGCCGGTTCACCCGCTCTGCACTGCAGAACATGAAGATCAGTAGCGTAAGTACAGCAAAGGGGAATACGGCAATGCTGGTGCCCACGGATAAAAGTCCAAATAACGGCGGAATTAACGTTGTCCCCGTATAGGCTACCGCCATCTGATACCCGATTAAGCGGGCTGAATTCTCCTTGCCGAACCGGGCAGGCGTCTCATGCAGGAGACCCGGATAAACCGGTGCGAGGCCCAGACCAATCAATATCAGTCCTGCAAGTGAAAGGGCCGGATGGAACGGGATTACAAGAATAGCTCCGCCTATAAGGGTCACCAATTGACCGTAACGGATAAGAAGGCGGTTATGGACTTTTAACGTGATGAAGCCGGTTATCAGCCTGCCAATTGTAATACCCGCGTAGTATACGGAGATCCATACCGCTGCTGTATCTGGTGAAACTCCCCTTGCGCCTACCAGATAACTGGCGCCCCATAGTCCAACCATTGCTTCTATTCCGCAGTACAACAAGAACGTCAACAGAGTAGGCTTAACGCCCCGCAATCGGATAGTGTTCGCCTGCGACTTACGGTTCACTGCAACTTCATCTGGAAGATTGCCGCTAAGCGCTGCGGAAGGCTGAGGCTCCCGCATGGCAGCAACCTTTTTCCATAGCGGAAGCGTCACTAACAGAATCATCGCGAATCCGAACTGAATGATGGCAACCACCGCATATCCTCCTCTCCAGGACTGGGCGTGTACGAGATTGACTGCCATAATCATGGGTCCCAAGGTCGCGCCCACGCCCCAAAAGCAGTGCAGCCAGCTCATATGATGAGCCTTGTAATGTTCAGCCACATAATGATTCAGTGCCGCGTCTACTGCACCTGCCCCAAGACCTAGCGGAACGGCCATTATAATGAACCACAACACGGATGGCGATACGGAGAATCCGAACAATGAGGCGGCGGTTAAGAGGCAACTGACAAAGGTAATTCGTCCTGTCCCCAGGCGCTTCACTATGGTATTGCTGAACAGACTGGACACGATGGTCCCTCCGGCAATAATCATGGAGATGATTCCCGCCGACCCCAGCGATGAACCCATCTCCGGCCGGATCACGGGCCACGCAGAGCCAAGTAAAGAATCGGGAAGTCCCAGACTAATAAAAGCCAGATAAATAATAATCAAAAAATACGTAGACAAAGATATTCCCCCTAAAACGCTTAATAAATAAACTTTATAAAGTATATATACTAAGTATGTGCTCTCTCTTATTTTTTGTCAAGAAGCGGATACACTTATCCAAAAAAACAACAAAAACCCCTGTTGTTAACAAGGGCTGTTAGTACTAGGTCTATGTAGGCTCCGGCTCTAACTCCTTCAGGGTCAGTCTGCGCAGACCGTTCTCGAAATCTTCCTGAAAGGTGTGCTGTAAGACGACCTCCGGATAGACAGGCATGGGATGCTGAAGCTGATAGGCCGTCCAGGCCGCTGTCCAGACTTCATCTTCCACTCTGTCCTGATAAATGACAATTCTATCCGGGGCCAGCACAGCATTCACCGTCTGCAAGATCCTGCAGGTTGCAGTTATGAATGTATCTCGGGGTATCTCCAGGCTCCACTCAGGCATATCGGGAAGGAACTTAACCTCGCCTGACATCCCCTGATTTCCTCTCAGGATGCTGCCGTTCAGGTAGATCCCCATACCCGGCGGGTAACCGTTCGGAAAGTAGAGCCCCAGTAAATATTGCTCTTCACCTTCCCTATGCTTCATGCAATATCCGCTGATCGCTGCATTCACATCATTCTCCACCAGAATAGGCAGCCCAAACCGGGTCTCAATCTCTTCTATTAACCGTGAGCCCGTCAGTTCCCGGAGACTGCTGACCTTAATTTCACCATTGACCGCCTGTCCCGGAATACCTATGCCAATGACCTTGATGGCAGGATACTGGCTCAGTGCATGTTCAATGATTGTGTAGAAAAAATCTCTCTCAAAAACCGGGATGATATGATCATCCTTCATCAGAATATCGTCCTTCAAATTGATAACTGTGGCGGAGACCAGGACCTTTCCCGCTTTTTCTGTCACGTACATCACCAATGCGAGGCTGAAATTGTAATTAAAGCGATAGGTCTGTGCGGGTCTGCCCCCGTTAGAAGGCACCACCATGTCTTCAAACAATTCCCCTAACTCGGACAGTTCCTTAACTAATGAGTTCACAGTTACTACGCTCAGCTTGGTCAGTGCAGCTAGCTGGGGTTTTGTAGCCGTCTCCATTCGTTTCATCACCTGACGCACATTATTCAGGTTAATTTCCTTCATCAGATTGGCGTTTGCTATTCGGATAGCCTCCTTATCGGTTCACTATATAAATGTTGTCTACCAAACTCCCTGCAGCTGCTAACCCTGCGCCCAGCCTTTGCGGTGGGCGAAGATCGCCAGCTGGGTGCGGTCATCCAGCTCGCATTTCATCAGCAGGTTGCTGACATGAGTCTTCACGGTCTTGATGCTGATATGCAGCTCCTCGCCAATATCCTTATTCGTCTTGCCCTCGGCGATCAGCAGCAGCACTTCCTTCTCACGTTCGGTTAAGCCGGAGGAGTCGCCCTGGACCGTGCGCTGGCGGATGCCGCGGGTCAGTGCCTGCGACACATCGCCGGTCATCACAGGCATGCCGCGATAGGCGCCTTGCAGCGCATAGATCAGTTCTTCTGCGGAGACGGTCTTAAGCACATAGCTGACAGCTCCGGCTTCAATCGCATCGACCACCAGATCGTCCTCCAGGAAGCTGGTAAGGATGACAATCTTGAGCCCGGGGAATTCGGCCAGGACCGCGCGGGTGGTCTCAGCCCCGTTCATTACCGGCATCATCAGATCCATCAGCACCAGATCCGGCAGCGCCTCCTGTCCCAGTTCACGGAGCATCGCCAGCGCTTCATGCCCGTTGGCTGCTTCCCCTATCACTTCAAACATCGGGTCCAGCATCAAATAGGTTTTGAGGCCCATCCTCACCATATCGTGATCATCTACAAGCAGTACTTTTATGAGACTCATCCTGTACTCCCCCTAACATTGTATAAGCATTATACAGCCCCAGCTTCATCACCGCTAAGCCCCTCAAGCCTCTTCAGAATCGGCCTCAGACCCGTCAGCAGCCGTCTCCGCGCGGCCTTGGACAAACTTTGGAATATGTACGCGGATCGTTGTTCCCGCTCCCCTGCGGCTGATAATCTCGACCTGACCGCCGAGCTTCTCGGCACGCTCACGCATGGTCGTGAGCCCGTAGGAGCCTTGCTTGTGCTGCACATGCTCGAAGCCCTGCCCGTCATCGCTGATGCTCAGCACCACCTGGCGCGGCACCTCCCGCAGGGACAGACTGACCACCCGTGCACCGGCATGCTTCACAATATTTGCCATCGACTCCTGAATAATCAGGAACAGCTGATGCTCGATCGCTTCGGACAGCTCACCCTGAAGCTCGAGCTCCTTCACCCCTTTGAGCCCGTTCTGACGGCAATAATCCGGGAACCACTTCTCCAATGCCTCGAACAGATTGCGCCCCTCCAGCTCCACCGGACGCAGCTGTGCGATGAGCGCCCTCATCTGCTTCTGCGCCATCTGGGACATGCTGATCAGCTGATCCATCACCACCCTGCCGTGCTCGGCGCTGCGTTCAAGCACTTTAGGCAGCGAAGAGGCGGACATGTGAATAGCGAACAGCTGCTGGCTCACCGTATCATGCAGATCCCGGGCCATACGCCTGCGCTCTTCCAGTACCGCACTCTCCGCTGCCTTTTCCTTCTCAATAACTTCCTGTTCCCCGAGCTGCTGGAGCCGCTTCATCTTCTTCTCGACCGTATCCATCATGATGTTGAACTCATGGTAGACCCGTGCAAAAGACTGGTCCTCGCTCTCCGGCATCCGTACCGACATATTCCCCTTAGCCACCTGCAGCATATTCAAATCCAGATGATCGATCCGCCGCTGAATCCGCTGACCGGCGATGTAGCCGATGATGACTGTGAACAATACAATGCCCAGACACAGGTAGATCCACATCCGGGTATCCACCACCTGAATATAGCCCAGGCATGTCCCGGCATACATCAGTCCCGCCGTAACCCCGCCGCTAAGCAGGAAATACACCAGCAGCATCCACTTGGTATTACTGAAGATCATCCCCATTTAACCCACCGTTTTGACTTTAACGTCACCGATGAAGCAGCTGACGTTGATACGGACTTTCTTGCCCGATTCCTTGTAATACGGTGTCTTGCACTGCACATTGCTCATGAACCCGCTGCGCGACTGCTCAAGCACCTGCATATCACCGATGAACGAGCTGCCGGTCACAGCCACACCCAGATCCATATCATCTGGAATATATACTTTAATGTCGCCGACAAAAGCAGAGATATTAATCTTCGTCTCGCCGTAAGGAATCTGCGCATTGGTCAGATCCAGCACCGTATCCCCGATGAACTGCGAAATATTGGTCCGCTTCAATTGAAAATGCTCCTTGCCCATATGCACATCACCGATAAAAGCCGAGCGGTTCGTCGCATCCTTATCATTCCCGGAATCCTGGAACTCCTCATGCCATTCGCCGTGACGGCGGGCTTGCCGTTCCTGACGCTCCTGGCGTCTGCGCTCCTGGCGCTCCTGCTTCTCCTGCCAGCGGGTATCTGCCGAAGCATGCAGCGGGTTACCGTCTGCGTCTTCCTCATTCTTATGCAGATAATCATTCCAGTTCCGGTCCTCGCTGCCAGCCGGCTTGCCGAATTTCTGCTCGAACTGCTGATCGAGCGTAGACTCCAGCGGAGCAGGCGGCGCTGTATCCAGCGGACTCTTACCGGGTCCAGGCGGGTAGTAGCCTGGTGGTGAGGGCGGTGCCGGAGGTATTGGCGGAGTGCTCGGCCGCGGTCTGAAGATGACGGATAGTCCGCCGCCGATCAGCATGACCGGAATCAGCATTTTGAAGAAATCGCTTGCCGAGTAGTAGAACCAGTCTAAATTCCGTCCCAGGAAAAACACACCGATCGCCAGATAGATAAATCCGCCGAGTGTTGCCGAAAATCTTGATCGCTGCTCATCCGGAGCCAAAAGCCGTTGTACGCCCATCACGATCAGAATAACGGGCCAATAGGTGGAGATCAGTGAACTCAGACTGAAATCCGTGTAGCCCATCTGCCGGAGTAGGAACATTCCCCCCAGACCGATGAGGAGCAGGCCTCCGAGTACCTGGCTGGTGAACCTTCGTTTCATAATGTCATCCTCCTTGTCGTAAATACAACTCTTCCTCTTGAACACTTATAGCCTTAGTCTACAGGAAGAATGCGGTGGAGAACAGCGGCGTAAGAAGGAACTGTATCTCAGTCTCCAGACCGAGAGGACTGGAATATTAAGTTAAATTATAACCATATAAAATAACCCCATAAAGTGGGGCTTTAGCGTAGGTGATGACTCAGATACTTTACGGGGACCCCAAAACATATAAATTCTATTAAAAAAAGCTGCCCTCCAGCCCGTAAACGGACATGGCAGGACAGCTTGTTGCTTCAGGAGCTTACCGGGAACCCAGCATTACTGCTGCGGTTTCTGAGCCGGTTTGGTCATGGAGTTGCTGCTTTGCTTAGTCGCACCGTCATTTTCAACAGCGAACTCTGCATTGTATTTTTCATTTGGTGTTTTGAAATTTTCCTGTACCTTTGGTTTCTTGGAATTAGCCACGAGAATCACCTCCCTATTGTATCGGAAGAAGCAAGTATTTGCCCCAGTCGATATTATGGGAAGCAGCCCGCTTTATTATACATGCTCAAGTGAAAATAAATTCAAACTCCGGATTGTCCGGTGTACGCATCCCTTAAATAGCTTCTTCCAGCAAATATTGCGGAACTGCATTATAGGTCTGGATAGCATGACCCAAGCTCTTCAGCATACTTTCCGTGCATTTACCGTCTCCGCGCTTGATCAGTTGAATCACCACCGACTTCTTGCCCCATTCCTTGTAGACCTGCTTGGTGGTGCTGAAGTAGAGATCGATCTTGCGCCCTTTGATTGCCGATCCGGTATCGGCCACAATTCCATATCCGTAACCCGGTATATATAAAATACTTCCCAGCGGCAGCACCTTCGGGTCCGCTGCAATCGTGGATACCGCATTCTTGTCCCGCCGTACCTTAACTCCTGAATACGTAATCCCGTACTCCGGATGCTTCGCGGTCTTGCCGGTGGATTCGTATCCGGCTGTATAGCCGGTCGCCATAACTTTCAGCGAGGTGATAATCTGCTCTGGAGCCGGAGCGGCTACCGGTACCGAACCGGGTGCTTTGACAGGATTCTTAGGCTTAGCTGCCTGTACCTCTGGCTTCTTAACAGCTTTGTCTGCGGCATCCGGCTGTACGGCTCTTGAAGAGCCTCCAAGACGGGATGCTGAGCCTGTCTGCTGACGATCAACGGGTGACTGCTTCTGTATGCTGCTTCCATGCTGCCCTGCAGTGTCTTCCATCCCTCTCGCCTGAGCCGACTTGCGCACGTAATCCGGGAAGATCCCGGCAGCGGTCAGCATAAGGACGATCGTGACGAAAAGACACCAAAACCTCTGGTATAAGCCCATTTTGTTCATTAGTTAAACCCTCCCCATAGTACGAGGGTTTCCCGATTCACAAAACTTTATACATGACACCGCACCAAAGCAGTCTCATGAGGCTTATAACAGAGGTTCAGCAAGCAGGCTGAATTTTAGATTACACGTCCGGCAATTTCCTGTGCAAGCGAATCAATAGCTTCCTGCAGCGAACGGGCGCCAATGTCGCCTTCGCCGCGTTTGCGGATTGATACGCTACCGGCATTCATCTCGTTCTCGCCGACTACGAACATGTACGGCAGCTTCTCGAGCTGAGCTTCACGGATCTTGTAGCCCATCTTCTCATTGCGTAAATCCACTTCCGCACGGATGCCGCTGCGCAGCAGCTTCGCTTCCACTTCCTTCGCATATTCGTCAAAGGCCGAAGATACCGGAATAATCTTCACCTGCTGCGGGGACAGCCAGAGCGGCAGTGAACCGGCAAAGTTCTCCAGCAGGAAGGCTACAAACCGTTCCATCGTTCCCAGAATCCCGCGGTGCAGGACAACCGGACGGTGCTTCTGGCCGTCGTCGCCGACATATTCCAGCTCAAAGCGCTCCGGCAGCAGGAAGTCAATCTGTACGGTCGAGAGTGTCTCTTCTTTGCCGAGTACAGTCTTAATCTGCACATCGAGCTTCGGACCATAGAAGGCCGCTTCGCCTTCGGCTTCGTAGAACGGCAGACCGGCTTCTTCGACTACCTCACGCAGCATACGCTGTGCAGTCTCCCACATCTCATCGTTGGCATAATATTTCTCAGTATCCTTAGGATCACGATAAGAGAGGCGGAACCGGTAATCTTCAATCCCGAAGTCACTGTATACCTGCTTAATCAATTCCAGCACACGGATGAACTCGCTCTTGATCTGGTCCAGACGGCAGAAGATATGTGAGTCATTCAGCGTCATGGAACGCACGCGGTGCAGACCTGTCAAGGCTCCCGACATTTCATAACGGTGCTGAATTCCAAGCTCGGCAATGCGGATCGGCAGATCGCGGTAGCTGTGCATCGAGCTCTTGTAGATCATCATGTGGTGCGGGCAGTTCATCGGGCGCAGCACGAACTCTTCATTATCGATAGTCATCTTAGGGAACATATCTTCCTGATAGTGCTCCCAGTGCCCGGAAGTCTTGTACAGCTCTACGTTCCCCAGTACCGGAGTGTAGACATGCTGGTATCCGAGACTTGCTTCCAGATCGACAATATAACGCTCCAGAATACTGCGCAGCTTCGCGCCCTTAGGCAGCCAGATCGGCAGGCCTTGTCCAACTAACTGATTGAAGGTGAAAATCTCCAGCTCCTTGCCCAGCTTCCGGTGGTCGCGCTTCTTCGCTTCCTCCAGCAGGCGCAGATGCTCATCCAGCTGTGCCTTCTTGATCCAGGCTGTGCCGTACACACGCTGCAGCATCTTATTCTTGCTGTCTCCGCGCCAGTAAGCCCCGGCCACATTCATCAGCTTGAATACCTTGATCTTGGCTGTAGACGGCAAATGCGGGCCACGGCAAAGGTCGAAGAATTCGCCCTGCTCATAGATGGTGATGACACTGTCTTCCGGCAGAGCTTCAATCAGCTCCAGCTTGTAAGGATCACCCAGTTCGCCGAAGCGCTCCAGTGCTTCCCCCCGGCTGACCTCATGGCGGACAATCGGCAGATTCTCCGAGACAATACGGTCCATTTCCTTCTCGATCTTCAGCAGATCCTCGGGATTGAGCGGATGCTCCAGATCCATATCATAATAGAAGCCGTCTTCGATCACAGGACCGACTCCAAGCTTCACTTCCTTGGTGCCGAACAGACGTCTTACCGCCTGCGCCATCAAGTGAGCTGTGCTGTGACGCATCACTTCGAGACCTTCCGGCGAATCAAGAGTTACGATCTCTACCAGGTCGCCTTCCTGAAGCTGTGTTGACAGGTCTACGACAATCCCGTTGAGCTTGCCTGCTGCGGCGTTCTTGCGCAGTCCGCTGCTGATAGAGGCGGCTACATCATCAATGCTGCTGCCGTCCGCATATTCCCGGACCGATCCGTCCGGAAGCTTAATATTTACTGACATGATTACTTCCTCCTAAGGTTTGTTGGGCTATACTTCCTTGAACTCTTCATACACATTCACTTCGCAAGCCTACGCCTACAAGTGGTTATCACTCATAGCCTCTGCACACAAAAAACACCCGTCCCGCAAAGGGACGAGTGATTGCACCCGTGATTCCACCCAAATTCGATCCATCCTGGCAGCTGGCGCTTATGCTTCACTGCAGAATATGATCCTTCGTTAGCATGGGGATAACGGCCATGAACCGGCGGTTCTTACTATCCATTAAGGTTCCGGAGTACCGAAGCCGTCAGGAGTTCATAACCGCAGCTACAAAGGGGTAAACCAGAAGCCGGCACCGGAGGAAGTTGCAGCCTGAGGCTTCCTCTCTCTGAAACGGTCCAAAGCAAGTGGTTCATATCTTCGTCAACGCTGATAACATGAATTAAGGCAATTATAAATCTCAGCTTATCTTCCGTCAAGCGTAAAACAGCTGCCCTTCCTTAGGCAAGTGGAAACGTCTCCACCGTCCTTTTATAGACGGTACCGTTTCAGCGAGAAATAGCAGGATAAGTTATCGTGTGAAACCTATAACTTCTTATATTTCCAGAAAAGAGCCCGTGCTATTTCAGCAGGGGCTCTCTCTGATTGATTATCATTTCATGATTACATGATGAAACTTTAACCTATGAAGCTTTATTCTCCAGCATACGGAAGATAATCACCGCAGCCTGGGCACGGTTGGCCATACTCTTCGGTGCGAACTGCTTGGCATCCACACCGTTGACGATACCAATCTGAGTCAGTTGAGCTACCGCCTGCTGGGCGTATGGCGCAATCTTGGCCTTATCGTTAAATTTATTCAACGTTGCAGCATCAACCGGCTGCAGCTGACCCTTAAGGGCATTCGCAATCATAATCGCCATTTCCTCGCGGGTAATCTCACGGCCCGGCTCGAATTTACCGTTGCCGGAGCCTTTTACAAGACCTGCATTCACAGCCGCAGCAATCGTATCGGAGTACCAGACTCCCTGCTTCACATCACTGAATTTCGCAGGTGAAGCCGAATTGCCAAGTTCAAGTGAACGAACCAGCATGGTTACGAATTCTGCTCGGGTTACACTCTTCATTGGCGCAAAGTTCGTGCCGTCCATCCCTTTGATAATGCCTTTGGCTGCCAATGCATTAATGGCATCTGCGGCCCAGGCTACCTTACCCAGATCCTTGAAGGCTACTGCAGGGACAGCTGGGCTTGGCGTAGGAGCTGCCGTTGCCGCAGGTGTAGCTGCCGGACTTGGAGTGGCCGAAGGCGAAGCCGTTGGCTTCGGTGTTGCAGTTGTAACCGGTCCAGTGTTACCAGGGTTAGGATTAACCGTCCCAGGATCTTTCTCCACATTGATGATCCGGCCTTCAATGGCAGCAGTGATCGCACCACCGTTGAATGTTTTGACGATATATTCATAGAATACATCCAGGTCGATCGGTCCAGCCAGCGAGGAGCTTGCCTCAGTTAATACCTTGTAATTGTCGCCGCCCGCAGCCATGAAGTTATTGACTACAGCGGTGTAGCTCTTCGCCATTTCAATAGGTGTTCCGTCAGCCTTAGTCAGGTTAGCCACACGTTCTGCAACCGGCAGATACATGTTAGCTGTATATTTCAGACCTGAGATTTGCAGGGTTTTCGTGTCTGCAGTGCCGTCAGGCTTAACTGCCCATTGCTGCTGAAGCAGGGTCTTGATCTGCTGGCCGGTCAGGGTCAGCTTCACCAGCGTGTTGCCGAACGGCTGGATCTTCGCCAGATCCCCGAACGCTACATTGCCTTTCGGAAGATCAGCACGGATGCCGCCCGGGTTCATGAAGGCGAAATCTGCAGGATCTTTCTCGCCTTCTTTGAAGATAGCATGACGCATCGCATCTGCAATCAGGTTACCCAATGCTGATTCCTTAGTGTAGGCATCTGTACGGGTTATTGTACCGTCTGTAGTTCCTACAGGCTTGGTTAATTCAGGGTGCTGATTCAGATAGTAGTCCACCAACGCCTTGGTTTCGGCATCCGGTGTGATTTTACTCTGAACCGTGTTCGTTACAGTAGCCGTTTTACTCTTCACTGTACCAGTAACTCCGTCAATCACCAGCTTGATATCTTCAAAAGCCGTTCCGTAAGAGTAAGCCTGAACGATCAGCTTACCGTTCACCGTATCATTGGCATAACCATGATTGTCTCCGGCTACGATAACATCAACCGGGGAATTGGCAGGAAGTGCCTTAGCCAAATCTACAGCTTCGCCGGTGGATACATTCTTTTGGGTAACCGGATCAGTCTTGGTTGTTGCCGGGTCATGGGCAAGCACCACGATCGTCTTAACACCCTGAGCATTCAGCTCGGCCGCATATTTCTCAATCGCCGCGACTTCTTCCCCGGCACTCAGGAATTTCACACCGGCTGTACCGGCTGGCGATACTTTGCTTGGCGTTGCTTTGGTCACCACTCCGATGAAGCCGATCTTCACGCCGCCAACTTCTTTTACAACATAAGGGGTGATAATAGGTTTACCAGTAGTGCTGTCCACTGCGTTGGCATTGATATAATCGAAATCTGCGCCATTATGGACGACTTTCTCGTTCTTAGGGTCCTTACCGCCATAGATTTGAGCCTTCATAGCCTCGACACCTTGGTCAAACTCATGGTTCCCCAGGGTACCGATGTCGAACTTCATGAGATTCATCCATTCCATCGTAGGCTTGTCGCGTTCCAGTGAAGATACCGGAGCGGATGCACCCACAGAGTCGCCGTTGTGGAACAGCAGCGAATTCTCATATTTGGCACGGGCTTCCTTCAAATAAGCTGCAAGCGTAGCCGCCGTGCCTACTGCTTCCCCGTTCACCACCGAGGTAGTGTCCAGTTGGCCGTGGAAGTCATTAATGCCCAGCAGATGGACTTCAACATCTCCCGTTGGGGTTGGAGCGGATTTTTTCAAGTCAAGGTTGTAGATCTCAAATTTATTGACATCTTGAGTTCCCGTAGCAGTAATGTTTGCAGGAGCGACTGCTGCTGCTTTGGGTGAAGACGGGAATGTTACAGTGACGTTTCCTTCAATTGGTGCAATCGACCAGTTGTTGTCTGCGGTAGGATCAACGGTCCCCGCTTCCTTGATGTAATCCATCAGCACCTGGCGGTTCTCCATCTGGGAATCAATGATCATGTTAGCGCCTTTGACACCCGGGAAGTTCCCCCCGCCGCTGGCACGGTAGTTGTTGGTAACGACTACGAACTTATCCTCTAGGTTCAACGGCTGGTCGTTATAAGTAATGGATGTTACCCGGCTGTAGGACTTATCGACAAGCGTTCCATCAGGCTTATATTTAGCGGGACGGGTAACATCGATTGTATATTTGATGCCGTCAATCACATCGAAATTGAATACAGCGAATGCTGAATTTAAAAGCGGCTGGGGTGTGGAGATGGATGGCTTGATGCGGTTGAACGCTCCTGCACTCATCTCTACCCAATTCTTTACAGTTTCACCGTTAACAACAATCGCCTTGAGTGTGTTGTCATACAGATACAGATCGCTTGCACTGGCAATCGTAAGGTTACCTTTCTTGATGTCTGTATATTCATCCGGGCCGTTACGTCCAGCCTTGAACGGTGCGCCGACGCTCAGGATCGGAAGATTTCTGTAGGCGGCCAGGTTATCGTTCGTATGAATCAAGTTAGATACATACTGCTGCTGGGCATAGGTTACGATCTGGACTGTCGGATCATCCTGCACCATTGCAAAATAGCTGTTCATCGGAGCAGTTGTTTTGCCTAACGGCTGATTCACGTAATCAATCGTAGCTTGATGTGCCGTTCCTGCAAGATCTTCAATAGCGGTGTCAATGGCTGCGCCAGCAATAGAGCGCGTAGAAGCCTTGGAAGCTGTTTTGTCTACTTTCCAGCCATTCGTACCATCGGGTACGATTTTCAAATCGATAAGACCTAGGTAACCCCCGCCATAGCCCGCTTGTACTGCCGGAGTCCCATTGATATGACCATTGACGTTATCTACCTTAGCTACATCATTATTGTAAGGTTTCTTGGTGGACGGATCTTTGAAGGAAGCATCCAGCGCGCTGTCAACGCCGTTCGTCGGGAATACCTTGTGGGTATGCGAGAAGGTAATCGCATCAATACCCTCAACCTTGCTCAGCAGGTTAATGACATTCTCTGCTCCGGTTCCTTCTGCGGCAGCAGCATCGAACCCGGAATGAGTCATGGCGACGATAACATCCGCACCATCCTTCTGCATTTCAGGAACAAACTTCTTCGCCGTTTCCACAATATCTTCAGCAATAACGTTTTTCTCAAGGTTTACCTTGTCCCACTCCATAATCTGCGGAGTAACCAGACCCAGGAGGCCGACTTTAATGGTAACGGTGTTTCCTTTGCTATCCTTTACCACTTTATCAATGATTTGATAAGGTTCAAATGTATTTTTACCGTCTAACTTATTATAAATATTTGCATTGATATAAGGGAATTTCGCACCCGTAGACTCTTTATAAGTTGCACTGCTCACATTGCCTTTAACGGTCCGGTCCAGATAATCCAAACCATAATTGAATTCATGATTGCCGAAGGTTGCTGCATCATAACCCATGAGATTCATAGCTGCGATTATCGGATGAATCTGGTCTTCGCTAGTCTTGAAGTCAGACACTTGGGCCATATACGTTCCGAGTGGTGTTCCTTGAATTAAATCGCCATTGTCCAGCAAAAGGTTGTATTTCCCCTCTGCGTCATTGCGTGCAGCCTTTACTAAGGTTGAAGTACGGTCCAGACCTACAGTCGCGGAGGCGGCACCCTTGAAATAGTCCCATCCATATACGTTCGTATGAACATCCGTGGTGCTCATCAAGCGTAAATTAATGGTTCCCGGATTAATCACCGGAGAAGCCTCAGCCTTTCCTGCCGCCAGCACAGGAACATTGAATACTCCGCCCAGCATCTGTGCTGCCAGAACTGTGGTAGCCAATAAAGAAGCTATCGGCTTGTTCCATCTTCTCTCTCCCATAAATCTAATTGCCTCCCTGTAATTGCTATATTGTTCTACTACTGCCCGAAAGATTGTATCATAGCCCTACCTATGAATCTATCAAATTGCATTAACTCTTATAAGTTGTTGTGTAAAATCTCACATTAATTCAGCGATTTTTGTAAAAAATAACGATATCATTTTACAATTAAGTGAAGAATTAAGTGAAGAAAACGATAAAAAGCCAATTCAATTAGATTCCGCCTGTTGGACAAGTTAAATAGGAAATAAAAACAGATTTATTACTCTTTTATTAATAGATTTTTACAATATTATAGGATTCATAGGGGGGAGTTGACATGATTATACAAAAACCTGTACATGGTATATTTCTCGACCTTGGCTGGACGATTTTCCGCCCTGCAACAGGTGACTGGAGGATAACATTAAAAGCGTTGGAATACATAAATCCACAGATTCTAGGTTCCATACCACAAGAACAATTGAATACAGCAATTTCAAAAGCAAATGAGCACCTCAAAAATGAAGTTTACAAAACTGAAGATGAGGAGCTTGAAAGGTATACAAATTACTATAAAACACTGGCTGAATGGTTACCTGAAATGCACCTTACCAACGAACAAGCTGAAATCATTGCCTATGATAGAGTGTATAATGATGCTAATTATGTGTTTTTTGATCATACCAAACAAACCATTGAAAGCCTGAGCGAAAAGTATAAGATTGGAGTTATTTCAGATACCGACCCGTCGGTCAAAAGAGTTCTTAAAAATGCCGGTATGTATAATTTTTTTGATAATATGACACTTAGTTTTGAACTTGGAGAAAACAAACCTAATCCCGGCATGTTCAGCCATGCACTTGATGCGATGCATTTGCCGGCAACTGAAACAGTATTTATCGATGATTATGAACAGAACTTAGATTGCGCATCAGCACTGGGGATACAATCAGTATTAGTCCTATCAAGACCGAATTCTCAAGCAAGCACAAAATATCTAAACATCAAAAAGCTAGCCGATTTATTATTGTATTTATAAAAATGGAACAAGCATTGCAGTTGAGCAACAAAAATAACGGAGTAAAAACTACATTTGTAGTTTAACTCCGTTATTTTTGTTTTCTTTATTTCATTCTAGTTCTGCATAATAAAATCATTGTCAATCTTCGCATTCGCATCCTCGAACGTACGCAGAATGTCATAACGCGTGTTGCGCTGCGCCGGAATCTTGCCGGCTTCGCGGATGAGCTGGGTGATCGACTCGATGTTGACCTTGTAGGTCGCACCCGCCGAGGAGACTACGTTCTCCTCGATCATTGTGCTTCCGAAGTCATTGCATCCGTATTGCAGGGAGAGCTTGCCTACTTCAGGCCCCATCGTTACCCAGGAGGATTGGAAGTTCTTGATATTGTCCAGCACCAGACGGCTGATGGCTACGGTCTTGAGGTACTCCTCCGGGGTCTGGCGGTCCAGCTTCAGGTTCGTATTATCCGGCTGGAAGGTCCAGGAGATGAACGCCAGGAAGCCTTCAGAATCATATTTATTCGCAATGCATTCGTCCTGGGCTTCACGGACACGCAGCAGATGCAGCGCCCGTTCTTCCATACTCTCGCCCAGACCGATCACCATCGTGGCCGTTGTATTCATGCCGATCCGGTGTGCGGTCTGCATGACGTCCATCCACTCGCGCCAGGAGCCCTTGAGGCGGCTGATCTTGCGGCGGGTACGGTCATCGAGAATCTCAGCACCGCCGCCGGGCAGGGAATCGAGGCCTGCGGCATGAATCTCACGCATGACCTGTTCCAGCGGCAGGCCGGAGACCTCAACCATTTTCATAATTTCCGCAGGTGAGAAGGAATGCATTGTAATCTCCGGGAACCGCTGCTTGATGCCGCGCAGAATATCTGTATAGTAGCTGAACGGCAGATTCGGATTCGTACCGCCCTGCATCAGAATTTCGGTTCCGTTCACGCTCATGGTCTCCGCAATCTTCTGATAGATTGTCTCATCGGGAAGCACATAGCCTTCCTCCGAACCGGGTCTGCGGTAAAAAGCGCAGAATCGGCAATATACATCACATACATTGGTGTAGTTAATGTTACGGCCAATGACGAATGTTGTCACTGGCTCCGGGTGCCAGCGCTTCATAATAATATCTGCGGCAGCGCCCATTTTCTCAATTTCATTGCTCTCGAACAACGTGACCGTATCTTCCAACTGAAGACGTTCACCCTTCAGTGCCTTATCCAGTATAAGATCGACTGCACTCACTGTTGACGGCCTCCTCTTCATCTATGAAGTCTATGAGATAAATACAATTTGAAATAAAAATAGTCCGTTCTCCCATCGTATCACAATCGGCTGTTCTTGAAAAATGTTTCGCTGCGCAGAACCGGTAATTGACCTTGTCCCAGGCAAAATTAAACAGCAGCGCCCGAAGGCACTGCTGCTTGTACGTTCTGCGAATCCCGCATGCCGGTCCAGGTCCGGGGCGCATCGCCTTATTCCAGCTCGCTCCGGGCGGCCTCCAGGGCCTGTCCGAGATCCGCAATCAGATCATCTACATGCTCTATGCCGACAGAGAAGCGCAGCAGTCGGTCATCCACGCCTACAGCATCGCGGATTTCAGCCGGAATATCGGCATGAGTCTGTATCGCCGGATAGGTCATCAGCGATTCGACACCGCCCAGACTCTCGGCGAAGGCGATTAGCTTGATATGGCGGAGCAGCGGCTCCACATAGCTGGCCTCTTTTACCTTGAAGGAGAAGATCCCGGTGTTGCCGGAGGACTGGCGGTTCTGAATGGCATAGCCCGGATGGTCCGGCAGACCCGGATGGAAGACCTCGGCAATAGCCGGATGCTTCTGCAGATAACGGGCGATGGCCAGGGCATTGCTCTCATGCCGCTCCATGCGCAGCGCCAGGGTCTTCATACCTTTCATCAGCTGATAGCTGTCATTCGGCGCGAGAACCGCTCCCAGAGAGTTATGCAGGACGGCCATTTCAGCAGACAATTCTGCGCCCTTGGTCACAATCAGCCCAGCCAGCACATCGTTATGCCCGCCCAGATACTTAGTCGCACTGTGAACCACGATATCTGCTCCAAGCTCCAGCGGGCGCTGGAAGAACGGAGTCAGCAGCGTATTATCTACAATCGTGAGCAGCCCGTGACGGCGGGCCCAGGTACATACGGCTTCGACATCCGTAATCATCATCAGCGGATTGGTCGGCGTCTCAATGAATACGGCTTTTGTCCCCGGCTGGCGGGCTGCTTCCAGTCCATCCAGATCGTTCGTATCTACATAGGAGGCACTGATGCCGTATTTGGAGAGAATCCGTTCCAGCAACCGGTAGGTTCCGCCGTACAGGTCGAGCGACACAATGAGATGGTCCCCTTGTCCAAACAAGGTGAACACCGTAGTCAGCGCAGCCATACCGGAAGCGCAGGCGAAGCCGGCATCCCCGGATTCCAGGGCCGCTGCCGCTTCTTCGAGGACAGAGCGGGTAGGATTTTTGGTGCGGATGTAGTCAAAGCCTGTGCTCTGCCCAAGTCTAGGGTGACGGAAAGCCGTCGCATGATAAATCGGGTAATTAATGGCCCCGGTGGCGGGGTCCTCCATCGAACCAATCTGTGCCAGTCTGCTCTCAATTCTCAGTTTCTCATCCATCTCCATTGCCTCCTGATTAATTACTTCTATTAAGAATAAGTTAACCTCTTAGATAAATGCCCCGATATCGTAAGGAGTCTCCTGGTATACATAGTAATTGAGCCAATTAGCGAATAATAAGTTGGCATGGGCGCGCCAGACTGCCGGCGGAGTACGCGTCGGATCATCCTTGGGATAATAGTGCTTCGGCAAGGCAACCTCCAGCCCTTTTGCGATATCCCGGTCATACTCCCATTTCAGCGAGAAGGGATCATATTCCGAATGTCCGGTAACAAAAATCTGCTTCCCGTCATGCGTAGCCACCAGGTACACCCCGGCTTCCTCGGATTCTGCCAGAATCTGCAGCTCCGGGTTCCGCTCAATATCTTCACGGGAGACATCGGTATGGCGGGAATGCGGAACATGGAACACTTCATCGAAGCCGCGCAGCAGCTTGACATTATTATGGCTCATCGTATGCGGAAACACTCCGAAGCATTTGTCCGGCAGACTCACCTTGCGCACACCAAAGTGATGATACAGTCCTGCCTGTGCCGCCCAACAGATGTGCATGGTCGAGGTTACATTCTGTTTGCTCCACTCAAAAATCACTTTCAGCTCTTCCCAGTAGTTGACATCCTCGAATTCAAGTTGTTCTACGGGAGCGCCCGTTACAATCAAGCCGTCGAACCGGCGGTGGCTGATCTCATCAAAGGTTTTGTAAAAGCTCTTCAAATGCTCAGCCGAAGTATTCTTCGACGTATGGGAGCTGGGATGCAGCAGAACAACATCCACCTGAAGCGGGGAATTCCCGATAAGGCGCAGCAGCTGGGTCTCAGTAGTTTCTTTGGTAGGCATCAGATTCAGGATGGCGATCCGCAGGGGACGGATATCCTGATGGAAAGCCTGGCTTTCATCCATTACAAAAATATTCTCACCGGATAACACTTCTTTGGCCGGCAGGCTGTCGGGAATTTTGATAGGCATTGCTGTTCACTCCTTAACTGAAATGGGGTTCCACTTGGTGGTTCAACCTGAGGCAGGGTAGCGAAAAAAGACCTTTCCCGGGCGAGAAAGGTCATATCATGCAGTCATATGCGCCTCTCTCATCTGCCAGAGAACTTCCGCCGGACGAATAACGCCCTGCAAAGCTTCCGCAAGAATTAGCACCGTGCGCTCACACGCCGGTTGCCGGGTTTCATCGGGCTAGTCCCTCCACCTGCTCTTGATAAGATTTAGCTGTATTCAGTTGAATAACCTTAAGCATCCGAAAGATGCTTTTTCTTAAATTTCACTTTAAATCATGAACCTCCTTTTCGTCAAGTCCATACAATGCTGAAGGGGCCTTATGACAGAAAACAATTTCTCTTGTAAGACCCATATCCCGGCGTTATACTAGACAAGTGTTTCAACCAAAATAAACGGCGAAAAGAAGAGGTGAGAGAACAATGGAAGGCGACCCGGGCTCGCGAATATGCGTGCAGAATGAACAACCACACAGGATTAACATCAGCTTGCCGGCGGCGGGAGCCCTTTTTCTTCATGCTCTCGGACCGTCTTTTGGCCTTCATCCATGATTGTACCACCGGCCAAGCTGATTTTTTCCGTGTGCTGAAATTAGCATACCCCTGGAGAAGACCAGGGACATAAGGAGTGAATCAGATGAAAATCCGGCTGGTGAATGCAGGGGTTTTTACGCCTGTTGACAACATTGAAGAAACATTAACGCCCCCTGCTGAGGGGTTCTACTGGATTGATGCCGATGTGGAGGACCTTGTAGAGCTTCAGCCTATATACGGACTGCATGATCTGGCTGTGGAAGACTGTCTTAGTGAAGAGGATCAGCGTCCGAAGCTGGAGATTTATGAGAGTCATTATTTCATCGTGGTGAACAGCATCCGGTTCGATGATGAGGAAATTTTCCTCCGTGCGCTTAACGTATTCCTTGGCAGACATTATATTATTACCGTTACGAAGCAGAAGATCCATGAGCTTCGTGTCCTGAAGCCCGTACTGTGGGAGCAGGAGGTCAGTACGCCTGACCGCTTCCTGTATCTGCTGATCGACCTCGTTGTCGACAACTTCTTCTCGGTCGGTGACCGGATTGAAGCGCGGATCGAGAAGCTGGAGGAAGACATCCTCATGCATACCAAGAAATCGCATCTGAGCGAGATCATTGGTCTGCGCAGTGAGATTCTCTGGCTGAAGAAGATGCTCGGCCCGCAGAAGGAAGTTATCAACACGCTCAACAAAAAGGATCTTCGCCTGATCGACGATCAGCTGCAGAAGTATTTCAGCGATATCTATGAGAATGCGGTCAAGATCTCTGAAACCTTCGAAACGTACCGCGATCTCATGGGTAACTTGCGTGAAGCTTATCAGTCCAGTATTGCGAACCGCGCTAATGAAATCATGCGTGTATTTACGGCAATTACCACTATATTCATGCCGCTGACCGTGATTACCGGGATCTACGGCATGAACTTTGACAATATCCCGGAGATCCACACCGAGTACGGCTACTATGGCGTCATTGCCGTCATGGTGACGCTAGGCTGCGGAATGCTCATTATCTTCCGTAAGAAGGAGTGGCTATGAAGCAGAGCGGACGAATACGAAGGACGAAGGCACCGTATACCCGGTTATTCCGGGACCCGGGGAGCCTTCGTCTTTTTGGTATGTCACCAGTATGTAATGCGTCTGCGCCGATGAAAAATCCCGGTCATCAGGACCGCAGATTGGGGCCGCTTCAGGCCGCCGGTCACCCCCTTACAAAGGGGCAGCCATTCCAAGCGCGGCCGGATGCTCCCGCCGGAAGCGGATGCGGATCAGCCGCAGGCGTTCGTAATACAGATCGAGTCCGTCAGCAGGAACGAAAGGTTCACCGTAAGCTTTGTAAAGAACAGGCTTCAGGAAGTTGTCGCCGATCAGTTCATAGGCTGTCCAAATATTGTTCTGTTCTTCGGGGCTCACTCCGCTCAGCTCCAGGGCAATAAGCTTCTCGGCCGAGTATCCGTCCTTCTCCAGCTCCTCTACTACTTCAAGCACTTCACGGCGGGAAACTCCGCTAAGCACTCTGAGCTGCTCCATTCCTTGCCCCTCTTCGATCCCCTGTAACAGAACACGCCGCAGTCTCAGCCGCTCCAGCTCCTTCTTGTACTTAAGCTCCTTCTGCTTATATTGCCAGGATACGAAGCTCTCTTCGTCTATTGTATGATTCACCCAGCTTAGCGGAAAATCATGCTCACGCTCAGCCGCTGCGGTGATACTGAGCCAGTCCGCTCCATACTGTGTGGCTTTGCCTTCACCTACACCTGGAAGCTGTAGCAGCTCCTCCTCCGTGCGGGGAAGAAATGCGCTGATCATGCGCAGCAGACGGTTGCTGGCCAGGATATAAGGCGCTTTCCGTTCGCCGGAGGCCTTCACTCTGCGCCAGGAGCACAGCTCCTCGAAGATCGCTTCATTCCCGTAATGCTCACTGTAATACTGCAGCTTAAGCTGCTCCTGGCTGCGGCTGCTGAGATTATCCTCGTCATGAAATACACCGTCAATCAGCGGGCGGTAGCCATCCCCCATCTTCACGGCAAGCTCGTGCCGGTATACACACAGCATCTCATTCCATGATCCGCCTTCATACCACAGGCTATCGCCCGTCTCCTGTTCGCCGGAGAAATCACGCCAGCCAAGACGCCACTGCCCCTCTTCCTCTCCAATCCACAGCTGGGCAAAAGTCTCCCCATCCACTCCTGATCTTCTGCACAAACGGTTCATAAATACGATCTGCATATGAATCCCTACTTTCGTCGTCTTACAGTACGCATGAGCGCTGGCAAGCGGAAACGGCTCTGCCGTCCTATAAAGGACGGTACCGTTTCAGCGAGAAATAGAAGGATAATGTATAGCGTGAAACCTATACATTCTTATATTTGAACGCAAAAAAGCACCTCTCCCACGAAATTCGTGAAAGAGGTGCTTCCTCTTAAATGCTATACTGTTAAAACCTAGGATACCATATATTACGTAACAGTCAATGCCTTTTTGTCAGGAGATCCTACTTGCGGTCCAAAGCCAGCTTGGCCAGACCCAGTGCACCCGACAGACCGGCGTTATCTCCAAGCTGCGGAGGCACAATATAACTGCCAATCTCTTCATTGAGCGCTGGATGCTGCACATATCCGCCGAGCAGCTCCCGCAGCTTGGCATGAATCAGCGGGAAGAGCTGGCTCTGCTTCATCACACCGCCGCCCATTACGATCTTCTGCGGCGAGAGGATCAGCACATAGTTCATAAGAGCATGAGCCAGATAGTGGGCCTCCATCGCCCAGGCCGGATGATCTGCAGACAGCTCGCCCGCCGGCTTACCCCAGCGCTTGCCGATGGCCGGACCTGCTGCCAGACCCTCCAGGCAATCGCCGTGATAAGGGCAGAAGCCTTCGTAGTGGTCCTCGGGATGACGACGAACCAGAATATGTCCCATCTCGGGATGGGACAGCCCGTGAACGAGCTTCCCGCCCACCACAGCACCGGCACCGATCCCGGTACCTACAGTGATATACAGGCAGCTATCCAGACCTTGCGCTGCCCCCCAGGTGTATTCGCCCAGCGCTGCGCCGTTCACATCTGTATCGAAGCCGATCGGAACCTGGAATTGCTCCTCCACGGCTCCCACCAGATTATAACCGCCCCAGTGCGGCTTGGGTGTGGTTGTAATATATCCATAGGTGGGGCTGCCAATAACGGGATCAATCGGTCCAAACGAGCCGATCCCGATAGCCTCCACAGCTTTTCCGCTGAAATAATCCATTACCTGGCTCATAGTCTCCTGAGGAGTGGCAGTCGGAAAGCTCACCCGGTCGATAATTGTCCCGTCCTCATTCCCGATACCGCATACAAACTTTGTTCCTCCTGCTTCAATCGCTCCCAACAATTTCACTGCAGCGTTCCCCCTTCTCCTGATGCATCCATATGCTGTTGCTTCTATTAACTTTCAATGGTTTCCTGCGCTGGAACTGATCGGTTGACCAGCCCGAGCGCGGTAATAAAGCGTTCTCTTGTCCTATTATACGTGGCTATTATACGTATGACAAGCGGTTGACATATAGTAGACAGAAGTGATTTGCTGATGAGACTTAGGCTGGTTTGAACGGAACGGGGGATAGTTGGATTTTCTACACTTGCTAATGAACGAATGACCGGTACTAGAACAACAGTTGGAAAAACAACACTTACTGTTGCCCATTTTAGCCCAAGCAGCTAAAAGTAACATGAATAGATGTTGTTTTTCCACTTATCTCCACACATTCTGTTAGAATCAATAATTTAAGATACGTTATTCCACTTGTTGATTGCAGGAATCGGAATCATGCTGCTGTACAGCTTGTTTGCGGTCACGATATGCCCGGCAGGCTGCTACAAGCCGGGCTGCTGCCGGGAGATGGGAGGCCAAGTGGATATGCGCATAAGCAGCCATAATGCTGCCGCTGATGTAGCCTTCCGGCTGGCTCCCCCCTCTGCCCTTACTCTCATAGGCATAGGTTCGGGCTTCCCCGTCAGGATAGCTCATGACGGAGTAATGAAATTCATGGCCGCGCAGGCGCTCGCCCTGCTTCAGCAGCAGACAGTCGTGAAGTGCCGTAACTTCACGATAGCCGAGTGCCGCCCGGCGTTCCTGCATCACAGTGTGTGCCGGAACGATTCCGGCCATCTCATGCACCCTGCCGTTGCGGTCGGTCAGACTGCGGGCCAGCACCATGTAGCCGCCGCACTCCGCATAGAGCGGCATTCCAGCGTCTGCGGCAGACCTCAGTCCGCCAAGGAACAGCTGGTTCGCGGCAATCACAGCCGCGAATTCTTCCGGGAAGCCGCCGCCGATATAGAGGCCGCCCGCTTCCGGCGGAATGCCTTCACCGCTGAGCGGGCTGAAGTAAATCAGCTTAGCACCTTCACGTGCGAGCAGCTCCAGATTATCTGCGTAGTAGAAGTTGAACGCCGCGTCCCGGGCTACGGCAATGACCGGGGCAGGCTCCGCCGGGCCTGCCTGTGTCTTATGTATCATCGGCACAGCAGGATTACACTGATCATCCGCAGCCGCAAGTATCTTCTGCACAGCAGGAGCTGTAGCAGCAATCTCCAGCAGCTGCTCCAGATCCGTGCCTTGCTCCAGCATATCGGCGGCACGGTCGAACAAAGGCGCAAGCTCCCCGCGTTCCACAGCGGGCAGCAAGCCCAGATGCCGCTCCGGGATGTCCAGCCCGCTATCGCGGGGGAGCCAGCCGATCACGGGAATCCCGCAGGCTGCTTCAATGGCCGCCTTAACTAACCGGTAATGACCCTCGCTGCCGCAGCGGTTCACCAGAACGGCGGCAATCCGCACCTGCGGCTCCAGCTGACGGAAGCCCAGCACTATCGCCGCAGCACTGCGGCCCATGCTGCGGACATCGACCACCAGGAGTACAGGGCTGGCGGTCAGAATGGCGATCTCCGCCGTTGATCCGGTCAGCGCCGTATCCTCCTTGCCGTCATACAGACCCATGACCCCCTCAATGACGGACAAGTCGGCCTCTGCCGAAGCCTGCAGGAAATACTCCTGCAGATAATCGCTTGAAGTCATCCATGAGTCCAAATTGCGTGAGGGGCGGCCTGTGACCGCAGTGTGATAGGCGGGATCGATGTAGTCAGGGCCACATTTGAAGCCCTGGACCTTGAGGCCCCGCCGGGCAAAAGCGCGCATCAGCCCCAGCGTGACCGTTGTTTTGCCCGAGCCGCTGCCTGTGCCTGCAATGACCAGGCGGGGACGGGCCTGCAGCTCCAGGCTGGCTAATCCCGGCTCTTTTTCATATCCTGCTAAATTCCTCGGCTCATTCACCGCAGCTCCCCTCCTTCTCTCTAGGATAGAAGACCCGGGCTACGGCGATAGTCACATTGCCGCTCTTAAGCTTAGGCTGCAGGAGCGAATGCGCGCCTGAAGACAGCAGGGCCGCAGGTTCACAGACACCGTATGCCCCCGTGGCCCTGAATACCACCTCAGACGGATGGTCCAGCTCAACTGTATTTAGCTGCTCCGGGGTGTACAGAACCAGCTCCCAGCTGTATTTGGCGCACAAGGCCAGTAGCCCGGGTTCATCCCCCTTGATCCCGGCCGTCGCCACATTCCGCACACTATGGAGCGACAGATGAAGCTCATTCAGAGTGTGCAGGACCACGGCTTCCAGCTCTTCCGCAGACGTCCCGCGGTTGCAGCCGAGTCCAAGCACCAGACTGCGCGGGCGATACACTACAATGGACTCGGCCAGTGCAGTGTCTGCTCGTGCATCCTCCTCCAGTTCCTCTGCCAGCCGGTCGCTTACCACAATCGCTGCGCTGAAGCTGCGTCCGCTATGCCTAAGCTCAGCCCTGCTTGCGAACATAGAGACATGCTCCGGCACCTCAGCACCCGGCGGCAGCCAGTCACGTTCCCCGCTCTCCTGCACAAAAGCCACCGGCTCCCCGTTAACGAGCGCAGCACTAACCCCCTTCATGGGGGTGAAACTGTCCGCGCGCCAGCGATACTCTTGACCCAGCAGGTCAACAGCGAAGGTGCCCTGTACATCCGAAGCTGTGGTGATCACCGGATGGCTGCCCAGCAGCTCCGCAATCTCCAGAGTAAGCCTGTTCGCTCCGCCGAGATGGCCGGAGAGCATACTGATGACATGCTCCCCGCGCTCATCGATGACGATGACGGCAGGATCGGTTCTTTTATCCCGCAGCAGCGGAGCCGTCAGCCGGACAGCCGCCCCCAGCGAGAAGAACAGAATGACCGCCTCATAGCTCCCGAAGAGCTTGGGAAGCAACCCTCTAACCGGTCCATCAAAAACAGTAACCTCACCGCTCCGCGCCTCCAGCCAGCCGCTATACTTGGCATAGACAAAAACCTCAGTCCCGCCAAGCCGCCCGCCAAGCTTCACAGCCAGCTCTATCCCGCTGCGCGTAATGGCAACAGCCGCATACCGCTTACTCACCGGAGCCGATTCCTTCCCGGCAGCCGTGGGTGAAGGTCTTGTCATACAGCTTAGAGCGGTGCTGATCGCGGTCCGTCAGCCCGGGGTCCAGCGCCCAGCCGGCCAGGATCATGGCATGCATGGTGATACCGGCATCACGCAGGTCCCCCTCCAGCTTCTCAACCGTTGTACGCAAAATCTGCTGATCCGGCCAAGTGGCCCGCTTCACGACCGCCACCGGGGTCTCCGGGCTCCAGCCTGCGGCCAGGAATTCACTGCTCACATGACCGGCCAGTGATGCACTTAGAAACAGCGCCACCGTGCAGTGATGCTCCGCCAGCTTGCGCAACTGCTCGCGCTCCGGCACGGGTGTGCGCCCTTCCGCACGGGTCAGAATGACCGTCTGCGTCAGCTCCGGCACGGTCAGCTCTGCGCCAACCGCGGCCGCAGAGGCAAAGACCGAGCTGACGCCCGGCACAATCTCGTAAGCGACGCCGCAGAGCTTCAGCAGCGACATCTGCTCCAAGATTGCACCGTACATGGCGGGGTCGCCGGTATGTACGCGGGCTACGCTTTTACCCGACTGCACGGCAAGCGTCATCAGCTCCACCTGTTGCTCCAGATCCATGCCCGAGCTCTGAAGCACCTGAGCACCCGGTTTAGCGCTGCGGATCAGCTCATCGCTGACCAGCGAATCCGCATACAGCACCAGATCTGCCGAGCGCAGAATCCGGCTGCCTTTGACCGTAATCAGCTCCGGGTCCCCTGGTCCGGCACCTACAATGTATACCTTCGGCACAAGCTCCGTCATTTGCTCACCACCATCAGACTCAGGTATTCCACTTCCTTGCCCCGCAGATCCCGCGCATCGCGCCAGACGGTCTCATAGGGGGAGGTAACCTTGGTTACCACCGAGGCACGGCCGGACAAGCCCAGCTCATCCAGCACATCCAGCACCAGATCCAGCACTTTGGCCACCTTAAGGAACACCACCGTATCATGATGCAGCAGCGCTTCCCGAAGCGCCTCCCTGTCGTCCGTAGCCGGGATGATCCCCACCCGCTGATTGCCGTCTGCCAGGGGCTGCTCCAGCGCAGCCGCCGCGCCCAGGACGGAGGAAATCCCCGGAACCGAGACGACCGGCACGCCGGGATGCAGCTCCTGCATCAGCCGGGCCAGATGAATGAAGGTGCTGTAGAGATTAGGATCGCCTTCGGTCACAAAAGCCACATCCCGCCCCTGTCTCAGCTCTCCCCAGCACAGCTCTACCGTACGGGTCCAGCCGCCAGCCAGCAGCTCCGGGTCCTTCGTCATCGGAAAGACCAGTCCGAGCATGATTTTGTCCTGCGGGTCTACATGCAGCTCGATGATTTCATAGGCGTAGGATTTGCCGCCCTTCTTGGTAGCCGGGTAGGCAATCACCGGACATTCCCGCAGCAGACGGCAAGCCTTAAGCGTGATCAGCTCCGGGTCGCCGGGACCGACGCCTACACCGTATAATGTTCCGAGCGCCCGGGGAGTCAGTCTTTCCTCCAGCTTCGGCTCTTCACTATCCAGCGGGTCAAATAACGCACTGGCCGCCTGCATCGCTGCTTCTGTCAAGAGCGTACCGGCTGTTTCTCCTGATGATATTTCCTGTCCGTCCGCAGCCTGCCCACGCGGCTCAGTTACATCGGTCTTCATTGCAAGTTCCTCCTTCGTTATAGTCTGATGATTAATGAAGCCTCCGGCCGCTAACCACATAGACGGGATTCATTCCGTCGAACCGGGTCATGCCGAGAATCGGCTTGCCGCGCGACGCCTGAAGCATCGTGACCTCGCAGGCCAGTCCTGCGGCCTTGAGCGCCTCCATGCTGCCATGCAGTGTCTCCACCGTAATCGCCCCAACCACAATCCGGCCCTCCGGGCGCAGTCTGGCGGCGCTGTGCCCGATAATGTTCGCCAGCTCCCCGCCGCTGCCGCCGATGAAGACGGCATCGGGGTCAGGCAGAGCGGCTAGGCCCTGCGGTGCCTTCTCCTGAATGATTTCGAAATCCGCCCGGAACTTCAGACGGTTCGCTGCCATATTCGGCAGGTTCTCGGCACTTTTCTCCAGAGCGTAGACCTTCCCGAGTCTGGCGATCCGCGCACATTCCGCAGCCACCGCACCCGAGCCGGAGCCGATATCCCACACAACTGCATCCTCGGACAGGTTCAGCTCCGACAGCACCAGAGCGCGGACCTCGCGCTTCGTAATCAGACCTTTCTCAGGCTTACGCTGCCGGAACTCCTCGTCCGGATAAGCGAATCCGCGCCGCATAGGAATGGAGACCTCCTGCTTACGGCGCAGGATCACAACATTAAGCGCCGCGAACTCCCTTGTCTCCATCTCCTCCAGCGTCCAGAACCGGCACAGCTCCTCTGCGCCGCCAAGCCGCTCGCAGACAAATGCCTCATATTCCATCATACCGAACTCACGCAAATAAGCGGCGATGACCGCAGGAGTGTTGTTCTCGTCTGTCAGCAGGGCGATTTTGTGCTTGCCGTCGATACGCTGGGCCAGTCCCTGAATGGAACGCCCGTGCAGACTGATCAGCTCAGCATCCTGCCAGCTGTCACCCAGCCGCGCAAACGCAAGCTGCACACTGCTATAATGGGGGATCACCTCCACATGCTCCGGCCCGAACCTGCGGACAAGATATCCGGCAATCCCAAAAAAGAACGGGTCCCCCGAGGCCAGCACCACCGTCCGCCGCTCACGCCACACCTCCTCCAGCTTGTCTGTAAAAGGCTTGAGCCCGCCTTGCAGCACGATTTTCTCCCCTCTGTACCTGCCAAAAAAATTCAATTGCCGCTCGCCGCCCAGCAGCACCTCGCTGTTGTTCACTATACCTAAGCTATCCGGTGTCAGGCCGCCGGCGCCATCCTCACCGATCCCGATCACGTAAATCAGGTTATCCATGAATCTCCGCCCTTCCCAGCACCCGGCCCTTCATTGTAATAAGCACCATTTCTACAATCATGCCTCCGTTCATATGCGCCAGACTCTGTTCACAGGCATGCCTGCACAGCTGCTCGAAAAAAATGTTATTCCCCGCCTCAGTCATCATATCCACGACCTGTGAGGCTGTGTTCGCGGCAGCAATCTCCTGCACCTGTTCCGGGGACGCTCCCGCACGGCCTGCAACAGAGGCCAGAAATCCGAAATCGACAGGCGCGTTCTTAGAGTGAATCAGCATGGCCCCCTGAGCCACCTTAGAGAATTTGCCGGCCATTCCGACGAAGGTAACCTTCTGAAGCCCGTAAGCCTTCGCGTGCTCCAGCGAGAAGCCTACATATTCCCCCATCTGAATAAAAGCTTCCTCTGGAAGCTCCGCAAACATCGCGATGGCGTATTTCTCGCTGCTGCCGCCTGTGGTCAGCACAATCTGCCGGTTCCCCGCTGCAGACGCCACCGAGATGGCCTGAACCACGCTTGCCTTATAGGCCTCGGTGGAGAATGGGGTCACCACGCCCCGCGTGCCCAGGATCGAAATGCCGCCCAGAATACCCAACCGGGGATTCAGCGTCTTCAGGGCAATGTTCTCGCCTTCCGGCACGCTGATGACTACCCTCACCCCCCGCGCTGTACCATGCTCCTCTAGTACGGCGGTTACCGCCTCCTGAATCATCCTCCGCGGTACCGGGTTAATCGCCGCCTCTCCTACACCAATCGGCAGACCTGGCTTCGTCACCCGGCCGACACCACGGCCCCCGTCAATCTCCACGCCCGGCTCATCCCGCCAGCTCACCGCTGCCTCGATCCACGCCAGATGTGTCGCATCCGGGTCGTCTCCGGCATCCTTGACCGTGGCACAGCTTGCCGTGTGTGATCCTGTACGCTGCCAGCCAGTCAGCTCAAAGGTATGACGGAAACCAGCTGGCAAATCGATCTCTACCGCAGGCAGGCTCTCCCCTGTAATGAGCAGGGTTGCCGCACCTGCGGCTGCCGCTGCGGCACAGGCCCCTGTCGTGTAGCCCCTGCGCAGCGGGGGAGCGGGCGTTGCCTGTGCGGATTCGGGGTCGGGCAATCCTGGACTGGACGCATGTGCGAACACTTCAGCTGCCTGATCAAATCCGGGCAATCCGGGTTCGATAGCCTGCTGTACCTGTCCAGCCATCTGCCTGATCTCGGGGCCGGCTGCGTGGTCCAACCGTTCAGCCGCCTGTGCGGATTCGGGGCTGCCTACTTGCTCCAACCGCTCAGCTACCTGATCGAATTCAGTTCCGGCTACGTGCTCTACCTGCCCCGACCCTGCTTCCCCGCTTCTTTGGCTCCGGTTCTGACTAACGGCTTGACCGGGTAATTCCTTGGTCATGGCAATCCCTCTTTGCTGATAGTCTAAGAATATATCCTCACAAACTGAACAAACTGAACAATCTACATCGCTGAAGCCCATCCTCTGAGCGTTCGCCCATGGCAGGTAACCAGTCTTACTCTCTATATAACCTGATTATACTGCTGTTTCTAAGCAGATCAGGAGACTTACATACAAATATTTCTAGTTTCCCTGGCTCCACTGCACTTTGTACATTAGAATTTGACGAGGGAGGTACTGTGGAGCCCTTATCCACAAATCAAGTGTATGAACAACAACAGAACCAGATTTCTACTATAAAATCACGAATTCTGTTGTACAGAATACAATTAGTGAGCTCACACGCTACTGCAATCCCCAGATTAAGCACATTAACCCGGTCATCGGTGAGAACGCCAGCCACAAATTTCAACTAACATACTATTAGAACTAAGGAAGTAAATAATTTGAGATAGTTGTATTCTGTACATTTAAAACCCGCAAAAAGGAAGGAATTCCTCTTCTAGCTGTAATCTGTACAACTATATCTGCCGAAATGAGGGAAAACACGGATTATAGATTAGTTTAATTGCACGTTTTACAGCTAAATGGATATTCACTCGTGCATCAGAGCATTTAGTTGTACAGAGTGCGATTAAGCATACCACTTAACGCTTACACCTTAATCGGGGTATGACAACTCACAGCCCTACGCTCCAAGCATCTGCATGCTTCTCTAATCCGCTAACCCAGCTCGCCCGCCGCCCGGCGGACTGCCAGCAGACTTAGTGCGTTCACTGCGGCGACCACGATCGTACTGCCGCCTTTGCGGCCGATATTGGTGATGTAGGGAATATCCAGCTTGCGCAGCTCATCCTTGGATTCCGCCGCCGAGACGAAGCCAACGGGCATGCCGATGACGAGGCCAGGCTGGGCTTCGCCTGCTTTTACCAGACGGATTAGCTCCAGCAAGGCAGTGGGCGCGTTGCCGATAACATAGATTCCCCCCGGTGCCTGGGCGCAGGCCTTGCGCGTTGCGATGATCGCCCTTGTGGTTCCCAGCGCCTTCGCCTCGTCCACCACATCAGGATCAGAAATATGTACCCGGACCTCGCCGCCATACCGCTGAATCCGCTCCTTGGCAATTCCCGCCTCCACCATCCGCACATCCGCTATAATCGGCTTGCCCTGCAGCATGGCGTGAATTCCCGCCTCAATCGCCCCGGGATGAAATACCAGACTGCGTCCCAGCTCAAAATCAGCCGAAGCATGAATAATCCGCTGTACAATCGGGTACTCCAGGCTACTGAAGGAATGTTCCCCCAACTCCTCCGTAATCATCTGAAAGCTTAGGCCCTCTATCTCCTGCGGCTGTACGGTCACCGGCTTGAACTCTGTCCCAAAATCCACATTCATCCCTCTTCCCTTGTCATTAGCAGCGCAGCCTTCACAGCAGCCGTAATCTCGTCAAAAGAATCAAACACCGTTCCGCCATCCCCAAACGACAGCCCCGGCCGCATAATCAGAATCACATATAACCCCATATCCAGCGCGGCATACAGCTTCTCATCCACCGAGCCCTCAGCTCCGCTCTCCTTGGTAATCATCACCCGGGTACCATACTGCCGGTATAAGGCCTCATTCAGCTCTCTGCTAAAAGGGCCCTGAAGCGCAATAATATTCCGCTGCTCGATCCCAAGAGTCAGACATTTCTCCAGATTCTCCAGACAAGGCAGCAGCCTTACGGTCAGCCGGATCTCCGGATCTCCCAGCAGCTCTTCTGCAAAAATCTCCAGCGTTTTGCCGCCGGTAGTCAGCATCACTGAGCCCTTCAGCTCCTTCGCCTTGCGCGAAGCCTCTTGATAAGAATGCACAAGCAGCAGCCGGGGATGGCTGTTATAGATAAGGCTCTGCCGCTCGTAGCGGAAGTAAGGCAATCCCAGCGCAGCAGCAGCTTCCATTGCATTAGCATGGGCCTCCAGCGCAAAAGGATGGCTGCCGTCCACCACGGCACGGTACCCGCCCGCTTGCAGCAAAGAGATCATCGCCGCGCGGTCCAGTCTGCCGACGCGGGTGCGGATGCCTGCGGCCTCCAGGCGTTCTGCCCCGCTGGGCGTCACCACGCTGGCCTGCAGCGGCAGGCCTTGGCGCGTAAGACTCTGGGCCAGCTCCCGGGCATCACTGGTGCCGCATAACATGAAGATCATCGCGGCTGGCGAAGCGCCAGGTCGTCTGCCGGAGCCGCCGCCTCCGTTACATCATGCCGCCCATGCTGCCCATGCTCATGATTACCATCCTGTCCATGACAGCGATGCCCGTGCGCGTGATGCGTGTGCCCATGTTCACCATACCCGTCATGCGCACACTCGTGATGTCCATGCCCATGATCACCATGCCCGCAATGCCCATGTTTCCCGTGGCAGTGGTGCCCGTGCTCCTCATCTCCATGCTCATGGTGCCCGTGTCCATGCCCCTCATGACTGTGATGCCCATGCCCATGATGCACATGCCCATGCTCCCCGTGCCCCTCCTCACCATGATGGTGGTGAAGGTGGTGATGCAGAGAGGCTGCATCGCGGTATTTGCAGTTATCGCAATTGCTGAAGGCACGGCCTTCCAGCGTCTCCCCGATCCGCTCTGTCAGCATATCCACCAGCAGCGGATGTGCGCCCAGTGTGCCGCCGATCTCCACTTCAAGCCCGGGATGCCCGGCTGCGAATTGCGCGACTCTCTCAGCGAACTGCTGCATGAGCACTCCGGTGAACAGCAGGTACGGGAGAACAATAATTTTGCGCGCACCCAGCGCCAGGCAGCGCTCAAGCCCGTCCTGCAGCGACGGCTTGGCGATGGCAATGAAGCAGCTTTCCACGCTGCGGTAGCCTGTTTTCTCCCAGAGCAGCCGGCTTATTTTATACAGATCGCTGTTAGCATCCGGGTCACTGCCCCCGCGTCCCATCAACAGCACGATGGTGTCCTTATCCTCTATCTTGGATACACCGTTCTCGCGCAGCTCCAGGTCCATTCTGCCAGCCGCCTTCTCCTGCGACAATGGAAGTCGTTCTGCTTCCTGAATCCGCTCCAGCAGAATATCGACGGCACGGTCCTGCACCCCCAGCGGGCGGCCGTAGATGAACTTCACCCCGGGATATCTCTGCTTAGCTTCATCAATAGCCATTGGAATATCGAGTTTGGAATGTCCTGCCGCGAACAAAATAATCGGCACAACGTAAATCTCCGCCGCACCACCCTCGATACATCTGGCAATGCCGCCAGCAATGGAAGGCGAGGCCAGCTCGATGAAGCAGGTCTCGACCTTCAGCTCCGGCTTACGAGCCGCGAGCAGGCGGGTGAATTCCAGCAACTCCTCATTTCCCGCTTGAACCCGGCTCCCGTGTCCCACCAGTAATACCGTTCTCATCGTCTGCACTCCTTCTATGTTGTTATTGTCCGATGTAGTGGCTGCACTCCCTGTAATGCTGTCCATCCGTTCCCGGAACGCATGATACCGCTCCTGCTCCCGGCCATGAGTCCTATATTCCTCTACTGCCGCAGCTACAGCGGCTACCGCTTCCTCTTCATCCATCCCTTCACGCACCAAAATCCCTGCATGGGCGCCCCGGCCGGACTTCTTGCCGCCAAGATACAGCTCATAGCTGCCGCGCAACATTACCAGGCCGATGTCATCCAGCACAGCGGAGCTGCAAGCCATCCCGCAGCCGGCTACACTGATGTGCAGCTCTCTGGGCACAGCCATTCCATGCAGCAGGGTGTGTAGCCGGACAGCAGCACTTAACGCTCCGCTTCTGCGCAGCTCACAGAATCCGCAGGTCTTCACCTTCACGTAATCTCCAGGCGTACTTACATTCAGTCCGGCCTCCAGCAGCCTTGCTCCTGCCTCTGTTTCTTCACTCCGGCTGCCGCGCAGCAGGAAATACCCGTCCTTCGTATAGACCAATTGCCCATCGCTGCCTGCAAGCTCAGCCAGCAGCTTCATCTGATCGCCGCTGAAGCTGCGGCTGCCGGCTGCGGGAGTAATCTCCAGCTCGAAGGAGGAATCGGCCGATGCCTTCAGGCGATCGGTCAAGCTACGCAGCCGCTCCACCTGCGGAGCAGCAGCCAGGCTCTGCGCAGCCGCCTCTTCCGCCAGCCCTGATCCCGCTTCGCCACAGGCTGCCGCCCGTTCTATCCGGACTGTCCCTGCAGCCGGATCAGCCGCTGCTCCTTCCAACCGCAAAGGCCCCCCTTCCGTCCCTGCAGCGGCCCCTTTATTCACCACGGCTCCGGCCATCCCCTCTGCCTGCCCGGACTCCGCCGCAGCCAGCGACCACGGCTCGGCGGCTGTGCGCAGCCGCTCGTGCGGCTCCAGCGTCTGCGTCTGTGCCCCGAGACTGTACTTGCGTTCATATCCGCGCGGCGTAATCATAAGGTCCTCATAGACAACGGTAGCAGAGTTGCCGACCACCACGGTTGAGAGCATGCCGATCTCATGCTCCAGCATATCCTGCAGTGTCGTTACGACCGTCTGCTGGCGGTCACGGTAGGCACTTTTGACAATGCCTACCGGTGTAGCCGGATCACGGTAGCGCAGCAGAATATTGCGTGCTTCTTCAATCTGGCGCGTCCGTCTGCCGCTGCGCGGATTATAGAACGCAATGACAAAATCCGCTGCCCCCGCCGCTTCCACACGCGCAGCTATGCTCTCCCAGGGCGTAAGATGATCGCTCAGGCTGATCGTGCAGGAGTCATGCATAATCGGGGCCCCAAGCAGCGAAGAGCAGGACTGGATCGCCGAGATTCCCGGAATTACCTCCACCGGCACCCCCTCTGAGCGGCTCCAGCCGCGTTCAATCAGCACCTCGTAGACCAGCCCGGCCATTCCGTAAACACCGGCATCGCCGCTGGAGATTACCGCAATGGTCTGCCCGGCTTCTGCTCTGCGGACAGCCTCCTGGGCCCGGCTGACCTCTTCAGTCATCCCCGTGCCGACAATCTCCTGATGCCGCAGCAGCGGCCGGATCAGATCTACATAAGTGGTATAGCCAATGACCGCCTCACTCTCATCCAGCGCAGCCAGTGCGCGGCCGGTAATATGCTCCAGCGCTCCGGGGCCGAAGCCGATAATCAGCAATTTTCCTTGTTTGTTCATTCCTCTTCCCCCGTTCATGAATAGCTGTGGTCAAGCGCAAGCAGCTTATGCAGTTTCAATTTGAATTCATCGGCGGTGCGGGGAGCGCTCTGACCTGCGGTCAGGCGATCAGGCAGGCTGAACCATAAGTCAGCCAGCAGCGGCAGTCCCAGCCCGATGGACAATAGCTCCTCCCGTCCCGCAAAAATCTCCTCCGGTGTCCCCGCCGCCCTGCATCTTCCATGCTCCAGCACAATAATCCAGTCCGCCCAGCGGTAAGCCAGGTTCATGTCATGCGTAGCCATAACTACGGTTGTCCCTTTATCATGTATGGCTTCAAGGCCCTTCAGCATCTGCGTTTCCGATAACGGGTCCAGATACGAGGTCGGCTCATCCAATAGAATTAGCTCAGGCTCCATAGCCAGTACACCGGCGAGTGCCGTGCGTTTTTTCTGGCCCAGGCTAAGCTGATGAATCGGTTTATCACCCAGATCAGTCAGATTCAGCAGCTCCATGACCTCCCGGCAGCGCGCAGCAATAGCCGGTTCAGCCATTCCGCTGCCGCGCAGCCCAAACGACACATCCTCCAGCGGTGTGCTGAGGATCAGCTGCTGCTCAGGGTCCTGGAAGACCAGGCCCACCTTCCGCCGCAGAGCGGCCAGCTCTTTTTTGGAGTAGGATAACGCCTTCCCTCCTTGCACAACCGTACCCTGCTGCGGGCGCAGAATGCCAACGGCATGCAGGAACAACGTCGATTTGCCCGAACCGTTATGACCGATTATTGCCGTCTTGCTGCCTGCGGGGATGGAGAACGTCAGTTCATGCAGCGCAGGCTCCTTCGTATCCGGGTAACGGAAGACCACTCCGTCACAACTCAGACTATATTCCTGATCCATGACCGGCTCCTTTCATGTGTTAGTGATAAAGTACGTCTCAGCCAGCAACAGTAGCGCAATACCGGTATAAGCCTGGATTGTATAGCGCCTCGGCACAGGACGCGCCGTATAAGGCGGGATAATAATCTCGTCTGTGAATCCGCGGGCCAGCAGCCCCTGCGATAATCCGTAATACCGGTGCATCGTGTTGCCGAACAGCGCTCCTGCCATGGCCGCAGTCTCCCGCAGTCTGGCCTTGTAGCCCCGCCGGCCTCCGCGCAGCCTGCGGGCCAGCAGCAGACCATGCGCTGCATCACTCAGCAGGAATAAGAAGCGGTACATAATCAGCATCAGCTCCAGGACAATCTGCGGCATCCGCAGCCTGCGCAGCACCTGCAAAAGCTCACTAAACGGAGTAGTGAACATCAGGAAAAAGAAACAGCTCATGCAAGCAGAGATTCTGGCCAGCAGCTCTCCTGCCCGCTGAAGCCCGGCCGCTGTAACATATACCGGCAGGTTCAGTCCCGGAAATGAGAATATCCCTGCCTCTCCCGATGCCGGGTGCCCGAATTCCACGAGCAGTGCCGGTACGCTAAGCGCATAGAACAGCAGCGCTGTGCCGAACAGCATGCCATAAGCACGGAAGGGAATACGGGCCTGTAATACACACCAGGACATCATCCATAGGGTGATTGCAGCCTGTAGTACCGGATGTACCGTGTAAGAGAGCAGGAACATCAGGGCTGCGAACGAGCTTTTCCACATCGGGGATAACTGGCGCAGAGCATTATTGTAGGAGAGAACGTCAATCCGCCGGATCACTTGCTGCTATGCTGCTTCGTCCCGCCCTGCTTGCCCTTGAGCAGCCCCAAGGTATAACCGATCACACCTGCACCAATCGCTGCCTGCAATGCGAACAACATACTCTCCGTCTCCCCCGGCAGCTCAATCAGCGGCTTGAACCACGGCTTATAGTCAGGGTTAATCTCGGTAATCACACCTTCAGCCGCATCATCAGCCCCTCCGAATTCCCCATTAACCAGCAGCAGCGGCAGAATGACCAGCAGAATAACAACCAGCAGCATCAATCCATTTTTCCATCTATTGCTCATTAGGCTCTTCCTCCGTTCACCTTGCGTTTCAGAAGCGACAATTCATTCGGGCTATACGATTTCAGCCAGTTCCACAGCAGTACCGTCAACAGCCCTTCACTGATGGCCAGCGGGATTTGCGTCACGGCAAAAATCCCCCCGAATTTGAGAAAAGAAGCCAGAACGCCGCCATCCGCCGCCGGAAAAGCCACCGCCAGTTGAAAGGAAGTCACTACATACGTACTCAGATCAGCCATCGCAGCCGCACAGAATAAGGCCAGCTTCTCGCGGTCCGGCATTTTCATCATCAGCTTATACACTGCATATCCGGCAAAAGGACCCGCCACCGCCATCGAGAACGCATTGGCTCCAAGCGTAGTGATCCCGCCGTGCGCCAGCAGCAGCGCCTGAAACAGCAGGACAATCGAGCCGATTACGCTCATGGGCAGCGGCCCCAGCATTACCGCACCCAGTCCGGTACCGGTGGGGTGGGAGCTGCTTCCGGTCACGGAAGGCATTTTGAGCGCAGACAGGACGAAGGTAAACGCCCCGGCCAGACCCAGCAGCAGCTTCAGCTCCGGGTTCTCCCGGGTCATGGCTCTCAGCTTGAAGATTCCCAGGACAAAGAACGGGATAAACGCCGCCCACCAGAAGACCGCCCAGCCAACCGGCAGGAATCCTTCCATAATGTGCATCGCGCGGGCCGTCCCCGGTTCGTTCAGCATAAAGTACACCGTAAATCCGGCAACCAGTGCCGCAAAGCTCCACCCTCTGTGTTTTTTCATTTGTCACCCTCCATGTTTGTTGATTTCCCATTTAAGATCATAAAGCCAAAAAAACCCACCCTAAAGGGTGGGAGTGTATGTACGCAGGCAAGTTCGATAGAGCACGCAGCCAGGAGCTAAGCGAAACAAGGTGCTTCTCATCGTCCCATCACTAGGGGCCGTATCCTTGTATCCAGCAGCTATAAACCGGGGGGCCTCTCTACACTCAAGATTCCTCCGGTCCATCAGGGCAGAACGCCTCTTCTCATTAACCTATCCGTACACCGCTCCTATCCGCGTAGAGTCGTGGTGTGCGTCGACAAGGTAGGTCTCCTGGCTTGGAATACAGGCGCCGCAGGCTTCGTCTTCCCCGGGGCTTCCCGAGTGACCTCATGAAGTGCAGCTCTTCCATACAGTGGCGGGACCGCTCGGGAGTTGCACCCGATTCCCTGTTATCCCTTGCCGCATCCGGCAAGAGCACCTTGTTTCATTGCTAATTCATCTCACATCATAGCGGACTCGGCCTAGCGTGTCTGTGATATAAATTGGAAAAGCTGGCCTGCAGCCAATCATGGCTTGTAGAAATTTTATTTGAGTAATATAATTATTAACTATATAACCTGAACGTGGAGGCATCCGATGAAACTTGATCTAACTGAACAATCCCTGCCAGTGTACGAGGCCCTGTCCAGTACCGTGCGCCTGCATATGCTGCGGCTGCTGTCCGATAAACCCATGAACGTGAAGGAACTGGCCGCAGCCCTCAAGCTAAGCAGTGCGATTATGACCATGCATGTGCGCAAGCTCGAAGCCGCCGGGCTGATCCGCAGCCACATGGCTCCCGGCAAAAGCGGACTGCAAAAGATTTGTACACTGGCCGCAGACGGGGCAGAGATTGTGTTTCCGGGACAAGCCCGGACTCCGCGCAGAGGGTACCGCAAGGACATCCCGGTGGGGCATTACTCCGACTTCCAGATCGAGCCTACCTGCGGACTGTCTACGACGGAGAGGGTCATCGGGCACTTTGACGATCCCCGTTATTTCTGGGACCAGGAGCGGGTGAACGCCGGGATTCTCTGGTTCGGCAAGGGGTTCGTCGAGTATAAAATCCCGAATTTCCTGCTGTCCAGCCAGCAGCCGGAGGAGCTTGCCATCACGATGGAGATTGCCTCCGAAGCCCCGTCGATTAACAACAACTGGCCGTCGGATATTACCTTCACGCTGAACGGACAATCGCTCGGCTTCTGGACCAGTCCCGGTGACTACGGAGATAATCCGGGAAAATACACACCGGCCTGGTGGCCCGCACTAACCAACCAATACGGCCTGCTCAAGCAGCTGCGGATTACGCAGACGGGTACCTACATGGACGGGCAAAAGCTGTCGGAGGTCACCCTCGATCAGGTAGGCATCCGCAACAAACAATGGACCTTCCGGCTCTCCGTCGAGGAGGATGCCGAGCACATCGGCGGTCTCACCCTGTTCGGCAAGGGCTTCGGCAATTACAACGAGGATCTGGTGTTTGAGTTGTTTTATACGGATGGTGTGGCAGATTTGCCGGGTTCTTTGTAAAGGCCTGCTTAGCAGGTAGGTAGGTAGGGGGAGATTGATTGATTAGTTAGACTAATTAGGTTAGTTTTCGTTTCAGCTACTTTTGGAGCCAAAACTCCTCACTACTGCTTAACGCCCACTTCCACGGATTTAGGGGTACTAATGTCTCTCATTTCCGCCCAAAGCCCACTTTCGACCAATTCAGGGGTACTAATGCCCCTCATTTCCGCCCAAAGCCCACTTTCGACCAATTCAGGGGTACTAATGCCCCTCATTTCCGCTCATCGCCCACTTTCAACCGATTCAGGGGCACTAATGCCCCTCATTTCCGCTCATCGCCCACTTTCGGCCGATTCAGGGGCACTAATGCCCCTCCCAACATCCATCCAGCCAGCTTCCCGCCGCATTAGAGGGATTTATCCCTCTCATTTCCTCATCCACCCCACTTTCTACCGTATCAGTGGGATTTATCCCTCTCATTCCCTCATCCAGCCCACTTCCCGCCGTACCAATTGGATTTTCCCCCTTTACTTTGCCAACTTCGCCTCCTCTAACACTTCCATGTCCCTTTCCCCTCACCTCCATAACGCAAAAAAGCCCCTCCAACCGCAGCATTGTGCAGGTTGGAGGAGCTTTTGGTGATCGATCCGGCTCTTATGGCAAGGGCGGCTTCTAGCCTATCTGTTTAGCATGGCCTCTTGCGCCAGGCGTGAGCCGTCATTCCGCCACCGCCACCGGCTGCCACTTTCCGCCGCCCGGCAGCGGACAGCTGCGGGCCTTCAGCCGGGCCACGACAGGAATGATGCACCCGCAGGCAGTACAGGTTACGCCATCCTGCAGCTTCGGGCAGGTCCCGCAGATCGCCAGCCGCTCGGCATAGACCTCATCGGAAGCCGAATTGTCAGGATTGAACATGGAGGAGGCCAGAATGCGGGCAATCTGCGCTTCCGTGACCTTGTACTCCTCACGGCATCCCTTGCAGGTTGAAGTGGTCGTCATCCTGCGTTCCTTATGCCTTCGGAGTAATTTCCAGAACGGTTACCGACATTGGCGGCAGTTCTACAGTCAGCGTATCCCCTTCAAGCTTGAAGGCGCTGAATGTCTGTGGTGTCACAGCTTCCGGCTGCTCAAAGCTATTGTGGGCATCGATGGAAGCTCCGGCCAGCGTAGTTCCGCTTACGGATGCTTGTCCAGCCAATCCGCGCAGTTCCAGCGGCAGGGTTGCCGATGCTGCATGATTCAGGTTACACAGGCTGACATGGATTACGCCTTCTGCGGTTACAGAAGCGGAAGCCGATACTTCAGGAATCTCTACTCCCTCATAGCTGTATACCGGGCTGTCCACAGTCAGCTCCAGCAATTCTGCATCCTGATGCACTTTGTACATGTTGAATACATGGTAGGTTGGGGTCAGGAGCATTTTCTCGCCTTCGGTCAGAATAACGGCCTGCAGTACATTCACTGTCTGGGCAATGTTCGCCATCCGTACACGGTCACTGTGCTTGTGGAAAATATTCAGCGTCAAGCCGGCCACCAGCGCATCACGGATCGTGTTCTGCTGGTAGAGGAAGCCCGGGTTCGTACCCGGCTCAACATCATACCAGGTGCCCCATTCGTCAACGATCAGGCCGACTCTTTTCTCAGGATCGTATTTGTCCATGATAGCGATATGGCGGGTAACCAGCTCATCCATGAACAGTGCCTTCTTCAATGTTGTGAAGTATTCGTCTGTTCCGAAGCCTGTAGCCGCGCCCTTATGATTCCAGTCCGAAGTAGGCAGGGTGTAGTAGTGCAGGGTAAGCGAATCCATGAAGCGGGTAGCTTCACGCATCAGTACTTCCGTCCAGTTATAGTCATCCGCATTCGCCCCGCAGGCGATCCGGTGGATCTTGTTGTCTCCATAGTTGCGCACATACGTCTGATATTGACGGTACAGGTCAGCATAGAATTCAGGACGCATGTTACCGCCGCAGCCCCAGTTCTCGTTGCCCACACCAAAATACTTAACGCTCCAGGCATCTTCCTGGCCGTTCTTCTGACGCAGCTCAGCCATTGGCGAGACTCCGTTGAAGGTCAAATACTCAACCCACTCGGACATCTCTTGAACAGTTCCGCTACCTACGTTACCGTTGATGTACGGCTCGCAGCCCAGCATCTCGCAGAGGAGCATGAATTCATGCGTACCGAAATGGTTGTTCTCTACCGCGCCGCCCCAGTGTGTGTTGATCATCCGCTTACGCTCTTCGCTCGGGCCGATACCGTCCTTCCAGTGGTATTCATCAGCGAAGCAGCCGCCCGGCCAGCGCAGTACCGGAATTTTCATTTCCTTAAGCGCTTCCACTACGTCGTTGCGGATACCCTTGGTGTTCGGAATAGGGGAATCTTCGCCTACCCAGATGCCTTCATAGATACAGCGTCCCAGATGCTCAGCGAAATGTCCGTAGATGTTGCGGTCAATTTTACCTTTGCGGATGTCGGTGTTCAGTACAATGCGTTCTGCCATGGGAAGTTAACGCTCCTCTTTAGGTTAATATATTTGTTAATCATTTAACACTTATATTAACATTATAATCAAGCTTCCTCCGGTTCGTCAATCTTTATCTTAAGCAGAACTTCCCGCACTCCCGCATTTCACTTCCCCGCCAAAAATGATATTATGGACACACAAATACAGCACAATTGGAGAGTATGATGATTAGACCTATCAGTAAAGATATATCGCTTCTTAGCCAGAAATCTGCTCCGGCCACGGAAAAGGATCTGCCCGTGTTAATGGATCTTGTGGAGACCCTGAACGCCAACTCCGACCGGTGCGTCGGCATGGCTGCGGACATGATTGGCGTCAACAAACGCATCATTGCCATCCGCGTGGAGCAGCAATTAACCCTTTCGATGATCAATCCGGTGATCGTTAAGCGCACCCGTCCTTATGACACTGAGGAAGGCTGCCTCTCGCTCGAAGGCGTACGCCCGGCGAAACGGTACGACTACATTGAGGTAGAGTACCTCGATTATAATTTCAAGAAGCACCGGGATAGCTTTACCGGATTTACGGCGCAGGTTATTCAGCATGAGGTGGATCACTGCGAGGGTATTGTGATTTGAGCCGGGACGTAAGAGCGCTAACCTTCAGCAAGACGGCCGCCGAGCAAATACTGAGGAATGAGACTGATACCCGCACGCTTTTGTCAGAATATCCGGAGTACAAAGAAGAAGTGCTGCTTGAGATCAATGCCTTATCAAGCCAAAAACGCGCCAACCTGATCCATAATTTGCTCGCCAGCTATACAAGCAGCGCCAAAATAGCGAAGAGCAAAATTGTCAAAAGCGGCTTTAATCAAACCACCATTAACGCTTTTCTTCCTAATATTATTAAAGCCCGGTTTGCCATTTATCTGATCGAGCAGCTGCAATTAGCGGTGTCCGCCGAATCAGCCTCGGGGCCTGTCCGGTTCAATCTCTGGGACGGTTATATTCTGCAGAAGCTCCTGTTCAAGGAAAAGCTTGTCCGGAAGCCCGTATCGCTCCCTCTGTTCCGGATATGCTGGAAGCTGATTATCCGCCCCAAAATGCTGATGCCGCTTGTCAATAAACAAGGAATCTATTGCTTCTATTCCCGTTCGTTAATCAAGCACTTATCCGCTCTGATCGGAGACAAGGCGTGCCTGGAGATCGGTGCAGGTGACGGTACCTTGACGAGATTCCTTAACGATAACGGCACAGCCTGCCGGGCAACTGATGACTATAGCTGGGCGCATTATATCACCTACCCCGATTTTGTGGAACAAGCCGATGCCAAAGCTGCACTGAGCAAATACGCTCCTAAGGTGGTGCTTTGTTCTTGGCCGGTGCCCGGCAACCCGTATGAGAAGCATGTTTTTAATACGGAATCTGTAGAGTTGTACATTGTAATCGGTACAAGAGACCCGGCGATCACCGGTGATTTCGATGCGTATGATAAGGCTAAGCATTTCAGCATGGAGCTGAATGAGGAATTATCCCGCCTGCTTGTGCCGCCATCTGAGGATAATGCGGTCTATCTCTTCACACGCAAACAAGACAGTACACGCTCACGATAGGTGAGTAGCTACTGTCTTGTTTGGTTTGCTGTCTTGTTTGGTTTGCTGTCTTGTTTGGTTTGCTGTCTATTCCGGCTTCAGCCCAGATCCCCCAGCTCAATCTGTACGATTCCCCGGTCATCCCGTTCCTCGGCGATCCCGCCGATCAGATGCATCAAGCTGCCGAACTCCAGCTCATTGAACTTGCGTGCGGCGTTATCCCGCTGCAGCTCCCACAGACATTCGGCCAGCTCGCATACTATCGGCACATCGCAGCGGATTTCCGCCAGTTCCCGTGAGAGATGCAGCATGTCGAGGTCCGCTTCAATCTTAGCCCGCACGCCCTTGGGCAGCAGATGCAGGTTCTCGATGACCCCTTCCACAGTGCCGTATTCCGTCAGCAGCTTGGTGGCGGTCTTCTCGCCTATGCCCTTCACACCGGGATAATTATCGCTGGTGTCGCCCATGAAGCCCTTCAGGTCGATCACCTGCGCAGGGGTGAGGCCCCGTTCTTCCAGCAATTCCGCTGGATCGTACACCTTATAGTTGGAGCGGCCTTTTTTCATAATCACGACCTTGACGCTGTCATTCACCAGTTGCAGCATGTCGTGGTCCCCCGTAAGAATGTAGACCTCCGACTCCCCGCTGTAGCATGAAGCCAGTGTGCCGATGCAGTCATCTGCCTCATAACCAACCAGACCGATATTCGGCACGCCCAGCTCAGCCACCACTTCCTTAACCAGATCAAACTGCGGGATCAGCTCCAGCGGCGCGTCAATACGGTTCGATTTGTAGCCTTCGTACTTCTCCGAGCGGAACGTGCCCTTGCCCATATCCCAGCAGCAGACCACATGTGAAGGCTCAAACGTACTCACCGCGTCGAAAAAATACTGCAAAAATCCATACACCGCATTCGTCGGCAGCCCGGCGCGGGTCTTGCGGATATATCCACCATAAGAGGTAGCATAAAAAGCGCGGAACAGCAGAGCCATTCCATCGACAATCATGACCCGGCCCTTGATTTCTGTTGCTGTGCTCATGTGTAACCTCTCCTTGTATTCCTTAATTTTAGGCGTTGCTCCAAGCTTCGGCGTACTGGTCTTCCTTGTAGCCTACGGTAACTTTCTTGCCGTCAGTAACTACTGGACGCTTAATCAGCATCCCATGTGCGGACAGCAGCGCAAGCTGCTCGTCTTCGCTTAAGTCTGCAAGCTTGTCCTTCAGGCCAAGCTCCCGGTAGACTTCACCACTCGTATTAAAAAACTTCTTCAGCGGCAGCCCGCTGTGCTTCACCAGCACACGCAGCTCCTCCACGGTTGGCGGCTGCTCTGCGATATGCTGCAGCTCCAGCTCATGCCCCGCTTCCTTCAGCCAGTTCACTGCGCTGCGGCAGGTGCTGCATTTCGGATATTGGTACACCTTCAAGTTACTCATCGGCTTCTCCTTCTATCATAAAGTGCAGCAGTAATGCTAGTCCTAAAGATCGTCACTGCTGCTTATATTGTTGGGGTCGTCTGCATAGCAGCGGCTTTTACCCGGCCGGCATTACGCCCGACCTCACGGCCAACCTCAATAGGTGGAAATTGTACAACTCTTCCTTCCAAATCCGCATCGCGAGAGGAAATAGTTGGATTTCAGGCACTTAATTCAGAATAAATCGTTACTTTGCGGAGTATGGGGCAATTTTAGTTGTACTTTTTCCACTTGCTTGCCGCAGAGCCTTCATATAGCTGCAAAATATGTGCAGCCTGGCACTTATTTGCCTGTTGGTGTACTCCAATGGTGGCAGAAAGGTTACTCTATGAGCGGTTGGCGCATATAAAAGGCAGCATACTGCTTAGCATCTTCCTCCGATTGTAGCCAAGCTACATGCTGTTGCAACGGGAAGCTGAGTCCCGGATAGGTCCGGCGCTTACTTACCGTGCCGACTGCCGCAGCTTCTCCTGCAGCAGCGCCATATCCGGCGGCAGCGGAGCCTCGAAGACCAGCTCGGCATGCGTCACCGGATGCCGGAACGCCAGCCGCACCGCGTGCAGCGCCTGGCGCGGAATGGCCGCGTCCAGCTCCGCGATCTGCGCGAGCCGGGCGACGTCGCCCGGCGACAACGCCTCCGTCCGGCCGCCAGCCGCCTGCCCATACAGCGGGTGACGGTACATCCCGTCACCGATCAGCGGGCAGCCGACCGATCCCATATGCACCCGGATCTGGTGGGTGCGCCCGCTCTCCAGCTTCAGCTCGACGCGTGAAGCTGCACTGCCATAGACCTCCTTGACCTCATACCGGGTCAAGGAGGGATAACCGTCCGGCGTCACAATCCGCCGGTGCGGCTCCAGCGGATCGCGGTCGATCGGACCGTCGATATCGCCGCTGGGCAGAGCAGGCACACCGTGAACGAACGCGGTATACCGCTTGTCCACCGTGCCGGCAATCATCTGCTCGGAGATGTGCTGGTGGCTGTACGGATTCTTGGCAATCACCAGCACCCCGGAGGTCTCCTGGTCCAGCCGGTGTACAGGGCGGAAGCGGACCCGCTCGCCCTTCTCTGCCCAGTAATGTACCACTCCGTTCGCCAGGGTCTCGGTATAATGACCGTGGGTCGGATGGACAATCATTCCTGCGGCTTTGCTTACCACAAGCAGATGCCCGTCCTCATACAGAATCTCGAAGGGAATCGGCTGCGGCATAATATCCTCTGACGTCTCTTCCTCCATCCGGATCTGGACCTCATCCCCGCTGCTCACCTTGACGCTGATATAGACACGCTCTCCGTTCAGGGTAATGCCGAGGTCTGTCATTTTGAGCCGGGAGAGCAGCTTGCGGGAGACATCCATCCGCTTTTGCAGAATGGTTTTGAGCAGCCAGCCGTCCTCGGACGGCGGCACTATATAGGAGATGGGCGGATAATAGCTGGTCATTTGTTCCGGAACACCTTTTTGCTGCGCAGATATTCTACTTCAGCAATCTCCAGCCGGGTGTTGGCAGCACGGGCCAGAGCGAAGAAATAGTCGGACAGCCGGTTCAGATAGATTACCGCCTCAGGGTTAATCTCCGCACTGCGGCCCAGCGTCACTGCCCGGCGCTCGGCCCGGCGGCAGACCGTCCGGCAGACATGCAGCACCGAGGACAGCTGGCTTCCGCCGGGCAGAATGAAGCGCTCCAGCACCGGATTCTCGGCCTGAAGCGCATCGATCCAGCCTTCCAGACGCGTGGCCATCTCGCTTTTTACTTTGTAGCGGTTCTCACTCAGCTTCACGAACGCCAGATCCGATCCGCAGTCAAACAGCTCATGCTGAATCTCCAGCAGCTGCTCGCGGACATCTAGAAACCGCTCGTCTTCCATCAGGCTCCGTGCCTGGCCAACGAAGCAGTTCAGCTCGTCAATGGTGCCGTAAGCCTCGACGCGGACATCGTCCTTGCCTACCCGGCCGCCAATAACTGAGGTCTCGCCCTTATCCCCCGTACGCGTATAAATCGCCATGGTACTTCCCTCCTAAGTTGCAAATCACATAGTCATAGTGTAATCGTTCTTAGGTAGGGTGGCAAACAAAGATCAACTTTTCCGCCATGTAAATAACTCCCTTAAGAGGAAGCCTTAATTATCCTTCTATTCAACCTGCCTCATGGCTTACGAAAAGTAATGCAATACATCAGGCCCTTGCACACTTCCTTGTAAGCTACTTCCAACATCTCCGGCGGGATCAGCCCAAGCATCTCCGGCATGTCCGCTCCCTCTGCAAAATACCCCTTAACCACCGGCACCTTCCCGTACGTTCCGTTCACCAGCTTCTGCGTCTCGTCGGCAATCATCAGTCTTGTGCCCGGCCTCGCCACCCGGATCATCTCCAGTACCGCAGCACGCGGATCGCTGAAAACATTAATTCCGCCTACATGGTAGACGCAGTCAAAGCTGTTGTCCTGAAAAGGCAATCTCTCTGCGTTACCCTGGAACAAATGTGCCTCCAGCTTCCACCGCCGCAGATTACGCACCGCCTGCTTCAGCATTCCGCTGGAAATATCCAGCCCGTACAGCTCGGCCTTCACGTTCTCAGTCTTCATGTTAAGATACGGGAAGTTATCGCCGCTGCCCACCGAGGTCTCCAGCACACGCTGGCCGCCGCGCAGCTCAAGCGAAGACAGGAACTGCTCTCTATAGCTGCGTTCTCCGCCGAACTTCAGCACGAAGTAGAACTTATTGGACAGCCGGTAGAAGCGGGCAATCCGGTTGTATAGTTCCAGGTACTTCCGGTTATTACCTGCGGCATCCGCTTCCTCCATAAAAGCAAAATACCCTTGTCTCCACGGATATTGCCGTCCATTCACCGGATTGACCGCTCCCATACCCTCCAGCTTAAGCTCTTCATATGTATTCGGGTCCCTCAGCAGCTGATCATGCAGCATGAATATTCCCTCTTTCCTGACATCGTACAGTTCCAGCCCGTACTCTGTGATGTTCGTGAATATTCATTATATGCCTACAGCTGAAAGCGGACATCAGGCCAGGGTCTGCCGCCGTCTCCGTCTCTAGTCTTAACCCGAAGACTCAGAATTTGCGACATTTTTTTATTTTTTTCGACAAAAGGTAACAACAAAATCAGCTCTCCAGCCGATGATATTCAATATAACTATAAATAGCTTCGCTATCTAATGGGGGGATTTGCATGGCTAATATTGCTCACAAGGGGATTTCCAGGCTCCGGTTCAAAAGCATACGTATGAGAACATTTGCATTCATCCTGCCCATCTTTCTGATCACGCTGGTGCTGGTCGCTCTGTTGTCGTACATGTATTCCAAAAACATTATCCAGCGCGAGGTTACGCAAAAAATGAATGTGCAAATATCGGATATTTCTAACGAAATTAATGCGAACTTAAGTGTGCACAGCAAGGTTCCCGAGGTTCTGGCGCGTACGCTGGAGAGCCACGCTGCTGAATTCACACTGGATCAATACCGTACCATGCTGTCTAGTGCGCTGAAGGCTAATCCGGATACATATGGTGTGGGCATTTATTTTGAACCCGGACGGTATGACAGCAAGCTGAAGTACTTCTCCACCTATGCCCACCGTGACGGCGGCAAAATTGTGACTACCGAGCAGTATAATGACCCCAATTATAATTATCACGGGCAGAACTGGTACACCATCGGCAAGGAGCATGAGGGGATTACAGATCCGTTCTATGACACAATTACAGGAACAACGATGGCTACCTTTGCTGTTCCTTTCCGGGATACTGCAAATACCTTGCTGGGGGTGATGGCCGGCGATATCGATCTCAAGACGCTGCAGAGCAGGATCGAACAGACCAAGGTCGGGAATACAGGCTGGGCCTTCCTGCTGGACAAGCAGGGGAATTACATTGCCGGACCGGATGCCGGGAAGAATATGCAGCTGAAAATAACAGATGAAAAAAACGCAAGTCTATCCGCAGCAGGAGCAGAAATGCTTCAGCAGAATCAGGGGATGGTCACCTATGCCGATTCCGGCGGGACCATCCAGATGTATTATGAAAAGCTGCCGGATACCGGCTGGACCGTGGGTCTCGCCATGCCGGAGCAGGAGCTGTATGCGCCGCTTAAAGGGCTGCTAAGGTCTATTCTGCTGGTTAGCTTTGTGGGTCTTATCCTGACGGTAGCAGCTGTATATCTGTATAGCCGCTATATTACCCGTAAGCTGACTCGTGTCAATGAGATGTCCCAGCAAATGGCTGCCGGAGATTTCACCGGGAAGCTGGAGGTGGACAGTGAGGATGAGTTCGGTAATATGGCCGGGCATCTGAACCAGATGATTACCAATCTGAGCAGACTCCTGGGGACCATTGCCGATCACTCCCTGCAAGTTGCCTCGACCTCGGAGGAATTAATGTCCAGCGCCAACCAGACCAATCACACAACAGAGGCTATCGTGGAGAATATTCAAGATCTGTCAGCCGGAGCGGATCAGCAGCTTCAGTCCACCCGCGAGTCTGCAAGAGCGATGGAGGAAATGGCTGCCGGTGTGCAGCGGATCGCGGAAGCTTCAATGGATACCGCCGCAGCGGCCGGGCGGGCGGCAGGCCAGGCACAGAACGGGCATTCCGTCATTACGGAGGCGGTGGACCGGATGGAAGAGATGGAGCGGACCGCCGCAGATGCTTCAAGCATGATTACCTCTCTTACCGCACAGTCCCAGCAGATCGGTAACATTATCGGTCTGATCAAAGGCATCAGCGATCAGACCGGCATGCTGGCCTTAAACGCGGCGATTGAGGCTGCCAGAGCGGGCGAATACGGACGGGGCTTCTCCGTAGTTGCCGGTGAGGTGAAGAAGCTGTCCGAACAGACGGCCGAAGCCGCAGGGTCTATCAGCACCCTGATTCTCGAGATCCAGCAGGGCAACCGGGCGGCATCAGACGCGGTGCTGGCCAATGCCGGTGCCGTTCAGGAAGGCTCGCGGATGGTAGGCGAGGCCGGGCGTCTGTTCACGGATATTCTCGGCGGCATCGGCGAGATTAATACCCAGGTTCATGAGATGTCCGCTTCCTCCGAGCAGCTGCTGGCCGGAACCGAGGAGCTGACCTCTTCGGTGGCGGAGATGGCAGAAGTGGCCAGGCAGGCCGCAGAGCGTTCCCAGAGCGCTGCCGCGGCCTCTGAGGAGCAGCTCGCCTCCATGGAGGAGGTAGCCGCAGCCTCTACCGAGCTGGCGAAGATGGCCGATGGGCTACAGCAGGCAGTGGCCACGTTCAAGGTAAACTAACATGCATAAATAACCCCCTGATAAGTCCCTTCGGACACAGGGGGTTATTTTATATACGGTCTCAGAGCCTGAGCAGCTATCTGTTGGACCGCAGCAGCTTGTACATTTAGATTAGGGTAAATCCAAGGCACGGTCCTCCCGCCTCAAGAGTCCGTCTCATTTGGCCAAGGTAAGCAGTCTGTGCTTCGTTCAGCGTAGCAGGCTCTGAATGTACGCAGTGATAAGTATAAGAGTAAAGATGGCGGTAATCTATGAAGTAGTTAATTCGATCCAAACAGGCTGCACGGGGATTAGCACTGCGGTATCCTTTGATAAAGGCTTCATAAAATGCAAGCACAGCCCTCCTCCTGCCTGCCCATTCCAGTTCCGAGAGAGTATGCTCCCTGGGAGTCACGGTGTGATCCAGTATTTTGACTACTATATGAGTTCCCGGAGTGTGCTCAATCTCAAATACGTTGTCTGAATAACCTCCAAGCAGCTTAACATCCTCAGTTGAACTGCCAAGCTCCCTAAATACCCGGTGCCGGACCGTTTCTGGAATCATTCGCTTACCCCATTCCCTTTCAAAAAAGCCACCAGCTCGCGGTTGACCCGCTCCGGCTGCTCGTGATTCACGCCGTGTCCTGCGTCCGGGATGACCGTGTAACGGAACCCGCCAGCGTCCAGAGGACCTGTGAGCTCTTTCTTATGATTCAGCTTATAATCACCCAGCAGAAAATAAAGCTTATCCCTGCAATGAGCCGCCTTCTCTTGATCGTAGAGCTGAGCCCTGTGGGTAAACATAGCCTGCTGGTTATGGTTTCTCAACAGTAGCACCAGATGCTCCCCGACTTCAGGGTGCTTGTCCAAAAGTCCCGAAGCAGGTGAACTGAGCTTGCGGGCTACCTTGAGCAAATTGCTGCGCGTAGGAACAAGAATCTCCGGGAACATCATCAGCAGCGTGTGTATCATACTTTTAATTGGAGCAGTAACCATTCCTCCCTCCATACAGACAGCCCTCAGTACTCTTCCCGGCTCGTTCACCGTATAATTGAAGGCCATGTAAGCTCCGTTCGACACACCTGCCACGTAGAATGCTTCAAGTTGTAACCCATCTGCAACCTCGTTTATCCAATCGACCTGGTTAAACGTCCGTTTATTGAACCTCTCACCTGGAACACTTTTCCCCGGACCTCCCAGCGTATCTACTGCAATGCAGTAAAAATGCCGTGACAGCTCCTTCATATTCAGCAGCCACATCACTGCCGAATTATCGCCTACCCCATGGAGCAGGAGCAAGGGCGGTGACTCTGGATCTCCCGCTGTTATACAATGGGTTGTCCCATATGGAGTCTCCACATCAAGCTCCTGAAATTCCGTCCCCCAGTCCCCAAGAAGTTCGTTGTAGGCCTGTAGAACCCGCTCTTTACCGGCCTCGCTTCTAAAAACTTTTATCATAGTAGATTCCACCTTTTCCGCTATGGGATGGATGCTATCGATCTTTTTTCATGAAACGCAGAACCAGTTCAGTAGATGGGAAAGGTACACTAGAGGTAGTCTGCAGCCTCGCTATTCCAAGCCCCTGCAGGAATGAAAAGTACGCGATGGCAATCTCCACCGGATCTCCCGGTACAATCTCCCCTGCCTGCTGTCCGGCAATAATTAAGGGAATAAACTGCTCAAAGGGCAGCTTGCTCTTCGCCTTCGCTACAAGCTTCGCCTCCTCAGGAATCGCCTCCGAGGTTACTGTCTGGAGCAGAATTAGCCGAAAATGCTGCATAGCGATACTATCCGGGGACAGCAATGCCTCTGTCAGCCATGTGATCCGTTCCATTGGACTGCCTTCCAGCTCCGCCGCATATTGCACCGACATTCCGGCGCCATCCGAGGCCATTTCAACGATCTTGGTGAACATTTCATCCTTCGACTTGAAATACATATAGACATAACCCTGGCTAAATCCCGCACTGACCGCGATATCCTTAATCTTAGTCCCGGCATAGCCCTTCTTGGAGAATACCTCTACAGCATGTAAAATGATTTGCCGTATGGTCTTATCCGGAGCTAATTGTTCAAAGCCTTCAGTAAATTTACGTTCTAGCCATTTGCTATTGTCGCTCACCCTATTCTCTCCTTCGAAATGAATGACTGTTCATTCATAATACTATAAAAATAAATTTATGTAAATTATAAACAAAACGGACATCTCCCCAAAAGAAGACATCCGCTTCGTATAATCCTGCTGTATTAATTACTCTTACGGTGACGGCCTCTCATATACTCATTAATCTTGAGGTCCAGCAAGCTGCTGATTGCTATTACATTATCCGAGGTAAAGGACTTCTCCTGCATAAAGAGCTGTTCCATTCTGCTGCGGAGCATCTGAATTTCATCTTCCAGCGAGAGCCTGCGTGCATTCGCATCTCCTTTGGCGCGAGGTAGCCCGCTTCCGGAACCACACTTCCCGCCATAGGAGGATAAGTAATAATCTGCGCTCAGCACAATCACCCTTCCTGATGTAGTATTGCGCGTCATCCAGATAAGAACTGTGTAGTTCTGTGCAACCAGATATGAAGCGCCTTTATTCCGGAATAAGAGGTCCATGTAAGTGTATTACAGGTGTTTCTTGTCCTTAGAGTAAAATAATACCATATCAGAAGGTGATCGGCTATAGTTCGATTTACTTCTTTGTCGAGCCTTGTCAGGCCCCTTCCCGGGCCAGCTGTGAGACAAATGCCCCAATTCGCTCAACCGCTTCATTCAACTGGGACACCGAGGTGGCATAGGAGCAGCGCAGATAGCCTTCCCCGCCTAGACCGAAGACACTTCCCGGAACAGCAGCGACCTTATATTCAAGCAGCAGGCGCTGGGCGAACTGGTCCGAGGTCAGGCCGGTGGCCTGAATACTCGGAAATGCATAAAAGGCACCCTGCGGCTCATGGCACTCAAGTCCTGCCTCCCGCAGCCCCTTGACAATCAGCCGGCGGCGCTGGTTATACGAGTCTGTCATGCGGTCCTTCTCTTCCATTCCGTTGGTAAGTGCCTCCAGCGCAGCCACCTGGCCCATCGAAGGCGCACACATGACGGTATACTGGTGAATCTTCAGCATGGCAGAGATCAGGTCCGGGTGCCCGCAGGCATAGCCCATCCGCCAGCCGGTCATGGCGAAGGCCTTGGAGAACCCGCTGACCAGGATCGTCCGGTCCAGCATTCCCGGCAGCGAAGCGAAGCTGACATGATTGCTTCCATAGGTAAGCTCGGCATAAATCTCATCGGAGATGACGATAAGATCATGCTTCTCGACCACCTTGGCAATCGGCTCCCAATCCTCACGGCTCATGATGGCGCCCGTCGGATTGCTTGGATAGCAGAGAATCAGAATCTTCGAGCGCGAGGTGATCTTGGCCTCCAGATCTTCGGCAGTCAGCTTGAAGTTGTTCTTCCCGAAGGTCTCAATGCCTACCGGAATACCGCCGCCGATAGCCGTGATCGGAGAATAAGAGATGTAACAGGGCTCGGGAATCAGAATCTCGTCCCCCGGAGAGATCAGAGCACGCAGGGCCAAATCAATAGCCTCACTGCCGCCGACCGTGGCGATAATCTGATTCGCCGGATCATACTTCACGGCGAAGCGGGTCTCCAGGTACTCGGCAATACCCTCACGCAGCTCAGGCATCCCGGCATTGGAGGTGTAACCGGTGAAGCCGCGTTCGAGTGAATAGACGCAGGCCTCTCTGACATGCCAAGGTGTCTTGAAGTCCGGCTCGCCGACACCCAGCGAGATAATATCCTTGCTGCCTGCCGCCAGATCAAAAAACTTGCGGATGCCCGAAGGCTGAATCTGCTGGACCAGCGGGGCCAGATAAGAGTTCATCGACTTGCCTTTATCTCCTGTGTGCTGTGCGTTATTAATGATCATGACATTACATCCTTCACGGAGATATCATCAGACGGTTGTCTTCCTCATGCTCTTCAAAGATGATACCGTCCTGTTTGTATTTTTTGAGCGTAAAATTAGTCTTCGTAGAGAGCACTGCATCAATCGGTGACAGCTTCTCAGACACAAAGTTAGCGACCTCGCGCAGATTGCGGCCTTCCACTTCCACCAGCAGGTCGTAAGCACCAGACATCAGATAGACCGATTTAACCTGCGGATACAGATAGATCCGTTCGGCAATCCCCTCGAAGCCGCGGCCCCGTTCCGGCGTAATCTGTACCTCGATCAGTGCTGTCACCCGTTCATCATCGACTTTGTCCCAATTGACAACCGTCGCGTATTTCACAATGACATGGTCCTGCTCCATTTCAGCAATAACAGTCTTTACATCTTCTTCCTCCGCACCAAGCAGGGTCGCCATTAATGCAGTCGAGCTTCGCGCGTCCTCCTTGAGCAGTTCCAGCACTTTCCTCTTCAATTCATTCATTCTTAGGGCCTCCTGCAAAAAAGAGTTTAGTATTAATATGACATGAAAAGTACCATTCTGCAAACAAAATAACCCCGCCGGGGCGGGGTTATCTGGCTGCATTCCCTTTGTATTTTCTCCTGCATGGCCGGGTAAGCGCTCTAATGCTTCACAGGCCCATCGCCAGGGTTACATATAATAGGAACCGTTATGATGCTGCTGGACGTTCGGCTGGTGCTGCGAAACATTCGAATGCTGGTTAAAGGCTCCTGCCCCGCCTGTTTTCTCACGCACAAACTGCTGCAGCTTCTGCTGGGTCTGCTGGGCACTCTGAATCTGCTTGTCCACATCCTGACGCAGCGCTTTGCCCGGAGGGGTGTACATGTTCATTTGCGACATCTGCATGTACAGTTCCCCCTGAATTCTGAGGGTATCCATAGTCAAATCATTGAATACCCGTCTGACGGCGGGACAATTCGATTCTGTAGCTGCTGTGGTGTACTCGCGGACTGTCCGCTTCAAATCGGCCAAAATCGTGTTGAGTAAATCTTCATCCGCCATAAACGGCGTTCCATTCTGTGCGTACACAGTAAAACCTCCTTCAAAGTTTGTGGGTACTGCCTGTTATTGCGGCTGCGATGGTGCGTACTGCTGATGCTGATGGAGCAGCTGGACCAGCATATCCATGTGATGGGTATGACTCTGGATCTGCTGGATGCAGATCCCCTGCACGGCAGAGTTCTGAGTGGTTCCGGCTGTAGCCGCGAGCTGCTTAATCAGCAAATCCTCATTGGAAATGGAATCCGCAATGTATTCCAATTCTTTTCCGCTAAGTGCCTGCATTTGGTTAGATTGCATGTTCGGTAGTCCCTCCTTCTGGTTGTTCAAGCGTTCCTTAGTATGCTTCCGGGGGAGGCTGTTTATGTACCGGAAGGTACATTCAGCAAGCTTACACCTGATGAATAATCCTTAGGGTCTTGACGCATGAGACTCTGCAATAGTGCAAATAATACTACTCTGAATGACACAAAGGAGCGAACAGATCTATGAAACTCGTCAGCGGGCAACTGCCCTGGGAACACACACTGCCTGAGACTCCGGTATATCCGGTACTTGCGGATGATATTACCTGCGACTGTCTGATTGTAGGCGGCGGGATGGGCGGAGCGATGATGTCCTACCGCATGTCCCTCAGTGGAGCAGATACTGTTCTTATCGATAAAAGAACGGTCGGCACCGGAAGCTCCCACGCTAATACGGGACTGCTGCAAATCGCCAATGACAAATCACTGACTGCCTGCATGAACACCTTCGGGGAAGAAAACGGCGTGCTGTTCTACAGACTCTGCCAGCAAGCCATGCGTGCGATTCTGGAGCTGCCCGGCAAGCTGGATATCGATCCGCAGATTATTGAGCGCAGCAGTCTGCTGTATGCCAGTAAGCCGGAAGATGTTGCTATGCTGAAGCTGGAGAATGAGAATCTGGTGAAGCATGGCTTCGATTCGGAATTCTGGGAAGAGGAGACGATCCGCGCCCATTATGCCTTCTCCAAACCAGGAGCGTTGTATTCCAAAGGAGATGCGGAGACCAATCCGCTGCTCACCGTACACAGTCTGATTCATAAAGCGCACTCCGGCGGGGTAAGGGTCTATGAGCATACCGAAGCCCTTCATTATGAGTACAATGAAGACGGCGTAATCTGTCATACCGGGCAAGGCCGGATTGTTGCTAAGAAGGTCGTCTTTGCTATGGGTTATGAGACCCAGGACATGAAGAAGGACCGGGGAGCAGAGCTGATCAACACCTATGCCATTATGACCGAGCCTCTGCCCCAACTTCCGAAATGGCATGAGCAGAGTCTGCTCTGGGAAACGGCCCGGCCTTATCTGTATTTCCGGACTACTCCGGAAGGCCGGATCATTGCCGGCGGCAAGGATGAGCAGCTTACCAGTGTAGAGCGGCGTGAGGTTAGGGTCCTCTCCCAGTGTGAGCGTCTGCTTGAGGAGGTTACGGCCCTGTTCCCGGAACTGCAAGGAATCAAGGCTGAATATTCCTGGGGAGCGGTCTTCGGCTCCACCCATGACGGGCTGCCTTATATGGGACCGCACCCGGAGTTCCCGCACTGCTACTTCATTGAAGGCTATGGGGGGAACGGCACGGTCTACAGCATGATCGCCGCCGAGCTGCTTGCAGATACGCTGGCCGGCAAGAGCCGCCCGGAGCTGGAGCTTTTCTCGCTGACCCGGTCGCCGAAGCCTGCGCCCTCCCCCGCGATACTGTCTTAAGGGCAGCTGGTTCAGGGAGGCGGCATCAGAGAGAGTTGCAACATAGAAAGGGATGCCCGCGTAGCCTGATGGCTGCGGAGCATCCCTTTTTTGATTAAATACTTATGGTTATAACGATATATAGAAGAATAATAGCTTATTGCGCTTTTACAAATTCAGCCGACTTGATCCCTGCCTGACGTCCGAAGATAATAATCTCGGCTACCGAGTTACCGCCGATGCGGTTCTCGCCGTGCAGCCCGCCGACCACTTCTCCTGCCGCGAACAATCCGGTAATCGCCTTGCCGTCTTTGTTCAAGACCTCAGTGTTGGTGTTGATCACCACTCCGCCCATCGTATAGTGAATCCCAGGGCCGATCTGAATCGCATAATACGGAGCACCGGACAGATCATTATCCATACCGGTAGTTCTGCCGAATTCAGCATCCGACTTACTCTTCACCGCACTGTTCCATGTATCCACGGTAGTCTTAAGTGCTGCTGCAGGAACCTTCATCTGATCCGCCAATGCCTCAATGGTATCTGCGGTCTTGACCACACCCATCTTAATGTATTGATCTACCGCCTTAACACGGGATTTCACTCCGGCGTCGAACACGAGATAAGCGGATTTCTCAGGAAGTGTATTAATTGAAGCCGTCACCTTATCACGGGTATTCATCTCATTGCCGAAGCGCTTGCCCTCAGCAGATACAAGAATAGCTCCTTCGCCCCGGACCGCTTCACCGATCAGGTAGGATTTCTCCTGCTGCACAGTCGGGTGAACCTGAATCTGATCCAGGTCTACGGTAGTTCCGCCGACCTTCTCAATCATGGCAATGCCGTCGCCGGTGCTGCCAATCTGGTTGGTCGTTACCAGCCCTTGCAGATCCGGGCGAACCTTGGCAATCAGTTCTTTGTTGGCACCGAAGCCCCCAGTGGTTACGATAACTGCTGCTGCGCTGATCATTTTGTCATCGGCCTGGTTGAACAGCACCTTCACGCCGTTCACCTTACCGTCCTGTACCGTAAGCTCCTTCACATCCGCATTGACGAACAGCGGAATTCCCTGCTCCTGAACATTGCGGACAAGTCCTGCTACAAGATATTGTCCCACTGCCGAGCCGTCTTCCGGACGATGGGTACGCTTCTCTTTCATACCGCCGGTAATTGTAATATTGTTCAAGCGGATTCCGATGGAATCGAGCCAGTCAATGGCACCCGCGGATTGATCCACGAAGAAGTGCAGCAGCTCCTTATTGTTCGTATCATGTCCGCCCTTAAGGGTCTCTTCATAGAACAGTTCGTTGCTGTCTTCGATGCCCTGCTCCTTCTGGAACTTGGTCTGCGAGGCATTCATCCCTGAGGAGGATTTGGTCGTATTGCCGCCGGCAACCGGCATTTTCTCTAAGATGACCGGGTTCATGCCGGCCGCTTTGGCTTCCAGCGCAGCAGACATTCCCGCACCGCCCGCACCGACGATGACGATATCATATTTATCCTTTAACTGATCGTACGGAGTATAGCTCGCTTCGGATGCTCCCGACACGGCCTCTGCCTTCTCTGTAGGTGCAGTGGTTGCTGCCGGCTCTGTTGCCGCGCTGCCCGCTTCCTTGCTCTCATTCTTGCTGCCGCCCGCATTGTTGTTTCCGCAACCTGCAATGACCAGCATCACGGAGAGAATGAGGATAAGCGCCGCTGTTAATCTCTTATTCATGTGAGTTGTGCCCCCTTGTGCATATTTTCACAATTATCATAGCGCCAAAGAAGCGGTTTATGGAACCTTCCGTAAGTTATTAAAGAGTTTTGTAACTAAAGTAACCAAATTAACTAAGTAGCTGTACAGATGGCTGCCTGCGTAAGAGTGAGAGAATTAACTTCGTTCCGGTCAGAATTATGATAGACTCTATCCCGTCTGCATACATAACTTGAAGTATCCGGAAGGAGAAGGAAATATTGACTAACAAAAGTAATCTTAGAGCGGTATGGATCATGTTTGGTGTATTTGTATTGCTGTTTCTGTTGAATTTCGGCATTCACAGTAATAATCAGGCCCCGACAGCCAGAATGTGGCTTCTGCTGGGCGTATGGGCCTTCCTCATTAGCGTGCTGCTGCTTGTAAAACACAAGCTGCCGTCGAAGCGGCAGATTCTGCTCTCTATCCTGCTAGCCGCTGCTGTAGCTGTCGCCTATATTAATCTGTCCCTCTTCTCCATGATTGAGGTGAGCCTGCTCACGTTAATGGCATCGTTGGCTGTATTAAGCACCTTCAACCAGTATAACGAAGGAAAGCTTCTTTTTCTCAACACAGCCAGCGCCTCAACAATCTTCATGAGCCTATTCGTGGGAGCCGCCGCCGGCATTCTGCTCGGAATCATCAATCTAGTGCTGAGCGGACAAAGCCTCGATGGATTCAGCCTGAAGCTAATCTATTTCAGAGTGGCGCTCAGTCCGGCCATTTATGAAGAACTAGCCCTACGTACCTTGTTCTATGCCCTATGCCTGTCCCTGATGCACGGCAGAGCCGATACCAGAGCCCAAAAATTTACCGTCTGGTTCATGATGATCGTTCCCCATGTGCTGGTCCACACGCCGGACAGCTTCATTCAGGGTGGAATCATCCCCGGCATCATCAGCACTCTCATGTATATCCTCTTGTTCGGCCTGCCCTTTGCAATACTACAGCGCAAGCGGGACCTCACATCTGCCATGCTTGCTCATGGAATAGTGGATATCATACGATTCTGTTTCCTGGGTCTCCCCTTCTAGTAGAGGGGTGCTCCGGCACGGTACGGCACAGTTCACACCTCCTCCTCCTCCCCCTTCACCTCATAAGGCACATCAACTATAAAATGCCCCCCTGAACCGTAGACGGCGGCCAGCTCAAGATGGCCCTTTAATTTATCCACACTTTTCTTGACCAAATACAGCCCGATTCCCCGCTGTTCACCCTTGGAGGAGTAACCCTGAACGAAGATCTTCTCCTTGAGGCCCGCCGGAATTCCCGGACCGTTGTCGCTAACCTCGCATAGCAGCCGCCCCTCTTCATATTGAAAAGCAAGCTCCACCCGCTTCACGGGTTGCTCGCAGAGCTCCCCCAGCGCCTCCAGGGCATTATCCAGCAGATTGCCGGCAATCGTAATCAGCTCATGAATCACCTGCGGATCAGCCGGCTCCGGCAGATAGCTGTCTCCGGTCAGCAACAGCTCTATCCCCGCTTCGCGTGCCCGGCTCAGCTTCCCCAGCAGAAATCCGGCCATCACGGGGTCCTTGATCTGTCTCGTGATCGACCCGATCTCCTTCTGGTAATTGCTTACCGTTCCCAGAATATATTGCTGCAGCTCATCATATAGGCCCATATGCGTCATGCCCATAATGACATGCAGCTTGTTCATGAACTCATGGGCACCGGAGCGCAGTGCTTCTGCATAGACAGAGACTCCCGACAGCTTCTCCGCCAGCACAGCCAGCTCAGTCTCATCCCGGAAAGTGGCAATCGCGCCAACGATGTTACCGTTCACCCGGACTGGCAGGCTGTTCACCAATAAAGAGCTGTCTCCCAGCTCCAGCTCCTGGTCCTGTATCCCCTCTCCCTCAGCCAATACCCGCTCCAGACCCAGCTCCGGCCAAAACTCGGCAATCTGCCGGTTCATGGCGCTCCCGCCAATCCCGGCTGCCCGCAGAAGCCGCTGTGCTTCCATATTAAGGATGGTAATCCGCGCCTTCTGATCTACGGCAATAATTCCCTCGCGCGTGGATTCCAGCATCGCACTGCGTTCCTGGAGCAGCTTGGAGATGTCCTCCGGCTCCATGCCGAACACCATCCGCTTGATCTGCGCTGCCAGAATGAATGCTCCTCCCGCTCCAAGCAAGGCTCCCGAGACCAGAATCGCAATAATCGTCCACTCATTCAGCAGGACCAGCCGCTCAACCCGCTCCAGGGACAGACCGGCAATGACCACACCCACCTGATGCCCCCGGTTGTTATAGACCGGCACGAAGCCGCGCAGGGATCTGCCGAGCGGGCCGGCCCCTTCGGAGATACTCTCCCCTCCGCGCAGCGATATCTCTTGGCCTCCTCCCGCAAAGGGCAGTCCGACCAGCGAGGCATCCGGATGGGAATAGCGGATACCCTTCATATCTGTGACTACCACGAACATAATATCATTGCGGCGGGCGATTCTTGAGGTGTAGTCCTGAATCTCCTTGCTGTTGCCCTCACTGAGTCCCTCAGAGACCAGCGGAATCAGAGCGATGGTACGGGCAATCGTAATCGCCTTATCCTCCAGCGCCTGCCGGGTCTGCGGAATAATCTGATTGCGGAAAATAAAATATAAAATCAGCAATACCAGCAGGACAACGGCAGACACCATAACGGCGATCATTGTGCGCAGACTGTAGCTTTTTTTCCTGGCCACTTGCGTGATGACCTCCCTTCATATCCCTTTTCCCTTCGAACTATATTAGTTGAACCTGAATTTGTAAAGCTGCTCCCGGGGCTCGCTTCTGGGGAATAGAAGAATGAAGCAAGCCCAGCCGTTCTGCCGGAGACAGGAGGGCTGGGCTTGCTGGGCTGAACTTTTCACAACTCTATTAATTGGATGATAGCTTACTGCTTCTTGGCCTGTTCCAGCGCCTGGGTCACCGCTTCAATAATTCCGCCGCTGGAGCCGGAAGCACCGGAGAGGGCGTCTACGCCTTCTGTGGTTTGCTTTTCAATAATTTCAGGAATGGTATTCTCCACTGCCGCATCGATCATCGCCTGCGTCTCCTTATGCTCCTCTACGGTAATGGCGTCGATCTTCTCATCCTTGATTTCTACCGCCACTTTAATATCACTCTTGACCCCTTTACCTGTTCCATCATACGTCCCGTCTACATACTTGCCGGAAGATGAAGAGCATCCTGCCGTAAGTACTGTTGCAGCCGCAAGGGCAGAGAACAGCAACGTTTTTGTCCACTTGTGCATGAGTAATTCCTCCTTCTGGAAAGTTTCTATTTCTTAAGTGCCTTCACAGCTTCATCCGCTGCAATCCGGCCGAAGGTGGTGATGTCTGCAAGTGCATTCCCGCCCAGACGGTTGGCGCCGTGTACCCCGCCGGTTACTTCGCCCGCAGCATACAGTCCGGCAATGACCTGATCCTTGGTATCCAGCACCTGTGCCTGAGTGTTAATCGCTACTCCGCCCATGGTATGGTGGATTCCCGGTGTTACCTGAATTGCATAATATTTACCTTTTTCAAAAGACAGTTCAAGATCCGGCCGTTCAAACTCTGTATCCTTACCGGAAGCAACGAAGCCATTATACGTATTCAGTGTATCTGCCAGTGCTTTGCCGTCTACACCAATCTGTGCCGCCAATTCTTCAGGAGTTGCCGCTTCTTTGACCAGATCCATTCCAAAGTAAACCTCGGTTGCCTTCAGGTTCGCACGCAGCTCATCATTGAAGATCAGGTAAGCTACTTTGCCGGACTGGGCCAGAATATTCTGGGACACGACATCGCGGGTCAGCAGTTCATTCGTGAATCGCTTGCCTTCGCTATTGACCAGAATTGCACCGTCTCCGCGTACCCCTTCCGTGATCAGCACGCCTTGATTCGGAATGGTGGTCGGATGAATCTGAATCTCCTTCATGTCTACCAGCTTGGCGCCGATCTTCTCTGCCATCGTTGTACCATCGCCGGTTGCGCCTGGATGGTTAGTCGTAGAGAACCCTTCCAGCTTCGGCTGGTACCCCTTGATCATGTCCATGTTGGCGCCAAAACCGCCGGCCGCCAGGATAACAGAATTGGCACTAATCGTGTACTGCTTGCCATCCTTATCCGTCACCTTCACCCCGGTAACCATGCCGTCCTTGTTCTTGACGATCTCATCGGCAGTCGTCCGCAGGCGCACATCAATCTTGTATTCCTCCAGCTTCTTCTTCAGCGCGACTACGATGAAATTCCCTGCCGCTTCCCCGCCTGCCGGACGGTGAATCCGGTTCACGCTTGCCCCGCCTGCGCGTCCCACTTCAGACAGCTCGGCTCCATTCTCCTTCAGCCACTCCACGGAAGCCGCCGCACCGTTCGTAAGCGTTCTGACCAGTTCCGGGTTGTTAAGGTTCTTGCCGCCCTTCATGGTATCCTCGAAATGCAGCTCCGGACTGTCTTTGATGCCATCCGCTGCCTGATAAGGTGTTCCTGCCGCATTCAATCCGCCTTCCGCACGGACGGTATTGCCTCCAAGCATAGGCATTTTTTCGATCAGTATCACCTTAGCTCCCTGATTATGCGCTTCAATGGCAGCAGTCATTCCCGCGCCGCCGCCGCCGATAATTACAATGTCCGTAGACTCCCCTTTGGTGCTGTTACATGCAGGCAATACCACCAGACTTGCCAGCAGCAACCCTTTGCCCAGCAGACTTCCCCATCTCTTTCTGTTCATTCTGTTCTCCTCCAATTGTCATTGTGCATATTTTCACAATCATCATAACCTGAAGGAGCCCTCACTAGAATATTTAGTAATTAAAGAAATGATAAAGTAAATAAAGGTAGTGAATTTGCTTGAATGTGGTTATAGATTTATAATTGGAGCTTATACAACCGTATCACTAGGAGGAACAGAAACTATGGAAAAAAGCGAAAAATATTGGCTGGCCGGTGCTGTTCTGGCAGCAGCCGGTGTCTCCCTGATGAGCTACACCGCAAGCCGCTATACTTCATTCAAAAGAGTAGTTGCCCGAACCATCCGTCTGGAAGATATCGCTGCACTGGAAATTACCCGCCTGTCTTCTGTTCCCGGTGAACAGAAGGATGTTGTGCTCACCGAGCCGGAAGCGATTAAGCGGATCTACGATGATTTCTCTGGTGTCCGCCTGATGAAATCCGCCCGCAATGTCAACACTGACAACAAGTACAGCTATTACATGACCATCGTGCAGGCCGACCGGAAGCAGCGGTTCGACATTATTTTGAAGGGCAAGCATCACATGATTATCTACGACAATGACATGAACAACCCGCACCTGGTAGCCTACAAAATCATTAACGAGTTCAGTCCGCTGGCTCTGCAGCAGGCCTTCGATTGATTCTGCGCACGTTTATGTATGGCATAGCTTAATAACCTTCACAGCTAATGTGAAGGCTATATGGAGTCATGGAACGCCTGAGGCAGCCTCGGGACACCGTGACTCCGTTTTATTTTATAGAGAAAGCCTATAGATATTTACGGATAAGTTCATGCCCTTCAGGTCTCACCTTATACATATACACCGGCCTGCCTACTGCCCCGTAGCTAAGCTCCATCTCCAGAATGCCTGCCTCCGTCAGAAAAGCCAGATATTTGCGGACCGAGATCCGCGAGATGGGCGCATGGCTGCTGATATCCTCTGTGGAGAACACCCGGCTCTCCAGCCGGTTAATCGTGCTCCAGATGCTCTCCAGTGTGCCTTCGGCAAGTCCCTTGGGCAGCGGCAAGGCAGCGGACTGCTCCTCTTCCGTCCCGAGCGAATGCCGCAGCAGCTTATCCAGCTGCTCCTGGCTGAGATGCTCCTTGTGCATCAGCTTATAATCTTCACGATACGCCGACAAGGCCGCCTGAAACCGTGCAAACTCGAACGGCTTGATCAAATAATCCACGGCCCCGTTCTGCAGTGCCTTGCGGATGCTGGCATTGTCGCTGGCGGCGGAGATCACAATGATATCCACCTTGCTCCCCTGCTCCCGCAGAGCAGAGAGCAGCTGCAGCCCGCTGACACGCGGCATATAAATATCCAGCAGCACCAGATCTACCTGCTCCTTCTCCAGCATAGTCATCGCCTCATCCCCTGTCGCCGCCCAGCCCGCATACTCAAAGCCCGCAACCTGCTCCAGATAATGCCGGTTAAACTTCGCCACCATCGGGTCATCCTCTACGATCAACACTCTAATGTTCATGGGTTCTCCTTGTCTTACTAAATAATTCCTAAGGTTCGTTCAATAGAATTCTCCACAGGATACGGGGTCTCCTTCGGCAACACCCCCGTGCTGAACTTCCCGGATTGTATCGCCTCTCTGGTATCGATTACAAACTCAGTAATATCAGTGATTTCTACTATGCATTCGTAGATGAATTTATGCACCATATCGCCCCTGAGACCTAACTGAATGGCTCTTCGCGGCAATTTGTTCCCATGGATATCTCTATCCGGGTCCCATTGGCATCTCACTTGGGAAGCTTGTAACTTCGTCTGCCACTCCTCTTGGGAAGCATACAAGTCAGGATCATATGAGGACAGCACCACCTGAGACAAAATATGATTGAAGCCCTCTCTGGTAATATCAATCGCCAATATCCGCTCCTGATCCGTTTTGGTCGCCCACCCTGACCGGTACATCATCCATAAGAAAGAAGGCTTGATCCAGGTCATTCTATCTATCTTGAAAGAAGGCCCGAATTGCCCAAACTCTGATACCTCATCTGCAATTTTATGATTATATGCTTGGTAGACTCTGACCGTTTGATCATTGTAATGGGCGATGATTATTCTCTCTTCTGCATCTGTCGTCCGCTCCAGTTGTTTTCGCACAGTTGTCATTTAGATGGTTGCCTCCGAACTTTTTTCTAATGCTGCTCCTATCAGTATATTCTGAGTCTGCTATTCAGTCTAACTTTAGATCAACTTTCCTCCCAAATAGAAAAAACGGCTTGGGATAGAGGAGATTCTCCTACCCTAAAGCCGCTATTAGTTCTTTTTCAAAATCCCAAAGATTCACCAACGAGGATAACCTTAATTCTCCCCGCTGTTTTACACATTCTTGTTTCGACGATGTAAGAACAGATACAATCATCCGATTTACAATCTGCGCAAGCACCATTGACCAGGCAGGGCGTTTTTTGCGGTGAATGTAAGAATGGGCTGGACGAACTTGAACAACGGCTTGCGTTAATGGGGGCGGCATAGGTTCTGGCTCTGATTACTGCGTCTTCAGCGGTCTTGCACACCTTATTCATCCCCACGACAGCAACCACACTTCTCGGTCCAAAAGTAATCGCTGCCGCCCGGTTGCCCACACTGTCGATATTAACCAATATCCCATCCTCACTAACCGCGTTGAAGCTGGTTAAATAGGTATCGCACAAAAGAGATTGGCGCATGAGGTCATAACGTTCCTCCATCGTCTGTGCTGTATCACGGTCAGTGACTCTATAACTGCCTTGACGTACCCGATCAAGAAGCCCGATTTCCTCAAGCGTGACGGACCCGCCCCATGATACCGAAGACTGTTCCGGAATTAAGGATAGCGCCTTTTCTGCAGCTTCAATGGCGTTATCACAGTAATAGGCTTCAAATTTTCTGCTTTGCAGATTTTTAATAACCTTAGTGGCTAACAGCCGGTTTCTCGCTTTGATTGAATCTTCTTTCGCTTGCATTGTTCTTCCTCCGTTCTAACCTTAGACAAGGTGGCTAAACTTCGTGTGTATGTATAATTAATATAGTATAGTAAAAAGAAAAAGGATGTTGCACATGCAACGCGAGGCCGCTCAGAATAACTTAGCTTCCCTCTGTCAATCACGTTTATTTTCAGGGATTTCTCCAGATGATATTCCCCAAATGCTTGAATGTCTGTCAGCCACGCAGAAAGAATATGCAAAAGATGAGATGGTGGTCCGTGAGGGGGATTTCGTCGATGATGTCGGCATCATATTGCAGGGTACCGCTCAAAGTACGAAATTGAACGTCAAAGGAAAACAAATTATTGTATCCCTCCATTATCCTGGTGGATATACCGCTGTACTAACAGCTGCCAGCCGTGGAAGAAGATGCCCAATGTCAATACAGGCAATAGAACCACTTGAGGTTCTGTTTATTCCGGTCCAAAACATATTGAGCCCTTGCACAAAGTTAGGTATAGCACACGAACAATTACTTGGTAATCTTTTCGATAGTATCGCCGAACGGGCGTTAGAACTGCATGACCGGAATGATTGTCTGATTATGCCGACTATTCGCGATAAGGTCCTGACTTATTTAACAAGAGTTGTGCGCGAAACGGGAACGGAGACTTTTACAATTCCCTTTGACCGGAAAGCGATGGCCGAGTATCTGGACGTAGACCGCAGCGCCCTATCCAGAGAGCTGGCATGGATGAAGCGGGACGGCTTGATTGAATTTTATAGGAATGAATTTAGGCTATTGCAAGAAGCAGTGGAAAGGGATTTTGACTAATGGCAAGGAGGGCTGGTGTGGTCTTGGCTTATGTGACGGTATTAGTTAAATTTTATCCATCATACATTTACTTTTAAAGTATTCTATGGCACTATTGTGATCTTGAATAAGAATATTCAACTCTGTCTGATTAATTTTCTTCAAGGTATCACTCCATTCACAATTTCAATGCGTTCTTCAATTCCCTATACTCATCTATAGTTAATTTATTCACGGTCACATGAGTGATATAATTCTCATAAATAAAACCAATGTTCGTTCTTCCAAATCTGACTAAGGTATGGCATTTATCTGCTTCACCAATGATCGTTGTGATCGCTTCTTTTTCCAAACATACTTGAAAATCATTGATGCAATCATATATTCCACTATCAGGAATGATTCCTAAATCAAAAAAAGGAGTAGCTTCAACTAATTTATTACTTTTAATGACCACATCATTTAATACTGCATTTTTGTCTGCGGTTAATGTTAGATTTCTAAGTACCCCTGTTTTTGAGCCTATTCCAAATTCTATTAACGATTTTTCTATATCTCCTGTTCTCCAATACACAGTATCCTCGTTTGCTAGTGAATTCTTATTTCCTATTTCAATACTAAAAGGAACATAATAGTCAAACTCAATACGGCTCTCATTTACTTCCTTTAGATCGCATAGTTTCAACAAATCCATATTTTTCTCCAATCCAGGTCCATCCTAGAGAAGCAGCAATGGAACAATAGCGGTTTTTCCTGAAGGCTTTATTCCTTAGGAGTGTTTATCTCCAACCTTAATTGCTCCGTATTCCAAGGGGTCAAACCCTAATGGCCAAACGGTGTTATCATCGAATAAGGCACCTTCTAAAAGGCAATCTTGTATCCTTTCACACATCATATTAGCTCCCATTAATTTTGCATCTTTAAAATCAGTCTTCCATACATCAGCTCCAACTAAATTAGCGTTATTTAAGTTAGCATTTCTTAAGATAGCTCCTGTTAGCTTGGCATTTGTAAGGTTTGAAGACTCCAATATAGATCTTTCAAGCATCGTCACCATTAACAAAGCACTTGTTAAATTCGCTCTGCTTAAATTTGCCTCTCTTAACTCTGCACCACGTAAATTGGTTCCGCTTAAACTTGCTCCACATAAATTCTTTTTATTTAGTATAGCTCTATGCAAGTCAAGGTTATCTAAGTTTGAGTGTTCAAGGGAATCAACATTAAGTTTTATTGGTTCATTTGCTATGCTATAAATAATAATTCCATTCACTCTCCTTATGTATTAATTGTTGCCCACTGATAAAAAATGTTTAGTATTTCCTCAAGATTCCCCGGACCGCCCGCACCAGTGAAACATCCATCTTGTTTTTTACAATAAATCCAGTCATCATCCGTTCGCTCTACTCGTACTACATCCATCTGCTTATACTCCACCTCTAATCCGTCCAAAGCAATTACAACATGCCACCCGGGATTGTCAATAGAGTTAATTCTAATGCCACCGCCATGCTCCCATTCTCCATCGCATTGTGTGGTGTACCATTCTTGTAACCATCTTAAAATCTCCATTGATTACACTCCTATATGGTTTTCCTAGAGTTTCCTGAGGGTATGGTTTTCCTTACTCCTCCTGGTGTTCTCTAATCATCAACGTGAGAGGTTATCCTAATATTTCTTTGACTGTGAATACAGCAGATTCACGAACATATGGGTTCCGATGGTTGAGATATCTTTTTATTATTGGAAGATAATGCACCTTGAGTAAAACTTAGTATATCGATACATCTGCTTAAACATTCTTCAGGAGTTGTCCAAGTTTTTAAGAAAATCATCAAAATTAATGTTAGTTATGTTTTGAAATACAGCCGCCTTTGAGATTACTTCTAAATGGAAAGGTTGTTGATTAACTAAAAATCGGATGGATCTGCAATTGTAAATTCATCTTTATGCCATAATTCTTTTTGACTAAGTGTCTCAAGGAAATTTATTAAAGTATTTTTCAGTGTATCCTCGATGGTAAAACCCCGTCCTACGCCAGGGTAGGGGCAACCATCAGTATCATTTATCAAAAGATTTGTATACCCTGTTAGTTCTCCCTTTACCCCTTCAAAGATTTTCACTTTAAATTTTGAATATGGCGTTTTCTCTAATTCCTGAATTTCAAATTCAGCGACACATTTTCGTATCGATGCAATACCGGGTATTTTAATACTTCTCCAATCTTCCATAGCTTTCACCTCATCAGCAAATGGTACTTTTGAGCCTATCTGGTGCTGAATCTATAATGCTCCTTTTATACTATTATCCATACATCTTAGATTGCTAAGGCAAAGGGAAAACTTAAATAGCATGGGCCAATCAAGGTTTTAAAGGCTCATTATTTCTCGTTTTGTTCAGATAACTCTTTCTTAATGTTTTCTAACCTTGTTCGTGAAAGCCTGGTATAGTTAAGTACCTTATCAATATCTATTCCATCGGAAAGCATTTTGCTTACTACTGCAACCTCACCACTGAGTTCACCGATTGGATAGGATGCTCTTCTTCCCTCGTCCCTCCCTTGCTCCCTTTCTTTTGTAACAGAATACTCTACACTTCCATTTAAATCCAAATACCATTCCATCTCTTCTGGGCAGTTTGGAGCATATCCAATACTTCCTTCCCACTCCTGATCATCTTGAAATCCAATTACGATGTCTCCCGCATGTAAATCGAAATAAGAGATTACAAATGGAGATATAGTAGGTCTACTCGGCCCAAAATAATTAAAATTTGTATCAATAGCAATTTTTACTACCGTAATCATTATACTCAGCACCTCCCCCGACTTGAACGTCTTAACTCCTCTGCTACTGTCTGTACTTGTTATGCCATTCCTTTCATCCTTCTTTAATATTAGATATGCAAAAAGCTCATTCCTACTCATCATTCAAGTGGGAAAGGGCTTTTGAAAGTTTATCTAATGTTAAAGGGCTAAATACTATCTTGTAACCATCCTCTAGCTTTTTCACCTACTAAAATATTTGGTTGTTCTGGCGTCCCAATATTGATGTTTTTTATAAAAGTGTCCTCTAGCCCCCGAACTCCAGTTAATTTAGTTCCTTTTAGCAATACTTTTTCAAACGCAGCTAATTACTGGTATGCTAGCTAGTAGTGAGTAAGTCATTTACACGTTGTAGAATCTGGGGGTTATCCAATATCATATTTTCACTTTCTTGATTTGAATAACTTCTTAGAGTGTCAATGCATACCTCGAATAAATCTTCATCATTAGTATTGAGCAAAAGGGATTAGAATGTTAAGTTCATGAACACTACACTTGTTATCCAAGCAATATGCTATTTTTCTCTGCCATTCTATTGGCCTGCTAAGGATCTGATTAGACAATTCAATCCAATCAATTGGGCTAAACTCTGAAAGTATCTCACCAGCTATGACACAGCCATCATCGTACCAAGAATCCACTGTTGTTTCGGCAGATAAAAGGATATCTAGTTCTTTAAACATATTTGAAACCTCCGCTTAAAATCTCATGCTGCACATGGTATACCCACTGCCATCATGAACATGGAATCTTTGACTTGCATTTCTTCACTCCTTTTATCTTAGCACCACGTAATTTAATTCTACTAGGCTTAGAAAACTGACATAACAAAAAAACAGGTCGGACATGGTGAAAAATGACCATAATCAACCTGTTGTACAGCGGAATAGGGATATTTGGGTTATAAAAATCTAAGCATTTTTTATGCACGCAAGTTTTTTAAATCTCTCAGCTAGAGATATGATTCGTTTAATATACCTAATTTCTTTAGTATCTAATAACATTTCCTTCAAATATTTGCACATTACTATCAAATCAAATTATAGAGGCATCTAATAATCGACCTGTTAAACGCCGCTAATTAATTTTCCACCTATTAAATCGTTAGCATTATAGTCGCCTGGCTCTAATTGTATTGTCATGGATTCTGTAGGACTAATGTATTCATTACTATTGACCAGTGCAACTTCCTTCACTAAATAAGATTTAGAATTATCGGTTTCATCATGAAGAAATTTCCCCTCAAGATTTCCACTTGGCTTTCCTTCAATAGCAACGATGTTGGCAACCTTGATGAAGAACGCTGTCTTGACCTCAATTGAGAACATTCTCTCACCTCGCCATTTATCTAAAGTAAAGCTTCTTATGTATGTTCAACAGAAATAGAAGGTTCTTCTAAGATTTTGAATGATATTTTTTTGGCTGCTATAAAAATAGGCGGGTTCTCAAAACCCTCTACACTGACTTTGAAAATGTAATTTCCTATTTCCACCCTGTATTTTTGATTCATTACAATGATTTCATCAGTATTGGCTAGTTCAATAAAAACTTTGGCTGTATCTGCATGCCATAAAAATAAAGTTGAAACAAAATACGGTTCTTCAAACTTAATATCTATCACATATTCATTACTACTTAGGTCGATGCTGCCTGACAAAACAATTTGTCCTGCATCCATGCGACAAAATTCAAAATCCATCCATAAGCATCGGCTTAAATACGTATTGATTTTCTTGATTTCTAAGTTAACTTCATCTACACTCATTGCAAACATTTGAATCCTCTCCTGTTTGGTCACTGTAATATGCCATCCTCCACGACCGGAACAAACGGTGATAACCACGCATCCTCTTGCCGCCTTAAAGTTCCGCGGGCTAGTACGAATACTTTGAACTCGTTATCGTAGCCTTCGATATCCTCATCATCTCTTGTATAGAGTAAGCCATAAGAACCCGGTGCTTGGTCTGCGATGAATTGATATAGCTCAAGGATCTCCCCGGCCTCGAAACTTTTGTGATTCAAAAATCCTCCTACAGCAAGATGATACGTCCCATTTGCAGCATAGACTTTTAAGAGTCCAGCACTCCAACCCAACTCTAAGATAAAGTTTTGTATATTTTTGAACACCAACTCTAAATTTCCAGCGTCTTCTTCTCCAAACGTCTCCCGGATCGTAGCCCAGCCATGAAACTCGTACATCTCCCCACCCGATTCCTAGATATTTGATGAAAACAATCAGACCCTCCCCCTCTGCCCCAGCACCCTCCGCACCACCACCCAACTCCCCAGCGGCGCAGCGCCCAGCAGCAGCATTAGCAGCGTGATCGTCTGCGGGGATTGGTCCAGTGACAGCACAGCGATGAAGATCAGCAGACCAAGGAGGCGGCCGCTCATCAGGCTAAGCTCCCTTAGCACTACCAATTCCACGCGTTTGCCGGCGCTCTCCTCGGACACTCCCATAAGGTCGAAGCTGGTGGACAGCATCGGCAGCATGTAGAGCGGCAGGCAGAGCGAGGTCCCGATTCCCATGATTAGGAGGGTGGTAAAGTTCACCTTCCACAGCAACGGAAGAAGGAAAGCGATGAGCAGCAGACTGCCTGCCAGCATACCGCCGAGCCGGGCACGGGGCTTGAACCATCTGCCTGCAGCATAATAACTGATCAGGGAGACGGCGGAGGTCAGCAGGGCGAACTGTCCCAGTTTGCTCTCCTCCTGTGCTGCAATGTAGACGAGCAGACCGATCAGGAAGGAGAATACGCCTTCCCGGATGCCCTGGAACACTAGCGCAGCCGCAACTGGACGCCAAGGGCTGCGCCTGCGGGTAAGCTCGCGCCAGGGCTCCAGCCAGAGATAGGCTTCGCCGCGCGGCCGTTTGCGAAGCCAGAAGCTTAGCACAGCACCCACCCCATAGATACAGAGCGACAGTATGAATACCATACGGTAGCCTTGTCCGCCTTGCCAGCGGGAGATCATCCAGCCGGACACCCAGGGTCCGGCTATTCCCGTCAGGGAACCCAGCAGACCCATCCACCCGTTATAGAAATCGCGGTTCACAGCGTCCGTAATCTCGAAGAAAACAATGTTGAACGCCAGCCAATACAGCCCGATCGATAGCCCGAGGACCCCGCCCAGCGGCCAAATGAAATGCACCGATTCTCCTTGCAGCCACAGCACCAGCAAATAAAAAAAGCCCGATACGGCAATTCCCAGCCGCAGGGCATTCATTTTGTTATGTTCTTTCACCCACTTGCCGCCCAGCCAGAAGCTGAGACCCACGGCAAGCTGCTGGGCCACGGTGAACCAGCCGATCATGGCGAAGTTCTGCCGGCTTTTCCACAGATATACGTTGAGGAACGTCCCTGCTAGCACTGTAGCCAGAAGGTATAGTCCGCCTACGGCCAGCAGCAGCGCCGCCTGTGCCCGTTCTGAACCTCTCATGCTTAACCCTCCCTGCTCGTCCTAAGACACTTCATCTATCACTAACATGTCCAGACGGCAGGGAAAGCATGAATCCGATCTTTATTCGGCTGCGGTGCTGAGATTGCGGACAAGCTGGATGCGGTCTTCCTGCGCCAGACTGTGCTGGACATGGAAGCAGGAAGGACAGACGTACAAATTCAGCGCGAAAGGAGGCTTCAGCACGGCTGCACCGCCCAGTACTTCCGGCGTTGCCGGGGTGAACCCATCCACCTGCTGCGTACCGGAGTGAAGCATCAGCTCATGGCATTGCGGACATTCCGGCGCTTCCAGCTGGGCAGCCAGCAAGCCCGAGACCTTGTCCTCATAACGCTTCAGATCATAATCATCGCCGAACTGGCTCAGCGTACCCCATACAGGCACCACGCTATCCTTGTCGTCGTCATCCCACAAATTATCGTCGCTGATCTCTTCCTCCCCGGAAGCTTCCTGCATATCCGGCTCTTCATCCTCTATATCCTCTGCACCTATCGTCACTGTGCGGTAGCCGCTAAGCTCGTTATTGCAATGAGGACAGGTATCCTCGGGTCCAAACTCCTCATCCCATACAATCTCGGTATGGCACCATGGGCAAACTGTTGTCTCCATCTGTATAATCTCCTTCGCTTACTCACATTCGGTTCAATTCACCGTTAAATATATAATGCCGGCCGCTATAAAAGCCAGGGCTGAAAAAAACAGAATCCGAACCAGCAGCTTCATCTCCCTGCCCCCTAATTCAGAATATGGCCGCGCCGATAACATAGGACAAGGATATGGAGAGCAGCATAGCTGTCAGTCCTACGGCCCGGTTATCCGCAGCAATCTCTTCATCAATTGAAAAGACCGGAGTAAAAAACTCGAACAGGAAGTAAGCCAGCAGCAGCAGCAAAAAGCCTACAACCGACCATTTCATCGTCTCATAGATTGATGCCCCTGCTTCAATGCTGAAACGTAAGATGTTGCAGATTCCGAAGATTTTGCCTCCGGTTGCCATAGCTACGGCCACATTCCCCTTGCGGATTTCTTCCCAGCAGTTGTATTTCGTCACCATTTCGAAGAAGGACAGAAAGACGACCAGCCCCAATATGGCGACAGTGAAGTAGCCTAGCAGCGCCCCCAGCGGATGTTCCAGCAAAAGATCAATATTATCCTGCACTCTTTTCCCTCTTTCTGCCGGACTAAGGGCGTTACTCCAGTTCAGCTACCGTCACACCCGCGCCGCCTTCATTGTAGTTCCCGAGCCGATAGCTTTTGACATGCTTGTGCTTGCGGAGATATTCCTGAATTCCTGTCCGCAGGACTCCCGTCCCCTTGCCGTGGATAATGGAGATTTGACCCAGATTACCGAGAAAAGCTTCATCGATGAAGCGGTCGGTCTCCATAATGGCTTCCTCCAGGTTCGCACCACGCAAATCAAGCTCACTACGGATATTCTCATCGCGTGTACGCTTGACCGTTGTGGCCCTGCGCAGAGCCGGCGGAGGAGCATCCGGTGCGGAAGCCAGGAACTCCAGATCACTCAGATTGACCTTCATCTTCATGATACCGAACTGTACAACGGCTTCCTTAGTGCCGCTCAGCTCAACCACAAGGCCCTTCTGATTCACATTCGCTACCTTAACTTCATCCCCTGGCTGAATCTTGCGCGGCGCCTTGACCGTGCTGCGCGTCACAGCCTTCTTGCGTGGTGCAGGCTCTGCTTCATCCAGCCGGCGGCGCGCTTCGATCAGCTTATGCTCCTTGACGGATGCGCCTTCCTCCAGTGCCAGGCGGCGGAGGTCGCTGATAATTTCCTCGGCTTCCTTGCGCGCCTTGGCCAGAAGTTCGCTGGCATCCTTCTCTGCCTTCTCGAGGCGTTTGTCGCGTGAGCCTTCAAGCTTCTCCAGCTCCTGCTGCTGCCGCTTACGGAACTCCTCCGCTTCACGGCGAATCTCTTCCGCCCGTATGCGTTCGTTCTCTGCGGTGAGGCGGTTCTCCTCAAGGGAGGCAATCATATGCTCAACGCGCATATCCTCTTCTTTCACTTCACCGCGCGCATGCTCAAGGATCGCACTTGGCATCCCGAGGCGTTCAGCAATGGCGAACGCATTGCTTCGTCCAGGCACACCGACCAGCAGCCGGTAAGTAGGACTCAGGCTCTGCACATCGAATTCCATGCTGGCATTAATAACGCCTGCCCGTTCATAAGCGTATGCCTTCAGTTCACTGTAATGTGTAGTGGCAACCATCCGAGATTCCGTCCGGTGAATATTCTCCAGAATTGCTATCGCCAGTGCGGAGCCTTCGGCCGGATCTGTTCCTGCACCGACCTCATCGAGCAGAATCAGACTCTTTGGTGTCATCCGCTTCAGAATGGATATAATATTCGTCATATGGCTGGAGAAGGTACTAAGGCTCTGCTCAATACTCTGTTCATCGCCGATGTCGGCGTAGATCGCATCGAAGACACACAGCTGGCTGCCTTCCTCGGCCGGAATGAAGAGGCCAGACATCGCCATCAGGCTGAGCAGGCCGATCGTCTTCAGGGTCACGGTCTTCCCGCCCGTATTCGGTCCGGTCACGATGATGGAGCGGTAATCATTGCCCAGCTCCACATCCAGCGGCACAACCTGCTCCGCCGGAATGAGCGGATGGCGGCCCTTGCGAAGCCGCAGGTATCCGCGGTCATTCATCCGCGGCTGGGTAGCCTTCAGGTCGCGTGCAAGACGCGCCTTGGCGAAGATGAAGTCCAGCTCGCCGAGAATGTCGATATCATAAGCCATCTCCTCGGCAATATCGCCTACTAGCGCAGTAAGCCGGTGCAGGATGATCTCGATCTCACGCTCTTCGCGCAGCCGCGTCTCCCGCAGCTTGTTGTTCATCGCCACAATGGATTCCGGCTCGATGAACAGCGTTGCCCCTGAGCCCGACTGGTCGTGCACAATACCGCCGAAGTGGGCGCGGTACTCTGCCTTGACCGGAATGACGAACCGGTCACCACGGATCGTCACAAGCTGATCCTGCAGCATCTTCGAGACCGAAGACGAGCGGATCATCGAATCCAGCTTCTCACGGATGCGTGTCTCACCCCCGCGCAGCTCGCGGCGGAGGGTGGCAAGCTCCGTGCTCGCCGAATCCATTACATCGGCGTTCTCATCAATACACATGCGGATGGCATCCTCAACAGGCTTCTGCTCCGACAGCAGATCACTCTGTGCGAAGAGGGAAGGAATGCTCTCATCGTCATGCATGGCATGGATGAACCGCTTCACCCGGCGGGCCCCGCCAATCGTGTTACCTACCGCAAGCAGCTCTGCCGTGCCAAGCATTCCGCCAATTGATGCACGCTTCAACGCAGGACGGATATCGGTCACGCCGCCGAATGAAGGAATTCCCTTCAACCTGTCAACATTTACCGCCTCATCCGTTGCCTGCAGGAGCTTCTTCACCCCTTCGAAATCACCGGAAGGCTTCAGGAGCTCGGCGGTCAGCCGTCCCATCGGCGTCTGCGTATACTGCATCAATTTATTTAAAATCTTGCGATATTCAAGCGTATGCAAAATTTTGTCGTCCAATTACTGTCACAGCTCCCTTCATAGATGGAACCATTATACCTAATTTAGCCCATTTTCGCTATTTGGGTATGATTTCTGGGCATAGAAATCTGCCTTCGGGCCACAATAACAACGCACATTTCCTTAAGCCAACGCCAAAGGAGGTTAGTTCATTGAGATTCTTAGCTCATGTAGTACGGTTCGTGGTCGCAGCAATCGTGCTGATGGTGGTCGGCTGGATTGTTCCGCAGTTTACGGTCGGGGGATTCTGGAGTGCATTCATGCTTGCTCTGGTGATCGCTCTGCTCGGCTGGGTCGTTGAAGGCATTTTCGGCAAAAAAACAACGCCCTTCGGACGCGGTATCGTCGGCTTCCTGGTCAGCGCCCTAGTCATCTGGATTGCCCAGTTTGTCGTCAGCGGTGTCAGTGTCTCGGTGCTTGGTGCCCTGCTTGCCGCACTGGTCATCGGGATCATCGATCTGTTCCTGCCGGTATCCACTCCGTTTGAAGCAGGCAAATAGCGGCGCAAGACAACGTGCAGACAATGAAACCCCCAGCTCCCGGTCTATACCGGAATTTGGGGGTTTTCTGTAAGTTTATGCCCTTTAACGGAAGTGACCGCTGAGGTCACTACAGCATTTTTCCCGCCGCGCTTGGCCGTATACAGCGAATCGTCCGTCTTGCGGAACAACAGCTCCTTGCCGTCTCCAAGCTGGTAGTTACTCAGTCCGATACTGACAGTAATGGGCTTGTTCCCGGCATACGGATGGCACATGGCAGCAATGCTGATACGCATTTGCTCGAGAGCAGCGTAGGCTTCCTGAAAGCTTTTATCCGTAAAAATCACTGCGAATTCTTCCCCTCCATACCTTGCCGCAAAGTCATTCAACCCGATCAGGCTGCCCATCTTGGCCGCCACCTCCTTGAGCACCAGATCGCCCACCCAGTGTCCGTATCTGTCATTAACCTGCTTGAAATTATCGATGTCAATTAACGCAAGCTGCAGCCTCAATCCGTTGCTCTCACACTGCTCCAGCAGCGAATCCAGGTATTCATGGAATGTCTTGTGGTTATACAGGCCGGTTAACGCATCTATCTTCAGCAGCTTGTCCGAGATCGCCCGCTCCACCATCAGCTCCTGCTCCGACTTGGTGAGCTGCTCCAGATATTCGCGCGTCTCGCGGCCACGGAGGATCACTGCCTGCGCCGTCAGGGCGAAGACGACATACACACACTCCACCAGCACAAACTCCAGCAGCGGCTTGCCGAGCAGCGGCCGTTCAAGCCCGAAATAGATCCCCCCGTAGAATACAGTGCTGAACGCTCCAAGCGAATACAGCAGCCGCTGGTCGAAATAGATGAGGGCCAGCATAATCGGCATCATCAACGTCATCTGCGCACCGTCTACATAAGGCTCAAGCACAAAATACATCAGATAGGAAACCATGAAGCTGCAGACCACAACCGCCTGCTTATGATAACGGAGCGAGCGGCGCAGCCAGACCTCGGCAGAGGCCATAGCGAGGATAATCATCAGGTTGCAGACTATGAACATATGCCCTTTGCCGGGACTGAATATCGTCTGCATCTTATCAGAACGGGAGTACAGCATATACAGGAACTGGCTAAGCAGCAGACAGAGTACGATGATCCAGTATCCGTACAGTATTCTCCGGTGCCATCTCTCAGCACTTTGCAATGCGTAATCTATAATGATCTGACTCCCCTGCTTCTAGCCGAATAATATGAAGCTTTAATTATATTAGGCTTAATTATAATTAATTTTAAACACTTTTGCATCATATTTTTGCAAAATTCGACAAAGTTTGCAGTGGTGATGACAGCGGCGGCTAGACTCCTTTTCATAGATTGCTCAAGACAACTTGAGCGATTTAGGCTATGCTAAGGTCAATTGCCCAAGTAGATGAGGAGGATGCACATGATCAGGAAGTCGGCTATTCTGTGTTCTATTATATTTGCGCTTCTGCTAACGGCCTGCGGAGGCAACAGCAGCAATTCTGAGAGCGCTAACAATGCAGCAGCCGGGAGCAATCTGACGGCCGAGGAAGAACTCGTCATTACGGCCACCAATTATAGCTTTGACCAGCCGGAATACCATTTGAAGAAGGGCGTCCCTGTCAAAATCACCTTCGAAAATGAGAGCGGAAATCACGGCATACTAATCCCTGAGATGAAGCTGCGGCTGGACGCCAAGAATTCCTCTGAGGTAGTCCTTCCTGAGAAGGCGGGAACCTACGAGATGACCTGTGCCATCATGTGCGGTTCCGGCCATAGCGGAATGACTGCTAAGATTATTGTGGAATAGCGGGATCCGCGAATTCAGGGTATTAGTGCACCTCATTAGCTCGTAAGGCTCTCATCTGAAGAATTCAGGTGTATTAGTGCACCTCATTTACTCGTTTGGCCGTCATGCGAGGAATTCAGGTGCACTAATGCACCTCATTAGCTCATTTTGGCCCTCATCTGAAGAATTCAGGGGCACTAGTGCACCTCATTGGCTCGTTTGGCCGTCATCTGAGGAATTCAGGTGCACTAGTGCACCACATATACTCGTTCGGCCCTCATCCGAGGAATTCAGGGGCACTAGTGCACCTCATTGGCTCGTTTGGCCTGCACTGGGCTCTTTCACAGCGCACTGGTATATTATATTCGGTTTTTCGCATACATCCCGCCCACTCACCTCCGCACGACACATTATATTCGGTTTTCCGCATACATTGGCCCACGTACCCTTGCCAGTAGTGATTGTGTTCGGTTTTTCGCAGTTGCATGGTATAGTTTCTTACTACAACAAACAAACCGGAAGGGACAACATCCCTGCCGGCTTATTTGCTCTGTATGCTTAAGCGGCTGCTACAGCCCCTTCCTACTTCACACCCTTGCTGCGGCCTGAAATATCCAGCCAGACGGCAATGACCAGGATCGAGCCTTTGACCACATACTGCCAGAACGACTCCAGTCCCATCAGCGACATGCCGTTATCGAGCGAGGTCATGACCAGTGCTCCGATCAGAGCACCGATGACCGTTCCGGCTCCGCCCATCAGCGAGGTTCCGCCGATGACACAGGCGGCAATGGCGTCCATCTCGGCCATATTGCCTGCGGTAATGGTCGCCGAGGCCAGGCGGGAGGTCAGCACGATCGCGGCGATGGAGCCGAGCAGGCCGCTGAGGATGAAGACCAGCATCGTCTTGCGCTTGATGTTGATGCCCGAGAGCCGCGCAGCCTCAATATTGCCGCCGATGGCGTAGATATGGCGGCCGAAGGTCGTCTTGGTGGACAGGAAGTAGAAAATAGTTGCCAGCACAATGACGAAGATGATCGGGAACGGAATGCCTTTGTAATTGTTCATCAAGGCCACGAAAACTACCACCAGCAGGGACAGTCCGGTTACCTTCGCGATATCCATGCCGAGGGGGGCGACGGTGAACCCGTATTTCTTGCGGGAGCGCCGCTTCGTGAACGCGCTATACAGCAGCAGGGCCACTGCGAGTACGCCAAGTATGATTCCGAAGCCGGAGGCAAAATAAGCATTGCCGAGCAGCGCCAGCACCGGATCCGATACCGGAATGGTCATGGATTCGGTCACGCCCATCAGCACCCCGCGGAACACCATCATTCCGCCGAGGGTGACGATGAAGGCGGGGATCATTTTATAGGCGACCAGCCAGCCCTGCACCAGACCCAGCACCGCACCGGCGGCCACCGTGCCCAGAATCACTACAATCGCGGGAAGCTCCAGCCAATTGCTGAGTATTGCCGCCATCCCGCCGGTCAAGCCGACGATGGAGCCGACGGACAGATCGATATGGCCCGCCACGATAACCAGCACCATGCCAATGGCGAGTATAGAGGTCACCGACATCTGCGTGAACAGATTGGACAGGTTCCGCGAGGTCAGGAAGGTAGGATTCAGCACGCCGAACAGGACCCAAATCAGAATCAATGCGCCAATCATCGTATAGGCACGCATATCCATTTTGCCGAACAGGGTACGCATTCGCGATCCTCCGGCGGCCGGAACCGCTTCAGGTTCCTTAAGCTCTTTTTGCAGCTGCATCTCTATCTGCCTCCTGTGGCGGCCAGCATAATATTCTCCTGCGTTGCTTCGCGCCAATCATATTCCCGTACCAGTTGTCCTTCGCACATTACCAGAATCCGGTCGCTCATCCCCAGTACTTCGGGCAGCTCAGAGGAGATCATAATAATGGCTACTCCCTGTTCTACCAGCTTGTTCATCAGGTTATAGATTTCGTACTTCGCCCCGACATCGATGCCCCGGGTGGGTTCGTCCATAATCAGAATCTTGGGGTCACTCATCAGCCATTTTCCGACAACCACCTTCTGCTGGTTGCCCCCGGAGAGTGTGCCGACGAGTGTCTCCAGCGAAGCTGTCTTCGTCTTCAGATCCTTCACGTACTGCTCGGACCACTTGATCTCCTCATTCTCATTGATCACTCCGAACCTTGAGACCTTGCCGAGTGTGGCCAGCGTCGTATTGCGCTTGACATCCATCCCCATCACCAGCCCCTGGCGCTTGCGGTCTTCCGTGACCAGAGCAATCCCGGCCTTGATCGCTTCGGCAACTGAACGGATCTTGACCGCCTTGCCTTCGATCAGCACCGTGCCTTCGCTTCTTCCGCCATACGCGCCGAACAGGCTGCTGACCAGCTCTGTCCGCCCAGCCCCCATCAGCCCGGCAATGCCCAGAATCTCGCCTTGACGGAGCGTGAATCCAATATCCCGGAGCACCTTCTGTTGGCGCTTCTCCGGGTGCCAGACATTGTAGTCTGCGACCTCAAGCACCTTGTCTCCGGGTGAATGCTGGACTCGCGGATAGCGCTCCGTCAGCTCACGGCCGACCATCAGTGAGACCACCTGATCGTCGTTCGTCTCCTGGCGGTTCAGGGTTGCCACCGTCCGCCCGTCGCGCAGCACGGTAATCGAATCGGCCAGCGCGAACACCTCGGGCATTTTGTGGGAGATATAGACACAAGTCACTCCTTCGCGCCGCAGCTGGTTCAGAATGCCCATCAGGATGGACACCTCGCTCTCGGTCAGTGCTGCTGTCGGTTCATCCAGAATAAGAATCCGGGTATGCTTGGAGAGCGCCTTGGCGATCTCCACGAGCTGCTGCTGGCCGATGCCCAGATTGCCGATCTTCGTATCCGGCGACAGGTTCAGCCCCACCTTCTTCAGCCACAGCGAAGCCTGATGGTACAGTTCATTCCATTGGATCGCCCCGCGCTTCACCGGCTCTGCCCCCAGGAAAATATTCTCGCCGACCGTCATCTCCTTCACAAGCGCCAGCTCCTGATGAATGATCGCAATACCGGCCTGCTCCGCGTCCGTTATTTTGTGGAACGCCTTCTTTTCGCCACCGATACGGATTTCGCCTTCATATGTCCCCGCCGGATACAGTCCGCTCAGCACCTTCATCAGCGTGGATTTGCCTGCGCCGTTCTCCCCGCATAAGGCGTGAATCTCCCCTTGCTTCACCTTGAAGTTCACATGGTCCAGCGCCTTCACACCGGGGAAGCTCTTGCTGATCTCTACCATTTCAAGTACATCCATGCCTGCCGTTCCTCCTTCCGGCCCTCAAGCAGCAAGCAGATGCGGGTTCGCCACTGGCGCCGCATCTGCTTGCCGTACAGGCTGCCCTTATTGTTTCGGCCACTGGTCCTTGGGAACGTTCTTGTACACATCCTCCAGCTTGTGGAAGCCGTCTTTGATCAGCACATCCAGGTTATCCTTGTTGACCGCAAGCGGATCAAGCAGCACGGATGGAACATCAATTTTACCGTTGTTAACAGTCTTATCTGTCGAAATGCTCTCGCCCTTGGCAGCTGCCACCGCCATTTCCGCCGCCTTCGTGGCAATCGCGTTGATCGGCTTGTAGACCGTCATCAGCTGTGTGCCTTCGGCGATACGCTGTACAGCGGCGAGGTCCGCATCCTGGCCTGATACCGGAATTTTGCCCGCCATGCCCTGTGCCGTCAGCGCCTGGATTGAGCCGCCTGCTGTCCCGTCGTTCGCTGCAACCACGCCCTGTACATCGTTATTGTTCGCGGTCAGCGCATTCTCCATATTCTTCAGCGCTTCCTCGGGCTTCCAGTCCTTGGAGAACTGGTCGTAGACGATTTTGATATCGCCCTTGTCTGCCAGCGGCTTCAGAATATTCATCGCGCCTTCCTTGAACATGTGGGCATTGTTATCGGTATCCGCGCCGCCGATGTAGACGATATTGCCCTTAGGAGCCTTGTCGATAACCGCCTGAGCCTGGAATTCACCAACACGCACATTATCGAAGGAGATATAATAATCCACCTCGGAATTGTTAATCAGCCGGTCATAAGCAATGACCTTGATGCCTTCCTTATGTGCCTTATCCACGATGGGAGCCGTAGCCTCCGCATTATGAGCAATAACCACGAGCACATCCACACCCTGGGAGATCAGTTGCTCCGCCTGGCTTAGCTGGGTAGCATCATCCCCGTTCGCGGCAAGCACCTTCACTTCACCGCCAAGCTCCTGCACTTTTGCTGTGAAAATATCCCGGTCCTTCTGCCAGCGCTCCTCCTTCAAGGTATCCATGGACATGCCGATGACAATTTTGTCCCCGTCCTTGGCCGCTCCCGCAGATTCCTTCTTCTCGTTGTCACCGCTTGAGACCACACCGCAGCCCGCCATCGATGCAGCCAGCACCATCGCCGCCACCCCGAGGGAAACTATTCTTCCGTATTTTCTCACGATTGCTACGCCCCTTTTCGTCAGCCCTTTATTTGATTGCGCTTACAAAAAAAGTGTAGCATGGAAAAACCGACCCGGGAGCAGCGATTCCCTGCACTTATTTGTCATCCACCCGCATTCTTGGTCTTGCCTGCTGTAATGTAATTCTCCGCCCCGGCTTTCATAGGATAATCCGGGGCAACAGCACAAAAAAGTCCTTGCTCACTCAGCAAGGACCCGATTTCTCCTGCTGCTGGCGGAATTCGCTTGGCGTCATCCCCGCAGCCTTCTTGAAGACCCGGCTGAAATAATTCGGGTCCTTATAGCCTACTTCATAGCAGATTTCCTTCAGGTTCAGCTGTTCCTCAGCGATCAGGCGTTTCGCTTCATTGATCCGCAGCCGAGTGATGTAGTCAATGAAGGTCTCCCCCTCATGCTGACGGAACAATTTGCTGAAATAATGCGGGCTCAGGTTCACGTATTCGGCCGTCTGTTCCATGGAGATATCCTCTTTATACATCTGGCTGATATAGAGCAGCGCCCGCTGATGCACATGGGACCGGTGATGCTCCTGCTCCTCCTCCAGGCCATCGATCAGCCGCTCCAGCCAGGACTCCGCGCTTAACCGCAGAGTGCGCGGATCTTCCGCTGCGTTCAGCGAAGCCAGCAGCTCCGTACCGGCCGTGGAGTGAACGCCTCTGGCCAGGAACAGCAGCAGGCCGGTTACCTCCCCCCGCACGGCAGACAGCGGCTGCTCCCCTACCTGCTCGAAGGAGTCATACAGCAGGCTGAAGCGCTGGACGGCCTCCTGCTTGCTGCGCTGGAGCAGGGCGGTAAGCAGCTTCTTCTCTTCATCCAGAGAAACCGCCGTCTGCCCCGAGCTCTGGATTATATCATCGTAATGATGCACACCGAACGAATGCTGGTGATCCGCACATACCCGTACAGCTTCGCGGTAAGAACGGCTAAGTCCGTCCCAGCCCTCGCGGATCGAGCCGATGCCGATGCCAAGGGGCAGGCCGAAGCGCTCCCCGGCATAGGTGCGGAGCCGCTCTCCCCAGTCCAGCGAGCTGACACGCTGGGAATATCCGGTCCTCCCCGGCGGCAAGGGAATGAACAGCGCCAGCTGATGCCCGGCCAGCGGTCCGGCGAGGCAGCCCAGTCCTGTTTTGGCAAACTGCTTGATTGCTTCATAGATCTCCCGCTTGGACTGCCGGAACGTCTCCCAGCCGCTCTCCCCGTGCCGGGGGAAAGACAGGACCATCGCGTAGCCCTTGCTGAAGTGCAGCTCCAGCAGCCCGGCCAGCTGCTCTGGCTCCAGATCCTGAACATGCTCCAGCATCAGCATCAGGGTCAGCTCATTCTCGGCCAGCGGCAGCAGATGGGCCAGCTTCTCTTGCAGCTCCAGCTGCTCATTCCTGCGCCGCCGCTCCTCCTCGATGACCACCATCAGCTTCCTCAGCACCTCCGCAACCTCTTCCCTCCGGGCCGGCTTCAGCAGATAGTCGCGCACCCCCAGCAGCAACCCCTCCTTGGCATATGCAAAGTAGTCATGCGCCGTAATCATCACAATCTGCGCCGCCGGAAGCTTCTCCCGAATCTGCCGCACCGCCTCCAGCCCCTGAATACCGGGCATCTTAATATCCATGAAAATCATATCCGGCCGGTGCTCCTCCGCCAGCTGAATCGCCTTCCGCCCGTTCCCGGCATGCAGGAATTCGAACGTGTCCGGGATCAGATGCCGGATCATCAGCTCCAGCCCCTCCCGCTCCAGTGCTTCATCATCTGCGATCAGCAGCTTGTACATCGTTATCTTTTCCCCCTTCACTTCAGGTGAGTGCCTCTAGGCCGAGGTCCGGAAGGGCAGCCGGAACAGCACCGCCGTCCCCTGCCCTTCACTGCTGTTGATCTCGATGAGCTGCTGGCCGTCGAAGAATAAATGCAGTCTTTTAAAAACATTATGTGTCCCAAGCCCGGTAGACTGGCCCTTCCCGCTGGAATGCGGCGCCTCCTGCTGAGTCGAGCCCATCAGCCGGGCTACCGTCTCGCGGTTCATGCCCGCCCCGTTATCACTGATCACAATCTCCACCTGCCCGCTGCGGTAACGGATCGATAGCGTAAGTATAGCCCCCTCCTCCATCTGCTCCAGACCATGAACGAAGGCATTCTCGAAGATCGGCTGCAGCGTCAGACACGGCACCATCCCGTCCATCGCCTCCTCATCAATCTCCATCTCAAAAGCAATCCGGTCCCGGAAGCGGGCCCGCTGGATGTTGATATACTCATTCACATGCTCGACCTCCTCGCGCAGCGGAACGGCCTGGTCCAGCTTTTGCAGATTATAGCGGAGCATACGCGAGACCGACACGGTCAGATCACTGGTTCTCGCCGCCCCTTCCAGATACGCAAGCTTGGCGATGGAATTCAGTGTGTTGAACAGGAAATGCGGATTGATCTGGCTCTGCAGCATTTTCAGCTCCAGCTCCTTGACCAGCCGGTCCTTCTCCGCACTCTGAATGTTCTCCTTCATCAGCTCCTGGATATTATCAATCATCCCGTTAAAAGCGCGGCACAGTATGCTGATCTCATCGTTATTGACGCTCTCCGGCGCCTTGGTATCCATCCGTCCCTTCGAGATCTGCTTGGCCGTTGCCACCAGGCGGCGGATCGGTCCGGTAATGCTGCTGGACAGCCAGACCGCCATACAGATACTAAGCAGCGCCGCAGTAATCACCAGCAGACTGCCCATCCGGTTCAGCTTCGCTGTCGTGGACATGATCTCCGCGTAGATCGGCTTATATTGGTCCAGCTCCAGATCAACCAGCTCCTGAGCCTCCTCGCGGATGAACCGCTGCGTCTGCTCCGCTCCGATATAGGCACCTGCCAGCGAATTCGCATCCTGTCCGTCAATCTCCGTAATCATCTGACCCGCCTGCTCCACAAAAGTATCAATAAGGTGGCTGTAGTTCATCAGCGGAAGGCCGCTGCCCCCGATGGTATTCATTCCGTCCAGCCTGCTGCGCAGCTCCAGCACCGCGCCCAGATGCCTTTCCACCTCCGGGAAGCTGTCCGTATCCACCTGCATAATGAAGCGGTTCAAGGAGCGCATATTCTCGCCGACCTCATAGGATACCTCCTTATACAGCATGATCCGGTTCATCATCAGATGGTAGCTCTCCTGCACATTCTTCCCGCTCTGGAACAGTACGAAGGAGACCGAGCTCATCAGCAGCACCAGCAGCGGAATGCAGATCAGCAGCTTCAATCGGATACTCATAGGCTCTCCCCCTCCTGCACATTGGTCTTATCCAGTACCTTCACACCGGTATAGTACCGGAGCTGTAATTCGGCACCATTAAAATGCTCATGGAGCAGCCGGACTGCCATATTCCCCATCAGGTAGGGCTGCTGTGCCACAGTCGCTGTGATCGCTCCCCGGCTGATGGCATCCAGCGTCTCCGCCTGGTTATCGAAGCCGATGATGGTCAGCGGACCGCGCTTCAGGCTCCTCGATGCCTGCAGAACACCGAGCGCGTCCGTTGAACTGGTGCCGACCATCACATCGATCTCCGGATGGTAGCGCAGCATATCTGCCGCCTGCTGGATTGCCTCCATATGCGAGATGTTGGAGCTGCGGACATCGACAATCTCCATGCCGCTATAGTCCTTCACGATATTCTTCAGCCCGTCCAGGCGCTGAAGCTGGTTCTTGGCCAGCTCGCTGCCGATGATCACACCTATTTTGCCCTTTCCGCCAGTCGTCTTCACTACCATGCGCCCCAGCGTCTCACCAGCAGCTACATTGTCGGTCCCCACATAGGCCAGTCTCCGGCTGGCCGGAGCATCCGTGTCAATCGTGATCACCGGAATCCCCCGGTTCACCGCCTTATCAATCACCGGCGTGAACTTCTCGTCGTTGAGCCCCTGCACGATGATCGCATCCGCCTGGGCGGCAATCGCTTTTTCCAGCAGGCTGATCTGCTCCTCCATGTTGTTGCGCACCGGTCCCGTGAATTCGATCTCTATCCCGTATTTCGCTGCGGCCTCCGCCGCCCCCTTCTCGACCATCTCCCAGTACGGGTGGTACCGCTCCTGCTCGATCAGCACAATATGATATCCGGGCTTGTCCGGAATCGGCTCCCCGCTTAATTCCTTAACGATATTGCCCATCCGGGCAGAATGACGCGCGAAGCCTGTAAACAAATATGACAACAATATAAAAAGCACAACAACCCCAGCGCCGCTGACCCATTTCTTATCCATCCCGTTCACCTCAACCAACATCCTACCCCGGGTTGTAACCGGTTGCAATACTTATTATGTCAAAAGCTCTTGTTCTCTTCATTTGCTCATTTAACTAACTTCTGGCGGATTCAGGGGCACTTGTGCTCTTCATCATGAGCTGTTATCGTCAAGTGTTGCACATTTTGCAGGATTTCTAACGGATTGCAGCTTAAGAACGCCGAATGTTGCACATTTTGCAGGAACGTTACTGGTGGAGGGGTCATTGGCATTGAGATGTTGCATTCTAGGCAGGATTTCCCGCAATTAGCTGCTTCAGAGGTACGAATGTTGTATTTAGTGCAGGATTTGTGCAAGATGGTAGCCTAGCTATCTTCTCCACTCAACCCTTCCCATCGCCAACTTTCCTTCCATTTGAAATTACTTCTATCCATTACTTCACTCCAGCCAACTTTAGAACAGCAGCCCTCCCTTGCAGTCCCACTAAGGATGAATCCGTCCCCCGTCCCTGCACAGCAGAAAAAGCCGTTCTAAGCATTCCTGCTTACAACAGCTCTTCCTGTGATGCAACCGCCATTCAACTATCCTGTTCGATCAGTTGAATCCATTCATTATATTCACTCTGTAGCTTGGCATATTCCCCCTGCAGGCTGCGATGCTCCTGGGACAGCTTCTCCAGCTCTCCCTGCTGCAGCTCGAACTGGGCCTGAACCAGCCGCAGCTGGCCTTGGACCATCTCATAGCTCTCGCCGATCTCATCCAGCCGCTGCTCTGCTTCGGTGCGCGAGCGGCTGACTGATTCCGCCTGAGCCTCGGCTTCCCCGGCCTCCTGCTGCCAGATCTCAATCTCCTCGCGCAGCTGTGCTTCCTGCTCGTTCCATTGCTGCTCACGCTGCAGAAGCTCCTCATATTTCTGCTTCCAGGTAGCTTCATACTCCCGGGTCTCGCGGAGTGCTTCCTGCTGCTCCATCGCCGTAGCCGCAGCTTCACGGCCTGCCTCATACAGCTCTTCCAGACGCCGCGCAGCTTCCTCGCCTTCGGCTTCCAGCAGCTCGCAGCGTTCCTTCAGCTGCTCCCCGTCCTGCAGAATCTCGTCGTACTGGGCGATCAGCTCCTCGTAACGGCCGCGCAGCGCAGCCAGTTCCTTGCGGGCTGCCTGTGCCGCCTCCTGCTGAACGGCAAGCTCCTGCTCCGCTTCGGCACGAAGCCGCGCCTCTTGATCAAGCTGCTGAACCATGCCGTCTGCCTGTCCGCGAAGAGTCTCCACTTCGCGCTGCAAGGCTACCGACTTCTCCCCTTCTTCCAGAAGGTTCATCTCCAGCTCGCTGATATCCTCCATATGCTTGTTCGCACGCTCCTGCCAGGACGCCGCTTCCTCTGCCGTACGGTCGAATTCGACCTGTGTCCGGCTGAGCTGATCTGCTGTCTCCTGCAGCGATGTACGCAGTGCTGCCGCTTCTTCCTGCGTCAGCTCATAACGCTGGCGCAGCCCTCCCAGCTCATCGTTCAGCAGATTGCCCAGCTCCTTAGCCGTGTGCAACTCCTCCTGCGCTTCGCTTAGCTTGCCCTCTAGATCCCGCAGTTCGCTGCGGATCTCTACCGCCTCGCTCTGCGATGCCGCAACCTGCTTACGCAGCTCATCCAACTCTTCGTTTAGCAGGTTGCCCAACTCGCTCGCCGTGTGCAGCTCTTCCAGCGCAGCGCTTAGCTTGCCCTCTGCGTCCCGCAGTTCGCTGCGGAGCGTTTCCGCCTCGCTCTGCGCAGCTGCAACCTGCTGGCGCAGCCCTTCCACCTCTTCGTTCAGCAGGGTGCCCAGCTCGTTCGCCGTGTGCAGCTCTTCCAGCGCAACGCTTAGCTTGTCCTCTGCGTCCCGCAGCTTGCTGCGGAGCGCTTCCGCCTCGCTCTGCGAAGCCGCAGCCTGCTTGCGCACTTCCTCCAGCGCCGCACTCTGCTGCTCTCCTTGCTCAGCGGCAAGCTTAAGCTCCTCGCCGAGCTGCTCCTCCCGCTTCAGCACAGCTTCGTACTGCGCCAGCAGCGTCAGCCGCGCATCGCGTTCGCCCTTCAGCCCGGCCTCTGCCGCCCGCAGCCGGGACTGGAGCTGCCCGGTTCCGCCGCGCAGCTCACCAAGCTGCTTCTCCAGCTCCTGAAGCTGCTGCTTGTGCCGGTGCTCCTGCGTCCCCTGGGACTGCCGCAGCTCCTTGTTCTTGGCCAGCTCCTTCTCAAGCGCTTCCCGTTCCACGGTAAGCTCACTCGTAAGCGCAGCCTTGGTATCAGCCAGCTCCTTGCTAAGCGTGGAGCGGATCTCCACGATCTCGCTGCCCATCGTATCCCGCGTCTCATGCAGTTCCTGTTCCAGAGCAGACAACGTCTCTGTCTTCTCGCGGATCAGTGTCTCTCTCAGCTGCTCCAGTTCCTGCTGATGGGCAGACTTCATCTCTTCCAGCTGCTGCAGCCGTATGGCTTCTGCGGCTTCCAGCTCCTGACGCGCTGCCTCACGGCTTACAGCCTGCTCTGCTTCATGACCCTCACGCAGCGCCTTAAGCTCATCCTCGCGCACCTTCAGCTCCTGCACCAGGTGCTCACGGGCTGCGGCCGCCGCCTGCTTCTCTTCCTCCAGCAGCTGGGCATGCAGCTGCCTCTCCTGCTCCTGCTGCTCCAGATGCCTGGAGCGTTCTTCTTCAGCGGCAGCAATCAGCCGCGCCGCCTCTTCCTTCGTAGCCGCTTCCAGCTTCTCATATTCTTCCTGCTGTTCACGCTGCGCTTCCTGAAGGCGTGACACCTCCACGCGAAGCTCAGTGCGTTCACCGGTCAGCATATTCAGCTCATTCTTGAAATCCTGAACCTGGATTGCCTGCTCTGCCATATGTACAGCTGTAAGCACCGCAATCCGCGGCGTATCCAGTCTGGAATGTGATTTCGATATTGCACGCATATGCTCATCGACATGACGGGCGACCTGTTTCATATATTCTGTGCTGCTTCCGACAAGCTTGTAGGAAGTTCCGTATATCTCCACGGCGACACGGGTCCGGTCCATAGCCACAGTTGTGCCCTCCTTTGTATGTGTGCGGATTCTAAGTTGGTTTCTTTGCTCTTGCTCCTATTGTAGCGTGATTTCCTGACCTTTGGCAAAAGCACGCGTCCATTGCATTTATTTGCATGTTCTTCCGCACTTCACATGGGTACAGAAAAGCCGCAGCGAATCTCTGTTTCTAAATGGATTCGCTGCGGCTTTGCACAATTCCTGCTATTTTCTTAATTCTGCACCAAAAGTTTGTTCAAGCGCAGAGACCACTTTGTCATGCACTTCCACAACTTCTTCATCCGTCAGCGTATGCTCGGTATGGCGGTACAACAGTGACAGGGCAACACTCTTCTTGCCTGCCTCCATCTTGCCTCCTGTGTAGATATCGAATACCTGCACATTCTGCAGCAGAGTGCCGCCATGCTCACGGATCGCTGTGATCAGATCGCCTGCCGGAACTGCATCATCCACTACCACCGCAATGTCCCGTTCCATGCCCGGGAAGCGGTGAAGCTCGCTGTACTGCAGCTGAGCGCGCGCCTCATCATAGAGCGGCTGCAGCAGGACTTCAGATACATAGGTATCCTCCAGATCCATCCGGCGCTGCAGCTCGGGATGAAGCTGTCCCATCGAACCGATCTTCACGCGGCCCTCTGCCTGAAGCAGATAGATGGAAGCGGAGCGTCCCGGATGATAGCCTTCAGGCGCGTCCCCTTCATAGACTACGCGATCCGTAAGACCCAGATGCGCAAATACCGTCTCCAGCGCACCCTTAAGGTCGAAGAAGTCCACCGGCTCGGCAGTCACGTTCCACTGCTTGGCTGCACGCGTACCGCTCAGCAGCAGCCCCAGCACCGGCAGCTCGCTCGGCTGGCGGGTAAGTACTTCTTCCTCCGTGAAGAACACATTGCCGATTTCGAACAACGCCAGATCGCCTTGGCGGCGGTTCGTGTTGTAGAGCGCAATGTCCAGCAGCTGCGGCAGCAGGCTAGTACGCAGCACGCTCCGTTCCTCGCTCATCGGCATCGCCAGCTTCACTGACTGCTTGCCTTCCGCCAGCATAGGGAAGAGGTTGCTCTGCTCCGGCTGGATGAAGGAATAGCCCATAACCTCCTGATATCCGCCCAGCGAGAGCAGGCGGCGCAGCTCGCGGCGCAGAGATTGCTGTCTGGTAAGCGCGCCCGGCGTCGTAGTGCCTTCGATCAGGGTGGTCGGAATATTGTCGTAGCCGTACAAGCGGGCGATCTCTTCAATCAGATCCACATCCTGGGTGATATCGCCGCGCCGCGTCGGTACCTGGACCTCAATGATTCCCTGGGCGGCATCACCGCACTTGAAGTGCAGACGTCCGAACAGGGTTTTCACTTCCAGCAGCGACAGATCCGTGCCGAGATAGCGGTTCAGCTTCTCCAGCGATAATTGCAGCACCTTCTCCTGACCAAAGACGCTGCCGGCCTGAACAATCCCTTCATGCACCGTTCCACCGGCATACCGGGCAATCAGTGCAGCCGCACGGTTAAGCGCAGGGATGACCGCATTCGGATCGACTTCCTTCTCGAACCGCTGGGACGCTTCCGAGCGCAGACCAAGCTGACGCGAGGTCTTGCGTACCGTTCCGCCATCGAATTCGGCTGATTCCAGTACGATATTAACGGTGTCAGCGGTAACCTCTGTAGAGAGTCCGCCCATCACTCCAGCCAGGCCAATTGCGCCTGAACCATCGGCAATAACCAGCATCTGCGGCTCCAGCTTGCGCTCTTGTCCGTCAAGGGTAACGAGTCCTTCACCTTCACGGGCAAACCGTACACCGATGGTTCCGCCCTGGAGCTGCCCGCCGTCAAATGCATGCAGCGGCTGTCCATATTCCAGCATCACATAGTTGGTGATGTCTACGATATTGTTAATCGGACGTACCCCGGCTGCCATCAGGCGGTTCTGAATCCACAGCGGGGACGGCGCGGTCTTCACTCCGGCAATATAACGCACGGCATAATGACTGCAGAAAGCCTCGTCCTCAATTGTAACCGTGATGGAGTCCGCTGCCTTGCCGCCCGTTTCCACGAGCTCTGCCGCCGGATCAGCCAGCTTCAGCTCACGGCCCAGCACCGCGCTTACCTCATAAGCGGCACCGATCATGCTCAGGCAGTCGGAACGGTTCGGCGTCAGGTCGAAATCAAGGATTTCGTCATTCAGTCCGAGCACCTTGAGAATATCCTGGCCCACCTCGGTCTGCTCCGGCAGCACGAGAATGCCTTCCTGCAGCTCTTTGGGCAGCAGCTTGTCGTTCAGGCCCAGCTCTTTGGCCGAGCAGATCATCCCCTGCGACAGCACGCCGCGCAGCTTGGCTTTTTTGATCTCCAGGCCCGGCAGCTTGGCGCCCACCAGCGCGACCGGAACCTTCTGGCCCGCTGCGACATTCTTCGCTCCGCAGACGATCTGCAGATCCTCGCCCTGTCCCGCATCGACGATACAGATATTCAGCTTATCGGCGTCCGGGTGCTTTTCTTTGGATTTCACGTAGCCGGTCACAATCCCGGAAATCCCTTTGTTGCGGCGTTCTACTCCGTCAATCTCGATACCGGCGGTGGTGATTTTGTCCGCCAAGCTATCTGCGGTCACCCCTTCCAGCGATATATAATCGGCCAGCCAGGCGGTTGATACTTTCATAATCGCACACTTCCTTTTTGTTTCAGATGTATTGATCTCCATGCCGGCCTGCGCCGGGGCACGCAGAAGTCGAAGCAAAGGTCTGTGTGCTCCCTAGGTTACTTCGAAGCATCCTGCACTAGCAGAACCTCCAGAGAAGTTTTGGACTTCCGGCCGCTGTTAGGATTGAATTTCCTGATTACACTGCTGGCTGCAGTAGAAATTAAATCCTAAAGGCGGTCGCTACCGCTCCTCCAGTTCCAAAATTCCCCTCCGGCCCTTCTAATACAGTCTTTGATTCAAAGTAAACCAGCACCTCACTACCTTTTCTTACAAGCGTCCCTCGCGCCCCATACACACCCGCCAAATCCCTAAATACCCTTGAACTGCTTCACAAAACCCATATCATTCGTGTAGAAGTAACGGATGTCATCGATGCCGTATTTCAGCATCGCAATCCGTTCAGCGCCCATGCCGAACGCGAAGCCGCTGTAGACCTCAGGATCGTATCCGCCCATCCGCAGCACATTCGGGTGCACCATACCGGCGCCGAGAATCTCCAGCCAGCCGCTCTGCTTGCAGAGCCGGCAGCCTTCGCCGCCGCATTTGAAGCAGCTTACATCCACCTCAACGCTAGGCTCGGTGAACGGGAAGAAGCTTGGGCGCAGGCGGATGCCCGCGCTAGGACCGAACATCTCCTTCATGAACTGCTGCAGGGTACCCTTCAGGTCGCTCATGCGGATATTGCGTCCGATCACCAGACCTTCGATCTGATGGAACTGGAAGGAGTGGGTCGCATCGTCGTCATCACGGCGGAATACCTTGCCCGGACAGATAACCTTGACCGGAGTCTCCCCGTTCATCGCCTGCATGGTGCGGATCTGAACCGGCGAGGTCTGTGTGCGCATCAGAATGTCTTCCGTAATATAGAAGGAATCTTGCATATCGCGGGCTGGATGGTTCTTCGGAAGGTTAAGCGCCTCGAAGTTATAATAATCTGTCTCCACTTCCGGTCCTTCCGCCACCTTGTAGCCCATGCCGATGAAAATATCCTCGATCTCCTGAATCACCCGGCTGAGCGGATGAATCCCGCCCTGGGGCATGCCGCGGCCCGGCAGGGTTACATCGACCTTCTCTGCATTGAGACGGTTCTGCGTCTCCTGCTGCTCGAACAGCTCCTGCTTGGCGCCGATCACCTCTTCAATCGCGCTGCGCACCAGATTGGCCACCTGGCCGATCACCGGACGCTCCTCCGCGCTTAGTCCGCCCATACCGCGCAGAACCTCTGTCAGCTCGCCTTTTTTGCCAAGGTATTTGACGCGCAGGTCATTCAGAATCTGCGGATCGGATACCGCCTGCAGCTTCGTCAGTGCCTCAGCCTTCAGTGCTTCCAATTTGTCTTTCATGGCTTGTACTGCCCCCTCAAATCTCGTATTGTTCAACAAAAAAAGGCCTTTCCTCCCGGTAAAGGGACGAAAAGACCGTGGTACCACCCTTGTTAGACGGCCGTACGCTTCCCTTAAGAGCAATATTCCCTCTTTCGGTGCGGCAAAGACCTGTCTCACTTTATACAGAAATAACGGTCTGCGGCCGGTCCCCCCTACTAGCGCTCTTCAAGGAAGCCTTGAAGCACATTCAGGGAACTGCTCCGGAGTGAACTTCGGCAGCTCTGCTCTCTTAGAAACGCTCTCAATCTGCGGCGCTTCCTCCCTGTAAGCCAGGCACTGCGTACTCTTCTCCATCATTGCATGTATGCGGATTATAACCTCTGCACTTCGATCCTCCGCTTGGGAAGATATGCCCATCTATTATATGCAAAAACAGCCCGTTTGACAAGCCGCGCAAATTCCGCTTATTTTTTTAGCTTCTTTTAAGCTTCAGCGCGGTTTGACGGCTTTTTTTCAGCGGGCATTCAGTCAATGCTGATATTTTGCCTTATGAGATCATTCAAGGAGGAAATTACATGCTCACACGAAAAAAAGCATTTGTTCTGCTGCTGCTCAGCACATTTGCCGCAATTCAAACCGCAGGAAGCCCGGGAACCACGGCCTATGCTGCTTCATCCGGTTCAACGGCTGCCACAGCAGCAAGCGCGGTCACGGAAGTCTCTACACTTAACAGTCTAAGTGCGCTCAAGCTCGGTACCACGCTTCAAGTGAAGCTGAGCCATGTAGGGATTCAGAGCCAAACCGGCGGTAATATTCTCACCTACACGCTAACCTATTCCAATACTGCCGGCAGCAGCGTCAATCTGGCGGACTATTTCTCCAAAATTGTAACTGCGGGCGGCAGCGTAATTAAGGGAATTCCGGTCAGTGCAGACAGTACAGTCAAGAAAATCCCCGCAAAACAGAGCACCAGCCTTACATACTATGCGAATATTGGAACTGCCGCCTCTGTCAAAGGACTTAAAATCAACATATACGGCTGGAATTTCAGCGCCGCTAATTATGAACAGCGGATAGGCACGTTCACGGTCCCATCCAATTATTCTCTGTCCTCGCTTACAGGGGAGACCCGAAAGGTTGAACTCGGCGGTATTACAGCCGGCACCAAAGCCGAATCCGTGCAAATCTACAACTATAACGGCAAAGTCTATGCCAAGGTCGGGCTTAGCTTAACCAATCTGGGTACCAAAGTGCTTACAGATCCGGGCTACACCTTGTACCTGAAATCCTCGGGCGGCTCTGTCTTCACACTTACACTGGATGACAGCAGCTCCGCATTCAAGCTTCAGCCTCAGGAGAAGAAGACGCTCTATTATATGACCGAGATCCCCTCCTACATGAATCTCAGCAAGATGACGCTACAGATCGCTAAGCTGGATGAAGGACTCAAGCTGTACCTGCCTGTCTCTTCCTACGCGCTTCCGGCTGCGGTAACCGCAGATTTCACTGTAGCGGCGGGCTATACCAAAAAGGTCTCCATCGCCAGCAATATGGTGGACATGCAGCTGCTGAAGGCAACTGTGCATGCGGATAACGGGAACGGTGTGTGGAGCTATCAGTTCCGGGTGAAGAATACCGGCAGCACAGCGGTTACTTTGCCTGCTTATGAGCTTAACGTCCAGTCGGCGGAAGGCTATAGCTTCCCGGTGACGTCCACAGCCTTGAGCAGCCTGACCCTGAAGCCGCTGGAAGACAAGCTGATTGAGCTGAGTGCCAGTGTTCCGCTGGAGCTGGCTCAGGATTCGCTGGAGCTGCGCATGATTGCTCCTGCAACCAGCGCGGATAAGGTAACGCTGCCTGTGGCCTATTTCCGCATCCCTTATACGCCGGAGAGCCAGATTCATCTCGCCGCCGAGACCAGCGTAACCAATACCTACGGCACCTTCGCTGTCTCTCTGGACTCCCTGCTGCGTCTGCCTTGGGGCAGCGAGGATCTGGTACAGGCCAGAATGACGATACGCAATGCAACGTCCAAGACCATTACTTTGCCTGCTTTTACCGGAATACTCCTGGTGGATCAGAAGGATCTCAGTTCCTCTGCCCAGACTTATACGAACAACAGCTCTTCGGTCCTTGCCCCTGGTGCCAGCACTCAGATATCGGTTCAAGGTCGTATTCCATACACCCTGGATTTCAGACAAGTCAAGCTCATTCTCCAGGAGACCAAGGGTACAGAAGTATCGCAGTTCCTCTCTCTCAGCACAAGCGACAGTGCCGTTAAGAGTGTAGCTCCGCTAGCTGCAGGGGAAGCCTTCAAGATCACGGCCACCGGCAAACAAGCCACCGTGAAGGAACGCCTCACCCTCCTGTATAGAGGAACCGGCTCGAGCCTTGTGTACAGCGAAGTGGAAATGAACAGCGACGAAGTCCGGCAGGCAGATCTGGCCCGTCTGTACGCACAGTTCAGGACTGCTGACGGGCAATATTTTGAAGCAACCGCCAACCAGTCCGAGCTGTCAACCAGCCCTGAGGGCAAAACACTCGTCACCTTCTGGGCAAAAGTTCCGTCCGCTCTGGACACCGCAGATCTTCAGCTGTATATCAGCCAAGCAATTGCGGATGGCAAACTGACTGCCGCAGGAACGGCTGCGACGGGATACGTGAATACGGCAGCGCTGACACTGACACCGGCTGAGGTTACGCCTCTGATCACTCTGGCCTCCGTTCCGTTTTTCCCTTATACACTGGCAGTTACCAGCTCTACAGGGGAACTCACCAAGGGCGCAAGCAGCGTTGCTGTGACGTTCAATTACAATCTCAATCAGGATACTACCTACCAGACAGGCGCTTACCAGCATAAGCTCATCCTTCAGGTTATCGATCCTTATGGACAGTCTCATGAGAAAACTCTGACGCTTGGCACCGACTTGACTCTGGGAACAAACAACTCTTATTCTACGACCCTTACCAGCGTCCTGTTCAAAAATCTCAGCTCCGGCACCTACGCCCTTAAATTCTACGATGAATTCCAGGGAATACGGACGGAGCTCGCCAGCCAGGCCTATTCCCTTGAGGTTACCGCCAAAGCAGCCACATCTTCCACTGAAGGAGCCGCACAATGAACAAGAAGAAGATCATCATTATCGCTTCAGCCATAGTCCTCGTTGCTATTGCAGGGATCGCGGGCTATACGTTCTGGCCGGATCAGAACCGGCAGATCACTGCCGCTCCTCTGAACACGGCAGTTGCCAGTAAGGGAGATATCCTGGTGGGTGTCTCGGGTTCAGGTGCCGTATCGGCGATCAACAGCGAGAGCATCCGCACCAAAGAAGCCGGGAAGGTCGATACGGTCATGGTTAAGAAAGGCGATGTCGTTAAAAAAGGCGATGTGCTGATCACATTTGTCGCGGGCGATCTGGACGATAAGCTGAAGGAAGCCACGAAGTCACTGGAGAATCTCAAGACAGAGCTTGCGAATAAACAGGAGAGCTACAAGACGCTGGCTATGAATAACGCGACAGAGGAAGAGCTGGAGTCGGCAAAAAAAGCCATTGATAAGGCCAATAGCGATATCGTAGACCAGCAGGAATCCATCACTGCTATCCATGAAGATATGGCTCCGCCTGATCCGCTGACCGCTCCGATCGATGGAACGATCACTGCCGTGAATATTACGGCCGGCGAACAGGCCCAGAATGGTACAGAGCTGTTCACCATGACCGACTACGTGAACCTAAGTGTAACCGTTCAGGTAGACGAGCTGGATATCCCCAAAATCAAGCTGAATCAAGCCTCGACCATTACACTGGATGCCCTTGAGGATAAGTCTTTTACTGGTAAAGTTATAGATATCGCCAAAGAAGGAACCTCCTCTAATGGCGTCTCCTTGTTCAACGTCACTGTAGGATTAAATAACTCGGAGGGCGTGCTTATCGGCATGTCTGCGGAGGTGGCGGTTACGATCGAAGAGAAGAAAGATATTCTGACCGTTCCCATCGAAGCTGTCACGAAGATAAACGGGAAATCCTTCGTCAATGTGCCGGTGACCGGCGGAAATGAATCAGGCACCAAAACTTCTGGTAACGGAGCGGCTGGCTCCAAGTCTGCTGAGAGTGTCGCGGCTGACGGACAGGCTCCCGGCGGCCAAGGCGAAATCAGGCCGGAAGGAGAAGAAGGCCAGACCGGCGGCAGAGCTGCCCGCGGAAGCGGTCAAGGCGGCGGATACCCTCAAGGCGGCAGAGAAGCCCGGGGCGGAGCGTTTCCCGGCGGTGAATTCCCGGCCGGCGCCGGGTTCTCCGGCAGGGCAGCCGGAAGCCGGAGTGCCTCGGGCAATGCCGCCGGCACGCAGCGGGTGGCTGTGGAGACCGGTATCCACAATGAGAGCAGCATCGAAATCGTCAGCGGCTTAAGTGAAGGGGATGAAGTGATCCTCCCAACCGTGATTTCCTCAGGCCATACCACCTCTCCGCAGCAAGGCGGTATGGGCGGCGGAGGAATGACCGGAGGGAGCGGAGGCTTTCCCGGCGGGAGCGGTGGCGGCTTCTCCGGCGGAGGCAGCGGAGGCAGCAGGGGCGGTTTCTCCGGGGGCGGTGGCGGACGATGATCTCACCAGAACCGCTGATCCGGGTTGAGAATATGCAGCACAGCTTCACGATGGCCGGAGAATCGATGACGGTTCTGAGGAGCCTGAGCTTCACCATTGATCACGGTGAATTCGTTGCGATCATTGGCCCCTCAGGGTCAGGCAAGTCCACCCTGATGAACATGCTGGGCTGCCTCGATGTGGCGAATGAAGGCGATTATTTCCTGGACGGCCAGGAGATCCGCAGGCTGTCTGACAATAAGCTGGCTCAGATCCGCAACGAGAAGATCGGCTTCATATTTCAGAACTTCAATCTGCTGCCGAAATTATCAGCGGTAGAGAATGTGGAGCTGCCCTTGATCTACCGTGGAATGTCCCACAGGGAGCGAAGAGAAATTGCCCGCAATGCCCTGGTCCGGGTAGGCCTGGAGAGCAGAATGAATCACCGTCCCTCCGAGCTGTCCGGAGGCCAGCAGCAGCGAGTGGCTATTGCCCGTGCACTTGCCGGAACCCCCCCTATTCTGCTTGCCGATGAGCCAACCGGAGCCCTGGACTCTAAGACAGGCAAGGAGGTTCTGCAGATGATTAAGGAGCTTAACGAACAGGGACATACCATTATTCTGATCACGCATGACCTGGAGATTGCCGAGCAGGCCAAACGGGTGATCCGGATTCAAGACGGGGATCTTGTAGAGGATCGGAAGGTGGCACATTCATGATGCTGTACCAGAGTATGAAAATGGCCTTCAAAAGTATCCTGAGCAGCAAAATAAGAGCCTTTCTTACCATGCTGGGCATCATTATCGGGGTCTCCTCCGTCATTGCACTTGTCGCTGTGGGTCAGGGCACCACCTCACAGATTACAGAGTCCCTAAGCTCCCTGGGAACCAACCAGCTGACCGTCAACATTACGGGCCGCGGAGCCACCACTTCGCTAACCTACGAGGAGGCCCTGGCCTTGGGTGAGATTGAAGGGGTGGATAATGTATCCCCGATAATCTCCGGGAACGTTACCGCCAAGCACGGTACAGAGAACGTTTCCGTATCCGTTGAAGGCATTACACCTGCCTACGAAGAGGTCCAGGATTTCCATGTGCAATCCGGAAGATTCCTGCTTGAGATGGACACAGAATACCGGCAGAAGGTAGCGTTAATCGGATCAGATACAGCGGAGGATCTATTCGGTACAGATAATCCTGTAGGCCAAAAGGTACAGATCAACGGAAGCAGCTTCAAGATCGTCGGGCTGCTGGAGAGTAAAGGCTCCACCAGCGTCGGTTCGAGCGACGAGAAGCTGCTGATCCCCATCTCTACAGCCGAACGGTTCCTGCAGAGCAAGGGAGTCCGCTCCATTACGCTCACAACCACTTCCAATGACAATGTGGATAAGGTCAAAACCAAGCTGGAGGCCAGCCTTACAGCCAAATTCAGTGCAGCCGAGAATGCCTACTCTGTCTTTGATTCCCGTGAGATGCTGGAAACGGTGAATGAAACCAGCGCCACTCTGTCCATGGCCCTTGGCGGTATCGCCGGTATTTCGTTATTTGTAGGCGGAATAGGGATTATGAACATTATGATTGTCTCGGTCAATGAGCGAACCAGAGAGATAGGCATCCGCAAGGCCATTGGAGCCAAAAAAAAGAACATTATGATGCAGTTCATGATCGAGTCCATAGTCTTAAGCGGAACCGGGGGCCTGATCGGAGTCGCACTGGGACTTGGCGCCAGCTGGGCTGTCGGTAATTATACCTCCTTGAATGTGGCGCCCTCCTGGAATATGGTGCTGATCTCCTTTTCATTCTCCTTGATCATCGGCGTCCTCTTCGGAATGATTCCTGCAAGCAAGGCTGCAAGAATGCGCCCTATCTATGCGCTGCGCAACGAGTAGCATCCTCCTAGACGCTGCAGTTTGTAATCTGCTGTTCCATCCGCTAGTCTCAGATCCCTGGGCTGGCGGATTTTTCTATTATATTTTTAATGCACAATTGATACCATAGGGGTATCGTTTGCAGTAAAAGTGGGTAATAGGACTCAAAGGTGAGAATATCTTTACATAGTAGTTAAGAATACATAATAGTTCTTTGTATCGGCTGTAACGGATATGTCTCCACTGTTTCCACTCCGGCTCCACGGTCCGCTTCACGGCCTGTACATCCGCAGCGGAAGCTGACGGGGCTTATTATTTTTTCAGCAATTGCTCTGCTTAAGGGATGTCCTATATACTGGTGAAAAGAAACCGCGATCTAATCGGAAGTTATTCTTTCTGTTGCCTCTTTCTTCCCCTGCTCTCTAGGACTCGCTAACATATACTCTCTTAAATGCCTGCATGAAGCCATATTCCGCATAAGGATAAGTTTCGCATGCACCAAAGCTACACCCATGAGATTTGCAAAAGTTCTGTGCGGGGAGAGGATGACAGTGGCAGTTTTTTCGGAAAACACAAGTACACACAGACTGATTATATTATTCACGTCGATCACCGTTCTTCTGGTTGGGATCAGTGTGGCCTCCCTGCTGATTCTGAATCATACGATGAACAAATTATCCGATTCCTTATACAGTGACGTCTACCAGAATTCCGAGCTCATTCTGAATGCCGACCGCGATCTGTATCAGGCAGCCCTTGCGCTTCAGACCACAGTCGGCGGGGCGCTGACCAGCGCGCAGCGCAGTACGCTGTCGCAGGAATTCGAGGACAATAATGCCCAGGCGCTGCAGCGGGTCAATACCGCCCGCTACAATCTGGATGCCGTGAAGAGCCCGTTCAATGGAATGAAGCAGAGCGAGCTGCTGCTGGACGAGCTGAGGAATGAGCTGGATCACTTCGGAACCACGCTCACCGCGTGGAGGGATAACGGCCGGGAGCTGATCTCGCAGCGGGTCCAGAGCGGCTGGAACCCTGCCTCTTATTCTGCCCTCACCATACATACGGAGCTGAATGAAGTACGGGAAAGCCTGAATCTGGCCGAGGATAAGATTGATAGCTTTGCCAGCCAGGTGATGACGGAGTTCAATAATCTCAAAAGCTCTCTGTTCGCCGTCTATTCCGTATTTCTGTTCCTGCTTGTTCTGGTCATCTTCTATCTCAGCCGCAGACTCATCTCCCTGCAGAACGAAATGCAGGATGAGAAATCACTCTACCAGCTGATCGGTGAGACGATGTCTGACTTCATTGTGCTGACAGATCCGAACGGTCTGATCTTGTATGCCTCGCCTTCCCATGCAACTGCACTTGGCTATGTGCCAAGCAAAGGAGCACCGCTCTCCAACTATATCCGTGAAGCCGAAATCTCCTGGGCCAAGCTCAAGAGCGTGGTGCAGTCTTCACCGAGAATATCCGAGCTGCGCATGCGTTCGGCCGAAGGGCATTGGGTGTGGCTGGAGACCAAGGTTACCCCGATTGCGGGCAGCCGCAATTTCCCGGCGCAGTTCATGCTGGTCTCGCGTGAGATTACCCAGCGCAAGCAATATGAGGAGCGGCTGCACAAGCTGGCCTTCTATGATCATCTGACTGCCATTCCCAACCGTGCCCATTTCAAAATGTACATGGAGAACCTGATCAACCAGCCCGAGGAGCGCCGGCAGGAGATCGCCGTGGCGCTGCTGGACTGCGACCGGTTCAAGCAGCTGAATGATACACTCGGCCATCTGGCCGGAGATGAATTCCTGCAGCTCCTCTCCCGGGAGCTGCAGCAGACCGTGAAGGGCTCCGGCCAGGCCTTCCGGATCGGCGGGGACGAATTCGCCGTGGTGCTGCACCGGTTCACCAGCCCGCAAATGCTGGACGAGCTGCTGAACCGTCTGCTCCAGCTATTCAACAAATCCTGGTCCATCAACCAGGGCTCCAGCTTCCACACCTCTGCCAGCATTGGCGTGGCTCTGTACCCGCAGCACGGCAGCAGCATCAACGAGTTGCTCCGTGCCGCCGATCTTGCGATGTACCGCTCCAAGAACCATGGCGGCAATGAGGCTAACCTGTACAGCGAGCATGTGGATAAGAAGTACAGTGATCAGCGGAACTAGCGCCAGCAGATGCTGACTCCTATACTAAGGCTACTTTAATAATTCATAGCCAAAAAGAGCTGATCGGCTCCTTCCCCCAGGGGATGGAACGAATCAGCTCTTCTAATGTTCTAGCTGGTCTGGTGCAACGGATCAGCCAGCTCTGTCCTATGTTCTGGACTACGCTCCCGAACGGTCACTTTGATAACCTGCTCCCCGCTGCCTGAGCAGTCGATGAAGCGGTCAGCGGTGCCGTCCTTCTCCTCCCAATCGTTCAGCCGGAGGATGTAGCCTATTGTGGATGTCCCCGGCAGCACTTCAATCCGTGCTACGGCATGACCTTCCTCCATGTGCTGGAAGTCCTGTTGTCCATCCTGAATGCCTGTACCCCACACCCAAAGATTCCAGCCCCGGTAATCGCCGTCCGGGCGGTCATAATGAACTTCTACAATCTTCGATCTCGGCTCAGGCTCCCCGTATTTATCATAGAGTACCATCATCGACAGTCCGGCGACCTCTACACTGCCGTTCTCCGTCTGCCGGAAGGCTTCCAGTCCGGCATGGGTATGATCGACTATGATGTTCCAGCAGCCGGAGGTCTCCGGGAGGCACTGGGTGACCGGCTCCATATTGGCATTATAGATCACCACAATATTATTCCATGTATCTCCGCCGGCGTGATCCTTCAGTCTATAGGCAACGACTCCGCCGTCACAGCGCAGGAACTCCAGACTGCGCTCAATCTCCTGGCGCCCGTGCAGGCGGAAGGCCGGATGTGTCCGGCGCAGTTCAATCAGACCTTTGTAATATTGAAATACTGCAATGAATTTGCTTTTGTTCTCCCAGCGGATCGCATTGATACAGTCCGGGCTGCGATAGCTGTTATGATCTCCGTATTTGCTGCGCAGCAGCTCATCCCCGGCATGGAGGAACGGAATTCCCTGCGAGGTCAGAATGATTCCGTTAGCCAGCAATGAACGGCGTACCGTCTCATGGTCCAGCACATTCTCGGGATCTACTCCCACATACGGATTCGCCTGCTCTAATGCGGCCTTCAGATCCCCGCCGCCCCGCAACTTGCCGCCCTCAAGCTCCGGCAGTCCGGCTTCCCCGCGAAGTCCCCGGGTAGCCAGAATTTTGTCCCACAGGTTGAGATTATCATGTGCGGTTACATAGTTCACAGTCTCTGTAGGCGCATCGGTGAATTCATGAATCGCCCCGCTCACCCCGGACGCGATCGCGCCTTCTTTGCCGTATTCCCCGGTCACGAAGCCTTTGCCCCAGCCGTCGCTGTCTCCCTTGATGGCTGCGCGAAAGTTGTCGTTGAAGACGGCGTAGCCTTTGCCGCGCTGCACGCCCTTCAGCGTCTTGGCAGCAAGCGGCGAGTCGCCGCCTGTCCACGGCTCACCGTAGAGCAGCAGCCCCGGATTAATCTCCAGCCGCAGCTCCTCGGTAATCTCGCGCATGGTCACGCTGTCCATCAGCCCCATCAGATCGAAGCGGAACCCGTCAATATGGTACTCCTTAGCCCAGTAGGACAGGGAATCCTTGATATACTTGCGGACCATCGGCCGCTCTGTAGCCAGCTCATTGCCGACGCCCGAGCCGTTAGAGAGCCGGCCGCTCTGATCATGACGGTAGTAATAGTCCGGCACCAGCGGCTGGAAGGGACCCTTCTGGAAGCCATAGGTATGATTGTAGACCACATCCATAATCACCGAGATGCCGCGGCTGTGCAGCGCCTGGACCATCTCCTTGAATTCCCGGATACGGGTTAGCGGGTTAGCCGGGTCTGTGCTGTAAGAGCCTTCCGGCACATTATAGTGCTGGGGATCATAGCCCCAGTTGTAGTCTGTGAAGATGGAGGATGCCGGTTCTTCCCCTGCCTTGCCCAGCTCATCCACCGTCTGGTAATCGAACACCGGCAGCAGATGAACATGCGTGATGCCCAGCTCAGCCAGATGATCAATGCCCAGCAGATGACCTGCCTCATCACGCAGGCCAGTCTCGGTGAAGGCCTTGAACTTCCCCTTATACGTCAGACCAGAGCTAGGGTCTGACGAGAAATCGCGCACATGCAGCTCATAGATTACAGCATCTGCCGGATGCGGCAGCACCGGAGAAGCATCGTTCTCCCAGCCATCCGGGTGTGTCTCGGACAAATCCACGATGGCCGTCCGAGTTCCATTGGCCGACACAGCCGTAGCGTAAGGATCGGCCGCTTCATTAATCGACCCGTCCGCAAATACGGCGCGGTACATATAATATTTCCCCTTGAGATTACCGGGAACCTGGATCGTCCATACCCCGCCCTCAGTGCGCTCCATACTAAGAATTTTGCCGCTGTCCTTGTAATCTGTGGTCTGCGGGGTCAGCCCGTTTCCGCCTGTTGCATATAATACGAGCGACACTGTGAAGGCTGTTGGCGCCCAGACTTTGAATACACAACATTCCGCTGTGTAGATTAACCCGAGGTCATTGCCTTGATAGGTATCGATTTCTTGTTCTGCTTGTATATAATTGCTGCTCATTGCTATTCACCATCCCTACGCTCATCCGTAATACTCCCGGAGAACTATCATTCTATTACTATCAAGCTATGTCCATATTCTCTTGAACTAATACTTTGTACTTGCACAGCTCTGCAAGCGGATGACGCCGGAATTGCTACATAGGGTTCTTTATATAATATGTAACACTATGTTCACAGGTCTGGGTTAAGGGTTGAATTGTGTCACCGGATATATCCTATATCGGCATGGATCGCCGGGGATTTAAGCTAATGAAGTTATAGGTGCTAGTTAATCGAAAGTATACTTGTCCAGCGGTTCCATGACAATTGTAAAATAATCCAAAACATCAGGGCCGCTTCCGCAGCACCCTGCCGTATAACGCGATTACAGGTACCAGCAGGAAGCCCGCCGACAGCAGCGAAGCTCTGATAGAGATCCGGCTGCCGATATAACCCACAACCGGACCGCCTGCGCTCTGGCCCAGAGCATCGGACTGGCTGATCATCGACAAGAGTGTAGCCCGGTTCCGGGATGGCAGCTTCGTGTTCAGCCAGGTGGTATAGATCGGATCACTGACCGAAGCGACCACCCCCAGGAGCAGTACCGCCCCGATCGCCCAGTAGAAATTAGGCGCAAGTGCCACCATGATAATGCAGCCGGCACGTACGGATGTCAGAAGGAACAAAGCCGCCGCTACTTGACGTTCCTTTTGCAAATCAATGATTCTCCCGGCTATATAGACAGCCAGCACACCCAGCAGAGTCGTCGCCGCACTGATCAGCCCGAAGCCAGCCGCCATCGAGACTCCTATCTCTGGAAACCCGACTTCATTCATAAGAAAGACTTGCCACAGACGGTCATATCCTTCAGACGCAGCACCGCTAAATAAAGTTACAACTGTCAGCAGCAGGAGCAGCGGATGATGCCTCAGGATAGAGGCGCCGCTGACCCAGGTCTTGCCCAGCTCACGGATAGCAGAGGATTGCGGCTCACGCTTCCGGCGTATGAACCCCGTCTCCTTCATGTACCGGATCAATAGGAACCCCAGGACGAAATAGATGACTCCACCCGCCAGAAAAGGGAGATTAGACGCAACATGGGATAATCCTACGCTGACCGCGATGCCCAGCAGGGAAGCGCTTAAGCCGAATATTTTGGAGCGCATGAAGAGTCTTCCCGTCTGCTCTTCTCCAAGCTCGTCCACAATCCATGCGGTATCCGCTCCGCTCAGGAAGGTCCAGCCGATCCCGTACAGCATCTGGGAGATCAGCAGCCAGCCGAAGGCAGGCAACAGGGAAGCCGGTTGCATGATCCAGACAATGCTTCCTTCAAGGACAAAAGCACTCCCCACAACGAACATAGCAATTATGACTGACAGCCTGCGGCTGTAGGTATCGGCGACCACCCCTGTTATTCCCTCGAACACAAGCACCGTTATCTCCAGCACCGTTCCAATCAGCACAAGCTGAAGCGGATTCAGCTTAAGGTCGACTACATAATAAATACTGTAGGTTGTAAATATCGTACTGGCCGCAAGCGACAACATAAACACATGGAACAAATAAATCTGTGAAGCACTGAATCTCTGCACAATGGTTCCACCCTCCGAAAGTAATGGACTCATTATATAAAATAACGCCCGAACGGGCGGTTCCAGATTTGCTGAAATTCAAATCACTTCACAAAAAAAAGCCCCCTGTAAAGGAGGCCGGAAAGTAGTTGGAGTTATAACCAATGCTCCTCTGACGGGGAGCAGCTAACTGCGGAATGCAGTTAACCAGAGTAGAACGAATTAATTCACGCGGGATTGCACCAGTGCGGCTACTTCCTCGGCCGTGCCGAGTTGCAGGGCCTGGGCAGCCATTTCCTTCATGTCGGCCGCAGACAGCTTGGAGATCTGACTGCGTGCTGGCAGAATAGAGGTAGCGCTCATGCTGAATTCATCGAGGCCAAGACCAAGCAGCAGAGGAATAGCCGTGGCATCCCCCGCCATTTCTCCACACATACCGGTCCATTTGCCTTCGGCGTGTGCAGCATCGATGACGATTTTGACCAGTCGCAGAATTGCCGGGTTGTATGGCTGATACAGGTAGGATACCTGTTCATTCATACGGTCCGCAGCCATTGTATATTGGATAAGGTCGTTGGTTCCGATACTGAAGAAATCCACTTCCTTGGCGAACTGATCCGCCAGTACAGCCGTTGAAGGAATCTCTACCATGATGCCCAGCTGGATGCTGCCCGATACTTCTTTGCCTTCTTCACGCAGCTTAGCCTTCTCATCCAGCAACAGATCACGGGCTGCACGGAATTCACCAAGGGTTGCAATCATCGGGAACATAATGCGCAGGTCGCCGTGGACGCTTGCTCTGAGCAAGGCACGCAGCTGGGTGCGGAAGATATCCTGACGGTCCAGACAGAGACGAATCGCACGATAGCCGAGGAACGGGTTCATTTCCTTCGGGAGCTCCAGATAAGGCAGCTCCTTATCTCCGCCGATATCCAGCGTACGTACTACTACCGGCTTGCCTTGCATATTCTCAAGCACGGTCTTGTAGGCGTTATACTGGATTTCTTCGGAAGGCAGTTTATCGCGGCCCATATAGAGGAACTCGGTGCGGTACAGACCTACACCTTCGCCGCCGTTCTCAATAACGCCAGTCACATCATTCGGAGTCCCGATGTTGGCTGCCAGCTCTACATGCTTGCCGTCGGCAGATACCGTTGGCTCGTCGCGGAGCTTTTTCCATTCAGCAATCTGAATATCGTAAGCTTCCTGCTTCGCAGTATACTCGGCAACCTCAGCTTCCGAAGGGTTGATCAGCACATCGCCGCTCAGACCATCCACGATGACCAGGTCGCCTGCTTTGACCAGGGACATCACGTTCTTCGTGCCTACAACCGCCGGAATTTCCAAGGAACGGGCCATAATGGCCGAATGAGAAGTCCGTCCGCCGATATTGGTGGTGAAGCCTTTGACGAAATTGCGGTTAAGCTGTGCTGTATCTGATGGGGTCAGATCCAGTGCAATAACGATAACCTCTTCACTGATCTCAGCCGGGCTCACATAGTGAATACCAAGCAGATGGTTCAGTACACGCTTGGTTACGTCACGCATATCTGCTGCACGTTCCTGCAGGTAAGCGCTCTTCATGTTCTGGAACATTTCCACGAATTGAGTAGCTATTTCATTCAGTGCGTAGTCCGCATTTACCGATTCCTCACGGATTTTGTCCATTACAGGGGTAATGAGCTCAGGGTCATCAAGGATCAGCAGATGCGATTCAAAAATCTCTGCCTTCTTCTCGCCAAGCTCAGCCAAGGTGCGCTCTTTGATGGTCTGAAGTTCGCCTCTGGATTTATCCAGGGCATCATTCAGCTTCGCAAGCTCAGCGTCCACATCAGTGACCGCTGTTTTGGTAATGGTATAGTCCGGGTGTTCCAGGATAAAGGCACGGGCTACTGCAATACCTGCGGAAGCCGCGATTCCTGAAATCTTATTCATGAACTTCTCCCAGCCCTTCTTTAACCATAACCTCCTGCAGCGCGTTCAGTGCTTCTGCTTCTTCACTGCCCTCAGTAATAAGGGTCAGGGTATCTCCTGCTTCAAGGCCCAGGGACAGAACGCCCAGGATGGATTTAAGGGTAACTTTTTTGCCTTTAGCTTCTGCAAAAGCTTCAGTGCCTTTAAATTTTGTAGCTGTATTTACCAGCGCTGTTGCCGGGCGTGCGTGAATTCCGTCTTCGTCAATAATTCTGAAAGTTGTTTGCATAATAGTATCCAACTCGCTTTCTGTTCATTTTGGGGTGGTGAATTATAGTGAAGGCTTGCGCTCCCCTTCATTATAATGGAAGCGCTTCGCCATTGCACATTTTACTGAATGGTGATGATATCCTTGTCGCCGATGCTGACTCTGCCCGGCTTCTTCAAGGTCACGGAGGAGCCTTCCGGCAGGTTGGAGAAGATGACCGGAGAGATGACAGAAGGTGCATTCGCCTTCACATACTCCAGATCTACTTCCATAATCGGCTGTCCGGCAGCTACCAGATCGCCTTCCTCCACCAGAACCGTGAAGCCCTGGCCCTTAAGCTTAACGGTGTTGACCCCGATATGCACAAGGACTTCCTTGCCGCCGTCCGACATGATGCCAATGGCATGCTTACTAGGGAACACGTTGAATACCTTGCCGTATACCGGCGAAGCAATCTTGCCGTCTTCGGACAGGAAGGCGAAGCCGTCACCGGTCATTTTCTGCGAGAAGACCGCATCGGGAACCTCTGTAATATCCATCAGCTGGCCGTTTACCGGAGATACGATATCCTCAGGTATAATAGCATCACCCTGCTCGCCCGCCTGTTGTTCAAGCTCCGGCTTCGGAGCAGCAGGGGCTGCAGCCGGTGTTCTGCCGTTCATGACATCCTGAATCTGTGACTTGATCGTGTCCGAACGTGTGCCGAAGATCGCTTGTACGTTGTTACCCACTTCAAGAACACCAGAAGCACCAAGCTTCTTCAGACGGTTCTTGTCTACGCCCGCTTTGTCCTTCACTTCGACCCGCAGACGCGTGATACAAGCATCCAGATGGGTGATGTTCTCTTTGCCGCCTAGGGCGGACAAAATGTTGCGCGGAAGATCGTCGCCTGTCTTGGACACACTCTCCAAGCTAACCTCATCCTCATCCTCGGAGGCATCCTCACGGCCAGGCGTCTTCAGGTTGAACTTACGGATAACGAAGCGGAATCCGAAGTAATAAATCACGGCCAATACCAGACCTACCGGGATAACCAGCCACCAGGCGGTACGGTTCGGAATGACGCCGAACAGCACATAGTCGATGAACCCGCCGGAGAAGGTCATGCCGATTTTGACATTCAAGAGGTGCATGGTCATGAAGGAGAGTCCTGCGAATACAGCATGGACTGCGAACAGCAGCGGAGCCACGAACAGGAAGGAGAATTCCAGCGGCTCGGTGATCCCCGTCAGGAACGAGGTCAGCGCTGCGGAAACCATCAAGCTTCCGACAACCCGTCTGTTCTCAGGCTTCGACTCATGGTAGATCGCAAGAGCCGCTGCCGGAAGACCGAACATCATGAACGGATATTTACCGGTAGTAAATGTACCCGCTGTGAACTCCACACCGTCACGAAGCTGCTGCATGAAGATGCGCTGGTCACCGCGGACCAGATCGCCCGCCTTGTCAATATAGCTTCCGAATTCATACCAGAACGGTGAATAGAAGATATGGTGCAAGCCGAACGGAATCAGAGAACGCTCGATGACCCCGAAGATAAAGGCAGACAGCGTCAGGTTGGTATTAATCATACTCTGTGACACATAGTTCAGACCGTGCTGGATCGGCGGCCACACAATCGTAAGCGCAAGACCGAGCATCAGGGAGGTCACTGCCGTCATAATCGGTACGAAACGTTTACCCGCGAAGAAGCCCAGGTACGACGGCAATTCTATACGGAAGAACCTTTTGTACATGGATGCAGCCAGGATCCCGACCAGGATACCACCGAATACCCCAGTCTGCAATGTGGGAATCCCCAGCACACTGGAATACGAGAAATCCTTCCAAGTCAGCACGTAAGCATTGACGCCAACTACCGTACCCATGGTTACATTCATCACCAGGAAGCCGATAATCGCTGCAAGCCCGGCTACGCCCTCTCCTCCGGCCAGCCCGATGGCTACGCCGACTGCAAAGAGCAGAGATAGGTTATCAAATACGATTTGCCCGGAGTTCATCAGTACTGTGGCTATCGCCTGAACAATATGATTCTCCAGTGCAGGCACATATTGCAGGAAGTCCGGGTTAACCAGCATATTCCCGATTCCAAGCAGCAGGCCCGCCGCAGGCAGAATGGCAACTGGCAGCATAAGCGCCTTACCGACTCTCTGCAGAACGCCAAATAATTTTTTAAACATTCGGGTCACTTCCTAATCGTTAATTTCTGTCAACAGAAGCCAAAAAAGGCATGAGCAATACAGTACGCAGTTTGCCCGGCTAACGCTAACGTTAGAGTACCCCGAGATGGGGCTGGACAACCATAATACTGTAAATCACTCATGCCTGATCGTATCAGTTACACGTTTGTATTCTGTTGTATTTCATAACAGGGATTATTGTAGCACCATTGATTTGAAGTTGCAACCCCTAAAATCGGCCATATAGCATGAAACATATATATTCTTATATCTTAAAGCTTCTCCGGCGGTTCCAGCTCCGTCTCATCTTCTTTCTTCTGGGCAATACGCTGCAGATGAATCGTCAGATAGCTGACCTCGGCCGGATATACCGGGATACGCACACGCTGCTCAATTACCTTCGTGAGCTTCCAGGCAAGCATGTACATCTCGGGGTACTCCCGCTTCATTAGTCCATCCAGGGATGAGGTCTCGCGCACAGTCTCTCCCCGGCGCAGACGTTCCAGAACGAACCGCAAATGGGTCACCAGCCTTGAATAGTCCAGCGAATCCCGCGGAATACGGTATTCCAGATTATCCTCCACCAGCCCCACCAGATCCCCAATTAGCTGGGAATGCTGCTTCACCTCGGAGATATGGCGATTGCTAAGCGCACTGACAATATGCAGAGCTACGAAGCCGATCTCATCCGGCGGCAGCGTCACCTTCATCGCCTCATTGATCCGCTCCACCGCATATTCCGCCAGACTGTATTCCTCCGGATAAATCTCCCGGGTCTCGTACAGAAACGGATTATGAATAGCCATATGCTGCTCGCTTCTGCGGATCGCGAAGGATATATGGTCGGTAAGGGCAATATGGATATGCTCATTCAGCGTCTGTCGGCTGCTCTGCATAATGTGCAGCACAATCTCCTGAACCACCTCAATCAGCTTCTCGTCTACCTGCGGCACCAGCTGCTTGTATTGCTCCTGCTCCTCCTGGCTGCGCAGGATGAACATCTTCTCTACAGAGGACAGATTGATCCGGTCCCGCGTTTTACGGTTGAAGCCGATCCCCTTGCCGATCACCACAACCTCGGCATACTGGGGATGCTCGGCAATGATCACGTTATTATTAAGCACCTTGCCCACGGTAATGCTGCTCACTGACGACACCTCTTTTAATTCCGAATCCTGATCCATTCCAGCAGCACGATACATGGTTCAACGTGTGATTCGTTACTTAAGCTCCTATCATAACATCAAGAATCTCAAATTAGAAGTGTGTTGCAAGCGGACTCAAGGCTCATTTCATTTCACCCGAAACGTCCGGCCTGAGAACCTGTACACCATAATCAGGGCAGCCAGCATATACACCACAGCAGAGAGTACTACAATCATAGCAAACATTCCAAGCTCACTCTTGAACTGCATCGCGATGAATCCTACCCCCAGCACCACACTGTTCACAATCGTGAAGAACGGATTCTTCACATTGAGCTCTGTGCTATAGGGCTGGAAGATATAGTACATGAACAAATGATGCACCGAGAAGAACAGTGACAGCGCCACAATCGTCACGCAAAAGAGTACAGCATCCCCCGCGCCCCAGCTCTCTGCTGACAGCAGCAGCAGCAAGTTCACCGCCAGGCAGATCGCAGCAGCCGGGATCAGATTAAGCATGCTGATACGCAGCAGCCTGATGCGGAAGTTGCTTAGAATCGCCGATTGTTCACGGTAGAATCCGTAGCGCAGCAGGCTGAGATCACAGTTATAGAACATCGCCTTGCAGAGGCGTTCGCCAATGGACGTATAGTTCATAATGATCAGGAAGGTCGGCAATGCGGTAATCAGATAATGAGTCAGTTTGGTAAAAGCGGTCTGGGACAACAGCATCGTCAGCAAAGCAGCTACAAAGAGCGAGCCAATGATAACCAGCCTGCGCTCTATCGGACTGGTGATCAGCCGGCGGTGACGCGAGAAAAAGATGGCATTCAGGTAAGCATACCCGCTTTTCCCCTCGAATTGGCCATGATTCAGTTGTTCCGCCGAGTAGTGCTGATCTTGGGTGGCCACATCCTTAACCCTTGCCTCTTTCATCATCCGGCCCATGTCGAGCAGCGGATCATCGATTTTGGTGACGGCATCGACGGCATTCGTATAGTCCTTATAACGGGCGATATAGACCGCGCTTAAGGTTCCCAGCACCAATACGCTTAGCACCACAGGCAAATTGAACAGCATTCCTCTCTCTACTACCGCAAATCCGGGGAGCAGCGGAAGATAGGCCAGCAGATATCCAGCGCCGATGGCGGTCCAGATCCAGCTTGTTTTTTTGACAATAACAATGCCGTAGCGGTCAAACACCCACAGATGCAGCGCCTCGCAAGCCGTACGCCAGAACGTCAGCAGCAGCGTAAGAACCGCCCCATGCCACAGCGGAGCACCGAGAAGACTCCCGAAGACCAGCATCGCCGGAATAAAAGTAACCAGAAAGCTGATCCCGCGTAAGGTCAGTGTGGTCCGCATATACCGCTCTGCCGGCAGCCTCATCAGCTTCACGAATATGTATTTATCCCGCTTCGGCTCCAGAATAACTGCGCTGGAAACTCCGGACGTGAAGAAGCTAATACACAGCAGCATCTGCAAATAAAGCTGGTATTGTACCGAAAGGGTTAAGGATATATCTTGTCCTATCAGCTTCACTGGAAGAAAGATCATTATGCCCAGATAAGTGAACTTCGTCACAAAGGCCATAAGGACCTTCAAGATATGCACGATAACAGATAAGGTCTGCTTCAGCTTGGTCTCCGAATAGACCGTGGCCGGGATCAGCTTGCCCAGCACTGGGAGCTTACGGATATAGAACATCAGCCGGTTGGCGCCGGACATCCCCCGTACTTCCAGAATCGCCTTCAGCGTCCTAATCATGATCCTCATCCTTCAACAGGGCAATAATCTGCTCTTCAAATTCCGGACTGTGCAGGGTCTCCGCCGGAATCTCGCGCAGCGTGCCATTATTCAGAATAACCAGCTCATCGCAGAGATCGGCTGCCAGCTGCAGAATATGAGTGGAGAAAATAATGATATGATCCCGCTTCATCTCCCGCAGCAGCTTCTTGATCTCCAGCGCCACTACCACATCGAAAGAGGTTAACGGCTCATCGAGCAGGATCAGCGGCGGGCGGGAAATGATAAAGCACAGCATCTGAATTTTGTTCTTCATCCCGTGGGAATAGCCTTTGATCAGACGGTGTCTGTCCGCCTCCTCGAAACGGATGATATCGAAATACTCCTCGATGGTCCGGTCCGCTTGTATCTTCCCCTTATTGATGTCCATGTAGAATTTCACAAACTCATAACCGGTCAGGAAGTCAGGCAGAATCGGCAAGGAGAATACGTAGCCGATCTCTTCCTCAAGCAGCGGAAGACTCACCTCATCTCTGCGCAGAAAAGCGCCGCCGCTATCCATTTGGATCTCCCCGCTAAGGCAGTTGAATAACGAGGTCTTTCCCGCACCGTTGCGGCCGAGCAAGCCGTATATCTTGCCCTGCTCAAAGGTAAAATCAATCCCCTTCAGCACCTCCCTGCCGTCAAAGCTCTTGCGTATATTATCCAGTATAAGCTCCATACCTGCCTCCGTTTCAGCGCGAATGATAGGGAAATCTCTGTTGCGCGGCTCATATTAAAAAAGGTACGGCCGGCGGTTATTGCTGCCTGCCATACCTTGGTGATTTGCTCTTATCCTTCAGGATGTTCCGAAGGTTGTACCGGAGTGACCGGTGCAGCCGGTGCTGGTCTGGTGACGACAGAGGTTATGGGTGCTGCTGTGTGTTTGACAACCTCATTCTTATCAGACTTGCCCTTGGTCAGCCCTTTGATCAGCGCCTCGACATCAATTCCGGACACGCTCTTCAGCATCTCAGGGGCTGTGGACATCAGTTGGGTCACATAATTACTGACACGTGCAGCTCCTTCACCGTTGCCGGTATCCACCACAGTCAGCTTGTCGATAGACGCCAGCGGCTCGGCAATCTTCCCGGCCAGCTCAGGCAGCATTTTGACGATAATATCGAGAACCGCCGCTTCCCCGAATTTCTGGAAGGCTTCTGCCAGCTTCTCCTTGGCTTCCGCTTCGGCCAGACCGCGCAGACGGATAACCTCGGACTCTGCTTTACCTTTGGCCAGCTCTGCATCCGCAATTGCCTGACCTTCCAGACGCTTCTGCTCGGAGGTTGCCTTAGCCTGAGTCTCAATACTGTACTGCACGGCATCGGCTTCACGCATGCGCTTGGCCTTGTCGGCTTCCGCCGCCTGCTCTACCGCATAACGGTCTGCTTCCGCTTTCTTCTTCACTTCAGCGTCATACTGCTTCTCGCGTACCTGGATTTCCTTGGCCTGGATATCGATTTCGCGTTCCTTGCGGACCAGCTCAACCTTCATCTGCTCTTCCACCACGGTCTGCTTGGCACGCGCCTCCTGAATGTGGTACGCCTGGTCGGCTTCCGCCTTGGCGGTATCCTGGTCACGCTTGAACGCGGCTACCTTGAGCTGATTCTCCTTCGAAGCTTCGGCAATATTGGTATCACGCAGCAGCTCCGCCTTCTGCCCCTGCTCCTCGGCATTGGCCTTCTGAATCCGCGCGTCACGGACAGCTTCCGCTTCGGCAATCTCCGCATCACGCTTCACTGCGGCAATCCGCGGTTTACCCAGCGCTTCCAGGTATCCGTGCTTATCACGTACATCCTTGATGGTAAAAGAGACAATCTGGAGTCCCATCTTCTTGAGGTCACGGGCGGCAACACCCTGAACCTCCTGGGCGAAACGGTCGCGGTTACGGTAGACCTCTTCTACGGTCATCGTACCGAGGATCGCCCGCAGATGTCCTTCCAGCACTTCCTGCGCTTCACTCTTCAGGGATTCAATCGGCTTGCCCATGAACTGCTCGGCTGCCGTTGCCACATCTTCCGTGGAGCTGCCTACCTTGATGATGGCGACCCCGTCGGCAATGACCGGCACGCCTTGCTCCGTATAGACCTCCGGGGTCGTCACATCGAGCTTGTGGGAGAGCAGAGACATGAACTCCGCCTTCTGGAAGACGGGCAAAATGAATGCACCGCCGCCGCGGACGATTTTGATTTTGCGGCCGGAGCCGTCATCTGATATATGATTGTTGCCCAGGAAGGAACCGGTGACAATCATGCCTTCATCCGGGCCAACCGTCTTGTAACGCGCCCAGAAGGCGAGTCCGAGAACAAGCAGTACAGCGATTACTATCGCAGGTATAAATAGGGATTCAGGAATATTTTCTAGATTCATCATCAATCCACTCCTTTTCTCTCTTCGAATTCAGACACAAGTGCTACACCTTCACGTACCTCAACTACTACAACCTTGATCCCGGCCGGCAGTGCATGCTGCTCGAAGCTGGCCGCCGTATGCAGGCTGTTGCCTGCACCGAACTTCACCATAATCTCACCGTAGCCCACGCCGGGGACCGGGACGGTAACCTCACCGATTCTCCCCGGCAGTTCACTCATGGAGAAGCCGTTCGACATTTCGCTGTTCCTCATTGGCTTCACCACCACCAAATGCATCAATACGCCCATGAATGCCGCAACCAGCAGGGACAAGGCAAGAATCACGCCATCTTCCAGTCTGCTGTAGCGGTTAAGCAGCATACCTGCTCCACCGAATACAGTTATCCCTCCTGCCAATAGGGTAGGATTCAGGAAATCAAAGGATACGATGTCAAAAATCCCGTCCAGAGCACTCCCAATCAGGTCGCCTACCACTACACTGACTACAGCAAAAAGAATGCCCAGCGCCAAACAGCCCAAATACAGCGTTTGCATGTTAGTCTCCTCCCGTCATTACTTCCGGACTGTCATACTAGGTTAAACGCAACTGCCATGCCCTTGGTTTCACAAAGTTGGGTATTGCTCTCATTAATGTATGCCGGGAGCGGGAAAATTAACAGACAAAAGAAGCCGCCCCCGTAGATGGGGAGCGGCTTTACTATCGATGGCTAGCTTACAAAGCCAGCTTATAAATTTCAACAACGTCCTGACGCTCCAGCTTGCGGAAGTTGCCGAACGGGCCGAAGCGGACCGCCTTGTCAGCCATACTGCCGATTTCGCTGTCGTCGATATCATAATCGCCGAGAGTCTTCGGAGCACCAATGGAATCCCAGAAGCTGCGGAGCGCTTCAATGCCTTCGAGGCCGGTCTGCTCATCGGTCTTGCCGGCAGGGTCAATACCGAACACGTTCACAGCCAGCTGGCGGAAGCGGGCAGGATTCGTGCTGAGGTTATATCTCATCCACTGCGGGAAGAGAATCGCCAGGCCGCCGCCGTGGGGAATATCATACACAGCGGATACGGCATGCTCAATGTTGTGCGTAGCCCAGTCACCGGCAAAGCCCATACTGACCATTCCATTCAGCGCCATCGTCCCGCAATACATAATGGTCTCGCGCAGCTCGTAGTTGTTCAGATCCTCAATCAGCTTAGGAGCCGTCTCAATCACGGTGCGAAGCAGACTCTCCAGGAAGCCGTCCTGTAAAGGCGTATTGCTGTCAGTATGGAAATAATGCTCCAGCGTATGGGACATGATGTCCACCATACCGTACACTGTCTGGTCGCGCGGCAGAGAGAAGGTGTTCTCCGGGTCAAGGATCGAGAAGGCCGGATAGGCATGGATGCTGCCCCAGCCCATTTTCTCCTTGGTCACTTCATTGGTGATCACCGAGCCGTTGTTCATTTCCGAGCCGGTCGCTGCCATTGTCAGTACGGTTCCCAGCGGAAGTGCACCTTGAGGAGCGGCCTTGCGTTCTACAAAGTCCCACATATCCCCTTCATATTTTGCCCCGACAGCCACTGCCTTGGCACAATCCAGCACGCTGCCGCCGCCGACGGCAAGAATCAGGTCAATGTGATGCTCATGGCACAACGCTACACCTTTATGTACCGTCGAGAGACGCGGATTCGGCTCCACTCCGGCAAGCTCGGTAACTACGGCACCAACCGCAGCCAGCTCAGCAATGACGTTGTCGTACAGGCCGCTGCGCTTAATACTGCCGCCGCCGTACATCAGCAGTACGTTCTTACCGTATTTCGGCACCTCGGTACGGAGTGACTGCAATGTTCCCTGTCCGAAAATAAGCTTGGTAGGGTTATAAAATTCAAACTTGCGCATATGGGTAAACCTCCATGAGTATGTGAATGTGAAGCACTTGTCTATTATAGTCCTACTGCTTGGCGCATTCAAATCGAGCCGGACCGAGACAGCAAACCTTACTCCTCTACCCGTAAGTTGGACTGAGATTCCGTTATGTTGGCAAATTTGATCAAATGACAGGATATACGGACTGAGATTCCGTTAAGCGTCCTGATATCCGTCATTTTGCGCTCAAATGAACAAGATTAGCGCTTCTCACTCCGCTTCATCATTATTTATTAGTTTCTGAGGGATACAACGTCTTCTCAGTCCGTTTCACCCGCAGGCTTCAGTAATTAACCCACAATAGAGAGGAATATCCTCATTTCCCAATGATAAAAAATGCCCCCGCCAGATCCGGCAGGGACAGTACATTTTGCAAACATTAAGTTAAGTAAGGTCTCAGTTAAAACCGCTGCTGTTCAAGAACCGGCGGAAGGCCGCCTGCCCTTCCGGCGTGCGTTTGTAGACTCCGGCATGTTCCAGAATGTGAGTGAACTTCGTACCCACTTCATTCTGAATGGTCTTTACCGCTTCTTCGCGGTTCAGGGAGGTGCCGAAGCGGCTTACCAGTTCGGTAATCCAGGAAGTGTGCAGCGCCAGCGGATGCTCCTGGCCCTTGCTCTGGACATCTCCGAGAAGCGCGGTATCTCCTGCCAATATGCCAGCGATGGCGTCAAGCTCTTCCTTGAGCCGTCCCGGCAGAATCGCCAGACCCATCACCTCAATGAGGCCGATGTTCTCCTTCTTGATATGGTGCATCTCCCGGTGCGGGTGGAAGATCCCTTCGGGATATTCTTCGCTGGTCCGGTTGTTGCGCAGCACCAGATCCATCTCGTAGCCGCCGTCCTCTGCCCGGCGCACGATAGGGGTGACGGTATTATGCGGCACGCGCTCTCCATCCTCTTCACTGAATGCCAGCACTTCGGCGGAGGGATCGCTGTACGTCTTCCAGGATTCGTAGATATGGTTGCCTGCCTCCAGCAGCACCGCCGGATCTTCGGCATGCATCCGCAGCACGGACATCGGCCACTTCACAGTGCTTAAGCTGACACCGGGATATGAGGCATGTGTGAAGGTATCCTCTTTGGGTGCCTTCTGGATCGGGAACGTATGCCGTCCGCCCTGGAAGTGGTCATGCGTCAGAATGGAGCCGCCGACAATCGGCAGATCGGCATTCGAGCCAATGAAATAATGCGGGAAGGCTTCCACGAAGCTAAGCAGACGCTTCAGCGTATCCTTCGTCAGCTTCATCGGCACATGATCATGGTGGAACACGATGCAATGCTCGTTATAGTAGACATAAGGCGAGTACTGGAAGAACCACTTCTCGCTGTTCATCGTGAGCGGGATCACGCGCAGGTTCTGACGCGGCGGGTGATTGACCCGTCCGGCATAGCCGACGTTCTCGCGGCAGAGCTGGCACTTCGGATAGACCGGAGGAGGAAGCAGCCGGGCCATGGCGATTTCCTTCGGGCTTTTCTCCGGCTTGGAGAGGTTGATCGTCATCTCAATATCCCCGTACGGCGACTCCTGAAGCCAATACACATTCTTCGCTACACGGTCCATACGGATATAGTTAGAATCAATGCTCAGCTTATAAAAGCGGTCCGTTGCCGCCTGCACGCCCTGCTCCGCCCGGATCGCGGCGAACTCCGCATTCACCTCAGACGGGCGGGCCATGAGCAGGCCCATAATCTTGGCATCCAGCAGGTCGCGGTACGTATCCGTATTCTCCGGGATCAGCCCAAGACTGAACCCGTAATCAATCAGCTGGTCCAGCGGGGCCTGCGGGCTGTCCAGCGGACCTTCAGTGAACTCACCGGGATACGGCTCGCTGAAGCCGAACTGGTCCAGTAGTTCATTACGGCTGTAATCCACATCTGCGGGCTGGATAAGTCCCGTATGTCCGGCAAACAGAACCAGCTGTTCAATCGCATACAGCGCCTTCTCAGCGGCAGCAGCCGTACTATTATCGTTCTGCATTTCATTTCTCCTTCTATGGTGCCTTATGCGGCGCTTTACATTCTGTCTATTTCACCTTCGGGCAATAATTAGCCCTGCTGCTTACTCCCCGTACCCTTGCGGATTGGCGGAGTGCCAGCTCCAAGCGCTCTGAATAATGCCTTCCAGATCGGCATGCTGCGGGTCCCAGCCCAGAACCTTCCGGGCTTTGTCAGAGGAAGCGACGAGCACTGCCGGATCTCCGGCGCGGCGGTCCTGAACCACAACCGGAATATCCAGGCCGGTAACCTTCTTCGCAGTCTCAATGACCTGCTTCACAGAGAAGCCCAGGCCGTTGCCAAGGTTGAAGATATTGCTCGCACTGCCGCTGCGCAGATAAGTTACTGCACGGACATGCGCATCCGCCAGATCGCTGACATGGATGTAGTCGCGTACGCAGGTTCCGTCCTCTGTCGGATAGTCTTCCCCGAACACAGCGATATTCTCGCGCTGCTTCAGCGCAGCCTGGAGCACCAGCGGAATCAGGTGGCTCTCCGGACGGTGGTCTTCGCCGATCTTGCCGCTGGCGTGTGCGCCTGCAGCATTGAAGTAGCGCAGCGCTACGTATTTGATGCCGAGCACTTTGTCGAACCAGGCCATCATGCGTTCCATGGTCAGCTTGGTCTCGCCGTAGACATTCGCAGGCTCGGTACGGTCGGTCTCTTCGATAGGCACCTTTTCCGGTTCGCCGTAGGTGGCGGCAGTGGAGGAGAAGACGATTTTATCCACACCGGCATGCTGCATGGCTTCGAGAAGACACTGCGTTCCATAGACATTGTTATCGTAGTATTTAACCGGGTCCTTCATGCTCTCGCCCACCAGGGAGCTGGCTGCGAAGTGAATTACCGCTTCGATCTCATTCTCGGAGAACAGCTTCGCCAGCAGCGCCTTGTCGCGCAGGTCACCCTCGTACAGCTTGCCGCCCAGCAGCGCCTCCCGGTGCCCTGTCAGCAGATTGTCAATCACCACAACCTCTTCCCCGCGGTCCAGCAGCTCTGCTACTGTGTGTGAACCGATGTATCCTGCGCCGCCCGTTACCAGAATCGCCATCTTATTTCACTCCTTTCAATTCTTCCACGCCGTTGCCGATGCCGCATACATAGAATTCGCCGGTCAGACCGGTTCTGTTCTTGTAGGCTTCCCCAACTTCCGTTATGAACCGCTGCACATCATCCTCGTGTACCAGCGATACCGTACATCCCCCGAATCCTGCGCCGGTCATCCGTGAGCCCAGTGTGCCCGGAATGCGCTGCGCTTCTTCCACCATCACATCCAGCTCCTCGCAGCTGACTTCATAGAGGTCGCGGAGGGAGACATGGGAGTCATTCATGTACAGGCCGAACTGCTTCAGATCATTGTTCTTCAGCACCTCCACGGAGTCAAGCACACGCTGATTCTCCTCTACCACATGGCGGGCCCGGCGCTTTACAGTTTCATCCGTAATTTTGTCCTGCAAAAGCTCGAACTGCTCTGGCTTCACCTCAGCCAGATAGGACAGGGATGGAACCTCCTGCTTCAGAATAGCGAGCGCCTCTTCACATTGGCTGCGGCGCTCATTATACTTCGAGTCCACCAGGCCGCGCTTCTTGTTCGTGTTGCCGATGACCAGCTTATAGCTGCCCGTCACGAAAGGTACGAGGCTGTATTCCAGCGTATCGCACATCAGCAGGATGGCCTGGTCGCGCTTGCCGTTGGCCACAGCGAACTGGTCCATGATCCCGGAGTTCACGCCGACATACTGGTTCTCCGCGCGCTGGGACAGCAGAGCGATCTCCACCGTATCTGTGTCACCGCCAAGCAGCGTCAGGAAGGCGAAGCCGGTCACTACCTCAATCGAAGCGGAAGAGGACAAGCCCGAGCCGTTAGGAATCTCACCATGGAACAAAAGATCGTAGCCCCCGGATACCGGGTGACCCTTCTTAGCCAGCTCCACCATTACGCCGACCGGATAGTCCACCCATTCGCCGGTCTTGGCTGCACCGATGTCACTGAAATCGATGGAAGCTTCATAAGGGAAATTCGTGGATGCGAATTGAACCTTGCCGTCTGTACGCGGGCGCACGATCAGGGTGGTTCCGAAGTCCAGGGCTGCCGGGAAAACATAACCTCCGTTGTAATCCAGATGCTCTCCGATCAGATTCACGCGGCCCGGTGCGTAGAATACCCGCGCGGCTTCCCCGCTCTCCCCGTACTTCTTGATAAATGTACTGTTAAGTTCCTGTATGCTCATTATTGACACTCCATCCTTTCGCTGCTTGTGCTGGGACTTTGGATTATAGCTTGCGTCCTTCATGCTTACATTATAATAAAATCAGACTTGCCCTGATAATGCAATCATGTGTGCAATATATGGACAAATGTGACTTTCGTCTCTGAAGAGACTATACTCGGTAAGAAGAAAAGTGAACGGGCGCTCCCTATGCACTTAGCTATGGAAGCGTTCTGCTCAGGAAAGGCGGCTTGCAGTGCAACATACCTATTCAGTAGGATCAAATCCTGTATATTACGATAAGCAGCTGCTGCATGTACTTTTTGCGGGAGAGAGCCAGACCCTCCCGCTGCATCAGGCGGGTCCCAAGATCTACGATTACTATCTGCTCCATTATATTGAATCAGGCTCCGGGGTCTTCCGGACTGAGCAGCACACATACGAGCTGGGGGCCGGGGACTGCTTCCTGATCCACCCGGGCCAGCTGGTCAGCTATATTTCAGATCAGCTGGAGCCCTGGCGTTACCGCTGGGCCGCCTTCACCGGCGCTGATGCCGGGCAGCTTGCGCAGCAGGCGGGCTTCGCTCCGCTCGCCCCGGTGCTGTCTACCGCAGGCGGCAGTGTAATTCCCGGAGCGCTTGCCGGGATGATGTCCGCCTTCTATGCCAATAAGGAGAGCGCCGCCCTAACCTCTCTGGGTTACCTGTACCTCATCGCAGGAGAAGCGGCGGAGCTGCTGGTCTCCTCCTCCCGGCTGCCGGGTGCGGAATCACAGATCAAGCGGACAGTGAAGCAGATGATTCATTACATGGCTTCTCAGTATGCCCATCCGGTCTCAATTGAACAGATGTGCGGCAGTCTGGGCTATAACCGCGCTTATCTCTCCCGCATCTTCAAGCAGGAGACGGGGCTCTCTCCGGTCACTTACCTGCTGAAGCTGCGGGTGGAGAAGTCGCGCCAGCTGCTGCGTGAACGCCCCGAGCTGTCCGTAGAGCAGGTAGCGGCATCGGTCGGACTGACCGATGCCCTGTATTTCTCCCGGCAGTTCAAGCGCTTCTACCGCCAGTCCCCCACCGCTTACCGCCAGGCTACAGTGAACCCTGGAGAGAAATAGCCATATCGCCTAGAGCAACAGCCCGTCTCCTGAACAGGAAGCGGGCTGCTTGCGTTGTAATCTGTGGAAGCTGGACCTTAAGGCAACTCTTAGGTTGAGCGCCTTAGGCTTCACCCTCTGTCTTAAGGATCGTCTCGATCCGTTCCAGCTCCTCCTGCGTGAAGTCACTATGGGACAGCGCGGCGATATTCTCTTCGATCTGGCTGACCCGGCTGGCGCCGATCAGCGCCGAGGTGATCCGGCCGCCGCGCAGCGTCCAGAGCAGGGCGAACTGGGCCAGACTCTGCCCGCGCGCTACCGCCATCTGATTCAGCGCGTGGATTCTGCGCAGCACCTCCGGCGTAATCCGGCTCTCATTCAGCGCAGCCGAAGGTCCGGCTGCCCGGGAATCTCCAGGGATGCCGTTCAGATATTTATTCGTCAGCAGACCCTGCGCCAGCGGCGTGAAGGCAATACTGCCTACCCCATGCTCCTCCAGCACCTCCTGAAGCCCGCCTTCAATCCAGCGGTCCAGCATGGAATACCTCAGCTGGTGAATCAGCAGCGGAGTGCCCAGGTCTTTCAGAATCGCAATAGCCTGCCGGGTCTGCTCCGCCGAATAGTTCGATAAGCCAATGTACAGCGCCTTGCCTGAGCGGACAGCATGATCCAGCGCTCCCATCGTTTCCTCCATAGGTGTCTCCGGGTCCGGGCGGTGGGAGTAGAAGATATCCACATAATCCAGTCCCAGCCGCTTCAGGCTCTGGTCCAGACTGGACAGGATATATTTACGTGACCCCCAGTCCCCATAAGGGCCGGGCCACATCGTATATCCCGCCTTGGTCGAGATTACCAGCTCGTCACGGTACGGCGCGAGATCCCGGGCCAGCACCTTGCCGAACAGCTCTTCCGCCGATCCGGCCGGAGGCCCGTAGTTATTCGCCAGGTCAAAGTGGGTAATCCCGAGATCAAAAGCGCGGGTAATCATCTCACGGCCGTTCTCATAAGCATCAATGCCGCCAAAATTATGCCACAGGCCGAGTGAGATGGCCGGAAGCTTGAGGCCGGACCTGCCGGTGCGGTTGTAACGCATCCCTTCATACCGTTCATCACTAGCCACATATACCATGTTAATCCCTGCCTCTCGTTTCTCTTTTGTGAATACCCTTCTTTTAAAAAAAGACTGGGCGTTAGCCCAGCAGTCCCTGCACTCTACCCAGCACCTCTCCGATCCGCTCTGTAATAATCAGATCTGCATGATCGTCATACGGGGTAGGCTCGCCGTTAAGCAGTACAGTATTCTGCCCCCTGAAGTAAGTGACCAGGCTTGCAGCAGGCTGAACGGTAAGCGAGGTACCGCCGATAATCAGCAGATCCGCCGCTGCAATGGCATCCACGGCTTCAACCAGCACTTCATGATCAAGCGCTTCCTCATAGAGCACCACATCCGGCTTGATGATGCCCCCGCAGTCCTCACAGCGCGGCACAGAGCCTTCCTGCCCCAGCCATTCCTCCAGACCGTAGTAGCGCTGGCAGCCCATGCAGTGATTGCGGTGGATAGAGCCGTGCAGCTCCAGAACCCGGCGGCTGCCCGCAATCTGATGAAGGCCGTCGATATTTTGCGTAATGACCGCCTTCAGCCTGCCGCTCTCCTCCAGCTCCGCAAGCAGACGGTGGGCCCCGTTCGGCTTCGCTCCGGGATGAATCATCTTGCTGCGGTAGAAATCAAAAAAAATGTCCGGCGAGGACATAAAAAAGCTGCGGCTGAGCATCACCTCAGGCGGATAGGGAGAGTTGTGCTGTGTCTGGTACAGGCCGGCTGCCGAACGGAAGTCCGGGATGCCGCTCTCCGTCGATGTTCCGGCACCGCCGAAAAAGACGATATTATTGCTTTTTTGAATCCAGGAAGCCAGTAGCTGTAATTGTTCCATGATCTACACCTGTCCTCTCTGTACCTATTCGTCATGCATTCAGATCGTTATGCGGAGCGCCGGATAGCCGGATACCACAATGTCCGCATCCAGCAGATGGTCTGCCCCTCCGTCCGGTGAGATTCCGACCGCAAGCCGCAGGCCCGCCCCCCGGCCCAGCTGCATATCCGCATTGCTGTCACCGATAATAACCGCCTCTTCGGGCAGCAGCCCGAGCTCCCGGCAGGCCTTCTCGGCCATTTCCGGTGCAGGCTTGCCGTATTTCACCTGGTCTCGGGTAACCAACACCCCGAAGTATTCTGAAATACCAAGCCATTCCAGATGCTCGCGGGTGGTGGACAGATTGTCTGAGGTCACAACGCCAAGCTTCAGGGAAGCAGCGGCACACTGCTCCAGGAATGGCAATAATTCCGGCATAGGTACAGCCGTACGGCGGCGGCGAAGCTCATTCATGGCCTCCTTGGAGATGGCATTCACGCGCGTCACCGCTTCATTCCAGGGTACACCCGCTGTATAGAGCTGCCAGGCCAGAATCCCGGTGGATTCCTCAGCCGTTGCCATGGACAGCGGACCGGCGGGATCATAACCGGTAATTCGTCCAGAAGCATCATGCGTCGTCCCCAGCACCGAAGCCAGATTGGCTCCCGTTACGGGCCTGCTGCCAATCAGAGTCAGCTGGCTGCCCAGCCCCTCAAGCACCAGCTCAGCCCAGCTGCCCCAGGTAGCCAGGAGATCAAGCAGCGTGCCGTCCTTATCGAACAGGATGCCGCTTACGGGAACGGAGAGTTCATTGATGTGCAATACAGGCATTCCAGCGCTCCTTCCGCATACGTTATATTACTTCAGGTATTCGTTAGTTCATTTGCTCTGGCGGAGATTCCCCAGCCAGTCCAGCATCGCCCGGACAGTCCGTGTCTGTTGTTCTTCTTCAGTAATCGTAGCGGTTCCGTCACCCTTTTGCGCGCCATAGCTGCCGAATTGGGCATGGTTACCGCCGTCAACCGACACATATACGGTATTGCCCGGCAAATAGGAACGTCCTTTGTTATAGCTCTTCTGGTCGACGACTTCATCCTGCGTACCAAGCACAGACAAGACGGACAACGTAGTGTCCTTCAGACTGCCTTTCTCATCGGGATACGAGGCCAGAAAAAAAACGCCTTCCAGTTGGCCGGCATGATCCGCAGCGAAGCGTGAAGCCATTACGCCGCCAAGCGAATGTCCGCCCAGGACGAAGGACTGCTTCGGATGCACGCGGATAATATCTTCGGCGGCACCCCCTTTGATTACAGCCAGATTAAGCGGCATTCTGGCAATGTAGAACGGGTGACCGGCTGCGGCAACTTTACGGGCCAGCGGCGCATATGCTTCCGCCTTGACCAGTGCTCCCGGATAAAAGATCACGGCGGTGCCGAGCACCACTGAGGGGTCGAACGAGATCCAATTGTCATTCTGTTCAACAGTGACTCCCCCGGCAGAGATCAGGGCGGTTTCAGCCCGTGCCTCCGGCTTATACGGGGTCAGATACCTCCATATAAACACTCCCGCCACCAGTAGAACCAACACCACTCCAATAAGCACACGGCGTCTGATTATATTCTTTTTCATTAGTGTTCACTCCCGATTCCTGCATACTGAAAATTATACGGGAATCGGTGAATTCAAACAACCTTCAAGACTTCGCCACATCTGGCCCCAGACATTTCCAATGATAGGCTTGCTATTGTGATGTATTTCACAATTTATTGTCCGGAAATCATGTATTTTAAAATTAAAGTATCAACCCCCTGCAAACCTAATTTCATTGGAGGTTACGTCATGACCCGGGAAAGCCCGTTTGACACGCGCGGAGAGACTTTCTTTCTTAACCTGCGCTTCATGCTCATTGTAACTGTCTTTGTGGCCAATGCGATCGAACCCCTGATTCAAGAAATGAGCGGACTTCACACGCTTTACCAGTGGATCTTCAGTTTTCACATGCCGCTGTTTGTACTGGTGACCGGATACTTTGCCCGTTCAAGCTTACATGGAGCGCCTGGACGCAAGGTACTCCTGCAGATTGCCCTGCAATATGTTATTTTTCAGAGCCTCTACTCCCTACTTGACGCCTCCCTGTTTCATGTCAATAATATACAGCATTCGTTCTTCGCTCCTTATCTGCTGCTCTGGTTCCTGGCCAGCCACATCTGCTGGCGCCTGCTGATGCTGGGCATGAGCCGCTGGACCCGCAGCGCCCAACTGGCCTTCGCTGTTACCGCAGGGGTGGCCGTAGGTTATCTGCAACTGGTCGGGATCTGGTTCAGTATCAGCCGTACCTTTGTCTATCTGCCCTTTTTTGTGATCGGGTATCATTTCTCCTTCGGGGCTTTCGTGAAGCTGTATCAGCGGTATGTCAAAAGCATTGCCGCCGCCGCTTCGCTCCTGCTGCTCCTTGCTATCGGCCTGCTTGGCGGCGATCTCCCTATGGGCTGGCTATACGGCAGTATGACCTATATGCAGCTTGGCGCCCATGAATGGTATGCAGGTCTGTTCCGGCTGGCGGTTTATGGCCTGCAATTCATCGCCTCCCTGGCATTTTTGGGCCTGGTGCCTTACGGGTTAAGCCGCATGACCGGTCTGGGACGCCGCACTCTCTATGTTTTTCTACTACATGGCTTTGTGGTCCGCACGGCGGTGATTTCCGGCCTGTATGCCTATATCGGCAACCCCGCCGGAGCAGCTCTGCTGCTCGCCGGTGCAGTAGGATGTACGGTTCTGCTCGCCCAGCCTGCGGTCAGACGTCTGTTGAACCCGCTCGTGGAGCCGTCCGTAGACTGGATGATCTCCCTGCAACGTGCCGCCATCCGGCGCTCTCTATAAGAATGAAGCTGCTACGCTATATCAATTTGCCGAAGTCTATCCTATACGAAATAGGCTTCTTTCTGTATATTAGCCCAGACTTTACATGCGTGACCCGCCGACAAACTTCACATTGTCCGGTAGAAAAAAGAGCTTTTTTGTGATAGACTCTCTATTAACGTTCGTAACCAATCACCGCAGGCTACGTATATTTCGGGATTGCAATGCGTTAATGCGGCACTATATTCGCTTCACCAATACCGTTAGGGGGAAAAGTCATCATGGCAAACAAGAAAATGCGATCAGATATGATCAAAAAAGGCTTCGACCGCGCTCCTCACCGCAGCCTTCTGCGGGCAGCAGGCGTTAAAGAAGAGGATTTCGGCAAACCGTTCATCGCGGTCTGCAATTCCTATATCGATATTGTTCCGGGTCACGTGCATCTGCAGGAATTCGGCAAAATCGTGAAGGAAGCCATCCGTGAAGCCGGCGGGGTTCCGTTTGAATTCAATACAATCGGCGTAGATGACGGTATTGCCATGGGTCATATCGGTATGCGTTATTCGCTGCCAAGCCGCGAGATCATTGCCGACTCTCTGGAAACGGTAGTATCCGCGCACTGGTTCGACGGTATGGTGTGCATTCCCAACTGTGATAAAATCACCCCGGGCATGATGATGGGCGCGCTGCGCGTCAATATCCCGACGATCTTCGTCAGCGGCGGGCCGATGAAGGCCGGCGTAGACAGCAAAGGCAAGAAGCTCTCCCTCACTTCCGTATTTGAAGGCGTTGGCGCCCATCAGGTCGGCAAGATCAATGACGCTGAGCTGCTTGAACTGGAACAATTCGGCTGTCCTACCTGCGGATCATGCTCCGGTATGTTCACTGCCAACTCCATGAACTGTCTGGCCGAAGCTATGGGCCTTGCGCTTCCGGGCAACGGCACGATCCTGGCCGTAGCCGAAGAACGCAGAGACTTCGTCCGCAAATCAGCAACCCAGCTCATGGAGCTGATCAAGCTGGACCTGAAGCCGCGTGATATCGTAACCCAGGAATCGCTGGACAATGCCTTCGCACTCGATATGGCTATGGGCGGTTCGACCAATACAGTGCTGCATACCCTGGCACTGGCTCAGGAAGCCGAAATCGATTATCCGCTGGAACGCATCAACGAAGTAGCCAACCGGGTTCCTTACCTGGCCAAGCTGGCTCCGGCCTCCGATATCTTCATCGAAGATGTGGACCGGGCGGGCGGCGTAAGCGCCGTGCTGAACGAATTACTGAAGAAGCCGGGTGCAATCTTCGGTGATTGCATGACGGTTACCGGCAAGACATTGGCCGAGAATGTAACCGGTCATGAGATCCAGGATACCTCTGTTATTCATACCATCGACAACCCCTATTCCCAGGTAGGCGGACTGGCTGTACTCTATGGTAACCTGGCGCCGGAAGGCTCCATCATCAAAGTCGGTGCCGTGGATGCTTCTGTTGGCGGCTATCATAAAGGACCTGCCATCTGCTTCGACTCCCAGGAGCAGGCACTGGAAGGCATCGCGAACGGCAAGGTCAAAGAAGGCCATGTAGTCGTTATCCGTTATGAAGGTCCGAAGGGCGGACCGGGCATGCCGGAAATGCTGGCTCCGACTTCGCAGATCGTCGGCATGGGTCTTGGCGCCAAGGTCGGCCTGATCACGGACGGACGCTTCTCAGGTGCCTCCCGCGGAATCAGTATCGGCCATATCTCGCCGGAAGCGGCTGAGGGCGGCCCGATCGCTTTTGTAGAGGATGGCGACATCATCGAGCTGGACCTCAATAACCGCAAGATCGAGCTGCTGGTTGACGAGGAAGTGCTGGCGGTCCGCCGCCAGGGCTGGAAAGAATTCGAGCCGAAGGTGAAGACTGGTTATCTGGCCCGTTACTCCAAGCTGGTTACCAATGCAAGCAAAGGCGGCGTGCTGAAGATCTAATCGTTAGAGCCGCAGTTTCAGCCCGGGGCCTAAGCGGGAGAGATAAGTAATGAGGATAACAGCAGTTCCAATCGCGAATGCGGCCGGGGCTGCTGTTTTTTGTTGCAGGAATTACAACCTTGGGCGCAAGTGGACCAGGTATCTGGAGGAATTGTTGTATGAACTACATCAATGATCACGCTAAGAAGTGAATTGGTAGAGGAATACTGTCTTTTGTGCAACAATTGCGCGTTGTTGCCCCTTTGAGGAGTAAAATGTTGCATAATGTGCAGGAACTAAAAAACCGCCAGCCCAGATAGGCCAGCGGAGATCTGTAATCAATATAAGTGCTGTATACTGCTTATGCTCGTCTTCAATGAACTGCCGTTGCTCCAGGCAGCTCAGCTTCAAGCGTCAGCTCCTCTTCGTGTACCCGCTCCACCGGCTTCTGCGGCCGCCGCTGGTTCATCTGGTTCAGCAGCTGCGACACCGGCATCAGCATCATCTTGGGCACCAGCACCTCACTGCGCACCTTGAGCCTTGCCCCGCCTGAGGGGTGGATGACGCTCAGCAGAACACTGAGATAGAATTTGGTTGAGCGGGCGAACAGGCCGCTGGGCAGGTCTACCACCATGAAGCCGAATTTCTCCGGCCCGCGGTTGATCATGCTCACGCCGTAGAGCGCCTTGGCCTCGGCCAGCTCGAGTTCACCGGCAATATGCACTGCAAGCAGCGGCAGATCCTTCTCCATCCGGCGGATCATGCGGATCGCCAGCTGTGCCGGAGAACGGGAATGAACCCCCAGCTCGAATAGCTGCCTGTTGTCGATATGCAGCTCAATGACCTTGTCGCCTTTGCTCAAGGTCTCGCCGTTGTCCATCAGCACCGTATTGCCCTGATACTTGCGCAGACGGTAATGCAGGAACGGATCTGCCGGCGTGATCGTCTTGAGCTGGAACATTAGCTGGAACAACTTCTCCCACGCCAGCCACAATCCGACAAGCAGCCGCTTGCCGAAGGACAAATGCGTGATCGGAGAGCGCTGCACCGCCTTGATCATCTCGTCAATCCGGACGCTGCTCAGTCCGCGACGCTCGGCTTCGGCGAGCATCCGCTCCAGCGCAATCAGCATATGCTCCGGTGCATTCGGATCGGCGCCCATCGTCGTCCCGCAGTCATGCAGCAGCAGCACCTCACCCGGACCGAGCTTCGCAATGAGCTTCTCGGTCAGCTTTTCCGCTCCAAGCTTCTCCTTCCAGTCGCCGAACATCGCCGACCACAATACAATCTGCACCTGACGGCGCTTGGAGAAGTCGAACAGGTTCACGATCCCCCAAGGAGGACGGTAATAGGTGCTGCGCTCGCCGGTAATGGAGAAGATGATCTCGTCTGTCTGGTCAATCTGCTTCCTCACCGTGGCGGGACGCATGAGCCAGTTCGTCTTGTGCACATAATTATGAATTCCGATCAAATGCCCTTCGTCATGCATTCGCTTGATGATCTCGGGATGCTGCTCCGCGTGGGAGCCAACGACAAAGAATGTCGCCTTCGCATCGTAGCGTTTAAGCAGATCGAGCAGCAGAGGTGTGTAATGCGGGTCAGGCCCGTCATCAAAGGTTAGACCATAATCCGTACGCCCAATCCCTTTGCGGAAGACACGATATCCAAATAAACGGCTGATCATTCCGGGAATAAAAGCATAAAAAGTAGAGATATAAAATAGCCAGAGCAGCAAAGTCTGCATGTACAATCACCGCTTTTCCAGAGTTGACTTTGGCTCGCCCTACGTCTGATAGGAGATAGATGTGATACGGCCAAGTAGAGTAAGTAGAAGCGACAGCTTTAAAAAACATCACCTCCTAGTTTAACACAGCTGTCAAAGAAATAGACGTTTTTTATTAAAATCGTGTACAATGAGTTGAAGTGTCGGTTACAAATTTTTCTTCACAAAGGGGTCGTTTAAATCTATGCTGCCGCTGTACAAAAAATATTGGCGCACCTTTTTCGACATTGGACTGCTTGTTCTAACTGTATATTTAGTGATGCTCGGCTTCAGCAAATTGTACCAGCTGGCTGCGCCGGTGTTCCTGTCGTTTTTTGTGTTTCTGCTGATTGAGCCGCTGGCCCGCTTCCTGAACCGCAAGGGTATGGCTAAGCCCTTCGCCTCCGCGATCTCTGTAGTCCTCTTCCTGGTCATCCTGCTAGGCGTACTATTCGGTGCCGGACTGCTGATTACGACCCAGGCGATTCACCTCCAGAATAATCTGCCCAAATATACATACGTGGTCCAGCAGCATTTCACAGAGACTACGACCTATCTTCAGCACAAAATCGATTCGCTTCCATCAGATGTGACGGATAAGCTGAACGGTTATTTCACAGATGCCACTAATATTCTCTCGAAGTGGATGGTCGCCTTCTTCAAATATATGGTCGGAGTGCTTGGCTCTTTCTCTTCCTTTATGGCTAATTTCGGGATTGCGATTATTCTCGCCTTTTTCCTCAGTATGGAGATCAAGGACTGGCGCAGAATTGCTCACGAGAAGCTGCCGAAGACGTTCAAGACAGCCTACGCCTTCCTGCAAGGGAATGTGTTCAAGGCGATCGGTTCTTATATCAAAGCACAGATGATCCTGATCAGCATCACCTTCGTCATCATTCTGGCTGGTCTGCTGATTCTCCAGACGGGCAATGTGCTCACCATAGCGCTGGTCTGCGCCGTGGTCGATCTGCTGCCGCTGCTCGGGGTACCTGCGGTGCTGATCCCTTGGATCATCTACCTGTTCATTGTCGGCAATACGTCACTGGCCATCGGGCTCATCGTTCTGCTCGCGGTGGTAATGGTAGTAAGACAGCTGCTGGAGCCCAAAATCACAGGGAATTCGATCGGTGTCTCCTCGGCCTTCCTGATGCTCTCCTTCGTGATTCTGTCCTCCTCCCTGTTCGGCATAGCAGGACTCATTCTGTCGCCGATTCTGCTGATTCTGCTCAAGGAGCTGCTCCAGCAGGGATATCTCCAGCAGTGGATCTATCTGCCGCAGGAGGAGTTCGTCGTCTCGCCCTTCGCGGCCTCGGGGACACCTACGGCAGGCGCTCCCGTAAGCAGCGGAGACGGTCCGGCCGGGAATGCCGGGTCTAATGCAGAGCCTGCCGGTCCAGGCCCTCAGGCGCCGGTTGATCTGCCTTCCAGACCCGACAACAGGTCGAACACCTGACCGAATAGGCGGGTGGCAGCCTGCGGACTGTCTGGAGCCACATTCTCTATCGCCACAGACACCGCATATTTCGGCTGGTCCACCGGACCATAGCCGATGAACCATTGGTTATTGCGCGGTGTGCCATGTACCAGCGTCTGAGCCGTGCCTGATTTGCCGGCGAGCGGCCAAGCGGAAGGCTTCAGCATGCGGCCTGTGCCCTCTGTGACTACGCTGCGCATCATGCCCAGCAGCACTCGGGCAGTGGCCGGAGAGATCCGGCCCTCCGGCGCAGGCGCCAGATGTCCCGGAAGCTCCTTAAGCGTCTGTCCATTAGCAAATGCAACCCGCTCCAGAATTCGCGGCGCTCTCACCTCGCCGCCATGCAGCAGTGTGACGACCAGATTCGCCGCCTGCAGCGGAGTGATCCGTACATCGCGCTGGCCGATCGCCGTCTGGACTCTCGCCCCGCCGTCATCCGGCAGGAGCGTGGTGAAGATGGTTCCAGGCTGCTCCCCGGCCAGCGGCCGGAGCAATGGCAGACCGAGCGTATTCTCCGACTGCCACCCGATGCTCCGGCCCAGTCCCAGGGCAAGCGCAGTAGCTTGGAGCTTCACACCGCTCAAGCGCTCGGCCAGCGTAGCAAATACAGTATTACAGGACACGGCGAACCCTTGCTTAAGCGAGAGGGCGCCGTGTCCTTTGCCGTGCGGACAGGACAATCCGTATTTCGCATACGCTCCTGCACAGAAGAAGGGCTCCTCCGGTGTGGTCAGCCCGGCTTCAAGCGCCGCAGCGGCCGTAACTATTTTGAAGATGGAGCCTGGGGCTGCCGCTTGAAGAGCACGGTTGTTCCATTCTCCGCCGTGCGGTGAGACCTGCTGCGGATTGTAGAACGGTAAGGAGACCATCGCTGCGATATCACCGCTCCGGCTGTCCATGACCACAATCGCCCCTTCCTTCACCCCTGCTTCCGCCGCCAGCTTCTCAATACTCTCCTGAAGCTTCAGATCAATTGTGGTATATAAAGACAGCGGATAATAGGGGTTGCCCGGCGCTTTGACTGTGATCGGGCTGCCCGGAACCCGTTTGCCGCGTGCATCAACCTGGGCAACGGCCTCCGTGTGCCCCACCCCCTGAAGCAGCGGCTCCAGCGTCTTCTCCAGCCCGTCTGTGCCGGTTCTTGGAATTCTCAGTCCTGTGGGGGATTGGGTGATAGCTTCCCCCGAAGCTTCAGACAGATAACCGAGCCACTGGCGGCCGGAGGCAGCCCCGTTATATCTGCGGGCAAAAGGCAGCGCCTTGACGCCTTCGATCGCAAGCGCCTCTACTTCTCTAGCCTGCGGCAGAGTCAGGGCCAACGGACCGGTGCCTTGGCCGGAAGGCCAGAGCAGCGGCTCCTTCAGCCCTAGCCGTCTTGCTTGCAGCTGACTGTAGCTGACGCCGAGAATCTCCGCCAGCCGGTGAAGCTGCTGGTCATCGTTATATTCACCGGCACCATGATGCCGGTGAAGCTCCTCCTCCGGCGGGAACAGCGCAGCCGTCCAGACCGTCTCTCCGGCCAGCGCTTCCCCGTTCTTCGCATACAGCCGCCCTCTTCCGCTATCCAGCACGGTTTCCCGCTCACTTTGCAGCTCTGCCATCTGAGCTACTGTGTAGCGGGTGCCGCTTACTACGCTGTCCTTCAACAGCAGCTGTACCCAGGCCAGCCTGATCATCAGGCCCGCCAGCAGCATGCACAGGATCAGGCAACCCCAAAATATACGTTTATGAATTAGCTTGTGCAATTGCTATTCCTCCATCAAGTGGGCTGCAGAACCATGGCTAATATTATACCCACCTAATGAAGCAAAATAACCCTAACGGGTGAACGATGCTGATGCCTCATACCACGTACTGGCAGCGCTTCACGTTTCTCCGTCTGCTTTCATCCTGGCGGGCGTCAGCGTTAACCAGAGGGAGCGTGGATATCACACGCCCCGCACCTGTCCAATGTGATCGATTTTTCGATTACATTGGGTCCGCGCACTCCCGACCCGCCCAATATGTTCGTTTTTTCGCATACAAAAAAACCGCCCTCCATGTAGAAAGGCGGTTTAAATAAGTTAGGCTCACACGTTGAACTTGGATAATCGCTCCCGCAGTCTGGAGGAAGCATTCTCCAGCTTACTGGAGAGGGTAACCAGATACTCGCTTACATTCTCCTGTTCACCGGTCAGGGAGGCTACCTCTTCAGAGGCGGCCGAGGATTCTTCGGCGAAGGAGCTGACATTGCCTATAGTCTCTGACAAGACTTGCTGCGAGTGGTTCAGGCCATCAATCGAAGAAGTTACCGAATCCAGCCTGGTGATCAGCTGATGCATCTGCCCCTGTACACTAATGAAGATCTCACTGGTGTTCTGAACATAGTCCATCTGCTCCCCGAACAGCGGCGCAACCCCGGATAAGGCGTCTACCGTCTCATGCATATCCCGCATGATCCGGTCCGTAATCTCGCCCACAACGGCAATGGAACGCTTGGACTGCTCCGCCAGCTGGCGGATTTCATCGGCGACCACCGTGAAGCCCTTGCCCGCTTCGCCTGCCCGCGCCGCTTCAATAGTAGCGTTCAGCGACAGAATATTGGTCTGCTGGGTGATGCTCTGCATGACCTCCAGCACCTGAATGACCGATGAGGCGGTATCCTTAAGTTCATTCACCTTAAGAACCAGCTTGCCTGTCCTGTCGCCAGTCTCTTGTGTTCTGCCCAGCAGCTCCTGCAGCTTGATTACCCCTTCTGCACTGGCTTGCTCCACGCTGTGCGCGGTTCCGCCAATCTCATGTGCCACTGCAATGACGGCTTCCATCTGCTCCGAGATCTGAGCAGTCATCTCATTCCCCCGGTCCGCTTCCAGCGAGAGACTGCCTGCACCTCCGGCAATCTCTTCCGTGGCTGCGGCAATATCCTTCGCTGCCACCGCTGTGTCCCGGGAGGCGTTGCCAAGGGCTTCCGCTGCTTCCGTAACTTCACGCGCGGTCTCATTGGTGTGGACGACCAGCTCTGTAATCTGCTCCATCATCAGGTTGAAGGAGCCGGACAGCTGGCCTATCTCATCACGGGTGACGACATCAGTGCGTACGCGCAGATCCCCGTCTGCCCCCTTGACCATCAGATCCCGCAGCCGTGACAGCGGACGCGAGACCATCCGTACCATCCAGAGTCCAATCAGCACGGCAACAGCGGCAGCGGCTGCCACTGCTATGTAGGTCGTGTTAAGAATACGTTCCGCATCCTTGGTCAGATTGCCGGAAGGCACCACACCAAGCAGTCTCCAGCCGGAGGTATGCAGCGTGCCGTAGACGGCAAGTATGGATTTGCCCTTCTCATCCTTGGTCGGCAGAGAGCCGGAGGTATCACTTAAGCCCTTGAACAGAGTGCCGCCCAGGCGCAGATAGGTGTCCGTCTCCTCTTGCTGGGAAGAGGCGATCAGCTCATCTGTGGCCGTCAGCAGCTGGATATAGGAACCCGGACCCAGATCAACCATTTTCAGCTGGCTGTCAAGCTCTGTAGTCTTAATATCGCAGACTGCCAGATAACCGGAGTGACCCGCTTCCGCCGCTACAGACTTAGCGAAACGCACCACTCCTGCGGCCTCTCCCTGCTTCAACGCTTCGGTAATCCACTGGCTCTGCGGCTTCTCCTGCAACTGCTTGTACCATGCTGCATCACGGATCGCCGCCAGGAAATCATTATCCACTTCACCAGCTCCGGCCGCGGGCAAGACTTCATTCAGCGGAACCAGATACACTGCCTGCACCCCGGGTACAGCCGTGAGCCATTGATTGAGCTCCCCGTTAATCGTCTTGGACAGCTCTGTGCGCTTCGCTGAATCTGAGGCAGCAAGACCTTCCAAGGCAATTGCCTGTTGAATATCATCATTGTAGAACAGCTGACCCAGATTATCTTCATAGCGCAGCAGGATCACATCCAGCTTCTCTGCCGCCTGCTCCACGGTCTGCTGATTAGCGGACAATGCATTGTTCTCAATCGTATGTCTGGCCACAGAGTAAGAAATATACCCCAGAGACAGCACAATTCCCATCGTCGCGATGAAAAACACCAGAAAGAGCCGCATCCCCAGCGACTTGGAGGGATGCAGCCGAGTAAGAATAGATGTACTGCGAACTGTTGACTTGCTCAAAAAATCACCGCCAGATTCTATGTATTCTTGAACGGAAGGAACCCGTTACAAGGTCATGAACATCTGAAGCGTCCGATCAGAAAGATAGGGAAGATATTCATGACCATACTCATGATATACTAACAGATCTTTTACGGCTGTGATTTTGTTGTATGCGGCGAATTGTGTAGATGGCGGACAGACCGTATCGATAAGACCGGTTACCCATAATACCCTGCCCTGTATACGTCCGGCTAAATTCTGGATGTCAATATAACCGAGCCGGTTAAAAATCTCTTCCTCCCGCAGATGATGCGGATCAAAGAAGCGGAAGTAATAGTTAATCTCCTCATAAGCAGAGGTTGTAATATCCAGCGCCCAGGCTCCTTTGTAATCAGAGAGGAACGGATAGACCGGAATGGCCAGCCTGATCCTTGGCTCCAGGGCAGCGCAGGCAACCGTGAGTGCACCGCCTTGGGAACAGCCGAACGCACCCACCCGCTCGGGGTCCACCTCCGGCATAGTCATCAGAATCCGCGCCGTCTGGACCGTATCCAGAAACACGTTGCGGTAATACAGCTTGTCGGGGTCCGGATCATCGATGCCCCGAATGATATGGCCGCGGACAGTCGTTCCCCGGACGGTCAGATTATCCTCGGACAAGCCGCCCTGCCCCCGGCAATCCATGGCCAGCACGCTGATTCCGTGAGCAGCGTAAGCCACCTTCTCCATCCAGTCCCCGCTGTCGCAGGAATAGCCGTGGAACATTACAACTCCGGCACCTTGGCCTGCTCCTGCCTTCTTCGGTCTTGCATATTTACAGTGCACTCTGGCACCGCCCACTCCGGTAAAATGCAAATGAAAACACTCAGCAAGCTCACTGGTAAATTCAGCAGGTACAAGTTCATAAGCCAGTGTCTGGTCATCCAGCTCTTGAAGTGCACGCTCCCAATAAGCATCAAAGTCACCGGGCTTCGGGCTGCTGCCCTGATAATCCAGCAATTGCGGTAGTGCTCTTTGGTTCATCTGAGCGTCTCCTCTCCGGTTGTCACCCTATATTCTGCCGGGACCGGCATCATCGCCAACCTCTTCATGAGTCTCAATGACGTAGTTAACGATATCCTGGACAGTGGTGTAGGCAACACCAACATAGGTGTCCGCAGCCCCGTAATAGATGGCAATCCGGCCGGTATCCGCATCGCTCAGCGCTGCACAAGGGAAGAGTACATTGTTGACGAAGCCTCTTTCTTCATACCATTCCTCCGGTGTCAGCACGAAGTTCCGGGAGCGGTATTTCACTCTCGAAGGCTCATCCGCATCCAGAATCACAGCGCCCATGCTGTAGACAAGGCCGTTACAGGTCCCTGTAACCCCATGGTAGAACATCAGCCAGCCTTCCGAGGTCTCAATGGGCGCAGGACCGCCGCCGATCTTGGTGCTCTGCCACCAGCCTTGTCCGCCCTTGGTCATGACATGGCGGTGCTTGCCCCAGTACACGAAGTCAGGGCTCTCGCTGAGGAAGACATCACCGAACGGAGTATGTCCGCTGTCGCTTGGACGGGAGAGCATAACGAAATTGCCGCCTATTTTCTTCGGGAACAGCACGCCGTTGCGGTTGAACGGCAGGAACGGATTCTCCAGACTGACGAAGCTCTTGAAATCGTGTGTCTTGGCAACGCCGATCGCCGCACCGTAGAAATCCGTGCACCAGATGATGTAATAGGTATCCTCCACCTTCACCAGACGGGGATCATACGCGTAACGCGGCATGTACGGTTGGCCAGCTTCGTCTATGAATTGGATCGGCTGCTCATCAATGACCCAATCCAGGCCGTCCGTGCTGCGGCCCATCCGCAGATGGGGGCGGGTTGTGTGATCTTCCACGCGGAAGACTCCAAGGAAGCTGCCCTCGTAAGCGATTACCGCGCTGTTGAAGATACGGGCGACGCCTTTGGCCGGATTGCGCTTGATCACCGGGTTGTCGCTATGTCTCCAGACCGGATTGTCATTCCCGGCAGGTCTGTCCTGCCAAGGCATATTTGGCAGACTCTGGCTGCCAGTCAGCTTTACTTCTCTCATAATACAATCCCTCCAATAATAGTTGCAGCAGCCGCTGCGATAGTGTGTTGCTCCCCGGCTTGCCGCTTTATTTGACAGACCCTTGGGCGAAGCCGTTATAGATGTATTTCTGCAGTGCTACGAACGCGATCAGCGTCGGAATGATGGCGATCATAATTGCGGCGCAGATGACTTCCCACTGGGAGCCGTAAGGCCCTTTGAATTTGAACAGTGCGGTGGACACGACCTGCAGGCTGCTTTTGGGCATATACAGGAACGGGGTGTAGAAATCATTGTAGATATTAACGCCCTTCACGATGATCACCGTCACAATGGCCGGACTCAGAAGTGGAAGAATGATTCTCCAGTAGATCGTCCAGTAGGAGGCGCCATCCAGCATTGCCGATTCATCCAGCGATTCAGAGATCGAGTCCAGGAACTGCATGAAGATATAGACAGCGATAATATCCGTCCCCAGATACATCAGAATCGGCGCCCAGCGGGTATTGAACAAGTCCAGGGCATTGATGATCTGAAAAGTTGCCACTTGCGTCGTTACTCCGGGAATCAGCGTAGCCAGCAGAAAAGCCCCCATCAGCGCCTTGCTGCCTCTGAATTTAAAGCGGGCCAGAATGTAAGCCATCATCGAACCGGTAAGCGTAGCGCCCGCAATGGAAATAAGGACGATAATAAGCGTGTTCATGAAGCCGAGCAGCATGTTCCCATCTACGAAGGCTTTAGTATAGTTGGCGAAATTCAGCCAGTTCTCCGGCAGTGTTAGGGGACCGGTTGAGGCGTACTCCGCATTGGTTTTCAGGGAAGCGAAGAAGACCACCACAATCGGTATCAATGCCATCAGCGCGCCCAGCACCAGGGAGATATATTTCAACACAGCGGCCAGGTTGTATTTGAAGGTATGCATCGCTCTATTTCTCCTCCTTGATCAGAATGCGCTGCAGGATGGTGACCAGCACCACAATACCAAGCAGGATCACAGCCATTGCCGAAGCCAGCCCCAGCTTGCTGTATTTGAAGGCCACATCGACGGTCTGGATGACAAAAGTGCCGCTGCCGTTGGAGCCGCCGGTCATGACGTACGGAATCTCAAAAACACCGATCGCCCCGCTGACTGCGAGGATCAGATTGAGCTGGAGGATACGCTTGATGCTTGGAATGATAATATGCCGGAACTGATGCCAGCGGTTAGCCCCATCTATCTCAGAGGCTTCATAGATATCGCTGCCAATCGAGGAGATTGCGCCAAGGAAGATAATAAAGTTCATCCCCATGTAACGCCATACCGAGGCAAAAGCAAGCGAGATATTAATCAGCTGCGGATTCAGAAGCCATTTCTGCTGCAGCGCCCCGAGGCCGAGCAGATCAAGAATCGTATTAAGGGTGCCTTCCGGCTTGAAGAAGAACAGAAAGATGAACCCGATGGCCACACCGTTCAGCAAGGTCGGAAAGAACAGAATCCCCTTGAACCAGTTCTTCATCCGGACATTGAAGCTCAGAATCGTGGCAAAATAAAGGGCCAGGCCCATCTGGACAAAGGTGGCAAAAAAGTAGTACAAGCTGACCTTGAACACGGCGAAGTACTCCGGCTTGGTGAAGATCGTCTTGTAGTTGTCGAAGCCGATGTACTCCATATTTTTGCTTAGCCCGTTCCAGCTGGTGAAGCTGTACTGAAACATTTTAAAGACAGGTAAATAGGAGAACGTCAACAGCAGAACTACGGGTACTAGCGAAAATAAAAAGATGATTAGAATCCGTTGATTTTTATAGCTCATGTTAGACAATTTGGGCACTCTCCACACCTCCTGAAAACTTACTGCTCTTCATTCCGCTTCTATCCCTGCAAAAGTGAAGGGGATTATGCCGTTACCGGCATCTCCCCTTTCTTTTGATCTTTAATCTACTTGGCAGTCACAATTTTGGCTCTGGCTGTTTTCCATTTATCATTTAGTTCTTTCATAATGTCATCATAGGATTGCTTCCGGTTGCCAATTGCCGCTTCAATGATTACCTTCTTGAAGTCAGGCTGCCACAGACCGATCTCAGCCTCTTTATCAATGGCATCCACCCAGCCCTCTTCACCGGCTTTGGCTGGAGCAAGTGTGTCGAAGGTGATGTCTGTACCTGCAAATTGTTTGAGGATTTCAGGCAGCTCGGCTCCCTTTACCGGGCTCATGCCTCCGCCTTCAGTAGTCGGATAACCGGATTCATTAATGAACCAGTCCACCCATGCTCTGGCCGCTTCTTTATTTTTGCTGTGAATGCTAACCCCCAGATTATAGTCGTCAGACAGCGGAACCAGGATCTTGCCGGCATTGGTCGGGAATGGCATGAAGCCTACATCATCCGGGTTCGCTGCCAGTCCTTTGATCTGACCGATGGCCCAGGAGCCAAGCATCATCGTACCGATTTTGCCGTTCGCCAGATCTGCCTTGGAGGATTCCCAGTCGGTTGTAGTCGGGTCTTCTTCAATCAGACCGTCTTTGGCTGCATCGTACATCACTTTGTAGAGCTCATAGTGCGGCTGGCCTGGAACGAAGTTATCGTCGGAGGCCACCTGACCGATGTTGACATATTCCCGGTCTCCGGCAACGGTTGCCAGATCCGCTTCCCACTGGGTCAGCGTCCAGCCCGCAGCATAGTTCGTGTAGAGAGGAACGGCATCCGTCTTCTCCTTAATGCTCTTCAGTGCGGCGGAGAACTGGTCCAAGGTTCTTGGAACCTCGGTCACTCCGGCATCCTTGAAGACCTGCTTGTTATAGATCACGCCGGAGAAATTAACCGTAATCGGAATGCCGTAGGAAATCCCGTCTACCGTCCGCTCTTCGAGGCCTGTATATTGCTGCTCCAGGTCAGACTTTTTACCCAGCGGCTCGAAGAAATCCGGCAGGTCTTTGATCGCTACGCTGGTAGGCAGGAGCAGAACATCTCCGTAATCACTGGTGCTCATGCGGATTTTAATCTGATCCTCGTAGTTCGACAAGGCTTCAAAATTCACTTTGACATCCGGATATTTCTCATTGAACTTGGCGGCGTAGTCTTTGAACACGGTATCCACAATATCCGTCCGCTGTGTAATAACCGTAATATCACCCTTTATATCCTTGGCGGCATCTCCCTCTGGAGCGGCTGTTGCCTCCGCTGCGGTGCCTGTGTTCCCGCCTGCTTTGGTTGCTGCCGCATTAGTGGCATTATTGTTGTCAGATGCACAGCCGGAGAACAATCCGGCCATCAGTGTCAGCGCTGCCAACCCGGTAACTGCTTTGGTTTTTTTCATCATATTTCTGACCCCTCTCTTCATTTAGAACAGATAAGTAAAATAACAAAACAATAACAACAAAATTGATTTCCCTACTAAACAGAACCTAAATTGTCCTGAATTCATCTTGAATCCTTTGTTGTTATCGCTTTCATTGCAATTATAGACCTTACTTTCCCTTTAAACGATGGTTTCAATTGCTTTTTCTGGTCTTATATTTGTTATTTTTGTTATTTAAAATATAGTGACAGCAAAAACAAAACATCTGCACAACCGCGAAAAAACACTACCCTGACACTTCCTGAAGAAGTGAAATGGTAGTGCCAACGGGCTCTTTTCCTGTAAAGTGCGACGCAAGATTATGATCTGTAACGGCTTTTATACTCCTTAGGCGTCATGCCGCACATTTTCTTGAACAGCTTATTGAAGTACACCGGATCGCTGTAGCCGACTTTGTCAGCAATCTCATAATTCTTCAGGTCCGGATGATGGAGAAGCATCTTTTTGGCCTCCGCAATGCGGATGCCGATCAAGTAGTCGGTAATGGTCTGCCCTGTCTTATGCTTGAACAGCCTGCTGATATAACTCGCATTCATTCCCACGGCCTCAGCCAGCCGCTCAAGCTCGAAATTAAGACCGTAATCCTGCTCAAGAATGCTCTTCATCTGCTCTACTACATAATGCTCCCCGCCTTCGGAAGGCTGATTCGGCACTTCATCGGAGGGAGCAGCTGCAGGCGTCTGCCGGGTCGCTTCTACACTTTTGAGCAGATCATATAATTGTGCCTTATCAATGGGCTTCAGCAGATAATCAAGTACACCGAAGCGCATGGCCTTACGGGCGTAGTCGAATTCACTGAAGCCGCTCAGCACTGCTATAGGCAGCTGCTTAAGATGTCCTCTCGCCTCTTCAATCAGCTGGAATCCATCCATTCTCGGCATCTTGATATCTGTAATAAGAAGATCAATCTCCTCCAGGCTTAGCTCCTGCAGATGGTTCCAGGCCTCAAGCCCGTTGCCGTACGAGCCGATTACCCTGACCTCCACATCCATTCTGGAAGCGATCTTCTCCAGCCCGCGGCGGATCACTTCCTCATCATCTGCAATCATGATCCGGATTACCACCCTATCGCCCCCGTCGTTTCATCTCTGATGATAGCGCTATCAATATAATTATAGTCCCTGCATAACCATTAGAAAATGTGCCCCTATCCACTTTTATAGTCTTCAATTGACTTGATCCAATTCCCGCTTGAATTCCCGGCCGAAAAGGGTTATAACATGGTTATATATCGTTATTATTATATACTAATATAACAATAACAATTATAAAAAATAACTCCAACACCAGCAAGCACTAATAAGGAGTGAACAGAACAAATATGAACAATGCAACCGAAGTATGGCGCACCCGGCTGGAAGCAGAGCTGAAAGACAATATTCTGGGCTTCTGGATGAAGCATGCCCTGGATGATACTCATGGCGGCTTTATCGGTGAAATGGACAATCAGCTGCAGGTGTTGCCCGGTGCGGACAAAAGCCTTGTACTGAATGCACGGATTCTCTGGACATTTGCAAGTGCTTACAGCGTGTACAGAACCGCAGATTATCTGGCTATGGCCGACCGTGCCTATGATTACCTCATTCAGCATTTCACAGATTCTGAATTCGGCGGCTTCTTCTGGTTGGTAGATGAACACGGATCTGCTTCCCAGCCCAAGAAACAAATCTATGGACTCGCTTTTGTCATCTACGCCTTGGCTGAGTACTATCATGCCACCGGCCGGGACGACGTCCTGCGCCAAGCCACCCAATTGTTCCATTTGATTGAGAAGTACGGTTATGACCCTCTTCACAAAGGGTATATTGAAGCTTTATCGCGGGAGTGGGAGATGACCGATTCCCTAAGTCTGAGTGCGAAGGATATGAATGAGAAAAAATCCATGAATACACATCTGCATGTACTGGAAGGGTACACCGGCTTGTACCGGGTATGGAAGTCAGAGACACTCAGAAGCAAGCTCGCTGAGCTGATCGAAATCATGCTGGAGCATATCCTGGATTCGAATGGAAAGCACTTCCATTTGTTCATGGATGAAGAATGGCAGGTGAAGTCAGAGCATATCTCCTTCGGCCATGACATAGAGGGGAGCTGGCTGCTCTATGAAGCTGCAGAAGTACTCGGAGACGAAGCCCTGCTTGAACGCGTGCGCAAGGTATCCCTGTCGATGGCCGAAGCTGCACTAACTGAGGGAGTAGCGCCGGACGGCGGAATCTGGAATGAGGCAGATCTAAGAGGCTTCATTGACAAATCCCACGAGTCCAGAGACTGGTGGCCGCAGGCTGAGGCCATGGTCGGATTCTACAATGCATATCAGTTAACCGGAGAACTGCGGTTCCTGGAAGCCGCTGAGAACTCATGGAGCTTCACAGAGAAATATATTATTGACCATAAGCTGGGCGAATGGCACTGGGGTGTGGATGCATCACTCCAGCCACTGGCCCATGCACCGAAGGTCAGTGCCTGGAAATGCCCCTATCATAACAGCCGGGCCTGCTTCGAGCTGATTAGACGGCTTGGCGAACCATCACATGTAGAGGAGACTATTCAATGAGCACAATCTTTGAACAACGCAAGCAGACGTTAACGGAACGCTATGAGGCACTCATCACTCGCCCCAATGAAAAGCAGCCATACGGCAACGGTATTTATGACCGCTACAAGTATCCCCTGCTCACTGCGGAGCACGCCCCCCTGATCTGGCGTTACGACTTCAATGAGGAGAGCAACCCGTATTTCGCAGAGAGAATCGGAGTTAACGGCGTATTCAATCCAGGCGCCATTGAACTGAACGGCAAATTCTACATCGTTGCCCGGGTGGAAGGCAATGACCGCAAATCCTTCTTCGCCGTTGCCGAGAGCAGCAGCGGTGTGGACGGCTTCCGCTTCTGGGATCACCCCGTAGTGCTTCCTGAGACCGCAGACCCGGATATCAACGTCTATGATATGCGCCTGGTGCAACATGAGGATGGCTGGATCTACGGCCTGTTCTGCACCGAACGTAAGGACCCGGACGCTGCCCCTGGCGATTTGTCCAGCGCGGTTGCGCAGTGCGGCATTGCCCGTACCAAGGATCTCAAGACCTGGGAGCGCCTCGCCGATCTTAAGACCGGCTCCGCCCAACAGCGCAACGTGGTCCTGCATCCAGAATTCGTTGACGGCAAATATGCCTTCTACACACGCCCGCAGGACGGGTTCATCGACGCCGGTTCCGGCGGCGGTATCGGCTGGGGCTTATCGGAGCAGATTGAGAACGCTGTTATCACCCGTGAGACGATTATAGACCAGCGCTACTACCATACCATCAAAGAAGTGAAGAACGGTCAAGGGCCGGCCCCGATCAAAACACCGCTCGGCTGGCTGCACATCGCTCATGGCGTCCGCAATACGGCTGCCGGCCTGCGCTATGTGCTGTATGCCTTCTTGTCTGACCTTGAAGAGCCTAACCGTGTGACTCATGCCCCAGGGGGACATTTCATTGCGCCAGACGGCGAAGAGCGCGTCGGTGATGTATCCAATGTTGTCTTCTGCAATGGTGTAATCGCCCGTGACAACGGAGAGGTATTCATCTACTACGCTTCCTCCGATACCCGTATCCATGTAGCCGTCACCACTGTAGACCAACTGCTCGATTATGTCATGAATACTCCTGAAGATCCGCTTCGTTCCTATGCTTGCGTACAGCAGCGTATCGCTTTGATTGACCGGAATTTACAATTGAAATAACGCAAACAAGCTAAAACGGTACCGTCCTTTGAGGACGGTACCGTTTTAGCGAAAAATAGAAGGATAAGTTATCGTGTGCAACATATAAATTCTTATATTTAAGCTAAAGCTCCACATTGTGGGGTTATTTTGCTGCTTCAAGCCCGGGGTTTGCCTACAGAGTCCCGGTGGACGATATCTGCGGAGATCAGAATTTTCTCCAGCGGTGCTGCGGGATTCTGGATGCGGTTCAGCAGCTTCTCTACAGCTGCACGGCCCATAGCTTCCTTAGGCACATGAACGGTTGTAAGCGGAGTAACCCCCCGCAGGGAATCCTCGATATTGTCAAAGCCAGTGACGGATATATCAGCGGGAATACTAAGCCCGGCTTCCCGCAGCACTTCACTGACGTCAAGGGCTGTAAAGTCGTTCGCACACACAATTGCCGTAGGCAGGGTATCCGATTCTTTCCGGGTGGCAATCCAGCGTCTGAATTCGTCGCGGAGCATTTGGTCATCCATTCCCTCCAGCAGCAGTTCGTCACCTATGGCCGGGACCTTCAGATGATTCTCCTCCAAGGCGCTGCGGAACCCGATCCAGCGGTCACGGAAGCTGCGGGAGTAACGGATATTGCCGATAAAGTGAAATAGAGTATGTCCGGTGCCTATCAGATGATTGACGAGCCGGGTCATGGAATCGATGTTATTCGCAAATACAGTATCACATGGAATCAAAGCATCCTCATGATCGATCATGACCAGCGGAAGCCCGATCCGGTGCACTTCGAGCAGCAGTGAGGTGGAAATCTGCCCTACTCCGATCAGACCGAGCAGACCGTCAGGATTGAGGACATTAACGAAATTATCAGCCCGGTGCTCTGAAATGATTACCATGCCCAGCCCCTCCTGATCCAGCGCCAGCGCAATGCCATCGACGATTTTGCCCCAGTATAGTGAATCTTGGGTCTGAGAGCGGATATTGGGCATCAACACCAGCACGGACTGCTTATTTCGGTCTTGCTCTCCTGTCAGCGAACGGCGCTTGGGACTTTGCACATAGGCGTTTTTTTGAGTGAAATATCCCAGCTGAGAGGCGGCTTGAATGACCCGCTCCCGGGTGGTCTCATTGACCCCGTCCTTGCCGGAGAGCGATTTGGATACGACGAACTTGGAGACCCCAAGATGATCGGCTATTTTTTGCATCGTTACTTTTTTGGCCACAACACTACCTCCAGAATTTGATCTTGCTTGCTGCGCAGCCCCCGGTGGTTACGGAGCAGACTGCTGACTCATACGCGCTTCCTTCCATTTCGCATTCAACTGGTCAAAGGACTTCTGCAAGTCCGGTGCCGCGAGCACATCCTGAATATAATCGCCCGACCAGAAGCTCAGCTTCGTCCGGTTCGCCAGATCGATGAACGCATCCGTCTGCACCGTAGCCTCAACCAGCTTCGGATGATAGGAGAGGAACTCGCTGTATTGCTGTAAGGCAGGCTCGTCCGTACCCTTCGGCGGAAGAAACCCCCAGTCTCTCGCATACGACGTTTCTGTAATGAAATACTCTAGCCAAGCCATCGCAAGCTCTTTATTGCGGCTGTACTTGCTGACCCCCATGAACCAGTCGGGATTGAGCGCAGCATAGTGGACCGGGTGATTATCATAGGGAAAAGGAAAGAAGCCGATGTCCTCAGGTGAAGCGCCTGCATCCATAATCTGCCGGATGGTCCAGTTCCCCTGGAGATACATGCCTGCTTCGCCTTTAGCCAGTCTGGCTTTGGAGATCTCCCAGCTGTTGGAGAATAGCTGTTCCTCGACATAGCCCTTGGCCATCATCGTCCTGGCAATTCCCAGAGCCTGCCCCCATTCGTTACCGATCTGCCAGGGACTGTCCTCATGGACCATATCATTCAAATAATCAGGGTTACCCGTCATATAATTAACCAGATTATCACCCCACTCCCGCAGCGGCCAGACTGCCCCGTAATTCATATACAGCGGGATGATGCCCGCCTGCTTCAGCTTGGCACAGGCCGCGTAGAACTCATCCAGCGTCTGCGGCACCTGCTCAATTCCCGCCTGCTCAAAAGCCTTCTTGTTGTAGACGATTCCGCTCGTAGTTGTACCTGTAGACAGACCGTATCGCTTGCCGCCAAAGGTAGCAAAAGTTGTGAATCGCTCCTGCGCCGCCAGCTCACCGCTCAAAGGCTCGAAGAAAAGCTCCAGCTCCTTCGCAGGCAAATTGACCGGCAGCAACAGAACATCCCCTGTATCCTTGGTGGACAAGCGAACCAGGATATCCGTCGCATAGCTGGACAACCCCTCGAATTCCACATGCGCCTCAGGGTACCGCTTCCTGAATTCATCCGCGTAGTCCTTGAAGGTCCCATTCTCAATCAGGTCAATCCGGTTCGTCAGCATCACGATGGTTCCGGACAGTCCGGAAGGCGCTTCCTCTCCGGCAGAAGCTGCCGGGACCGATGCCGGCCCTCTACTACTCCGGCTGTTACAGCCGCTTGCCAGCAGGAGCAGCAGCACAACATACACCGGAAAGCATACAATCATCCGTCTCAAGCTCATTCCTCCTTAAAAGGATCTTCCCTTCCATTCTCGGCGGCACGCCCCGGCAGCGGTAATGACAAGATTACATCCGTACCCGCGCCCGGCTTGCTGAACACCTCAATCCCATAGGCCGGACCATAATGAAGCTGAAGGCGTTGGTGCACATTTGCCATGCCAATCCCTCCATTAATGCTCTTCTTCGGAGGAGCTGCAAGCCGAAGTCTCTCCCTCAGCTTATCCAGCGTAACCTGATCCATTCCGCAGCCGTCATCACGGATATGGAACAGCAGCCTCTGCTCTGTATACTCACACTTGATGCTCAGATGCATCCGGGACTTGGTATCATCCAGCCCGTGATACGCAGCATTCTCAATAATCGGCTGAAAAACCAGCTTAATCATGGAATAGTTGTCAAGCGCCTCGGGAACGTCAATCTTCAGCTCAAATCTGCCGGGATACCGGCTGCCCAGCAGCTCCACATAGTTGCGCACATACAGCAGCTCCTGCTTCATCGTTGCCCAGCCGGTCAAGTCACTGGTACTGTAGCGGAGCAGCTTCCCCAGGATAGAGATCATGTCAGCGGCTTCCACATCATCATTAATCTCTGCCGTCATCCGGATGGTTTCAAGCGTATTGTAGATAAAATGCGGGTTGATCTGGCTCTGAAGCGCCTGCAGCTCCGCCTCCTTCTTCTGTTCTTCAATCTGGTAAATATCCTGGATCAATTGACGAATGCGGGCCAGCATACGGTTGAATTGATGCCCCAGGAGACCAATCTCGTCACGGCGTTTAATGCGGAAGGTCACATCAAGATCGCCGCCCTGCACTTTTTTCATAAGCTGGATCATTTGGGTCAGCGGCTTGGTCAGGGCAAATGACAGAATGATCGAGATGATCAGGGCCAGCACAATGATGATTAGAGTAGCGCCTATAGTCGCATTACGGGTCAGCTTCACTCCACGGGTCAATTCGTCCACCGGTATGGAAATAATCACCTTCCAGTTCGTCTTGGTTGAACTCGAATAGATATTAAGCCGGTCCTTGCCGGATACGGTGTCATAAAAGCTCCCGGAGCTCCCTTCCGCAGCACGGAATAAGGAGGACCGGGAAATATCCACAGTGAGCAGCTTCTGCTCACTGTCATAGATGACTTTGCCCGACTGATCCACAAGGATGGACTTCCCCCGGGTCACCTTGTCCAGCTCCGCCACCTGATTCTCCAGATTACTGAAGTTAGCCTCCACTGCGATCAAGCCGGCTGGTTTCCATAGCCCGTCCAGAATGGGACGCACCACCGTAAAGGCATAACGGGTACTCTGCAAATTGCTTGTATACGCCTGTGTTCCCAGCAGGGTCGCTTCTCCGCCGGAGCCCTTTACCTGCTCACTCCAGAACCTGTAGCTTTGCTGCAGATCTAGCCGAATGCCCCCATCCTTGGCAGAATAATAACCATTCCCGTAGGCATCAAAAATATAGACCGAATTGGTTCCCCGCTTAATATTGTTAATAAATGAAATATTCTCTTCGATGCCCCGCTGAATGGACAACAGGAGATCCAAATCGCCGGGGGCCACCTGAGCCGTGTCCTGCTTGCCTTCCATCATCTGCTTTTGCTCATAATAACGGTTCGAACGGATCAGATTCTGCTTAATCTCATTGACGTAGGCGGGCATTGAAGAGATCCGTTTCATATCTTCTATGTAATCATCGATGGAATCCATCATTTGATCAATCAGCTTCTCGGAATAGGCGATTGTGTTCGCCTGGATGGATTCCGAATAGCTCCTGAAGCTGATCACACTGATGAATGACAGCGGGAGCGTAATAATGACCAGAAATACCAGGAACAGCTTGCGCTCCATGGACATATCCTCAATATAAGACCACCAGTTGGTATTGCGTGCTGTTCTCATGCGGCCTTCTCCCTGGTTCAAATTACATAACTAATCCAGCAAACAACAATAACAAAACCCTAACAAAAATATTATACGCATTCGCTTAAGGATGTACAAGGAAGGATGTACTGTCAAAAGAAAATAAGTTTCTATAAGCCAACGGGCAGGAAAATTTGGTGGCTCTATTGAATAAAAGGTAATTATTAATTAGCCGTATTCGCTAAGGGTTAGGCTTCTCAGGAAAGTAGGAAGGTTATGAAACTTAAAGGGACTTTGACTGAACAAGCATATAGAGAAGAATTAATAGCCTCGAAATTTCATTTGTTCAATGATATGTCCAGGCGCAGGTTTTTGAACATTATTAGAAAAACATTCCCGGCAATGAAAACAGCATACGTTTTATCTTGGATCCCCGACCAGGGTGAGGATATAATTAGCTTCCTTGTGGATACTCATTCAGTTATTAAGATTGAACTGGATCGTTATGATAACACAGTTACTCCGTTAGTCGATGTGTATCCAATTGAACATTGGATGAAGGGACTTAGTAAAACGTTTCAGATCAAAATCTTAGTAGCTTTGGATCTGGCTAAAAATGATATGTATCAAGGCAATTGAAGTAAAACATCAAAGTATTAACAGAGGTACTAATATTTTTATAATCCGTGCTACAGCGCTTAAGACGCATAGTAAACCGCTGAGACAGACCAACTAATAGAACTCTAAGGGTGAAAGATACTGGTGCCTTCTCTCACTGGCAGCTTGTAAGGAGCAGTATTGTTGCATTATTTGCAGGATTCCTTAAAAAATAGTACTGGCTAAGCTCCAATTGTTGCATTATTTGCACAAATTCCGGCGTTTAGAGCAAGTTAGCACAGGATTTGTTGCAATTCGTGCAGGATTTCAGCATAGACCACTTGTACCGGGCAGCATTGTTGCACTTTTTGCAGGATTTACTTATAAATGTTACTGGTTCTGAAGCGTGGGGCCCGTCTCTCTGCGCAGCACTCCTAAACATCAACCACATAGAAACGGTATTGCCGCCCTTTTAAAGGACAGTACCGTTTCAGCGAGAAATAGAAGGATAATTTATCGTGTGCAACAAATAAATTCTATATTTTTAAAAAAGGGCGTCACGCAGCCAAATATCGGCTTGCGTGACGCCCTTGCTTTAGACCTGGAACGGTTCTGATGTTTATTTGATTGTAAACAGCGACAGCTTGCTCTCCAGTTGAGTAGAAGCCCCTTGCAGCTTGTTCGACAAGGCTACGAGATGGTCACTGACATTCTGCTGCTCACTGCTGAGCGATGCAACCTCTTCCGAGGTTGCCGAAGATTGCTGCGCTACCGCACTTACATTCCCCATAGCATCAGACAGTACACCTTGCGAATGGTTCAAACTGTCGATGGCCCCTGTTACAGACTCCAGACTCATAATGAAGTCTTCCATCTGACCCTTCACGGACACGAAGATCTCACTGGTACTCTTCACGGACACCATCTGCTCCTTGAACAGCGGAGCCACTTCAGACAGGACAGCAACCGTCTCATCCATTTCAGCTACGATCTTGTCTGTAATTCCGGCGACCAGAGCGATGGACTGCTTGGATTGGTCTGCAAGCTGCCGGACCTCCCCTGCGACTACCATGAAGCCACGGCCGGCTTCGCCTGCTCTCGCTGCTTCAATCGTTGCATTCAGAGATAGAATGTTCGTCTGCTGGGTAATATTCTTCATCACATCCAGCACCTTGATTACGGAATATACCGTTTCCTTGAGATTATTGACTCTTTCCACCAGAGCGGAGGTCATCTCACCTGTACGTCCGGTCTGATCCAACAGCTCTTCCAGCTGTACAGCACCCTGTCCGCTGGCTTCCCCAACTCCACGGGCTGCCTGATCCATCTCGGAGTTGGCTGCAATAACACTCTGCATCTGCGTAGCAATCAGGTCTGTCAGCTCATTACCGCGTTCGGCTTCCTGGGCCAGACTTCCGGCACCGCCGGCAATCTCTTCCGTGGCCGCAGCGATCTCCTTGGCAGAGATAGCCGTCTTGCGCGAAGCATCCCCCAGCTCACCCGCAGTCTCAAGGACTTCGCGGGCTGTATCTGTAGTCTGGGCTACCAGCTCAGTAATCTTACCCATCATCATATTGAAGGAGGCCGACAGCTGGCCGATCTCATCCTTCGAGACATACTGGGTACGGACACTCAGGTTACCTTCGGCTCCCTCCAGCATCAGGTCCTTGAGGCGTGCCAGCGGCTTGGCGATCAACTGGACCATCCAGAAGCCGACAATCATAGCAAGCACGGCTGCCGCTCCCGCAGCAAGGAAGGTGGTAAACAGAATCGGCGTGGCAGCTTGAACCAGTTGTCCGGTAGGAACTACACCGGCAAGCTTCCAGTCTGCCTTCTGCATCGGATTGTACACAGCAAGGATATTCTTGCCGTTCTCATCCTTCGCTTCCGTGCTGTCATTGTTCACCTTGCTGTCCTTGATGAAATTCAGTACGGTGGCTTTGCCGTCCTCTTCAGGCTGCGAGGATGCCACTACGATACCATCCGGGGCAATCAGTTGAATCCGCGAGCCATCCCCAAGTTGTACACTCTTGAAGGCTTCTTCCAGGAGAGTGCTCTTAAGCTCCAGCATGACTACATAAGAGGCATTGGAGCCCAGATTCTTAAGCGTTCTGACCATAGCCAGATTCTTGCCGCCGCTGCCTTCAACGGCAGTAGGGAACCAGTAGTTCTGGGCGGATTTGGCTTCTGAAGTATAATAAGGCTCATAAGAGCTTGAATTCTTGACCACGGTCTTGTACCATTCCTGTGCTCTCACATCATCGCCTGCGAGACCGGTGCTTCCGCTGGAGACAATCCCCATCTGAGGGTCCTCCGGAATGAGAGAAATCGCAACGATATTGGAATCTGTTGTAGTCTGGCTGGACAGCTTCTTACTGATCGCATCGGTAGCCACGAACTTATCGTAGCTGCTCTTCGCTGAAGACAGCTCTGTCAGATTCGCTTGCATCTGTGTATCAAAATATAACTGAAGCGCGAGACTCTCATACTGCTTCAAGGTAATGTCCAGCTTCTCCGAGGTCTGAATAATTGTCTGCCGGTTGGCTTCGGACACATTCTCTTTAATTGTATTCTTGGCTTTGTTGTAAGACAGAAGTCCTAAGAACAGGACCACTACCACGATAGAAGATAAGAAGATCAGGAACAGCTTAACCCCAACGGATTTATTCGGGTTCACCCTCTTCATCTGGCTTAGCGAGCTGTTCAATACTTTTTTGTAATTTCTTTTCTCTGCCGTGTTGCTTGTAGTCTGTGAAGCCTCTGTCTTCTGGGCCTTAGCCTTTTGTGTGCTTTTTGGCTTTTTACTGTTTTTTGCCACTTTTATCCTACTCTCCTTCGGTTTATCTGCCTTATTGTCCGGATTGGGAGCCCCCATAACCATCACCTACCTATCCCTTAGATTGGAAGATATATGTAAGCGTTACCTGCCCTATATATCGGCACAAAGACTCATATTTCTTAGCATTTTTTTTGCAAGTTGATACATTATACAGATATTTTTGTCGAATTGCATAAGTATATTGATACACAAAAAAGAAATGCCCTTGTGTAAACGGACATCCCTTAGTTTGTAAAGCCATTATTTTCGCTTGCGCATCATATCGAAATAAGCAACAGGCTGATCTACCTTCATCCGCACACGCTGAAGCGGGTGACGGGCCACATCCAGCGGATTGCCGGCCTCATCCCACAGCTCTCCGACGGTCTGCTTGAAGAAGGTGTCATCCGGGCCGAAGAACTCAACTTCCTGTCCCGGCTTGAAGTTATTGCGCTGCTGAACGAGCGCCATTCCGCTCTCTGCATCATACTCCAGCACCAGTCCCGCGAAATCATACGGAGCTGCCTTCTCTTCGGGTTCATAGATGTGGTCCTCATGGTCCGGTGTGTCATAGAAAAAGCCTGTGTTCAGCGGACGGTTAGCCGCCTTCTGCAGCTCCTCCAGCCATTCGGGCTTCAGCACATACCCTTCAGGGTCGGCCATGTAAGCATCTATGGCTTTGCGGTAGGCATTCACTACGGTCGCCACATAGTGAATCGATTTCATCCGGCCCTCAATCTTGAAGCTATCGATCCCGGCTTCAATCAGGTCGGGAATACTCTCCAGCATGCATAGGTCCTTCGATCCCATAGTGAACGGGTTGTCCTCGGGCTGATGCAGCGGCAGCTGGGTGATTCCAGGCTGCAAGGCCTGAGGCGCCTCAGCTTGTTCCTCTTCGGATACCCAAGCCCCTTCGGGACGGGCATCTTCGAACAGATCATACTTCCAGCGGCAGGATTGGCAGCAGCCGCCGCGGTTGGAGTCACGGTCGGTGAAGTGATTCGATAACACACAACGTCCGGAGTATGAGGAGCACATCGCTCCATGGATGAAGCTCTCGATCTCAATATCCACATGCTGCTTGATCTCGGCGATCTCCTCCAGGCTAGTCTCCCGGCCCAATACTACGCGCGGCAGACCTTCCTCCTTCCAATAAGACACTGCCTGCCAGTTGAGCGTGGACTGCTGGGTGCTTAAGTGCACTTCAAGACCAGGCACGAGACGCAGGGCAGTATCGACAATCACCGGATCGGCTACGATAATTGCTGCAATTCCGGCCTCATATAAATTACGCAGGTATTCTTCAATCCCCGCGACATCTTCATTGTGAGCATAGATATTGGTGGCTACGAATACTTTGGCACCATATTTCTTGGCAAATTCAACACCCTCGCGCATTTCCTCGAAGGTGAAATTATCTGCGCCTGAGCGCAGACCGTATTTCTGTCCTCCGATATAGACTGCATCCGCGCCATAATGCACGGCGAATTTCAATTTCTCCAGATTTCCTGCCGGAGCCAGGAGCTCCGGTCTGTCCAGACGGTAACGCTTGCCCTTGAACTGGGGCTTAGTCATGGTTCCCATTCCTGTTCTCCTTTCTGTGTCTCATCTTCTGCAAGATTTAAAAGCATACATCAGGTGGTACACGCTGCTGAACCCAATGATGATGGGATAAACCTTACAAGAGCTGAGACAATACCTTTTATTTAATATACCTGCTCTTTATAGAAGAAGCCGAACGACAGTTCACGCTCAGGGTCCTGCAAAGCCCGGACCTCCTCCAGCCAAGACTCCTCGAATGCATATACAGCGGGATCAGCGGCGTAGACGTCCATGGCATGACGGTAAGCCTTAACGACAGCCACATTATAAGCCACCGGCTTCAGCAACCCCTCGATCTTCAGGCTGTGTACACCAGCTTTTAACAAGAAATGGAGATCCTCCAGAATGCAAATATCATCCGAGCTCATAATATGCGTGCCGTTCTCGTCCTCATAGATCGGGAACTTCTCATTCGGACGCTCCGCTTCGATCAGGAACAGCCCGCGCTCCTTACCCAGGCTTCCGCCATCGCTTGGACGGCCCTGGTGGGACATATAGCTTGCAACAAGCTTTCGCTTGGAATGATAGATATTCGTCATGCCGTGTACCTGGACCTGGGCTTCCACTTCAAGGTTAGGGACCATCTCGGTCATCTCATCCATATTCAGCTCACGTGCCAGAACGACCCGCGTGGCTCCCTTGCGGCCCCAGTAATTGGCTGTAGCATAGTTGGTCGAGGTCATTTCCGCATTCCAGTGCAGCTTCATTCCCGGTGCTTCGGCTTTGACGGCCGCCAGTACGGCGGGATCACCGAACTCCACCCCATCCACACCCAGCCCGCCCATGGCCTTCACATAAGCCGGAAGCTCCTCCAGCATAGTATTGGGAATCAGTCCATTGATGCTTACATATACCTTACCGCCCCGGGCATGTGCCAGCTTAACTACTGCGGCCGTGTCTTCAAGTGTAAAATGTCCGGCGAGACGCATACCAAAGCGGTCATCGCCGACCAGCAGGGCACTCGCTCCTGCATCCAGCAGCGCTGCCGCTTCTTCCAGAGAAGCCGCTGTTACCAGCAGCTCCGGTGTGTTATTCATCGTGTTACCTCCTGTGCATTGCTCATCCTTACTATTGTAGCGGGTTCTTACGGATTTTGTTTGCTTTTTTGAATATTGGCTAAATGTTCCTTGTAGGTTCTGGCAAATAAATGTCCCTGTGAACCGTCCTTCTTCGTCACATAGAAGAAATAATCCGAGATCTCCGGCGTCATGGCTGCTTCGATCGACGCCAGCCCGGGGCTGCTGATCGGTCCAGGCGGCAAGCCCGCCTGCTTATACGTATTATAAGGACTGTCTACCTTCAGATCCTTCTCATACAACCGCTCTTTCTGCTTGTCCAGCAAGTACTGGACGGTAGCGTCGATCTCCAGCTTCTGCCCCTTATCCAACCGGTTATAGATAATACCGGCCACCAGCGGACGTTCCTTGTCTACTACCACCTCACGCTCCACCAGTGAAGCTACGGTCAGCAGCTCATGCAGCGAGAGCCCGCGGTTCGCCAGCTTCGCCTTCCACTCAGGAATCGTATCCAGCTTCTTCACCAGCTGGTCCAGCATCGCCCCGATGACTTCCTGCGGGGTGCTGTCCTTAGCCAGTTCATAGGTCTCCGGGAAAAGGTACCCCTCCAGCCGGTGGCGCAGCAGCGGATTGTCCGGAATCTCCAGCTTGCTTACGGCTTCCATTCCCTTACCTGAATCAATCAGCTTCAGGAAGATCTCCGGCTTCTGATTCCATGCAGCGGCCAGCTTCTCTGCCACCTGAACCGCAGTATACCCTTCAGGAATTGTAAAAGTAACGGTAGCTTCCTTCACAATATCTCCGGCATTCAACCGGCTGATCAGCGTATCGTAGGAGTCGCCGGGGCTTACCTGGTAAGTGCCCGCCTTGAAGCTGGAGCCTTCCTGGACCCATTTCAGATATCCTTTGAAGAACAGGCTGTGCTTGATAATGCCCTCTTGCTCAAGCAGGTCAGCTATTTGCGAGCTTCCCATACCCTTCTCAATCGTAACCGTTACGGCCGGCCCTGCGGGCTTGACCGGCTGCATTCCATTCCAGATGTACCATGCTCCTCCTCCTGCAGCAGCTGCCAGGACCAGAATTAAGATAAGCACAGTGCGGATCACGGCTTTCAAATGTTACGCCTCACTTTCCGACTATAAAGTATAAAATTGTATTGTCCAAAATTCAACCTATTTTTATAGCATAAGCTTTTTCCATCCAAACTGAAAGGTCATTTCGCTGACCATAAGCAAAAAGAGCGCGGAAAAAATCCGCACTCTTCCGTATCTGCTCTACATGAAGTTGCTACAGTCGCTTATTCGCTATCCGCAGGGAAAGTAAGCTCATCATACAGCTCGGAAATATTCTCCCACTCTTCATCGTCCATAATGCTCTCCAGCTCCGGAAGTCCGTCCGGAGAAACTACGATGCGCAGAATTTCCTGCTCCGCAGCTCTTCCCGATCCGCCCAGAACGGCATAAGCATGATCACCCACAGCAAATTCTGCAATAATATCGTAAACGGAAGACTTGCCCTGCTCATCCTCCAGTTCTACTGTTTCTCCATATACTTCTTTGAGCTTAGAAGTCCATACCGCTTGATCAGCGGAAAACTCAGTCATTCTCTGCTCCTCCATCCAGCTCGTCAACCAAAGTATTGAAGGTCTCCTCTACGATGGCCCATTCTTCATCATTCTCAATCATGAAGAGCTGCAGATCGTCGCCGTCTTCCTCGTAACGGAACGCGTAGACCTCATCTGTCTCCTCATCCTCGGAATCAAGCGGAACCACCATCATATACTTGGCATCCGATCCGTCCACTTCAAACTTCATGATGACCTCGAATTCCTCTTCATTACCTTCCTCGTCGGGAATATAGATAATTTCCGGTTCCTCTTCTTGGCCGATCTGTTCGTTTGTCATATCCGCACACCCCTCACCTTTTACTGTTAGCATCCAAATAATTTTGCAAAATCAGCGCTGCGGCCATTTTGTCCACCAGCCCCTTGCGTTTCTTCCGGCTGACGTCCCCATCAATCAGCACCCGCTCAGCAGATACCGTCGTCAGACGCTCATCCCAAAGGTGTACGGGTAAATCGAGTTGCTCCCGCAGCTTATCTGCGAATTCAATGCAAATTTCACCACGGGGTCCTACGGAGCCGTTCATGTTCTTCGGCAGTCCGACAACAATCTCGCCGATTTCGTACTCCTTGACCAGTTCACGGATACGCTCGAATTCATTGCCGTTTCCGCGCCGCTCAATAGTCTCCAGAGATTGTGCTGTCCATCCGAAAATATCGCTTGTGGCGACACCTATTCTGCGGTCGCCGTAATCCAGTCCCAGCTTCTTCATCATTTGGGCTGGTCCACCCGATGATTGGCCAGATAGAAACGGACCAGTTCTTCGATCAGCTCATCACGCTCTTTCCTCCGGACCAAACTTCTCGCATTGTTGTGGCGTGGAATGTAAGCCGGATCTCCTGAAAGAAGATATCCTACGATCTGATTGATCGGATGATATTCTTTCTCCACCAGCGCGTCGTACACGGCGAGCAGTATTTCCTGGGGAGAGGCTTCCTTTTCGTCGCCCTTCACATTGAATTTGACCGTTTTGTCCATGGAGTCCATGTGGTGACACCTTCCTTCTGCAAAATCACCCTGATTCGGGCGGCTTCGCAAAGTTGCTGCTGTACAGCTCACTTGCTGCCCTCATCATAACATATTCATGCCCCAACGAGGAAATCCTGCCATGGTTAAAGCGCTTTTTTTGGCATTTTGTCTACAAAAATAGATGTTTTTTTGGGTTTTAAGCTATTGCAAGCCCTGGGTCAATAATGAATAACCCAAAAAAATATACATTGTGTGAATAAAGCAGCGGCACCGAGGAAATGCCCTCAGCACCGCTGCTTCCCAACCCTTGATAGAAATCCACAGTTTCTTACAGAAAGGAATTACTGTATACCGCTTAAGCCTGTGCGGCTACCAGTTCCTCGGCCTTCTTCAGGGCTTCGCCCAGCTTGGAAGCGTCCTTGCCTCCGGCCTGCGCCATATCCGGACGTCCACCGCCGCCGCCGCCGCAGACTGCAGCGATCTCCTTCACCAGCTTGCCGGCATGGAAGCCCTTCTTCACCAGCTCCTGAGGTACGGCTACCACGAAGTTCACCTTGTCATCCATTGCAGCACCAAGTACCAGTATGGCCTCCGGGAGCTTGGACTTCAGTTCGTCCGCTGTCGAGCGCAAAGCATCGATATTGCCGGCTTGTACAGAGACCGCAAGAAGCTGCGTTCCTCCGCCTACTGTGATTACACTGCTGGTCAGCTCTGCTGCGAAGGTTGCGCTCAGCTTGGACTGGAGCGATTCATTCTCACGGCCCAGCTCGCGTACCTGGGCATGCAGGGCTTCAATCCGCTTCGGCACATCGGTCAGCGAAGATTTCAGCAAGGCTGCCGACTGCTTCAACAGGTCCAGCTGACTCTCCGTGAACTGATAGGCGTAACGGCCAGTCACAGCTTCAATCCGGCGCACCCCGGAACCGATGCCGCTCTCGCTAAGCAGCTTGAAGATTCCGATCTGTGCTGTATTAGACACATGGCATCCGCCGCACAGCTCCAGGCTGTAGTCGCCAACTTGAACGACACGGACAACATTGCCGTATTTCTCTCCGAAGAGGGCCATCGCTCCCATAGCTTTGGCTTCATCTATCGGCTTATTCTCAATGACTACTGGAAGGCTGCGCCAGATCTGCGCGTTCACGCGCTGCTCAATATCACTGAGCTCCTCTGGAGTAATGGCTCCAAAATGCGAGAAGTCGAACCGCAGGCGTGAGCCTTCTACTAAAGAGCCAGCCTGATTCACATGGCTGCCCAGCACTTCCTTCAGCGCCTTGTGCAGCAAGTGGGTGGCCGTGTGGTTCTTCACGATATCCTCGCGCTCCGCCTGGTTCACTTCGGCACGGACGGTATCGCCGACCTTCAGATCGCCTGCTTCCACCGTAACCAGATGAACATGCTGGCCATGCGGTGCTTTGAAGAGGCCGTTCACCTTCGCGGTCACCGATCCGCCGGTCAGAACGCCGGTATCGCTGACTTGGCCGCCGCTCTCTGCATAGAATGGTGTTGTCTCCAGGATCACCTGGCACTCGGCGCCTTCGCTTACTGTATCCTGAAGAACACCGTCTACCACAATCGCCAGGACCTTGGACTCTGTTACCGTGTCATTATATCCAACAAATTCACTTTTAACCGTAAGCTCGGCGAGCGCACCGCCTTGAATCTTCATGCTGGCGCTGTCCTGACGGGCTGCTCTGGCCCGGTCACGCTGCTCCTGCATCGCGGCATCGAAGCCGGCGCGGTCTACGGCAAGCCCCTGCTCGGACGCGAAATCCTCGGTCAGGTCAAACGGGAAGCCATAGGTGTCATAGAGCTTGAATGCATCGGCACCGGCAATGGTGCTCAGGCCGTCTGCTTTGGCTTTGGCGCTGATCTCCCCGAGGATCGCCAGACCATCGGACAACGTCTCGTGGAAGCGCTCCTCTTCCAGACGGATGATTTTGGCGATATATTCACGGTTCTCGACCACGGAAGGATAATATACTCCCATAATCTCTCCAACGGTCTCAGTCAGCTCATGAAGAAAAGGACGGTCCATTCCCAGCGTCTTGCCGTAACGTACGGCGCGGCGGAGCAGACGGCGGATAATATAGCCGCGTCCTTCATTGGAAGGAAGTACTCCGTCACCCACCGCAAAGGTAACGGTACGCACATGGTCGGCAATGACTTTTAGCGCGATATCCTGTTCAACATTATCTTTGTAGGTTACCCCGGCAAGCCCGGCAGTCTTCTGGATAATCGGCTGGAACAGATCGGTATCGAAGTTGGAATCCACATCCTGAAGAATGGAAGCGAAGCGCTCCAGGCCTGCGCCGGTATCAATATTCTTGTTGGGAAGCGGCGTATAGCTGCCGTCCTTATTATGGTTGAACTGTGAGAATACGAGGTTCCAGACCTCCAGCCAGCGCTCATTCTCACCGCCCGGATACATCTCCGGATCACTCATATCACTGCCGTACGCTTCACCGCGGTCATAAAAAATCTCCGAGCACGGGCCGCACGGGCCTTCGCCGATATCCCAGAAGTTCTCGTCGCCCAGCTTGATGATGCGTTCTGCGGGCAGGCCGACCTTCTCATTCCACAGCTTGAACGCTTCTTCGTCCTCAGCATACACAGTCACGGAGATCCGGTCGCCGTCGAAGCCGATCCACTCCTTGCCGGTCAGGAATTCCCAAGCCCAGGTAATGGCCTCTTCCTTGAAATAATCACCGATGGAGAAGTTACCCAGCATCTCAAAGAACGTATGGTGGCGGCGCGTCTTGCCCACGTTCTCAATATCATTGGTGCGGATACATTTCTGCGAATTCGTCAGGCGGGGATTCTCCGGAATCTCCCGGCCGTCGAAGTAGGCCTTCAGTGGCGCCATACCTGCGTTAATCCACAGCAGCGAAGGGTCATTGTGCGGCACGAGCGAGGCGCTCGGCTCAATACGGTGGTTCTTGCTCTCAAAAAACTGCAGCCATTTGGAACGGATTTCACTTGCTTTCATCATGTACAGCTCCCGTCTCTTCATTAAATTAACAACAAAAAACGCCCCTGAATGAAATTCAGGGACGATGATTATCGCGGTACCACCCTGGTTATCGCCTTAATCCGTGAACCACGGACAACTGCAGACGATCGCCTTGTGCGGCTGTTAACGGGTGCCCCCGGCGGGATTGTCCCCGCACTCCGAAATTAGCTTTCAGCCGGCCTGTCTCCCAGGTTCTCACACCCGATGCGGCAATCCGCAAAGGAACCTGTTCTCTGGTGAAGCCATGCTCCGGCGTACTTGTTTTCATCAACGCTTTGTCCGATTTGCTTTTTAACATTTCAAGTATAGCCAGCGGGTGGATATCTGTCAATCACAGGCCGTAATTTGCTGTAACAGGAGCTGATAATCGCTATGAAAAAGGTTATTTACAGCGCTTACACACAGGCGTATAATTTAATTATTCTTAGCGTCGAGACGTAGCTCAGCTTGGTAGAGCGCTTGCTTCGGGAGTAAGAGGCCGCAGGTTCGAATCCTGTCGTCTCGACCATTTCTAACATATCTAATTAAGATTCGCGGCTTTGGGGCCGTGATTTTTTGGCATTCTGTCTTCCATATATTATCCTGTTTGGACTCTTGGATCATTCCTCTCTAGCGGCTCTTCTCCTTGCCTAAGACCTTTCGGCATTCTTTCTCGGCAAGTGCCATCTGCTTAATTCCCGTTCTGATCTGATTCTCCGATAAATTCGAATACCCCAGAATAAATGTTGGCTTCTGAGGGATCTGGTTAAGAAAATAATCAGATGCAGGATATATTTTCACTCCATGTCCCAGAGCCTTCGCGGCAATCATCTGCTCATCAACCACTGTATCCAGCTCAATGAGCAGATGTAATCCAGCCTCATCTCCAAAAACCTTGACCCGGCTGCCAAACTCATGCTGAAGCGCCTTTACCAGACAGGAGCGGCGGGTAGCATATAATTTCCCCATTCGGCTTACATGCTTGGCATATTGTCCTGACTGGATGAAATCCGTCAGTGCTTCCTGTTCCAGCGTAGGGGTCATGCGATCCGTAATCCACTTGATCGCCAGAAAGGGCTTTATTAAGGAAGGCGGAAGAATGGCATAGCCAATGCGCAGTGCAGGAAACAGAATTTTGCTGAAGCTTCCCACGTATACGACCCGCCCAGAGTTATCCAGCCCTGCAAGTGCAGATACCTTTTGCCCTACATACCGGTATTCACTGTCATAATCGTCTTCAATAATGAGTGCTCCTGACCCTCTTGCCCACTCCAAAAGCTGAATTCTCCGGTTAAATGACATTGTCACACCCACCGGAAACTGATGCGAAGGGGTTACATAGATCAACTTGGGAGTTTTTGACTGTCTTTTACTGTGATGCGCCAGACATTCATCCATCTCCTGAACACATATTCCTTCCTGGTCAACCCGTACGGGAATCACTTCACCCCCAGAGTAGCTGAATATTTCCCTGAGCACGTTATGAGTTGGGTCTTCAACCAGCACCTGATCTCCTTTACTCAGGCAAAGCCTGGCGAGAATATCCAGAGCTTGTGTAGCCCCAGTCGTAATCACAATTTGCTCCGGAAGTGCCGGAATGGAGCGGGTAGAACGAACTAACCGGGCAATCTCCTCCCGGAGTGCCAGGGTACCTTCTGCTGGTCCGTATGTAAGCATGTCAGGTGTGGCTCTCCGGCAGACCTCAGTCAGTGCACGCTGCCATCGGTCCATGGGAAACATATCCCAAGCTGGCACACCATGTCGGAAATCATAAGGAACCGCTGACGATGAGGGAAGAGCCGATATGAATTTCGGTGCTTTGGTTGACACAGCACAATAATTACCCGTCATCCTGCCGGGGTCAGTATCTGCTCCCGCTGCATTGTCGGCAACAAACGTTCCCGCTCCTCTCCTCATCTCCAGATAACCTTCCGCCTGTAGTTGCTCATAGGCTTGAAGAATGACACTGCGGGAAACCAGAATCTGTTCGGACAGCAATCGAGTGGCAGGAAGCTGGTCCCCGCTTCGCAAGCATCCGCTGTTAATTGCCTGCAAGATTTGCTCAAACACCTGTCTGGATAAAGATGTATCCGATGTCTTATCTAGTGTAATTAACAATTCATACGCCAAGTAAAGCCCCCTCCATCCCCTATGAGATCTTTCTCTATAAATGGATTTAAGCCTCCGGGTTTTGAGACACCGAAGGCTTGCAGTATATAGATTGTCTTATACTTCTTGTAGTGCAGGGCGCTCCTTGAGCATTTCATAGACTTGAGCAACATCCTTGTCCCCGCGGCCAGAAAGACTAACCACAATAATTTCATCCTTGCTCATGGCTCCTGCAACCTTCATCGCATAGGCGACAGCGTGAGAGCTTTCCAGGGCCGGGATAATTCCCTCCGTCTTGGAAAGGGTCAAGAAGGCATTCAGCGCTTCTTCATCGGTAATCGAGACATATTCCGCCCGCTTAATCTGCTTATAATAGCTATGTTCCGGACCCACACCGGGGTAATCCAACCCGGCTGCAATGGAATGGCAGTTCTCGGCATCGTTCATCACGTAGCATCTGAACCCGTGAATAATATCCGGCTTGCCTGTACTAAGCGGTGCTGCATGGATCCCGGTCTCGATCCCTTTTCCTGCAGGCTCTATGCCCACTATCGTGACACCCGGGTCATCCACGAAGGGATGAAACAATCCAATCGCATTGGATCCCCCGCCTACACATGCAGTGATCAGATCAGGAAGGCGCCCTTCCTTCTGCAGAATCTGCTGCTTGGCCTCTCTTCCAATAATCGCTTGAAAATGACGGACCATCAGCGGAAACGGATGCGGTCCAACAACAGATCCGATGAGATAGTAGGTATCTTCATAGTTCTGTGCGAAATCATTCAGCGCTTCATCCACAGCTTCCTTCAGTGTTCTGTTACCGGACTTCGCAGCCACAACCTCAGCTCCCAGCATCTGCATACGGAATACATTGAGAGCCTGTCGTTCAATATCCACCTCCCCCATATAAATGGTGCAAGGGATATTGAACAAGGCACATACGGTAGCAGTGGCTACACCATGCTGTCCTGCGCCAGTCTCGGCAATAATTCTTTTGGCCTTCATCCGGTGGGCAAGCAGGATCTGGCCGATAGTATTATTGATCTTATGTGCTCCGGTATGATTTAAATCTTCACGTTTGAGGTAAATTTTGGCCCCGCCCAGTTTATTCGTCAGCCGCTGCGCATAATATAACAGACTCGGCCGGCCCACATATTCATTCAGATAGTGCAGGAACTCCCGCTCGAACTCTTCGTCGTCCTTATAACGCTGAAAAGCTTCGTCCAATTTATTAAGCGCCGCCCTTAGCTCATCCGGAACGTTGCTTCCGCCAAACTTCTCCTGATCTCCTTCACCAAATACACCGTCCGCAGTTACCTTAATAATGCTCATTGAGTAACCTCCTATATATTTTTGGGTGTGCCAAAAGAAGTTCTTATAAACCCGTCTCTCATTCTATAGGGTACTGTGCAATCAAACACGACTTTTGTGGTCATGCCAGGCTTCGTAATCTGTGGGGACATGCCCGGCATTTGCGATGGGTCCAGATGGAAGCCTTCAAGTCCCGGGAAGGTAATAATGTCCACATCCGCCTGAAAACGGGTCGTCATGGCCCACCACACTTCCTCTTCACTGAACAGGTTAACATCCTCATCTACCAAAACCACCTGTTTGATCATTCGAAAAGAACGAAGAATCATCGTTCCGGCGCGCCTGACGGCGAGATCGTCCTCATCATCTATTTTATGAAATTGAGCAAATAACAGCAGTTGCCCTCCCCCGGCAGAGCTGCAATAGGCATTGGTAATGCGGGAAGTTACTTGATTGCGTACATATTGGAGCACTCCAGCTTCCATCCCCACCGCTAAAAGATTAGATTGCTCGTATCCCGGACCAATCACGGTTTGAAATATAGGATTAGCTGAGGAAGTGATCCCCATAATCTTAATGACAGGCAAATGGGGATGTGCCTTGCCGTCATATCCCAGAAACTCCGGCATAGAATGGCCCCCAGGCTCTCCTTCAGGAGCATACTCATAGGTAATTTCACCTTCCAGTACATACTCCGCTTCGGACAAGCAGTCTGCGGCAACAGATAAACAGGAGGAAATCTTGACTGGCTGTCTCCGTAATCCGCCTGCAATAGCCAGCTCATTGAACCCCTCGGGCGCTACAGCACCCGTGCAGCAGGAAGCAATATATATAGCAGGATCCAGACCGATATTGATGGAGATCGGAAGCGGCACACCCATTTCTTGTGCCGCCAGGTAGAAGCTCTCCAAGTGGCGGCCTGGAACCATCCAGATTGTCAGTTCGTTGTTGCTTTTCACCCATAGCCGATGAATGGAAATATTGCTGTCACCAGTGACAGGATGCTTAGCGACTACTAACCCGAGTGTAATATAGGGTCCCGCATCCTTCATGCTCATGGTGGGGATTGGCAACCGGGTGAGGTTAACATCCTGATGGATCACTTCCTGACAGGGCGGCTTCTCATATTTTACAGGCTCAATTGGATGCTGTGCGGCATCCAGCAGGAAGTCCGCTATATATTGTTCTTGGGCCCCGAGAAGCATTGCACAACGTTTCCGGGTTCCAAAGATCCCCGCCAGCACCGTTTTGTTCACTGGCATCACATGTTCGAATAACATCGGTACTCCCGGGCCGGTTGGTGAAGAGACAGGAACCCCGCCTCCCTGGGCTGCATATAGAGCGGCTAACTCATATTTAGCGTCCACAGGCACCGTATACCGCTGGACGCCTTCAACATGTTCCTCCAAGTATACAAGAGCCGACTTCAGATCATGAATCGCGGCTCTCACACCGCTGGCTCATCTGACTGCTCGCGGCTGTGCAGATATTCAAGCTGCATATCCGTCAGAACCGTAATTAATGTCTTGTAAGTAGCCGTTGCGATCTGTGGTTCAAGACCTGCCGCCTCTGCCAGCCCAGCTACCTTATCTAGTACCTGCTTAACCCGGTCACAGGAACGGACGGACTCCTCATCTTTTTTCAAGACCATAATTTTCTTAACGACCCGGGTTCTTTCAGCGAGCAAAGCCACTATCTGCCGGTCGATGATATCAATCTCTTGACGATGAAGCGCAAGGTTCTCATTCAACATTACTGATCCTCCCTAGATAATTTGAGTTTCATATAAGTATGATACATAGGTCGAAATGAAATTTTGAAATATTTGAAATCCGCTTTCAGTGCATACACTTTCAGGATGAAATTGAATAGATTCAATTGGCAATTCCCTATGCCGTACCCCCATAATATATCCATCATCCGCAGATTCTGCAGTGACTTCCAGACAATCCGGCAGCTCCTCCCGGCTCACGATCAGGGAATGATAACGCGTAGCCCGAAATGGATTATGGAGTTCTGCAAAACAGCCTTTACCATCGTGAATAATCTCACTGGTTTTGCCATGCATCAGATGTTTCGCCCCTATAACTTTGCCGCCGAATGCAAGTCCAATCGCCTGGTGACCCAGACATACGCCAAGGATCGGAAGACACGCTCCATATTGCCGGATCAGCTCGATATACCGCGCATCAGCCGGATGGCCCGGACCTGGACCCAGGACTACAAAATCCGGAGCCAACTGCTCCACAAGACCCGAACTTAACTGATCGTTACGCACCACTTCAAGCTCTACTCCGGCTTTCATCAGATATTGGCAAATAATAAATACAAAGCTATCATATGCGTCAACGACCAATGCTCTCATTCAGTACCTCCCTGCCTGTGACAGCCCAGAATAATGCACCCATTTTATGAAAAGTTTCACTCCACTCCTTCTCCGGCACGGAATCAGCCACCACTCCCGCAGAGGCGCGAATGGAATACGAATCAGGCTTATGGTGAACCGCTGTACGAATGCACAGGGCCATATTTACATACCCGTTGAAATCAATGAATCCCATTGCCCCCGCATAGGCCCCACGGCGCGTGGTTTCAAGCTCTTCAATGATCTCCATTGCCCGAATCTTAGGCGCTCCAGTCATTGTGCCTGCCGGAAAAGTAGCGGCAATAATATCATACATGTCGTTTGTGGCTTTCTTCGCTCCCCTTACACTTGACACCAGATGGTTCAAATGTGAATATTTCTCGATCGCCATTAATTCCTCTACCTCCAGAGTCCCTGTTTCACAGACCCGGCCAATATCATTACGGCATAAATCTACCAGCATAATGTGCTCTGCTACTTCCTTTTCATCCCGCTTCAGAGCTTCTATAAGTCTCACATTCTCCTCTGGAGTGGGGCCCTTGGGGCAAGTACCTGCAATAGGCCTCATTATGATGTTCCCACCCTGGATTTTAATATACAGCTCTGGACTGGCCCCGATCAGCGTCATCCCTCCAAAAGTGGCCAAATACATATATGGCGATGGATTACGCACTCTTAGTCTCCGATACACGTCAACAGGAGTCATAGGGCTGTCAATATTGACTTGATTCCCTAGCTGGACTTGATAGATATCTCCAGCCGAAATATAGGAGAGAGCTTTCCTCACATTATTCTGATATACCTGACTGTCTATCGTATATTCCACAGATAATGGCTCTACAGCATCAGTTAACACCCGGTTCATCTGCAAATCACCCTTATGAAGCATAAGGCAAATCTCCGCCTTGGACAGGTCATCCCATCCTTCAGCAGCTTGGTTGAGAATCAGCCGTACGGTCTTGTCAACCAAATTATATTCTATTAGCCCTTGATACAGGGACAAGGCAAGATCCGGGACCGTTCCGTCATTCGGAATCTGTCTCGGCAGACTTTCAACAGACCATGCGGTATCATAGCCCAAATATCCAAAAAAACCGAAATAGAAGGCTTCGCCCCGATCCGGGACGGAAACGGTGAACTGGGACTGAACGAACCGCAGGAAATCCCACAAGTCCTTGCGATTTCGCAAATGCAAACCCCCATCCCGAGAGACAAGCAGCCCTGCCTTCAGCCCCCCCTGGCTTACCCGCTCCATCATGGACTCTAGTCCTGTCAGTTGTATTTCTGTTGAGAATGCTGTAATCGTAAAGAGCGGTTTGAACCCTATAAAAGTACTCTGGGCACTCTTGGAAGACCCCGATAAGGTTTCCAGAAAGTAGGTATTTTGCTCCCCCAGGTGTTCCCGCAAGGATAAATAGGTCTCAAAGGAATCGTGAAACGGAATATCATGCACTTCAGTGTTTACTTGAATAGGATGCAAGATTCTTCACACTCCCAGTCTGTTTTAGTCCACTTCATCAATAACAAACACCAGAGTCGGGCTACCTTCCATCCCTTGTGACCGATGCGGATCTCCATCAGGAATTACAAAACCCATCCCGGGCCTGCAGGATACCTTTCTGCTCTCGTAATGTATTGTGAATTCTCCCTGCAGCACATAACCCACATGCCCCTTCAGGCACCAATGCTCTTCATTAAAACCCGGAGGAAGCTCCAGCAACCGAAGCCGCTTATTGCCGATATAGCTGATTTTCACACGCCCGTTAGCACCAGGCTTTTCCCAGCTTGTCCATTCCATATTAGGAAAATCAATCCCTCCGAGAGCTTCCAGTTCCTTATTCGTCACAGCCATCAACCTCCACTTTTTATTATTTATTATATGAAAACCAATGATGGGCAATCTCTTACACTAGCGGTGCTTGGAGACGACGCAGCTCATTCTTGCATATTCTCCGCTCATTCTCTTCCTCACATTGCAAAAAGGAATGATTCGTAATCTGCGAATAATGCTTCATAGCTGAGATCATATCAATCATCCGGTTGATCATTCTTCGTACAGAATCCAGCCCTTCCAAATCACTGAATGCCTCGCTTGCTTGTCCGGCATGCAGAAGAGCGGGAAAACCGCTCCCTACCAGGATCATACGATTCAGCAGAATATTGTTCACAATCTGAGAATGAACATGCTGGTGATTATAGCGCCGGCCTGTAATGATCGCTCCTCCGACCTTATTCGTAAGGGGGCGCTCAAATCGGAGATAGCATACCCCTGAGCGTTCAATAAACATTTGCATCAGATGCCCCATGCCGAAACCATGAACAGGAACCGCATAAATAATCCCTTCGGCCTTCTGCATCATCTGCACAATGTACTGCATGTCATCCGTCAGTTCGCAGGCCTTCTCCCGGTAGTTGCAATCCCCGCAGGTCCCGGAAGGCGAGAGGTTAAATTCTCTTAAATTAAGTACTGAGAGATTTGCTCCTCTGTGGATAGCTATTTCTTTGCTATACTTCAGGATCTGGTCTGTATTTCCACCAATGCGGGTTGATCCGCATATCGCTAGCAGTTCTACCGGCATAATATCCATAGGCGCATATTCCTCCCATTATGAATGGATTATAGAAGTTCAACAAAAACAGCAACAGCGACAGAAGCAATGATGACACCAAACAATGGCACCTTTTTAGCCAATACGAGAACAATAGCAACCACACCCGCTGCAATCCCTACCATCGGCGCCTCTTGATCCACCTGAAATATACCGGGAATAATTAACGCGCTGAGTACAGCCAGAGGAAGATTCTCCAAAAACCAGTTCTTTCGCTCCTCCATCTCCGCCTTCCGCACAAGCAGCAGCGGCGCAATGCGGAATAAGAAGGTCAGCATACCCATTCCGAGGATCACAATTATTGTCACATGACTTCACTCCTGACCTCATTTTCTTTGGAAGGGAATATTCCGCCGACACATGCTCCGATGATCATCGCAGCCACTACAGTAGCTGTTCCTAATAAGGGCTGTAGCAACCAGGAGGAAACAGCGGCTGAAATGCAGATCGCCAGGTTTCTTTTGTTGAGCCGGATCTGGGGTATTACTAATGCAATAAGCAAAGCGTACAGGGAAGTATTCAGCGCCGGCAAAATATTAGCGGGAATATAATCTGCCAGCATAATCCCGGCATACGTTGCGATTAGTGTGACGGTGTAGGGCGGGATCTCCAGCCCCAGCAAATAAGGAAGGGAATGACTCCCTGCTTCTCTGCGGTTTTTGTCGGACATCATACTGACCGCATACACCTCTTCTGTCAGCCCGAATCCAACAAATCCTTTGTAGAACGGGCGTGTATTCCGGTTCATTCTGGAAGAGAATGACAGGCTAATAAAAAAGTATCTTAAATTGATAACGAACGTGAGCAGCAAAATAATAGGGGCAGCGGTTCCCACTGCGAGCAGCTTAGCTGCGATAAACTGGCTTGCTCCGGCGTAGACCACAGCGGATAGAAGAAAGACCTCCAGGTCACTTAAGGAAAGGGCTTTGCCCACCAGGCCGAAGGTGATGCACGCCGGGATATATCCGATAACAATGGGAATGGAGTCAATAATACCTTTCTTCACTTGCCTCATGGGCTCTGTCACGATCCGCGAAAACCTCCCCGTTATGTAATAGAAAGGTATGCACAGGTGAATCCTTATGAATGAACGCCCATTCAGATCTCCCAACTCCGGTAAATGGCTGCAGCAATTCATTTAAAAGAAACGTAGTGGCCTCTACAAGTACTTTAGCTTCTTTATGGACCGCTTCAATCGTAAACAGCATTTGTGAGGATTCAGCCGTTGTCTTAACATGATCGCTCTGTCTCCAGTTCCAGCGCCGGGAGTGTGCTCTCCCGGCATCATCTGCATAAATAATCTCACCGGCTGAAGGAAGCTCACACCCATCCACTTTCCCAATCGGCAAGAACTGTTCATTCCCAGTAGCTCTTCTGATAACAAATTCTTGTATATCAGAGATATCGCACGAAGCTATAGGTGTACGGCATTTCAAAGAGATAGCATTGCATAAGTTCACGAGTGTATGAATTCGGGCTAATGCCCCCTGTTCAACTACACGTCTTATGAGCGATTCTGCAGCGCAAGGATACCTTGCGGGCTTGACACCAAATTGACTATAGACTTTCCGCCAGGCTGCAATGGTCGGAATTTCACTTATTGATTCTTTTTGCAATCCTGAGTTCATGATTTCCTGTTCCATATGAGCAAGCAGCGCGTTCACTTCAGAATCCCTGTCTAAGTTTGCAATATGAGAAGTCGCGATCAACCCAACATGTAAATCAGGGGCTATCTCAAAAACATCTTGCGAAAATTCCACTTTAAATGCTCTACTGCCCTCTACTTTCCCGGTATGGACTTGATTCATCTTAATCCTCCTTCGGAGCATTTCACTTCACTGCATTGCAGCGCTACATGGAATATTATACCTTATATACATTTTATTTATAAACTACCAATTCCCGACCAATCAACCATACCAATTTGCTTTTGAACTGAAACGTCCGGATGGACGATATCATCCTCAAATAAATCGAATATGTGCTCTTCTGTCTCTAAAATAAAAAAGCACTACCGTGAAGTAGTACCGTCAATGTCCTATTCTCTTTTATGTTTAAATAGCAAATTCAGACTACCTCAGCCCCGCCCACAGCCGTCTTCGCAGCTCCATCTCCTCATAGATACGCTCCAGCGGCAGTTGCATGGACTGGCCCGTTATATTCACTGGTGTGCCGGCGAGACGGAGGTTGATGGCCATCAGCCAGCGCTTTAGTCCGCGTTGCCGGGACAGGTAGGCTTGGGGGTCAACGAGGAAGATGCAGATGTTCAGTTGTCCATAGTAACGGATCAAGCGGATGTCCGAAATGTCCTCCCACATCAAGCGTCCTCCCGGAATCGCTGAAGACTGGTCATCAATGCCCTGGGCATCCACCACCAGCAGCGGGGAGCGGCGCAGCAGCATGATTAGATAGACGATGGCCGCCAGGCCAAACAGCACGGTGCAGGCAATTCCCAGCGTCCGCAGAAGGATGGCAAGATCCGTCGTAACCTCCCCGGATATTTTTAGCAGCCAGAACCCCAATATCACAAAAAGCAAGGATCCCGCTAACAGGAAAAGGATCTTGATCCAGAACGGCTTCACCACGAGCGGCTGGTAACCTCCATCGTTATACGGCTGGTAGTCCATTTAGTCGTCCTCCTTCAGAGCCTGCCATTGAACCGCAGCAGATACATGCCCAGTTTCTTTGGATTATAACTATAAATGGTACCCGATCACTCTACCCTCCGCAACCATTTTACCCAAGAAAATGAAACATTATTGCACATGCGCACCAGCCGTGTTATTTCCGTATTCTAGGCAGGAACGCCGCCGGAATTAACGCCAGAGTCGAGAAGGCAATCGTCCACATGAACGTATGATCGAAGGCAACGGCCAATGCGGACGGGTCAGGAGTCAGGACGGAATTCAGCTCATTTTGCAAAATAATTGCGATAACCGATACGCCGAAGGCGCCGCCAATCTGCTGCATAATACGGGTAGTGCTGCTCGCGTGCGGGATTTGCTTCGAGGACAGACCGATATAGGCAGAAGCCATAACCGGCAGAAAAACGGCCCCTAATCCGGCCCCCCTCACAATAAGAACTGCACTCAAAAAATAGTAACTCGTGTCTGCTCCAAGCTGTGTCAGCGGCCAAGTGCCGAGGATGGTAAGGACCGTTCCGGCAAGCACCACAGGTCTCGATCCGATCTGATCCGTCAATTTGCCGGCCAGTGATCTGGTCAGCAGCATCCCGATGCCTTGGGGAACGAGCAGCAGGCCGGAGATCAGCACCGTTTCACCGCGGACTTGCTGGAGATACAGCGGCAGGAGCAGCATTGCACCATAGGTGGTCAAGCCGGATAGAAACAGCAGTGTAGAGGACACGGTTAAGGAACGTACCCGGAACAGCCTGACATCGATCAATGCTTCGCTTCCTTTGCGGAGGGCATACACCACAAATACTGCTAAAAGCGCCACACCTGCTATGACTGGGGCAAGAACCGCAGCATGACCGAAGCCGTGGTGGGAGCTGACTTCTCCAAGACCGTACAGGATAAGCACGATAGCCGGAGACAGCATCAGCAATCCAGACATATCCAGCCGTAGCGTCCGGGCATTGTGCTCTTCCTTAGGGAGCCCTTTCCAAGCAACAATTATGGCAGCCACGCACAGCGGAATATTGACAAAGAAGATCCATCTCCAGTTCAAGTGATTAACGATTATTCCACCCACCACCGGTCCCAGAATGGGCCCAAGCAGCGCTGGCAGAGCTATGGTCGCCATTTTTCTGCCCATATTGTCTCCTCCATAGGCACGTACGGCCAAGGTCTGCATAATGGGCATCAGCAAGCCCCCGCCGATCCCCTGAAGGGTTCGGAACAGTATCAGGCTCTCCACGTTCCACGCCATGCTGCACAGCACAGAGCCGAGCAAAAACATGCCCAGTGAAAACAGCCACATCCTCCTTCCCCCAAACCGCTCCACAGCCCAGCCGCTTATCGGAATGACCATCGCAAGCGATAGCAAATATCCGGTCATCACCCACTGAATCGTGGACACCGAAGTGTTAAATTCCCGGACCAGCGTATCAATCGCCACATTGGTTATCGTCGTATCGAATATCGGTGCCAGGATACCAAGCATAAGAATCCACATCAAGTTCTTCGCTCCAGCCTGCTGTTCAGACGGTTCAAGTGCTGGTTTAGCTTGCTCTTGCAAGTTGATCATCTCCCTTTAATCACTAAATAAGATACTTTAAGTTTCTTATTTGAGCCTATGATATACTATCCACATAGGAAACGCAACGAAATTCTCCAATGGAGGTTGAGATAGATATGTCCACTTCTCAAGAACAGGATAAATCGAAGAACAGACGCAGAGGCAAGGAGCTGGAAGCTGCCATTCTGCAAGCTGTACGGGAAGAGTTAACAGAGCAGGGGTATTCCAATCTTACGATGGAAAGTGTGGCCGAGCGGGCGGGAACAAGCAAGGCCGTACTCTACCGCCGGTGGGCTAACCGCGCTGAGCTTGTGCTTGCTGCCATCCGGGAACGTGTGCCCCTGCCGCTGGAGGAAGTCCCCGATCACGGGAATTTGAGGGATGATGTATGCGGGGTGCTGCGGGCTATGAACCAGAATAATATTCAAGCCATATTGAACGCTTTCTACGGGCTTGTAGCGGAAATGGGCGATATGCCGCTTGCCTCGTATATTTTCCCGCATGGGCGTCAAAACAGGACCATGTCGATTTTGCTAGAGCGGGCTGTTGAGCGGGGAGAAGTGTCTGCCGAAGCCGTGACCCCCCGAATGCTCACTCTGCCGTCCGATCTGGCCCGCCATGAGCTGATGCTGTACAACGCCCCCATGTCGGAGGAGACGATCGCCAATATTGTGGACGAGGTGTACCTTCCACTGGTGTTGAAGCGGTAAATACTTGTTATGAACCTTCATGCCATTTCTCCAGCATCTCCTGCGCCTTGTGCTTATCTGTCAAAAGCATCTTGCCACTGTCGTGCTGGCAGCCGGTGCAGCCGGGACTGATTGCTGATCTGGATGAGGGGCATTACTTTACCGTTTAGGCTATTCGCCCTTAATTATTTGATGTGGGGCTAATGTTGCAAGTATTGCAACTCGGCATACCCAAACAGCCAGCCACCGGAAATCCCCGGCGACTGGCTGTTTCTCTTTCTTATAGAAGTAACTTTACAGCTTCCAGATCCGGTACAGAATCACCGCAGCTTCCGCACGGGAGAGGGTGTCCCCCGGGGCAAGCTTGCCCGTCTTACCGTTCACTACACCGTATTTCAGCAAGGCGGATACGCTGTCCTTGGCATAGGCGGAGATTTGACCGGCATCGGTGTATGATGCAATTGATCCGTTGCCTTCAGCCGTGATTCCGGCCGCCTTCAGGGCACGCGCTGCAATTACCATCATCTCCTGACGGGTGATGACGCCCGCTGGCTTGAAGGTATCGCCCGCATAGCCTGTGACGATACCGAGCTGCTTCGCCGCCGCAAGCTCCTTGCTGTATGCCGCGTTATTCTGGACATCGCTGAAGCCTGTAACTGCTTCAGCAGCAGCCTTAAGCTCCAGCACCTTCATCAGCGAGGCTGTGAAGTCTGCTCTGTTCATAGGAGCCGCAGGCATGAAGCTGATGCCGCCCGGAATGATATCGCGCGCAGCCATGGCAGAAGCTGCCTGCTTCGCCCATGACAGGCTGCCGAGATCTGTAAAGGACGGCGGAGCGAAAGCTGCGGCAAATGTGCCGAACTCCGGAGTACGGAACACCAGCGCTTCCTTCGCTGCCTCGTAACGGCTGTTCACCACAGCAGACAACGTACCGTTACCGGTGAGCGAACGGACCAGCAGGGAATCAAGTCCCCTCTGCTCTTCCGCTGACGCTTTGTAAGGAATAGAGACGGTCATCGCGCTGCTGCCAGGCAAGGCTACCTTCTGCCCGTCTGCAAGCAGACTCAGCTCCACCACCGGACGGCTGCCGGTCTGCTGGAGAGCAGCGGCATTCAGACCTTCGGCTGTGGATTGCTTGACCCGGATGCTAACATATTCAGTGGTTGCTGTAACCCCTGCGAGCTGCTCACTTGGAATGGACAGCGTAGCGAGGCCGTTCTGGAGGACAAGCAGGTACTTCTCCTGTGTCTTCAGGCCTTGAAGCGGCAACTGGGCTTCATAGGAAGCCACGCCGGTCAGGTTCGCCAGATCGATGATGATCTGCTTCCGTCCGTCCGCTGCCGGGGCCGCCTGCTTCAGGGCTTGCTGCCACAGCTCAGCCGTAACTACAGCCTTCGCCTCTGTACCTACGGTCTTCACCACAGGTCTGAGCGTCACCACACCATCCTTGCTGTCCATCTGTGCAGTCTTAGGTGCAGGCGTACTGCTGTAGCTGGTACCGCCGGATACTGGTGCCGGTGTAGCTGTTGGTTCCAGCGTTGCTTCCGGTTTTGGCGTTGGCGTTACCGTTGGTGTTGGTGTTGGCGTTGGCGTTGGAGTCGGCTTCGTCGGCGGTTCAGCGCCGTCTTTGGCCTTAAGCTTCAGCACGCCGAAGACGGAGGTGTCCTGATAGCCGTTGCCGGTGGTATCATTCCAGGCGGCCACACTTTGCCGGACGCCGCTCTTGGCATCGTTGATCTGAGTGTCGAAGCCGACCTTGGTGCCGCCGGCTGGCGTGATTTTTTTGAACGGAATCTTCATTTCAAGCGTATAGTTAGTTCCGGTTACCTTGGTTGCCGACTCGAAGCCTGCACCAATGGCTGCCGGACTGAAGGAGGCTTCATTGTCGTAATTGACCCGGTATTGTCCGTCATCGCTCTCATAGAAGGTCGTGCGGCCGAAATTCTCATCCAGGAAAATCTCGACAGAGTCCTGCTCCCATGGATTCACATTGCTCTTGTCCAATTGAGCGTCATTCACTTGGACCAGCACATACAGATTCTGGTCATCCCACAGGGTACGCGTGGTTCCGCTTGCGCCCTGCCAGGCCATCTGATAACGGTTCACAGCCATCTCGGGCGCAGAAGCCCAGATGCCATCCGCTGTTCCGTCAATGACCGGCGTGCCGTAGACCGCCTCTGACACGTTGGCTTCCGCTGTATCCGGCTCATGCTCAGCCATGAATTTGGCCGGATCAATGACTGCGTAGTAGGCCGGCTTCGCCTGCAAATCCCTGTCGAACAGAAGCGGGCTTGACTCCGCTCTCCAGCTTGTGCGGTCATCCATGCCCCAGAAGGTTACCCGCGCGATATGGTCAGCATGGGCCTTGTAAATATCCATTAATTTGGCATACAGATAGCCCTGGGCAATCTGTTCCTTCTCCGTCTGCTTATTCCCGCTGCCAGCCTGAATATCCAGCTCGGTAATACTGACCTCTACGCCAAGGGAGATGAACTTCTCCAGCGACAGCTTGACGTTATCTGGATTGGTATTGATATTGTAGTGCGCCTGCATTCCCACACCATCAATCAACAGCTTGCCTGGATGGGTCAGCGCGTACTTCTCATTCAGTTCCTTAACCATACTGTAGATGGCCTGGGCCTTGTTCTGGTTATCATCATTGTAATCGTTATAATACAGCTTGATATCCCATTCCGGATGCTGGTCCAGCACTTCTCTGGCCGCCAGGAACGCCTGCTCCAGATAGTCCGGGCCGATAGCATCATACCACGGAGCCTTACGCAGCGCCGCTTGCCAGTTATTCGGATTGGACGGGTTATCATTCATAGCTTCGTTGACTACATCCCAGGAGATCACCCGGTCTCCGAAATGCTCCATAACTCTCTTAATGTGCTCTCTCAGGTTAGCGAGGGCTTCGTCACGCCCCAGTGGAACGCTTTTGCCCGCTCCATCCGTTGACGTATTCATCCATGCAGGAGACTGCTGATGCCAGACCAGCACATGCCCGTGCATCTTCATGCCTTCGGCAAGTACCTTGTTCACCATCGCATCCGCCGCTGTAAAAGTGAAATTGCCCTTGGTCGGCTGCAGCGCATCCGGCTTCATGGCATTACCTGCGGTAGCAACGTTGTGATGCATTTTCAGCAGGTCCAGCCGCACACCTTCCAGATCCTCGGCGGATAACGCGTTGCCGATCAGGAAGTCTTTTTGATAGGCTGTTTTTAGCGGAATCAGATCTCTCTGAATATCCACCGGAGCGGTGCCGGTATGTTCGAAATTAATATCATCGATATAAAAGGAAGCGGTTGCATTATTGGAACTCTCAATGTACAGGGTCAGATGTTCGCCGCCCACACTGTTATAGCGGTAGCTGCCCTCATATTTCACCCAGCCGTCAGCCGTACTGATCGTCTTGGGAGACAGCGCCACATAACTCGCTCCTGTATCGTTCCCCACCTGTGTGGACAGCTGGAGCTGTGCGCTCGCCGGTTCGATCAGCTTCACCCAGGCAGACAGGGTATATTCGCTGCCCTTGTCCACATACTTCTCCACACGCAGGGAAGGCCCGTGCCAGGTGTTGCTTCTGCCCTCGACCTTCAGGGAATACGAACCGCCCTCTGTATGATTCGCTTCATTCGTTACAGTTACCGTCTCGGTTCCGGCTCTGCCGGTGAAGCCGCCCAATTGCTGATCTTCAAAAGTAACCTTGCTGAACGGCAAAGCCGGTTCACGCACAGGCTCTTCCCCGCCGCCCGGAGCGGACTCTGCCGTTATCAGAAGATCGCCAAGGTAGAAGGGTACTGTGGCTCCCTTTTCGTTGGAGTTGATGCGCAAGGAATGGTCTCTCTTAGTAGAGTCCGTGGCACTCGTGTCCACAGTAAATGTCTTCGTCAGTGTGACCGATTGCCCTGCCACATAGGGTATTGCTGCATAATTCCCGTAGCTGTTCACTGTCTGCAGCGCTGCTTCTGCTCCCTCTGGGAGCGTCACCTTCGCGTCAACGTAGACAACAGCCGTTACGGTGTACGTTTTCCCATGCTGGAGACCGAGATCGGTAAATTTGAAATCAACTCCATCCCAGTTGTCCTTCCGGTTGTTTACGTATAATGCTGCACCATCGGCATTCCCTGCAAAAGGAACCTCCTTAACCGCACTCAGGATTGCTCCCCCTGAGTGGCTCGTCTTACCTGCCCCATTCGCGAAGGTCTCATGATATACCGTGGTCTGTGCCTCGGCTGCCTGAGCAGCCGGAAGATAACCGCCTGCCGGAAGAAGCAGAAGGGCTGCCAGCAGCACCAGAGAGACTTGCTTGATTATTCTCTTCATGCATTGCACTCCTCTGTATGAATTTGGGTTTCAATGAGTTAAGCGCTTACAGCTAATGTGGAAGCCTCCCCCTTCACCACCCAAATCGTAGCATACGGACCCAAGTGCGTCTTACCTGAAACTAAAGGTTGTACCGTGCTTTTTATAGATGATTCCGGCTTACTGCACAGCAAAGAAGACCCCTGAATTAGGAGTCTTCTTACCAGCAGGATCTAGATCAGCTTGTGCGCATACCACTTCTTGCCCCGGAAGCGCCACAGGAATACTGCTCCTCGGACCGCCCACTCGCAGTTCATCGCCAGCCATACCCCCAGCACCCCGTACCCCAGTACAATTCCGAGAATATAGCCGAACACCACCCGGAACAGCCACATGGTCAGCATTGAAGCAATTGAGGTGAAGCGGGAATCTCCCGCTGCCCGCAGGGCAGACGGCAGAATGAAGCTGAACGCCCAGAGCGGAATCTGGGCAATCGCATTGACCAGCAGCACCACGAACAGATCATCGATAATCTCCGCAGGCGGGGAGAAAATAGACACCAGCGGGTGGAACAGCGGCATCAGGATCAAGGCCACCAAGGCGTAAGAGGCGGAACCGATCCACAGGAAGGACTTGATGAACTTCCGGGCATCCGCCACATCCCCCCGTCCGATACACTGGCCGACCACGGTCACAATCGTCAGCGACAGCGCACTGGCCGGAATCTGAAAGACCATCGCCAGCGATCCGGCAATCGCATTAGTGGCGATGGCATACGTGCCCAGACTGACAATGAAGATTTGCGTCAACAGCTTACCGCCGTTGAAGAACATCTGCTCTGCGGCGAACGGTACGCCGATGAACATGATTTTGCGCAGCATCGTAAGCGGTACATGGAACAGGTCGCGGAACCGCACACGCAGCACCGAATCGAACTTGAACAGATAGATCAAGGCACAGGCCATCCCCACATAACGCGCAATATTGACCGCAAATGTCATGCCCAGCACACCCATGTCCAGCAGGTTAATAAAGACGACGTTGAGGATAACGTACAGCACGTTCATAATCAGCGACAGCATCAGCGAAGCCCGCGTCCGGCCTACGCCCCGCAGCGCACCGCATACGGCCTGAACCACGGCAATCCCCAGATAAGAGATGCTGCTGCCGATCATATAGACCCGGGCATTGTCCAGCACATCGGCGGAAGCCGTCCCGAACAGCAGATTCAGAATAGGCGTATGGAAGGACATCAGCAGCAGACCAATACCCACCGCAAGCAGCGAGACCGAGGTTACCGAGCCGGCTGTAGCCTGGGAGACCATGCGGTCATTCCCGCTTCCTTTATACTGCGCAACCACCACCGTCCCCCCGGTCGCAATCGCCACAAACACATTGATCAGAAAAATATTCAGGGAATCCACCATATTCACCGCACTGACCGCCGCCATCCCTGACGAGCTGATCATCGCAGTGTTGACCAGATTCAGTCCGATAATGAAAGCCTGGTCAATGAGAATAGGCAGAAACAAGGCGATAATTTGCCGGTAATCCATGCTGTCTCCGGACAGATATTTTTCCAGCCATTTCTTGGCCGGTTGAGGAGCTTGAAGCTGCATACATTGATCACATTCTTTTCTGTAGAATAATTGCAGGCACACAATACATTCCTTCCAGTTTACTACAGATTCCGCTTCAAGTCTGTGTTAAGTGTGGATTTCGTTCAGATTACCGGATAACATTCCCTGCTCCCTAAGTAAAATCCTGGGTCCGGCCGAAATATAGAATGAGAGTATTTACTTTCGGAAGGAGGAGCCTATTATGAATAACGAGATCGTCAAAAGTCTGATCCAGCAGGTGACGGAAGATGTGTTATCCGAAAACCAAGCTGCCTTGGAGCAGAGTGGAAACAGCCAGGCCAGCATTCAATTAGCTGTGCAGCTATCTGCCATTACCACCCTTAAGATCCTTGAAAAGCTGGAGCTGATCGATAAGGATTAACCGCTCAGCTCGCCTGTGCTACATACCCATAAGGCACTCCGCGCAAAAAACCGCAGGAAGCAAATTTCGCCTGCGGGTTTTTTGGCGTGCCTATGGGAGATTCAGGGGTATTTGTGCGCTTCGTATACGCTCTAGGCCTGCTTTTGGCAAATCCAAGTGCACTTGTGCTCCTCATTTACGTTCCAGGCCGGCTTTTGACGAATTCAAGTGCACTTGTGCTCCTCATTCTGACGGCTTAGAGGGATTTATCCCTTTTATTTTGGCTCATCATCCACTTTTATCCGCATCAATGGGATTTATCCCTCTCATTTTCGCTCACCGCCCACTTTCAGCTGAATCAATGGGATTTATCCCTTTAAATTTGGCCTGCTCCCCTTATATGCGCTGCGCTTCCAGCCCCCGTGTGAGCTCAAGCACTTCAATACCGGCCAGCAGCACTATTCCGATTCCGTGAGTATCGTTAAGCTGCCAGGTGAGTTGTTCTTTGTAATATAGTTTGTTGAAGGAATAGCCCGATCCCCGGCAGACGCCATAGACATTCCCCTGATGGTCGATGCAGTACTCGGCCAGTGCCGTCCAGCCGCGTAACGCTGCACCGGTATATGGATACGGCTCTGTCAGCCAACCTCTGCGCACGCCGCGCGCAAAAGCATACACGAACATCGAGGAACAGGATGCCTCCGCATAAGATTCGGGATCGGTCAGAACCTGATGCCATAATCCTGCGGCGTCCTGCAGCCGTAAATATCCTTCGCACAGCAGCCGGTAATACTCCAGCAGTTCTTCCCGCTGCGGATGTTGCTCCGGCAGTACCTCCAGCAGCTCAGTCAGCGAGAACAGCACCCAGCCATTGCCTCTTCCCCAGGCTACACCGTTCGGCTTGCTGAATTTGTAGTCATACACATGATGCATAATGCCAAGCTCCGGCTGGAATAGCCGATTACGGTAATGGAGAAATTGTGACACTGCATCATCCAGATAAGCGGTATCTCCCGTCAGCTTATAATACCTGCTCAGGAATGGAGTACTCATATACAGGTCATCACACCACATCGTTCCCTGCATGAAGTCGGTGGTGCCCCGTGTCCGGTAGAGTGCCCCCTCCTCATCGCGGGACTGCGTCTCATGAATGTACCGGGCGATATACGCCGCTGTCTCGGTCGCTCCATGCAGCGGCTGTTCGGCATGGGCGGCGAGCATCGTAGCACCGAAGGAGCCGCAGTCATCCAGTGAGTCCATGAGCGCCAGCTGCTGGTTAATACCCGGAGCACCATAGCGGCTGCGGTCCCAGAGCGAATAAGCATGAAGCCGGGTACACTGCTCAATATGTCCTCTAGTATAAGCGGAATAATGAGGATCAGCCAGAGCCTGACCGGTACGCAGCAGACCATATAGAGTTACCCCGAGCGGATAATTCCAGCGGCCGTACAGCACACTCTCCAGATAGGGCCTGACTGCACCGCCAGGACGGTCCACCCGCCAAAAGCATTCCTCCGCCCCTTCACCGAAGGGAGCATCCATAGAGACCGCTTCCATTGGCTGCGGTGCCGCCGATTGTAGAAACGGGCCCAGGTACAACCATGGCCCGGTCTGCCCTTCCACCGGATAAGGACTCACCAGCTTCAGTGTGCCGGTGGAGCTTTTAAGGACACAAGAACTGCCTCCCGTGTCCCCCGCCCGGACACGGGGAACTGCTTCTGCTGCTTCCAGGCGGAAGCCCCACCCGGGGCCGCCGCACACGGCCTCGACCAGCAGGTCATGGCTGCCGAAGCTCAGCGGCAGCATGCACTCAAGGCCGGCACTCTCTTCGGACTGGATGGCGGCAAGCCTGCCATCTACGTAGACCTTGAGTGCCGCTACATCCCGGCTGCGGAGGGACAGCCGGACGTTCATTCCGCCCGGCGCGCTCACCGCAAGCCTGCTCCAGGCCAGCGCCTTCGCGCCGGGCTCCGCGCCGAGCACGCGCGCGAGATTCCCGCGCTGTGCCTCGTCATCCGGCCATCCGGCCGCCGGATACCAGGCACAGCGGGCCGCCAGCGCAGCTTCGGCGGCCTCCGCGGCTTCTCCGCAGCAGACGCGCTGCGAAGGCTCTGCGCGGTGCGCCGCAGCCTCTCCCTCTGGAGCGCCGCAGCCCTCCGGCTGCAGGGCCCATCTGCTCTGCTGCGGCGCGCTGTAGATCCAGCCCTCGCAGCCGCTGCGCTCCGCAGTCGGGGCCAGACAATGCAGCGGTGCGCCCTTCACGCTCCCGGTGCCGAAGATCCCGCCGCAGCCGATGCCGACTGCGGTACACTCCAGCAGGAAGTGATTCCAGCCTGCCGTCAGCCCGGTACGAAAGAACGCCTTACGGTCCGGGAACACATCATCGTTCAGATTGGAAGCGAAAACGGCAATGCCGTTGACATAGACTGTCACCGGACCGAAGCAGCTGAGGGCGAGCGGGATTTCGCTGTCTGTATCGCTCCACAGCTTCCCCCAGGCATAGACAAATTCCCCGTCCCGCAGCTCAGGCAGCCGCTCCTTCAGGTTCATCTCGTACCGGCAATCCGCCAGCCGCGGGAAGCTGTGCTCCAGATGCACCCGGTAGACCGGAGGCTGCGGCGGATTCGCACCAATATAGCGGTTCGCTATAACCGCCAGCATGGATTCTGTATGATCTCCAGCGGTACGGACGATGGAATGACGCGGATCAAAGTAGGCGGGGACGTTGGCCTGCGCAACCTCACCTCTGCTGCCCGGCGGGCCACTTTTCACGGTACTCTTCACGGAATCCGCTCTCAATGTACTATCCTGCACGGCATCACTATTCGCCGACTCCGCTCTCAATGCAGCACCCTTCACGGCATGCCCTTCCTCGGCACTCAACACCGCCTTCTCGTCCCCGCCCCCCATCACAACGCCACCTCACCGCCGGGGTACAGGGTGGAGCTGTACAGGCGTTTGGACTGGGGCAGCGGCTGGCCGGGGTGCGCCGCTTGCAGCGGTAGGGCTTCACCGGCATAGACAGCAGCCAACTCATCCGTATAAATAATGACCTGCTCCGTTCCGCTGCCCAGCAGATCCCCGTGCACGGCATAACCCTGCTCGGCGAACTCGGCTACGATATTCATATAGCCGTCATAGAGTGCGGGAAGCACAGCTTCGCCCCGGCGGTATGCCAGAATATAGTCGGGTGCATCCGGCCAGAATCGGCTGACGGCTTCGACAATGGTAAGCCAGCCGTCAGTGGTACGTTCTTCCTTCCACAGCTCCCGGCCGGACTGGTCCAGCAGGAACATAGCATCCTTGCCCCGCAGACCCTTGCCGTCATCCTCCCGGACTAGACGGTCAAGGCCCGCAATCTGCAGGCCGGGCAGGTCCGGGCGGAACCGCCCGAGCGCCAGATGCTGCGACTCGACAGAGCCTTCGTACCGCCACAGCTCGCGCCCGTCACGGTCGTACATCACCGTCACACTGCCGCCGATGACCAGCTCCGGCACCCCGTCTCCGTTCACATCGCCGACCCACAGGCAGTCCGCGTGATCGTCCAGATCCTTGCAGCTCCATAGCAGCTTGCCCTCCGCGCTCAGCAGATCATATCCGGCCATTACCTCATCGCGCCCGTCACCGTCCAGATCGTACACCCAGGGATAATGCCCCAAATTGCCCTGGTGGGTCCAGAGCAGCCGGAAGTCCCGGTCCAGCACCCACAGCTGATGGTAGCGGTCTTTGAGAATGATGTCGGAAGGATAATCGCCGCCTGACAGGTTGGCAATAATGATGCAGTCATGAGCCTCCTTTGCCGGCAGCGGATGAACCGCTTTGACTTTGCCCGTCGCCCCCTCCAGAATATGCAGCTGGTCATTCATCACACACAGTACCTCCAGAGCCCCGTCACCATCGATATCAGCAATCTGCGCCGGATAATCGGAGCCTTGCCTGCCTGCGTCCGGGTCCGGCTTTCCCGTCTGCCACAGCAGGCGGCCATCCAGATTGTACGCCGTCAGGCACTGCACCTGATGGGGAATATAACGCACATCCTGGCGGTTATCCGGCTGCACCAGCAGCAATTCAGCCCGGCCGTCCCCGTCCAGATCGCCGAGCAGCATTTTACATCTTGGACCGGCGGCGGAGATATCCAATCCGGCCAGCCGGTGCAGCTTTTGACTATGATCCATATGATTCACAATACATCCTCCTTCACTCTATCCCTGTTCTGTATCAGCCCAGATCCACAGTCTGTCCCCCAGGCACCTCGACTGCCGTACCGTCAACCTCCAGCCAGACCGCAGCCGCTCCCGGATTACAGACAAAATTCCTTGCCGCCGAGAACAGCAGCCCCCGGCAGGCCTTCATATATTGCACCAGCTCCAGATTCGTCGCATACCAGATGTCGCCGCGTCCGCCCGCCATGGCGCAGAAGCGCTCCATCAGGTCCCAGTTGTGGTCATTGTCGAACTCATAGCTATGTCCCCACACATACATCAGGTACAGATACTGCCGCTTATGCAGTTCCACAAAAGTCTCCCCGTGAGCCAGCAGCTCCCGATTATGATGGCAGGTCGCCTGCCACTCCAGCCAGTCCTCCGGCAGGGCGAAGCCCCCGGTGGTCTGTACCGTCCGGGCATATTCAATGCCCAGATGCGGCAGCAGCGCCTTGATCTCCTGCGTATAGGAGCCGTTCGGGTAAGACATGCCTCGCACAGGCTGGCGGACCAGCCCTTCCAGCACCCTGCGGTCCTCCATAATCTCCTCCACGACCTGCTCCTGCGGGCAGCGCGCCAGCGTCGGATGACTCCGCGTATGCACACTGACCTCATGTCCATGGTAGAGAGCCGCAACCTCATCAGCCCTGATACGGTCCCCTTCGCCAAGCAGCCCGGAATTCAAATGGAAGCTGCCCTTGATTCCATGCTGGTTGAACAGCCCGACCAGCCGTTCATCCGCCCGCCGTCCGTCATCATAGCTCATGGTCAGCGCCTTATGACGGCCTTGCGGGTAGCAGTAATAGACTCCCGGCATTGCAGTAAAACCTCCTTCGTAATCGTCCATCCCTATATAGATTGAACTTGTATATTTTTTAAGCTATGGGATAGCCGTGACTCCAGCCACCTCTCCCAGCTTCAGGGAGCATAGACGACCAGATCGCTATATTCCGCTATCAGCGGGGCCATCTGCCGAAAGCCAAGTCTGCCGCCGCCGAGCAGCGGACCGAAGGACGAGCCGTCGTCCACCCATTGCAGCACCGGCAATTCATTGATGGCAAACGTCACAGCAGCCCCCCGCTTCACCACCAGCATCCGGTAGTCCGCAGTCATATCGGCGGTATCCGGCAGCGGGTCAGCGCCTTGGGCGACAAGGTGGAAGCCATAGCTTTTGCGCAGATTACAGGTGTGAAAAGCCCGCTCCTCCTCCCACATCCGGCGAAAATACGAGATATGATAGGCATCCATCTCCCCATGGTGGTACTGGTCATATTCGCCCGTGCGGGCCGGCAGGGACGGGTCGAACAGATCCTTGCCTCCTGCACCGGCAGCCGCGAAGAACAGAATGGCCAGCCCCGGCTCGCGCAGCGGGCGGAACCTCCAGGAGATGGCAAGCTCCGCTGGAAGAACCTCAGAACACCAGAAAACCACATTCGCCTTCTGTCCTTCCTCAGCCCCGCGGGTACTCTCCAGCCTTAACCGTCTCTGCGGAAAAGTAACTGCGCCCTCGCCTTCCATCCGGAAGCCCTCTACCTGCGCGGGCCCCTCAAGCGTATTGCGGTAGATCTCCCGCCAGCCCTCAGGAACATCTGCTCCACCCTGTAGCGTAGTCATTGAACCACCTCACCTTTCTCGGCACCGGCATTATGGTCAATTCCGGCACCGGCCCTCGCGCTAATCCTAGCTTCTGCACCAGCCTCAACATCAGTTCCAGCACCAGCTCCAGTTTCCGTACTCCCCACAGCTTCCGCATCAGCTACATCACCCGCTCCACCATCGCGTGCAGGCAAGGCTTCGGCAATCAGCTCCAGCGCAATAATCGTGTTCAGTGACCACTGTGAGGCTTCGTTCGTATTCATCCAGTCCACTTCATCCAGCGCTTCCATAGAAGTCACCTGCTTCTGCTCCGCTTGCAGATTGACCGTGCCGAACGGATTCTCAAGCAGGATGCTCCAGCAGCGTTCCGCCGTCGCCCGGTCATCCTTAACCCATGCGCCGTAGGCGGCAATAGCCACACTCAGCACCGGATGCTCGAAGCGCAGCTTGCCTGTAATTGCCCCCCCGGATCTAAGCCGTTGCTCTTCCTCCGGCAAATTATAGAAGACACCGAACTCCGCCAGCATGTCCTCCCACTCCGGGTCCTCCAGCATCATGGCCAGCTCGAACCACACCTGCGGCCCGCCCATGCAGATCGCCAGATGCCGTCCCCAGTTGTCATCGCCCATAGGACTGAGAATTCCCGTTGTGGGATCATATCCGTAGGTTGGCCCGGAGATCAGCCGCAGATTGACTGCTTTGATGCAGTCGATGCCGGTTAGGATTTTGTCGCGGTAGGCCGTATCCTCATAACGTTCCCAGCGGGTCATCCAATTAGAGCTGAACGCGGCCCAGTCCGGCCCCACCCGCACATGCGTCTTGAATTCATCCTTCGCAAAATAAGCCCGCATCGGGTCCAGATTCACCGTGGAATAATCCGCATCCTTCACACTGTCCATGATGTCGCCGGTCCGCTCATCTCCGGTCAGATAATAGTAGTAGCGGTGCAGGCCCGCCATAGCAATCCGAGCTTCCTTGCAGCCGCAGCCCCAATGCACGACATTGTGCCGGGAGCCAAGACCCGCATATTCCCCGAAATGATACACATCCACCTCGCTGGTATGCCTGGTCATCGCTTCTGCCATCCGGTAAATATCCGCGCGTCCGGTCCGCAGAAAGCTCACCCACAGCCACATATTCGGTACCAGTTCGGCATTCTGCCAGGCACAGCCGCCCAGATCATAATTCCAGACATGGCGGACCGGATCATAGCTGTGCATGAAATCGCCATAATCCCACAGGCCATACCACTTCCGCTGCTCCATCTCCTTCTGGTAAAAGCTGATGATTCCGTCCAGCCGCTCCTCCAGGTACGCCTTGGCCGGCGTGCTCCGGTCCGGCAGGCTCCAGAGTCCAAACGCCCGGCTGCGGTGGTAATACCCGGGCTCACAGACCAGCAGCGGCGGTTCATCCGCCTGCTGCTGCATCTGCCGAAGCTGACCAGAATCCGGCGTCCGCGCGGTACACCACAAGGTCAGCTCGTTCGTATTGGCGATGCCGTAAGGGGTTGCCCGCAGCTCCTCCGCGCCTTCATAAGAGGACTCGACATGCGTCTTCGTATCATAGTGGCGCAAGTCCATCGCCTGTGCCTCCGGCGTCCAGAACCAGACCGTTAACGCCGCTTCCGCGCCGGAGGTGCCGCTGATCTCCAGCCCGGAGGGGTGCTTCTGCCAGAAATCCTTCACTCCGGCAGCCAAGCCTCCGCCGTCAGAGCCGACATAGCCCAGTCCGCCTGCCCGCCGGCCTTCCGCCCCTTTAATCCAGGTGCAGTCCGACCCTGTCCGCTTATGCACGGCATAATGCTCAGACGAATCCTGCACCAGCCGGAAGTCATCCCATACCGCCGAATCCTGGAGCAGTCCCGTGAAGTACGCATCCTCTACGGGATCAAAGTGCTGGCTCTGCCCCTCAAGCTGCCCGGCGAACATACCGGCATATTTGCCCCGGGTTCTGCGGGTCTGCAGCGTCTTGGGGGATTCGCTGAAGATTCCCCCGCTGCCCGCCAGCCGGACATGTCGGTTATACAGCGGACCGCTGAGCGGCACCTTGAACAGCAGGCCCAGCCCCTTGATGAAGTCCTGCTGCGGGTTGCCGTCATAATGGAAGGTATGCACCAGCCGGATGGATGCAAGCCCGGCATAGAAATAGAGCCGCAAAGTATAAGGAAGCCATTCCCGGGCTCCCCTTGTACTTCTGTGCCGTCCGTCCAGCCGGATCACGGCACGCACCGGTCCCCGCTCCTCCAGGCTGGCCTTCAGCGTCACTCCGGTGAACCGTTCCTGCCGCAGCTTCAGCTCCCCGCTGAGGATGTCCCGCTGTTCGCGGAGACAGAGCAGCTCGCTTCCGCTGCACACCAACTGCTCTGCCGGGCAGGGTTGATTCGCCGCGCCTATAGCTGCACCGGCTGAATCTGCACCTGCATCCGTAGCTACACTCACATCCGCACTCGCACCTGCACGCTCACCAGCCACCGTGCCCACACTCACGCCCGCACTCGTACCCGCACCTGAACCCGTCACCGCCTCCGTAGCTCTGTAATATCCATGATCATCGTCCGGTCCCCCGGATTCCGCCGTTCCCCGGCGGATAATCCGCGAGATCACGCCCGGGCCATGCTTGACCACGGTGCAACGAATGCTGCCTGTATCGACAATATAAGCCTCCTCTGTCTCTGCCACGGACAGCTGAAAGGCTGCGGACACAGCGCTCTGCCCGGCAGAGCGTTGCAGCGTATATCCTGCCGTACTCCCTTCAGGGCATACGGCAGAATGCAGGGACCATTTGATGCTGCCGTCCGGCCAATACGCAGCCGGACGGCTCTGCAGCGGCAGGCGGGAGCCGTTATCCGCCCCGCCAAGATATAGCGCGGCCAGTTCTCCGCGCTTCAGATCTCCCTTGGACCAGGGGACACCCCAGGTCACCCCCGCAGCCGCAGCAGGCGGCTTCAGCCATCGTAACTGGACTGGCAGGGCCGAGGATAAAGAGGTCATCTTCTGTCATCTCCTTGATGGGACATCACCTGGACGATTGAGCCGTTGCCGGAGCAGGAGGCCTGCGGACGCGGGATCACGGAAAGTGAGCCGCTGTCATTCTGAAGCCGGTCCCCGCTTACCGGGTCCCATTCTCCTTCTCCCCCTCCTGCCGGATCAGTTCACGGTAACGTGTCGGAGTGATATCCTCCTGTTTTTTGAAAATCCGGTTGAAATAACTCTGCTGATAGCCAACCTGCAAGGCGACATCGTTCATCTTCAGATCGGTGTCACGCAGCAGTTCCTTCGCCTTGGTGAGCCGCAGTTCCGTTACATAATCAATGAAATTCTGCCCGGTGACCCGCTTGAACGACTTACTGAGCAGAAAAGGACTGGTCCCTGTATAATCCGCACAGCTGTCCAGTGAGATATTGTCCATATAATGCTGCTGAATATACAGCATCGCCTGGTCAATGGTCCGCCTTATCCCGGCGTCGGAGCGCTCGCACAGCTCCTTCAGGAAGGGAGCGATAACCTGTGTGCGGAACCAGGAGAGAATCAGCCCCGGCTCATGGATCTGCGAGAGGCTGGCATACAGATTCCTGCCGCCGAATAGCTGGCTCTGGGCCATCCCGGCCTCCAGCACCGCATGAAGGATCGCGCCGAGCAGATGCAGCATCCCCTGCTGTACGTCGATCACCTTCGCGCCGCCTGCGGAGAGCGTCTCCAGGAATTCCTCCAGCAGCCGGTCCGCTTCCTCCGCTTCGCCGGTCCGCAGCGCCTGAATCAGCCCGCGCTCCAGCGCGAAGGAATACTGCGGCATAGGTGTGCCCTGCCCCTCCCGCTCCAGCTGCTCTAGACTGATAATCTGGTTCCCGCCCCCGTACCTGCTGTGACTGGCCGCCTGCTTCGCCGCCTCGAAGGACCGCGGAACCGCGGAGATGCTCCCGATCCTTGCACTGTACGCCACCGTGGCTTGAAGCTTAAGCATCCGGCTCAGGGTAGCCGCCAGCTCTTCACCGAAGGCCCCCACGCGGGCCGGGTCCGGGCCGCTTCCCGGTTCCATCAGCAGCATACCGGAGGTAAGGTCATGCAGATTGACCGTCTCTGCCCGGCCGAAATGCTCCTTAGCAAGCTCCCCGATGATATTTACAGCCGCGAACGACACCAGACTCTCGTCACCGCTGCGGAATTTGGCTTCCAGGCTGGAGATGCCGGTCAGCTGGATATACAGCACCACGAAGGTACAGTTCTCCACTTCCCACTTGTACTGCTTCATCCGGCTCTGCAAGTCCTGTTCGGAATAGGCATACAGATACCCCTGGAACAGCTGGTGGAGGAAGCTCTGCTGCACATGCGGAAGCTGCTCCGAGAGCGTGTACTCGAGGGCGTGCTGCTGTCCGTGCAGGTTCTGCCAGTGCCGCTCGATCAGCGTCAGCTCATCCACCCGGTCCCCGGAGGCCGCATGCTCGGGAAGCAGGGTCTGAAGCAGACGGCGGACCGGCGAATAGATTCTGCGGGAGGCAATCCAGGACAGGACTGCCGCCAGCAGCAAGGCGCACAAGCTGACCAGAATAATCATCCGGGACAGCCAGACCACCGGAGAGGTAACGCTGGAAATCGGCGAAGCCGATACATACCGCCATTCACTGGCAATCCGCGAGAAATCACCATAGGTCACCGCATAAGTAACCCCGTTCCAGTCATACAGAAAGGACCCGCTATCCTGGCTGCCTCTGGCTGCAATAGCAGCCCGCAGCGCCGTAACGAGCGGCGTTGGGGTATCCATCCCGGCCCCCGAGATGAACAGCCCGCCGGATTTCTGCTCCATGAACACTTCCCCCGTGCTGTACGGGGTCATGGTCCGCAGCATCGCCGATACCTTCTCTGTATCCATCCGCAGCAATAGCGCCCCGAAGGGCTCCCGGCTGCCGCCGGGGATCTGGTGCACCAGCGTCAGCTCCTTCTGCTCCGGCTTCTCCGGTTCAAAAGCCCACTCCGTCCAGTACGTGCTCCGCTCCTGCTTCAGCAGCTTCGAGTACAGTACTTCCTCCTCCGCAGCCAGCGTCCCGTACTCCGTGCCGAAGCGCACCGGCTGTTTACCGGCCAGATACAGCTCAACCTGCCGCACCATAGAATTCGAGCCCTGCATGACTACCAGTGTCTTCGTAATATCCCAGGCCCGTTCATGATTGCGGATGAAATCCATGTTGCTCAGCCCGTAGTCGAACTTCGGATCGAATGCCCAGTGGGCCAGCATCAGCTCCAGATTAGACAATTGATCATTGATGTTGTCCGCCCGCTGCTCAATCTGCCGGTTATGCATCCGGAGCAGCTCCTTCTCCAGATTTCCCCCGGCCATAAAATAGACCAGCAGCCCGATGATCAGCCCGGGAATGGACGAGACGATCAGCACAATAATGAGATTATTGCGGTAATAACGGCCCTTGCGTCCTGTCCCGCCTCGCGTATACCTGTTCCGTGCTCCTGCCCCTTCATTCTCCATTGCATTCACCAGCCGAATCCTTAGTTTAGAGTTGCAGCTATGCAGCCGCAGCGGGCTCAGACCGGCCGGAGACTGGAGCAGGACCGGGTTTTACTTGCCCGCTGAGGCGTACAATTCGTTCATTTCCTTCACAAGCTCATCTCCGCCGGTCTTCCGCCATACCTCAAAAGCGGACTTCAACCCGGCCTCATCCATCTGACCGACAATGAATTTGATGCGCGCATCGTTGATTACGTTATCCAGCTGTGAGCCTTTTTGCGTATAGACTGCCGAGATCAGCGCTTCCGCCGGATTGGTCACAATCGTCGCTTCATTCGTCTTCTGTACCTCGGTCTGCTTCAGCCGCAGCGGGGTCTGTTTCACTTGCTTCGCCTTGTCCTCAGGGATGAACGGCAGCATCTGGTTCAGGCCTTCCACTTCCGATTCCAGCAGAACGGTATCGCTGGAGCGTTCGATGTATCCATCCACCAGCTTATAATGCACGCCTTCAATTCCATAGTTCAACATCGTCTGCAAATCCTCATCATTCAGCCGGTCCAGGAAGGCCAGCACCTGCTTCAGCTCCTCCTCGGTTTTGACCGAAGACTTCGGAATCGCCAGCATGCCGGAGAAGCCGGAGGTCGGGAGAGTATGCAGCGCGCCGTCCGCTCCGCTCACACCGCCGATAACATCCATATAATGACGTTCCGGCTCATCTTTGCCTTCCTTTTGGAGGGCGGCATGAATCTTGTCATCCAGCCGTGCCGCGTTATCGACCACATCGACGATGACACCAGCCTTGTTGTTGACGACAGGATCATTCCATTTGGAGCTGTCCATCACCGCGAAGTCGGCGTTGATCAGCTGCTCATCGTACAGCTTTTTCATAAATTTAAGCGCTTCCAAATAACCGGGATATTCATGCTCAGGCACGAGCTTCCCTTCCTGAACGCCCCACTTGTTCGGAGATCCGAACCACAGCTTCATCGTATCGAAGCCGCTGGCCCACTGGCCGGTCCACTTGACCAGCACCATGCCGTACGTATCCGCCTGGCCGTTGCCGTCCGGGTCCTGCTCCTTGAACGCTTGCAGCATCGAATAGAAATCATCCACCGTCTTCGGGTTCTCAATCCCCAGCTTCTCCATCCAGTCCTTGCGGAACACCACGCCGTTACGTCCCAGCGCCCGCCCTCTGTAGATCCCGTAATTCTTGCCGTCGATGGCCGAGTTATTCAGAATGACCTCCTTCGCCCCGCTGAGATTCTGATAATCCTTGAGATACGGACCCACCTCCCAGAAAGCGCCGGATCTGGCCGCATTGACGAAGCTGGACGCTTTCACGTCGCCTACATACATAATATCAGGCAGCTTGCCGGAAGCCAGCGTAATGTTGAATTTGTCGGCATACGATGCATTCGGCACCCATTCGAAATGGATTTTGGTGTTCGTCAGCTCCTCCAGCTTGGCGGCGACCGGACTGCCGTCCTTCGGATAATTGGTTTTGAAAATCGGCAGCATCAGCGTCAGCTCAAGCGGCTTCTCTCCCTTGGCTGTACCGTCCGTCTTCCCGCTGTCAGCGGCAGGGTCCTTCTGTCCCGCACCCGCATTCTCCCCGTTTCCGCCGCAGCCGGACAATACACTTAGCAGCATAATCATAGCCAGCAGCATGAACAACCCTTTTTTCGCAGACCGTGAACCTTCACTCCGCTTCATCTTCTTCATCACTTGGCCTCCCTTTATATGTTGACTAACCGCTTACCCTTTGACTGAACCCAGCATCACCCCTTTGGCAAAATGCTTCTGCAGAAACGGATACACGCACATAATCGGCAGGGTGCCGACCACGATGACGGCCATTTTGATCGACTGCTCCGGCGGCTGCACGAAGTTCGGGTCCATCGAGCTGAGATCCCCCGCTGCCGACTGGGACAGCATGACGATCTGGCGCAGCATCACCTGCAGCGGCCACTTGGACGGGTCATTGATGTAGAGTAGCGCCGAGAAGAAGTTATTCCAGTGTCCGACCGCATAAAAGAGGGTGAACGTCGCCAGCACAGGCTTCGACAGCGGCAGCACAATCCTCCACAGCAGCCCCAGCTCCGTGCAACCGTCGATGCGCGCCGCCTCCTCCATCTCAGCGGGAAGCTCCTGGAAGAAGTTCTTCACGATAATCAGGTTGAAGGCGCTGATCGCCCCCGGAAGAATTAAGGCATTCAGCGTATCGAGCAGATGCAGCTCCCGGATTACCAGATAGGTGGGAATCATCCCGCCTCCGAACAGCATCGTGAATATCACCAGATTGAGGATCAGATTGCGGCCCATCAGGTACCGCTTCGCCATCGGATACGCCATGGTAACCGTGAAGAACAGATTGACTGCCGTCCCGATCACTGTCACGTACAGCGACACCCCGATGCTACGGACAATGGTATCCGTGGAGAAAATAAACCGGTAAGCGTCCAGCGAAATGGTCGTCGGAACCAGAAAGACCGCGCGCTTCGTAATTTCCGCCTCGGTGGCGAAGGAACCGGCGACGACAAACAGGAACGGCAGAATGGCCGCGATCCCGATGATGCCCAGCACCAGGTAATTAAACACGTCAAAGGTAATCTCTCCGGCGCTGCGGTAACGTTTAGCCACACTCTTGGCCTCCTTTTCAATATAATCCAGATTCGCCTGACTTCTTGGCGAGCCAGTTGGTGCCGAGCACCAGCACGACCCCGATTACCGATTTGAACAAGCCGACTGCGGTGCTGTAGCTGAATGCCCCCTGGGTAATTCCCAGCGCATACACATAGGTATCGAAGACCTCGGCCACCTCGCGGTTCAGCGCATTCATCATCAGATAGATTTGCTCGAAGCCGTTATCCAGAATCGTACCCATCCGCAAAATCAGCAGAATGACAATCGTACTGCGGATCGCGGGCAGCGTAATATGCCAGGTCTGGCGCCAGCGGCTGGCTCCGTCCACCACGGCGGCTTCATATTGCTCCACATCGACACCGGCCAGCGCAGCGAGGAAAATAATCGTCCCCCAGCCGCATTCCTTCCAGATGGTCTGCAGAATAATCATCGGGCGGAACCAGTCTGGATTGGCGAGGAAATCAATTTTGTGCCCGGTAACTGTGTAGAGGAATTCATTGACCGCACCGCCCTGGGTCGTAAGGAACACGTAAGAGATACTCGCGACGATGACCATGGAGATGAAGTGGGGCACATAGATCAGCGTCTGAACCGTCCTTTTGTAGAAGGACAGCCGGATCTCATTCAGCAGCAGGGCCAGGATAATCGGTGCCGGGAAAAAGAACACCAGATTATACAGCGACAGCACCAGCGTATTGCGCAGCAGCATGAAGAAATCAGGATTCTGAAAAAACGTGCGGAAATGCTCCAATCCGACCCAGCTGCTTTTCCAGAAGCCCAGAAAAGGCTGATAATCCTTAAAGGCGAGCAGCACTCCCCACATCGGTACATATTTGAACACCAGGAAATATAGGAGTCCGGGGCTGAGCAGTATGTAGAGCCATTTGTCCCGCTTCAGACGTCTGAAGCGCTGCTCGCGCCTGCTGCGGCGGAAGCTTGTACCCGCGCTGATCTCTGCTGCCCCCATTGCCGCTCCTTGCTTCATTTACCTTCACCTCCGTATGGATAAGCAGCCTGGCTAGTTCGCTTCACTACATTGCCGTGGCTGCGCTTTCTATTATGGTTGGCGGGTGTTTTTCCGGCAATCGGACTTTTTGGACAGCGCTTTGTACGCCTTCTGCACCGCTTCCGCAATAAAGTCCAAAACCGGCAAAAGTTTACTATTGATTGTGGGGGGAGGACACTATATAAATTAAACCTTGTAAATACTCAGTATGGGATAGCCGTGACTCCAGAGAAGTTTTGGGCTTCCGGCCGCTGTTGTCTGCAGATTTCTTGATATATACCGTTTTTAACGGTTGAAATCCGCATACAAAGGCGGTCGCTATCGCTCCTACAGCACCAAAATTCCCCTCCGCCACTTTCCCTGTCTGTAATTTTCAAATTCAATTGATATAGATCGAAAGAAGTAAAAATACATCGCCCATATGGGGCTTTTTCCAGGAGGTTATAATGATGAAGCAAAAGCTATATTACGGTGCAGCATGGTACCCTGAGCTGTGGGGAGAAGCTGAGCGGCAGCAGGATCTTCAGCTCATGCAGGAGACCGGGATTAATCTGGTACGCATGGGCGAGTTCATCTGGTCGCTGCTGGAGCCGGAGGAGGGTTCCATCGATGTACGGCCGTTCGCTGAGCATATCCTTCAGCTGCATGATCACGGCATCGATACGGTCATGTGTACGCCGACCGCGACCCCGCCAATTTGGCTGACTCACGGGCACCCGGAGCGCCTGCACATCCGGGCAGACGGGGCGGTAATGAGCCACGGGTCCAGACAGCATGTCTGCACGAATAATCCTTATTTCCGGCAGCGGGCGGCGCTGATCACGGAAGAGCTGGCCCGGGTGCTGGGTCCGCTTCCGGGCTTAGTCGCCTGGCAGCTCGACAACGAGCTGAAGGCGCATGTGGCGGAATGCATGTGCGGGTCCTGCCGCTCACTGTGGCATGAGTGGCTGGAGCACCGCTACGGAAGTATCGGCGAGCTGAATAATGCGTGGGGAACCGGCGTGTGGAGCCAGATGTACCAGCGGTTTGATCAGGTGCCGCAGCCGGTGGCTACGCCTTTCCTGCATAATTCATCGCTCGTCACCCAGTACCGGCTGTTTCAGATGGAGAAGGTTGCGGAGTTCGCGGGGGAACAGGCGGCGATCATCCGCCGTCATTCGGCAGCTCCGATTACGCATAACAGCAATGTTCCTTTTCATCTGGACAATGAGCAGCTGTTCCGGGAGCTTGATTTCGCTTCGTTCGACACCTACGCCTCCCAGGCCAACAGGCACGCTTATCTGCTGAACTGTGATCTGTGGCGCGGCTTCAAGCCCGGGCGGGATTTCTGGCTGATGGAGACCGGCCCGGCCTATGCCGCTTCGCTGACAAGCTACGGCGAGCCGCATCCGGACGGCTATCTCACCGCTGAAGCCGTGGCTGCCTACGCACTGGGGGCAGGCGCCTTCTGCTACTGGCTGTGGCGGCAGCAGCGCACGGGCAGCGAACAGACGCACAGCTCGATCATCAGCGCCTGGGGCCAGCCTGCGCTCGGATATGACAATGTGCGCAAGGCTTCCGCTGCCAGGCTGCGGATCGAGCCGCACATGCTGAATACCCGGCCGGTGCAGGCCGAGGTGGCGATTACTTATTCGGACCGGGCCAAGGCGTTCCTGGCTACGGAGCCGCACCGACAGCTGAACTACCGTTCCCTGCTGGGGGACTTCTACAGACGGATTCTCGATCAGGGGATTCACCGTGACCTGCTGCCGGAGAGCGGCGATTTAAGCGGCTATAGGCTGCTGTTCACGCCTTACATCCATTATCTGTCGCCGGAATACATGAAGAAGGCGCTCGCCTTCGCTGAAGCCGGCGGCATCTGGATTGTCGGCCCGCTTAGCGGAGGCCGCACAGGAGAGCATACCCTGCATACAGATGCTGCGCTGGGGGAACTGGAGCGCTTCGCCGGAGTGAACACTACCTTCGTCTACCCGATGGAGGGGACGGGCAGCATCGGGGAGGCCTTCGGCCACACCGCGCCGCTGTCGCTATGGAGCGCGGTGTTCGAGCCGCTGCCGGGCGGTGCCTCCACGGTCGGCGTCATTACGTCGGGCCGGACGCCAGGCCTGGCCTACCTGACCGAGCAGCCCTATGGCCGGGGAGCCATCGTGATGCTCGGCTCGCTGCCCTCGGGCGGCGAGGGCGACAAGCAGCTGTGCGCGCTGATTGAGCATTATGCCGCCCGCGCCGGGGTCACCCGGCGCAGCGATGTCACGCCAGGCACTATTCTCTGCCCTAGACGCGGCGCTGCCGGAGAGCTGTGGACGCTCGTCAACATGGACGGGCTTGGCGGCAGCATCACTCTGCCGCACAGCGGGCAGGATGTGTTGACTGGCACTCCCGTACCTGCCAGTCCACTGTCCATTGGCGCTTATGAATACAGGCTGATCTCGCTGTAGTAGTGGAAGATCCTCCTGCCGATGGCAGAGGGCGGTTGCCCAGCACAACACAAAAACACCCGGCACCATCTCCCGCCGCCGGGTGTTTTCCTTTTACCATATCTGATTATACGATAGCCTTCTCTGCTTCTTCCGCCTGCTGGAGCAGCCCGATCTGATGCAGATGATTCAGCAGCTGCTGGTAATGGTCGGCCTTCTTCTGAACGGTAAGAACCAGCTTACGGAACTGGTCTGAGTCCTGACCCGATTTCTCCAGAATGCGCAGCAGGTCGCTGTTGATCTGCTCCACATCCTCCATGCTGCTCTCCTGGGACTCCTGGATTGCCTCCAGATGCTCGAAGACCTGCTCCTCTGCTTCTACAATCTCATTCATGTATAACGTGGACTCACCGATCTTCGCCGTGGTCTCGTTCATCGCGAGCGTTCCATCCCCGGACTTGCTGTGAATCTGCTCCATGACGCGGGTCATTCCTGAGAGTGAACCCATAATCTCCTTCACATGGCTGCGGGTGCTGTCAGCAAGCTTGCGGATCTCTGTGGAGACAACGGCGAAGCCGCGTCCATGTTCACCGGCCCGCGCCGCCTCAATCGCCGCATTCAGCGAGAGCAGATTCGTCTGCTCGGCAATATCCGTGATAATCTTGGCCAGCTGCTCAATGCTGTGGAAATGCTCCCGCAGATCCTCATTCAAAGCAACGAACTCCGTAAATACCTCCGAAGCCTTCAGCATTTCCGCAGAGATCTGGATATTGGCTTCCTTAGCAAATTCGATTTTGTTGGAGGAGTAGGACAAGCTGCCGTACATTTCATTAATCAGATCTTCAGTCTGTCCGTTGTTGGTCTTCAAATGCTCCAGAAGCTGCTGAGTCCCGGCAATTTGGCCGATCATCTCCCCGCCGCCTGCCCGCAAGGCCTCGAAGTCCTCCACCAGTTGGGCCTCTTCCTTCAGAATAGCTCCAGTCTCAAGGCGGATCTGCTCCGCCAGGGCATAGGCATGTCCCCCAAAAGACACCGTGCCTGAAGCGTGTGCAGAGGGTTCTTCGCTATCTTTACCGCTGTAAGATACAGGTGCGTTAGCGCCCGCTTCCTCTACTGCGACTTTTCCCTCTACTATAACCGTTTCTGTTGATGCGGCCGTACCCTTAGCCTCAATCACACGCTCTGCCAGGGCTTTCTCCGCTAACCCGCTTGTATTACTGTGACTTTGAACGCCTCCAACAGAGGGGGTTCTCCCCCAAGCTGTGCGCAGTTTGCTTAACCACTCCATCCGATTTCAACTCTCCCTTATTCAACCAGCAGCAGAATCATGGTCTGATTGGCATGCTTAGTATAATATTGCTCTCCATAGCTGATGAAGCCTGTAGTGTTGCCGCAGAACCCAAGCATCGTCTCGTCAAAAGCTCCCCAAAGACCGTCCCGTGTAAACAGCTGGTCCCGCAGCGTACAGTTAATATTGAGGACAAACGAAGGCTTGAACGGACTGCTGCCCAGCGTCTCCTCCAGCACTGCCAGCGGATCGGCAGAACTCAGCAGCTCCACATATGTACTAGACATAATCTGGCTGTAAAATGTGACAGAGCCGTCCGGATGAACCGCCTTCGGGGAGGCTATGATCAGATCATCCTCGTATCTTTTGCCCAGCGGGCTGCTCAGAAAATGCTCTGCCAGCTCCTTCTCCGGCACGCCCAGGACACGCGCATATTCCCCGGCTGCAGGCCGCCCGTTGAAGGAATAGACCCGTCTGCCGAACACATCGGCTTCTGTCACCAGCAGCGTCTTCCCGGACGGGACATATATATTCTCTTTGACGAGGGCAGTGCTGGCAGGCATATTGAAATAAATCCCCAGGTTCCGCACCCGGCGGGTTCCTATATAGAGGTAAGTCTCGCCGCGCTCATCATCAGCCGCACTGCCGCCAATCACCTTGAATTGCGGGTCCATGAAATACAGCGAGGAGAGCAGCATCTCTTCCATCCCGCCTGTGCCGTCACAGAGCAGCATCAGAAATGCGTTCGGATTGCCCCGGACCTTGCGGTAAGCAATCTCCAGCGTACTTGCGCTAAGCACGGGAGGGTGCAGAATGCCCACAATCTCTGCTATACCGGCTTCATATTCAAAACCGGTAATTACGCCGCTGCGGTAGCCCTGCGGAGTATATTCCCCCTTGGTTGAGCACAATACTGCCCGCGAAGGCGCATGACGGGATAATTCCCGGACAGCCGCAGCCGCAGCGAACAGCACCAGGCCACGGTTCACATCCAGCTCCTCCAGATGGTGCCTGGCCTCGTCCAAGGTGTCAAAAGATACAGCAATCATTATGTATACCAAACCTTCCTTTGCGGAGATTTCTCCCGCATACTGTTACTGAAAAATTAAGTTATAATTTTCAATACTCCCTATGGTAAAACCAGAACCGGGTTCATTGTCTGTGAACAATGTCGCAGCCTGTGCCGGGTTTCCGTGAAACAAGGTTGAGCCCTTCCTGCAAACCCTGTATCATGAATATATCACAGATCAGAGAAAAGAGGCTTCGGCATATGACCTATTCCCAACGCTCCACCCACCCTGCCGCCGCATCCGACTACACATATCTGGAGTATCAGATCGGCATAGCCGCCGATGAACTGGCAGTTGCTGTGAAGGCGCAGGACGAGCCCCGGGCAGAAGCTATCCGGCTTAAGATTGCTGAACTCGAAGACAAGCTTGCGCTGCTTGAGGATTAAGCACAACTACTCTATCCCTAATATGGAAGGACGGCTGATACAATGGCGATACGCGGGTATTACTTTGCAATGGAAGATGAACTGGTGCAGCAGATTGCAGCAGGGAACACCCTGCTGGGGAGCCTGAACATAGACAAATACCCCGGGCTGGATATCGACCGCGCCTGGGAGGCGATTCACTACCTGCTCTGCGGAGATATATCGGATGGACCTGCGCCGCTCGGATATGTGGTTCCGCTGCATTCAGACCAGGGTATTGAGTTCGGGGTATACGGGGCATTCTGCCTGCGTGCCGGACAAGTGGCCGAAGCGCTTGACGCCATCTCCGGCTTGGATGAAGCGCAGCTGCGCCAGCAGTATGATTTCCGGACCATGGCCGAGGAGGAGGTCTACCCGCTGGACCCGGATACGGTGTCTGACGATGATGCGGATGCGTTCTTTGCCTACCTGCTCCAGTTCTTCACCGAGATCCAGCGGTTCTACAGCCAGACTGTGGCCGCTGGTAAAGGCATTATTTTCTATTTGTTTTGAAGCCTGGCTCTCCCGTCAGATGTCGCGCTGGACTGGGTGGGTGTCCGGCGGGGAAGGGGCGTACGCTGAATTTCAGGGGCACTTATGCTCCTGATTGGCTCGTTTCGGCCGTTCGCGCCGAATTCAGGTGCACTTGTGCTCCTCATTGGCTCGTTTCGGCCGCTTGCGCTGAATTCAGGGGCACTAATGCTCCTGATTAGCTCATTTCGGCCGATTGCGCTGAATTCAGGTGCACTTGTGCTCCTGATTAGCTCATTTCGGCCGATTGCGCTGAATTCAGGTGCACTTGTGCTCCTCATTGGCTCGTTTCGGCCGTTTGCGCTGAATTCAGGTGCATTTGTGCTCCTGATTAGCTCATTTCGGCCGATTGCGCTGAATTCAGGTGCACTAATGCTCCTCATTGGCTCGTTTCGGCCGTTCGCGCCGAATTCAGGTGCACTTGTGCTCCTGATTAGCTCATTTCGGCCGATTGCGCTGAATTCAGGTGCACTAATGCTCCTCATTGGCTCGTTTCGGCCGTTTGCGCCAAATTCAGGTGCACTAATGCTCCTCATTAGCTCATTTCGGCCGATTGCGCTGAATTCAGGTGCACTTGTGCTCCTGATTGGCTCGTTTCGGCCGTTTGCGCCAAATTCAGGTGCACTAATGCTCCTCATTGGCTCGTTTCGGCCGTTTGCGCCAAATTCAGGTGCACTAATGCTCCTCATTAGCCTGCCTCTTCCCATCCGGCAGCCCCTCTGAGGGATTTATACACTTAATTTGCTCACTCAGCCTACTTCCAGCGATATCTGAAAGATTTATACACTTAATTTACTCACTCAGCCTACTTCCAGCGATATCAAAAGGATTTATCCCTGTGATTTCACGAGGCAGCCACGCTTCCGGCCTATGGCGGTCAGGGAACAGATGGGAAACCAGCCTACACCCCGCGACCACCAAAAAAGGCTATCCCCGTCACTGCTGACAGCGGGATAGCCCAATCACTCAGTTACTTCACACCATTCTCATTCTAGCTCATCTATCTCAACCTCACTCATCTGTCTCATCTGTCTCACTCTAGCTCATCTAGCCCAGCACAACTCATCTGCCTCACTCTAGCTCATCTAGCCCAACCCATCTCATCTACTCACTCTAGCTCATCTAGCCCAACCTCACTCAGCCATCTCACACTAACCACATCAACCTCGTTCCAGTTCACCATTAACCTCGTTCCAGCCTAACACCGCTCCAGATCCAGCTCAACATCCAGCTCACTCTATTCGCCTTCCGCAATCCATCACCCGGCAGCTTCCGCTTAGACCAGCTTCACCAGGCTGTAGTTCTTTTTGCCCTTACGGACAATGATGAACTTGCCGCCGATGGCATCCTCAGCCGTAATCTCCGTCTCCAGCTCGTTCACGCGTTCCCCGTTGATCGAGATTGCGCCTTTGGTAATATCCTCACGCGCCTGGCGTTTGGATGGCTCCACTCCCAGCTCAACCAGCCAGTCTACAATGTTCTTGGTTTCTTTGCCTGCTGTGAAGGTCGGCATTTCCTTGAAGCCTTCCTCGATTTCGTCCGCAGTCAGCGAGCGGATATCGCCGCTAAACAGCGCCGCACTGATGCGCTTGGCCTGCTCCAGCAGCTCCTCGCTGTGCACGAAGCGGGTCATTTCCTCGGCCAGCGCTTTTTGCGCTTCGCGTTTATGCGGCTCGGTAGCTACCTTCTCCTCCAGCGCTTCGATCTCCTCTTTGCTCAGGAAGGTGAAGTACTTCAGGTATTTGACCACATCGCGGTCATCGGTATTCGCCCAGAACTGGTAGAACTCGTAAGGCGTAGTCTGCTTCGGATCGAGCCAGATGGCGCCGCCGGCGGATTTGCCGAATTTCGTACCATCTGCCTTCAGCATGAGCGGGATGGTCAGGCCGAAGGCTTTGGCTTCGTTGCCCTCTTTTTTACGGATCAGATCGAGGCCGCTCGTAATATTGCCCCATTGGTCGGACCCGCCGATCTGGAGCTGCACATCCTCGTGCTGGAACAGGTGCAGGTAGTCCATGGATTGCAGAATCTGGTAAGAGAACTCGGTGAACGAGATTCCGCTGTCCAGACGGCTGGACACTACGTCCTTAGCCAGCATCGTGTTGATGCTGAAGTTTTTGCCGATATCACGCAGGAATTCGATGACATTCATATCCTTGGTCCAGTCGTAGTTATTCACCATCCGCACCTGGTTGTCGCCATCGGTAATGAACAGCTTCTTCATTTGGGCTGTCAGCGCATCCACATTCTCCTGCACCTGCTCCAGCGTCTGCAACGAGCGCTCGCTCTGGCGTCCGCTCGGATCGCCGATCGTTCCCGTCGCTCCCCCGATCAGAATCACCGGACGGTGACCGGCCAGCTGGAAGCGCCGCAGCATCATGAATGGAATCAGGTGGCCGATATGCATACTGTTGCCCGTCGGGTCCACGCCGCAATACAGCGATACCGCCTTCGTATTCGTCAATTCACGCAGTCCGTCCGCATCTGTCTGCTGGTTAATGGCATCGCGCCACAATAGCTCGTCAATAATGTTCAACATGTACAGCCCCTTTTGTGTAAGTGATTGTTCTATATCCCTTGGTATCCGTCAAAAAAACAGCAACTATACCGCATCAGCCCGCGCAGGCACTAAGCCAGTATCCCCCAGCACACAGACAACAAAAAATCGCCCCTTGTCTATTCAGACACAGGGACGATTAGTATTAACCGTGTTACCACCCAAATTGCACAGACCCCATATTACACACAAGTCCGTACCACTCTCAGGCGAGTTATCGTTCGCTTAGCTCCGCTTGGCATTACCCAAGATACTCCCGAGGCGTAATTCGCAGTCCGCTTGTGTGTACCGGGTTCCATCGACCCCCGGCTCTCTGGGAACAGGGACAAGGCTGCTACTGGCTCGTTCAACGTATACCAACTATAAGATTACAGAAAGTATAGCCGCTCCGCAAAAAGTTGTCAATGCAGAGCACCACCGCAATGAACCAGCCTGCTCCGGCACCGAGAAAAATGTTACATGCACCTGAATCCGTGATACATTAGGTAGAGGAAACAACCGTTCTTCACAGCACATTCCATTACCTTAAGACAAAGGAGAGTCAGCATCTTATGAAGAGTATCGCAGTATTCTGCGGTTCCAGTGAAGGGGCTTCGCCCGTATACAAGGAATCCGCTATTCTACTCGGCAAGGAGCTTGCCGCACGCAACATTACGCTGATCTATGGCGGAGCTACTGTAGGCTTGATGGGTGCTATTGCAGATAGCGTGATGCAGGCGGGAGGCCGCGTGATCGGGGTGCTGCCGCATTTTCTGAAGCAAAGGGAAATCGAGCACACCCGTCTGACGGAGCTGATTATGGTAGACTCTATGCACGAACGGAAGCTTAAAATGTCTGAGCTGGCGGACGGATTCATTGCTATGCCGGGCGGCCCGGGCACGATGGAGGAGTATTTCGAGATCTTCACCTGGGCGCAGCTCGGCCTGCATCAGAAGCCCTGCGGACTGCTTAATGTGAACCACTATTATGATCCGCTGATTGCCCTGTTCAGCAACATGGCCCGGGAACAATTCATGCAGGAGAAACATCATTCCATCATGCTGAACGCTACCACGCCGGAGGGCATTTTGCAGCAGTTCGCGGAGTATACCCCGCCTCCAGTGAAGCAATATCTTACAGATGAGCGCACTTGAAAAGTCTCTGCCCTCCTTATAACGCAATATACTATGCGCAAGACTGCAGCTATAGCCTGACCGCTAAGTAGCCTGCCTGTTCCTGCCAGAAAGAGGTTATACCTATGTCGTTGTCTGCTTATTCAGGTTATGATGCGCTGGGGCTTGCCGCCCTAGTGAAAGCACGGGAGGTCTCAGCGTGTGAGCTTGTGGAAGACGCCTACGCCCGGATGGATGAGGTGAATCCGCTGCTGAATGCGGTGGTACGCACCCGCCGGGAGGCCGCGCTGAAGGAAGCTGCGGAAATGCCTGTCGACGGCGATGATCTCACCCGCCCGTTCGCCGGCGTCCCCTTCCTGCTGAAGGATATCTCCCAGGCGATTGGCGGCGAACCGCTGACCTCGGGCGCTCTGCTGATGAAGGACAATGTCGCGAAGCGGGACTCTAACTATGTGGCCCGTATCCGGCGCGGCGGCTTCATTCCGCTGGGCCATACGAATACGCCGGAATTCGGGCTCAAAAATATCACCGAGCCCCTGCTCCACGGCCCGGCCCGCAATCCCTGGAACCCCGCCTGTTCACCCGGCGGCTCCAGCGGCGGTGCGGCGGCAGCAGTTGCCGCCGGGATCGTTCCGGCCGCCGGAGCCAGTGACGGCGGCGGCTCCATCCGCATACCGGCCTCGTTCACCGGCCTGTTCGGGCTGAAGCCGACGCGCGGGCGCACGCCGGTCGGCCCGGGGATCGGCCGCCAGTGGCAGGGCGCGTCGATTGATTTTGCGCTGACGCGCTCTGTGCGGGACAGCGCCGCGATGCTGGATCTGCTGCAGGTGGTGCAGCCGGAAGCGGCTTTTCAGACGCCGCTGTATCCGGGCGTCTACCTGGACGATCTGCTGAAGCCTGCACAGCGGAAGCTGCGGATCGCCTTCACCACCGCTTCGCCGGTGGGAACACCGGTATCCGTTGAGGCAGTAGAGGCAGTGCGGAAGACGGTCAAGTGGCTGGAGTCCGAGGGCTATGAGGTGGATGAGAAGCTGAGCCCGGTCAACGGAGTCCGGCTGATGGACAATTACTATACGATGAACGCCGGAGAAGTATCCGCCATGTTCCTGTCGCTTGAGAGCGCCATGGGCCGTGCAATTAAGGCAGAGGAAGTGGATATTGTCACCTGGGTGCTGGCCGAAGCCGGGAAGCAGGTCTCGGCGGCAGAATTCGTACACAGTCTGCACGAATGGGATGTAGCCGCTGCGCAGATGGCGGCGCTGATGGACCGCTTCGATCTGTATATTACCCCGGCCAATGCGGACTCCGCGCCGAAGGTTGGAGAGCTGACCCAGACTGCGGCGGAGACAGAGAAGCTGATGCAGGTCAGCGGGCTGCCCAAGGACGCGCAGCGGCGGATGATCTATGAGATGTTCGAGCCGAGCCTGACCTACACGCCCTTCACCCAGCTCGCCAATCTGACCGGCCAGCCTGCCATGAGCGTACCGGTGCACCTTACGGCAGAAGGGATGCCAATCGGCGTCCAGGTCATGGCCTCCAAGGGACGCGAGGATCTGCTATTGCAGCTCGCCGCTTGCCTGGAGCAATCCCCGCTGTGGGTGGGGATGAGAGGGAACCCGGGGTTTGCTTGAAGCCTGTTCTTGTTGCCTGAATAGAATGAGACACAAAGGGCCGTCCGCAGCGTGAAGTAACGCTGCGGACGGCCCTTACCCTGTTATGCATCATGCCCGACATTTGCTTGGATTTATGGCGGGATACAGAAGGAGTGATTGTATTCTATACAACAGAAGCAGAACAAAAGCCTCCTAAAACACATTCTGCTGTATTTGCTGCAACAGAATGGAGCAGATCTGGCCGATCCAGGCTGTTTCTGCGAAATCTAATGTAGGAAGTACAACAGTGGGCCGAAACAGCCCCCTTTTTGCATCATCTGCATGTACAAAATACAATAGATTTCTTCCTTCCCAGGCTGAACACCCTTCCCGGCTCTCGCTGGCCCGGTTATTTAAACTCCGCGCCTCATCAGCCCTCCTCCAGAAAAGCCGCATTGAACTTCTGCAGCAGCTCCCCGAACAGATGTCCCTCCTCCTCCGACCAGCCTTTTAGCAGTTGTTCGATCATCTCCTGCCGGACCCGCCGGTTCTCCTCCAGACTCGCTTTGCCCGTCTCCGTAATCTGGAGCGAATAGGCCCGCCCGTCCACAGGGTCCGGTACCCGGGTGATGTGCCCCTTGCTCTCCAGTGAGGCAGCCTGCCGGCTGACCGTAGAAATATCCAGCTGAAACTCATCGGAGATTGCCTTGATCCCGGTAGTTCCCTCACGAGATTCAATGTGATGCAGCAGCAGGTAGGCCGCACGATCCAAATTGCCGATTTTTTTGAACGTGGTAATCGAAGTGAGACGGCGGAACAAAACCGCCATTTCCAGCTCTATTGTCTCAATTGAATGTTTGTCCATGCCGGTTGCCCCTCTTCTCTTTTATTCATTGACTTTACTCTTTTCACTTGTATAATACAAGTATATACTTTCATGATACAACTTATTTCTGCAGAAGCTAATTTTCAGGGGGAACCGGTATGAAAGCCCATGAATTCATGGTCCGTCAGGTGTACAAGGTTAAGCAGGAAGACACCGTACGGACTTTTATTGAGAAATGTATTGCCCACCGGATCAGCGGCATGCCCGTAGTCAATGACCGGAACGAGATTGTCGCCTACCTCAGCGACGGGGATATCATGCGCTATATCGGCAGGCATGAGGATCTGATCGTGGATTCTTTTTTCCAGATTAATGTGTTCGTCGGGGATAATGATCTGTTCGAGGAACGGGCGCAGAAGCTGCTGGGTCTGAACGTAATGGCTATCGCCAAGAAGAAGGTCATCACCGTGCATGCCGAAGAAGATATTGAAGCCATCGCTACCATCCTCGGCAAAAAGCAGATCAAAAAGGTTCCCGTTGAACGGAACCATGTGCTGGTCGGCATCATCAGCCGCGGCGATGTGATCCGCCATTCCTTCAAGGCGCTGCTCTAGCTCAAGGCCCTGTCTCCCAGAGCAGCGCCCGCTTATGCCCGCATGCCTGCTGCAGCAATCCGGCCTATGCCTCCCCTGTTAGACTCCTCTTGCATTCTCTCCTTGTGATAGTTGCGGCCCCCTGATTTTTGTGTCATTGTAAAAACAGGTCTAGTACATTATAAGGAGAGAATCGTCCGTGCTGCTCATTCACGAAATCATCGCCAATCCCAAAGCCAGGGAAATCTACCTCACCGTAAGAACACACGGTACCGTCTCCAAGCAGACCCTGCTGGAAGAAAGCGGACTGACGATAAGCACCTTAACGCGTATACTGGACGAATTGCTGTCCCGGGAGCTTCTGGTTGAAGTCGGCTTCGGCGAATCCACCGGAGGACGCCGCCCTACCCTCTATGAGACGAATCCGTCTTACGCTTATCTGCTGGGACTGGAGATCTCCCGTACCCATGCCAAGCTTGTGCTGACGGACTTTCATCTACGGCTGCTGGGCGAATATACCTGGAGCATGGATGCGGGGCTTACCCCCGAGCTGCTGATGGAGTCGCTCCACAGACAAGCCTTGCAGATGCTTGACGCAGCCTCCATTCAGCTCAGCCGGGTCGCCGGACTTGGCATTGGCGCAGTCGGTCCGCTGGACCGCACGGCTGGAGTCATCCTGAATCCGGCCCGTTTTCCTGCAGAGGGTTGGTCACAAGTACATATCAAGGAGCAGCTGGCGCAGCGCCTGGGGGTGCCTGTCTATCTGGATAATGGAGCCAATACGGCTCTGCTTGGCGAATACTGGGCCAGCAGCAACCGGATACAGCAGCATCTTCTCTATCTCCATGCCGGAATCGGCCTGCGCTCCGCCATTATGAACGATGGACGGCTGCTCTACGGCATCATCGATACCGAGGGAGCGGTCGGACAGATGATCATTGAAGGCTCAGGGCGGCCGCCGCAGATTCCTGGAGGCAATGCCGGGGCGTGGGAGAGCTATGTCTCGGTCCACACCCTGGAAGAACAAGCCCGTGAGGCATGGCGGCAGGGCAGCAGCGACAGGCTCCGCAGCTTGGCCGGGCATGCCGGGGAACTGGAATTCGCCCACTTGATCGAAGCGCTGAAGGAGCGCGACCCTGTTGTGGTGGGGTTGTTCAACGAAATGGCGGTGTACTGCGGCATCGGGCTGGCGAACCTGATCAATATTTTGCATCCCGAGGAGGTTATTCTCGGCGGGCCGCTGTTCCTCGCAGCAGATGATTTCTATCAGACGGCCACACAGATCGCCCTTGAGCGAACCTATTACCGGGAGCAGTATAACGTCCGCTTCACCCGAAGCAGACTGGGTGAGCGTTCGGTCGCCACCGGCGCATGTGCTGTGGTCCTTCACCAGTTGACGAATTAAAACACTGCAAGGAAACCCATTACCTTGAAGGAGGAATTGAGAGAATATGAAATATAGAAGACTGGGTAATACCGGACTGAAAGTCAGCGAGATCGGACTGGGCAGCTGGCTTACGTATGGAACAGCGGCAGAGCAGCAGGCGGCGGATGCTTGTGTCGCCAGCGCTTTTGAATGCGGTATCAATTTTTTCGATACGGCCAATGCCTATAACCGGGGCGAAGGCGAGAAGGCCATCGGTGCCGCACTCCGGCCTTATAAGCGCTCCGATTACGTCCTCAGCACCAAGGTATATTTCCCGATGGGCGACGGGGTGAATGACCGCGGGCTCTCGCGCAAGCATATTATGGAGCAATGCGAAGCCAGCCTGCGGCGTCTGGGCACCGATTATATCGATGTGTATTTCTGCCACCGCTTCGATCAGGACACTCCTGTGGAGGAGACGCTCCGCGCCCTTGATGATCTTACCGCCCAAGGCAAAATCCTCTACTCCGCCGTCAGCGAATGGAGCGCGGCCCAGATCTCGCAGGCGGCTGGCATCAGCCACAGACTGAACCTGCGGCCGCTCGCCGCCAATCAGCCGATCTATAACATGTTCGAGCGGTACATCGAAGCGGAGGTGCTTGAAGTATCTGCCCATGAAGGCCTGGGACAGGTGGTCTTCTCCCCGCTGGCCCAGGGCATTCTGACCGGCAAATACAAGGCCGGTCAACTCCCGCCGGCCGGTACGCGCGGCGCGGATGATTCCGTGAACGGCGTCATCCGCAGCTACCTGCGGGATGATGTACTGGAGGTTGTCGGCAGGCTGGATACGCTTGCCGCTGAGCTGGACCTCAAGCTCTCCCAGCTCGCGCTCGCCTGGGTGCTGCGCCAGCCCGGCGTAAGCTCAGCGCTGATCGGTGCCAGCAGACCGGAGCAGGTGCTTGAGAATGCGCAGGCGGTGGATGCGGTGCTTCAGCCGGATACGCTGAAGGCGATCGATGACATTCTTAGTGACGTAGCCGGTTTCGCCCCGGCGAGATAGGGACGGGGCGAGTGGGAGGTAGGGACGGGGCGTGGGCTGAGTAAGGTCGGGGTGAGGTATGACCAGGGCGTGGTGAGCCTAGGGCGGCGTTGGGACGGGGCGTGGTAGAGTGGAGATGGGTTTGTGGCAAGCGCAATGTAGTCGGTTTTTCGATTACATTGGGTCCGCACAGCACCATCCGGCGCATTGTAGTCGGTTTTTCGATTACATTTGCTCCGCACAGCACAATCCGGCGCAATGTGATCGGTTTTTCGATTACATTTGGCCCGCACACCACCATCCGGCGCAATGTGATCGGTTTTTCGATTACATTTGCATCGGTCCATACAAGGAAGCCCCCTCCATCCCGGAAGGGGCTTCCTTTGTATACTATCAATGAGCCTCCTACAACCGGTCCTGTGTCTTAACCGTCTGCTCTGCGTGAGCAACCTGCACCCTATTAATCAGTTGCTTATACCGCTCTTGGTCCTCTGCAGAAGCGTGCAGCCGGAATTGCTCGAATAATCTTACACAGCGGATCACACAGGCTATGCTGCCAAGTGCGGCGGAAGACTCCAGACTCCCGAAGATATAACGGATCCCCTGCTCTATCCTCTCTGCCTTGAGAGAGTACACCGCCAGCTCATAGAGCAGTACCGGATATTGATCCGGCGTCTCTCTGCCCGGAGTTCCTTCGGCTTGGCCGAAGGCCGCCCCTTCCGGCGTAAGCAGCTGCTGGAAGCGGCCGATAAGCTCATCTACCTCCCAGCCATACCGGTTAGCCGCTTGAACTGCCTTAAGCAGCCCGTCCCACAGTTGCAGCCCGGGGGTGCCGATAGATTCTACAACCTGGGGAAGAGCCTCAAGCTCACCGCGCATCATACGGTATAGACATGCATAGACTGTACTAAGCCTGCTGAATTGGTCTCTGATCTGCCGAACCTCTTCCGATTCCTCGACAATCCAGTTCATTTCAGAGTAGAGGCCTACATATTCCAGCGCCCGCTCATATTCACCGGTTTCCTCGCATACCTTGGATTGCAGCCAATAAGCGTACAGTATATAGAAGCAAAGAGGTTTGGGAGCTTGCCTCAGCTCCTTCTTCTTTCTGGTTTTGTAAAATCTGATTTCGTACTGGATAGATGTCTTATGACGTAGCTCCTGTGCCAATAGTCTGGCCTTCTCCCAGTGCTGTAGAGCAATATAGATATCCGCCAGCTGCCGAAGCGCTTCCAACTGGTCTATTTCCTCCAGGCGCTCTACAAAATATTCAAACCGGGTCGCCGCACGGAAATCAGCCTCCGGGCTCTGGCCGATCCGGATCGTGAACAGCCGGTACTGGCACAAGGCCAGCCGCTCCGAATGCTGATATTTCTCACTGTCGGCTACCCCTGCATACAGCAGAGCCGCTGCCTGAAGCTTGCCTTGCCTGTAGAATTCCTCCGCCGTATCGAATAAGAGCGGGGCATATGTAATATTGTCCATGATGATATGAACCACCTGCCGGATATACTCCAGCTTGTCCAGCTCCGCACAGCGGTGCAGGAAGGGTCCCAGCCGCCGCCAGTCGGGTGTGGAATGTACGACACATTCATCTATATATAACTCATAAAATGCTCCTTCAGGAAGCCCCATTCCGGCGGTAATCCGGTCCAGCTGCTGCATGGCAATAGGACGGTTACCATTAATTATGCTGCTGAGCGTACCCGAATTGACACCGGAGATTCCTGCGAACTGATTGATTGTCTGGCCTTCTTTTCTAAGAAAAGCAGCCAGTTCTGTTTGAATTGTAGTGTGCTGTTGCAAACCAATACCGCCCCTCAAGAACCAGATATTCTAGTAAAAATCCAGATATTCCTATATCATAAATCCCTTAATTAGGCAGGTCAATCTGGTTTGAACGGTTCAAAAGTGGTTGACAAAGACGGAATATTTGTTATATATACCCAGTTAAAAAATCTTTTGCAACATTTCTGCTGAACTAACGTTTATTAGGGTATAAACAAGTTTGAGAATATTCCGGCAGGGTAAATAAAGAGTGTAGACTCATGCCGTGTAAGATTACGCCAAGGGGGAAATTCATAATGTTAAAAAACAAAAACGTCTACCTGCTTCCTGTTCTGGTCCTGTTGTTCCTTTCCCTCGTAACTACGGCAAGCACAACCATAAAAACCGCTGATGCCAAGAGCGAAGGGTCAACCCAGCATCTGACGGTGTATATACATTCCTTAGAGACCCTTAACGGTCAGACGACCCTTACCGGAGATGAGATCGAATGGTATGAAGGCGCAGCAGCCGATGCGGTCTTCGCCCAGCGGGAGCCGGAATCCGCAGCCGAAATCGGAGGTGCCCCGGACGGTTACTATATCGTGAACGACAGCGACACGCTGACTACTTATACGGTAGCCCCGGATGCCAAGGTCACCATGCAGATCTATGACCGCACAGGGAAGCTCGAAGACCTGGATACGAACTGGAACGAGTCGCTCACTTTGCAGAAGTTCATTCATGAATTCGCCAAGACGGATGTATTCGATCTAAGCGGTTCTCCTTATCACATCACGATCAAGGATGGCCAGATTGTATCAATCGTGCAGCAGTACACTCCATAAGGAGTTGCTGTCTTAATCCCTTACCTACAACAAACCTCAAGCCATAGCCTGTTGCCCAGCAGCGGTTGTGGCTTTTTTGCGTCTAATCTCTCTCTCCCAATCTAACCTTTTCACACATATTCAATCCTATCACTATTTACCCCCAAGCCCTTTATCTATAAGCTTAAACATAGGATATTCATCCTGCAGTAACCCTACAGAATCCATAGGAGTGAGGATACAAAATGACAATTACACCCCATCAGCCTCTGGAGGCCCCGATTCAGGGTAAGCCCTTGTACGAAGAATACCGTATGGACCAGGTCCGTGTGTCCGATCCGTATATTGCAAACGCCTTTGCCAAAGAGGTCGATTATCTGACCAGCTATGATCCAGACCGCCTGCTGGCGGGCTTCCGCGAGAACCGGGAACTGCCGAAGCGTGCCGACAAATATCCCGGCTGGGAGAACACAGAGATCCGCGGACACACGCTGGGCCATTATCTGTCGGCGCTGTCCCAGGCCTATGCCTGTACGCGGGATGACGGCCTGCTGCTCAGGCTGAACTATCTTCTGGGAGAGCTGGCCCTATGCCAGCATGAGAGCGGTTACCTGTCCGCGTTCGAGGAACGCCTTTTTGATAATGTGGAGAACAAGCAGCCGGCGTGGGTCCCCTGGTACACCATGCACAAAATCATCGCCGGACTCACCGCGTCCTACTCTGCCACCGGCAGCAAAACAGCCTATGCCCTGGCGGATAAGCTCGGTGATTGGGTATACCGCCGTACAGCCTCCTGGTCTGAAGAAGTCCATCAGCGTGTATTATCGGTGGAATACGGCGGGATGAATGACTGCCTCTACGACCTGTACAGAATCACCGGAAAAGCAGGCCATTTAAGCGCCGCGCATAGCTTCGACGAGCTGACGCTGTTCACTCCAGTCCATGAGGGCAAGGATATTCTCAAGGGCAAGCATGCCAATACTACGATTCCGAAATTCCTCGGTGCGCTGAACCGTTACCGGACGCTCGGGGAGAGTGAAGTTTTTTATCTGGAAGCGGCGGTGCAGTTCTGGGAGATGGTTGTCCAGCATCACAGCTACATCACCGGAGGGAACAGCGAATGGGAGCACTTCGGTGATCCGGATATGCTGGACCGGGAACGCTCCAACTTCACAGCGGAGACCTGCAACACCTACAATATGCTCAAGCTTACCCGCGAGCTGTTCAAAATCACGGGAGAACCCCGTTACGCCGACTTCTACGAGAACACCTATCTGAATGCCATTGTGTCGTCACAGCACCCGCATACCGGGATGACGATGTATTTCCAGCCCATGGCGACCGGGTATTTCAAGGTCTACAGCTCGCCGTTCGAGCATTTCTGGTGCTGCACGGGCACCGGCATGGAGAGCTTCACCAAGCTGAATGACAGCCTGTATTTCCATGATGCGGCCAGCATTGTGGTTAATCAGTACTTCAGCTCTACTCTGAACTCTGCCGCGCACGGCCTGATGCTGATCCAGTCCGCCAACTTGCCTTATAGCGATACTGTAGAGTTCAAGATCTCAGTGATGCAGCCTCAGGATCAGTCCACCACGCTAAAGCTTCGTCTGCCGGATTGGCTGGCCGGAGAACCCGGGCTTCTATTGAACGGGCAGCCTGTGAACTTAGAGATCAGCGGAGGTTACCTCTTGACGGACAGAGTATGGGAGGATGGCGACACACTTCAGCTCAAGCTGCCAATGAAACTGGCGCACTTCAGCCTGCCGGATGCCCGACAGGTGGTCGCGTTCAAGTATGGACCGGTGGTGCTGAGCGCTGCTCTGGGCCAGAGTGATTTGTCTGTGTCCGCTACTGGGGTTGCTGTAAGTGTCCCAACCCGCAACATGCTGGTGAAAGACTTCATCACGACGGTGAACGAGAGCCCGCAGGAGTGGCTGGCGCAGCTTGCGGATCGCGCAGTCCGGCTGGAGCAGGATGAACTAGCCTTTGCGCTGCGGGGAACGGATGAGGATCAGCGGCTGGTCTTCACTCCGCATTATAAGCAGCATAGTGAGCGTTACGGCATCTACTGGCGGCTGGTCGAGGCCGATTCGGCTGAGCTGCAGAAGCATATTTTACAAGGCAAAATCCGGCAGCGTGTACAGGACGCTACACTGGACAGCCTCCCAGTCGGCAATGACCAGTATGAGCTGGAGCATGGCATTGCGGGAGAGAACACCTCCGTAGCCACCTGGGACGGATATAACATCCGCAAAGCGGAGAACGGCGGCTGGTTCAGCTACCGGATGAAGGTGGCGCCGCGTACGGACAACTACCTGTCGGTCATTTATTTCTCAGGAAATAATGGTAAGAAAATAGCGATTTATGTAGACGGGGAGCTGATTGCGAGCGAGGTGCTGCATACGGATGAAGCCCGCAGCTTCTACGAGCGGAGTTATTTGATTCCTGCTGAAGCGGTTGGCGGCAAGACCGAGGTGGAAGTCAAGTTCGTGGTTCCTGAGAAGGAAAATGGCATCTTCGACCTGCTGCGCATGATGACCGGTTATGATCACAATGCCGGACTGCGCCAGCTTGCCTTCAGTGAAGGAACGCTGTCCACCTCCTTCAGCGGCGGCATAACCACGTATAGCCTGAGCGTTCCGCAAGCAGCGGGCCAGGTACAACTGAACGTAACCCCACATCATCACAATGCCCTGGTCTATGCAGACGGAATTCTGATCGAGGATTCACTCTCCCGCGAGATCAAGCTGCCGCACAGCCGCACTGAGGTGAATCTCACGGTTAAGGCGGAGGATCATGTTACGGTGCAGGAATATAAGCTTCAGATTGTGAAAGAATAGCTTCTAGCAGTATAGCCAATACTGTACCACCCCGGGGTTATCTCGGATGCAGCTTCTGCTGTATTCAAGATAGCCCTTATTTGATATGGTAATAGGATAAGACTATTTCCGCACCGGGGGATGATGACATGACTGCGTTCACACTGCTGGTAGATAAGCCTGTACATCTGGAGATGACCGGCAAATTCGTGGCCCCCTCAGCGGAGTGGATACACTTAAGCCGGATTTTGCAGGATTATGAGCTGATTGTGATGACCGAAGGCGTACTCTACCTGGCGGGTGACAACCAGCAGTTCGTCGTCTCCAAAGGCGAGTTCCTGCTCCTGCCTCCGCTTACCAGACAATACGGGTACAAGTCTTCGGACTGTAGCTTTTATTGGCTGCATTTTCATGCTACTGACGGTAGTCAGACTGCGGGCCCCGCTCCGTTGAATAGCGATAAGGAAGAATATGTGATTCACCTGCCCCAATACGGAACCCTAAGGAATGTGGAGAAAATCATCGTCATGATGAAGCAGCTTCAGGATTCGGTGCGGAGCTACAATCAGACGGTGCTGGGTAACTATATGTCTACCGTTATTCTGTGTGAGCTGTACAGCCAGACCCTTCCAACCGATGCCGATCCGTTCAAAAGAACCAAGCAGGAGCAGCTCTACCACGATATTGTAGATTACATCAAATGGAGCCGCAGCGAGCATATTAAGGTATCCCAGATCGCTGCCTATTTCGGCTATAACGAGAAGTATCTCTCCCATCTGTTCACTGTCATCTCCGGGATCTCCCTGAAGCAATATATTCTGCAGCAGAAGATGGAGCTGGCGAAATTCCTGCTGACCGACACCAACCAGAACGTCAGCGAAGTCTCATTACAGCTGGGCTATAAGGATTGTCATAACTTCATGAAATCGTTCAAAAAAATAGTCGGCCTCACCCCCACCGAGTTCCGCAACGCTTATGCCAAGCGCCTGCTGTTCTACGAATGAGCGTGAGAGCATCCGTCAGCTCCTGCCTCTTCTTCGCTCCCTCCACAGCCCTTCCAGAGACTAACGATTTCTCTGGAATAGGCTGTGGATATTTTTTTGAGAGCATAATGAACTTTCCGGGCTGCTACGCACTCTTATCTGTGAAAGGGGTGAGCACATGAATATAAGCCGTCTTGTCAGAGCCGCACAGCGCGGCAACAAAGAAGCATTATTAGAACTGATCCTAGCCGAACAGGACGCTTATTATCGTCTTGCCTATAGCTACATGAGGAATGAGCATGACGCGATGGATGTAATGGAGGATATGATCGTCACGCTCTATGAGAAGCTTGCGCAACTGAAGAAGCGCGAGGCCTTCTACAGCTGGAGCAAAACCATCCTGGTCAACCGCTGCAAAACGGTCCTCCGCAACCAGAACCGGTTCGTTCCTCTGGAGGAGGACGAGTCGCCGGAGCCTTCCCTTGAGGCATGGACTGCAGATAACCCGTACCGCGATACCGAGTCTGACATGGATCTGTCCGTCCTGCTCGCGCATCTGAATCCCCGGCAGCGGGAAGCGATTGAGCTGCGTTATGTCCACGATCTGCCGTATCAGACCATTGCCGATATTACGGAAGCGCCGGTCGGTACGATCAAGTCCAGAATCTCGCAGGGAATACAGAAACTAAAAGCTATGATTGGAGGTGACCGTTATGAGAACGATCGAGGAGAGATTACAGGAGCATCAGCAGACCATGACGCCGTCAGAACTTGAAGGCAGATTGCGGAAGGCGCTGGAGCAGGCTCCGGTTAGACAGAAATCACGGGCCGGACAAGCGCGGACCTGGGTGGCTACAGCAGCCGCCGCCCTGCTGCTGACGGTGGGCGTCTATCAGTATCCGGCGTTGGCTTATTATGGCGGGAAGCTGTTTAACCAGACTGAGCTGTATACGCTTGGATTCTCTGGAGTCGCTGAACATGGCTACGGACAGACCGTTAACAAAAGTATGACACTGGAGAATGGGATTGTACTCACGGTTAACGGAGTAATTGCGGATGATAATGCTCTGCTGATGTATTACAGCATTACCCCGCCGCCGGGAGAGGTGTTCGATGAGGAGCCGTCGTCGCTGTATGCATTAGGCCATATTACAGGGTTTTTGACAAACTCTTCACCGACAAGTGGCGGCGGTTACAACAAGGACAAAACCCGGTATGAGGGAATTAACAAATTTGAGCCGGTCAGTCCGTTCGCCAAAAATCTGACCCTTAATGTATACAGCTATCAGGGTGAAGCCAAGCCTGCGCAAGCCAAGCTCTCCTTTAATTTTGACGCCAGTAAAGCCATGAAAAGCATCCTGGTCGCCGATATTCATCAAGCCGTTCAGGTGGATCAGGGAACCGTCTACTATGACACGATTACCGCTTCCCCTACGTCAACCATCGTAAAGGGACAATACAAGATGGATAACGGAGAAAATCCAAGATTCTCTGCTGCAACCAAGCTGTATGTGAATGGGACAGAAGTGGATTTGTTGTCCATGCGGTCGGGTGTCAATGAGAAAACGGGAGTAGCGGAGTTTCAGATTGAATACGATGTGCTGCCGACAGACAAGCCGCAGAGTGTTGAACTTGTATTGGATAACTTCAGCGGATACCAGAAGGTGGAGCAGCCGATCCCGCTGGCCTCACCCTCAGACCACTCCGTTACGGTCGGCCAGGAGAAGCTCTGGATTCGCAGTGTCACCAGGACTGCTGACGGCTATGATATCGTGATTGCCGGGAGACAATTCACATCTCTGGATAAGGATACCTTGGCTGTTCAAGCCGGAGGGGCCACCGTTCCCGTCACTTCCATATCCGATTCCCGCAAGTGGGATCTGAAGAACGGCAATATCCTGTGGGAACGCACGTATTCCTTCCAGACAACAGAGAAGCCGGAATTCCTGCAGATGGACGGCTTCCACTATATTAAGTACTATAGACAAACTATTCCGGTCCCTGTAGGGGAAAAATAGGGGCGTATGCACAGAGCACTAGTGAGCAGCCAGCGCCTGCCGGCGCGGAAATCCTGCACAAATTGCAACAATGAGGTTCAATAGAAGCGGCCTATGCGAAAATCCTGCACCAAATGCAACAATGTTGCCCAAACTAGCACCTTATCATCCGGATTCCTGCAAAAGTTGCAACAATGCGGCTCCATAGAAACTGCCAGCGCGGAAATCCTGCACAAACTGCAACAGCAGAGTACTGTTACAGCGCACCTCCGTCTCCTTATCCTGATGCCGCCACTCAGCACAAAGAGTCCCGCTCCCCTCCATAGGGTTGCGGGACTCTTTGCATTTCACTCTATGCAGCGGGTAGCCCACCTTCGGATCAGCCTTCAACAGAAGTTCGCAGTTCAGCGTGCTATCCCACTCTATTCCCGACTGAAATCTGCCCTACTTCCCGCCATCCCTCACCGGCACGCCGAAGTCCGGTGTGCCGTCCGCGTTCCAGCGCAGGCGCTGGGCGCGGGTGTGGCGGTTCGGGTCGTAGAGCGGGTCGCCGGTGATCTCCTTATAGTTACGGGCATGGTAGATCAGCACATCCTCGCCGTGCTCATCCACGGTGAAGCTGTTATGGCCCGGACCGTACTGCCCGTTCTCCTCACTGGTCTGGAACACGGGCTCAGGATGCTTGGTCCAGGATGCAGCGTCCAGCAGATCGCTGTCCTCATCTGCAGTAAGCATTCCCATGCAATAGTTATGATCGGTAGCGCTGGCCGAGAAGCTCATGAAGATCCGGCCGCCCCGCTTCAGCACGGCAGCCCCTTCGTTGACCTTGAAGCCGATGACCTCCCAAGGATACTCCGGTGAAGAGATCATCGTCTGCGGACCCTTAAGCGTCCAGCCGTTCTCCATGGCTGAGATATACAGATTGGAGTTCCCGTCAATCTCAGGGTCCTTTTGCGCCCATACATAGTAATGCACGCCTCTATGCTCGAACGTTGTAGCGTCCAGAGCGAAGGATTCCCAGGCGGTTCTCACCTGTCCCTTCTCGGTCCACTCCCCTTCCAGCGGATTCGCTGAAGTATTCTCCAGGGCGTACATCCGGTGGTCGAACAGCCCTTCCTTCGTCTCCGTGGTCCGGGCCGCCGCGAAGTAAATATACCATTTGCCGTCCATGTAATGGATTTCGGGTGCCCAGATATTGGCGCTGAGCGGACCGCTCTCATATTTGCGCCAGGCTACTACCGGCTGTGCTTCCCGAAGCCCCTCAATCGTTAACGCTCTGCGTACTTCAATCCGGTCATATTCGGGCACGGAAGCAGTGAAATAGTAATAGCCGTCGGTATGCTTGTATACCCAGGGATCTGCACGCTGTTCGACAAGCGGGTTAGTGTACTCTCTATTTGTATTCATTATGGTTTCTCCTTTGGTCTTGTCTCTGTCAGCCCTTCACTCCGGAGATGGCAACAGATTCAATAATTTGCTTTTGGAAAACAAGGAAGATAATCAGCATCGGTAGCAGGGCAATAATCGAAGCCGCCATAATCAGCGGATAGTCCGTCTGGATCGCATAGGTCGCATTGAAGTTGGCGATGACCAGCTGGAGGGTCTGCTTCTCCGGTGAATTCAGATAAATAATCGGAGACAGGTAGTCGTTCCAGATGCCCATGAACCACAGAATCAGCTGTGCAGCCACCGCCGGCTTGATCAGCGGGAAGGTGATGGAGCTGTACAGGCGGAAGTACGAGCTTCCGTCGATTTTGGCCGCTTCGATAATCGCATTCGGCACACTGCTCAGATACTGCCGCAAGAAGAAGATCATGACGATATTACCGAATAAGCCCGGCACAATCAGCGGCAGCAGCGTATCAATCCAGCCCAGCTTCGAGAACATGAAGAATTGCGGAATCATGACTGCCGGATACGGAATCATCAGGGATGAGAGCATCAGCAGGAATATTTTATTTTTACCCGGAAACCGCAATTTAGCAAAAGAAAACGCCGCAAGACTGGAGGTGAACGTACCTACGATCGTTACCGTGACGGCGATGATCAAGCTGTTCTTGATCCCGCTCAGCAGCGGCCCCGCCTCCCAGATCTCACTGTATTTATCGAAATGGAACGGCCGCGGAATCCACACCGGAGGCAGAGCGAACACATCCTGCTTATCCTTGAATGAGGTGGACAGCATCCAGAGCAGCGGGCCGATCATGAACACCGCGCCGATTAAAAGTAGAACAAAGATAATGCTATGGGTAACTCTTCTTCTGCTCGTCATATTTATGGTCTCCTCCCTCTTCGGTTAATCGACATCGAACGATTGCTTCTCGTTCATTCGGAATTGGATAAGAGTCACAACAAATATGAACACGCCGAGGAATACCGCCATAGCAGAGGCATAACCCATCTGGAAGTTGCCGAAGGCTTTTTGCCAAATGTAGAACACCACGGAGGCCGAAGCATATTCGGGCCCGCCTGTAGGAGTCATAATGTTCATCTCGGTAAAAATTTGCGATCCTCCAATAATGTTGGTCACGATGATGAAAAAGGTTACCGGGCGCACCATTGGCCAGGTGATATGCCAGAAGGACTTGAAGCCGCTGGCTCCGTCCAGTTCCGCCGCTTCATAATAAGATCTGGAGACACTCTGCAGCGCCGCCAGATAGAGCAGCATCGTATAACCGAGGCCCTTCCATACCGCCATAATGATCAACGCAGGCTTCACCGTATATTTATTCGCCATCCAGTTCGGCCCGCTGATTCCGAAGAGATCGAGGAACTGGTTGACGAGTCCATAATCACCGTTATAGGCCCAGTTCCACATGATCGATACTGCGGCCAGAGAAGAAATAACCGGAACATAATAGATGACCCGGAACGCTGTAGTCCCGGGAACTCCCCGGTTAAGCCCAAGTGCCAGCAGCAGCGCCAGCGTAATGCCGATCGGAATGCCAAGCATCATGAACAAGGTATTGAATAAGGCCTTATGGAACAGCTCATCCGACCACAGATCCGTGAAGTTACTCAGTCCGATGAAGTTCATCTGGCCGAGCCCATCCCAATCCGTAAATGAGCCATAGATCGAATAGATCATCGGGTATAGCGTAAAGATCAGCAGTCCCAGCAGCGGAGGCAGGATAAACAGAAATCCGTAGATTTTCTCCTTGCGGTAGAGACCCAACTTAGCATTCATTAGAATCACCTCAAATTCGGATAGTCTATAACTTTCCCCACAAAGTGATGCATCAGCTCCGATGAGTATTCAGATACTTTGCGGGTCCCCAAAATATATACAAGTTCAGCTCAGAATAAAGTGATGCCGGTCTGATGTTACAGGAGACCGAGCATCACTTTGTATGCTAGATAAGAACGGTGTGTACCGCTTATTTCTTAGATTTCGCCTCTTGCTCAACCGCTTTATCCAGCAGCTTCTGCATCTTCGGCTGTTCCGCCTTCACATATTCCTCCGGGGTAACCTTACCGTCAAGCACTGGCTGGATGTCCGTGTAGAACAGGTTATACCATTCAGCATTGTACGTGTAGTGACCAGGCAGCACCCGTCCATATTCATTCACGACCTGGAGGAATTCTTCCTTGTTCGCCGGTTTGGTCGTAGTATCAGCGGCCCATTCCTTGGCCATATCCATCAGGTTCGGGATTTGCACCTTAGCCTTCACCAGCGCTTCCATCCCCTCCTTGGAGGCTGTCAGATAGTTGATCAGATCCACGGCTTCATCGGGATGCTTGGTTTTGGCGGAAGCACCGATACCTAGTGAGCCGGTCCATGTTGCAGATTTGCCTGTGGAGCCGGCAGGATAAGGAATCAGGTCATAATCAAAAGGCAGCTTCTCGTAAGTGCTCATATCCCACGGACCTACAGGGAAGAAGGCCATTTCACCTTTCATCCAGCGCTGGTAGGTATCCAGCGTCTGAGCTTGTTCCGTTGATGGCGTAATGCCGTATTTAAGCTGCATGTCAGTGAAAAATTGCAAGGCTTCGATAAACTTCGGATCATCAATGGTAACCTTGGTCTTGGTAGCATCCAGCCAGTCCGCTCCGTTGCTCCAGACGAAGGAAGGTAAGGCCCACTGCACGTTGAAGCCTGCGCCGAATTGATCCAGCTTGCCGTCCCCGTCCTTATCAGTCGTCAGCTGCTGAGCGACTTTGATGAATTCATCCCAGGTGTATGGTTTGTCTTTGTCCGGCAGCGGGATACCCGCAGCTTCGAACATGGTCTTATTATAGCCGAGTGCAAAAGGGCCTACGTCCTTAGGCATCCCGTACAGATTACCTTGTCCAGCCATGGTACCGTCGTAACGGTACAGATCCACGCCATATTTCCAGATGTTATTCAAATCAATGTTAGGGTTCTTCTCCACATAGCTGGTCAGATCCAGCAGCACGCCGCTGTTCACATAAGCCTTCAGGTCACCGGATTCAAAATAGAATACGTCCGGCACGCTGTTCCCGGTAATAGAGGCTTTCAGCTTAGTCGCATATTGATCTGCCGCAGTCACAACGATCTTAACCTTGACGTTCGGATGATCGGCTTCATATTTTTTCACAACACCTTCATAAGCCTTCTGCTCATCGGTTCCCCCGCGGAACATGAACGTAAGATTCTTGGTTTCCTTGGAATCCTTGCTGCCGGCATTCGCCGTAGCTTTGCTTCCGCTATTGCCCCCGGACGATGCATTGTTCTTTCCGCCGCAGCCTGTAAGTACAACCGATACCATCAGAACTAACGACAGCAGTGTGAACCAGCCCTTTTTCTTTAACACTGTAACCCCTCCTAGGATTTGCTGAGCAACTCGATTGATACAATCTATATAGAAGAACTAGGGAACCTCACCGGCTCTGTTAGTTCAAGCTACCGCATGTTGTGCTATGTTTCACATTTTAATTAAATAATTGATAAACAATTGAATGTATTCGCTTACAGGTATAAAATAGCATATATAAAGTGGAGTGTAAATATAAAAGTGTAAATCTTTTTATATATATTCAAATTAAACGTTGTTTATTGCCTTTTTTCTGAAATATATCACTTAATAATGACTTAACAGTACATTAAGTATTCATATTTATTTAAAACAAATAGCTATTAACTTTTAGTTTTAGCTTAAATTTAATCGTTTACTACAAATAAAGGCAGAATACTTTCCTTTTAGGGCTGATTAGTTTATAATTTTATAAAATAGTTTCGATTCTCATGACCTCAGTGGAAGAAGGTACCCTAAATATGATTTATATTAAAGATCTGATGAGCGGGATTGATATCTTCAAGGCGCTCAGCTCGGAAATCCGCATCCAGATTCTTGAGCTGCTGGCGACCAATCAGGCCCTGAATCTCAACGAAATTGCCAAGAAGCTGAATCTCAGCAACGGGGCGATTACGATGCATATCAAGAAGCTGGAGGAGAGCGGCTTAATCGAGATCAACACCGCAGTAGGCAAGCACGGAATTCAGAAGGTCTGCTACTTGAATAAGGATAAGTTAATGGTGGATCTGCGCAGCAAGGATGTGGATAATCTGTACGAGGTGGAGATTCAGGTGGGTCATTACAGTAATTATCAGGCTGTTCCGACCTGCGGTCTGGCTACCAAGGACAGCATCATCGGGGATTTCGACGAGCCGCGTTACTTCGCTGATCCCCAGCGGATCGATTCCGAGATCATCTGGATGGCCGAAGGCTTCCTGGAGTACCGCATTCCTAACTATCTCAAAGCCAACCAGACCTTCCGGGAAATTCAGTTCTCCATGGAGATTGGCTCCGAGGCTCCCGGCTTCAGTGACAATTACCCTTCAGATCTGTACTTCTATGTGAACGGCATCGAGATCGGCTTCTGGACCAGCCCCGGAGACTTCGGCGACACGCGCGGCACCTTCAACCCGGACTGGTGGCCCCCCCACCTCAACCAGTATGGCATGCTGAAGCTGATCCGCATCAATCAGGAAGGCAGCTTCATTGACGGCTGCCGCATCTCAGACATCACCTTGGATGACATCAAGCTGGATTACAAGAGCGAGCTGACTTTCCGTATTGCCGTCACCGACAAGCCGGTCAACAAGCGCGGCTTGACCATCTACGGCAAGCATTTCGGCAATTACAGCCAGGATCTGCTGGCGCGTGTGCTCTACAATGTACATGAGGTCGAAGACCCTTCCGGCCGGGCGACCACAGCGGGAGTAGCAGATTAATCCCTGAAGTATAATTGTCCCGGCCTTAACCCACACTAACGAATGTCTTTCAAACTACCGTGAGGGAGTGTTTCGAATGCGTGAAGGGTTAATACCAGCCGTACTGGGGACCGTAGTTACTGCTTCGAGTGCAGCTTTTCTGGGGAGCAGATATAAGATCGCGGCAACCGGCATTCTTGGATTTGGTCTGGCGCATATTGTACTCGGCACCATCGATTTGTTCGAACACCGGTAAGCATAATTGGAAGATGGCCGGGCCGTATCTGAAGGATACGGCCCGGTTTGCTGTGTCATGCAAGCAGGAACGGCTGATGCGCCCCTTTGTACAGATGGTATTTGTACTTCTGTCTCACTCGCCCCGCAGCAACACAACCCACATGCCCCAATAGCGCCGATTGTATGCTGTTTTCCACATACATTTGGTCCTTATCAAGATCAAAGAAGGCCCTTACCCAATTCAGGTAAGGACCTCCCATATAACCTCAACCATATATGAAGCTCTAAAGAATTTAACAAGAAGCAAAAAGGAACGGAGGGGAAATTTGGAACTGTAGGAGCGGTAGCGTCCGCCTTTGTCTCCGGATGTTATCCGCTAATAGCGGTACAATTCAGAACATCTGGAGACAACAGCGGCCGTAAGTCCAAAAGTTCTCCGCAGTGACGATTACGCTTCAAGTTCTTATGTGCGCTAGAAGTCCAAATGTTCCCCGCGGTGACGATTACGCTTCAGGTTCTCATCTGTGCTGAACAAGTTCAACTCTCTAGCAGCTTCACTTCACAGCCACATAGAACAGCCGCTCCGCCGAATCATCCGCCGCCACCCACTCGAAGTCCGCATACACCGACACCTCGCTGAATCCGGCGGCAAGCAGCTCCTGCTTCATCCACTCCGGGTCATAGGCACGCTGGGTATGGGTCTCTTCGAAGCGGCGGTACGTGTCCAAGCGGCTCTCCTCGCGGGCAAAGATGGACAGGTGATGCTCAATCTCCCTACGGGGCACATCCAGCTCGCAGGTCCAGATATAGGAGATGTCCGGTTCATCCAGCACGAAGGGCTGCTCTTCCTCATAGCGGATCAGCGTGTTCGGATGATGTACATCGAACAAGAAGGTCCCGCCTGGCTTCAGTCCGTCATACGTACTGGAGAACACGGACCGGATGTCCTGCTCTTCCAGCACATAGTTCAGGCAGTCACAGAAGGAGATGACGGCGTCCACCGGCTCCGGCAGCTCCCATTCCTTCATGTTCTGCTGAACCCACTGCACACTGCCCTCCCGCAAAAAGCGCCGTCCCTGCGGCTGCTGCTCCAGCTTCCGCTGGGCAACGGACAGCATGTCCGAAGAAAGGTCAATCCCCGTCATGTGGTAACCAGCAGCAGCCAGCGGAATCGTCAGGCTGCCGGTACCGCAGCCGAGCTCGGCTACCGTGCGCGGCTTGCCGTATTTGCCCCATGCCGTCTCGGCAAAGGCCAGCCAATCTGGATACGGCATATCCGCCATAAGCGCATCGTATACATAAGCAAATTTGCCATAGGAAGACACTGCGAACACCGCTTTCTCTATACTATTGGTTGTCAGATTCGCTGTCCGGTTCGGCCTGCGCCTCTTCGCGGGCAGCCAGATAGGTCCAGTTCTCCTTCTGGACAACCAATCCTTCCTTCATCAGCTTGCCAAGCGCACGCTTGAACGCTGATTTGCTAATCCCGAAGCGCTGCTTGATAATATCGGGAGGCGTAGCATCCGAATACGGCATTCCGCCGCCCGGACGGGAAGCCAGGAAATCAAGCAGAGCTGCTGAATCCACATCACGGCCCACTTCCTTGCGGTGACCCATGCTGAGGTTGACGCGGCCATCCTCACGGATATGCGCCACGCGCGCTTCAATCACTTCGCCCAGACGCAGCAAGCGGGCGCGTTCAGAGGAGTGAACCATACCGATGATGCCGAAGCCGAGCACACCAGCATCTACAAGCACGAAGGTGCCCATCTGCAGCGGCTTGTACACCCGGGCGGTGACACTCTGCCCCTGCCAGGACTCCGGTGCAGGCAAGGCCAGCGGCGCGAGCTCCTGCTCTCCGGCCAGCTTGGCACGGAGACGTCCCTGCTTGTCATGCTCCATAATTGCGAAGACCTTGTCGCCAATCTGCGGACGCAGCTCCACCAGCTCGGGAAGCTCGCTGAGCGGCAGCAGCAGCTGCCGTCCAAGCCCCATCTCCAGGAAGCAGCCCAGCCGTGGATGGATATCCGCCACTTCCAGCAGCGCCATCTCGCCAAGCGTCAGATACGGTTTCTTCATCGTAGCCGCAGGACGGTCCTCGGTATCGAAGAAGAGGAATACCTCCACCTTGTCGCCGATCTTCGGCTTACTGCCCACAAGCTCGGTGTAATGAAGCATGATATCCTGGTCGCCCGCGCTCAGGAAGTACCCGTAAGGGGATACCTCCCGCATCACTTCAAGCGTAACCGTAGTTCCTGCAATCAGACTCATACTGTCTCCACGACCTTGGCATCCGACCACAGACGCTCAATATTGTAATATTCACGTTCATCGCGGTGGAAGACATGGACAATCACGTCGCCAAGGTCCATCAGTACCCAGCGTGCTGCATCCATCCCCTCAATGCCTTTGATCATTCCGCCAGCTTCATGAACTACCTTGCGCACCTCAGTGGCAATCGCCTGAACCTGGGTATCGGAATTACCGTGGCAGATGATGAAATAATCGCTGATCGGCGACACACTGCGCAGATCAAGAGCCACCACGTTCATTGCTTTTTTATCCTGAACGGCGTGTAACGCCAGCTCAAACAGCTTGTTTGCTTGTACACTCATAGTTTATCCTCCAATGTTCTAACTAAATCGTTGCGCGCCAGCACCGTAAGCGGAAATACGACCCTGCGCTTCTCCAGCAGCACGCGTATAGTGGAATCCAGTCCGGCAATCAGCCCTTGCTCCAGACTGACCTTCGCCAGCTTGCGGATCTCCTCCACACCTGGGAAGTCCCGACCCGGCTCAATATAATCAGCCAGACAGACGATCCGCTCCAGCAGGCTCATGTTCTCCCGTCCCGAGGTATGGTAACGGATCGCGTCCAGCACCTCAGTATCCTGAATGCCATAATCATGCTCGGCAGTATAAGCACCCACTTCTGCATGCCATAGCTGCTTGTCATATTTCAAAAGCTCGGCGGATAATTCATTCTGTTCAATGATCTCCCGCATCCGCTCTACCGGCCAATACTTGGCCACATCATGCAGGATGGCTGCGGTCTCGGCCCGCTGCGGGTCAGCGCCATAATGCTGCGCCAGCTTCACAGCGGACTCCATCACACCGAGTGTATGCTTCCAGCGTTTGTCCGGCATCTGGCCGGATACCGCCTCAATCAGCGCTTCACGGCTGTACTCCATACAATCCACTCCTTTGAACATATTCATACACAGCATCCGGAACCATATAGCGGATCGACTTTCCTTCGGCGGCCCGGGCTCTGAGCATGGTGGAGGAGAGATCGACCAGCGGCATATCCGCCAGCAGGACTCTACCCGCAATGAACTCCGGCAGCAGTCCCAGATCCAGCGGAGTGCCCGGACGTCCGACACCGATGAAGGTCAACCGCTTCACCAGCTCTTCGATCCCCTGCCATTTGGGCAGATACTGCACCATATCTGCGCCCACGATGAAAAAGAACTCATGCTGCGGATATTCCTCCTGAAGACTAATCACCGTCTCCAGCGTATAGGATACTCCGCCCCGTACGATTTCCCAATCGAGAATGCCGAAGGAAGGATGATTCTTCACCGCTCCCTCCACCATAGCCAGCCGCTCTTCACCGGTTGCCCCGGCTTCATGCTTATGAGGCGGGATATGCGAAGGCATGAACCAGACCTCCTGCAGACCGTAGCTCTCGCGCGCTGTCTCAGCGGCCATCATATGGCCGATATGCAGAGGATCGAAGGTCCCTCCCATTATGCCTACTCTCAAGAGGTCAACCTCCTATCTTGGAAGCTCAATCGTTTTGTTGTCGCGTGATTCCTTGTACAGAACGATAGTCTTGCCGATAACCTGAACAAGCTCCGAACCGGACTGCTCGGCAAGCGCGGCACCAATTTCCTTGGGATCATCAGCGTTGTTATTCAGTACACTGATCTTCATCAGCTCGCGTTTCTCAATAGCTTCTTCAATGTGACGGATCAGATGATCGTTTACGCCGCCTTTGCCAACCTGAAATACAGCATCCAGATGATGAGCCAAAGAGCGAAGATAACGTTTTTGTTTGCCTGTTAACATAAATGTGAAAACTCCTTAATTAACATATATTATTACCCTGTTCAGTGAAAATCATTTGCCCGGCACCTGGCCGAGGCAATCCGCAATGGTCTGACGCATAATCGCTGCGGGAGCTTCAAGTCCCGTCCAGTACTCCAAGGCGTAAGCGCCCTGGTAGACGAACATACCTAGCCCGCCGTGAACGCTGCAGCCGCGCTTCAGGCTCTCTGTAAGCAGCCGGGTATGCAACGGATTATAGATCAGATCGCTGACGATCATCCCTTCATGCAGCCCGGATGGATCGATCGGCATGTCTTCCATATGCGGATACATCCCTACGGATGTAGTATTAATTACAATATCCATGCTGCCAAGCACGCCGGGAACGGCATCCATCCCTGCTCCGGTTAAGCTGCCCCGGCTGCTGAAGCTATCTGCCAGCTGACGGGCCCGTTCCTCATTACGGTTCACAATCAGGACCGAAGCCGGCTGCTCCTTCAGCAGCGCCGAGACAATCCCTCTGGCCGCACCGCCGGCTCCAATTACCAGAATACGGGTGCCGGTGAGATCCGGCACAGCCTCTGTCATAAGCGAGCGGACATATCCGATTCCATCCGTATTGAAGCCGGTCAGTATACCATTGTCATTGACGATGGTATTGACTGCGCCGACATCCACCGCACTTGAATCCAGCCGGTCCAGATACTGCATCACGGCAACCTTATGCGGAATCGTTACATTCACGCCACGGAAGCCAAGGGTTCGTATCGCCTGCACCGCATCGCCCAGCTTGTCCGGCGTGATGTGCAGCGGCACATAAGCTCCAGAGAGACCGAGCGCCTGGAGCGCTGCCCCGTGCATCAGCGGGGATTTGGACTGGGCAATCGGGTCACCCATCACGCCCAGCAGGAGTTCCCCGTGACTCTGCGTGTTCCTGCCTGTCTCAGTCATGTCGCCTTCCTCCTGTACAATTAGATCAGCGACGGACGGGTAAGCACCTTGACGCCGCGCGGCACATGGACAGCTACTACCGCTCCGGCTGTACCGTTCACCTTGATCCAGCCCAGACCGGAGATGAACAGGTCGGTCTCACTATTCCTGGAGATACGGAATTCATGGCGCTGCCACTGCGGCAGCTTGTCCATGTCGGCAGTTCCCGGCGGAGACAACAACTCGCCCCGGTGGTCTTGGTACAGGGAATCTGCACGCTCCAGCTTCGTGCGGTGAATCTTCAGGGTGCCGCTGATGAAGCAGGTGAAGGACTGGCGTTCCCCCTGAATGAAGTCGAAGCGTCCCAGTCCGCCGAAGAACAGAGACTGGCCTTCATTCAGCTGGTAGACCGCAGGCTTGAGCGGATTCTCGGGCATCACTGCGCCCAGATCCTTGCGCTCGACCAGCTCACTGTAGCGCCAAGGGTATACGATCCCAGGCGTATCAATGATGGAATGGCCGTCATCCAGCGGGATTTTGACCATATCGAGGGTGGTGCCCGGATAACGGGAGGTCGTCAGCTCCTCTTCCAGGTCACTGTAATCGGAGATCAGCCGGTTAATCAAGGTGGACTTGCCTACATTGGTAGCCCCGACGACATATACATCACGCTGGCCGCGCATCTCGGTAACGGCCTCCAGCAGACGGTCGAAGCCCTGATTGCGCTTCGCGCTGACCAGGACGATCTCCGCCGTGCGCAGCCCCTCTTCCTTGCAGCGCTGCTGCATCCAGTTACGCAGCCGGTTCCAGTTGGTCACCTTCGGCAGCAGATCGATCTTGTTCACCGCCAGGATGACCTGATTATTGCCGACAAACCGCTGCAGCCCGGAAATCAGACTGCCCTCGAAATCGAACAGATCCACAATATGGATCACCAGTGCATTCTTCTCCCCTACTCCGCTTAACAGCTTCAGGAATTCATCCTGATTCACCGATACGGATGAGGCTTCATTGTAATTCTTGATCCGGAAGCAGCGCTGACAAATTACCGGCTCCCGCCCGAAGGCGACCTCCGGGATATAGCCGGGAAGCTCCTTGTCCACGCTCTGGAGCTTAATGCCGCAGCCGCTGCATTTCTCTGGCCGCGTCTTTTCATCGTTCATTGCATTCATTAAGATTTATCCTCCTCTTGCCACAATCCTTGCTTCCGCAGACGGGTCAAGGCAATCTGCTCCACTCTGCGGTTAATTCTTGTTCCTATTCCTTCATCCTTGACGGAGATGGGCAGCACGAGTACCGTGAACAGACCCAGCCGGTTACCGCCGTATACATCGGTAAGCATCTGGTCGCCGACCACAATCGTCTGCTCCGGTCCCAGCTCCATCAGCTTCATGGCCCGCAGGAACGGGGAATTGCTGGGCTTCTTGGCCTGATGTACAAATTCAATATTCAGCGGGGTAGCAAAACGCGACACCCGGTCCATATTGTTGTTGGATACAATCACAAGCTTGAAGCCCAGCTCCTTCACCTTAGCGAACCAGAGCAGCAGCTCAGGAGTAGCCAGCGGCGCCTTGGCGCCGACCAGCGTATTATCCAGATCCGTAATAATTCCCCGGTAGCCTTGGCGGTATAGCTCCTCCAGAGCGATATCAAACACCGTGTTTACCCGGAGCTTGGGGACTAATCTTTCAAACAATACCTTCACCTCATTTTCATACAGGAAACTTGTTACCCGGCGCTATAGGACTGCAAAAAAACCAGGGTCCGGCAGCATTTCATCACCATGGGGCATTACTTGCCGGACTTCATGCTTTTTCGCAGCCGCAAAGCTTCAGTATACACGCTGTGCCAGTCTTTGTCTTCAATAACCTGAGGGCTGTAATTCGCCCGCTCGAACATCTTCAGCAGTGCAGCAAGACTACCCGCAGCTTGCGGGCGTTCCACGCTCCACCGTGCCACGGATTCGCGCAGGGTCTCATGCTCTTTCTTCAGCATACCCTTCCTGCGCATATACCTTACCCAGCGCTCCGTTTCTGCAACAACTTTTTGCGCCGGAGTCGGCTGACCACCTAGACGCATACGGGTAATCAGGAAGCGCAGGCTCAGCCGGCGCTGCCAGATCAGGAATACGATCCAGAGCAGGAGTACAGCGGCTGCTCCAGCCACAGCCCAGGTGCCGGGATGGAACCCGGCAGACTTGTCCGTCTGTCCCGATGCCGCCGGTTCAAGCTCTTCCGGCTCCTCTTCCTGAACTTCGGGCTGATCCGGATTATCCTGCTCACTCTGCGTCAGCACCGGAACATCGAAGCCGGGCGTTGCCTCAACAGGCACCCATCCGTAATCGCCGAAATAAATTTCGGCCCAGGAGTGGGCATCCGCATTGGTAATCGTGTAGTTATTGTTCACATAACCGGCAGCGCTCTGTTGGATCATTACGCTATCCGGAATCTCGGCCTGCTCCCCGGGAGCATACCCCTTCACCCAGCGGGCTGGTATATCCAGTGACCTCGCCATGGTGACAAGCGCCGTGGAATAGTAATCACAGTATCCTTCCTTGATCTCAAACAGGAAGCTCTCGACCATATCCTTACTTCTGGCCCGTGAGGTATCCGGCTGATTCGTGTAAGGGAAGGAAGCTTGCAGATATTGCTGCAGCAGAATCGTCTTCTCGTAAGGCGTCTGCGCTCTCGCCGTAATCTCCTTGGCCAGCGCGCTCACCCGCTCAGGATAGTTATCCGGGAGCTGAAGATACTGCGGATCGATATTCTTATTACTGTAGAGCTGCTCGAAGGTCTGCATGCTCAGTTCCTTAAGGGGAACCACCGGCACCTCCGAGGTTACCACATAGGTCTGCGGGTAAGCCCTCGTCTTGCCTCCGGGATTCCACAGCAGTTCACTGTCTTCACTCCGCCAGGCCAAGCCGCTGCTCTGTTCCTGCCCATCCACCGAGTCTACCCCCGAGATCGAATAGCCGCCGAACAGAACCGGATAACTGTTCCCTCCGAGCAGCTTGACGGTCTGCTTGAGCGTACGGGTCTCTGTCTTGGAAGCGGCAGCGCGCTCCAGCGGCTCGCCCACCTGGACTTCGTTATGTTTTCCCCGGCCGGAGGTATCATCATCTGTCCAGCCTTTGCCCGAATACACGCTGCGGATCTCGCCGCGCATATAGGTGCGCAGATCGGAGGTCACTTGCATGACCGGCGAATAATCGAAATTGAAGCCCCCGCCCAGATTGTCATCGTTCAGGCTGTAGCCCGAAGTCGTCCCGTTCGCCGCTGACCCGCCGCTTCCGCTGTCCCCGCCCCCGGAGGAGGGTCTGGACGAGACCGAGTTACCGTTCCACTTTTGCCAGGCGGTATATGGGTCGGTCAAGGTTGGACGCACGCCAGGCATGTTCACCCCGGCAAGGATGACCAGTGAGAAAATAATCGCTATATTCAAGGCAACCTTCATCGGGTACCTCAGCATATAGGTCCAGCCGCGCGGATAATGCAGCTGGAAATTCCTAAGATGCCGCGTGACCAGCCAGCCCATACCGGCAAAGACCGTCCAGGCTACCTCCTGCCACATTACCGCTGTCGTGAATGAATCCAGCGCGGCGAAGGCTGTGATATTCGCCGCGATGAACATCAGAATCCGTGCCTTGCTGTTCACCCACCAGGCGGACACAAGCAGCAGCGCCCAAGCCCCCAGCGCAAACCAGATGTACGGATTCATCGATACCGTTATCCCCGGCAGCCGGTCAAGAAATGCCGGCAGCAGAGGATCAGGAATGTAAATGCCGTAACTGATAATCACGTTGTATACGATAAATACCACTGCCGCGCCTTCCAGCAGAATGCGGTACACATTTTTGAACGGAAAAATAATTTCAATAGCTGTAACGGCTAGCAGGGTTAGCGCCACAGAAACGGTGGTCTCCTGCAGCCAGAAGGGCACCGTATAGGACACCCACTGCATAGCGATAATGCTTAGCCATAGCAGCGTCAGCCCATGATGCCAAGAGGAACGTATCGCCTGGAACCAGTGCTTCATCGGACAGAATCACCTCCAAGTACCGCAGGAAGCTCCTGAAGTGTGTTGATGCTATGTCCGGTAACGCCATGCGAGTGCAGAATATTCTGCCACTCACCGGCCCGGTATTTCCCGGAAGGATGAAGAATATGAATATGGGAAGGCGTCATCCCCCGGTTCTCCGCCCAGTGCAGCGTATCCAGCACCACTCTGCCGCTCTGCGGACTGATCAGTACGAAATACGACCCCTTGGGGAACAGCCGCTGGACACTCTCCAGCCTGTTAATCAGCGGCCCCTTACCTTCCGCGTTGATGTCTATCAAATACTGAATCATTTTTTGCCGCTCGGCATTGCCTTCCGCCGGACTGAACACCTTCGTATGCTTATCCAGACAGCACATTCCAATGCCGATCCGCTCCCGGATGCCGAAGCCGAGGAGAGAAGCCGTGACCGAGACCGCCAGCTCGAATTGTGCGGAGTTGTAATAGCCGCTGGAGGTACCGTCCAGCACCAGAATGGTTCTGGGAACGGATTCATGCTCGAATTCCTTGGACTTCCACTCACCGGTCTTCGCCGTTGCATTCCAGTGAATGCGCGTCAGCCGGTCGCCGTAGACATAATCACGCACACCGTTGATCTGCGTGGTCTCACGCCGTGACTGAAGCAGCGATACCTGCGGCCCCGACAGGCGCGCCTTGCGCTCGTATAGCTGCCAGCGCGGCACTACGACAGCCCGGGGCATCACCCGGAACTGGCCTTCTGCCTTGAAGGTTCCCTTGTGCTCCATCAGACCGAAGATGTCCTCGCTGAGAATATCCGTATTCTCAAAAGAATAACGGCCCCGCTCCAGCAGCGGCGTCTGGAACAGCAGCTCGCCCCGTCCGCCCATGTTCGGAATCAGGCTCTCCTCGAATACCCAGGACTCTCCGTTATGGCGCTTCAGAATTTCCCTTACGATCACGTAGGGCAAAGGCAGAAATCCCGGAATGGTCACTTCCAGCTTCACCTTTAGAAAGCCCCCGGCATATAGCAGGTCCGGCTTATCCTGTTCGGAATAGAAGCTGCGTGTGCCTCTGGTCCGCCGGACTCCTTCAAGGCCGCCAATGAACAGATACAGAATGAGAACAGAGACCATAATGAACAGCATGAAGGAGGTTTTGCCGCCCTGAAACAGCACGTATAAGAGTGTGATGACCCAAATGGCCAGAACGCCCGTGAACTTCCTCAGCTGAACCGCAGCGGCAGCCCGCGTAAGTAAGGCCCTCATCTTATTGCCTCATGGTTACAGGCACGTTAATGCTCTGAAGCAGCTTCTGGAGCAGGGAGTCCATGCTGACGTTATCCAGGCGTGATTCCGGCCGCAGCAGGATACGGTGTCCCAGCGCATACGGGGTCAGGGTCTTCACATCATCAGGCAGCACATAATCCCGTTCCTGGAGAAAAGCGTAGGCCTTGCAGGCCATCATGAACGATAACGATGCCCGGGGGCTGGCGCCCAGCAGCACCAGCGGATGCACCCGCGTCTGTCGGACCACATCCAGCAGGTAGTTCAGCACCGGCTCGCTGATGAACACATCGCGGATCTCCTCCTGAATGGCGGCGATCGTCTCCATGCTGGTTACGGGAGCCAGCCTGTCCACCGGCTGGCCCTGCTGATGGGTACGCAGCAGGTTCTTCTCGGTGTCTGCATCCGGGTAGCCCAGGCTGATCCGCAGCATGAAGCGGTCCAGCTGAGCTTCGGGAAGGGTATAGGTTCCCTCGAAATCTATCGGATTCTGGGTCGCGCAGAGCATGAACGGATGCGGAAGGGGATAGGTCTCTCCATCGACCGTAACATTGCGTTCCTCCATTACCTCAAGCAGTGCGGACTGGGTCTTGGTGGTCGCCCGGTTGATCTCATCGGCCAGCAGAATATTGGTCATCACCGGGCCCGGGCGGAAGTGAAACATCTCATCGCGCGGATGATAGACGGATACACCGGTAATATCACTCGGAAGAATATCCGGGTTACACTGAATACGCCGGTATTCGCCGGACATCGACCGGGAGAGCGCGCGGATCAGCTGGGTTTTGCCAGTCCCGGGAACATCCTCAATCAGGACATGTCCGCCTGCTAACAGGGCAGTCAGCAGCAGTTCTATTTCAAAGCTTTTACCAAGAATACAGGATTCCAAATTAGTGCGGACAGCGTTCATTATTTGCGTAGATTCTTGACGTACGGGCATGTATATTAAACCCTCCTATATCAGAATAAGCAGTAATATATACATTTTACATGATAGGAGTACCGAAAGTACATGTTAGGCCAAGTGAATTTGTAGAGTCGCATGCTAGATTTGTCCAAAAGAAACCCGCATCAGGCGGCGCAACCCCCCTTCATATAAAAAGGGACCGCTCTAGGCGATCCCGGAATTGACATATCTATTGACGATCTATCCACCGTCAGTTACCCCTTCGGCCGGACCACCAGCGCCGCCAGGAAAGAGAAGACAATCGCCGAGGAAATCCCGGCGCTGGTCACATCGAAAATCCCGGTGACGACGCCGACCCAGCCATCGCGCTCCAGTTCAGTCAGCGCCCCGTGGACCAACGAATTCCCGAAGCTGGTAATGGGCACACTGGCTCCTGCTCCAGCGAATTTCACGAGCGGATCGTAGATGCCAAAAGCGTCGGCAGCCGCACCAAGTACCACCAGCGTACTCATAGTATGGGCCGGGGTCAGCTTCAGCACATCGAACATCAGCTGGCCGATCACGCATATCGCACCCCCGACCAGAAAAGCCCATAAATATATCATGCTCCTTCACCTCCACTCTCCAGAGCTACCGCATGGGCTACGCACGGAATACTCTCCCCTTGTTGATAAGACAGCGGCGACAAAAGCGCTCCAGTCGCTACGATCAGTACCCGCTTCAATTCTCCCTTCTTCAGCCGGCCCATAATATGCCCGTAGGTGACTGTGGCAGAGCAGCCGCAGCCGCTTCCTCCGGCTATGACATATTTCTGCTTGTCCAGATCATAGATCATCAAGCCGCAGTCATTGAAGACCGTCTCCTCCATCGGGATGCCTTCCTTGGCCAGCAAATCCTTGGCAATCGGCAATCCGATGGAAGCCAGATCGCCTGTAACAATCAGATCATAATGACCGGGCGACAGCCCCGTGTCCCGGAAATGTGCCGTAATCGTATCGGCGGCTGCCGGGGCCATAGCGGTTCCCATATTGAACGGATCTTTCAGCCCCAGGTCCATGATGCGCCCAAGCGTTGCATACACCACATGGGGCCCTTGAACCGTCCCATCGTTCACGCCTACCACTGCACAGCCAGAGCCTGTTACAGTGTACTGGGCGGTGGGCGGCTTCTGCGAGCCGTACTCTGTCGGGTAGCGGAACTGCTTCTCCACCGTACAGTTGTGGCTGGATGTGCCGGCCAGCACGTACTTGCCGCCGCCGGAATCCACGATCATGGAGGCGATGGCCAGGCTCTCCATCGAGGTGGAGCAGGCACCGAACACCCCGAGGTAAGGCACGCCAAGCTTGCGTGCGGCGAAGGAGCTGCTGATGATCTGATTCATCAGATCCCCGCCGACGAAGAACTCCAGCTTCTCCTGCTCCAGATTCGCATTCATCAGGGCAAGCTTGGCAGCTTTTTCAAATAAAGCGCGTTCTGCCTTCTCCCATGTTTTCTCGCCCATTTCCAGTGAATCGTAGACAAAGTCGAAGCTTGAGGCCAGCGGCCCTTCCCCCTCTTCGGGTCCCACCACTGCGGAGGTCCCAAGGATCACCGGACGGTTCGTAAATTCCCAAGTCTGTTTGCCGAGTTGCTTCATCGTTTAATGTGCACCTCCCCAGCCCATAACGGCATACACTACACCCACGATAAAAGCAGCAACGACGCCGAACACAATAACCGACCCGGCCAGCTTGAACATGTTCCCGCCCACACCCAGCACCAGCCCTTCAGCCCGGTGCTCCAGCGCGGCGGAGCACATGCTGTTGGCGAATCCTGTGACCGGCACTGCTGTGCCGGCACCGCACCATTGGGCGAGCTTGTCATACACCCCGAAGCTGGTCAATATGACGGAGAGCAGAATCAGAATGGCTACTGTCGGGCTTGCCGCCTCCCGGGAGGTCATATCGAATATCGCCATGAACGCTTCCTGGATGCCTTGCCCAAGCACACAGATGAGACCTCCAGAGAGGAAGGCACGCATACAGTTTTTGAATATGGGACGGGATGGTACATGAGGCTTGGCCAATTCCTGATAAGACTTCGGGGTCAGACCGTCAAGGTTCAGCTTGACGCCTGACTTTTTTGTTTTTGCCGGCAATGCAGACACCCCCTGAACTGATAGATACGAAAGGGAACGGTCAGCGGGTAAGCTGCAGTCCCGTCCCTTCGTGTTATGCGGAATTGAGTTTTTCTTATTGTTCACTTCAGGCGGCCCCGTTATGTCCCTCCTGCTCAGGAAAAATAAAACAGCACAACAATCAGCAGCAAAAACAGCACCAGGATCAGTACCGCCTCATTCTCCCGCCCGTACCGGCGGCGGCACCGCCTGGGCAAGCTCTGCCGGCGGACCGGCACTTTGCGGAATCCGCTCCGGCTGCCTGCCTGGGCTACACTCCCCGAGAGCCACATTCTCCTCGCTTCCTTTCTCCGGCTCCTGCCTGCAGAGCCCTTACCGTATAGTATTCGCACAGGGAGTCTCTGTGTTCATTTGCTCTTCCGGCATGGACAAGCGGCGTAAGAATGTTCATACTAGATGACATAAAGGAGCGATATATGTATGAATACAGACACCCTTGAATTGTTCAAAACCTTAACAGAATTCCCCTCAGCCTCCGGCTTCGAGCGCGAACTGCGCGCTTATGTCAAGGAGGCTATGACGCCTTATACGGATGAATTCGTACAGGACCGCCTTGGCAGCCTGTTCGGCGTAATGCGCGGTGAAGCTAACGGTCCCAAGATTATGGTCGCCGGCCATTTCGATGAGGTAGGCTTCATGGTTACCGGCATTACAGACAACGGGATGATCCGCTTCACACCGCTGGGAGGATGGCTGGCTTCGGCCGTGGCCTCACAGCGCCTGCAGATTATTACGCCGAAGGGTACGCTGAACGGCGTGGTCGGCAGTACACCCATCCACCTGCTGAGCGCGGATGAACGCGGCAAGGCCGGAGAGATCAGTAAGATGTATATCGATATCGGCGCAGACAGCCGTGAGGAGGCGCAGAGCTTCGGTGTAGCTCCCGGACAGCAGGTCGTACCGGTTTGCCCGTTCACTCCGCTCGCCAATCCGAAGAAGATTATGGCCAAGGCCTGGGACAACCGCTACGGTGTCGGACTGGCTATTGAATTAATGAAGGAACTGCATGGACAAGCCTTGCCGAATACGCTCTACTGCGGGGCTACCGTTCAGGAAGAGGTCGGGCTGCGCGGTGCCCGGACGGCCGCCAATCTGCTGGCCCCGGATATTTTCTTCGGGCTGGACGCCAGCGCCGCTGCCGATATGACCGGCGACCGCCAGGCCTTCGGCCATCTGGGCCAGGGCGCGCTGCTGCGTATTTTTGACCCGACGATGATTACCCACCGGGGACTGATTGAATACGTACAGGATACGGCTGATACTCATAAGATCAAGTACCAGTATTTCGTCTCCCAGGGAGGAACGGATGCGGGTCAGGTGCATCTCAGCGGAATCGGCATTCCTTCAGCAGTGATCGGCATCTGCTCCCGCTACATCCACACGGCAACCTCGATCATCCACAGTGATGATTATGCGGCAGCCAAAGAGCTGCTGATTAAGCTGGTGCAAGGACTGGACCGCACGACACTGCAGACGATTCTGGAGAACAGCTAGACAACCTCCCCACAAAGTGGGGCTTTAGCTCCGAAGCCTATTCAGGCACTTTGCGGGGACCCCAGAACATATAAAGTCTTTTCTTTCTAACACAAATAGCCGCAAGGATAAGCTTATAGGCTTTCCTTGCGGCTGTATTTTTATGTTATTAGCTCAGCTTCGAGTATTGCTCCATCGCAGACTGATGAACCTTGTGATCCGCAGCAAGCCCCGTGTACTTCGTCAGTGCGGCTTCTGCTCCAAGCTCCGCGATTGCAGCTTGCAGCTCTACCGCTTCGGGGTCATCCCCCGCCTTGAACAGCAGCGCACCTGCCATGGAACGCGTCAGCGCCGTGTAGCTCAGCCCTCTGTCATACGCCTGTGTTGCAGGGGATACCAGACGGTCACTCGGTGACAGCTTGCGCAGCGGCGAACGCCCTACACGGGATACCTCATCGGTCAGCGCCGGATTGCGGAAGCGCTCCAGAATTTTATCGATATACTTACTGTGTTCCGCTGCATCGAAGCCATGCTTCTGGACCAGCACCGCGCCGGTCTCCTCCAGCACCTCACGAACCTTCGCCGTTAAAGCCTCATCCGCCATAGCCTGCTGAATGGTCTCGTAGCCCTGCAGGAAACCAAGGTACGCCGCAGAGCAGTGGCCCGTGTTCACAGTGAAGAGCTTGCGTTCAATATACGGCTCCAGATTCTCTACATAATGCACCCCTTCAACCGGCGTATAGCCCGGGATCATCTGCGAGGCGTCCACCACCCATTCATAGAACGGCTCAACGACCACCTTGAGAATATCCTCGTGCTGCTGGAGCGGAACGATCCGGTCCACTGCCGCGTTAGGAAAAGCAACTGAAGATTCAGCCTTCGCACGGGTCTCTTCATCCAGCTTCGCGTACACCAGTTCCTTGAGCTGCGCACTGCCGCCAATTGCATTCTCGCAGGCGATCACATGCAGCGGTGCGGAGGAGACAGTTACTCTCCGGCGGATGCCGTCCGCCACCGTTCCTGCGATATGCTTCAGAATCGATACGCCGACCGCCGTAGTAACCAGATCCGCTTCAGCAATGGCGGCCGCCACTTCATCTGCATGCGTTACACTGCTAAGAGCCGTAACATTCTTCACGATGACCGTTTCCTGACCGTCGCTCGCCAGCGTGACCGGATACTCCCCGCGTTCCTTGAGCTGGGCAACAAAGGCCTCATTCACATCCACAAAAGTGACTTCATACCCCGCCTGCGACAGCAGCAGCCCGATGAAGCCCCTGCCGATATTGCCCGCGCCGAAATGGACCGCCTTCATTACTCCAGTCCTCCTTCGAAGATTGCAATGACATCAGCAGCTGTAGGAGCGTTCATGACGCGTTCAATGGCATCATCCTCGGTGAAAATCATCGCCACGTTCGTCAGAACCTCCATATGTCCGTCGCCTGCGGCTGCAATGCCGATGACAACAAACGCCGGCTCATCGCCGCCGAAATCCACCCCGTCCGGGAAGCGGATGATAGATAACCCAGTGGACTTAATATAAGGCCGCGCTTCCTTAGTACCGTGCGGAATAGCCAATCCGCCGCCCATATACGTGGACACTACTTCCTCGCGCTCCAGCATCTTGGGAACATATTCCTCCGTTACATGCCCTGCATCGACCAGCAGCTTACCCGCCATCTTGATGGCTTCGTATTTATCGTTGGCAGCACCGTGCATAATCACTTTATTTTCTGACAGGATACTCATATGGTTTCTCCCTCTTTCAACATTTATTTTGGAAAAAATGCAGCAGCTCCGAGGATAAATACCCCCGGATCTCTGACTCTGAACGCTCTTCCAGCAATTGAACCAGCTCGGAGTTCAGCAGCAGTGCACTGATCTCGCTGAGCACCTCCAGGCTCTCCTTAGAGAGTCTGCGCGGAGCCAGCATAAGCAGAATGACTCTGACCTCTGTATCCCCCTCCAGAATTACGGGTTGATCGAGCCGGTACAGGGTCAGCGATGACAGGTGAATATGGCTGCTTCTGGTATGGAACAGCGCCAGTGCGGTATCAGGGATCACCTGGCTGGTCATCCGCTCCCGTTCGAGCAGACGCTCCAGCACAATACCGGCATCCCCGACCACGCCGTTTCCATTCAGCGTCTCCAGCATCTCCACTATCGTCGCTGACAGATCCATCCCCTTATTATCAATCGGATGGAACCGGAACCGCTCCAGCAAGCTGACGATCTCATCCAGGATGCCCTTGTAGCTCCTGAGCCGTTCAAGCGAGGCTTCCTCCCGGACCACGTGGTCCGGTTCACTGGGCATCCCCTTCTCCCGTTCCCGCAGCGTCGTATTCTGAATGTAATTCAGCAGCTTTTCGATCTCCTCCGCTGTGAGCAGGGGGCTAATCTTGATGTAACGCTCCTTATCAATCGGCAGATCAATGGTAGATATAATCAGATCGTAATCTTCATCCGGCAGGCGCGCCGCTTCATACCAGGAGATGTTGCCGAGAATCTCAATCTGCGGCATTTCCTTGGTCAGCCGGGTGGCTAGCAGCCGGGAGGAGCTGAGGCCGCTGGCACAGACCAGAATGGCTCTTACGTTGCGCCTTAGCTGGTTCAGCCGCTCTGCGGAAGCTCCGAAATGCATGACCAGAAATCCAATCTCTTCATCCGGGATCTGGGGCTCCAGCTGCATATCCTCTACGGCTGCGCGGATGATGTTGAACAGATATTCGTAATCCCTGCGGATCGGGCCGAGCAGCGGGTTACGGATACGTGTGCCCTCCCGAATCCGCTTCAATGCCGGATCAATATGCTCCAGCAGACCTTCGCGCAGGGAACGGTCGCTCTGAAAGGGCAGCCCCGTCCGCTTGACCACGCTCTCGGTCAGCTTGTAAACAATCTCCATTAATTCAATATCGCCGTAAGCATAGCCCGAAGAGGAGAAGGAATCCTGAACCCGGTCGAACAACCCGGCAATATATAGAATCTCTACCCGGGGAATCTTCAGCTCAAGCACCTCTGCGAGCTGCTGCACAAATCGCTCGGCTCCTGCAATGTTCCGGTGGTCGGACACCCTGGAATAGCCTGCTTCCGCCCCGCTGTCGATGCTCCGGCTAAGCTCAATCCGCCGGGTAGTGACGGCAAGGGCCAGGAGCATTTCCATATAGACAATTTCGGGCAGCTCCGCCGTCCATTTCCATTCCATATCCCACAACGTATTCTCTACTTCCATGAGCTTAGCCTGACCTACTGTAGTCAGCAGCACGCGAAAAGCCGGATTGCTCTCAGCCAGAGAACCATGGCCGACCAGATCAGACAAATCCAGATGCTCTGCAGCTAAACGGCCGATCGCCCGGCGCTTGTCGAGCTCGCTGCCGGTGATTTCTACGCCATAGCCTCTTCTCCGGACCAGCTCCAGCCCAAACTTACGGACCCACTGCTCCAGTTCATCCAGATCATAGCTGATAGAAGCAACTGTAACCTTAAGGGAATGCGCAAGTGTGAACAGCTTCACCGGCTCCTCCGCCTCCAGCAGAACGCAGAGCTCGAATACCTTGCGGTCTTCGCCGGAATAATCCGCCGGCTTCTCTTCCCGCAGGAACAGGCGCAGCTCCGCAAGACCGGCCTCCGGGCCGCTCAACCCAATACCTTTGCCTGATTTTTTGATCAGATGAAGACCAAAGTTTTCAATTGCGGACTCTATATCCTCCATCTCCCGGTGTACGGTTCTTACGCTTACCCCGGTAGCCTCGGCAATTTTCACAGCGGTAATCTCTCCGCTTACTTCGAGCAGAAGCCACAGGATCTGGCGCTGTCTGGCGGTAATTTTCGTCATTTCCGCTAACCCTCCGCCTTGCATTAAGTGGAAACGGCTTTGCCGCCCTTTTGAAGGACGGTACCGTTTCAGCGAAAAATAGAAGGATCATTTATAAAGCGATGCCTATAAATCCTTATATTTCAAGCACAAACGGATATGCCGTCCTATAAGGGACGGCATCCGTTTCAGCGAGAAGTATATACTTAGATTTTACACTTGTGCCTCTTACTTCAAACGTTCTACAAGCTCATCATATTTCGGGCTCTTCAGGAAGTTATCAATCGAGATATGCTCTGCCCTTGGATTGCTGGCAATCGCCCGGTCGGTAAGCGTCTTCTGGGTGACCACGATGTCTGCGTCCGCCGGAATTTCACTGACCGCAGAGTTCGTAACGGTGATGTTCACCCCTGCATTTTGCAGCTTCTTTCTCAGGACCGAGGCGCCCATTGCACTGGAGCCCATCCCTGCATCACAAGCGAAGACGATTTTGTTCACATTGGCTTTGGTGCGGACATTGGAAGCCACCGTTGCAGTTGCAGCAGTCTGCGCTGCCGTACCTGCAGACTTCATGTCTCTCATTCTGGCTTCTGCCGCTTCCAAATCCATCTCTTCTTGATCATTATTCTTGGAAGATCTCAGAAGCACCGCTGCAATCAGGAACGATACGATAGTAGCAACGACTACCCCAGCAATCATTGGAAGATATCCGCCCTTAGGCGTCATTGCGAAGTAAGCAAAGATACTGCCTGGCGAAGGAGAAGCTACCAGACCGGCGCCCAGCATCTGGAAGGTGAATGTACCGGACATTCCGCCGCCGATGACCGCCAGAATCAGACGCGGATTCATCAGGATGTAAGGGAAGTAGATCTCATGAATCCCGCCCAGGAAGTGAATGATAATGGCGCCCGGTGCGGAAGATTTGGCAGAGCCTTTGCCCGCCAGCCAGTATGCCAGCAGGATCCCCAGACCAGGACCCGGATTTGATTCGAGCATGAACAGGATGGATTTGCCGATTCTCTGGGATTCTTCAAGCGCAATCGGTCCCAGTACCCCGTGGTTGATCGCATTGTTCAGGAACAATACCTTGGCCGGCTCAATGATGATGTTGATGAGCGGCAGCAGATTGTGGTTAACCAGGAACTCCACGCCATTTGAGAGGATGTTGGTCAAACCTTGAACCAGCGGCCCAACGCCTTTTAAGGCTCCCAGCGTCAACGCGCCGCCGATGATCCCCAGCGAGAAGTTATTGACCAGCATTTCGAACCCGGCTCTGATTTTGCCGTCCACTGCCTTGTCGAACTGCTTCAGCACCCAGGCAGCCAGCGGACCGACAATCATCGCACCCAGGAACATTGGGATCGTTGAGCCTACGATAACCCCCATGGTTACCAGTGCGCCGATGACAGCACCGCGTTTGCCGTGAACCATCTGTCCGCCGGTGTAACCGATCAAGAGAGGAAGCAGGTAGTTAATGATTGGGCCTACCAGAGCTGCAAGGCTCTCATTGGGATACCAGCCCGTTGGAATAAATAATGCTGTAATCAATCCCCAAGCGATAAAAGCGCCGATATTCGGCATTACCATACCGCTGAGCATACGTCCGAATTGTTGAACCTTCACCCTTGCACCGCCGGATGAAGCTTGTTTCGTTGCCGTTGTGGCCATTTAAGATGCCCCCTTATTGTGATGAACGGGAACCTTCCGCACTGCATTCTGAAAGGTGTTTTCCCTTTGAACACATCGTAAATCAAAGCGCTTTCTTTGTCACCAAATTGAAAACACGGTTTCGGCATGAACGTTGTTGACAACATTTAAGAGCTCCTGCCAAGGGGCTTAAGTCCGGTATCCGCCTTGCTCCAATCGGCCTACAAGCTTCCTCATAGGATGCACAAATTCACGTATAATATCATGTCTTGAATTGTATTCGGTTTATCGCATAGTATCCAAGACAGCAAAGTAACCCCACAAAGTGGGGCTTTAGCGTAGGTGATGACTCAGGTACTTTGCGGGGACTCCAAAACAAAAAGCCGCCCCCTAAGCGGAGACGGCTATGCCATGCAGCAGCAGTTAAGCTATGATCAAATCATGTCCAACGGAACCTTCCACGACGGCTGGGGAAAAGCATCGTCGAGCTGCCACAGCTCGTCGTCTGTAAGCACAAGCCCCGCAGCAGCCGCATTCTCATTCACGTGCTCACGGGTAGCAGCCTTGGGAATAGCGATGACATCCCCGTCACGGATGGTCCAGGCCAGCAGAACCTGCAGCGGAGTGACCTCATGATTCCGGGCAATCCGCTGCACGGATTCATTCTCGGTCAGCCCTTTTCTCAGCGTTCCCGCCTGTGCCAGCGGAGAATAGGCCATGACAGGAATCTTATGCCCTCTCAGCCAAGGCAGCAGCTCATGCTCAATCCCTCTTGAGCCCAGATGATAGAGCACTTGATTCACTGCGCAGTGATTGCCGCTGGGGATGTGCAGCAGCTCCTGCATATCTGCCGTATCCAGATTGGATACGCCCCAGCGGGCGATTTTACCGGATGCAACCAGTGCCTCCATCCCCTCCACGGTCTCTTCCAGAGGAATATTGCCGCGCCAATGCAGCAGGTACAGGTCCAGATGGTCCGTGCCGAGCCGCTTCAGGCTGGCTTCACAGCTGCTGATCAGCTTAGTGCCGCCTGCATTATGCGGGTACACCTTAGAGACCAGGAATACGCTGTCGCGGATGCCCCGCAGCGCTTCACCTACCAGCTCCTCGGAGCGGCCGTCCCCGTACATCTCAGCCGTGTCAATCAGATTCATGCCCAGCTCCACGCCCTGACGAAGCGCAGCAATCTCTTCTGCCCGGTTCGCCGGCTGGTCGCCAATCCTCCACGTCCCCTGCCCCAGTCTGGGCAGCACAGCTCCGTCATTCAGGCGGATACTCTCAGATACAGGTTTGCTCATATGTGATAAGTCTCCTTATAAGAATAATGTTCTTCCTTACTATACTTACCATAATAGCGCCTGCGAAACATCCGGGTAAGCGTGAAGCTCTGTAAAGTTTCAGCAGCCTCAGCCGATTAGCTTCAGACCCGTTACGGCACCCAGAATCAGCACAATGCAAAGAATTCGCCGCAGATCACGTGCTTCGCCGAAGAACAACATCCCCATGATCGCCGCTCCGGACGCTCCAATCCCTGTCCAGATCGCATAAGCAATTCCCATGGGCAGACTCTCCATCGCCAGAGACAACAGCAGAAAGCTTGCCCCGAAGCCTAGAATCAAAAGACAGAAGGACTGCCAGTTGCGGTTTTTGTACAGCTTGCCAATCATGGCGACCCCGAACATTTCACATATTCCGGCGGTAATCAGCATCACCCATGCCATCTCAATTCATCTCCTTTGCCTGTTCAGGTTCAGCCTGAGCCGGGGTAACCAGCTTCAAGCCGACGACGCCCGCCAGCAGCAGGCCGATCAGCAGCAGCTTCAGCGGCCGCAGCGGTTCACCGAACAGGACTCCACCTGCCAGAACGGTACCCGCTGTTCCAAGTCCGACAAATACAGCATAGACCGTCCCTACCGGCAGCCTGCCGCTAGCCCAAATAAGGGCGTAGAAGCTGATCAGGATAGCCGCTACCGTAACCGCCCATTCCCATGGAGTGGAGGCATGCTTCAGCCCGATGACCCATATCACTTCAAAGCAGGCAGCGCCTGCAATCATGATCCAGCTCTTAGTGTTCTTCTTCATTTCTCCGTCCTCCTGTTTCATAAAATAAGCCCGGAAGGTTATCGTCATTGACTGACGATACCTCCCGGGCTTTTGTCCCTCCGTGTATACACGGATTGGCTTCATCCGTGTGTTCTCCCTCGGACCAGACCAGCGGTGTCTACCTGCTGCGGAACCCTAGAGAACTATTAACTAAATTATTAACTTACATCCTATGTTAGCAAATCACTCTGCCAAAAGCAACTCTCTAGCCGCCGGCGGTCCCGGCTGATGATTAGCCCTTAATGGCCCCCTCGGCAATTCCATGCATAATAAACTTCTGAAAGAACCCATAAATCACAATGACAGGGAGCGCAGTTAAGACAAGTGCTGCCAGGATTAGCGGCCATTCTTTGTTATATTCCCCGAACAAGGTGTTGGTCGACAGAATCAGTGTATATTTGGTAGTATCCGTCAGCATAAGCAGAGGCAACAGGAAATCATTCCAGATCCACAGGAAGTCGAGAATCGCAATAGTCACCGTAATGGGAACCAGCAGCGGAAATATAATCCGCCAGAACGTCTGGAACTCTCCGCACCCGTCAATGCGCGCAGCCTCCTCCAGTTCACGGGGAATGGATTTGACAAACCCGTGATACAGGAACACGGCCATATTTACGCCAAGCCCGATATAGATGACCGCCAGCCCGTAAGTGCTGCCGCTGACATGCAGTGCTTTGGCCATGCGGGTCAGCGGAATCATGATCGAGTGAAACGGGACGAGCATGGAAGCGATGAACAGAGAGAAGATAGCGGCGCTCAGTCTGCCGGAGGTCCGGGACAGCTTATAGCCGGCCAAGGCTGCACAGCAGATAATGCCTGCAATTCCGAGCACCGATACAATTACTGAATTAAGCGTGCTGTTCAACAGATGGATTTTGGCAAAAGCCTGGCTGTAATTCTCGAAATGCAGCTTGGTCGGCAGGGCCACGAACGAGCTAAACATCTCTCCCTGGGTCTTCACAGAATTAATAACTGCCAGATAAATCGGGAAAAAGGAGATCAGCGCACCTGCGCAGAGGAACAAGGTGATACAGAAGGAGCTGCCTTTCCTCAGCCTCATGCCTCCACCTCTTTTCTTTTCATAACACTGATTTGAATGAAGGTGAACAGCAGAATGATGATGAACAGAATCACGGATTTGGCACTCGCGTACCCATACCTGAAGTTGTTAGAGAAGGCTTCCTCATAAATATTCATTGTAATGACTTGGGTACTGCGTCCGGGACCGCCGCCGGTGAGTCCATAGACCACCTCGAACACTTTGAATGCTCCATTCAGCGTCAGGAACAGGCAGATGGTCACGGCATGGGTAATCATAGGCAGCGTGACTTTGCGGAAGGTCTGGAAGGGGCTTGCCCCGTCGATCACGGCAGCTTCCTTCAGACTCTGCGGCACACCCTGCAACGCGGCCAGATATATAATCATCATATAGCCGACACCATTCCACAGCGATACGATAATGATCGAATAAAAAGAGACTTTCGGATTCCCGATCCATAGCTGGTCCAGAAACGCCAAAGCAGTCTTCTCCGCCAGCTGCGGCAGCACCTGCGAGAATACGAAGGTCCACATGAACGCGCTGATGATGGTGCTGATCATATTCGGCATGAAGAAGATCGTCCGGAATAAGCCTTTGCTGCGCGTCTTCGTCTCAATTAATACTGCCAGCACAAGCGCGAGAACATTCTGCAAAACAATCATGAACAACACATATTTCAGTGTGAACAGCAGCGCATTTATAAAGTCGGGGTCCTCCCGCAGCACCTCAATGAAATTACCGAGTCCGATAAACGAATAATTGGCGTTCAGACCGTTCCAGTCGGTTAAGCTGTAATACATGCCTCCGATGGTAGGAATCAGCAGAAATATTGAATAAATGATCAATGCGGGTGCGACGAAAGCAAGCAGTGAAGCTATATTTTTATAGCTCTTGACCGGCACAGAATCCGCTCCTCTCCCATAAATATAACTGACCAGGGTGGAGGAAGACAGGCTCACCTGCCTTCCGTTCCAGTGCTTGGCTGCAGCTTATTTATTCACCTTGTTGAAGGATTTCCAGGCCTTGTCAAGTGCCTTCAGGACATCATCCTGCGACACTTGACCGGCATAATAGGCCTGCAGCCCCTTGCCCACTTCATCCTTCACGGATTGCGGGATAGCCGGGTCCTGTACGGATTTGCCTGCTTTGACGTAAGTAGTAGCTTCTGTAATCCAAGGATAGCTCTCATAGGTGTGAACCGTGGCAACCGGATTGAATTTCAGCGCTTGGAACAGGCCGTTCGAAGCCTGATCATCCAGCACATAGTTCAGGAAATCAAGTGCTACCTCCTTGTTCTTGCTGGTTGGCGATAAAGCCAGCGAGGTGGAGGCGCTCAAGTTAATCAGAGTTGCAGCCGGATCATCACTGACGGGAAGCGGAGCAACGCCGAAGTCCAGATCCGGGTTCGATTTGAGAATCGTCTCGGCATACCACGGCCCCATAAGCCACATGGCTCCCTTGCCTGCCGCAAAGGCTGCCGCACCGTCATCGCCGCCTACCTCAGTAGCTTTGTCTGTACCATTCGCATTAATCAGATCAAAGATATCGAAGATGGCCGGCTTCATCTCTGTGAATGACCCTTCATCCTTGTTCATCTTGTCTACAAAATCAGGATCTTGAGTCTTCACCATTCCACCTACGGCCAGCGGAAGCACCAACTGCGGAATCCAGGATTCTTTGTAGGAGAGGACAAACGGCGTAATCTGCTTATCCTTCAGCTTACCGATCACGGTCTTCATCTCAGTCAGTGTGGCTGGCGGAGTCAGTCCCTGCTCGCTGAAGATCTTCTTGTTGTACAAGTAGCCCCAGGAGAGCGTCTCAAGCGGAAGCGCCACAATCTTGCCGTCGGCAGTCGTCACTGAAGGCTTAACGCTGTCCAGCAGCTTGGCGGCAAAAGGCTGGCTGGATAAGTCCTCCAAATATCCGGCTTTATAGTAGGAAGGGATTTCATTGACGGCATGAAGGGCGAAGATATCTGGTGCATCATTAGAAGCAAGCCGTGTCTTCAGGATCTGGGAGGCATTGTCGGCTGTTGGCATTTCCAGTTGTACGGTAACATCTATATTCTTGTCCGCCTTCTCTTTCTTCACGAATTCTGCAATATAGTTGTCATAATGCTCCTTGAAGCGCGGCTGTGCGATGAACATCTTCAGCGTGACACTCTTGGCATTCCCGTTACCGCTCCCTGATTCTTCTCCGGCCGTATTGACCGCACTTCCAGTGTTGCTGCTGCCGCAGCCTGCAAGCAGTGCAGCTGCCAGCAACGTAACCAGCATTCCTTTGCCCATTGTCCCCATACTGTAAGACCTCCCAATGTCTATGTTTGTTAACGCTTTCATTGTATCCTGATTATGAAATCGTTGAATTGGACGGTGTTACCCTTCAGCATTGGACATTTTTAAACCTTCGGACTGCTTTCTCATTTCACCGGGAGCTATACCGAAATACTTCTTGAACACTCTGTAGAAGTAGCCGACATCCTCGTATCCGGCAAGCTCTGCCACCGTCTTGATCGGAATATTCCCGCCTTCCAGCCACTGCTTCGCTTTGTCCATCCGCAGCTGAAGAATAAAATCCGTAACATTGATGCCGTATTCATGCTTGAACACCTTGCTTAAATATTCTTTGCTGACAAAAAACACTCTGGAGAGCCCCTCCAGGGTTACTGCCTCTGCATAATGCCCGCAGATGTACTGCCGGACATCCTCAAGGTTGAGCTTGTTCTTGAACCGGCGCTGCCCGATCAGCTGTTCCAGACTTCCCCCGTACAGCTCCCTTAGCCAGCACTCCAGACTCTCAGGTGTAGCCAGTACCGCATTCGGAATCTCCGTCTTCAGATGTGCATCCTCCAGTCCGTTTCCGCGCAGCAGTTCCTTCAGCAGAAGCAGCATTTCACTGGCGGCCTGCCGCAGCATCCCCGGGCTCTGAATACCGCCCAGCTTCAGCTCCTCTGTAACATTGCCCAGTACTGAATTAACACTGTCTACATTAAGTTCATTGAAGTGAACCTTCATCAGCTGCTTATGGTTGGAGAGAGACCAGGTGATATCAATATCCAGCGTATAGCGCTCCTGTTCTGCACGGATCTCCATCAGTTCCATGCGGCATTTATCCAGCACAGCGTTCAGTTCCCCGGGATCGACAGGCTTCAGTAAGTAATCTACTGCACCGTTCCGCAGTGCACTCTGGGCATATTTGAAATCATCGTAGCCGCTGATCACGATGATCTTAATATCCGGGTACTCTCTATGCAGCGCATTCATCAGCATGACCCCGTCTGTGCCGGGCATACGCATATCCGTGATTACAATATCCGGCTCAAGAGTCCCGGCAAGGCGGAGGGCTTCATTCCCCCCTTCTGCTTCGCCGACGATCTCCATTCCATAGGACTGCCACTCCCCGAAAGTCTTGATCAGTTCACGGTTCCAGCTCTCATCATCCACCACCAGCACCTTGATCATGCTTCATCTCATTCCTCTCCTGCGGGATAGTTAAAGTTACAATAGTGCCCTGGCCATGCCGGCTGGATAACTCAAGTCCGTATCTGCTGCCGAAATGCATCCGTGTCCTCGCAGCCACATTGCCAAGCCCGATCCGCTCCCCCGAGGTCCGGGAGCTGTCTCGACCCTCCAGACTTCTCCGCAGTCCGGCCAGCCGGTCTGCTTCGATCCCGATCCCATTGTCAATGATGTGGATCACCGTATCACCCTCCCGGCAGGTCACCTCCACCTTCAGCTCCCAGGCTCCTTCCTTCGGCTCAAGGCCATGGAAGAAAGCATTCTCTACAATCGGCTGCAGGCTCAGCTTGGGAATCAGACTGGTTAGGGCAGCCTCGTCGACCTCAAGACTGTAGCTGAGGCGGGCAGCAAACCGTTGCTGCTGGATCAGCATATAATCGCTAAGGTGCTTAAGCTCAGCCCGTAGCGGCGCCAGATCATCCGGCTCGCGGATAATATAACGGAACATATCACTGAGGGATCTAAGCACTCCGTAGCTATCTGAGGGACTGTTCATAAACAGCATGCTGCCGATCATCTGCAGTGTATTTTGCAGGAAATGCGGGTTGATCTGCGCCTGCAGCGCCTTCAGCTCGGCACTCTTTTTCTCCAAGGTAATCATGTATTCGTTCTTAATATGCTCACGGATACGGTGGGCCATCTGATCCAGCTTCATCTCAAGCAGGCCGATTTCATCCACCCGGTAACTGGGCCGCGGCCCCCGCTCCTTCATCATGCCGAAGCCCTGGACCGAACGGGCCAGACGTACGATCGGCGTAGCCAGACGCCAGGCCAGCAGAACAGCTAGTAGAACGGCTACCGCCACCGAAATAGCGCCCACAATCAGACCAAACTTCATGGTGTTCATAGCACTTTCGTTGATGAAGCTGGTGGGGAGGACGGTGATCAGCTTCAGGCCTACCGGATCAATAGTGCTGTAGAATACATACTCATGGTCTGCGCGAAAATAGCCTTGGGCCTCCCCGGTCCCGGCGACCCTGCTTAAGATGACTGGAGAAGGTGCTATGCCTGAGGGCTGGTACAATATCTGCCCGTCAGCACTCGCTATTATAACTGTGTCTTCGGCTCCCCTTCTAAGCAAATTCAGTGTCTGGTCCAGCATTCCCCAGCGGATCTGGAGTGCAACCGCCCCCAGCTTCTCCTGATTCTCGAACCGGTTGATGCTGCGGATCAGTTCGAATCTGCCCGGGTCCTTACGGTCGGTTGTAACCGTGAAGTCCCGGTTCTGGTCGAACAGCAGCTTATAGGCCGGCGGAACTGCTTGCAGTGATGCAATATCACTTGAGGAGGCATGAATCGTGAATAGCTTGTTATAGTCCTTCAGATACAACTCGACTCCAATCACATGGTTACCGGCAGAATAGAACAGATTGGTCAATGTATCTATAATGTTCCGCTGGGAGGTGAACTGGCTGGAGAGAGTCTGTTCTTCAGCATTCGCGAGATAATCGCTGAGATGCGGACTGATCAGCACGGTGTAGATCAGATTGTTCAATTGGGCGAACTGGCTGCCGAGATGGATGCCCGTCCATTTCATGTTGGAGAGCGTGGTGCTGATTACCTCTTCCTCCATCGAACGGCGGTTATTCTCTGCGGCTAGCCCTGTAATTGCAATAATCGGTGCTACGGCCAGCACAATCATCGTCAGCATCAGTTTATTGCGGATACTCCGCCGGAAGGGTTCAATGAGCCTTCTCATCCATCGGGCATACATGCTTCACATCAACCCCCCGCTCTTACTTGCCGTATTGTTCCCGAACTGTAGCAAAAAACTAACGCCCGATAACCGAGGGCGCTAGTTGATGTGCACTTACAGCCTGAAGCGGAGTCTTCCGAATCCGCCTATTTCTCTAAAACAATGGTATGGAACGATTCCGCCTCAAGTACAAAGGAGTGCAGCGCGGCACCGTATTCGAGAAGCAGTGTCCTTGACTCCTTATAAGGGTTGGCAATCACCAGGGTCAAGCCGCCCGCCGGTGTGCGGAATGCGGTGGCATGTGCGCTCCACGGGCCGGTCAGTCCGATGCGGACCGAGCCGGACGGGGCGAAGCGGGAGAAATGCTTCATGACATAATACTCGGGGTTAGCCACTGGCAGCCGCGTGGCGGGATCTACCGTCAGCATAGAATTCTGCTCCCAGCCCCAGGTACTTCGGCCATGCGGTGCAAGAACCATGTTCCAGTAAATATAAGCGTTCACGCCATTGGAGAAATAATGCTGGTACAGATTATAGACATACTTGGCATAGAACCATGTATTCTGCCCGTCTCCGCATTCATTCTCTGTCTGCATATATCTAAGCTCAGGGTAGCTCTGCACTGTCCGCTGGATGGCATATTTGCCGGCCCACTGATAGCCGACACCCTTCACATATTTGTAGGCCTCGGGATCACTGAGAACCACGCCTGCGTAGGCGTCATAATCAGAGGTCTTTTGCTTGATTAACTCTTCCCAGGGGTCCGGCGCATTGATCGTGCCGAGCCAGATCTCTGTATCCAGCCCATGGGCCTCGAACGCAGGGCCCAGATAATCACGGATGAATTCTCTAAGCTGCTCTCCGGTCCAGACACAGGAAGGGAATTTCTGGTCAGCCACCACCTCATTCTGTACATGGACCTGGTGAATGGTGATCCCTTCTTCCCGGTAGGCCTGCACGAACTTCACGAAGTACAAGGCATAAGCAGCAAGAATCTCCGGTTCCCACCGCAGCGTACCGTAATTATAAGCCTTCGGGAACTTCATCCAGGTTGGCGGGCTCCACGGGGAGGCGAACAGCTTCAATTCAGGATTGAGTGCCAGCGCCTCTTTGATATATGGAATCAGGTACTTCCGGTCACGTTCAATGGAGAAATGCTCCATCGCATAATCGCCGTCTGTCTCATTATGGCTGTACCATTCCAGGGCATAGTCACTGGCCCCAATTGGCAAACGGCAGATGCTCAGCCGCTGTTCCCCTTGCGGATGAAACAGTGCGTGCATGAGCTTCGCCCGCTCCTCCTCCGGTAAAACAGACATGGCCTCATAACCCAGCTCGTTGAAGCATCCTCCGAAGCCTTCAAGCGTTTGATAGCTGTCCGGTGTAATTGTCAGATTAGGTATCGTTCCGGCAGGTGCTTGTTCCGGCGCTTTCCGTGCCACCCATTGCGCCTGCTCGGAGCTGGTGTACCATTTCAATGCAGATATTGACATCCTTCTAATCACCTCTTTATATGATTACGCTTACATTGTAACGGATTGGCTTCACTGCAGTATTGGACAATTCTAGGGTCTGGTATTGGAGAATATTAATCTGGCTTGCCCCTTCCTAAGCTTAAGGCAGCGGACTGCATATCCCGCTGCCTCTTAGTCTTCCTGCAAGGAGGGCAAGCTCTATGCCTTCCCGCGGGATAGGTTCTACGCCTGTCCCGCCAGCCTGTTCAGCTCCTGCAGATCCGCTTCCAGATCCGCCTCGCTATACTTTCCCTGGCCGAAGCCGATCATGGCGCGCAGCGGCATATATTTCATCATGGCCAGCAGCATCTCCGGATTGTCGCCAAGCACATCCTCCAGCCCGAACACGCTGCTGAAGCTCTTCGCCTTCTCCTCCGTCAGCGGATTGGCGAGCAAATCGCCGACTGTAGTGTTGCGGTGGAAGCGGCCGGACAGCTTCACTGTGGACTCTACCTCAAGCTCCACGCTCAGGCGGATATCGCGTGACGAAGATCCGACAGAGATCTTGAACATCCCGCTCTCTACATGCCAGTCAGCCAGCTTCACATTGTAGTAGGCAAAGGAACGCTTATCCAAAGTAAAGGTTACGATGCGTTCTTCCCCGGGCTGCAGCTCAATCTTGGCGAAGCCCTTCAGCTCCTGCAGCGGACGGATCACACTGCTCTCCACATCGCTGACATAGAGCTGCACGACTTCCTTGCCTGCTCTGCTGCCGGTGTTCTTGACCGTGACCGATACCTGAACGGTATCTGTGTCCTGAATGCGGGTCTGCTCCAGCAGCAGACGGCTGTATTCGAACTGCGTGTAGCTAAGGCCGAAGCCGAAGGGGAACAGCGGCTCTATTTCTTTTTTATCATAATAACGGTAGCCTACGAACAAGCCTTCCTTATACTCCACCGTATCGCCTTCACCGGGGAAGTTCAGGAATGACGGATTGTCGCTCAGCTTCATAGGGAAGGTCTCCGCCAGCTTGCCGCTCGGGCTCACTTCGCCGAAGAGCAGGTCCGCTACCGCACCGCCAAAAGCTTGACCGCCCAAATAGCCTTCAAGCACCGCCTTCGCCCTATGCAGCCAAGGCATCTCGACCGGCGCGCCGTTGCTCAGCACTACAATAATCTCGCTCTGAACCTCGGCCACCGCTTCAATCAGCGCCTTATGGCTCGCAGGCAGCAGCAGATGGCTACGGTCATAGCCCTCCGATTCGTAGCGGTCAGGCAGGCCAAGGAACAGCACAGCTGCATCCGCCTTGGCTGCTGTATCGCAGGCTTCGCGCAGCAGATCAGCATTGATGTCATCGCTCTCCAGCTCATAACCCTGTGCATACAGAAAGCTGGCTGCATCCCCGGCAACGGCCTGCAATTCGGCGAAGGCATCATCCATCCGGGATGGATTCACATGCGAGCTGCCCCCGCCCTGATAACGCGGCTGCTTGGCGAATTCGCCGATCACGGCAATCCGGCCGCTCTTAGCGAGAGGCAGAATTCCGCCTTCGTTCTTCAGCAGCACCATACTCTCCCGGGCCACTTCGCGTGCAAGCTGATGATGCTTCTCCGGGTCGAAGACCGCTTGCGGGTTGCGGTTTTCGACACTTTTGAAGATAAAGGCCAGCATTCGTTCTACCGCGAGATCCAGTGTCTCCATAGCCAATTCGCCGCTTTTCACAGCCGCTACAATCTTAGCGTCCCCAATTCCAGCGCTTGACGGCATTTCCAGCTCCAGCCCTGCCGCCAGCGCCTTCACCCGCTCATTGACCGCTCCCCAGTCCGACACAACGAAGCCTTCGAAGCCCCAGTCCTCACGCAGCACCTTGGTCAGCAGCTCATAGCTCTCGGAAGCATACTCTCCGTTCACCTGATTATACGAGCACATCACACTCCACGGCTGGCTCTGCTTCACAGTGCCTTCGAAGCTGGCAAGATAAATCTCACGCAGCGTCCGCTCGTCAATAACAGCATCTATAGACATACGGCGGTGCTCCTGATTATTGGCAGCATAATGCTTCAGAGAAGTACCGACGCCCTGGCTCTGCACCCCCTTCACATGATTCGCAGCCATCTCTGAGGCCAGGAACGGGTCCTCCGAGAAATATTCAAAGTTCCGGCCATTCAGCGGAGAGCGCTTGATATTATTGCCCGGTCCGAGCAGAACAGCAACATTCTCCACCTGGCATTCCGTTCCCAGCGCCTCACCTACCCGGAAGATCAGGTCGCGGTCCCACGAGGAGGCCAGTCCGGCCGCTGACGGAAAACAGGTTGCCGGCACACTGTTATTCAATCCCAGATGATCTGCGTCACCCTGCTGCTTGCGGAGCCCGTGGGGACCGTCCGTTACCATCACTGATGGAATGCCCAACCGTTCAATGCTTTTGGTATTCCAAAAATCCAGCCCGGAGCAGAGTCCGGCCTTCTCTTCCAGTGTCATTTGCGAAATGAGCTTTTGCAGCTCTGTTACGTCCTTTGCCATTATATAGCCTCCTATGAATACGGTTTCTTGACTTCATTCTATACGACTGTTCCGGCCAATTATGGTACTCTCTTTCGATCTTTGGTATTCTAAGTATACAATTAAAGGGGGCGGCCCATGGCGAAGCTAAACGGGAATGACGAAGATATACAGTACATCTGCAAGCTGATCTACGAAGCTTACCGGGTCCCGGTCTTGCGGCTGGATGAAACGGCTGCGCCCCGTCTAGCCCTGGCACCGGCTGCACTTAACCGCCCTTCCGTTCAGGGAACGGGTGGCCTGCCGGTTGAGGTGATGGAGCTTGTCCGGGGACGCAGCGGGGCGGCAGGACGGGATGCTGAAGAGGATGGGACGCTTAGCGCGGAGGCAGACGGAACGGCTGCTGCGGCCGCTCCCGCGTTACCGCATCTGCACACAACCGGCTTCCTGGAGAGTTTCATTATTCTCCTGCTTCCCGGTACAGGCGGTGCCATCGTCATCGGCCCGGCGCTGAACGCGCCTGTTACCGGTGATAACGCAGCCAGCCTGCTGCGCGACCACAACATCCCGCCTGGACAGCAGGCAAGCTGGCTGGAGTATTACGGCAGCTTGCCTGTGATCAGCCTGACGCGCTGGTATCACGAGGCGCTGCTGCTCTACACGCTTGTCACCGGGCAGGCGATGTCCGTAACGGAGCTGCTGCTGGCGGCGGGTACGCTGGCGGAACCGCTGCATCCGGCGGACGACAGCCCGGATCTGGACTTGTCCTACCGCCGCGAGCATACATGGCTGCACCATGACCCGATGCAGGAACGCGAAATGTTCCGCCATATTACGAACGGGGACAAGGCGGGGCTGCTGCGGACCCATGCTTCTTTTGCCGAAGAGAGCTACGGAAGGTTGTCCCGTAAAAGCCAGCTGCGCAGCAAAAAAAATCTCGCCGTCTCCTCCATCACGCTGGCGACCCGTGCGGCGATTGAAGGCGGACTGTTCTGGGAGGCTGCCTATACCCTGAGTGATTTCCATATCCAGCATATTGAGGAGCTTCGCGATATTCCGGCGGTAGACAGCGCCATGCTGGCCGCTCTATGCGACTTCGCCGATCAGGTAGAGGGCAGCCGCAGCGCAAGACATTCCCGCATCTCCGACCGGTGCCGGAATTATATATACAATCATCTGTATGAGGAGCTTCCGCTCGGCAGACTGGCTGAATACGCCGGAATGAGCGCCAGTTACTTGTCCCAGCTGTTCAAAAAAGAAACCGGCACCGCCATCAGCGACTACATCCAGCAACAGCGGGTCGAAGAAGCCAAGCGGCTGATCCAGCTGCCCGGTATCACGCTATCGGATATCGCTACCCGTCTGCATTTTAACGACCAGAGCTATTTTACCAAGGTATTCAAGAAGTATACCGGCCTCACCCCGAGACAATTCAAACAGCATTCCAGGTAGTTTCCAGAATTATGGTATGATTCAGCTATGGGGGCAATCCTACATTTGGTTAAAGGAGAGGTTCTGCATGATGGGAAGCTTATTATTCACAGGAGCAGTTATCTTCGTTGCGGTGATATTTATTAATCGCAGTAATCGTAATGCGCGGTACAAAAATTACGGCAATAGAACCCGTTCTCACTCTGGAGATCATTATTTCATCACAGGTACCGGGGCCGATGCGGGCAGCTACAACGAAAACAGCCCCCACAAAATCCATCCAGGCACGGACGGGCACAGCGGCGCCAGCCATCATCATGGTCATCACCAAGGGAATCATTCACATAATCATAACCATGGAGGCAGTCACTGGGATAACGGCAGCCACGGAGGCTGGGACAGCGGCGGTCACGGTGGACATGGAGGCGGCGATTCCGGCGGTGGAGATTCTGGCGGCGGCGATTCTGGCGGTGGCGGAGACTAATAGTTAAAATTGTGGAGCCTCCCGGACTCCCAGAAAGCAGCAGTTTGGGAGGCTCCTGTGCTGAGTATGATTACGTGAACGCTTGCTACGATTAGATTATATGCTCGCTACTACAGTAGTTGGATTTTCTCCACTTGCTCATATAAAAATATCCCCTGCCACAACAACAGTTGGAAAAATTACACTTAAATAAACACATGCCACCCAAAGATGTCGAAACTAACAAAATTAAATGACGTTTTTCCACTTACGTCCCTATAATCATCATAAATAGCTAAATTATGATACACTTTTCCACTTGTTTCCTCTCGAAATGGAAGTCATGTGCGCTTCCAATACTCATTACCGCTAAACACCCACCTTCAGCCACACCAATGGGATTTATCCCTTTCATTCCCGCCTACCGCCAACCTTCAGCCACACCCAAAGGGATTTATCCCTTTCATTCCCGCCTATCGCCAACTTTCAGCTAAACCAAAGGGATTTATCCCTCTCATTTCCGGCTTTCGCCAACTTTCAACTAAATCAAAGGGATTTATCCCTCCCATTTCCGGCTTTCGCCAACTTTCAACTAAATCAAAGGGATTTATCCCTTTCATTCCCGTCTATCGCCCACTTTCCACCTCTCCCCCACCAGCACGCCGGACCACTGGGCGGGGTAGGGGCCAACACTCTTAGCCCCCCTATCCCTACATAGCAAAGACACCAGCCTCCGAAGAGTCTGGTGTCTTGCGTACACACTGGTGTCTTTTATCATCATCTGATGTCCAAGCGAATATGCCAGCGCCCACACGATACTACTTCAACCGCAACCTTCTCTACTTCGCAGGAGAGAGAGTAATCGTGAAGGTTTTATCGAACGGGGTCACGAGGTTCACTTGCACGGTTTTGTAGCTCTTAGGCAGGCCGGGTTCCGGGGCTGTTCTGCCGAGATGCGCCATTTCGCCGCCCGTCAGATCGATCCAGTCTCCGCCATAGGCGTACCGGAGCTGTCCTCCGCTCCATTGGAAGTTGTCCTCGTCCAGCGTCTGCAGCTCACCTGAAGTGAAGTTGCCTTCCCAGCCAAATTTGAAGGACAATTGCGCCAGGACCTGGGCAGGCTCCGCGCAGTGCAGCCGGATCGTCCAGCCCGTCTCTGCACGGTGTACCTCTGTCTCCACAGACAACGTCTGTTCATGGGTCAGCGGACGGCTCTGATGCGGCAAAAGATACCACGGACTGACAGCCGTACCCGCTTCCGGCGGGAGAAGTGCTCCCTCCACCGGACCGTAGTATCCCTTCTTCTGCACGCCCTTCAGAGAATAGCCCTCAGGCAGCCGGGTCATCTCCTGCATCGGCACGAATCCGGGATTGAAGCTGGTATGCAGCTGAACGGCCAGAAGTCTTACAGCACCGTGGCGCATCGCGAAGAACGATGGCGTCTCTGTGATCAGCGTCACGCTGGTCGCCCCGTCTCTAAGCCGTGCTACAGGCGCCCCGAAGTCGGTATGCAGCCGGCTGTGGTAGATCTTCCCCTGGTGACCCGCCGACTCCATTCTTTGCAGATAGCCGTCCCGCAGGAAATCATCGTTCAGGATTTGCTCATACTGCACAGGCAGCTCGGCTGTAACCTCCGGCGGCTGCTGCAGCTCCGGCTCCAACAGCATCCGTACCAGGGCGTTCACCGAGCAGACGCCCGGATTAGACAAGGAGCGTCCAGCCCATTCTGCCATACCGGCCAGCACGGCATCCTTGTCCGAACGGGCAAGAATCGCATACGGCAGATAATAAGGAGACAGATCGTGGAGCACCCCCAGATCCTGCCGCCCGGAATAATCGGTCACGACTTCGCCGGACGGGTGAACAAGGTAGACCATCATGTGCAGGTTCCGGCGCACCGGTTCCAGCAGCTCCGGCTTATCCAGCAGCCGGGCGGCATGAATCAGCATAATATCACTTACGGCGCTGTAGATGCCGTTGCTCCGCTCGGTCCATTCCCCGTCCGGTGTTATATCCATTCCTTCCGCCAGCCATTCATCCGCCCGCTGCCGGGCCTCTTCTCTGCCGAACAGCTCATAGAGAAACCCAAGTGCCGCGCACATTACCCAGCGGTGATTCGGAGTATGGACCCCGCCCGTAAGCATAACGGGGAGGGACTGCTCCAGGAACAGGAGCATGTTGTCCAGCACCGGCTGAAGCGGCGGCCACTCCTGCTTTGCCAGCAGCTGATATAACTGCGCGTAGCCGACCACAACGAAGGCCGTATCCGGCGGCGAATGATAATTCGTCCAGCCCGGGGAGATCGAACCGTCCTGATGCTGGAAGCGCAGTACGAACTCCGTTGCCAGCTTCAGCCGCTCCAGCAGCTCCTCATCCCGGTAATACCGGGAATCCGGGTTCACCAGCGCCGCACCCCAATAACACATGTCCGTCGGGGTGCCGGTGGTGTGATTCACCCAGGCAATCCCCGTATGGGGATCAAGGGTGCCTCCATAATACAGGTTGCTCTGATCCAGCACCTGCCGGGGAATTCCCTCTTCTACTGCTCTGTCATTACTTTCCACCAGTTGCTTATACATTGCGCTTCCTCCTTGCGGATATCTCGGAACTCCCGAAGCTCTCGCCAAATCAGCCTTCTGCCCTATCCCCTGCGCGCCAGCTTGGCTGTAAGCAGACGGTGACTCTCATGAATCTCTTCCGGACGGCAGGCAGCCTTCAGCTCATACACCTTGACCTGTGCCCGCTCAATCATCGGCAGATAGGCATCGTAGAAATCCGGATCTCCGCTGTTCACATAAGGGCACCAGTGGTCGGCAAGGCCGATTGTCTCATGAATATGGACACCGACAATATCATTCATCAGCCCTTCCATTTCCCCTATACTGTCATACAGGCCCAGACGGTCCATCAGAATAGCGTGGCCCGTGTCGTACCAGATGCCTACCGGTGCTCCTTTTAACGCATTGATTATCGTCTTGGCTTCTGCAAGCGTTGGGATCTGCTGCGGCTTGGAGCGGGTCTCGATGCCGAAGCGGATATTCAGCCCCTTGGAGACCGCGCGGTTACACACCTCGTCCAGACTCTCAATAATGGTCTGCACATAGCCTGCACTGTACGCTTCACGCCGCTCCATCAACTCCGCCCACTTGCTGCGGTAAGCTGCCGAATCCCTGCCCTGCCCCTCGTAGATCTGCTCCAGCTCCCCGGAGATATCATACGGGAACGGTACCTCGCCCGGATGCACTACCACGGCTTCGCCGCCGTAACGCTGAGCGTATTCTGCCGAGCGGACCAGCAGGTCTATTGCCCGCTTCCGTTTCTCCTTGTCCTCGAAGCCCAACAGGACCGAATCCGTGCCATAGTCAGGGTCCGGGACATGGGGGAACGTATTATGAACGCTCGATATGCCGATCTCCCCGCGTTCAATCATCGGTTCGATGGTAACCAGCATTTCCTCCGTCACATTATAATTCAGCTCTACCCTGCGGAATCCCAGCTCCCGGATCTCATTAAGCAATCCATCACCTGTAGTATGACGTCTCATGTTCCAGCAGGTTGAGAATGAAAACTCTCCCTTATCCATCTTCTCTGTCTCTCCTCTCGCTGTACCGCAGTGTCGTTAGTTAGCCCTTCACAGCTCCTAGCATAACACCACTGACGAAATATTTCTGCAGCCAAGGATAGACGACCAGAATCGGTACTGTTGCGAAGACGACAGTGGCAGCCTTGAGGCTCTCTGCCGGCAGCTTAGTGCGGGCCGCCCCCTCCAGGTTCGTCAGCTCAGTGATCATATTGTTCTGAACCATCTGGAAGAGCTTCAGCTGAAGCGGATACAAATCGGGATTATTGATGTACATCAGGGAATCCTGGAATCCGTTCCAGCGTCCCACCGCATAGAAGAGCGCGAGTGTAGCCATAACCGGCATGGATAACGGCAGGACGATTTTCAGCAGGGTGCGGATATGTGAGCTGCCGTCAATCTCGGCCGATTCTTCCAGACTCGGCGGAATGCTGCGGAAGAAGGAGATCAGGATAATCAGGTTGAACGGGCTGACCAGACCGGGCAGAATCAGCGACCATACAGAATCGATCATATGCAGATCACGGATCAGCAGGTATTCAGGAATAATACCGCCGCTGAAGAACATGGTGATGATAATGAGGTACATGAACATAGTACGGCCCTTCAGCTTGCTTTTGGTCAGCGGGTAAGCAGCTGCAACGGTGAACAGCATACATAATACCGTAGTCGCAATCGTCAGGATAATGGTGAAGATCAGCGAGCGGATCATCGCATTGTCGGTGAAGACCTGCACATACGCCTTCCAGTTGATCTCAATCGGGAAAATCGTAACTTCCCCGGAAGTGATAGCCCGCGTGGAGCTGAGGGACACTGCAATAACGTGTACAAACGGAGCCAGGCAGAACAGCACGAACAGTGCAATAAAGGTAACGTTAACGATATCGAATATCCGGTTAGAGGTACGTTCACTCATCGTACTCCGCCTCCTTTCTGTATAATCATAGAATGCCGTCGCCGGTCACTTTTTTCGATATATAATTGGAACCAAGGATGAACACCAGTCCAACCACCGCCTGGAACAATCCAACTACAGTCGCCAGCGTATACTGGCCTGATTCCAGACCAATCCGGTATACGAAGGTACTAAGCACATCGGAGTATTCGCGCACTGCCGTATTCCCGATGATGTAAGGACGATCGAAGCCGATGCTGACCATTTTCCCCAGGTTGAGAATCAGCAGGGTAATAATGGTTGGTTTGATACTGGGCAGCGTAATGTAGAAGATCTTCTTCATCCGGGTAGCCCCATCCACTTCAGCAGCCTCGAACAGCTCGCGGTTGACACCGGTAAGCGCCGCCAGATACAGGATGGTCCCCCAGCCGGCACTTTGCCAGACACCCGTGAACAGGTAAGTAATCAGCCATGGATTTTTTTCGGTCAAAAAAGGAATAGGGTTCAGCCCCATACTCTCCAGTACACCGTTCACCATACCGGATTGGTTGCCGAACAATTGATAGACGATCCCCCCGATAATCACCCAGGAAATGAAATGGGGAATGTAGAGGAGGGTCTGTGATATTTTTTTGAACCATACTGACTTCACTTCATAGAGCATAATGGCCAGAAAGATCGGGGCCGGGAAAGACACTACCAAATCCAGAAAATTCAACAAAAACGTATTGCGCAAACTGCTGTAAAACTCTTTCATGCCAAAGACCTCGCGGAACGCATCGAAGCCGATCCACTCACTGCCGTTGATGCCTTGGAACAGGTTGAAATCCTTAAAGGCAATCTGCACCCCGTACATCGGGCCGTAGCGGAAAATCAGGAAATACATAATGGGCAGTGAAAGCAGCGCGTATAGTTGCCAGTACCTTCTGATGTAAGACGCTTTGCTCAAGTTCCTCTCCTCCTATGGAGAAAAAACCGGGCAGAGCAGCATGCAAGCTCCCCCCGGTTTTCACTTTTTTTTAGTTTATTTGGCTGAAATCTCTGTAAGCGCCTGCTCCAGCTCCGCTTTCAGCTTGTCTCCGCCCAGAGACATGTAGTCCTTCATTTCCTGTTCGAAAATAGTATCGAATTGATCCGGCTTCGCCATCGCGGTCTTCACGATAATCACGTTAAGCTTGTCGCTGAGCGTAGTGCCGTATTTTGATTCTGTTTCAATCGGCTTGCCGAAGACAATAGGACCCACAGTATCTGTGTTTGCAATATCAATAGATTGCTTCAGCGCCTCCTGGTTATTAGCAGGGAAGCCCATAATCCAGGCTTTCTCATTGGTGGCCTGATCGCCGAGGTTCTTACCGTTGGAGATAATCGCGGTGTCCCCGGAAGTGAACAGACGGTCTTGGAATTCCTGAGAAACATCAGCCTTAACTACCGGAATACCATCCACCATATCGTAGTTCTCGCCTTCAACGCCGTTGTAGATGTCAATCAGATTGTTGCCGGTTGCCATCCAGTCAAGGTATTTCACTGCTTCCACCGCACGCTTGCTGCTCTTAGGAATCATGATGTACATACCGTTCGAGGCATAGCGGGATTTGATATACTTATTGTCCACCTTGGCATTAGTGAGGACATCCACCGGCTGCAGCTTGCTGCCCGGTACATTCTTGTAGAGATTCTCCAGCGTACCGTCGGCATAGAACAGACTGTCCACATCCTCGGAGAAGAAGCCGACGTTGCCGTTCTGAATGTCCTTGGACACTTGGGCTTTGTCTTCATCCAGACTGAAGTCCTTGCTGACCAGTCCTTCATTGTAGAGCTTGTTGAGGAACTGTGCCGCATCCTTGAAGCCCTCATGCAGCGGCAGCTCGTAGCGCTGGCTGTAAGTAAGGTCGCCGCTGATCGGCTTGATGAAGGAGTAGATCAGCGTCTCCAGCTGAGCGGAGCCGAGAGACATGCCCATCGGAATGGTTTTGCTGCCAAGACCGGCCGGGTCCTTTTCTTTAAACGCTTTCAAAGTTGTGTAGAGCTCATCGGTGTTCTTCGGTACCGGCAGCCCCAGCTTATCCAGCCAGTCCTGGCGGATGTATGAAGTGTAGCGGCCTGTAATCGCCCGTTTACCCGGAATCGCAAACTGCTTACCGTCGAGCTGGCCGAAGGCCATTGTCTCATCACCAATGAATTTCTTCAGCGTCTGGCCGTGCTCGTCGAGTAGGGAACCCACATCGGTCAGCCCGCCCTGCTGGGCGTAACGGTAGAAGACACTGGAATCATAAGTGAAGACAATATCCGGCACATCCGTATTGCTGGCCATCAGTACGTTCAGCTTGGTCACTTCCTCTGAACGCTGCACCGGAACGAATTCTACATTGATATTATTTGGATCACCGAAATTTTTCTGAATCATTTGAGACATGAAGTTATTGGTAATGGTGTATTGCTTCGGCGTTTTACCGCGGTCGAAGATCTCTACCTTCAAGGTTACGCGTTCGGCGCTCTTCCCTGGTGCGTCTGTACCTCCGGCTGAGGAATTCGATTTACCGTCTGAGGAACAGCCTGCAAGCAGAGTAGCTCCCATTACTGCGGTCAAGCCGATGCCGATTGCCTTCTTCAGAACTCTTTGATTTACGTTCACTGTCATTGTTCCATCTCCCTCGCCTTAGCAGGCTATAATGGTGACTGCATGATACCCCCGAGCTTCACTGTGCCCGTACTATTAGTAATGTCCCGTTCAAGCCTGTATTCCCCTCAGTGTTCAAGGCTGCTTGTCGTTCCGGGATGACCACAGTATTCCATAACTTTCGGCGGTCTGACAATAAACCTGTTTCGGATGCGATAAAGTGCCTGAATTCGGACATCCGGTTTATCAGACCAACCATTTTCGTACAATAAACCGCTTTCATATCAGCAAAAACACAGGCCGCATCGCTATTCGCCCCCTCTTTTCAGAGGTTGGCGGAAAAGAGATGCGGCCTGGAGCTTACACGGTTGTAGCAGATGAATCCTATGCTTCACCGGCTAACGGAATTCCTTCCTTAGTGAAGCTTCCTCTAGTCCTGCGGCTCCAATCTGGAGGCTGCTTCGCGGCGTCTGGAAGAACGGTAATCGCCCGGCGTGATGCCGGCAATCCGCTTGAAGACTCTGCCAAACGAAATGGCATTCCCATACCCTACTTGAAGCGCGATATCCTGCAAGGAACAATCCGTATCCACCAGCAGCTGCTCGGCTTCCTTCATCCGCAGCTCGGTGAGGAAATCCACGAACTTCATTTTGAATTCAGTCTTGAACAGATAGCTGGCGTATTTGCCGGAGACCTGGAACCGGTCACTCAGATGCTTCAATGAAAGATCAGGATTGGTGAAATTCTCTTCGATATAATCCTTCATCTCATTGACCATGGCCCGGTAGCTCTTCGTTTCGCTGGCAGAGACATAGGTACGGAATAAATCGGTGACATATTCGAATAGAATGGCCTTCACTTCATGCAGCGCCTCTGCCTCTTCCAGCTGCTTCAGCCGGACTTCTGCATTCTCCGCCGACAGCTCGTCCTGCAGTTGCTCAGACATCACCGCCACTTCCCGGCTCAGCATCTGCAGCATAGCCTGGATCAGGGAACGGATATCCTCGTCCTTCAGGAAATCCTGTTCAAACGCCTCGAAAATCCGCTCCAGCTGCTCCCGCCACTGGCCGCTCGACATGCGGAAGTACTTCACGAATTCAGCGATCATCTGCAGGTATTTATACGTCTCAAGCAGCGGCTGGCGTGCTGCGCCGCTGCCTGCCAAGACGATATCCTCATGAATCAGCAGCTTGTGCTGCATCACATATTCGGCTGCCGCATAAGACTCCCGGATCATCCCCGGCCCGGCAGCGGCGGAGCCGATGCCGAAGCTAAGCGAGATCCGCAGATTCTGCTCAACCCACGAGCGGCAATCCTCCGCGAAGACCCGGATCTTGGCCTCCATCTCCTGATCGCTGCCGGTCACCAGGAAGAGTATCGCTGCGCGTTCGGTTCCCACCCATTCTGCCCATCCCTGCAGCTCCGCATTCCGTGCCAATTCCTGGAATACATTCATCAGGGCAAACTTGAGCGTATTCTGATCCCCCCGGGTATACCGGTCCTCGAATACCTGCTCGTAGCGGTTAATCTCCCCAAGCACAACGATAAAGCGCGAGGAAGCATTCGCACCGGTAAGCGGAGACAGCTCCTCCAGCCGCCGGGTCACCTGCTCCAGCCGCTCGCTGTGCAGCAGATCGGTGAACAGCTTGCTGCGCTGCAGCAGCAGGTTCTCCCTGGTTTTGGTATCATAATCGGTCATATGGTTGATTAGATTCTCCAGCACACCGTCAATTAGCATCATCTCGTCCGGCCTGTCGGTTGACTGATCCATCGTGCGGATCTGATGACCCTCAATCCGGTTCATAATCACCTGGATCGGCTTATAATTGCGCCGGGTTACATAGATCAGATACAATACCGCACAGACCACGGTCCCCACCGCAATCGCTACCCAGAGATATGAGATCACAGAAACCCAGCTGAACAGATTACCCGTCTTGATTCCGCTCTCGAACATCCAGCCGTTTCTCTCCAGCTTAATTGTGTTCAGCAGCTTACCGTCAGCCGCACCTTCCGTATCGGAATGAGCCTGGTACACGGTGTTGCCATTGCCGTCCAGAATGGTCATGAACGAGAGCTGCTGGTTAACCATGCTGTCGATGAGCTGCTCCAAGGCACTCATTTTGATATTAATGACAAGCATCCCCCCGGAGCCGAAAGGAAGCGGCATTGCTTTATTGGTAGTCAGCACACGAATTTCTGTACGCTGGGACTGATCCGAATGATAATCCCTGACCGGTTGCCAGCCTTCCGGTACTGCCGGAGTCGAAGTCATGGCCCTGATCCAGTCCTCGTCGGCGAATCCCTCCAGCTCCTTCAGCCCCGTATCGGTTAGAACGCTTCCACTCACACGGTCATACAAATACACCGACTGGATATACGAGGATTCCTGTATCAGATTGCGCAGACTCTGGGCAACCGCATAGACAGTCCCCCTGTCAGGCTCCCCCTGATTATTGAAATAGAGCTTGTAGGCATCACTCCGCTCTACCGCATCCAGCACAGACAGCTCGGATTCCTTGATCGTCCGGTCCACACTATCTCTGAGATAGCTGGCCGAGATGAGGTCTGCCTTCTTCGTCTCCGTCCGGGAGATATCATTAATAAACACAAAGGAGGCGAAGATCAGAATCGTCACCGTCAGCAGAAATATAGGGAAATAAGACAGCAGCAACCGGCGATACCAGGAACGGAACATTCGACAATCTCCTCCACAACAATCAGGATACCCGGCCACATCCGGCCGCTTCATACACACATCGTCCAAGGCTGCTCTGTGGCGGCTCTCCGACATCAGATCTATCTCAACTGCGGCAACTTGCCAAACGGACCGCCGTTCGAATTCCTGCCATTATAGCACATGCGCTTCCCCTCCAGCTAACCAGATAAAGTCATTCTACACGCAGCCCCGTTCCCCGCCATTCTCCTGTGCTGGTACAAGCTGTAACTGCCTTCACAAACATCCAGTAACTTACCTATTAATTACTTCAGCCGCTGCCCCGGCCACCACCCTGTAAACCGCTCCGGCTCAACAGGTGGATAATTATATCTTAATTATTCGAATTCTTATGAATATACCCAAGCAAGTGGAAAAACAGCATTTAATAGTATCGATAGTGGCACTTTAGATGAAATGTGATTGGATTAAGTGCTGTTTTTCCAACTGCTGTTGTACAAAGGATTCATTTGTCCGGTAGCAGGTGGAGTAATTCCAACTAACTCCGCCCGTAGCTTCCACCTGATCTATGGATTTCATAAAAAAAACGGAGCGCGCACAGCCGCAGCTGTGCACCCCCGCATATTCCTGCCTTGCAGACATACAGGCTTCTACCCGGATTTCCTACAAACCGCTATGTTCCCGGATATACCGCCGCGCCTTGATCGCATATTCCAGCGGATCGGCCAGCGCCGGGTCCTGCTCCGCTTCGACAACGAACCATCCCGTATAGGGGGAGGCAGCCAGTTCGGCAAAAATCTCTCCGAACGCGATGCAGCCATCGCCTGGTACGGTGAAGGCTCCCGCTTTTACCGCCTGCAGGAAGCTAAGGTTCTCCGTCTTCACGCGCTGGACTACCTCCGGCCGGATGTCCTTCAGATGCACATGCTTAATCCGCGACAGATGCTCACGCAGCACCTCCAGCGGATTCTCTCCGGAGAAGGCCAAATGCCCCGTATCGTATAGCAGCGACACTTCATTAGGATCTGTAAGCTCCATCAGCCGGGCAATCTCCGCTGCAGTCTGCACCCCGGTGCCCATGTGATGGTGATAGACCAGCGACATGCCCTTCTCGGCCGCCAGCCGCCCCAGTCCGCTAAGACCTGCGGCAAGCGCAGCCCAATCCGCCTCGGTAAATACCGGCTTGTCAGCGAACAGCGGCGTATCCATCTGTCCCTGAATGCTCCGGCCCTGCTCGGATACGACAATGACCTTGGCGCCCATCTCATGCAGGAAATCCCGGTGCGCACGGAAGGCTTCTGCTGTCTCCTCATACGGACGCACCGTCAGGAAGGCGCTGAACCAGGCACTGGCAATACTCAGACCGCGCAGTTCCAGTGCCCTATGCAAAAGCTCCGGGGAACGCGGATACTTGTTGCCCACCTCGCTGCCCTCATATCCGGCAAGCGCCATCTCGCTGATGCATTGCTCGAACGTATTGCCGCCCCCCAGCTCAGGCATATCATCATTCGTCCAGGCAATCGGAGCGATTGCAAGCCGGACGGCATTGTCTCTGAACATGCTCATGTTCTACCCCTTCCACACTCCCAAGTATGGCAGAATCCTTGATTCACTGTGCGCCGTCTGCCTGCTTCACGCACATGCAGCGCCCGCTTAGTAGCTCCGGGCTGTCTCAAGTCCGCTGCGCTTCCGGTCATAAGCCTCCTGTACGGCTTCCTTACCGGACACTTCCGCAACCCCGACATTCCACCAGGCGCCGTAGCCGTGGGTCATCGTCTTCGGCAGCACTTTGATGTCGATCAGCGTGGAGCGTTCCGACTGGCGGGCCGCCGCCAGGGCCGTGCGAAGCTCCTCAACTGTAGACGCGCGGAAGGTCTGCACTCCATAACCTGCCGCACTCGCCGCATAGTCGATCCGCATCAGCTCACCGCTGAGCTGGCCGTCCGGTTCGCGGTAGCGGAATTCTGTAGCCATACTCTCCATTCCCTGCTCCATCTGCAAGTTATTAATGCAGCCGAACCCTGCATTATCCAGCAGAAGGACGTTGATCTTCCGGTTCTCCTGTAAGCTGGTTACCAGTTCAGAATGTAGCATCTGGTAGCTGCCGTCCCCGACCAGCGCATAGACTTCACGCCCCGGCTCAGCCAGCTTGATGCCCAGCGCCCCGGCAATCTCATAACCCATACACGAGAAGCCGTATTCCATATGATAGGTATCCGGCACCTCCGAGTTCCACATCCGCTGCATATCTCCCGGCAGACTGCCCGCCGCTCCAATGACAATCGCATCCTGCGGAATAACTTCATTAATGATCCCCAGCACCTGCGTCTGGGTCAGCGAAGTGCCTAGCACCTCTGCATATTCCGGGAGCTTCTCATCGAGATGTCCAGCTACTTCCGGGGTGAACGCACCAGTGTTGTCAGTGTTCGCAATATACTCCACGCCAGCTAATCGTTCTCTCTCCGCAGCCCACGACTTCTTCGCCTGGGCGATCTCATCCGTATACGCAGAGCGGTATCCCCGCTCCTCCAGCGCTGCGGCTAAGGCGTTCAAGCCTTCGGCAGCATCGCAGACCACTGCCAGCGCGTCCAGCTTAGCCGCATGATAGGGCGAAGCGTTCAGCGTCAGAAACTCCACCTCAGGATGACTGAACAGACTCTTCGAGGCGGTGGTGAAGTCCGTAAACCGGGTACCGACGCCGATCACCAGATCGGCCTCCGGGGCCAGCGCATTCGCGCAGCCGTTGCCGGTGACGCCGATGCCGCCGAGATTATACTCGAAGCTGCTGGCTACGGCGCTTTTGCCAGCCTGGGTCTCTCCGAACGGAATGGCGAATTTCTCGGCAAAAGCGCGCAGCGCCGCTCCGGCATCCCCATACCGGACACCCCCGCCGCAGACCAGCAGCGGCCGCTGCTTGCTGGCGATCAGCTCAGCCGCAGCCGCGATCTCCTGCGGGTGAGGCAGCCGGGCGATGACCCGGTGAATCCGCTTGCGGAAGAAATCAGCCGGGTACTCCCAAGCCTCGCCCTGCACATCCTGCGGCAGCGCAATGGTCACCGCCCCGGTATCTCCCGGATCAGTCAGCACCCGCATCGCGCTGAGCATTGCCGACATCAGCTGCTCTGGCCGGGTCACCCGGTCCCAGTATTTGCTGACCGCCTTGAAGGCGTCATTGACCGTGATCGACAAGTTATACGTATGCTCCATCTGCTGGAGCACCGGATCAGGCTGGCGGGTAGCGAAGGTATCTCCCGGCAGCAGCAGCACAGGAATCTGATTCGCCGTTGCTGTTGCAGCAGCCGTCAGCATATTTGCAGCCCCCGGCCCTACTGAAGCGGTGCAGGCCATAATCTTCCGTCTGCGGCTCTGCTTGGCGAATGCGGTTGCCGCGTGAACCATCCCTTGCTCATTGCGTCCCTGGTAGACGGTCAATTCACCCGGCGCTTCCTGCAGGGCCTGCCCCAATCCAAGTACATTGCCATGCCCGAACACGGTGAATACACCGTGCACGAAGCGTTCCGGCCCTCCGCCGTAATCCACATATTGCTGATTCAGAAATTTAACCAGCGCCTGCGCTGTTGTTAATCGGATACGTTCCACTTCATGTCCTCCCTTCGCCTTGTCTACTGCCAGCGGGCAGTGACGACTTTTTTGCGCGTATAGAATTCTACCCCGTCGCTTCCGTTTGCATGAAGATCGCCGTAGAACGAATCCTTCCAGCCCGAGAACGGGAAGAAGGCCATTGGTGCAGGCACTCCAACATTGACTCCCAGCATGCCGGACTCGATATGTTCGCGGAAGTAACGGACTTTACCGCCATCATTCGTAAAGATACAAGCGCCGTTCGCAAACCGCGAGCGATTCGCAATCTCCACCGCCTGGGCCACATCCTTCACCCGGATCACCGACAGCACCGGTGCAAAAATCTCCTCCTGCCAGATCTTCATCTCCTCCGTCACCCCGTCGAACAGCGTAGGTCCGATGAAATAACCTTCTCCCTGCACCGCCGCATCCTCACGGCCATCCCTGAGCAGCTTCGCGCCTTCGGCGATGCCCTGTTCAATGTAGCTAACTGTACGCTCTTTATGGCCTTGACGGATCACCGGTCCCAGGAACGTATCCTCTTCCAGCCCATTCCCGATAGTCATGCTATTGCACTCCCGCAGCAGGATCGAGATCAGCTCATCGGCGACTTCCTCCTGTACCGTTACCACCGAGCAAGCCATGCAGCGTTCCCCGGCAGAGCCGAAGGCCGCGTTCACTATCTGGGAGGCCGAGGCTTCCAGGTTCGCATCCGCCAGCACGATGGAGTGGTTCTTTGCTCCGGCCAGCGCCTGAACGCGCTTGAGATGGTCCGTTCCTTTTTTGTATACATATTCCGCCACCGGCTGCGATCCGACAAAAGAAATCGCCTTCACATCCGGGTGCTCCAGCAGCCCGTTCACCACCTCATGCGCGCCGTTCACCACATTCAGCACACCCTCCGGAAGTCCCGCTTCCTCCAGCAGTTCCGCAAGGCGGGCTGCCAGGAGCGGTGTCCGCTCCGAGGGCTTCAGCACAAAGGTATTGCCGCAGGCAATCGCCAGCGGGAACATCCAGCAAGGCACCATCATCGGGAAATTGAACGGGGTAATCCCGCCGACCACCCCGATTGGATAACGGTACATCCCTGACTCAATGCCAGTCGCAATATCCGGCAGCTGCCGGCCCATCATCAGTGTCGGAGCCCCTGCCGCGAATTCTACGCATTCAATGCCGCGCTGGACCTCGCCGTAAGCCTCTTTGAAGCTTTTACCGTTCTCCAGGGTGATGATCTTCGCCAGCGCTTCCCAATTCTCGACCAGCAGCTGCTGATATTTAAACAGAATCCGTGCTCTGCGCGGCACCGGTGTTGCGGACCAGCCTGCAAAAGCTGCCTTAGCCGCCGCCACCGCCCGGTCCACATCCGCTCTGCCGGATAGAGGCGTTCTGCCCAGCAGCTCACCTGTGGCCGGATTCACTACCGGTTCCGTCTGCTCCGTATCGGCTGTTACCCATTGCCCGCCGATATAATTTTTCAATACTTGTGCCGTTTGCTCTGTCATTCTGTCCACTCCTTCTGTTCTATATAAAGTCTGCTGACTCCCCTTCTTATTGCGCTCCTGCTGTAACCTCCTCGTTAGTTCGCAGAAATTCCTCCAGCTCCGCCAGGGTTGGCATAGCATCGGAGCAGCTGTGGCGGGAGATGACAATGGATGCCGAAGCACTGCCGCGCCGCATCGCCTCGCTGACACTGTGCCCGCTCATCAGACTGTGGATGAAGGCTGACGCATACGAATCGCCTGCGCCGAATGTCTTGAGGACCTTAGCCGGGAAAATCCCGCTCCGGTGGCTCCGCCCATCCGCTGTATAGCCGATCGAGCCGCTGCCGCCATGCTTAATGACCACCAGCTCTGCCTGATGCGAGAACCAGCGGGCTGCCGTGGCCTGATCATCAGCGCCAGCCAGATTGTACAGATTCTCCATCATGTCGAATTCATCACGCGTGCCGATGATGCAGTGGCTTTTCTCGGCAGCGAGGTTATAGTAGACCGCCGTTTCAGCGGCTGATGTCCAGGTATAAGGGCGGTAATCGAGATCGAAGAACACGGTCACATTATGCTTGCGGGCAAATTCCAGTGCCAGGAACACCGCTTCACGGGACGGGCTCTGCGCCAGTGCAGTACCGGAGATAAGCAGCGCTTTGGAGCTGGCGATGTATTCCTCGGAGATCTCCTCTGTGTTCAGCAGCAGATCGGCCACATGGTCGCGGTACATTAGAATGCTGCACTCCTGCGGGCTCTTAATTTCTGTAAAAGCCAGCCCCGTCACCGCACCCGTCCGGTCCACACACACCTGGCTGTCATCGATGCCATCCTTGCGCAGATAGCTGCGGATGAACCTGCCCATCTGGTCGTCGGCCAGCTTGCCGATGAAGCCGGTACGCATGCCGAGCCGCGCGGCACCGATGATAATATTGGCCGGAGAGCCGCCGACATATTTGGTGAAGGTCATCGTCTCTTCCATCGGCCGCCCGGTCTCATTGGCGTTCAAATCAATACATAACCGGCCAACAGCAACTACATCCAGCTGCCGGTCAGGGTCGAACTGTAAACCGTTCATAGTGATGCCTCCTTGATCAAGCTAGGGAAAAGGTAGTCCGTTCGGTAATACGAATGGCTGTAAATCGTTGTGAATTGGACAGTGAAGCTGTAATTCGTACAATGAAGCTATAAATCGCACAGTGAAGTTGTAATTCGTACAGTGAAGCTATACATCGCATTAGTAAGGTTAGTTTAATATGCTGCTGTAAGAATCATTTGGCGTATAACTTGGCGTGTAGGTTGAGTATTTCAACGTTTAATTGTTGCCTTTGGAACAGAATGTTTCATTTCATCTCTGGGGAGAGGGTAAGCGCTTAACCTAATTTTCTACTTTAGTATAGTTTAGAAGCGTGCTTTTGGCAATCCTCAATTTGAAAGCGATATCAATAATCGGGTGCAGGCATTGAATTGGAATATTCCCCTCGGAAAAACAGGTGGAAAAACGCAGCTTATTTCCGTGTTTTTTGACGATTAGGAGCAAGCAAGTGGAAAAACAGCAACTACTATGATTGATTTTGCCGCCGAGGTGGATATCGGGATTATTTAAGTGCCAGTTTTCCAACTACTATCCCTCCGGGGGGCAATCGTTCCTCAGTAGTTGTAGTAAATCCACTTGTTCTCCGCCTTAGCACACGCTGCTCCCTAACGGGGAGAGTCGGCTGGCAGATTGTGTTCGGTTTTTCGCATACATTTCGTATACGTCCCCACGCACACTCGCTCTTCCCCCACTACAGCACGCAAAAAAGACCCGCTCCCAGCCGCAGCCGGAACAGGTCTTGAATAAATAGGTGTGGTTAGTGCGGAACCGGCCCCGTAGAATGGCGGATGACCAGCTCGGGCATCAGCATGATTTTGCGCTTGGGGCTGGTGGAGTTGCTGATCGCTTCATTCAGCAGAAGCATCGCCTGCTCGGTCATCTCGCGCAGAGGCTGGGCGATACTGGTCAGCGTGGGATGGCAGATTTCCGCCAGCATCGTATTGTCGAAGCCCACTACGGACAAGTCGCGGGGAATCGACAGGCCGGCGCTGCGCGCCTCCTTGAGCACCCCGATTGCCAGCAGGTCATTGCAGGCAAAGATGGCGGTCGGGCGTATGTCCTGTGCCTGATTCAGCATCTCTGCCGCTGCCGTGCGTCCGTTCTCCAGCGTAGCCGAGGTGTGGATCATATTCGCCGGATTGTCAAAAGAAATCCCCGCCGCCTTCAGCGCATCCAGGAATCCCTCCACCCGCAGCCTGCTCCCCGGCAGATTGTCAGAGATCACTCCCAGCCTGCGGTGACCGAGAGAAAGCAAATATTCTGTGGCTTGATAGCCGCCTTTGTAATCATCGACGGTGACACTGTTCCCCTCCAGCATACGGATATCGGCTGAGAACAGCACGAGCGGCACATGATCGGCCACCATTCCGCGGATCAGCTCAGGGTTCCCCGTATGAGAGGCAATAATCAGGCCATCGACCCGTTTGCGCAGCAGCAGCGAGATATACCGGGCCGCCTTCTCATCGCTGCGGTCCGTACTGCAGACGATTAAGTCGCTGCCCTGCTCCTGGGCGTAATCCTCGATACCGCGGGCTGTCTCCGCAAAGAAAGGATTGGCAATATCGGGGATCATCAGCCCGATGGTCCCCGTCCGGCGGCTGGTCAGGGCAGAAGCTACCAGACTGGGCTGGTAGTTCAGCTCCTCCATGACCCGTCCTACCTTTTCCCGCGTCTTGTCGCTGATCCGGCCGCTCTTATTCAATACCTTGGACACCGTAGCGATAGAGACGCCTGCTTCCCGTGCCACATCATAGATTGTAGGTTTCATCGTTATTAAGCCCGCCTTTGCGTTCATGCCTTCTTATCCTTCGATTATAAGGAAGTCCACCTATGCTGTCTATCTACCGGGTACGTGTTTCTTCTGCAAACCAGCTATCAAAATAACCCCACAAAGTGAAGCTTTAGCTTCGATGATGACTCAGGTACTTTGCGGGGGCCCCAAAACATATAAGTTCTTATCTATCTGAAAAAGGCTCCCGCTGCGCGGAAGCCCCATAATCATCCATTCGCTTGTTGCCAAGCTAGAGAACCTTCTACCCTATTAGGCTCTATTCACTCTGTCGTTGACGCTGCCGCAGACCCGCTCTGTCCCGGCTTGAACAGCCACTCATGGTCGGGATCATTGTGGAACACCCACGTGCGGACAGGTCCGGCCATGACGTTAAGATAATACGAGTCATATCCCGGCGGCGCAGAGACAGGGTGATACCCCTCCGGCACCAGCACGATGCTTTTATCAGGAACAGCAATAGTCTCGTCGAGGCTGCGGTCATCATTGTAGACCCGCTGCACCACGAAGCCCTTAGCGGGATTGACCCGGTGATAGTACGTCTCCTCCAGGTAGGATTCCGCCGGCAGGTTATCCTGGTCATGCTTGTGCGGCGGATAGCTGGACCAATTGCCGCCGCCCGTGCGCACCTCGACCACCAGCAGGCTCTCAGCTACGCTGTGTTCCGGCAGGATATTTACGACTTTGCGGGTCATGCTGCCATAGCCGCGGTCCTCGATTGCCGCATCCGACGGGGTAATCAGCCGTGCCGGATATTTACCGCTTCCCGGAGCAAGGCAGACCCCAAGCTCCAGCTCTGTCAATGCGCTAACCTCATAGTGCGCTCCCGCCGGAACATATACAGCATAAGGAGCCTTATCTTCAAAGACCGACATCCGTCCGCCGATATCGGCGAACCGCTCGCCATCCACCACTACATCTGCTTTGCCCGCCAGCAGTACCAGACAGATCTCGCTCCCTCCGCTATCTCGCTCCAGAGTAGCTCCGGCCTGCATTTGGTACACCTCGAACCCGACATATTTCCATCCGGCGCTCTCCGGGCTGACCGCAGCGATACAGCCATCCTTATCCGGCGCTCCGGCCTTAATCAGTAGATCAGACATCTTCGTTCATCCTCCTCTGTCTTCAGAATCTGTATCCGCTTACAAGGCTTGCAGTTCAGAAAATCCTGCTTCCGCAGCAGTTACAGACAGCTTGACGGGAAGTCCGCTCAGATACGATTCTCTAGCTGCTTCAGCAATGAGCTGTGCGGCTTCGCCGTCACGGCCGCTGCAGATCACCGGCTCCTGTAGCCTTACCGAACGGGCAAACGCAACAATCTCCTCCATAAATGCCTGGTTATAGCGCTCCAGGAAGAAATGCTCCGGCTGATCGCGGGTAACCGAAGTCGCGGTGGATACCTCCACTGTTGTCGGGCGGCAATTGTCGGCGGTCGCTGAACCCAGCGTCCCGAAGACCTCTACCCGCTGATCATAGCCGTATACGGCCTTTCGGCTGTTGTCGATCACACAGATCGCCCCGTTCACGAACGTCAGTGTAATGACGGCGGTGTCCACATCCCCGCAACGGCCGAACATCGGATCAATCAGATTCGCCCCCCGGGTGTAGACCTCGGCCACTTCACTGCCTACCAGATAACGGGCCATATCGAAATCATGAATGGTCATATCCATGAACATCCCGCCCGAAGACCGTACATAAGCCTCACCGGGAGGCTGCGGGTCACGCGAGGTGATCTTTACAATATGCGGATCCCCCAGTTCTCCGGACTCCACCAGACGCTTCAGCTTGCGGAAGCTGGGGTCCATCCGGCGGTTAAAGCCGACTTGCAGCAGCACACCAGCGTCCTCTGCCACCTGCAAGGCCCGCTGGGTCTCTTCCGAGGAGAGGCTAATTGGCTTCTCACAGAAAATATGTTTGCCCGCGCGCGCAGCCCGCTCAATCCAGGACGCATGCGAATCGGTCGGTGTGCAGATGAACACCGCTTCTATCTCAGGATCATTCAATATATCTTCACCCGCAGCAAAAACAGAGCCAAGCCCCCTGCTCTCTGCCCAGGCCAGCAATTCCTCACTCATCATAGCTTCAGCTATGGACTTCAGCTTGAACGACGGCATCGCACGCAGATTGTCTGCGTGCAGGCGTCCAATTCTTCCCGCACCGATAATGCCAACTACAATTGGTTTAACCATGTTCGCTTATCCTCCTCAGAGGGTAAGCGCTTAACCTTCCCGAGAACAGTATACTTCATGCCAGGGAAAGCTTCAAGCAAATCTTTTCTCAACAAGATCAGATAAGCGTAGGCCGAAATAAAATAGGAAATGGATACCGTGAGATTTCTCTTTATCAATTAAATGAATCCTATATTATGCAAGTTAGAACAGGAAAAGAGGTGTCTCATGAGCCAAATTAATTTTACCGAAAGCCTTCTTCGCGTCATTATTTCTCTGATCGGACTTCCATTCACATGGATTCAAGCCGCTCTGTCCAAATATTCTCTACATAAATATAAGGCTCCAGGAGAAATGATCTCAGTGGGAGCACACCATCTTCATGCAATTGTTACCGGCAATGACACAAGTAAACTTCCGACGATTCTATTAGAAGCAGGAATGGGCGGTTGTGCTCTGGATTGGTCATTAGTGCAACCCGAATGTTCCAAGCACACCAAAGTCCTCTCCTATGACCGGGCCGGATTCGGTTGGAGTACTAAGCCCATTAAAGAGCCGACTTGTGAAGGCTATGTTTGTGATCTGCGCAAATTATTGACGCAGCTTGAATTAGAACCCCCGTACATCCTTGTAGGGCACTCCTATGGCGGAATGATCATGCGGCTGTTTGCTGCTAAGTATCCTGAAGAGGTCTCCGGGATTATTCTTGTGGACTCCACGCATGAGCAAAGATTCATAGAATCCACTTTTAATCAAATTAGATATGAAGAACGGCTGCGGCACCTGAGACGACTAAGAATGGGTTATCTTTTATCCCCTATCGGGTTGCCCCGTCTATTAAAACAACCTATTGGTGCCAAACGGCTGCCTCCACCAGTTCAACATACAGTGGATACACTCGGCTATCGAAATAATGCGTATAAAGCGGCCTATCTGGAATCTCTCTGCACTATAGAAAGTGCCCTCCAATTAATAGAGTCAGAGCCTTTAGTTCCGGAATTACCAATCATCGTATTATCCGCCGGAAGGCAAAATGAAGATTGGCAACAATCACAGAAGAAGCTCCTCCAGTTAACCGCAAATACCCGGCAGATCGTGATTGAGGATAGCTGGCATTCCATTCAACTGTATAAGCCGCAAGCTGTCGTAGATTCTGTGCTGAGTCTATTAAGAGATAATCACCGCAACCAAACAGACAAGCAGGCGTCTATTTAGTAGGAATATATATCCATTAAGAAAGGTGAGCTATAATGATTGGGAGATTCATAAAGGTTCTGGAAGGAAGCCCCAGACTCGTTATTAGCATTTTTCATCCGGCCATCGGGGGAGATCCGGTGAAGGGTATAGACCTGTACGCACCTTGCCAGGCAGAGGCAGCTAAGCTTTTGACAGAGATGGCCGTTGATCTGGACAACCTGAATGTTGCCAGTGTAACAACAGGCGGGGCATTAGCTCCAAAAACAGAAGGGTATCCCGTCATCCTCTTCTCCCCTGGATTCGGTGTTGAACGTGATATGTATCTCGGAGTGATTTCCAAGTTAGTCGCCAAAAACTACGTGGTAGTTACAATTAGCGCTCCGCGTGAGTCCGTGTTCACCGTATTTCCAGACGGCAGCTATCTCAAGCAGGCACCTGAAATGGCGGAGCTGGCAAGCAGTGACTACCCCAGCTGGTCCCGTCTGCTCCACAACCGGATTCAATTTATACACGCAGTTATGGACGTCCTTGAGATGCTTAACCGCTCCGATGATGCTGAGCTCGCCGGGCTGTTCGACCTAGCTAAGGTTGCTGTCATGGGACATTCGCTCGGAGGTGCCGCCGCCCTGGAGGCCGCCAAGCAGGATCACCGGATCAAGGCTGCTGTCCTGCTCGATCCCAGTTTTCACCTCTTACGCCGGGAAGACGTACAGTCTTCTGTTCCAGTTCTGCTGCTGCGGCAAGAAGCTTCGGCGTACCGGGAGATGGCAGCATCTATGAATGAGACTATTGCATCCGATTATATCGATGGGCAGCGCTATGCCTTCAACTCTCTGAACAATGCCCATTTCTATCGGGTAAAAGGGGCTCAGCACATGTCTTTTTCGGATATTCTGCTTCATTACGGTGATCAACACACAGTTCCCGTTCATGCCGTTACCGCAGAAGCTGCAACCGCATTCATGAAGGCGGTGTTTGATAAGGGTGCGCTGCCTCCGAATGCAGCATCTCAGCTGAGCGAAGCCGTCATTTCCATCAATTCAGAGGGTGAACCTGCAGAAACTTAGCATGAATGGATACCCAAACATCCATTAACCTGGGAGGGCAATTTGTATGAAGATCAGACTTAGCGGCTATAATCCAGACTGGATCAGACTTTATCAGCAGGAGGCTGAATTTTTAACTACTATTTTCACAGATGAAATTGTACGTTTCGAGCACTTTGGAAGCACCTCAGTACCAGGCCTGAAGGCCAAACCTGTGATTGATATGATGTGTATTGTAAAAGACATAGCCAAAATCGATTCCTACAACGATAAGATGACACTGCTCGGATATGATGCAGGTGGAGAATGGGGGATTCCCGGCAGGAGGCTTTTCCGCAAAGGCGGTGAGGCACGGAGTCATCACCTTCATTGTTATCAGGCAGACAATCCTCAGATTGAACGGCATCTTATATTTAGAGATTATTTGCGTGCGAATCCGGAAGAAGCGGCAAGATACAGTCAGTTCAAGCAAGAATTAGCGGATCGCTTCGAGGATACCAGTCAGTATAGTCCAGCCAAAAAAGCATTTGTGAGCTCGATGGAACAACAGGCGCTGTCTTGGTTCGCAAGCAATGAAGTGAATTCAAAAGGAGGAACTCAAATGAAGACAATTATGCGCATGATGGACCATCTGTACTGGGCGGATGGGCAGATCTTGGACGCGCTCGAAGCGAGTCATACGAAGGACGCGGAGCTTCTGAAGCTGGTGCGGCATGTGGCGGTGGCAGAGCAAGTCTGGCTGTCACGCTTGCAGGGCAAGAGCAGCATACAATATTGGCTATGGGAGGAAGCGGAAGACCTGACGGCGGTCCGGCGGCTGTTCGAAGCGAATGCAGAGCAATACCGCAGCTATGTGCAAGAGCTGGAAGAATCCGCGCTGGACAGGATGGTTGACTATACAACTCAGAGCGGAATTCCATTCCTGACCTCCGTCCGGGACATCCTGCTGCAGGTTCTTTTACACGGGCAGTATCACCGGGGGCAGATTAACCGTGCCCTCCGGATGGAAGGAGCAGAACCTGCCCCTGTTGATTACATCACATTCGTGAGGCTCTAACCCTACAACTGCTAATGAACAAGGAGCGAAGATAAGAAATGGAGATCAGAGCATTACATACGGGTGAACAAGCACCTACCGAATTGCTTGTATTGGCCGACCCTGCACCGAAGCTGGTTGAGGATTATGTAGCAAGAGGGCAATGCTTCGTTGCTGAAAAGGATAACCGTGTAATAGGTGTCTATGTATTGCTGCCTACCCGGCCGGAGACCGCCGAGTTGGTCAATATTGCAGTGAATGAGGCGTTCCAGAGCCAGGGAATCGGGAAGCAACTGGTGAATCACGCCATTCAGGAAGCCAGACGGCTCGGCTTCAAAACTTTGGAGATAGGCACAGGCAACTCCAGTATCGGCCAGCTTGCGTTGTATCAGAAATGCGGCTTCCGGATCACCGGGATCGACAAGGACTTTTTCATCAGACATTATAGTGAAGAAATCTATGAGAACGGGATGCAGGTGGTGGATATGATCCGCCTGTCTCAAGATCTGTAAGCCAGTTCAGGGCTGCGGAACAGCTTCACGAACGATAGCGCAGCTGCAGAAATTATCGCGGGAGGTAACGCATCTTATGCAAGCACAAATATTGCAATTTCTCAATAACACCTATCCTGTTCAACTCTCCAGTATGGAGGCCGTTACCAATGAAATGTACCGTTGCCACTCGGAAAAGGGGATCTTCTTCGCCCGAATTACGAATTATAAGACCTATGAAGAACAATTAGCTGAAGTGAACTGGACTACTTATCTGTTCAACCGGGGCGTACGGGTGCCAGAGGTTGTACCTAATGAACAGGATTTACTTATCAGCACCCTGCTGCTGGATGAAGAAGCGAAGTTCGTGGTCTTGTTCCGGGCGGCAGCCGGAATCCACCTGCCCCGGGCCAAATGGGACAAAACCATACTCAGAACCCTGGGACAGCAAATAGGCAGAATGCATCAGGTGAGCAAAGAATATCAGCAGACTGACGCTGCCCAGCCGATTCCGCATTGGTATGATAACGATGAATATGATTTTCTAAAGCATATTCCTGCCGAAGAGCGGGCCATACGGGATATTGCGAAGGATGTGCTCAAGCAGATCCGAATGCTGCCCAAAGATGAGGCGAACTACGGCTTAATCCACGGTGACCTGTGGCTGAACAATACCCTGGTGGACAGTGACTCTGCGCTGACGATGATTGATTTTCAGGATTGCGAGCGGCATTATTATGCCTACGATTTAGCTGTGCCAATCTATTCTGCGCTAGAGTACTCATTCGCGGGCGGACAGAACCTCATAGACTATAAGCGCGCGATAACTAAGGCAATCACGGACGGATATAAGGAAGAGCATCCCTTCTCCGCTGAGATGTCCAGAAAACTGCCGCTGTTTATGAGACTGAAAGAGCTGTTTGAGTACAACCTGATGCATATGTATTGGAACTTCGAGGAGCTTAGCGAGGAGCAGGTGCGGATTCTGAATTTGTACAGAAGCAAGATTGAGTTCATGCATACGTGAGGTGAGTGAAGTGTATGACTACATCAGCATCCATTCACGGTTTACGGTTTGCTATGCAAAAACAAGCGGCAGCCGAGGACGATTCGTCCTTGGCTGCCGCTTGTTTAATTCACAGACCTTCCGCCTCAGCAGTAATGCAGCGCTTCGCCCAACGCAACCAGCGCCATCGCCTGGCCATAGGCCATAGGGGCAATGATGATCCCTTTGTAGTCCTCCTTGGCTGCGCCGATCGGAGTACCGCCGGACACCCCGAGCACAGTGCCTTCACCGTCGATTCTGTCCAGAATGGCACGGATTGCCCGCAGAGCAGGTTCGCTATAGGCCTCCGGGAGCAGCCCCCGGCGCACACTGTTCAGAATACCGGCGGCAATCGCAGCCGAACCGGAGGTTTCGGTATAACTGCCAGAGTCATCCAGCAGGGTATGCCATAGTCCGTCCCCGCTCTGACATGCGAGCAAGGCTTCGGCCTGGGCCTGTAATGTCTGCTGGAGATAGCTGAAGACTCCGTCTTCCAGATAGGGTCGCATCAGCTCCAGATATTCCGGCAGGCCGAGGGCGAACCAGCCGTTACCGCGGCACCAGAAGGCTTCACTGAAGTTATGGCGCTCTTCAAAATGCCAGCCATGGAAGAAGAAGCCGGTTTTTTTGTCATACAGATATTTAATGTGCAGCAGCAACTGATGCAGTGAGGTCTCGCGCCACTGCGGGTTGTCGTACTTCACACCCATTTTGGCAGTGAACAGAATCGCCATGAACAACGTATCAATCCAGATCTCATTCTCATGGAGTGAGACCTCATGCTTCTGAGTCCCCGTAGTCACATGCTGATAGCCTTGCTCCAGCGTCCGGGGCAGGCCGTGCATTAGCCATTCTATCCATTCGAGACTCAGCTCTCCGGCCTCCTCCAGCTCCATCAGCGACAGGAGCGGCGCAGTCGTATTAATATTCCGGCTGGGTAGTCCCTTTGTAAGCTGCCGGGCCATCCACGGCTTGGTGTATTCCGCGTAACGGCCATCCCCGAAATGCCGGTCAAGCTTTTGCAGGCCGTACAGCCCCACTCCCTGCGGCCAATCCCACTCTTCCATCCCGAAGTCCCTGGCAAAATACCCCCGGCGCTCCGCATCCTCCCCCAGGTTCTGCAATTCAGCTTCATTATCCGGCCGGCCCAGCTTCAGCAGCTTATTCGTGACCAGCTCCAGCTTCTGCATAACCTCTTCCTTGCTCACACAGCTAACCGGCACCGCTTGCTTCTCTCCTGCTCCCATCCTGGCTTGCTCCCCTCTCAGCTCTGCGCCCCGCGCAGCTTGATTCTGAACGTTCTAATCTCATACGGCTTCACCTGGAAGCTCAGCTCCTCTTCTTCCTGCCAATCTCCCAGCGGCTCCTCCATCAGGTTGCACTCCTGCCAGGAGGCTATAGAGTAAGCGCTATCTACAGTAATCTGTGTCCGCGAACCGGCGTACTCATGCAGCCGTAGCACCACATCTTTACCATCCTCCGAGCGCTTGACCGCATCCACCGTCACATGTGCGCCGTCAACATAGAGCAGCGGGTTCCCTTCCAGCTCACCTGCCACACTGCGCAGCGGATGATTCAGCTCCCACGCCTCCTGGACCACCCCGCCTTCAACGAAATCACCGGTATGCGGATAGAGTGCATACGTAAAGGCATGATGCCCCTGATCCTGCTGCGGATCGGGATGAACCGCCGACTTCAGCAGCGTCAGCCGGAGCACGCTGTCCTTGATGTCATAGCCGTATTTGCAGTCGTTGAGCAGCGCTATCCCATAGCCCTTCTCGCTGACATCCGCCCACTGATGGCCCACCGTTTCGAAGCGGGCGTAATCCCAGCTCGTATTCCAGTGTGTAGGACGCTTCACGTTACCGAACTGAATGTCATAAGTAGCCTCCAGCGCATGAATATCCACCGGGAAGGCCACCTTCAGCAGCTGGTTATGCCCGTACCAGTCCATCTCTGTACGGAAGTCAATCCGCGCGGTATCCCGGTAGAAGATGATGTCCTGCGTTACCGCTGTGCGGTGATAGGTCCAGGTCATATGCAGCACCGCCCGCAGCGGGCCGTTCTCGGTCAGTTCACATCCGGTCAGCTGAGTGATCTCAGTCATCTTTTCCTGGTAGAAAATATCGATATCCCACGCTTCAAAATCCAGCGGCTTATCCTCGAATACCTGTAGTACATTCCCGCGCTGTCCTGGCGCCAGCAGCTCACGGCCGCTCTTCCGGTCGATCATTGAAGTGAAGTGGCCCTGCTCATTCCATACCACTTCCACTAGCGGTGTGCTCAGCCTGTTGCCGGATACAGCTGCAAGTGGCTGAATCTGCGCCTCTCCGGAGGCCTCGACTGCTTGTCCATGTACTACCTTCAGCACCGCCGTGCCCAGTGCAGGCACAGACGGAACGTAGACCAGCATTTCCCCGTCTGCCGTCCGCTGCTGCCATAGCCGGTTCCCGTCAGCGTCATGAACCTGTACGGAATCAGCGGCATCTATAGGAAGCAGCGCATAACGAGGACGGTTCCAGTTCGTGCTGTTCAGCAGAGTGAATGCTTGCAGCTCCGGCTTATTGCCGCTATTAGCATCAGCCACACCGTTAATCAGAGCCAGTGAGCGCGCCTCGCCTTCTGCATATTCAGCATCACTGTCCTCGTAGACCTCAGCGATCGACGAACCGGGGATGATGTCATGGAACTGGTTGCGCAGCAGAATCTCCCAGATCCCGGTCATTTCAGCCGCAGGATAAGCGGTTTCAAGATTCCCCTGTCTTACCCCCATCAGCGTGTGCAGCCACTCGGCATCGCGCAGCAGCAGCTCCAGGCGGCGGTTATATTTCTTATTGCGGGCTTGTGAGGTATACGTGCCCCGGTGGCATTCGAAATACAGCTCACCGTTCCAGGTGTGTACGAACGCCTCCGTCTTCCCGATCCGTTCATGCAGTCCGGTGAAATACTCTCCGGCACTGCCCATTTCAATCTTCGGAATACCCGGAAGCTTGTCGAAGCGCCGGCGAAGCTCCAGCATCTCCCGCGTCGGCCCGCCGCCTCCGTCACCCCAGCCATACGCAAACATCAGGTGATCGTTGATCTCCTTATCCTGATAGGAATTCCAGATTCCGCGCAGCAGTCCTGCCGTCATCCGTCCGTTATAGGTGTATTCAGCTCCATCCTTCTCAGAGGTCGTGATGAAATGCGTCAGCACCTCCGAGCCGTCCATCCCCCGCCACCAGAAGGTGTCATGCGGCATCCGGTTGAACTGGTTCCAGCTGATTTTGGTCGTCATGAACGTGTCGATACCTGATTTGCGCAGAATCTGAGGCAACACCCAGCTGTATCCGAAGACATCCGGCAGCCACAGGTACTTGCTCTCTACGCCGAATTGTTCACGGAGGTAGCGTTTGCCCAGCATAATCTGGCGGACCAGCGACTCACCGGACGGGATATTGCAATCCGACTCCAGCCACATCGCCCCTTCCGCTTCCCAGCGGCCTTCCTTCACCTTCTCGGTGATCCGCCCGAACAGCTCCGGATAATCCTGCTCTAGATATGCGTACAACTGAGGCTGCGTCTGCAGGAACTGGTACTCCGGGAACTCCTCCATCAGCCGCAGGACGGTGGAGAAGGAACGGGCTGTTTTTTCACGGGTATGCTTCAAGCGCCACAGCCAGGCAACATCAATATGGGTATGGCCCACAGCCGTAAGCGTTACGTCAAAAGTCTGCGGCATCGCCTCTATCGCCTGATTCAGACTGGCACCTGCCTGATACAGCGAAGCGGTATGCTCTGGTGAACCCGGCTCCGACCAGTCGATCAGACGGAAGGCTTCGTTCAGCGCTCTAAGCAGCCACTGCTTCTCCGGCTGGTCTCTGCCAAGGTAACGGAAGGTGTCAAGCGCCGCCTTCGACATATAGAACAGATCATCAATGCCCTCGTCCAGATAGCCGATGAATGCTTCGCTGAGCCGGTGCTCCTGAATTCTGGGCACTCCGCCGCCCTCAAGTCCCGACCACAGCCGGAAGGCCAGCTCTAGCGTCTGTCCGCCCCATTCATCCCCGAAGATTACCTCCCGATGGTTGTTATCTACGCCCTGATAAGGCGATCCGTTCACGAACAGCAGCGATTCGAAGCCGGAGTTATTGAAATCCCCTGTTTTGCCAAAATCAAATCGGCCGGCAATTTTGAACCCTGCCTGACTAGGCGGCAGTACAACCTCCGTGCGCAGCCAGATGTAACGGTCCCGCCCGCGCCAATGCTCCTGAAGTCTGATGATGCCATCAAAGGATACCGATTCCGGGTATACTCCGTTAGCCCCTTCCTCATCCTCAGCGAATGCGAACTCTGTAAGCTCCTGGACCTTAAGATATCTATACTTTTCCACTTCAGCCTGGCGTTTGATTAGCTTTTCTTCTGTGAATAACATTCCTATCACTCCCTGTATCCGCTTTCATATGGTCACTATAACAAACCTTCCACTCCAAAAACTACCCTACTCTTGCTGTATTCCGCTCTATTCATTGCATATTTTGCTTTTTTGGGCCTATAATATACAGGTGGAAACGGCTCAGGCTTCTTTAGTAAAACGCCAACGGTGAGGAGAGAGGCTATGCTCGACAGCGACCTGTTATACGAACAAGGATATAGTATACGTATCAATACTCCGGCTGATCCGCTCTTTTACTATTTTGACTACGATCAGCGCTCTCACGACATCAATATGGAGTTTCAGCACGATCATGACTTTTATGAGATTCATATTCTGCTGGATTCCAGCGCTACTCATATTATTGAAGGTAATATACATGCTCTGCAGCAATATGACATTGTTCTGCTTGCTCCGTACCGGCTGCATATGACCCAGTATCCCGCAGGTCCGCCGCATAAGCGGCTGATCATCAACTTCAACCTGCCCAGGAATATACCCGGACTTGAGATCGCTTACAATACAATGCTGCAGCCGTTCGCCGAGGAGGTTCCGATCTACCGGTTCACCGGAGGCCCGCGCAGCGCCGTGTTCGAGCCGCTCAATGCTATTTTCAACTGTTCCCGCAGCGCTTCACCGCTGAATCCTGTGCTGATTCACAGTCTGTTCCAGCAGTTCCTGTGCAGTCTGTCCCAGCAGAATGACAAGAATGCTTACGTGCTGGAGGAGATCGGCAATGCCATGATGCAAAAAATCTATTCAATCACCGCCCACATTCACAGCCATTACGGCAGTGAGCTGTCCTTGGATTTAATCTCCAAGGAGTTCTATATCAGCCCTTATTATTTATCGCACCAGTTCAGAACCGTCACCGGCTTCACCTTGACCGAATACATTCAGATGACCCGCGTCCGCAAAGCCCAGCAGCTCCTGCTCCACACCCGGCACAAGATCTCTGACATCGCCGGACAATGCGGCTTCAACAGCTTCTCCCAGTTCAACCGCATCTTCAATAAGCAGAGCGGCATGTCCCCTTCCGCGTTCCGCAAGGCGCAGGGGGCGTCTGGCGGGGCTTCGACTTTGAGTTCGTATTAATGGCTCGACGTGATGGGCTGTACGGTTGAAATCATTTATGACCCGGCAGACACCACCGAGCTGACAATTGAATACGAATGCCGAGCCCCGTGGCGGGTGAGTGAGATGGAAATCGGTCAGCTGGCGGGAACAAGGCCGGCGCTACCGGAACACCTGGGTGCTTCTTTGACAGACACCTCGAGACTGCTGGAGGCCGAAGAAACCCGACACCAGCGCCGGAAGGAACGGGAAGCACCGGCGGTGACGTACCGCCAGGTACAGAGGGAGGACTAAGATGTTTGAGTCCTTCAATGAGTTGCACCACGCACCGTTTTCCAGAGATCCTTGCCGTCACCGTGCTCTATGCGTCTGCGTCGCAGGGAGAAACGCTCGGGCGTCTGGCCTATATGTCGCGGAGCGTCAGTGTTTTGCCGTACTTACGGGTGACTGTGGGAACGGGAAAACGACCACGATCCGGCGGCTGAGCGAGGAACTGGATGAGGCTCGCTTTAAGCTGATCTACCTGTCGAATTCCAAACTAATCCCACGTCATTCTTACAAAGGGCTTCTGGAACAGCTTGGGTGTGAGTCGAAATTCTACCGGGGCGACGCCAAACGGCAACTGCACCGGGAGATTGAGCTGATGCGGAGGATTCACCGACTGTAGCCCGTGGGGGGGGGGGGGGGGGGGATGAAGCCCATTTATTGGACCGGGAGATGCTGGAGGAGCTGCACTTCCTGTTGAACATGAAAATGGATTCAAAGAGCCCCATGGCCTTGATTCTAGTTGCACAAAGTGAATTCTGGGACCGTCAGGGGCTGCAAGCGTACGCGGCGATCCGCCAGGGAATCGATATGCAGTGTTATCTTCCGCATATGGACCGAGCGGAACTGGGGGCCTAGATGAAGAGACATCTGAATGCAGCAGGTGCCGAACATGAGCTATTCACGGAAGCGCGATGGATGAAATCTACCGTGTTTCCAGTGGAGCCGCCCGGCTGGTGAACAAACTATGTACTCATGCCTTGATTTACGGAGCACAGAACAAGCACCGAATTGTTGACGACCATAAGGTCAAGCGTGTGATTCAGGGAGAATTGTTATGATTCTCCCTATTTTTCTCCCTTGCTGCGGACAGATTGACCGTCAATAGCAGAACAACTCATGCCGTCAACCTCTGGACATTAGGGGCTAGCAGTAACATTCCTGCTTCTTTTTCAATATTGTGAAAGTATTAATCACCTATTTTATAGGACGATAAAAATACCCGGATGATCTTTACGCCTTAATAAACTTTATTAGGATTTTAGAATATTAATAAACTGTAGAAAGAAGCTTCTGAACCGCCCAAAAGGACTTTCAGAAGCTTCTGTACTATCCATATCGGCAGCTGGACACTGTCGAACTCATTGAACAGCACTAATCGAGAAAGCTTAGCAGTGTTCAAATCTCAAAAATGTGGAAGACTGGAAATTAACAGTACATCAATACACTATCCCATTCAGGGCTCTCATCTGAAATCAATGATGCCAATACTAATGCAACTCCTGCATTTCCATTTAAAAAACCTGAATCATTAATTTTTTCGAGTTTGTCGTTTATTATATTTATTTCATAAAATCCAAATATAGATTCGGGTTCAAACATGTTTAATATACTGATTATAAGTTTATCTCTTATAGATTCGAGTCTCTTATCCTTTGTTTCTGAATATAACCGCTGAACTGACTGTAACAAACCTGCTATACCATGACATAATGTAGCTGATGCTAATCCCCCTAAATTTGTAATCCGTTTATCTATTTCAAGAAATGAATTCAAAGCCAATTCTGTCCATTTTTCGTCATTTGTTGCAGTACCAGCAAGCCAGAGTGCACGAGCAATACCTGGTACACCATAGCACCACGAATCTCTATTGAATTTCTGGTTCTCCATAGTTAATTTACCGCTTTGTGCCTCTTCAAAAGAAACTCTACCCGGCCAATAAGTCCCCACATCATTTTGAATTGTCCAGATAGATAGCCATTCTGATAACCTGCAGATATCTTTTAATACACTATCACTCCCCAACCCTTGCAATACTGATATACTCATTAAGCTCAATGGTCCTGAAATCCCATGGGATAATCCTAAGTTAAAATTACCATTTGGGTACTGTAATGTTTCATGTTTTTGAAACTGATTGGAAGCTGTAATATGCCATCTTGGTATTGCTAGATCTGCTATATCCTTTTCTCCACAAAAAAAATGGAGCAACTCCTCGATATCACTCCATATCTCCCTCATTTTTGGACGGTCTAAAAACATCAGCACTACCCGCGCTATGCCTGCTAACCCCGATATAGTATCATAATCACCCATTTGAATATCGCCTGAATTCCAACGTTCTTTAAGTGATCCAACACTTTCTGCAAACATGTCCTCATATAGACTAGCAAGTGTGTCCAACATCTGGGTATAACGTGTTCCGTTACGAGATAAAGCGCGAACTCCTACTAAAATACCAGCCAATCCATTATAAAGAGATAGATCATTAATGCCATTTTCTTGCATGTGTTTATTAAGAAGCACTAAGTATTCATGGCCTATAACATCCCAGTCCTCAGTTGGAAATAGCTGATCTAATTGGCCAAGAAGCAGACAAATTCCAGTAAGTCCACTTCCCAGACTAACTCCTGTCTTATACTCTACCTCAGTAACATTGCTGTTTTCTAATGTAGTAATCAAAGAAATCAATTTCTCTGGGTCTTTATATTTAATGATTATTTTACGCAGTACAATTAATATTTGTTCTCTTAGTTCTCCTTCAACAGGAATCCAGTTATGATCCCTTTTTTCTACAAATGTCATTTTTGAACACCTTCCTCTTTATCAGAAAAGGAACTGACTTGAATCCGGTACATCTCTGCATACATACCATTCCCCATCATCAATTCTAAATGAGATCCTTGCTCAATAATCTGGCCTTCCTCCATTACGATAATTTTTTGAGCTAAACGAGCAGACGTTATACGATGAGTTATGAAAATCCCAATTTTATCTTTCATAAGCTCCATAAATATTTCGAGCAACTCTTTTTCAGCAATAGGATCTAAAAACGAACTAGGTTCATCCAAAATATATATATCCGCATTTCGCATGAATGCTCTAGCAATGGCTATTCGCTGCCATTGCCCTCCAGATAATTGATATCCTTCTTCAAACCACTTCCCAAGCTGTGTATCTATTCCTTTTGGTAATTGCTTGATTAAAGTTTCAATTAAAACTTTTTGAGCAGCCGTCATTACTTTAATTTCATCATCCATTTCTTTCAGAGATCCAAACCCTATATTATGACGTGCTGACATTTCATATTGCATAAAATCCTGAAAAACCACCCCTATTCTTTCTTGAATTTGTTGCAAATCATACTCTTTTATATCGACACCGTTTATACTTATCCTCCCCCGATAATCTCCATATAATTGCATTAGCAGTTTTACTAATGAGGATTTACCCGATCCGTTTTTTCCAACAATAGCAATCGTTTCGCCTTTATTTAGTTTTAAATTGAAATTTTGTATTACATCATGAGACTTACCTGCATAGCGAAAATATATATTTTCCATAGAAATTGTATTTATTTCTTTTTCCAAATTTAGTCTTTGAGAAGAACTGTTTTTTTGTACATAGATGGGATCCGTAGTTGGTAACTCTAGAAATATCAGCATTTGCTCCATGTATAGATTGTTTTGTGAGAACCGTATTAAACCTTGTATAATCGAAGTCATTTGACTTTGTGTTAATGTTATAGCTTGTATGTATCCATACAGACTTCCCACTTGAATTCTATTCATGAAAGCTTCAAACAAGGCAATCCAAATTAGAACACATAAACTAATCAGTTCTAGAACATCATATAAAAAAACTATACCCACACGCTTAAACAGCATTTTTCGATCCGTTTGAAAAAACGATTTCAAAAAATTACGATATCTATCTAGTAAATAGGGAGCAAGCTGAAAAATCTTTACTTCTTTTACTGCTCTATCGTTCGTAAGTAAATACGTCAAATACCATGATCTTCTGATTAATGGTACCCGATCCATATGAATTTGAAATTGTTCACGATTAATTTTGAGAATTGAATAAATGGAGATTGTTGATGATATAACGATTATAATAATAATCCACCATTTCCACATTATAAGTATTATTGCTGAAGATATAAGAGTAATAATACTGGTAATAATACTGGTGATTTGATTGTACAATTCGTACGGCCTGTATGATGCTTCTTGAGTTGCCCTTTTTAATTGATCATTAATTTCAGAATTCTCATAATCTTCTAATCCTAGCTTAACTGACTTTTCGCATATTAATATGTTCATAGTATTAGAAAGTTGAGACTGGAGATTACCTTCGACATAAGTATTCAATCCGCTTATTAATACTTTAATAAAATACACAATGCTAAACATTAAAAAGCTATGTAATAACCATCCTTCCCCTCTATTCGAAACTGTAGAAATACCATTAAGTAGATTTTGAGTAACTAACAAAACAGCTACAGGTAAAAAACCTTGGACTATATTTATAATAATACTTGGCACCATATAATGTTTATTCAATTTAAAAATCAGCTTAAAAAGTCTTAATCCATTTAATATTGTTTTAATTAATGATTTTAATTCTCCCTGTTGATTATTTTTTTTTTCAGATTTCATATTTCTTCCTCCGATATTGCAACAAACTATTTATGGAGTGACGAGCCAAAATCATAACTTTCCGTTCTTTGGATCGGTCTGTTCCTAATAAGCGATTTAAATGCATGTGAACAACACTAAATATAATATCTTCTTTATCGTTCATTAATTGTTTGTCTTGTTCTTTTTCTAAAACTTTAGTGAAGTAATATTTAGTAATACCTTCTCTTTTGATAAAGGTTTGATAAAGAATTTGTTTTTCAGCATTGTCTCCCACTTTACTTACTTCAGAACTTTTTAATAAGGATGTTATTAAAGAACGATTCCCCCTAAACTCATCCAAATATTCTTTAAAATCATAATTCCGATTAAGAAGATCATGTATTTCATCTAAACTTAACCCAAACTGATTCAAGATTTCAATCACACTTATAACAGCAATAATTTCTATATCCGTCTGAATTTTCCGAACATTAATCATTTCTATTAGATCAGTAACAATTTCACTATCAGCAGAAAAAAGTTGTTCTACGGTATTCATTAATTCTATTCCACCATATCTCTCTACTTCAGGTTCGTAAGTATCTATGGTTACATTTGTAATTAACTTTTTGTTCAACAATTCACTTGTCCATGAATAGAAAAAGGTTAGAAAACTAGATAATGCAACTTGCTCCTGCAATTCAAACCGTGCACGAATATGTACATTAGGATCTAGAAAACGTATGAAATAAGCTTGGCTGATTAAGTTTTTACTTCTGCATTCTTTAATAAAATCATTCCAATATGATCCAATAAACTCATTTTGTCGGCTATTTAAGCCATACAACTTTACATATGTCCATCTACCACCAGGTAAATATACTCGATCTTTATTATCTATTTTCCATGTATTTATTTTTCTAAGTGCATCATCTCTTTCTTTTTTTGCATTATCAGCCTCTTTATTAGATTTAACGCGCACCAGAGGAAAAACAAATTCTGCAGCCAAGAAACCATCATCCCGCTTTATTAAAGGTTCAGCAAACCCACCAATATGCTCTGTTAAAATAACACGACCATTCTTTATCAATTCATTGTGTATCATTTCAATATGCAGCGGGTGATCTAGATCTACTAAAATACGATTATCTGTTTCTGTAATAAAAACATATCGTGGAACTTTCCATTCTTCTCTAAAATCACTAAAAAACCGTTTCATTTCGTCTTCTGAATTTTTTTTAATTTTCCAATGAATATTCCACGTCGCAGGACAAAGTACGGTTTTACTATATTTTAGTCTAGGCGTATATGGAGACTTAAACATAAAATCTAAGTTTAATCCCTGCCACATTTTATAGCCATCCATGCCAGCTTCAATTAAAAATCTATAAATATTAGGAGTTAACTGATGATTATACATATGTCCAGCTGTAGGGATAACTTCCTTATTGTTACTCTTGGATTTAATATAAAAATGATTATTCCTAACACCAACAACCAAATCAGATACAGCGATTTGCTTATTTTTTGGCACAGTATGATTAGTTCCAATTGCAATTTCATAATCTCGAAAATTGTCGGTTAGTAAAATATTAGACGATCTTCCATAAGAGGGAATGAACGAAACTTCCGCATGTAACTTCTCAGGATTCAATTCCCGCTCCAGCTTATCTATAAACATAAATTTATTTGCAGCAAAAGAAGGCTCAAATAAATCAATGAATCTACCAAATGTCTTCCCGGCCCCATATGAACCTGGGTTAGGTCCTAAAGTCATCGTATAATTCCCCTGATCCAGCTCATATTGATTTCTTGCATTAATCAAGAAATATAATTCAATTGATGGTATAAAATCACTTTCATTAAGTGGTTCATCTTCTAGAAGTTGCTGAATCATATTCTCTGTAAGTATAAGCTCACTTTGTCCTTTATTGAGACAAGAAATGAACCATTGGTATAATAACTGTGCCTTTTGGTTAAATTTCGAGCTTTTTTTCACACTTCTAGAACTAGGAGGGTAACTATATGTTGCAGGAGCACCTAAACCACTCTCTGGGTCTAACAATTCAAGGAGCGGTATTTCTCGATAAGGCCCATATTTCTCCAAGAACTCTTCACGGTATTCCTCCATATGTTGCAGCTCAATAGGAAATGATCGTGCAAGGAACTCAGCCACCTTTTCTACTTCCGCCCTAACATTCTGGTTAAGTGTAATTGCTCTATCCTCTAATGATAAATCAATTTGTAGTGTATTCTGTGTTTTCATAAGATTTTTCATTTCACCCTGTAATATCAGTAATTGTTCTTCTCCTTCACCAATAGATAGTTTATTGTACTCTTCTATATCCGTATAAATTTCATATAGTTTTGACTTTAAAGCATCTATTCCTGTTACTGGTGCTATTTTAGTTATAATATACTCCATAGGTGTAGTTATTGTTGAAGGAGGACGTAACTCCGTGAACAGAAACTCCTGGACAAATAATTCCCATACATACGATGATATAGTATCAATACTAGCGTCACTAAATTGATCTTTCACTCTGGTTAGGAGATTTGAATACAGAATGGGTTCCTCAGTCTCATTCATAATAAAATCAAACACAGCCGTTGATCGAACAGAAACACTATCGTTTTCACCCTTCAGTACATTTCCATAACGGATTTTGTAAGGGATACTTGCCCTGTCTCCCTGCTGAAGTATTAACTGATTTCGCCGTACATGCAACTGAGCAATTACACCTGACTGTCCCTCCACGAATTCAATTATTTTTAGTAACCACTCCATATCCGGTCTTGCCCTTTTGCGATACGTATTGAGACCCTTCATTCTTACTTCTGACTGTTCATTAAACATTCCATATGTAACACCCGAAAACAAACCGAATGGTGTTGGACGAGACATCATTCTTAGTAAAAAGCGCATAAATCCATTGAGAACTTGTTTTTTCTTGCGAGGGTTATCATCACTATATAAATAGGGTAAAGATTCCAGCATACTAGGACTAGACACTGCAATTGCTTCCCTAATTAATTTATTTTCGGAAAATGTAATAAGAAGATCAGTAGAAATTTTCCTCAAATCTTGTTCATTAGTGAAATTCTCAGGAAATAACTCAGTATACTCATTAATAGATAAAACAGGAGTTCTAACCATAAAAAAATCTAACGATTTATAAAGAGTTCCTCTAATGTTAGTATCCGTCATATTCTCTTTCCTCTCAATCACTTGAATTAAATGATTTCTTAAACATTAAACCATTGTTCTCTGCCACTTAAAAAAGCTAATCAGCGTACAAAATACAATAATCCCTAACGTGGAAATCCAAAATTGTGTGTAGACCTCTCCTCTGAGAGCAAGTAATATTTTCTGAAACGGATCAAATAATATAACTAGAGAATTGGAAATTTTAGAATATAAAAGAAACGAAAGCACAAAAATTGTTATATAAGCAAAAAGTGGTCTCGTAACAAATAAACAAATTGCACTACAAAACATTAATTTAGCTATGCTCACTAGTGCAAACAAGGCATAGAAATTAAAGTTAAACATAATTGCCTTAGTTACGCTAACTGGTTCATTAGATCCATATAAAGTTACTACATTAGATTTGGGAAAAAAAATCCACGAAGTTGCCATAGCAAAAATGTATGTAAACCCGATTAATATTATAGTTGTTGCAGCCAATGCCAAAAGCTTGCTTAGTAAGATTTGAACCCGAGAAAACGGGCGCAGCATATATAATCGATAAGCTCCAGAATGAATATCACCACTTAAGTGATTTACATAAATTACAGGTAACACAACTACTGTAAGCACAAGAGATATTCCATCCATCATATACCAAGGCATATTAAGATTATTGAACTCGATCCTTCCACCACCAAATCTAAGGTTTCCCGATCCGTTTAACATAGCTCCCCAAGTATTAGCAGCTAATAAAAGTATGAAAATCAAATATAAAATAAGCATCGACTTACTTTTCCATACTCGTTCCATTTCGCTGATCCAGATCCCAAACATATATACCCCCCTAGTACAAATAGTCATCTACTACAAATCGACGGTATGCTGTCCATACGAAAATAACCATATACGATATTAAGATTAAAGCCATCGGCAAAATAGAATGTAAGTTTCTCTCATTCAGTAATGAGTAGAGGCCTGTATGTTGCATATAGGGAATTAAAACATAGGCTACCAATTCATGCATGAATGATCCACTCACAAAAAGGTTCGCAAAATGTAAATATATCCCATCAAATAACAATGACATAAGAACATAACCTACAGTTATGCCTAACATGAATGTTGTATTTTTACTTATAAGTGATATATATGAAAAAAAGCATGAAATCGCCATCAAAGTTAGATATGCTAAAAAATAATACTGGACGATAAATCCTAAATCAACTATTAAAGAAATTTGTTTTTCTCCGTCATGAGGAAATTGAAATAGGCCTATAACGCTTAAAGAAATGCCCATAACCACTAATAAAGCTATTATAATAATATTAATAACCAAAAGTTTACTAAAAAAAATTTTAGCCCGTGAATACTGACGCAAAAACATTAATCTTAACTGACCTCCACGATATTCCTCTGTATAAACAGCAGCAACAATAGCAGCAACCGCTATATTACAAGGCAAAAATAAGTTTTCCCTTAAGCCTGCGATCACAAATACACTAGTGGATACTATGTCAGTTGGATAAAAACTTTGAATATATCCTTTTGTTAAATAAGCAAGTAGAGGTACACAAACGAATAAACACCATATCAACTTATTTTTTGACAGTCGTTCCAGTTCACAAAATATTAGTTTACTCATTGCACTAACTCCATAAAAGCATCTTCAAGTCTTTGTCCATCCTTGACAATATTTTCCGTTAACCCCTTCCAAATAATTGATCCTTCACGAATAACAATAAGTTCATCGCACAATTGTTGTAATTCGTCAAGCAAATGGCTCGAAATAAAAAAGGCTAAATTTTCAGTCTCCCGCAATTTAAATATAATATCTCTCAGTTCTCTCATTCCTATGGGATCAAGTCCATTTGAAGGCTCATCAAGTAACAACAGTTTCGGCCCACCTAGCATGGATTGAGCAATTCCAAGTCTTTGCTTCATCCCTAAAGAGTATGTTCGTACTTTATCCTCTCCTCTTTTTTCTAGACCGACTGTTGTTAGCAACTTTTCGATTTGTTCTTCTCTTTGAGATGATTTTATAGTTGGATGTAAACGGGATAAATTACGCAATACCTGCCTCCCCGTCATATATTCAAAAAATATTGGCGACTCTATAATACCGCCCACTCTAGAAATTGCCTGTTGACGTTGCGTCTGAACATTGTATGAATCAATGCGTACCTCTCCGCTTGTCGGTTTAATCAATCCGGTCATGATACGCATCAGTGTCGTTTTCCCTGCTCCATTAGGTCCTATAAATCCATATATTTTCCCTTCTTCTAATTGAAAAGATGTTTCGTCAATAATCACTCGCTTTCCAATAGTCTTGGTAATCTGGTTTACTTCCAATATATTAGCCACCGCCGTACCTCACTTTCCAATTTAAACATAGAAGAAGGGATCATATTGATCCCTCTCCTTACATTACTTTTTAGTATTATTGTAAAGTTTTAAATTCAACAAAGAGTGCCAATATTAGAGAAACACTTTCCGCCAGTTGGAACACAGTTTGCTGCAGTTTGTCCCGTACCACAGCCACTAGTACACCATACTATACTTGTAACATTTGGCTGTACAGAAGAAACTGTAGTCTTATTAACTTGCACATCCAGATCAAATAAGTTGTTTTTCATATCAACCATCCTTTCTCTAATATAAGCTCTTCACAAAATATGTAACAATAATATTGCTTTGTTAATTCAATTAACAAAGAGTACCAATATTAGAGAAACACTTTCCACCAGTTGGAACACAATTTGCTGCAGTTTGTCCCGTACCACAGCCACTAGTACACCATACTATACTTGTAACATTTGGCTGTACAGAAGAAACTGTAGTCTTATTAACTTGCACATCCAGATCAAATAAGTTGTTTTTCATATTAACCCCTCCTCTCTTTTTCAGGAATAAAATATAACCAAATGTAATAATATACATTCATTACCTTGGCATAAACCATAATAACACACCATATATTGTATATCAAATAAATTACATATAAGTAAAAAAACAATATCATTGATTACTATATATAATATAGTTACAAGGGAAAAAATGTATAATCTATGAATTTTTCGTTCTATATTTTCCATACTATCCTTTGATATTCAAAATTATTATAAAAAAATAGTAATCTAAAAAAAGACTTCTAACGGGCGTTTCCTCTCCCCCTTCTCTTTCGAGGCTTTATAACAACGCCGCAAGATTCACTTGACATTACAGGCTGGTATTTTATTCGTCGCTCTCTGACAAGCACTTTGTCGACTCGCTTTTAGTACCACTTTTGCTATACACACAAGAATCCTAGCTACGTGGGGTCTTAGTCCCTTGATCGACTGGAACTTCACCGGCTAGATGATGCGTGCTTAACTAGGCACGCTAAATTCATAAAAAAGCTTCCGGACCGCCCTAAGGGCCATCCAGAAGCTTTTTTCACATCTATACAAGGGTCCCGCTACGCAAGAACACCTACACTGTAAACTGAATGCGGCTGAGCAGAATCTCACCCTGCAAGACAAGATACACATCTGTAGTTCCAGCATCCACATCTGCTATAGTGGACTGGCTGTGCCACTGTTGAACGCCGCCTGACGGAATGGCAAGTGTAGCCGCCAGCTTGCCGGACGGGCTGCCGATCCGGACTTCAACCACGCCTCCTTGGACAGAGGATACCAGCATTTCGACACCTGCTGCACCCTCTGCAAACCGGACATTATGGAACGCGATCCACGCCCCGCCCTTCACCGGATGTACCGCAGCGCCGCCAGCCTTACATTCATCGAGGAAGACGCTATCGTAATCATCGTAATTCTCAGCCTTAACCCGCGCATACAGATCACGCGGCGGAACAGCCTCGCCATGCACCCTGATGGTGGCTGCCAGCCGGATATCTCCTGAGGAGCGGCCTACCATTAGCTGGTATTCCCCATCCTCCACACAGTACTGTTCGCGGCTGACGTCCCAGAAGGAGAGTTCAGCGGCGGGTAAGGTAAAGGTGACCGTCTGCTTGTGTCCGGCAGCCAGCCGGATTTTGACGAACCTCTTCAGCTGCTTAAGCGGCCGCTTGATCCGGGTGGACAAGCACTGGACATACAACTGGACGACCTCGTCACCGTCAACGCTGCCGCTGTTCTCAAGCTCTACGGTCAGATTGATATTACCGTCCTGCTGTATTTCCTCCGCTGCCAGCGACAGGTTGTTATAGTTCACCTGTGCATAGCTCAGCCCATGACCGAATGGATAGAGCGGCTCACCGTCGAAGTACATGTAGGTTCTTTTGCCTTTGATAATATCGTAGTCCATGAATTCAGGCAGTTGGCTGACGCTGCGGTACCAGGTCATATTCAGTTTGCCGGACGGGCTGTAATCGCCGAACAGGACATCTGCAACGGCATGGCCCAGCTCCTGCCCGCTATGCGAAGTGTACAGCACGGCTGGAATATGCTCGTCGATCCAGGTGGAGGAAATCGGATAGCTGCCGACGATCACCACAACGGTGTTCGGGTTGGCGGCATAGACGGCCTTGACCAGATTCTCCTGTTCTGCAGGCAGTACAATATCCGGCCGGTCAATCTCCTCCTTGCCGTTCAAGAGCGGATGGTTACCGACGAATACGACGGCAACCTCAGCGGCCCGCGCCGCTTCAACGGCTGCTTCTACGCCATCCACTACCAGTTGCTTATGGAATATCGGTGCTTCGGAAGAGGGCTCCTCTTCCGAGACGCGGAGGGTTCCGTCTTCGGCACTGATTGCAACCGGCTGATCATTCCAGGTACGCAAACTGACAGCGCCTTCGCCTTCCTGAACCAGGTTCAGCGATCCCTTCACATACCAGCCATAGATTTCATCCGCAGAAGCAGTCAGTGTACCAGCATCTGTCAAGGTAACATATTGTCCCCGGCTGGCAGATTCAAGGGTATGAGCGGTCCAGCCCCATGCCGTATGGCGGAACATCTCCCCGCGTTCCGGCAGATCATGCAGCACCGCTAGCCGTCCGTCCTCTCCCGTAAACCCCACGGCTTGTCCGCTGGCAGCGGAGGTCAGTATGATCCGGTCATCCCCGCTCTCGAAGGTGACCTGCTTGCCTGACAACTTCTTCGTGATTCCCTGCAAAGGGGTCACCGCATAGGGCAGCGTGCCGGAATACCAGTCTCTGAACGCTTCGTCCCCCAGCGGGCCGATTACAGCCACCTTGGACAACGAGGCTGCATTCAGCGGAAGGGCAGCGTTGTCATTCTTCAGCAGCACGATGGATTCCTTTGCGGCTTCGAGCGACAGCTCGCCATGCGCTTTGCTGAGAATAGCCGAGTCGTCGATCTTCGTATACGGATTGCCTTCCTCCGGGTCGAACTCACCGAGCCGGAAGCGGACGCGGAAGGTGTTCGCCAGCGCGCGGTCCAGGTCCGCCTCGGTCAGCAGCCCTTCACGGAGCGCCTCGTGAATAACCTTAATGGTCTCCTCCGTCTCTTCGGTCACACTGTCAATGCCATTCTTAATAGATTCCGCCATGGACTGGGCGAAGGAATCATAATACTTATGGTCCTTCACAATGCCGAACAGGTCTCCGGCATCGCTGACAATGAAGCCGTCCATCTCCCATTCGCCCTTCACAATCTCCATTACCGCCGGATGGAGGATAACCGGCACACCGTTCACGGAGTTGTAGGCGGTCATCATGGATTGTGCACCGCCTTCCTTGAAGGCAGGCTTGAAGGCTTCCAGGTAATATTCGCGCATATTGCGCGGGTCAATGCTGGACGAAGCCACGCCTCGGTCAATCTCATTATTGTTCCCGAGGAAATGCTTCAGGGTCGCTACCGCTTTCAGATACACCGGATGATCGCCCTGAATTCCCTGGACAAGCGCTGTACTCAGCCGGCCTGTCAGCTCGGGGTCTTCCCCGTAGGCCTCCTCTGTTCTCCCCCAGCGCGGGTCCCGTTCCATATCCACAGTCGGTGCCCACAGAGTCAAGCCGTTAATAGTAGGGTTCTTGCGGTAAAAGGCCCTGGCCTCATCCCCGATTGCCGAACCGATTCTCTGCAGCAGCGCCGGGTTCCAGGTACAGGCAAGCCCGCTGGGCTGCGGGTACGAGGTGGCTTTGCCCAGCCAGGAGATCCCGTGCGCACCCTCCGTACCATGCTTGTAACCGCCTACACCCAGCCGTTCAATGGCTGCCTGATATTGCGGCATCTGACTAACCTTCTCCGCAAGCGTCAGCCGGGAGAGCAGATCCTGAACACGTTCATCTAATGGCAATTCAATTTGTCTAAACGGATATGCAGCAGCGTCCATATGTAATCTCTCCTTCATTTTTTCATGATAACGGTTTCATCTCCAGCCAAGCCCGGCGTCCTCTTGCCTCCGCACAGCCCGGCTGTCCTATCCTCCTCCATCTTAGATGATTCTCCCTGACAGTAACACCTGAACAATTGGCCCAAAAATCCGTTCATTATTAGGGATTACGTAATGTATAGATGCTAATCAGACACATCCTATGCTATTGACGTTATACTATAATTAAATCAAAGAGAAGACTAAACGATGCTGAAAGGAAGTCCACACACTCTATGCTCAAAAGAACCTATGCTCTGCTCCTCATTCCAACCTATCCTATATTCCTGCTCTGCATGCTGTTCCAGGGAATGGCCATCTCTATCAGTGCTCCATTCCTGGCGGTCTACTTCACAGAAAAACTCGGCGTTACTGCCGGAACCTTCGGAATATTTACAGCGGTAACCCTCCTTAGCGGGGTAGCCTTAAGCATGTTCATCGCCAAACGCTCCGACGCCGGGCTGAACCGCCGCAGGCTGATGGTGATCTGTATGATGTTCAATGCTGTTGCTTTTTCCGGATACATATTCATTCATGACTTCTACCCGCTGCTGGCTTATATGACAATATTCACCGCAGCCGGCGCCCCGGCGATGCCGCAATTATTCGCCAGCGCCAGAGAAGCTGTGAGCGCCAGCAGCTCTCCTGATCATGCCTTGGCTAACTCGGCCCTGCGCTCAATGTTCTCCCTTGGCTTTATCAGCGGTCCGCTGGCTGGAGCCGCGCTCCTGAGCCGCTTCGGATTTCAGGGGATTTTCTCAACGACCACACTGATCTTCCTGATCAATGCCCTTCTGGTGTTCAGCTTCGTACGGCCTTCAGCCGCTAAGCAGCAGCCCGAGCGGCGTGTCCAGCAGCCCGCCGGGCTGCAACGGAATGCCAGGGTACTGGTTCCTTTTCTTATCCTGACCCTGCTCTATACCGGACACTGGGCCAATAATCTGAATATCTCCTTGTTCATTGTTAATACGCTGGGAGGCACTACACAGAATGTAGCTTCGGTGGCTAGTGTCTGCGCGTTAATGGAGATTCCGTTCATGCTGGTGCTGGGGCTGCTGTCAGCCAAATACGACAGCAAAGTGCTGCTGGGCTGGGGAATGGCAATGGGGGGGATCTATTATGCGCTGGTGATGGGAGTAGGTGAGCTGTGGCAGCTCATCGCCGGACAGGTGCTGCTGGCTTTTTTTGTCGCTGTGATCTCTGCGATTGGAATCAGCTATATTCAGGATCTGCTGCCGGACCTTCCCGGCTATGCCTCCACGCTGTACACCAATGCTACAACCATCGGCAGACTGGCCGGAAGCCTGGCGGGAGGAGCCGCAGCCCAGTGGTTAGGATACCGCCATTCCTACCTGCTCTGCGTAGTTCTGGTAGTCTGCTCACTGGGACTGCTGCTCTGGCCCCGCCGCTCTCCGGACGAGAAAATTACAGCTCCGCTCGCCTCTTAACATGTGAGATGCTGGCAATCCATATATTTAAACCTGATGCTGCACTAGCTAGCCCGAGTATCCCTATATCTCCATATCCTTACCCGTATAATCCACGAATCTGAAATGACCGGACGGCTCGGCTCTCTGCCCGATCAGGTCCAGAATGCCCTCGGCACTGGTGCGCGGGTGAAGCGGTGCCTTAGCTCCGCCCATATCGGTAGGCATCCAGCCGGGATGGACGCTGAGTACGTGGATGCCGCGATCCTTCAGTGTGACATGGAGCTTCTGCGTGAACATATTGAGCGCAGTCTTGGAGATCGTATACGGATAGCTGCCCGGGTAAGCATTGGTGATACTGCCTGCCTCTGATGAGATATTGATGATTGAAGCATCCGGCCCGGTCAGCAGCGGCAGGAGGTGCTTAACCACCCGCATCGGTCCGTACAGATTGATATCCATGGCATTCTGCATCTCTTCTATATCCAGCGCTTCAAGTGCGGTGTCCGTGGCATTCAGCACTGCGGCATTATTGATGATGACGCCAAGTGTCCGGGCCTGCTCTGTCAGGCTGGCGGCAAGCGCAGCTATTCCAGCCTCGTCTGTCACATCAAGTGTCGCTAGAGTCAGCTTGTCCCCGTATACTGCCGCCAGATCAGCTAATGCTGCCTGCCCGCGCGTCAGATCCCGCACTCCCGCAATAACAGCATGCCCACGCTCCAGCGCAGCCGCCGTTAGTTCAAGGCCCAGTCCGCGTCCCGCCCCTGTAATCAGAATATTCATTGTACCGTTCCTCCTGTAGTAATTCTATTTGTATTAATGACCTTTATTGTTCGGTATTGTTACACCATACCTAACCCATGAAAGGGCTGTCAAGTTCACCGCCAGGACGCCCGCCCAAAAATAAAGAGAATGTCTCCACGACACTCTCCCTCCGCTATGCCTCATTCACTTAGCCCCTTAATGGGCGATAAAAGCCTCGACTTTGTAGCCTGACCCGCTGCTGGTTAATGTGGCGTTATAGTACCCCATGTTCCCGCCGGGCTTACATTTGTAGTCCCCGGAGCAGCCGGTGACGAAGAATTTGGTTCTGGTGTACCCCGGATAGATGTTGCTCAGCTTCCGGTAGAATTTGTGACCATGATGCGTGAAGATCGCCAGCACCTTCTCTCTGGCTTTTGCCGGAATGGCCGTGAAGAACTTGGAGGTCTCGGCCGCGCTGAGCACATGGCTGGAATCCACCGTAATGCCCTGCACCCGGAGCGGCCAGTGGAAATCAATAATATAGAAGTACCTGTCATCCAGATTCCGCAGCAGATTGAGGCTTGCCGGTGTGAACTGGCCCAGTGCGCAATCCAGCCACACATATCTCACCTTGCCCTGCGTTCCCGGGAAATTCATCTGTCCGGCCACCGCCCCTAAATACTGCGTGAACAAGGACCGGGTACTGGCTTCCCAATTCCCTATAGAGGCCTTGTAAGGGATGCTTCCCAGCGTGGCAGTCACTGTATCCTTGAAGTCCTTATAGTAGGCGTTAGCGTTATTCCCGTGATCCGCTCCCGCCTGGGTATTATCTCCCCCGAAGATGATAAACCGTTTGTTCCCGCTGCTCACCGCCTTAGGCAAAAGACTCTTAAAGATGCTCAAGCTGTTACCGTATCCCACATGACTGTCACCAAACACCGCAAATTCAACCGTCTGTGCCTTGATTCTGCGCTTCACTCCGGGTACAGCCTGCCGCTTGGCGCGAAGCACCCGCTTTCGTGCCGGTCCTGCCTGTCTCCTCATCTCGTACCACCCCATCCCATCAAAAATAGCTTCAGAATATATAGTAGTCCCTACTATTTATATGCGGGAGGAATTGGCTGCTCTTGGACCTATGAATCCATCAAGAAGGAATGCTTCGGGCAATTAATTCGCCCGCAGTGAAGTAATCTGCTTCGCCAGATACTGCGGTGTATACGGCATGCCCTCCCGAAGCCAGGCGATGATGGTACCAATGAGGGCCGCCGAGCCGTACCACACAGCGATATCCTTCTGTACCGTTACTTCCGAAGCATCATGTGCGGTAACCCTGCTCTCCACCCGTGCAGAAATAATGTCTGCCATCAGTTTAAAAAGCCGATCCGTAAATATCGTACTCTTCCGCGACGTAAGTACGATTTTGTAGAATTTGGCGTTCGCTGCAATATGCACAAGCAGGTGCTCCAGCATCGGCCACTTCTGTTCTTGTGCGGCTTCCGTAAAGTCCGTATCGTCTCTCACCACTTCCAGAACTTCCTCCGCCATATCATCCGCCATTTTCTCCAGCATATCCGGGATATCCCGGTAATGCAGATAGAAGGTCACACGGTTAATTTGGGCCCGCTGCGCCAGGCGGTTGACGGTGATTTTCTCAATGCTCATCTCTTCCATCAGGTCAATCAGAGCCTCCTTCAGGAATTGGCGTGTACGAAGGACACGCGGATCTGTCCGCTCGGCAGGATTAGTCATTTCTGTTCTCTCCAATCTGTCCTGCCCAAGAGCAGGCTACAATTTCAGTCAAAAGTGTTGTTTTTCAACCACATACACTACACATATCCTCTAAGTGTAAACTAATTTACATTTTCCCGAAAATCGTTGCTTGATTACATGAAATTTTCATCTATAATCTACTTTATACATTGTAAACTATACGACATATTGTAAATTTAGTCCATGAGTTGGCGGTTTGAAAGGATGAAGACTAGTGAGTATCAAGACAGCAATCAAAGAAGCCCCGTCCATTCCCAAGGGACCTATTCTGTTCGTAATGATTCTGGGTGCCTTTCTGGCTACACTGAATCAGACCATCATGAGTGTTGCTACACCGGAGCTTATGCATGACTTCAATATTACGGCGGCCACGGCCCAGTGGCTGACTACCGGCTATATGCTGGTTAACGGTGTGTTGATTCCAATTACGGCCTATCTGATGCAGCGCTTTACTACCCGGGAGTTGTTCCAGGCCTCGATGTTTATTTTCTTTGCGGGTACCCTTGTATCAGCACTCGCAGGAAGCTTCCCGGTACTGCTTACCGGACGGATGATTCAGGCTGCCGGTGCCGGCATTATTATGCCGCTGCTCACCCAGGTTATTTTGACCCTCTTCCCGCGTGAAAAAAGAGGAGCCGCCATGGGGATGGTAGGGCTCGCCATTATCTTCGCCCCGGCCATCGGCCCTACGCTGGCCGGATATATTATGGAACGTTATTCTTGGGAGATGATGTTCTATGGCATGCTGCCGCTCACGGTTATGGTCATCGTATGCGGTTTTATTTATCTGAGAAATGTAGCTGAGCGTTCTTTTCCCAAAATCGACATCACCAGTGTGATCCTATCCACCATTGGATTCGGTACCCTATTGTACGGCTTCAGCCGGGCAGCCAGTGCAGGCTGGTCCAGCGCAGAGGTGTTATTGTCGCTGGCCGCAGGCGCTATATCACTTGGATTATTCATATGGAAGCAACTCACTTCCAGGAGTCCGCTGCTTGATCTGCGGGCCTTCCAGTATAATATGTTCTCCTTGACTACCGTCATCAGTGTGGCAGTTACGATTGTGATGTATGCGGATATGATGCTCCTGCCGCTCTATCTGCAGAATGCCCGCGGCTTCACCGCTATGGAATCCGGCCTGCTGCTGCTGCCCGGCGCAGTGATTATGGGCGCGCTGATGCCCGTCACCGGTAAGCTGTTCGACCGCTTCGGAGCGAAATGGCTCGCCATTATCGGCCTGACGATCACTATTCTGACCACACTCAGCTTCGTGAATCTTACAGACTCGACAAGCTACGGTTATCTGATGCTGATGTCCACCGGCCGCCGGATCGGCATGGCCCTGCTGCTGATGCCTATTCAGACCCTCGGGCTAAATCAACTGCCCACCAGGCTGAATTCACATGGCACAGCGATCTCCAATACCGTAAGGCAAGTCGCCGGTGCAGTAGGTACTTCTCTGCTGGTCACCGTGATGACCAGCCGCACCGCCACTCACTTCCAGAATATCGCAGCCAGCAGCGGAACTGCCGGCGAGACTCAGCAGCATATGCTAATGGAGTCTTCCATCCAGGGCATCAACGATTCCTATCTGGTTATTGTGGGCGTCGGAATTATCGGGCTCTTACTCTCCTTCTTCATTAAGCAGGTGGGTCAGGCTAAGGAACCGGGCACGCAGCAGAAGATCGTTGTCGCCGAGGAAATCTAGGGAGAACATCTGCTGTTTTTTATTTCATAGACTGCATTTAGAAGAAGACCCGACGGAGCGCACTCCATGGGTCTTCTTCCACATCTCGCATATACGTTGCGCTTATAGTACAATGATATCCTGAATGCTTATCATTTTAAGAAAAGTAAGAGGTGCCCGAATGGCTATCAGCTTCACGAAATCAATGCTTAACCGCCTGACTCAGGAAATCACAGAGATGGAAGCCGGAATGACAGAGCTGCAGAAGAAGACCCGCAAGACCAAGCTCAAGATCAACCAGCTGGAAAAAGACTGCAAGCTAAGCTCATCCCCAAGCTCCCTCAGCAGTAAAATGAGCCGCATCACCAAGCTGCAGGCTGAACTCAAAAAAATCTCCCAGCAGCAGTTAGAGCTGTCCAAGGAGATTAACAAAAAGAAAACGCTACGCGCTCAGCTGCCTTCTACGGAGTAATCCCAGACTGCTGCTCCGGCTGCTCCCAATGCAAGCGGCGGCTGTTATTTTGAGGGACTTAGCCGGGCACGCATCCAAATTAGCAGGTAAATGACGCATAAGAAAATCCAAAATTCGTTGGCGAATATACTCTGCTTCAACACCAGGGATAGTAGAATATGGTATATGCAAGTGAATACCAGCAATGACACTAATCCCACCGTCATCGTTCTGCCGGATACCTGCTGCGGAAGACTGATTTTGGAAAGAAAATAAGCAGCGGCTACCGCTACAGTGATCGATAATACGATTCTCAGATTCTGATTCTCTAGCACATCGTGCAAGGTAATAATTAACGCCAGCATAAGAAAACCCGCAATGACCTGCAACTTGCCTCTGGTCTTCATTTGATCCCTCCTGGGTACATGATTTTACGATTGAATAAATATATCCCTAATAAGAAATACCCTGCCGATAGCGTCGCCAGCACAAGAACCTCAGGGAGAACCTCGCTAAGTCCGGCATTGTTTATCAGAATCTTGTTCATCGCGCTTACGGCATCCAGTGTCGGCACGAAGGTCAGCAGCTCGATCTCTTTGCCCATCACCGTGAATAGCTTAACCGGCGGAACCTTGAAAAATATCCCGGCCAGGAACATCATCGGGGTTACGACAACATTGCCGAGGATAAAGGCCTCCAGTGACGTCCTGCAGAACGCGGCGATGATTAGGCCAATTCCTATAGCTGAGAAAGTGGCAATCAGGCTGACCGCATAAGCCAGCATATAGGAGCCGGAGGACGAGAAGCCCATCAACAGGCTGGAAGCAAATACTAGAGGCAGCATGATTGCCGCCAGTACCATCTGCGAGAGCGTGATGCCTGCACAGAACTCGAACGCGCTGGCTTTTGACAAAACAATCCGCTGAATCGTCCGGTTCTCCAGCTCTCTGGTCACCACCATTGCACTTAGAATCAACAGAAAAAACACTGAAAATACCATCAGCCCCGGTGCCATATTGGCAAATTCCGATTGGGCCTTCGAATGGCCAGTCTCCTCATATACAAGCTGTACCGGATTGCCTGCCATACCGTTATTCCAGACAAAATTATGAATGTAATTCTCCACATAGCTGCTGATGATGCTGTATGTCAGATTTGCCGGATTGCCTAGCAGCTTCATCTGTACCGGTGAGGACTCGCCGGACTGTTCATGGCGGAGCAGCGAGTTACTGAAGCCGGGTGGAATATACAAATGGGCATCGTAAGCACCTGTTCTTACTTGCTCCCTTACGTTCCCCGTATGATAATCCGCTGGCATAGCCGCAAACATCTTATTTCCATTCGGATATTCACTGCCTGCAATCTGCTGCACCAGTCTGTCCCCAAGCTTCCCATGATCTTCATTGGTTATTCCCAGCGAATACGTATAGAACCCCTGCCCGAAGGCCAGGCCAAAGATAACAATGAACACAATCGGAGACAGAACGGTCAGCAGAACAGCCTTATAGTCACGGAATTGCTCTACCAGGCTTTTTTTGAATACTGCCCACAGCCTCATTCCCGCAAGCTCCTTCCAGTCAGCTTAATGAATACATCCTCAAGTGTACTCTGCCTCAAGCTGAACGTAAGCGGATTTCCGTATAGAGCGGTCAGCCGGTTAAGAATATGCGGGACCGATTCTGTTAGACGTTCTCCAGTGATCCGAAGGCTTGCATCCTTGAACTGCACGCTATACTCCAGGGCGTTCAGCTCCGAGGTCTTCTGCACCGGCTCCTGGTAATAGACCTCCAGTGTCTCCTCAGGGGCGATCCTCTGCTGAAGCGCAGCAGGTGTATCACAAACCAGCATTGTGCCATGATCCATCACTGCCACTCTTGATGACAGACGCTGTGCCTCATCCATATTATGCGTGGTAAGCAGCACTGCACTGGTACGGGACAACGAATGAATGAACTCCCTGACCCGTATCCTGCTCTGCGGATCAAGCCCGGCTTCAGGCTCATCCAGAATAATCAGATCCGGATCGTGGATGACGGACAGCAGAAGATGCAGACGTCTTTGCATGCCGCCGGACAGATTCTTCGCCAGCACCTTGCGTTGATCAGAGAGCCCGATACTCTCCAGCAGCATAGCTGTACGCCGCTTGGTTTCTTGCCTGTCCATTCCATTCAATCTCCCTGCAAAATGAAGCTGCTCCTCACAGGTCAGCATCGGCCACAGCTGTAGCTCCTGACTGCAGATTCCCACCCGGTTGTTCAACGAACGGTTACGCCGGGAGGGCGTGCCGCCAATGCAGATGTCGCCATTGTCCGGCTCAAGTGTTCCGGCAATCAAACGAATGGCCGTTGTTTTACCGGCACCGTTCGGACCGAGCAGACTAAAAATCTCCCCCCGCCTGACGGTGAAGGATAAGCCATCCACCGCTTTGAGGCGGCCAAAGCTTTTATCCACTTCCTTCAATTCCAGTAGTATTCCGTTCATGATCCTCACCTCTAGACACTTATAATACGGCGCTTACACACTGAAGGATTCTATTTCCTGTTATTTTATCCCACAATCTCCCTGCCGTCTGTGATCTATGGCAATTTATCTTGCAGAAATAGAATCAACAAAGAACCAAAGGAACGGATTCCCTTGGTTCTTCGTCATTTCATCATTTCAGTCTGGCTGATCCGGACTACGGTTGGTTATTCACTGCGCAGGGCAGTCACCGGGTCCTTCTTCGCCGCCATCTTGGCCGGAATAGCTCCACCAAGCATAGTCAGCAGGACGCTGATGACACCAAGAATGAGCGCGTGGAGCGGATTCAGCTGGGCGACATTTTTGAGCTCCGTCAGGTTGTAGAGGACCGCATTGACCGGGATGGTCAGCAGATAAGTGATGCCGATGCCCAGAATCCCCGAGCAAGCCCCGATAATGAAGGTCTCGGCATTGAACACCCGCGTGATATCCTTCTTACGGGCACCCAGTGCACGCAATACGCCGATCTCCTTCGTACGTTCCATCACGGAAATATACGTAATGATCGCAATCATGATCAGGGAGACCACCAGGGAAATCGCCGCAAAAGCAATCAGCACCATCGTAATCCCGTCCATAATTCCACCGGAAATATTCGTCACAATCGCTGCAAGGTCAGTGTACTGCACTTGATCCTCCTCCGCTTTGCCTTCATTCCATTTATCCAGATAAGCATTTACGGATTCCTTCGCACTGAAATCAATCGGATACAGCGAGACTGCACTTGGAATATCCGTGGCCCCCAGCGCTGCAAGGGCATTCTCCTTCGTGGGCGCTGCCATACCAGCAGCGGCTGTCTGACCCGCATTCATCATAACAGACCCGCCCATCGGGCCGGTTGAACCCGAGCCTGTGAGGCCATCCGACAGCCCCTGCCCCGTTAATACATTGATATCTGCCTTCTCTTGGGCCAGGACAATCTCGGATTCTTTCGCATCGGCAATGAAGGAGGCCGCCAGTTCATCCGAATAGACCAGACCGGGCGACAGTGTTGAGATTCTCGACCCTTCCTGCGCACGCAGCACACCTACAATGTTAAGGGTAACCGCCTTGGGACTGTTATAGAGATCCTTCAGATCCCCTCCGGCTGCATTGACCACAAACTGTTCGCCATTCTTTTTATAATAGTCATTGTTATTGATCAATTTCAGCTGTGTTCCGACCAAATCGCTCAGATTGATGCTCTTGGCTTCATAATCCAGCCCGAGCGCATCCACTGCCGCATTAGTCAGACGGTTGTATTGATCGACGATGAGCACCAGATCCGTCTTCTCTGTAGGGAACTTTCCCTCTAGCAGATCATAGTACTGCTCCAGGTAGCTTCCCGAGTCACTGCCCTGTTTGCTCGGGTAGGGAGCTACAGTAATCTTGCTTTTATCCAGCGCTGCCGCCTTGTCCCCGTCCTTCACCAGCCAATTCATATTCACACTGCGGGTATAGGAGACGCCGTCCAGCAGCTTGGGATCGATTCCCTCCAGATACTGCATATACTCCTTGGTCAGCACATTCACATGCATGGCTGAGTTCACAGTCGGGTCGTACGGGAAAAGCTTTTTCTCTGTCGGGTATGAGGTAAGCTCCGTGTTCTCCTTGCCTGGAGGGCCCGCATTCTGCAGATTGACCGCCGTCTGGTTGATGGAGATCGGGAAGTTGGATAAGGCCCCGGTCTCATAGGAGCTGATCTGTTTGTCGAAGCCATTGGACAGGGACAGAATCAGGGCAATACCGATAATCCCGATACTGGAGGCAAAAGCGGTCAACCCCGTGCGCCATTTCTTGGTGGCAATGTTTTTGCCGGATAATTTCAGGGCTGTGAAAAAGCTCATGCTTGTCTGCTTCAGCTTGTACGCACTTGAGGTCTTCTGCGTAGCCAGCGGATTGCTGTCCGAGATCGCATGACCGTCTGAGAAGCGGATCACGCGGTCTGCATAATTCTCCGCCAGCTCCGGGTTATGGGTAACCATGATGACGAGCTTATCCTCGGCAATGGTCTTGATCAGCTCCATGATCTGCTCACTCGTCTCCGAATCCAAGGCGCCGGTAGGCTCATCGGCCAGGATAATATCGGGATTGTTCGCGAGCGCCCGGGCGATGGCTACACGCTGCATCTGTCCGCCCGAGAGCTGATTCGGCTTTTTGTGCACATGATCCTTAAGGCCGACCTTCTCCAGTACCTCCAGCGCCTTACGGTGCTTCTCGGCTGAAGATACCCCGCTGAGTGTCATCCCCATCTCCACGTTGTCCGTGATGCTTAAGTGCGAGATCAGATTATAGCTCTGAAAAATAAAGCCGACACTGTTATTGCGGTACGCATCCCACTCGCTGTCCTTGAAGCGCTCGGTAGATTGGCCGTTAATGATCAGCTCTCCGCTGTCATACTGATCCAGTCCGCCAACGATGTTGAGCAGCGTGGTCTTGCCCGAGCCGCTCTGGCCCAGAATCGCAACGAACTCACTTTCTCTGAAATTAAGATTTACTTTATCCAGTGCGACTTGAGTGAATTCCCCGGTCTTGTAGCTCTTGGTGATGTTTTTTAATTGCAGCATTGTCCAGTCTCCCTTTCCATTCCTATACTCTTATTCTCTGTATGTGCTACGTGCTTCCTGTCCTGCTGTTCCCCAGTATAATCGTCCAATATAAACTAAACCTAAACTCCCGGTTGAGATTAAGTTGATCTTGGTGAGGTATACTGGAAGAATCCGCAAAACATCTATACAAGCTATACGTTAAATTACATGGAACCGTTCCAGGAGGAGAATCTATGTTTACTATTCTTGTAGTGGAGGACGACGCCAAGCTGCGGCAGCTCTTCTGCACTGTACTGACCAGACAAGGCTACCGCGCGGTTCCGGCTATGAATGGCGAGGATGCGCTGGAGATGCTGGATAAGGAATATATCGATCTGATGATCTGCGATATTATGATGCCCGTGATGGACGGCTTCGAGCTGACACGGATGCTCCGGGACAACAATAGCCAGCTTCCGGTCCTGATGGTGACGGCGCGGGAGACTTTTGCCGATAAGCAGCAGGGCTTCCTCGTTGGCATCGATGATTATATGGTCAAGCCGGTCAATGTGAATGAGATGATCCTGCGTGTCGGGGCGCTGCTGCGCCGGGCCAAAATCATCAGTGAACGCAAAATCGAATGGGCAGAAACGGTGCTGGACTATGATACGTTAACCGTGATTCAAGAGCCTGAGAGTATCGTGCTGCCGCAGAAGGAATTCTATCTCCTCTATAAAATGATCTCGTATCCAAATAAAATATTCACCAAGCAGCAGCTCATGGATGAAATCTGGGGGATGGACTCCGAGTCGGATGAGCATACGGTGGTGGTCCACATTAACCGGCTGCGGGAGCGCTTCAGGGACAACCCGGATTTTGAGATTGTTACGGTCAGAGGGCTGGGCTATAAGGCGGTGAAGCGGGGATGATCCGGGGGAGAAACCGAGGGCTATGGTGGTATTTCGTCTCGATGGTGTTCGTAATCATTCTGTTCTTTGTGTTTATTCTGTCTGTGCTGGCGTACCTGTATTTCCGGGTAGGGAATAATACGATTGGGCACCGCAATATGTTCCCGCCTGTGCTCATGATGATGCTGTTCAGCGTGGTCATCGGGACTACGATCAGTATTATGGTCGGCAAAAAGATCCTGGCCCCGATCACGGACTTCAGCCGCGCCGCCAAAGAGATTGCCAGAGGCAACTTCGACATCTATCTGAATGAGTCGCACCGTGTGGATGAGATCAGTGAAGTAGCGCATCACTTCAACCTTATGGTACAGGAGCTGCGCAGTATCGAGACCTTGCGCAATGACTTCGTCGTGAATGTGTCTCACGAATTCAAGACGCCTATTGCGGCGATTGAAGGGTACGCCATGCTGCTGCAGGAGGAGAATCTGAGCAAGGCGGAGCATGATGAATACACCGGAATGATTATCGAGAGCTCACGGCAGCTGTCCAATCTGTCCGGTAACATCCTCAAGATATCCAAGCTGGAGAACCAGGAGATGCTCTCAGAGCTGGCCGAATATCCGCTGGATGAGCAGCTCCGCCAGGCACTGCTGCTGCTGGAATCCCTCTGGTCAGCCAAGCAGCTGAACCTGGATATTGAGCTGGATGAGGAGCGGTATTATGGCAATGAAGAGCTGATGATGCAGGTGTGGCTTAATGTGCTCGGCAATGCGATCAAGTTCACGCCGGAGGGCGGAACGATCTCGGTCGCGCTGCACTCGGACGGGACCTGGATCTCGGTGGTTATCGCGGACACCGGCATCGGCATGACCCCGAAGGTGCGCAAGCACATCTTCGAGAAGTTCTACCAGGGCGACCCCGCCCGCTCCGACGGAGGCAACGGCCTCGGCCTGCCGCTGGCCGCGCGCATCATCAGCCTGAGCAAAGGCACCATTGAGGTGCGCAGCGAGCCGGGCCAGGGCTCAGCGTTCACGATCAAGCTGCCGGGGGGCGGGGCGCATTAGGCCCGTGTGTTCGGGGCCGCTTGTGGGGGGAACGAGAGGGAGGTGCACTTCTGCTCCTCATTTCCGCCTACTGCCTACCTTTGGCTAATTCAGGTGCACTTCTGCTCCTCATTTCCGCTCACTGCCCGCTTTCGGCTAATTCAGGTGCACTTCTGCTCCTCATTTCCGCCCACTGCCCGCTTTCGGCTAATTCAGGTGCACTTCTGCTCCTCATTTCCGCCTACTGCCTACCTTTGGCTAATTCAGGTGCACTTCTGCTCCTCATTTCCGCCTACTGCCCGCTTTCGGTCGAATTGCCTACCATATCTCGGAATCCATCATACTTTGAACAAGCTCATAGCGGCAGATCCGGTTACTCCCGGGTGTCAACACTGGTTTGAATTTACCTTTGTCACATAGAGTAGTTAAATGCTTTGTCGCCGTCCTCCGATTGATCCCAAGCCCCTTCACCACATCCACCGGCCGTATCATCCCATTCATCCGGCTCGCCATGTGCAGTATGTCGCGCTCTATCCTTGTATACTGGCGGCCGCCCTCAGCCCTCTGTTTCAACAAACATGGGGTTAACAAAGCTTTCAGCAAGGAGATGGTCTGCTCCGGTGCGGACTCCAGATCATCGTACGGGATGGCGATGACGCGGTATCCGGCAATCTGCAGATACGTCTCCCGGTTCAGCTCCTGGCGGTAGCGGGTGCGGTCCGTATTCTGAACATGCGGTCCATATCCCTTGATCTCAATAGCGAACTTAACCTGTCCCGGCTTCCACACAAAATCAACAAAATACGGCCTGCCCCGCCAGTCTGCTACCTCGTACTCGGGATGCAGATCATCCAGGTTACCGAAAATCGGCCACCATACCCGCTCCACAAACATCTGCTCGCCGTGCCGGTGCCCCCGGTCCAGACGGTCCAGTCGTTCCCCTGCCCTGCGTTTCTTGTGATACTCCAGCCATCTGTCATGCTCTTCGGCAAATCCCATTTCCTTCTTCCTCCTCTGAAAAATCGACTCTTTCCCCGCAAACAGAGCATCATCTTCAACACTTGCTCACTCGCTTACTGGGGCACTTGAACCTAAAGTTACCGGCATATCCACACACAAAAAATCCCGCACCCGATAAACCAGGGTGCGGGATGTGCTTCATCCGTTTTACAAATTATAGTATCGCCACACTGCAGGCGTCAATAGCATCCTTCACCGGTGCATCAACTTCGCTTCCATGCGTACCTCTCACTGCGAAAATGTACCTCACACTGCGAAAATGGTGGGGGCGATGGAGGATTCACGGACCCAGGGTTTGGGCAAACAAGATTCTGCCAGCAGCTACGCTCCCCCGCCACACCCCTACTTTCCCTCCGCCCAGCACATCCGCTCTGTTCTTATGGCTTCGCCGGACTCAATGGCCTTCTCGATCATCTGGCCGAGGTATACATCCTGCGAGGCTTCCTCCAGTCCGTAGAAGCTGGGGCCGCCAGCGGCATAGAGGGCCATCTTGTCCAGACAGGACGCAATGGCGAGCTCGTCATCGTACAGCCGGGCTGGGGCGAACGGATTGGTATAGAGCCATTGCTCTCCGCAAATAATCCCCTGAAGGTAATAGCCTTCGGCATTCTCCAGTTCCCCGCGGTTTATGCGCTTCAGCTCCATTTGCAGAGGCACCAGGTTCTCCTGCTGGATCAGCACCCGGTTGTCGAAGATCTCTCCCCGTTCTCCGCGCACGTTAAGATGATTCGAACGCGTCCAGGAACGGTGCTGGTCTTTGGTGAAATCATAAATGCCTAAGCAGTCTCCGAAATCCAGCCAAGCCAGATCCCTGTGCAGCGGAATCAGCTTGTCTTCAGCCGGGGGGCCGCTGCGGGTTGGGCCGCTAACCCAGCTGGAGTCGAACCGCATCCCCCGGATGACTGCCTCCTCGAACCCGATGCCGAGCATCCTGCGGATCAGGGCTGCCCCGTGATACAAATGAGATACGGAGACTGTCGTCTCCGTGATTCTGCCCAGCCTGCCTGAGCGGATCAGCGATAGCCGCGCCTCTTGAACCGGATGATACGGGTACTGCTCTGCGACTTGTATCGAGGCCCCGTGTACGGTCAGCTCCTTATGCAACTGCTCCAGCTCTTCTAGACTGGAGGCAGGCGGTGTCTCTGTCAATGCTGGAAGGCCGGTCTCTGCCAGCCTGTACAAATAGTTCATTGCCGCCCCGCCGCCGACAGAGACCACTGCGAAATCCGGGTCCTCACTCCGCAGCAGCTCGTCAAGCGAGCGGTACGTCTGAACGCCCCACTCTGTTTCTATCGCCAGTCCCTGGGCCCGGTCTCTGACCACAAGGCCGCCAATCCGGAACAAATCCGGCAAGACCCGGGCAATTCGTAGATAATACTGTGCGCGGAATCCGGCTCCGCCGATAATACTGAAACTAACGGGCATAACGCTGTCCTCCCTGATGGCACATTGATGTTGATGCAGCTTTAGCCGCAAGTCCCTGCTCCGTCATCGCGGCTTCTACCATCATACTTGTCTCTGGTGGATTATATGTGTCATCATTTGATCAGCTCGGTGGGATTCATGCCGGTAATCTTTTTGAATAGCGTGCTGAAATAAGGAATGTTCTTGTAGCCTACCCGCTCCGCCACTTCATAGACCAGCATATTACGCTCCATTAATAGTTCCCTGGCCTTCTCGATCCGTACCCGGGTCAGGTAGTTATTGAAGGTCTCCCCGGTGATGTTCTTGAAGATGATCGACAAATGATTCCGGGAGATGAACACCTTATCCGACAGATCAGCCAGCGTAAGCTCCTCTGCGTAATGCTCATGAATGTAGTTGGTCATGAAATCCACGACCTGCCGGTGCTTACTGCTGCCCTTCCATTGACGGCTGGCACAGATCGCTGTGATTTTGGCGGACAACCAGCTTGCCAGCTGGTCGGGTACGGCCAGGTTACCAATCTCCTGGGCAATCTGGTCATTGGTGAACAGATCATCGAGTACGAAGCCCGACTCATACAGGGAGTAGGTGATAATGCCCCATAGCTCGCTGCCGAGCATCTGCACATAGTTGGCGGAGACCCCTTGCTGTGCCTGCAGCTCGGTAATATAACCGTATACAAGCTGCTGTGCCTCTGCCTCTTGTGAAGCCTTCATCGCAGCAGCCAGCTTGTAGGAGAATTTCACCGGGAAAAGGACTCCCCGGTCCTGCCCGCTGCTGTGGCTCTCCCGGTAGCAGTATACCTCATATGCCGGGCTAATCCGTAACGCCCCGTGATCCATGGCACGGAAGGCCTCCTCTGTCGATTCGGGGATCTTCGTCCACGTATCCTTCAGACCACCTATACCGATACGAACCATCAATCGGAGATAGGAGTGAATGCTATCGACCAGCCGGGTCGCCAGCTCTTCCAGCTGCTGTGTACATTGTGCTTCAGGGTGAATAATCAGCAAGGCCCGATAGCTGTTCAGCTCAGTGTATTCCATATTGGCGTAATGCTTGCGCGTGACCTCACAGGCAATGTTACTGACCGCGAAGCGCAGCAGGTTCCAGTCCGAGACCGAGAAGGAGCTGGCCCGGTCATCGCGGATCAGCTCGATCCCGATGCTTACATGCCTGCCGTCGAGCCAGTAATGATACGAAGGCGGAAGATGGGAATTGTTCCGGTACGAAGGCTCCAGGGTACCGACCGCTGCGGACCGGACCCATTCCTTCTCGACAAAAGGCTCGTACAGCATCATTTTCAGCTCCAGCTCACCTTGTCTGATCACCGTCTCCTGCTCTCGGAGCAGCTCTGCAATCACCTTGTGAAGGATCGTTCTAAGCGTAGGCAGACTGATCGGCTTGGAGACGTAGTCACTGACCTGAAGCCTGAGGGCTTGTCTGGCATGCTCGAAGTCTGAATATCCGCTTAGTATTATAATTTTGCCCTTGAAGCCCTCGTTCCTTAATTGCTCCATCATCGTAAGGCCGCTCATCACCGGCATATAGATATCCGTGATTACAATGTCGGGGCTGGTTGCGCGGATCATCGCCAGGCCGTCTTCCCCGTTAAGCGCCTCACCGGCCCATTCCGCACCCAGCTCCTCCCATGGAATCGCCCGCTTCATCCCCTGAAGTACCTGCCTTTCATCGTCAACAATAGCGATCTTCCACATCATGTCTGCCTCCTTAAGCTTCTCTGGCCTGCAGCAGCCGTATCAGCCTTCCTTCGCGGCGAGAGAAGCAGTCAGTATCTGTGCCGGAGCCTCTGTGAGCAGCGGCAGAACAATCTCTACCCGTGTCCCTCCCTCTTCACGTTCCTTCAGCGTGACCCCATAGTCATTTCCGAAATATCCGGCAATCCGCTCCCGCACATTCCGTATGCCATAACCGCCGGTATGCCGCCCTGGCGGACGCGCCTCCGGCTGCTTCAGGCCTGCCCCGTTATCATCAATTCTAATCTGCAGCGTCTCCTCTACCTTAGTTAAGGAGATCAAGACATGTCCGCTGCGCTGCTTATTGAAGCCGTGCACAATTGAATTCTCCACGAACGGCTGCAGGGTCAGCTTTGGAAGATAGGACTCCTGAATCCCCTGTTCCACATCAATGGTGTACTCCAGGCCATCGCCCCAGCGGAGTTGCTGGATTTCGAGATAACACTGGATGTGCTGCAATTCCTCCGATACCATGATAAAGCTTGCCCCGTTGGATAAGCCGATCCTGAACATCTGTCCCATCAGCTCCAGAATCCGGCTCAGCTCATCCTGTCCGGCCTCAATGGCCATCCAGTTGAGCTGGTCCAGCATATTGTAGAGAAAATGGGGATTGATATTGGCCTGCAAGGCCTCAATCTCCGCTTTGCGCTGCTGCTCATACCGCCGCTCCAGCGACAGGTACAGCTCCTCGATACGCTCGGTCTGCTTGCGGTAGCCGGAGAATAAATAACCGAATTCATTCTCATAGTCGCTGGGCAGCTCTTCCTTGTGCCCGCCAACTGAATACATTTTCATAGCGCTTACAAGCTGCTTAATCGGCTTGGAGAATTGCCTGCTCAGATAATGCGTCAGGAGCAGGACCAGCAGAATCGCTCCAATCCCGATTAGCCCGATCCATTCCGCCAGTTCCAGACTGCTCGCCGTAATCTGCTTCCAGGAGGTGAACTCAATCAGCGTCCAGATGGAATTATCCATTCTGGAGTAGACCAGCAGCGTATTTCCGGTATCCTTATCGCCGGGAATGTGAACATAGCCGGATTTGTTGCTCTTGAGGTCGATCCATTGAGACCACTCGCTCTGCTCCAGCGTCTCTCCGATGCTCAGAATCTGCTTGCCGGCGCTGTCCGCCATGATCCGGTTCGACCCGGAGGAGTTGCCGGTCAGTAGCGCACGGATCTCCTTGGCCTTGATATGAACGACCAGCACACCCAGGTAGTCGTTCTCGTTCATGATTTTCCGGGCGAAGCTTAGTACCGGAATGTCTCCCTGCACACTGGGAATGGAATATTCCCCCGACCAGGCGAAATCGCTTTTCACCAGATTCTTGGACCAGGACTGCTTATCCAGATCGAGAATATTGCGGAACTGAATATAGCTCTGCCCGCTGCTCGGCATCGGCTGATCCATGTAGAGGTCAATCCCCTGGATTAACGGAATGGCATAGGTCAGATTGCCGAGTGCACTCTCAACGCTTATACGCTTTCGGTACCGCTCGAAATCATCCTGCCTGTTCGATAGAAAGGTCGTCAGCTCGTTGTCCCGTGAGGTGGATAGTGAGATCTGCTCGATCATATCCAGCCGGGTGGTAATTTCATTATTCAATTCATCCAGCAGCCGCTGCTGATAGTGGGAGGTGGTCTGCACAAGGGCTTTGGAGGAATTGCTGTAGCTGGTCCAAGCTGTAACCGCTATCACCAGAATAATTATAATAGCAAAACTGTGAAAAAAAAGACGGTCGATCCTGTACTTTTTAAAAGGATTGGTCAAATGGTCCCCTTCCTTCTCCTCCGGCTCACACGAAATAAACGGTAAAGCGTCGAATAAGGCTCAGGCGCTTTACCGTTATCGGACGGATGTTTTTTTACATCTTATCCCTTTATGCCTGTTGTCGCAATCCCGTCTACGAAATACTTTTGCAGGAAGGTGAACACAAGCGTTGCCGGAACAATAGAGACAAGTGACATGGCCAGAAGCTGGCCCCACTCGGCTGCAGACTGGGAGTCATTGATCATGCGCAGCGCCAGACCCACCGTGTACTTGTCTACCGTGTTGATGTACAGGAGATGTCCCAGGAAGTCATCCCAGTTCCACAGGAAGCAGAAGATCGTCACCGTAACAACCGCCGGGAAGGCCAGCGGCATGACCACTCTCCAGAAAATCCCGAACCAGGAGCAACCGTCGATTTTGGCCGATTCGTCCAGCTCCTTGGGCACGCCGCGGATGAACTGGATCAGCAGGAAGACGAAGAAGCTCCCGCCGGCCCCGCCCGCCAGCAGATGGGGAACGACAAACGGCAAATACGTGTTGACCCAGCCCAGCTGATGGAACAAGGCGTACTGGGGAATAATCAGCACCTGGCCCGGCATCATCAGCGTCAGCATTAGAATCGAGAACCAGAATTTCTTCAGCGGAAAATCAAGTCTTGCAAATCCGAAAGCAACCAGCGTGCAGGATAACAGCGTTGCGATCAGCACCATAATCTCAAGGCCGAAGGTGTTAAGATAGAAATCAGTGAATGTATGTCCGGGAACCGATTTCCAGCCTTTGGTGAAGTTCTCCCACTGCGGGACGGACGGGAAGATTCCCGGTGAACTCAGCTCGGTGCTATCCTTCAGTGAGGCCCCGATCCACCAGACAATCGGATAGACCATGAGGAAGCTGAAGAGAATCATGAACACATGCCGGAGTGCAGGCTTCCAATTCAAAGTTGTCATTTGCGTTTTTTCCCTCCAGTGTCAGTCTCATAGAATACCCAATATTTCGAAGTGTAGGAGATCAGCAGCGTTGCAGCGACGATGGCGACCAGCATAATCCAGGCCAGTGCAGAAGCGTAGCCCAGCTCGTACCGGCTGAAGGCCCGTTCATACAAATACATAGCGTACACGTATGTAGCGTTCATCGGTCCGCCATTCGTAATCACGAAGGCCGAGGTGAACATCTGGAAGGCATTGATTACGGCCATGATCAGGTTGAAGTAGAGAATCGGCGACAGCATAGGCAGTGTAATGCGGAAGAATTGAATGAACTTGTTCGCCCCGTCTACCGAGGAAGCTTCATACAAGTCATTGGGGATCTGCTTCAGTCCTGCCAGGAAGATAACCATGGTGGAGCCGAATTGCCAGACCGTCAGCAGAATCAGTGTGCTAAGCGCAGTGTCCGGGTTGGTGATCCAGCTTTTTCCTTCGATGCCGAAGACAGCGATCAGCTTGTTGAAAATCCCGTCAACCCCGAAGATGTTACGCCAGAGCAGCGATACCCCGATACTGCCTCCGATTAGAGAAGGGAAGTAGATCGCTGTGCGGTAAGCACTGATCCCTCTGACTGCCTTGCTAAGCACCATGGCTACTAGCAGGGCTGCAATCAGCTTAAGAGGCACGGAAGCCAGCACATACATGACCGTGACTTTGGCGGATTGAATGAATTTGGGGTCTGCGGTGAAAATCCGTTCGTAATTGCGGGTCCCGATCCATTTCATTGGCTGCATCAGGGTGTAGTCAGTAAACGAATAGTACAGTGATAAGAACAACGGATACGCCGTCAGTACCAGGAACCCGAGCAGCCAGGGCGAAATAAACAAATAGCCTGCAAGCGGAGCGTTCCACCGGCTTTTGAAATAGGAGCTTTTTTTCGGCGCTGGCGAGGCTTGGGCTAAAGTGGTTGTGGAGCGGTTCATCTGTGGTCACCTCTTGTGGTCAATTTGTATAGCTTAAGTATAGTATTGGGCCACACTTCGGCTAAAGGAGGGCAATGCTCGAATTCTTTCAAAATATAACGATTAATTCGAAAACACGAGTATAACCGCGTTCCAAGTGGAAACGGCATTGCCGTCCTTATAAAGGACGGTACCATTTCAGCGAGAAAGATAAGGATAATTATAGTGCGAAGCATATAAATTCTTATCTTTTAAAAAGATAAAGCCCGGAACATTGCTGTCCCGGGCTTTCAGTTCATACCTTATTTCTCGTAAGATAACGAGGCTTCCTTCAGCTGCTTGAACGCCTCTTCCGGTGTGGATTTACCGAAGCTGAGCTGGTCACGAACCAGTACCCAGTCTTTATCCACGAAGTTCGTCCAGCCGCCGGCTCCGGCCGACCAGGTCTGGCCATCCGGCTCCGTAGCACGGAGCAGTGCCAAGCCTACCTTATCCAGATCGCTCATATTAGCTTCCAGCATAGTGGCGTTATCCTTGTTGGCCGGGAGGCCGCGGAAGGTTTGGGTAATCTTGGCAGATTCAGTATCATTCACGAACCAGTTAATGAATTTCTTGGCTTCTTCAGCATGCTTGGAGTTCTTGGAGACCGCCATGTACATCGACGGCTTCAGCCAGCCTCCGGCCTCTTCGGCACGCGGCATGGTTACAAGTGCGTAGGCTCCTGGCTTAATGCTGTCCCAGGTTCCCAGATTGTTGGAGAAGCTGTAACGGAACAGCACCTTGCCTGCTGCGAGCAGATCCATTTGCGGATCATTTTCCTTATCGGAGGCATTCACATCCGCTGGAGGAACAAGCCCTTCCTTGCGGAGCTCTTCGAACTTGCGGGTCCATTCCAGATAGGTGGCTTCATCCACGTTGAAGTGACCGTCATCCGTGATGACCTGCCCTTTGCCTCTGGCATACTGATACGCCGAGTACATGAAATAGTTACCTGCGTAGTCGAGGGTGAAATACTGTCCCTTCGGCAGCTTGGACTTGGTTTCCTTCGCTAAGGCGAAGAACTCATCCCAGGTCCAGCCGTTAGCCGGGTTCGCAATGCCCAGCTTATCCATAGCCGCTTTATCATATACCATACCGAAGGCTACCGAGCCGAGTGGAACAGCATACTGCTTACCGTCCAATTGGCCGCCTGCCAGCAGCTTCGTATCGAATTTGCTCACATCTACCTCGGGAGCCAGGTCAGCCAATTGCTGGCGGGCCATCCAGTCCGGCATCCAGCCCGGGTCAAGCTGAACCACATCGGGTGCATTGTTGGCCGCAGCCTGCGTGGATAATTTGTCCAGATAACCGTCCATACCGGAATACTCCGGCTCGAAGGTTACGTTTGGATTATTCTTCGTGTACAATTCCAGGGCCGCCAAAGTGGCTTCGTGACGCGGCTGGGAGCCCCACCACATAATCCGCAGCTTGACCGGCTCATTGGTGCTTGGCGCATCAGTTGCAGCAGCTGTCGCAGCAGCATTGGTGCTGGCAGGTGCTTCTGTAGCCCCTCCTGCATTGTTTACTTTATTCCCTCCGCCGCCGCAGGCAGCCAGTGTACCTAATATCGCTGTCATCGCCAGGACCGAAAGAGAACGCTTCCATTTCAACATCTTTAACCCTCCTGTATACATCTGTATTCTCTTGCTACATTGCTATATTAACAAGACGGGTTGGAAGTTCATAGGAGGACGATGCACGAATTCTTATAAAATCTTACGAATATGCCATCCTGCAGCTAGGCAAAAAACGTTCAAAGGCTGCTCCGCTATCCTAAGATAGCTGGGCAGCCCTGAGTCTCAACTCTGCGTTACTTATTTCATCATACTGGCGGCAATGCCGATAAGCTCATCCTTCGTTAGCTCCGTATTCTCCTGGCCGGCGATCACACGATAGTTGACCTTTGCATCGGGGTCAGACCAAACCAGACTGTATTTATACCCCAAGTCGAGCTCCTTGTTGTCCGTATCGTCCGAAAAAATGGCCTGTCTGCCTTTAATCTCTATATTCTCCATCTTTGTATATTCACTCCATGAGAGCGGATCTGCCGGGTTTTGGTTGTCATCCACACGCGAGACACCGATTCTCACCTGAACCTCCCCCTTCTTGTATACCAGTGAGGAATACGAGTAGTCAATGTTCTCCGCCTTCTCCACTCTCCAGGCCAACTGGAAGTTGTCTCCCAGGTCTCTCTCGTTTTCGCCTTTAAGCTCCTGCACATCCGGCACTTTTAAGAAAGAAGGGTTGATGATGGCCTCGTCCAGGGTATACCCTTCCGGCAGATACGCCGGCTGCTCCAGGACCGGAGCGTTGTGCTCCTCTACACTGGTCTTATAGGCGGTATAGTCCTTGAACGTGAGGGGCGGACGATACATATTCATACTCCCCTCTCCCTCCTCTCCTTCACGTGTAATTAGATAGGTGGCATACTCTCCAGGAAGCAAAATCTCCTTCATGAGCTCTGCCCCTTTTGAATACTTCTGGTTATAGAGAATACTCAGCTTCTTGTTGGCTTCATCGTCTGCACCCGGCTCTGCGTTGGGAATATAAGGCTTCAGGGGTTCTTTCGCCTTCTCAATCATCGTTCCGCCGGAAGCCGTCGCCGGAATCGGCTGATAAGGCAGCACCTTATACTGGGCTCCGGCCCCTTGCCGGACTTCATCCGGACTCTGGGCTTCAGCTCCTTGCTGGAGTTTGCCGGAGAACTGGGTATAGCCGCCGCCCAGCAAGACCAGTGCCAGGACCGCCGCCGCCCAGCCCTTCACCGGAATCCGTTTCTGTCTCCGCCCGGTTCTGGTTTCCATTCTGCGCATTACTTTAGGTGCCTCTCCGCTTGGCGGAAGGGTCTGAAGCAGGTTCTCATCTTCTTCAGCAGTCAATGCCCCCTCAAGCCCGAGCGCCTTCATTACTGGTTCATGAACATCAACGGTGTTCCAATGTGCTGAACGGTCTCCATCCTTGAGAAACTGCTCCTCCGGAGTTAATTCACGCTTGCCCATAATTGTTTCTCCTTTCGCTCAATCGCTTTTTTAAGTTTTTCTCTGGTCCGTTCATATCTTTTGCGTACGGTAGCCGTACTCACACCCAGAATTTCACTGATTTCCGCAAACGATTTATCTTCATAAATCCGCAGGATCAATAAATTCCGGTCCTCCACATCCAGCTTCCCCAGAGCCGCCGAGACCGGCTCGCTGAACAGGCGGTTCTCAACCATTTGCTCGGCGCTCTTTTCCGTAACCTCCTGCCCGATCAGCTTCCGCAACTGCTGCCGGGATTTCTGCCTCCGCAGCTGATTCAGGCAATGATGATAAGCAATCTTGTAGAGCCATGAGGTGAAATCTGCCTGAGGCTTGTACTGCCCGATATTCTGGTAGGCCTTGATCAGGATATCCTGTACTGCGTCTTCTGCCTCTTCCTTGTTATTCAACAAGCGATAACAATAGAGGTAAATCCGTTGCTGGTACAGCCTGATCACATCTGAGTACAAGCCTCCTTCTCCGCCCTGAATCCTTCTAATCTTCTCTTCGATAGGGTCCACGTTAATCTCCTTTCTGCAAATCATATAGATATAACACATGAGCCGTATGTAATGTGACAATTATCTTTTATCGGCGCCACAACAAAAAAAGAGACCCCCAGATGAATTCTGTTGATCTCTCCGTTGCAGAACCTATGAACCTATAGCTTCCTAATACCGTCTGTCTGCTCTATTCCAGCTCGACCGTCTGATTCAGATTCAGCCCGTCCGTGTCCTGGCCGGTCATCCGCTTGAACATGTATACAGCCTTCTCGGCCATATTGCCGCTCTTCCAGTATTCGGCAGCTTCGGCATGGACTTTTATCAGAATGACATTCGGATCATCATAGCTTGTCTTCAGGAACGTATCGTACCCTGCACTCCAGAGCTCTTTCTTCTTGTTCACATCGGTTACAATCTCAGCCGTCCCACGAATGGATACATAGGATTTATCGGCATACACGACATTCACGCGCGGGTCATACAGAATCTCCCCGAACTTGCTGGTATCCTTCTTGGTCAGGAACCACAAATCCCCGTCAAATTCGACCTCCTGGGTCTTCATGGGCCGGGAGACCAGCCCTTCCTCCGAAATCGTGGTGAGCATAGCCATATCGATACCCTTGATCAGCTTCCGGACCGTCTCAACGGCTTCCTCGTGACTATGGTGTGTAGTTGACATCTTTACCGCCTCTTTTCTTCCAGGATAGGGAATAGGTTATCCAAATGCATAGCATTTATTAACCAGAAGCAGCGAAACATTACCGGATGCCGGTGAAATCCGCGAGATCAGCAGCGTACATGCTTGCGCTTGAACCCGGTCCGTCCTTTGCCGACAGCCTTCATAATATTATCGTATGCGCTGATACGCTTGCTCTTCGGCTTGTCCTTGTCCACCTCGACCGGACCCACCCGCTCCGCCGTCTCGCGTGCCAGATCATGAAGCGGCGAATACGATACGGCCACCGTATACATAAAGTTGTTCATCGAATACCGGGTGCGCTCAGGGGACTGATGAATGCTCTGCTCTGCCTGCTCCAGCATACTGGCCAGCTTACTCTCCGAGAACTCCTGATCCGGGCGGCTTCCCAGCAGCCAGCAGTAACAGCTCCAGCCTGCCGACATTCGAAGGTCCTCTCCGCTCCTGATCCACTCATCGGCCACCTGCTGGGCAATATCCGCTTCAGCCAAGGTTACAGCCACCACGAAATCGGACAGCATATAGAAATAAGCCCCGTCTATCCAGCGGTTGTAATCCGCCTCTGTCATCCCGTTCGGATCAGCAATGATCCCGGCAAAATACATCGCATCATAATTACCTGTGGCATACAGCTCCTCAGCCAGCGTCTGATTGATTCCGGTTTGCCTGAAAATCGGCTTCATGGCACCGGTAGCCACACCAAAGAGCGGTTCCCGTGCACCGTTTGCGGTATACATCTTCTTGGTCCGTTCCTTGCCAAGCGCTTCAAGCTCCTGCATTACCTGTTCTGCATTCATTGAACGTTCCTCCTTATAGCTACCTCTCATCTTCCGCCGGAATATCCGGCAGCAGCGGACGGCCCTCAGGGTAGGCATTCTGATTCAGCTGGTCGCCAATCCACGCTTTGCCGTCCTCGCCGGTTTCTTTTTTCCAGATGGGGACGATTTGCTTGATCCGCTCAATCACATATTCATTCGCTTCATAGGCAGCCTTACGGTGGGGCGATGAGACTGCGATGACTACAGCAATATCGGTAATCTCCAGCCTGCCGATCCGGTGGGTGACCGCAACCTTCGTATCCGGCCAGCGCTCCAGCACTTCCTGCCCGATGCGCTTCAGCTGCGTTACAGCCATAGACGGATACGCTTCATATTCAAGATACAAGGTTTTCTTTCCCTGCGTGAACTCACGCACTGTACCGATGAATAAGGTAATCGCCCCGGCCTCTCTACGCAGAACTTTATCGGATACCTCAGCAGGTATTATCGCGGACTCTGTAATTTCAAATAACGAATCGCCCATTTCCTCACTTCCCTTCGATAGATGCAGCAGCTGCTCATATTGCTCGGGTGTATCTATATCTGCCGCGAAATCTTCCTCTAGCCCCGCACCGGCCAGCTCATCCCGTTCCACGCCTAACCAGTGCAGTGATTCTAACAAACCGCCCAGCCGGTACTCCCGGTTCGCAAGTCTTGCTGTAATGTCCGGCAGGAGCCGGTGCGGCCGGTATACGCCATGCAACATCTGATGCTTGCCGTCAATGACTGGCAGAACCGCATCATAACCGCCGGCCTCAAGCCGGGTAAGCATCCATGCGGCAGCTGGAGCTGATATATCGGGGCTGTCACAGCTTACCACCCAGGCATAGTCCGTCTCTACATTTGCAAAAGCAGCATGAAACCCGCTAAGCGGCCCATGCCCGGCATAAACATCCGGTATATATAGAATATCCGATGGAAGACGTTCCAGATACGGGGTAGGATCGTTCGTGACCACAATCACGCTGGAGCACAGGGACTGCAGCTCCCTCACCTGCCGGACAATGAACGCTTCCCCGTGATAGGTCAGGAGGGCTTTATTGCGGCCCTGCATGCGGGAATTCTGTCCGCCCGCCAGTATAATTCCTGTCAGCACCAAGGGCACCTCCTGTAGTAGAATCTAGGACTGAAGCAGTGACAGCGCCAGTGCGATAACCGCCTGATCCGCAAGCGCCTGATCCCGCAAAGGCAATACCGGCGGACTATCCGGGCTAATCCGGGAACCAGACGCTGCACTCTGTAGTTCCACAGCCTCTTCCCAGCTTAACCACAGGCGTATGTTTGTTGCTTCCTTGTGCAGCGTTATCTGGTCTGCTGTGCGGCGAATTAGGGCGATCTTGGGATAATCCGCAGATTTGAACCCCTCAGCAATCACCAGATCTACTCTGCCGCGCATCGACTCGGCAATTTCCCGCAGTGAAGCCGCAGATCTGCGCATGACCCTTGTCGCCTCCGGCGAGGTCAATACCGTCTCCACTGCACCGTGCAGGAGATGCTTGCTGCTATCCGTTCCCGGATCATCCAGCTGGAAGAGATGGGCATCATGCTTGGCAGAGCCAACCCGTAGTCCTTGCGCAGACAAGGCCTCGATTAACCGGCAGGCGAGGGTTGTTTTGCCGCTGTTCTTGTATCCGACGATTTGCAGTACAGGAACTAGGCGCTGTACCGCCGCATGCTGAGATTCCATAGTCACAGTGTCTGCTCCTCTGCTTGAAGATCTATTTTCGATTATACACTATTCCGGCCGCTGCCCATTCCCCGCCTAATCTCTTGACAGCGCTACTGTGCTTGAAATCACCAGCATTCTCCGCCGGGTACAAGTATAGTTAAAGAGTCTAGTAGCTTACGTGTCATGATATATCCGTGAAGGAGGTCTATTGCTGCATGAAAAAATACATCCCCAACCAGCACGGCGCCTGGGCGATGCTCGTTCTCCCTTTTCTGCTGGGCGTCGCCGCTTCCAAGGGGCAGTTCATACATATTCCGCTGTTTATCTGCTGGCTGCTGATCTATCTGTTCAGCTTTCCGCTCTTGCAGGGGGTGAAGACCCGGAAGTTCGCACGTTATTTCCAGCCGCTCAGGTTATACGGACTTCTGCTGCTTCCGTTCGCCCTCTATCTGGTGATTGTCCAGCCTGTGCTGCTGGGGTTCGCGCTGCTGCTCTTGCCGTTATTCGCCGTTAACCTCTATTATGCCCGGACCCGAAATGAACGCGCCTTGCTTAATGACATCTCCGCTATTGTGGCGTTCTGCCTGGTGATTTATCCGGTCTTCTATGTGGGGCTTGGGGAGAACTGGAGAGCCGTGAATGAGCTGTTCGTGCTGGCGGTGCTGTACTTCATTGGAACTGCCTTCTATGTCAAAACCGTCATCCGTGAGCGGAACAATATCCGTTTCTATTATGGCTCCGTCGCCTATCATCTGCTGTTCGCGGCAGCCGGTCTGTATCTGTTCCCTTCACTGCTGGTCCCGCTGCTGGTTCTGCTGTTGCGGGCAGCCATTCTGCCGAGGACAGGAATTACCGCCAAACGTACGGGAATCATCGAGATCGGCTTCTCCGTCATCTTATATGTGTCTGTGCTGGTGCTGTATTTCTAGGAGAATCACAATGCTTATTCGGACAAAAAACAGGAAGCTCCTTCGCCAATCTGCGCGAGCGGAGCTTCCTTCGGTCTGCCAGCCTATTCTACGATCATATCCTGATTGCTTGAGCCTGGCGGTACAATGGGATAGACATTATCCTCCTCGGTGATATCAAATTCCATCACAACCAGTCCTTCCGTATGCAGAGCCTGTTCAATAATCTGCTCCGCTTCAGCCAGCGTTCGCGCCCGGAACCCGTGGGCGCCGAAGGATTTGGCTAAGGCCACGAAATCCGGCGAACTGATCCGCACCGAGGAATAACGCCGGCCCAGAAACAGCTGCTGCCATTGCCGTACCATTCCCAGATACCCGTTCTTGAAGATTGCCACCTTGACATTCAGGCCGTGATCCACGGCGGTCATAATCTCCTGCATATTCATCTGGAAGCTTCCGTCCCCTGTAATACACACCACATCGCGGTCAGGAAAAGCAACGGCCGCCCCAATCGCAGCAGGCAGGCCGTACCCCATCGTTCCCAGCCCGCCGGAGGTCAGGAAGGATCGGGCTTCCGAGAATTCATAGTGCGTAGCCGTCCAGATCTGATGCTGGCCGACATCGGTGGCAATCATCGCATCGCCTGCGGTAGCCTTTTGGAGGGCGCGGATGACTTCCTGCGGGGTCAGCTTAGCGCCTTGTTCCCGGCCCGGCTTCGGCTTGCGCTGACGCCAGACCTTAATCTGCTCCTCCCAGAGCAGATGCTCCGCGGTATATACCTGTTCCTGTATTCCTCTGAGCAGCTCCTCACAAGAGCCAGTCACTGCAAGGTCTACGGGGATGTTCTTGTTCAGCTCTGAGGTATCCAGATCCACTTGGATTTTATACGACCCCGGCGAGAATGCCTTCCGCTTGCCCGTTACCCGGTCGCTGAACCGTACCCCGAGACATAACACGACATCGGCGCCTTGCAGCGTACGGTTGGCTGCCACCGTTCCATGCATCCCGACCATTCCCAGATGCAGGGGATGCCCGGAAGGGAAAGCCCCGATCCCCATCAGCGTACTTGCTACGGGGAAGTGATGCCGCTCCGCGAATTCCCGCAAGAGGGCAGGGGTCTCTCCCTGCATGCAGCCTCCACCGACCAGCACCAGCGGCCGCTCTGCACGGCTCAGCCGCTCTGCCGCAAGCTGAATATCCGCAGGATCAATGGACGGATTCGGCTCGTATCCCCGGATCACCGGCGCAGAGCAAGGCTCAGCCGCTCCACTGACAGGAATGAACTCCGCATTCATCACGTTCTTCGGCAGATCAATCAGGACGGGGCCTGGTCTTCCCGTGACCGCTACATGGAATGCTTCGTGGACGATTCTGGGAAGCTCGGCAATATCTCTGACGATATAATTGTGCTTCGTGACCGGCATGGTCATTCCGTAGATATCCACTTCCTGAAAGCTATCCAGACCAATAAGGTCAGTGGCTACCTGACCTGTAAGCACAATTAACGGAACAGAATCCATGAACGCAGTAGCAATTCCGGTTACTGCATTGGTGGCTCCGGGACCGCTGGTTACCAGCGCTACCCCCGGCCGTCCCGTTACTCTGGCGTATCCGTCTGCAGCGTGAACCGCAGCCTGTTCATGGCGGACCAGCACATGCTGAATCCGGTCATTATCATAGAGCGCATCATATAGAGGCAATACGGCACCACCGGGGTAGCCAAACAGGGTCTCTACCTTTTTATCAATCAGCATCTCAATCAGCAGTTCTGCTCCGTTCATAGTTACACTTCGCCCCTTGTCATGCGAATTATCCTCCAATATAGGACATGCCAATCTTGGCCTTGCTTCTGCGGGTCTCTTCCGTCCGCTCATCGGAATAACGGTCGCTGCGCTGCTCCCATACCTGCTTAATTGCTGCCAGCAGCTCTTCGTCGCCAGCCCCTCCGCGCAGCATGGCCCTAAGGTCAAAGCCCTTGGAGGCAAACAGGCAGGTATACAGCTTACCGTCCGAAGACAGCCGGGCACGCGAACAGGTGGAACAGAACGATTCGGACACGGAAGTGATGAAGCCGACCTGGGCCGGACTGCCAAGATAGCCGTAGCGCTGCGCGACCTCGCCGCTGTAATTCTGCTCAAGAGCTTCCAGCGTATAGACGCTTTGCAGTTGCTGCAGGATTTCTTGCTTGGTGACGACCTTATCATAGCTCCAGCCGTTATCGTTGCCGACATCCATGAACTCGATGAAGCGCAGCGTGATCTTCCGCTTCTTGAAGTAGGCGGCCATCGGAAGAATCTCTGATTCGTTCACGCCCCGCTGGACGACCATATTCACCTTGACCTCGAACCCGGCGGCTGCTGCCTGATCTATAGCCTCCAGAATCATTCCCGGCCTGAAGCCCCGCCCGTTCATTCTGCCGAACAGCTCGGGCTCCAGCGCATCCAGGCTGACATTCAGCCTGCGCAGGCCCGCAGTATACAGCGGAGCTGCCTGTCCGCCCAGCAGGACTCCATTCGTCGTCAGTCCCATATCCTCTACACCGGGAATGGCGGAGATCTTGGTAACCAGCTCCGGCAGATGGCGGCGCATCAGCGGCTCGCCCCCGGTCAGACGGATCTTGCTTACGCCGAGCGAGACGAACAGTTTCGCCAGCCGGGTGATCTCTTCGAAGGTGAGCAGCTCACCGGATGGAAGAAAAGCATAGTCGTCACCGAAAATCTCCTTCGGCATGCAGTAGGAACAGCGGAAATTACACCGGTCCGTGACCGAAATCCGCAAATCATGGATAGGCCGCCGCAGCTGATCTTGCAGTGGATGATGATTCATGTGCGTCTATCTCCCTTCCCGTACACTTGGCCTTACAATACCCAATCATTCATGCCCTCTTCCACCCCGAGCAGCAGGACATCCACCTTATCCCCTGCGGCGAAGCCTCTTGTTCCGCCAGGCAGTACTATCAGGGAATTGCCGCGTGCGATGGACGAGACAGCATTCGATTTATTGAAGCCGGCAGGCCGGACCGAAGTGCCGTCATATACCGCCCGGACGAACCGGGTGAACGGATTCGCCTTGGCGAAATTCTCCGCCAGAACAGCTATGGTACGCGGCAGATACAGATGGTCTGACCCCATCATCTTAAGTAGCGCAGGTCTTACAAACAGCTCGAAGCCAGTGAAGCACGCTGAAGGATTGCCGGACAGTCCGAACAGGAATTGATCCCCGGCCACTGCCACTGTAGTCACACTGCCGGGACGCATCGCCACCTTATTGAACAACACATCGGCTCCAAGGCGCTTGTAGATCTCCGGCAGGTAGTCATAATCACCCACTGATACTCCGCCCGTTGTGATCAGACAGTCGGTCTCAGCGAGCGCCCGACGGACAGTCTGCAGGCATTCCTCCAGCCGGTCCGCTGCCGTATCATAGATCCGGTACGGGATACCCATCCTGGCGAGCTGAGCGGCAATCATCGGCCCGTTGCTGTTACGGATTTTGCCAGGTACGAGCGCGTCTGTCACTGCCAGCAGCTCGGTGCCCGTAGACAGAATCCCCACCACCGGCCGCTTCCCTGCCTTAACCTCCCCGTAGCCGAAGGTAGCCAGCAGTGCCACAACCCCAGGATGAATGAAGCTTCCGGCCGGAATGACCGTTTCACCCGCTAGCATATCCTCCCCTTGCAGGGACAGATTCTCCTGCGGCGCAAACGCCTTACGGATCGTAAACGTCCGCCCCTCTGAGACTGCTTGTTCAAACATAACTACCGCATCTGCCCCAGCAGGCAGCGCTGCCCCCGTCATCAGCCGTACCGCTTCGCCAGCACCGATCACTGCCTGCGAGACTTCTCCTGCGCCGATATGATCTACCACGGTGAAGCTGACCCGGTTGCTGCCGGAAGCCTCGGCCGAATCCCGGGAAGCGATGGCATAGCCGTCATACGGGGAACGGGTGAAATGCGGTACATCATGGGTTGCCGTGAGCGGCTCAGCCAGAATACGTCCATAGCTGGCTTGAAGCGGAACGGTCTCTGTACCTGTGCGGCATACTCTCCCGGTTACCCTCTGCACAGCTTCCGCTACAGTAACCGGAGTTCTGGTCTTCTCCACCTTCATCTGCTCCTTACCGGGTGACGGACTGAGCATCCGTACATCCGTTTATTTCTCTGTAATATCGCTGAAGGTGCCTACATACCGGACATCTTCACCGGTCTCATCCTTCACAGCGCTGATATTCAGCCACTGCAGGTATTCTTCTCCATTCTTGCGCTTGTTCCAGATCTCTCCCTGCCACATGCCCTTTGCCTTGACTTCACCCCACATCACGCGGTAAAAGTCCTTCGGCTGGCGGCCGGATTTCAGCAGGCTTGGCTGTTTGCCAAGCACCTCTTCCTCGGTGTAGCCGGTAAGCTTCGTGAAGGCCGGATTGACCGTCTTGATGTGGCCGGACACATCCGTAACCAGAATCCCCTGGCCGGTCGAATTGAACACCTCAGAGGTGAGAGCAAGCCGGTCCTGGAAGTACAGCCATACCACGAGCACCAGACTGGCCAGCGCCACCTGGGACAGCAGCATGAAGCCGATGGAATATTGTCCGGTTGCCGCATGAATCACAGATAGCATGATCGGAGGGAAGAATCCGCCCAGACCGCCCATCATCGACACGATCCCGTTGGCAATCCCCGCCTGCTTATTGAAGTACAACGGCACCAGCTTGAAAATAACACCGTTGCCGATTCCCGCACTTACAGCAATCGCCAGGCAGCCTGCTGTATACAGGCCCATGTCCGGCATGAATGCCAGAATAATGGCAGCCACGGTGTAGACACTGAAGGTAAAGATAAGTAAGAACAAGGGCTGGAACTTGTCAGCCAGCCAGCCGCCAATCGGACGGAAGAAGGTCGCTACTGCGATGAAGCCGGCGGTGCGCATCCCGGCGTCCACTTTTTCCAGGCCAAAACTGGATACCAGAAAATTCGGCAAATAAATGGTAAAGGATACGAAGGAGCCAAAGGTAATGAAATAGAACAATGAGAACAGCCAGAGCTTCTCGTTCCTTGACACGCCCTTGATCTGTTCAATAATCGGAGTGCGGAGCTTGGGCTCCTGACGGTCCCCGAAGAAGAAGTTAAGGACGATGAAGACCAGCAGCAGAATCAGATACATTTTGACTGCGTTCGCCCAGCCGAACTGTGCTGCCAGGATAGGCGCCGAGAAGGTTGTAACCGCTGTGCCGAGATTTCCGATTCCATAGATACCGTTAACCAGACCATGCTTCTCCTTCGGATAATACTTCGGCAAAGAGGTTACCCCTACAGAGAAGACCGCGCCGCCGACACCCAGGAACAGGCCGCCGATAATCAGATGGGTTACGGTTGAAGCCACACTGATGAAGTAGACCGGGAACAGCAGCAGCACGAAGCTGGACATAAAAATAATCCGCGCCCCCAGAATATTCGCATAATAGCCCAGCGGAATTCTCAGAATCGAGCCAAGCACGACCGGAATGGCCGTCACCATCGCCAGCCGCCCGGGAGGGATGCTGATATCCTCCGAGATAAAGGGCATCAAGGAGGAGATAATGACCCACACCATGAATCCGGTAATCAAGTTTAAGGTTTGCAGCGGCAATTGCATTTTTTTAATCATTCGTTTCACCTTTTCGCCGTTTTTTCTTGTGATGATTTCCTGTGATCTATACTTCCTGTACTCATTGTATCCGCCGTTCCCCGGCTCAGATATAGGGGAGTCCCCTTTCCCTGACAGGGGAAACCCTAAAATAACCCCACAAAGTGGGGCTTTAGCGTAGGTGATGATTCAGGTACTTTGCGGGGACCCCAAAACATATAAATCCTTGTAAAAAATAACGCCGCCTAATGGACTGTATGCGTTACAGAGTTTTAGGGACAGAATAGCATTGTTTGTATACAAAAAGGCTGATTTTGTTTACGTTAACTGAGATCATATTAATGAATTCTTACACAGATAAAGATGCTCCGGCTGAAAAGCAGTCCATACTGGACATCAAGGCGAAAACGGCAGAGGGCAAGCGAATTAACATCGAAATGCAATTGTTCAATCCTTACAATATGGAGAAGCGGACACTTTTTTACTGGAGTGAGATGTACTATCATCAAAGGGTGTTGAACAACCAAACTGGGAGGTGCAGACCATGAATGAACCCATGTTAAAAAAAGCAATGGATACACTTGAATTTCTTAGCCAAGATGCCGCTACACGTATGGAGTATGATGCCCGGATGAAGTATTTGCGTGATGAGGCTTCACGGATGAACGGTGCTAAAGCGGAAGGACGTGCAGAAGGACGTGCGGAAGGAATTGCGGAGGGAATTGCTAAGGGTGAACAAAAAAGAGCAGAGGCCATAGTACTTGAACTTCTTGCGCTTGGAGTAGAGACCTCAGTTATTCTTAAAGCTTCAGGTCTCACAGAACAACACATCCTAAGGTTGAAATCACAGATGGGTAAGCACTGACCGTGAATAGTCCCTTGTTGAAAAAGTATCAAAAGCCGCCCCAGTTAGAATGGAGCGGCCTGTTTTTTGTCACGTAATCAGCGTATTTAACTGTTCACTTAAACGTTCCTTGTCCTTCGGACTCAGCTGGTTCTCACCCATCGGGAAGATCACCGTCTCTTCTTTGACAAAATGGACGGTCAGCACCTCGAAGGCCTCTCCCGCATCGTGCACTGCTGAGCGGATTCCCTCAAGCGTCATCTGGTTGATATCCCCCTCAGAGTGATGCAGGAAATGCCCGATGTACCCGTCAATCTCGCGGTGCTCCTCCTGGATGCCTGCCAGCGGGCCCTGGTCGAAGCCGATATACTGGCCCAGCAGCGGGAAGAAATACGTCTCTTCCTTCTCCGTGTGCCGCTTCAGCGGAACGCCGAACTCCTGCACTGCCTTACGCAGCTTCTCAAGCTGTGTCTTGGCCTCTTCCAGCGTAATCTGCTCCTGCTCAAACCAGAGGACAATGGCATGCCATTCCTCCATCAGAAAAGTCAAATAGCGGTGTTCATTCTCAAGGATGCGCATCGCGGGCAGCGTAAACTTAAGGTTTGTATGTTCCGGCATACAGCTAACCCTCCAGTGGCCGGTCAGAAATCCAGCATTTTTTTCCTCAAAGCGTATTCGACCAGCTCGGGCCGGCTTTTAAGGTTAAGCTTCTCCATAATTTTGGCCTTGTGGGCCTCCACGGTCTTGACAGAAATAAAGAGCTTCTCGGCAATCTCCTTATTCCCGTATCCCTTGGCAATGAGCGGCAGAATCTCCAGCTCCCGCTTGGACAGCAGCTCGAACAGATCCTCGGTCCCGCCGGTCTTGTCCTGCTTAATGAACTCACGGACCAGTGAGGTAGCCATCTTGGGATGAATATAAGTACCGCCTTCATAAATCGTGCGGATCGCCAGCAGCAGCTCCTCATCCGGTGCACTCTTGAGCACATACCCGGAGGCCCCGTTCTTCAAGACATGGAAGAGATATTCATCATCGTCATGCATCGTCAGAATGAGAATTCGGGTATCGGGATAATCCTCCTTGATCTTGCCGGTCGCGGTCAGCCCGCTTTCTCCAGGAGGCATGCTTAAATCCATAATCAGGATATCCGGCCGGAGCTTGGCGACCATGGTGTAGGCTTCCCTGCCGTCCGCCGCTGCTCCGATCACTTCAATATCATCCTGAAAATTAAGAATCATGGAGAATCCGCTGCGTACGATCGCATGGTCGTCTGCAATGACGATCTTCATCAGAAGCTCATTCCTTTCCTCGGGCCCATCATACAGGAACCTGCAGCATAATCCGGGTCCCCTTGCCGGTCTCTGAATCCACACTGAAGGTTCCGCCCACCAGTTCCGCCCGCTCCTGCATCCCGAACAAGCCAAGCCCGGTTCCAGTAGGCTCATCTCCCAGATGGAAGCCGATGCCGTCATCCTGAACCAGAAGCTGCAGCATGCCGCCGTTCTCGGTGAGCGAGACCTTGACGCTGTCTACCTGGGCATACTTCAAGGCATTCAGCACCGCTTCCTGGCATACCCGGTACATGACCGTCTCGATCTCACTCCCGTACCGCTTCTCGGGCAGCCGGGATTCATACTCAATCACAAGGCCATATGTTTGTTCTACCCGCTTGAAGTGGGAGCGGAAAGCCGCCTCCAGACCGAAATCATCCAGGGCAGCCGGCCTAAGCTCCACCGACAGGTTGCGGATATCACTCAGCAGCCGGGTCATCGACACTTCGGTTTGCTTCACTTTCTTCAACAGGCCATCATCGGCTGTCATATATTTCAGCACACGCAGATCAATCACGGCACTCATCAGCTCTTGCGCAACGCTGTCATGCAGTTCACGGGAGATCCGCTTGCGTTCATTCTCCTGGGCTTCAATAATATGCTTCATCATCTTGTTCTGGTAGAACTTCTCTTGCGTCTTGAACTGTCTCGTTAAATCCCTGAGCATAAAGATCCGGATTCCGTTCTCTTCATCTATCGTGTGAAAGGTCGCGGCATAAGGCACAATCCCCTTGTCCCTGGTCTCCAGATAGACCTGATAAGAGGTGAACTCCTCTGAGTCCGGGGTGTGAAAATAACAATTCAGGCAGGTACGCAGCTCCGTCTCACTGGTATATCCCCGGCAGGTTCCGCAGAGCGCTTCAGGATTCCCCTGATACAGCTGCCTTAGAATATCCTTGTCGACAATCGTCTCGGCAGCCGGATTCATCGCCAGGGCTTTCCCTTGCCGGTCAAAAAAGAACATCGCCTCCGAGCTGTTCTCGAACAGCTTCGTCATAAGCTCACTGCGCAAATCCGTAGCAGGGTTCCTCAACTGAGCAACAATTCCTTCCCGTTCAAGTCTCCAATGCCGCCCCGCGCTGTCGCTTCCAGGTCACGCAGCATCTCAGCGGTCACCTGCCGGTCCCCTCTGAAGCCGCCCAGAAGCACGCCAGCCACACGGGCATCATTCCACATCGGCACCGCCCCGATGCTGTTCAGATTCTCCATCTTAGTGATGGGGTAATTGAACAGGCTGTCTGGCTTCACCATAAGCTTCACCGAAGGGATCAGGAAGGGCTTGCCGGTCTTGAACACGATGCCGGCAATCCCTCTGCCGGATTGCAGCACAATCCGTTTGTAGCGGTCACTTATATTGCCTGAGGCGTATTTCCAGCGGATCGCATAGTCATACTCCGCCGGTTCGGCGAACGCCAGCGACATGAAGTCATATCCCAGGCACTTACGGATCTGGTCAAGCCGGGTCTGGTAATCCACCTTATTCATCATCGCTTTCTCTCCTCGGATTGAACAGGGAAAGAAGTCCACGCTGCTCTCTTCCGTTAATTTGATTTATTTCTTCTGTATAGGATATAACTTCTGCCTACATAATTCAACGGAACACTCCATACGTGAACCAGCCGGGTGAACGGCCAGAAGGCAAAGATCGCGAACCCTGACAGAATGTGCAGCTTGAAGGAGAACGGCACTCCGCTCATCAGCGACGGGTCCGGGCGGAACATGAACAAGCCGCGGAACCACACCGAGATCGTATCCCGGTAGTCGAACTCAGGCTGTACCACATTCGTGACAATCGTGGAGTACATCCCCATGAACACAATGAACAGCAGGAGCGTGTTGACGATCAGATCGGAGGCGCTGCTGAGCCGGCGGACGTTCTTCAGTGTGAAGCGCCGTGAGGTCAGGATCAGCATCCCTGCCAGGGTAGCCGCACCGAAGATTCCCCCGATGTATACAGCACCGATATGGTACATATGATCGCTGACACCGACAGCCTCCAGCCAGGACTTGGGAACGGCGAGACCGCCGATGTGGCCCAGAATGACCGGCATGATGCCGAGGTGGAACAGAATGCTGCCGAATTTCAGCTGTTTTTTCTCAATGAATTCGCTGGACTTAGCTGTCCAGTTGAATTGATCCTTACGGTAGCGGGCAATATGCCCGCCGATAAATACGACCATACACATATACGGGAAAATAACCCATAAAAACTGACCCATCATATTCATTGACTTAGGGCCTCCTGTTCCGCACAAGCTTTGAAGGTTTCTCGCAACCCTTTAACCAGGTGATAATATGGACTCTCCCGCTGCTCCAGCGCCTTCACCAGATGATACGAGCCATCCTCCAGAATCGCCATCAGCATCCGGAAGTTCTCCGGCGCGCCGGGAACGTCCAGCCACTCTGCAGCATAGATGAATTCGCACATCAGCGGCAAGTAATCGGGCAGCTCGCTCTCCGGCATTTCAAGGCCGAACATTTCGTACAGCAGCTTCAGTTTGGCGAGCATTTGCCCGCGTTCCTTGGCATCCTCGAACTTGAAATAGGTCATATAGAGCGCACAGTCCTTCTGAAAATCAAACGTAGCCGCATAGTTCTCCTGAATCTCTTCCAGGCTGAAGCTCTGCATGTGCTTCCAGTACGTCTGCACGTGGGCATATCCCGGGTGAGCAGGGTCAAACGCCTCTTCCAGAAAAGCCGGATGGAAATCCAGCTTCTCCGGGTACATAAGCTGCAAGGCGAAATAACCGAAGGACTCCTTGTATTGATGCAGTTTGTTCAGATCAATCACGCCAGATCCCCCCGTAGAAATTCTCTTCATACATCTCCTTGCCGGTCTTCATGGTGTCGCCGGAAGGACTGGCCGGTCCGCAGCCGTCACAGCCGGAGCCGAAGCCCGAGCCGCCCATGTCGCTGCCATAGCCAGCCGCGCCTTGCGCGCGGTAAGGGTTCATGTGCTGCTCCTTGTGGGAGGTCGGGATCACGAAGCGGTCCTCATATTTGGCAATCGCCAGCAGGCGGTACATCTCCTCGGTCTGCTGCGCCGTCATGCCGACACGGTCCAGACGGCTAAGATCGAATTCCTGACCGGTAGACTGGGCGCGCATGTAAGAGCGCATCATCGCCATCCGCTGCAGGGCTTCCTTCACAGTCTCCGTATCGCCAGCCGTCAGCATATTCGCCAGATATTGAATAGGCGTACGCATCTCTTCGATGGCCGGGAAGATCATATCCGGGTTCTTCAGTGAATCCTTGCCCTCAAAGTAATTCATGATCGGGCTAAGCGGCGGTACATACCATACCATCGGCAGCGTCCGGTATTCCGGGTGCAGCGGGAAGGCCAGCTTATGCTCAATCGCCAGCTTGTAGACCGGTGAGTTCTGCGCAGCCTCCAGCCAGTCCTCAGAGATGCCGTCCGCCCTCGCCTGGGCTCTAACCTCTGGATCATGCGGATTCAGGAACAGATCACACTGGGCCTGGTACAGATCTTTCTCGTCAGGGGTGGACGCAGCCTCCAGAACCTTGTCGGCGTCATACAGCAGAACACCAAGGTAACGGATACGGCCCGTACAGGTCTCGGAACAGACCGTTGGCAGGCCTGCCTCCACACGCGGGAAGCAGAAGGTGCATTTCTCCGCCTTGTTGGTCTGCCAGTTGAAGTACACCTTCTTGTACGGACAGCCGGTCATGCAATATCTCCAGCCGCGGCAGGCCTCCTGGTCCACGAGGACGATGCCGTCCTCATCGCGTTTGTACATCGCTCCCGATGGACAGGAAGCCACGCAGCTCGGGTTCAGGCAGTGCTCACAAAGACGGGGCAGATAGATCATGAAGGATTTCTCGAAGTTGAACTTGATCTCTTCCTCGATCTTCTGAATGTTCGGGTCCAGCGGGCCGGTCACATGCGCACCTGCCAGATCATCCTCCCAGTTCGGTCCCCATTCCAGATCCATCTTCTCGCCGGTTACAGCAGAGTGGGCCCGGGCAACCGGGGAATGCTTCTGCTCCCCGGCATTAGTCAGATGCTCATAATTATAGGTCCAAGGCTCATAATAATCCTTCATTTCCGGCATATCAGGGTTGTAGAAGATTTTGCCGAGCGCGATCTTGGACAGCTTGTTGCCGGATTTCAGCTCCAGCTTCCCCTTGCGAAGCTGCCAGCCTCCCTTGTACAGTTCCTGGTCTTCCCAGCGCTTCGGATAGCCGATGCCCGGCTTCGTCTCCACGTTGTTGAACCACATATATTCCGCACCCTTGCGGTTCGTCCAGGTGGTCTTACAGGTCACGCTGCAGGTGTGGCAGCCGATGCATTTATCCAGATTCATTACCATTGCAACTTGCGCTTTAATTTTCAAGCCAGTTGACCTCCTTCATTTTGCGAACGGCTACGTAGACATCACGCTGGTTGCCGATCGGACCGTAGTAGTTGAAGCCGTAGCTGAGCTGTGCATATCCGCCGACCATCTGGGTAGGCTTCAGATGAATCCGGGTTGGCGCATTATGGCTTCCGCCGCGCGTATCCGTAATCTCGGAGCCCGGTACTTGAATATGCTTATCCTGGGCGTGGTACATGAACATGGTGCCTCTCGGCATCCGGTGGCTGACTACGGCGCGTGCAGTGACCACACCGTTCCGGTTATAGACCTCAAGCCAGTCGTTGTCCGCAATGTTATGAGCCGCCGCGTCCTCGTTATTGATCCACACCGTCGGACCGCCCCGGAACAGAGTCAGCATGTGCTGGTTATCCTGGTAAGTCGAATGGATATTCCATTTGCCGTGCGGCGTCAGGTATCTCAGAACCAGTGCATCCATCCCGCCCTTCACTTCCTTGTCGCGGGGTCCGAAGACCATTGGAGGCAGGGTCGGCTTGTAAACCGGCAACGCTTCGCCGAACTGCTGGAAGATCTCATGGTCAATATAGAAATGCTGTCTTCCGGTCAGGGTACGGAACGGAACGAGACGTTCGATGTTCGTCGTGAACGGCGAATACCGGCGGCCTTGCTTGTTCGAGCCGCTGAATACCGGTGTCGGAATCACCTCACGCGGCTGAGCGGTAATGCTCTGGAACGTAATTTTCTCAGCGGCCCGGTCTGCCGAAATATCCCGCAGCTCGACCCCGTGATCCTTCTCCGCCGACTCATAAGCCTTCTGGGAGACGCGGCCGTTGGTGGCGGAAGACAGATGAAGAATGGCATCCGCCGCCTGACGGGCCGTCTGCAGCTTCGGCAGTCCGTGCCGGATCGATTCATCGTAATGCACACCGCTGATCTTCTTCAGCTCTTCGTATTCCTCCGCAACCGAGAAGCTGACGCCGTGTGCGCCTGCTTTGCCGGTAGCCAGGTTCGGTCCGAGCGAGCTGTATTTATGATGAATCTGCGTGTAATCCCGCTCGACAATGGTGAAGTTCGGCATGGTTTTACCCGGAATGGCCGGCACTTCGCCCTTGGTCCAATCCTTGACCAGACCCATCGGCTGTGAGATTTCGCTAATGGAGTCATGGCCCAGCGGGGACATCACTACATCCTTATAGACTCCGGGCAGCTGCGATTTCGCCATCTCGGAGAATACCTCCGAGAGCTGACGGTAGATATCCCAGTCCGAACGGGATTCCCACAGCGGATTCACGGCCGGATTGAACGGATGGACGAACGGATGCATGTCGGTGGACGACAGATCTGTTTTCTCATACCAGGTTGCGGCAGGCAGAACCACATCGGCATACAGCGGCGTAGTGGTCATCCGGAAATCCAGCGCCACCATCAGATCCAGCTTGCCTTCCACATCCTCACGCCAGACGATCTCCTCCGGCTTCTGCTCCTCATTCGGCTCGGCCAGCAGACCATCTGATGCTCCGAGCAAATGCTTCATGAAGTATTCCTGTCCCTTAGCGGAGCTTGAGATCAAATTCGAGCGCCAGATGAACAGGGAGCGCGGGAAGTTCTCAGGTGCGCCGGGATCTTCTACAGCAAAGCGCGTCTTCCGTGAAGTAACCTCTTCTACAGCATGGCTGATAATCTCCGCATCCGTCTTCTTGCCTTGCTGCGCCGCTTCCTCGGCGAACAGCAGGCTGTTCTTGTTGAATTGCGGGAAGGACGGCAGCCAGCCCAGACGCGCAGCCAGTACGTTGTAATCTGCCGGGTGCTGGTAAGCAACCTCTCCGCCTGTCGGCGATTTCAGCGAATCGGTGCCGCTCTCCTCATAACGCCACTGCTCGGTAGCAAAATAGAAGAATGAGGTTGCATTCTGCAGCCGCGCCGGGCCCTGCCAGTCCTTGGCGAAGGCAATGGTGGACCAGCCTTCAATCGGACGGCATTTCTCCTGGCCGACATAATGCGCCCAGCCGCCACCGTTGACGCCTTGGGATGCAGTCAGCACCACCAGATTCAGAATTGAACGATAGATGGTATCGCTGTTGAACCAGTGGTTGATGCCTGCGCCCATGATAATCATGGAGCGTCCGCCGGTCTCAATGGAGTTCTGGGCGAACTCGCGGGCAATCTGCACGACCACGCTTGCTTTTACTGTAGTAATCTTCTCTTGCCAGGCCGGAGTGTAATGGGACAATTCATCCTCATACCCCTTAGCGTTCAGCAGACTGTCTCTGCGCTTAATGCCGTACTGGCTCATCATCAGGTCGTATACGGTGGCGACATAACGTTCCGTGCCGTCCGCAAGCTTCATCTTCCGGGCCGGAATGATCCGGCTGAAGGTGCCATTACCGGCATTGTCGAAGTAAGGGAACACAATCTCTGTCCATTCTTCCCCGTGCCCTTCGATGGTCAGAGCCGGCTCCACCTTGCTGCCGTCCTCCCGCTCCAGAATCAGGTTCCACTTCTTGCCTTCCTCCCAGCGCTGTCCCATTGTCCCGTTCGGCACGATCATCTCGCCAGTTGCTTCATCGAAGATTACCGGCTTCCAGTCCGAGTGCGGGGAAGCATCGCCCAGATCACTGGCCCGCAGGAAGCGTCCGCCCTTCAGGCTGTCCTCATGCGGATCAAGCAGAATCAGGAACGGCATATCCGTATATTGCTTCGCATAATTCAGGAACATCGGCTCCTGGCGTTCCTGGTAGAACTCCTGCAGGATGACATGCGTCATCGCCTGGGCAAGCGCCGCATCCGAGCCGGGGTTCGGAGCCAGCCAATTGTCGGCGAACTTCACGTTCTCAGCAAGATCCGGGGCGACCGATACGACCTTCGTGCCTTTGTAGCGCACTTCAGTCATGAAGTGGGCATCCGGCGTCCGGGTCAGCGGTACGTTCGAGCCCCACATCATCAGGTACCCGGCATTGTACCAGTCCGAGGATTCCGGGACATCCGTCTGCTCGCCCCAGATCTGCGGCGAAGCCGGAGGAAGATCGGCATACCAGTCATAGAAGCTCAGCATCTGACCGCCCAGAAGGGAGATGAACCGCGCCCCTGAAGCATAGCTGACCATCGACATGGCCGGAATCGGGGTGAATCCGGCGATCCGGTCAGGACCGTATTTACGGATCGTATAGATCAGCTGCGCTGCGATTAGCCGCAGTGCATCATCCCAGGCCACCCGGACATGGCCGCCCTTGCCGCGTGCCTTCTTATACTGGCTGGCCTTCTCAGGATCTTCTACAATGCTGGCCCAGGCATCGACATAATTGTCATGCTCCTGGAGCGCCGTCTGCCACAGCCGCCATAGCTTGCCTCTGATATACGGATACTTCACGCGCAGCGGGCTGTATTCATACCAGGAGAAGGTAGCTCCGCGCGGACAGCCGCGCGGCTCGAACTCCGGCATATCCGGTCCGCAGGACGGATAATCAATCTGCTGGTTCTCCCAGGTGATAATCCCGTTCTTCACGAACACCTTCCAGCTGCAGGAGCCTGTACAGTTCACGCCATGGGTGGTGCGGACTACTTTATCGTGAGACCAGCGCTGGCGGTACATGTTCTCCCAATCTCTATTTTTCTCTTCAAGAATGGACCAGTTCCCGGAATAGCTCTCCACCGGCTTAAAAAAGTTAAGGCCGAATTTCTTCTTCATCTGTCCAGAACACTCCTTTGTACGAATCTATTCAATTAATCTCATTATGGATCTCCCCGGCCGTGCTTCCCATTAGGGAAACACCTATTGAACCTCGGGAATTCCCTTGATCTCATCCCGCAGCAAAAAAGCCTTTCCCCCTGAGGAGAAAAGCTCTGATTCTGCGCTGCACCGCCGGGCCCGGAGTTCCATTAGGGACTTCCCTCTTTATATTCGGGGGAAGTTCCTAGCGGGAATTCCATGGCAGCACTCTATGCTATACTGACCAGTAGATACGTCTGAGATAGTTATACTACGGGAGGATGAAGAATAATGTCAGGACCCTCACTACGCCAGCTGCACGCCCATCATGCCATACATCAGGGCGGGCTATCCGGCGCTGTAGCCAAGACAGAAGAAGTGGAAGAACTGCTGGCGCTTAAGGAAGTGGAGGTGGCCCGCCAGGCGGCTGACCACTTGATTGAGTACTGGGAGACGCGGATACTCAGCCATGCTGATGCGGAAGAAGACGGCTTCTATCAGGAGATGATTGCGAAGAATCCCGCTCTGGAAGAAGCCGTTACCCGGCTGAAGCGGGATCATGAGCTGCTGCGGATCATCGTGCAGGATGTCAAAAGTATGCTCGCCGAAGACGGCCTCACCTCAGAGGTGCTGCACCAGTTCCATGCGCTGCTGGTAGTGAATGCTATTCACAGCCGGGATGAAGAGCGGCTGCTGTTCCAGGAGCCGTAATGCCGCCCTGAATAGAAGGGTACACAAAACACACGGACTGCATAGCGGATCTGAATGTTCCGGTTGGAGTCCGTGTGTTTTTCTATATGCGGCCGGAGTCTTATTCCTACGGGCCCCGGCTGCTTAAACCAATAATTTTCTTGTCATCATATTTGACCAGATGATAAGTTAATTTATCCTGATACCCCCACGTTCGAACCGCTGTTAGATTTATATAATGTGACGCTGAATGATCCGAGATTCCACATTGCGCTGCTGTCTGATTTGGTCTCTTTGAAACCGAACAAAAGATTGTCCCCTTTGATTTCTACAGTTCCTTTTCCGCTGTTTCCCCAACCATCATCAGTGTAGGAGAAAACCCCTTTGCCATTCTTAATTTCTGTTCTGATCTCAACATCAGCTATCCGATTGGATGGAGGGGAACTAATAGAGAAAAAATGTCCGGTCAGCATATTATTTTTGAAGCTTTTCAGTTCGAAATAAATAGCACCATCAGTTAACAGCTGTTCTTCTGAATTTTTAATGTCCTTCTTTTCTACCCACAGCCCTGTACTGAGACTTACTGTCTTAGAAGCTACATTGATTACTGCATATGTGCTTTTGCCGCCTGAGCTTGTATATATGATTGCTTTTCCTGGATTGACAGCCGTTACTAAACCGCTCACATTTACCGTTGCTACCTTAGTATTGGTTGAAGAGTATGTAATCTTTACATTTGTACCTTTGGGTGAAGTAGCTACGTTTGGCTTTAATTGAAATGTCTGTTTTGGTTTCAATGCGTTTGACGGACTTGCGACCGATATTGAAATCACTTTTACCGCTTGATCTGCATAAACCACGAGAGTTGGAATAGTAACCAAGATCACAGAAGACAGGGTTAGAACAGATACCAGTAGAATATTTTTAATTAGTTTCATTGTGAAGCTCCTCTCCATTGCCGCTCTCCTGCAGAATAGCACGCAGATCATCTCTATTCATCAGCAGATCCTCGAGCGTATACTCATCCAGCACCTTCAGATAGGCGTGCAGAGCCTTGCCCAGCACGCCTTTGAGTCTGCACACCGGAGAGATCGGGCAGCTGCCGCCTGTGGGATTGAAGCACTCCACGAGATAGAAATCATCCTCCATCCGGCGCACAACCTCCCCGATATTGATCATCTCCGGCGCAAGCGCAAGCCTGATCCCTCCCCCGCGCCCTCTCACTGTTTCGAGATAACCCGCCTTGCCGAGTTCATGCGAGACCTTCATCAGATGATTCTTGGAGATACCGTAGGCACTAGAGATATCCTGTATTGTAGTTAACTCCTCCCGCTGCTTGGCTCCTAGATACATGAGGATTCGCAGGGAATAATCGGTATATAACGTCAGCCTCATAGTCATGCTCCGTTCTATTTAACTCAGCTTAATGTAAGTGATATTTATTGCAAAGTTTATCATATTCTTTGTCTAATTTGTTAAAGTGGTATTTTAAATATATCTTTTCTCTTCAAAACCGTATATATTAATTTTGTACTATATGGAGAGGGGATGATCAATATTTTAACACAAGAGACTCGTGACATTGTCAAATCCACAGCGCCAGTCCTGGCGGAGCACGGCACCACCATTACAACGGTGTTCTACCGGAATCTGTTCGAGGCCCACCCGGAGCTGCTGAATGTGTTCAACCACGCCAACCAGGCGCAAGGCCGCCAGCAGGCAGCACTGGCCAATGCGGTCTACGCAGCGGCAGTCCACATAGACAACCTTGAGAATATACTGCCGGCGGTGGTTCAGATCGCACACAAGCATGTCAGTCTCGGTATCAAGCCGGAGCATTACCCGATCGTCGGAGAATTCCTGCTGAAGGCCATCAAGGAGGTGCTGGGCGATGCCGCTACGGATGAGATCCTGAGTGCCTGGGAAGCCGCGTACGGAGTGATTGCTGATGCATTCATCGGTGTGGAAGACAGCATGTACAAGGAAGCGCGGGAACAGGACAACGGCTGGAACTTCTTTAAGCCTTTTACCGTGGTGCGTAAGGTTGAGGAGAGCGGCAGCATTACATCGTTCTATCTGAAACCGGCCGACGGCTCGAATGTACCAGACTATAAGCCGGGCCAGTACATCTCTGTCCGTGTGCTGATTCCTGGAGAGCAATACACCATGATCCGCCAATACAGCCTGTCCCAAGCGCCGAAGCCGGATGAGTTCCGCATCTCGGTGAAACGCGAGGAGACGAATGACCCGAATGGCGTGGTATCTGTCTATCTTCATAACGGAGTGAATGAGGGCGATACCGTTGAGGTGAGCGCTCCTGCCGGTGAGTTCCTGCTGGATACTTCTATAACTACCCCAGTAGCCTTTATCTCAGGCGGCGTAGGCATCACCCCTATGATGAGCATGCTCGAGACCGTGGCTAATGTAACACCGGACCGGCCGGTTGTCTTCCTCCACTCTGCGCGGAACGAATCGCTTGCTGCCTTCGGAAAGGATATTGAAAAGCATGCGGCGGCGCTGAGCAACGTCAAGACCCGAACCTTCTACTCCGGCGGACCGGATGGCGTGATTACCGGCGAAATTCTAAAGAGTTATGTAGATGTTACCGGAGATGCTTACGTGTGCGGGCCTGTTCCTTTTATGGAAGCCATGATTGGTGAACTGCAGAAGCTCGGAATGACCGAGTCTCAGATTCATTATGAGTTCTTCGGACCGGCACTGCAGCTAAGCAACGCGTAGATTGTTCAGCTAAAAGCACACGGGCCGCCTGCCGAACGGATATTCATTCGGAGGAGGCCCGTGTGCTTTTTTAACCGCAGATCAGCCATTCATAGAGTACCTTCGCATGGTTATGGACCGGGTCCTTCGCGGCATAGACCAGCGTGACCCTCTGTTCAAGCGCCCGCTCCCGGATCGCTTCCGCAAGCCCCGCGCATTCCGGATTCTCCTCCAGCTCCATAGTATACCGTTCCTTGAATGCCGCGAACCGCTCCGGCAGATGCCCGAACCACTTGCGCAGCGCCGGGCTTGGCGCGATCTCCTTCATCCACTCGTCAATGGCCGCCTGCTCCTTCGTCACTCCGCGCGCCCACAGCCGGTCCACCAGAATCCGGTATCCGTCTCCGGAGTCCGCAGGCTCGTATATCCGCTTCAGACCTATAGAGTATGGAGCATCAGCGGCTTCCCCGCCGGACGGCTCTCCCATGCTGCATCCCTCCTGCTCACCACTAAGTACACCCAATATAACACGGAGCCCATTCTGCTTCCAGCGGCTGTCCGCCCGGAGGGACGCAGCATAACAAGCTGGCGGGCTACCGCACTGTCTGCTGCTATTCTGCTACTCTGCTATTCTGCTACTCCTCTACTCCGCTTCAAGAATGTAGCGGTTCCACCGCTGCTGCCAAGCCGCATCCTGCCAGAACGGATGATGCGGCGCACAGTTGGAGCACAGCGTCATGCCCCAGAAGCCCAGGGCCATCCCCTTACGTAGCGCATACTCGGCAATGAACTTCCCGACCGGCCCCTCCTCGAAGCCTGCAAGCAGCGGGGTATAGCCGACATAGCCTTCGCCGATCACCACCGGCAGGCCCGAATGTGCAGCCCATTCCTGCGCTTCTTCCAGGCGCATGTCCGCTTTTTGCAGCATCGCCAGCTTGTGGGCTCCGTAACGGTCATACAGATAGAGATCCCATAGATCAGGGTCGGCCCAGTCATGCAGATAGATCAGCTTCATCCCCACCGGATTGCCCTCCATCCGCCACTCCTGCCCTGCGGGCAGGGTCCATTCCCCGAAGGGCGGGGCCTCTTCCCTCAGCATAGACCGGACAAAGGCATTTGGAAAAGGCACCTCATCATCATTCAACCCCGCCGCGTCCATAAGCTCATTCAGCACGCCTTTAATATAGAGATGATAGTGGGCCACCTGCAAATTACGGGCTACATATGCCTTCGGATAAGCTTCGTTCAGCGTATAGCTGGCCGTGATTAGAATATCGGGATGCTGTTCCCGAAGATACCCTACAGCTGCCTCAATATAAGGCTGCATGGCCTCCACCAGCCTGGGCGTATCCGCTGCGCCGATTCCCTGCTCTGTGCCCACAGCGGTAAGCTGTCCGAATTCGACTTCATTATGCAGCTCGGCATAGACAATCTGACTGGCAAAACCCTCCGCCTTAATGTACCTGATTAGCTGGTTCATCGACCGGGCCAGGGTCATGAACCGCTCTGCGGGAGCAATTGCAGCCAGCTCATCCCGCAGCGCGGGATAAGCCAGGAAGCTGGGGCTCTGCTGATATTCCCAGGAAGACAGCATAATATAGAGTCCGTGCGCCTTGGCCTGTCTGAACAGCTCCAGCAGATGCGCATGCCCGTCCAGCTCGGCACCGCCGCGGCAGTTGTACCAGCGGGTACGTTGACCTACTTCCCCCAGACTGCCGAAGTACAGCGGTCCGGGGCGTTTGCCTTCCTCCGTGAACAACAGGAACGGCATCGCACAGATCCGGATGGTGTTGTACCCTCTGTCCGCTGCTTCCCTGCATCTTGCCGCCAGATCATGATAAGGCTCGCCCGGCAAGGTCATCGTATACCAGGAGAAATCCCACATGGTTAGGGTAAGCTTGCGCGGCAGCCTGCTCAGCACTGTATCCATTCTTTTCACTCCTTAGGATTTGGTTGTATTACCGGGTCAACTACTGTCCCAATCCCAGCTCCAGCACGCTGAAGCCGTTCGGACGATAGACCGTTAGTGTCAACTCCGTTACAGGAGCATCAGGCAGCTTGTGGCTTAGGGTGAGGACCTCTCCCGGCTGCATATCAGGAATCACCTGTGTCGCTCCTTCCACGCCATCTGTAGACAGTGTTACATAATAACCCTGCACAGCATAACTGGGAATATCCTTCCGGCATTTCAGGGTAATTTCAAGCTCACGTTCCTTCAGCACAGGGGCATCTGCGAGCAGGAGCGGTGAAGCTATCTCACGCAATGCGGCAAAAGAGGGCTTCACCCGGTTATGCACATCCACCGAACCATGAACCCGCTGCTTCCATCTTCCCTGCCCGTCTTCTCCCATTTGCGTGCGGTAATCATTCAGACTGAAAAAGATCAGGGCTGCAAACTGGGGATACTTGCGGTATAGCTCTGTTTTGTGCATAAGGATCTCTGTTCTTCTAGGGTCTCCGCCTTCGTAGACCGGCTCGCATAGGCCATATTCAGCCACCACCACCGGCTTATCCGGGTAATCGGCCAGAATCTGCCGGATAACCTCATCCTCATCCAGCTCGCCGTGCCAGGTTCCGATATAGTCATTCCACATCAACAGATCCCCGGCTCCCGTAGCATCACTACACGGCTGCAGGTGGACCGTGTTGCTCACATAGTTAATCAGCCGCTGTGAATCCAGCTTATTGATCTCCTGCTTCAGCTGCTCCATGTACCGGAGGGTAGTCTCCGACTGCCCGTCCAGCTCATTCCCCATTCCCCAGGCGAAGATACACGGATGATGGGAATGGCCGCGGATCATCTCCTTCGCCTGGGATAAGGCTACCGCGAACGTGTGCTGATCCGGCTCCGCCGGCTGCTGCCAATGCGGGATTTCCTCCTGCACAAGAATGCCGTTGTGGTCACACCAGTCCAGCAGCTCATTGCCCTGCTGCCAGTGGAAGCGCGTGATCACAGCATTCGCCTCCTTCAGCCGCTCCAGCATCGCGCTGAGATCCTCCCGCTTCTCGGCCATGCCAACCACAGGGTTAGAACCCGGCATCCATTCTGCGCCCATCAGGCGGACAGGCTCGCGGTTCAGCCATAGCTCTTGCCCTTTGACCACAATCTCGCGGAACCCGAAATTGACGGTTACCTCGTCATGAAGCTGTCCGCCCTCATGGATAGTGAGCTGAAGCTGGTAGAGGTGCGGGTGATCGAAATGCCACAGCTCTACCGATAACCACTCCATCTCTGCAAGTTGCCAGTTCGCGCATTGCGGAGGCAGGGGGCGGTGATCCTCCCAGATTTGTGCTCCGTCCTTGAAAATAGTGGCCCCTATTGTTGCTGAAGCAGAGGGTCCGCATAGCTGCACTTCTGCCAGCAACCGGCCGGACGCCTGCTGGTGCCCGGATCCAAACCGGACTTCCGGGAAGACGCGGATATGCTTGACGGCCGTTTGCCCGGTCACTATAAGCTGTACAGGCCGGATGATCCCTCCATCATCCGCCCAGTCGAAGCTTAAGTCTTGCGGAAGCGCCTGAGCGGACGGGGAATTATCCGCTTTTACCGTAATCCGGTTCTCCTTGCCATGCAGAATATGCGCAGTCACCTCCAGCTCAAAGGCAGTATACCCTGAGTTGACATGCGAACCAGCCTTGCGGCCATTGACCCAGACTACCACATCACGGTAGACGGCTTCAAAATGCAGGCGGAACCGGCTGCTGCTCCACGCCTCAGGAATACTGATGCTATACTCATACCACCCGGCCCCCCGGTGCTCCTCCAGACCTTCCTCCACATTCCAGGTATGCGGAACCGCAACCTTCCTTGGGGCTGGCAAGCCTGTAATCTGCCATTCCTCATGCTCCCCTATACCTGCTGTGTCCGCCTGAAAACACCAGTCTTCGTCCAGAATAATCGTATGCCGTCCTGTTGTATGCATATTATATTGTCCCCCATCTGCTTAGAATTGTCCCCGGTTCAGGGCACTGCCGGCCATCCGTCTGTGAACCCCGGCTCCCTGATGATTAGGGTCCAGGTCAAGGGCTAGATCCAGCTCTGATACCGCTGCTTCATACCGGCCCAGCCCGAGAAGCCCGAGGCCCCGCATATAGCGGCAATGAATGACATTGCGCCGGTTAAGGTCATCCTCAAACACCAGGAAATCCGGCAGCGACACAGCGAAATAATCCAGCTTGATATCGTCGAAGAGATGACGCTCGGCATAATCAATCAATCGATTGAAGCGGCGTTTCGCCTCCATCGGCTCCTGAAGCCTCAGCCAGGCCAGCCCCTGGTAGAAAATCATCTCCGGCGGCTGGTCATTGTAGAACACTGCACTTGCCGGCTCCGACAGACCTTGTGAGGCCGCCCTGTAGCAGCGCTCAGCCTCTTCTTCCTGCTGAAGCCCTTCGTATACCCGGCCAAGAGCATAATGAATATTATTCTCCTGCGCCCCTTCCAGCCTCCCTTCGCCCAGATTATGCGGATAGGCCAGGGCCAGCCGGAAATGCTCAAGCGCAGCTTCAAATTGCCCGATATCCAGCGCCTGTCTGCCAAGGCCGCTGTGGGCGAATTGGTATTGCCCGGTCACCTTACCCTCTCCTCCCTCCCAGGGATGGAAGTTACGCGAGCTTAATGCCCTAACCGCTTCGTCATAGCGCTCAAGCTGGTTAAGCAGCGTAACATATTCGATATACAGATCATCCCGCTGCGCCACCAAATTGCACTGTGCCTCTAGATGACCCAGTCGTTCCCCGGCAGACCAGGCGAGCTTCTTGCGCAGCTGATCCAGCTCATACAGAATCCGCGCATCCTGCGGCGCACAGGCGAAGGCCTGCTCCAGTGAAGCAAGCGCCGCCTCAGGATTATTCTGCTTGTTGTAATAGGCCAGGGCCAAATTGCGGTGAACGATGGCGAAATCCCCTCTCAGTTCACGCGAACGTTCCCAGCTCGCCGCCGCTTCCTCCGGCCGCTTCTTGTCATAATAGAGATTGCCGAGATAGTAGTGGGCCTTATCATCCAGGGGATTCGCCCGAATGGCGCTTAACAGCCAGTCAAGCTCGGACAGCGTGTTCGGGAAGCAGTGCAGCGGACAGGCCGCTTGCCCCTTGCTACGGGCCTCCCGTGCCTGCTCGCCTTGTCCCGTACGTTCATAACATTCGCCAAGGGCATAATGCAGCATTGGATAGACCGATTCGGATTCTAATTCTAGTCCGGGTTCAGATTGAGGGTCGGATCTGCCCCGCTGGGCCCCTCTCTCTCCTACAGCAAGAGCTTCCGCATACAGTCCGCAGCCTATATAATCCGCCATAAGATTAAGGTAGTTGTGTGCGTCACCACGCATAAGCCGCTCTAATTCTATCAGCGCCTCTTCTGCCGCAGCAGGGTCATCTAGTGCTGCAAGAGCCAGGACAAGTTCGTTATAGGCGCCAAAATCAGCAGGATCAAGCTGCACAGTCTCACTGGCGAATCCTCTCGCCTGCTGCGGCCGGCCAAGTCTGCGCAGGAGAGCAGACCTCAGATTCCTCGCCTTATAATTACGCGCATTGCGGATCAGCGAACGCTCCACCAGCTCCAGCGACTCGGTATACCGGCCCCGCTGGCAGGCAATCTGAGCAAGTGAGAAATACCCCGCATCCTGCCAGGCTGCCGACCATACCGCCTTGTAATAAGCGGCAAAAGCCTCATCCAGACGGTTCTGGCCGCGCAGGGCAACCCCCAACTGGTAATAGGCTTCGCTGTCATACGGGTTAGGATTACGCGAGGTCAGACGTTCAATGGCGCGGCGGAACAAGGGCTCACTCTGCGCATATTGCCCGCGGCGGAGCAGCAGCGTTCCATACGCTACATTCAGCCGGATATCCCCGCAGTCCCGCTTAAGCCCCTCCAGATAATAGGCCTCCGGCTCAAAGGTGGCATGCCGGTACTGCTCCAGATGCAGGCCGGCCAGATATAGCTCCTCTGTTGAACGCAGCTCTTCCGGCGCTGCCAGCGGCTTCGCCGCCTCGGGGATGCGCTCGATCTCCGGCCGCTTCGGCTGATAGGCGACCAGCAGCCTGCCCTCTGCACTATGGACCGTCAGCTTGAGGTTATGCTCCTGCTCTCCATGGTGCAGTATGACCGTACGCTCTATAGCCTCTGCCGGGGACAAATCTGCAGTCTCCCGGAGATACTCGCCAGCGGCACCGCTTAAGCGGATAACAGCCTGTGCAAGCTGTGAGGTCACGTATACCTTCACCACCGCCTGAGCTGATACCGCATCAACTTCCAGATTGACCGCAGCGTCTACCGAGGCATTTTTCACCAGACCGATGCCTTTATACGGCATGAAATACTGGATGAAGCTCTTCTCCTCATACGGCTGCAGCCAGGTGAAGTCAGGCTGATTATCGGTGTACACGCCCGTCATGAGTTCAATATAAGGCCCGTCTTCATCGGTCAGCTGGCGGTCCCAGGCCTGACCGAACTCCCCGTTCCCCCAGGTCCATTGCTTCTTTCCCGGTGAGATATGATGATCAGCCACATGCAGCAGCCCCGCCTGGACGCCGTGATCATATCCGCCGACGAAATTATAATCCGACTTATAGGCCATATAAGAGGTCGGAACCGGAATATTCTTGTAGCGGGAGATGTCCACGCCTTCCGAATAATCCTGTTTGTAGTAGGTACCGGTCGCAATAGGGAACCGTGATACATCCCTTTTTCCATGGTCGAAGACGGCTGTAACATCAGGCGGAAAAACAGACTGCGTCTGATCATTGACCGCAACCGCCGGATTGGCCCACCAGAGGAAGGTCTGCGCCTGCGGCGTCCGGTTATAGCACTGGGCCCGGGCCTCCAAATAGGCTCTCCCTGGATAGAGTCTGAATGCAGCGGTAACCTTCGTCCCGTACATCCGGTCAATCTCGCTCACCCATACGGCAGCGCTCCCATCCAGAGCAGCCTCAAGCTTATATTCTACGGGCCCGAACGTATTCGGGCGGTGATGCTGCGGCCAGTTGAACTCAATGCCCCCGGAGATCCAGGGACCCGCAAGGCCGACCAGCGCAGGCTTGATTACGCGGTTATAGTAGACAAAATCATAGTTATTCGTCTTGTCCAGCGCCCGGTAGATCCGCCCTCCAAGCTCCGGCATGATCTCTATGCGCAGATATTCATTCTCCAGAATAATCAGCTTGTACACCCTATCCTGCTTCACATCCGAGATGCTCTCGATCACGGGATGAGGGTATACACGCCCCGAGCTCCCCTGATAGACTCTTTTCTCCAGAAACATAGGATTTGGATCAGCAGCCCCCGCTTCATAGGTTGGTATAATCACACAGGTCTCCCGTACCTGCACCCGGTCCGCTCTGTCCGCGTTGCCCGAATTATACGCGTTGTCTGTGTTGTCTGTGTTGTCCGCGTTGTCCGCGTTGCCCGCATTATACGTGTTGTCCCCATTGCCAGCGAAGTCTGTGTTCCCCCCGCCTGCCTCCGGCATCTTACCGCTACCTGTATGCTTCATCCCTTCACTGCCTCCCTTGACTTGATAGTTCTACTCTAGCCCCTGGCCGGGAAGGTTCCAATTGACGAAATGCGGGAAGTGATGGATTATATTCTTATTCTGTGCAAGATTGTTTACATACTATCTGTTAGGGGGAGCCCGCGTGAATCAGGGTCATATCCGCAAGCCGGAAGGGTTTGTCGAGGAGAAGCTGTATGTGCTGCCTGAATATTGGATGAAGGAGCTGGAGCAGGAGGAGTTGACCGCGTCCTTGTTCATTACGGACATCGGGTACTTTCCGAATGCCCGGTATCATTTCAGGGAACGCCTCGAAGGCAGCCCGTCGCATATCTTGATCTTATGTGAAGCTGGGGAGGGTTGGGTGGAGCTGAACCACGGGGAGCAGATGAACATGCAGCCGGGGGATATGGTCATTATTCCTCCAGGCACCCCGCATCGGTACGGGGCCATGCAGGAGAATCCATGGAGCATTTACTGGTTCCATTTCAAAGGAAGCCATGCCGACCGGCTGGTGAAGCTGTTCGGATTGTCCGGCGCCCCCCTTGCCCTAGCCCCGAGCGGCAAGGCCCGGCTTATCGACTGGTTCGTCCCTGCCTACGAGCTGCTGGCTGAGCGGACCTATGCCCTGGCTACCCATGTGCACATCGCCCAGACGGTTAGGCAGCTGCTCTCCGGGATTGGCCTGAGTACCGGGAAATCAGCTCAGGAGAAGAAGCGGGAGACGTATCTGGAACAGGCGATCCAGTATATGAACGGACGGCTGGGCAGCACCCTCACCCTGCCTGAGCTGGCTAAGCATGCCGGCGTATCGAAGCAGCATCTGATCTATATTTTCAACGCTGGGACCGGCGTCTCCCCGATTGAGTATTTCCTGCGGCTCAAAATCCAGCGCGCAGGCCATCTGCTCGATCTTACCGAACTCAGCATTAAGGAGGTCGGCGCTGCCGTAGGGATCAATGACCCTTATTACTTCTCCCGGCTATTCAAGCGAATCTCCGGCTTCTCTCCCTCCAGCTACCGCCGCATTCCGAAGGGCTGAGGCCATGCCCGCTGCACTCCTGAGATCCACATCTGTAAGCACTACTAATTGAAGCCTTTGTCATTTCCGGAAAAGAGTGAACCGGCTCCGCCCCTGCTTCCGCCGACGCCAGAACCGGTACCCTCTGCGGACCATTTCCAGAATCAGACGGGGAACCGGAAATACCCGGCGGGAAGCCACCGGCTGGTACAACCGGTAATACAACCGCTTATAATCCTCCCACATACTGCAATCATCATCCTTCAGGAAATCCGAGACATCTACAATCAGTCCCCGGCCCTCCCGGAGCATCACATTCTTGGCGTGGATATCATGCGGGCGCAGTCCCCGGGATCTGGCATACTGAAGCGCGTTGTCAATGTCTTCAATAGCCTGTCCGGTAATGAGAATGCCGCGTTGCATGGAATCGTAGAAGGTGACTCCGCCCAGCCTTTTGAGGACCAGGAAATCTGCTCCGGCATAATAGCATTCCGAGAAGGCTGGATGCTGCCCAAGGCGGCGGTACACCTCAGCTTCTTCCTCAATGCCCGGCCTGCCCGGCGCGTAAATCTTCACTGCGTATTCCTCTGCTCCCTGACGGCAGAAGACAGCCGCGTAATTTCCGGTTCCGAGCACCCTCCAGAGCCTCCCTACACCGCTGACCTTCACCGGCTCCAGCGGATTCACGCTTTCTATTTCAACCTGTCCCAGCAGCTCGCCTGTGATCTGCTCCAGCAGCTTGTCCATCCTTCTCACCCCGCAGCTCAAGTTCAGTAATGACTCTATTCACCCAGTGTACGCTATTCCCCGGCGATCAGCCAATCTTGCCGGTAAGCATGGCAAAGAACCGGACAGCGGCTCCCCGGTTCTTCGTATACCGCCCCTTAGAGCTATGCCAAATGAATGACCTCATGCTCTTCCGCACTCCGGTAGGTCCCGAATACAAGCTCCAACGTCTTCAGATTATCTTCGCCGCTCGTCTGGAATTCCTCACCCGTGTTCAGGCATTCAATGAAATGCGACTGCAGCCGGTAATGGCTCTCTTCAAAATCAAGGCCGTTCTTCTCCGACACAACCGTCTCGGCCCCGCTGTTATCAATCAGGCTGAGTGTACCGCTGCTGTACAGCTTGATCGTTGCCTGATTGCCTTCAATAATCAGCTGTTCCTTATGGTCCGGCAGCACAGGCAGCGTGAGCTTGCCCGGCAAATTCTGCCGGGTGGCCCAGCTCATATCCATTAAGCCCATGTAATCCTCATAGCCGAGGGTAATCAACCCGGCATCCTCCCCGGTAATATACGGGCTGACCTTCCGGGTCTCCGCATAGAGCCGCTTCGGTTCCCCGAACAGGAAGCGCCACGTATCATACCAGTGAACCCCCATCTCATAGAACAGCAGCTTCGGCATCTCCCGGAAGAACGGCTGCGGCAGCTCATTCTCCGGGGCAAACCGCGGTGAATAATAATCCGTATGGATATAGCGGATCGTCTGGAGCCGTCCTGCCGTTCCCTCATCCAGCAGCTTGCGGATAGCCTGAATCGGCTGCAGCCAGCGCCAGTTCTCTGTAACCATCAGCCGGACGCCCGCAGCATGGGCTGTTTCCACCATCTCACAGGCTTCCTCCATAGAACGGGCAAACGGCTTCTGGCACAGGATATGCTTCCCGGACCGTGCAGCCAGTCCGACCAGCTCGGGATGGGTATCCGGCGCGGTAATAATATCCACTATATCCAGCTCCGCAGAAGACAGCATGTCTTCCAGCGTGGAGTACAGCATGTCCCGGGGAATTCCGTATGCCACACCCTTACTGTGCAGCTTGTCCGAATCCAGGTCGCACAGGCCTTGAATCTGAACGCCGGGGATACGCTGCCATGCCTGCAGATGCTTATCTGACCAATACCCGGCGCCCACAACACCAACCTTCCACATCTTATTTCGCCTCCAGGTCTTGCTCTTCGTGCAGGCGCGTCATTCTCAACGCCATATAAGTCCGTCCCGGCAGATCGACCCTGAAGGTTCCCTGATAGCTACCCGCAAGCTCCTCCACCGTCATGTTCCAGGTATCCAGCAGCTCCACCTTATAGCGGATCTCCGGGTTCATGGTAAACTGGCGGAAGCCCGGCCGGTTGAACCCGAAATAATACAGATAATATTCGTCCTCCACCCCGGCTCTGGGCAGATCCCAATCCGAAGACAGCGGGTTCAGTCCCTCTGAAGGCCCTTCCTCCAGCACACGGCGCAGAAAAGCAATCCGCTCAGGACTCGTGCCATACAGCCGGCCGCCCTTGGCCCACCAGAGCTTATCCTCCGGGTGCAGGTAGGTTTCCCCATGTCCGACATATCCTCCACGGACCGCGCCTTCCCAGAAGCGCCGGACCATCTCTTCCCCGGTAATATTTCCCCAGCCATGCTCGATATTGCCCTCGTAGACACATTCATCGATCACGACAGGCTTATTCCAGCGCCGTCTCCATTCGTCTGTATTCTCGGAGGTCTTGTACACATCCACACGCTGAATACTGCAATGCGTAACCCAGGGCTGGTTGAAGTCATAGAAGGCAATACCGTTGTGGTTAGAGATCAGGTGCCCGTAAGGATCATACGACGTTACAATATGCGCATACCTCTCCCAATCGGCCAGCAGCTTGTTGCTCATGAAATCATATTCATTAGCCAGCGACCACCAGATATGGCGGTAAGCCGAGAGTCTGGCTACAAGGTACCGGAGATAGCGGTCATCCGCCTCTTTGCCCATATCTGCGAAGCCCCAGCGGTCATACGGGTGGAACAGAATCAGGTCAGCCTCGACGCCCAGCTCCCCAAGGTCTGCAATCCGCTCCTCCAGATGCTGGAAGAACGCCGGGTTGAACCGGCTGTAATCCCACCCTGCCTGGACCGAGCCTTCATAAGGATAGTACTCCGGTTCATTCTCGTTATAGGAGTAGGATTTCGGGAACACGCACATTCTTATTTTGTTAAAAGAAGACGCTTTCAGCGTATCCAGCGTCTGGCGCTCCATTTCATCCCCCTGATGGGTCCAGGCGTAGCAGGTGGTGCCGACAGGAAGATAGGACGTTCCGTCCGCATAGGCAAAATGAAAGGTATTCCGCACCCGGACCGGACCATGGGCCCCCTCTGCCGCAGCCGTGCATTCCAGTTCTCCCTCAAGTCCATGCAGAGCAGGTGCATTGCTGCCGGTCCGGAAGGTCCACTTCCCCTGATGCTCCGGCATGAAGCGGATGCGGTACACTCCGTCCCCGTCATAGAAGCCCAGAGCCAGAACGGAGTATTCTCCCATTGAAAATTCCGCCTGTAGCGCTACCTCCGTAAACGGATTGCCCCCTGCAGGGCCTCCATGCAGTACAATTTCACATACCCCCCACTGTGAAGTCTGGTCCGGCACCGATACGGAGACCCTCCCCTGGAATGCTTCAGCCTGCCCTGCTTCCTTCGGATTAGCCATAAGTCCTGCTCCCTTCTGTATGAATCCTTAGATATACAATTAGCAACATCGAACTAAACACTAACTAAACAAAACCAAATCATTTAACTATACAACTATTCTAAATCAATCCTACATCACCTTATAATTATCGTCAACGTTATTATTTTCAGCTAAACAACACTAAACAAACGAACTAAAAACCTGGTTCATTGCTAAAATCTGTGCCTTCCCTTACACTAAACATACTTAAGCTACGATGCTGAATGGAGGTCTTGTCATTGAATATGGAGGAGCTTGCCCGGCTGGCCGGGGTCTCCAAAGGGGCCGTCTCGCTGGCCCTGAACGGGAAGCCGGGGGTCGGGCCAGAGACACGCGGGCGAATTCTGCGCCTGGCGGAGACCTATGGATATACCGGCAGGGGAAGAGCGGCCGCCGCTGAGGCGAACCCCACCACCCTGCGGTTCCTGGTGTTCACCAATGCCGGACTGGTCCATGAGGAGTATTATCAGCAGCCCTTCTTCCGGGAGCTGATTCATCATATTGAGGAACGCTGCCGGATGGGGGGCTACAGTCTGATTTTCTCCGCTATTGAAGAGAAGAACTATGAGCAGGGCATTCATTCCGTGATGGAGGAGCCCACCAGCGGCGTGATTCTGCTCGGAACCAGCCTGGATGCGGCCAGAATAGCCGATATCGCGGACAAGCTGCCCGGCCTGATCGTGCTGGACACCTGCTTCGATGCGCTGCCTGTCCATTTTGTCGAGATCAATAATTATATGGGGGCTTATCAGGCAGGCACCTATCTGACTAGTCACGGTCACCGGAGAATTGGTTATATCGCATCCGAGGAGCGGATTCATAACTTCGGGGAACGGCAGCGCGGGTTCATGGACGCCATGGCGGAGGCGCAGGTGGAGATCCCCCGGAGCAGCATACTGGCGGTGCCGCCGACCTTATTTTCCTCTCAGGGGCCGTTACGGGACAAGCTGCAGCGGCTGAAGGACAGCGGACAGCCCTTTCCCACCGCCTTCTTCTGTGAATGTGATTACATCGCCATCAGCGTGATCAAGGCACTCGGCGAGCTGGGCTTCTCCATCCCGGAGGATGTATCCGTCATCGGCTTCGATAATATCAATGAATCGCAGATTGTAGCCCCGGAGCTGACCACAGTTCATGTGGAGAAAGAACGGATGGCCGCATGGGCAGTCGATCTGTTCACCGCTTCTCTTCACCGGCAGCCCGCAGTCAGCACCAAGGTCAAAGTCGACACCCTCTTTATCGAGAGAGCTTCCTGCCGCCAGCTCGAACCCTCTGCGGATTAATAAGCTACATTCATCGAATATTAGCAAAAAAACAGGAGCCAGCCCTAACCGCCTGATCGCGGCTAAGAGGTTGGCTCCTGTTCCTGTTCCATGGACCTGTTTTAGGGTCCGTCCTATTTGTCCTGCTCTATTCGTCCAGCCAGGTACGCATCATTGATAACAGTTGTCCGCTGTTCACCGGCTTGGTAATATAATCCGAGCAGCCTGCTTCCAGGCACAGCTCCCGGTCTCCCTTCATCGCCTTGGCTGTAAGCGCAAGTATCGGGAGGTCCCTCCATTCCGGCTTCTCCCGGATCGCCCGGGTAGTCTCATAGCCGTCCATTCCCGGCATCATGATGTCCATCAGGACAATGCCGATATCCGGCGTCTGCTCCAGCAGCGTGATCGCATCCTGGCCATTCTCCGCAGGGATCACCTTCATCTGATGGCGCTCCAGAATGGAGGTGAGCGCAAAGATGTTGCGGATATCATCATCCACTACAAGCACCTTTTTATACTCGATCATCTCATCCGACTGATAGAGCTTCACCAGCTTATCTCTGGAGAGCGGCGGCAGATTCCCTGCCTTGCGGTGCAGGGCGAGGGTGGATTCATCAATCAGCTGGGCATCCGACTTCACCTCTTTGAGCACCGCCATCTTCGCCAGCTCATCCCACTCGGCTTCTTCCTCCGATGTCAGCTTCCGGTTCATCTGCACCAGGACGGGGATTCTCTTATTTCTGGCGTTCTTGTACATCTCCCGGAGGAAGCGGATCAGCTTCATGTCCGCCAGGCTGCTGTCCAGCACGATCGCCTCGAACGTCTTGCTATTCAACTGGTTCAAGGCTTTGCGCCCGGTCTCTACAAGAGTAAGCGTAAGATCCGGGTTGTCCAGCAGCTCGGCTATATGCTTGCGCTCCTGTTCATCCTGAACGGCGACCAGCAGATTAGCTGTGGCGTGATCAGCGAACCGGTTCAACCGGTCCAGCGCATTCTCCAGCTCCTCATTGGTCACGGGCTTGCGGAAATAATCGTAAGCCCCCTTCTGCAGCAACAGCACCTCGTCTTCATCCACAGTCATTACGCAGACCGGAATATGCCGTACCCCGATATCGTTCTTGAGCTGCTGAAGTACCAGCCAGCCGTCCGTATCTCCGCCAAGATGCAGATCAAGCGTGATGGCCTGTGGCTGATATTTCTGAACCAGCTCCAGGACATCCCAGCCGCTGGTGGCGATTACCGCTTTAATTCCTTTTTTGTGGAGCATCCCCAGAATGATCTCATTGAACTTCTGGTCATCCTCAACGATCAGGAACACCCGGTCTCCCGGTTCAATCTGCTCGCGGTCATCCGCGAAGGGCTCCACTTCCGGCCTTGCAAGGCTGCTTCTGCGTTTGGCCGGGGTGATATCAATGACCTCGGGAACATGAGCTTTCGGAGGCTCCGGTTCAGTGAATTCAGCTTCCGTCGGCAGGTACAGGTTAAATACACTGCCCTTGCCAACTTCACTGTATAAGCTAATCTCCCCGCCGAGCATCTCGGCAATCTCGCGGGAGATGGCAAGCCCGAGACCCGTTCCGCCGTATTCCCGGTTCGTACTGCCGTCCGCCTGCTGGAACGCTTCGAAGATAATCTGCTGCTTCTCCGCCGGAATGCCGATTCCCGTATCGCTTACCGAGAAGCAGATTACGGTGGTGGCGCGCTCAAGTGACTCCTTATCCGGGTGCCACCCGTCGGCCGCTTTGCGGATCTGCAGCATAATCTGTCCCTGCTCAGTGAACTTGAAGGCGTTCGACAGCAGGTTCTTCAGGATTTGCAGCAGACGCTTGGAATCCGTAGCGATGCTGGCCGGTACACCGGGATCAATCTTGATCCGGTAGTCAAGCTTCTTGGCATCCACCATATGACGGAAGGTACGGTCCAGCCCGTCCGTCAGCTCTGCCAGCGAGACTTCGCTGAAATCCGGCGTGATCGTGCCGGATTCGATTTTGGACAGATCGAGGATATCATTAATCAGGTTCAGCAGCTCCAGCCCGGAGTCCTGAATGGTCTTCGCAAACTTCACCTGCAGCTCATGCAGATTCTCATCCGGGTTCTCGGCCAGCTGTTCTGCCAGGAGCAGCAAGGAATTCAGCGGCGTGCGCAGCTCATGGGACATGTTCGCCAGGAATTCGGATTTGTACTTGGAGGTAAGGGCAAGCTGCTCCGCCTTCTCTTCCAGGTAACGCTTGGCTACCTCCACCTCATGGTTCTTGCTCTCCACCTCTGCCTTCTGCAGCACCAGCAGCTTCGCCTTATCCTCCAGCTCGTCATTCGTGCTCCGCAGCTCCAGCTGTTGCTTCTGCAGCTCCTCGGTGAGCGACTGGGACTGAATCAACAGCTCTTCCGTACGCTGGTTCGCCTGCATCGTGTTGATCACACTGCCGATGGATTCAGTAAGCTGATCCAGGAAGGCGATGTCGATATCGCTGTAAGGCCGGAAGGTCGCCAGCTCCAGAATCGCCAGCACCTGATCCTCGAAGATGATCGGCAGCAGGATGATATTGAGCGGAGTGGCTTCGCCCAGTGCGGACGAGATCATCACATAATCGCCCGGAACATTAGTCAGCAGAATCCGCTGCTTCTCAATCAGGCACTGGCCAACCAGCCCCTGGCCCGCACGGAATTCATTCGCCAGATGCTTGCGGTTCTGATACGCATAGCTGGCGAACAGCTTCAGGACCGCCTCCCCGCCGGAGGGTTCATTAATATAGAAGACGCCATGCTGCATCGATACCAGCGGAGCCAGCTCGGACAGGATCATCCGGCTGACTGCATACAGATCGCGCTGCCCCTGAAGCATCCGCGAGAATTTGGCCAGATTAGTCTTCAGCCAGTCCTGCTCGGTGTTGATGCGGGTCGTCTCCTTCAGATTACGGATCATCTCGTTGATGTTGTCCTTGAGCGTGGCAACCTCCCCGGAGGCGGACACATCAATCGCCCGTGACAGATCGCCGTTAGTCACTGCTGTAGCCACATTGGTGATGGCCCGCACCTGTGTGGTCAGCGTACTCGCCATGTAATTGACGTTGTCGGTCAAATCACGCCAGGTACCCGCAGCCCCCGGCACGCTGGCCTGTCCGCCCAGCTTCCCTTCGGCTCCAACCTCGCGTGCCACGGTAGTGACCTGATCAGCGAAGGTAGCCAGCGTCTCGATCATGTTATTGATCGTATCCGTCAGCTCGGCAATCTCGCCCTTGGCCTCCACCGTCAGCTTCTGCTTCAGGTTACCGTTCGCCACTGCCGTCACGACCTTGGCGATGCCGCGCACCTGATCGGTCAGATTGGTCGCCATGATATTCACGTTGTCGGTCAGATCCTTCCAGATCCCCCCGACACCGCGCACCTGGGCCTGTCCGCCCAGCTTGCCGTCCGTGCCGACCTCGCTCGCTACGCGCGTCACCTCGGAGGCGAACGAATTCAGCTGATCCACCATCGTATTGATCGTGTTCTTCAGCTCCAACAATTCGCCTTTGACATCCACCGTAATCTTCTTGGACAGATCCCCGTTCGCTACCGCCGTGGTTACACCGGCAATGTTGCGCATCTGAATCGTCAGGTTGCTCGCCATGAAGTTCACCGTATCAGTCAGATCCTTCCAGGTCCCGGAGACATCCTTCACCTCGGCCTGTGCGCCCAGCTTACCATCCGTGCCCACCTCGCGCGCTACACGCGTCACCTCGGAGGCGAAGATCGAGAGCTGATCCACCATGGTGTTAATCGTATTTTTCAGCTCCAGAATCTCGCCCTTGACGTCTACGGTAATCTTCTTGGACAGGTCGCCCTTGGCAACCGCCGTAGTCACATCTGCAATATTACGCACCTGATCCGTCAGATTGCGGGCCATGTTATTTACACCTTCGGTCAAGTCCTTCCAGGTGCCGCCTACTCCCTTCACCTGCGCCTGGCCGCCGAGCTTGCCGTCTGTACCCACCTCGCGCGCTACACGCGTCACCTCGGAGGAGAACATGGAGAGCTGGTCCACCATCGTATTGATCGTATTCTTCAGCTCCAGAATTTCGCCTTGCACATCCGCAGTGATTTTCTTGGACAGATCGCCGTTCGCCACCGCTGTCGTTACCACCGCAATATTGCGCACCTGATTCGTCAGGTTGGACGCCATGTAGTTCACACTCTCGGTCAAATCGCGCCAGGTCCCGGCTACACCCTTCACCTGCGCCTGCCCGCCCAGCATCCCTTCAGTGCCGACCTCGCGCGCCACACGCGTCACCTCGGAAGCGAAGATCGACAGCTGCTCCACCATGGTGTTAATGGTGTTCTTCAGCTCCAGGATCTCGCCGGTTGCATTCACCGTAATCTGCTTGGACAGATCCCCCTTCGCCACGGCTGTCGTCACTTCTGCGATATTGCGCACCTGATCCGTCAGCGTACCCGCCATGAAGTTCACGCTGTCGGTCAGATCCTTCCAGGTCCCGGAGACGCCCTTCACATCGGCCTGTCCGCCAAGAATCCCTTCTGTTGATACCTCTCGCGCCACTCGCGTGACCTCGGAGGCGAAATTGCTGAGCTGGTCCACCATGATATTAATGGTGCTTTTCAGCTCCAGAATCTCGCCCTTCGCATCGACGGTAATCGTCTTCGACAAGTCTCCCTTGGCTACCGCCGTGGTCACTTCCGCGATATTGCGCACCTGATTCGTTAAGTTGGACGCCATATAGTTGACGCTCTCAGTCAAATCCCGCCAGGTGCCGGACACACCCTTGACGTCAGCCTGCCCGCCGAGAATCCCTTCCGTACCCACCTCACGTGCCATGCGAGTGACCTCAGAAGCAAAGGTCGATAACTGATCCACCATCGTATTGATCGTGTTCTTCAGCTCCAGAATTTCGCCCTGCACATCGGCCGTAATCTTCTTCGACAGATCGCCGTTGGCAACCGCCGTGGTCACCACCGCGATGTTCCGCACCTGATTCGTCAGGTTGGACGCCATATAGTTGACGCTCTCGGTCAAATCCCGCCAGGTGCCGGAGACATCCTTCACATCAGCCTGTCCGCCGAGCTTGCCTTCAGTCCCGACCTCACGCGCTACCCGGGTCACCTCAGAGGCGAACATGGAGAGCTGATCCACCATTGTGTTGATCGTATTCTTCAGCTCCATGATTTCGCCGCGCGCATTGACCGTAATCTGCTTCGACAGATCGCCGTTCGCTACCGCCGTGGTCACCGCCGCAATATTGCGCACCTGATCCGTCAGATTCGTCGCCATATAATTGACGCTGTCGGTCAGATCCTTCCAGGTGCCGGAGACCCCCTTCACATCAGCCTGTCCGCCCAAAATACCTTCGGTACCGACCTCACGCGCCACGCGTGTAACCTCGGAGGCGAACGTGCTGAGCTGATTCACCATCCTATTAATATTGCTTGCCGTCCGCTGGAACTCGCCGGTAAGCGGCCGTCCTTCGATCGCCAGCTCCACCTGCTGGGACAGATCGCCCTTGGCCACGGCGTTAATTACCCGGACCATCTCGCTGGTCGGCTGAATCAGGTCAATCACCAGGCCATTCAAGGAATCGGTCACCGTCTCCCAGGACCCGCCCAGATTCTTCTGCACGAACCGTCTCGACAGATTCCCTTCCTTGCCGACCACTCTGGCCACCGTCTGAACCTCGTTCACCAGGCTCTCCTGAATATCCATAATCTCGTTGAACGTATCCGCTACCTTACCGGCGATCCCCGTACGGTCATAAGGCATCCGGTGGGAGAAATTGCCCTTCTTCATCGCCATCAAGGCGCTCAGCAGTTCACCGGCGTCTATTCCATCGCCCTGGTTCTCTTTGATTTGGTTGTCATCGCTCATAGTATCAACCCTGCCCCTTATTCAGCACGTATTTTTGCTCCAATCCAAGATGCTCACGAACGGCAATTGTAAAAACAAACGTAGCCCCGGGTTCCTCCGATGGCTCGACCCGGATGCTTCCGCCCATCAGCTCCACCAGAGCTTTGCTGATCGATAAGCCTAGCCCCGTGCCTTCGAACCTGCGCGTGGTAGAGGCATCGAGCTGGGAGAAGGGCTGGAACAGCTCACCGATTTTATCCGGGGGAATCCCGATTCCTGTGTCTCTGATTGTGAATTCTAGCGTAAGCTGCCCCGCCGGTCCCTCCAGCCTGTTAACCATTATGTATACACTGCCTGCCTGGGTGAACTTCACGGCGTTGCCCACGAGATTATTCAATACCTGGCGGAGACGGTTCACATCTCCCACCAGATCAGGAGGCACAGCAGGATCAATCTCCACCACCATATCAAGCTTCCGCTCACGGGTCCTCGCGGTGAATAGGGCAACCGTCTCGCTCAGGCAGTCGTGCAGAGAGAACGGCACCTCTTCCACCACCAGCTTCCCGGCTTCCAGCTTGGAATAATCGAGAATGGGATTGATCACCGACAGAAGGGCATTGCTGCTCGTGTGGATAATTCCCGCCATCTCACAATATTCCTCCGGCAGATCCGAGGCCAGCAGCAGATCAGACATCCCGATGATCCCGTTCAGCGGCGTGCGGATTTCATGGCTCATCATCGCCAGGAATTCCGACTTTACCTTAGAGGCAATTTCTGCGGTTTCCTTCGCTTCCCTCAGCTCCTGATTCGTCTTCTCCAGCTGCCGGGCCTGCTGCTTCAGCATTTCGCTCTGGAGCTGCAGCGTTTTATTCGCTTCATACATGCTGACGTAACCCTCAATCTTCGACTTGAACAGCTGCGGGACGAAGGGCTTCGTCATGTAATCCATCGCACCCACAGAATAACCGGCGAAGATATCCTCCATCGTCGTACTGTTAGCGGACATGAAAATAATCGGCACCACATGATTCTTCTCCCGAGTACGGATAAGGCGCGCCGTCTCCAGCCCGTCCATCCCCGGCATTTGCACATCCATCACAATGACGGCGAATTCCTCCTCCAGCAGACAGCGTAAAGCTTCAGTCCCGGAATAGGCCCGAAACAACCGGTAAGGCTCTCCGCGGAGAACGGCCTCAAGGGCAAGCAGATTCTCGGGATGATCGTCTACGAGCAGGATGTTGACCGGAAAATCCATGAGAACCCTCACTTTCCAGCTTGTGGCTCGCTTACGTTTATATTTCGAAAATATAGCTTATATACCCAAAATTTCAAATCACGAAACTCAGGTCTGCTGGTAATTCACCGCTGTTATCAGGCACTCCCGGCACAGAAAAGCATAATAAATCCCCTCGTCCTCGGCTACCTGGCCCATATCCGCCTGCGCTGCAAAAGTCATCGTCTGTGCGCAGCAGGGACACGCCGGATAATCTGCATCCTGAATCCAGGCCGGATGTCCTCCGATCTGCGAGGCCGGCGCCTCCAGCACCCAATGTGCACTCTCATAAGTGCCAGCCGGCTGTTCCGACAGCTGCATTACATGCCATGTGTCGAACGCCAGTGCTCCTCCAGTATTGTCAGGCAGATATCCAGGAACAACATTATATTCACTCCATGAATAACCGCCCTCCAGATCAGCCTTCATATATACAGTACCGTAACAGTTGCAGTGCATACAGGCTGCAATTCTTAGCCGCTTGCCGGGAAGCTCCATGAATCTAACCTGCGGATGCTGCAAATCGTAATCGAATAAGACGGTTAGCGCACCTCCACACCAAGGACAGGCGTGCGTTTCTGTCTGGAGCATTTGAACAGCCGCCGGTGCCCCTGGCGCTTCCGGAGTGTCTTCCCTGCTTACCAGGAAGGGGTAACATTCAGAAGGGTACAGCTGCCTTTTGCCGCCTCCGGCATCCAGCTCCCAGCCTGCTTCAAGGGCATACGTCTCGGGTGCCTGATATAACGCCGCAGCCCACTCCGGCGGGGAGTGCCGCCACTGTGCAAATAGCCTGACCACCTCTTCATCGCCAATCCAGGCCAGCGCCAGCAGCAGCAGATTACGGTTAGCCGGATCGGACTCCACCTGGGCAATGAGCCGGTCCCGGACCTGCGCGTCAGCACCCTTGAAGAGGATGGCAGGCGCATAATTCCCTGTGTGGAGGAGCATTTCCAGAGCCGGCCCAAGCCGTGTATCCGTGAAGCAGAGGAGTGACACCAGAATCATCTCCGCCTGGTCTCTATCCTCTTCTTCCAATAAATGAACAGCGTAGCTCTCCATCCGATCTCTCTGTTCCTCCGTCAGATCATGATACAGCTCCTGTGCGGTCCGGGGGTATGGTACTTCCTTGATTAGCGGATCAGGCTTCCGCGGGCTGTGCATTATGGTGAGAATTCCAACCGGATCATGGATACCGGCATACCTGTTCACCTCTTTGCGATTCTGTTCAATATAAGCCTGTTTTCCCATCGCTCTCTTCTGCTGGTAGCAGGGCATACAGATGCCTCCGGTCTTCAGTGCGGTTGCAGGAAGAATCGTTCCCGTGCAGCCCGGAGTCTGACAAGGCAGACGTTCGCTCATATCCTCTCTCTCCCTTCATGATCAGTACGCAGATTATGCCCTCATTATAATAGATATGGACCTTCCGATCGAATGTAGCCCCGCCCCCGTCTGTAAGGGACGGACTTCCAGAATCTAGAATACAAATTCAGCCTTAACCCTTGACTGTTCGCCCGCCATCTAAGATAATAACAACCTCTGCCGTAATCCATGCAGGATAAGACTAACATTGATACAGAAAAGGGGCGGTCGTCATCAGCTGGTTAAATGATCTCTACAAATTACAGAAGAAGGAGCCGGCCAAAGACGCCGAGCCTGCTCTGGTCAATGCCATCTTCCGCATGTATGACCGGTTCAAACGGCTCGGTCTCACCGAACGGCTCGGCCAGCAGGATATGTCGCTGGATATTGCCGACGCTTATATCCATGGCCGAAATGCAATGATTGAAGCCGGAGTCGGCATCGGCAAATCCTTCGCCTACCTGATTCCCGGCCTGCTCATTAACCAGCTCTCCCGGCAGCCGGTCATTATCGCCACCTCGTCCATCCAGCTCTCCGAACAGATCCATAAGGATCTGCGGTTCATCGGCAGCCGGCTCGGCTTCTCGATGGTCCGCTCTGTAGTCGGCAAGGGCATGGGGCAATATGCCTGCCGGTACCGGGCAGCGGACCTGTTCCCCTCCGGGAAGCCCGGTTCCCCGCTCACTGTACTCGCAGAAGGTATCCTGAATGCAGAAATCAACGAACGGGCAGATCTGAAGGGCGGGGTCAGTGATGCCTTGTGGTCTAACGTGTGTGTGACGGATTGCAAGTTCGAGCACTGCCACTACAAGCATACCTGCGCCTTCTATGACATGCGGGCCAAGATCAACGCCGGCCCGGGCGAGATGGATATCATCATCGTGAACCAGGACCTGCTGATCCGTGACCTCATTAAGAAAAAAGAAGGAACCAAGGGCCTGATCACCGAGCGGCCTGCGCTGATCATTATAGATGAAGCGCATAATCTGGAGGCCAAGGTCCGGGATGCCCAGACACTGGAATTCACCTTCCGGGGGACCTCACGGGTGCTGGAGGATGCCATGCAGCTGCTGTACAAGCAATCCGCAGACCGCAGCCTGATGAAGTCCTTCCAGTTCGTCCGGCGCTGCGCCAAAGAGCTGTTCAGACAGATAGAAGCAGACCTGCTGCATACGGCCAAGCAGGACACTGACCGGATTAAAGTATCGGCGATTACAGGAGTCCCGCTAGAGCAAGCTGTGCAGATTCTGCAGGAGTTCCGCCTCAGTCTCTCGGTCCTAACTTCCCGGCATGAGCGGGAGATCGACAATACCTTCGAAGCGGTTAACGGAATGATTGACCTCTTCCAGGTGCTTGCCGGGACAGAGGACAACTATCTGCTCTGGGCCAGCCAGCCCCGGGGAGAAGCTGCCGTCAGCATCTGCCCCAAGGGGATCAGCCAATTCCTGAAATACAGTCTATTTAGCGGCAAGACCTCTGTCATCCTGACCTCCGCAACCCTCAGCCAGTCCGGTGATACGCTTGCGGAGCAGTACGCTTATCTGTCCCGTTCACTGGGCTACAGGGGGGAGTATATGGAGCGTCAGGCTTCACCGTTCGATTATGACCACCATACGATGATGTATATTGCCAAGGACGTTCCTTACTATAACCACAACAACCGCGAAGCTTATCTGGAAGCGGCGTATAAGGAGCTGCTGCGGCTATGCAATGTAACGGACGGGCGGACGCTGGTGCTTTTTTCGGCCAAAGAGGATATGAAGTACATTCACAAGAAGCTGAGTGCGGAGAAGCTAAACTGGGCGCTGCATATGCAGCGGGAAGGCTCCTCCCAGGACGGGGTGATCACTGAGTTCCGGGCGAGTAAGGGCGTGCTGCTGAGTACCGGTGTGTTCTGGGAAGGCGTGAATATCGAGGGGGCGGATCTGTCGCATCTGATCGTCTTCCGGCTGCCGTTCCCGGTTCCGGCCGATCCCGTCTACGAATACAAGGCTGCGCAGGCGGCGAATCCGCTTATGGAGGTCTACGTGCCGGACATGCTGCTCCGCCTGCGGCAAGGCACCGGGCGTCTAATCCGCAGCGAGACAGACCTCGGCGTGCTCAGCATTCTGGATTCCCGCCTGTCGGCAGGAGCCCGCAACCCGTACCGGGAGCAGGTCCTTGCCGCGCTGCCCTTCCCCAAGGTGACGGAGGAGTTCGGGGTGCTGGAGAGGTTTGTGCGTGAGAAGGGGATTCACCGGTGATCGGCGATCACCACTTCATCAGCCTACGGATCTCGGACGTTAATCTGTCTGCTGCTTTGCGGTGGGTCAGCTGGGAGGGATGGAAGTCAACGGCGTAGCCGTCCTCTTCGCGCTGTACCTCGAACTTCATCACTGAGATCCTGCTGTCGCCGGTTTCCTTGGTATAGCGGCCAACCGCTTGCTCTAGGACAGGATACAGCCTGTCTCCCATGATCCCGAGCGTACATAGAATGGTGGAATCGGGATTATTCCGTCTGACCTTTTGGAGAAAAGAGACATAGTTCTCTGCATAATCCGCCTGCTTGGCGGAGTCCTCCTTGGTGTACGAATCGTCGTTGGTCCCCAGATTAATGACGATCAGCTCCGGCGTGAATCTGCTGAAATCCCAAGGTGTCTCCTGAGGCAGCAGGCTGCCGCCGAACCTCCCTTCAGACTTGCCTACCCTCTCGTAATAATCGGGCAGAAGATGTGTGGTCAGCTTCTGATCATTTTCTGTATACCCGGTAATAATGCCGTATCCGCTGTAACACACCATACTGTAATCCGCACCAAGCTGCTCTGCGCTCAGGTAAGCATAGGCCTTTGTCACATCTTCTGTAGCCGTAGAAAAAGTATGTAGCGCCTCTTCATCATCCACACCATACCCGCAGGTAATGGAATCGCCGATGAATTCAATCGTATGCTGCGGAGATGGAGTCGGCATAATTCCGCCCTCGGCTTCCACCTCAATCTCGCTTATTCCAACCGTTGACATGGCCGCTTCAGACAGCTTCGTAATTCTTACAGTAACCTCTTGCGCGGTGTCGCTTTCGAACACTGTATAGGTTTTGCGCGGCTGATCCACCTGATCGTCTATCACCCGCCGGCCGTTAACGCTGATCCCGATCCGGGCCAGATTGTTGCCGGTTGCAGCAATATCATCGCCTTGCAGAGTGATCCGGGCCGCCCGGCCGTAGAAAGAGAATTCCACCCCGCCGCCGGAGAGCGCCAGCCACAGCACCTCCCCCATCCAGTGGGTGCGCCCGATAATTCTGACATGATGAGCTGCCGGTTTGTACGTTTGCATCTGGGACATTCCATAACCTTCCTTCTTTCGTTTCTATTCGTAACAGTAGCAAAGGTGCTTTATCTTGGCAATGAAGATTGTTTAGCAGTGCTTTTCATATAGCTGCTTAGGTTGGTGTGCTAAGATAATAAGTACTTGTCAAGTGGTAACATATACATTCTATATTTTGAAAAAAGGAGGATCTCCATGGACATCCCCAGAGGAACCTATGGCTTTCGCTTTGCCGAAGATAAGGAGCTGCAGCTGTGCGTATTGTTCGCCGCCGGTTATGATTCCGTCTCCGATCCCGCTTACCGCTGGGACGGTATGGAGCGCAGCGACGGCCCGCTGCTGCTGTTCCAGTACACCCTCTCCGGTGAGGGCGTGTTCGAGTCAGAGAACCGGACCTACCGGGTCCGGGCCGGACAGGCTCTGCTGGCGGAAATCCCGGGGCCGCACCGGTATTATTATCCGCCGGATGCGGCAGAGCCCTGGGAGTTCCTGTTCCTCCTGCTGCGTCCAAGCCTGATCCTGCCCCACTGGCGCAGATTCCTGCGCGAAGCGGGCGAGGTGCCCCGGCTGCCCGCAGATTGTGCCCCTGTCCGGCTGGCGCGGATGATGGTAATGGATGCCGGAGCGGGCAGAATCTCCGATCCGCTGATCGCCTCGTCCAGCGTCTACCAATTCATGACCGAATTGACCCGCATGCAGGCAGCTACGCTGCGCGACAGGGACAACTGGTCAGAGAATATCAAGCGCGCCGCTGCATTCATTGAGCAGCATTACTCGCAGATGATCAGCATCGACCAGCTGTCGGAGCATGTCTCCCTGTCCAAGTATCATCTCATCCGCCGCTTCTCGGCCAGCACCGGCCATACGCCCGGCGCTTATCTGACCCGGGTCCGCACGGAGAAGGCGATGGAGCTGCTCCGGGGGACGAGCTTAAGTATTGAAGCCATTGCCCAGCAGATCGGCTACTCCAGCGGAAGCTACTTTATCAAGGCGTTCCGCAGCCTGACCGGACTGACACCGGGCGATTTCCGCAGCGGGGGCGAGAGCCTGACTTACCGCCAGCTCTTTTTTGACTAAGCGCAATATAGTGCTATTCGGCTTATAAGATTACTATAGATATTGGATTTATCCTTGATTATGATGGACTTATGAAGAGCAATAATCCATCTGACAAGGAGATTATACAATGAATCATAAGCTTGCAGCACCTGTCCCCCCGCTGGGCTGGAACAGCTGGGATTGCTACGGCGCAGCCGTAACAGAAGCGGAAATCCGCGGCAATGCGGAATATATGGCCGAGCATCTTAAAGACTTCGGCTGGAGCTATATCACCGTTGACATCCAGTGGTATGAGCCTGGTGCCGTGTCCTCTCTGTATCGTCCCTTCGTCCCTCTAATCATGGATGAATACTCCCGGCTGATGCCTGCCGAGAACCGCTTCCCTTCGGCAGCGGGCGGACAGGGCTTCAAGCCGCTAGCAGACTATGTCCACAGCCTGGGACTGAAGTTCGGTATTCATATTATGCGCGGCATTCCGCGTCAGGCCGCCCATGCGGGAACCGCTATTCTGGGGACGGAGGCAACTGCCCGCGAGATCGCGCACACGAACTCCATCTGTCCGTGGAATACAGATATGTACGGTGTCGATGCATCTAAGGAAGGCGCTCAGGCCTACTACAATTCACTCTTTGAACTGTACGCCCAGTGGGGCGTCGATCTGGTCAAGGTGGATGACATCGCCGCCTCCAGACTGTACGATACCCATCAGCCGGAGATTGACCTGATCTCCCAGGCTATCGAGAACTGCGGCCGCCCGATGGTACTAAGTCTCTCACCCGGCCCTGCTCCGGTAGAATACGCACAACATTTCACCGGGCATGCCAACATGTGGCGCATCACGGATGACTTCTGGGACCGCTGGGAGCTGCTGCTGGACATGTTCAGCCGCTGCCGCAGCTGGCAGGGCGTCCCGCAGGCCGGCTCCTGGCCGGATTGTGATATGCTGCCGCTCGGCCACATCGGCGTCCGCTCCGTCGACGGCGGCGGGGATGACCGCTGGACCCGCTTCACCCGGGACGAGCAGCTGACGATGATGTCGCTGTGGAGTATTTTCCGTTCGCCGCTGATCTTCGGCGGCGAGCTGCGGGACAATGACGACTGGACCCTGTCCCTGCTCACCAACCGCGAGGTGCTGCGGATGCAGCGCGAGAGCCATGGCGCCAGGGAAGCCCTGTACCGCGATGAGCTGATCGTCTGGACCGCAGCTCATGACGACGGCACCCGGTATGCAGCCGTCTTCAACATTGGCAACAGTCCGCTGCCGGTCGACCTGAGCCTCGAAGAGATCGGCCTCGGCGGCGTGGCCGCAGGTACGGAGCTGTGGAGCCAGACGCCTGCTGAGCTTAGCGGCGGTGTGCTGCAAACTACCGTGCCTGCACACGGGGTACGGTTATACAGCTTCTCGTAGGAGAAGCTAGGCAGAATTACTAATAGCCTGCGGGAATGGAGTAGTTCCATTCCCGCAGGCTATTTTTCAAACAATATAGATTAAAGACCTTACTCCTCTAAAAACTTATGCCTTCCCCATCGTGCTGATATCAATTACAAAGCGGTAACGCACATCCGAGGCCAGCACACGCTCCCAGGCTTCGTCAATCTGGTCAGCCGAAATCACTTCAATCTCGGAAGCAATCTGATGTTCTGCGCAGAAATCAAGCATCTCCTGCGTCTCGCGGATTCCCCCAATCATCGAACCGGCAAAGGAGCGGCGGTGGCCGATCAGCGAGAAGGCGTTAACAGCTAAGGGATCAGCAGGCGCACCAACATTCACCAGGGTTCCGTCCAGCGCCAGGAGTGACAGGAAAGCATTGATATTCACCTGCGCACTGACCGTATTAATGATCAGATCGAAGGAACCGGCTAGCTGCTTGAATGTCTCCGCATCACTGGTCGCATAATAATGATCTGCGCCCAATTGCAGGCCGTCTTCCTTTTTCTTCAGGGATTGGGATAACACCGTAACCTCAGCCCCCATGGCATGAGCAATTTTGACTGCCATATGCCCCAGGCCGCCGAGACCCACTACAGCTACCTTTTTGCCGGGAGCAGCTCCCCAGTGGCGCAGTGGTGAATAAGTGGTGATTCCGGCACACAATAGAGGTGCAGCAGCGTCAAGTGGAAGGCTGTCGGGAATCCGCACCACGAAGTCTTCAGTGACAACGATATGTGTGGAATATCCGCCTTGTGTATAGTGTCCGTGGCGGTCAGTCGCTCCATATGTTCCTGTGTTCCCCTCCAGGCAATATTGCTCCTCACCTTGTTGGCAGCTGCTGCATTCGCCGCAGGAATCCACCATACAGCCTACCCCTACACGGTCGCCAACAGCATATTTCGTCACTCCAGAACCGATCTGGCTGACAATCCCGGCAATCTCATGCCCCGGAACCAGCGGATATTTCACCGGTCCCCATTCTCCGCGGGCGGTATGAATATCGGAATGGCAAATCCCGGCATATTTAATCTCGATCAGAACATCCTGCGGCAGTAACTCCCGGCGTTCGATCGTAGTCAGCTTGAACGGGCCTTCCTGGCTGAATGCAGCGCGTGCGTTAACTTGTATCATAATGAGACCTCTTTTCAATAGAATAGTAGACATCTTGCCTTAAGCTTTACAAAGCCTATGATATTCCTTAAAGTTAACTCTAAGTCAAGCCCGAAATATTCAGGACAGGAGATATAAGATGAAGACCTATTCCATAAGTGAAGCCGCAGCGCATTTCAACATGACCCCGCATACCCTTCGTTATTATGACAAAGAGGGCCTGCTCCCTTCTATAGAGAGAACTCCCAGCGGCAAACGCGTATTCAAGCCCTCCGACATGGAGGCCCTGCGGATCATTGAATGCCTGAAGGCCTCCGGGATGCCCATCAAAGAGATTAAGCATTTCATTGAATGGTGCTCCGAAGGAGATTCCACCCTGCAGCGCCGATACGACATGTTCCTGGAGCGAAAGGCTTCCGTAGAAGCGCAGATGGAGGAATTAAGAAAAACGATGGAAGTCATAGACCATAAATGCCACTATTATAAGACTGCCCTGGAAAAGAGTATGGAAGTGGTCCACCACTCCTAACCAGCCTTATGGTTCATCATCCTCCGCTGCGGTTATCGTTACATAGAACGGTTATTGCAGACACATCCTAAGACAGAACCTGCACATAGAAGGGAGACTTACAGATGAAGGATGATGATAAAGCTCCGCTCGACGGACGCACCGCAGGTGTCCACCCGATTCCGGAGGGCGAATCCAGTCCGGCAGACGGTCAATCGGAAACAGACAAGCTGGATGAGATCGTAGGCGCCGTGCTGGGGAATGACCCGGAAGTAGCAGCTCCCGGCCTTGCACCAGATTCGGAAGAGAAGAAGGAACGCAAGAATCCCTAAACTAACTACTAGGCAGTAAATAACCGGGCCGGACAAGAGTATCTCTTATCCGGCCCGGTTATTTGGCATGCTGCTCTTGCCGCTGCTGGTGGGTGTTGTTAGCAGGCATTTCTCCAAGAATTGCAACAACAAGGTCAAGCAATTATGATTAACCTCAGAATGGTTAGTGCCCGGGAGGTAGTCCAATGTCAAAAACGATATTAGTTGTAGACGATGATGAAGAAATCGTGAAACTCATCACCAAGACGCTAAGATATGAGCAATTCGCCGTCATCACGGCCAGTTCCGGGCGGGAAGCCCTATCAGCGGTGGATGATCACCCCATTGATTTCATTGTTCTGGATATAGTGATGCCTGATATGAATGGACTGGATGTCTGCAGAACGATCCGGTCCTCTTATAATGTTCCCATTCTGTTATTAAGTGCGCGGGATCAGGACATCGATAAAATTATCGGTCTGGAAATCGGCGCAGATGATTACATGACCAAGCCGTTCAGTATTCAGGAGCTGGCCTCCAGGATCAAGGCTCATTTCCGTAAAGTGGACAGGCTGCATAAAGAGTGGGGCGAGCTTATTCCCGCCAAAGACACGGCTGATGCTCCGCTCATTTTGAATGACAAAACGTATGAAGCCTTCCTGTACAGCCGGAAGCTCGACTTATCCGCGAAGGAATTTCAGATTCTGTCTATCCTGATGCGTCACCCTAACCAGGTACTCAGCCGTGAGCAGATCTATGAGAATGTCTGGGGAGACGAATACGGAGAGATCAATACTGTAACGGTTCATATCAAGAATATCCGCAAGAAACTGGGTCCTGAGCATAACTTCATCAAAACCATTTGGGGCATAGGCTATAAATACACGGAAAGAGAGCAATAGGATGAAACTGAAAATAAAGCTTCCCCTGCTATTCCTGCTGATGCTGCTGATTCTGATGTTCTCTATTGGTTTGTATTTGAAGTTTGTCTTTGCGGTATATTCCCCTATACGTACCACCTTACTGGATTCACCATATATAGTATTACTGCTACCCATCTTCGCCATCGCGGGCTGTATATTTTTCATTCTGATCATCTATATTCATTATTATATTGAGAAGCCTATCCGGCGTCTGAATGCCCGGCTGGGGGAAGTCAATGTGGTCCATCCCTTGCCTCCGCTGGCTTTGAAGCGTAAGGATGAGATCGGAGAGCTCTATAAGCATTTCAATAAAATGGAGCATCGGCTTCAGCTCGCCCACAGAGAACAGACCGATATGCTTGCCGCCATCGCCCACGATTTGAAGACACCCCTCACCTCAATTAACGGCTTCACTGAACTTCTGGCTACACATAGGGACTTACCCGAAGCTGAAAAGCAGGAATTTTATGAATTGATTCAGCGAAAGTCAGCCTTTATGGTTGAGCTCCTTAATGATTTCTCCAGCTTCACCAAAGAAAAACTGGAGCTCGAATCCATGACAGCTACACCTGTAAAAGCGACAAAATTGTTTGAAGAGATTGCTTTTGAATACGAATACGAGCTGGCGGGACTTGATATTGAACTGACATGCCGCCATTCCTTCACGGACAGCATTTGGCTGACGGTCAATGAACCGATGCTCCGCCGGGTGTTCGGCAACCTCTTCAGCAATGCCGTACGATATGGTGGAAAGAATGAGCTGAAGGTGTATATGACCGGATACCTGCGGGAGCATCATGCTTATTTTCAGATTGAGGATAATGGCATTGGCGTGCCGGATAAGGATATGTCTTCGCTGTTCCTCAAATTCTTCACGGTGGACCCGTCGCGGCAGATCCGGAAGGGCGGACTTGGCCTGGGGCTGGCCAGCTGTAAATCGATTATTGAGCATCACGGGGGCGAGATTGTGGCCTACTCCTCCGAATACGGCGGTCTCGGGATTAGATTCAGCCTGCCTTTATAGTTTTTTATATTTTCTTCAGATCAATTTATTTTTCTTTTAATAAAGCTTCATGTTTGGATGTGACAATACGTTGTAGAAGGATGCAACAATCACTGGAACCAAGCAGGAGGTTTGAGGAAGAATGAGTATTTTATCCAAGAAAAGAATCGGCAGCACGCCCGCTATACAAATTGACGGAGTGCACAAAAGCTTTGGCGACTATACCATATTAAACAATCTTTCGCTGGAGGTCAGCCGGGGAGAGATCTACGGATTCCTGGGACTTAACGGCGCCGGGAAGACAACGACGATCAAGATGCTCCTGGCGATGATTAAGCCTACTTCCGGCAAGCTCTATATGTTAGGTGAGAAGGTCGATGCTGGAAACTCTAAATTATGGAGTAACGTCGGATATTTGGAGGAGGCTACCTTTTATCCGGATCTGACGGTAACGGAGAATCTGGATATCGCACGGCGTATGCAAGGCTTGCCGGACCCGGATGCCGTACATCAGGTGATCTATAAGCTGGGGCTGGAACCGCACAAAAATAAAAAAGCAAAGCATCTCTCACTGGGGAACAAGCAGCGCCTGGGACTTGCCAAAGCGATGATTCACAACCCGGAAATTCTAATCCTGGACGAGCCGATCAACGGCCTTGATCCCGCAGGCGTGGCGGAGATACGGAATATGTTATACAATCTGGCGCACAATTTCGGCATCACTGTTTTTATATCCAGCCATCTGTTAGAGGAGCTCTCGAAGGTGTCCACACGGATTGGCATTATCCACGGCGGCCAGCTGGTGCAAGAAGTCGCAATGGATAAGCTGGAGCAGTCCTTAGAGAAAAGCCTGGTCGTGAACGGCCGGAACAAACCTGCCTTAAAGAAGGTGCTGGAAGAGCATGGCTATGACTTTGTGGATACCCCGGACGGCTCTATTAAACTAACCAATGAACATGCGGCAGATCATCCTGAACGGCTGGCCGAACTGCTTGTTACCTGCAATCAGCCGCCAACGTCACTCCGGGTAGTTACAGAGGATCTGGAAGGCTATTTTCTCCGCACCATCGGGGTTAACAGGGGGATTAAATAATGAATATTCTATCGGTGTTACATTGTGAGCTACGCAAGATTATCCGCTCGAATGTGTTCTGGATTATGTTTCTGGTTCTAGGCTTCGGGCCCATCATGATGGGCGTCGGAAATGTATTATCCAGTGACGGTGTCAACTGGGAAGCGTATTTAAACGGATTGCTGGAGACACTTGCCCCGCTGGGACTGATCGGATACACCTTTGTAGCCGCATGGGTATTCGGACGGGAATTTTCGGACCGGACCATCAAAGATTTACTGGCCAAGCCCATTTCCAGAGCGAAAATTGTATTGTCCAAATTCCTGGTCATTTTAGCATGGTGTCTGTTACTTTCCATCTATATGTTTGCCGTAGGTCTTGCCGTAGGGGCCATCCTCGGCGTTGCAGGCGGGTCCGCCGCTTTCATTTGGAGCTTGTTCATTAAATTCCTGATCACCTCACTGCTGTACATCTTTGTGACCGCGCCAAGCATTCTTTTCGCTAATGTGACCAAGGGCTACCTGGCCCCCCTTGGGCTTATCCTGATCATCGTCATTCTGTCCAATGTATTGGCCTCCTTCGGATTCGCGCCTTATTTCCCATGGACCATCCCCTCGGTATTTCAAAGCACCGGTTCGCTGCAGCTAAGTAGTATCATCATACTTGCCTATACCGGGATTATCGGAATCGCCGGAACCTTTGCCTGGTGGAGATATGCGGAGCAGCCTTAAGCGGGAAATGATCACTCCTCATCACCTGCGGCGCCTTTCATCGCCTCCTGCTCACGGAAGGCCGAAGGGGTCAGCCCGTACTTTTTCTTGAACAGGGTGGAGAAGTAAGTGATGTTGTAGATCCCGACCGCTTCACTGATCTTGGCCGCCGTGTCAGGTGTAGCAGCAAGTAACTCCCTGGCTTTGTCCAGCCGGGTGTTGTTCAGGTATTCACTGAAGGATTGCCCGGTTGCTCCTTTGAACAGCTTGCCCAAATAGCTGGGTGACAGTCCGGCGATTTTGGACACCAGATCGAGGGAAATATTAGGCTCGGCATAATGTTCATGGACATAATTCTGTACTTTTTCAATGAGACTATTATGCTTCTTAGCATTCATCCAGTGATTTTTGTCTTCAATTAACTTGCAGATCGTGGAGCAATAGCGGCCAAACAGGTTGCGGATCTCCGCCAAATCCTCAGCACCTTCAATCTCGGTTACCGCCTGCAGGTAATCATTGAAGTTAGAATCCGGCACATGCTGTAAATAATCGAAATGTTTCAGCAAAGACAACATGAGCTGAGTGCTAAAGGTAATGATCTGATGAACCGAACCGCCGGATATGGTATCGATAAATTCTTGGGTGGCGCTAATAATAGGCTCCGGCTTGCCCTGCTGCACGGCATCAATCAGCTTCTTCTCGCAGGCGCCGGGATAGCTTAAGGCCGTCAACACATGGTGCCTTGTCGCCGCTGCATCCAGAATCGCTTCCTTTCCATAGATTAAGCGGTATTTCACATACTGCTGCGCGGAAGTATACGAGGACGGAATATTTCCCTTGCCAAAGGCTATATCTCCTATACCAATAGATACTGTCACCTTGAAGTAACGGTTCAGGAAGCTTTGAACATCACGCAAGGCAGGCTTCAGCTCCTCCGGGAGCTGATTTTTCGTGTATTGAAGGATGGCGGCCGCTTCGTTTCCTCCCATAATGAGAACATCACAGGGGCCGATATGCTCCAGCAGCTCTTTGGCGATATTCCCAAGCGCGAAGCGTAGCAAGGCCTGCTGTTTCCCTTCCATCCTCTCTCCTGCAGGCTCAAGCTCATTAATCTTGAACACCAGCACGCCAAAGAACGGCCCCGCAACCTCCTCGCCGATCTCCTTAATAATTTCGCTTGAGACCGAATTCTCCAGAGAATGACCACGCAGCAAGGCATGAAGATAATGCTCACGAACCGTCCGGGAAGAATGGCTGATGACGAACTGCATCGATTTCTCACGTTCATGATAGGATTGGAACACTTCGTTCACCATCTTGTACTCATCTATAAGTGCCAGGCCGGATGCGGGTGTAGCCGGGGCAGGCATAACTTTTTCCAGCAGCGCCGATAAGGGCTTATTCATGTTCGAGGTCAACAGGATAGAGCTCAACAGGCCTGCGAGTACAATTCCGGCGGTCACCAGCAGCGTAATTCCCCGGAGCTGATCAATATTAGAAATAAGCTCCGAATACGGTGAAACGCTTACAAAATACCAGTCCAGTTCCTCTGATTTCACATAAGTGACCAGACTCTTTTTGTTTGCGATCGTCGTGGTGAAGCTGTTCTCCGGTTGGTTCTCAATTAATATCGTCCGCACATACTCCTCCCCGGATAGATCATCCAGGAACAGATTGGAATCGGTGTGAGACAGCACTTTACCTTCATTATTAATCACGAAGACATTATTAGCGGCGTCCGCTTTGCCGATCTTGCGGATGGTCGCCAGAATCGACTGCTCCTCCACATTGATATAGATCAGCGGACTACCTGTGGTCTGGTATGCGAAATTCGGGTACAGCAAGAAGGTCAGGAACTGTAAGGGTCTGCCGCTATTACGGCTTGCAACCTTCAGGCTGCGCGGATTGAATTCCATGTACTGCTTCGCGCTGAGCGCAGTGAGCGATGCGTCGAACGGAAGCCCGGCTGTATCGATTGTTGTTCCTGTAGAAGGCCGGTGGATTCCGATACTATGGATATAAGGGTTCAAATTGGCAATTTGTTCGATCTGCTGAAAAATATGATAATTGCTTACCTTGTCCTCCACCGTCTCATCCAGAAAGGTAAGGATCTCCGGTTGAATCAGCAGTGTATTTCCGATCGTCATGACCTGGTTATAGACGACATCGGAGGCGTAAGTAATCTGGGATAACATCGCCCGGGAATTGCGTTCGATCTCCTTGATGGTGCTTCTGGAGAACAAGGAGAAGAGTACACTGGAGAGCAGGCTTACAGTTAGCAGAACGAGAAGGAAATATGAGATTGTGAGTTTTTGAAAGGCCTTGTATCGAACAAGCCGCTTGATGGTTGTCCGCATGCTGAATTCCTCCCCTTGCTGCCCGTTATCATTTCTAAATATAGACCATTTACGGCCGAAAAGGTACTGAATCAGGGGAAAATGAAAGCCATTCCGTTTTTTTGAAAGCCTTGTCAGCTAATTCGAAAGCGTTTGCCGGGTTTCGAAATAGACACTTGCTGCGGCTATGGCTAAGCTGAAATCATGGCAACAGTCATTTATAACAAATAGGGGGGAACAGGAATTGAAGAAAAAACGGCGGCCAGGATTGAGCATACTGTCTGACATCCGCAGGAATGGCACATCCTATTTGTTAGTTTTGCCGGCCATGGCATACACATTTATTTTCGGGTATATGACCTATCCTTATCTGGTCATTGCTTTCCAGCGCTTCAATTATACAAAGGGAATCTTCCATAGCGAATGGGTGGGGTTCAAAAACTTTGAGTTTTTCTTCCGTTCCAATAAAGCGCTTACAGTTACCTTTAATACCATTTACCTTAATTTACTGTTTATTATTTTTGGTACCCTGATGGCGCTGGCTATTTCATTGGTGCTGAACGAGCTGCGCAAGAAGCTATTTGTGAAGATCAGCCAGTCGCTGATGTTATTCCCGAATTTCATCTCATGGATCGTCATCAGCTATGTTCTGTATGCGCTTTTCTCCATGGATATGGGCGTGATTAATAGAATCCTGAACCAATTCGGAATGGACTCCGTGAACTGGTATACCGATGCCCAGTCCTGGCCGGCGATTCTGACCATCATGCATGTGTGGAAAGGCGCCGGTATGAGCGCTATCATCTACTTGGCAACCATTACCGGCATTGACGAGACGTTGTATGAAGCCGCAGAGATTGACGGGGCGAACCGCCTGCAAATGTGTTTTAGGATAACACTTCCGCTAATGATGCCAACGGTTATTATCCTGACCATGCTCTCAGTCGGCAAAATTATGTATGGCGATTTCGGGATGATCTATGCACTCATCGGGGACAACGGCACACTGTATTCGACCACGGATATTATTGATACGTATGTATTCCGTTCCTTGCGCCAGATCGGCGACCCTTCCGAAGCCATGGCCGTAGGACTGTTCCAGTCCGTTATCGGATTCATCCTTGTCTTTGGTACCAATGCCATTACCCGCAAGTACTTTAAAGACGGCGCATTATATTAAATCCGGGAAGGAGGAGTTTTAATGAAAAAGTTCTCAATCAGCAAGACGGTCATGTACACACTGACTGCGGTCTATTCGGCGCTGTGCCTGCTTCCGATGCTGCTTGTGCTGATGATCTCGATCACGGATGAGGATGCCATTCTTAAGAACGGCTATAGCCTGTTTCCGGAGAAATTCTCTCTGTATGCCTATAAGCTGATCTTCACGAGCGGCTCCCAGGTCATTCAGAGCTATGGCATTTCGATCTTTGTCACTCTCGTCGGTACCACGCTGGCCCTGCTGATTACTTCTATGGCAGGCTACACCCTGGCGAACAAAAATGTGAGGCACCGCAATCTGCTGGCCCTGTACTTTTTTATCACCATGATTTTCTCCGCCGGCATTGTGCCCTGGTATCTGATGAACCGGGCGCTCGGCTTAACCGATAATATTCTCGCTCTGATTATTCCGTCCCTGCTGTTCAGCCCGTTCAACCTCTTCCTGGTGCGCAATTTCATGAACGGCATTCCTGACTCGCTGCGGGAATCCGCCACCATAGACGGGGCCAGTGATATTGTCATTGCTTTCAAGATCTATCTTCCGTTATGTAAACCGGTACTGGCGACCATCGCCCTCTTCTATGGACTGGATTATTGGAACAATTGGTGGAATGCGATCATGCTGATCGACTCGAAAGACTTGTACCCGCTGCAATTCATGCTGCTGCAGATGCAATCGGAGATCAGTATGCTGAACGATATGGCCATGCTGGCCGGAACAAGCGACGTTACGCTTCCTTCGGAGTCGGTCAAGATGGCGACAGCCATCGTAACCATCGGGCCGATCATCTTCCTCTATCCTTACTTACAGAAGTACTTCGTGAAAGGGCTCGTGATCGGTTCAGTGAAAGGCTGATGTCATCCCTTAGGGGTTAACATATAGAAGACAACATAAGAGGAGGTCCGTATTATTCATGAGAAAATCCTATGCAACCCTGTTAGCTGTGGTGCTTGCCCTGTCCACCCTGGTCGGGTGCGGCAAGGCGGATAATGCCAGCCCTGGCGCAAATGGAGAAAGCAATGCTTCATCCCCGAATGCAGAGAATGCTAATAACTCTGAGGTCGTCAAGATCAAATACGTAGTTCCCGGCACCGAGCCGAAAGACTACCAGAAGGTGTTCGAGAAGGTCAATGAGAAGCTGGCTGCAGACGGTGTCGGCGTTGCCGTGGAGAAAATCTTCATCCCCTGGGATGCCTGGGACCAGAAGCTGAACCTGATGCTGTCCACCGGCGAAGAGTTCGATCTGTTTCATGTCATGCAGGACCGCACTCCTTTTTCCAACTATTATACCCGGGGTGCACTGGCCGGTATCTCAGAGGAGATTGAGAAGTACGGAGCCAACCTGAAAAAGAATATTCCGGAGGACATCTTCAATGGAGCCACCATCGGCGGGAAATATTATATCGTCCCCTCCTACTGGGTTGAAATGGCCAGTGAAGGCCAGTTCAATATCCGCCGCGACATTCTCCGCGAGAACAATTTGCAGGAGCCTACAACTCCGGCTGAATTGATTAGCGCCTGGGAGACGGTGATGAAGAACTGGAAGGGGAAGAACAAGCCTTACTTAGGCACCCGGGCCGATTTTGACCCGATCAATCTGCATACCTCCATCCTGCACCGGACCTATGACACCTTCCCGTTCACCGTTAAGGATAAGTTCTTCTATGTCAACCAGAACGGAGAGGTCAAATCCTGGATTGAAACCGACGAATTCAAGAAGGATGCCGCCTTCATGCACGAGCTGTACACCAAGGGAATTACGAATCCTGATATCCTGGTTATGAAGCAGGAGCAAGTAGATGCCCAGCTCGACAGCGGAGAGTGGTTCGTGCGCCTGGGAACCGGCGGAAGCTTGAACGGACTCCAGAAGTACAACCCGGATGCTACGGTGGACGATATCGGCGTAGTATGGTTTAACCCGGATAAAGAATATCTTCGCCCCCTCTCCTTCAAGAACGGAAATGCCGTACCGGCGAACAGTAAACATCCGGAGGCCGCCGTTAAATTTATGGATTGGATGCTGGCCAGCCAAGATAACTACGACCTGGTTCAATATGGCATCGAGGGTGAGCACTACACCAAAGATGGCGACAAAGGCTTAAAGCCGATCAGAGACCCGAACAACAACAATAATCCGCGGTACAGAGGCTCTGATTCCCAGAACGGCAATGTGAACTTTATGCGCTTTGACCCGGAGAGCAGTATTCCTGAGAATAATAAGGTCTTATTCGAGCCTAATCCGAGTGCGGTCAACAGTATTGCAGCCAACTTTATTTTTGACCCGACGAATGTAAGAACTGAATATACCAATATTCTCTCGGAAGCTTCAGCCAGCATCACTCCGATCTATATGGGTGTGCTGGACTACGACAAGGCCTTCCCGGAAGCGCTGGATAAAATGAAGAAGGCAGGTCTGGACAAGGTCGTTGCCGAATATCAGAAGCAGTTCAAGGAATATCAAGCTTCTCTTCAATAAAAAGTGCTGCTAGAATAAAGGAGTGAAAAAATTTTGAACCTGCATCAGCAAAAACAAGAGTTTGAAGCAACAAAAACTATTTATGAAAGCGCAACCCTGGAATTTAAAAATGTGGATGGATTTGATGTTTATAATATCTCGATTCCTTTTGAACGTGATGGAAAACATTACTTGTTCGGCCGGGTAGAACGCCGGGAAGAATGGGCCCGCTCATGGGTCCGTCTGTTCGAGGAAACAGGCCAGGATGAGTGGACCCTGGTGGAGAACAGCATGATCTATACGCTGGAGGACCCTTATATCAGCGAAATAGGTGATGAGCTAGTACTGGGCGGAACGCATGTGCAATATGAAAGCGGCAAATACAGCACGTATTTCGGTTATTTTTACCGGGGGACGGATCTCCACAATTTGTATTACTTTACTACCGGTCCTAACAAAATGAAGGATATCCGCCTTGTTGCTCTGGCGGACGACAGAATTGGCGTCTTCTCACGTCCGCGGGGCAACGAGGTGAAGGGCCAATATGGCAGCGAATCCATGATCGGCTTCACGGTGATTGATAAGCTGGAGGATTTGACTGCTGACGTTATTGAGAATGCCCCGTACATCCATGGTATCTTCGGAACAGGTGAATGGGGAGGCGTCAATCAGGCTTACCTGTTGAGCAGCGGCAACATCGGAATCATCGGCCATATTTGTTATTCGCATAAGGAGGAGAACGGGCAGGAAATCAAGGTCTATCTGAACATGGCCTTCATCTTCGATCCCGTGACCCGGGAATCTCATAACCTGCATCTGATTGGAAGCCGCTCCTGCTACCCGCCCGGACCTGCCAAGGCACCGTATTTGACGGACTGCGTCTTCTCTTCAGGGATCGTGATGCGTGAGGATGGCAAGGCTGATCTGTACAGCGGGATTGGCGACTGCCAGGCTGGACGTATTACGATTGACTATCCGTTCGCACCTTACGGAAGCATTGTCTAGCACACAGTTCAACATCCAAGGAGGATCATCAACGATGAATGATAACCATACACCCATCATAGGAGCTTTGGCATCAAGTCCGCTCATCCGCCGTCATCCGGCCAACCCTGTGCTGGATGCAGCGCGGGTCCCTTACCCCACCGCACTAGTATTCAACGCGGGAGTGGTTAAGTTTGGCGGCCGGTATGTGATGGTATTCCGCAATGACTATGGCTCCCTTGAGAAGCAGACCCTTGAGCCGTCTCATACAACGGATCTCGGTATCGCATTCAGTGAAGACGGAATCCACTGGACGGCCGGGCCGAAGCCGGTGTTCAAGCTGCATGACGAAGAGTTCGTGCGCGCTTACGATCCGCGTCTGACGGTAATCGGCGGCCGCTGCTACATGTGCTTCGCTGTAGATACGCGGCATGGTATCCGGGGTGGAATCGCAGTCACGGATGACTTCGAATCCTTTGAGATCTTGAGCTTGTCTACGCCGGACCTGCGGAATATGGTGCTGTTCCCGGAGAAGATCAACGGCAACTATGTGCGGTTGGAACGCCCGTTCACCGTATACAGCCGCGGAGGCTTGGACCGGTTCGACACCTGGATCGCGGAGTCGCCGGATCTGGTCTATTGGGGGCGTTCGGATCTGTTGCTTGCAGTGGAGCAGGTCCCGTTCGCCAATGACAAGATCGGTCCGGCAGCACCGCCCGTTAAGACTGACAAGGGCTGGCTCACCACCTTCCATGCGGTGGATCTTGATCCCGCCAGAGGCAAGAACGGCTGGGAGCCGTCCTGGAAGAAGCGGTATACAGCAGGCATTATGCTGCTTGATCTCCATAATCCAAAGAAAATCCTTGGGATGAGCGCCTCGCCGCTGCTCGCCCCTGAAGCCCCCTACGAAGTAGACGGAGGCTTCCGCAATGATGTCATCTTTCCCGGCGGCATGATCCTGGAGGACGATGGCGAAGTCAAAATCTATTACGGCGCCGCCGACACCGTAGAATGCCTGGCCACCGCACATGTCGATGATCTGATCAGGCTGTGTTTGGGACAGTGAGACTGGCATCCTAACTAACAGAAACGGGTATCATCCTTGAATGAGGATGATACCCGTTTTTTTCAAACTATGCTTCAACCGCTTGCGGTAACGTTCTTTCATACTCCTTATATAACACATAACGCTGGACACCTCTCGAAGCCTCTACTGCTTCCCTGGCATACTTGACCGCGAGCTCGCTATTGCCGGTTTTGCGTTCAATTTCCGCGAGAATAGCAAGAAATAAACAGCAATGCTCCAGCGAAGTCGTTTCATCATAAATCTCCTTTGAGTGTCATCCTTTACAAGTGAAATTCCATTTAAAATATTGTAGCACATTCCATAATCTATCAGCAGAATATATACATAACCTAAAATGTTAAATAACATAACACTAATTTATCATATTTATTATCATTTATAATATATACAGCAACTTCCCTTTGTTAAAATCTCTAAAAATAGTTCAATTTCATATTATTCATTGACTGAATTAATATACAATGTTATATTTCTTAACACAATTAATAATATACATAGAGGAAAGGGAGATTGCCAACATGAGTAAGTTAAAACGTCTGCGTAGAACCAAGAGGCAAGTTATAGCTACTTCCATTGCATTATCTGTTATTGCTTCAGGAGTCATTCCGTTTCAAACCGCCGATGCTTTAACCCGAGTTACTTCATCCAGTGGTACAGTATGGGAGATTCACGATGCTTTCGCTCCCAGCTTGGACACAGGAAGCTTGCGAACCGTTGGTACTACCCAAGTGCAAGGGTTCGGCAACATTTTTGTGAAAGTATCCTCGCCTGCAGCTTCCCTGATGAATGGACAAATGATGCGCGGGTTTGACCTCAAGTACGATGGTGTTAATAGATTCACTTCCTCTCAATCTGTCAATCTGGGAAATGTCACCGTTACCCGTGATGTGTATGTGGACACTATCAATAATCGAACTAGATTCTTTGATACTTTTACCAATAAGAATGATATGGCTGTAAAAGTAGATGTATCCTTCGGCGGCTCCTTAGGGTATGGCACAGCGGCCAATGCTTCAGTGGTCAAGGCAACCTACTCCAATGATCTGGAGGTAACGACAGACGATTCATGGATTGTGGTCGATAGCAGTGCCAGAAACAATAAACCTCTAGGTGTTGCAGTCGGGTCTCCACATCCATTTAATAATGGATTAACGGCTCTTGGGAATCAGCAGCAGAATCCATTCACCACACCTCTGGCCAAGTCCGGTAATGAGGCGAATTTCTATGGCTTCATTAATACCTTGAATCTTGAACCGGGCCAGTCGAAATCCCTGGTGAATTTTGTACAGGTTGGAGAAGCTGGGGAAGCTGGGCTGAACAATCTGGTTGCCACACTTAACGGACTCAATCAGCAGCTGGATGTGTCCGGCTTAACCCCTGCACAGATCCGCTCCATCAGTAACTGGGATATCTCAGGTATAGAGGGACTTAATACTGGAGATAACCTGTTCATTCCAGAGGCTCCTGCAGCGCAAAGCTTCGTTACTTCCTCCCCCTATGATGTTGTGAATAAATCCATTGCACAGATGCAGCAGGATATGATTAGCGGTACAACGACTTCTGTCCAAATTACGCAAGCGTATCTGGATCGGATCAAGGCGTACGATATGGGCCAACTCGGCTTCCATGCCTTCCTGCATGTATCCGAAACTGCGCTGGCTCAGGCCAAAGCGGCTGACGATGCCCGTGCACAAGGCGCTAAGGGTGATCTGCTGGGAATTCCGATTGCGATCAAAGACATCTATGACACCAAGGATATGCCGACAACAGGCGGCAGTAAAGCACTTGAAGGCTGGCGGCCAGAATCAGATGCCTTCCAGGTGAATAAGCTGCGGGAAGCCGGCGCTGTCATTATTGGTAAAGTGAATACTTCGGAGTTCGCGAACAGCGGAAGCTTCAGTGAAAGCGGCTGGATGCAGACCTGGAATGCGCTCTATCCGTCCAAAACCTCTTTTGGCTCCAGCGGTGGATCAGCCGTATCGGTTGCCGCTGATTTTGCAGCGGCCGCCATGGGATCGCAGACAGGGGTATCTCTCTACGCCCCTACGACAGGCGCCAGCTTAAAAAGCTTCCGCGGAACGGACGGCATGGCGAGTACAACCGGTGTGCTGCCGCTGACTTGGGGACAGGACTATGCGGGGCCTATTGCCAAAACCGTAACGGACCTGGCTATTATGCTGAACGCAACAACGGGTACGGACCCGCAGGATATTTTCACCGTAACTGCCGATGCCGATCATAAACGTCCGGAGAACTGGAAGGAATCGCTGGATGTCGGGGCCTTGAGAGGAAAGAAAATCGGATTCATCCCCGAATCCTTTGTCTCCAGTTATGCAGATGATGATACCGGACTAGCCGTAAAGAATAAGTTCTCAGAACTGCAAGCTGCGGGAGCGGAAATGGTTGAAATGTCAAAAATGCCAGCAGCCCCTACCCGTCCATCAGGCATTAACGGATCAACGGAAGGCTGGGCGCGCTACATTGAGCTTCACAAAGCCTTCCCTTACGCGGACGGAGCAAGTGTGCTTGCCTCAGATAAAGTGCTTATCTATAATCAGAGATCGTATACCGCGCCTACGCGGATGACGGAACAGGCTGTACAGGATTACATCAAGTATAGAACGGACTACAAGGAAGTGATCAAAGGCTGGATGGACGAGAATGGCGTGGATGCTATTGTGTATGCAGGTTTCATCAGTGACGTATATAACAATGACGCATCAGCCTCTCAGCTAAGTTCGGACCGCAACACGGGCGTATTAACATCTAATGTGGGTCTCCCTACGGTAGTGGTGCCTGTGGGAACGAACGACAGCGGCTATTCGATCTCGATGCAGCTTGTGGGCAGAGCGTGGGACGATGCCAAAGTTCTAGGTATGGGTTATGCGCTTGAGCAGCAAAGTCAGGCCAGACTGCTTACCGCTTTTGCACCAGCACTCCCATATGTCTCAAACCCTACTGATCCAGACCCAGTAGATAATGAACCAAGCAATCCAAGTCCTGGAGGAGGTACCGTAACTCCACCGGCAACACCAACACCAACGCCAGCACCTACTGCTACACCGGCTCCTACAGCTACACCAGCACCAGCAGAAACAACAGCACCAACACCTAAGCCGGAAGTGGTCAGCTTCACAGATACACTGAAGCATTGGGCAAAGGCAAGCATTGACCTGCTGATTTCCAAAGGATTACTGACAGGTTATGCCGATGGCACCTTCCGTCCGGATTCAGGTCTGACCCGCGCCGAGGCCATTAAGGTCATTACAACGCACATGGGGCTTGAAGGACAAGCAAGTACGTTCACCGATGTATCTGGGGCACATTGGGCCAATAAGTATATCGGCGCAGCAACCAGTGCCGGCCTGATGAACGGATACAGCGACGGTACCTTCCGCCCCAATGCCAAGATTAGCCGCAGTGAATTAGCAACACTAATCACCAGAGCTTTCAAGCTGACAGGTACCGGCAACACAACATTCAAAGATGTTAACAAAGAGGCCTGGTATTATAATTCCATTGATGCACTGGCATCGAATAAAATTATTACCGGCTACGAAGACAGTACGTTTAAGCCTGCAAAGGATATTACCCGGGCAGAGTTCGCTACTATGGTGGCGAGGTTGTTGGAGATCGGGAAGTAAGGGGAATTAAAAGTGTAAAGGAAAGGCCATCCCTTTCGGGATGGCCTTTAACTTGCTGTAAAAAGACAGCCCAGTGAACCCTTTCAGCCGAAATCATTACTGAATTTTCGGTACATAGGCGGTGTCTTTAATGAGTCCATATTTAAGGTCTCCATCTTTATCTTTAACAATAAACACAGCAAATCCCCCGATGAATCGACCGACGTAATAGTACTCAATGTTTTTAATCATTTTGCCGGAGGAATTGATTAAATCACTTCTATTATCGTCTGGTTTTCCGTTAGCGTCATAGACTCTTCCCCAAGCGCCTTCTTTTACAAACCAATAACGTTCTTTATGTTCTTTATCACCGCCCTCGGTCGAGAGGGACGGATCACGATAATGTTCATAAGGGACAACCAATTCGCCTTGCATGTTGATGAAGCCAATATCACCACTGTCGTTTTTAACAGGTGCAATACCTCCCCAGAAACTGCCCGGGTCTTGATATTTATTGCTCAAAGGGATCACTTCTTGCCCCGACACATTGAGGTATCCAATTTTCCCATCCTTTTTAACACTCACCAGACCTTCGCTAAACCGGCTTACTTGATCATAAATTAGCGGTATGACTACTTTTCCTGCGGTATTTATAAAGCCCCATTTGTTGTTTTTACTAACTTGTGCATATCCTTCTTCTTCGAATCTGTGGATAATATTGTATGTATTATTGAAAACAGCCTTTCCGCTTGAATTGATTACCTTTTTGCTAAAGGTTCCATCCTTCTTCTTGACCCAGACATGATACAAACGCTCGTTAAGAGATTCCACTCCATCGTAATCAAAAGGAATAACTATTTTTCCTGACGTATTAATAGCACCATACTTAGTACCTTTAAGAACCCACGCCAGGCCATCGTTGAAATTAAAAAGCGGTTTATTATCATAATCTGCCTTGTATGAAAAAGGGATGATTACCTGTCCTTTTTTGTTGATATAGCCAAGCTTTCCTGCATTAGGATCTTCTTTACCTATTTTTTTGAATTTTCCTGTTTTAGAATCATATTTTTCAATACCAACGGTAGGTATCTTGACGGCGGCCAAACCATCTTTGAACGGATAACCCTCGTTCTTAACGTTATAACCGTCATTGTAGCCGTTTAAGGTAACATCCACAAAATGATATTTCACCGGTATAACAACTTTTCCGGTCGTGTCAATGGCTCCCCATTGTAATATAATGTTTTTATCGTCACAAACAAGGGCAACACCGTCTCTGAAATCCAGCACTTTAACATATTTGGGAGGGACAATTTCTTTTCCAGAGATACTAATGAAACCATACTCAGTTTCTTTTCTGACTTGCGCAAAACCATTATGAAATGACCCTACCCAATCGTAGTTAAGTGTGAAGGGGATAACTACATCTCCTACTCGATTGATTACACCCCATTTCCCATTTTTTTTAACCGCCGAAAGTCCCTCACTTTCGGTCCCGAAACTGTTATCACCTGCTGGTATTATTACTTGATACCGCTCCGGTGCTTCCGCTGCCACATTAATTGATAGGAGCCCAAGCAATAACACCATCAGCAGGCTCACTAGAGATTTTTTCATAACTTCCTCCTAAACCAAGTTCAAATCACAAGAGATTCTTTATGAGTTTTCCGAATTAATGATAGCACAATTAATGGGCTTATGCTTTAGTTTGCAAGAAACACCAAGCCTTCAGTTGTACAAGCGCCGTCTAGTTCGTCATTTTTTATTGATTGTATAGCTTGAATTTTCACTAACAGCAAATTTTCAACATCACATAGTATACCTTCAAGTGAATGCGACTGTCACTATACGTCTAAATTTCGGCAACAAAAAGAGCCTGTCAAAAGACAGACCCGATTTGCTCACCCCTTCACGATACGAATTTCTTGAGGTTATGGACACAAAGTGATGTCATTATTTCAAGTTTACCGGATATCAAGTATTACTTTTGCATCCATCAGACGAAGCAGCATAATCAACGCTTCAGCCCGGGTAGCAGGATCAGCAGGAGCGAACCGATTACCATTCTTGCCCTTAATGATTCCCAGGTCAGCCGCGGCAGCAACCGACGGAAGTGCCCATGACTTAATCTGTTGCTTATCGGCAAATGAGACCGTTCCGTTAGAATGATGTTCGCCGTCGTACAGCCTCATGATCAGGACAGCCATTTCGGACCTGCTAATCCATTGGTTCGGACGGAAGCTGCCATCGGCGTAGCCTTTAATCAGGCCAGTCTGCTCCGCTTCCGCGATGTAATCCCTTGCCCAGACCGGGATCGTATCTACATCCCTGAAATTTAGCGGCATCGCGCCTTTCGCTTCGAAATCAAACGCCCTCGCGGTCATAACCACGAACTCTGCGCGTGTGATCCTCACATCCGGACGGAACGTCCCATCCCCGAAGCCGTTTATAAACCCCATACTGACAGCCCGTTCTATCCCTTCTTTGGCCCAATGATTAGCAATATCCTTGAATGTTATGTTATTCCCCGCTGCTTGCACCGCGATGTCTGCTTTCGTTCCCGGCTTGACAACTGTATCCGTAAGATCGCTTTTCACAAGCTTCACACGTGTTAATTCTACTGTCGGCTTCTTCGTATTCTTTCCAATGACTTCAAACGTAATGGCTGCGAGCTCGGCTTTTCCCGATAGGCCGGCGACCTTGCCAACCTTCGTATGCGCGAACACGACAAGGCCATCTGCAGGAGCAAGCGGGACGGAGAACCCTTGCAGCAAGCTTTCACTTTTTTTGTATAATAGAAGGTTTGTATCGTACTTCAAATTGATTTCGAAGCCATATACATCGGTAAGATCCGATCCCGTCACCGTCACGACAACTTGATTTCCCTTAATGGACGTAGAATTGGAGACCGCTAAGCTAAAGGAGGCGTCCTTGGCCATTGCGTACACCGGCAGCAGGGAAAGTGTGAACCAAGCAGCTAGAAGCATCATTCCAACCCGATATTTCAAGCGAATTCCCATCCTTTCGATATCTCCTTATTTCCACATGTAATTAATTCAGAATTTTACGGGCCAGAATGGAGATATCCACGATGTCAATCATACCGTCGCCATTCAAATCCAGCCTTCTGTACTTATTCCAATTTGAATTTTGATTATTTTTGCCATAGGCGGATGCAATAATTGCAAGGTCACCAACACTTACTCTGTTGTCGTTATTGTAATCTCCTTCGATGGATTTAATCATTGAACCCTTGAAGCTTTGCAGAGCTGCGTGCAGCTTCAATGTCGCCTCTTCAATTCCTGCCTGGCCTACTCCCTGAGCCGAAGCCACCACTTGAGCGGTATCAATAGCTGCCTGGAGAGTTGCCTTCGAGCCTAATGGATACTGGCCAGGAGATACGCCTTCAAGGGCTGCATCATGCGTACTTTGCGCTTCCGCAATCAGAAGCAGCAAGCCCGTCTTATCCATGTTATTAATTCGGACTGTGTGAGTTGCACCCGCCCAATCTGATTCTTGGCCTGCGCCATTCGCAACCGTTAACGGAGTGACGCGAATGGAAGCGCTCTGCGGATTATCCGCTGCAACCGCTCTGAACTTAAGCTTAATCAATCCCTTGGTCATATCTGTATTTCCAATAGTAGTCCCGATGGTTCTAAGCTTGCCGGCTTCATTCACTTCACCAACTAATTTGAAATCCTGCTGAAGCGATTCCATTGATATGAATTCCAGCTTATCCGCATCATAATTAATCGTAATATCTAGCGCTTTGACATCTGTTCCAGCATGCGCCAAGCTGAATTCAACATCAAAATTTTTGCCGCCTTCAACGGTTCCCGGTCCGGTCAGCAACGCGCTGCCTTCTTGACCGCTGATCTCTTTCACAAGTCTAACCTCACCCCATTGTGAACCGTTATTATAGGACTGTCCGGACACATCGTGCCACATGATAATGTCCTGACGGCCACCCGTTGCTTTTGCGTCATTGATCTGCACATCAAATCCGATTACATGATCAGCCGCAGGCGCACCAGCTTTAAAGGGAATCTTGGTTTCAATGTAATAACCGCCATCCACTACTTTGGCAAAAGACTCAAAACCCGCACTGACACTGCCTGGATTAAAGCTTTTCTCATTAAGATAGTTAGTACGGTATTGTCCCATACCCGGTCCGTACGAGGTTTGTTTACTGTTGGTCTCATCTACAAAGATCTCGACCGAGTCCTTCTCATGCGCTTCGCTGCTGCTGCTGTTCAGCACAGGGTCTTTTACACGCACCAGAACATACAGGTTAGAATCGTCCCATAGCACTTTAGCGGAACCATCCGCCGGACCGTTCACCATTGTCAGATGCTTAAGGATCGGCAGCGTGACCGTCGTATTCCAGAGCGGGTCGAGCTCGGAGCCGCCGAGAACAGGCGTCCCGTATACAGCGGTTGCAACTCCGCCAGATAACAGTTGAAGCCCTTTGATTGCGTCACGCAGCGCGTAATAGGAATGATCCGCTGCTGTCTGCGAGATCTCCTCATTGGCGGCAGCAGCTTTGGCCTCACGTAATGCGCCTGCAAAAGCGTTCCATGAATCACTTGTATACATCGTTTTTTCCTTGTTACCTGCGGCCTCGATCAAGGCGGTCAGCAAGGTTGTGTCAACCTTTGGAACCACGGGGTTCGCGGACCCGCCGCGGCCGGCTTTAACCTCGTTAAAATACGTTTCTACTTTCGTGATTTCATCAGCGGTCAGCACCCTGTCGTAGATGAGAATCTGCAAGACTCTGCCCATGAAGCGGTGGGGGGTTGCAGCCGCCATCGTGTAACCTACGCTCAGATCCGGTCTGTTCCCCAAAAGGGCCTTAGCGTTGGTTCCGGGAGTGCCGATGACGTTGTTATTAACATAAACTTCTCTTTTGCTTCCGTTTAGCTGCGCCCGGACGCTGACCAGATCATCAGTGGCTGTTGTTGTAAATTGTTGCCCGCCGCCCGATACACTGCCATCCGCATTACCAAAGCGGACGTTAACCCGGTTTGTTCCTACCCCGAGACTAATACCGCTCCAACCGTCGTTGGCGGCCCACGTTTGGTAAGCCTCGTTCAATCCGAAATAAACAAGACCATTTTGGTCGCTGGAGTTATTGGCTATTGTCGTTGGTCTAACCAGTGTATATATTGTCATCTGTGTACTGCCGTTATAGTCTTTAAAGCCAGCAGCCTTTAACGGCTTCGAGTTCGCGGCGAATTCTACATAGTCGTAAACATCTTTCTTTAGCTTGGGATTCCCGTCAGGTGTTCCAAGATTATCGCCGCCGCTTCCGGGGACGTTTGCCGGGACAAGCTTCGCCGGGATGTTCCCCATATTTCTCCACCCCGTCACGTTGCCACTGCTATCCATTTCCACGCCCTCATCGCCCTTGAGCCATAAATCAAGACCATCTCTGGGAATATCGGCAGGCGTTACATCTCTCACCACAACACGAGCGTGCGACTGACTTCGAACTTCGCCGTCTTTCGCCAGCACAAAAATAATGTACGGACCGGGCACCATGGGCGCGGTCATTCCGAGCGCGTCGCCGGAGGCTACGGTTTCATCATCGCCTCCATCAAAATGTCCGCCGCTCGACGAAGAAATCCATATCTTTTGGGCCGCGTCGTCCAAATCGTAGGCAAATCTAACGGTCCCGCCGGGGGCTACGGACACATCAGCCGGGAGCAGCTTGTTTGCCACCGATACTGTGGTGGTAAAGTTGATGGTTATTTCAGGCTTCGAAGTGCTGCCTACCAGGGTCCAGTTTCCTTCGGTACGGATTTCGTAACCATCCGCCACGGGCTTGCCGTTAAGCGTGAAGGTGTATTCATCACTCAAAGTTAGTTTAAGCGGCCTTATGGCTGAAACTTCGTAGCTTTTCCCATCCACCACATTGGTTGCCGGCTCGCTCGCGTCAACGTATACCGTGTACTTGGAAGTGGCTGTTTCTCTCCCGTCTCCATATAATATAAATAGTTTGTATTGTCCTGCGGCAGATGGAGTGTTGATTGTTTTTTCATTGCCGGCAGCTTTTGTCATCGTAGCGCCTTCTTTAAAGACAGTTGTGTTTGCGGGTGCGAGCCAAACCGTGTCTTCCGCCTTAAGCAGACCTCTGCGGCTCAGCTTTTCACCGCTTGCACCCATGATGACATTGGAAGCCAGTTCAAACTCGGTATCGGCAATGAGGCTTCTTGGGATCATATGTGTGTATTCGTTGGTAAGACCCGAATTCAGAACGATTTCGTTGCCTGCAACGGGCCAAATGCGGGCTTCGCTTTTGTAATTGTCGTAAGTAGTCCTGGGGGCGCCATTCTGGTTGTTATTCCCGTCCACGTATCCGTCGATGGCAATCATGTCGCTTTTACGCTTCCAGTTGTTAAATTCAAAAAGACGGCTCTGTCCGGCTGCATGTGAGAGCTTTGACTGCACGACATTGCCTATCATCTTGATGAACGTGCTGCCTTCGTCGGGATGAAATCCGTTTGTCCAGTTGTTAGAGGTCGTGGGTTTGTCCGTTGGATTCGGGTTAAGGAAGTTGTAGTTCATCTCGGTGAAATTCGTCCAGTTGTCAGAATGCCAGTTACTAGACTTGTCGGTGACAGGGTTATTGGTCAGATTGTTGATAGTGTCCCATGTCCCTCCGCCCGGCAAATTACCCGGATCACCCTGTCGTCCCAAGGAGTAGATCGCCCCGGAGTCGTTAACTACCGTGCAAATTTCCTCTACCCTGTTATAGTTTATTTTGTTATTCCTGGAGGTCGTAGAGATTACTGGAGATCTTGCGATGCTCGTTTCATGCGTACCCTGATAAGGGCCGCCGGTCTTGTTGGTACCTTGGGCGGTAAAGCCGAAACCATCGTATTCGTCCCAGCCCCAGCCAATGCTCATCGCGCCGTAAGTAGAATCATACAGGAAGTTGTGCAGTACCTGCATATTCGTAGTGTAGAAAGAGGTTAGGGAGTTGGCGCCCGGGAATCCGTAGCAGTTTCTGTACAAAAAGTTATTTGTGATATAAATATTTTCCGGCACAGCTTCAGTACCTGCCTTGAATTTTTCCTTATTAACACCGGCCCAGTTCCTTATTGGCGTACCAGAGACCGACACACTAGACTCATGCTTTATCGGCTCATCGTTCTCATAGATATGCTGTGGATGTCCGATTACAACGCCGGAAGCGAGCGTATCTACGATATAGTTGCCCGTGACTTCGATATCCTTGACATCGTTCTCGACATGGATACCATTAAATCCGGTAAGTCCGATCTCACCGTTCAGCACCTTGATATTCCTCGCCCCGTTGATCATGACCGCTGCCGGCGGTATGTCATAGCCCCGGTAGAAGGTCTCATGCCAGTTTATGCTGCCGGGGAAGTAAGCTGTGTTCACGATAGAGCCCTGAACGGACGCATACCCGCGGGAACGGGTTGTTACCGGACCGGTTCCGTCGCTAAGAGTATAAGTGCCCGTCAGTTCATACAGTTTGTAGTCGGTATGGGCAAACTTCAGCCCGTTGAAAGTTATATTTTTGACACGTCCATCATCCGAGCCCTGGACAGGGTTTAACCGGTCTCCAACAGGGTCCCCTTGTATGTCGAGGACTGTCTCAAGTCTGGGGATGACCACATCAGCGGTATTAATGTCCTCGCCTGCAAGCGGGATGTAATATAGCGTGCTTTCCGCCTGGTCGAAATAGAAATCTCCGCGTTTGTTGAAGAACTCGAAAGCGTTGCGGATGACTTGATTGTTACCTGGATTGTATTGCGTGTTATTACTCAAAGACTGTGAAATCGCACCATATGGCATCTGGAACCGGAGCATAACACCGCCGGGCTTATTGCTCTCTGCCGGAGCCTGTTCGATTGATGCGAAGGTGACAAACGGCCGCGACCACCTGGCGGTAGAACCGCCGATACTTTCGGCTTCGATGTTTTGGGGGTTTTTCGTTGCCGTACTCAGACCTACGCTGGCATCGAATACGATAGCCGCCCGAATATTGCTGCCGTTTTGCCACGCCCAGGGGTTATTGGCAGCGGTAAAGCTGGCTGTAGGGGTGCCGGTGACGGTTCTGTTGGCTGAAACGATTTGCGGGCTCAGCGTCATGGTAGCGCCTTTATCGTTTACATAGATCATCCGCAACTTATCGCTCCGGTTAAGGGTCGTTTTATACGCCTTTAAGCCGCCAGTCTGGGTAAGGCCAACCGCTTCGGTCCATACGCCTTTTTTCAGCATTTCACCGGCGCTGATTACCGGCTTCGCACCCGGCGCCGCCTCATAGCGAATCGTGCTGCTTGCACTTCCGGAATCATCCTTGTCAAAAACCAGCGTTTCATCAAGCGAATAGTATCCATCCGCAATTTGAACCACGATATCACCGCCGGTCTTAGGCAGAGTCCTTACTGCTGCCTTTGCCTTGGCAAGCGTTTTATACGGCTTTCCTTGTGTTCCATCCCCTGTGTTATCATTGCCATTTGTAGCAACATAGATAGTTACACTTGGCACACTGTCAGCCGAGACTACCGGCCCTGAGAATGGCAGCATGGGAATTACCATGATCAAAGTCAGAATCCATATTAATGCTCTTCTTCGCATTTCCATCCCCCTCTTGGATCACTTATCAGATGTCCCTTCTCCCACTTCACATTCTCACTTCAGAATTGCACCTGCAGTTAACGCATTTTCGATCTTTTCGTTGCCTATTAAATAAACGATGATCATAGGCAGGCTGGACAGCAGCATACTCGCGCCGATCGGCCCCCAATCCGTAACTCCCACATTAATGAAGAAACCAAGCAACCCGACTGTAAGCGGCCGGAATTGATCCTTGGAAGCAATAATAAATGCAAGCGGAAATTCGTTCCAGATTCGAATGAATATCAGAACACATTGCGTCACGAGCGCTGGCATTACGATTGGAAATATGATTTTGATATACGTTTGATAGACATTCGCCCCATCTATGCATGATGCTTCTTCCAGCTCCTTAGGCAAAGAACGGAAAAAGGCATACAGCATCAGTACGCAGGAAGCAATGGCGAAGCCAGAATACGGCAAGATAAGACCCAAATAACTATTTTTAATATGCATCCATTTAACCAACTGGAATAACGGAATAACGACTACTTCGATCGGGACAATTAAACCCATAGATACATAAAACAACATTGCCGAATTGAATCTCCATTGCATACGGCTGAGGCAATAAGCAAGCATGCTGCCCGTTGTCAACGTAATGGCAATTGTGCCTGTGGTATAAATCACGCTGTTCTCGAAATACGTATAAAAATGATATTTGGACAGCGCTTCGCTGAAGTTCAGCCAGTCCAAGGAAGACGGTAATCCAAAAGGATTGTCGTAAGCTTCACTTTTGGACTTTAATGACATCGTTACCATCCAGTACAAGGGAAATAGAAATGTGCATCCCATAGCTACCCAAAACACTCGGCTTAATAATTTCAGAAAGCTCCCCCCCAGCTTAAAACTCCAGTTTTTCTCTGGCAACGTACCTTTGAATGACAAAGGAGATCAAAAGGCATTCCAGAATAAAAATAACGGCGATCGCATTACCTTTGCCAAATTCGGAAGTATCAAACGCCGTATAATACATCTGGTAGATGACCGTCCTGGATAGATCTCCCGGACCTCCTGCCGTCATGACTCGTACATGCGAATAAAATGCCATTGAGCCTAATGTTGACAGAATAAGTACGTATTTGATTACATTCTGCAGCAAGGGGATCGTAATTCTTAAGCAAACTTGAATATAATTAGCGCCGTCGATTAATGCAGCTTCATAGTAACTCTTGGGTATAGTCTTGATTCCTGTATAAAATAGCAATGCGTTCAGTCCAATATATTGCCATAGGAAGGTCACTCCAATGCTGGGCATCACCGTTTTCTTTTCCGTTAACCACGAATGCGTCCAGGAATGTAGTCCTAACGAATCGAGAATCTTGTTCAGTAAACCCCAATTTGGTTCGTAGAACGCCACCCAAATCTGGGCAACAACCGTGACCGACAAGATAGCCGGAAACATCGCCACCGTCTTGAAGAATCGGCGAAACCTCGGTGTTTGAGCGTCCATAAAAAACGCAAGCATCATCGACAAGGGCAGCCCCAGCAATAATGAGATACCTACAATGAGATACGTATTCTTATGAGCGGTCCAAAAGGATGAGGTAGCCATCACTTCTTTGTAATTATTCAAACCCACAAAACCCAAATTTCTAAACCCGTCATGCTTATGCAGGCTCACCCAGATCTCCGGCAGCAAAGGGTATACGCAGAATAAGGTGAACAGCAGCAATGCAGGGAAAGCAAACACAAATATAGATACTTTCGTGCTAAAGTACTTGTTCATCGCTCTCTCCACCATTTAATTTGTGTCTAAACCCCCTTGGATCTATACGAAGGGGATTTAGCAGTTATTGCGTCTTTTACTTGTCAAACCACGTATTTTCGCTCCAGATCTTGTTCATCGCCACATTAAAATCTTCGGCTGCGTACTCGCCCGTTAATAAATTCGCTCCCTGCGTAGACATTTCGGCAGACGTCCTCGAATCTAGCGAATTAAGTGCCCATGACGCGATTTTATTCGGAATCGGATTGTACCAGTCAACGAACTTCTGCATCAGCGGGCTCCTGTCCATTGCCTGGTTGCCTGTCTGTAAAGATATAGGAGCACCGAGAGATTCAAAGTATAATGCATCCGCCATGGCTAGAAATTCAGCAAGCTTGACAGCCTCTTCCGGGTTCTCCGTTTTGCCGTTGACCGCATAACCGTTAAGCGGAGAACCCCAGAACTGTACGTTCTCTGCAGGGCTATACTTATCGCTGGCGCTTGGAAACGGGAAGAAGTCAACCGTTTCGTCTTTTGCGAGATTTGGCAGCTCCCAAGTAAACATCCATAACATAGCCGCCTTTTTGGACGTAAACATTTCCAGCGCCGGACCGTAATCCAAATTGGAAATACCGTCTGGGAACACGCCTTCCTTGACCAACGTTTCGATGCGAGCTGCACCTTCCTTGACGGAAGGATTGTTGAAGTCCGTTTTGTTGCTGACAAGGTCGGCCATCGCCTGCGGATCACCGATTTGAATCATTTGCTGCAGCATAAAGAGCTTCGGCCCCCATCCGTCCTTGCCTGGAGTCACAGCCGGTACCATGCCCTTGCTCTTGAGCGTCTTCGAGATTTGAATCAGCTCGTCGAACGTAGTTGGCACTTGAACCCCTGCTTGCTCGAACATGTCTTTGTGATAGAAGATAACAGGGGTAAAATACGTGTCCGCTCCGGAAGACAAGCTGTAGATCCCGTTATCGACATGCTTTAACGCATCAGGCACCGAGTATTTGTCCAAGAAACCGTCCTTGGAAATATAAGGTGACAGATCCAGAATGCTGCCTGTGCTCTTCAATGGCGTAAAGAAGCCGGCATCATTCCAGAATACGTCCGGCATATCCCCGGAAGCATTCAACGTCTTCAATTTGTTAGCCATTTCCTCACCGCCGCCGCCCGGCTCAAACTCGATTTCAAGATTAGGAAGCGCTGCAGCAATATTCGGTTTGATGAATTTGTCCATAATGTTGTTGCGGTTCTCGTCGGTCGTAAGCGTTATGACTCTCATCTTGATTTTTTTGCCGTCCGTCTTCGTAGTATTCTTGGTATCCTCCGTGCTTACTGCCGAGGGTGACGGATTGTCGGATGACTGGCTGGAACTTGGTTCATTCCCACTGCTGCATGCCGATGAAACCAGAAAAATACTTGCCATAAGGAACATAGCTGCTGCCTTCGACCTCTTTTTCATTGTTTACCTCCCCTATTTAGCGAAGCGGATATCGGATTGATATTGAAAGCGTTATCAATCTTGTGATCATTTTACGAATCTTCCCACACTTAGTACAGAGATTATTCTCGGGCCAGCAGTAAAATTAACGGCAAAAAAATAGACGATAAAGGCAAAGTTTTCACTTTCCCTCTAACGTCTGCATAGGCTACCGGCTTTGATTCACATATTTGCTGGGCGTGATTCCCATATATTTTTTGAAGCATTTACTGAAATAATTGGCGTCCGCATAACCCACCCGGTTCGCTACGTCTTGAATAACCTTCTCTCCCTGATCAAAAAGCTCTTTAGCTTTAGTAATCCGTATTTCGGTCAGGTAGTCATTGATCGTGAAGGTTGTTTCTTTTTTGAACACGAAGCAGAGATGATTATAGTTCATATGAACGCTTTTTGCGATATCCTCGATTCGTAATTCATCGTTGCCATAGTGCCCCGAAATATACGTTTTGACCGCCTCTATGACTTTGACGGCTCTATTGGGTTTGCGGCTATGCACATGATCCATGGTCTTTAGAACTAATACACGTATCCAGTCCTCCAGCTCGTTGAAGGTTTTCATCCGCTGAACGTGTTGTATCATATCGGGCTGTGTCGTATTTAGGAAGACATCTTCAAACGTTTGCGAGGCTTCGGACAAAAATTCCAGGCATGTGGATACGATTTCGATTCCGGCGAGAAACAGCATTTCCATAGTTGCATTTTTAACGCGGGTATCATAAAAAAAATTCGAGAGCCATTCTGCCGTCTCGGCCTGGTTACCGATTCGCATGTGCATCAGCAAGCTGCTTCTTTTATCCACCGAGAACAACCCAACCTTTATCCCGGATTCGGCTACCTGGGAATGTGCGAATACCTTGTTACCTCCCCAGACAAACCGATGCTTCAAGGCGATTAACGCTTCCTTGTACGAAACCGCAACCGACTCAAACTTGTCGTAACCATTCCCTAAGCCGATCGTTACCGTACAATCCAAATTGTCCTGCACGTTTAATCGAATACGTTCGCAAATCGTTTCCAGCTTGTTGAAGGAGCCGTCAGACGATCCTATGATTAGAACCAGACGAGCATCCTGATCGTGACAGCCTACACACTGAAAGGCACTTTGCATATCATTTTGAGCGATTTCCTGTAACTTGGCTTGGCGAATCCGCATGCCCTCCTCAAGATTCCTCTCATCGCTTGAATCCAGGTCGACAACAATCACCCGATAATGCAGCCCTTCGAGCTTTATTCCCAAATCATTTAATCGATCCCATTCGGAAGGTGCCCTAGAGATAGCCTTGCCCTGCAGCCAACCGTTCAGCACTTGCTCCTTCAGGACAGACAAGCCCTCGCTCGCCTGCCTTCTTAAATCGTCCAATTCAAGCTTGCCCAGACGCTCCGTTCGTATAAGTTCCTTTATATCTAATAAGGAGCTTTGGAGTTCTTCTTCGTTGATGGGTTTCAGCACGTAATTAACAACGCCTAATTGCACGGCCTGTCTGGCATACACGAACTCGCTGTGGCCTGACAACACCAGAAATTTAGTTGTCTGGTCGCGCTCCTTGGCTTTGTGTATGAACTCCAATCCATCCATAATCGGCATATTCATATCGACCAGCACAACATCAGGCTCTAACTCGGTCATCTGCTCCAGCGCTTCCGCCCCGTTTTTGGCTTCCCCCGCAATTTGAAAGCCCAGTTCACTCCATGGCAGCGAAATCTTCAAGGCTTGCCTGAAGTAATATTCATCATCGACGATAAGCACTTTGTACATGGTCTTTCCTCCTATTCTGTTCACTCCTTATTTTGCGGATTAATGATAACGAAGAGGCAGTACGATTATAATTTTCGTAGAAACTCCGTAATCGCTTTCAACCTGCAGTCCGTATCTTTCCCCGTACAGCATTCGAATCCGGTTGGATACGCTTCTGAGACCAAATCCGTTAATTTCATCAGGAACGCTGGTCCCATCCATAATCGCCTTGATCTGCTCCTTGTGCATCCCGGCGCCGTTATCATAAATTTCAATTTCCAGATGGTCTCCGCTTCGTTTTCCTGAAATGCGTATGATTCCTTTTTCCTGTTTGAGCTTCAATCCGTGATAGATCGCATTCTCGACGATGGGCTGCAAGGTCAGCTTCGGTATCGAATAGGACAAAATTTCATTGTCAATTTCCATCGTATACTCCATATATTCCACATAACGCAGCTGTTGAATTTCCAAATAGCTTTCCGTTAAACGCATCTCGTCACCTATCGGTATGATATCGTCACCTTTGCTTAACGAGATCTTATAGAAATTCGCCATGTATTGGGCTGCCTGTATGGCTTGCTTCCCTAAGCCCAGCTTAATGAGTGAAATAATGGTTTCAACCGTATTGTACAAAAAATGAGGCTTCACTTGCGATTGCAGCAATTTGAATTCTATCTCAGCCTTTGTCCTTTGTTTCTCAACGTTTTCGGCCATAAGCACCTCTATGCGATCCATTAAGTTATTGAAGCCCTCGCTTAAATATCCGATCTCGTCTTTGGATTGGTAGGGGCTTCTGACTTGCATCTGTCCGGACCGGATTTGCCTCATTGTCTTGGCCAGCTGGAAGATGTGCCGTGTGATCGACCGTGACAGCAGGAAGGACACAATTAATGCCAGCAACAAGCATGCTGCACCGACCCCGAGAATCAATTGATTGATTTCTTTCCGGCCTGAAGAAATATTCTTCATCGGGATAGCGCTTACAATTGTCCATTTCAACGGTTCGAAGCGATGGGTGAATATCAACATTTCTTCACTTCCGCTGCCCTGGGTAAAGGTTGTGTCTTCACCCTTCTCGGGAATGCTTATGGAGACAACTTCCTTGAAATCCCGGTACAATTTGGCTTTATTCTGTGAGGAAATAATTCGGCCGGCGGAATCGACGATATAAAATTCCCCGCCCTTATTTTCCTCTTCCTCGTAAATCGAGGCAATCGTCGTTTCTTTCACGTACAAAAAAATTCGGCCAATCGTTTTACCGGTATCTTTGTGAATGACCGTTTTGGAAACCGCAAATACGCTGTCTTCCCCTTCATACAAAAATCCGAATTTCATCAAGCCTGTCCAAATGGGTAAATAGTAACGATCCTCCGCTCCATAACCGTCACCGAATATGCGTGAAGCATAGGCGTTATCAGCAAACCCGACGTCTACCCAGTGATGATTCGCGGTGAGGATGCTTACCGCTTTGATTCTTGTGTTAGGCTCCACAATATTGCTGATCGTCTCTGAAAGTGTTTTTTTCATCGAAAGGTTATTTAAACCCTCAGCCGACTTGCTCGCATTCTGCTCATTATTTAATAATAAGTCGTTATAAAGCACGTTCTGCAAACGATAATCGCTGGCCAGAATTTTTGAATAATCTTCAATTGTAGATACCAAGGTTTGAAGGTTGTTTTTGATGAGCACAAGCTCCCGGGATGAATTATTGATCTCTTTCTCAATAATGGCCTTCTGTGAAATCGTGTTGGCAAAGTACGACTGAGTTGAAATAAATACGATAATGATTAATACATTCGATATGAATATTTTGTTTTTAATCGAAATCCCGCCTATATACCTCGAGAACCCTTTCATCACGCGCTGCCTTCCTTCCTTTTCCCCTATTGATATCCTATATTTCTTTGTATGTCATAATAGCACTCCTCATCAGTCAAAACTTAATTTTTAAAATATTTTTCTATAATTAATCCAGGTAGGAGTTCTCATGCGATTTCGGAGACATGATATTTAACATAGTTCGAGCATGTTTACAGTCACATCCGGAAAAGACTTTACTGTGTTACGATAATCTTATTACTCTTGCGGAGTTATAATAATGTCAACAACTTGCGAAAGAGGTGTGTAATTGAAACTTCCAACCATCCAATTCGGACATATTAAATCGAGGGTTCCTGTTATTCAAGGTGGCATGGGTGTAGGCATATCCTTAAGCGGACTAGCTGCTGCTGTAGCCAATGCAGGCGGGATTGGCACCATCTCTGGTACAGGAATCACTACTGAAGAGCTGAGAATACATATTCGCCAAACAAGAGAACTCTCTAAAGGGATCGGCTATATCGGTGTGAATGTACTATTCGCTGTGAAAGACTTTGCCGAAAAAATGAAGGTTGCTTTAGAAGAAAAGGTTGACTTTATCATTTCTGGAGCTGGCATTTCGAGAGATATCTATGCTTGGGGTAGAGAATATGGCACTCCTGTCGTAACAATTGTTTCATCCGCCAAATTAGCCCGAATTTCCGAAAGACTTGGTGCTTCCGCAGTGGTTGTGGAAGGGTTCGAAGCCGGGGGGCATTTAGGTACAGACAGATCCATGTTTGATATCCTTCCTGAAGTCTTAGAGGCCGTTTCGATTCCCGTTATTGCTGCAGGTGGAATTCTGACAGGGGATGATATCGCAAAAGCCCTTCGGATGGGCGCATCTGGTGTTCAAATGGGTACCCGATTTGTGGCTAGCCATGAGTGTGATGCTCCCTTAGCCTTCAAGCAAAAGTATGTAGATGCTCAGCAAGGAGATACTGTCCTCATCAAGTCTACTGTGGGTCTAGAAGGCAGAGCGATTCGGAATGAATTTACGGAACGGATCAGTAATGATGCCAAATTAAAGATTGTCAAATGCTATGATTGTCTAAAGGTCTGTTCACATCGCTTCTGTACAATGGAATCCCTGCTCACTTCCCTTAGAGGAGATGTTAAGAACGGATTGGTTTTTGCCGGGTCCAGAGTTCATGAGATTAAAGAGATTTTGTCTGTACAGCAGATTATCGACAATTTAATGAATGAGTATCAAGTGGCATTGAATCCTACCTTTTAAAGTTGTTCTAAGATACAGAAACACAAATAGCCTGTAGAAAGAGAAATTAATTTCTCATCTCTACAAGCTATTTTTCAAATTACCTCTATTAGTTTTTCTTAAGAAATGATCTCTATAGTTACCGTATAAACATAGATACCTTTCTTAATTTGATAGGGATCGTGAATATTCTTGGTCCAGCCGGTATCTCCACCCAGACCTGCATGTTTGTAATCAATATTAAGATAAACAGAATCTGAATTTCCCAGCTCGTCTTCATAGGCGGCGTTGTCATATTGCTCAATGCTGTGCCCATGAATATCAAAATGGAAATGTCCCGCTGCCGATACTTTTACTGCTTGTTCTTTGGATGACAAATATAAATACCGGACATCCTCCTTACCACCGCATTCTACCGGTAAGATATAGGGTACGTGCTGCTGTTCTACAGTGCTCTCATATACTCCAACGAATGCGGCAGATTTACGATCCGCGTAGTTCTCCCATGGCCCGCGACCATACCATTTCAACTTCTTCCAAGCATCAGAGAACTTAAAGCTTAACCCAATTCTCGGGAGAGTATCGACCTTGGCATTGTTCACAACTGTATTGGTGATTTCTATGCCTTTGCCGCCGACGGTATAATTAGTTTTTGTTTCAATGCATCCATGATATATACAATGAACTTGAATGATAACAGCAGTAGGTGCTGCAAATACCCGAATCTTCTTGATTTCTTTTTGATGGGAATGGAGTCCGAGAGCTTTCCACTCATCTGCATAATTGGACGATTCGAGATGAATACCTGCATCAATTCCTGTCGGAGGGCGATAAAAGTTATTTGTTCCTCCCGTGAAATAATTCTTGTTATTGTATTTTACAGTGATGAACTCTGCTGTTTCTTTCGAGAAAAGTACCGTTGTATTTTCATTATATATATGAATTTCATTTGTCGTTTCATCATACCTCAAACTATCCTTTTCTATCTCTCCGGTATGCACTTTATTAACAGAATCTTTAATCTCTATCTGGCATGCATAAATACAGGTTCCCTTATTAGAATAAAAGGTGTCCTCTTCCAAATAAGCATAGAAATTAACAAAAGCTTCCCCGGAGACTTTAGACGAATCATATGGCGCTTGAAGCTTATCAACGGATCCGGGTGCTGTGTGATATCTAGGCAAACTACCGCTTTCAACCACCTTTCCATCGCAAACTAGCTCCCACACCATATTCAAATGGCTTAAATCCCGATGCGTGTAATGATTATAAATTCGATAGCCATGATTCCCAGGCATGTAATCCATTTGGATAGGAGATTGTACATTTTTTATTTCATGCGCAGCCGGCTTGAGCGTTAGATCTGGGAAAACTATACCATTCAAGCACATATCAGGAGCAGGATCAGTAACTTCTTCATGGAATGCCCCGCCATAGACATACTTTTTATTTCCGTCTTTATCCTGCTTAACAAGCGCCTTATCCTGAAAATCCCAAATAAATCCTCCTTGAAACCGCGGGAATTTATGAATGAGATCCCAAAATTCCTTAAAGTTTCCGTTACTGTTACTTTTCGCGTACGCATATTCACACATAATAAAAGGACGCAAATCTTCGCTATCAGCCATGACATCCAAGATCCAATCTTTCTGAGGATACATAGGCGCCACAATATCGGAGATATTTGCCGGAGGACTCAGAGACTCATACTGAACATACCTTGTTTTGTCATACTCCTTAATCCAGCCGTACATCGCAGCATGATTCGCTCCATAACCGGATTCATTACCCAGAGACCAGAGAATAATGGATGGATGATTTTTATCTCTCAGAACCATCCGTGTAGCCCGTTCCATATACGCATGTGTCCATTCGGGGGATGCGCTTAACTGGCCGCCAAGACCGTGTGTTTCAATATTGGCTTCATCCACCAGGTAAATGCCCAGTTCATCACACAGGTCATACCACTCGATGGCGTGCGGATAGTGACTTGTTCTTACCGCATTGATATTCAGCGATTTCATGACCTTGATTTGCTCACGCATATATTCTGTTGTTACGACTCGTCCTGTTTCAGGACAAAAGGCATGAAGATTGGTTCCCCGTATAATGAGACGCTTCCCATTAATTCTCAGGACCCCTTTTCGATCGATCTTCACTTCACGGAAGCCGACATTCGCGCTCTCAATATCAACTACATTTCCAGAACAATCAATCATTTCTAAGACCAATTTATAGAGATAAGGGTTCTCGTCGCTCCACAATTGAGGATTTGAAATGGTTTTCGTAACCTTTGCTACATATTTCTCTCGCAGGTAGAAATCACAATCCGCAAACTTTGGCGTTTCAAACGCAGTAACCAATTTCTGCTCGCTATCATAAAGGGACAACCGAACATGGGCATCACCATAACCATTCGCTTGATTATTAGGTAGAACCGTTACGCTTAATTCGGCATTGTTATAATTACCTGAAAAGAGGGTTTCGACCTTATAATCATGGATGCGCATACGTGGTTTTGCATAAATAAGAACATCCCGGTAGATCCCCGAGAGATGCCAGTAATCCTGATCCTCCAGATAAGTACCGGCTCCAAACCGCATAACCTGAACAGCTATACGGTTTTGCCCCTTTTGAATGTAATCCGTGATATCGAAAGAAGCGTTAAGCTTACTGTCCTGAGAATAACCAACCAGCTTGCCGTTTAACCAAAGATAAAAACACGATTCTACACCTCCAAAATCAATAAATATATCCCTTTCGTAAAAATGTTCGTCAACTTCAAACGTTAGGACGTAACAACCGGTAAGATTACTCTCCGGCACATGAGGCGGATTCAAAATGTATTCATTCTTCTTGAGTTGAATCTCGTGATGTGAACCCTCCCCTTTTTGAACAAAGGGATACAACATATTGGTGTATACAGGTTTTCCATACCCCGAAAGTTCCCAATGGGAAGGAACCGGAATATGATCCCACTGGGAAACATCATGTTCAGGACTATAGAATTCATCCGTTACTTCATCGGGAGACCCAAACATTTTAAACTTCCACATTCCATTCAGGCTCTTCACATATTTAGACTTTCTCCGGTCTCCGCTTAAAGCCTGTTCAACGGTTTCGTATACTCCGTAGGGCTCATGCATGGGATAACGGTTTTTTTGAGTAACATGTTGATTTTCCCAATCTCTGCTTAGCTTCATTGGCTTCAATAACACTCCCATCGATTGTTCTAATTGGTTGATCTTTCAATGTAGATACCCCTATAATAGAAGGAAAATCCCTTATATTAAATGTTGAGTATGGTATTTCATTTATCCACTTTGGTAGGAGTGTGAATACATGAAAGTTGAAGACATTGAGGAAAATGATGTAATCTACCGATGTATCGGCAAAGATTTTAATCAAGGTATTTTATCTTGCGGATTTATGCGGAAAAGATCAGCAGAGCGTTCTCAATATGATTTTAAGATAGGATATTACAGCTGTTTTGTAGTATTGCAAGGCAGTGGAAAGTTTATTTCTACGGACGGTACCGTTACTCCTATGCAAGCAGGTGATCTTGTTCAACGTCTACCTGAACGTTTGCACTCTACTGCAATTGAACCAGATGGTAATTGGATCGAGTTTTATATCAGTGTCGGGTATCCTGTCTATTCATACTTAAAGACCCTTGGAATTATTAATTCCGATAAGGAAGTCCAATCGACACAACATACGAATGATTTTTTCTTTGATTTTGTTTCCTTGCTGAAAGCCTTAAAAAGTGCAACAGATGAAAGTCTTCCCTCCCTGCTAATGAAGTCTCAGGATTTGATTATCAGATTACACAGTAGCATTCATAATGCTCATAGCAATGAAAATGAAAGTAAAATAACAAAAGCCTGCGAGCTGATTAGTGTTTCCAATGATATTCACTTTGATATTCAGGAAGTGGCATCTGCCGTGAATATGGGCTACGAGAACTTCCGAAAATTTTTTAAAGATACTACGGGGATTTCCCCTAAGCGATATCACACGGAGCATTTAATGAGACAGGCAAAAATGATGCTGCTATCCGGACTTCCCATCAAACACGTAGCCGTTAGTCTTGGTTACGGGGATATCTATTCATTCACCAAACAATTCACGAAGTCAGAAGGGGTATCTCCAGGACGTTATATTCGTAAAACAAAAAGCAACTCATCCGCAGACAAGTTGCTTTAGAAATTGATTATGAGCTCACCGCTTCACCTTATAAAACTCATGATACAGCTTCATCAGCGCCCGCTTCTCAATCCGCGACACATAACTAATGTGTTGAAGCAAGCCGCAGCGGACCAAAAACGCAAGGCAGCGATCCTCCAATAACAAGAGAATCGCTGCTTTTTTAACAACATTTAGATTCAAGATGAGCTGTTATCTTCGTAGTAAGTCTACTTATGAGTCAGCTCCACTGCTTAAAGAGAGATGTGATCTAAAGACTTATTTCATGACTTCGACAAAACAGCCTGCTCCTCAACAGCTGTCCGTCCGGCAATTCGACCGAATGTGAAAATGTCGGTGAGCGAGTTACCACCCAGACGGTTACCGGCATGGATACCGCCTGCCACCTCACCGGCTGCGTACAACCCCGGGATGATCTGGCCAGATTCGCGAAGAACATGCGTCTGTGTATCAATCTTGAGTCCGCCCATCGTATGGTGAACAGCTGGCTTACGAGGTGTCGCATAGAACGGAGCCACTGCAACCTTAAGATCGAACGCATTTTTACCAAATTCCGGATCATGTCCCTGATCAACGTAAGAGTTGTACATCGCGATCGTATCCACTAGCGTAGTCGGATCGATATGAATTTGCTGGGCCAGCTCCTCCAGTGTGTCCGCTCTGAATAGCGTGCCTCGCTCCACCTGCTTATCGATCTTCGCTTGATTTGTGTTATAGGCCGTCTCCTTGATCTTGTCATCCGCAATCAGATAGAACAGGCCTCCGTTATTGATTGCTGCTATCGACAACTGATCGCGGCTACCATATTCGTTGACGAAACGTTTGCCCTGCTGATTGACCATGACAAAGTTCTGCGGCGGCACTTGCAACCCGCTAAACAAGGCGCCCGTCTGCGGATCGGACACTGGCATCATTTGCGAGAAGCCCATGCCGACCAGATCAGCGCCCGCACTTTGTCCCAGCAGAATACCATCGCCGGTAATCGCCGGAGAATTCGAGGTCTTGATGTCGTCATCGATCTCGTTCCAGTACGTATTGTACTGCTTCAGCATCTGCGTATTGGCCCCAAAGCCACCGGAAGCCAGCACCACCGCCGGCGCATGAACCGTTACCGTTTGCCCGGCTACTCCGGTACCAATTACGCCGCTAACTCGGCCGTCTGCTTCGATAATCAGTCGCTTCACCGGAGTATCGGTGAGGATCTGACCACCCTGTGCACGGACAAATTGCTCTAAAGCCGCTACGAAGGCATAGCCTTCATGCTTCACTGGTTTATGTCCACGGCGCCACAACGCTCCTACCGGCATGGTCACTTCGTTATAGTCAAATTCGACACCCAGTTCCTCCAACCATTTAACGGAGGCTAGCGCCTGATCGGTTAATACCTTAACCAGATCATATTGCCCGTAAATGGAATACCCCTGAAGGTCGTTCCGTTTGCCGCCGAAATAGGTCTGCATCCGGTGGAAGATCGCGGAGTCGAACAAGAATTCTTTGCCCTCTTTCGAATCGCGGAGATAATCAGCCACCTGATGTTTGAAGATACGGAAGTCCGCCAGATACTCGGCATCTACCTGTTCTTCCGGGGTTGCTGCCAGCTCTTCAATCGTATGACCTTCACCCGGAATCGCCGCAAATTTACGTTGCCACTCTGGATCGGCAGCGTTCATTGGACCACCTGTTCGTACCGTATTACCACCTATGGCTGGGAACTTCTCTACGATGATAGCTTTCTTGCCCTGCTGAAGCACGCTGGCTGCTGCTGCGAGTCCCGCACCACCCGCACCAACGATCACAACGTCCGCTGTATACTCTTCGTCGCCGTGATTGATCGCACTCTGTGCTTTTGGCCGTTTTTTTAATACATCCGGGTTGGCGCCTGCCATCTTGACCGCCTTCGCTACTCCGTCGATGACCCCATTGCTAGTGACGGATGCGCCGGACAAAATATCCACGTTCAGCGTCTGTCCTTCGATGATCTGACTCGGAATCCGGGTAAATACCACATCCGCAATCCCCTGTGATTCGCCCGCTGTATCGATGTCGATCTTCTCTATACGAGTCGAACTCATCTCAACGATCATCGGCAGATCACCGTTATGTCCGACCGCCTTTACCTCATAGGTTCCCGGTTCAAAGCTAACGTCTTCAGGGACATTCAGCAGATTAGCGATTTTGGCAAAACGCATAAAACGATGGAAGCAACTCTCCAAGAAATCAACCGTCCGCTCCGACTTGATCTTCCCCGCTTCATCAAAGGCTTCATTCGCACGGCCCAACAGGAACTCCGAGCCAGGCATCACGCTAGCATTGACACCGGGTGCATCTAGAATCTGACGCAGATGTAGTTGTGCACGGGAGGACCCCTGCACATCATACGCCGCACCGACAACCATGACCGGTTTGCCATCGAACGGGTGAAGATTCCAAGACAACCATTCCAGAATACTTTTCAGTGCGGAGGGGACCGAGTGATTATGCTCCGGTGTAGCGATAATGACACCATCCGCTTCCGTAATCTTCGTGTTAAAGTTCTGAATAATCGGACTCTGCGATTGATCGTCCGATTCATTAAACATCGGGACACCCTTCAGTTCCAGAATTTCAATGTCCACTTTTTCGCTAAAATGAGACTTCATAAATTCCAGTAGCTTCCGATTATAAGACTTCGACGCGTTGGTTCCTACAATTCCGACAAATTTCATGCCCGTTCGCCTCCCCAGATTACCGATTCCCAGCTAAATGCTTTGCTTTGCTCTGTCTTGAAGTGGTTCTCTTTAACCAACTGTTGGTTAATCTTCACGAACAATTGGAACTCTTCGAAGATCTCCTCCAGCTCCTGAACCTTATTTGCGTAGACCAGATCACCTGACTCGTCAAAAGCGGCAAGTGAATGTCCCAACAAAAATTCCGAGCTCGGCAGAACGCGAGCCTTAAGCTCTGGAGCATCCAGAATCTGACGTAGATGCATCTGGGCACGAGATGTACCAAGCAAACCGTGGGAAGCACCCACGATCAGAACTGGTTTGTTAATCAAAGGGCGGGTGGTATACGAGATCCATTCCATGGCGCTCTTGAGCGCCGCTGGGATGGTATGATCGTATTCCGGGGTCGAGATAATGACGCCATCCGCTGCCGCAATCTGCTCGCATAAGGCTTGTACTTCAGTGGGCGCCTGACGATCTTCCGGTTCATCAAAAGCAGGGAGGTGCTTAATCTCACAGACCTCAATCTCCGCCTGGCTGGAAAAATGCTTACGCATAAATTGCAACAGCTTGCGATTCGTCGAAGTATTCGAGTTCGTTCCGACAATACCGATTAGTTTCATAATTTTCTTCCTCTCTTACTTTGTGAATAATTGCACAATATAAAACGGATTTCTACAAATTCCTTTTGACTTGGTCACTTACCTTTACAAATAAATTTTAGTATGAAAAAATACATTTGTGAAATATCCATTTTCTTATCGTTCTATAACAGTTCTCTTATACCATCTTTAATGAGAGCAGGTGATCCTTATGACTACGATTGATTCTTCCAATATCCTTCATTATCTTGACGCGATTCTCAAGCACGGAAGCTATACTAAGGCCGCCAAGGACCTGTATGTTTCGCAACCTTACCTCACGCAGCTTATCAAGCGAATCGAGCATGAAATCGGCACAGAAATTTTGAATCGACAGACCTCTCCCTTGCAACTAACTGAGGCAGGCAAGCTGTACTATCAGTATCTGATGTCCCTTGAAATGGCGCAGGAACAATTCCACAAACGAATCGCTCACTATTCCATAAGAGACACCCAGACGATCAAGCTCGGTATCTTGTCCAGCTTAGGTTCGTATTTATTGCCTTTGTTTTTGCCCGATTTCATGAAAAATTACCCGTCTATTAAGATCGAGATTCAAGAGGATTACTCCGAGGTCAATGAAATCCGCGTGTTGAACCATGAACTGGATTTTTTTATCGGACAAAATCCAGAGACCCTCTCGCCCAATCTGAATGTTGTCTCATGGGGGCCTCATGGTTATTATGCGGTGGTGACAGAGGACTCCCCGTTGTATGACATTAATCCGAAGACGTTAGAGGAGAGCCATGCCAATCTGAAGCTGCTGCTGCAAAGTCCCCTTGTGCTGACCAAAAAAGGTTCTTCGATTCGCCGGCAGCTTGATCACCTATTTCAGAAGTTTAAGATCAAACCAACTGTTATATTGGAAAGCACGAATATTTTCACCACGCTGGAGTTAGCCAAGAAAGGCGTTGGTATCGCATTCGTCCCCTATAGTATCTGCATGTCGGAAGTCCCTCAGGGCTACCGCCTGTTGCCCTTATCACTGGATTTGTTGTCGCTCGATTATTTTATTGCCTATTCCAAAAACAAACCTCTATCTTCGGTGGAACAAGATTTGATCTCACTCTTTACTACAGATGTTCCATGTATGCACGCAGAGCATCCGTAACAGCCAGCTCGTTATGTTCCGTGATCACGATACCCTCAATCTCAGCGGTCGAATTCAGCGTACGAATGATCTCGGCCGCACGCTTGCCAAATAGACGGGTAGAACCAATCTCTCCCTCCAATGACTGCTCCGTTACAATTGTCAAGCTTGCTACATCGCTCTGTACCGGGTACCCCGTTTGTCCGTCAAAAATATGATGGTACTTCCGGCCCGCAACCTCCAACTTCCGCTCATACACGCCAGAAGTCACAATGGATTGGTTCTTCAATTTCAAGACCAACGCATAATTCCCTCGCGGTAGCTGTGGATTCTGAATCCCGACCCGCCATAACCCGTCTTCAGACGCCGGGTTCTCACCAAAAGTCAGCACATTCCCACCTAGATCGATGAACCCTGCGCTCGCCCCCTGACGCTTGAATACCTCCACAATTCGATCTGCAAAGTACCCTTTGGCCAGCGCACCCAGATCAACCTCCATCCTTTCCTTTTCCAGGAAAACAGTCTTCCGTTTCTCATCCAATTGAATATGATGCGGATCGATAAGCTGCCGACACTCCGCAATGACCGCTTCCGGAGGATGCTGCGCCCCTGCAAACCCGATCTTCCACGCCTTGACTAAGGGACCAATCGCGATGTTCAGCAGACTGTCTGCTACGAGACTCTCCCTCTTCCCGATTGCAATCAGATCGAACAGATCCGTATCGACAATTACGGGACTCTTCCCGGCTTGGTTATTAATCTGCATGAGCGCCGAGCTCGGATTATTCGCACTGAAGCGCTGCTCGTAGTCAATCAGCTGCTGCTCCGCATCCGCCAAGAGCGCCGCTGCATTCTGATGATGAACGACCATCGTAATAACCGTTCCCATGAGCTGTATAATTTTCTTTTCCATAGTGAGCATCCTTTGTTAATGAGATAGTGGAGATGAGTTGAATCGTGAATGCTTACAGTTAGCATAAGCGATCGAAATGGGCAAGAAGGGCTTTCGGCATGTTTAAGGAATGGCACGTTGTACGATTTAGCTTGCCTACGACAGAGTAGCTTCTATAGCAAAATTTTCTTTTCGCCCGATTAATTTCCTTATTTGCTTTACAGCTTACCGTCCAGCAGGCAGGTCGGCACTTCTGCAAACAAATTAAAAAACACCCCTTCAGTTCAGTAATCATAAACTACTAATCTCCGAATGAATAGGTGCTTTTAAATTTTTAATTCCTGATCAACCACTGCTAATTTATTGATACCAATCGTAGTCTCATAAGAATCCAACCATCGGCATTCAATGATTGTACTACCATTCGCAAAATTCTGAAAAGAAAAGCATCTAGTGAAAAGTATCCCCCATTTGGAGTCATACTTTTCACTAGATGCTTAGACGCAAACAACTCCTTCTTGTAACCTACCGCTTCACCTTATAAAACTCATGATACAGCTTCATGAGCGCCCTCTTCTCAATCCGCGACACATAGCTCCGTGAGATCCCCAGCTCCTTCGCAATCTCCCGCTGCGTCCGCTCCTCCCCGCCTGTATCAAGCCCAAACCGCCCGACCACGACTTCCTTCTCACGATCATCCAAGATATCCAGATTCCGATAAATCTTGCTCTTCTCAATCTTCAGATCGACCTCTTTAATCACATCATCCGCTTCTGAGCCTAGGATATCGATCAGGGTGATCTCGTTCCCTTCCTTATCCGTTCCGTTCGGATCGTGGAGGGATACATCTTTGCGGGTTTTTTTAAAAAATAAACCAATCAAGATCGTTTCCGATTCGAATTGGTTATTTTACGTTCTGTATTTAATTTGTAACTGTCTATCGATTAATTGTGCCCATTCAGGTAATTCATTTAAATAATATTTTATCCCGCTTTTATCTGCTTCAAGAATAAACTCGCCATCAGCTTTACTATTATCAACAACAATTAATTGATCAATCAGATCTAAGTGAGATAACAGATTATTCATACTGGTTATATTGCGTCTAATAATATCCTCGGTTTCAATATGATGACCACCGTTCTTCACTCGCAAAGCAACACGTTCAATATTTAGCCGTACATCCCCTAGTCCCACATAAAACATAATAATTTCAAAGCCTTGTTCCTTTGCATCTCTCATCTGCCTTATAACGTTACCACCAGCTAAAGTAGTTTCCACACTGAAATCCCACTTATTTCGAATACATTCCCTAGCTATCCTTATAGCTTCTTTCCCGGCAGATACTTTACTCTTTTCAGGATGCCCATTATTAATTTTACGGGCCAGTGCATCGGGGTCAATATTTACACTTACCCCAAGCCTGTCAACAATCAAGTTGCGGATTGTGCTCTTGCCACTTCCATTATTACCGGCAAACACAAACATCGTTGCCTTTGTCTCATTCATGGATGAAATCCTGTTCATTCATTTTCACGATCTTACCGGTACTGTACTCTCTAACGATTTGTCCTTCCGGTGTTTTGTATACTATATATGTTCCATTTGCTTTAGCATCCAATTTGGCACGGTCACCTGTTAGTCGAATCAATTTGGCAAGGTCCTGTGTAATATTTCTCAATATAGAAACACCTCATTTCCGCTTATAGTTCGAGTATACCACAGTAAAACGCAATTTATTTCAGCTAAGAGCTTGGTATATAGAATCTAATCGTTGAATTTCATTAAAAAAACCTGCAAGACTGAGACCTCCACTGTCTCATTCCTACAGGCAACCCTCTCTCTTCACCGCTTCACCTTATAAAACTCATGATACAGCTTCATGAGCGCCCTCTTCTCTATCCGCGACACATAGCTCCGCGAGATCCCCAGCTCCTTCGCAATCTCCCGCTGTGTCCGCTCCTCCCCGCCTGTGTCCAGGCCGAAGCGCCCGACAACGACTTCCTTTTCCCGATCGTCTAATATATCCAGATTCCGATAGATCTTGCTCTTCTCAATCTTCAGATCGACCTCTTTAATTACATCATCCGCCTCAGAGCCGAGGATATCGATCAGGGTGATCTCATTGCCTTCCTTATCCGTTCCGATCGGATCGTGGAGGGATACGTCTTTGCGGGTTTTTTTCAGCGACCGGAGGTGCATCAGGATCTCATTCTCGATACAACGGGCAGCAAAAGTTGCAAGCTTCGTGCCCTTGTTCGGGCGGTAGCTCTCGATGGCCTTGATCAGCCCGATGGTGCCGATGGAGATGAGGTCCTCCATGTCTTCGCCGGTGTTGTCGAATTTCTTCACTATATGGGCAACCAGCCGCAGGTTATGCTCGATCAGCAGGTTCCGTGCCTTGGCGTCTCCCTCGGCCATCATGCCTAAGTATTTGCTCTCGTCCTGCTCCGATAGAGGCTGGGGAAAAGCGTTGTTCCTTACGTAAGATACCAGCAGCGTCAGTTCTTTGATCAGCAGCGCAATCGTGCTTATGATTCCAGGCAACTTGGCGACACCTCCCGCACATGTACAATGAAACCGATCAGTTAGGAGAACAACGGGTTCATGGTCCTTTTATTGTATGTGGGTAGGTGCCTAGAAGTGCATGTACGGGGAAAATAGGTACGGGCCGCTTACGTCTCCCTAATCACTAGGCATCGCACCCGCCTTGTCATTATCATAGCTCCAGGCCACCACCGTTGCGCTATCCCGCCCAAGCTGTTCATGCACCCCCGTCAATACTTCCGCCACACATTCCTCCAGAACCTCTCTACCTGTAAAAGCTTCATACAGCCTGCGCGGGTCCTCCAGCAGTCTTGCTCCGGCTTCCAGCAGTCCGTCTGTGGTCGTCACGATGACGTTACGGCCCTGCCGCAGCTCGCGGATGCCTGACGAGTAACAGGCCACGGGCTGGGCGAAGGTGTTGACGAAGCCGATCCACTCATAATAATTGCGCTGGTTAAGCGCATACTGCCCGCGTGCCGCAAGCTCCGGATGAAGCAGATACAGTGAGTTATCTCCCACCGAGAGCCACCAGAGGTAATTCTCCATCCGAACACAGATTAGACATGCCGTCTCTCCCGTTACCTGCCTGCACTGGCCGAGAAATGCCTCAGACTGGAAAATAGACAGCAAAAAAGCCTCCAGCTCCCGGAACGCCTGCCGAACCGGCAGTGCCAGCAGCCTGATGATTTCATCTGCCTCACCGTTGATTGTAAGGATCAGCAGTTCTGCACTTTCCGCCGTATTGTGCGCATCCAGGAGCATTACGAACTCCCAGCCGCCGACCGACTCGCTTAATACATAGGCCCCATCTTCATTCTTATCGGCACCTGCCGCAGTGTTCCCTCCGTACCGGCCAATAACCATCCTGTTCAGTGTGGAAGTTGCCGGATGATCCAGATACCTCTCCTCGCTGCCCAACCAGCTGAACTTATCCCATGTCTGTTCCATCCCGATCCTCCTATTCCGGCTTGCCGGTTTTTATGTTTCTACCATTATAATTATCCTCCAGCGTTCTGTCAGCCTGCTCCAAGCCTCTCTTCATAATGAAGCTACAGTCCGCAGAGATAACACAGACTCGCATAGATGGGGCCAGTTTATAAAAAGTTTAACTCCTATTTATCTATACCCCGGGTTCTTCCTCCTTTTATTTATATCTGTGTTAACCCTTTCCCGTAAAATAGGAAACATCTTCTAGCGGCTTGCCTTAAGCCGTCAACCGGATGATGAATGTTGGGAGGGAATGAAATGAAGAATTACCGTGCCTGTGCCGCACTGGTACTAGGGATGATTATTGCAAGTACGCACCTGGGAATCACTGCCGCTTCTGCTGCATCCGGAAGTAAGGCCCCAAGCAAGCCGCAGCAAAATCAGCAACAGACCAGTGCCTTGACACAATTACCGCCGGTTACTGTGGGAACCGGAGTCAGCGTGAGACTGACCGATGTGCAATTAGCCAAGGCCGATGGCGGCAACAGTCTGACCTATACCCTGGTGTACAGGAATACAAGCAGCAGCACCTTTAAGCTGTTCAACGTCTTTTCCAAGATTACAACCCCGGCGGGAGCATCACTCAAGAGCAGCCCCATTCCCGAGGATAAAACCAAACTGGAGGTTCCCTCCAAGGAACAGCTAACCGTCACCTACTATGTAAACGTCAGCAAGACGGCTTCACTTCAAGGCCTCTCCATCTCGCTGTTCGGCTTCGACTTCAGCGGCTCTGATTACCAGAAGAAGCTGGGCAGCTTCACAGTCCCGGCCGCTTATACCCCTTATGTGCAGCAGGGTCTAAGCAAGCAGCTTACGATCAGCAACCTTCCGGTTAGCCTGAAGCCCCAGAGCCTGCAAATCTTTAGTTTCAATAATAAAATCTATGCCAAAGTTGCTCTGAGCCTGACGAATCAAGGAGCCAAGGTACTCACTGCACCCGGCCTCCGGGTATTCCTCGAATCCTCCGGCGGCTCCGCGTTTGAGCTGACGCTTGACAGTGCCAGCCGCGATTTCAAGGTACAATCCGGTGAGAATAAGAAGATCTTGTATCTGGCGGAGCTCCCGGCTTACATACCGACCACCCGCATGTCGCTGCTGATCACAGGGGAGAATGCAGGGCTGAAGGCGGATCTGCCGGTAGTCTCCTTCCGTCTCCCGGAAGCAAGCTATCCAAGTCTTGAGGTGAATGCTTACGCACTGAAGAAATTCGGGATGAGCAGCAATACTATTGAGACCCAGCTGAAGCAGGCTTCCGTATCCTCGACAGGCGAGAAGGCACTGTGGACACTTAAGCTGCGGATCAGGAATGCCGGCAACAAGGCGGTTACTCTGCCAGCCTATGAATTATCTGTAACCGCCAAGGAGGGCTACTCCTTCCCGGTCAACAGCAAAGCGCTGGCCAGCCTCACCTTGAAGCCGCTTGAGGAGAAGATCCTGCAATTCTCAGCCGAAGTGCCGCTGAATATAAACCAGAATACGCTGAAGCTCCAGATGGTAGAGCCCGCCGCAGAAGGCAAGATAATCTTCCCTACAGCTATGTACAAGATTCCCTATTCCTTAGAGACGACCAACTCCGTTGCTTCGGAGTACATTCTGGATAACAGCTTCGGAACCTTCGGTGCCGTACTGGAGTCAGTGCAGCGTATGCCGTGGACAACTGAGGATTTGCTTGTCGGCACCATTCGTATCCGTAATGTCAGGGATGCGGCAATGACCCTCCCTGCTTTTACAGGGACCATCCACGCAGGGCAGACCGCCTTGGATGCTCCGGTTCAAGTCGTTGCAACGGCCTCCAGCCAGCAGCTAGCCGCAGGAGCAAGTGCTGTGTATTATGTGATCGGCAAGCTCCCCTATGAGCAATCTCTGGACCAGCTCCGTATCGGACTAAATAGCGGGACAGGCGACACCACAGAGCCGTTCCTCTCCCTGAAAACACAGCAAATTGTTCCGGGTATGTCTGCCGCAGGTGATAACGCCACCTTCAAGATCGATACAGCAGGCAAGCAAGCAGAGGTTAAAGAGCGCCGGACCCTCCTTTATCCCGGAGCAAGCCAGAACATTCTATATACTGAGCTTGAGGTGAGCAGTCTTGAAACGCGGAGGGCAGAGCTGTCCAGACTAGTAGCTTATTATAAGACACCGGACAATACCTATTATGAGGCAGAAGTCAGTCAATCTGCACAGGCGGCCGGGCCCAAGGGCAAGAGTCTGGTGAGTATTTGGAGCAAGCTGCCTGCAAGCGTCGACGCCTCGCAGCTGACGCTTTTCGCGGGAGAAGGGGTTAGCGAGAACAAACTGACAGCGCCGGACGGAACGCCAACCGCCTATATTAATCCTAAGGCACTCGCCCTTAATATTCAGACTCCGGCTGCACTAGTCACTCTGGGTAGCGGAGTGCCATTGTTCCCTTATACGTTTACGGTTACTCAGGCCACAGGTGCTGTGTCCGAGGGCCAGGATACGCTGAGTGTCAATCTGACGTATACGCTTGCTAAGGACAACCAATATGATATGGGCGCTAATGCGCATAAGCTGGTCGTGCAGCTTACCGATCCTCTCGGCCAGACTCAGGAGAGAACGCTGGTGCCCGGGACGGATCTGGTGACAGGGAAATTCCTGACCTATTCCATGACTCTTACAAGCAATGCCTATAAAACGCTCCGCAGCGGCAAATTCCTCGTCACGCTCTATGACGAGTTCCAGGGAGAGCGGATTCTCTTGGGCAGCCAGAGCTACAGCCTGACTTACACCCCTGCGGCCAAAGCCCCTGAGACCACCACTGCCCCGAAAAACGCGGCAAATCCAGATCCCGGAGGATCGCTATGAACGTCAAAAAAACCTTAGGACTGTCAGCCGCAGTCATTGTCACTGCTGGAATTGTTGTCTATAGCTTATGGCCGGATAAGAGCACGCAGGACAGCCCTCCTGCTGCTCAGACTACTGTAGTGACCAAGGGCGATATATCTGTAACCGTCAAAGGCTCCGGCACTGTGAAGGCCACGAATACTACGATTGTCTATGCCAGGGACACAGGAAATGTAGCCAATGTTCTCGTTAAGGAGAATGAACTAGTCAAGAAGGGTCAGGTCCTGCTGACTTATGAGGGAGCCAATGTAGCCAGTAACGTAAGAATCCAGCAGAATACGCTCAAGCAATCGCAGAATGACCTGCTGGAGAAACAAGACCAGTACAAGAAGCTAATCATGGACGGTGCTGCCTTAACCGACATTGATGCGGCGAAGCTGGCCATTGAGAGAACCAAGGACACCATTACAGCCACATTGACCGAGCTTGCAGCACTCAATAAGGATCATATCCCGCCCGCTTCCCTGACAGCGCCGATGGATGGAACGGTTACCAAGATCAGCAGCTCCTCAGGCGGAATGGTGACGAAAGGAGCCGAAGTCTTCTCCATAACAGACTACAAGCACTTAAGCACTACGATTAAAATTGACGAGCTGGACATCCCCAAGATTAAGCCGGGGATGCCCGCAGTCATTAAAATGGATGCCCTGCCCGCTAAGGCCTATCCGGCCAAGGTCACGCGGATTGCGGATGAAGGAACGGTCACTAATGGCGTATCCGTCTTTGAAGTGACACTTCTGCTCACGGACGCAACCGGAGCCAGAGCCGGTATGTCAGCACAAGGAGTCGTTACTATTGAAGAGAAGAACCAGGTTCTGCTGCTTCCCATTGAGTCTGTGACCCAAAAGGACAACAAGTATTATGTTCAAGTGCAGGACTCCGTGCCGGAGCAGACCCCCTCGCCCAAGGGCAGCTCCGCCACTGGAAGCCCTGCCGCACCTCCGCCCGTTCAGCTGAAGCCTGTCACTGTAGGTGTGCATGATGAGAGCCGGATCGAAATTGTCAGTGGTCTGCGCGAAGGGGAACAGGTCATTGTCCCGACCATTATTGCTGCCAGTACGCCTGCTCCCGCAGCTCCGGGTCTATTCGATATGGGCGGTGGTGACGAGGGTGGCTTCGACAACAGCGGTGGCGGTGGCGGTTCCGGAGGAGGTCCCCAATGAACACAGAGCCCCTGATAAGGATTGAGCATATGGTCCACGGATACATGATGGCTAAGGAACAGATGACCGTGCTCAAGGATATCTCTTTTGAGATCCACCATGGCGAATTCGTTGCCATTATCGGCCCGTCCGGATCTGGAAAATCCACCTTGATGAACATGATCGGCTGCCTGGATATCCCGAATGAAGGGAGCTATTCTCTGGATGGACAGGATGTCCGCAGATTATCCGATAACCGGCTGGCCCGGATCCGCAATGAGAAAATAGGCTTCATCTTCCAAAACTTCAACCTGCTCCCTAAGTTATCCGCTGTCCAGAATGTCGAACTGCCCCTGGTCTACCGGGGCTTGTCACAACGGGAGCGAAGAACGCTGGCCGCTGCTGCCCTGGAGAAGGTCGGCCTCCATGAGCGGATGCACCACCGTCCGAGCGAGCTGTCCGGGGGCCAGCAGCAGCGGGTCGCCATCGCCAGAGCACTTGCCGGCAATCCTCCTATTCTACTGGCAGATGAGCCTACCGGTGCACTCGATTCCAAGACTGGAGAAGAGGTCATGCACATGATCAAAAGACTGAATGAACAGGGACATACCATTATTGTCATCACACATGACCTGGGCATTGCGGAACAAGCGAAGCGGGTCATCCGGATTCAGGATGGCCACCTGGTCGAAGATCGGAGAAATGACCAATGATTCTTGCCCAGAGTATCCGAATGGCGGTAATGAGTATCGTCGGCAATAAGGTCCGTTCCTTCCTCACCATGCTGGGCATCATTATCGGAGTATCCTCAGTCATCCTGCTGGTCTCGGTCGGGCAGGGAGTTACGGGTCAGATCACCAGCCAATTCAGTGATCTTGGCACGAATCAGCTGACGGTCATGATTACCGGACGGGGGGCAGTCACTTCCCTCACAACTGAGGAGGTTGCCGCATTCACCCGGATTCCCGGGGTGGATCAGGTATCACCTACGATCAGCAGCAATGTAACCGCCAAATATCGTAACGTCCATACCAATGTCTCGCTTGAAGGCATCACACCAAGCTATGAGAAAGTACAGAACTTTCATGTGCAGTCCGGCCGCTTCCTGCTGGATATGGACAACGAATACCGGCAGAAGACGGCCCTGATAGGAACCGAAACGGCGAAGAAGCTGTTCGGGACCGACAATCCGGTGGGCCGTGAGATCCAGCTGAATGGTACCTCCTTCCAGATTGTAGGCTTGCTCCAGGCGAAGGGAACCTCACTCAGCGAATCCAACGATAAGAAGATTCTCATCCCCTTGGCTTCCGCTGAGCGGCTGCTGCAGAGCAAGGGTATCCAGACTTTTGCCGTCACCGCCTTAAGCGACAAGGAAGTGGCGCCTGTGAAGGCCGCAGTCGGACAGATCCTCGACAAGAAATTCCTGCACGCCAAGGATTCTTACAGCATCTTCGATTCCAAACAGATGCTGGATACGCTGAAGAAAACCTCCGGCACCCTGTCCCTTGCCCTCGCTGGGATCGCCGGAATCTCCCTCTTCGTCGGCGGTATCGGCATTATGAACATTATGATTATCTCGGTGAACGAACGCACCCGGGAGATCGGCATACGCAAGGCGATTGGCGCCAAAAGAATCGATATCCTGCTGCAATTCATCATTGAGTCGGTTGTACTCAGCACCCTGGGCGGAATCATCGGGATTGGAGCAGGCTTAGGTCTGACCTGGCTGGTCGGCCAATCGACCGTACTGAAGGTGGGCTATGCCTGGAATATGGTTACAATCTCCTTCCTGTTCTCACTCTTTATCGGCGTATTCTTCGGCCTCCTGCCCGCCAATAAAGCAGCCAGACTCCGGCCGATCTACGCCCTGCGCACCGATTAGCCGTGCTGCTGCAACGAATGTTATGATGGAAGAAACGGTACGATAAATTGTCTGCAGGAAGGAACCGGGTATGACCATTAAGCGGCGCCTATTCATCTCTAATATCCTGATGATTGTAATCCCCGTATGTATTTCCCTAATTATCGCTTATGTGGGAATCTCGCTTCAGTTCATGGTATCGAAGCATGATAAGCAAGGTCCGTTCTATAACGGATATGATGATCTGGTCCAGCTATCCGCCAAGCTGCTGGAGGGCAAAGGAGAACCGAAGCAGGAAGAGATCCGCCGCCAGATCCAAGCCATATTGAAGCCGGCGGATATGAGTCTGGTTATCTACGATTCAGAGAAGAATCTGATCCGCTTCAATCTTCACGAGACCCCGGAGACAGAGAAGCTGCTGCAGATCGTCAGCGCCATGGATGGACAAGGATTCGCTTCCTTGGCCAATAAAGAGGTCTATACGGAGCAGATACAGGCTGAGGGCCGGGCATATACGGTGAGCATTATCGGTACGGCCACTGATGATACAGACGGACAAGTGACTCCGGCTATGGCAACCTTCCTTATTCTGGTGACCCTGGGCATCATCTCTGCGGTTTTTGTAACGAATCAATTTCTTACCCGATTTGTATTCAAGCGGATTAAGCAGCCTCTGGATACACTGGTAGACGGGGTGCATCAGATCCGGGACGGCAATCTGGATGTCAGAATCGAGTACGGGAACAAGGATGAATTCGCTTCTGTCTGTGAGGATTTCAATGATATGGCTATCCGCCTCAAGGAATCCCAGCGCCTGATCCAGAGGCAGGAGGAGAGCCGCAAGGAGCTGCTGGCCGGGATATCGCATGACCTCCGTTCCCCGCTGACCTCTGTCCGCGCATATTCGGAAGGACTGCTGGATGGAGTGGCCTCAACACCTGAATCGCAGAAGAAATATATCACCATGATCAAGAACAAGGCGGAGGATATTGACCGGATGGTCGGCAAAATCTTTCTTTTCTCCAAAATGGATCTGGGCGATTATCCCTATGAACCAGAGGTGCTGGAGGTTAATCAGGAGCTCTTCTCCTTAATCAAGGTCACTGCCGAAGAATACAGAGAGAAGGGCCTGGACGTAGTCATTGCCGCACTGGCTGCGGAAGTGTATATCTACGCCGATCCCGCGCAGTTCAGCAGCATGGTCTTCAACATTCTGGAGAATAGCTGGAAATACAAAGATAAAGAACGCGTCCAGGTCACGATCCGTACCAAGGTAATGGGTACCCATATGCTGATCTGCTTAGAGGATAACGGACCCGGAGTACCCGAGGAAGCGCTGGATAAGCTGTTCGATGTATTCTACCGCAGCGATCCTTCACGCAATAACCCGACTAAGGGCAGCGGATTGGGGCTGGCAATCACAGCCAAAGCCGTCAGCCGGATGGGCGGAAGCATTCACGCAGAGCTCTCCCCCGCAGGGGGGCTGCGCATCATTATCAAATTGCCAGTTACGAACAAAGGGGCCTGAGCATGACCAGAGTATTAATCATTGAAGATGACAGTGCGATTGCAGCGATTGAGCGGGATTATCTGGAAATCAATGATTTCACGGTGGAGGTTGCCGAGGATGGCATCACCGGGCTGGAGCTGGCGCTATCAGAGGAATTCCAGCTTATTCTGCTCGATCTGATGCTGCCTGGGGAAGACGGATTCTCGGTGTGCCGTAAGCTGCGGAGCCAGCTCGACATTCCTATCCTTATGGTCACGGCCAAGCAGGAGGACATCGACAAGATCCGGGGACTAGGGCTTGGGGCCGATGATTATATCGTCAAGCCTTTTTCACCAGGTGAACTAGTGGCCCGGGTCAAATCCAATCTAGCTCAGTATGCTCGTCTTAAGGGCATGAGCGGCAGCAACACAGAGAGCCGGATCGAGAGTGGTCCGTTCGTCATTCATACCTTATCGCACAGAGCCTATCTGCATGGCCGGGAGCTGGAGCTGAAGAAGAAGGAATTCGACCTGCTGCACTTCCTGATTGTCAATGCGGACATCGTTTTCAGCCGGGATTCCCTGTATGAACGGATCTGGGGCTTCGATGCCATGGGCGATAACGCTACCGTAGCTGTCCATATCAACAGGCTGCGCGATAAGATCGAGCCGGACCCCGGCAACCCGAAGTATATTCAGACCGTGTGGGGAGCGGGATATCGTTTTCAGGTGTAGCTAAGCAGCCTCCGGCCATTCGTATGGTCCGGGGGCTATTTTGATCCTCCGAAATAAAGCGCTCTGTACCAGCTATACAGAGGCTGCATCAGCAGCTTCCCGATCACGAAATAGAGCACAGCCATAATCAGCAATATACCATACACCACCGGCCGGTCCTGGCCATAGACAAAAAAGAGTATATCAAACTGTTTTGTCATGTTAAGGTTATAGGTGACGACCAGCCTGCTCATCAGCAGCATACCGAACAACAGGTAGAAGCCTGCGCCGAGCAGAACATGGATCAGCACAATCCAGGGCTTGAAGCGTAAGCGCTTCCCGTCCGCTTTTGAAGACAAGTAGTATGTAACAAGCAGTCCTGCGGCAGCCAGCGAAATCAGCAACAGATTATCCATGGGATGAAGGACGTACATAAGCAAACCGTTCAAGGCGGCAAAGATCAGAATATCTGCAAGAATAGACTTGGTCCGCTCCCGGAGGCTAACCGCTTGAAGCTGTACCTGGGAACCGCCCTGTAAGAAGTCGACAGCCCATACGATCAGGAACAGAACGCTGAACCAGACTAACGTAGTGGAAATGGGTATAAGATTGAAATACTGCAACAGGAATGCACCATCCTTATTTTTCCTTTAGTATAACACTATCATCGTCTCAGGAGGATTAACATTCATGCTATTACTGAAGTTATGCGCTATTGCTGTACTGCTGTCTTTTTCCTACCGGATCATCGAGAGGGTTCTTGGGCTGGTTGCCAGGGCACAGGTTCGGTATACGATCTATTATTGGGGGGCCGGAATGATTGCTGGAAGCGTTCTCTGGAGTGACAGTTATACGTTTGGCTTGCCGCATCAGGTGATGAGAGTACTTCCGCTGTTCCTTATCATACTGCTTGTGAACCTGATCATCTCCCGATCCTCCGGCTATAATCCAGTGGGAACATATAATACGGTCAACTTCGTGCTGTGCTTCCCGATCTTTGAAGAGATTGCCTTCCGGGGGCTGGTTCTGCCCATTCTCGCGGAGCATCCGGGTCTTGGACAGCTCCATGCCACGGGAATCATTGATGTCAGCGGCGCTATTCTCCTTACTGCGTTCCTATTCGCCGTGTCCCATTTGCAGTATTACCGGCTGAACCGCGAGAGTATCCGCTTTATGCTATTCGCTCTGAGCGCAGGGATCTCCTTCGGGTTAATTGCGCAGGTTACGGAGTCACTGGTGCTGACGATTCTGCTGCATATTGCTTTTAACGGATCGGCTGTATGGTATCAAAAAAAGAGCCACAGCTCCTCTACAGAGCCAGCGCCTCTTCCGTAATCTGCCTGATATCAATCGGAGACAGCGTCTCCTCGTTCACCATGTCCGGCAGAATCTCTGCCAGGAAGTAATCTACACACTTGAGGTCAATATGCTTGATCTTGATCAGTGCATTGCGGTACATCACCACAAATTCCTTCTCCGTGTTCCCTCTTTGCAGCTCGGCGAAGGCCTCATACACCTGATCCATCTTATCCGCAACCTCCAGAATCAGTCCCTCCAGCGACTCATCCTTGCCCTCGCGCAGCTGCTGGTAGAAGATGCTTTTGAATTCGTCCGGAATATGCTCCTTGATGAAGTTGTCGATCATGCCCTCCTCCACCTGCTGGATCAGTGACCTGAGCTGGAGCGAGGAGTGCTTCACCGGCGTTTTGATATCCCCGATAAAAATCTCCCCGTAATCATGGCTGCTCGTGATCTCGTACAGCTTCTTCCAGTCGATCACCGCGCCATGCTTCTCTTCAATATCCGCCAGCGTCTTCGCGTATTGCACGACCTTCCAGGAATGGGCCGCAACGCTATGCTCCTCGAATTTGAATTTGCCCGGGCAGCGGATAATGCGCTCCAGCTCATTCAGTGAGCGAAAATACTTGTGAATTCCCATGGCTAGTCCTCCCGTATGTTAGTTAGGCTACGCTAGAGTTAAGTCTAATCCTCCAGTGTTAACCCCGGATGAACCTGAGCAACCCATTGTGTAAAATCCGCACGGCTGCGCGTATCTAACGTTTTTCCCGAGCCTCTCCCCGTCCTATTGCGGTCCCCATCCCCGACTAAAGTCGGGATTCAAGAACAGTCTGCAGGCCGTTTTGCCAGGAAGAATAATTACGTACAATACATACATAGACAACGGAAATGAACACGCCGGCTACCGGCGGTCATCTAATATGAGAGGAAGATTCAATATGACAAAAAAATTAACCCGCTCCTTAACGGACAAGAAACTCACCGGCTTATGCGGAGGATTGGCACGCTATTTCAATGTTGATGCGACCCTGGTAAGATTGATTGTTGCTGCTGCCGCCTTTTTCAGCTTCGGTACAGCCATCCTGCTCTACATCATCGGCAGTCTCATTATCCCACAAGAATCTTACGGCGGATTCGATGACAGCTTCAACAACTACTAATTACTTGCGATACCCCTTGCCAAAATAACCAAACCAATTAAACCCACATATAAAGGAGATTATTATAATGAGCATATTCCAAAGAATCACTACACTAACCAAGGCTGCTATTCATGAAGGACTGAACAAACTGGAAGATCCGATCCTACTAACCGGTCAATACCTGCGGGACCTGGAGGACAAGATTGCTAATGCCGAAGGCAAACAGCGTGAACTCAAGGCAGCAGCCAGTGTGCTGGAGCGCCGGATCTATGAATACAAAGTGCTCGCAGAGCGCAGTGAAGGGGAAGCAGTCCAGTTCATGAGCGAGGGCAATGAACCTGCTGCCCGCTTGGCGGTAATGGCTAAGCTCCGCTACACGGAGAGCGAACAGGAATGCACCGCCGGGCTAAAAGAAACTCAGGCTACACTGGCCTCCCTTGAAGTACAGCTTAACAGCGTTAAGGAAGAACATACACGCCTCAAAGCCAAAAGAGCCGAACTGGCCGAACGTGCCCGCAAGGCCGCAGAGATCAAGCAAGCAGCCCAGGCTTACAGCACCGCTTCTCCGGCAGGCTATCCAGGCCAGGTGCTGAACAACGGCACAGCCTCACGCGGATTCGAACGGATGGAGGACAAAATCGCTATGCAGGAAGCAATGGCCGAGCAAGCCGGACTGGCCGCAGCCGCTCATGACTCTTCCATGAACAGCGCGGTGGAAGCCGAGCTGGAACGCCTCCGTAACCGGAAGTAAGCTGACGGTATCGTCCGTAATACAAGAAGGATGCCTCCCTGGTCATAGGGATAGCATCCTTTTTCTAGTGCTGTTGAATCATCCTGTACGCCATCAACGTCTGCTGGAATGCATCTGATTCACACCTGCCCGGCCGGTTCAGTGGCCTTGGTGTAGCGGTTCTGCGGAATAGGCAAGCCGAGATTCCCCCGCAGGGTATCGCTTTCGTATTCGGTGCGGAACAGCCCGCGCTCTTGCAGAATCGGAACCACCTGATCAACAAATTCCTCCAAGCCGTGCGGTACGGCTGCGGCCAGCATGAAGCCGTCGGCGGCCCCGCCCTCAAACCAGGCCTGCAGCTGATCGGCCACCTGCTCGGGTGTACCGATGAAGCTGCTGCGGGGCGTAGCCGACTGCAAGGCAACCTGCCGCAGGGTTAAGCCCTGCTCTTTGGCATCCTTCTTGATTTTGTCCGTTCCGCTCTGGAAGCTGTTCCGGCCCAGATCGCCCAGATCCGGGAACGGCTCATCCAGCGGATACTGCGAGAAGTCATGATGCTCGAAGAACCGGCCCAGATAGTTCAGCGCATTCTCGACCGTTACCAGTCCGGCAACCTCCTGGTATTTGCGCTCCGCCTCCTCCGGGGTGGCCCCGAGAATCGGTGCTATCCCCGGGAAGATTAACACTTCATCGGGGTTGCGTCCGAACGAGGCTACCCGGCTTTTCACATCCTTATAGAATTCCTGCGCCGATTCCAGGGTATCATGTCCGGTGAAGATGGCATCTGCCACGCTTGAGGCATAATCCTTGCCGACCTCCGAGGAGCCTGCCTGGAAAATCACCGGCTGTCCCTGCTTCGAGCGGGCGATATTGAGCGGTCCCTTTACCGAGAAGAATTCCCCCTGGTGACCGAGCGTGTGCAGCTTATCTTTATCGAAGAAGACGCCTGTCTCCTTGTTCCGTACAAAAGCATCATCCTCCCAGGAATCCCACAGCCCGCGTGCCACCTCCAGATATTCGGCGGCAATGCGGTAGCGCTTGCCATGATCGGGATGCTCCTTCTTGCTGTAATTCAGTGCAGAGCCTTCGAGCGGTGAAGTCACCACATTCCAGCCGGCCCGTCCTCCGCTAATCACATCGAGCGAGCCGAATTGCCGGGCTACCGTGAACGGTTCACTGTAAGAGGTGGACAGGGTCCCGACCAGACCAATCCGGCTGCTGACTGCCGCCAATGCACTAAGAATGGTCAGCGGCTCGAAGCGGTTCAGGAAATGAGGGATAGACTTCTCATTGATGAACAGACCGTCGGCAATGAAGATCAGGTCCAGCTTGCCTTCCTCCGCCTTGCGGACCCACTCCTTGTATAGCTCAAAGTTCACACTGGCATCGGGCTTCGCATCAGGATGGCGCCACATGGAGGTGCTTCCTCCCACTCCGTGCAATAAAGCCCCCAGCTTCAACTGTCTTGATTTCGTCATGTTCATTCCTCCTCGAATTGGTATTCAGTCCGCTTGGTTCCTCATGATAATATTCCTACAGAGCCGCTTGCTGCGATACTTGATTCGCTAGATTCGCTTGACCAGCCTGAGCTCCCCGCTTCACCCGTTCAATCTGGGCCAGATGATTCTGCACATGAGCGGTGAAGCTGCGGACAATATCGGTAATCCGCACCGGCTCGCCTTTGAAGTTAATCCCGCTTTTCTCCCATTCTGCGGGGCTCAGCCTTCCCAGCAGCAGCCTGTTGTAATGCAACAGGCTGCTGAACAGCTCCAGGCTGTCTGCGGCCTTCCCCTGATTACTATGCTGTCCACTGACCCACGCATCCTGCTGGAATGCCGGGAGCTGAACCTTCGTATCCGCCAGAATATCACGGATACGGAAGGAGACCACAATACTGTGATCCGCCAAATGGGCCAGCACCTCGGTCACGCTCCAGCTTGACGGCTCCGCCTTCCACCTCAGCTGCTCTTCGGATAAGCCTTCCACCGCCTGGACCAATTGCCCATGTGTATTCAAGTAACTGTCTAGCTCCACACTCACACTGCTCATTTATTGTCCCTCCATTGTTAGTTTTGATGGTTGCTGTTCAAGTCCGGCCGAGAAGCGCGACAACGCAAACGGAGCTATATTCTGCCGGGTATGTCCCTGCATAGCCAACTCCGCAAGAATCTCTCCGACCGCGCTGGAGAATTTGAAGCCATGGCCCGAGAAGCCTCCGGCCAACAGCACATGGCTGTGTGCCGGATGGCGGTCAATGATGAAATCCTCATCCGGTGTATGCTCATATTTGCAGACAGAACCCTTAAGCAGCTTCCCGGCAGCGCCGGGCATATAAGCTTCGAGCACGCGGCGCAGGTCGCCTTCATCACTCTCCCGGCTGCCGAAGGGGGCCAGCGGTTCACCCGGCTTCCACTCTTCGCCCGTGTCGTGGCGGCCGATCTTCAGCCCTGCCCCGCCGATAGCGGGGAAGCCGTAGAACCCGCCTTCCTCAGAACCAAGTGTGAACCCGGGGAATCTCCCGGCATCGAAGTCAGGCGTACTCCCGAACCAGCCTACTACCTTGCGTACGGCTCTAATGGGCAGGCTGACGAAGGGCGACAATGAGCTGAACCAGGCACCGGCGCTGAGAATAGCAGCGGCTCCATGGTAATCTCCCTGCTTCGTATGGACTGTGACACTCCCTGCACGGGCCGTCACCTTCAGCACAGGTGTATTCGTCAGCAGCTCCGCTCCATGAGCAAGCGCAAGCTGCCGGTAGGCTGTAATGCACCGCTCACTGTAGAGATAACCGGCATCGGGCTCATACATGGCCTCAAATGCTTCCGGAAGGGTCAGGGTCGGCCAGCGGCGGCGGATCTCCGCCGCATCCAGCTGCTCCGCCCGGACCTTCCGTTTCCGCGCCTCCTTATGGCGTCCGGCGAAGGAATAGAACCTGCTGTCTGCCAGATTGAGCACGCCGGACGGAGCTAGCAGCTCCAGGCCGCTCTCTGCCTCCGCCTCTTCCCACAGCACCTGGGCACGGAGCGCCAGGTCAATATAGGCCGGATCGCCGCTATAGGCATGCCGGATCAGCCGGGTATCCCCGTGATGGCTTCCTTCCGTATGCGGCGGATCGAAGGCATCGATCAACAGTGTCTTCACCCCGCGCCGGGCCAGATGATAACCTGCGCTCATCCCCATAGAGCCTGCGCCGACAATAATGACATCATAATCAGAATGCTCCGCTATGATCTGCACCCCTCTCCGCCGCCAGATGTTCAAGCACACGGACCGCCAGATCGCTGAAGAACCCTGCGCCTACCGGCAGCGCCGCTTCATCCAGTTCGAAGGCGGGATGATGCCATTCCCGGCTGCCGGCTGTGCCGGTGAAGACGAACAAACCGGGAACCGCCTGCTGATAGAAGGCGAAGTCCTCCCCGGCCGGAGACGGCACCGGCTGCACGGCGGTATAGCCCAGATTCGCTGCCGTCTCTTCGCCAAGCCGGGCAAGCAGCGCATCGTTGATGACCGGCGGCGGCCCGCCGATCCAGCGCACGCTGGCTTCAGCTCCAAGTGCAGCAGCCACACCTCTAACCACCTCCTCGAACCGCTTCAGCACCCTGCCGCGCACCGCTTCATCGAAGGAACGGATCGTCCCCTCCAGCACTGTCGTGTCCGGGATGATGTTCCACGAATTGCCGCTGTGGATCTGCGTAACGCTGATTACTGCGCTATCCAGGCTGCCCACATTCCGGCTGACGATGGACTGCAGCGCCGTTACAATATGCGAGGCGGCTACAATAGGATCGATCCCGGCCTCCGGCACGGCCGCATGGGAGCCGAAGCCCCGGATACGGACCGCGAAGCCGTCTGCGGCCGCCATCAGCGGGCCGGCCTTGATGCCAATGGTGCCCACAGGCAGATCCGGCTTATTATGCATGCCGATCACGGCACGGACCTGATCCAGCCCTCCGGCTGCGATGATCTGCTGCGCTCCCTTCGCCTTCTCCTCGGCGGGCTGGAACAACAAGCGCACCGTTCCCTTCAGGCTGCTCTCCTGCGCCTTGAGCTGATACACAGCTCCAAGCAGCGCTGCCGTGTGGAAGTCATGCCCGCAGGCATGCATCCTGCCGTGAACCTCCGAAGCATACGTCAGCCCCGTCTCTTCCTGGATCGGCAGGGCATCGATGTCTGCCCTCAGAGCAATTACCGGACCGCCGTGCTGGCCGCCGACCTCGGCAATGACCCCGGTCTTCAGCCCGTAGTCTGTAATCTTCACCCCCGCCTGATTCAGCAGCGATGTGATGTATGCAGTAGTCTCAACCTCTTCCCCGGACAGCTCCGGGTGCCGGTGCAGATGACGCCTGATCTCAACCAGACGCTCATTGAACGCCAGTGAATGCACTGCCTGGGCAGCGGATTCTGCGGCTGTACTGGTCATAATGAAGCCCCTGCAATAGCCCCGGCCAGCGCCTCACTCAGCAGCTCGAAGGAACGCTGCCGCTTGCCGAAGGGCTGTATATTCGTAGTGACGATGAACTCCTCTACACCGGAAGCTTCAGCTAACGCCAGCAACTGCTCACGTACGGTCTCCTTCGTCCCTTTGGTAATCTCAAGCTCCCGCTCCTCCAGCGTGTACGCTTCCTCACTCTGGCGGGTGAACTCCTCGGCCTGCTCCCGGCTGGCCAGAGTCAGGGTCTTGCCGCTGGCGAAGCGGATGCGGATCAGCTTATGCGCTCCGGCCAATTCTACGGCCTCCTCTTCCGTATCGGCCACGATGACAGCCAGCGCAATAATCACCTGCGGCTCCTGCCCTCCGCTGCTATTGAAGCCGCTGCGGTAAGCCCGCACCGCCTCTAGAGCAACAGCCTGATCGCCGCCGATGAACAATGAGAACACATACGGCAGGCCCAGGCTGGCTGCGATCTCGGCGCTCGCGACACTGGCGCCAAGCACATGCAGCTCCGGCGGGATGCCGGGGAGCGGGCCTGCCTTCAGCCCGTGCAGAGGATGCTTCGCCTCCAGCCGGTTATGCACATACTTTTCCAGCTCCACAATCTTGTCCGTTAACGAAGCAGCTTCTCCGCCGCCCTGCTGCAATGCCTGCGTGCTACGCGGCAGGCCGCCGGGAGCGCGTCCTACACCTAAGTCCACCCGTCCCGGGGCCAACGAAGCCAGCACGTTGAAATTCTCAGCCACCTTGTAGGGGCTGTAGTGCTGAAGCATAATCCCGCCGGAGCCGATGCGGATACGCTCCGTTTTGGCCAGCAGGTGCGAGATCAGCACTTCAGGAGAAGATCCGGCTACCTGCTCGGAATCATGATGCTCGGATACCCAGAAGCGGCGGAAGCCGAGGCGTTCCGATAGCTGTGCCAGGCTGATCGTATGCGCAAAAGCCTCTTCCGGTGTCTCCCCCGGATAAATCGGGCTTTGGTCGAGTACGCTGATTGTAATTGCCATAGATATGCCTCCTAGATGGAATAGTTCAGCTCCGGCGTAATCCGCTTCAGGAACTGCTTCGTTCGTTCTTCACGCGGATGGTTGAGTACCTCCGTGGGCGTGCCCTCCTCGACGATCACTCCGCCGTCCATGAACACCACATGATTCGCCACATCGCGGGCGAATCCCATTTCATGGGTCACCACAATCATCGTGATGCCTTCCTTGGCGATCTTGCGGATTACCGCAAGCACTTCACCTACCAGCTCCGGGTCAAGTGCTGAGGTCGGTTCATCGAAGAGAATGACCTCCGGCTCCAGGGCAAGCGCCCGGGCAATCCCGACCCGCTGCTGCTGGCCGCCGGAGAGCTGGCTCGGATAGGCATCCAGCTTCGCACCGAGTCCCACCTTCTCCAGCAGGGCGACGCTCTTCTCTCTCGCTGCCTCCTTCGGAAGCTTCTTGACGATCAGCAGGCCTTCCATCACATTCTCCAGCGCTGTTTTGTGCCGGAACAGATTATACTGCTGGAAGACCATAGCGGTCTTTTGCCGGAGCTGGTGGATATCTTTCTTACGGGCGTGCCGGAAGTCCAGCTTGAAGTCCCCGATGGAGATTTCGCCGCTGCTGGGCTTCTCCAGAACATTCACGCAGCGCAGCAGGGTTGTTTTGCCGGAGCCGCTGGGACCGAGAATGACGACCACCTCCCCCTTGGACACCTCCAGATCAATATGGTTCAGCACCTGATGGCGCCCGAACGACTTCGATAGCTGCGATAGCTTAATCATGCGACTCCCCCCCGGTTATATAGATTAATCCGTTTCTCGATCAGGGCTGTTGCCCGCTCAATCAGGAACGTCAGTCCCCAGAAGATCAGCGCCGCCGCCAGGTAAGCCTCGAAGAACTTCCAGTTGGTTGAAGCGACAATCTGCGCCTGGGCATTGATGTCCACCACCGATACGGTAAAAGCCAGCGTAGACCCGTGCAGCATCCCGATCACGGAATTCGACAGATTGGGCAGGCTCGCCGCCAGCGCCTGGGGGAACACAATCCGCCGCAGCGCCTGGGGCGTGCTCATTCCGATGGAATGGGCTGCTTCGAGCTGACCGCGGTCCACCGCCAGCAGACCGGAACGCACCACCTCGGACATATAGGCCCCTGCCGTAATGGAGAAGGAGATATAGGCAAAGCCGATCATCGGGATCGATGCAGAGCGGAAGCTCCAGCCGAACTGTGCAGCCAGCCCGTCGATGATCATCGGCAGCCCGAAATAAATCAGCAGCAGATGCGTCAGCATCGGGGTGCCGCGGATGAATGTGACATACCCTACGGCCAGCGGATACAGCCCGGGGACTCTATAAATCCGGATCAGAGCCACGACCGTACCAATCACGAAGCCTGCCAACACGGACACAACCGTGATATACAACGTCGTAGGAATGGCTCCCAGAATTTGCAGAAACGCTGTCCAGATAAACGATGGGTCCAGCTTCATAACGTACCGCCTCCTTTACCCGCTCCCATATCCGCGACGATTGTGCGGTAAGACGCTTTTCGCTGCAGAGTGAACCGCTTCTTAGCCGGGCTGTCCTGGGCTTCATGCCTGAGCAGACGTTTCTCCGCAACCAGCAGCAGCCTCTCAATACACAAACTGATCACAAGATAGATAAGGGCAAGCGCAATATAAGTCTCAATGAAATGCTGGGTCGCGCTGCCCAGGGTCTGAGCCTTGCCCGTCATCTCCATCACCCCAAGCGTGAACGCCAGCGAAGTATCCTTCAGCAGCGCTATGACCAGGTTCGAGAAGACGGGAATCGCAATGCCCAGCGCCTGCGGCAGCACAATACGGGTAAAAGCCTGATAAGAGGTCATCCCCGTAGCGTAAGCCGCTTCCACCTGGCCTTTATCGACTGCTATAACTGAAGCGCGGATCATCTCCGACATGAAGGCCCCGGTATGCAGACCGTAGGTCAGAATTACGAACACCAGCACCGGAGTCCGCGTCATATCCAGATTCACCAGCTTCAGCACCTCAGGCAGACCGTAATAGAACAGGAATAATTGAATCAGAATCGGCGTCCCTCTGAAAAAAGAAATGTACACCTCAGCGCAGGTCTTCAGGACCGGCACCTTATATAGGCGGGGAAGCGCAATGATAAATCCGACAATCATCCCTGCGAGCAGCGAGCAGGCTACGATTAGCAGTGTGGTGCTCAGCGTAGTCAGCAGCTTGGGCAGGAACGAGAAGACAAAACCTAGATCAAACGGTGCACCCATCCTGCACCTCCTTTCAGAGCTGTACGCGCCTCGCGCATTATTGAACTGATGAGGTAGTGACGTCCGCCCCCAGCCACTGTGTGCTTATTTTGCCAAGCGTGCCGTCTGTCTTCAGTTCCTTGACCACTCCGTCAATGGCCTCCGACAGCTTCTGTGAAGGGGCATCATCCTTGCGCAGCACATACAGAATATCAGCAGAGGACAGCTCGGGACCCACCGCCTGCAGCTTGCTCTGCGGGTCGATGATCGGCAATACGAAATCCGCAGCAAGGGTAGCATCTACCCGGCCCGAATCAATCTGGCTGACCGTATCGTTGGCGGCACCGTTCTGATAGACAATTTTGATCGAATCCGCACCGTGCTCCTTGTTATAGTTCTCAAGAATTTGCGCTTGCGCGCTGGTGGCGCCGGTCAGTACCTTCTTCCCCTTCAGATCGTCCAGTGTCTGGATTGAGGTATTCCCTTTGGCTACAACGATGCGGTTTCTCCAGTGGGCATAAGCTTCCTTGTTAAAAGCGTACTTCTGCTCCCGCTCTGGGTTCTTCTCCATGACATGGGCTACCAGGTCAATCTTCTTCGTCTCCAGACTCAGCAGCAGATTGCTGAAATCCATCGTCTGGAATTCGAACTCATACTCCGGCAGGCGATTGTCAATCTCCTTCAGCAGCTCCACATCGAACCCGGTCAGCTTGCCGTTCTCATCAATGAAGCAGACGTTGGGAAAAGCTGTCCCGGTGCCGACTATAATCTTGGTCACCTTAGCCGGATCGGCGGCTGCAGCCGTGGACTTCGCACTATTCTGAGGGGCGGCCTCTGCGGCCTTGCCGCTACTTACGCTATTATTATTGCCGCAGCCAGCGATCAGCAGCGTTAGTACCAGTGTGGATGCGAACGATATTGTCTTGTTCATGTCTCAAACCCCTTTTCAATTTAGATAATCCCTATCTGTTTAGTGGTGATTATATGCAATTAACTTTATCACTGCACGCTGCCATGCGCTAATAGAGTTTCTTAATATGGTTATTCAAGAAGTCAATTCAGCTTACTCAGCGTCCCCGTCCCCAGCTCCAGCAGGGTGTTCAGGAATTCCGCGTTCTCTCCGTTCAGCGAGATCAGACTAGTCCGCAGGGAGATGCCTTCGGTTTCCGTGATATCCACCCTTACCAGCGTCCCCGCCTCTACTTCCTCCTGCACACTCAAGGCTGGAAGGAAGCAGATTCCTGCTTGCTTCAGCACCAGCTTCTTGGCAGTCTCCAGGTTATCCACCTGATAGACAATGCCCGGCGGACGCTCCATACTCTCGAATACCCGATGCAGACGCATCCAGTCCAGCGAGCCGCATTCGAAGAATACGAGGGTCTGCTCAGAGATCTCCCGGATCGAAGCACGGCCCTTGCGGGCCAGCGGATGACCGGCGTACACATACAGCGAGATGGGGTCTTCACAGAAAGGAAAGGACTGGATGGCCGGATTCACAACCTTGCGGATAAAAGCGAGATCGATCTCCTTCGCCTTCAGCTTCTCAATCAACACTTCGGTGGGAGCGGTAGTCAGCTTCATTCGGATGTGCGGATACCGCTGCTTCAAATGGAGCAGGAGATGGGGCATCAGATAATTGGAGACGGATACCGTACTGCCGATTCTCAGCTCGCCGGGGATTTGGCCTTTGGATTGGATCTGATGCCTGCCGTTCTGATAGACCTGCAGAATTTGCTGCGCATAGGGGAGGAACTGGCGGCCTTTATCCGTCAGGTTAATCTGCTTGCCCAGCCGGTCGAATACCTTGCAGTCCAGTTCCCGTTCCAGCGACTGGATACGGGCAGTCACTGTCGGCTGTGAGATATAGAGCACCTCTGCCGCTTTATTGAAGCTTCCATAGTGGTTAATGTAGACAAAAGCCTCAATGTTCTCGATATTCAAGCATAGTCCCCCTCTGCATCAATAATTACATTATTCCTATCGTTTAACAATGAATTTAATTAATCTTATGCAGAGGCTATTTTTTTGTCAACTGACGGAATAGCCGAAACCATCCTATTGATCACAATTTCAGATAGAACTTTTCTATGGATTAATCGAAATCATTAAATTCCACTTATGCTCATCGGATTTGTGTATTATAATAACGCCACATCCCTTTACCGGACAGGAGGCACCAGATGAATCACTCAACAGAACTTGTAATCCGTGAAGCCGCAGCTTCCGACCGTGGAGCCATTGCCGGGGTCTTGCTCGAAGCTTACAGCGAATATGCAGCCGTGCTGTCCGAGCCGTTCTGGGCGGAGTACCGGGATTCTATTCTCGGCTCAGTTCATGGCGATGCACCGGTTCTCCGGATTGTAGCGGAGCTGGACGGACAAATTGTAGGAAGCGTACTGCTGTTCACCTCCTCAGAGGCTGCTTACGGCAGACCGGAGCTGGATATCCATACGCCGATCATCCGTCTGCTGGCTGTATCTCCGGCGGTCCGGGGGCGCGGGGTGGCCAGACTTCTAATCCAAGAAGCCGCAGAAAGGGCCATTGCGCTGGGGGCAGCCAGTCTGAACCTGCACACTTCGGATATGATGGCCTCTGCGATTAGGCTGTATGAGAGACTCGGCTTCAAGCGGGCTTATGAGACGGATCTGAAGAACGGGGATACTCTGGTCAAGGGCTATCGTCTGGAGCTGCCGGTCTCCGCCGATCCACAGGTGGAACCAACCTCTAAGGCCAGGGTAACAGGCTAAGCTGCCCTTTTCTTACGGCGATAACCAATTCAGCGGAGCGCTCTAGGGCTCCGCTTCGGGTTTGTTTCGGGTTCCGCTTGGGGTCTTGCTTGGGGTGCCGCTGTGGCTGGTAAATTCCAAAAATCCTGCCCACAAGACAACAATCTTCTCATCATTTGGACCAAAACTCTAAATTGTTGTATAAAAGTCAGCTTTCTTGCTCCTCCGGGCGGCTTAACGTGGACAATTCTTGCAATTGTTACAACATTCCTCATGGACGCCCAAATATTCAGGAATCAAAGCTGCATTATATGCAACATTCCTGGCATTGATGTGCAATCCGCCCGCAGTAGGGAGGCAAACTCAGTTTACTGTTAATGCTGCTAAAGAGCGGAGGTTCTAGGGTTCCCTACGAATGCTGCTAAAGAGTAAAGGCTACACGCTTCCCTGCGAATTCTGCTATAGAGCGGAACCTCTGCGTTTCCTGCGAATTCTGCTATAGAGCGGAACCTCTGCGTTTCCTGCGAATTCTGCTATAGAGCGAAGGCTGCTACTTAGCAGAGGCTATGTGCCTCCCCGCGAATGCTGCTACAGAATCCCCTTCGCCTTCGCAGCCTTCAGCCATTGCGGGAATTCATTCAACAGCTGGTCATACAGTTCCTCGTCGGATACGTCCTCGATGCGGTCCAGGTGCATGAAGCTGGCGTTATCCACCAGTCGGCCGTTCATCGTGTCGAGCTGCTTTAGCACCTCGAAGTCAGAGTCGCCGATGCCTACAAACTGCCAGAAGATTGGAAGAGAAGAGGCCGCCATGATGACTTTGCGGGTCAGCTTCACTACACCGCCGTCATTGATGAAGATAATGAACACAGGCGTCGTGTCCGGCTCCTCCTTCGTGTATTTCTGGATGACATCCTGCATCACCGGCGGTTCATTATTGCGTCCGAACTTATGAATCGCATCATTATTCGTAATATGGGTGAAGACATAGCTGCCAAGCTCCCGTTCGGTAACCGGCGGAAGTCTGCTGAATTCCGTATCGTAGACCCATACATCCAGCGAGCCGTTATCGTCGAACTTGCTGGCAACGGCGAGAATGCGTTCCACCACCTCCTGCACCACGCCTCTGGCATAGAGACTACGCATGGAGCCGGTGATGTCCAGCACAATCCCCACCCTTGCGGTGACACCGGTGAGCTGTTTTTTGACCAGGGTGAGCTCCACGATCTTTTTGCGCAGATTAATAGATGACAACACATTCAGCAGAGGTTCCGCCTCGGGCTGCCGGATTACCTCTGGGGTCTGCTTCAACACCCGAGGTGTCCGCTCCACTAACCCAGCTGTCTTCTCCATTCCGTCAGTTATGTGCTCCACTACCTCAGCCGCCGCTGCGGCTTCGTTCCCGGATTCCTGTTCCACCTCAAGCCCGTAGCTTCGGCACAGGGCCGCAAGTCCCCCATTATACCCGCTGCCGATTACGCTGAGCTTCCACTCTCCCTGATAGCGGTACAGCTCGCCGGCTACGACAGCGGTCTCCTCTGACAAATCTGCCCCGTACTCGAAGCGGTGCAATTCTTCCCCAGTCCTGCGATCTGTCAGCGTTAGCTGCAAGCCGGACAAGTCCTTCATCCGCTGATTGAGTTGCTCCCCCTCGTACAGGGTCAGGGTCACCGCAATGCGGGCATAATGCTGAGGTATTTTTGCTAACGAAATGGATAGGCTCGCCCCGTTCTCCCCATCCGCTGCATGAGCTATGGCCCCATCCCTGGAGACCGGATTGCCATAGAAAATAAAGTCTTCATCACGTTCACACCGGTTCTGATCCGACAACAGAAAGGCTGCTGCGTCCACCCCTATTCCGTTACGCCGTGTATTCCAGCCGAGCTGGACCGTTATGTCGCTTACGTCTCTTCCTTTGGTGATATCGGCTTTTTGACCTTTTGACAGCTGCAAATCTCTCATCTCCTCTTCATAGCAGTCTATTCCAGAAGTTCATAGATAAGGTATACCCCATTGGCGCAGCCTTGCATACTCTGAACGCATTGTATTTCCAGCTTTGCTCCTTTAATATGAATGGTATTAGATGATAGATAGGGGCCTTACCTGATGAATTTCACTGCGATAGATTTTGAGACTGCCAATTCCGGCCGCTCCAGCGCCTGTGCCCTGGGGCTTGTTCAGGTCCGCGATGGTATCGTTACAGCAGAACATAACTGGCTGATAGACCCGCAGCAACCGTTCGACGGGATGAATATTGCCATTCATGGCATTACACCTTCGATGGTCAGAGGCCAGCCTACCTTCGAGGAGCTGTGGCCTACGGTAGAGCCGCTGCTGCAAGGGGAGATTGTGATCGCGCATAATGCCGCCTTCGATATGAGTGTGCTGCGCTACTGCCTGGACGACTACTCTCTCTGCTATCCCGGCTTTCAATATTTATGTACCTACCTGCTCGGCAAAAAAATGCTCCAGGACCTCCCCTCCCATAAGCTGAATGTCATCTCGGCGCATTTCGGCATCCGGCTGAAGCACCATGATGCCTTGGAGGATGCCAGAGCTTCTGCACTGATTCTCCTGAAATTGATGGAGCAGTGGCAGCAGTTCGATCCGCTGCTGTTAGCCGGCAGCCAGGGCTATAAGGCCGGGATGATGTATGACGGCGGGTATACGCCATTCAAAGCAGCGCCCAAGAAGGCCGCGAAAAAGCCGGCGGCCGGGAAGAAGGCAGCCGCTAAGACCGCGGTTGCTGCAAGCCCGGGCTTGCAAGTTAGCGGAACGGTAGCCGGGCAGGCACAAGGTGAAGCGCCAGCAGCTTCACTTGACCAGCTTCCGGCCGCAGCACCTCCAGCCGCCGGTGCTGCGGCTGTCCCTACACTGGTTCGGGGGCAGCGCGTCGATATCGGCGGCAAGCTCAGCGCTTCCAGACTCCTTGCGGCTGTGGAGTGGGATGCATCGGCTTTGCACACGGAAGTGAGCCAGCCGGAGACTGCTGCCTTTCTGCTTCGGGAGAGCGGACGCTGTGAGCAGGAGCGGGAGCTTATTTTTTATGGGAATATGGAAGACCCCAGCGGCTCCGTCTTCTCCTCGAAGCCTGCTGCGCATATGGGGCATCTTTATCTTCAGTTAAGCAATCTGCCTGCAGCCATTACACGGATTGCGCTGGCCTTCACCGTTCCGGAGTTCAGCGGTAACAGGCATCCGGGCCCGATCTGGAACGCTTCCGTATCACTGATTGATTCCCGGACGGGAGTCAGGCTGGCGGTGTTCCCCTTCAGCCGGAATGTTATGCCAGGCATGTCCGTTGTTATCGGCGAGTTCTACCGTTATAAGGATAAGTGGAGATTCGCTGCAATTGGCGAGGGGTTCCCGGGCGGACTCCGTGCCCTATGCAGCCATTACGGTCTTACGGTGGAGGCCGATGGCCCTGCAGAGAAGGCTGCGGCTGAGTCCGCCGCCGCAGCGGAGGCTGAAGGTCCTAAATAAAGCAATCCCCCCAAACCGCAACTACGGAATGGGGGGATTGCTTTATTTTCAGCGATACAAGGGTCTCAGTCGTTATAACTTCAGCCGGTAGACGGCCTTATTCTCCAGTCCTCTAATGAACGGCGTCCATTCCTCCGTCTCCGGCGTAGTATCCAGAGCGTCCTCCACCATCTGCAGCTTGGCATCCATCGCATCAATATGATGCAGGGCAACCGCTTCAGCCGTCTGCGGCTGGACTGGGCTTCCCCACTCCCCGAGATTATGATGGGACAATACAAGATGCTGAAGCGCCATGACCTTCTCGGATTCCAGATCAATTCCGGTGCGGATGGCCGCTTCTGTAATCCAGCTTGAAGCCATTGAGATATGTCCAATCAGCTTTCCGTGCACGCTGTAGTCCGACACAATGCCGTACTGCGAGATCATCTCTTCAGGCTTGGCAATATCATGGAGGATGATGCCCGCTCTCATCAGATCAGGATTCAGGAACGGACGCTGCTTGCACAAGAAATCCCCAATCTCCAGCATACGTACCATGTGATAAGCAAGCCCGGCGAAATACGCATGATGGTGGGTCTTGGCAGCCGGATAATGCATCAGCTTCTCTTCTACCTTACCGACACAGAAGTTCACAATCGCTGCAATCTCCGGATCAGCAATACTAGCCATTTCGTTCTTGATCGTATGGACCAGGTCCACAGGGCGCACCGGGGCCGATCGGATGAAGTCGGTCAGCGATACCCCGTCGGATTCATTGACCAGTCTGAGCTTGGTGATTTTGACCTGGAGCTTCTCGCGGTACGTATGGGCCATTCCCCGGACCTTCACCAGCGCCATCGGGAAAAAAGTCTCCTTATCCGTCACGCTGACGTCCCAGTATTTCGCCGAAATCTGACCACTGGCATCACCTAGTACAATATCGAAGTAATCCTTGGGAGGAGTCCCGTTCGTCTGTTTCAGCACCAGTTCTCTAAGCAGATAGAAGCCGGTGAATTCATCCTGCGGGGCTAGCTGTTTGATTAATGTCATTGTGAAGCCTCCTATGACTTACAGGCCTGGGCCTGCTGGGTATATTAGTGTGTATATTAGAGGTTTGACACTCCCTTCCCAAATCCCTTTAAATTACTATACGATTGGCATTTCTATTTATGTCCACACCTGAAAAAAGGGCTGTCCCGGCGGCCATTTGCATGACCTTGGACAACCCTTAATAAATAGATTCTGTTATTTTCCGGCAGATTCGAGCGCTGCTTTGATCGCTTCTACCGCTTTGGCGGAGATGGCTTTCTGGGCATCATTCGCTCCGAAGGCTGCTGCACGGTACCCGTACTTATGCAGTCCCTTGCCGTTCGAGGTATTCTCGATCTCGTATTTCACAAGCAGTTCATCATCCGTCAGATTATATCTTACTTTACCCTTATCATCCAGGTAGTACACAGCCATAGTTACAGGCACATTATACTTAGTAGTAACCATGACATTTACAGTTTTATCCACACTTGCGCCGATGAAAATACCATCGAAATACGCAGCCTTATCCGTTTCCGTAACTTCCGCTTTACCATAAGCTCTGTCAACGGCTGCCTTCAGCGCATTGCTGCTGCTGGTAGCGCCGGATACCGCATCTACATCCTGAGCGCCTTCTCTTGTACCTGCGGCCAGGAAGCTGGCGGTCAGCACCGGAATAGCTTTTTGCACCTCAGCGTAAGCGGCTTTGCCCAGATCAACCATGTTCATGCCTACACGGGACAGAGCAACGTTTACGATCTTGCCGTTGCGCAGTGTAACATCTGCTTTGTTCGTGCCTTTGTCATACGCATCACCATAAGCGGTGAAGGTGCCGTCTTTATAAGTGCCTTGTACTTTGGACGCATTAGTCAAAGCATCCGTCAGTGCTGCCTTCGCTGCAGCCGACAGGGCTTCCTGTCCGGCGATATCTGGAGCCTGCACGCCGCTTGCGAGCAGTCCGGCGGTCAGCTTGTCGACCAATGATTTCTGTTCTTCCGTACGTTTGTCATCTGCAATCAGCTTGCCGTCTGCGCCGAACAGGCTCAGCTTGATTCCCGTTACCTGGTCAGCATCGATATCCACCAGCAGCATAACCTTGGACTGATTATCCACACCGGCAAATTTGCCGTCGAAGGTTCGACCTTCATCCGGAGTCTTCAAGGCTTTCTCAAAAGCGCGCTCTACGGCCTGGTTCCAGCCATGGCTGCTCTCCGTAGCACCGGAGATTCCATCTACCTTCTCATTATAGTTAGCGATGTAAGATCCGTTAGCCAGCAGTTTGGCAGTCATCGGAGCATTCGCCTTCACAACCTCTGCATAGGCGGTTGCACCTCTGTCGATCAGGTTGCTGCCAAGTCTGAACAGCTTCACATCCACCAGCTTGCCGTTACGGATCACAACATCCGCTCTCTCCACGCCTACACTTCTTGCTGTACCGTAGGAAGAGTAGAATCCGTCAACATAAGCAGCCTTGTTGTTGATGCTGGCATTCTGTTCGGCATCCCAGAAGGCGTTCACTGCGGCTTTGGTCTCTGCCTCGAAGCCGGCTACCGGCTGCGCACTAGCACCTTTGGCGAGCAGTGCAGGAGTGATTGCGGCAATCGCTGCGGTCTGTTCAGCCGTATATGTCTTCTCATCCACGAAATCTCCGGTAGCGCTCAGCGGATACAATTTAACCGCAGTCAGCTTGTTTGCTTCATAAGTAGCAAACACTGCATATTTGGCCTCAGGGTCTACACCCATGTGGACTCCATTGAAATAAGTGGCATCAGCCGCTTGGTGCGCAAGCGATCGCTCAAAAGCTCTGTCTACGGACAGCTTCCAGCCATTGCTCGTACGGGTTGCGCCGGATACAGCATCAACCGCAGCTGCGCCGTCTCTGGTTTTGCCCATCAGTCTGTCTTTCATCAGACCGTAGGCTGCCCACACGCCGCTGTAATTCTCACGGGCATTGCGGTCGATGATCTTCGGGCTGGTTCTGAGCAGCTCGATATCGGCAATCTTGCCGTCTTTAATCGTTACCTTCGCACCCTCTGTACCTTTGGAATACGCATCTCCGTAGGCTACATATACTCCATCCTGATATACATCCTTGTGCACAGTAACTGGTGTTGCTGTTGCTACAGGCTTCGCGGTTGCTGCTGGCTTTGCAGTTGCCTTGGCGGATGCCGCCGGTGCAGTGGTCGCTGCCGGCTTAGCTGTTGCTGCGGGTGCAGTGGTCGCCTTCGGAGTGGCTGCCGGTTTGGCTGTCGCCTTCGGAGTGGCTGCCGGTTTGGCTGTTGCCTTCGGAGTGGCTGCCGGTTTGGCTGTTGCCTTCGGAGTTGGCGCCGGTTTGGCTGTTGCCTTCGGAGCTGGTTTAGCAGTCGCTGCCGGCGCTTCTTCCGAGGCTGCTGAAACCGCATCCACCTTCAGGTTCAAAGCCGGTGCGTTAATCGTGTAGGCTAATGGCGCGAGCAGCAAGGCTGCGCTTACAGTCAAAGAAATTAATTTTTTCAAATGCGTATTCTCCTTTATTATCCCCAGTAGTATGTAGCGTTTTCAAATCGTTTTGGTCCATTCATTTCCTTCTGATTACGAAGAGCAGCCAACTCTTCCTGAACGTCACCCACTCCTTCCTTCATTCCTGCTCGGCCCAGCCCGTGTAAGAAAAGATTCATCTATATATACAATCTTTCAAAAGGTGAAACAATTCACATAATGGAGTGAATTAATTCACATAAGTGGACTTCAAGCTGCTGGTGAATATTTCTGGCTTGATGGTAACAAAATTGAAACTCTTTTCTCTGTGTAGAAAATCACACACCCTATAAGAAACATCACTTTTTTGCAATAACACAAAATATATATTTCTTACACCTCTCATAATCTCCCATATCCTCCTTCATATGATAGCCGTGCGATATACTATATTGTGTGGTTGTGCTTGAATATGATATTTTTAAACGATGTCATGTTCATGGAAAGGAGGAACAGCTGCTCATGAATCAGTCGTGTATAGGCGTTATTCTTGCTCAGATCGGAACCCCTGACGCCCCGAGCGCCAAGGCGGTCCGCCCTTATCTGAAGCGGTTTCTGTCCGACCGCAGAATCATTGATTATCATCCGCTGCTCTGGCAGCCGCTGCTGCGCGGCATTATTCTGCGCACCCGTCCGCGCCGGTCCGCGAAGCTGTATCAGGAGATCTGGATGGAAGAGGGTTCGCCTCTGCTCGTCCACTCCAGAGCACAGCAGGCTGCGCTCCAGGCACTGCTGGGCAGCAGCTATCAAGTCGAGCTGGGGCTTGCTTACAGCACACCCGGCATGGCTGAAGCCTTCCGCAAGCTGGAGGCTTCGGGAGTGACCCGCATCATAGTCCTTCCGTTATTCCCGCAGTATTCCTCGACAACGACCGCTTCCGTCTATGAAGCTGCAAGCTTTGCCGCTCTGGGACGACATAGCCGCTACGGGCAGGTATCCAAGCGCTTCGTACCTGCGCTGCGGTTCGTAGAAGCCTACCATGATGCACACGGCTATATCGCAGCGATACAATCCTTATTACAGCGGCAAATCCGCGCCATGAGTGAAGACCCGGACTATTATGTCCTGTCCTTCCACGGCATTCCCCGCCGTTATGCCGAGACCGGAGATCCCTATCCGCAGCAATGCCAGGAGACAGGCCGTCTGCTCGCAGAAGCTATGGGCTGGACCCCGGAACGCTGGCAGCTCTCCTTCCAGTCCCGTTTCGGGCCGGAGACCTGGGTAGGGCCGTCGACTGCGGACACGCTGAAGGAGCTTCACGGACGCGGAATCCGGCGGCCGCTTATTTTCTCTCCTGGACTAGTCACAGACTGCCTCGAAACGCTGCATGAGCTGGCCGTAGAAGGCCGGGAGCTCTTCGCCATGGGCGGCGGAAATGCTGAGATGCTGGAGGTAGCCCCTTGCCTGAACGACACGGAAGAGTGGATCAGCTTTCTCGCAGATCTGGTAGACTGCTCGGCCCAGGGCTGGCTGTCTTCCGCCGAATGAAGACAAAAACGCCCGGTCTCAGGGATGCTATCATCCTGTGAGCCGGGCGCGTTTTATTTTAATAGTACGACTATTGAAGAGTGAGCTGTTTATATTTGGCAGTCAGTTCCTCGAACCACTGCTTATCCTGCAAAGTCAGCGCAAAATCGATCAATTCAGCAATTTCATCAGGCTGCAGATCCGGAGAATCCTTGAAGCTGATCTCAGCCGAAGCCGAAGCTGTTCCCTCCGAGTCCTCCGCAAAATCATAGGAGAACATCAGCTTGATGTCACTTTCCAGAAACTCATTGCGCAGGAAGTAGAGCACCTCGCACATCAGAACAGGTCTGACATGGTTCTCGAACACACACTCCATGACCTTAGCCCAATAATGCTGGTTGCTGAGATGCAGCTTATCATTGGTCAGCAGATACTGCTCACCCTGATAGTCATTGACAAATTTCAGTTCAACCGGCTCCATTTTAAAAATACTGGTAATTTGCTTCCTTGTGATATTCAAGATGTCGCGCGTTTCTAATCTCATCATTCTCATGCACCCCGTTCCTCAGGTTTGGACTCTCTGTATATGCTGAATTTTCATGATTCGACAATAATTTTAACTAATTTAAAAGTATTATCGTCTTTTCCGCACCTATTGTTAATGCTTTTTCATTAAAAACTTAAAATTTTCTGTTTCACGCTGTGAAAAATCGGTTAATTAATATATTTTTTATGCACACAGACGAGGACATAATGGTGCAGGATATGGAGTATGAATTACGGCGACGCTTCGGAGCACGCTCCGCAAACGGAATGTTGTTCCAATCGCTCTTGTATCCAGATTTTTCTCATTCCCCTAATCGGTGAAAATCCGGATACAAAGGCGACCGCTCCGCTTCTCCACAATCATTCCGCCCGCTCCGCTGTTTAAGAGTAGGAGTATCAAACCTAATACATAGCATTGTTGGACATCTTGCAGGAACTCCCTACAAATGCTACTGGCTGCGGAGCATGGAGCCATACGTCATCGCAGCAGCACTGATTGTATTCGGTATTTCATATAATTTAAGCAACAAAAAAAGCCACCCAGTCTGCAATAGACTGAATGGCCCAGTAGCCCAATATTAGAATAAAAGTGTGCCTTCCCCTTAGCTAACGAACAACGGTACCAGTTGAATACCCTCTTCGGGGGAGATCCGCACCAGGCCTTTATCGGAAATCCGCAGTGCGGGGATAACCGCCAGGGCCAGCAGAGACAGGGTCATAAAAGCATAGTTCAGCGTACACCCCGCATCATATAGCGCTTTGCTGATGGCAGCGGATTGCGCGGCGGCAATCTCAAACGGCTCTGCCGACATCAGTCCGGCAATCGCCAGCGGGAACAAGGTGGTTCCGGCAGCGGTAATCACCGCAACACCGCCCTGCGCTTCCGCCACGGCGGCAGCCGCCTGCGCCATCAGTCCATCATCATTGCCGATGACCAGCACATTATGGCTGTCATGAGCTACGGTCATCGCTATGGCCGCAGGCTCGCGGAAGCCGATGCCCTGTACAACCCCGACGGATTTGTTGCCGGTTCCCTTGTGCCGCTCCAGAACAGCGATTTTGCACAGACCGTCTTGCACCACCAGCTCCGATCCAGCTATTGGCAGGCTCATGATCAGCTCGCCGGTCTCCACATGGTTCTCAATGACTTGGATGACCCGCGTGGCCAGAACACCTTCCTCAATCGGCGCATGAATCACAAAGTCTGCGGGAACCGGAGGCTGCTGCAGATGCACAGAGGCCAGCACTTCATCCGGGTAGGTGTACGGGCTCAGCTCAGCCGTCATGCTGCCGTTCTCAGCCACAACAACGCCAGCTGCAATCGTCATGACCACATGAACATCGGCCAGATTACCGTCCAGCAGAATGATATCCGCGCAGGAGCCAGGCGTGATAGAGCCGATATCGCGGGCTACACCGAAGCGCTCGGCGGTGTTGATCGTTGCCATCTGAAAAGCCGTGACCGGCTTCACCCCCTGGGAGATCGCATGGCGTACGACAAAATCCATATGCCCCTCATCGCGCAGCGATTCGGAGCTGCGGTCATCCGTCACCAGCATCATCCGGCGCGGGTCCAGCCCGTGCTCGGTATGCGCCGTGATGGTTTTGGCGACATCATGCCAGGCAGAGCCGCGGCGCATTTTGGCGTACATCCCCAGACGTACGCGTTCGATCACATCCTCCGCTGTCACACATTCATGATCCCCAGTCACCCCTGCTGCGGCATAGACCGGAAGTCTCCAGTCACTCGCCGGCCAGGTGAAATGCCCGTCAACATACCGTCCCGCACGCAGCGTGGCCTGGATCTCTCCGATCATCTTCTCATCGCCGTAGACCACTCCCGGGAAGTTCATGACTTCGCCGAGTGCGATCACATCCTCGCCCCAGGTGTAAGCCTCCGCTACTTCCTCCGGTCCGATCGACGCGCCGGTTGTCTCAAATTCCGCACCCGCAGAAGGGACACAGGAAGCCACCTGCATATAAGCAGCCAGCGGCGTTCCCCGCATCTCGTCCAGCATCAGCTTAATTCCCTTAAGCCCGAACACGTTGGCAATCTCATGGGCATCGAAGAAGCCTCCGGTCGTCCCCAGCGGCAATACAGCGCGGGCGAATTCAGTCACCGTCAATTGAGTGCTCTCGATGTGGCAGTGTCCGTCAATCAGGCCGGGAGCAATGTATCTGCCCGCCGCATCAATAACCTGCGTTCTCTCCCCAATCGTATGGGAGACGTCCTTGCCGACGTAAGCAATGCGCCCGCCTTGTACAGCGACGGACATGCCGTCCAGAATCTCCCCGGAGCAGACATTGACCAGCTTGCCGCCCGTAATGACCAGTGTAGCCTTCTGATCTCCCCGGGCTGTAGCTACCAGCTCAGGCACGCAATCAGCCAATGGTTGTCGTGTATAAGTCATCATGTGCACTCCCTTCCAGTTATCTATTTAGAAAAAACGGCCCTGACACCCCTCCAGGGGCGCAAGCCGTCACTTAAAGAAATCGCATTGTGTATGATTATCTTACTTATGACTCATATACGTCAAGTGCCGCCTGAACACCCTGTCCGGCAGGTACCGCATACCCGTGGCGGATAAGCACGGCCTCCAGCGCGCCAAGCAGACGCAGCACATTATTCTCCCGGCAGCTGAAGCCCATGGTACCGATCCGCCAGATCTGGCCTTGTAACGGCCCGAAGGAGCTGGCAATCTCAATACCGAAACGCTGCAGCAGCATGGAACGGACGGATTCCCCGTCTATGCCCGCCGGAATGTGCACACAGGTGACCACCGTCAGCTTGCTATCCGCCTCCCCGTATAACTCCAGCCCCATAGCTGACAGTCCGGCAGTAAGGGCTTGCTCATGGAATCTGTGCCTTGCATGCCGCGCTTCCAGCCCTTCCTCCAGGACCAGCCGCAAGCCTTCACGCAGAGCGTATAGCATGGAGGTCATCTCTGTATGGTGATTGAGCCGCCGGGGACTCCAGTAATCCTGCAGCATACTCAGGTCCAGGTAATTGCTGCGTACCACGGGCAGCTCGCTGACAGCAGCAGCGGCAGTTCTAAGTCCGCGCTCTACCTGCTTGCGCTTCAGCAGCTTGGCCTCAGCCCGGTCATTGTACGTCACCGGGGCCATACCTGAAGGGATGGACAGGCATTTCTGCGTTCCGCCGACCACGGCATCCAGCATCCAGGCATCCGTCTCTACCGGCACCCCGCCGATCGTCGCCACCGCGTCTACAATCAGCAGCGCATCCTGCTCCCGGCAGGCCCGCCCGATCTCGGCCAGCGGCTGCACACGGCCTGTAGAGGTCTCCCCGTGAACCATTGCCACCACATCCGGCTTGAACCTCCGTATAGCTGCAATTACCTCTTCCGGGGGAAAGACACGGCCCCAGGTCTGTTCAATCGTGAGTACTTCAGCGCCGCAGCGTTCAGCAATCTCATGGAGCAAGTGGCCGAAACGGCCAAAGACCGGAATCAGCACGCGGTCCCCCGGCGCAATCAGGCTGACCATCACCGCCTCAATGCCGGAACGCGAAGTCCCGTCTACCGGATACGCCCACTGATTCTTGGTGGCGAATAGCTCACGCAGCATCTCCATCGTCTCATTCATGATCTCTGTGAATTCAGGATCGAATTGTCCCAGCACCGGATAAGACATCGCCCGCAGCACACGCGGATCAACCTCCACGGGGCCGGGGGTCATAATGCACCGCAAGGACGGCGACAAATCTTCGTACCGCTTCATGATTCTCCCCCCTCCAGACTTCTAAGTGATCAGCCCCCGCTGTTTATTACACAATTAAGATTACAACTCTAAGCTTGGTCGTCTCTTATTCATAAGCTAATCCATATAATATAGCTGTCAGCACTTCCAGTCCAGCAGCGAGATCCTCCGGGGAGGTGTACTCCACAGGAGAATGACTGATCCCGCCTTGGCTGGGCACGAAGATCATCGCGGACGGGCAGCGCGGGGCGAACAACTGGGCATCATGGCCCGCACCGCTGACCATGCTCAGGTAAGGCTTCTCCTGCTGGAGACAGATCTCTTCAAGAGCTGTGCGAAGCTCCTGATCCATAGGAGCAGGGGCTGTCTCCAGCAGCGTCTGTACCTCAAGTGTCAGGCCGCGCCTGCGGCCAAGCTCTGCGAACTCTGCCAGGATAGCTGCGCAGAAGCGCTCCAGTACCCCGGTTTCGCTATGCCGGATGTCCAGCGTGAACTGCACTTCGCCGGGAATTACATTGGATGTACCCGGATAGACCTCGAGCCGCCCCGTTGTGGCTACCAGCGGATCACCCTCCGCCAGGGCGGACCGCTCCAGGGCCAGCAGCATCTCCGCACTACCAGCCAGTGCATCCTGCCTTAACCCCATCGGCGTAGTCCCTGCATGATTGGCCGTCCCGCCTACCTTGACAAGATACCGCCGCTGTCCGGCGATAGCCTGCACAACCCCAATTCTCCGGGACGTCCGTTCCAGAATAATCCCCTGTTCAATATGCAGCTCGACATACGCGGCAATATCACTGCGCACAGGACTATTACTGTGCCAGAAGCTTTCCTGCAGACCCGCTGTTGCTCCAGCTTCCGGTTCCCCACTCCCGCTTCCGCCACTCTGCTCCAGACCCGCCGCAGCTTCAGCAGCCAACCCTTCACTCTCCCCAAGGCCGCAGGCCGCCATCGCAGCCGCCAGCGTGATTCCATCCGCATCTGCGCAGTCTATACATTCCTTCCCGTTATAAAGCCCGGTTACATTCCCCGAGCCCCAAAACGTCAGCGGAAAGCGGCTGCCCTCTTCCTCGCAGAAGGATACTACCTCCAGCGTCCGCAGCGGCGGACCGAAGGTCTCCAGAAGATAATGCAGCGCAGTTACAGCAGCCGCTACTCCATAAGCGCCGTCATACCGTCCGCCATTGACTACCGTGTCGATATGCGAGCCGGTCAGGATAACCTTATCGCTGACCTGAGAACCGGCCAGTGTGCCATAGATGTTCCCCACCTGATCCATCCGGACTTCAAGCCCGAGTCCAGCCATTCTCTCCTGCAAAAAATGCTGAACCCCTTGCCACTCCGGCGTATACAACAGCCGGGTAACTCCTGGACCCGGGGCGCTATAGGCTGCGAGTTCATCCAACAGCTTCAGCATCTCCCCGGCCGGGACATGCGGGACCGGCGGCTTCATAGCCCGGGCTGGCTGTGCCTGATCCGCAGCCATTCTCCTCCACTGCCAGCAACAACGCCTTTCGTAGCAGTATAGACTGTATTGCCCCGGCAGATCGTTGCCGTTACCTTGCAGGATAACGTCATTCCGACATAGGGGCTATGCCGGTGGCGGTACAACAGATCCTCTGCACGCAGGGTATAGGCTGCATCTGGATCAAGCAGCACCAGATCTGCATCCAGCCCCGGTGCGATGGAGCCCTTGCGCCCCTCCAGCCCGAACCGCCGGGCAGGAAGCCCGGAGAGCAGCGCCGAGATCTGCGTAACCGGCAAGCCGCGCACATGAACGCCTTCATGGAACATCAATTCCAGACTGCTCTGGGCTCCTGAGATCCCGCCCCAGGCTTCCATGAACGACAGCCCGGGCGCCAGCTTCAAGTCGGGCGGACAGGGGGAATGATCGGAAGCAACCAGATCCACCTGCCCCGCAGCCAGCGCCGTCCAAAGCCGGTCCCGCTCCCCGCTGCTGCGAAGAGGCGGAGCGCACTTGGCCAGCGGCCCAAGGGTCTCCATGCTGTCTTCATCCAGAATCAGATAATGGGGACAGGTCTCTGCGGTCACATCCAGGCCGCGCAGCTTGGCCTCATGAATCAGCTCCAGGGCTGCCGCTGTGCTGATATGGACGAAGTGCAGCTTACAGCCGGTCCGCTCACTATACAGCAGCGCACTGGCTACAGCCGCAAGCTCCGCTTGCGGAGGGCGCGAAGCCGCAAAATCCCTCGCGCTGCTGCGCCCGGCGCGTATTGCCGCCGCCCCAAGCGTCGAGGTTATCGCTTCACTCTCCGCATGCAGGGCGAGAATCCCGCCGGTTGCGGCGATCCGAAGCATCCCCTGATACAGGGTATCATCGTCCACCTCACGGAACCGCCCTTCGCCTTCACCGCCGGGATTCGAGATGAAGGCCTTGAACCCGGTAACGCCCGCTGCCGCCAGTCCCTCCAACTCCTCCAGATTCCCTGGCATAAGGCCGCCCCACAGCACATAATCCACCGCCGAGTTCCCGGCTGCGGCCTCCGCCTTCAGCCGGAGCGCTTCCAGACTCACCGTCGGCGGATTCCCGTTCAGCGGCATATCCGCATAACAGGTGCAGCCGCCGGCCGCAAGAGCAGCCGACCCGCTGCGGAAGCCCTCCCAGTGACCGAGCGCAGGCTCATTGAAGTGAACATGCATGTCGATCATACCGGGCAGCACGTATTGCCCTTCCGCATCCAGAATTCTGGTCCCGGACGAGGCCTGTAAGTCTTCGCCCAGTGCAGCGATTTTGCCATCCTTCACTCCGATCTCAAGCCTGCGGACTTCTTCGGGCAGGACCACCTGTCCGTTCCTGATGATAAGCTCATAACCTTCTTCCTTCATGATAGGCCCACCTCCGGTCTATTGGCTTAAGATTAGATGCAGCGGTACACTGGACTGCCGTGTTAACTCCCGCGATAAGTGCTGTATCCTCCAGGTGCAACCAGCAGCGGTACATGGTAATGGGCGGAGGGGTCCGGCATATTGAAGCGGATCGGAATCTGGTCCAGGAACGGAACAACAGCCCCCGCTTCCTCCTCCGTCTCCGGTTCTCCGGCACCAGCCTGAGTGCCCCGGAAATAATCACCGGCCATAAATAGCAGCTCATAGCTTCCGGCCAGCATCTCTTCTCCAGCCAGCAGCGGAGCGTCCAGCCTGCCGTCCTCATTCGTTAGCGCCTCACGCAGCAGCACAGGCCCTCCGGTATCCATCCGCCAGAGCTGAAGCGACAGGCCCGCAGCAGGCTTGCCCTGTGAGAGATCCAGCACATGGGTGCTCAGCCGTCCGTTCATTCCAGACATTTGCGTCACCTTCCTCCTATAATATGCAGTGACCTGCCTCTATTCCGCCCCCAGCAGATCCTCCAGCCGAAAACGAGTGATTGTTCCAATCTCCAGCAGCGCCTGCTCCTGCTCCTCCTTAAGCGGACGGTCCACACGCTCACCGATGACGGTAAGGATGTCTTCTTTCGTTTTGCCCCGTACAGCGAAGATGAACGGAAAGCGGAATTTCGCTGTATAGGCAGCGTTCAGTCCGGTAAGCTGTGTGAATTCCTCCGGTGTCAGCCGGTCCAGTCCGGCCCCCTGCTGCTCAGTCGCCGAGAGCGGACTGACTGCAAGTCTTGTCGCCAGATCCGGGTGAGCTCTCAGCAGCGCCAGCACTTGGTCCGGCTCCGCCTGCCGTGCGATCTCCATCATGGCAGCATGCAGCTCCTGCACCGAATCGAACGGACGCTTGCTGTACACCCCCTCTGCTACCCAAGGGGAATGCTCGAAGATACCTCCGAGCTGCTCCACGAAGTCCTGTTTTGCCATCGAGTTAATCTGCTTCAGAGTCAACCGGTCCGCCGGTATAGTCATACGCCAGCCCCCATCCCTCTAATTTATATATTGCCGCCTGTGCTCTTCAGGCCTAGAACCGCTGTTCACGGATATAAGGTGTTCCCAGTGATTCCGGCGTACCGGAGGGCTTGTTGCGGTTGCGGTATCCCAGATACATCAATACGAGAATGGTTACGACGTAAGGAATCATTTTCAGAAAATAGGACGGCACCGCACTCCCCAGCAGCTGAATACGGAAGCCCAGCGAATCGAGCGCTCCGAAGAAGTAGGCGCAGAAGAGCGCGCGCAGCGGATTCCATCTGGCGAAAATCACCAGACCCACGGCGATCCAGCCCCGTCCGGCGGTCAGCCCTTCATTCCAGGTCGGCGCATACGCCAGCACCATATCCGCACCGGCCAGTCCAATCAGCGCCGCTCCGGCAGTAACATAGCAGTAACGGATCAGCTGCACACGAATCCCCATGACGTCCGCAGTGGCCGGATTGTCGCCGACTGCCCGCAGATGCAGTCCCCACGAGGTATGATGAATCAGCAGATGCAGCACAAGGACGAGCAGGAGACTGAACCAGGTCAGCATATCCAGCCTTCCAAAAAGCTCCCCGAGCACCGGCACCGGCTTCAGCGCCGCCAGATCCAGCTTCGGCAAACTGCCGGGAAGCGGAATGCCGCTGATCGACTTACCCACATAAGCGCTAAGCCCGCTGCCGAACAGCGTCATCGCCAGGCCCGACATCGTCTGATTCGCCCTCAGCGTGACACATAAGAACGAATGAACCATACCCAGAAGAGCGGTAATGGCTACCGCCGAGAGCAGCGCAAGGATGAGATTCCCGCTGCGGATGTAGACGATACAAGTCGTCACTGCCCCCATCAGCATCAGCCCCTCCGCGCCGAGCTGGATAATGCCGGCCCGTTCGGTCAGAATGCCTCCCAGCGTAGCCAGCAGCAGCGGTGTTCCGGCGGAGATAGCGGCGATTAATAATTGTGTAGTGAAATCCATGAGTGAACTCCCTCCTGTACGAGAATGCTGTTATGCGCTCCGGCGGATGCGGAACCGGTGAATCATGTCGCCGGCAATCAGGAAGAACAGGATCGCGCCCTGCAGCATTTCCGATATGGACGAAGGCAGTCCGATCGTCTGAACACTATAGCCGCCCACAATCAGGCCGCCGAACAGAATCGAAGTCACAACCAGGCCCAGCGGGTTCAGCTTGGCAAGCCAGGCTACGATGATCGCCGTATAGCCATAGCCCGGGGAGATCCCCTGCATCAGCTTATGCGTAACCCCGGACACCTCGGCCATGCCGGCAATCCCGGCAAGACCGCCGCTGATCAGCATGACGATGATAATATGCTTCTTGATATGGATGCCCGCATAACGGGCGGCTGTGGGATTGGCGCCGATTAGACGCAGCTCATAGCCCCAGCGGGTGAACCGGATCATCAGATAATAGATCAGCACGGCCACGAGGCCGAAGATCAGCCCGATGTGCAGCCGGGTGCTGCCAAGAACCGGCAGCGACTGGGCAGCGGTGAACATCGGCGAACCCGGGAAGTTGAACCCCTTCGGGTCCTTCCATGGGCCGAATACTACATAATCCAGAGCCAGCAAGGCCACGTAGTTCAGCATCAGCGAGGTAATCAGCTCATTGACACCGAAATGGGTTCGCGGCACCGCCGTCATCAGACCCCACAAGGCTCCGGCCGCTGTACCGAAAACCAGCATCAGCGTAATGGACCAGAAGGAAGAAAGGCTGGGGAAGTAGATCGTTACCGCAGTAGCCGCCATAGCACCTACCGTCAATTGTCCCTCCGCCCCGATATTCCACACGGAGATCCGGTAAGCTACAGCAATGCCTAGCCCGCAGAGCAGCAGCGGAATAGCCTTGACCATGGTTTCAGTGAAGCCGTAGGAGGTGCCGAAGGCTCCCCGGAACATTTTCTCGTAGACAACCAGCGGGCTCATTCCATTAGCGGCGATGAACACCGCACAGAGCAGGAGCGCCAGAACAACCGACAGAATAGGCGTCCACCACGGTGAACGGGTACGGCTTGAATCATATTCCAGCCTGAGGGAGTACCACCTCCCGCTGCGCCCCGCCAGCGGCGGAAGCGTTGCAGATTCATTTCCAGGCTTCGGACTCATACCGCACTTCCCTCCCTGCTCCGGATACCGGCCATCATCAGGCCGATTTGTTCCCGGTCCGCCTGCTCATGGTCGCTCTCGCCTATAATTGAACCTCCGTAGATCACCAGAATACGGTCGGATAACTGCAGCAGTTCATCCAGATCCTCGGAGATCAGCAGCACCCCGCTCCCGGAGCTGCGCAGCTCCATCAGCAGCTCATGTACCCCTGCCGCCGCGCCGACATCCAACCCTTGCGTCGGATGCACGGCCACCATCAGCTTCGGACGGTGGCTGACCTCGCGGGCGAACAGCAGCTTCTGCTGATTCCCGCCGGACAATTGCTGCACAGGAGTATCCAGCTCAGGCGTCTTCACATTGAAGCGGCGGACCAGCTCCTGCGACCAGGAGCGGTTCCTGGCCGCCTTCAGGAAGCCGAACCGGGAATGCTCCCCGCTGCGGTAAGACTTGAACAGCAGGTTGTCAACTGACCCCAGCCGTCCGGCCAGACCGCTCTTCATCCGGTTCTCCGGCACATGCGAGATGCCCGAATCGATCGCCCCTCTTACCGAAGCTGTTTTCACAGGACTGCCGTCAAATCGGATCTCGCCCTTCCTCCAAGCTCTAAGTCCCGTCAATACCTCAGCCAGCTCCTTCTGCCCGTTGCCCGCAACGCCGGCCACGCCCACAATTTCGCCTTCATGAACCGTAAGCGACAGGGCATCCAGCGCCTTGCGGCCATGATCTGCTGCGACCTCCAGATCGCGGACAATCAGCAGCGGCTCTCCGGCCGTTGCCTCGCGCTCCTGACGGCTGATCGCAACCTCCCGGCCCACCATAAGCCGGGCCAGCTCCAGCTCATCCGTCTCGCCTGTCATCAGCGAAGCAATCATTTTCCCCTTGCGCATCACGGAGATCCGGTCTGAGGAGGTCATGACCTCCTTCATTTTATGCGTGGTCATGATCACCGTCTTTCCCGCCTGCTTCATCACCTGAAGGGTCCCGAACAGCTGCTCCGCCTCTCCCGGTGTCAGCACCGAAGTCGGCTCATCCAGGATGATGATGTCTGCCCCGCGGTATAGCGTTTTGACAATCTCAACACGCTGCTGCTCGCCGACAGACAGCTGCCAGATTGGCCGGTCGACGGGAAATTTCAGGCCAAACCTTTCTCCAAACCCCTCTATCTCTTCATGCTTACGTTTGATCCATCTGCTGCCGCGCCAGAAAGACGACTTTTCGCCAAGCACGATATTCTCCGCCGCTGTAAGGCTTTGCACCAGTCTGAAGTTCTGAAAGACCATGCCTACACCAAGCATTGCCGCATCCTTCGGGGAACGGATTCTGGCCGGTTTGCCATGAATGAGAATCTCTCCGGCGTCCGCCCGGTACACCCCTGACAGCATGCTCATGACTGTGCTTTTCCCCGCCCCGTTCTCCCCGAGCAGCGCGTGAATCTCTCCCGCATTTGCCGAAAAATCAACTTGATCGCTGGCCGTTACAGCACCGAATGTCTTCACTATCCCGCGCATTTCAACCGAAGGGTCCTGCATAGTGCTACGCTCCTTTCCGGGTAGTTATAGTACAGGTGGGGAAGGCTCCGGTATCCGGACCCCGCCCCACCCGTAAGGCTGTGCTGTATGAAGATGTGTTGCAGCAGCTGTTACTGCGGAATCGTGCCCTCGACACCTTTGACCAGCCAGTTCATGCCAAGCACCTCTTCAAGGGTCAGCTTCTGGCCGTCCTTAACAGTTACATTGCCCTTGTTGTCCGAGATCGGTCCGGTGAATACCTCCAGCTCGCCGCTGATGATCTTGGCCTTGGCGTCCTCCACCAGCTTCTTCACATCCTCGGGAACCTTGTTGCCGAATGGCGCCAGCTCCACCATGCCGTCAGCCATATCGCCGGAATACTGCTCACTTTTCCAAGTTCCGTCCATCACGGATTGAACAGCTTTTACATAATAAGGCCCCCAGTTCCATACAGGGTTGGTTAAGTAGTTGTCCGGTGCATACTTGCTCATATCCGAGTCATTCCCCCCGGCAAAAGCTCCCCGTTCCGCCGCAGCCTGAAGGGTAGCCGGTGAATCCTGATACGCCAGCAGGACATCCGCCCCTTTGTCGAGCAGGCTGATTGCCGCCTGACGTTCCGTCGCAGGGTCATACCAGGTATTCGTCCACACCACATCCACCTTCACCGCCGGGTTGACACTCTGCGCGCCCAGCGTGAAGGCGTTCAGATTATAGATCACCTCGCTGATCGGGAAGGCTCCCACATAGCCGAGATGATTTTTCTTTGTCATTTTACCTGCCGCGATCCCGGACAGATAACTGGCCTGATAGTTTTTGCCGAAGTAGGTTCCCATGTTCTCGGCTGTCTTGTAGCCGGAGGCATGCATGAACTTCACGTTAGGGAATTTCCCTGCCACGTTCAAGGTGAAATCCATATAGCCGAAGCTTGTGGTGAACACGATGTCATGGTTCTGCGCAAGCTCTGTGATGATCCGCTCGGCATCGGCGCTTTCCGGTACATTTTCCACGAAATCCGCCTTGATCCCAAGCTCCTTCTCCATATATAGCCGGCCCTGATCATGCTGATACGTATACCCGCCGTCACCCGGAGGCCCGATATAGACAAAAGCAACCGTCGGCTTCTCCGCTGCCGGCTCTGTTGTTGCCGCTGCCTCACCGCCTGCCGGTGTACTTGCCGCCGGAGGCGCCGCCGTTGCAGTTGCATCTGTATTAGACGCCGTATTATTCTTCGCGCACCCCGTCAGAACCACCGCCAGCAGGAACATCGTGATGATGCTGAATTTGAATGCCTGACCCCTTTGTTTCATAATTCTCCTCCTCCAGGATATCTCTCCTAATGGCTATAGCCATTAATGTATCTCTACTATACTGAGGAGCAGCACTTACGTAAATTTATATAACATAGCTTTGTGTGGGTGGATAAGAAGAGGGGTCGCTTTTGTGCTTCATGCACGAAGTCATCTCAAAATTTAACTTAAATTATGTGATATTGGCTTACATCAATTTAGAAAATATCGAATTTACTGTCTGTTGCCGCTCCGCACGCTCCATTCTCTGCGGTACCCTCCGAAGCTCTCCGGCAGCCCGGGCTCTGCGAACGCCTGAACAGACTTTTGAGGCAGGATGAGCCCCTTATACTCCTTGGTCCGCATAATGGCAGCTATGCCCTCTTCATCGTCCAGCTCCTGAAGTCCGCGGAACAGCGCGCTTGAGAACAGGGTAGGCGGCATCAGCAATCCTTCTTGTGCACTCGTGACATAATCAAGCTCCGGGTGCTGCTCATACGCTTGGATGAACCGGCGGATCTGAGCGGCTGCCACAAACGGCTGATCCGCCGCCGCAATGACCACTGCATCCGGCTGAAGCGAAGCTACAGCATTCAAGCCGCAGCGCAGTGAGAAGGACAGGCCCAAATGGGCCGTCAGGCAAGTCTCAATCCGCCGCATATTCTCCGCCTTCCCGGCAGGAGGCAGCCAGCCCAAAGGATCATCCGCACGAACCACCACAACCAGCGGCGCAAGCCCGCAGTTCTCCAGCTCACTGAGCATCGCCGCACCTGCTGAACCCGCGCCCGCCCTGTTCAGAGAACCTTCCGAGGCCCCTGCTCCATTCCTGCGGCCTGCCGCCAAAAAGATTCCGGCCACCTTCATGGTTCTCCACTCCTTTTTTTGGCAATCTGCTCATGGACGGCTGTTATTCGCGCTCCAGCATTCTGCGGAACAGGAAGACCAGCTTCAGCTTCATGAGATCATTGATTTTTTTGAAATCGACATCCAGCAACTCACTGAGCTTCTCAATCCGGTAAGTGGCCGTATTGCGGTGAATGAACAGCTTCTTGGCCGTCTCGTTCACATGGCCGTCATTCTCCAGGTAGACCTCCAGCGTATGGAGCATCTCCTTAACATATTCCGGTTCCCGGCTAAGTAGCCCCCGCAGGCTTCCGCTGTAATAACGCTCCATGGTCTCTGCCGGAATCTTGCTCAGCAGCAGATCAAGCTCCAGCTGGCGGTAATGCACCACATTTCCGTGTGCGCCCCATTGCCGGGCCATGCCCATACATTCCTTAATCTCGGCAAAAGCTTCCTTCAGCCCCTCCGGCTTCTGCTTCACACTGCTGACAGCGGACTGCGGATAATAACCTTTATCGAACTTCAGGTTGTCGAAGCATTCCTGAATCAGTGCCCGGAACTCCTCGGGCTGATGCGGCCCGGCCGGATACAGCGACACCAGTCCCTCTTCCACCAGGAAGTGGACCGCCTGCAGGCCATGCAGCACCGGATGCTCCGAATACTCCTCCTTCAACCGCAGCAGCTCTCCCTGCCGGGCTTCTCCCGCAGCAGCCACATCGGTAAGCAGCAGTTGAAACGGGGCCTCAAGCAGCGTAATCTCCAGCCGGAGCGCTGCCTGTGCCAGCTCAGCGTATTTCAGCCCGTCATTCAGGAACCGCCGCAGCAGCCCGCTGAATTCACGGTGTCCGGCCTGCTCGAAATAATCCTCCAGCCCGGTATGCATATGATAAGAAATCAACTCCGCCCCCTGGACGAACAGACTTTCCTCCACGGGCAGCAGCAAGGGATCAATATCGCAATAATGAAGGTAACCTAGGCATTTCCCGGCTTGCAGCAGCGGAAGCCGGTAGCCGGTGCCTTCGCCGAGACGGAAGCGCTGATTGCGTGGCGGCCAGGGCCAACCTTCCAGTTGCTCACTTTCGGTGTACCCCGAGTTGTTAAATACTACCGTTCCCCGGTTGCTGATTACAGCCAGCGGGGAACCGATGATCTCCGAGACGGTGTCCAGCAGCGGACGGCTGCGACCGGAACGCAAGGCAAGACGCATCAGCAGCCGCTGCTTCTCCATCATGCTCTGCAGGGTGCCCACGCTGCGCGACAGCTCTGCGCGGAACAAGCCGTTCATCTGGTCGGAGAAGGTGAACTGGAACGGCAGCTCAATCAGCGGGAAATTCAGCTGCTCTGCTTCCGCAATCAAGGGCGGCGGCACAGTCTCCCAGAACCGGCCCAGCTTAATGCCCAGCCCCGCTGACCCGCGCCGGTTCAGCATCTGCAGCAATGCCGAAGCTTCCTCCGGGCTGTCCTTGATCAGATAGGCTGTGGTCAGCAGCATTTCCCCTTCCTTGATCCAGTCCGAGATATCGGGAGCATCCATGACATTGATCGATTTCACAATCCTGTGCTTCCCCTTGGACCCGGCAATCAGCTTCGCTTCGGATAAAGGATAAATGGACAACGCTTCTTCCACTGTAAGATGCATAGCCACCCCTCCTTCTCTACCTTCATAATAGGTTCATTCGATTCATATGTTACTTTATGTAACATTATAGATAAAATGACCGCTGTTGGAAAGAGAAAAGTTAAAATCGGGTTATTTTGTGTTATATAATATTACGCATAAGTAACAAATGGCAGCATCGCCCCTCATTCGGTCCCTTGGACCTGCATACGGCCTGCTCATCTCCGCACCGAATGTATGCTGTTTTTCGCATACATTCGGTGCGCTCATCCGGCACGCTCACCCGCCACCTGCCATTGTATGCTGTTTTTCGCACACATCCGGACCACTCACCCCCGCACCGCCCCATTGCAATCAGCCCGGTAGCCCTCGTGCCACCCAAAGTAATCGGTTTTCCGATTACAATCGCTCCGTCAGCCCTCGCGCCGCCCGATGTAATCGGTTTTCCGATTACAATCGCTCCGTCAGCCCTTGCACCGCCCAATGTAATCGGTTTTCCGATTACAATCGCTCCGTCAGCCCTCGTACCGCCCAATGTAATCGGTTTTCCGATTACAATTGGATACTGTTTTCCGCATACATTGGGCAATCAGCAAAAAGCCCTGGTTCTCTTCATTCAGAGAACCAGGGCTATGACTTCCTACTTCCATACCTCCTGTATCCAGGACAGGAGCCGGAGATCTTGTCCGTGCCCGCCGATGACGGACAGTCCCAGCGGCAGTCCGCCGGGGCCGGGCACCGGCAGCGTAACCTGCGGCAGCCCGGCCAGTCCGGCCAGGCAGCTGAGCATCATGGCGCTGCTGCGGCTCCGCTCCAGCTGCCCGGGTCCGGCGACGCGCAGCGGGGCCGGACCCGGCACGGTCGGAAGGACGAGACAGCCGTCCTTCCCGAGCAGCGCCCGCAGCCGCTGAGTGATCCGGCTGCGCAGCATAGCGGCCGGGCTGTGATCCGCCCCGGCTAGCCCCGCCGCCCAAGCGAACCGGGCGGCAATATCCGGCCCGAAGACCGGCTGCTCCCGCCCGATCCACTCCCCATGGGTTGCCCAGATCTCGGCACCCTGCAGCTCGCGGAAGACGTCCATCCAGGTCTTCAAGCCTTCAGGGGCCACCACGGCTTCAGCAGCCTGTAACGAAGCGCCTGCCTGAAGCTTGTCCAGCCCCCGCCTCAGGTAGTCTGCACAGTCCAGCTCCACAAGCGCCCAGCCTTCAGGCGGGAAGAACATCCGGGATATTCGAAGGTCACCGGCAGACTTATCAACCATCTCACCGCCGCTCTGCTCCATACTATTCTGCATGCCCTGGGCAATGTCGCCTCTGCCCACAGACCCGAGTAGCTGGCCCCACTTCTTCCTATTCTCACCGCCTTGGGCATGACCGCTGCTATCCGCAAATCCGAGCAGATCGCCCGCTTTCTTCTTGTCATCCCCGCCCCGGGCATCGCCGCCGCTGTCCACAGGCCCGAGCAGAACGCGTCCTGTCTTCAGCAGCAGCTCCGTGCTTCCCGCGATCCAACCCACCGTGTCAAAAGCAGGGGCCAGCGGAATAACTCCCTCCAGAGATACCGCGCCGTGAGTCGGACGATAACCGAACACACCGCAATAAGCGGATGGAACCCGGACAGAGCCGCCTGTATCCGTCCCGAGGGCAAAATCCACACTCCCCGAGGCCACAGCTACCGCTGACCCGCTGGACGAGCCGCCGGGAATCCGGTTCTCCCCGTGCGGATTCACCGGTGTGCCGTAATGATAGTTCTCTCCGCCAAGGCTGTACATCAGCTCATCCGTATGGGCAGCCCCCCGCAGCGTAGCTCCGGCTTCCAGCATCCTGCGTACAGCAGCTGCATGGGAGTCCGCCGGTTTGTGGCTGCGCAGCCAGTCCGGGTTACCGGCGGAAGAGCGGTGCCCGGCCACTGCGAAGACATCTTTTACCGTGAAGGTCAGGCCGTGCAATGCCCCATGTCCGCTGCCGGGAATCTCCAGCTCCGGGACCCGGAATGCACCGTGCCGATTATCAAGAACCATGCTGTTCCACCCTCTCCCTCCCGTACAAAACCGGATTATTCTATCCTTATCTCCTTAATCACCCTGCCTTCTCCTCTTCTAGTAGAACAAGTAAGGGATGAAGCTGCGTTTAAGCCGAGCATTAGGCGATAGTTGTATTCTGTACATCTAAATACAGTGAAAAGAAAGGTTTTCCTCTTCTAACTGCACTCTGTACAACTAAATCTGCCCGAATGGGTGAAAATCCAAGTACAGAGGTATTTTAATTGTACGAAATACATCTAAACGGAGATTCGGCGGCACATTCGAGGATTTAGTTGTACGGATTACAATTAAGCCTTCTTTAAGCATCCCCTTTACACCCTTACTGGGGCGCGGCAAACCTTCAGTAAGCGATTAGTTAAAGTAATTTTCACAAGCTGAAATCTGTTACTCTATTAGTCTTCGTGTATTCCTGTCTTCCTAACTTCCTGTTCCCCTTATTTCCTTACTCCTGCCACGAATTCATTCCCTCTACCACCCGATAGCAGCTCCATCAGAGCGCGGATCTGTCCCTCCGCTGCGGTAGCCGTTACCGTCAATGGAGATCGCATGGGCGTGCCCCATCACCCCGTCATAGCTCTCTGCCTCACGGACGAGATGCCCCGCCTCCGCCAACTCTGCCCGCACAGCTTCCGCTACCCGGTTCTCGATCCGCAGCTCCTGAGTCGGCTCCCCCCAGGTTCTGCCCCAGACGAAACGGGGTTCACTCACCGCAGTCTGCGGGTCCATCCTGTAGTGAAGCATGCGCGTGAGCAGCATGGTCTGCGTCTGCGGCTGGCCTTCACCACCCTGTGTGCCATAGAGATAAGCCGGCTTCCCGTCCCGGCAGGCCATCGCCGGCATCAGCGTGTGGAAGGTGCGCTTGTGGGGCTCCAGCGTATTGACATGGGTAGGATCAAGCGAGAAGAAGGACCCGCGGTTCTGGAGCAGAATCCCCGTATTCCCAGCCACAACCCCCGACCCGAATTCGAAATACAGACTCTGGATGAACGAGACTGCATTTCCCTCTTCATCCACCACCGCTGCGTAAGCCGTATCCCTTCCAACCGGTTCGCTGCTGAGAGCAAGCGCCTTACGGGGAGAAATCGCCGCCGCGAGTTGTGCCGCATAGGGCTTACTCAGCAGACGGTCCAGCGGAATGCTGCTGAAGGACGGGTCGGTGAGCACCTGGTCGCGGTCACGGAAGCTCAGCTTCAGCGCCTCCACCAGCAGATGATAATACTCATAGGAGCCGTGCCTGATCTCCGCAAAATTAGAATGCTCCAGGATATTTAGCGCCATGAGCGCCGTGAAGCCCTGCGAATTCGGCGGAACCTGATAGACGGTATGCCCATGGTACACCGTCTGGAGAGGCTCTTCCCAGCTACCCTGGTGATCCGCGAAATCATCGCGGGTCAGGTACCCGCCGGAAGCCTGCATATAATCACTGATCTCTTCTGCAATACTCCCTTTATAAAAAGCATCCCGGCCTCCCGCCGCAAGCGCCCGCAGCGTCCCGGCCAGCTGCCGCTGCACAAACCGCTCGCCCGCCGCCGGTATCCGGCCGCCGGGAAGATACACCGCCGCCGCTTCGGGCGACAGCGCGGCTCCGGCCAATACGCTGCCGCCATGCTGGTCCGGCGACAGCGGAAAGCCCCCGGCGCTGTAGCCGATAGCCGGCTCCAGCACCTCGGCCAGGGTCAGCCGTCCATACTCCCGCTGGACAGCCTCCCAGCTATCCGCCATTCCGGGCACCGTAATGGCGCTGCGCACCCCCCGCCGGGGAATGGCTTCCTCCCCGGCATAGCAGTCCCGGCGGACGGCGTAGCCCGAGCGTCCGCTGCCGTTGTAAGCCCGCACGCGCCCTTCACTGGCGCTGTACCCCAGCCAAAAGGCGTCGCCGCCGAGCCCGGTCATATGCGGATAGACCACCGCCAGCGCCGCGCTGACTGCAACCGCCGCATCATAGGCGTTGCCGCCTTTGGCCAAAACTTGCGCGCCCGCCGCCGAGGCCAGATAATGCGGGCTGACCACCATCGTTTTCGTTCCGGTCACCGGTCCTCTCCTCATGTTCCGCCTCCCTTCCCTGCCGCTTAAGTTAGTGTCATTTAACAGCAGGCCCGGAGCCCCTGTCAACGGTTTCCGCAGGACCGTACATTTGCTGCCGCTTATTTTGTGAGCCATGCACAAATTTCAGGAAGGAGGCCTAGGCGTGGCATTCGTTCTATCCGTCTGTTATATGGAGCTGCCGCAGGCTATGGCCTTAGTACGCCCTCTACGCACACCCCTTATTTCAGGATATATTGCGACAGCACAGCTTGCACTTCATAGATATCGACCGATTTGTTGAAGGTTTTCTTCAGCGGCAGCCCCGCGCCCGAGATATATAGGCACAGCTCCGCATCCAGGTCGAAATGCCCCGCCGTCTCCACAGAGTAATGGGTGATGCTTTTGTAAGGAACAGAGTGGTATTCGGTTTTTTTGCCGGTCATCCCCTGCTTGTCTACAAGAATCAGCCGCTTGTCTGTAAAAATAAACATGTCCCGGACCAGCTTATAGGCGCGCTCAATCTTTTCATTCGGAGCCAGAATCCGTCCGTATTCCCGCTGCACCTCTCCCAGCTCAACCTGGGTCGCATTACCCAGTAATCCGTTAAAAATCGCCATAGCTCTCCTCTTTTCCCGCAGCCGGTATAAGGGCAACGCCCCTTCGCCACACTTCATACTACTTGCAGAACCATACTTTTATGTCTGGAGAGAACATTTCTCCCTTGCTTATTTCGGGATTTTTGGTTACACTAGCTTTAAATTTATCAAAAAGGAGGTGTAGGAGAATGGATCACAATCGGACCAACAGTGTTAGCAGCCGGCTGATTAATATTATGGCGGGCATCGTTCATGTAAAATCGGACAACGGGAGAAGTCTGTCCATTTACACGAACTTAATAACACTACAACATTGTGAAATGCCTTTCTCGCCTACACTTCAACGGATGTCTTAACCCGAAGAATTCTCAGGCCGTGGGGAAATTTCCCTGCGGCCTTTTTATGTGCTTTTAAACGGATATTTCGGATAAATTGAAGCGGCAGAGCAAAGAGCATTCTAATAAAAGGAGCCTAACGATGATTATCTCATGTCAAAATATCCAAAAATACCACGGTGCCCAGCTCGTCCTGAGCGATGTCACCTTCGATATCCGCCAAGGCGAAAAAATCGGCCTGATCGGCCGCAACGGCTGCGGCAAAACCACCCTCTTCCACTTGCTCAGCGGGGAAGAACGCCCGGACCAAGGGCAGCTCTCCATCCGCCGGGGCAGCGTCATCGGCCTGCTTGCCCAGATTCAAGAGGTGAACGAGAGCGACACAGTCTACGCCGTACTTCAGCGCAGCTTCGCGGAGCAGCTTGGCTGGCAGCGCCGCCTGCGGGAGCTGGAGCAGGAGCAGGAGATGTCATCCTCCGGCGCGGGCGACAACGAGCAAGCCTGGAACCGGCTGCTTAAGGAATACGGCACCCTCCAGGAGAAGTTCGAGGCCGCAGGCGGCTATGAGCTGGAAGCCTCGATCCAGCGTGTAGCCTCAGGACTGGGGATTGGAACGGAGCAATATGACCGCAGCTTCTCTTCCCTCTCCGGCGGAGAGAAGACCAAGGTAGGGTTGGCCGAGCTGCTGCTGCGCCGTCCCGACATCCTGCTGCTCGATGAGCCGACCAACCATCTGGACATGGAGGCTATCGAGTGGCTGGAGCAGTTCCTCCAGAGCTATGACGGCACGGTGCTCGCTATCTCCCATGACCGTTACTTCCTGGATGCCGTGGTGAAGAAGGTCATCGAGCTTGAAGACGGGGAGGCTTTCACCTTCCATACGAACTACAGCGGTTATCAGGTGGAGAAGGAAGCCAGGCTCCTTCAGCAATTCGCTGACTACCAGGAGCAGCAGAAGAAGATCAAGCAGATGCAGGAGAGTATCAAAAGGCTGATTGAATGGGGCAACCGCTCCAATCCGCCGAACCCTTCCTTCCACCGCCGTGCGGCGTCCATGCAAAAGGCGCTGGACCGGATGGTCAAGGTCAAACGCCCGATCCTGGAGCGGAAGTCGATGGATCTGCAGCTCCAGCAGGATGACCGGACCGGCAACCAGGTGGTTATCCTGGACCGCATCAGCAAGTCTTACGGGGAGCGCAGGCTGTTCTCGGCCGCCAGCGATATTCTGAGATACGGCGAGACCACGGCACTGATCGGCGGCAACGGAGCAGGCAAAAGCACCCTGCTGAAGATCATCCTCGGCCAGGAGACACCAGATAGCGGGAGCTATACGCTTGCTTCCCGGGCTGTCGTCGGTTATCTGGCCCAGGAAGCTGTACCGGAGGAGGGCGGCCACTCCGTGTTGCGTTATTTCCGCGAGGAGGCCGGACTTGAAGAAGGCGAAGCCCGCGGCCAGCTGGCCCGCTTCCTTTTCTACGGCAGCGATGTCTTCAAGAGCATCACCAACCTCTCAGGAGGAGAATGGACCCGGCTGCGCTTCGCGATCCTGATGCACAAGAGGCCGAACCTGCTGATTCTGGATGAGCCGACCAACCATCTGGATATCGATTCCCGCGAGGCGCTGGAGGAGGCGCTGGAGGAGTTCCCCGGCACCGTGCTGGCGGTATCCCATGACCGTTATTTCATCAACCGCTGCTTCGGCAAGCTCTGGCATATTGACGGCGGACGCTTCTCCTCCTTCCCGGGCAACTACGAATACTATAAGGAAAAGCAGGCCGAAGCCGCCCAGCGGCAAGAGGCCACGCAGCCGGAATCTTCCGGGGGCAGCACCGGCAAGCCCCGCTCTGTAAGCGGGCGGGCAGAAGCATCCCCATCCGGCCCTGCCAGTCCGGACCACAAGAAGCGTCCGGCGGCTTCGTGGGAGCAGGACATTGCCGCAGCGGAAGCACAGCTTGCTCTTATCGATGCCGAAATGCTGGACCCTCAGCTGTCGAGCAATGCAGAGAAGCTGGCCGGGCTGCAAGAAATGAGAGATGCTGCGCAGCAGAAGCTCGATGGCCTGTACAGCAGTTGGTTAAGCGAAGCGGACTGATCTGCACTACTCTCCCGTCCTCGCCCAACTGGAATCGGCTTTGCTTCACGATCAATGAATATACACTTACAAATCTAAGATAGAGGTGACCGTAATGACATTAACCCCGGAAATTGCAAAATATTGGGAGAGTTATCTGGTGAAGCACCCGGAAGCGGCAGACAAATTCGACAGCGCCTGGGCGTTCGGCGACAATCCCCGGCTGGCAGATGAGCTGCTGGATCTGGTGCTGAAAGGAATCAAGACAGGAACCGCGCAGAATTATGAGCTAATTAAGGCTCAGGGGCTGAGCATGCCTTTTACAGGCGGGTTATCCGTCTTGCTGGACAGCACAGGGCAGCCGCGCGCGATCATCGAAACAACGAAGGTAGAGGTCGTTCCATTCGCAGAGGTAACCGCTGAATTCGCCTACTCCGAAGGGGAGGATGACCGCAGCCTTGAATCCTGGCGCTACGAGCATGAGGTGTTCTTCACCAGGGAGCTGGAGCGTGAGGGCAAGCCTTTTGACCCGGATATGCGGGTGGTCTGTGAGAACTTCCAGCTGGTGCATATTAACAACGAATTGTAATATTAATTATATATTTAAAAAGGCTGCTTCTTCACTTCGAAGAGGCAGCCTTCATTGTATATGTGCAGTTAGTAGTAGTGAGACTTAGCTATTGCTGCGGACGGGTCTTAGAATTTCCAGATGCCCATCATCCAGCCGATCAACGAGATCCATAAGGGAATACTGATCAGGACACCCCATACCAGGCCCGTGGCGATATTGCCCTCTGTAGGCCGGGACATCCCCTCCTGCGCAAGCGGAAGTCTTAGCTCTTCTTGTTCCATGCGATCCCCTCCTAAAATTCTTATCGTCAAAGCAGAGGAAAAAATGTAGACCGCCAGGCCCAAAAAGAGATGTTTTCGATAATTTTTTTAGATATAAAGGCTCAGCGGATTATCATTGTAAAGGCTTACATAAACAATATTAACCAAAAAATGTATTCATAAAACTTATATACACTCTTGGTTATCTATTATATGCAGTGCTTTAGTCCAATATTACTTCTTTTTCGGGATTATGTAAATATTGGAATATTGTGTGCAGCTGCTCAGCCGTATTGCGTTCTTCAGACAATTCGGGTAATTCATCCTCAGCAAAAAATCCCGCACCGCTCGTCTCCACACCACCCGCCGCTTCCCCGCCGGTAATTCTGCACAGGATGAACATTTTATAGGTATGGTACGGCTCCGGCGGATGATGATGGAACTTCTTATCCAGCACGGCAAGCAGACGGACCGCTTCCGCCTGGTAGCCGGATTCCTCGGCAATTTCCTTGACAGCTACCTCGCTTGGTGACAGGCCGATATCCGCCCAACCTCCGGGCAGTGCCCATTTTCCGTCGAGCTTCTCGTGTACGAGCAGAATTTTATCATCCTGAAAAATAACTCCCCGGATATCCACCTTAGGCGTACTATACCCGTCTTCGCCCGCGAAGGAGAGCCGGATACGCTCCTTGCTCTCATACGTATAATTCGCCAGAATGTCCACGCTCAGCTCGCGCAGTGCCTGATAACGTTCAATATCATATACATCCTTGGCATAAGCCAGCCCTGTCTGGGCAATCCCTTGAATTTCTTTGGCCCAGGTTAACCATTTCGGTTCCACAAGCACACCGCCTTCACTCGGATTTAATTACGATACTTCTTCCATGCGCTCTACTCGCACAGCATCAAATGACGGGAGAACGCACCTTTTCGCGCCACACAACGATCTACAATCGTAAAACCGGCCGCAGCAATCATCTCATCCACTGCTTCAATCGCCACAATGACCACTCTGTCCGCAATCCGCCGCGTATGGCTTAGAATCGCAAACTGCTCTTCAGGAGTAATCCGTGAATACAGATTATAAGGCATGTCCACGATCGCTGCATCGTAATGCTCCTGGATGTCTGCGATATCTCCGAGCGTAACGACACTCTCGAAGCCGAAATGAGCGATGTTCGTCCGCGCACCTGCCGCTATGAGCGGGTTAATATCACGGCCAACGACATCGATTCCCATCGACAGAGCTTCCACCATTACTGTGCCAATTCCGCAGCAGGGATCGATCAGCTTCACACCGGGTATGCGCGGAACCGCCATATTGACTGCTGCCCGGGCTACCCGTGTGCTAAGCGCTATCGAGTAGCTACGGGGCTTGTGCATCTGCCGGAACCAGGTTGCATTGTTCTTATGATAAGGGCCGAAGTACCAGCGTCCGCCGAGCGTAACAATCCCGTACACCAGCTCCGGATGGTTCACATCCGCCTCTCCCTCAATCCGCAGGCCGATTTCCCGCTCAATCACTCTGCGCTCACCGTATTCGATTTTATGCTCAGGAGCCAGATCATTAGTCTTCACAAAAATAACCTTGAAGCTCCGCCCCCCCAGTTCTACCTGCTCTGTCTGTTTGTAGATCTCCGGGAGCGTGTCCCCTTCGTACATCACATCTATCCGTTCTTTGATAAAAGGACTGCGGCTGACATCCACCTCTACCCCGCTTGCGAATATAGCCGGAGGGATCTTCCGGCCGAACAGGCAGCGCAGCTCCATTCCGCATAATGAGGTCTCATCCGGTGAATGGGCATACGTATAAATATATATCGGTTCAACACTTGCAGGTATGTTCGTTGACACTACAATTTCGCTCCTGTCGCTTCCGCCGTGCCCGGCGGTTCCTTTGCTTAAACTAAGTAAGTCTATCACGGTTACTGCCAGTAATCAACAGCCTGCAAGGAACTGTCTCCTGAGCTACGCAGTTCCAGTCACCCTCTGCTCTAGCGATGGACAATCCTTTTTTGATCCCTCGGGATATCTCCAGTATAATGAATGCATTACACTGCCGACCTGAGCCGCAGAGACCCTCCGTTATGCATGTTGCCGCATAATACGGGTAGCTGTGGTATTAAGCAGCGAATTCCAAGGAGGTACATACCTACAATGTCATACGAAACTTACTTTCAGGCTGAGCGTGAAGCCCAGCTTGGCGAACTCAAGCAATGGCTGGCGATCCCCAGCATTTCAGCCCTGTCCAGCCACAAAGAAGATATTAATACCGCAGCCGGCTGGCTGGTAGAGACCCTGAAGCGTGCGGGTCTTGAGAATATCGAGCTGCACCCTACCGCCGGTCATCCGGTGATCTATGCAGATTACCTTCATGCCCCCGGCAAGCCGACCATTCTGGTCTACGGCCATTATGATGTACAGCCGGTTGATCCGCTGAACCTGTGGACTACGCCTCCGTTTGAACCGGAGATCCGTGACGGCAAGCTCTATGCCCGCGGCGCTACAGACGACAAAGGCCAGGTATTCATGCATATCAAAGCCATCGAGGCTATTCTCAAGCAAGAGGGCACTCTGCCGGTCAACATTAAGCTCTGCATCGAAGGGGAAGAAGAGATTGGCAGCGTCAACCTGCCGCCATTCCTGGAAGCTAACCAGGACAAGCTTGCGGCAGATGCTGTTCTTGTCTCGGATACCTCCCTGCTGGAGCGCGGACGCCCTGCCATCTGCACCGGGCTCCGTGGTCTCTGCTCGATGGAGGTTACAGTGAACACTGCCTTGACTGACCTGCACTCCGGCTCCTACGGCGGCGGCGTTCCCAATGCGCTGCATGCGCTGGTCTCGCTGCTCAGCACCCTTCATGATGACAAGGGCCGCGTATCTGTAGAAGGCTTCTACGAAGGCGTGCCTGCCCTGTCCCCGCTGCTGCGCGAAGAATTCGCCAAGCAAGGTGTCGACGAAGACAAGATCCGGGCCGCCCTCGGCCTGGAGCAATTGTACGGCGAAGAAGGCTACACCTTCGTGGAACGGGTCGGCGCGCGTCCAACACTGGAGCTGAACGGTGTATACGGCGGCTTCCAAGGCGAAGGCAGCAAGACGGTAATCCCGAAGGAAGCCCATGCCAAAATTACCTGCCGCCTGGTTGGCGACCAAGACCCGCAGCACATCCTGGATGCCGTTGAAGCCCACCTGAAGGCGAATATCCAAAAGGGCGCCAAGGTTCAGGTGAAGCAGATGGAGAAGGCACGCGCCTTCAACATCGATCCGTCGCACCCGATCCTCCAGACCGCTGCCGATGCTTACGGTAAGGTCTACGGCACCCGCGCCCTCTTCACCAAAGATGGCGGCTCCATCCCCATCATGGAGAGCTTCGCCCGCATCCTGAAGGCGCCGGTCGTCCTGATGGGCTTCGGACTCGATGACGAGAACCTGCATGCACCGGACGAGCACTTCAACCTGGAGAACTTCGACAAAGGCCTGCTGACCCTTGTAGAGTTCCTGAAGACCGTCTAACGTCCAAGACAGTCTTACCTGTCATTTCATAAAGCCAGGCCCCCGGAGGATCAGGGGGCCTGGCTTCTTTTTGTTTATTTTTGCACGTGCGATACACAACAAAAAAACCCTTGCGGACAAGGATTTCGGAAGTTAATTATGGAGCGGGTGATGGGAATCGAACCCACGCTATCAGCTTGGAAGGCTGAAGTTCTACCATTGAACTACACCCGCAACTCAAATTGAGTACAAGAAACATTGTAGCATCACTACGAATAAATTGCAACCCTATTAAATTCACATACCGGAGATTACGACGGCATTTCCAGCAGAGGCCTGAGGAAGGACTGCTCGAATTCAGCCGCCTTCACCGGCTTGCTGAACAGATACCCCTGGGCCTCATGGCAATGCTGCTGGCGCAGAAAGTGCAGCTGCTCCTTGTTCTCCACGCCTTCGGCGGTAACCTTGAGCTTCAAATGGTGGGCCATCGAGGTAATCGTAGAGACAATCGCGGCATTGTTGCTGTCCTCCATGACATCCGATACGAAGGAACGGTCGATCTTCAAGCGGTCAATCGGCATATTCTTCAGATAATGCAGCGAGCTGTAGCCTGTGCCGAAATCATCGATGCTGATGCATACGCCAAGTCTTTTGAGACGGTTCAATTGGTCGAAGGCGGTCTCCTTGTCCAGGGTCATGCTCTCGGTAATTTCCAAATCCACGTAGCAGGGATCTAGACCGATATCCTTCAGGATAGCATCAATTTTGCCCGCCAGATTGGGCTGCAAGAACTGGCGCATCGAGAGGTTAATGGACACGCAAATCGGATGATAGCCAGCATCCTGCCACATTTTATTCTGCATACAGGCCGTCTTAAGCACCCATTCCCCAATGGGAACAATTAGCCCGCTCTCTTCAGCGATAGGAATGAAATCTACTGGAGAGACCAAGCCGCGTTTGGGATGGTTCCAGCGCAGCAGCGCCTCCATACCGACAATCTCTTCTGTCTCAAGCAGTACCTGGGGCTGATAGACCAGATAGAACTCCCCCCGCTCCAGCGCCCGGCGCAGATCGTTCTCCAGCTTGAGGCGTTCCTTCGCCTTCATCTGCATAGCCGGAATATAGCGGCGGATCTCCACCCCCTGCTCCTTGGCATTGTGCACCGCTGTGTCCGCATTTTGTATCAACTGCTCAGCCGTATCTCCGTCCCCGGGATAGATGCTTACCCCCAGACTAAGCGAGATATGGTATTCACCCGACTCCAGGCCTACCGGTGTCTCGAACAGGCGCAGCAGCTCACCCGCGCGGACCAGACAGTTCTCCAGCCCCGTCCGCTCCGTCATCAGAAAAGCAAACTCGTCCGCCCCCATACTAAAGAGCTCTTCATTGACTCTAACCTCGTCCCCGATCCGCCGGGCGACCAGCTGCAGCAGCAGATCTCCTGCATAATGACCAAGGGAGTCATTGATATTCTTGAAATGGTTGATGTTCATAATGACCAGCCCGGAGAAGCCGCGGCTTTTGTCCTGCTCACTCTGGAGCACCACCTCTTCCATGCGCTGCATCAGGCGGCGTCTGTTCGGAAGACCTGTCAGCTCATCGTGGTACGCCAGATAATTAATCCGCGCTTCCGCCTGCTGGTTCTCCTGGAACGGCTCCTCAATCGTCAATCTGTAGACTCCGGTCAGCAGAAGATAATACGCCGCTGCGCTGCTGAGCATCCCGAAGAGATAATCCAATTCTCCGACACTGAACAGATTCATGAAGAAGACCTGAGCCAGTGAGAAGAATACAAGGGAACGGATAATAATCAGCAGAGAAGCCGACTTCTCGCTTTTGCCAGGATAGATGATAATCGCAGCGCCAAGCAAATAGACGAACAGTATCGCCATATTCATCAGATCTCTTGCCGTTTCTGCCCATGGTTCGTCCGCCAGCCCGGGGACAATCAGGTTGCCGAGACCAAGTACCGCCAAAGACAGCAGAATCACCACAAATGCATTCCTGAATACCTTCCCCTTGCTGCCGGTTCCAACCAGCTGGTCTTCTCTGCTAAAAATAAGCATAATTCCCAGTGCACTGGCCAAGCGGGAGAACGTCAGGAGCCATAAGGACTGCCCCTGGCTGATATAAGGGGTGATTCCGGGAATACCTACAAACCCGAGTACATGCAGGAAGTCAAAAATACTCACCCCCAGGAACAATGCAGAGGTGTACAGCCTGGCCTTGGATAAACTATTGGCGAACAGCAGCCAGCCCTGGGCGAAAATCGCAAAACCGAATGCGATAGTACAGCAGCCCAAAATAAGGTAAAACGCCATCAGCAAATCCTTGTCCTCTATTTGTCCCAGCGGTGTACGAAAAATCTGGATCAGAAGGAATAGCGCAGCCCCCAGAATAGCCGCATGAATCGTCTTTCTCTCTTCTTGTCTCATAAGTCCCTCGCGTCTAAAAATAATATCTATAAAGTCAGATGGATGTGTATGATGTCCTATGTATAAATATCGGCCAGACGGCTCTGTAAAGTTACATTGATCATCTAGAATATTGCAAGGAAGCAGTTCCGGCAGAAAAAAAGCACCTGCCTACAAATAGAGGCCAGTGCTTTCTCCTTCCAGACGGTTATTTGTCCCCGAAATTGACTTCAGGTGTTGTTAGTGTGTCATAGAAGTCAACCGCCTTATCTTTATCGGCCGAAGATCGCAGCGCCATTGCCGAGCGGGGATGCTCATCCAGCGTTCCTGTAATCATATACGGAATGATGTAGCCCCACTCTTCCTTCTCCCGCAGAGGGATCATCAGGTTCTCAACGATATCCAGCACAGGACGGAGCGTATAATTCGTGTTCTTCAGATGGGTAACCAGCAGCTCTGTAGGACAGTTGCCTGCAGCGCGGCCCATTCCATAGCAGGAAGCATCCAGAAGCTCTACCCCCTTCTCGGCTGCAATCAGCGTATTGGAGAAGGCCAGCTGAAGATTGTTGTGGGTATGCACACCGAGCCGCTTCTCCGGCAGATGTGTCTTGAACTTCTCTACCAGGTAATGAAAGTCATTATGATCCAGGCTGCCGTAAGAATCCACGATATAGACTACATCAACTACACTCTCACGAATCTGCTCGAAGGCTTCCAGCAGCTCATTCTCCATCACGTTGGACAGGGCCATAATATTAATGGTCGTCTCATAGCCCAGGTCATGGAACGTCTGCACCAGTTGAAGGGCCTTGTCCACATCCTTGCTGTAACAAGCCACACGGATCAGATCGAGCATGCTCTCACTGCGGGGCAGAATATCATTCTCGTCCACACGCCCGATATCGACCAGAGCCGACAGCTTCGTATGCCCCTTTTGCGGAATTACCTTGCGCAGGAAGTCATCATTCAAAAAGCGCCAAGGACCTGCACCCTCTGCCCCTTTGAGCAGCTTCGGCGAGTTTTTATATCCGATTTCCATATAATCAACACCGGCTTCATTCAGTCCGGCATATAATTTCTGAATAAATTCAATACTGAAATCCCAGTTATTCACCAATCCCCCATCACGGATGGTGCAATCGACAATTTTACTATGATTAGTCTTCACAATCTGTTCTCCCTTCGGGGTATCTATTAAGTACTATGCTTATATTATCGTTCAATCATACTTTAATGAAGAAGATATTGTAAAGAAAATTTCAGCAATCTTCATATCGATTTTCGCAAACAGAAACAATGACATTAATCACAGAAAAAATGGGAGTAAAATGCTACATTACAAGAAATCATTGAGATTGATTATCAGTCTCTTTCGGAGGGATAACAATGGCTCTAACATCCTGCTCCTTGCTGCGTCTGCAACCAGGCACTACCGGCTCCATTCAAAGAATTGAAGGCATGAATCCTATCTTGCGCCGCCGTCTGGCCGATCTGGGAGTATCTGAGGGTGTAATGATCCGTCTCAAGGGCAAAGGGCCTTTCATGGGTCCGATTACGCTTGAATGCAACGGTCAGTTATTTGCTATCCGGCGTAAGGAAGCATCTATGATAGAGGTGAAGGTGTCATGAGCTCTATCGCACTTGTGGGGAACCCCAACACAGGGAAAACCTCGCTGTTTAATACCCTGACTTCTTCCTACGAATACGTAGGCAACTGGGCAGGCGTTACGGTTGAGAAAAAAATCGGCAGTCTGAAGAATGGAGCCGGCAAGCTGATCGATTTGCCCGGAATCTACTCTCTTCACCCCCTCTCCCGCGATGAGGGCGTAGCCGCACAATATCTGATCGAAGAAACCCCTGAAGCACTTATCAATATTGTCGATGCCTCGCAATTGGAACGAAACCTGCTGCTTACCCTGCAACTGCTGGAGTATGGCAAGCCGACGATCCTCGGACTGAATATGACCGATGTCGCCAAGGCACGCGGCATTCAGGTGGATCCCGACATCCTTAAGGAACGGCTTGGTGTTCCCGTGCTGCCGCTGATTGCACGGACAGGCAAGGGAACCAGTCAGGTGCTTAGCGTGCTGGAGCAGCCCTCCCATATCCCGCCTGTTACCTTCCAGTTGAATTATGGCGACATCGCTGAGGAAGCCATAACCTCCATTGTTGCGCAATTGCAGAAGACCTCTGGTCTACCTAATCTCCGCTGGGTTGCTCTGCAGCTGATGGAGCAGAACCCGGTAATCCTTGAGCTGCTCAAGAAGCGGATGGATATTTCCGGATTACTGTTGATCGCAGAAGCCTGTCAGACCCGGCTGCAGCAGGATAAGCTCGCCCTGACGCTTCCACAGTGGATTCGTTCTGTCCGCATGGACTACATCCGGATGGTATGCGCTGACGCTATAGACTCTACCCTGCAAAAACCGCATAATCTGACCGAACGTCTGGATTCCATCCTTACCCACCGTTTTCTGGGACTTCCCCTGTTCATCGTCTTTATGTATGCCATGTTCAAAACTACCTTTGACTGGATTGGCGGGCCGTTGTCCGATCTCTTGGATGGCTTTATCGGCGGTCAGTTCAGCGATTCGACAAATTCGCTGCTGGGGGCCATCGGGGCTTCTGAATTCACGCACGCGCTAATCGTTGATGGCCTCATCGGCGGTGTAGGCGGCGTGCTCGTATTTGTTCCACAGATCTTCATCCTGTTCCTGATGATCTCCTTCCTGGAGGATTCCGGGTATATGGCCCGTGTCTGCCTGCTGATGGACAGCACGATGGAACGGATGGGACTGAACGGCAAGGCCTTCATTCCGTTCATTATCGGCTTCGGCTGCAACGTACCGGCGATTATGGCAGCCCGGAGCATTGAACAGCCCAAGGACCGGCTGCTGACAACACTGCTAATGCCGCTGATGTCCTGTTCTGCCCGGCTTCCGGTATATCTGCTGTTCGCAGCGGTCTTCTTCCCTGCCCAGCAAGCCACAGCTGTACTCTCTATGTATGTATTGGGTGTTGTATTTGCACTGATTCTGTGTAAGTTCTTCTCCAAGTACCTGTTCAAAAATGAGACGTCTATCTTCATTATTGAACTGCCTCCTTACCGGATGCCGCAGTTCAAGACACTGAGCCGCAGCACCTGGGAAAAGGGCAAAGGCTTCCTGCGCAAAGCAGGGACCATCATCCTGGCCGGCTCGGTTCTGATCTGGCTGATGTCCTATGCCGGTCCTGGCGGTCTCAATGTGGACATGGATCACTCCTTCCTGGCCAAATTCGGCGGCTTCATCGCCCCGCTGCTGCATCCGCTCGGCTTCGGAACATGGCAGGCCGGCTCTACCCTGGTGCCCGGCTTCCTCGCGAAAGAGGTTGTGGTCTCCACCATGAACATCATCTACCATGCCCCGGATGCAGCAGGACTGGAAGGGCAAATTGCTTCAGTCTTTACACCGCTTAGCTCGATCAGCTTCATGGCCTTTATCCTGCTCTACATTCCTTGCCTGGCCACTGTCGGCGTTATCAAGAAGGAGACTGCATCCTGGAAATGGACATTCTTCTCCATGGGTTACTCTCTGGTATTAGCTTATGCGGTGTCACTGGTGATCTATCAAGGAGGACGTTTGCTTGGATGGTCGTAGCCCCGTAGCAAGTCCAAGTTATTTTGAGAGGAAGCGATGACAGCAATGATCGTTAATATTGTGATCGTGACGTTAATATTCGGATATTCCGGCTGGATGATCTACCGCCATGTGCAGAAGGGCAAGCAGGGGGCCTGTGCGGGCTGTGACAAGGGCAAGACCTGTCCTGCAGCAGCGATGGATTCCCCTCTGTCCTGTGGCAGTGCTACACTGGGCAGCAAGCGCTAGGATGCAGTTCTACCTGATACAGATTGGTATTCTTTCGTTTAGAAACCTTGGCATGCGGGTATGTTAGTTATAAGCTTTTAACAACCAGACTAGTGCCAAGGAGGAATAACCATGAACACCAAGAAGACTCTGTTTACAACGGTAGCCTTGGGAGCCGCCTACTTGCTGAAGAATAAGAATACACGGGATAAGATTATGAATGGCGTCCAATCCCTGACTGCCCAGATGAAGGCCCGTAAATAGGCTGTCATTCCGCAGTTATGAGAAGCAGGATTCCAAATGCACAAAGAGCCGCAGGTCTCAGGAAACTGAGATTCTGCGGCTCTTTGTCTGTCAGGACGATTCGGGTTAGGCTTCAGGGGAGCGGTAATCCGGTTCAGCCGCAGCGCTCAGCAGATATTCCAGCAAGGTGCGGACCATTACGCCCGTGGCCCCCTTAGGATTCATTCCACGTTCCGCTGACAGAAAAGCAGTCCCTGCAATATCGAGATGCACCCACGGCAGTCCTTCGGCGAATTCTCCAATGAACAGCCCCGCCGTGCTGGCAGCTCCATACCGCCCGGCAGCATTGCGGAGATCCGCAACCTCGCTTGTCAGCATTTCCCGGAATTCAGGATAGACGGGCAACGGCCAGATCTGCTCCCCCGACAGCCTTGAGGCTGCCAAAAGTTCTTCCAGGAATGCTTGATCATTCGTTACTGCCCCTGTAGCCACATCTCCCAGTATCGACACCACAGCTCCTGTCAGCGTGGCTACGTCAATGATCCGCTGCACCCCCCACTCCCGGGCATAGGTAAGCGCATCTCCCAGAATGATCCGGCCCTCCGCATCGGTATTGATAATTTCAATTGTTCTTCCACTGAGAGTAGTAATGATATCACCCGGTTTAAAAGCATTCGCTGCAGGCATATTCTCTGCCGCCGGAATCAGCATGACCACATTGATCTTGGGACGCAAATGCCCCAGCGCATCCATGACCGCCAGAACGGCTGCGGCACCGGCCATATCGCTGTGCATGCTCTCCATGCCCGGTGCCCGCTTCAGAGAGATGCCTCCGGTATCGAAAGTAATTCCTTTGCCGACTATACCTACTGCGTTCTCCCATTGGTTCGTTCCCTGATAGCGGATAACAATCATGCGGGGAGCATTCACACTGCCGCTGCCGACCGCAAGCAATCCGCCCATTCCCTTAAGCTCCAGCTCCCGTTCATCCAACACTTCAGCGGGAAGACCGTGCCGTTCAGCGATTTCTATAGCGGCCATCGCAAGCCCCGACGGAGTCAGCAGATTCCCCGGACGGTTGGTCAAATCACGGGCAAGGTTGGCAGCCTCCCCGAAAGCCTTCCCCCGCTTGATCCCTTGTCTCCAGGCTTCCCCTTCTGCTGCTTCGCTCTTGCCTTGCATACGCAGAAGTACCGTCTCAATACCTGCGTAGGCTGCCTGTTCCAGTTTATATTGTCTTCTGCGGAACGACCCCAGGACCAGCCCTTCCGCGATGGCCTGGCCGGCCTGCTCTGCCTTCAGATCCCCAGCACGCCCGCCTAGTGCCGACGGTACCTGCACAACGAGCGCAGCAGCCTTCAGCCTGTAAGCCGCCTTGGCAGTCTGTGCCATCAGCTGCCGCAGCTCGTGCATACCCATCTGGCCTTTTCCGCTTCCGGCCAGAATGACCACAGGCTGCTCGGGTTGCTCCATTACGGGCATGATATACAGTTGCCCCTGTTTGCCGCTGAACAGCCCCGCTGCGGACAATAGGCGGACTCGCGCGGCCCAGCCCGCCGGAAGTCCTTCTCCCTGTGCCTGTGCCTCTGAGATCATTAGACATACAGCCTCTCCTCGGGCCATGGCTTGACTGGCATCACTGCTCCATTCAATAATCAAAATTCATCCCTCCGACAGACGCAGATAAGGCTGATCTCCCGCACTTGTTCGTGCATTGCAGGAATCAGCCCTTACATATTGATTATAACCCGTATGCACTCCACCGAGAACAACGGGCTTAAAATAAGCATTAATGAGTAAGCGGAAGTGAAATGACGAATCGGGTTCCTTCATTCAGCCGGCTGCTGACCGAGATGCAGCCGCCATGATTCTTGATGATCCGGTCACTGACGGAGAGTCCAAGTCCCGTCCCATTCTCCTTCGTGGTGAAGAACGGATTGAACAGTCTGTCAAGCGTGCAGATATCCATTCCCTTGCCGTTGTCAGAGATGAAGATGCGCACCTCTGTTCCTTCTTTACGTGCGCCTACCTCAATTCGCCCTACAGAATCATCCACCCGCTCCGAGATTGCTTCCATCGCATTTCTGATCATATTCAGCACAACCTGCTTCATTTGCTTAATATCCCCTGAGATGGCCAGGTCCTCCTGGAGCACCTGCAAGTTGATCTGGCAGCCCTTCATCAGCGCCTCGCTCTCTGTCAGCAGGACTACTTCCTTCAGTAATGCAGAGACAGGAATCATGCTGATCTGCGGCACAGAAGGCTTAGAGGAAGTCAGAAATTCATGAATAATGTCATTGGCACGGTCAATCTCCGCTAATATAATCTTCGCATATTCTTCTTTGCCGAGCAGATGCAGATGGGGATGAAGCAATTGGATGAACCCCCGGATAGCCGTCAGGGGATTGCGGATCTCATGGGCGATGGATGCCGATAACCGGCCCAGCATGGCCAGGCTGTCATTCTGGTAAGCTGTCTGTTCAATTAGCTTGTAGTCGGAGATCTCTTTGAATGTGAACAGGTAGCTGCCCTTCATTTCCTCTCCGCTGGACAGGGTTGCGCGCCAGTACCGTCCATATTCATCCACAAATTCATAGCTTGGCTTACCTTTGAGCACCATTTCACGGTAACTCCTGAGCACCTGCTTCTTCTTGAAGCGGCTAAGCTGAATATGGGATAACAGATGATGCAAGGTGCAACCCAGAAGAGAGTGACGGTTAAGCTCCAGAATGCCATACATCTGCTTGTTGACAAAAGTTAGCACACCCTCATCATCAAAAAGCAGAATCCCGCTGTCGATGTGCTCCAGCACATCCTCAAATGTGGTATCCATCGGACCAGATTGAAACGTTCTTGCCGATAATAGCAAGCTTTCCTGATATTGGCTTATCACGATACGAAGTTCCCCCTTTTACTGCAATTGACGAAGACGCTTAAGCGACATCAAATTACTATGTATCTGAGTATATGACGAAGCCGCCAGAACATTCGAAAATCGTATTGTATTATCCAACCGTTTCAACTATATTCCAATCATATCCAAGAGAAGAAGACAACGCAATCAGAGAATCTGTCGAATGACAAAAATATTCCTAAAATGATTCTAAAGACACATTTAAGTAGGAGGGGAATGATTTATTTCCTGCAAATACATTGAAAAGAGCCCCCGCCATATGGCGGGAGCTCACTAATTTATAACATGATGGTGGCAGGAGCTAGACAGATATTCAAGCCTTCTGCTGGAGCCGGAGACGCCGCTGGCTCATGACAGCCAGACGCTTCTTCAGCTCACGTTCCCATTTGGAGTCGCCGATCTGTTTAGCAACTGCCAGCAGGTCCAGCGACATATCGATCTGGCTGCGTATGATCGCGAGCGGGTCCTCGCTCTCCATATTGATGACGTTCTCGAAGATCGCTTCCTCTTCCTCCATCACATAATCCTGGAAATCCACATCCGTGACGCCGTCGCCATGGGCATATTCCGCCAGAATTTCATATTCATTCTCGACTTTGTAATGTACCTCTACCCGGTGGCATACCGGACAAAAAAGCAGGGGAACATTATGGACTTGCGTGCGATAATGCTTTAGGGTCCCCTTCGTTCCAACCATACTCGCTCCACAGCAAAAGCTCATTTTTGTTCACCCTCCTTGAGTGTTGTCGTTGATTTGAATTCCTATTAGTATATTACAAAGCAGCGGGAGAGATTCCTCCCCTTACAAGCTATATATTAACCTTTATGCCCATTTTCAAACGCCTGCCCTTATCTCAAGTGGAAACGGTTTTGCCGTCCTTTTAAAGGACGGTACCGTTCCAGCGAGAACGATAAGGATAATTATAGCGCGAAGCATATACATTCTTATCTTTTTGCAAAAAACCTCCTTGAAGGGAATAATACTTCCCGCAAGGAGGTCCTCTTAGTATATCAAAGATCGCGGCTCATGAGGCCCGGAAGCTTACAGGTTCTTGTCGCCTGGTTTCCAGTTCATAGCGCACAGCCCGCCGGATTGGAGAGCCTGCAGCACACGCAATGTCTCTTCAACACTGCGGCCTACATCATTATGGTTAACAACCTGATACTTCAGTTCACCTTCAGGATCGATGATGAACAGTCCGCGCAGCGCAATGCCTTCTTCTTCAATCAGGACGCCATAATCACTGGCAACCTTCTTCGTGATATCAGAGGCCAGCGGGAAGTTGACCGGACCCAGACCGTTCATATCCTTAGGTGTGCTCAGCCAAGCCTTATGGCTGTGGATCGAGTCCACGCTCACACCGAGAATCTCTGTATCAAGCTCTGCGAAATCAGCAGCAGCATCACTCAAGGCTGTGATTTCAGTTGGACATACGAAGGTGAAATCAAGCGGATAGAAGAAGAATACAAGCCATTTGCCGCGATAGTCGGACAAGCTTACCTTACCGAAATCCTTACCGTCTCCTGTTACTGTCTCCATGAAGAAGTCAGGAGCGGGTTTACCTACCAAACGTTCTGCCATTGCTTAAATCCTCCTTTTGATTATGTAAGAAAAACAGCTACGGACCGTTGCCGGATGCAATATGCTTTTCTTGATTTTATGGGATGGTTACATTCTTACGGGTACAGACCAAATGTTATCATCGTACAAAATCAAAGTCAATATTGCATTGATTACTTTTTTATAATAATTATAAATAAGCAACATTTTGTGAAGTTTTTCTCCGTTCTGCGTCAAAAGGGATACATGTGGTAGAACTAGGCTTTGCGGATAGCTGCTACAATCAGGTCACCCATCTCTGTGGTGCTGATCGCCTTGCTCTTATCAACTGCGATATCACTGGTGCGGTGACCGGCATCCAGTACCTCTGCAACTGCGGCTTCAATGGCAGCGGCTGCATTCTCGTAGCCGAAGGTCATGCGGAACATCAGTGCAAGCGACAGGATCGTGGCGATCGGGTTCGCCAGTCCTTGTCCGGCAATATCAGGCGCGGAGCCGTGAACCGGCTCATAGAGGCCATAGCTGCCTTCTCCCAGTGAAGCGGAGGCCAGCATACCAATCGAGCCTGTCAGCATCGCTGCTTCATCGCTCAGGATATCGCCGAACATATTCTCGGTCACGATGACATCGAAGCTCGAAGGACGGCGCAGCAGCTGCATCGCACAGTTATCCACCAGCACATGCTCAACCTCAACCTGCGGATATTCCGGCGCCACTCTGTTCACCACTTCACGCCACAGACGGGAGGTCTCCAGTACATTGGCTTTGTCTACGCTCGCCAGCTTACCCCGGCGCTTCCCGGCAATCTCGAACGCCTGGCGTACAATCCGCTCAACCTCCATGACATTATAGACACAAGTGTCTACCGCTTCTTCTCCATGCTCGCCTTGACGGCGCAGCTTGTCCCCGAAGTAGATCCCGCCTGTCAATTCACGTACGACCATCAGGTCTGTTCCTTCCAGTACCTCCGGCTTCAGCGTCGAAGCATCCTTCAGACAATCGAAGACCACTGCCGGTCGCAGATTGGAGAATAGACCAAGCGCCTTGCGGATACCCAGCAGTCCAGTCTCCGGACGCAGCTCCTTCGGATTGTTATCCCACTTCGGTCCGCCTACGGCTCCAAGCAATACAGCATCGGCGCTGCGGCAGATCGCAAGCGTATCCTCAGGCAGCGGAGTTCCGCGTTCATCAATGGCGATTCCGCCGAACAGGGCGTGCTCCGTTTCAAATGTATACCCGAACAACTCTTCCGTTCTCTTCAATACCTTTTCTGCTTCTGCCACAACTTCAGGTCCGATACCGTCCCCGGCAATTACGGCGATTTTTTTGACCTCGCTCATTCCTGTCACTCCTTAGGTAGTCCTGCTGGTCGCAGACATAGTTCTTCTGTATATTGTTGTATCATAACGAAGGACAAAGGACAAAGATATAGATTCTATCACGTTCATAGATATAGCCTATAAGTGAAGCGGAGCGTGAATTTGCCCTTGTCCCGCCAATTGATTACAATTAATGGGCAGGTGAAATTATCGGATCTCTAATCATATGGAAGAGGAGTGATCTTAAGATGCAATACGCGAAGCTTGGCAAGTCTGGTATGAAGGTAAGCCGCCTCTGTCTGGGAACGATGAACTTCGGTCCCATCACCGACGAGAAGGAAGCCTTCCGCATTATGGATGCAGCGCTGGACGCGGGAGTCCAGTTTTTTGATACTGCCAATGTGTACGGATGGGGTGAGAACTCGGGTCTGACCGAGACCATTATCGGCCGCTGGTTCAAGCAGGGCGGCGGACGCCGTGAGAAGGTTGTCCTGGCGACCAAGGTCTACGGGGCGATGAGCGACAAGCTGGATGGACCCAATGATGAAGGCGGCCTCTCTTCCTACATTATCCGCCGTCATCTAGAGGGCTCCTTGCAGCGTCTGCAGACCGATCACATCGAACTCTACCAGATGCACCATATCGACCGTAACGTGTCCTGGGACGAGCTGTGGGGCGCCTTTGAGCTTGCGGTCAGCCAAGGCAAGATCGGCTACACCGGCTCCAGCAACTTCGCCGGCTGGGATATTGCCGTTGCCCAGCAGGAGGCGAAGGCCCGCGGGTTCCTCGGACTGGTATCCGAGCAACATAAATACAGCCTGACCTGCCGTCTGCCAGAGCTTGAAGTTCTGCCTGCGGCGCAGCATCTGGGCCTAGGCATTATTCCTTGGAGTCCGCTTGACGGAGGACTGCTTGGCCGCAATGCGTTGAAAAAGATTGAGGGCAGCCGCAGCGGCGGCAACGCGGAACGTGTGGAGCAGCACAAGAAGCAGCTTGAGGCCTTTGCGGAACTGAGCCTGGAGCTGGGTGAGCCGCAGGATAATATCGCTCTGGCCTGGCTGCTGGCGAATCCTGCCGTCACAGCTCCAATAATCGGACCGCGTACCCTGGAGCAATTCGAGAGCGCGCTGCGCAGCCTGGAGGTTGTTCTGGACGAATCCGTGCTGAAGCGTCTGGACGAGATTTTCCCCGGACCCGGCGGCGCAGCTCCGAAGGCATATGCATGGTAATCGGGACTAACTGGCTGCAGCCCGCATAATCTCCCGGAAATCATTTCTTCTCTTACAATAAAGAGCTGTTCACCGGCATAATGTTACCGGTGAACAGCTCTTTGTGCTTGATGTCTTTTATTGCGCCGTATCCACTGTTATAGAACCATTGCTGGTGGACAAGGTGACCTCATGGGTGCCTTTGCCAAGTACAGCCGTTCCATGGTCCTCATCGTCGCCGCCCCAGTCCACATCGCCTTTAAGCGATCCGTTACTGGTATCTGCCGTAATCTTGGCATCCGTTACCGCAGGAAGGCCTAAGACAATCTTGCCGTTGCTGGATTTCAGCTCCCATGCACCCGTGATTGCCGAGTTCACTGTTATCTTGCCGTTACTGCTTCTGGCCGACACAGCGCCGTCAATATTCCCGAGCGTAATCGCACCGTTCGAGCTAACCAGATCTGCTCCGCCCTGTACATTCTTTACCGTCAGCGTGCCATTGCTGCTATGAGCCTTCACACCTCCAGAGACATCATGGATATCCATCGTTCCGTTGCTCGTATCCACATTAATGCCTGCGGCCAGTCCCCCGGCTTCGATGGAACCGTCACTGGTCTCTACCTGAGCGGCCAGATTCTGCGGAATGCTGACATTCAGATATGGCGCATTGTTGTTGAAGCCGATCTGGATATTGGAGAGCCAGCCTGAATCTCCCTCAAGCGCCATCACAAGCGTGTCGCCCTCGGTCGTCACTTTCCATTTACGCTCCAGAGCACTTGCCGCTTCATTGTCTGTATTGCCCGGCAGCTCCAGCTTCCCTTCATACGCCAGCGTGTTCCCATCCACACCCTGAAGCTTAACCTTGCCTTGGGGCAGATTAATCCGCACGTTCTTAATATCCTGCTGCACTTCTACCTTCCCGTTCACCGGCACCAGCTTGGTATTGCCGAAGATACTGCTCAGCGATCCTCCAGCCAACACCGTCTGTGCCCCGCTTGCCGCTATAAGCACAATGATCAGCAGAATGGCCCAGCCGCTTACCCGGCTTTTGACATCGGATTTGATGAAGAGCCTAAGCAGCATCTCCAGGCCGAACAGGATAAGCAGGGCCGGCCAGATATAGCCCAGCACATCGTACGTGATTGCACCATACTGAGCCATGACTACAATAACGCCTACTATTATGCACCCTATTGCGGCGGTAAAGCTGCCGATTTTCCATCTCCCCATCCTTCAATTCCCCATTTCACTATACTTTTGAATTATTCTTCAGCATCCTGAATCCATACCCGATCAAGGCAAGCGACAGTAGAATCGCTCCGATATTCATATCGCTCAGAATTTCCCACAAAGCGGGAAATGCAGTGATAAGCAGCAGCAGGATGCCCGCGATAACACACCCTATACCGACCCACACCGGATTCACATCATCATGCGGGTACATCGGGGGCGCAGACATTCCCATCGACCAGGGTGCTCCAAAGCTGTCCGGATGGAACATCATCCGCTCATGCTCGGCAGCCGATACCTTCATCCAAGCCGCCTTTTGCAGCGCATCGAATAATTGATAGAACCAGAGCGCAGCAAGCGCGAACGGAAACACGGCGGGCATTGACGGAATGAATATAATACAGAGCGATGCTCCAATCATATACTCCAGACCCAATTTTTTAAAGCCCAGATACATGTGGCCCAGTCCTGGAACCATAGCCAGGAGAAACGTGAGCCAGCGTCTTTTCTTAATCATATGTTACCCTCCCAAAAGTTTTGTTGAAATAAAATAGATAACCGGCGAAGCCGCTATGGATTTATTTATTGTTACCTTGCGGGCCGAACCAGGAACTGACCGATGTGGACATATGCCCGTTGATTTCAGTAATGCCATAGGCCAAATTCTCAAATACGCCAAGCTGCAGCAGGAGAAACGTCAGACCAACTGCCACACCGTAATGCATCCAGGAGGTTCCCCGGGTCGTGCGCCGTCTGGTCATGGTGGATTTCACGATTCGTTCTCTGCGCCCGTTCTCCAGCTGGCCGATCCTTGCCATAACATCCCCGGTCAAATCAGGGAAGTCATGCGGCAACACGGGCTCCTGCCCGTTAAGATCAAGCCCGGCTTCCATATCGCTCCACATCGCCGCAAGCCCGCGCGCCTCCTCCAGCCATTCCGCGCAGCCGGGGCAGGTCAGGGTATGCAGATAGATGGCCTGCTGGGCCTCTGGTGACAACTGTCCATCTATATAATGCGGCATCCACTCTTTTACTGTTGAACAATTCATCGCCATTCCTCCCCGCTTTTGCGCATCATCTGTCTGGCCCGATAGAGCTGCGATTCAACCGTTTTAACTGAAATCCCTTTTTGTTCAGCAATCTCCTGATACGAGTGTCGCTGAAAATAGTACAGCTGCACAACCGACCGGTACGGTTCCGCCAGACTATTCAGGTTCTCACCCAGCTCACGGGAGGCCTCCTTGCGAAGCACTGCCTGTTCAGGTGTCTGTGAAGTCACCCAGTCATTCTCTGTGTAATCTGCCGTACTCCGGTGCCGCCATTCCCGGTCATTGGCCCGTTTCCAGTCCAGACAGGTGCGGTAAGCAATCCGGTACAGCCAGGTGGAGAAGGAAGACTGTCCTCTGAAGGTGGGAAGAGCTTTATAGGCTTTGATGAAGACTTCCTGAGCCATATCCTTGGCAGACTCGGCTTCTCCTGTAATTTTGATACACACACTATATACCATGCCTTGATAACGGGTCACCAGATTCCCGAAGGTCTGATGCTCACCGCTTAGCACAGCACTGATCCACTCCGTCTCTTCCAAGTCTTTCTTCCCTCCTTCAGCTACATAACGTTAGACGCCTGGCTTTAAGGTTCCACTGCATGGTTTTTTAATTTATTTTAGAATAACAGTATTTCTATTCAAAAATCAGCCTCAAGCGCAAGCTTAGAGGGAGGATAACCCGCATCCTTGTCGAATTATCCTTAAACAGCCTATGACAAGACAACATTCCTTAATGAAGTGGTGGGATAGATATGATTCAGGCCTTGCTGGTAGATGATGAACGGCTTGCTCTTATGAAGCTGAAAAAGATGCTGGAAGAACTGACAACTATAAATGTAATCGCTGCTTATACTGATCCCTCCGAGGCGGTCAATGCAGCTCCGCTGCTACGCCCTGATGTGATTTTTCTCGACATTGATATGCCTGAGATGAATGGCGTCCAGGCTGCGGAGGCCATGCAAAGGCTGTGCCCGCAGGCAAGCATCGTATTTGTGACTGCCCATAACAGCTACGCCATCGAAGCGTTCGAGCTTTATGCGCTTGACTATGTTCTTAAGCCTGTACAGCGGGGCCGTCTGCTGAAGACCATTGAGCGGCTGGAGGAGCGTGTCAGCCAGGCACAGGATGATTCCCGCAAGCCTGCGCAGACGGTCATGATCCGCAGCTTCCAGTCACTAAGATTCGAACGCAGCGGCCAGCCGCTGCCCAATATCCGCTGGCGCACCACCAAGGCACAGGAATTATTCGCTTATTTATTTCATAACCGCAACCGGTTCGTAAGCAAAGATACCTTAACCGATTTGCTGTGGCCCGATTTCAATCTCAAGAAGGCCTCCACTCATCTTTATACAACGATTTATCAGGTTCGGCAATCCCTGAAGCAGGCAGAGATCGATCTGCAGATCAGCAATGCCAGCGGGGGAGAAGGCTACACCCTGGAGACCGGCAGCCTGCTGATAGATAACTACGAATGGGAGAAGGGCATTCTGACTCAAGATGCCATCAATAAGGACAACTATGAGGAGCATCAGCGGTTGTTCGATTTCTATTCGGGCGACTATCTGAACGATTACGATTACCTCTGGGCTGAAGGGGAACGGCAGCGTCTACGGACCATCTGGCTGCATCACGCAATGAATATCGCCGAATTCTATGTCGACAGCGGCCGGATACCGGAAGCAGTTACCGTGTACCAGAGGGTGGTGCAACTCCAGCCTTATTTTGAACAGGGGCATCTCGGGCTGATGAAGGTCTACGACAGCATCGGGGAGCGTTCAGCGGTAGAGGAGCAATATCATATTCTGACGGATTTACTGAAGCGGGAGCTCGGCGTGAAGCCGCCCGCGAGTATTAAGCGCTGGTATGACGAATGGAAGCATCTTAACCTCAGAAGTATGTGATTCTCCATAATAGAAACGGCAATGCCGACCTTTCAGGGGACGGTATTATTTCAGCGACTTTATATTTGTTACAGCAAAGACACCCGCAACCTGCTGCGGGTGTCTTTGTCTATACTGCCATATTAGCTGTTAATGCTTGATAAGGTGTTCTCTCCTACATTTTCTTGCGGGCATTGAATCTTCTGGACAGTATAACTCCCAGAATAATCAAGCCGCCGCCAGTCAGATACAGCGGGAGAGGACTTTCTTCTCCGGTCTGTGGAAGCTTGCCGGGAAGTCCGCTGTTGTTGCCTTTGTCAGTTGGCTCAGTAACCGTGCCCTTAGGCACTTCATCGACGCCAACTTCAATTGTAATCTCTTCCTCATTGCCGTCTTCATCTGTAACGACAATCGTGAATTTATCCTTGCCGGTGTAGCCTGGATCTGGAGTATACGTCCATTTGCCATCCGGTGTAATTGTTACTGTACCATGCGCCGGCTCATCACTGATGCTAGGGATTCCCCCCAGCGGAATCTCACCATCGATAGGCACTTCCTCAATCGTAGTCACCTGTGTAGCTTGCGGCGTTGGAGTGCTAACCGTTCCAGGCTGGGCCGGTGTGGCTGCTGGCGTAACTGCCGGTGTAATTACAGGTGTTGCTGTAACCCCAGGAGTACTTGAAGCATCCGGAGTCACGGTTGGTGCCGGTGTTACCGACGGTGTCGGTGTTGATGTAACAACTACTCCAGGAACACTTGATGTTTCAGGTGTAGGTGTGTAGTATACCGGCGGTGATGTTGGTACCGTTGTCGGTTCTGTTGTTGGCGCCGTTGTCGGTGCTGTCGTTGGCACCGTTGTCGGTTCTGTTGTTGGCGCCGTTGTCGGTGCTGTCGTTGGCGCCGTTGTCGGTTCTGCCGTTGGCGCCGTAGTCGGTGCTGTTGTTGGCGCCGTAGTCGGTGCTGTTGTTGGCGCCGTTGTCGGTGCTGTTGTTGGCGCCGTTGTCGGTGCTGTTGTTGGCGCCGGTGTTGGTGTTGCTGTTGGCGCCGGTGTTGGTGTTGCTGTTGGCGCCGGTGTTGCTGTCGGCACCGGTGTTGGCGTTGCTATCTTCTGGTTTTTCACAGTCACAGTCGTTTCCAGTGTAGAATTAAAAGTTACTGGATAACGAGTAGGATTAAGGCTATAACCGGCTGGTGCAGTAATTTCCTGCAATGTATATGTCCCCGGCCATAGATTATTAAAGTTTATTTCCCCTTTAGAATCGGTAGTGAGTGTGTTAAAGGCAGCTTCAGTTCCTCCAGCTTTGCGATAAAGTGTAAACGTAGCACCACTTAACTTAAGTGAAGATTGGGCAGAATCCTCTTTAACAACCTTCAGGTTTTTTCTACTGCCTGTTCCTACGCCGTCTGCATCTGACAGTGCAACTGGAACATCCTTGCTGGTTTGCTTGGTGAACGTTGTAGAATTTTCTCCGCTTATTTTCACACTATTGGAAACTGTATCCCCATCGTTGGCCACAATCAGTGACTCATACTCCAAAATATAAGGTTTCTCTATAGGAGCCTTGAAACTGAGTACAAACTGTTGTTTACCAAGATCAGGGTCAGTAGTGATGACCAGATCATAATCCGTTCCCTTAGTTAGCGGCGTAGCCACCTTATTAACAGTACCTCCTGAATTAACTGTAGTACCATACAGTTTGAACGAGTCTGGAAGAAGGATTTGATTGTTACTTGGATCATCTACTATTTTAGCTGACTCAATGTATGACTGATTGTGGTTAATATTCACAGTCCATTTAATGTTCAAATTATTCTGTGTTCCCGACTTTGTAACATATTCGCCGGCTTTGGGAATCGTCACTGAAGCCTTGAGGTCTTTGGACTCCGGTTTTGTACCACTATACAGGTTAGCAGTGTTGTTCAACGTTGATGTATTAGTCAATTGGCCTTTAAGACTTGTTTTAAAAGTAATAACATAACCCGTTGTAATTGTTTTTGTGAAATCTATTTGCAGCAGTTTACTCACTTCATTATAGCTAACATTATAATCTGTACCCGGAGCAAGCTTAATTGATCCTTTGGAGTAACCACCATCTCCATTGACATTCATAGTGTGAATTTCTACAGAAGAAGGCACGAATTTTTGATTATCCAGAAGTACGTCTGTTACTTTAGCATTTACTAGTGTATGCCGGTTAAAATTCACACCAACTGTCCAAGTGATCTCCTTTTCTTTTGCATTGTAGCTTCCACTCTTATAACCGTTGGCTTTCTCTGCAGAAACAAGATCAAAGTTTGCAGTTACAGTTTTTGTTTTAAGTTCCGTGGAGTTAGGATTATTCCATTCTACCGTCGCTTGATTTACGAAATCAGCATCCTTTGTAAGCCAATCATAATTCAGCCATTTATTATCAAAATAAGTATCATAACTTATCGTATAAGGTCCACTAATTGGTGAACTAAATACAACATTAAAACCTGTAGTATTGACTAGATTCTCAATAGTATAACCTGTGGTAATCGTTGATGTACCTTGTTTAACAACAATAGTTTCGGGAATAATCTCCAGACCTTTATTGGTGAAAATATCCTTAACCACTACATTCTCCATCGGATAACTGTCACCATTAATAGCCACTGTCCAAGTAACCTTTTTACTGTTGTAGTTTACACTTGCAGACTTATTAATAATCACTTGATCAATAGTTCTTACTCCAGGTACAGTTGTAGATCCGGATGTAACCGAGTTGTTAATAGTCTCAGGTCCCTCAACTCGCTTGATCGCCTTTGTCTGATACTGAATTTGGTACGCACTGTTGATGTTTTCATTGAATTTCAGTTCAAATCCGTTCTTCTCAGGCTGGGTTGCAGGATTAACCGTATAATTACTAACCTCAGTGCTTCCAACAGTTCCAGCCGCATCTGTCAGGAAATTTACCGGAAATACCTTTACGGAACCCTTTACCAATTCCTGTGAGTCATCAAAATAATCCTTTAAAACGGCATCATCTTTAAGAACCGATGACTCGTTATAGTTATAATTGATCTCCCAGTAGGTTACCTGGGTTGCAGAATGATAATCAGATGATTTTTTGCTCAGATAAGCTCCTCTAGTAACATTGACTGTTGCCGATGCAGGGACAGCCTGTAAGTTTGTTCCACTGAAAGAAGCATTATTTGTAAAGTTTGTTTTGGTTGCATCAGTAATATCGGTAGTGAACTGAATCCGATAAGCGCCAATAATTGGCGATTCATTAAATGCGACATTCAGATTACCCGAAGGAGTTGTAACCGAATACCTGGAGTTTGAAATTTCTGACCCTTGTGTAACTGACCCGTTAAGTTTAACATTCAGATCATATACTTTAACATCCAGTGGATTAGTCAAAGTAAGACCTGCAGGAATAGTATCAAGGAGATTAGCTCCATAGACGCTATCCAATACTTTATTAACGTCGACACTCCAAACAATTTGTTTCGCATTTAGATTACCTGAGTTAGTTCCTTTAGGAACACCGCTTTTGGAGATTGTCAAGTCTACCTTAGGCTTGAAAGTAATTGTAACTGTCTGATTTCCGCCGTCAATAGGGAAGACAATCGTCTGTACTGTTGTTTCGGTGAATTTGCTCATATCAAAAGAGGTTTTAATTGTAAAGGAACCATGCACTCCGAAAAACTTATCTACATCATTGCCCAACGTCATTACAACCTTATTCGGGCTGCCTTTAATTACATCAAAGTATCCCAAATTCATTCCATCCGCCACAAGTGCCACATTTTTAATATCTGAAGCGAGCACAAATTTGTCAGGCAAATCAAAGGAGTAAGTATCTCCCCCTTTAAAATTATGGTTATCGGGAAGCTCCCAGTTATAAGTCAGCTTGACCTCAGCCCCCTGCTTGTAGACAACATCCGTTACAGGAACACCATTATCGTAGACTGACATAGTCACACTCGTAATTAGTGGATCTGTTATCTCCGTCCCATCCGCCTTAACCTTCGTCATGAACCCGAAACCGCTGGCAAACTGTGTAATCAGCATTACAACAACCAGCCAGGCGCCTATCGTCTTTTTCTTCATATAATTATAACCTCTCTCTTTAGCAAAATGATTGTTCCAGCGTCGCCATTACCCGTTCCCGCCTGCTTCTTCCCGATCGTCCCCCTGTCGCTAGTATGTATGTGGGCCTTCAATTTCGCTTGTACTGTACTTTCGTAACTTTACTTCCCGCCTCTGAACAATTTCTGAACAGATTATGAGATAAATCATAGATAACTTAAAAATAAAATATTTTTTATGACAAAAAGAGCGTTTCAAACGCAGGATATGAGGAATCCACACTGGGTTATGAACTTTTTTTCATCTTTCCGACTCATCTTGTTCATTCTTTTCATTCAAAAACTTGTTTCAAATCCTCTTCAGCTGGATTCAAAACCAAAATTCTCAGCGCAAAAAAATTTCTACAGATTTTTGAACAAAAAAAGAAGCCTCCCCGGACCAATCGTACTGGTCCGGGGAAGCTTCTTTTAAATAATTGAATTAGAGATTGGCATGCTCACGCTTGGTGTAGGTCTTGCGCTTCTCAATCAGCTTGTTCAGTGCATCCAGGTAGGCTCTGGCACTCGCTTCAAGAATATCGGTGCTAAGTCCGCGGCCCTGCGCAGCAACCTCGCCTTGCGAGAGCACCACATGTACCTCACCCTGAGCATCTTTACCTCTGCTGACGGCTTTAATCGAGTAATCGCCAAGTGTGACTTCTTCCCCTGTAGCCTGGTCAATGGCATTGTAGATTGCGTCTACCGAGCCGTTGCCTTCGGCAACCGCCACAATCGGCTGCGGGTCCTGGCCGTGAATGATTACCTTAGCGGTTGGAGTAGCCTCATTGCCATACGTAACATAGATCGTCTGCAAGCTGAAGGTCTCCGGCGTATCGATCAGCTTCTCTTCCAGAAGCGCAAGGATATCCTCGTCCGAGACTTCTTTTTTCTTATCGGCGAGATCCTTGAACTTGGCAAAAGCGGCATTGACCTCTTCCTCAGAGATGTCATAGCCCAGATCACTCAGCTTATCGCGGAAAGCGTGACGGCCCGAATGCTTGCCGAGCACCAGCTTGCTTTCTTTGAGACCGATCGTTTCCGGTGTCATAATCTCGTAAGTCGTCTTCTCCTTCAGCATGCCATCCTGATGAATCCCGGATTCATGGGCGAAGGCATTGGCGCCGACAATCGCCTTGTTGCCCGGCACAACCATCCCTGTCAGCTTGCTGACGAGACGGCTGGTACGGGAGATTTCAGACAGGACCAGAGAGGTCTTAGCACCGAAATACTCACTGCGGGTCTCAAGCGCCAGAGCGACCTCTTCAATCGCTGTATTGCCGGCACGTTCCCCGATCCCGTTAATCGTACCCTCAATCTGGTCTGCACCATTCTGAATGGCAGCGAGGGTATTGGCAGTAGCCATCCCCAGATCATTATGACAATGGGCGCTAAGCTGTACCCGCTCGATATCAGGCACCGTATCCTTCAGGAATTTGAAGATGTCTCCGTATTCCGCAGGATTCAGGTAACCGACCGTATCTGGAATATTCACCACATTCGCACCCTCGCGGATCGCCATCGCCACCATTTCGGCCATGAAATCACGTTCGGTACGGCCGGCGTCCTCCAGGGAGAATTCCAGCTTGGGAAAATACTTCTTGGCATAGCGGATCGCCGATTGTGCCGTTTCCAGCACCTGTGACTTCTCCATGCGCAGCTTATGCTGACGGTGTATCGGCGAGGTTGCCAGGAAAATATGAATACAAGGGTCCTGTGCCCCCTGCAGCGCTTCCTTGACCGCATCAATATCGCTCTCTCTGGAACGGGACAGACCGATTACAGTGACATTCTTAACCGCTCTGGCCACTGCGTTCACCGCAGCCAGATCTCCCGGCGAAGCGGCAGGGAAGCCTGCCTCCATCCGGTCAATTCCCAGCTTTTCCAGCTGATAAGCGATTTCTACCTTCTCACGCGTATTGAGGTTCACACCCGGCGACTGCTCCCCGTCACGCAGCGTCGTGTCGAACACATAAATTTTCCGCATGCTGAGCACCTCCTGAAGATTGTCCATAAACCCTCAAATGCGGCCCGCAAAATTACGGCCGCATCTGAGGGTTACCTATGGTTCATTGCAATTGTAAGTATACGACCTATTTCTTAATCCAGTGCATCATTTCACGCAGCTGGCTGCCGACTACTTCTACCGGATGAGCAGCTTCGTTGCGGCGGGTAGCGGTCAGGAAGGCACGACCGGATTGGTTCTCAAGGATAAAGTCGCGGGCGAATTTACCTTGCTGAATATCAGACAGTACTTCTTTCATAGCTTTCTTAGTCTCAGCAGTAATGATGCGTGGTCCAGTTACATAGTCACCGTATTCCGCAGTGTTACTGATGGAATCGCGCATGCTGGACAATCCGCCTTCATATACCATGTCAACGATCAGCTTCAGCTCATGCAAGCACTCGAAGTAAGCCATCTCAGGAGCATATCCGGCTTCAGTCAATGTCTCGAAGCCAGCCTTGATCAGTTCGGACACACCGCCGCAGAGGACAGCCTGTTCACCGAACAGATCCGTTTCAGTCTCTTCACGGAAGGAGGTTTCGATAACTCCCGCACGAGTACAGCCGATGCCTTTGGCATACGCCAGACCGATAGCCTTGGCATTGCCGGTTGCATCCTGTTCAATAGCGATCAGGCCGGGAACGCCGAAGCCTTCAACATAAGTACGGCGTACCATGTGTCCCGGGGATTTAGGAGCTACCAGCAGCACATCGGCATCCTTAGGAGCTACGATTTGTCCGAAATGTACATTGAAGCCGTGGGAGAACATCAGAGCCGCACCATTCTTAAGGTTCGGTTCGATATCGTTCTTATATACAGATGCCTGTGTTTCGTCCGGCATAAGGATTTGTACCACATCTGCACGGGATACCGCTTCTGCTACAGACAATACTTCAAAGCCGTCATTCTTGGCAGTATCAAATGATTTACCTTCACGCAGACCGATAACCACCTGAAGACCACTGTCACGCAGGTTCTGTGCCTGGGCATGTCCTTGGCTACCGTACCCGATTACCGCAATTGTCTTTCCTTTCAATACGCTAAGCTCTGCATCCTGTTCATAGTACGTTGTAACTGCCATTGTCAAAATCCTCCTTTAATTTGGGACCCATCGTAAAGAGCGGGTGCTTCAAAAACACGTTGCATATTAGTCTTACTATATAATGACGCGTTCCTCAAGCCCCCGCTCTTTCGCGGGCAAGTCTAAGCTAATCTTAATAAATTAATGCACGCAAGCAGTAATTCGTTAAAGCTGTAAAATGTGACGATTAGGCATTCCCGCGAATCATCGCCGTTACTCCAGTCCGGGACAGCTCCTTTATACCATAAGGCTTCAGCAGCTCGATCATTGCATCAATCTTGGTGGTATCTCCAACTACCTGTACTAGCAGGCTGGTTGAGCCAATATCTACTACAGAAGCACGGAAGGTTTCGACTACGCCCATAATCTCCGGCCGTTCTGACGGCTCTGCCTTCACCTTAATTAGTGCCAGCTCCCGGGCTACCATTGGTTTTGCGCCCAGATCAACTACCTTGATTACATCGATCAGCTTGTACAACTGCTTCTCAATCTGCTCCAGGGTATGCTGGTCGCCCAGTGTTACAATTACCATCCGGGACAATCCGACCTCTTCGGATTGTCCAACCGTAATACTCTCAATATTGAAGCCGCGGCGGCCGAATAATCCGGATACCCGCTGCAACACACCAGGCTGGTCATTTACGAGCACAGCAATCGTATGTCTCATCACTGTTATTCATCCCCCATCAGCATTTGATCAATGGTAGAGCCTTGAGTTACCATCGGGTAGACATTCTCATCCTTTGGAACAACGAATTCTACCAGGACGGGTCCAGGTGTTTCCATGGCTTCTTTCCAGGCCGCGCTGGCTTCTTCCTTGTTGGTTGCCCGCAGTCCCTTCACGCCGTAAGCTTCAGCCAGCTTTACAAAATCCGGACTTCCCGCGAGATCAGTATAGCTGTAACGCTTCTCATAGATCAGGTTCTGCCACTGGCGGACCATTCCGAGCACCTGATTGTTGATGACAACAATTTTGACCGGAATCTTATTGATCGCACAGATGGCAAGCTCCTGGGAACACATCTGCATTCCGCCGTCACCATTAATGGAGACTACGAGCCGCTGCGGATGGGCCATTTGCGCCCCAATCGCCGACGGGAAACCGAAGCCCATAGTTCCAAGGCCCCCCGAAGTAATCCATGAACGCGGATGGTTGAACTTGTAATATTGGGCAGCCCACATCTGATGCTGGCCTACGTCTGTAGTCACAATCGCTTCACCATTAGTGGTGTCATTAATCATCTGGATAACCCATTGCGGCTTCAGCTCTGTCTCCGAATCCTTGTAGCGATACGGCTGGTCCAGCTTCCACTGGGCAATCTGTGTTCTCCAGGCATCGGCCTTCGAGGCGCGCTTCACATCCGGGATCAGCATTTCCAGAACAGTCTTCACATCGCCGACAATGGGGATATCAGTTGCAACATTCTTGCCGATCTCGGCAGGATCAATATCAATATGCACGATCTTCGCTTTGGGAGCGAAGCCGTCCAGCTTGCCGGTTACGCGGTCATCGAACCGGGCACCGATGTTAATCAGCAGATCGCATTGCTGAATGGCATTATTGGCTGTGTACGTGCCGTGCATCCCCGGCATTCCCATCCATAACTCTTCGCCGCTCGGGTAACACCCCAAGCCCAGCAATGTAGTTGTAATTGGAATCTCCGTGCGTTTCACGAATTCATACATAGACTCATGCGCTCCAGAGTAGATGACTCCGCCGCCTGCAATAATAATCGGACGCTCCGCTGCATCGATAGCCTTCACCAGCTTATCCAGCTGCAGCTTATTGGGAACCGTGCGCGGATTGTAGCCGCGAAGGTTAACCCCCTGCTGTTCTGCCGGAGTGAACAATGTCATCGCCGCCGATACATCCTTTGGAATATCGATCAGTACCGGACCTTTACGTCCTGTATTGGCAATATGGAAGGCTTCATGAATAATCCGCGGCAGGTCCTCAACATCCCGTACCAGATAGCTGTGCTTCGTAATCGGCATCGTAATCCCGGTAATATCCGCTTCCTGGAAAGCATCTGTACCGATCAGGCTGGAAAATACGTTACCGGTGATCACTACCAGCGGCACGGAGTCCATAAACGCTGTAGCTATTCCAGTCACCAGATTGGTTGCTCCCGGACCTGAAGTGGCAATACATACGCCAACCTTACCGCTTGCTCTGGCATACCCGTCAGCCGCATGGATCGCTCCCTGCTCATGGCGGGTCAGAATATGGTTGAAATCATCGAATCCATAAAGCGCATCATAGATATAGAGTACAGCCCCGCCGGGGTATCCGAATACAGTATCTACACCTTCCAGTACAAGACTGCGCAGGAGGACTTCGGAACCCGAAACCACCTCTGGATTTTTCCATTTCTCACGTAACTGTTCTATCGACCGCACTTCTTCCGGTAATTGCGCGCTCATCAGTATTCCTCCCTTCGATCATTCACATGCATTATTTAGAGTGACAGGACGCCCTTATCAACAACCTTTAATATTAGCGAACAGGCCGTATTTTCTCCCTATTCAACAAAAAAACCTTTCGCCTCCCACGCGCAGAAGAAGCGCGTGAGGGACGAAAGGTTTAGCTTCCGTGGTACCACCCATGTTTGCATTACATCTCGCGATGAAATGCCTTATCAGGATACAAAAATCCATCGATGTAGGCAGGGCCCAAATCTTCGTAACCTGAAGTCCCTAACGCGGACCAAACGATTCCCCCTAATAATTCCACCGCTCTTGCTGATGGACCTTTCAGGAAAACAGCTCCGAGGTGAGCTCGTATATAAGGGATTCTGGTGGAGGTTGCAGCAATTCCTCTCACTCTCTGAACAAAAGAGCCCTTAAAACTTCGTCCTCATCATCGCCGATACATGTATGCTCGTTAAATGTTTAGACACATTATATGATTCCTCACACGGTTAGTCAATACCCCTTCGCAGGTTATACATTAAATTCTTCATAAAATCCTGTTCTATTCTTGCCGGAACGCCCACACCGCCCGGGGCATATGATGTACAACAATGCGTGGAAAGGGGGCAGTATTTATGATTCGTTACCGCAGACCCAGGCAGGATGACACGATTATTTATGACTTGATTGAAAAGCAGCTTGTCCCGTTATCTCATCTTCCGCAGACGATCATTAATCAGGTCAGGAAGGATCTGCCGCGCCGCCTGGGACAGGGAGTCACACTTGTTGCTTGTCCCGACTACGACAGCGATCCGCTGGGGTTCGTGCATTTTCTGCTGCATGGCGATCTGTTATACATTGATATGCTCGCTATTGCCCCGGGAGCAAGGCGTAAGCGCTACGGTAATATGCTTATGGATAGAGCGGAGCGGTTTGCACTATCCCGTGCATGCCATAGAGCGAAGGTCTCTGTAGATACCGGAAATACCGCCGGTTTGGCTTTTTATGAAAAACTGGGCTACAGCGTAGCCCGTTATCAACCGCAAAATTACTGTTATGAGCTTGAAAAGCAGTTCCGCTGATGGAGCAGGCAAGCTCTATGGCTTAAAAAAATCCAATCGGCGGAATGCCATAACCAGGACCTGGACCGTAGCCGCCATATGGACCAGGAACAGGGCCAGGGCCAGGTCCATGGCCATAACCGTAACCGCCCCCATACGGGTTACCACCGTAGCCTCCGCCATAACCCCCGCCGTAAGCGTAAGGGGCCGTACCGATGGCCAGCAAATCAAACAACACGAGCGGAATCAGTGCCTTGGTTTGTACTTTTTTACCACTGATGCGCTGCAGGATTAACCGGTTGCCTGAGATGCGGACCAGTTTGCCCGTCACTCTGGACCCGTCTTTTTTTACCGCCACGATATGTTTACCTATCAGTTTGATCACCTGTTGTTTCGTTACCGGGTGTGCCATAATATCCCTCCTATATTTGTTTCTTAACAGTCTATTCGCCTCACCCGGTAATTGCCTGTACATCCGCCCGCCTCCGGACTGGAAGTATCCGCAGCAGCAGCCTGCATATTTGCAAAAAGAGCGCATTCCCGGAATCCGGAAATGCGCTCTGTCTGTAATGCACTAGAAATGGTATTGCTGATCACCCTAGCGTTTGCTCGGGTCGTAAGGCTCACCAAGCGCCTTAGGTGCCGAGGAGCGGCCTACTGCACTCACCAGAACAATAATGGTTAGCACATAAGGAATCATGAAGATGAACTCCTGCGGAATGCTCTTGGACCATTCAAACAATTGTACATAGTTGCGGATCGCCTGAGAGAAGCCGAAGAATACAGCTGCCCCGAATGCACCAAGCGGGTTCCACTTTCCGAAGATCATCGCCGCAATGGCAATGAAGCCTTGGCCCGAGATCGTATTGTGGGCAAACGTACCGGTAGTGGTCAACGTAATGGTAGCTCCGCCGATACCCGCCAGAAGTCCGCTCAGCATGACACCGATATATCTCATCTTGTTAACGTTGACCCCCAGGGTGTCAGCCGCACTCGGATGTTCTCCGACTGCGCGCAGACGAAGCCCAAACGGAGTTTTGAACAGGATGAAATAAATGACAATGACTAAGATAATCGCCAGATAAGTGGTTGGATAGGAGTTAAATATCCCCTCTCCGATGACCGGAATCTTGGAGAGGCCAGGAATAGCCACTTTGCTGAAGCCGTCGATCAGTGGAGTTTCGCCTGATCCTTCGAAGAACAGCTTAACCATGTAGAGCGTGCTGCCTGCAGCCAGGAAGTTAATAACCGTACCACTTATCGTCTGATCCGCCTTGAAGGTAATCGCAGCCACAGCATGGATCAGTGAACCGATTATGCCTACAGCCATGGCACAAAGCACACCAACCCAAGGAGCCCATTCGCCCATACCTGCATCTTGAGCATAATAACCGCCTACGGCAGCTGCAAAGGCACCAAACATCATTAAGCCTTCAAGTCCGATGTTCACGACACCGGATCGTTCAGAGAAGATGCCACCGAGGGAGGCAAATATTAGCGCTGTGGAAAAAACAAGCGTCGTATTGAGCAGTTGGCCTAAGACTACGAAGTCCATCTATAACACCTTCTCTTTCTTGCGCTTGAAGTAAAACGGTTTGAGCACCCAGCGTACAATGCCTTGCGCAGCAATGAAGAATATAATCGAACCGATTACAATACGGATCAGCTCCGGCGGCACATCCGCACCAAAGCTCATCCCTGCCGAGCCGTACGTCAGCGTGCCGTATAGAATGGCAGCAAGAATGACACCCAGCGGATGGGTCAGTCCGAGCAAGGCAACAGCGATACCGTCGAATCCATAACCAGGTGAAGCTGCGAATACCGATTGATAATGGAATACGCCCAGCACTTCACCGGCGCCTGCGAGGCCTGCGAACACGCCGCTGATGAACATGGCCTTCACCACATTGCGTCCGACATTCATTCCCGCATATTCGGCAGCATGCGGATTTAAGCCTACTGCACGCATTTCGTAACCCTGCTTGGTCTTCCACAGATAGACATAGAAGAAGGTGGCTGCCGCCAGGGCAATCACAGTTCCCCAGTGCAAGCGGGCATTATCAAAGGTGGAGAAGAGGAAGGTCATGGAGAGAGAAGCCGGATTATCCTCCGACCGGTTCTGCCCTTGGAGAAGCAGGAAGGTCCGGACAATATAATTCGACAGGAAGAGCGCAATCCAGTTCAACATGATCGTTGTAATAACTTCATTAATTCCGCGCTTGGCCTTCAGATATCCGGCAATACCGGCCCATAGCCCGCCGCATACAGCAGCCGCTATGACCGCAAGCGGGACTAACAGGAAGCTCGGTAATACCCCGCCAAGCTTAATGCCGACAACAGATGCAGCCGTCATCCCGATCATGACCTGTCCGTCCGCACCGATGTTAAACATCCCTGAACGGAAGGCAAAGGCTACGGCCAGACCCGTAAGCATCAGCGGAGTCATCTCGCGGATCGCCTCACCGAAATCGTACGGGCTGCCGAACACACGCTTGAACAGCGCAGAGTAGGCTGCGATAGGATCGTAACCGCCAAACAGCATGACAATAGCACCCACCAGGAAGCCCATTAGAATCGCTACAAGCGGAACGATATAGACGTCTGTTGCGAATATTTTCCGGAGTCTAGACATCCGCATGACCTCCCCGCTTCAAACTGCCCGCCATCATCAGACCCAGTTCCTGGTCATTCGTATCCTGCGGGAATACTTCTCCGACAATCTGGCCTTCATAAATAACGGCAATCCGGTCAGACACATTCATGATTTCATCCAATTCAAAAGAAATAAGCAACACAGCCTTGCCTTGGTCCCGCTGGGCAATAAGCTGCTTTTGTACAAATTCAATCGCCCCGACATCCAGACCGCGTGTTGGCTGTGCGGCAATCAGAAGAGTCGGATTCTTGTCTATTTCCCGCGCAATAATCGCTTTTTGTTGATTACCGCCGGATAAGGAGCGGGCTTTGTTCTCTATGGACGGTGTACGCACATCGAACTGCCTTACCAGGTCTTCAGCATGCTTGTTAATCACATCTGTGTTCAAGAATCCGTTCTGGTTATATGGACTCTTATAATACGTCTCCAGAACCATGTTCTCACTCACAGTGAAGTCGAGCACCAGACCATGCTTGTGACGGTCCTCCGGAATATGGGAGACATTCATTTCAGATACCTTACGCGGTGACAGATTAGCAATCTCCTTGCCGGAGACCTGGATCGAACCCGAGTCAATCTTGCGCAGCCCGGTAATGGCCTGAATCAGCTCACTCTGGCCGTTACCGTCCACTCCGGCGATTCCGAGTATCTCCCCTGCCTTCACTTCGAAGCTCAGGCCATTCAGCACAGGCACGCCATCCTTGCTCTTGCTGCTCACATTAGACAGCTTCAGGATGCTCTCGCCAATGTGAGGTGTCTGCTTGTCCACTTTGAACGTAACCCCGCGTCCGACCATCTTCTCAGCCAGCTCATTAGGATTGGTCTCGGAGGTCTTCACAGTATCAATTACCTTGCCGCGCCGGATAATGGTGACACGGTCGGAGATCTGCATAATTTCCTTCAGCTTATGCGTGATCAGGATAATGGATTTACCTTCAGCAACGAGCCGCTTCATAATCGCCATCAGTTCCGTAATTTCCTGCGGCGTAAGTACAGCGGTAGGCTCGTCGAATATAAGTATATCCGCTCCGCGGTACAGGGTTTTCATAATTTCTACCCGTTGCTGCATGCCTACCGAAATGTCATGAATTTTGGCATTTGGATTGACTTGGAGCCCGTACTGCTCAGATAGCTTACGAACCTGCTCCGCAGCGGATTTATAGTCAATTTTAAGACCTTTCTTCGGTTCCATACCCAAAACAATGTTCTCGGTGACCGTAAAAGGATCAACAAGCTTGAAATGCTGGTGAACCATACCAATGCCAAGCTCAATAGCTTTATTGGGGTTATCAATAATAACCGGTTTCCCGTCGATTTCGATGCTGCCTTCATCGGGCTGGTACAGTCCGAATACGATATTCATTAAGGTTGATTTGCCTGCCCCGTTCTCACCAAGCAGCGCATGGATCTCCCCTTTTTCCAGCGTCAGACTAATAGAGTCGTTCGCAACGATACCGGGAAAGCGTTTTGTGATTTGCTTCAACTCTACGACAGGAGCCGCAGCACTCATGGAATCACCCTCATCACAGAATAGATATAATATTGCCTTCAAGACACGGCTGTACCGCCCCACACAAGGACGGTACAGTTGTGATTGTCTATAACAGATGCTGACAGAGAACAAGGCCAGTACTTGAACCGGCCCTGCTTCGTCGTTATGTTAAATCGGGTAAAGCTGAAGCAATGAATTACTCGGCAGGAACAACGATTGTTCCATCAATTATTTGCTTGCTGTATTCGTCAACCTTAGCCAGAATATCTGCGCTAACGTTAGCTTTGGATGTTTCAGGAAGGCCTACACCGTTGTCTTTCAGACTAAGAACAGTTGTAGTACCGCCTTTGAAAGTACCATCAACAACCTGCTGGGAAACCTTCTTAACCGCTTCGTCAACACGTTTGATCATGGAAGTCAGCGTTACATCATCACCGAATTCCAGGGATTGGTCTTTGTCAACGCCGATAACCCATACTTTGGAACCGCCGGCTTTGTTGCGGGACTTCGCTTCGTTAAATACGCCGTTGCCTGTTGCGCCTGCAGCAGGGAAGATGATGTCATTGCCATCATTATACAGGGTAGCTGCCAAGGATTTACCAGTATCAGGCTTGTCATACGCACCTGCATAAGTGATTTTCACAGTTGCATTAGGGTTAACCGCTTCTACGCCGGCTTTGAAGCCCACTTCGAAACGTTTGATAACCGGGCTTTCCATACCGCCGATGAAGCCTACTTTGTTGGTTTTGGTTGTCAGACCTGCAACTACACCTACCAGGAAGGAGCCTTCGTTCTCGGCAAAGGTTACAGATTCAACGTTAGGGGCATCTACTACACTGTCGATGATCGCAAGGTTAGCATTCGGGTTCTCTTTGGCAACCTTCAGCACTGCATCGCCAAGGTCGAAGCCGATTCCCCAAGTCAGGTCATAGCCGCCTTTAACGAACTGGTTAAGGTTAGGCTCATAATCTGCATTGGATTTACTCTGCAGGTATTTGATCTCAGCGCCAAATTCCTTCTCCATAGCCTGCAGTGCTTCCCAAGAAGACTGGTTAAAGGACTTATCGTTAACTCCGCCTACGTCAGTTACAAGGCCCAGCTTGACAGCCTTAGGAGCCTCGGTTGGTGCCGGTGCTTCTGTTGCAGCTGCGTCTGTTGGTGCATTAGTTGATGTTCCAGCATTGGAGCCGGAGTTAGCGCTGTTATTGTTACCGCATCCTGCCAGAATGACAGTGAAGGCCATAACCATAACCAAAGATAGTTGGTAAAACTTCTTCATCGAAAGTGATCCCCCTTAGTAAATTGGATGTCTTCTGTGTTCTGCTTTGGACATACCATTAGTACAAATTATACCTGCAAAAAAAGCTAAAATCCAGTCTATTAATGACCTCAGGTCAATAATAATTTGCATTTTTCAACAAGAAATCGCTTACCTTGACACGATATGTCACTTTTATGTCTGTTATGTGTTAGAAAACCTAAAAATGTAGCTTATGGCTCCAAGTGCATTAACATTATTATTGCACAGGGAAGGCTTTTCTATTATCATGTATGATTACATCTTGTACGCAAAGGGAGTTACTGAAAATGGAACAAGAACACACACCACAAGCTGCACCCGACTTCAAATACTGTCACGAATCCCGCGTATTCAAAACCGGCCGTGTCTTCCCCAATGATGTGAACAATCACAAGACACTGTTCGGCGGCAAGCTGATGAGCACCATTGATGAAGTGGCCTCCATCTCGGCTATGCGCCACTGCCGGGTCAACGTGGTAACAGCCTCCGCTGACTCTGTAGACTTCCTCCTGCCGATCCGGCCGACGGACTCCGTCTGCTTCGAATCCTTTGTCTCCTGGACGGGCCGCACCAGCATCGAGGTATTCGTCAAGATTATCTCTGAGAATCTCTATACAGGCGAACGCGCCGTTGCCGCTACTTCCTTCTTGACCTTCGTAGCCATGAATGAAGACGGCACTACAGCCCCTGTTCCGGCCATCGTGGCCCAGACCGACGAAGAGAAGTTGATCTGCCAGTCTGCGGACGAGCGGTCCGCCTTGCGCAAGCTGAGACGCTCCAGCAGCAAGAAGCTCGCTTCGCTGCTCAGCACTACGAAATACTGGGAATAGCTGTCCATCCTGCGGTTCCCACCGCGCAAAAAAGCACCGTCACACGGGAGAACCCGCAGGCGGTGCTTTTCGATTTATATCGTCTTACGCGTTGATCTTCTCTTTGGCAACTACAGCCAGGGAGTTGAAGGCGTTCAGATCGTTCACTGCCAGATCAGCCAGCATCTTACGGTTCACTTCTACACCAGCCAATTTCAGGCCGTATACAAGCTTGCTGTAAGACAGACCGTTCAAACGGGCTGCAGCATTAATACGAACGATCCACAGTCTGCGGAAGTTACGTTTAGTCTGACGACGGTCACGGTATGCGTAAACCATCGATTTCATTACTTGCTCTTTAGCTGTTTTGAAAATGCGGTGCTTGGAACCGAAGTAACCCTTTGCCAGCTTCAATACTTTTTTATGTCTACGACGAACTACAAATCCGCCTTTAACTCTTGCCATATTAATAAACCTCCCAAAAATGTGTGATTAACTATTTCAAGTTAGCGAGTCCTTGTTTCAAACGTCTTACATCCCCAGGGGCCATTACCGGATTGCCGTTCAATACGCGTTTTGCACGTTTCGATTTGTGGGACAGCAAGTGGTTCTTGTGAGCTTTGTAACGCAATACTTTACCAGTTCCAGTGATCTTGAAGCGGCCTTTCAGGCTGCTATGTGTTTTCATTTTAGGCATGGTGTTTCCTCCTTGAATATTATGCGGCGCCAGATTGCTATGCAAGTGACTCCATGATTATTGGGGCTTCGGAGCCAGAATCATAATCATGCTGCGGCCTTCCAGCTTAGGCTGGCGCTCTACAACAGCAATTTCTTCTACTTCGCTCTTCACGCGCTCCAGGATCTTCTGGCCGATACTAGCGTGGGTAATCTCACGGCCGCGGAAACGGACGGAGCACTTCACTTTATCGCCTTCACCCAGGAACTTGATTACATTGCGGAACTTGGTCTGATAATCATGTTCCTCAATGTTTGCACGGAACCAGACTTCCTTGAGATCCACGATCTTCTGGTTCTTACGGGCTTCTTTCTCTTTCTTCTGCGTTTCATAACGGAACTTGCCGTAATCCATGATGCGGCATACCGGCGGCTTCGCCTGCGGTGCTACGTTGACTAAATCCAGATTAAGATCGATCGCCATTTGTAACGCCTCGCGGATCGGCTTGATCCCGATTTGTTCACCCTCTGCTCCGACCAGCCGAACCTCTTTGGCACGAATTTCATCATTGATCATATGTTCCTTACTGATAATCCTCCACCTCCGAATAATTTTCAGATAATATATTACGGTTCTCCATAAAAAAGGGATGCCGGTAATTCCCCGACACCCCGTTTGATCAACGTTCATGAATTGTAACCATTCATAAAGCATTGAGATCAAAACCAGCAGGCTGTTAGCCAGTCAGGTGAGAAGCCGGTGCTTCTGCTTGCAATCCCTATGTTTTGCACACTTGAATACTATACATCATCAGACCGAAGGTGTCAACACTTTCGGAAATTATTAATTTACAGTGCGAATTATGAAACCTGCTTGCTCTGTACTTCTTCCAGCCGGACTACGCGCGTATGTTTGGTATGACTCCACTGCTTGTTGTTCTGCGTGAAGAACGCATAGAACGTAATGGGATACCACGAGAGCAGATAGACCGGGAATACCAGCAGGTACAGATAGACCTTCTTGAACTTCACCCGCTCCAGCGCCATAGCCAGCAGGAAGGTCAGAATGTTCGCCCCAACCGCAAAGTACCCGAGCCACAGTGGCAGATGTCCGTAAATATTCGCAATATGCGGACCGTCGAACACAGCATTATCCACAAACATTACGGCAGTCATCAGGAACGTAAGCAACACAATGTATACGTTCGCTCCGTACAGTGCCAGGTCGAACTTCGTCAGGCTGCGCTCCTTGATCCCCTGCCACAGCAGCGGGAAGAAGTAACGGCGGGCCACGGTGAAATGACCCTGCATCCAGCGCAGACGCTGTCTGGAGGAAGCCTTGAAGGTAAGCGGCTTCTCATCGAATACTTTGGCATCATAATTAAATCTTGGATATACGCCTTTGGAGGCGCTGCGCATGGTGAACTCCAAATCCTCCACCAGACTGGTTGCGCCCCAGCCCATTTCCTTCAGCAGGTTCGTCTCGAAGCACATGCCTGTTCCGCCGAGGAAGTTAGCCATCTTCAGATTATGGCGCGACAGCTGCCACAGCCGGTTGATGTACCAATAGGATACGCCGTAAGCAGCCGTGATCCACGAATCCTCCGGGTTCTTCGTATCGATGTACCCTTGAATGACCTGTCCGCCTGAACACAGATCGTTGTTCATCTCTGTCAGGAACTCTGTATGTGCAAGGTTGTCGGCATCGAACATGACAACAGCGTCATACTGGCGCGGCAGCGCCCACAGTTCCTTCAGCATCCACTCGATAGCATAGCCTTTACCGCGCAGGTTACTGTTGGTACGTACACAGGCATTCATGCCGTGCTCCCGTACAATCGCAGCTGTATTATCCGTGCAATTGTCACAGATGACAAATACATCGTACAGTTCCTGGGGATAATTAAGCTGCTTCAGGTTTTCCATCAGGGCGCCGACCACTTCTTCTTCGTTATGCGCGGCAACCAGCACGGCAAATGACTTCTGCGGCGCATGCTTAACCTTATTCTTCTTCTTGCGCAGTCCAAACAGTGAGAATGCAAACTGATAAACTGCAATTGCCGCCAAGATCACTTGGAGCGAAACAAATAATGCGTCTGTCATGATCTTTTGATGCCCCCTTTTTCCAAGTCTAGATGTTCTTTCTCTCTCTGGCTTGTTAACGTTCTATCTGACCCTTTTGTTGCATCCCTTACTGTAGACTTAGGAATTTCCCCTTAGTTTCGGGCAGGATTCCGATTTTGTTATGTCACGTTACACAAGATATGAATATGGATTCCAGTGTACTGGCTGGCTCCTTATTTCTCTGTTACCTTATAAACGCGATCTTCCTGCTTGAATCATTGTAGTCGCTTTGGGGCTCCCAAGTCAAAAGAGACATTTTTCGAGCGGACCTGAGCTTTTTCTTGAACGGGCTACCTTAAAAAAGTATGATAAAGACAGCTTCAGGCCGTGAAATCTGCTGCTTAAGCTGCGCCAGAACTCTTTTAGCCGGACTATCGGAGGGACATGATATGAGACCTTTATTCAAGAAACTGCATCTCCTGGAGCAGCGGGTGTTTCAATGGATTAACGGACGGATGCATAATCCGTTTCTGAACTTCTGGCTCTTCTACCTCACTCATCTCGGAGGTGCAACAAGTGCGATCGGTATCAATCTTCTGGTCTGGGCAGTATGCCCGCAGCCATGGAGAACTACAGGACTGCAAGCGCTGGCCGCGCTGGCGATAAGCCATGTGCCCGTCGCTATCGCCAAAAAGCTCTACCCGCGCCTGCGGCCTTATCTGGCCCTGCCGGACACCAATACGTTCCGTAATCCGCTTAAGGATCATTCTTTTCCTTCAGGCCATACGACCGCTATCTTCGCCTCAACGGTTCCTTATATGATAGCCTACCCTGTCCTGACTGCGGTTCTGCTTCCTCTGGCCTGCACAGTCGGCTTCTCCCGGATCTACCTCGGGCTGCATTATCCGTCTGATGTCCTGGCTGGAGCGGTCATTGGGTCTGGAGTCGCAGCCGGTACGCTTGCCCTCTGGATATGATGCCTGAGGGGCGTCCGGCTAGTGAATACCTCTAGGGAACAGGTGAACTATACATTGCGCAAAAAAAGAATATTATTGCTGTCGGAGGGCTTCGGTGCCGGGCATACCCAGGCTGCATATGCGCTGTCGAGCAGCCTGCGGAAGCTGTCTCCGGAGGTGCAGACCAAGGTGCTGGAGCTGGGAAGCTTCCTGAATCCCAAGGTGGCCCCGCTCATTGTCTCGGCCTACCGCAAGACGGTCACCTCCCAGCCCCGGCTGATGGGCTACGTGTACCGTCACCAGAAATCATTCAATCGTCTTACCACACTTGCCCTGCACCACTTGTTTTATACGCATGCCCAAAATATTGTAAAGCAGCTGAAGCCGGACATTATCGTCTGTACCCACTTCATTCCCGGCGCTGTTATCTCACGCCTGAAGCGGCTTCATCCGTCGCTGAAGGCCCCGCTGATTACGGTTATTACGGATTATGACGCCCATGCCAGCTGGATCAGCCCGCAGGTGGACCGCTATCTGGTATCCACCCCTGAGGTCAAGGCGAAGCTGCGCCGCCGCGGCGTTGCCGCCTTCAAGATCCGGGTAACCGGCATCCCGGTGCACCCGAACTTCTGGGAGCAGCACGGCCGGGAAGACATTCAAGAGCAGTTCAAGCTGCAGCGTATTCCGACGGTCATGGTCATGGGTGGTGGATGGGGCATGATGAACGACGAAGTAGTGAACGCAGCTCTCGCCGGATGGCGGGACAAGGTGCAGATTGTGTTCTGCCTCGGCCAGAATGACAAGCTGTTGCAGCTGATGAAGCAAGATACGCGGTTCAGGCACCCTAACATCCGGCTGCTGGGCTTCACCCGGGAGATTGACAAGCTGATGGAGGTATCCGACCTGCTGGTGACCAAGCCGGGCGGCATGACCTGCAGCGAAGGCTTGGCCAAGGGCATTCCAATGCTCTTCCACTCTCCCCTGCCGGGCCAGGAAGAAGAGAACTGCCGGTACTTCACTGCCGCCGGCTTGGGGGAGCCGATCAGCTCCCTCGAAGTAGTTGACCGGTGGATGGAGCGGCTGCTGAATGATTATGGGAATGTCCGTGCGGCGCGCAAGGCTCATCTGGAGGCCATCTCCAGGTACAACCCGCTGCAAAGCGCCCAAAGCATTATTGATATGCTGGATAAACCGCGCGCAGAACAGGGAAAGTAGAGAACTCAAGTTAGAACGCAAAAGGCAGTCCGGTATGAACGAACCGGACTGCCTTTTGCTGTAATAACCGGTAATGCAGTCTAGAGCCGGTACTTGTCCAGACGGGTGGCCTGATATTGCTTCAGCGCCTCATCTCCGACAATCGCCTCGCAGCGGTGAATGTTCACGCCGCGTCCATAGAACTTGGTCTCGTATTCGGTCATTACATTCTCTTCGTTGATCACGCCGCCCTCATGCAGGTCAAGGGAAATATTCTTCATCTGCAGACCGTAGTCCGCAAAGGCATTAAGCGAGAATTCAAACAGGCTGCGGGAATCCGTCTTCAAATGGATTTCGCCGAGCGGACTGAGCAGTCCGCGGTATTTATCAAGAAAACGCGGATGCGTCAGACGGCGGCGGGCATGCTTGCTTTTCGGCCAGGGATCACTGAAGTTGAGATAGATCCGTTCCAGCTCCCCCGGAGCAAACACTTCCTCTGCGTAATCGATATTGGCCAGCGCCACTCTCACGTTCGGCGGTGTCTCTTCGCCTGCCGGCTCCCATACATTCCGGGCCTTCTCGGCTGCGCGCCGTACCAGCTCGTCATACATATCTACGCCGATGAAATTAATCTCCGGGTATTTGAAGCTCATTTGACTGATAAACTGCCCCTTGCCCATTCCGAATTCCACATGAATCGGATGGTCATTGCCGAACAATTCGGACCAGCGCCCCTTCAGGCTGCGTGGTTCCAGGATGACCAGATCGGTCTGCTCCTCAAGACTTTCACGTATTCCTTTTCTTCCGCGTAAACGCATAGGTATTCCTCCGCTTATCTCTTATTGCCTTATCTGTGAATAGGATAAATGCCACTTGCAATATTGTGCCGAACTTACCGGCAAAAGTAAAGGGATTTCAACAAAAGAAAAGGAACCTCCATCCCGCCCCTGCTTGGACTGGTCGAAAGTTCCGTGCGTCTTGTATCTGCATTACCGGCCCGCCGTTCAGCGGACTGCCATTTATTTATCGAACTCGAAGGTCTTCTCGAACGCATTGCGGATCTTCCGCTGCGCTTCTGTCTTGATCTTGTGGTTGCCGTTGAATTCTACGCCTGTCAGGGCGAGAGCTTCATCGGGAGTCAGCTGCACATCAATCGAACCTTTGTTATCAGCAAATACCGTTGGAGAATTCATCGTTATCACCTCTAAGGTTTAGTATGGACCGGACGACACGAAATTATGAATTCAAGCAGATGATTGTGGTTGCTGCAGCGGCTTTTTTAACACTTTAAATATAACATAATGTGTAAGCATTTTCAAGCCAATTCGCGGTAAATCACAGCCTATTCTCAGCTTTTTTTTCGGCGGAATTCCGGGAGGGATTGTTACGTTCATCACGGATTTTTGATACAATGGGAAGGTTAATGAAAGGAGCTGCACATGTCTAATCTTCAACAAGCCTCCTCTCCGCTTCTGTGGGGGGATAAACGGTTCCATACCTGGAACTACGAAATGCGCGGGCAGATGGATACCAAGGTGTTCAAGGTCATGCTCGATGCGGGCTTCACCTGTCCGAACCGTGACGGTTCCATCGCCAAAGGAGGCTGTACGTTCTGCAGTGCCAGAGGGTCAGGCGATTTCGCCGGAAGCCGACGGGATGATCTGGTCACCCAGTTCAACCATATCCGCGACCGCCAGCATCAGAAATGGCCGAATGCCAAATATATCGGCTACTTCCAGGCCTACACCAATACGTATGCTCCAGTCGAGGAGCTAAGGGAATATTATGAAGTCATTCTGCAGCAGCCCGGGGTTGTCGGCCTAGCCATAGCCACCCGCCCGGACTGCCTCCCGGATGATGTAGTGGAGTATCTCGCGGAGCTGAACCAGCGCACCTATCTATGGGTGGAGATGGGGCTTCAGACCATTCATCAGTCCACTTCGGATCTGATTAACCGCGCACATGATACCGCCTGCTATACTGAAGCTGTTGCCAAGCTCCGCCGTCACGGCATCCGGGTGTGTACTCACATCATTCACGGGCTGCCTCAGGAAACACATGAGATGATGCTGGAGACTGTAGCTGCTGTAGCCAATATGGGGGTTCAGGGAATCAAAATTCACCTGCTTCACCTCATGCGCAAAACGCCGATGGTGAAGCAGTACGAAGCCGGGCTGCTGAGATTCCTGGAGCAGGATGAATATGTGAAGCTCATCGCCGATTCGCTGGAAATTCTGCCGCCGGACATGATCGTCCACCGGCTGACTGGTGATGCCCCGCGCGATGCCCTGATCGGCCCGATGTGGAGCCTCAAGAAATGGGAAGTGCTGAATGCCATTGACCAGGAACTGGTTGCCAGGGACACCTGGCAGGGTAAGTACTGGAGGAAGGGCTGATGGGCTTCCTGTCTGTCCTTAGCTTCGCCCATAAGCTGACCGCTGAGCGGCTCTCGACGGGCGGACTGGCTATAGACGCCACCGTGGGAACCGGCGCCGACACCCTGTTCCTCGCCAAGGCGGCCGGGCCGCGCGGCGGGGTGTACGGGTTCGACATCCAGCCGCAGGCGCTGGCTCTTGCCGGCGAGCGCCTGCGGCTGGCCCGGGAGGAAGCGCCGGCTGCGCTGGCTCCCGTGACGCTGCTGCTGCAGAGCCATGCAGCCATGGCTGAAGCCGTTCCGCCAGCCTGGCGCGGAACGGTTGCGGCGGTGATGTTCAACCTCGGCTATCTGCCTGCAGGCGATGCCGATAAGACCATCATCACCGAGCCGCAGAGCACGCTGGCCGCGCTGGAGGCGGCGCTTGCGCTGCTTCGCCCGGGCGGGATCATCACGGCCGTGCTGTATCCCGGCCACGAAGGCGGCGGCAGCGAAGCCGCCGCTGTCGAAGCCTGGGCCGCCGGACTGGCCCAGCAGGACGCGCAGACCATCGTGTACCGGCAGCTTCAGCGCGAGTCTGCACCATATGTTGTAGCTGTAGAGAAGAGACAAAGGGGCTAACACCTGAAGACAGTGAGCCCCTTGTAACTGAAGATCATCTTATTATCAGGAAGGAAGATGTTGTAATGACGAAACCATATCCTCTGAAATTTCAGCCGGAGTTCAAAGAACGTGTCTGGGGAGGCCGGGCGCTGGAGAAATTCGGCCTGGATCTGCCGCAAGGCCATATCGGCGAAGGCTGGATGATTGCCGATCATCCGAACGGCACCTCCTCTGTAGTCAACGGCGAACTTGCCGGACAAGGCCTTGATGCCATCCGTGAGCAGTTCGGGCACGAGTGGTTCGGCAGCAAGGGAATTACGGAAGAAGGCGGAAGATTCCCACTGCTGATCAAGCTGCTGGATTGCAACGATAACCTCTCCGTACAGGTTCACCCTACGGATGATTATGCCGGACTTCCCAAGGGAGAGCTGGGCAAAACCGAAATGTGGTACGTGCTGGACGCCAAGCCGGGCGCCAAAATCATCTACGGCCTGAAGGAAGGCGTCACCCGCGAGATGCTGAAGGACGCGCTGGAGAATGGAACGGTTATGGACAGCCTGCAGGAAGTGACTGTAGCTGCCGGTGACTCCTTCTATATCCCTGCCGGGACTGTACATGCATTGTGTGCAGGAGTCGTTGTAGCAGAGATCCAGCAGAACTCTGACACTACATACCGGATTTACGATTATGACCGTCCGGGTCTGGACGGGAAGCCGCGCGAGCTGCATATCGAGGATTCCCTGAATGTGACTGCCTATGAGGGAGCAGGCGCGACTTCGATGAAGACAGATGGTGCTGTGGCCGGGGAATGGCTTAGAATTGCCTCCTCGCCTTATTTTATCGTGGAAAAAGGACTGGTGTCCGGCGAATGGCAGCTCGCCACCACGGATGACAGCTTCACCATTCTGGTAATCTGCGAGGGCAGCGGCCATTTGATCTGGGAGGGCGGCTCCCAGCCATATGCAGCGGGCGAATGCTATCTGCTTCCGTCCAGCCTCGGCGCTTACAGCATTGAAGGACAATCTACAGTGCTGCGCTCTTATCTGCCTTAACCAGCCGGACTGCGTTACTTGGATCAGAAGCAACAGGTACTCTTTACGCTAAGAATGCTGAATTTCACTTTCAGGAGGACAGGCGATGACTGAGAACACTTTTACCATGACTGATCCCTTAGATGTCAAAATCCATGTCTATGAATGGCTGCCGGACGCGGGAACGGAGATCCGGGGGATTGTGCAGATCGCACACGGTATGTGTGAGACGGCTGCGCGGTATGCCCGGTTCGCTTCGGCGCTCACCGCAGCCGGTTATGCCGTATATGCCAATGACCACCGGGGACATGGCCTTACTGCCGGCAGAGTCAACCTGCTCGGCGACAGCGGGGAGAACGGCTTCTACTGGATGCGGCGCAATCTCCTTGAGCTTGCAGAGCTCGCCTGCTCCCGGCATGAGCATGTGCCCATCTTCCTGTTCGCGCACAGCATGGGCTCATTTCTGGCTCAGAAGCTGATGTGCGAGGAAGGCCACGAGATCTATAGCGGCTTCATCCTCAGCGGCACCAACGGTCCCCGGAGTATGCTGCGGCTGGCGGAGTCCCTGTCGAAGGTGCAGTTAAGGCTCCAGGGAGATCACCACCGCAGCGTGTTGCTGAACGGAATGGTCTTCGGTACGTATAACCGCTCCTTTTCTCCGGTCCGGACAGCTTTTGACTGGCTCAGCAGCGACCCGGAGGAGGTGGACCACTTCATTGCCGACCCGTACTGCGGGGCGATCTGCACTACCCGCTTCTTCCGTGATTTCTTCCATATGCTGCGGGAGCTTCATACCAGGTCCACTCTTCAGCACTTATGCAGCGACAAGCCGGTCTACCTGTTCGCGGGTGAGAAGGACCCTGTGGGATCGAATGGTCAAGGGGTGAAGCGTCTGGCTGAGTTATATCGGAAGCAGGGGCTTCAGGATGTAGAATGCAAGCTATATCCGGGAGGCCGGCATGAGATGCTGAACGAGGTCAACCGGGATGAGGTCACGGCCGATGTGCTGGACTGGCTCGCCCGCCACCTGCCTGCCGAATCCATGTGGCTTCAGCCTACGGCGGATTAATTTTTACAGTCCCCACCAGGTTCAATGGCATAGAACACAATGTATGCTGTTTTTCACATATATTTGGGCCGTGTGCCTGCTTGCGAGCGTAATGTATGCTGTTTTCCACATACATTTGGTCCATATGCCTTGTACCAGCCATTGTATTCAGTTGTAAGCACCGCCTTTTAAAGGGCGGTACCGTTTCAGCGGGAAATAGAAGGATAAGTTGTCGTGTGAAACATAGAAATTCTATATCTTAACCAAAGAGAGGCACTCCGTCAGGTACGGGATGCCTCTCTTTGGATTGTGCAGGTTAAGAACCTGCAGAGTGATTACGCCAGGCGACCAGCCTATCCTTCAAAACTTGCTTATAGACCCCCAGCGCATACGCAGAATTATTTACTTTTGTCTTATTCAAGCTTAACAGGTTGTATATGTTATCTTCCAGCTTGCTTCTGCTCTTAAGTACCTCCAGCGTACCTTCTAAGCCCTGGAATCCCTGTCTCAGGCCATATCCCTGTGAGGTGTAATACTCGATGAACCCATCCGACCACTCCAGGGGTCTCCCGTGGACAGCTTTGCGGAAAGCCTGCTCCAGATCGTCCTGTTCAATAACAAACAGTAGCGGGTTCAATGGCTTAATAATGGCCTCCAACTCCTGAATGTAGCTTATCATGTACTCCTCGGCTTCGGCTGCATCGTGCCTGATCATCCCCATAGTCACAGGATTCTGAATAAAACAGCAATCAAACACATACGTATCCGGCCCCCGTAAGGCACTCTCCGTAAACTGCCTCCACCTTGCTGTAATCAGCTTCCTGTGCTGAGCCAGCGGCAGTTCATATACATCCTTTCGGGTCAATCTGTCCATCCATTCCTTCGGAAGGAGAGGACCGTAAGCATTTATTATTTTCCGGTATCCGACCAGATAATTGTTGTCTTGACAGGTAGTGTGCGCGCTTAATACTTCCCCCGAATTCCCGCCGCAGATTCTCGACAGCTCATCATATTCTGCTTGGTAAGGCAAGCAACTCCATCATAATCAGCGGGATGATCCAGATTCCCTTCCAGGACAAGCTGAGCGCTCACATTCATCTCCGTAAGAATTTCGTAAACCAGCTGTGCCGTTGTGGACTTCCCATAGCCGGGTAAACCCTCGACTAAGACTAATTTCGGTTGTTTCATATATCGTTCCCCCGTTCACTCATTAGGAGGATAGGCAGGTAAAGAGCCATATAGATGCTATTTCCGGCAACAAAAAAGGATACCCCTAGGTATCCGCAGAAGTCGGTATACGAACCATTCACCCTGCATACCCTGTAAGTTGACAGAAAGACATGCCTAATAGCATAGTGATCCCCACTATTACCGGCCCGTCCTTCAGTTCATTCACACTTACAAAGTAATCCACATGATGGTGTTTATGCTCCTTTACTGGCATCTCTTTATTGATCGTAACACTGGAGAAGGATAAATACAATTAGGTGTTCACCCACACGGTTCCTCAGCAATTCCTTAGATTCCCAAAGCTTAGTTTCACCGGGAGGATAGACTCCACGATGAGCATCATAATCGCTCGCTAGCTCTGCAAGCCGCTCCAATGAATCATATTCAGAGGTTAAGTCAGGCTGCCATTAACATCCTACTGTGGTTCACCATGGCGGATAAGATAAAATTGCGTCACTTATATCCCCCCCAACTTTACATATATTCTACCAAGGAACCACTGTAAGCTCCGGCCATTTGGACTTCCATTTCTGCGTCTTCGCTTCGTAGATCTTCTCGCTGATCAGTGCTTTGTTGGGCCGTAGAATTAAATGAAATAAATCCTCCAGACCAAATGGGGCATAAATCTTCCATTCACCATTCAGCTCAAGCCTTGCTCCCAGCGAGGTCACTGTAGTCGGCCAACTGTCGATTGCTGCTTCCAGGGAGAGGTAGGGTGGGATTTCCACACCGAACTTCTGCGGATACCACAGATGAACGCGGGCCTGATTCTTGAGATCGACCGGAAGGGGAACGCCGTCAAAAAGCTCTCTGCCCTTCGCAACCACCTTATCCTCAGCAGCATAACTCAGATCAGCTGCATCATAGTAGATAATATCGATGTCACTGATTCCGTATCCCGGCGACCGTCCGGTAAATTCATTCCATATTGTTTGCACCAGGCATCCTGCGCCAATGTAGTAAGGAACTGGAGCCAGACCTTGGGCACGCTTGAAAATATCCATTAGCAGTGTATCTCGGGTGAATAGCTCCATAAGACGGTTATGCAGTACATCCCCCTCATGCATCAGCAGAAGCCTCAACAGGCTCAGAGGATAGCCGATATTGCAAAATCAGCTGTGTTCCTTTGCTTCCGCTCCGCCGCAGACCATGATCCTGAAATCCGGCCCCAAGATATAGCTGACTGGCGGCGGTATTGCATTCATTCACAGCCAGCACAATTTGCCGGGCTTCAGGGTAGTGGCGGCGGACAAGATCCGGCAGCAGCAACATTGCTGCTTTAGCGAACCCACGGCCCTGGCTGGCATGGTCCATCAGGAAAGCGCGCAGCAGAACTGCATCGGCATAGTCAGGAAAGAAATCGGCTATGCCCTCACCAGTGTGGAGGATGAAGAAGCCCACCGCCTGTTCTCCGCAGGCAATGACCACTCCCTCCTTACCGGTATCCTCCTTGATATCCTGAAGCGTCTCCTCCGGCAGTCCAGTGAACTGCAACTGCTCCGCTGGAAGCTTAAAGCCAAGTAACTGGTCCTTGAATTGCTCCCCATACTCGTCACCGTACCTAAACAATGATATGTGCTGCCCCTGACTCAACTGTATTCCCCCCGTAGGTAACTAACTCAGAAGTCCTTCTTTCCGCAAAAGTTCAGTTTGCGCAGGTTATCGGAACACGCACCTGTAATCTCGCTCATTGTATTCAGTTTTTTGATTACATTTGGACCACGTGCCCGCGCGACGCCGAATGTGGTCGGTTTTTCGATTACATTTGGCCCACGTGCCCACTCAGCGCTGAATGTAATCGGTTTTTCGATTACATTTGGTCCACGTGCCTGCGCGACGCCGAATGTGGTCGGTTTTTCGATTACATTTGGTCCACGCACCCACGCAGCGCTGAATGTGGTCGGTTTTTCGCACACATCAGCCCATGTCCGGTGCAACCAGGGTCCCTAACCTACAAAGGCAAAGCGTAATACTGCGCCCGCTGGCTCTCGTCCTGCTGATACAGAATGACCAGCAGCGTGCGGCCATCGCTTGCCCCAGGGTGCGGATCGTTAAGGACCGCCGCTGGCACACCACCAGCCACTGCTGCCACAGTAGGCAGAAGATCTGCCTCAGTAGCGGCCACGCCGCCCGCTCCAGCTCCCCCGCGTTCTGCCGGGGCCGATGCTGTAACCGCCGCGTGTATCTCCCGGCCGTTCCCGTTCCCGTTCCCGTTCCCGTTCCCGTTCCCGTTCCCGTTCCCGTTCCCGGCATCAGCACCCGCTTCGGCACCCGCCTCAGCGCCAAGCTCCCCGTCATAGCGAAGCCCGCTGATCGATTCCAGCACCGGCGCAAGGCGGAACGGCAGCTCATCGAGCACGATGAACTTCTGGAGCTCCCGCTCGCTAAGTCCGGCTTCCGCCAGCTTGGCCGAGATCAGCTCCGGCTGACTGGCGATCTGCTTCAGGTGCTTCGCCCACTCCGCTTTATCAAGCACATCGTCCCACCAGATCTTGCGGGGCTTGTACTTGTGGGCGAGGAAGTAGTCCAGCTTCATCAGGCCGGTGACAATGTCCATGGAGGCCGTGCCCCGGTCCGTCAGGAAGTCCTGCAGCCGGGTGAACAGATCCTCCAACTGATGCCCGATCTTCTGCCAGCCCCGTTCTTCCCAGTAGTCCCCGAACTCCTGGAAGAAGTCGAACGGAGACGGGAACACATGTCGGATCAAATACTTGACCGAATGAGCCAGCCGCTGGCTGTTCCAGTACTTCTCCAGCACATCCTCCAGCCGCTTGAGCCGGATAATATCGGCGAACGGCATAACATGGCTGCTGAGAATTTCGTATGGTGCATGCTCCATATACGTATAGTCATATTTGGCAGCCTGGGCGCGCAGCCCGGTACCGCGCAGCATTTTGAGGAAACCTAATTGCAGCTCCTCCGGCTCCATGGCGAAGACGTCATTGAAGGTCTTGCGGAAGGTGGCGTAATCCTCCATCGGCAGTCCGGCGATCAGATCAAGATGCTGGTCGATGTTGCCGCTGGCCTTAATCTTCATCACAGTGCGCGACAGCTTGGTGAAGTTCTGGCGGCGCTTGACCAGCTCATTGGTCTCATCATTCGTCGACTGAACGCCGATCTCGAAGCGGAAGACGCCCGGCGGGGCGTTTTGCGCCAGGAAATCCAGCACCTCGGGACGCATAATATCAGCGGTAATCTCGAACTGGAACACGCAGCCCTGATGATTGTCGATCAGGAACTGGAACATCTCCATCGCATAATTGCGGTTGATATTGAATGTGCGGTCCAGGAACTTGATCACCTTGGCCCCGCCCTCAATCAGATAGAGCAGATCGGACTTCACCCGTTCGATATCATAATAACGCACGCCCACCTCAATGCTGGACAGGCAGAATTGGCAGTTGAAGGGACAGCCCCGGCTCGTCTCAAAATAAACGATACGCTTGCTCAGCTCCGGCAGATCCTCCGCGAAGCGGTGCGGGGTCGGCAGAGTGTTGAGATCGCTTTTGGGACGGGGAGGATTGACGATCAGCTCTTCACCCTTGCGGTAAGCCGCACCATATACGAAATGGTACTTATGTTCATCCCGGATCTCCTGCAGCAGATGGTGGAAGGTCTCTTCCCCGTCACCGTTCACGACGAAGTCTACTCCGGCCTCCCGCTTCATCCAGTAGAGCGGCTCATAGGATACCTCCGGCCCGCCCAGCACAATCTTGACCTCCGGCATGACCTGCTTGAGAATTCCGACCAGCTTGATGGTCTCCTCGATGTTCCAGATATAACAGGAGAAGCCGATCACATCCGGCTGCTTCTGAAAAAGGTCAGACACGATATTCATCGCGGGATCTTTGATGGTATATTCCGCCAAAAGGATATCCTTGAACTCATGCTCGCTATACGCCTTCAGCAACCGGATCGCAAGCGACGTATGAATATATTTGGCATTTAATGTGGCCAGGATGATTCTCATGCCTTATAACCTTCTTTACATGTCATTTTGAAAAAACTCCAGGAAGGCCTTGCCGTACTTCCGGTACTTCACTTCACCGACACCCTTCACCCTCAGCATCTCCGATTCCGTCTGCGGACAGACCACGCTCATCTCACGCAGCGTCGCATCATTGAAAATGATGTACGACGGCACATGCTCGCGCCCCGCCAGCTCGCGGCGGATCAGGCGCAGCTGTTCGAACACCGTCTCATTGACCGCAGACGGTGAAGTATCACGCGAGCGGCTGCGGTCCCGCGTGCCGGAGGTGACCAGCGTGCGGGCTACGCGCTGATGCACCTGGCGCTGGCCGCGCAGCACCTCTGCTGCCAGCGGCTGCAGCCGGACCACCGGATACTGGCCTTCGGACAAGGCCAGATATCCTTCCGAGATCAGCATATTGATGATCTCGGTAATCTCCTTCTCACTGCGGCTGGACATAGCGCCGTGAGTTGGCAGCTGCTCGAAGCCGTATTGCAGCACCTTCTGGTTACGCGAGCCCTTCAGCACGGATGAGACCAGCGCCACGCCGTAACGCTCCCGCATCCGGTGGATGCAGGAGAAGATCTTCTGCGCTTCTACGGTGATATCCACCAGCTCACGCTCATCAGTACAGGAGCTGCAGATCCCGCAGTGATCATCGTCATGGCTCTCGCCGAAATAGTCGAGCTGTGCACTGCGCAGGCAGCGGGTGGTATAGCAGTATTCAATCATCTGCTGGAGCTTGCGGTATTCGTTGGCTTTGCGTTCCGGGTCCTGCGGGTTCTGCTCAATCAGGAATTTCTGGGTCATGATATCCTGCGCACTGAACAGCAGGATACAATCGCTCGGCTCCCCGTCACGCCCGGCACGGCCCGCCTCCTGAACATAGGCCTCCATGTTCTTCGGCATATTGTAATGAATGACATAACGCACGTTAGACTTGTCGATCCCCATCCCGAAGGCATTCGTAGCGACCATGACACGGATATCGTCATACAGGAAGCCTTCCTGGCTGTCCGCCCGCTCCTGGTCGTTCATTCCGGCATGATAGCGCCCCGCCGTGATGCCTGCGGCCTGGAGGCGCTGGTAGAGATCATCCACCTCCTTGCGGGTGGCGGCATACACGATGCCAGGCTGATGGGCATGCTGAGCCGCGTAATCCAGCACGAACTCTCGCTTGTTCTCTCCGCGCAGCACGGACATCGCCAGGTTGTCACGGCCAAGTCCGGTCATGAAGACGCCCGGCTCGCGCAGGCGTAGCAGCCGGACCATATCCTCCATAACCTCCGGGGTAGCCGTAGCGGTGAAGGCCGCCAGAATCGGACGCTGCGGCAGCTGCTCCACGAACGGGGAGACCGCCAGATAACTGGTGCGGAAGTCATGGCCCCACTGCGAGACGCAGTGCGCCTCATCGACAGCTACGCAGGAGATATTCAGTCCCGCCATCTCCAGGCGGAACCAGTCCAGCTCCAGACGCTCGGGAGCTACATAGAGCAGCTTCAAGTCGCCGCGGCGGGCCGCACGGATGCGCTCATTCACTTCTTTGCCGCTCAGGGTGCTGTTGATATAAGCAGCGGGAATCCCTGCTGTCGTAAGAGCATCCACCTGATCCTTCATCAGGGAGATCAGCGGGGAGACGACCAGGGTAAGCCCCGGATGCAGCAGCGCCGGAACCTGATAGCAGATGGACTTACCGCCTCCGGTAGGCAGAATGCCAAGCGTATCGCGGCCTTCCAGCAGATTGTTCACAATTTTTTTCTGGCCGTCCCGGAAATCGGGATAACCGTAATATTTTTGCAGCTCGGCCTGAGCCTGCTCCATTAATGATCCTTGCATCTCCATGTCTATTCAAACTCCTTAAGGCTTTCTACCTTTTAGTTTACCGGGCAACCGGCTGCCAAGCAACCGCCTGAAGCAGATATCATCGCTCTCCTGCCGGGACCCCATCCCTTCCGTAGTATTTCTTCACGGCCCATGGTATATTGAGGAGTAACCTATTAAAGGACGGAGAATGCGGTCATGAATACAAGAAGAACCAGAAATCAGGGGAACAGAACCTCTAACCATAAACAGGGAACAAGATCCGGAGCCCCGGCCAAGCCGGCAGCTGCACCCAAATCCTATACGGTAGCCGAACCTGCGGAGCTGCTTGTTTTTCTGCTGAAGACGATTACGAATAAGGGGCGCAACTCAATCAAATCCATGCTCTCCCGCGGACAGGTTGCTGTGAACGGCAAACCGGTGACCAAGCATAACCATCTGCTCCATCCAGGCCAGACCGTGACGATTGACCAGGAGAAGCCTGCTGAAGCCAAGGAGATGCTGGGACTGACCATTGTCCATGAGGATGACGATATTATCGTGATTCAGAAGGATGCGGGGCTCCTGTCCATCGCAACTGGAGAAGATAATGAACTGACGGCTTACCGCCAGCTGATGGAGCATGTCCGCCTGAGCAATCCGAAGAACCGCGTCTATGTGGTGCACCGGCTGGACCGTGATACCTCGGGCGTCATGATGTTTGCCAAAAGCGAGGCGATTCAGCAGTCCCTCCAGAACAGCTGGAAGGAGACCGTCAAGGAACGCTCCTACGTGGCTCTGGTGGAAGGCGCCGTTAAGAGATCCGAGGGCACGATCAGCTCCTGGCTGAAGGAGACCTCCACGCTGAAGATGTACTCCAGTCCGCATGAGGGAGACGGGCTGCATGCCGTAACCCGTTATAAGCTGATCCAGGCGAACCGCCACTTCTCCCTGCTGGAGGTGCATCTGGAGACCGGACGGAAGAATCAGATCCGTGTTCACATGTCCGACATCGGCCATCCGATTGCCGGGGACAAGAAGTACGGCGCAGAGACTAAGGCAGTCGGCCGTCTCGGTCTGCATGCCCGTGTGCTCTCATTCGTTCATCCGACCACAGGCGACATTCTGACGTTTGAGAGCGCGATTCCGAAGACTTTTCTGAAATACACAGCACCGGCACCTACGAACTAATCCCTAAGCTGTGAGTGCCGACAGCAGATCATAATATAATATAGAGAAACGATAGAAGGTGCCGCTCTTGTTCCACCCTACTGTTTTTGACAATATCAAAATCGCCCTGGAGAACCAGATCTATGACTACGACAATCTGGATGGGGTTCTAGTTGTAACAGACCGGTCTGATCTGCTCAATCTCGCGCTGATGTCGCGTGAATTCAGCCTCGCGTTCAAGCTGACCGGAGGCCTGAATGTGACGTCCGAGATTCTGCTCCAGTCTACAGTGAAGGACCTTGGCGATGAGATTCTGGAGACGCCGGGCAGCGATCCGGGATGCAGTCTTTTCTTACGCTTTTATCTGGAGATTGAAGATGTGAATGAGCAGTGCCCCACGATTGAAGAGATTCTGACCCGAATCTGGGGACCTGAATTCCAGCCTGTGCAATCGCTCAGCTTCCGCTATGGACAGACGGCAGATACGTACAACAACTGTGTTGAACTGCAATTCAAACGGCAAATTACCGAAGAGCAAATGGAAGACCTTCCGAACCTCTTGAAGTTCCTGCTGCAGAGCGCCGAAGAACTGGAAGAGGTATAACGCTATACATGGGGTGAGCTGATAATGAATTTCCTGCCTCCTGCCCGGACGGGCCGCTGGCTGGCATGGTCTGCCGGTTACGCGCTGCTGCTATGGCTATTGCTGATTCTGCACCGGTATCTGTGGTTAGGTGAGCCTTTCAACTTTATTCTTGCCCTACGCTGGGCCCTCCTTGCCATTGTAATCTCCGGTATAGTCAACGGATTCGGCTGGTTGGGTGCGCAGCTTGTGTGGATTTTCTCAAGCGCTGGAACTGTGGCGGGACTCTTCCTGATGTACATGTACACTTACCGTGAAATGTCGGGCTTCGAGGATCTTGCAGGCTTTCTGTCCTTCGGCCTGTTTACAGCAGGCGGCTTCGCTCTGGGTCTTATCGCCGAGGGCGGCCGCCTGCTGATACACTATTGGCGCAAACGCTGATTCCTGTTAGGAGCTGATGACCCTTATGTCCAATTCCCTGCTGACCAAAAATGCGCTCGCACGCTCACTCAAGGACCTGATGGCCCATCTTCCGCTGAACAAAATCTCCGTCCGGCATCTGGTTGAGGATTGCGGCGTGAACCGGCAGACCTTTTATTATCATTTTCAGGATATCTATGATTTGCTGGGCTGGATCTACAAGACGGAGGCTGTCGAGAGCATTGCCCAGTACCGCAGCTACAGCACGTGGACCGACGGATTCTACCGGATATTCTGCTACATCGAGAACAATAAGGCCTTCTGCTGCAACACCTTGGACTCCCTCGGACGGAGGCATCTGGATGCGTATCTGTATGAGGTGACGAGTGATCTCGTCATGGGCGTCATCAACGAGTTGGCCGCCGGGCTGAATGTCGGGACGCCGGATAAGCAGTTCATCGCCAACTTTTACACACTGGCCTTCACCGGACTGATCATTCAGTGGATGCAGGACGGGATGCAGGAGCCGCCGGGGCCGATGATTGAGAAGCTGAGCGTCCTGATCGAAGGGAACTTCCTGAAGGCGCTGTATAAATATGAGAACATTTTGTCGTAACCTCAGGGTTACGGCTTTTTTTTTGCCCAAAAACGTTACACTTTGTTCCATATGTCCAAATTTTATACAGATCATACGCTTTGATGATACCCTCCAGGGCGGGACTGGATTACACTCGGTTCAGGTCCAGTATTCAAGCAAATCTATGGAGGCGGTAATCAGTGAAAAAAGAGTACGGTAACGAGCAGGTATATTTCGTAGGCGGTGGCATTGCATCCCTTGCGGGTGCGGCCTATCTGGTTAGAGACTGCAATTTTCCCGGACAGAACATTCACATTATTGAAGAGATGAAGATCCTTGGCGGCAGCAATGACGGAGCCGGCGATGCAGAGCATGGATATGTCATTCGCGGCGGCCGCATGCTGAACGATGAGACCTATGAGAACCTGTGGGAGCTATTAAGTACCATTCCGTCCATTGACCAGCCGGGGATGACGCTGCGGGAAGAAATCGTTCAATTTGACGAGTCCAATCCAACCCGCGGCCAGGCACGGCTAATCAACAGCAAGGGTGAGGTTCTGGATGTCACCTCAATGGGCTTCGATATGGCAGACCGCCTGGCCATGGGCAAGCTGGTCATTACGCCGGAGCCAGCCCTGGGCACCTTGCGGATTAACGACTGGTTCGGACCGCATTTCTTCACGACGAACTTCTGGTACATGTGGGCAACCACCTTTGCTTTCCAGCCTTGGCATAGTGCGGTTGAGTTCAAGCGGTATATGCTCCGCTTCATGCACGAGTTCCCTAGAATTCAAACGCTTGAAGGCGTAACCCGCACCCCATACAACCAATATGATTCGATTATTCTGCCGCTGCATCAATATCTGGAGCCGCTGGGCGTAGATTTCACCTTGAAATGTACGGTAACCGATCTGGAATTCAAAGATGGCGACGGCATTACAGTAACCGCGATGAAGGTCGTCCGCGATGGCGTGGAGGATGTCATTACTGTCAATGAAGGTGACCGGGTCATTGTGACGAACGGCTCGATGACCGAAGGCTCCAGCCTCGGATCAATGACCTCCGCTCCCGGGATGAACGGTAAGGGCAGCTCATGGAAGCTGTGGGAGACGATCGCCGCGAAGAAGCCAGGTCTCGGTAATCCTTCTTCCTTCGACGATCATGTGGATGAATCCAAATGGGAATCCTTCACGGTGACCTTCCAGGACTCGAAGTTCTTCGACCTGATGGAGAAGTTCACCCGCAACCGGGCCGGTACCGGCGCACTCGTAACGTTCAAGGATTCCAGTTGGTTCATGTCGGTCGTGCTGGCCTTCCAGCCACATTTCCGCAACCAGCCGGAGCATGTCAAAGTCTTCTGGGGATATGGCCTGTACCCGGACAAGGTCGGCGATTATGTACACAAAAAAATGTGCGACTGTACCGGCGAAGAAATTATGGAGGAGCTGATCGGACATCTGCACTTCGAGGCGCATAAGGAAGAGATCATGGCTACCGCCAACTGTATTCCTTGCATGATGCCATATATCACCTCCCAGTTCATGCCGCGCCTGAATAGCGACCGGCCGCAGGTAGTGCCTGAAGGCTCCACCAACCTGGCCTTTATCAGCCAATACTGCGAGATCCCGGACGATATCGTTTTCACGGAAGAATATTCAGTCCGTGCCGCCCGTATCGCCGTCTACACCTTGTTCGGCGTGAACCGCCCGGTAGAGCCGATCAATGCGTACCAGAACGATGTCCGCACACTGTTCTCCAGTCTAATAACCTCATTCCGGTAACGGCCTGATCCAGCTACTGCGGTGTTGCCCGCCCGGACGTTGAGCCCGCCCTCTGAGGACGGCGGGCTGGGCGCGCGGACTGGCAGCCGGATTCACACATGTACAGCCGCGGCGGTCCAAATATGTTCGGTTTTCCGCATACATTTGGACCACTTGCCCACGCAGCTGCGATTGTGTTCGGTTTCCCGCGCCAGGCCTGTGGTCTCTGTAAGCAACAAAAACCCCTGCTGCATGAATTTCATGCGGCGGGGGTTTCGTGCGTCCATTTGTTGCAACCTTGCTAAGAAGGTCCAGTGACGGCGGGAATTCCATATTTTACAGCCTTTTCCGATTAGCCGAAGCCTCCTGACTGGATGGATCACGTTACACAGACTCCAGCGGCGGACTCCAGTGCGCTTATTTGTACCAAATCATCTTTTGCGGCAGCGTTGCGGACACAAGTGCGCTTAAGTGCCGAATATCCTGCAATTTTGCTTAAAAAACCTCTGCATAGCGTCCTCAGAGTCCGGCAAGCTGCCCAAAATGGCCTTTTGGCGCGATTAGCGGAACTGTAGTCCGTAACCAGACTCGTTCGTCCAGGCACAGCACGCAGCAACGCTTACTTCAAGCCTGCCTCTGATCACAATCAGATGCTGCAGGAGCCGTCATCGCAGCCGTCATCAGACGGTGCAGCCCCGGATTTCGGCTGGCCGACCACCTGAAGCTCTGGACCCTTCTGCTCCTCCGCCCATACCGTGTCCAGCACTTCAGTAAAGACCGGACCCGGCTGTGCGCCGGATACTGCGTACTTATTATTGAAGACGAAGAACGGAACGCCGGTGATGTTCAGCTGCCGGGCAACTTCAATGTCAGCCTCTACCCGGTCGCCATAAGCCTCACTGTCGAGCACCTCAGCCACTTTGGCCTGATCCAGTCCGGCCTCGGCAGCCAGCTCAGCCAGCACTTGGCGGTCACCCAGATTCAATGAATCGGTGAAGTACGCACGCAGCAGCCGTTCGGTCATCTGCGGAGCCTTGCCCTGAGTAGCGGCATAATGGCTCAAGCGGTGAGCGTCAAAGGTATTCGTGGACTGAATTGTATCGAAATTGAACTCCAGACCCACACCCTGCGCCTGCTCGGCCAGCTGTGCGTTCATCTCCTTGGCCTTGTCACGGGTCATGCCGTATTTACCGGCCAGCAGCTCATGGATATCTCTCGTCTCATCGGTGCGTGCATTCGGGTCCAGCTGGAAGCTGCGGAACACGACCTCTACCTGGTCACGGCCGGGGAATTGGCTCAGCGCGTGCTCCAGCCGTCTTTTGCCGATATAGCAGAACGGGCAGGCATAATCAGACCATATATCTATTCTCATGGGAATTCCTCCTGAATGGTAATGGTATTTGTATTGCAATTCACTTACTATTATATAGTTAAAAACCGAAAATTACAAACAAACTTTCTGAACAATCCTTGCTCGCTAAATGCCCCGCACACTCTCTCCCCTGCTGGCTTCCGGGAGAAAAGTAAACGAAAGAGGTATATACGTCCGCCCGGGCGGACAGGTAAAATTAGAGCAACTAAGAAGTCCCGAAAGGAGTCAACGGTATGCATGACCTGTCTATAGTCATTCCCACGCGTAACCGGATCAGCGATCTGACCCTCTGCATTGAATCCATCGGCGCGCAGACCGGCCTGGAGGATGTCTCCATCGAACTGCTGATCGTGGACGACGGCGAGATCGGAGAACGGGTGCTGGAGTATTTCCGCGAGGTGCTCGGGCGTCTTCCAGATGCCAGCCTGTGTTATTACCGCAAAACCAAGCCCGGCGTCTGGCTCTCCCGCTACGAGGCCCTCGGGCTCATCGACGGGGAGATTCTGCTCAGCTTCGATGACGATGCGGAGCTGGACGATTCGTTCTATATCCGCCGGATGCTCGATACCTATGCCTCAGACCCGTCCATTGTCGGGGTCGGCGGAATCGCCAAGGGTCTCTCCAGCAGCAAATCGGGCAAGCTGCTCGGCAGGCTGACCTGCCAAATGTCGGCTTCGCCAGGCAGACTGTCGGCAAGCACACTGGCCGGGTCTCTTCTCTTATGGGGGGAGACGGAGAATATTTTTGAGACGGACTTCTTCCATGGCTGCAATATGTCCTTCCGCAGCTCGGCGCTGCGGGATATGAAGCCGTACCCCTGGATGACCAGCTACGCAGTAGCAGACGATATCTATATGTGCCATCTGGCGAGCAGATACGGCAAGCTGGTGATTAACCCGGAGCTGAAAATCATGCATCATGAATCGCCCAGCTCGCGCGACAAGGCAGGCCGGGTCGCACGGGCGACCGCAGTCAATCATTATTATCTGCTGAATCTGCGCAAAGCACCCGTGAAGAATTATGCAGCTCTGCTCTGGACCTTGTCTTACCTCGCCGTCAAGTCTACGCTCAAGCGGAACTTCAATGCCGTCTCCGGCTACGCCAGCGGCATTCTGTTCGTGCTTAATCCCCGCAAGAATAAATACAGGGAATTTATGCTGGACTAGGCACAGAACTCCACGAAAAACCGCTAGTGTGCACAGAACCAAACAGTTCAAGGATGTTATGAGGCCCTATGCCCCATACATCCGGTTCATACACCTTCTGGTCAGCACATTACTTCGTATTCGGTTTTCCGCATACATTCGCCCCACTTCCCTCGCCACCTCTCATTACTCCTTATCCGAATGATAAATCGCAAAAAGGGTGCCCCCGAAGCAGCTTAGTGCTGCCCCGATGACACCCTTTTACCTACTTGGTTCTTAGGCCGTATACCCGAAGCCCAGGATGGTGAAGCACTTCTCCTGATCCTCCGGCGCCATCCGGATCTCCACCACATGCTCCTCGCTCTGCTCATTCTTATACAGAATCACAGCGTTGCAGTGGGTCCAGCTATTCACATGCGGATCTGCCGTCAGAACCAGCTTGCCGTCCACATAGACCTCCGCCTTGCCCACATCCGGGCTGCCCGAATCCTTGAAGACCAGGATCAGATTCTTGCTGGTGATTGTCAGCCTGAAGCGATCCTCACCAGACGCAGCCGTGTGCATCCAGTTATGCGGGAATTGCGGAGTGCCGAACGGATTGGCATCCATCTCCACCTGCTGCAGCTCCTCATCCGTACCGTCGAAGCCGCCTGCTTCAATAGCAATCGCAGCACCTGCGCTGCCCAGATCACTTATGCGGTCCAGCAGCCGGACATGGGCAAAATCATTGCCGAGCACAGGCGCACCCGTCAGCGTATCCTCACCCTCTTCATCCATCCCCGCCCGGGCGGTTTCGGAGAACAGGTAGCCCAGGGAATCCGCCATTACGCGGTGCCCATCATTCGTAGGGTGATAAATATCGTAGAAGAATTGCCGCTTGGAGATGATATTCCCTTCGGCCTTGCTCAGCCGGAACTGCTCTGTTACTGCATCTTTGACACTGACCATCGGGAGATTATAGCGTCTGCCTACCGGGGAGAGGCGGTCCTGCAGGTTCCAGTCATTCACGAAGACACTGAACAGCAGGATGACAGCAGGATGGTTCGGGGCAGACAGAATTTTGAGACAGAGGCTCTCGAAGCAGTTACCCTTCGTCTCGTCCCCTTCATCATTCACAGCAAATTCCACCACTACGATGTCAGGAGCGGCTACACTATCCCTCAACACATCCCGCTCATAGCGGATCATCCCCAGCTCGGAGGGCGTCCCGCCAACCCCGGCCTTGATGAAATGAATGTTCTCTCCTCCGTCCTTGCCGAATAACTCCTTAAATCTCAAGTACGACTGATAAGCATAGCATTCTGTATGGATCGGTTTGGCTCCTGCACCCTGTGTGATAGACCCGCCAATATAAGCAATCGTCACATCCTCGCCGCTTGCAGCCTTGTCCATAGCCCGCTTCAGCCGCCGGTTATTGCCCGCATGCAGCAGGGACTTCGCAATCATTGCACGATAAGCAGACGAATCGAAGTCTACGGGAGGTTCCGCTGTCAGCTCAGGTGCCGTGTACCCGTCATTAAGGTAGAGAACGATGCTCGCTGTCGCCAGTTCCCCCTCGTTGTTGAACTCAAAGGCATATTTGCCGGGAGCCACATCCTCCTCAGACCATTCGGTCTCCTCCAGTTTCACTAGGATTTCCGTTCCATCGCCAGGGCAGGGGACCCGCAGCTGCGTGCCAGTCTCATATTTGCTGGTTCTGCCCCAATTCTGCAGGAGAAAAGTGACCGCTGTCCCTTCCTCCCCCGTCTTCACAGATACACCAATGCTGTGCACCAGCTTGCGGAAGCCGGTCCAGTCTCTAAGCATCGCCAGCATCTGCTCATCCGTAACCCCGCCTATGTATTTGGCTTTATCGATCAGATAATTGCCTTCCAGATAGACCTCCTGCGAGGGCTTGCCCTCCGCCCGGGCGGTTGCCTCAATCGCCGTCTCGAACATGACGAAGAAGCCGTCCCGGCGCTCCACTGGATCTTGGGGTGCCGCCGGACCCTCCTGCCCGCCAAGCCCGGTACTGTTGCTATACTTTTCCATATCCATCAGCCTCACTTTGTCTGAAGGCGCTCTCACTCATCAGGAGCAGGACAGCTCTCATCCGCCGCCATGCCCGCTCTTGACTTCAGCTGCGCCATAATAGTCTGCATTAACGATTTCATTATAGCCTGGGGTCTGGAGCAGCTCAACGTACAACCTGAAACTCTGTTTAGTTATTACAACAATTCGTTAGTTTGTCTCTATTGCAGCATTCCGGTGGAGATGAACAGAATCATATGCTCTTTGATCTTGTTCTGATCCAGCGGCTCATGGGATTTGTTCCATTCCGTGGTCAGCGCCAGATACATCCGCAGAATCATAAACGCCGCCACACTGGCATCGCAGGCCTTCACTTCTCCGTTCCCGATGGCCTCCTCGATCTGCTGCTGCAGGAACTCCAGCGCATAACCCTCCATCCGCTTCACGCCTTCGAGCGCCTGGGCCGTACCGATATCCCGTACCTCCTGCGCCAGCTTCACGAACAGCTCATGGTCCAGGCGGAACTCCAGAATGGAGTCCAGCAGATGAAGCAGCTTATGCACGAAGGAAGTTTGCTGCGCAGCCACACGGCTCATCACCGATGTTAATTCAGCTGTGGCCTTGCCCAGAATTTCCTCGAACAGTTCTTCCTTGGTTTTGAAAAAGGTATAGATCGTGCCCTTGCCCACATTGGCGATTCTGGATACCTGATCCATCGTCGTAGCTTTATAGCCGAATTGTACAAAAGACAGGGTTGCAGCCTGCAGGATTAAAGCTTTACGGTCAATAGACATAGGTCATGCTCCTTTACTGTAAACAAGTGGAAACCGCTTTGCCGTCCTTTTAAGGAACGGTACCGTTTCAGCGGGAAATAGAAGGATAATGTATAGCCTTATCTTTTGAAAATATCACAAGCCTCCCCCTTCGGCAAGCCGCGCTTTCGCACAAAATGTCATCAAATGAGTATCCATTGCTGTTCTTTCTGGGGTATGATAGTAAGGATGCAACCACGAAACTAATTGTATGGATGGTGGAATATGTCTGAAATCAAAAAAACATCTAAGAACAAAAAAACCGTTGTAATTCTGGCCGCGCTCGTCGTTGTTATCGCTGCGGCTGTGGTAATCTGGCTTACAGTAGGCAACAACAAGAGTGAAGACAGTCCTGCTGCTACTGGAACCGGCGATACGAAATCCCTGGAACAGACATTTTATATTTATGACACCGTCGTGAATATCAAGGTGTTCGGCGATACAGTGAAGCAGAAGAATATGGACGACATTCAGGCCATGCTGGAACGGATGGACATTGAGTTCAGCCGCACCAAGACGAACGGGGAATTGTACGCAGTGAATCAGGCCGCCGGTAAGCAAGCTGTTGCTGTGTCTGACGAAACGCTGGATATCGTGAAGCTCTCCCTCAAATATGCAGAGGAAATGGACGGGCTTTACGATCCGACCATCGGGCCGCTGGTCGACCTCTGGGCCATCGGCGAAGGCGGAGAGCGCGTGCCGGACCAGGCAGCGATTGACAAGGCGCGCAGCTTGACCAACTATAAGGATGTTATTGTAGATGAAGCCGCGAAGACGGTGAAGTTAGCCAAAGAAGGCATGGTGCTGGACATGGGCGGAATCGGCAAGGGCTATGCGGCTGACCGGATCGCCGACTATCTCAAGGCTCAGGGCCTGAACAGCGCGATGATTAATCTCGGGGGCAGCAGCATTATCGCCCTTGGCAATAAGCCAAATGGTTCCCAGTGGAATATCGGCCTGCAAGACCCCGATCAGAGCCGGGGCACCCAGCTCGGCACGATTAAAATTACCGATGAGGTCATTGATGCTTCCGGGGTGTATGAGCGCTTCTTCATGCAGGACGGGGTGCGTTACCACCATATCCTCGACCCCCGCACGGGCTTCCCTTCCCAGAACGGGCTGAAGAGTATCACTATCATGAGCCCCAATGCGACAGATGCGGACGCTCTTTCCACTGGTGTGTTCCTCATGGGCCTGGAAGAAGGCATGAAGTATCTCGAAGCGCTGCCGGAGAAGGTTGAGGCCTTCTTCATTACGGACGATAACAAGATCTATGCCACCTCTGAGCTGAAGAAGCGGCTGAATCTGACCGATCCCACTTATAGCTTCGCTAATTAACGGAGTCTGGTGCTGATGTGGCTAAGTAGCTTCCAGGTAAAATACACAAAAAAGGTGCCTTCCACTCACGGAGAGCACCTTTTCTGTATGAATATCACACCAGCGGCAGCTCGCTGAACTCTTTATAATTCGTGAAAATATGGCTTGGCCTATGATCCGTCCCCGGCTCTCGCCCGCGCGGATTGTACCAGCATACCTGCCAGCCCGCAGCCAGTGCCCCGACCACATCGTTGGCCCAGGTATCGCCCACATAGAGGCTGTTCTCCGGCACCGTTCCCGTCACACGGTTAACATGCGCGAAGATGGCCGGGTCCGGCTTTGCCAGACCGACCGCATCCGAGATGAAGATCATCTCCGGCGGAATGATCCGGTCGATCCCCAGCCCGCGCAGCTTGCCCATCTGGTGCTCCTGCGGACCGTTCGTGATAATGCCTACCGGGTGCCCTTGGCTAATGAACCGCTGCAATTGCTCCGCTACGCCTTCAATCATCTCAATCGTATATTGGCGGGCAATGTAGGAGGCCTGTATCTGCACCGCCTGCTCCCGAGAGAGCGGCAAGCCAAATTCGTCAAAAGCCAGCTCCAGCCGCATCACCCGCGTCTCCTCCAGCTCCATCTCCCCGCGCAGATACTTCGGCCACAGCAAATCACTGTGATGTCTTACCGTGTAGAACAGCTCTGCGTAATCCAGCTTGTCCTCCTCAGGGGCCAACACCTCACGTACGGCTTCCCGGAAGGGAAGCAGGTGGTCATACAGCGTATCATCCAGATCAAAAAACACAGCCAGCTTACCATTTGTCTCCGTCACACTAACTCTCCTAACCCTGCCTTAGAAATATAAATAATAATTGTAAAAGCTCTCGTCCCGCACATATCCATGGGCTTCGTATAAACGCTGTGCACCGGTGTTGTCCATCATGGTGGACAGCGTCAGGCCTTTGGCTCCTGTCCCCTGGGCGAAGCCCTTCACGCCTTCAAGCAGCAATGAGCCCAGTCCTTGTCCCCGCTGCTTCTGCGTCACGAACAGATCATTCAGAATCCATACCGGCTGGAGCGTAACGGAAGAGAACGAAGGATATAACTGCGCCAATCCATGAACCTGCCTGTCTTCACCCTCACCGGCAACCGCCATGAAGACAACCGATTCCTCATGCTGCAGTCTTGCCGTCAGGAACTCCCGGGCAGCTTCCAGGTCGGCAGCTTGGCCGTAAAAGCTGCGGTAGTCATTAAATACCGGTGCAAGCTCCTCCACATCCTCAAGACCCGCACGTTCAAAGCGAAAATTCAGCAAAGGTACGCCCCCTTATTCCCTGGAATCGTAAAAGACATGACGGGCGGTAATTGTACCGTCCTCAATATCCATCAGACCAAACGAATACTGCTTCTCCCGGCGTTTGTCCGTAGGCGAGCCCGGATTGAACAGCAGAATCCCGTTCTCCCGGCGCATCAGCGGCTGATGGGAATGGCCAAAGAGGATGCAGTCCACATCCTGGCCTTCAAAGGCCAGCAGCGCATTCCCATCCGTTCCTTTGCGGGAATATGGCGCGTGTCCGTGAATCATTCCAATGCGCATGCCCTCTAACGTAAGAATCTTACTCTCACCGAAGCGCTCAATAATATCATAGCCATCGTTGTTTCCGGCAATACCCTCCACCGGGGCAAGCTCGGACAGCATGTCATAGATCTCCGGCGACACCCAGTCTCCCAAATGCAGAATGATATCCACCTGGCGGAATTCTTCCATAAGCACGGACGGCAAGCCCTTGGCCCTGCTTGAGAGATGGGTATCCGACACAACTCCAATCTTCATCTGCCTTCTCCTCCTTATTCAAAATGGCTAAGAAGCGCGGTAAACTGCGGTTCCCAGCCATTGTTATGTTCAAATCCAAGTTTACGTTCTATCATTGTACGATGCCCTGAAGAGGGAATGCAAGCGGGAGGCCCGGCTTCCGCCGCCGCTTCGCCTTGCCCGGCAAGGCGCTTTTCTTCTGCATTTGCGAACCCTATAATGAATGAACGCACCTTTAATTCAGAAAGGAGCGATAGTGCGTATGGACTACTATTTGCTCGAACCGCAATATCCCCGCAGCGGATTTATCAGCGGCGGCACAACCTTTATTCCTGAACTGGACACCAACTATATAGCTGTAGACGGCCCGCTGCCCGTTGATACAAAAGCTGAAGTCGAGCTTATGTCATCAGTCCGCAGCTTGAAGGTGGACTATTTCGAGACGGTCACGGGCACAAGAGTGGTATCAGATGCATTCAAAGCGCTACTGGAGCAAACCGACACAAACGTGCAGTTTATTCCCGCCGTTGTCCGCTATCATCATGGCCTCCCGGTTGAACGGACCTACTGGATCGCGCATCTGCCGGACCGGGTGGACGGCTTCGATTACGAACGATCAGAATACGGACGCAAAGCGGTGATCGCTGCTTCTGAGCACCAGCCGCCGCGCAAGCCCGTCAAGGTAATTTCCAGGCTCGTTCTCGATTCCGGCAAAATTGCCGGGCGGGAATTTTTCTTGCTGGCACACGTGTACGTGAGGCAGCCTATCATCTCTGGTGAATTCTACGCCCTATGCCAAAAGCACAAATTGAAGCTACAGGTCATCGCCATCTGATGCTGACTTGTATCTTGCCGGGAAGCGCTGTAAACTGCGGCTCTTGGACATTATCCTGTATTGCGATCCTCACTCCGTCCAGTTCCACAGCCGCACTTCCCCCACCTGGAGGTGACTCACCCATGAAGCCTCGCGCAGCTTCAGCAGTTCCTTGACCGGTCCGGTGACAACGGCCCCATAGAGCTTCACCCCGTTCTTCTCCAGATAAGCCACAGAGGTGTCTAACTGATTGATATACGCCGCTCTGCCCGCGAGTGTCTGATGCTGCTGCAGCAGCTTAAGGGTCTTGATGAAATTGGCATCCCGCAACGCGCCGCTCCCGTAAGACTCAACGGAAGGCGACACGCTGCTGAATGAGGATACGGAGCTGAACCAGCCTGTTTTTTCCTTGGTGACCTCTGATCTCTTCATATCATCCGCGTGCCACATAGGCTGATAGGGGAAGCCAAGCGGGTGTACGACCACATCGTTATCCCTCTCCCAAGGCCCGGTATCTGCTCCGAACCAGACAGGTTGAAGGTTCAGCGGCTCCAGCTGCTTCAGCAGCTCATCTGTGGTATATAAATGGCTGAGTGACAAATACGCCTCGGCAACCGTACCTTCAGGAAGCTTTGCAAGCCTCTTCCACTGATTATTGTCATCTCCTCCCCTGGCAGTCCCCTCCGCAGACGGATAATAGAACACTTTTCCAGACCCATTCCGCTCATCCGTCCAATTAAACTTACTAATATTAGCTAGTCCCAGATGGAGATCTTGGGTATAGCTGCCCACCTGAATACTCTCGCTGCCCACCTGCTTCAGCAGATTCCCGGATAACTCCAGCCGGAAAAAATAATGTACATCCGCTGAAAGCCGTACCGTGGTGTTAGGACGGGTAACAGCAATCGCTGATTCTACCACATCACGGTAGGTATTCATACGGTCGCCGGTGTTGTAGAAGACTGTTGTAATGATGCTGGTGATAACCGTAAAGATCAGGAACGCCGAAAATACAGTAAGTGTATTGTTAATCCGCGCCTTCCATTTGCCCCGGCGAATAATGGACTTCTCTCTTCGCTTCTTCTTCGCCTTTTTGAACCCTGGAGCTTGCGTATCCGTCTTGGTCCAGCTCCCAGTGGCCTGCCCGTCCTGCTCTTCCCGTTCCATCTGCTCCTCCAGATACAGCTGATACGCCTCAAGCTTCACAAGCTCACTCTCCAGCTCCTCACGCTCTTCCTCCGGGAGGGTGCCCTCACTGTACCTGCGTAGCTTCTCTTTAAATTCCTCACTCATGCTCATTCCTCCTCCGATCCGCCTCACGCAGCTTCTGCCTGGCGCGGAATACGAGTATCTTGTATTGGGACAAGCCTACCTCCATAATGTCAGCGGCTTCCTTATAGCTCAGCCCGTGCACATCGTGCAGCAGCAGGGCATGACGCTGCCCCTCCGGCAACTGGCTGAGCGCCCGCGCTGCTTCCTCCCAGCGTTCCTGCTTCAGCAGAGTGCCTTCCGTCGTCTCCGGGTGGGGCAGGCTGCTGAAATAAGCGCCTTCCTTCGCCACACTCCGCTTCTCCTTGCGCGTATAATCCACGAATGCATTATATGCAACCCGGAACAGCCACGGCTTAATCCGCTCCTCCCGGCAATCCTCCAGATACAGATACGCCCGGTAAAAGGTATCCTGCATCAAATCTTCAGCCGCATGATGGTCCTGGCAGAGGGAGCGCAGATAGCGGTAGATGTCGTCAACATATTGTTCATATAGTTCATCCAGCGAATTCGGCTCCATCTCCTCCCCCCTTACTCCATCCACGTATGAGCACGCGAAAAGTTACACTTTTGCAGGAAATTCCCTTAATACATTGGAACCCTAAACAAGTTTGCTCTAACGTGTGAACCATAGGTAGCATGGATACGCTTATTTAGAATGTGATCGGTTTTTCGATTACATTTGGTCGATGCGCCTCCCCGTCATCATTTCCTGGACATTACGAACAAAAAGGAGCCTCACGGCTCCCTCAAGTACTTGCTATTCCGCCTCTGTTCCCCGGCGGCTCAATAAAATCCAATGCTGGACGAAGCGTCCTTCATCCATTCCCGTTTGCGGCCCTTGTCCAGCTCGCCGCGCATACCGCGCACCAGAAGCTCCACATCTGCCGTGCCGTTCTCATGCCATTCCAGTGCGGCACTGACATACAGCTCGCCGAGCTGGGTCAGGGAGAAATCCCCGGTCAGACGCGCAGCGGTGGCCGTGCCTTCCTCACCTGCGAAGGCGGAGAAGCCGCGCAGCTGCAGATATTCAAGGCGCAGTGCCTCGCTTGGCATCTTGATCTCGTAGGCCCGGTCGAAGCGCCCGGCGCGGTTCATGAGACCCGGGTCGATTTTATCCGGGTAATTGGTCGTGCCGATCAGGAAGATCCCCTCCTTGGAGGTCGCCCCGTCCAGCGTGTTCAGGAAGAAGGAGCGCACCTCCTGCGGCATAGAGTCGATGTCCTCAATCACGAGTACCATCGGTGCCAGCCGGGCAGCAGCCTCGAATACCTCATTCACCGATTCACTGCTTGTGTACTCCGTAATCTGCCAATAGAGCACCGGTCCCGGCACGCTTCCGGCAATGGATTTGACCAGAGTGGTCTTGCCGTTGCCCGGATGCCCGTAGAGCAGAATCCCCCGCTTGTACGGGATATCATAGGTGACATAGAAGCTGCGGTCGCTGTCGAAGAACTGGTCGAGCGAGCGGTAGATCTCTTTTTTGATACCGGCATCCAAAATCACCTCTTCGCGCCTAACCGCACGCGTAATCGGCTCATCCTCACGGGAAATCCCGTTGCGCCGGTCGGTGAACACCGTCACCTTGTTGATATTCTGCTCCCGCTGGCGCTTGCGCACATTGCCAAGGAAGAACTGCAACTGAGCATCCGATGCGGCAAACACATAATCCTGAAAGTTAATCCCGTTCTCCTGAAACACCGGAACCCGTGCCAGCGCAATGCCCATCGCCGGATAAGCGAGCACATTATTGCGGACCGACAGATGGATATGATACTCCGGCTGCTCCTTCTCATCATCAAACACGAAGGTCCGGTCCTCCAGACGGTCAAAAATCCGCGCCACATGCTCCACACCATCATTCCCGCTCTGCACATCGTTCTCCAGCAGCTTCCAGTATTCGCTGTTGGGATCATCGCTGGCATACAGCTCGTAACGGACACCGTACCGGGTGTAGAGGGCTTCAAGGATGCCGTCCACCAGACGGGCGTACACATCGTAGCCTTTGATAATTCCGGCTCTCTCTTCATCATATTCATAGATTACAGCCGGTTTCTTGTTCTCCTGCTCCATCCTTATTTCGTCCCCTTTATCGCTGCGAGCGGCTTGCACTTGGCCACCACGGCAGCCAGGCCGGCGCCCGTAACGCTTTCTATGATCTCATCTACATTCTTATAGGCTTGGGGAGATTCGTCAATAATAGATTCCAGGGAATGCTGGTTCACAACAATCTCATCTTCCGTTCCTACCTTCATCGACCGGGAGAATTTCTGGACACTCACCAGCCGCTTGGTGGCCGAGCGGGAACGGATACGTCCTGCACCATGGCAGATGGAATAATAATTCTCTTCCCCGCCGGGCTGGCCGACCATGATATAGGATGCGGTGCCCATCGAGCCGGGAATCAGCGCCGGATGTCCAGTCGCTGCATAAGGGCGCGGATTATCCGCATGCTCTGCCGGCAGAGCGCGGGTAGCCCCCTTACGGTGGACGAACTTGCTGCCTGAGGAAGTCTTCTCTTCCCAGGCGTAATTGTGCATCAGATCGTAAAGGGTACGCAGCTCGCACTTCGTGCCGAAGACATCCCGGAAGCCCTCACGGACTCCATAAGCAATCAGGTGACGGTTCACAACCGCATAGTTCAGTGCCGAGTTCATCAGATTAACATAGCGCTGAGCCTGAGGATGCGCCAGAGGTGTATAGATCAGGCGCGGATCAGCGCTGCCCAGCCCCAGCTGGCCCATGACCTTGGCGAACGCCGGGGTGCAGAACTGATTGACCATACCGCCCCAGGCCCGTGAGCCGGAGTGGATCATAACGGCAATCTGCCCATCCTTCAGCCCCCAGGCTTCGGCTACTTCCCGCTGCTCCTCTGCGATCTCAATCGCCTGAATCTCCACAAAATGATTGCCGCCGCCAAGAGTTCCAAGCTGGCGGTGGCCCCGGTGCCAGGCCATGTCCGGCAGCTCATTCAGAATCTCTTCATCGAAGCCGAGCTTGCTGATCTCCACATGGGACAGCGCACTTGATTTCTTCGGCGTGTAGCTGTCCGGGATATATTTGTTCGGCAGGCCGTGCAGCCCCTTGCGTACGATATTCTCCAGCCGGATATCACTGTAGTGGCCGCGCTGCTGGGCCTCCATCGGCAGATATTTCTCAATGGCGCGGACCAGCTTGCGGCGCAGCTTCACTTCACGCAGATCATCCATATGCAGGTTGGTCAGATGCACGCGCATCCCGCAGCCGATGTCACTGCCCACAATGGACGGCGACACATAGCCTGATTGGGCATCCCAGACAGCGGTTGTACCGATGCAGGTTCCGACGCCTACATGCACATCCGGCGTATAACTCATATATTCGATGCCGGGAATCTGCAGATTATTGTTAGCCATCTCCAGGACCTTGTAATCCAGCGTACCGAATAATTGCTCACTGGCGTAGATTTTGAGGTCGCCGCCCGGAAGGGCCACCTCATGTTTATAGCGGGACATTTCCTCCGCTTGGTGCTCCATGCTATTCATATCTATTTTCATTTCCTCTCAGGTTGGGTTTCTGGTTAGGTTTCCATAGGGGTTCAGCAAATTCCGAGTTTCCAGGTACACAAAAAGAGCCGCAGACCAGTTCTGATCATGCGGCTCCCGGCGCGCTAAGTGCAGCTTCCCGTTGAAGCTTGCACCCGTTCAAAGCACACCTGTATTCAGTTCAGACATCAGCAGCAATACCCTGCATATTATGTCTTCCGGACGAAGGCGATGAGATCAGATCGTACATATGCGGTTGTGAGGTGATCCTGCTGTCTGTTCCGTTTATTTGTTCCAATCATGACTCATCAGCCTCCCTTCTCTAAATGATAAACCCAATAATATATGGCCTTGCAGCAGATTGTCAACCCTTATTCTGGTAAAGAATTATTTTACTTAAATTTGGACCAGTCCTGATTGCTGTTCTCCAGCAGATGGCCGAAATCATTTTCCAGCCGCTTCTGCTCCGCCTTCCGCTTATCCTCGGCTGCCTTTAGGACAGCCTCCTTCTTGTTCTGTTCTTCTGCCTTGAGCGCATCGGACTGCGCCTTTAGCTTCTCCAGCACCTCGCCGCTCAGCATATCCTTCAGGGTTGCCGGGGCATCCGTTGCCGCAGGGCGCGGGGCCGGTGTATTCTTCTTCTTTTTTGCCATGGGAATCATCCTTTCATGCAGCTATAATCCTTCAAATTTGTTTTAGGTACAGGGAAATTCGTTTATAATGTACAGTAAGAGGTGAGCCTAATGAAATACACAGAGTTATGTCCAAGATTACAAAAAAGCATGGATATTATCGGCAGACGCTGGACGGGCTTAATCATCTATCAGCTGCTCCAGGGCCCCCAGCGCTTCGGGGAAATCGAGTCCTCACTGCCTGTCAGCGGCAGGCTGCTGTCTGAACGGCTGAAGGAGCTGGAGCAGGAAGGCATCGTGCTGCGCGAGGTGTTCCCGGATACCCCCGTCCGCATCCAATATTCGCTTACAGGCAAAGGCCGGGCGCTGGAATCCGTCATTCGCGATCTTCAGGTCTGGTCGGAATCATGGATTACGGAAGAGGAATGCCGTTCCGCCTTCAGCCCTCCTACGCAACCTCAATAAGGCCTGTCTATTTATATATTTACAGCTTGCGGCCAATGATGACCAGATCGCGCGGGATGCCGTCAAGCACTGCGACTCCAGGCAGCAGCCCCCATTCCTTGAAGCCGAACTTCCGCAGCAGGCCGAGGCTGGGCTCATTATGGCCGAATACGAACCCGACCAGATTCTGCAGCCCAAGGCGCGGACATTCCTCCACTGCCTTGGCGAGCAGAATACTTCCCGCACCGCTGCCGCGGAATTTCTCATTTACATAGACGCTAATCTCTGCTGTTCCATTATAAGCCGGCCGTCCGTAGAATGACTGGAAGCTGAACCAGGCCGCGATCTCGCCGCCCTGTCTCAGTACCCACAGCGGCCGGTGATGGCTGCTATGCTCATGGAACCATCCCACCCGCTCCTCCACGCTAACCGGTTCAATATCCGCAGTTACCACTCTACCGGCAACCGTCGAATTATAAATTTCCACAATTGCATCCAAATCCTCAATTCGTGCATCCTCTATGGTATAAGCCTGCCATTCCATGCTCTATTTCCTCCTAATTGTGGTATAAGCATACGTACCGTAATTATACTCCAAGCCGGTCCTATTACGCAGCAGTTCCACAGTTTCAGCAATGCTGAAGCAACCCTACTGAAACGGCTTTACTAAAGCCCCGTCTGATCCAGACTCCACTTCCATAATCGTGCGGCCGCTTCTGTATCCTCCGCCCGTGGCGTCAGCTCCTTGATCTTGCGGCGGTAATAATATTGCCCGCTTACCCCGTCCAGCTCCGGCGCAGTTGCCAGATAGATGGCTGTATCCGCTCCCTGCTCTGGAGTGAGGAAGAAGTAGGACATCAGCTTCAGAACCCTGCGTCCGAAGCCAGTCTCCCGGTTCACGCCGATGCTCGTTCCTACTGCACCCGGATGCAGGCTGTTCACCGTCACCTGCGTTCCCTTCAAGCGTTCCGCCAGCTCACGGGTGAACAGAATATTCGCCAGCTTGGAGCGGGCGTACGCCTTGCCGGGATTGAAGCCACGGGATAACGTATGATCCTCCAGATAGAGCTTGCCGATCTTATAGGCTCCCGAAGCCACAACCACAATCCGGCCCTGCTCAGCAGCCTTGAGGTTATCCAGCAGCAGGCGGGTCAACAGGAAATGCCCCAGATGATTCACGCCCAGATCCAGCTCGTAGCCATCTGCTGTCAGCTCACGCTTCAGCGCGACCACCCCTGCGTTATTGATCAGAACATCAAGTACCGGATATTCGGCAGTGAACTCCCCGGCAAAAGCGCGAATGCTATCGAAGGAAGCGAGATCGCACAGCATCAGCCGGATCTGGCTGGAGCCGCTCTGCCGCACCGCTTCGGCAAGCGCCTCTTCCCCCCGCTTAAGGCTGCGGCAGGCCATAATGACAGTTGCTCCCCTGCGGGCCATTTCTACGGTTGTAGCCAGTCCCATCCCGGAGTTCGCACCGGTGATCAGTACGGTTGTGCCTTGCATGGACTTCCTCCCCTTCCTCGCCGGCCGGCACAGCTCAAACACCGGCCTAACTTACTCCATATCCGAGTATATGCGCTAAGCTCATGTTACATCATTTCAGAGAGTTAACATAGTCTTCGTCCGGGATGTGCAGGCTTCAGGATTATGAATTATAATAGGAACATTGCTGTTCAAGCGTGTAGATGAAAGGGGAACTATTGAAATGAATGCAGCTCTGCAACAACTGGAGCAGGACATGGCGGCCGCAAGCCTGGATGCCCTGCTCGTAACCGATCCTAAGCATGTGTACTATCTGACGGGCTTTGCCAGCAACCCGCATGAACGTTTTCTGGGCCTGCTGCTGATCCGGGGTGAAGAACCGGTGCTGATCGTTCCGGCGCTGGACGCCGAAGCCGCGCATGCCGCCTCCTTGGTGAAGACAATTCTGACACACAGCGACACGGACAACCCGTACGCTCTGCTGAAGTCACGCTTTGGCAGTGTTACTCTGGGCAGCATCGGCATCGAGAAGGAACACTTCTCCGTCAGCCGGTATGAGCTCCTCGCAGAGGCGGTCGCCGCAGGTTCCTATCAGGATATCGGCCATCTGCTCCGGGCCATGCGCGCGGTCAAGACCCCGGAGGAAGTACGTATCATGAAGCATGCCGCCGAGCTGGTGGAGGAGGTTCTCCGCCAGGGTCTGGCGCATGTCAAAGCCGGAGTCAGCGAGATTGAACTGGTAGCAGAGCTGGAGTATCTGATGAAAAAAGTCGGCGCCTCCGGCCCCTCCTTCGACACGATGGTGCTGTCCGGTTCGAACACGGCCCTGCCTCACGGCGTACCGGGCGAACGCCTTATTCAGCCGGGCGACCTGTTAATGTTCGACCTCGGTGTATATGCCGGTGGCTATGCTTCCGATATCACCCGCACCTTCGCGGTGGGAGAAACGGACAGCAGACTGCGTGATATATATAGTACTGTGCTTGCCGCCAATGAAGCGGGCATTGCCGCCTCCGTGGCCGGAGCGTCCTTCGGTTCTGTCGACAAGGCCGCACGTGATGTGATTGACGCCGCAGGTTACGGGGAGTACTTCATGCACCGTGTCGGACACGGACTGGGCATGGACACCCATGAGTACCCTTCGCTGCACGGACTGAATACGGATATTATCCAGAACGGCAACGTCTTCACCGTAGAGCCGGGGATTTATGTGCCGGGTCTCGGCGGTGTGCGTATTGAGGACGATGTGCTGGTCACCGCCGAAGGTCCGCAGACGCTGACCAGCTTCCCTAAAGAATGGACCGTGCTTAACCTGTAATTCAGCTGAACGCAGGAAGTTTCAAGTTAGTGCACGAGCCTACTGTACTTCACGGCACACAAAAGCCCCAGTCACCCGGATCTTCGGGGGCTGGGGCTTTATGATGGGAAGGCTTACTCCCGGATAGCAGGCTTCTGCTCTTCCTCGGCAAATTTGAAGGAACGGCCCAGATACAGCACCGGCGTGCCGGCGGCCGTGAGGATGAACTTGGACAGGTAGGTGGTCAGCAGAATCTCGGTCCACACCTTCATGTCATAGGTTCCGGCAAAAGCAATCGTACAGAAGATCAGCGTATCGACAAAGGAGCTGATCATCGTGCTGCCATTCGAGCGGATCCATAGCTGCTTAGAGCTGCCGTAATACTTCCGGATCCAGGCGTAGAGCCGTACATCCAGGAACTGGCTGATAAAATAAGCGGTCAGACTGCCCAGCGCCAGTCTCGGCATCAGGCCGAATATCGTCTGCAGCGCAGATTGGGCAATGTCCGTCTCCTGCGGCTTGAACACCAGCACCATCTGCATAATGACGGTCGTCATCAGCAGCGTGAAGAAGCCGAACCACACAGCACTCCGCGCTTCAGCCCGGCCGTACCGCTCATTGAGCAGGTCACTGGTCATATAGAGCGTGACATACATCGTATTACCCAGCGTCATCACGATATCGAACGGCATTGCAATGGTCTTGGCGACCTGGATATTAGCGACTACGGTTGCCATGCCGACCCAGGCGTAGAGCCCTTTTTTACCGAATAAGCGGTAGCACAGCAGAAAAAACACAAAATTAACGACAACGAAACAAACGCCCCACAACAAGTTAAACATAATACCTGGTATTCCTCCTAGTTTTGGTTACGCGGGATGGTTACGAACCGCGGATCACAATAGTCAAGAAACAAAACATAACTACTCTATCACATACAAAGCTAACATGCTATGAAATTTTAAATTTTCAGAAAAGCAGCAATTCCTTGCTTCTTTTTGCCGAAATAGTGATAGAGTCATTAAATATTCAGGTATTTCTGAAAATAATGCAGCATATAGCAATTTTTCACTATTCAACCGGAGGTTAATTCTATAGAATATGGAGATTAAGATGCATTTCACGTAAAAAGGAGCGAATGCCATGTTTGGCTTCAAAAAATCAATTAGTCGCAAGTTCACGCTGTTGCTGTTCGTCGTTCTGCTACTCACTTCTCTTACGTTGAGTATCAGCTTCTACCTTATATCTATCGGCACCATTAACAGCTATGTCATTCCGCAGATCGACAAGTCTCTGAGTGCCGCCGCCCAGGATGCTTATAAGAACCTGAATGCAACCAGTGCGCAGCAGACCCTGAACAAGAATGAGCAGGCTAGGACCAATGTCGAATTCTATCTGGAGGATAAGCGTAAAAAGCTGGATGTGGATACTATCTTCCTCATCAATCTGAAGGATGGCCAGGCCACTGTCCTGACCGCAGATCATGGTGCCAAGCTCAAACCGGATGAAGTAATAGAAGTATCTCCTGCCATGGAGCAAGCCTCCAAAGGAAAAACTGGACTTAGTGAAATGTATAGTGATAGCCATGGTATACATAAAAGTGCCTATGTCGGCGTTCCCGGAACGACCATGATTGTAGCTGCAAGCGCAGATATGGACTTCGTCAAAGACAAGATGAGCAGCATCCTATGGACAAGCGCAGGAATTACCCTGCTGGCACTGCTGGTAGGGGTCACTGCCGCAGGCTTCATGAGCCGCAGAATCACCCGTCCGATCACTAAGCTTGCTGCCTACAGCAACAAGCTGGCAAGCGGCGACTTCACCGAAGCGCTGACTCTGGAGGGTACCGATGAAGTTGGACAGCTCTCCGAGAGCTTCCGCATCATGAGTGAGCGCCTGAAGGAGATGATCGGACATGTACTGGATACCTCCGGGACAGTAGTAGCCGATTCCAATGATCTGAAAACGCGTGTCCAGATCCTTAATGAGATGGCTGAACATTCAGCGGTCTCTGTGGAGGAGATCGGCAAGGGCAGTACCATGATTGCCAGCAGTGCCATGGATAACTCCCGGGCCATGGATGAGATCAATATGGGTATCCAGCATATTGCTTCCGCCGCCGGTGAGGTCACCGAGCAGATCAGCGAGGCTTCCACCGAGGCCCAGAGCGGCAATGATATTGCCCAGAGTGCAGTGGAGCAGATGCGCCAGGTAGAGCAGGCCTCCGAACAGTCGCTGGAGCAGTTCCGCTTGATGAACGAACGCTCGCTGATGATTGGGGAGGTCGTACAGGGGATTACCGAGATTACCAAGCAGATTCAAATGCTGTCGCTTAATGCTTCCATTGAGGCCGCCCGTGCCGGGGAGCATGGCCGCGGATTCGCTGTGGTGGCCGGGGAAGTGCGCAAGCTGTCCGAGCAGTCCAAGGAATCCAACGAGCAGATCCGCGAATTCCTGCTGAGTCTGCAGGCAGATATGACTCAGTCCGTATCCGAAATGAACCATGTCAATGCGGAAGTGGCTTCCGGAATGAACAAGGTGGCCGAAGCCGGTAATGCTTTTAACCACCTGCTGATCCTCATTCAGAGCATCAATCACAGTATTCAGTCCGTCTCTGCCGCCACTCAGCAGATCTCGGCAGGCACCGAGGAAGTCAGTGCCTCTGTAGAAGAAACGGCGCAGATTACCGCCAAGTCGCAGCAGAACGCAGACACACTTGCCGACAACTCGGCACGCCAGCACGAGGAGCTGGAAGGCCACGCGCTGACCGTCGAGCACCTCTACCAACAGGCCGTGAAGCTGCAAAAAGCCGCTCAGCAGTTTAAGATTTGAGGGCGCTAAGCGCTACTTAACTAAATTATCTAATAGAAAAAGCAGTTCCCGAGGCGATGCGGCCTTTGGAACTGCTTTTTTTTGGGGAAAAGTGAAGAAAGTTGCTCAGTGCCTGGGCGCCCATAAAATGACGGATACCCCGATGACGCAGATGCCGGCTCCGATCCAGTCGTAGAGATCCGGCGTCTTGCGGTCCACCAGCCAGCCCCACAGTACAGCCAGGACGATGAATACTCCGCCATAAGCGGCGTATACCCGGCCAAACGAAGGGAATTTCTGCAGGGTCGGGATTATACCATAGGCGATCAGGATAACCGCGCCTGCTAATCCATACCATACCGGGCGCGATTCCCGCAGCCAGAGCCAGACGAGGTATCCGCCGCCGATCTCAGCGAGACCAGCTACGACAAACAGCAGCACGGCAAGCAGCATCGCTATTCTCCCCCTCCCGGCAGGCCCATAATTGCATATACCGCAGCCATATTCAAATGGGACTCTACAGCATCTGCCAGCCGGTCGAATTCCTGCTCACGGAGTGCAGCAGCCGAGAAGGTGGCGGGTAGCGGTGCTAGTCCCTTGGAGATACGCAGTCCGTTCAGCCAGCTCCGGCGCAGAGCATCATTGTGGAACAGTCCGTGCAGATAGCTGCCCCAGACTCTGCCGTCCCGGGTCCCCCAGCCCTCCGGCACTGCCTGCCCTTCCGATGCGGCCAGTGTAAACAGGCTGAGCACGGAAGACGGGTCATGGTTCGTGGTTGTTCCCATATGTATCTCATAACCGGCGACAGGCAATGTTTCCGGTGTTACGCCAGTGGCTGCGTCGCTTAACTGCAGGGGATGATCCGCAGCCAGCCCGCCGCTCACCCGCACCGTAGTCTTGTGCTGGAGAAACGCTGTCGAGAGCGGCAGATAGCCCAGCCCCTCGCTCTCTCCCGGTTCCGCACTCTCTACGGCATGGGGATCAAGCAGCTTCAAGCCCAGCATCTGATACCCGCCGCAGATCCCGGCAAGCTGTTGCGTTCCCCGCTCCAGCGCACGCTCGATTGCGGCCGGGAACCCCTGCTCGCGAAGATATTGCAGGTCAGCAGCGGTGTTTTTCGTGCCCGGCAGGATAATCACATCCGGTGTTCCAAGCTCATCTGCCGACTGCACATAACGTACGGCAGCATCCGGCTCCTCCTGAAGCGGATCGAAGTCGGTGAAGTTGGAGATCCGCGGATAACGGATGACGGCGATATCTAGCTCCTTCGCGGACTCCTCCCGCTGGCGGCCGGACGTTCCTTCCAGTACTACGGAATCCTCCGCCTCAATCCGCAGCTGCGGCAGGAACGGCAGCACCCCGAGTACCGGGATGCCTGTGCGCTCCTCCAGCCAGTCCAGTCCGGGCTGTAACAGGGAGACATCCCCGCGGAATTTATTGATGATGAAGCCTTTGACCCGGGCGCGTTCATGCGGCTCCAGCAGCTCCAGGGTGCCGACGATGAAGGCGAAGACCCCGCCCCGGTCAATGTCGGCGACCAGCAGCACGGGTGCATCTGCCCATCCGGCCAGATTCATATTGACGATATCCCGGCTCTTGAGATTGATCTCCGCCGGACTGCCCGCGCCTTCCATCAGCACAATATCATAGGCCTCCCGCAGCCGTCCGAGTGCATCCATTACGGTACCCTTGGCTTCCGGGAGGAACTTCTCGCGGTATTCCCTCGCGCTGAGCGCAGCATGCGGCACCCCGTGCACAACAATCTGCGCACTCATCTCCCCGGAGGGCTTCAGCAGAATCGGATTCATATCGCTGGTAGCCGTAATGCCGAAGGCTTCCGCCTGCATCCCCTGGGCACGGCCGATTTCCTTGCCGTCCGCTGTGACATAGGAATTCAGCGCCATATTCTGCGACTTGAACGGGGCAGTCCGGTAGCCGTCCCGGGTCATTATCCGCCCTATGGCGGCGGTGACCAGGCTTTTGCCGACATCGGAGGCCGTCCCCTGGATCATCAGCACAGCGCCGGGCCGACTCTGACCGGCTTCCGCTGCCCGGGCTGCGCCTGTGTATGCGGCTGTATCTTCCATGTTCATCTTCCTCGCTTTCTTGCTGCTCCCGGCGCTTGGCGGCGGTGCAGGTGTTGGCCGCCGGGCGTGGTGCGGCGTATAGGTGTAGGGCTGGCGCACATGAGCTGGACGGCACAGCCGGTTCTTGCGCCGGGCGAAGCGGTGCACATGGGCTGGACGGCGCAACGAGGACCACTGGTACAACACCTGCTAATTGTGTTCGGTTTTCCGCATACATCGGGCCCCGCACACCCTACCTACACATTGTATGTTGTTTTCAGCATAGATTGGCCCAAGGATTTCACATTTAGTCCTTTTAAGGTTCATCATGCCCACCCGCTAGTGTAAATCTGATGATGCATTAGTCTTCAGCAGATTTTCACCTGTGAGCATTGCTTTAACTCGTCGCTTGCTGAAATTTCGCCGTCCCCCGGTTAGGGTGTAGAGGGTGGCTTAAACGCAGCTTGTACAACTAAATCGTTTGGTCTGCCGCCGAATCTCCGTTTAGCTGTATTTCGTGCATTTAAACAGCCTCTATATCAGGGTTTTCGCCCATTCAGGTAAATTTAGTTGTACAGACTACAGTTACAAGAAGAAAGCCTGCCGTTTCACTGTTTTTAGTTGCACAGAATACATGTATCACTGATTGTTCGCTACGGGCGCAGCGCGAAGCGGCGCATAAATGCTGCGTAGGTACGGCGCATTATTCAGACGGACGCGGGCAGGTGGCTCGCGGCCCGCTAAGGCAGGTTGTGCTGGAGCAGTACCAGCACAAGCAGGGCCACCGTCTCCAGCAGCTCGCCCAGCGCGCCGTAGACGTCGCCGGTGAGCCCGCCGAGCCGGCTGTTGATCCGCCGCGCAGCGAGCCTGCCGCAGGCCGCCGCGGCCAGCGGTGTCAGGATGGCCGCAGCCGCCAGCAGCGGCCATGCCCCGCTGCCCGCGCCCAGCGCCAGAGGCGCAGCAGCTGCGGCCAGCGTCAGCAGCACGGCGCTCAGGCCCGCGCGCCGCTCCTGCCGGGCAGGCAGCCCGCCGAAGGTGGCGGCCAGCCCTTCATTGCCGCGGGCCAGGGGATAGCGGGCCATCGCCCGCACCATGTACCAGCGGCCCCAGACCGGCGGCAGCAGGAGCAGCGGCAGCAGGCTGAAGCTGCCGCCTTCGAGCCATGCCGCCAGCAGCGAGGCCTTCAGCAGCAGGAGCAGCACGCAGGCCAGCACGCCCATAGCGCCGACACGGCTGTCCTTCATGATCTCCAGCATCCGCTCCCTGGAGCGGTAGCTGAGCAGCGCATCGGCGCTGTCCATCCAGCCGTCCAGGTGCAGCCCGCCGGTCAGTCCTACCCACAGGATGAGGGTGACGACAGCGGCAGGCCAGGCCGGCAGCAGCCAGCCTGCTGCGGCGGCGCCAAGTAGGGTGCTAAGGCCGATGGCTGCCCCGACGAGCGGATAATAGGCCACGCTCGCGCGCAGCAGTTCCGGCGAGAAATCTTCCTTGGTGCGGACCGGAAACCGCGTCAGGAATTGAAACGCAGCCGCGGCATTTCCCCGCGCACTCACAGCAGATACTCCCGGCTTCTCAGCTCAATCGGGATTCCGGCAGTCACGAGAAAGACCTGCCCGCACCGGGCAGCCAGCCTGGCGTTCATTCTTCCCGCTAAATCACGGTATAGCCGCCCCAGCGCATATTCCGGCACAATGCCGTCGCCCACTTCATTCGTAACCAGAATCAGCGTGCCCTCGAAGCCCGAGACCGTTTGCTCCAGTTCCGCAATTGCAGCCTCTACCAATTCCTTCCTGCCGCTCTTCTCCTCCACAGCCAGCAGCTGATTCGACAGCCAGAGCGTCAGGCAGTCCACCAGCACAGTCTGGCCGCTGCCGGAGAGCTGCTCCAGCAGCGCTGCGAGCTTAAGCGGCTCCTCCAACGTCTCCCACTGGAAACCGTCCGCCTGCCGCTGTTGCCGGTGCAATGCAATCCGCGCCTCCATCTCCGCATCAAAAGCCTGTCCGGTTGCCACATAGACCGCCCGCTGCGAGTCAGCCAGCTTGCGGGTCAGACGCTCGGCGAAGCCGCTTTTACCGCTGCGTGCCCCGCCCGTGACCAGAATGCTCATACGCTCTCCGAGCCGGAGACGCCCGCACTTTCGAAGGTCGCCATCTCACGCATAATCCGGCAGACCGCTTCGATAAAATGCAGACATAGCGCGCCCCCGGTGCCTTCGCCCAGCCGCAGGCCCATATCAATCAGCGCTTCCAGACCGAGGCGGTCCAGCATCAGCTTATGCCCCTGCTCACCAGAGACATGGGAAGCGATCATGTACGCTGTGGATTCCGGTGCCAGTGCCCGGGCGATCAGAGCTGCCGCACCGGAGATGAAGCCGTCCAGAATGACCGGAATCCGCAGCGCCGCCGCACCGAGAATCAGCCCGGCCAGCCCGGCAATCTCGAGCCCTCCGACCTTGGCGAGCACATCAACCGGATCAGCGGGGTCGGGGTTATTTACCTGGAGGGCACGTTCGATTACCGAAATTTTGTGCTGAAGCCGCTCATCGTTAATGCCTGTCCCGCGTCCTGCCGCCGTCTCTGCCGGAATGCCCTCGAGTGCGCACAAGACCGCCGCACTGGCTGTCGTATTCCCGATGCCCATCTCCCCGGTAATAAAAATCTCCGTGCCGTTCTTCACCGCCTCCTGCGCCACATGAACTCCGGCCAGAATCGCGCGCAGCGCATCCTCCCGGCTCATCGCCGGACCTGCTGCCATATTGTCTGTACCCCGGCGGACCTTGCGGTTAATCAGCTGCGGGTGGTCGATATCGCCGTTGATCCCGATATCCACGAATTGTACCTCAGCACCGCCTTGACGGGCCAGGACATTCACAGCCGCCCCGCCGTTGAGGAAGTTATAGGCCATCTGCATGGTCACCTCCTGCGGAAAAGCACTGACGCCTTCACAGCAGACCCCATGGTCTGCGGCCATAACCACAACCGTTCGTTTGCTGTAGCAGGGCTGCTCTACTTTGGAGATTCCGGCCAGCCGGACAGCCAGCGCCTCCAGCCGCCCGAGGCTTCCGGGCGGCTTGGTCAGACTGTTCAGGCGGAGCACCGCGCGTAGTGTAGCTTTTTCGTCAGGCGGAGCGATCCGTCCGGTTACTTCTTGAATGGCTGAGATCATGATATTGCCTCCTATTAGATAGTGCGAAAGCGGACTCCCGCTGCAAGAATACATCTGTGTCTGCTGATCAGGTTACGTTGAAGCTGTTTATCAGTCATTGAAGTTTAAATCCGCAAGTATTGCAGGCTATGCCGCTCACTAGCGCACTGAAGAGTCTAAGCCTGCCTGTATTAGAAGGATAAATTTAGTCAAATTGCTGCTGTGGAGGTAGTCCACTGTATGAGCATGCTGTGTAAAAGTTGCAAGGTGCGGGGGCAGGTGTGCAGGGTTGGCGGAATGGTGCAACGCGGGGTAGGCCAAGTTAGCCGAAATCAAGTGCACTAATACCCCTCATTCGATCGCCTGGCCCCATTTCGCCAAATTCAGGTGCACTTATGCACCTCAGCACAATAGGATCAAAAGGATTTACCCTTCTCATTTCCTCACCAGCCTAATTTCCGCCACCATCAAAGGGATTTCTCCCTCTCTTTCCTCCCATCAGCCCACTTCGACCACAATCAAAGGGATTTCTCCCCCTTATTCCTCCCGCCAGCCTACATCCCGCCACAGTTACCTAGTTAGCTGCTAACCGTCTACCTGCCCGCCAACTTTCAGCACCATCAAGCTCCCACCGGCTCCCCAGCCTTACCCCATTACAAGCCCAAAAGCCCCCTCCAAATGAAGAAGGGGGCTTCCTGATCCGGCGGCGGGCCGGAATGCTGTTTCAATCTCCCTATTTCTTCCTTTAAGGATTATAGGTGATATGAAATCATCTTACAATTACATTTTTACCTGCAAAACTATGCAGCATTGTCATCTTCATGAAGCCTTCCAGCCGCTCCAGCGCTTCGGTCAGCTTCGCCGTAGAAGCGGCGTAGGAGCAGCGGATGTAGCCTTCCCCTCCAGCTCCGAACACATGACCCGGTACCACGGCAACCCCTGCCTCCTGCAGCAGGCGCATGGCGAACTCTTCTGAACTGAGCCCGGTGCGGCTGATCGAAGCGAAGGCATAGAAGGCCCCCTGCGGCATATGGCAGGACAATCCGGCGGACCGCAGGCCCTCCACGATCAGCGAGCGGCGTTCTTTGAAGCACGCCTTCATCCGCTCCATATCCGGGAGCGCACTGCGCAGCGCTTCGACCGCAGCAATCTGCCCCGGCAGCGGTGCGCACATGGCGGTGTATTGATGAATCTTCAGCATGGCCGAGAGCAGCTCGCGGTTCCCGCAGGCATAGCCTACCCGCCAGCCCGTCATGGCAAAAGCCTTCGAGAACCCGCTGATCACCACCGTCCGCTCCATCATCCCAGGCAGAGAGGCAATGCTGACATGCTTGCTGTCATAAGTCAGCTCGGCATAGATCTCATCAGAAATGACAATCAGGCCATGCTCCTTCACCACTTCAGCAACCGGCAGCCAGTCCTCGTAAGTCATAACCGCTCCTGTAGGATTGCTTGGAAAATTCACCATCAGCAGCTTCGTACGCGGCGTTACCGCCTTACGCAGAGCTTCGGCAGTGAGCTTGAAGCCTTCCTCTACCTTCGTCTCCACCGGCGCCAGTGTCCCGCCGTTCAGATGGGCAATAGGAGCATAGGCGACATAACCCGGAGAAGGAATCAGAATCTCATCCCCGGGAGCCATGAATGCCCGCAATGCCAGATCCACCGCTTCACTGCTTCCCACCGTAACCAGAATTTCATCCGCAGGATCATAGCGCAATCCGAAGCCCGCCTCCAAATAGCCGGCAATTTCTTCCCGCAGCTCCGGCAGTCCGCTGTTCGAGGTATACCCCGTCTCCCCGCGGTCGAGCGCACGGATACAGGCTGCTCTTACCTGCTTGGGTGTAGCGAAGTCCGGCTCGCCTACTCCTAGTGAGATAATATCGTTGTTACCCGCAGCCAGATCAAAAAAAGCCCGGATGCCCGAAGGCGGAATCTCTTGTAACCGCGGATTAATAATATGACTGTGCATAGGGCTGCTGAATCTATCTACAGGCAATGCAGCATTGTCCCTTCTCATCGTACTCATAGCCTGACACCTCCAGATTCTACAGGCTGCGCTTGAGGGGCATGACGGGTATGAATGGAATAATCGGCTTGCTGCGCATCCTTCACTTGCCCCTGCGGTTTAAGTCCTGCATCCACATCCGTCAGCGCTCCCTCTCCACGTTCACCTAGCAGCCCCCCGCGCTCACACAGTGACCCGGTAATGATCTCATCCAGCAGGCTGCTGAAGTCCATCCCGGCTGCCTCTGCACTCTGGGGCAACAGGCTGGTTGCCGTCATTCCGGGCAATGTATTCACCTCCAGCACATAAGGGATACCATCCTTCAGCAGCATATCCACCCGTGCATACACTGCGCATTTAAGCGCCCGGTAGCAGGTTAACGCCGCCGTCCGTACCTGTTCCTGCACCGCATCCGGCAGCCGGATAATCTGCTCCTCCGCTCCGCCCTGCTCGTATTTGGCCTCATAATCGAACCAGTCTGCACCCAGCGATTGAATCCCGATGACCGGCAGCAACTCTCCCCCCAGGATGGAGCAGGTAATCTCCTGTCCCGGGATGTATTGTTCAATCAGCACCGCTCCTCCATCCGCACTAGCAAAAGCCTTATCCACCGCCGCCCGCAGCCCCTCTGGCCCTCTTACCTTGGTCATCCCGATGCTGGACCCGCCGGAATTCGGCTTCACCATCACCGGATAACCGAGCCGTTCCACGGCTTCCGGGGCATAGTCGTCCATGCTGTCCCAACACAGCCAGTCGGGTGTGGGAATGCTTTTGCTGCGGATGATCGTCTTGGCCAGCCCTTTATCCATACACAAGCTGCTTGCGAGCACCCCGCTCCCGGAATACGGGATTCCGAGCGTCTCCAGGGCTCCCTGCACCGTACCATCTTCCCCGTAAGCCCCATGCAGGGCGAGCAGAGCGAAGTCCAGTCCGGCCGTCCCTTCCAGCAGCTCTTTACGCGAGGTAATGTGTACCGGGATTCCTGTGTATTTTGCCGGATCAAGCGCCTTCAGCATCTCTCTTCCGGTCTTCAGCGACACCTCATATTCGGACGACACCCCGCCCATAATCACACCTACTCTTAGCATATCCGCACCTCATTCTCCCATGATTTGCCGTGCTGTCTTCCCGATGATTGCAATACCCCTCACGATATCCTCATCCGCTACCCTGGAGAAGCCCAGCCGCAGCGTGTTCTGCCCTGCACCGTCTGTGAAAAAGATATCTCCCGCCGTAAAAATAACCCCCCGCGCGTGACAAGCCGCCAGCAATTCCCTTGTGTTGAAGCCTTCCGCGAACGTTACGAACAGATGCAGCCCCCCATCACCCGACAAGGAGGCATATGGTATATGCTCCTTACAGCAGGCCAGGGTCAGCTCGTATTTGCGTTTATACTCCAGCCGGGCTTTTTTGAGATATTTCTCCAGGTTGCCGCCCAGCAGATATTGATACAGAATGGACTGGTCAAGCGTCGAGGTATGAATGGTCCGCGCCCGCTTAACACTCTCCAAATAATAGATCAGCTCCTCATCCGCCAGCACCCAGCCTACCCGCAGCCCGGGGAACAGGACCTTGGAAAAGCTGCCGAGATACACCACGCCGTTCCCGCCGCCCGCCGCCGCAATTAACGGAGCCACATGGGCGCCGGAATAGCGCAGCTCTTCATTGAACCCGTCCTCAATCACCGGCACGTTGTAGTCCTGCATCAGCTTCATTAGCCCTTGTCTTTTCTCGGGGGACATGACGATGCCGGTGGGATTATGGTAGGAGGGAACCAGATAAGCACAGTCATACGGCCGCGCCTCCAGCGCCTGCTTCAGCTCCCCGAGGTGGATGCCGTCCCGCTCCATCGTGACCCCGTGAATTCCGAAGCCGTGCAGCTTCAGATTCTTGATTGCCGTATGATGCGTCGGATTCTCGCAGACCACTGCGCCATGCCGCTTGCCGAGAGCCGACAGCACCAGGTCGAAGCCCTCCGTGAACCCGTTCGTAATCAGCATATCCTTGCCGCGCAGATCCACGCCTTTATGCTCCATATATTGCTTGAGATAGTCTATTAACGGCTTATAGCCTTTGGCATATCCATAATTCAGCAGAACGTTGCCCTCTACGGACATACGCTCCAGGAACGCTCTGCGGACATGATCCAGCTCGAAGAGACGCTCATCCGGGGCGATGCTGGTAAAAGAAATCGTGCCCTTCTCCGCGCGTATCCCCCGCTTCATAATGTCCAGCTCCTCTGCAAGCAGCGCCTGCCCGCTAAGCCGTTCCTTCCAGTCCATCGTCCATGAGGCGGCTTCCGCACCGTTCTGCGCTGCCGCGCCTTGGGCGACATAACTGCCTTGACCCTGTACGGTATAGGCGAAGCCATCGTCCTCCAGACCCTCATAAGCCGAGATCACTGAGTTCCGGCTGACCTTCAGCAAGGTGCTCAGCTCACGTGTCGAGGGCAGCTTCTGCCCGCCTTGGAGCGCGCTTTTGATGATGAGATGCTTCATGTAATCCTTCACCTGGATCGATACCGGACGCCCGGCAATGAGCTTGAAATCCTTAAACATCCTGCGATCGCCTCCATAGCTATCATGGCACAGACTTTGCCGTAAAAAAAGAACCACCGCCCCGGGATTTTCTGCCGGACGTGGTTCTGTGGGGGATGAGGGGCGGGAATGTGGAGCTAATATTGCTTATACATGCGTCTTCTCAGCATACCGGTAATGGGGAATACCTGATGCGGGCGGATGCGGGCGGGTTGTGATTATCGGGTATTTTCGTGTATTGCCCGGGCACTAATTGAGCGCTCCCTGAGGGTTCTATTGTATTTTGTACAATCAGATAAGCGTATATTGGCCCTTTTTCGTATTCTGCTGCATTATGTGCATTAGAAATTTGGATTTTGCCTATTATCGGGCTAATTGCTGCAATTCTGTTGCAGGAAATACAGCAGAATGAGTTATGGATACGTTTTTTGGATCATTCTGATGTACAAAGTGCAATCACCCGTTAGCATTCTCCGCCGCCATCTGCCAGCTTCCTCCAACCTTCAGCAGACGCAGGACCGTAACCTCACCAGGAGCCGGTGCTGCTGCGGTATAGAATGTCTGGCCTTCAATGATCTGCGCCAGCAGCTGCCGGATGACGCCGCCATGGGTCACCAGTAATATACGGGATGCATCGGGAGCCTGCACCTCCCGCAGAAGCTCTATCCAGAAATGATCAACCCGGGCAGCGAATTGCGCCCACGCCTCCCCTTCCGGGGGCGTTGCCGACCCGGGGTTGTCAATCCAGCTCCGGTACAGCGGATTATCCTTAAGTTGATCATACGTGTAGCCCTCCCACGCCCCGAAGTCCACCTCCCGTAGCCGGGAATCATAGACTGCCTGCGGCATCAGGTGCGGAAGCAAGGCCGCTAGAGTTTCCCGGCATCTGCGCAGGTCACTGCAATAGACACTGCGGAACTCCCCGCCAAGCGGTGGCTGTGTCCGTAGCTTCTCAAGCCGCTCTGCCTCTCCCGGCACAAGCGGCAAATCGGTACTGCCCAGATAACGGTGTTCCTTATTCCACTGGGTATAGCCATGTCGGACTAAAACCACTTCCAGCTCCGGCTGCGCAGGGTTGGTCTGAGGTGACTGTGTACTCTGCAACTTTTGAGCCTTCTGACTGCCCCAGGTTTCCTGTGTATTCTGTGTATTCTGAGCATTCTGAGTTTTTCGAGCATTCTGAACCTTCTGAGCTTTCTGGATTGCCGGAGAAGACTCCCCCGCACCCAATGCTTGAACTTTCTTCAATCTGCTCAACCCCCGATCCCATGCCATAGCAGGGCAACGGCTGCACAGATGCAGACAAAGATAGCCGAGGACCACATCATCATCCGCGAGGTCACAATAATATCCTCCGGCTCCATCGTCCGCAGCGGATCACCCATGTAAGCGCGAAAGGAAGTTATGCCATGGTATACATTCTCACCGCCAAGCCGGATGCCAAGCGCCCCGGCTACTGCCGATTCGGGATACCCGCTGTTCGGGCTGGGATGCAGGCGGGCATCCCGGCGAACCGTGTGCCAGCATCTGCGCCAGTCCAGCCGCAGAAGTGCCGCACATAAGGTTAAGAGCAGCGCAGTCATCCGCGCCGGTATGTAGTTGGCGACATCATCCAGGCGGGCCGATGCCCAGCCGAGATCGCGGTATTTATCATTCTTGTAGCCGACCATGGAATCCAGCGTGTTCACTGCACGATAAGCCATAGCCAGCGGTGCGCCGCCCAGTAAGGCGAAGAACAGCGGCGAGATGATCGCATCGACGATATTCTCCGCGACCGTCTCCACCGTACCGCGCACAATCTCCGGGCTATCCAGATGGTCTGTATCGCGGCCAACGATCATCCCGAGCGCCCGGCGGGCGGCGGGCAGATCCCCCGAGCGCAGCTCGGCGTAAACTGCCATGCCCGCATCCTTCAGCCCTTTGGAGGCAATGGTGGTGGAGATCAGCCACACTTCGGCTGCTCCGGCCAGCCAGGGCGATAGCCGGTAGAGCAGCATGACAACCAGCGCTGTCAGCGCCCATGCGCCGCCTGCTACCAGCAGAGGAAGAAGAATTCCCGCCCGCTTCAGAGCATTGGGCGTTGCAGCGAAGCGGCGAATCCCCCGCTCCAGGGCACTAATCGCCTTCCCCATATAAATAACGGGATGGGGAAGCTTGCGCGGGTCGCCGGCTATCCGGTCCACAATATAAGCAAAGAGCAGGATGATAGCAAGCTTCACCTTGGATCACCCCGCCGCTCTGTATAGTAGTCCGTGTTCGTCATTCCCGGCCGCCGCTCTGAGAGACACGTGGTGGCAGAGAATGTGGTGCCTGTGGCGCTGCTGCGTCGACTCCTTGCAGAGCCTGCAATGCTTCTGCGTGTACCCCGTGCACAGCCTGTAACGCTTCCGCGTTTACTCCTCGCACTGCCTGTGATGCTTCCGCATCTACCCTCCGCGCAGCCTGTGATGCTCCCGCGTCTCCCCCGTGCGCAGCCTGCAATGCTTCCGCCTGCGCGCTGCTCACAGATTTCGCTGCCTTCACTGAGCGCAGGCTCTCCGTCACCGTGCTGTACACCAGTCTGCCGATGGCTCCGCCGAGGTCAGTCGCCGTCCCGGCATACACATGCTCCGCAGCATAGCGGCGGCTTCCGCTCACCGCAAGCACGATAGCATCCGTAGTGGTGCCGGTCGCAATGAGGCCATTCTCGGAATCCGTGATTCCGAGGTCTGCCAATGCCGCAGCCTTTGCTTCGGTAGCCGTCATCACAGCGTTAACCATGGCTGACTGGGACAACCAGCCATCAATCCCAATCATGATGTTGATCGTGCCTGGACGGTAGGCTGCCAGCACACTACGCTGTGATCCCGCCCGGGCCGCGTTGCCCGCAGCCGCTGTTACGCAGCAGAATATGCCCGCTGATCCGGTATCCTCCTCAGCAACGGCGGCGTGCTCCAGCGGAACTGCCGTCATCAGGCCCGCGCAGCCTTCCAGCGGGTAGCCCCACTCCTGAAGCTTGTTTTCCAGATCCTGCACCGGATTGCTGCATTCGTAGTCCCGGCTGACGTATTGATTCACCGCACGCTTCAGACGCCCCGCGCCTCCGCCATATACCGCACTTGATATACTGTCCGCTTCAGCCGGAAATTCCAGCAGCAGATGGCCCTCCCGCCATTCAAGCACCACCCCGGGCCACACCTTGCTCTGGTACGTCTTCACTCCGTCTTCAAGATTAAAAGGCAGACTAACCTCGATCTCATCCACGTATCACCGACTCCTTTCTTTAGTGACTCTCAAAATCTCCTGATTGCGGATGCCTCACACCCCCGTCCGGATCAGCTCCCCCATCTGCTGCAGCAGACGGTCATTGTCCGCGCGGCCCTTCACCGCTACGCGGATGTGTCCCGGCTCAAGGCCGGGGTACATCGCGCAGCTGCGGACGAGGATGCCGCCCGCGCCCAGCCGCTGCTGCATCTCCTGCGCGCTCCACGGAGCGGGCAGCCGCAGCAGCAGGAAGTTCGCTTCGCCCGGCGGCACGCCGCAGCCGAGCTCAAGCAAGCCCTCCCGCAGCCGCTGCCGCTCGGCTGCGATCAGCGCACGCGTCTCCTGCCCGTAGCCGTCGCCGCAGCTCAGGCAAGCTTCCCCGGCCAGCAGCGCCAGGCCGTTCACGCTCCAGGTCACCTGCTTGCCCGTCATGGCCGCGGCAAGCGCCGGATGCGCGGCAGTGAAGCCCAGCCGCAGCCCCGGAATGGCAAAAAACTTCGTCATCGAGCGCACCAGCACCGTATGACGATAAGCCCCCAGCTCCGGCAGCAGGGATTGCCGGTCCGCCTCCGGGATGAAGTCGATGAACGCTTCATCCACCGCCAGCACCGTCCCGCAGGCCTCCGCCTGCTGCGCGAGCTGCCGCAGCGCGTCCAGCGGATACTGGACGCCGTTCGGATTATTCGGCTGGCCGAGGAACAGCAGATCGACCTGCTCCAGCAGGCCGGAGATACCGTCCACGTCAGCCCGGTAATCCGTCCGGCTGCTCCCCTGAACGGACAAGACCTCCGCGCCGAACTGCTCCGCGAGCTGGCGGTACTCGGAGAAGCACGGCTCCACGATGCCCACCCGGCGCGGAGCCACCGCCAGCAGCAGCAGCGCCATCGATTCTGCCGCCCCGTTCGCCACGGTAATCCATTCCGTGCCGAGACCCAGCTCCTCCGCCAGCAGTGCCTTCAGCCTCCGGTGGCCCGGATCGGGGTACGCTGTGATTGCGGAGACCGCATCCCGCAGCAGCGCCAGCACACCGGGCGGCGGCCCCAGCGGGTTAATATTCGCGCTGAAATCCAGAAACCCGCCGTTGCTATCGCCGTATAATTCAGCTGCGGTCAGCAGATCACCGCCATGTCCATATTTTTCAAGCATATGTATATCCCCCATGTTTATATTTCGCCATCATATATCCCCCGTGTCCATATCTCCCCATCATAATATCCTCCGTGTCCATGTTTCCATCCTATATCCTCTCTGTCCACACTATTAATGATTTATCAATGCTACATCAGGCAGTTACCTTCTGTGTAATATGTAAGTCTCACTTCACTATCCGTAGTTATATCACCATTCTCCCAATTATTGGCCAATTGCCGGAAATCCGTCAATGCTATATCACCCATTTCCCTGCCTCCACCCGCCATTCCCGTTCCGTTTTGTAGAAATCTCTCTTTTAGTTTAGAATAAGTACAGCAGTTTACTATGGTTAACGGAGGAATCACGAATGCTTTTTATTGATAATACCGGCATTACAGACGCATCGATCAATCTGGCCATTGAGGAATTTGCGCTCAAAAACCTCCCGATGGACGAGAGCTACCTGCTCTTCTATATCAACAGCCCGTCGATTATTATCGGCAAGCATCAGAATACGATCGAGGAGATCAACCAGGAGTATGTGAAGGAGCATAACATCCAGGTCGTGCGGCGGCTATCCGGCGGCGGTGCAGTGTATCATGATCTCGGCAACCTCAACTTCAGCTTCATTACCAAGGATGACGGCCAGTCCTTCCATAATTTCCTGAAATTCACCCAGCCGGTCATCGACTATCTGCAGTCTATGGGCGTGAACGCCGAGCTCAGCGGACGCAACGACCTTCAGGTTGGGGAGCAGAAAATCTCCGGCAACGCCCAATTCTCCTCGCGTGGACGTATGTTCAGCCACGGCACCCTGATGTTTGATTTGAATCTGGATGATGTCCAGGCTTCCCTGAACGTGAATCCCGAGAAGTTCAAGTCGAAGAGCACCAAGTCGGTCCGCAGCCGGGTCGCCAATATCAAGGAGCTGCTGGGCAATCCTGATATGACCATTGAACAATTCCGCGAAGGGCTGCTGCGTTCGATCTTCGGCATGGAGGCCGCTGATGTGCCTCAGTACAAGCTGACAATGGACGACTGGGTGCGGATCAATGAAATCTCCAAGGAGCATTACCAGAACTGGGACTGGAACTACGGTCTCTCGCCTAAGAGCAACGTGAAGCACACCCGCAAATTCCCGGCCGGACTCGTGGATATCCGCATGGATATTGAAGATTCGGTCATCCGGGAGATCAAAATCTACGGCGACTTCTTCGGCGTGGGCGATGTGGCAGATGTGGAGAACGCGCTGCGCGGCAAGCGTTATGAGGAGGCAGAGGTCCGCCAGGCGCTGGCTGATCTCGATCTGAAGCATTACTTCGGCCGCATTGAACCGGAGGACTTCATCGGACTTGTGTTTCTTGAGGAATAGCAGCTGCATATAAAAGAACCCCGCTAACCTTGCCGCATCCTGCGCAGAGCTAGTGGGGTTCTTTGTCTTCGTATCCTTGCCGGATTCGCCGCTATACAAGCACGAACACATACACAACGAGCGCCAGCGTAAGCATCACGCATACTTTCTCCACCGCGTTGCCCTTCTTGGTGCCGGTGCTCATCAGCTTCAAGCGCAGCTTGAAGGGAATCGGAGGCAGCGGGGTAATCCCGCGCTGAGTCAGGGAGTCGGCGAGGAGATGCAGTCCGTAGGACAGGCCCCCGGCAATCCACAGACTGCCGCCGTCATTCATGTCAAGGGAGACGAAGTACAGCAGCGCGCCCCATCCGGCCACGGCATACAGCGTATGTGTGATTCCCCGGTGTGGAACTATGGAAGCTACGACCAGCACACAGGCTGCGATATAGTTCCATGGATCATAGGCATCGGCAAAAGCAAACAAGGCCAGCGCAATCAGCAGCATCACCAGATGCCGCAGCCTGCGGCTGGGCAGGAAGGATACGCTGCCGACCAGCAGCGCCAGTGCGATATTCCAGGGCGGCTCCGCTATCCCGGCAAAATAAAGATAAATGCCCGCTCCAATCAGCGCTACCTGCAGAATACGCAGCAAAAACTCCGGCACGGCCTTGCGTACCAGCATGGAATTCGGCTCGTCGATATCGGGCAGCAGTGAGCTGACCACGGCGACGGCAACAGCCGGAAGGGTAATGGCATGCCCTAGCAAGCTCATGGCGGACAGGGTAACCCCGGTGCTGATAACTAAATGGGATTTGCCCATCATGGTGAATCCGCTCCTTAGATGAAAGTGTAAATGCTTCTGGATGTCCCGAAATAAGAACAGGTGTGCGGTTACCGAAGTATACCAAGGCTTTCCTTTTTTGTCCAGCTTATATGTAGTTTCCAGGCTCCTCAGGCCCGCGGGGCCAAGGAAGCCGTACAGTTTCGGCTTGTCCTGCCCCCTGTTTTAGGATACAATTTGGACAACTCAACTGGCCCCGAAAGGATGACACCCTGTGAATCGCTCCCGAATCGCCGATCTCAGTCTCCTCCTGGTGGCGATGATGTGGGGATGCACGTTTCTGATCGTGCAGTCCGCCGTGCGGGTGCTGCCGCCGCTTGCTTTTAACAGCATCCGGTTTACAGGTGCCGCCGTGCTGCTGGCCTTGATTACCGCTGTCTTCTACCGCCAGGAATGGCGTAAGCTGAGCTTGCGCATGGTGATGCATGCCCTGCTGCTGGGCCTCTTCCTGTTCCTCGGCTATGGCTTCCAGACCGTGGGGCTGCTGTACACCACCACCTCCAACACGGGATTTATTACCGGGCTGTCGGTGGTGCTCGTGCCGTTCCTGTCTCTGGCGCTGCTGAAGACGGCCATTTCCAGATATACCTGGCTGAGCGCCGGTCTTGCAGCAGGCGGCTTGTATCTACTGACCTTTACCGGCTCTGCCTTCTCCCTGAATAAGGGCGATGGCCTAATTCTGCTCTGCGCCGTGGCTTTTGCGCTGCAGATCGCGTATACCGGCAGATACGCACCGCGTTATCCGGCCCTGCCGTTGGCGGCGCTTCAGCTCGGCTTCGTAGGCCTGCTCAGCATTGTTGCCTCCCTGCTTGTGGATGGAAGCGGCCCGCTGCTGCACAGCGGAGAGCTGCTCCGCCAGCCGGAGGTGCTCTCTGCGATGCTGATCTCCATCGGGCCAACCAGCGCCTTCGCCTTCTGGATTCAGACGGCCTGCCAGAAATACACCACCCCGTCCCGGGTGGCGATCATCTATGCCATGGAGCCGGTGTTCGCTGCCGTCACCGGCCTGCTCTTCGGCGGAGAGACGCTGGGCGCATCTGCACTGCTCGGCTGCGGCTGCATTCTTGCCGCCATGCTGCTGGCAGAGCTCAACCCCGCACCGTCCGGGACGCAGGCGGAGGGCTGAACCGGAATCCGCGAACCCTTTTACCAGACTTAAAGTTCATATGTTCCATTGCTACAGACAGAAAGCCGTGCTTCCGTTCCCCTTCCTATAGAAGTGATAGCGGATAGCCGGATTACAAACCACACTTAGGAGAGAACCCAAATGTACAAATTGATTGCCATTGATATTGACGATACCTTGATTAACGACGATAAGGAAGTGACCCCGGCCACCCAGACCGCGCTGGAGCAGGCTGTAGCCGCAGGCGTTGTGGTTACCCTCGCTACCGGACGCGCTTATGCTTCCGCCCAGGCGATTGCCCGCCAGACCGGACTGAATGTTCCGATCATCACCTACCAAGGGGCGCTGGTAAAGAACCTGCTCGATGAAGAGGTCCTGTATGAGCGTTATGTGCCGCAGGACGCGGTGCGCAAGCTTTTCCAGTATTGTGTAGAGCATGATCTGCACCTGCAGACTTATATTGACGACAAGCTGTATGCCCGTGAAGAGAATCAGAAGCTGATTGACTATTCCACTCTGAATGGAACGCAGTACTACATCGAACCGGACTGGGAAGCCAAGCTGGTTCCGCAAAAAACACCAAAAATGCTCATTATCGACGATCCCGACTTCCTCGATGAGCTGTCTCCGATCCTGCGCCGCCTGCTCGGCGATTCGGTTCATATCACGAAGTCCAAGCCACATTTCCTGGAGATTATGCATCATGAAGGCACCAAGGGTCTGGCCCTGGAATTCCTGGCTGCGCACTTTGGCTGCGAGTTGTCCGAGACGATGGCTGTCGGCGATTCCTGGAATGATCATGAGATGCTTGAAGCTGCGGGTCTCGGTGTGGCCATGGCGAATGCCATTCCTGCGCTTAAGGATATCGCTGATTTCGTTACACTCAGCAACAATGAGGACGGCGTGAAATACGCTATTGATAAGTTCATTCTTAACGCTGGCCAAGAAGCATAAGCTGCTACAACACCAGCAGAACATCTCATGCTAAATAACCCCACAAAGTGGGGCTTTAGCTTCGATGTATATTCAGATACTTTGCGGGGACCCCAGAACATCTAAATTATCTTTCCAAAAAGGGAGGCACCCCGCAGATTCATGGTATGAACTGCGGTGCGCCACCCTTTTATACTAAATAGAAAGGAAGTGTGCCTTCATGGAAGAGATATCAAATGAGGAACAACTGCAATCCATAGCCTCTATGCAATCGACAATCCGTAAGCTTGAGAGTGCCTTAACCCAGATGACGAATAGCGGCACCAATACTACTCTGGTTCAGAAACGCCTGAACGCCATGCACATCGGGTTAGCAGTTCTGGACAACGTTTGGAATCAGAAGCCGCTCTCTTGTAACCCTGCCGAGCTGGCAGAAGCCCGCCATGTTCTTCTCGGGTTAACCCCCTCCGTAGAATCCAGTTATGCTAAATCTAAGGCTGGGAGCCCGCAGCGGACACTTTTGGACAAAAGATTGAAGGCGCTGGGACAGATCATTCAGGCAATGGACACTCTCTAAGAAGCTAGGCGATAGGGGCTAACAATTCCTCCTTCGCCTCCTGCTCAAGCTGTGAATGGTACAGATCCGAGTAGCGCCCCTCTGCCTCAAGCAGCTCTTCATGTCCGCCCCGCTCCACGATTTCCCCGTTCTCCATCACCAGGATGACATCGGCATTCTGGATCGTTGAGAGCCGGTGGGCGATCACAAGCGTTGTCTTATCCTTCATCAGCTTACGGATGGCCTGCTGGACCATTCGCTCTGACTCATTGTCGAGGGCAGCCGTAGCTTCATCAAGCAGCAGAATCGGCGCATTTTTGAGCATCGCTCTGGCAATGGACAGCCGCTGTCTCTGACCGCCGGACAACCGGGAGCCATGCTCACCGATATCCGTGTGTATGCCTTCCGCCAGCTCCGTCACGAACTCGTACGCATTCGCCTGCCGCAGCGCCTCGATAACCTCTTCGTCTGACGCACCGGGCTTGCCGCTCTCAATATTGTCCCGGATGCTCCCGGAATACAGTCCCGACTCCTGAGGCACATAGGCGAAGTAGCTCCGCAGCTCTGCAAGCGGTATTCCGCTGATCGGACGGCCGTTGATCGCAACCTCACCCGCATCCGTCTGATAGAAACCAAGCAGCAGCTTGAACAGGGTGGATTTCCCCCCGCCGCTCGGACCTACTACGGCCATTTGCTGGCCGCGTGCCAGCTCCAGACTGACCTTGTTAAGGCTCTGCTTCTCACTGCCCGGATAGCTAAATGACACCTCTGCAAGCCGTAGCTCCCCGAACCCCGGCAGCTCCGCCCTGACTTCAGGCAGCACCTCAACTTCAGCAGGCGCATCCATCACCTCGAAGATCCGCTCCGCTGCACCCAGCGACTGCTGCATGGAAGCGACCAGGCCCGGCAGGGATGAGAACGGACCCACCAGATAGTTCATCAACTGAATGAAGGCAATCATCGCCCCGACCTCAAGTCTTCCATTCGCCACGAACCACCCGGCAATCACCAGAGCCAGCAGGAAGGTCAGATTCCCCAGCAAGGAGGAGATCGCTCCGGTTGCGCCTTCGATTCTCGCTTTCTTTTTCTCCCCTGAGGCAATATCCTCACTGTAGCCTACATACTGCTTCTGCAGCCTGCGCTCCATGGAGAATGCCTTGAACACCATGCTGCTGCCCAGAATATCGTTCAGAAAAGCCGTAGTCCGGCTCATACTTTCCTGCACCCGCACACTGTTGATGCGCATGGCATTGCCGAAGATTTTACCGGTCAGGAACAGCAGCGGCCCGATGGACAGGCAAATCAGCGCCAGCAGCCAGTTAATATAGAGCAGATAGCCGAAGGAGGCTACCGCCAGCAGCGGGTTGCGCAGCAGATCCAGTATTACCTGCCCGCACGCTTCCCCCACCGACTGATTGTCATTCGTGAACCGGGACAACAAATCACCCGAATGATTGCGGTCGAAATAAGACTGCGGCAAGGCCAGTGTATGTCCCATCATATCCTGGCGCAGCTCATTTCTGATTTTGGCTGATACATTGGTCTTGAGATACGCACTGACGAAGGTATTCAATCCCGTAACCAGCAAGAATAGAATCCCGAACCAGGCCAGCCCCTTGAACGACTCCACATCCAGCCGGACGGCCGCATCCGTAATCCGGGCCAGGAACCAGGCCATCGTAAGATCGAGCACAATACTGAATAACGTCACCAAGAGCAATACGGCATAAATCAGCTTATGTCTAAGCATGTATGTACTTAATCTGGCAAAAGCACCTTTTTTCTTTTTCACAACCTCATCTCCTCTTTAAAATTCCAGCCCCTACGGCACTAACAGTTTCTTCCTAACCCCTGGCACATCGTTATAGTATAGTCCCTCCTTCCCTTTTTGAAAATAAAGAAATATACGCATCATATACATAAAACTGGAAAGCGGACTCGTAGTGGGCCCACTCTCTGCGGCTCCGATGCCTTTAGTTTACTAGACCCCAGGCAAGGGGCCCAGCGACGGCAGACGGATTCCCTTGTCGGTCTTGGGGATGAAAAGCATAGTAAAAACTCCCCATACAGCAGCAGTAATCAAACCTGTCTGCTTTATGGGGAGCGTATTTTAATCGATATGACTGTGCGTGAATAGTCGGCTGACACGGATTATAAACTTCTGTCGTGGTGATGGACCGGCTTTATTTCTCCCAAAGCTCAACCAGCCGCCCGTCAGGGTCTGTAATCCAAACAAATTGTCCGAATTCGCTGCTCTCTTTGTTCTTGGCAAGCGGTACGCCTATCTGTTCCAGATGCTTGATAACCTCGTCCAGATCATGGACCTGGAAATTCAACATTACCTGTTGCTCTGCCGGGAAATAAGAGTCATGCTCAGTGAAGAAGGACAAGATCGTCTCATTGCCTGACCCGGGTCTGATTACAGTCCCGTTCCAACTGTCGATTTCAAGCTTCAGCGCCTCACTGTACCATTTCTTCACCGCTTCAAGATTTCCGGTCCTCCAGAAGATACCTCCGAAACCTTTGATCATCACAACCAGCTCCTCTCGGCAATCCAACTCACTGCATCAAATTGCACACATCCTAAGTGACACACACAAGTCCCGCACTGCTATGCTGCTCAGATCTCCTCCCGGCACAGCGGAAGCCTCATTCCCGTAACGGCAAGCGTAACCTTCTCCGGCAGAATATAATCCTTCTCCAGATTGATGTCATGCGACATATGTGTGTAGACCGCACGGCGCGGCTGAACGGTCTCCAGCAGGTCGGCGGCTTCGGTCATATCATACACAGAGCGGGTGGACAATTCAGCTGCCTCGTAATAAAAGCTGGTTCCCAGCACCAGCAGGTCCGCTCCATGCATACGCCTGGTTTCCTCCGTGGTCAGAGAGATCGAGTCCGGGCAGTACACCCAGGCATATTCCTCCTTCTCCAGTCTGTAGGCGTAGGAATAACCATTCTTGCCATGGTTGACCCGCCACGTCGAAATCTGCCAGCCGTCCAGTGTGATGCCGTCATCGCAAGGAATCATATCGATATGCCCGGTGAGCCACGGGTATTGCCGCTGAATGACAGGAATAACCTCTGCCGGAGCATACAGCTCTCCCCGGAAGCCCATCCAGCGGCAGCTGTCCGCCCATTCCGGAAGCCCGCCGATATGATCGAAATGCGCATGTGTCACGAGCAGACGCTTCATGGTACGGTGCCCCTGCAGCTCCATCTGCCGCCGCCAGTCCGGTCCGCAGTCGATCGCCAGGAAGCCGCTGCCGTTATCTATAAGCACAGAAGAACGCAGGCGGTTGTTGCGCCCGGTGGTTCTCGCTTCCGTGCAGGTCTCACAATCACAGTAGACCCGGGGTACGCCCATGGCATCCCCTGTTCCGAGGAACACTAATGTATCCATTTGCTTGCCCACCTCATCGTCCTTTTTCTCAAATATCCGTCAGTTCATTATAGAACAGGAGCCACTCCTTTGCACACCGGCCTGCAAGAACGGCAAAGAGCCGTCCTTCGGCCTCATCCGGCCATAGAACAGCTCTCTTCCTCATACGCACCTCAACTCAGAACCTGCCTTTAACTGCCTAGATCCCGGCCAGCACCTGATACCATATGCCCCGCTTGGAGTATAGCGTCGTACGTACTTCCTCCCAGCCGCCAAGATAGCTGATGTCGAACAGTCCGGCAGGAACCGGATATTGGCTCTCATGAGCCGCATAGACCTGCTGGCTCACGGGACGAAAGCCGAACTTGGCGAATATCTCCTGCGCCTGCGGCGTCGTCAGATAATCTACAAGCGCATCTGCGGCCGCACGGGTACCATGCTTATCCGCGTATTTATCCACCACAGCCGCAGGATTCTCGATCAGAATCGTATTCTTAGGGATGACCACCTCATACTTCACACCCTCGGCAATCCGCGCCAGCAGCTCATTCTCATAAGTGACGATCACATCGCCCACCCCGTACTCGAAGGCAGCCATCGACGCCCGTCCGCTTTTATCCAGAGATTCGACGTTCCTGTGTATACTCTCAAGGAAGGCCTTGGCAGCCGCAGGGTCCTTCGCCCCCTCCTGCTCCTCAGAACGCTTCAGGCCGGCCCCGTAGATCGCGTTGATGTCCCACTGGGCACCGCCGGAGGTCTTCGGATTAGGGTAGAGTACCTTCACCCCCGGCTTCGCCAGATCGGCAAAATCATGAATCCCCTTCGGATTGCCCTCCCGCGTTCCCAGGGCCACAACCGACCGCGTCACCATGCCCGCCTCGCCGCCTCGCTTCTTCCAGTCCTTCTCCACCAGACCCGCCTTGACCAGCTTCCCGACATCGCCTTCCATGGCAAGCAGCGTGACATCCGCCTCGAAGCCGCCGGCAATCGCCCTCGCCTGGGTTCCGGAAGCCTCATAGGACTGCTGGAATACGATCGATTGACCGGTATCCGCCTTCCACTTCTCAGCGAACCTGGGAAGAATCTCGCCCATGGCATCCTTCACCACGCTATAGGCACCCACCACAAGCGTTAGATCTCCCTGCGGCGGTGCACCTGCCTCTCCTGCAGCCTGTTGCTCATTCCCGCAACCGGCAGCGGTCAGGGTGAACACCGCCAGCAGTAAGACCGTCAGCCATCCGTGCAGTTGTCTGCTCCTTCTGATAAGCCTCATACCGGCGACACATCCCACATCATTTATTTTTTAGATAAATACAGGCATCGGATCTTTCTTAAGCCCATTCTCCTGAATCCAGCTCCGCTCCTCATTGAACAGGTAAGCGCGGTGTACCAGCACGGATATCTCCTGGCCCGGAGTGAGCGTTTCTTTCTCCAGGGAGCGGTAGGTGACCAGCTTATGTCCTTTTACCTCAACCTCCACGAGCCATTCACTTCCGCGAAAATGCAAATGCTTGACCGTACCCTGCTCCGTGGCCGAAGCCATTCTGAATTCATGCAGGTAGCCTACCTCAATGTACTCGGGACGGATCAGCGCCTTGGTCGGCTTGCCGTCGCCTGCGCCCTCGAAGCCCTTCAGCTCGGAAGCGCTCCCGATCAGCGTGGATTCCCCGATGAAGGTGGCCACGAACGGTGTCTTAGGCTCTTTATAGATATCCCAAGGCGTACCCTTCTGCTCCAGCCGCCCCTGGTTAATGATCATAATCTCATCCGCTACTTCAATCGCCTCATCCTGGTCGTGGGTGACGAAGATCGAGGTGATCCCGACACGTTCGATCAGCTCCCGCAGCCAGGAACGCAGCTCCTGACGGATCTTCGCATCAATCGCGGCGAACGGCTCATCCAGCAGCAGCAGCTGCGGCTCAGGGGCCAGCGCCCGGGCAAAAGCCACCCGCTGGCGCTGCCCCCCGGACAGCTGATGCGGATACCGGTTCTCGAAGCCCTTCAGCCCGGTAAGCTCCACCAGCTCGGTGACGCGGTCACGGATGACAGACTTACTGGCTTTTTTGACTTTCAGGCCGAAGGCGATATTCTCGAACACCGTCATATGCTTGAACAGCGCATAGTTCTGGAAGACAAAGCCGATCTCACGCTCCTGCGGCGGAAGATGGTTCACCGCCCGGCCGTGGAAAATAATCTCGCCGCTGTCCGGCGTCTCAAGGCCCGCCAGCATCCGCAGGATCGAGGTTTTGCCGCCGCCGCTTGGGCCGAGCAGCCCGATCAGATGGCCTTTGGTAATGCCGAAATGGACATCCTTCACCGCATGAAAATCGCCAAAATGCTTATCGAGTCCCCGGACCTCTACATGCATAATTAGTGCCCTCCCTTTCTTCTCTTGCTCCATTCCATAAGCAGCAGCAGTCCTGCGGAGAATGCGGCCAGCACCAGTGCTATCCCGCCCGCAGCCGTAACATTGAAATTCTCGACATCCTGATAGACCAGTGTGGTGGCCGTCTGGGTCCGGTTCATAATATTGCCTGAGACAACGAGCACCGCACCGAACTCACCCAACGAGCGGGCCACCGTAAGAATCACTCCATAGATGACCGCCCAGCGGATAGAAGGCCAGGTTACCTTCCAGAAGGTCGTCCAGCCATATGCGCCGAGTGTGGACGCGGCCTCTTCCTGCTGGGACCCGATCTCTTGCAGCACCGGCATCACCTCACGCACCATTAGCGGGAACGTCACGAACAGGGTAGCAATCACCATTCCCGGAAAAGCGTACACAATCTTCACTCCGATTTGCTCAAACAACGTGCCCAGCGCACTATCCGGCCCGAGCAGCAGAACGATCATCAGCCCGCCGATAACCGGCGATACCGCATAAGGCAGATCCACGATGCTGTTCAGCAGGCTTTTGAGACGCCGCCCCAGCCAATTCGCCCGTACCAGATACAGGGCCGTCATGATGCCAAACAGCGTATTCAGCAGCGTCACAACCACCACAACGTATCCCGTCATCAGCAGCGCATGCAGCGCCTCGGGCCGGGTCAGGGCGTTCCAGAATCCGCTCCAGCCTTCGCTGAAGGCCCCCATTGTCATCCTGCCAAGCGGAGCTGCGATCAGGATGAAGAACACGAGATAGGTCAGTCCAATCCACAATCTTCTCATGATCTTCTCCCCCGCATCTGCATGAGGCTGATCAGCCAGAGAATCAGGAAGGATAAGGTCAGCAGAATGATCGACACCGCTGCGGCTCCCGCCGGATTATCACTTTCGACCTCTCCGAAAATAAATACGGAAGACACCAGCGTGCGCCCCGGAATATTGCCTGCCACGAGAACTACCGCACCGAATTCAGCGAGCGCCCGCGAAAAGGCCAGCATCCCGCCGCCGATCATGCCAGGTGCCATAGACGGAAGAATGACCTGGAGGAAGACCCGGCTCGGCTTCGCTCCCATCGTATAGGCTGCCTCTTCTTCCGAAGCATCCAGCTCCTCCAGTAGCGGCTGCACCGCCCGGATGACGAAGGGGAATGTGACGAAGACCATCGCAATCACAATCGCAGGCTGGTGAAAAACAATCGTGAAGCCCAGGGATTCCGCAAGGCCTCCGATCAGGCTTCCCGGACCCAGCAGCAGCAGAATCATCAGTCCGCCAACCGCAGTTGGCAGGGCAAACGGGAGATCGACAAGGCTGTTCAGCAGCGCCCTGCCCCGGAACTTATAACGGATAAGGACCCAGGCGATCATCGTACCCAGCAGCACATTCGTAAGCGCCGCAATGACCGCCAGCTTGAGTGTTAACAGGACCGACTTCCAGGCAATCGGATCGCTCACACTTTCAGTGAAGCTTCCTAGCCCGGATGAGAATGAATTGTAATAGACCCCGAGGATCGGCAGCACAATCAGTATGACAAAATAAAGTACAACCGTTGATCTAAATCCCCAGGTCCAGCCCTTGTGCCTGATCAGCGAATTCAATGGTCACCCTCCCACCTCCGGATAACCGGTCGGTATACTCGACTTTAAGGTTTGATTATTCCTATTAATATACTTGGTTTAAAGTTATTCCTACTTTACCAAATACCGCTTGCCGCCGTCAATTACTTTGTTAGTTTTTGGGTTAAAGTATAAGTAGCACTTGTTGCATCCAAATCAGAGAGGGGCTGTTCATGATGCTGCATACTATGGAGATCACCACCAGCAAACGGGATGAAATGCGGGATATTACCCGTGAGGTTCAAGCTTATGTGAAGAATAGCGGAGTACTTAACGGACTGCTAATTGTCTATTGCCCGCACACCACCGCAGGGATTGCGATTAACGAGAACGCCGATCCTGATGTGAAGCGTGATGTGTTGATGCGTCTGGATGAGGTCTATCCTTGGGAGCATCCCAAATACCGCCATGCTGAGGGCAATACGGCTTCCCACCTGAAGTCCATTACGGCCGGTCCTTCGCAGACTCTTATCATTCATGAAGGGGCTGTGCTGCTGGGCCGCTGGCAGGGCATCTATTTTTGCGAGTTCGATGGTCCAAGGCAACGCCAGTGCCACCTCAAAATTATAGAAGGCTAGCACTGCCTGCCCTTGTAGAAGAGCAGCAACGCATGAACCGCGAAGCTGCTCTCTATACAATTTATAGTTCCTGTAACACTTTCACCATGCAAAGTTATACCAATGCAACGCTCTAAAGTACGAGCCGTTAAAAAAACAGCTTTTTATAAACTGCGGCTTAATACCTTGACATGCGTCAAGGCAGCTTGCTTCACATCTTCGAACAACACTTTATCCTGAATATAATACGAAATGAATCCGTGAGCAGATAAGAATAAGGTCAGCGGCACATTCTGCCAGTCCTCCGATACATATCCCTCTTCCTTCATATGACGGCGGACAATGCTTGCAAATAACTCGAAACACCGGCCCTGTTCTGCCCGGCAATAAGCCAGCAGCTCTTCGTCTCGAATCATGAACATGATCTCATACTGATACGGATGGTCCAGCCCGAACCGGATGAACTCCATAATCAGCTGCTCTACCCGGGTCATTCCCTCTTGAGGCGGAGTGGTCATAGCTTGATTCAGAAGTGAAGCCACATGATTGAAATCCTCAACGACAATGGCGTAGAAAAGTTCGGCCTTCTCTTTGAAATGGTAATATAGGGAGCCGTGGCTGTAACCCAGGTGCTGGCCAATGCTGCGCATCGAAATGGCACGGTACCCTTTGGTGATGAAAAGATGCCTCGCCGCCTCCAGAATTCTTTCTCTCGACAACTCCTGTTCCACTGCTCTTCTTGCCATAATCTATTCCCCTTCGCTGTAGTAAAGCCGCCGCCCTTCCGTAACCAGGGATTGCCCCTCCGTAAGATCGGTTATCCATGCGATAAATGCGTCACCTTCATCATTGCGCGGAAGACACAGCAGTGTAACTTTATCCGTAAACAAAGTCTCTCCGGTCTGGATATTACGCCCCCGCAGTGCATTCTCCACCTTGCCCAGCCAAGTGTACTCGATTTCCACGAATACCTCCCGTCTCAGCACACGTGTAATGACCTCTCCGGCCGCAAGCGCCAGTACAGCGCCATCGGTATAGGCCCGGATCAGCCCGCCTGCACCCAGCATAATGCCTCCGAAATAACGGGTAACTACAATAGCGACATTCTTCACCTGTTGGCTGCGGATTACTTCCAAAATCGGTTTCCCGGCCGTTCCACTCGGTTCCCCGTCATCCGACTGTCTCTGGATCTCATCCCTCTCCCCGATCATATAAGCAGAGCAGTTATGCGTAGCATTCCAGTGCTGCTTCTTGATCGAATCGATAAATTGCACAGCTTCTTCCTCGTTCTCCACCGGCATAACATGCCCGATAAAGCGTGATTTACGGATTACGACCTCCCGCGAGCCGGGGGTACGTACCGTCCGGTATTGTTCTAGCATTGTTGTCCATTCCTTACTCTACATGTGATAACTTGATATATATTAGGAGCAGCCCTGGTAGTGGTTACCTATGGACTGCTCCCTGATGACTTAACTTACTATGAATGATCTGAGGTTAGAGTGGGACTATTCGGTAAGTCTGGCTTCCAGCTCAGCCTTTTCTTTCTCGTAGCCTGGTTTGCCCAGCAGTGCGAACATGTTCTTCTTGTAGGCTTCAACACCCGGCTGGTCGAACGGATTCACACCCAGCAGGTATCCGCTGATCCCGCAAGCCTTCTCGAAGAAGTACACCAGATAGCCGAAAGTATAAGGCGTCTGGTCAGGAATGGTAACGATCAGGTTCGGCACCTGTCCGTCGGTATGCGCCAGCATAGTTCCCTGGAACGCCTTCTTATTAACGAAGTCCATCGTCTGGCCGGTCAGGAAGTTGAGGCCGTCCAGATCATCTGGATCATTCTCGATCGTTACATGGTGCTGTACCTTCTCCACTTGAATAACCGTCTCAAAGATGTTGCGGTTACCCTCCTGAATGAATTGGCCCATGGAGTGCAGGTCCGTCGAGAAGTCCACTGAGGACGGATAGATTCCCTTGAAGTCCTTGCCTTCGCTTTCGCCGTACAGCTGCTTCCACCATTCAGAGACAAAGTGCAGGGACGGCTCGTAGTTCACGAGGATTTCTGTCGTCTTGCCTTTGCGGTAGAGCGCGTTACGTACTGCAGCATATTGATAGCTCTGGTTCGTAGCCACATCTGGATTGTTGAACTCATCGGCTGCGGCTGCGGCCCCCTGCATCATTTCTTCAATGTTAATTCCCGCTACGGCGATAGGCAGAAGGCCTACCGGTGTCAGTACGGAATAACGTCCGCCTACATCATCTGGGATAATGAACGACTCATAGCCTTCTTCGTTAGCCAGTTTCTTGAGTGCGCCCTTCTCCTTGTCTGTTGTAGCGTAGATCCGTTTGCGTGCTTCTTCCTTGCCGTATTTCTTCTCCAGTGCTGCACGGAAGATACGGAAAGCAATGGCAGGCTCGGTAGTTGTACCGGATTTGGAGATTACGTTCACGGAGAAGTCTTTGCCTTCTACCAGGTCAAGCAGATGCGTGATGTAGGTAGAGCTGATGTTATTACCGGCAAAATAAACCTCCGGTGTCTTGCGCTTGTCCTTGGACAGGTTATTGTAGAAAGAATGCGACAACGCCTCAATAGCTGCGCGTGCCCCCAGGTAAGATCCGCCGATACCAATAACGATCAGCACTTCGGAGTCGCTCTGGATTTTCTTGGCAGCCTGCTGAATACGGGCGAATTCTTCCTTGTCATACGCTGTAGGGAGATCAATCCAGCCCAGGTAATCGGAGCCGGCTCCGCTCTTGTTATGCAATTGTTCGTGGGCCAGCTTCACCGGAGCGGCGAAGTAGTCGATCTCGGTCTGGCTGAAGAAGGAAAGGGCTTTGGTGTAGTCAAAATTAATCTTCTTGGACATCGGTAATGGTAGCCTCCTGTTTATCTCTTTAGATTTGACACCGTGTGTTGCAACATTATAATCTAGAATACTTTAATTTGCCTTGACTGGCAAGGTCTTAAGGCATATCCCCGGCTTTCCGAACCCTGTTTATGAAAAAAACACTGAAAGCGGTTACCAAGCAAACAAGCAGACCTGTTCTGTGGAACATGCTGTAACCTTCTGATAGAATGAAGGCAAACTTAGTTTCTATAATATGATCTCAGGAGAGCAAAGGTGGAATTGAAATGAAGCACATCGGCTTTATCGGACTCGGAACAATGGGAGCACCTATGGCGTCGAATCTGCTGCGAAGCGGCTTTGAGGTTACGGTGTACAACCGTACAGCAGCGAAATGCAAACCTCTGGAACAGGAAGGCGCGAAGACAGCCGCCACTCCGCAGGCAGCAGCAGAAGGCAAGGATGTTATTATCACCATGATCAGCAACGATGATTCGATCCGTGAAGTCTTCTACGGTGACGATGGTATTCTCGCTACCCTTCAGCCGGGAACAACTGTGATTGATTCCAGCACCATCTCCCCCGGCCTTGCAAAAGAGATCGCCGCTGAAGTTGAAGCACGGGGCGGCAGCTTCCTTGATGCCCCTGTAACCGGTAGCAAGCCGGCAGCTATAGACGGCACACTGGTCTTCATGGTCGGCGGACATGCCGAAGTGATTGAGAAGCACCGGGATCTCTTCGACTCCATGGGCCGCCTGCTGCTGCATATGGGCGCTAACGGCAGCGGCGCTGTAGCCAAGCTGGCTCACAATGCCATGGTCGGCATTCACAATGTCGCGCTCGCCGAGGGCTTCTCCATTGCGGTGAAATCCGGAGTACCCGCAGACAAGTTCCTGGAGCTGGTGAAGAACGGCTCAGCCGGCAGCAAGCAGGCCGAGCTGAAGGGCCAGAAGATCATCGAAGGCGACTTCAGCAACCAGTTCTCTCTTGCCCTGATGCTCAAGGATCTCAAGCTGGCCTCCTCGCTCAGTGATTCCACCGGCGTCCCTTCCCCTATGCTCGGCGTAGCCAAGAGCATGTTCCAGGCAGGCTTCAACCACGGCTACGGCGACGAGGACCTCTCCGCGGTGGTCAAATCCTACGAAGACTGGATCGGGAAGAAGATCGGAGAAGGTAACTAATCTAACGGCGGCTTTTCCAGAATCTGTTTATGATGGTGTTACACACTATTGTAAACAGGGGAGGAAATTTCAATGCTGACCTTTGAACTCGCCCGGCCACAAGATGCGGCCATGTTGGCGGATGTACAGAAAAGAACCTTCGACGATGATGCCCGCCGTTATCAGGGTAAAGAAGAGGATGGCCCTCCGGGCTATGATTCTGTGCCCTGGCAAGCGGAACAGATGCAGCAGGGCCATTACTACAAGCTTCTGAAAGACGGTGAAATTGTCGGCGGGATGATAATCATCCCGTCATCTTCAGAAGAGGAATGTCATCTGGGCCGCATCTTTATCGATCCGCTCTGCCAGAATCAAGGCTTCGGACATGAAGCTTTGCATTTCTTATTTGTACAGTACCCTGCTGCCAAGCGCTGGACGCTGGATACTCCCTCTTGGGCCGTCCGGAATCATCACTTCTATAAGAAGCACGGCTTCATAAAGACCGGGGAGACCAAGGACTTTGAGAGTAATGAGAGCATCTGGGAATATGAGCGCACAGGTCCGCTGACAAAGGCAGGCCGTTTAGAGCAGAATTAGCCTAACGGTTGAACTAGCCTGTGCCTTATACCACACCTAAGAATGTACTCGGTTTAATACGAAAATAAAAATATCGGAAAATGCGCCGCAGACTGGGTTTTTGACAAAAAAAGACCCACCACCCCAAAAAAACGTTTCGTTTTTTTTGAAAAAGGGAAGACTATGGGATAGGATTCAATTGAACACTATATCCTAACTGCTGGATATATTTCACGTACCTATCTAACGTGTTTTTCTTGGACGTCTCATCGCCTAGTGAGACGTCTATTTCTTGGTATGACCTCTTCTCCCGCATCAGGGCATGGAGGATTCGAATCAGCAAATGCGCGGTGGCGACGTTTGCTTTTTTATCGCCTCGTCTCTTTCGAATTCGTCGAAAGAATTGTCCGATCCGGTTCGAGGAGCGAGAGTTTGCCCAAGCCGCCTGACACAAGGCCCCTTTCAGATGCTTGTTCCCTTGCATCGTTTTTGACTTTCTTCGCTTTCCAGCGCTTTCGTTGTTCCCTGGACACACCCCCGCCCATGAAGCAAACTGCGCATCACTCGGGAACATTTCCGCGACATGCGGCCCCACTTCGGCAAAGATGGTCACGGCAGACGTCCGCTCAATTCCTGGAATGGAGTCAATTTGTTCAATCTTCTCCAGGTACGGTTCTGCCTTCGCCTCGATTCGAGCTTCCAGTTCCGTGATCCTTTTCTCCAAATAGACCAAGTGGTCCCAGTGGTCTCGAATCATCTCGCGATGATGACGGCGCAGCTTGCCATTGAGCGCGTCTAGCAACTGCGGAACTTTCTTTTTTAAACGGGTTTTGACCAGGTTCTTAACGGTCCCTTCGTCGATGACCTCGCCGTCCATGATCTTCTGGAGCAGGCCCCGCCCTGAAACCCCATATAGATCGGACATAAAGGTGGTTAGCTTGATGTTGGCATCCTGCAGGATTTTGTGAATGCGGTTTTTCTCCGCCGTCACCGCCTGCACCATCTTACTCCGGTAACGGGTCAAGTCTCGCAAATCCCGGATGTCCTGTTCGGGCACCATACTGCCTTCAATGAGCCCGCAACGGTGCAATTGCGCTAACCAGCGCGCATCTTGCATGTCACTTTTTCGACCCGGCGTATTCTTTACCCGCTGGGCGTTGGCCAAGACCAGATCACAACTGCCCTCTAAGATGTTCCATACCGGTTTCCATAACACGCCCGTGCTCTCCATCACCACCTCCCGGCAGCCGTGTTCACTCAGCCAATCTTGCAGGCCTAGCAATTCTTTGGTTGTCGTCCCAAAGGTTTTCAGGTGACATTGTGGTTTCTGTTCGATCGGTCCTTTCAACACGCAGGCCACAACGGTTTCCTGGTGCACGTCCAGACCGGCACAACACATACGTACAGCATCCATTCCAACCATCCTCCAGCGTCAGTTTACAAATCATGCGCTCGAGTGAGTGTAATTTAATACACGTACTTTTGGGGCTACAATAGGCGATGCTCGAAAAGCGCAATAGAACGGTTTTTCGCACGGGGTGTATCCCAGTAACCGTTTCCGCCCTTTGATTTGTATATGTAGTGTTGACGACTACAGCCTCATTTAGAATGGTTGCGACGGATGCCACCCACTTATTTTCATTCCTGGGGGTGACAAGGCCTCCGTCTTGTCATGCCTGTTTTTCGCTTACATTTTGACCACGGGTCAACGCCCAGCCTATTGTGTTCGGTTTTCCGCATACATTCAGCCCGCATCCCATAGAAAAAGGTGCCCTGGAATTCCAGGGCACCTTTCTTTGCATTCATGGCAAGGCCGTCTAATTAGGGCGAGAACGCAAAAATACCGATGATTTCATCACCGGTACGAGAAGTTTATTTTACAGTACATATACAAAAAAACATACGTTTTCCTTGCGTTAACTATAAAATTAATATAGCACAGAAATGTCAACATAACAAGCATTTTTATGGAAAATGAAGAAAATAAATGATTCCCCCCCTGTCAGCCGGGCAGCAAGGATCAAGAAGGCCTCCGACGCGGCTGTCCCCCTCTCCTCCCCTAATGATATGATCTTCTGCGCGAAGGAGGCGACTGATATGCAAATCAGACTGAGAGATATCCGCAAAAGCTTCAAGGTGTACAAACGGCCCGAAGGAAAGTGGGGGCTACTGAGAGGAGCGTTTATGCGGAATGTTACCCGGGTGGACGCGCTCGGCGGCATCAGCTTTGATATTGAAGAGGGTGAACTGGTAGGTTATATTGGCCCGAACGGCGCCGGCAAATCCACCTCCGTCAAGATAATGAGCGGCATCCTGACACCCGACAGCGGAGAATGCACCATCTTGGGCAAGATTCCATGGAAGCACCGCGTAGAGCATGTATCCAAGATCGGCGTTGTGTTTGGCCAGCGCTCACAGTTATGGTGGGATGTTCCGGTGGCAGACTCTTTTGATGTACTAAAGGATATTTATGCGATCCCCCCAGGAGACTACCGCTTAAGACTATCCGAGTTATCGGCAACACTTGGTGTGGAAGCGCTCTTAAGGACCCCGGTGAGACAGCTTTCGCTCGGGCAGCGGATGCGCTGTGAGCTGGTAGCTGCGCTGCTGCACCGGCCGAAGCTTCTCTTTCTGGATGAGCCAACCATCGGACTCGATGCGGTATCCAAGCTGGCTTTGCGCAATTTTCTAAAGGAAGAGAACCGTAAGTACGGGATTACGATGCTGCTGACCACACACGATATGGACGATATTGAGGCATTATGCCAGCGGGTCATGGTGATCGGGCACGGACAACTGCTCTATGACGGGCAGCTATCAGGTCTGCAGCAGAAATATGCGCCGGAGGTCGTCATGAAAGTGAACACGGATGCGATGATTGCGGCTATGTACAATGACTTGGCTTTGGGTTAAGCCCATCAGCCCATCAGGAGGTGCACAATGAACTTTAGAAATACATGCCGGGCCTGCAGCTCCCTCTTCCGAATCCGCATGGCTGAAGGGCTCCAGTACCGGGTGTCCGCCATATCAGGCACGATGGTCAGTGTGTTCTGGGCGCTTATAGAATGTGTGCTGTTCACCGTGTTCTATACATACAGCGACAATGGCTCCTGGAACAATAACGGACTCAGCCTTCCTCAGGCCATATCCTATGTTTGGCTGGCCCAGGGTCTGTTTGTACTCCAGAGTATGAACATCGACAGCGAAATTATGGGAAAAATCAACAACGGCGACGTCGGTATTGAGCTGTGCCGGCCCATGAACCTGTACACCCACTGGTTTGTTAAAAGCTCGGCCGGCAAGCTCGGCACCAGTTGGATGAGGGGGCTGGCTACCATAATGGCCGGGCTCCTGATGCCTGCCGGATATGCCCTAGGTGGACCCGCCTCCCTGCCTGCACTATTCTATTTCCTGCTGTCGGTGGTTATGGCGTTTGTGCTGTGCTCGGCCTTCGCTATGTTTGTGACTGCGATCCGGCTGAATATCACTTGGGGGGATGGACCGACCTATATGCTTCTTCTGCTAAGCGGCATACTGTCCGGAACCTATCTTCCCCTGCGTCTCTGGCCTGATTTCATGCAGACCTTCCTGTACCTGCAGCCGTTTGGCGGATTCGCCGACATCCCTCTGCAGCTATATATAGGCAGCGTGGCTCCTGCTGCCGCATTGCCCGGCATCGGCTTACAGCTCCTCTGGAGCCTTATCTTTATCGCGGCGGGCCGGATGATCATGAAGCGCAGACTGCATAACATTATCGTCCAGGGAGGGTGAGAATAACGAATGCTTGCTGAAGGTAAAATTTATTGCAAATACTTGCGGATGCATCTGCTGTCCGGCATGGAATATAAGGGCTGGTGGCTGATGCTGATTCAGGTGCTCACCGTGGTAGTCACTGATCCCATCGCCACCGTCTTGTTGTTCTCCCGCTTTGGTAATGTGGGCGAATGGACCGTGGCCCATATCATTCTGGTCTACTCACTGGCGGTAGCCTCCTTCGGACTTGCCGAGAGTCTATGCCGCGGCTTTGATTATTTCCCTTGGCATCTGCTGCGCTCCGGCGATTTCGACCGGCTGCTGCTCCGTCCACGGTCCCTGTTCGTGCAGGTTGCCGCCTCCAGATTCCATCTACACCGGCTGGTCCGGCCGTTTACAGGGATCTGTGCGGCGGGCTGGGCGCTGGGACAGCTCGGCGTTCCCCTGACGCCCGGAAGGCTCGGCATTCTGGCGATGGCGCTGGCCGGAGGCTGTCTGATGTACTGCGGAGTGTTCGTGCTAACCTCAGGGCTAGCTTTTTTCACTATCAAAGGGCTGGACTGGATCTTTCTGCTGACCAATGCCAGCTACCAGATTACCCGCTGCCCGGAGCCCTATATGCCGCGGATGCTAAAATCAGTGTTCAGCTTCGTGCTCCCCATGCTGTTCATCAGCTTCTATCCGGCCGCCACCGTCTGCGGCTGGGATTACCCCCGGTGGCTGGGCTTCCTCTCGCTCCCCTCCGGAGCTGCCTTCCTCGGAGTGTCTCTGCTGGTCTGGCGCATAGGCGTGAGGCATTACAAAAGCACGGGGAGCTGACAATGCAAAAAAAGCACCCCAAAGTTATCCGAGGCCACTGAAAACTAACTTTTCATAGACAAAGTAAAAAACGCATCAAAAAGACGACGCTATTCGGTTTCTCCGAATGGATGTCGTCTTTTTTACCTATTTCTTCAACTTTGGTTACTCCATGAGTTTCAATATTCGTTTTAAATATCTATGCTCGGCGTAGCCAAGAGCATGTTCCAGGCAGGCTTCAACCACGGCTACGGCGACGAGGACCTCTACGCTGTGGTCAAATCCTACGAAGACTGGATCGGCCGGAAGATCGGCGGCTCTGGGGATAAGGAATAGATGCTATACTAGATTGCATGATTGCCCAGGCACAGCCGGATTTATCGGCTGTGCCTTTGTGTTGCAGTAGCGCACTGGTGCAGGATTACAGAGTACCCTCAGCAGCCTCAGGCTGCTCTTCTTCTGGTAATCCGCTATCGGTTGCCGGGATTGAATTCTCTGCCTTCTCAGGCCATGTAATCGTTACTTTACGTCCGTCTATCCACCAGTCCCCGCCCGGAGCAGAAGCCCGCTGCCAGGTCCCATATCTTCCCGATATCGCCATAGTCTGCGGATCGATGAAGGTCACTTTCGGTGAGTAAGCATCCGGATATTGATAAGCCGGTATACGATTGCTCCAGCTGGCATTCGCCGAGATTTGCTCAATTACAGCGAGCTTTCCGGGAGATGGATGAATCCATCCCAGGCCCTCCGCTGCCTGAACCTGATACCAGTCACCCTTCCGGGCAATAACATGAAGCTTTTGCGGTAGAATACGTGCACCTCCAGCCGAAGCCCCTATATTCGCGTACAGTTCTGTTTCAGCCAGCAGATCCATGGATTCTTGAAGATATTGTGCCTTCTGCTTAGCCAGCCATAACGAATAGGATTGTCCGGCAGAATATAAGCCAACCGCTTTATTCTCGGACCAGATGCCATTGAACTGTTTCAAGGGAACGCTGCCTTCCCCCGCATAGCTTGCAATCTCAATGGTGAACCCCGGACGGCGGTACTCCTGGATGAACCAATCCTTATATCCGCCACCCGAAGGATTCTTCTCGGGAGCTACCAGAGAATAACCGGTCAGACCGGCAAGGGATCTGGCTATCGTCTTGTCCCGGTTCAGACTGCTATTAATCGTATTGAAATGCCAAAATATAATCTCCCCGGAGCTATGATAGGAAATAGTCACCTCCGGATCAATCCGCTCTGTGAAATTCATCATCATCTGCACTTCCGCAGCCTCTCCCGGCTTCTTCCCCTTATAATTCTGATACCACGGGTATGAGCTGGCATTCTTTATGCCCTTCCAGTTCGCCGGATATTGACGGTTTAGGTCAAGGCCTTGCATGTTCGCCTTCCAACGGTTGAAATTGCTGCTGTTTCCGTTATATTGACGCAGCATTTGAGCCACATCTGCTGACAGTCCTGCTGTACCCTGCTGGGACAGGGTAACTCCATCCGGATTGACCATCGGCACGAACCAGATGCTGACTTCATCCAGTAAACGGCGTACGTTATAACCGCCTATCGTCTCATTGTTATCATAGGCCTGGGCGTACGAATCTATCATTTTCATCAAAAGACTGCTGGTCATCCATTCTCTGGCATGGTGAGAACCGTTAAGGAACAGCGCCGATTCTCCCCGCCCCAGCTTCACTGCCCATAGCTGCCGCCCATAAGCAGTCACTCCCAACGATTCGGATGATACCAGATCAGGGTATCGCGTCACTAGACTCTCAATATCCCTTTGCATAACAGTATAGGAATAGACCTGATTTGGATTCACTATATTTGCCGATGCATAGGTCATTCCTGCAGGTACAAATAACAGCCCTAATAGTATTAAACAGCCGAACCATAACAACGTAAGCTTATGTATTTCCTTGCAAAAGCTTGACTTTCCCAACCTCTCATCTCCTCTATCATTCCTAGCAGAATGTGCCAGTTCCCCAAATGGATAGTGGAAGTATATGAGAATATACCTATTTCGTCAATAATAGATTAAATAGCTTCATCTTTTGTCGAATTGTGTATTTGTGCTCCCGCGTCTTAAGGAATGATGGTCTGTCTACAAAAAAATCCCCCGGCAGCCGAAGCTGCCAGGGGATTCCTGCGTTCCAATTCTTTATTTTATACAATCGGGTAAGAACAGCAATAATCAGTTAATACGAATACTTCCAGGGCAAATTTGGAGTTGCCGGGAACATGGAAGGTCTCCGCTCCGTCAATGTCCTTCCACACTTCAGTGCCGGGAAGCAGCACCTTGAGCTTGCCGGAGAGAATCTCCATCGTCTCAGGGCCCTCTGTGCCGAATTCGTATACGCCAGGCAGCATAATGCCGAGTGTCACCTTAGTGCCGTCTTCCAGAGTAACTGTACGGCTGGTCACTTTTCCGTCGTAATAAATATTGGCTGCTTTTTGAATTGTCGCGTTGGTGAACTGACTCATCTGCTTATTCTCCCCTTTGTTCAAATATAAGAATTTATAGGTTTCACACTATAAATTATCCTTCTATTTCTCGCTGAAACGGTACCGTCCTTTAGAAAGGACGGCAAAGCCGTTTCAACTTGTTAGATCCGTCTATTATAGCAGCGCTTTTACACGGCTGACTACATTTTCTACAGTGAAGCCATATTCTCTGATTACAGTGTCGCCAGGGGCGGAAGCGCCGAAGGTAGTGATTCCCAGAATGTCGCCCTGATCGCCTGTATAACGTTCCCAGCCGAAGGATTGCGCCATTTCGATGGCCAGGCGGGCCTTCACTTCAGGCAGGATAACGGAATCGCGGTATGCCTTATCCTGCTTCTCGAACAGATCCCAGCTCGGCAAGCTGATTACACGAACATCAATGCCTTCTTCGGCAAGCGCAGCCTGAGCCTTAACCGCCAGCTGTACTTCAGAGCCTGTAGCAATGATCTGTGCCTGCGGAGTGCCGTTCTTGGAATCAGATACCACATATCCGCCGCGTTTGATGTTATCGCGCACACCGTCTACGGTTCCAGCCAGGATCGGCAGGTTCTGACGGGTCAGTACCAGTGCTACCGGATTAGCGGTGTTCTCCATAGCGTATGCCCAAGCTGCTGAGGTTTCGTTGGCGTCAGCCGGACGAATGACCGTAAGACCTGGAATGATACGCAGGGAAGCAAGCTGTTCAATCGGCTCATGGGTAGGACCGTCTTCACCGACAGCAATACTGTCATGAGTAAGCACATAGGTTACCGGCAGCTTCATAATGGAAGCCAGACGGACAGCCGGACGCAGGTAATCTGTGAATACGAAGAACGTACCGCCGAATACCTTAAGACCGCTGTGCAGTGCAATACCATTCATAGCTGCGGCCATACCGAATTCACGTACGCCGAAGTAGATATTACGGCCGTCATAGGATTCGGAGGTGAACTGGGACAGACCGTTCAAGTGCGTCATGGTCGAGCTCTCCAGATCGGCAGAACCCCCAACCAACTGCGGGATACCGCCAGTCAGTCCGTTCAGTGCATTACCGGAAGCCACACGGGTAGATACAGCTTTGTCTTCTGCTTTGTAGAAGGGCAGATTAGCATCCCAGCCTGCAGGAAGCTCACCGTTCAGTGCAGTTTCGAGCTGTGCAGCAAGCTCAGGGTATGCTTTTTTGTAGGCTGCAAATTTATCGTCCCATGCCTTGTTGGCGGCGATTCCTTTGGCCTTCACTTCAGCAAAGCTGGCGCGGACTTCATCCGGTACATAGAAATCTTCTTCATATACCCATTTGTAGTACGCCTTCGTCAGCTTCGTTTCATCAGCACCCAGCGGGGAGCCATGAGTCCCGCCGTGGCCGCCTTTACCTTGCTTGTTCGGGCTGCCGTAGCCGATGACAGTCTTCACTTCGATCAGTGTCGGTTTGCTGCTGTCTGCCTGAGCCTCTTCAAGAGCCTTAGCCAGTGCAGGAAGATCGTTACCGTCTTCTACGCGCAGAACCTGCCAGCCGTAAGCTTCGAACCGCTTGGCAACATTCTCGGAGAATGCAAGGTTCAGCTTGCCGTCGAGGGAGATATCATTCGAATCGTACATTACAATCAGCTTGCCCAGCTTCAGGTGTCCGGCAAGTGAAGCAGACTCGGAAGAGATCCCTTCCATCAAATCGCCGTCGCCGCAGATGGCGTACGTATAATGGTCAATTACGTTATGTTCATCTTTATTGTAAGTGGCACCCAGCTGAGCTTCAGCCATTGCCATACCTACAGCCATACCGATACCTTGTCCAAGCGGACCGGTTGTCGCATCTACACCGGCAGTGTGGCCAACTTCCGGATGTCCCGGAGTTAAACTGCCCCATTGGCGGAACTGCTTCAATTCTTCCATAGGCAGATCATAGCCGCTTAGGTGCAGCAAACTGTAGAGGAGCATGGAGCCATGTCCGGCAGACAACACGAAACGGTCACGGTTGACCCAAGTCGGGTGGTCCGGGTTATGATTCATCGTCTTGGCGAACAATTGGTACCCCATAGGTGCGGAGCCCATCGGCATACCCGGATGTCCGGAGTTTGCCTTTTCAATGGCATCAATGGCAAGTGTACGGATTGTAGTGATGGCCAGGTTGTCCACCGTTGAGTTTTCTTCTTTATGAATGGCTTGATCTTTTGCTTGTTCAGTCATTACAATAATCCTCCTCGAATCAAGAATGTCATTTTGACTATTATTGTATCACGGAAGTGGAAGCATTTCCAATTGTTTTTGCTGTAGCTTATGTTTAGCGGCTTCTGCCGGGTCTATACACTCCTAAGCCAGATTTACGGCGCTCTTGAAGATGCACGACAGGAATGCAGAGACTTAGCCTTAAGTCTAGTTACTAATTAAGACTAAAGTTTGTTTTACAAAGCGGGTTTATACAGTAAGATGGAAGTACCTCAGCGGAATTTTATCCGAATTATCCATAATTTCCAGAAGGAAGGAAGTCGGAAGATGACTACAAACAGAGATATTTATATTGTGCTGACCGGAACAGGCACGGCCTTCAGCGGAATTATTAAATGGTTCACCAAAGCGGAGCTGAATCATGCCTCGATTGCTTTTGACAGTGAGCTCCGCGAGGTCTACAGCTTCGGCCGGAAAAAAGTGTACAACCCTTTTATCGCCGGACTGATCCATGAGAACTTCATCCATCCGTTCTATAACAGTGCAGACTGTGCCATCTACCAGCTTAGAGTCAGTGAAGAAGAATACAACACGATGTATAACCATGTCCAGGGTATGATGCAGAATCAGGAGCGTTATAAATATCACCTGCTCGGTCTGGTCGGTGTGCTGCTGAACATCCGGATTGACCGTGATAACGCCTATTTCTGTTCCCAGTTCGTCGCCTCTGTATTGGAGGAAACTACTGTTCATCCGGTAGCCAAGCCCTCCTGCTTCGTGACCCCGGAGGATTTCGCTTTATCTCTATGCGCTCACAAAATATTCAGCGGCAAACTCTCCTACTATATGCACCGGAGTCATTCTGCGGCCCTGCTAGGTTCCAGTCTACATAACCCCCAAGCTACTAATCCGCCAGATTTTGCAGTCCCAAGGCTGCTGCTGCATGAAGAACGGACCGAGGGAATCGTCTGAACGATCACCCTCCGCCCGCTTAATGCCTAGTAAAACATAAAATTATGGCAGAAGTATAAGGCACAAGGATTGCAACCCGCGTTATTTTACACGATGGCTCTGATAATATTCTGTCCAATCTCCGAGAATCGTTACCGCCACTGTATCCACCTTGGTCTGATACTCATTGGTTGCGGTGAAGGTAAAAGTAACCGGACCATCCGGCAGCTGTTCGAACGATGGGTCAGCCAGCTCACCTGTCCACATGGTCTTATCGCTCCCGGTCGGGCTCAGCGCAGCCGTGTATCCTTCGGTCATTGTGACTTGCACGGTATCCGGCAGTCCGGTAGCTGATCCCTGCAGCACGAATTTCTCGCCAGCCCAATAGACACTATACCCCCGCGGACTTTCAGGCGAGCCGCTCTGCTTAATATTGTATGCCTGACGGTTGCCATTCCACTCCTCCGTATGACGGACAGCCCCCTTAATGCTAAGCAGGTTAACCATCATGAATTTCTTAGGGGAGACCTTACTCCATTCAAAGCCGTCATAGGCTTCTACTTCCACACCATACCTCATGTTCTCCACGAGTCTGCCAGCCGGCACCTGCCACTGCTTGTTGCTGGAATACTGTTCTCCCGAGCCGATAATCTGACCACTCGTCAGATCAATGATGCGAACCTTGAAGCGTTGCTGCGAATCTCCGTCTTCATCTTGATAATCCCATTTAATAACTGGCGTAAGGGTGCTTACAATGGTTGGGCTGGTGTACACCGTACTCGCCGGGTAAGTGATGTTCACCACAGGGAGCCGGTTTACTACCGTAATATTTTGAATAAGCTCCCGGTACAGCCCCAATGAATCTGTGACAACCTGCCGCAGGGCGAAGGTTCCGTTAGAAGTGAACTGCTTGGTGAAATTGCTTTGTGTGTTAAAGAGCGCCTCTGTTCCACCTGCCGGCTTCAGGAAATACTGATGGCTTATGGCGTCCCCCTTCGGAATATCCGCGTCCGTTGCTGTGCTTTGGATGTTTAGAACATCCGTCCGGTAAATCGGTACCTTCGCCGCATCTTTTCCGGTATCCGTAATGAGGGTGAATCCCGGCTTAGGCGGATTGTCGATAATGAAGGCTTTTTCGTTGGAGATTTCAGACCACTTCCGTTTGGAGAATGTCCGTCCCTGAACGGTATAGAGCAGGAATCGGTCCAGCGTTTGATCCGGCAATTGATACTGGCGTACTGAGCCCGAACTGTCGGCGTTCTCTACCGTTTTGGCTAGCAGCCCGTCCTTCGTAAAGAACTCCAGCCGGTAGCTCTCCTGCGGATCGTTCTCCGGGTCGGAGTAGGTCCACTTGATCAGCGGATCTCCTTCTTTTTCCGCATCGATAATCGTAGGGTTGTTAACCGTCCCTGCAGGATACGTAAGGGTCATGCCAGGAGCCATGTTTTCTTTAACCGTTACCTTAAGTGTAGCTATGTTCGACTTGTCTCCAATCTGGTCTACAGCCCAATGCTCCAGCGTATAGGTTCCTAGTTCATCAAAGGTAAGAAAGATACTCGGAGTCTGGAAAAGTGTGATCTTATGATCGCTTCCCGTTACCCGCCAGTAATACTTCAAGCTGCTCTGATCGGCTATATCTTCATCCACATCAGAGGAAGTGAAGGTATGGGTATCGTATTGATTGACCGCTGCCGGACCGTTGATTGCCGCTGTAGGAACATGGTTTTTGACGCTGAACATCTGGGTGGCATAGGAATACAGATATCCATCCGTTGCGTTCAGTCTCATTTCCCAGCCGTCAGAGATGGCTTTTTGAGCAGAAATCCCATAATCATTGAGTACGTCCTGCACCCTGAATACCTGATTCCGGTTGCTCCCCCGCCAGTAATAAGGATCATTGTTAAGCTTGGTATACCAGCCATACTGCAAATTATCTCCGTCTTCATCCGGATCGGGCGTCAAATTATTCAAGCTGATGACCGTATCCCGGTAAACCTCACTTGGCATCGTAAAGCTGGCCGCAGGCGGATGATTAATGACCTGCACGGTTTGGCTGTACACATTCGACCAGAGCCCGCGGTTATCGTGAACCTGCAGATTAAGCTGGTAAGAGCCCACGCCGAAGGCCGCGATGTTTGGGGGTACCGTTGCACCGCCCGAATGACTCCACACCTTCTGCCAGCCGTCTTTTATAACCGTCCAGGAATACAGATCAAGCGGATCATTATCCGGGTCAAAGGACTTATCAATAATAGTGGTTGCCTTGCGGTATGAGACATGGGTTGGACTCACTGTGAACAAGGCGACCGGCGGTAGGTTGGCTGCACTGCCCACACTCTGCTGCATCCAGTCACTCCAAACCCCGAGGCCGTTAGGACCATCGATGTCCCGGACACGCAGCCGGATCTCATGGGCTTTGCCCGATGGAAGCTGTGCAGGTGGCTGTCCCTCCGTCCACACTTCATCCCCGGCTTTACGCCATTGCCACTGCCAGGTCACCAGCCCCTTGGTAGGACTGGACATATGGTCCAGATCATAAGAGCTGTCTGTGAGATGCAGCGTGCCGCCTATCAGCTTCGCTGAGAATAAGGCAACCGGCTTCCGGTGGATCATGAACGTCATGCTGGATAAGTTGTCGCGGCTCCACATACGGTAATTGTCAAACCGGTCATCACCCTTCGGATTATCCTTCGCTTGAAAGGTAGCCGTGTAAGCGCCGCTGAAGGGAAATGACGGATACTTGCTTTCCCGCCACAATCCGCTGTCCCAGATCATCCCCATGGAGTTGTCAAAAATAGCAGGGTCCTGATCATACCGGTACCGCTCTGCAAATTTGCCGTCATTCTCATAATCGGTATAGGAGGTACTGATATCAATCGGACTATTAATAAGGAAGAAGGCTTTGTTCCTCAGCCGGTTGGTCACACTAAAGGAAGTTGAGGCTTCCGCCTTCAGGTTGAACGGATCGACGACCTTCACATTGACGTTGTACCACCCCGGCGGGATTCCCTCATTTAAGACATCGATGGGAATGGTGAAATTTTTCGCAGATCCTGTATTTGCTATGGTGATCTTCTTGTAGAACACGTTCGGGATCTCGGCTATGACATCGACGGTATCGTTATCCGGGTCTTGTATGTATCCTTCCAGGTTGTACGTGCTTAACCCGGTATCGTTGATCACCGTTTGGTTCGGTTGGGAGGTCAGGGTGAGATTCGGTTTTTTATTGATGTTTAAGGGGAATACCCGGTAATCCTTGATGCTATAACCTTTGTAATACTCATTATCCCAGTCGTTGAACGGGTTATGCTTGATAAAGTAAAATTCATGTACTTCCGTTTCAATACCAATAGCTGTTGGCTTCATCCCCCCAGAATTCTCTTTAAAGTACGGGGAAATGCCCGGATAACACTGATAATCATACCCTTGCTCAGATCTACAAGTGGATTCATAAGTTAAATCTGGAAATCTATTTAAGGTATACGACGGAGAAGTATCACCGTTGGCCCCCACTGGTCCTGTGGAATAACCTGAATTTACACTCGACCGAACCCAATCCTGATTATTATAAAAGATATGGAATTTCAACGAAACTTGATTCGCGTAGCCGTGAGGTTTTCCGTTATATGCGGTTGGCTCCAGCGCATTTCGTTGACTTGTCCATCTACCATTTAAATAATTAGGTGAAACATTCACTTCCACATCGCCTGTTACCTGATTCCATCTGACATTCGTAAATTCATAGGCAGGGATATCCAATTGCATAGCGATCCCCCCCCCACCATCACTTTGCGCCTCTAAATGCACGGCAGGAACCTCAACATCATTAAACTCGATCACTTCCCCAGCCGCTGCTGCCCGTTCCGTCATCATTCCCGTCAACGACAATGTGATGATTAGGATTAGGATCTTAATCCGCATAATCAATGATCTCATATTTCGTCACTCCTTCCCCTACCATGACCAGTCCACGACTGGAGCGCGGTTATAAACCTCAATCACTCGTTCCGCCAAGGGCTGTGCTGGCACACTACTGTAAGAGTCTTTTGATCTACGATCGGCTGCCGTTACAAATTCATCGATAGTTGGCTGGTCAAACTCTTCTGTTACAGTAAGCCGTACTTCATATCGTCCTACTTCATATAAAATCAAATTCAGAGTAGTGAAGTTGCCATCATTAAACGGGACCCATGGGTTATTGGAGAAATCTCCATCATTCTCAGCATCATAACGATATTCCCATTTTCGGTGGGCCAAAAAATCATAGTCTGGAGAAAAGGACATATCGGTTAAGGCTGCAACCGCCTGGTTCCCATTCGCTGGATCACGGTAGATCTTTCCCGGGGCAGAAAAATAAACGACCGGCGGCTCATCCGGAATAATGTCAAAGGTCATACTGGTGGAATCCCCAAAGCCCGCAGTGTTAGTTACGGTGAGAGTAGCCTTATACGTCCCAGGCTTCTTAAACAATACATCTTTGGAGTTCATCCCTGAGAGATTTCCCAAGTATTTAATATCTGCGGCAGTACCACCGGAAACAGGGGAAATCGCCCACTGCGTCTTGGTCTCATCAATAGGGTAGTGCTCCGGGCTTAGGCTCTTACTCAATAGTGTTACTTTCCTGTTTTCTTTTTTTGTCCCCCTGACAGCAATTTCCGCATGAGGAACTGGCTGAATGACGTTGATTTTCGCACTGGTTGATCCGGTCAGTCCTCCATTATCAGTTACGGTTAGGCGCACGGAATGCTGGCCGAGGGCGCTTAGTGGATACCAAGTCCAGCCGAAGGGTCCGCTAACCGGCTCCACAGCTCCAGGGGTATTGTACTTATAATCTACAATCGTTCCGTCTGGATCATATGAATCTTTACCATAGATCAAGGTTTCTTCCCCTGCCATGACCTCTTCAGACACATCAAGTACGGCTTTAGGCGGCTTGTTGCTATTGGCTGATGGAGGTGTTGTAGGGACAGGAGAATCTGAGATTTCTACGGTTGCCTTCATCGTTTTGGACAGTGATGAAACTGTGCCATTCCCGGTCACTACCGGTTTTGCGAACCGCACGGTAACGGTAAGGGTATACTCTTGCTTTACATTACTTCCCCTGCTCTTCGGGATGACAAAATTATCGAAGGTCTGTGTGCTATTCAGAACCTTACCGTAATCCTTCTTTGTCTTCACATCACTAGAGCCAGTCTCCTTCGCATAAAATATCCATTCCTCGATGTTAGATGAATTATTGTAAGCCAAAAGGTCTCCCTTGACTCTCAAGGATACCTCAGTGTCCTTCCCCTCAAACTTGGTTGGATTGGGGGAAGGCTTCATTACGCTCACGCTGCCGTCAAGTGTAGGTTCGGTAATGGGCGTGTAGCTGAAGGATACGCTGCCGCTGTAGCTGTAGGTTGGAACTTTGGCGTCGGCTCTATAGGAGTAGTAAACATTGACTTCGTACTTTCTTCCTTGAGCATGTCCCAAAAGAGGATGACTTGCATCTGCATCTTGATTTGTATATGACTGTTCTACTGTTTCCCCTAGTGAATTCACATAATATGGGATTGCATAATTTACTATTACTCTGCCATTTTTAAATTTTGGTCCACCCTCTTTAATATAAGTGGAGGAATTTTTTCCATAAAAAACTGGTGTAATAGTGTTTGATATAATATATTTCGCATCAATACTATTAGTTTTCGCTCCGTCGTACCATTTGATATACTGCATGTCCTGGGCAGGACCAGCCGAAACAACAACTCTTGGTGGCCGTGCCGATGGTGTGCCGTTGTCTTCTCCAGGCAAATCTTTAGTTTTCATACCATTTGTATTTTCATCGTACTCATTTATTTGCCAGCGCCGCCCGTCAGAGTATCGCCAGATAGAGTTACTTGGATTAGCTAAAAAGTACGCTTCATATGATGCCTGATAACCATTAAGGTTAGAGAGCGTCTTTGTATTTGCCACCCCATTAAGTTTAAGACTGATTTTCCCATTTTCAAGCTTTATACTTCCGTTCAAATTATTACTTCCTGTGTATTTCAAAGTACTTGTATTAATTGAAGCAGCAGTCACACCGCTAGGCAGATCCAACGTATAAGATTTAGCAGCGTTATCGTCACCAATTAGTCCTGTGTTTGCCGGGATTGCTATTGCTGCACTTTTCACTTCCGCTGCGCTCACAGTCTTAGGTTTAGAGAACGTAGTAGTAATCAAAACTAAAATCATCATATAGATTATTACTTTTTTTATTAGTCTCATTCAGAAGCCACATACTTTTCAACAAAATTTTTGCCATACAACATACGAATAGCAAAATAATCAAATTCACCAGCATAAACATATGCAAGATATGAAGTGATTTTCTCACCAGGTTTCAGGTTATAAGTCCATAGCGCTTCTTTACTATTCGTTTTAGATGCGTATTTTCGTGGCCATATCGTATCAGTGATTTGACCATCTTTGAACGTTAAGGGAATAAGTCTCTGGATATCGCTGCCGCCACCATGCATAGTTTTGTTTGTATTATTGGCTAAAGTAATTTTTGTCCAAATTAAATATTTAGGACTATCAATACTGCCTGTAGAATTCTGAAACCCATACATCTTCTGAAGCTTCTTCACCTCCGGAGACTTAAAATCATATATCATAATCTTATGAAGTGCATAACTCAATCCTTCCGATTCAAGTGTGACTGGCAGATCCATTGCCTTCTTCAGTCCGAATTTAGCCAAGTTATCTGTCATCACTGGAGCCGCCGTAGCCTTCACCCCCGCAGCACTAACATCCCCCGCTAGAACAGCAGCCGGACCTGCCAACAAGGCCACTGCCAGAAAAGCTTTTACTGCTGTTTTCCCCGCTATTGTCTTGCTGATCTTCAACTTCGTCATAATTACCTCTCCCTAGTTTTCATATTTTTGCACCTTCACCAGCCGGATGCATTTATCGATTTATCCTATATTCCTGAACTGCCGGTACCGTGATAGCCTCTTGAACCTTGCTTCTGGAGACCAGCACCGGGTGCTGCGTTTGAATAACAGCGATGACCGAAGGACCTTGTATGTATTTGGTGATACCGTAAGTAGTGTCCTCATAGAGCAGCGGAAAAGTAGTGCCCGTTGATTCATCCACGATGTCGAACTTGACGATCTTCACTTGAGCCTGAAGCCGGCTCCCCGCTAAGGGGGATAAGCCGTCATCCAGTCCCAGATTACTCTGCAGGGTGTGGCGGAAGGTGGCATAGGCCTCAGCGGGGTCAATGACCAGACGGCCGTGGGCCCTCGCTGCTTCGTTCAACTCCTGTGATGCGTCATGGACAGCCATATTATTGGCATCCTTAAGCATGCTGCGCACCTGGTCCCATTCCTGATTCTGAATCTGAAAAAACCAGGAATAAATAAAGATCAACAGGACAAAGGCCAGCTTAATAATATAATCCATAGGTTAGCTTCATCCCTTAATTAATCGAGATATTCACTCATGATCGAGCCATGCCCATAGTACTGTGTCGGCTGGGATATGCCGGAGAAATTGTAGGGGAACAGGTTCACCCGCGGCGCAGTCACATATACATCAATCCGCTGTTTGCGCTCAAGGATCACTTCTGTTCCGCTGGTTATTTTAATCGAGCCTTCTGGAAATCCTACAGCCTTCAGGTTCGAAATGACCTCAGCCTTCATGGAGGCAGTGACCATCCCTTCTGTCGCCGCCTTTTGCGTAATATACGAGGTATTGGCTTTGACCTGCAGATCGAGCAGATAATCGATGTACGTAAAAATCGGCTGCAGGATAATAAACAGCACCAGCCACATGAACAAGGCCCGGAGGACGGTTGCCTTCAAGCGCAGCGCCTCCTTTTAATACTTCTCGACAGCTTTGACATGGGTGATAATATCATCCTGGCTGCCGCCGATAATGCTTGTAGCCCCAGCGATAAAAATCCCGGCAATTACAAAGCCAATAGCCAGAAACAGCGCGATGGAAATCGAGTCCTTCTTCATCTCTGTTAAACCCAAGGACCAGGAATTGTGCACGTTACTGCCGCCTCCACAGAATCTGCGGGCTGAATCATACTAACGGCCGGGATATCAGGCTTGCTTTTAGCCGCTTTATCCACTACGTCCCGTACTACCGGAATCAATACAGCAATTACGATAGCCACACACAGGAACCCGATTGCGATAAACATACCCGTAGAAATAGCGTCTTTTTTCATTGTAAATATCTCCCTTTTGATTTTATATTTTAAATGGCTTCTTGAATATAACAAATTTTTCATTTGGTTCTTTTTTTGCTGTGAGCCTGCCCGAACTGGTCATTGGAACATCCCTACGCCGTTAAAATTCCCTTTGATCAGCATAATGTACTGCATCGCCAGCGACACAATCATCAGAAAGGTAGCGATTGATGGAACAACATTGATGATCGTGGAAATATCCCCGATAAAGGACCACTTCTTCAGATATTGGTCACTTGAGATTTTGGTGATAATTTTGCCTTGCTCCTGTAGATACTTCGCTGCTTCATGGTCATCATCCATCCCTTCTGTCGCAAGCAGAATCGAGCGGATATCGTTGATAAACATGTGGTTCTCGGGGAATTTGCTGCAAAACCATTCAATGGCCCGCTCCGTCCCCTCATCCACCGCCCGCTCCGAAAGCTCATACAGATCCTGGCGGATGTAACTGAAATGGTTGGCCGTCCCGGCGCAGAAGGCTCCAAATTCCACATACCCCCGCTTGCGCAGCCGATTGTTCTCATAAAGGCGGATGAAGGAGATCAGCTCCCCGTCTTTTTGAATCAGTGTCTTCTGATGCAGCCAGCTTAGTACCCAGCCAAATGGCAGCACCCGCTGCGGACTGGTAATTACGAGAATCAGCAGCGCAATCAGAGGATCGTATATGGACATTCGCTCTGAGCGTACGAAATCTCCCGTTGCCTGAACCAGCAGATAGAGGAAGGCCGCCGAATATCGGAATAATGTGATTTTGGCTGCGGATATAGAGAGTCCGCTCTGGTCCAGCAATTGCTGCAACCGCTCATTGTGCACACGTTCACCGAAGGCCTTCCACTGCTGGCCCAGACGGAGCACATACCGTTCCTGACGGCTGCTGCTGCTGACAAAGACCAGTAAGGCAAGATACACAACACCTGTTACAGCTATCAAAAGTAGTAATCTATCCATCATTCATCACCTTAATGGTAGTCCAGTCTGGGTCTGGCGAGGATGGTACTGATCATGAACGAGATGAATAGGCCCGTAAGGATCACCATCATAAATGTAAGTCCAATCGTTGTCTCGAACTGCAATTTGAAATACACATCCGGCTTCAGCATGTACATGAACGTTCCCACCGAAGATACCAGCACAATCAGATTACCGTACAGTCCCAGGCTGATCGCATCCCTGCTGCTGGCCTTTACCGTCAGAATGGTCTCCCGTTGCAGCTCCATTGAGCGGTTAAGCGTCATGAGTGAGCTTTTGAGATAACGGGTGCCCTCCTTCTCGCAATAGAGCAGGTCCGATACGAATTCAACGGCAAACGTCGTGCCAATCGCTCCGGCAAAACGCCCGGCTTCCTCATTCAGCTCCCGTTCATTACTATAGCCAGCGAATGCTGTCCCCAGCAGCCTCAAAGGCGTCTTTAGCACATTCTCCACCGGCAGCAAGTCACTGGTCTTGGACAAAATGGAATCCGCAGACAAATGCGTGAATTTGGTGGCGATTTTGATCACATCAAGCAGATCGTAGCTTCCCCGCACCTTGCGCTGGGCATAGGTATATCTCATCCGCAGATAAGGAATACAAGCCGAGAGAATCGCCAGGAACAAGGGAAGCCGCCAGGTATTCTGCACAGGTGCGCCGTCATTTAACACCATGCCTTCCAGAAAAGGATTGCTGAAGCTCATCTGCCCCGGCAGCTCTCTAAGGGTCAGCAGACTCGACAGGAATACCCCGAGGAACAGCATCCCCGAACGGGTGACGAAGCGCAGCACACTGATGCCCGGCTCATATCGCTTATGGGCAAAATACAGCAGATCATCCAGATGGCGGTACAGCCACATTTTCCTCTTCGTGCTACTGACCTTCTTGCCGAACAAGCTCATTCGCAGATTCATCCGCAGATCCAGCTTTTGCCCCCACTGCCATAGATGCCGCTCGATCAGCGGCTTGACCAGCAGCCAGAGCCCACCTGCAACGAGCAGGTGAAGCACAAACTGGATGATATAGAACAGCAGCTCCACAGGCACTCCCTCCTCTCATTCGTTCAGAACGATTTTGGACTTCAGACTTTCCTTCAGCGGGTCAATCATCGGTTTCTGTGCAGCGAGATGTCCAAGCTCCTGCAGCAGCATCCGGGCCGCTCTGGCATTCTTCTTCTTCATCTTCACAATCAGCGCTTGGGTTAGCTTGTCATTATAGGTCCAGCCTGCCTGCTCTGGTTCCCAGCGCATCAGATCGTTGGCGAAGACTGAATTACTGGCCTCTTCATAAAAGACCTCAGAGATCCGCGTGAGCCGCTTCTTACCATCCGGAACACTCTCCAGAATAAACACCAGCTCACAGGATTTCAGCGCTGAGATTAAATGCCCCTTCAGACTGCCACCAATCCGTGTAGATACAGCGAACGCCCCCTGATAGGGAATATCCTCCGAATCTACGGTGTGAAAGGTGCCCGTAATGCCGTCATAGCCCTTCTCGCCGCTCCACAGATAGAATTCCCACTCGTTATAACGCATCTCCGTCATGTAGAGAATGTTCGGGTCATGCCTCAGCGACTCCACTCCGACCTCCATCAATTCTTCATTAGACGCCTGAATGGGAATGATCCGGTGGCCTTTGATCTGATAAGGTAAAATCGACTCCGGATGCTTCTCGATCATCACGACGCCCATGCAGGAAGAGGAGCCGAGCAGCTGCTCGCCGACAATCGTGTTGGCAAAAGTGGTTTTACCCGAGCCTACGGCCCCCGCGATAATTGTGTTGCGAAACGTCCCGGTAAGCGCACGAATCAGATCAATCGCTTCCGCAGGAATGCATTCCGTGCCGGCCTGATCATCCAGATCCAGAAATTCCACGACCTGCCGCCGCAGTGAGATGGTAGTGAAGCCCTCCCAGACCCTTGGCGAGACCCAGATAGCTAGACGGATGAACCGGCCGGGCCAGAGGGGATCATCCATTTTGAATTCAACGGAAGGATTATCCTTGTTCAGCTTCTTGCCCGGATCGCTTTTGAGAAGAGAGCGCTTAAGCTGCTCCACCCGGTCGAGCGAAGGCATCTCATAGGGATACGCCACAAACCTTCCCTGATGGTTATAAAAAATTTGCCGCCCGATCATCTGCAGTCCGGTAGATTCGCTGTAGGCCCGGTCTGTGAACCAGCGGTAGGCGGGGCCGAAGCCCTTCCATTCATGAAACAGCGCTTCAGCGGCTGTGCGGTAAGCCTCCGGCACTTTTCCGGTAAACGGGGTCCGGCGCAGATATTTCTCAATCTCGTTCATGAAAAAGCTGACCGCCTGCGGATCACCAACCAGCGCCTTCGCATTCAGTTCGAAATACCCGTCATCCTCACGCTCCAGCCCGGCGTTCATTTCACTTTTCATGGTGTGCAGGAAGCTGTAGAAGTCTTCTTTGCCAGGTTTGCTGGTTCGCAGTACACTCTGCTTCAGTGAAAATAGCCGTCTGCTCTGCGTTCCGTCCGCGAGTCCAGACACCGCCCGTAAACTCTCATCCCGCTGCTCCTGCCGCCTGCCCTGTTCAGGGTCCAGCGGAGCCCATCCGGACAACACCCGCTTCTGTAGCAACGGCAAGCTTTCATCCTTGTTGTTCATCATTGGAATATCCCCTTCTTACGGGTTTCCTGGGCGAGGCCCAGTGATACAAGCAATGCGTGGACCTTATCGTCCACTTGCTGAAGCTCTTTTTTGCCCATCGGCAGGCTCTCTGGAAAAGATGGATAATACGGTAGCTCCAGCAGAAGCTCGCTGCCAAAACGCAGAGCCAGGCTCTTCGGTGACGTTAACTCCTCGACATTGCTGCGGTTGATAATCCACTGGAAGTCCTGCGGATGCAGGTCCATATGTCCGGCCAGCTCCATTAGAGGCTGCAGCCTGTGTTCATGCCGCGGGTGTGTAACGATCATGCGCAGCACCGACTTCTGCATCCCCACATACCACGCGGCGCTCTCGGGGATCGACCCGAAATCCGCAATTACCACATCAGCGCTTTCACTTGCTCTAGCCAGCAGGTATTCGATCTCCTCCTCCTGATAATCCTGGGCGCTTAGATAATCGAAGTTTCCGGGCAGATAGGCATAGCCCTCCTGCTTCACCAGCGTGCTGAAATCCTCATCATGCAGCATTTTACCGGTAATCCGCGGCCGCAGCCTGTCCAGACTAACCGCCGTCTTCCGGTCATAGCCCGGATCGTACAGGTCGAGACCCAGCATAATCACCCGCAGCCCTGAAGCGGCAATCCTCCTGGCGAACAGTTTGGCAATACTCGTGCAGCCAATACCTGGCCCCGAGCCGAAGAAGCCTACCACATTACCGCTCTCCTTATGCTCATCTTCGAGCATATAGCGCAGCTTATCGATGATTGCCGCTGAGGTTGAGCGCGGGGGCATGAAAAATATGCCCAGACTCTCACACTGCATATGTATAGCCTGGTAACCCCGCACCCCTTTTTGCAGATAGATGTACAAAATCGAAGAGTCCGGATACCTCCCTCTCAGCTCTCTTAATTCCACTGCCGGCACCTGCTCGCTAGTTACCATTAATAGATGCCCTCCGGCATGCTCAGGCTCTGGCAGCACACTTTGTGCTATAACGGTGAAGCCTGCCAGCTTAATCTCGTTGATGGTCAGCTGATCTATACCCAGACTGAATATTCTCAAGCTCATTCCTCCTCCCTTCTGTCCACTTTTCTACTCCACCCGAACAATCCATAGCTTCTTGCCCTGTTCGAGATAAGCTCCCAGTAGCTCACCATCGCTCTTCTTCAGCTTCAGCTCCGGGGCCGCCACCTTCCCGGTGGAAGTAAAGCGGTTATTGTTGTTGCCGTTCTCCGAGTCGAGTACATCGTTGTTATCTTCCGTACGGACATAGTTTACAGTCACTCCGCTTAAAAATACTTTGCGCGCAGGGATTTCTGGCGGAATCTCTGCTTCCAGCAGGGAAGAAGAGTCTGCGGCCTTTCCCCCTCCGGGAGTAGTTACAGGTGCAGCAGCAGCCGGACTGTATCCCCTGCTTTCTTTTGCGGGTGAGTCTCCTTCGACCAGATAGATATCTACCTTATCCCTGCTGCGGAGAGAACCGTTGATGGCATAGATGGCGTCTTTGGGAATCGGAAAAATCCCCTCGTCCTGCTGTGGCTCCAGCTCGCTTACATCCACCAGCGACTCGGTCAGAATGCTGCCATCCGTCAGATTGACATTCGTAATCTTCTGCTCCACCTGCTCCAGACTACGGACGACCCCTGCCGGGATGTCTTTGGTCTGTACGGAATCCAGGTAGAGATTCTCTTCTGTCAGCTCATGATTCTTCGGCAGGAAGCCCCCGCCATCCACCTTGATTTTGACAACGGTCTGTGACAGTACATAAGGCTTGAAGTACAGATCATAGCCGAGCAGTCCGCCGAAGCCGATGAGCAGGATGAGTCCAGCGAAGAAATAATTGCGTTTTAATAGACGTCCGCGCTTTGTTGACAAGCCCTTTACCCCCTTTGAATGTGATTTCTGCACATAGCAAAATACATCTTGGCGCTTATGTCCAAAATGCCGGCAAAATGCTTTTTTACCTTAGTGGTTGAGAAGTGTATTAGATTATCCTTGTGAGGTAGTGAAGCCTGAGGCTGCGGGAAGCTCCCGCTGAAGATGAATGCCGGTAAAAGCCAGGCCAGAACGATGTTCTATATCCCCTGCGTTACGCAGGGTTGCTGACTTTTACCGGAGTGGTTGTCACGTTGACTGCAAGACTCTGCTGATTAATTAAATACTACTGTTTTGTTGTGATGCACGAGAATTCTATCCTCAATATGCCATTTGACAGCACGGGCCAGAACCACCCGCTCAATGGTACGTCCAATGCGCTTCAGCTCATTCACATCATCGCTGTGGCTAACCCGCTGCACGTCCTGCTCGATAATTGGCCCGCCGTCCAGCTCCTCGGTCACGTAATGGGCAGTTGCCCCGATGATCTTGACTCCGCGCTGATAGGCCTGGGCGTATGGCTTACCGCCGACGAAGGCGGGCAGGAACGAATGATGGATGTTGATGATCCGGTGCCGGTAATGCTCGATGAATGAAGGGGAGATAATCTGCATGTACCGGGCCAGTATGATCACATCGATATCCTCACCGATAACCTCCAGTTGACGCGCTTCAGCTTCAGCCTTCGTCTCTGCGGTAACCGGAATATGATGGAACGGAATGCCGAAGGATTCGACATAAGCCTGCATATCGGTGTGGTTGCTGACCACAAGCGCGATATCTGCATCCAGGTCGCCCGCCTGCCACTGCCAGAGCAGCTCCACCAGACAATGGTCCTCCTTGGAGACAAAGATCGCCAGCCGCTTCTTATGGCTCACCTTGAAGATCTGCCAGTTCATCTTGAAGCGCTCGGCAACACCGCCGAAGATAGTACGTACCTCTTCCAGCCGCTCATCCAGCTTAGGCAGGTCAAACTCTACCCGCATGAAGAACATTCCACCGTCCGGGTCCATCGTATATTGGTCCGACTGCACGATGTTCGCCCCGTGTTGATACAAGAAATGCGATACCGCCGCTACAATCCCCGGTCCGTCAGGACAAGATATGAGCATACGTGCCCGGTCGGGATAAGGTCTGCCTGCTAAATTCTCTCTCTTCACATGTAATTCCATAGTTCTCCGTTCATCCTCTCATCTGCTTGCGTTATCTATGCGGGTCTATGCCTTCACGAGCAGCTGTTTGCCTGCAAGCCAGGCGATCAGCCGGTGATTAACGGCTTCCTCACTAAGCTGAGGGAACAATCCGGCAGCTATGACTTGATCATAGAGACGTTCCAGCGGTTCACGGGGGTCTGCTTTTTTGGCCTTGGCGTCATTCTTCAGCAGTTCCCACACATCCAGCACATAACGGCGGGAATCCAGCTCCTGCTTGGCAAAAAAGGCATGCAGCTCTTCCAGCTCCTGCAGGAATTCCGCACCGAAGCGCTCAGCGACATTACCGCGCAGCAGGGCGATTTCTACTTCATACATGGGACGGAGCTTCTTGGCATCCTTGCCGATCCAGGGTGTCTCCAGAATAAACGGCAGACCTGCGAGTGCTTCATGCCGGACTACATTGTTAATCGTCTCGAACCCCAGGTAGCCGGAGCCAATCGGTGTATGACGGTCTTTGCCCGCTCCGCGCGGGTTCTTGCTGTCATTAAGATGGATCACGCCGAGGCGCTCCAGGCCGATCGTATCATCGAATTTCTTCAGCACCCCATCCAGATCGTTCACGATATCGTATCCTGCATCATGAATATGACAGGTATCAAGACAGATCGATAGCCGCTGATTAAATTCGACCTTATCTATAATAGAGGCGAGCTCCTCGAAGGTGCGGCCGATCTCTGTGCCTTTACCAGCCATCGTCTCCAGTGCGATATGCACATCGGTCTCATTCGTACCGCCCAGCACCTCATTCAGGCCGTCTGCAATGCGCTGGATGCCATAATCAGCATCCTTATCAGTAAATGCACCCGGATGCAGGACAATATGCTTGACCTCAAGCGCATGGGTCCGGCGGATCTCCTCCTGCAGGAAATCTACTGCTAACTGGTAGGTATTCTCCTTGTAGGAACCCAGATTAATAATGTAAGGAGCGTGAACCACGATCTCTCCGACACCATTCTCCCGCATCTTCTGCTTGCCTTCCTCGGGGAACATCGCCTCAATCGGCTTCCGGCGCGTATTTTGCGGCGCTCCCGTATATATCATAAACGAGGTAGATCCGTACTCATTTGCTTCATTGGCCGCGCTCAGGAGACCCTTGTCCGCGCAGGACACATGTGAACCTATTTTCAGCATGCCTATTTCCCTCTTTCCTTCACGAATTAACCCTTATTCTACCGTGATCGGAAGAATAAATCTAGGCAAGCCCCGGAAGCCCGCTTCCGCTTCGCAAACTTAAGGAAATGCGCTATACTCAAGAGGAGCAAAAGGAAAGTGACAATCATCATTGTCAAAGGCGGTGTATTCATGCATTTCCATTTACCCTCAAGCTTATCATCCACGTCTCCAAGCAACTGGTTTATGAACTCCATCGCATTTTGGACTTTTTTACTGCTGGGCAGCATGTGCATCGGCGGCTATTTTATGTTCCGCAAATTTCTGAAGGTGCTGCCCAAGGCTGACGGCAAATCCAAGCTGGACTGGCAGAACTACTGGGTGGAACGCAGCCGTCCGCTGTGGAGCGACGAGATGAAGTCTTTTCTGGACCAGCTTGTACAGCCGGTGCCCAGCCCGTTCCGCGACATTGCCAAGCACTCTATCGCTGCTGAGATCGGCAAGCTGGCTGTAGAGAGCCATGCAACGGAGGTTACCCGTGAGCACTGTATCCAAGGGTACATTATTGCCACGCCCCGGCGTGACAACAAGTTCCTGATCACCTTCCTGGAGAAGAACGGCATCGACTACGCGCCTTACAAGCATCTGGTCAAATAAAGCATATTAAGGAGCTAGCCCTATGAAATATATCATTTGCGGAGGCAGCGGATTCATCGGCAGCGAGCTTACCGAATATTGGCTGCACAGCGGACATCAGATCATCAGTGTCGGCCGCAAGAACCCCGGGAACAAGCTGGAACATCCGGGACTTAGCTATCTCACCTGGGACAGCCTGGCATCCAATCCTGAAGCTGCAGAAGGCGCAGATGCAATGATTAATCTTGCAGGAGCTTCGCTAAGTCAGCGCTGGACCCCTAAGGGGAAACAGGCGATTATGGAATCACGGCTTGAAACCGTTGTCGCTGCAGGAAAGCTGCTGAATTCACTCCAGCATAAGCCAAGCGTGATCATCCAGTCCTCAGCAATCGCCATTTATGGTACATCCGTGCAGGATACCTATACCGAAGCTTCCGGGACCCGGGTTGTCGATTTTCCTTCCGAGGTGGTCAAGACCTGGGAGGAGGCTGCAGATGAAGCCTATGCCGGTATCCGGCTGATCAAGCTGCGCACTGGGGTAGTGCTTGGCAATGAGAGCGGTGCTTTCCCCAAAATGAAGCTGCCTTATTCGCTTGGCTTCGGCGGCAAAATCGGCACCGGTAAGCAGTGGATGTCCTGGATTCACCTTACAGACATTGTGCGCCTGATCGAATTCTGCATTCTTCAGCCTGAGATCGAGGGTCCCGTTAATGCCACAGCCCCACAGCCGGTCACTAATGAACAGTTCGGACGGATGATCGGCAAAGTCTACCATCGCCCGCATTGGTTCCCCCTTCCGGCGTTTCTGCTAAAAACCGCTGTAGGCGAGCTGTCAGAGATTCTGCTGGAAGGCCAGCGTGTGCTTCCTTCCAAAGCAATAAACCACGGCTTCACCTTCAACTATCCCACGTTACAGCCTGCACTGGAGCAACTGAAAAACCAGTAGGCTACTGCAAACGCACCATTCCATCTGCCCCATCTATCTCTGCTACGCTGTGCGAAAGGTGTAGGTACCCTTAACAATGGTGAACACGCTGCCTTCGGTCAGCGGATATTCTTTGTAGGGAACCATAGCTTCGCCTCCAAGCAGCGTTCCATTCCTGGAATCCAGATCCTTCAGAATGTAACTTCCTGAGGCTCTGGAGATTTCAGCATGGACCCGTGAAGCCCTTTCCGATTTCTCAATGTACTGAGCCACTTCAGAGGAGCGTCCAATAATGAAGCTGGGCCGGTTCAGCTCAATTCTCTCGGGAGCTCCCCCGTCATCCGGGTCACTTCTTTCCAGATAAGGCACTGTCCTTCCGGCCTGGGGAAGCCTGCTCTCTGTAGACTGAACGGGTTCCCGGGTCAGCAGCGCTGTAGCCATCGCCGCTTCCTTCTTCTGCGGACTACTGGCGGTCATTCCCGCCGGAGCCCGTTGTCTGCCAGCCGGTGCGGCTGTGAATCCGCTCTGCCCCGCATTTGCTTCCTGGTTCTGAGGAGTGTAGACCGGTACCGGAGAACGGTGCTGATCTACCGGATTCCTGCTGAAATCCCACTCCAGATCGCTTCTCAGCTTACGGTTCCGGGCTGTACTGTTATCATCCTCCGGCCTCTCCTCCAGAGCATCCCTCTCTTCCTCTGCTTCGCCCCAAGCCAGCCTTCCACTCCACACCAGCCAGCATGCAGCTGCAAGTATCAGAGTCACCGCAGCACAAACTGCCAGCCACAGTGCCCGGGGGGCATTCAGATAGAGAAACTTCCATAGTAAAGCATCACCCAATAATGCCCCCAGCAATATATAAGTCCTGTAAGAACTTTGCTTGTCCTCAGCCCGAACAGGTCTCATTGTTGTACCGTTTGCTGTCTGAGCCCCTGATAATCCATCCTGCCGCTTCAGCTGAGGCGTACTGCTCACCCAAGGCGTAGGATTAAGCATCGAACCGGAAGGCTGCGACTCCTTATCTCCATGTACATGGGAGAACGCTGCGGCCGCGGACCTCTCCCTTCCCGGTTCCTCCAGCCTGCGATCCGGAGGCTGCGCCCAGTCTATCCTCGTTCCTGACACGGCACCAGAAGTGCCTGTGCCAGCCATAGAACTTAGACGTGCAGGCTCCGTTTCTTCAACATGGCCCTTATGGGGTGTACCCTCCGTCAGCATTTCTGCGAGCAGCTCCTTCAGCCCAGCCGGACTAAAGACTTCTTCCCCGCAATATTGCAGCAGCCGCTGAAGCCCGTTACCCGATAACTCCCGGATGGCTCCCATGAAGACCATAATCAGCGATTTCAAGGCTTCTCCCGGCTTCGGTGCGGGATCTGTGAGTTCCAGCGGAATATAGGTCAGGAAGACCTTGCCGCTGCTGAGCGGACCTTCGATAAAGATAAAATCCTCATGGAGCGCATACTGCTCCGTACGCAGCATATACAGCTGCCCCTCCTCCATCCCGGCAGCGATCTGCAGCATCAGCCCGAAGAATTCCGTCATGCTCAGCTTCCCGCTTTTAAGCAGAGCTCCAAGCATTTTACGTCTTGCCACCGTGTATTCCAGTGTGACCTGCAGATCTATTTCTCTAAGCAGCAGCCGTAAATGATGTGGTATCCCGCTGGTCATCAGCATCCGGGCCTGCACCATATTCAGCTCTCCTGCGCTCAGCCCCCCGGATCTGCCCAGCAGCATCGTTATTCCATCCTGCTGGATGAAGTCACGTTCTAGTCCAAACAAGTCTCTTCACCTCCTAAGCTGTAATCGATAAGCTCCAAGTCAGAAATAAATATAAGCACAGATAAAGCCCGGGAATACGGCCAGCATAAAAGGAAACCGGAGCAGTTCTCCCTCCCCGTCTTTGACCAGACTCATATTGCGAAGCAGCAGGAACCCGGCTGTTCTGCTAATCACGCTGCGCAGCCTGCGTCCTGTCTCCCTCCTGTAGAGAATGATGATCCAGCCTACGCCTGCCCCCAAGAGCACCGAATAGACCATGACCTGAAGCGAGAAAAGCACTCCTGTCCAAGCACCGATAGCCGCAAAGAGCTTCACATCACCAGCCCCCACCGCCCCGATAAAATACATAATCAGCAGGAGTAGGAAGCCTGCTCCGCTGCCGCAAAGTGAAAACAGCAATCCCTGCCAGCCATTGATAATCAACTGCAGGAGCAGTCCGCCAATCAGCGCAGGCAGTGTAATCCAGTTAGGAATTCTCATCCAGCGTATATCTGTGAATAATGCTGCTGTCAGGAACGGCAGGCAGCCCCATAACGCCCATTCCGTCATCCGTGCTCCTCTTTTCTCTATTCTTTTATTTTTTGACTACTGTAAAAGTCGCCTGAAGCGTAGCTCCATCAGCCAGACTAACCACGAAGGGCCAGGTACCCGGCGTAGTATTCACGCCAATCTTCCATTCCCATTCGATGTACCCGTGCTCATCCGCCTGCTTCCAGCCCAGATACTTGGCAGTACTCTGGCCGCTCTTGTAAAAGATCGATAGATTGGCTGATGCCCCGGGAGGTACCTTCACCTTGATGATGCCCTGGTGATTCGCTACTCCCGGATTCGGCTTCTCCAGGATCATAATGGTCCCGGTCTCCTCAGCAGGCTCAGCCGGATTTCCTTCCCCGGAAGAATCGGTGTTTCCGACCCATAAGCGTTCAACTGCGCTGGCCTCCAGCACGATTTTTTCATTCAAGAACGGAATTCTCAGTGGCAGCTCATAGCTGACTACCATACCGAAATACGGATGCGTCCCTTTTCTCAGATCGGGTACAGTGACATTGGATACATGAATCTTGCTATATTCAAGCAGGTCTGAGGACAGATACGGCCGCAGCATCGGCTTAAGCACCTGATCCAGCACGGCCTCGGATGCTCCCGCCTGCACCTTCTGCAGAGGCCCTTCTCCCTCCCGGACCACAGCCTTGACCCAGGATTCCATCGGCTGCGGAAGCTTCTCCACGTAGTCCTCACTCCACTCCGTTACCGACAGCCGTGGAATGCTCCAGATGCTGGAGGAGTCCGCATCATCTGAGTGCTCTCCCTCACCTGCTTCTTCGGTTTCATCTCCCCCGCCACCATCTTCCCCCTCCTGCTGCTGCATTGCCAGCGCTGCGGGATACATATGGGTTGAGATTATTTTGACAGTATCAGAAGCCGTACTCTGCAGCGCTGTCGAATACAAGGTCATTTGGATAATGAAGATGAGGAACAGGACAAATAACAGGAACACAGGCAGAATCAGTGCCGCCTCCACAACCATGCTGCCTTCATCCTTAGGGTTCAGCGATTTCCTCAGCCACCGCTTCATTCTACCGTCCCCCTTTAGTAAGAAAAGTCAGCCCCTGCTTGTCTGAAATACACTTTGCCCCGCACATCTCCTGGCAGTCCGGCACTGTAATTCACCAGCTTCACTACACCCGGCAGAAACCAAAGCTGCATGCCCATCGTGATTCGGGCAGAGGCATATGTATATTTCTCTACCGGATTGATACCGGTATTCAGGCGGATCAGCGCAAGCATCCGGGACAACTGTTCTTCCCCTCCCCCATGCAGCAGGAGGAACAGCCGAAGATAATCACGATAGCTGAGCTGTGCGGTCATGTATTTGGATAAGGGAATCTCCCCCTTGGTACAGAGCTGTATCATATCCTGGATAGCCTGCTCAATACCGTACAGCAGTGCGGCGGCCAGGACGACAAGCGGATTCCCCATACCGGCTTTCTCAATCAGGCCTTCCATCGTCCGCACAGCCAGCCGCAGAGCAAAGATCTCGCCATAAGCGGCGGCCACATTGCCTGCAGGATTATAGAATCCGTACAAAATATATTCCAGCTCTTGCGCCTGCGGCTTCAGTTGCTCTCCCAGCTGCTCACCGAACCCTTCAGCAGACCCGGAAGCCAGCGAGGTTAGCGCAGACAGATCGAAATGCCGGAAATACATCGCAGAGTACTCCGTCTGGTACAGCCGGTCTCTGGCTCCTGCCAGCACACTGCCCATAGCAGCATATATCCCATCCATATCTTTCATGGACGACTTGCCCGCAGCGTATTGATCACCAGTATTCACAGCAGCCCCCGGCTCCTGCTCCAGACCTTCGTTAAAGGCCACATTCTGCTGGTAGTATTGACGCAGACTACCGTACTGCTCCATCGCTTCATGTGCGCTGCTTCCCAGCGCGCGGATCTGATCCAACAGTTTCATGGCATCGCCAAGCTTCTTCTTCGCCTGCCCTTCTATCTGCTTACGCTGGCTATCAGCAGTGCGGCGGCTCTCAATCTGTTCCGCTTCCTGCGTTATGACAGTACCGTGTTGCCCGTAACTGCTTATATAGCCGCGAACTGCCCGGGAAGCATTAAGAACACCTGCACTCATAAGAGAATAGTCGGCATACAACCCGGATGCTGTACTTAATGTAGCCGGCAAGCCGGAGACTGGCGGCTCCAAGGGAAGCGCAGAACCTCGCTGTATACCGATGTTATTGCCCATCCCGCTAAGCTCAGCCGGAGGAAGGATAAGTCCCTCCACCTGTGCTCTCAGCTTCTTCAGGGGCTCTGAGCTGAGCTCTCCGGCCGTGTCCGGAATGTCCCAGTTGCGGGCAGGATCATCCCCCGCAGCACTGGTATCCGCATCTGCCTGATCAATTACACTCTTCATCTGAAGGTTCAGCGCATTCACCTGCTCAAGTGCAGCCTCTGCTTCATCCAGCAGACGGCTGTTTTTCTCCTGGAAGTCAGCTAGCACTGCCGGTATCTTGCCTGTTATTTCACCAATCTGATACTGATACTGCGATAGCACTGCCGTGTACTTTGGCCATGTCTTGGGGGGACGGTAATAATCGTCATAATATTTATTGACATAATCCCCGTACATCGCCGGGATATCGGAGATTGCGGCCAAGGATGCAAGCGAACGCGCCGGAATACTGTCACCCGGAGGATTCATCAGAAGCTCCTGCAGGTTCTGTGCACTGTCAGCAGCTTCCTTGCGCTTCTTCAGCATAAGATCCAGCGCTTCCTCACGCTGATCATATAAGGGCTGCAAGTCACCCAGTATCTCTGTTGTCCGTGAAGCCTCCGTCATCGCCGCCGATAACGGCTTAAGCTTGCCTGCCAGCTCCAGGGCAAAATCAACCGGCGCTTTGTATTTCATCTCTTCTATAATCTGCCGCCGGAAGACCTCATAGGTGCCCAGCGGGCGGCTCCAGTCCAGCGAAGAGGAATCCACCATCACGGGCAGCAGGTTAAAAGCATCCCCCCGTCCGCTCTCGTACAGATTATCATTGAGCACCTTTGATAGCAGCTGATTACCGTCCCCGCCGCCGAAGGCGAACAAGCCGTAGTTCTCGCGCAGCTCAATGTCATATGCCGACATTACTGAGCGTATAGCGGCTCTCGCCAGACGTTCCTCCTGCACATTCACCGCCGCAATCCGTGCGTAATCGATCAGCACAGCATTAAAAAGAAATACAAACGCCAGCACCAAAATAAGAAAGACCGATACCGAACCCTCCGCTGAACGAAGACATCTGAATATATATCCGGCTGATCCTTTTCCCGCAGAACTGTTCATAGGATTACCTCCATATTCCAAGCTGCGGCTCCGGCGAAGCGGCTTGCTTAAGAACCTCCCGTGACTGAAAATACGCATTGGAACTTCCCCTTAACCTTTTTCTTGAACAACCCGGCCCAAGCTGCTACATCACCAGCCATCCTTAACGCAGCTTATCAAGCATGAGGGCTGCATGCTTTTTCTCCATGCCGCTGCCCTCCTTGCCGGCGGAGGAATGCTGTTTGAACTTCGACCCGTAGTAACGCATAAGATCTACTGTTCTTATGAATTCAACAGGCTCCGTAACGTAGGACCGGGCATACACCTCAGGCGCGGCTCTATCGGCCAGCAGATTGTCCAGAACAGGCAGATGTAGCGCCTTCTTCAGTTCCGTACTGATTCTGCGGCCAGTCAATCCGTAGACGTAGCTCATTTCTCCCTGTAATCCGGCAGGCACCATCTGTGATGACCGGCGCAGCTTCACTACCGGCAGGGGCCCTCCTTCTTCAGCATTACCAGGCAGCGTAATGGCCGTACTGCCATTCTCTGCTCCTGAACCGAATAGCGAAGCCAACAGTCCATCCTCACCGATTCTCCAGTACAGCGGATCAACATTTCCGGTCTGGAATTCTCCGCTTACCGCCCGGTTACTATTCTCCCAGTTATAAGCAGCCCGCTCCGCAGTAGCTGAGGCAATCTGCAGCAGCATCGACTTCTGATAGCTGTACAGGGAGAAGAACAGCAGCACCATCGTAATCCCCATAAGCATCGGCAGCAGAAGTGAAGCCTCGATAGTGAAGCTCCCGTCATCCTCACGCAGCGGAATCACTCAAAGACTTCCTGACTCTTATCTCCGGCCGTGCCGATCAAATCCTTAACCACCTTCACAATCTCCTCACGGAATACCAGAACGACCGCAATCAGTACAGCGATGATCAGAATCATCTCCAGCGTCCCCAGCCCCTCCTCATCTTTCCAAAAGCTTTTTGCTCCTTCTGCCATCTGTGTTAACATACGCCTCTACCTCCTACATTTTTAACATCATAATCGCCGGTGTTCCCACCAGCACAATCACAATCAAGAAGATAACCACCATAGGAAAAACCAGCTTCGACGATGCCTGTTCGCCGCGTGTGCGGCTGATCGCCTTCCGCTTCTCCCAGAGCATTCGTGACAGATCCCGCAGTGACAGAACAAAGTCGGCCCCGCCTCTGCGGTAATTAAGCAGCACTGTAGTTGTGAAGATGGAGACCTCCTGCACGGCACAGCGCTTGCTGAAGTTCTCGAACGCCTGCTGGAAGGAGTAACCGCCGTCCCATTCAGCCGTCATCTTCATTAATTCAGCGTAGAGCGGATGGGTGCTGTCCCCTTGACGGCTGTTCACACAGCGGACAATCGCCCGCTGAACTGTCTCACCCGCGCCTACCAGCAGAACAATACTGTTCAGCAGCTCAGGAAGCTCCAGCATAATATTCTGCTCCCGTACACGTACCTTTTTGTGCAGATCGCTAACCATCGCCACCGGGAGTGCAACTGCCAAGAGCCCCCCGAGGATTATTCCCGCCTGCTCTCCCGTAAGCATTGTCAGTGCACTTCCGCCTGCGGCAAGCAGCCAGCTGTAGCTAAGCATCTCCCCCATGAACAGCAAGGTCCGTTCTGCACTGTAGCGCATACCATAGATCCGCTGTAGCGAACGTTGTATTCTGAACATCACGGAAGGGAGATAACTGGAAATTCTGCCCCTCTCTACAAGTAACAATAGAGGCTCTCCCAGCCGCCGCAGCCGCAGGCCTTCCATGGGCAGCTCCCGCAGAGCAGCATAACGGCTGCCGCATCTCATCCTCAGAATGAGCCAGCCTGCTGCGAGCAGAAGCAGAATCGCACCGCAGATCAATGACATCCCTTCACTCACCCTCCTTTACAGAGGAATATCCATGATCTTATTAGTCCAGAGGTAACAGAGGAACAGTGCAATCAGCGCCAGTGTAGACACCGCTATTCCTGCACCAGTATACATTGGCTGCATATAGTCTCCGGCGCTCAGACTCATGAACATCACCATCATCAGCGGAGAGACCAGCAGCGCCTTCGCCTCAAATTTCTTCTGGGCTATACTGACTGCTATATCCTGCTGGATATCCAGCTTCTCACCGATGATCGAGGATGTGCGGCGTACGATCTCAACCAGATCACCGCCCGTACGCTTGCAGACCATGAACACATCTGCGAAGCGCTCCACATCCTCCATTCCTGCTCTTTTGCTGAATTCATACAGCGCATCTTCAATTGGCTCCCCGTTCTCCATCCGGGCACAGATGATATTCAGCTCGGAGATCATGTCACTTGCGCCCTCCGGGTCAAGCATCCTCAGATCCTGCACGGCCTCGCGGAAGGCATTCTCCACCGAACGTCCGGCCGAGAGCGACGAAGAGAGCGAGAACAGCATTTGCTTGAATTGCAGATTCAGCGCAGCCCGGCGGCGCTGCAGCAGATATTTGCGCAGCAGCCGCGGCCCATATGCGCTTCCGGGGACAAGCAGTGCCGCCAGGATCAGCCGGTGATAGAACAGGTAACCAATACCGAACAACACGGCTCCGGCACCCAGAATAACCAGCATTCTTTGCAGGGAGGTAAGCTCGTATACAGTATAATCCGGCAGCAGCACCTGCTCGCCCCCTGGAGATGTACTAAGCGGCAGTATGGGCGGTGTCCTCTTCATGAACCCCTTGCTTCGCCTTACAGGGGGATGCCGGTCTATCTTCTTCATGACATTCAAGGTACACTCGCCTCCTTCGCAAAGCTTCTACTCTCATACTGCTTGAGCGGATAATCATGGATTCCGGCCATCCGCAGCTTGTCTGCATGCAGAAGCGGGGTGCCGCTGACCTCAAGCTTCCCTTGCACCCTGCCATCCTGTTCGCCCGATTCCCGAAACTCATACAGAGGATTCAGGATGACTTCACCGCTGCGGATTCCAGCAACCTCACTGATCTCCATCACCCGGCGTGAACAGTCACGCAGCCGCGACAGATGCACGAATATATCGATCGCTGAGCTGATCTGCTGACGGACGACGGTTACCGGCAGATCAGCAGCGCTGAGCACCATAGTCTCCAGGCGGCTGAGCATGTCCAGTGCACTATTCGAATGCCCCGTTGACAACGACCCATCTAAGGCAATATGGTACTGACACTATTTCCTGATCGCTGCCATTTTATATTAGATGGACTGCTATATAGGTTCTTGTGATACTGAAAAGTTATCAACATATTGTGGACAAATAAAAAGTGAAACCTTGCGAGCATATCTGCCAGCAAAGTTTCGCTTTTTCGTAGTAAATATTCCCTTAATCTGATAGACTACTTCCAGAATAACTCTGGGGGGGATTTTATGAAGAAAAGAATTGCTTTATCAATGATTATGTCGGTTTTACTGATTTTGCTCCCTGTTATCGCCAATGCACATCCCGGAAGAACGGACTCAGACGGGGGACATTATTGCAGAACCAATTGTGCTAAATGGGGACTTAAAAACGGGGAGTACCATTATCACAATGGTGGTGGATCTAAGTCAGCACCGGCTGCCACTAAAAAACCAACCGTAAAGGCTACAACAAAACCAACTGCCAAGCCAACAAGCAAACCGGCTGCCACACCGGCACCGGCAGCAATCGTAATGCCCAAGAAACAAGCAGCCGGCACACTCCAGGTCTATTTCCTTGACGTTGGTCAAGGTGACTCTACTTTGATCCGGACGCCAAGTAACCAATACGTCCTTATTGATGGAGGCAACAACAGCCAGGGCGCCGATGTAGTCAAATATTTGAAAACTCTCGGTGTCACAACGTTAGACGCTATGGTCGCCACTCATCCCGATGCCGATCATATTGGCGGGCTGGATGATGTACTTAAGGCGCTGGATGTAAAATCCGTCTATGCCCCTAAGGTTTCGCATACAACACAGACCTATAAAGATTTCTTGACGGCTGTCAAAAATGAAGGACGGACGATCAAGGCAGTCGGCAAAGGGGTTAAAATCCCGCTCCAGGGCGTAGATGCTTCATTCCTCGCCCCGGTGAACACCTATGGTGACAACCTGAATGATTGGAGTGCTGTCCTAAAGGTCACGTTTAAAAGCAACTCCTTCCTCTTTACCGGGGATGCTGAAAAGGCCTCAGAGAGCGACATGCTTGCGGATGGAACGAGCTTGCAGGCCGATGTATTAAAGGTCGGACATCATGGCTCCAACAGCTCCACCAGCAAAGCCTTTATCGATGCCGTCAAACCTTCCTATGCCGTGATCAGCGTAGGCAAAAACAATTACGGCCATCCGGATTCCGGAATTCTATCCCGGCTTAAGAATGCAAATGCCTCTGTTTTGCGTACCGATCAAAAGGGTACAATTACCGCAATAAGTGACGGTAATAAAATCACCTTCACGACAACCAAGGGGGCTGGGAAGTGAGAAAAGGAATCATAGATCGGTTTGAAGGTGAATATGCTGTCATAGAATTCGATAGAGAAACAGAGGATATGCTACGGTCAGAATTGCCTGCGGAGATTAAGCCTGGAGATACACTGATTTTTGACGGGGATACAATCACTGTTGATGCAAAGGATACAGCTTCCCGTAAAAGAGAAATTGATGACTTAATGGATGAACTATTTGAAGAATAACATTATTGCCTGCCCCGGTGAAGGTCTCCGGGGCATTTTTTGTGAGGTCACCGAAAGCGCATAGTCGGTGTAAATCCAATCACAGTCTTATTCCATAGATACTCTATATAATACAAGTTTTCTCTATTTGATAATTTAAAAATTCATAAATGCAGTTTGTTGAATGCTGTCGAATAATGAGCAATAGTAATTTTTTTGTAATTTTATATCTTATATTGTAATATATATGATACAAAGGTTCTATTTATTTTAAATACAATTAATGACATAATCCTCCTTGAAACTACTAAACTTCTAGGAGGAATTATCTTGAAAAAGTCTATTTTTGCCAAAATGTCGATTATTATGCTCGGTTTTTTACTTTTCCTTTCACCTTTAGCAACGACTAGTTCCTATGCTGATGATCATGATCATAGTGGTGGTGGTAGCAGTTGGATGACTGGATTTACTTTAGCTGAACTTGCTAATTCAGCTTATGGAAATGATGGTTATACAGCAGGAACACTAGAAGAAAATTTAGTTTTGGAAGCTGCACGTATATTTTGCGGATCAGGATTTAGCCTATCGTATCAAACAAATGGCACCTACTATTTAAGTCAAAACAGACTAAAACGTGTTAGAGTATCAACTAAAGCCTCAGGGATTTATCAAGCGAATTTTGAAAAGTTCTCTCGTCCGGGATATAGTAATGCTGATAGAGATTCAAATTACCACGTTAACATTACGATGAGATCTTCAGGTGGATCGGGATGGTAAAACTGAAAGGAGTTTATTATGGCAGTGACACCAGAATTAAAGGATGTTCATCTTTTTGCTGAAGGAGAAGTGTCAGGAGATTTCTGCTTATCCTTAGTTTTGGACATTGGACCAACAGACGTAGCTGGTTCTGATCAATTCTATGCAACCGTTGGAACTGCACAAGGAATTGCAGACTTTCTTAAAACAAGACCATTTATAGTTTGCCGGGGATTTTTGGTGGTTCCTGAATTCAACTTAAAAATCATTAATAAATATATTCAGGACAACATTTCTAAATGTGCTAAGGAAGACTGGGAACAAACTGCATTGTCAATTAATAGATTTTTCCCTTGGGAATTTGATGGAATGAAAAATTACCAACAGTTTTCAGGGAGTTCGCAAAATTAAAAATCAAAATAACCCGTCAGGCATAAGCCCGGCGGGTTATTTTATGTATGCTCTAAATTCAAATCGATTTCTTCTAAACCACTTCCCGGCGATCTTAACCATGCCCGGATGATACCCTTCTACTATCCCACCATAATCATGGATTTTCCCTTCTGGATAATCATTGTATTGGTGCCAGACGGATACTGGCGTTTGTGACATGGCCGCAATCATGAAGTCTGTATCGCTCTCCAGGACTTTATATGTAGTACTAATGCAACCTCACTTCCTCTTCTTCCGATATTTCTTGATTAATAGGACCAAAACAAATATTAGCAACAACAGAACAAATACGGCGACCCACAGAATCACTGGATTCCCTACGGTAAAGTAAGTATCTCTATACTGATAAGTTTCATTATTCATGAGTATAGAATAAATCATACGAAATGTTATGTATATGTGGGTAAGGAAAATTTTCCTTATGTGATCAGGCGAAGGTATAATAATCAGAAAAGCTCCGGGGTGTAATAATGGATAAAAAGCTTAAACAAAGCATTAAGACTGCGGCAGTAAAACAGGAAATGATTGTAGTATGGCTCCTGGACGGGGAAAAGATAAAAGGCATTGCAGAGGTATCTGCTGATCCTGACCGAGTAAAGATCAATACGATCGAGGGGCCAGTTTGGGTTCCATACATTGATGTGGAGAGTATTTCACGAGTAATTAGGCTGCGAGTTGAGGGAAAAACTACAGAATAAAAAGCCTGCTAACCAGATAAGGTTGACGGGCTTTGGCAGTGTAATATCTAATTTTAAACTTCCCCTGGACAAAACGAGAGTCGACTAACTGATGGAATGGTGAGTTCTGGATGCCTCCCTCTGCTATTTCCCCATGTTCTAAAAAATGCCCTATAGAGGTCTGGATATTCTTGTACCAGACATATACTTTAGATTGCGCCAGGGTTGCAGCGCCCTAGTTACTCTTTGAAATTGATATGTATTAAAAAATCATAAGTGTTCAAAAATATCTAAGGCATTACTTCTAAACCTGATTATTTTGGGTTGGACTTCTTCAATTAACTTATGGACTTCATCTGGATGAAGCTGTTTAAACCCTTTTTCATAGCTTACAGTGGCAATTTGAATAGGGCCACCAACAGTATTGTTGAATGAAGATGTTTTTAACAATAATATTACCGCAAGTTCCTTTAACTGCTCGACTGTCATTTGAGGATATTGTAAATAATCACATAAAACCTGAGAGAGTTGCCATTGAGCGGCCAAAACAGAGTCATTCTCATTAGGAACAAATGAAGGACTATCGTAAGAGTATATCTTAAATTGATTGGATTCATAGCTGTCAAAACCAGCTAATATGAATCCAACTGGTGACATAACCATATTAGGAATCTGTTCTGGAGTTAACGTGTTTAAAAAATCAGAATACTCTATTTCTGCAGCAATACGAGTCTCATTGACAATTTGAGAAAAATGAGCGAGTTGTTTTTGGCTCACACTATCTCTTAGTCTTCTTATAGTGTTGCCTCCAGGAATTGCCAAGCCATAAGTCATTATTCCAATATCTCTATTTAATTGGAGAAATTTAATTGAATCATCTTTGCTTTTTGCTCCACTAACTCTACTGTCACTAGCCAAAACTAAGCCATTACTCCCCCTTAAAGCAATTGCTAATGTCATGCTGTTCCCTCCAAGAAAATACAGGAATTGTTATTTCTCATTTTATCATGAAATAATTGTCCTTTTGAAATTACTTCATCGCACTCTTTGTCTTCAAACGTTCTTCCTCCTGAATAATTCAATACGCCAAATTCAGCAGCATAGATTAAATTCCTATTCATGATTGTAGCTTTTGATAACCATACTCCTAAAAATTTCAATGCATTCCCTTCACTTGAAGGGCTTTTATAGAGAAGGTCTTTATAAAAATCATACACTGTGTCTTTTTCAAGTGTCACAGTTTGGTCGAAGTTGGTTACTGGTAATCCAGAAATAAAACCAAGTACTTGGGCCTGATTAGCTATAAAACCACAGCCTAATGCACCAACATCAGAATTTTCAACAGCATTGACCTGCTCATTAAACCTATTCATTATAGTAAACAAATTATCCGAATCATTTGATTCTTCCATCACATTTTTAAGTATCTCATTTCCCATTTTAATATCCTTATATAGTAGTATCATTAACTTACGACCTTCAAAATTGAAAATACTTTTTAAACCCATCTCTTTAAATTGTGGGTTAGACAATGTAGATGCAACAAAGCCAGTGCTCGTTCGAATTACCCCGCCCAATTGGCTCATTGCACTCTACCTTCTAAATTGCTTTCAGGATTATCATAAAATTTTGTTAGCTCTTTCGAAACGACATTATTTTCATTAATCGGCTTATTATTGCTACTAAATTTTCTAATACTTTCATCAGAAACATAACTCATTAACTTTTCACCATCTTTCGCAGATTTGGAGTGATCCATTTTTTGCCTCCTAAATAATTATTATTCGATACAGAATTAATAAAACCTTCAACACTCAAATAGTTAATAACTATATAATTCTAAATTATTTATAAATTATTCAAACAAAGGTGTTTAAATGTCTGTTTCATTTGGAAAGATTTTGGACGGTATAAACATTAACATTCATCAGCCGAAATTAGGGACTTAACTCCGTTATATAAAGGGTACTTATTGGACATAAATTACAACCTAAAAAAATAAAAAAAGCCCACCAGACGAAGCCAGTGGGCAGATGAATCTATTCCTTATCTGTATATCCTTTGCCTGCTTCCGGGTTACTCACGATCCCCAGGACCACCAGCACGCCCAGAACCGCATTGACGGCCGCTGTAACCTCTTCATACTTCTCCGGGGCCAACTGTAGCCCGAAGATCGCCCCAATCGTCTGCACACCCAGAAGCACGGCCGCCGTCAAGGATACCCACATCCCATAGTTACGCCATTTGTTTTTCATGATCATTTAGCCCCCTTCTGAATCCCGGCCAGCCCTAGGCGGTGCAGAATCGTAATTATCCGCGCCTCTGTGTATGTGGCCTTGTCTGGTGTATCAATGACCGGTTTGCCGTTAAGTACTGATGGTGTATTCGCAAAAGCCTTCAGCGCATCCTTGGCCCACGCTGGCGGGTTAGTGTTGGTCAGCTCCAGCAATAAGGCGCTCATCTCCTTGATTTCCCCGGCCTGCTGAAGCGCCTGGTCCTTGAGCACATCTTTGCTCTTGATCAACCCACTCACGGTGGACGCCAGTTCCTTCACCTGTGCTTCCAATTCCTCAATCTTCTTCATATCTTCCGCTGCCTCCCCTTGTAATTTATCGATCTTTGCATATGCTGCATCCATCTGTACGTCCGCTGGCTTCTTCCCCGTCCGCAGATTAGCAAGAGATAGCCCGAAGGTCATTTGCAGATGTGGGTAGTCTTTGAAGCTCGTCCAGTCGCCGCCCGACTCGAATCCCAGCGCTTTCGCTTCTTGAATCACCTCGGCCCAATCAGCTTCACCGTCCTTGTCCCCGTCCCTTGTCATATCCCAGGAAACGCTGGAGCCATTCGGCAGCAGCAGCGCAAAATCTACGGCCAGCCCATAATTGTGATAGCTGTAGCCGCCCCGGGCATTGGTAACGATGCTGCCCGGCTTGGTGCGCCCCTGCGCATATAGGGCGTCCTGCTCTGCGAGGGTTCGCAGTCCCTGGGTAATGAGTATATTGACTCCTCGGGCATAACTGCACTCGATCAGCGCCTCTGCAGCCGCCTTAACGACAGGATTCAAACCAGCCAGGCGGGCGGCGGACTTGGTTTTAACCTGATCCAGTGTCAGCCCCATCACTCCCCCGCCCCCTTACGTGTCTGCTTGACCAGTTGATTGCCGTAGACCGCAACAGCACCACATAAGATGCCTTGCAATACGCTATCCGGGGACAGCCCCAGCATCAGGCAGACCACAATAATAGCAACTGCCGTGACGATATAGATAATCGCCCAATCCGGCACGCGCGGCGTCTGCTTAAGGATATATCCGATCACCCAGCAGACAATTAGCACCAACAATAACTCCGGTTTAATAAAGCTCGATACAGCATTCCATTCCATTACACTTCACTCCTTTGTTTGTTGATCTCACTGATACGTAGATGGGCCTGCTTTGCTGATTCCTCCACTCTTGTCACTCGTTCAGATAGTACATCGGTGCGCTGTCCCTGCACCCGAACATCTGCCCGAATATCATCCACACCACGCTTGATGTACTCAACATCTGTGCGCAATGCAGCACCGCTACCAGCCTCCTGGGCAACATCCTTTTTAAATGCAGAGGTACGGGTTACCCACCCAAGTACAACTCCGCTCACTGCTGCGACTATAGCCGTAATTGTTGTAATCTCCACCTGATTCCCCCCTCATCTCTAATGGTGATAAAAAGCCCCCGGATACAAGTCCAGGGGCAAAATAAAAACGCCTCATTGGGCGCTATTGGTAATCTTCTATTCAGCTTCCAGCAGCGCGGCGACATCCGGCCGGATTACCTCCGGCACCTGCTCCAGCGTTCTGATACCCTTATTAATCAAGTTTGCATATACCTTAGCCATTTTCATCTTCACCTCCCCCTGCGAGTGCGTCCGAGGCTTCCGGCTGCTGCCCGGCAAGCACCAGCTCGTACAGTTCAGCAAGGCCAACTTGAGCGTCAACCGCCTCCTGCTTGGCTACCTGCAATTCAGCCTGCGTCTCATAGAGTCTTTCCAGCGCATCCGCAAGCTGCTGCGCGGTGTCTACCGCTCCGGCTTCCACGGCTTCCATGCGGCCCTCCAATGGGTTCGGCTCGTTGAGGTAGGTAAACACCAGGGTTCCCGTCTCCGGGTCTACCCGGTAGCTGTCGCACTGCGCAAACTCCCGGGAGTACTGGCCGTATTGCAGCTTGATTACTCCCACCGTCTCCGGGACCCGCTGGGCCAGCTCCTTGATGCTGGCGAAGTCCTGGTCTTCAGTTGTCTCAACGTAGCCACGGCCGACATACTCCCCGGTGTTGTGGATTACATTTCCGGTTGCCTTGTCATAGTAGATCTTCATTCCGATTTGCATTTAATCAGCTCCTATTATTTAATACAGCATAATCCCTTGAAGAGTGAATGTGTTTGTTGTAATCCCGCTCTTTATATTTAAATACAAAGGCGTATTAACATTAATACGATTCACTGAAATCGAGCTCTGCCCTATCACTCCGTTGACGCAAAAGTATATTAAGTTAGTAGCGGGATCAATTAAAAATGAACTTATAATATCAGTGTTAGTTCCTGTGACGTTGCTTAGTAAATTAGTGTAATTTCCAGCTGCGTCAAAAATCTGAACAATTGAAGATCCTTCAATGCGCAAGCCGTTTCCTGTTCCGATAAAAGAGAAACCATTTGGGCAAGGATCAATTGATAGGATCGACCCAAAATTACTTGTTGCGGCTGTACTTCCTGAAGTGGATACTGTCCTTCGACTCGGCCCAGTAGCCAGAGTCCCAACTACACCATATATCCCTACGCCAGCACGAATGTTACTAGGTATTAGGTCGGGCTCAGCGGATTGTAATTGAGCCGTAGACACTTTAATCTCACCCGCTCCCGCACCGCCTTTCCGATATCCTTCGCGCGGATATACAGCAAGCGCTCCATCACCCCATTGTCCTACGCCTTGTGCTGGGTCGGCAGCATCGTTGATAACAGGCAGACTACCCTGCATACCTAATACATTTTTATCAGAGCGCAGATTTTGCGCTAACAAATCAGGTACAACAACGGATACCCAGGTTGATCCGTTGTAGTAACCATCAGGAGGTCTTAAATGGATCATAGCCTCTGGCTGTCCACCATCCCATGGTTTCCAGTACGCAGTAGCCAGAGGCGGAATATTGTTATTCTCGGCTGATCTATTGGGCATAGCTCCATTCACAACACCGGATTCCCGACCCACGGTATAGCCGGTCAGCACCTGAGCTGCTTCGGCTGTTCCATACTCACCTCCCTCACCCTGTAGTGTAAAAACCGCGCCGTCATAGATGAGCGTGTACACCCCGCCCTGCACCAAAGGTGGGTTATTGCCGTTCGGCTTTTTGATGGACTTGGCCCCCAGGCCGTTGACGTTGAGCGTGATCGGGCCGGAGGTGGAGGATGGCGCCTTAAAGGATAGTCGCTGCCCAGGTGCAAGCGCCGCAATTGGTGGATTGGCTGTACCGGTGAAGTTAGGCGAGCTGCCCGCGAGGGCGCCCAAGTATGAAACAGTCCCTTGCAGAACAGCATCAGGGATAGTAGTTAAAGAGAGGTCGCCGTTTCCATCAAGGAATGCTAATCCGTTTGCAATGTTGTACATACTGCTGTTTGGTACGCTCACCCATGTAGTCCACGTGCCGTTCACCTGCCGTCTAATCCACTCAGGAGGCGTACCCGCGGCATTTAGGCTTACTGCTTTTTGAAGTACGTAGTTAGGGCTACTCGTATGAGTCTGCACAAAGATATGGAACCACGATCCTGCAAGTGGCGGGTTTACGGGTGCGTTAACCGAGTAGAACCCTGCTGTGAGCACTGTATTCAGGTCGGTACCAACCGCAAGGAGTATCGACGTCCCATCGTCTTTGGTGAGTCTATACTTTTGAATGGTAGCGGGAAGCGCCGAACCATCCGTAACACCCAGCTTCAGATTATCGACCTTGGCCTCGATATAATCATCCGCAAAGTCCTGCCGGTCATTATCCTGCCGCAGCTCCGCGACACTCTGGACCACATCGGAGACTACGCCGCCCAGGCCCGTCCGCCATGTGGCTGCTGTCTCGGTAACATTGGCGGTGAGGGCGTATTTGTCTAGGGCAATATATGTGACGTAGTAGTCTGCGTTAGCTATATAGACTCCTTCTGAGATCAGGGCGTCCATGTTACCATATCCAACACTACTAGCACGAATTGTCCATTTCTCATCAACGTCTGCACCTTTATAGATAGCAAGTATTGTTCGTGCTCTCTGCTTTAATGCTGATGCTGGGAAGCTATTGTTATTGACCCGCCATACCTTATTCGCTGAGTCATATGCTGGATTAGCCTTCTCCCTCTGAATAACTCCCGTATCCACACTGATCTGATTACCGCCAGGGTGGAGGGTTATGCTCCCCTCAGCGTCAGGGACAGGAACCGGAGCTGCTGCCTGCGCCAGCACGTAATCAAGCGTAGCCCATGCCGTCCAGCCCGGGGCTTTATTGGCGGCCACCCATGCCTCGGTGTTCGTTGCCGGGGCACTGCCGTCCAAGATGGATACCCATGAGGTGTACACAGTGCCATTATTGGCGGTGGCTTTCCATCCATTCATCAGTGCCTTAATCGCAGATGTAGATGGGTTAACAGCATCTGACCATCCGGATTCTGAACCTGCTACTGATAGGTAGATATTGGTGTCGGTATACACTAGGAATTGGTCTGCTCCGGTTGGTGCTAGAGCAAAGTATGACAGGGGTACTCCGGTGTACTTAATTGCCCGCTGGTAAACACCACTTATAAGCGCCGGAGGAGTGTTTAGAGGTGCCCGTACCCTCTTGTATCCAGTATATGATGTTGTAAATAGCCATGCGAGGTCGCCAGAAACCGCTAGGTTCTTCTCAAGCGCTTTAACATACAACCACTCTGAACCAGCACTGTACACCCTGTCTCGTACATCCCCGATCTGCCCGAGCGTGACCGGGAGGATTACGCTCTGAGGCTCCGCTGGGGTGAACGTTGTGGCTACAGTACCAATTTCAAGTTGAAGATTGGAGAACCTCACTACTCCCACAGTAGTATTTCGGAAGTATAAGCGTATTCTACTATACGAACCGCTGTTGAATGCTCTGGGTGAATTGGTAGCATAATCAGACAGACTCACAGTGGCAGCTTCGTTATATACTCCTATTTGACCTGTGGAACCCATCACTCCAGAAAATACGTAGTTAGTATTAGGTGCTACGTCATAAGTTACATAGCCATTCCCATTGGCGACAGCAGCAGTATGGTCAAATACATACTCCTCTACTGTGGTTCCGTTGCTTGTCGGTTTTTGGGTCAAAGGAAGGAATAGGTTTTTCCCCTGCTTTGTAATGGCTACGCCCTGAACGTGTTGCTCGCCTGACACATGCGGGAAATAGGAGTCAATAACATCTCCGATTATAGTCGTGCCGATTGCAGCATATTCAGCAGCAGACACCTCGTACAAGCGAATGTCATCAATATAGAATGCGCTGGCCCCCTTATCCCCAGCACCAACCAATAGCCGGAACCCGCTGCCAACCAGGGTGTTACTGGTGGGTATTTTAACAACCCTAAGCTGCCAATTACCTATAACTGTGGTTGACCCGAATATGGAGTATCGTGAGATAAACGTCCCTATATCCCGTAGTGATACTTCTGGTGTTGCCGGGGAGGTTACTGACTCAATGTACATCCACGCCGCAAGGACATAGTACTTTGTCGCATCTAACGGAACTGACATATCCCTGTAAACATAAGCTGATGAGGCTGCGGATGGGGCAAATTTTAGCGATGATACACCGGATTTCCTCTGCGTTGTAGACACGGTTGTTGGCACCCCGACCGTAGTAAACCCCGTAAGGCTCTCCCCATCCCCATAGCTACCCAGCAGGTTAACCAATGTCCGCCCCTGAACCGTCAGGTCCAACTCGCTGCCGTTCTGATCCGCCTGGATTACCGATGTCCCCAGCCCCAGGGTTTGAGTCAGATTCACCCGGCCTAACTGGCTGGCGTCTGCCTTGGCGTTCCATGCGCTGCGCTCTGCGGAGGTGATGTGTGCCGTTGTATTGCCCGCATGGGTTGTGAGATTGGCCTGAACATCGTTTGCCTTAGTACTGGCATCCGTTGCGGCAGCAGATTGTGCTGCGTCAGCCTTGGCCTGCGCTCCGGCCGTTGTCTCCTTGTTGTTCCAGGCGGTGCGCTCTGCGGAGGTGATATGCCGGACATTATCGTTATTGTGTGTCGCCGCTGCCTCCAGGGTTGTGGCTGGAGCCGTCCGCCAAGAGGATTTACCCGTGATGGATCGGATCATATAGGCAAGCCAATTAAGCGCAGTCCCAAGCTTGCCCGTTGCTTCCGCCGGAGCTGCAATCGGCGCAGCCCCCGCGTCCGCAATCGTTCGGTCTCCGATAACGGTATCCGTAGCTGATCCGGCGCCACCGGCCCCCGTTGTTAGTCCGGCCAGCTTCGCCTTCTCTTCCGAGCTGAAATTCTCCGTTGAAAGTTGCTTGCCAGACACCTTATCAACCTTACCTGCGAGCTGCGTTGTCATTGTACCGGCAAAATCGGGATCGTTGTTCAATGCATCCCCGATTTCCTTTAGCGTATCCAATGCTTCAGGCGCAGCCCCGATCACAGTCTTAATACGCTGGTCTGTCTCCGTCTTACTGTAGGTGGTGCTCTTATCAGCCTTCGTCAGCAACTGGGTCTCGGTGTAAGATTTTGCGGAAGCGAGGGAGGCATCCGCTTTTTGCTGGGCTCCTGCAGGTGTTTCTTTGGAATTCCAAGCCGTCCGCTCTGATGCGGTAAGATGCTTCACATTATCAGCAGTATGCGTCTCGACATCTTCGGACAGATCAACCAGCTCGCTATGAGCTCCTTCTATTCCATCCTCAATATGATTCAGACGTGCTGAGGTAATTCTCGTTCCTTCCTGGACCAATTCATACAGCGGCCGTCCCGTCTGCGGGTCCGTCTTTTGCTTTCCAGACGAATCCTTGATTGGTTTGGTCAGATCAGGGATCTCGTCCTTCCAAGTCTGTTTGTTATATGCCACCAGCGTTCGCCTCCAATCTCAATACAAACTCAAAGGCAATTAAAAACCCCTTATCGTTTTTGGTAACGGTAAGGGGTTGGTCTGCCAGTATGTTGCCGTCCAAATCCAGCAAGGCAGCTCCTAAAAGCTGTTTGCCAATGGCCTGTGTCTCTTCTATATAAATATATTTCCTGACAGACAATCCTGAAACGACCGTCTTGTAAATCGGGTAAGCCGTCTGCACTCCACCGATATTTACCCGCGCTTCTCTAATATGGCCATTCAGATCGTTGATCAATTTATCAAGCAATAACTGTTTAATTACATCTGCCAAAAATATCAGCCTCCCATTGGCACTTCAAATCCACAGATGGGGAAATCCACCCCGTGAGAGTATCCAGTACCTTTAATATTGATCGTTTGTGAAGGAACAGAAGAACTGATCACTGCCCGGCGGATGTGAACCGGACGAATGTATTCAAAGTCTGCCTGCAGACCAACCATATTAACCGGCTGGGAAAGCGAAAACTCAAATTGAACCTCTTTGGCTAAAAAATCCTCCGAGATGTTCAGCAGCTTACCGTGCTGATTACCTATGTCACGCAATATAGGTAGCCGGAATGGCCGGTCACCCCATCGCTTCCGTCGTATCGTCTCCCGGCGCTCATCGTCGGTTCCGGCTTGCGTCTTCCGGAAGTACATCCATTCCCAGGCCCACAGCGCCCAGGTAGCACGATTCAAAATAAACTGACTGCTTAAATCATCAATGGTCTTTTCACGAGCGATCATTTCCTTTTCCATCACTGAAAAATGCCTGTCAGCCATGTCTATTTCATACCAATACGGCGGCAGCACTTCCCGGTATCTCAGCGGAATCATGTCAGGACCACCTCAATCCGAAGAACCGAAGTCGGCGGGATGATTACGTCGTCCTCGGCTCCATTAATTGTAAGGCTCTCATAGTCCTCAACCCCGGGAACCAACAGGAGCGCGGCCACATAGTTGTAAACTAGCTTATCCCGGCCGCTTGTATACTCAGCAATACGCTGCCGGATGGTTTGCTCAAGGGCAGCCATGTCGGTGCCGATAACGGTCAGCAGTTTCGTCTCGATCTTGGCCGTAAATACTGGAGCTGGATGCACCTGGAGGTCATGTCCGACGATTCGGCGCTCTTCCCACATCCACGCCTTCACCTTTCCCGCAAATTCTTCGGTAATCGGCTGGCCATTCAGATCCGTCAGGTAAAGATCGATTGAGTTCTCATGCCGTTCCTTTTCCCGGGCCATGGCTCCGCCGACTCCGGCCATCTCCATTGCCCAACTCTCGTAATCCTTCCGCCGCCCGCTACCAAACTCAGACGCAGCCCGTGTGAGCATCCGCAGGCGGAACGTGTCGTCGTTCTCGCCCTCTTTACGGATCAGGCCCGCCGCCCAGCCATGTCCGTCCAGGTACTCGGAGTCCGCCCAAATAGGAAAACCCTGAAGGAAACCATAGGTCCATAGCACCTGCTGCTCCGCAATCTCAATAGCTAGGGGATACCAGAGGTCGTAAAAGTATTCACCTTCATCTGTAGGCGGTGGAGGAAGGTTACGTTCAATTGCGAGTGCGATCGCCCTATTAACCCAACGCCGGTAAATGTCCTCCGGAGTCTCCTCCAGGATAGGCATGCTTGGGAGCGCCGGCAGGTCTGTTAATTTTATAGTCATATACCAATAACCTCCTCCAGTTCGGCATTCCCAGCCACTCCAATCAAATAGATACTCAAAAACATCTCGTGACCAACCCGTTCCATTGACCTCACTTCAGCTCGCAGGATCTCCGCATGAGCCATCAAGGCTTCTTCGATATCACGCTTGATCTCTACGTCCTCCCAACCGGACCATTCGGACCGTTCGACACCGACCTCGGAACCGTAAAGGACATAACGGAAACGCTCTGTATTCAGGATTTTCAAAGCTGTCTGCACCAAGTACTCTGGATACGTGCGGGTCTTTGTAGGATGACCAGCATCATCAAACACGGCGCGCCGATTGCGATAATCGATGACGTACGTCCACTTAGTCGCAGAGACGACGGATTCCGTCAACTCTATGCCATCGAGGTCTGTCAAATCCAGAACAGGAAACAATCCATCATCCGCCACTGCTGCCCACATCCTTCCCAAGTACGTAATAGCGCTGCCCGGTCAATCGGGAGACGATGAGCCGATCACCCGCCTGCAGCGGGCTGGGAAGAACGAGGACACCTGTGAGCGCAGAAGTAGAAGGCTGCTTAACCTCAAATACAGCATCAATGCGACGCTCCTGCAGATACTCTGCAAAGACTAGCTTCTCTGCAGGATAAGGCTCCTGATCGCCATCAACTTGAATGGCAGGGTTTCCCGGCCAGCTCAGCAGTGTGGCCCTCTCGGTATCTCGGGCATCAATGTGACCGGCAGTCTTTTCCCGCAGCAGCTTAAGCGCATCATTCAGCACCGCTATTCCCTCCTCTCCAACTCTAGCTTTACGGTATACATTCCATTTTTAAAACTGCTCTCCGCAGACTCCACAATCCACTTGGATGTATGGTCCGTCTTGATCAGCACCATCCAACCGGCTCTAAGCCCAGAGAGGGAATGATCTTCATGCTTGACTGTGATCTTCTTGCTCTGTTTAGCCGGTGACATAGCCTTCAGGCGCTGAGTTGCGATCGTGGCCGGGTCCTCATCTTCCTCAACCTCAATGATTTCCTCCATACGGCCCATTGCCTGGACTGCGCCTGCCGCAGTCTTTGTTACAGAGGAAGCCAGCTTATCATCCTTGTACTTTTGAGCAGTAACCACCGTATAGGTTTCCTCAATGCTGTAGCCCGCCGTGCTGGATTCCATCTGTTCGGGAATAAACACCGGTACCCGGCTATTTGTGCCTTCGCGGACCACCTGCAAGTAGAATCCCGAATCCGTCCGGACGACATCGATGTGATACCGGTAGCCGCTGCGCTCATATGCTTTTTGCAACACATCCAGGATGAGTTCTGAGTGTGAAATCGTTCCATACCGTTCGTCCAGTTTAAAACCAAAAGCGGGACAGCGGAAATCAATGCCAGTAGTCTTGATGTAGCGCTGTAGCTCCGCGCCAGCTTCCCCTTTAAGATAAGGACGGACACCTTTGTTTTTGGACAAATACCAGCCGATCTCCCGGGCATCGATTTCCCACTCCCGAGAAAATTCATTTTGCTCATATTTGATAATCGGTCCGTAGAAGAACTGGTTTTTGTGATGAAGCACTCCAACCCCTGATAACTGCTGTGAAAAACACATCAACAGACCGGCTATCTTAACGTCTGCAGCATCCCGCACCCGCACGGTCATACTACGAGCAATTTCATCCCTCGCTGAAGACCAGGCCAGCTCGACAATTGCATCCGTCAGTAAAATACGGTTGCCTTCCTTCCCATATACAACTGCAAAATTGTCCATCTACACTCCTCACTTTTGAGTAGAGGTTTTATCCAAAATCCTTTCCTTTTGAGACAAGTAATCGAAATTACCTTTCGCATTGTCGGCAGCCGCCTTTGCTTCAGCCTTCTTCTGCTTATCACTCTTCTTGTTTTGGTTCTTTTTGTCCGTCTGTCCGGTAGTATTCGGGCGGCTCTTGGATGATTTGGTGATTATCACACCTGGTTTCAATAACTGCTGGGTATTAGAGTAAGAAACAATTTTGACCGGATCGAACTCCACGAAGGTGAAGGCGATATGCAAGTTTGCCTGGCCATCCTTATAGGTGGCCTCCATCGATTCAAACCACATGGTCTGCGAGAACAGTGACTCGAAGTTGATCACAACTGGCTTAGCCTTCCATTCCTCCATCAGCTTCCATGCCTGTTCTGGAGATTTGTAGGTGATGGTTTCCTTCCCCTTCTCCCACAGATCATTCCAGCGCCTCGGGAAGATGACAGAAAACGAGACCCGCTTCAGCTTCGAAGTGAGTCTCTTACTGGTCTTCTCCTCCCCGGTAATCACCGTGAATGAATCTATTTCATTGCTGCTGGTAATCTGGATCTCCGCCGGAGTGATCGGGAAAGTGAATCGGTTCTTGTCTCGAATCATGGTTAGCACGCTTATCCCCCGCTTTCCAGAGCCTTATACAGCTCCTCGCCAAATATCTTCCGGAACAGTGCCCGGCCCTGTGAGCTGGTCAGCATCTTCGCAAATTCAGCAAAATTCGTTATTCCCTTGGCCAGTTCGCCAAAGTCGATATTGATATTCTCAATTACAATGTCGCGGGTCGATGCGGGCGCCTGCGCCAGTGTCTTCGCCACCGGAATACTGCTGGACCTCATGCCCACCGCTCCACCATCGGCATAGGGCCGCACACCAAGCAGACTGCCGGCTTGCTCCCATAATGCTCTCCCCCGCTGACTACGCTGCCGAGATAACGGTATGATCATCTCAGGACCAGCTTCACCCACCAGCCCCATATGAGGAGAACTAATTAGGCCGCCATCAGCATATTTCTTCTTACGCTTCTTCCGACGGCGAAAAAATCCCGATATGCCGTCGAAAATCTTCGTGGCCAACTTTTCACCGCCGATCGTACCCACTAGGCCACCGATCGCCCCGCCGACAGCGGTACCGACTCCTGGCATAAGGAAGGTTCCGAGTAAAGCGCCAGTCGCCGCACCACCTGCCATACCGCCTCCAATACCGCCAACTACTTTGGCTAGTTGTCGTCCTTTCTTCCCTTTGCCCGCGAAAAGGACGTCCCAGGCGTCCATAGCATAACCAACCGGTCGGACTATTTTCCCGAGAAGTTTTGAACCTTTAGCAAATCTCCGCATCTTGGAAGCCTGTCTACGTAAGCGGTGACCCGTTGCGCGGATCTTATAGGCATCCGTGAGACTGGCCGCTTTGCTCAGAGACCTGGTATAACGCTTGGCGCCATATTTCTTCACCATATCGAGCGATCCATGGATGCCCTCAGCATAACCGGCACCGTAACCAATATTGTCGTTATTATCATCAATGAAGGTTTTGGCTTGAAGCGCATGAGCCTGCAAAGGCTGCGCGCCAACAATACCACCGTTTGCATAAGCACGGACGCCCAGCATTGCCCCGGCCTTCTCCCAAAGTTCCACCCCACGCTGCCGGCGCTCTGCAGACAGCGGAATGATCGCTTCTGGACCGGCTTCTCCGACCAACCCAAGATGAGGCCGATTAATGACACCACCATTGGCGTATTTGGCACCGCCACCTGATGATGCAGGAGCGCCAAAAGATACCTTGGCTCCCGTACCGGTCAGAGTGGACAAGATACCCATTGCACCCATTGCTGTAGATTTCAGCTCTGGAAACTTGCTCTGCATCCCCTGGGAGATGCCTGTGATGATACCGCTGCCCCAGCTCTGGCTCTGACTTGTGACGGTTTGAATCGATTGGAGCTGCTGCTTGGTTTCATCTGCAGCAGTCTTCACAGATGTTCCAATTCCAAGCAGACCCATTCCAGCAGCGCTGGCTCCCGCGACAATACTGTCGGTGCTTGTTTTGGTAGTGCTGCCCAGAAGTTGTGCCTGTATTGATGTGCCTTTAGCTGCAGATCCCACGGCAGCAATGTTATTCTGCGCTGATGCAGACTCCGTGCTCTTCCAAACGCCCGAGAGCTCCGATTTCACCTTGTCCACGCCCTGCAGGACACCGCTTTTCTCAATCACTCCTTTGAAAGCAGGCACTAGCCCATTCTTAGCAACATCTGTGCTAAAACGGCTGAAGGATGCCTTCAGCTTCTCCTCTTGCTGCGGTGTCATGTTACCAAAGGTCACTTTCGCTTCAGGAGGGGGGATAACCTCCAGCTTCTTATTTTCCTTTTGATTATTGATGCCGAGCCAACCACCTATTGAAGCTGCCGCATCCTTAATACCACCAGCAGCCGAAACCACTCCGTCTACAACAGACTTGGTAATTCCACTTGAATCTGCCCAAGAACCGAGCTTCTCGCCTACAAGGCTCCCAGCTGCAGCTCCAGCAATAGTACCAAGTGGCCCTGCAAGTGTACCAACAGCACCACCGATAAGCCCGCCAAGCGAACTTCCTGTCAGTGACCCACCCGTTGAGGAAATGCCGTCTTTCCAGCCCTTATCTTGTGAAGCCTGATATAGGTCATACCCAGACATGCCAATACCAGCGACAGTACCTACAATCCCCAATGCTTTAACAGCCTTGGTTCCACCTTTGGCCAATCCTTTTAACAATCCACGATTTGCTGGTATATCCGAGACATCAGATATAATTTCTGGAATAGCAGATGTTCCCCGGAGTCGAGCCGTATTTCTGTAAGTGACCCGCCCGCGTCTTGGAGCTACATCTGGAATTGAATCCACATCTGGTATATTGGTCGTCCGGGCTCCCCGGCGCGCTCTGATTGAGCCACCAGTTCCGCTGCCTCTTGTAGTTCGAGTACTTGAACCACCAGCAGCCCTGGTGCGCCCACGCCGGGTCAACCTGCCACCCTGGCGACTACCCTGCCCGCCAAGAGATCCACCCAAACCGCCTGAATCATTAAGATAAACCACACTGGCATTTACAGTCATAGAAGATAATGAACTCAGGCCGCCCCCCAGACTTCCACTCGATCCACCAGTGGTACCACGTCTGAGAGTGAATCTACGGCGGGAAGGAGTGCCAACCTCTTCGATTGGAGATGTTGCTCGTCCTCTTTTCTGACCAATCCACTCTTTTGCTGTTCTGACACTTGTATAGCCTTTCTGAACTAGTTTGCCTCCTTTAACTGCGACAAGACCACCGGCAATAACTCCTAAAGAACTATTTATTACATTGAAATGATCACTATAGAAGCTGGTGAGCTTACTAACAAAACCAACTATTTTTGTGCCTAAATCCTGTATCTGATCTTTATTTTCCGTGATTAGGGTATTGAATTCTTGTAGCGCAGGCAGGACTGCAGTCGAAAGATTAGCCCCCAGGTCCTGCATCTGCTGATCAATCTGCGCGCGGGTCTGAATAATATCCTGCATGGGATTAGCAGCCTGTTGAGCTTGCACCATTCTCTCTGTTGTCCCAGCAATCCCCGATGGCACGGGTTGAAACGGCACTTGGAAGGTCTTAAGAACAGCAAGCCCATTGTCCTCTGCGGCAGCCGAGCCGAGCGAAACCAGCGAAGCTTTCAGCTGACTCTGCGTTTGACTGGCCAAGTCTGCAACCAGTGACATTAGAGCACCTTTCGCTCGCTGTTCATCTTCAGAGTTAATATCTCCTGTGAATGCTGCCGCTTGCTTCGCTGCATCGTTCTTCCCAGCGCCACGCAAGGTGAAATACTTCTCCATATCCCCAGCATCGAGGGCCTTTACGCCGAATGTTTCTTTGATGAAATCGGCGGGCTTGTCAAAGTTGAAGGCCCCTTCCTTCACACTCTGGGTTAAGAAATTGGCCATCTGCCCGGAATTCGCACCGGTATTTTTGAAATAACCGCTGTACTCCCAGAAGGTATCGAAGAGATCTTGCTGCTTGTCTCCTACCTCCTTATAGGCATACATCATACTATCAGCCACTGAAGTGTAGGTCTCATGAAATGTATCAGCCGACTGTGACAATGCACGGTTAATTTCCTCTGCTCCGGCATCTGGTCGGACATACTGCATATTTGATGAAGCCCTTAGAAATTCGCTGACTTGCGACTTATCCCGGACCAGCGGAGCCAAATCTGCCAATTGTCGGGCTCCCTCAGTCTGAGAAGGGATAATGCCTTGAGCATTCAAGTCCTTCACAGTCTGAAGACCTTGATCTCGCACCCCTGCAGGCAACAGCGCCGCACTGCGAGAAGCTTCAGAATAGTAATCCATGACATTCCCGAATAAAGCATCCTTAATCCCGCCGCCAATAAGGATTGCCCCAGCCGTTGCTGCCAAGGTTGTTAACTTACCTGAAATTCCATCAATCACGGGGCTTACTCCATCTTGGGCGCGGAGATGAACCCGGGAGTCTTCCATTCTGCGGATCTCATCATCTGCACGGGATGCCGAACGGCGTAAATCGTCGGCTCCTGAGCGAGCGCGTCGAAAGATGTCATCAACGTTCGCACGTCCCAGCCGGCGCGCCTCGTCCGATGCGTTACCAATTCGTCCGCCTAAATCATCCGCTGCACTCCTGGAACGACGAAGGTCAGATACCAGGTTATCCCCCATCTGACCTGCAGCCCGGCGGAAGTCGAATAAATCATCAGTTGCCCCGCGGAGTGCATTTCGCATATTCCGGACAGCACCAGAAATAAGGTCCTTCGCTTCAAACGGGACCGTCACTTTTGTTGTCGCTGCTATGGTTGTTCACCACCTTGCATTTATAGATATAGGTCTTTTAAGCATTCGAAATATAAATCTACGAAGCAGGATATTTAAACAAATTCACGAATAACTGGGATGAGCATATTGTGAAGTTCGTTAAGGGATTTCATCAGAGATAACGCAAAACTTATTAATAAATTTAATACTGAAGGGAAGCATTATGAAAAAAGTAATGATAATATTATTTTTCTTGGTTCTTATTGGTTGTTCTCATAATGAAAGAAGTAAAGTTTCTACAAACAACTCAATAAATACAAACAAAAATGAAACAAAAGGGATAGAGACAACCGTTAAAATAAAGGCAGAATCAAGCGAAGCCCCTGGAACTAGCGATGAATCAGAAATTAATAATCAGATTAGCTCTGACGCAAATCCCAGCAACTCTAATATCACCTCAGAAAACCAGTCTATTTCGAGTGAAGACGAAGCAATAAAATTAGTGAGTTCCAAGTTAAATCAAGAGCAATTAAGGATTTCGTCTATAAATATAGTTGGAACTGATGATGAAGGGAATTACATAGTTAAACAATCTAGTAAAGCTACAACTGAAGTCATGGAGTGGTACCATGTGAATCTAGTTACTCAAGAGATTAGTTGCGAGATACTTGGAGACACCTGTCTTGATGACTACACTCCCCTGGTTGCAGATGATATAAACGAACTTTCCCTAGAACAGCAACAGGCTTTGGAACTTGCTAAATCATTTGCAGCCGATAATTTAGTTCAACACGGCTACGTCGATAAACTTACATATGTTGAGTTTTCTCAAATGGAAAATGAAAATTTTGTTTTTCAGATTTATAATCCAGGATCTGGGGGGACAGATACAATTGATTGGTTAACTGTGGATCTAGACCAAGGTTCTGTTGTTTCAAAATTTAACTTAGGCAAATAAAGATCTATATCATTTTCTTAGAACTCTCTTGGCTTCTTCTTCGGCGACCATGCCGGCCGCAAGACAGAAATAATACTGCCGCTGTTTATCTACCTCATACGGAAGGATCTCAGCTGGCAGCCGCTTCTGGTTTATCCAAAAGGATGCTATCCAGCTTGCTTCTCCGTCTTGCTTGATGAGTTTTTTGCTTCTTTCAACAACGCATCCTTTGTCTCCTGGAACTTGGTCACTGCTTTGCTCAACTCAGCATAATCAGCAGGGTTGTCCAGGATGCGCGGCGGCAGCTCATACTTATTGATGCAGTTGAAAGCCAGCAGCAAATCCTTGTTGTTCCAATCGAATTCGTGCTCCGTCGCCTTGACGATCATCACATCGATTTCGTTGAAGGATTCTTTCGGATCGCCGTTCTCTTCATAAGCCAGCTCATAGGCACGGCGTACCTCGATGGTAGTCAGGCGGCGTACTGACCATTCCTCTCCGTCTGCTGGTACAGTAATGGTATCATCGTTCCGACCTGTTTTGCCCTTGGAAAGATATTTTTCTAATTTATCACTCATGCAAAAAACCTCCAGTATTTTTGTATTAGAATGCAAAAAAGTCGCTGGCGCTTCCCTGCCAACGACTCCTTTACTATTTTCGTTTAAAGCTCTTGGCCCATTGGAAAGTCATTTCTTGAAAACTCACCTGTTTACGCCAAGTCTTGTGGGTGGTTTCCCACTCATTAACTGCCTGTTTGTACGGTGTGTAGAACCGCCAATCACTGATATCCCAAGAAGAAAAAATCTTTCTATAGGATTTTCCAAATGAAATGTCATGAGGATATCTTCGTACTGCCTTGCTTGCCTGCCGTTTGATCCAACGACTTGCCTGATCTTTACATACGGGCGTCTTCTTAATGCTTCTACTCAAATCAGCTCTAACCTCCTTCAGGGAAGCTAGAGTCCGTCCAGTAATTTCATTGATTCACCCCTTATTTTTCCATGATCAAATGATAAACCGATTAAATCACTGAAGCAACCATCTTTATGCCATATAAGCTGGGAACTGCTCTATGAAATCAAAGTCATTAGCAGTACCAGACAATGTAATGTCGATACCGTTGTTCTCATCAATCTTGGCAACGAGCAGATCCATTTCATCATGGATATGCACACCGCTGATCATCACCCGCTCCACATTCCCGCTTTGCATATCTTCGAGGGAACCGGTGATCCGGTCCAAGAACATAGTCTTGCCCGCCTTGAAGTCGGCCAGAAGGCGATAACGAAGGGCCGACTCCAGCTTCGACATAACCAGTTTGACCGTAATTTCATACCCCACAATCTGCTTTGTCTTGGACATCTTCCGCGCGCGGATAATATCCAGTGTTTCCGGCTTCAGGATCACTTCTACTTCTTTAATGGTCTGAATCGAATCCCCGTTATCATCCTGCACAGATAAATTACGGCCAATCAGCTCGCGTTCCATGGATTACGCCACCTCCCAATCAATATTAAAGATTTCAATCGCATCCAAGGGCTTCGCCGACAGGGAAAAGTATGCGTAATCAGCGTCGCTCACCTTTGTAGGGTGCTCAGTAAAAGTGAATTCATCACCGATGGCCTTCTGTAGCGCCCGCACCTTCAAATAACTGACAACCGCAGCAATGAACAACCCTCGGCCATCCTTGTCATTGTCCAGCTTGGCCTTATTGGCTTTACCGGCAGCATAGATGTCGTTCAAGATCTGGTCGATTGTCATCGATACGCGGATCTTCCCGAAGTCCTCCCGCTCCCCAGCTCCCAGCGTGGTCAGGGTGTTCACAGCAGACTCGATAATATAGTCGTAGCCGTCTCGAGTGGCCATCAGGGTTCCTTCGGACAAACCCTTCAATACCTCCGAATGGCTCCAGTCCACCTTAGCCTGTGTCATTGGCACCTTAACACCTGTAAAGGACCGATTCGCCGGCGTGCCCGCGACCAAACCAGCCACCCACGCAGCCCACCGAAGAGAGTCATAGGTCTTACCGTTGGTATGTTCACCAGCCAAAGAACAATTAATAATAAAGCGGGCATTTGCAGCACGGCTGCGGGTATTGTGGATCTCGATGTCGTCGTCTGCAGAAGCGGCACCAGCAATAACTAGTTGCGCCAGCTTGCGCGCCTTGGTCCGGCGATCCAGCAGCCACTGCTTGGCCGCTGCCTGCACCGCCGCCTCAGAGGATGCCAGATAGACCACATCAAACACCAAGCCGTCGATCCGGTTGAAAATGCCGCTCCAGTTCGCCGCCGTGATAGCTGCAGTACCCGTAACCCCGCCAGCAAGCTTCGTATAGGCGACATCTGCCCAGGCTGTTGAACCGGTGGTTTTAAACCGGACCATATTGGATTTCTTCAGTTGCTCAACGGCTTCGGACTTGTCGGCTACAAGAAATGTCTCGGTGTCAAAGATGCCTTTGGTGTCCCGGATGACAATTTCCTTCTTACTGGAATCTACCAGGGCAGCACGAATCATATACTCAAAGTCGTTCCCACGCGTACCCGGATACCGGGCTTCAATAGTGTAACTGCCATCCACCGCTGCAGCAGCGACCTTCTCGCTACCGTTAGTCACCCGGTAACCGATTACTGTCGCGCCACTCTCAGCCGCTAGCTCCAGCTCATCTACCTGCAGTCCGCTTTCCTTGAACCGCTCCGGCTGATCCGCCATATCCACGGCTTTATTCGGCAGGCCCCACTCCGCTTGGTACGGCACCAGCACGCGGCCAGATACCGACAGGACGCGCGACTTCGCAATCGCCTGCAGCTCAACATATGCGCCGGGTCTACTCCGTTGTATCGACATTCACTGTTTCCTCCTTTGTTGTCAGGCTCAAATAGGCCTCCACTTTACGAGTGACTTCTTGCTGGGAGAGCAGGGCATCATCCGAGCAATCAAAAAGAGCGCCGGCAATCTCAAAGCGCTCCCGCTTCAAGACCACTGCGCTCTCAATCCATTCTTGCTTGCTCCGCTTGTTCAAATCCTCAGACGATGTGGAGACCGACTTTGGCAGCTGCTGCCGCGGCCCCCGGCCGGTATTGTTATTGCTCACGATTCATGCTCCTTTCCATCATACTCAGTATAAAAGGTGTTAATTTTTTCGGCGGCCGGCTTGGGAATATTCAACAAGTACGAATATCTGAAGGTAACCTCCATCCGGTCATTCAGCAGCCGCGTGCGCGGAGCCTCAATCACCAGCATAATCCCAAAGCGCTGCGAGACCACGCAGAACCGCTGCTGACGAAGGTACAGGAAGAAGGGAAATAAGTCCAAGGGGACCGGCTCTCCTGCGTCCTCATCCCCGCTACGATCGATGTCATAGTGAAAGACCAGGCCCACATCCTCTATGATCCGGACTGCCCGCGGGGTGTGAGTTTTATCAGAGACAAGGTCCGTCTCGATGAACACACTAGGTCGATCAAACTGGCCCGCCAGCCAGAGGGAACGGTCCCGAAGAATCGGCAGCTCCGGATATATCCGCTGCACGAGTTCTGCCCAAGCTTTCAACCCAACATCCATCATGACAGCATCCTCCCCAGCTCCTTCTCCAGTCGCTTCATGATCAGCGCGTTCATCCCGCCCTCCAACTCCTTCACTGCAATGTCAAAGTAATGCCGACCGATGAATGAACGTGGCTTGGCCATAAATCCACCCTTCGCTCCTGGGTCATAAACGAATGTGCCGTTCGTTGCCCAATACCCCGGAACGAAATGGGCTTTGTGGATGGTGTAGCCGTCATTCAGCAGCCGAGGATACCCGCGCTTGCCGGGGTCACTGCTGCTTGTACCCAGATTAGACCCGACCTCCAGCGTGATACTGTTCCGGTCTACGTCCCACTCCCATACATTGCCGTCTTCACCGCGGGTAAAGGAGTTCCACATGGTCCCGGTGTCGATAAGGTCCTGCTTGTCGATTTCATCGATAATAAGGTTCAGCAGCGTTTCGCCAACGGCTTCCGCGATATTCCGGAGGATTTGATTCACACCTTCGTCACTCAGCCGTTTGAACTTCTTGGCCAAGCCGTCAAAATCATGCATGTTCACTACCTTTCACCTCGCAAGTCACCAGCAGTTCACGCCAGTAACGGCGTGGGTTAGAGTCAATTACAAGATACCTGCGCCCGAACAGTAACACTTCGTCACTGATCCGGACATCCGCTGTCTTTGGGACCCCGATTGTCTTTTTGACAATGTACAGGACAGGTGTGGTTTCTGCCTTGGCATCTGTCTGAGTTTTCACCACGAAACACTTCAGATCCTTGACCTTCCCCGCCTTCCGATCACTGAACAGGTTGTCCGCATCCTGCTGGCGGCCGACCCGGTACACCGCCAGCGGAGTATTCATGCGGTGATTCATAGCAAATAAGCCGTGATGTTTCCATCATCCGGCCCCGACTGCTGTTTTTTGACCCAGAGAAAAAGAATGGAGTCCACATCGGCATTACCGGTGGTCTTCCCCTCCACGGCCTGCCGGGTATATGTCCAGGCGCCGTCACTCTCCGCCGAGTAGCCTCGGGCGACGGAAGCAAGGTATTCCTCACTGTCCTGCAGGGCCAGAGACTCGGCCAGCTTCACCCAAGCGAGCATGAGCTGCTTGTCAACCAAGAGAGGAAAGGGTACAGGCAGATACAGTTCAATCCGGGTCTGAGCATCATCGATGTACTGCCCGAGCTGAGCTTCTGTCGCTTCCTGCACTGCGCTGACGCGGCTGCGTTCCTTAAGGAGTGTCGTTGTTAGCATCCGGCGCACCGCCGCCTTCCAGCGCTTTCAGGGCAGCGATCAGCTCCGGCTTCTTCAGGTCACCAAAACCATCGATTCCAGCCTTCTTCGCCTTGTCTTTCAACTGCGGTACCGTCAGATCTTCCAGCGGGATAATCTTCTCCGCTTTCACCTCAAAATCAGGGTGCTCATGCAGTTTTTCCAGCACATCTGAATCTTCGACCAGTACCGGCTTAGCCGGCTCGAACCGGATACTATACAGCCGCAGAGAGGCGTTGTTTCCCCGATAGGTCACGTATGGCATTAGAATTCCACCCCTTCCACATAGGCAAGAGCTTGCGGCTCTTCAAAGATGGCATCGAAGTCAGAGTGGATCGCGTAGAAGCGCTTATCCGTCCAGATTGCTTCCTTGCCTTCGGTCGTCTTACGAATCTGCATATCGTAGGTGTGGACCATGGCGAAGTTCGGCTGATACGTAAAGAGGATTGCACCTTCCGGCATACTCCAAACCTCTTCGATATCATAAGCATTGATTTTCTTCGTGCCCCCCATGATCTGCAGCTGAATGGATGCACTCGTGTCTTTCTCAGCCAGCATCTGAAGACGTTCGCTGAAGGTGTTGGGATGCATGAAATACTTGAACACGCCGCCGGCTCTGTACCGGGTCGGGATCGCCCTCTCCACTTCAAACAAAACTCCACTTTTCTCTTTCGCAGAAAGTGTGCTCCAATCCAGATAGTGTCCCGTTGTTCTGGCCAGCTTCAGCCAGCCATCATTGATCGTCAGAAACTCATAATCCGGGTCTGTATTAGGTGTATTAGTATCCCCGTTAAAGCCAATGTCCTGCATATTTTCGCCGTAGTTATTAGCCATAGCTCGCATGATAATATCTTCAGCGTTTTGACCACGGACTCGCTGCGTTTGGCGGATAAACTCTTCAGTGATATCGAAAGGTAGTACCACCGGCTCCACCGAATAAGGAATCTGCGGAAAGGTAAGTCCTGGTGTATTAGTCGCCATGATGTTCTCTTTTTTACTGCGCATGTTCCGACCCCGCACACCGACCTTGTCGATAGTGCCTTTAGAGCTCTTCCGGTTCTCATGACGAATGCCTTTCAGGAAGCTATTCGCCTCATACGCCATATCGGTGAAGGCTTCGACTTCCTCATAGTTCAAAGCATTCTGGTCCATCGTAGTTACAATGGTGGATTTCTGAATGCTAGATCTGGTGATAATACCGTTTGTTTTCATAGTGAGCATTCCTCCTTCGATTACAGGAAGCGTCCGAAACTAACGGCGCTTTCTGATTTGCTGATTTCTTCTTCATCACCCTGCGCAGAAGCACCGCGGCTATTCTTTACCAGTTGCACATCAGCTGCCAGCGTCTGCATCTGCTCACTCAGCGGTGCCAGGGCTTTTGCAATTGCATCGGTAATAGCCGTCTCTTCTGCGGTCGCAGCCGGAGCTGTGCAGCCGGCAGGTTGATCACCTTCGACGCCTTCCTCTTTCTTCAGCTCCGTAATCTCTGCCGTCAGGCTTTCTACCTGCTTGGCGATCGGAGCCAGTGCGGCCGTTACAGCCTTCGCAATATCTGTAGCCTTCAAATCAACATCCTCCTCGGACTCCTCTTCTATGGGAGCCGTTATATTTTTAAGTTCGGTCAATGCGGCGATCGCATCGTCCACGTGTTTCAAGTTGCCTGCGGAAATCTTCTTGCCTGCCTTCGCGATTTGCTCCGGAGGCGTGCCAATGGCTTTTACAATATCCTCCTTGGTCAGCACATCCTCAGCAATATCAACAAAGTCCTGTAGCGCCTCCCGGATGGTCTCCGGATCGGTTTCCAGACCACTTTGCCAAGTGTCCCAATTAAAAAGAACCGAGTTGAGAGCGTCTTGCGCAGCCCAAAATTCTCGGTTCTTCCGGTTCTTATGATATTTGTCAGCGACAGCACCTTTCTCAATCAGGCCTAGCGCTTTGGCTATTCGGCTCAAGAATCCCTTTGATACCTCCTCTTCCTCCTCAATCTCTTCCCGCTTCCCTACACCCCACATACTGAAGCCGGTAATCTCGCCCTTCTTGATAGCCTCCCAGGCATCATCGTCCGTCACTTTCACAGCCGCCACCCAGGAGCCCTTCGTGATCTGCTGTTCACCGAGCGTCATGTCACAGGGAGCGATGTAGGACTCGATGACAAATCCCTTGTCGGCTTCGAGATCGTGCTGCTTGTCGATGTTGTAGGTGTGTTGCTTCTCCATAAAGAGATGAGCTGCCTTCTCAATCTCGACTTCATCCATTTGATCGTCATGAGCATCGGCTACATCCGGCTGATACACTACCCCTTTGACAATGTGCTTGTCATCGTCAATTTTGGCAATCTGGACCTGTTTCTGGATGGCGTTCTTCCCGGAGTCCTTGATAATAGCAAACGGAACGCCGTTGGCTCCCTTGTCTACCAAGGAGATGTGCGTAATCTTGGCGTCTTTCAGTTTAAAGGTCATATTCTGTTCTCACCTCCCTTCAAGAAAAAAAGCCACATCATAGTGGCTTTTTCTGGTAACTTTATTTTAGTTGTAATTGAACTCCAAATTTACCTGTTAATAAATCTTCAGACTTCACAATTGTGGAATATTCCGTCATATCACCAATATTGATTGTGAGCGCATCTTCAATGTCTCTATTAAGGATAACAACCCTAAATTCTTTCTGATACGCAAGTGAGCTATCTTTATGAAATAATATTTTGGGATCGCCAGTTTCAAATTCAACAAACCGATATTGGTGATTTACTGAATAATCACCATACTCCACTTTGCCTGTAGCGTACTCCAAGTTTTCTCCATCAAGGGTACTTGTAATATTTCGAATGAATAGCGTCGCGGGAATTACAAGAACATACTCTCCGAACTCATCTACCATTTCATTTCTCTGCTGTTCAGTAAATACTATTTTTGTATTCACCCGACCCTCAATCTCTTCTTCAATTGGCTCTAAATCATCCAAGCCAAGTGCCATTGAACAAAAAACAGGTTTGTGTAAAACCTCATCATATCTCAATGTCGATCTTTTTGCTTCCGAAACAAATAGCACTTCATTAGTTTCCGGATGCATGATTGTCCACTTTACATCATTCATCACTAAAGAACCTTCCGTGACATCCCCCATGCCCTTCTTTTGATTTTCTGATTCCAAATCAATAAAATATTTCAGATTCTTCATGTAGACGTTTCCTTTTTGAAGTAACTCTAAATTCTCTTTTTTGCCGAATTTCAAAAGAAATAGTGCCTTATCTTCTGCCATAGTTATCCTCCATTCATTATTTTCTATGGAAATAATACTCCTTTAATTTAGGATAATCTAGTAACTATTTGATATTTCTGCAAGAATAAATCTCATGTCAAAATGGACTGCATCGTACAGCGGCAGCGGATTATTTCCTCCGGTCGGCCGCTCGGATCTCCCGGAAACATCAGCTTGCTCTTACCGACTTCAAAAGGCTTATCCAGCGGTTGCACCTGGCCGTTCGCTTTACGATGTGTCTTCCTGGTGCGGTCTCCCTTGGAAGAACGCCACTTCTTACCGTTGACCACTTCTGACTGCTTCCATCCCTCCAGCTTGCCACCGTTGGCGGCTGCCGTGCTCATAGTTCGGGATACAGTAATAGCCCGCTCCATATTAAACGGGCCGGCGTCGCCCTTGGAAGCCGCAGCACTGACCTCTCGTACAAGCAGCGCCCGCTCGGATGGTGTCTTCCCCTCCTTGATGGCCTTCTGAAAAGCCCGGGTCATAACATCCGCGCTTGTCCCATTCATATCGGGGACAAGCTTATTCAGGTTCTTGGCAAACCGGGACGCCGCCTTGTTTTTCGTGGACCAGGTCTTGTCGGTGTTAAGTACCGTCAGCTCAGACTCGCCGGCCAAGTGATACAGTGGCGTGAAGGAATCATATACCGCCTGCTCAAACTGGACAGTGAACAAATCACCGGACTGTACGGACTGTAAAACCTTGCCCAACTCCCCGATATCAATCAGCAGCTCCTCGCTGAGCTCCTCAATGGCATAATGAAGGGCCTTCCCCTGCAGCTCAAGGATCTCGACTATCCGATTCTCTCCCTGCTTGTACAGCTCCTCCAGCACAGCCCGCTCCGCATGGGTCAGTTCAAGGCTGTCCAGAAACTCAGTGTCGTCCGCTTTTGCGATGAGCTCCCAGCAATCCTTACACATGATCGGTTACCTCATCATGACTCTGCCGCAGCAGGCGCTTGGCAATCGTGGCCACCTGCTCCTGCAGATCGTTCACATCATAGTCAGGTTCAGGCACGGTTATAGCCGGCTGACTGTTCAATAGCTGTGCTATTGGTGTGTCGAGGTATTCCGCACTGTACTTGGATTCATCAATGGTAGTATCCAGCACTTCCTCAGCGATCGGAATCAAATCCCGGACCAGCATAATACCGTTGTCTGCAATAAAGTCCAACAATGCCTTGCGGTCTTCTGGATCAATGATACGCGGCCCGCGCAGGGTAGCCCGCACGCGAAAGATGCCCATAGCCGGAAACAGCCGTTTATTGAAGATCTCATCCATAATCCACTTGCGGTAAGGCTCGAAGACCTGTTCTTCTGCAAACCGCAGCGCGGCCTGCGCCGTGGCGCGGTTGTAGTCGGAGCTCTGGCCAACCAGGATCGGAGGCAGTCGGAACGATGATAGAATGTCAGCTTTCTTGTCCTTACCGTATTCCAAGAAAAGGGCATCCTGCTGGAGCAGATCATTCAGCTTGTCCAGTTTGATGGCCACCTTCTCGACTTTCTCATCCAGCGGTCCGCCCGTCTCCTCCCCGATCGCTTCCAGGTAGAGTATGCCGCCCTGAGACTGCGCGCCCTTAACATTCCGCAGCAGCTCCATAGATTGATTGGTCAGTCGGCCATTGGTCACGGTCAACAGCATAGAAAGCATGCGGCCATTACTGAAGTAGGAAACGTTCAACTCCTCTGCCTCCCGGCTGCCGACCACTCCAGGCGCGTTACCGAACCAGCGCGGCTCCCCATATGGACCGTCATTCCCCAGCTTCAAAGGGATAATCTGGTTGCCCTGACCCTCTGTTCCGAACGGCCTGAACCATACCACTGACTGCCCGCGCTTCATAGCATACTTCCGGGAGTAAATATCCTGAGAAAACTCCTCAACCTTCTTCGATGACCGGATCAGGCGCTTCCGCTTGATGGTCACTTTATCCGTCTCCCGGGTACAACGAACGAATTTAGGATTGATCCGGTACAGTGTAGGGAACTCACTGCCTGTAGGCCAGGCGACCTCCACATTTGCATTCCCGCTGCTCTCGATATCTTCAATAAGGGAACTGATAATCTCATCCGGTGTATCCTCTAGGTTACAAGTCTCCAGAAACTTGTCAGCCTTGTTCCACTCTTCCAATGCCGTCTGATCACTCTCCCCCGGAATGTACTCCAAGGCAATGCCGTAGCCGGCGATATTTCGGCGGTATGCTTCAATACACTGCGGGATGATGTTACTGTTCTTGACCAGCAGCTTGCAGGAAGCAGGGTCATTGCCAGGAGGAAACGGCAGTAGCCCATGCTGGTCATATAGGTTCTCAAAGCTATCCGGCAGCTGCGCGCTGGAAGGGATATGCCGGTCTTCTGCCTTTGATATCTGGAACCACTGTGCTTCTCCACTCATGCGTTACACCCACCCCACACCATGATCTGATCGCTCCTCTCTGTCCTTTTTCCGCTGTTTCACACGCTGAAGCAGGTAATCTGTATGAATACCATATCGGCGCGCATCACAGGTATGGTCATTTTGCTTGATGGGCTTGTCCTCGCCACGCTCGGCGGCTTTTTCATCCCACACGTAAGACACCAACTCCTGAAGGGAATTGGTGTTATCAGCACAGATATATAATTCATTACGCTGGAACCGGTTGGACACGGTCTGAATACCATCCAGCACTGTATTCACAGCAGCCTTAATGTTTGAAATGCCCCGTTTCTGCAGCTCAATAATAAAAGCCTTCGCTGACGGGTCGATGAAAATTGCATACTCATCGCCGTCAAGAAAGGCTTCCAGATCATCAGCGTATTCGCCATTTGTTTTCTCACCCTTGCGGCGGATGTTGTGATAATACTCATCCAGCTCATAATAGACGTTCCCGCTTACTCCGTATTTCAGGAACGCTGTCGGGTTATTGGCCCCATAGTCGATACAAATGAACTTGCGGTCAAACTTTGCCGGGAACCAGTCCCGTGCCTTTTTATGGACCGCGTCATTGAACTTCGAGAAGATGACTCCTTCGGCCATAACCCACAAGCCCAGGATATACCGCTGGTAGAAGATCCCGCTGTACATGCGCCGGTAACGCTCGCGCACCCGCTCAGAGAGGGACAGGTTGTCCTCCATCGTGAAATGCAGGTGCAGCGCGTGCTTCTTCTGAAGCTGATCGAGCCATTCCATCTTAAACCAATGATACGGACCTGCAGGGTTGCAGTTAAACCACAGCTTAGCACCATCCACAGAACAACGAGCAGTCGCCTGGTCAACGAAGGACTTCGGCATCAGGGCCACTTCATCAAAGAACATACCGGCCAGTGTAATCCCCGCGATCAGATCCTGCGAGCTTTCATCTCGGCCGCCAAACAAGAAAAACCGGTTGCTGATCAGCCCCCGGGTAACGGTTAATACATTTTCAGATCGGTTATCGTGAACGTGATACCCACGGCTGGCCAGCATGCGCTTCAGCGGCCCAATCACGTTACGCCGCAGCGCACCGATGGTCTTACCAGACATACCGAACTGCTCACCAATGAAGGTGTCCATCGCCCAGGCAATAAAAGAGAACGACATGCAGACCGTCTTGCCAGCACGGACCGAACCATCACAGATGATTGCGTCCTTGTCACGATGAGGGCTATCCGGCGTCCACCAAGTCAGTACCCTCAACTGTTTATCCGAGAAAGGTGACCATTTGAACGCCGGCGGCTTGAGTTTAAGCTTCGCCATCGTCGCTCCACACTCCCGCCGCCATACCCTTCAGGGCATCGATAAAGCCATCATCCTCGAAGTCTTCCTTACCTCCACCGCCACGGAGCATCTGCAGCTCATACTCCATGGTTTCAATGCGGATACGCTTCTCGTCGTCGGTTAACCGATTCTTCAGCTCAATGGCCCGGATCTTCTGGAGCTGGATACGGGTAAGAGCTTCTTCCAGCTTCACAATGTCGTCCAACTTCCGGAATCCCTTCTCCTCGATCTTCGACTCCATCATCTCATTTCGAGCATGCGGAATCTTCTTCGTGATCCCGGTCTTCTCATCATGGATGGTTGCGACCTCCTTGATAGCCTTCAGCTCATAAAGGACGTTGCGCTCCGTTTCGGTAAGGCCATCCATCAGAGCTTTGATCCGCTGCATCATGCGGCGCTCCCGAATCGTCAGGAGATAAAGGGATTCATCAGCTTGGACAATTGGATCAGTGTCCACCTGATCGATGAGCTGCTGCTCGATTTCGGTCAAGGTATCTAGCCAGATGGTTTCATGTTCACCAGTAGTGACGGCCTTCTTGTTACCAGGCGGCCCGCCGGCCCCGCCGCTGTTCCCCTTTGCGTTCTGATTACCTGGGGGAGCGCCGCCGCGGTTACCGACTGCATTTTTGTTCCCTTTGGGGGCGCCGCGTTTAGTAACGTTACCATTAGCTTCATTGGTAACGTTACTATTCAGGTCAGCAGCCCACTTATCCTGGGACTTCCACTTTCGGACCTGCGTTTCTCCTATAGAAAGAGCATAGGCGATGTCTTTTAGCTTCATCGTTCCGCTGCTCTCCAGCCACATTTCCTTTGCCTTGTCCCGCTCGGGACTACGTTCTCTGGCCATTCATAAATTCACCACCTCCAGAAGAGAGCATGTCCAATAAAAAAGACCAGACATAAATATCTGGCTAACATAATAAATATGAAAATAGCCCCCCACGGGCTAAGAAGGCTTTTTCTCAAAAAAAAGAAGGGAGGTCGAAGAGTTATGAAAATCAAGCAAATAAGTAAGCTAAAGATTAAATGGATGCGGAAATATATATTGCACAAATTAAACTTCAGCATAAATCTGCTTGGATTAATAATTATCCACTTCCACATGGAAATTAAACGAAACTCTTAGTGTGGTAGCCAGGGAGAACTCGCGATTCCCTCTGGCTGCTTCTTCCCCTCCGTTAATTAATAAATATAATAAAAATGAGCAAAAAAGAACCTTTCTTCATATATTTATTCCTTAAATCTCATCCTTCTGCAGCTCAATATCTATTTCAATCAGCTTCTTCAGATCTTCCACCGTCTTAATCTCAATCCGGCCGTCCTGGAAGTCCTTGACCCACTTGGCTATGCCAGCCTTAACAATCTTCCGGTACTGCGCCTTGCTTTCGAGGATACCGGCCATGATTTCAAGCTCATGTTGCAATAAAAGTTCATCTTTTGTTCCCATTGCGTTCCCCTCGGCTTCCGTGTATATTTGGAAACGAGACAGCGGATGTCTGGAAATGCCACGCGTGGCGCGCCGCTGTCTCAGCCGGGGGATACCCTGGGTGAGTGGGAGGACGTTAGCGCGTCCTCCTTTTATTTTAGGCAAAAGAAAAACCGCCAAGAATAACGGCGGTGGATAATAAGTATTATTTTATAAATAGAAATTTCTATTTGACGCGTTCCTTCGTAAGCTCTACATACCACTGTCTGTCTTCATCATCTTGGAGCTCAATCTTTTTCCCGATAATCAAATCATTACTACCATCGTCTACTTCATTCTCAAATGTAATAAAACCACCATTGGGCATATATGCTTTGGCTATATAATAAGCTCTTACGCTGGAATCGTGCTCCTCCCCCTCGCTGTCAACGTAACCCACATCACGTGATGATGCTAAAATATCAGCTTTCACACGATAATTCTTTGCTTCAGATCCATCCGGAAACATATTCACATAATATTGAATCTCATAATATCCTTTTCGTTGAAAAAAACTACCAATCGATTTACTTCCGTAATTATTGATTAAATAATCTCCTGCAAAAACAAGAACTACCAAACAAACTATAATTACGTTCTTGATTTTTCCGTTGTCTTGATTTACAGAAAAACAATAGATAATTGCGTTGTACAAGACAACAGCAGCCAAACAAAAAAACCAGAATATTTCCACAATTCCATACCTGGTATATTGATAAAAAATTGCGCATGAAAAAAAGGCGGCAGCAAATAACGACGGATTATATTTTTTCGGCAATTTTATCAACCCTTCTTATTTAGAAGTTTCATATAAGAAGTTTACCATAAAATTACTTGAATCAGTCGCTCAGCTTGGTTATATATAACCCTCTGTTAACCTATTTAAAAGCAGCACCGGCTCTGTTCCAGTTGTAGCCTGATATCTCTTCTTAATTACATCACAAAATACCGGATCAAGCTCCATTGTCCTGCAGGAGCGGTCAAGCTGCTCGCAGGTCATCATGGTAGAGCCACTGCCGCCAAAGAAGTCAGCAATGGTATTCCCGCGCTGGCTGCTGTTCTTGATCGGTATGGCCAGCAGCTCCAATGGCTTCTGTGTAGGATGAACGTACTTGGTTACATCCCCCTTCGAAACCTCCCACACCGTTTCCGGCAGTGGATCTTCTGCCGGTAAACCTGACCGCCAGACCGTAGTCTGAGTACGATCGCCGTACCATGCCGGGGCCTTGCCCTTCATATGGCCATAAAAGACCGGCTCATGTTTCCAGCGGTATTGAGCCCAACCGAAAGTGGCCACGTTCTTGACCCAAACGCACTGGCAGCGCACCGTAATTCCTGCGGCGTTCATCGCGTCCTCAAACTCCCGTTGATATGATGAAGGATGGAAGACATAGATTGCTGCGGTTGGTTCCATGGCCAGCGCGTACTGTTCAAAAACAGTATGCAAAAAGCCCGCAAACTCCTCTGCGGGCATATCGTCGTTCATTATTGAGCTGGTGCCAGCTTCAGCCAGGCGGGCAGAGTCGCTCTGCACCGCGACATTGTACGGCGGGTCCGTCACAACCAAGGCCGCCTTCACGCCGTCCATCAGCCTGGCAACATCTTCGGCATCCGTAGAGTCACCGCACATAAGGATATGCCGGCCAAGCTGCCACACATCACCGCGTCGCGTTTCAGGCTCTTTGATCTGATCGAGAGATCCCTGGACGTCGAAATCATCTTCAACAACCGGCTGATCAATCTCTGTATCAGGTGTGTTCGCAAACTCTTCAATCAGCTCCCCAATCTCATCCGGCTCAAAACCGGACAACCCCAGGTCAGCCCCACCTTCCTGCAGCTCATTCAGCAGCTGCGCCAGTGCCTCCTCATCCCAGCGGCCAGTAACTTTGTTCAGTGCCAAATTCAGCAGCCGCTCCCTCTCGGGGTCCAGGTTGACCACAGAAACAGCCAGCTCCGTACAACCTTGCTCATTGACCAGCACCTTATAACGCTGATGGCCACCGACCATGTTGCCGGTCTGCTCATTCCAGATAATAGGGTCGACATAGCCGAATTCGTCCAGGCTGCGGCGGAGCTTCTCGTACTCTGGATCTCCGGGCTGAAGGTTGACGCGGGGGTTATAGACAGCTGCGTTAAGCTGCCCGATCGGTATGATTCTGATGTCCATATGAATTCTCCTTTCAAAAGAAAAAGCACCGGTTAGGGTGCCCAACGCTCACTATAAAATTTTTCCTTGTCTTCAGATTCAGCAAATCTATTTAGCATTTGTTCCTCGACATCAACAGTTCGGACCCTTCCATCTGTGTAGTCAATTGTAACTTGTAATGCATCCGAATCCACTATAAACGACTTAATGACATTTGAATTAATTTCAAACTCCATTGTCTAATTCCCCCCTCGCAAGTTATCTTACCTCACCAGCAGATATCGGAATACATATTTCGTCAAACAATGCCTCAATTCAACTGGCCCACTTTGAGTTGAGTTGGTTTTTCATCTTTGGGTAGGCGTAAACTCAGCGAGAGACGAAGAGAACCTGACCGCTCTGCTCTTTTCCACGCGGCATCAAACAAAAACACGTCCATGAATTCGAGGCCTGAGAATGGCTTACAAAGGGCTGATTATAAGCACAGGAAAAACACCCGCTAAGAGTGCTTAGAACCTCAAACTTCTTCTAAAGGATAGTACTTTTTATCCTTAGTAGAGTTTATTACACCTGATAACTCCATTCCTATTAACTCATTCGCAACTTCTTCTTCGCTTATCATATAGTAATTGAATGCGTGTGAAGATTTATAGATTTCCGAAATGCTTAGTGGTGGATTAATGCTTAGTACTTTAAGAACCGCTTCTCTAATTCTTTTCTTTTTTGAAGAGCTCATTAATCGTCTATTTCCAGATTGCTTCTCGGTTTCTTCTGCCATTAGTTTTTGAACATCTTCAATCTTAATAGTGGTTTTCTCTTCAGAGCCTTCAGAGAGTAACTTCAATTGACTAAGAACTCCTTCTCTCCATTCCTGAGTTTCAGTTATTTTTACTAGCAGTTCATCCTTTAGTGTTGTGACTTTTTGTAGTTCAATAGAGAATTGAGCAATTATAGATTTTTCATCTTCAACTGATTTTGCAAGATTCTCTGCTGCTGTTCGCATCTGATAAACATTCTCTTTTTGTGCCGAGCTATCCACATAAGTATAAATAATCGCTAACACTGCGAGAATTATTGAGACTAGCGTCGATCCGACGCTTATCCCGAGGATAGCTTTTTCAGAATCATAAAAAATAATGGTGCATAACGTAGCAGTACCAAATAAAAATAACATTATTACAAAAATGTACATAAACTCTCTCTTAGAACTCATGATTATCCCCCCAGACATCATATTTCGACGTCCAGGAAGTTTTTCCCTTCTGACATTTCACTCTGCCACAAAACTGTGCTGTTCCTTCCCATCGGCCCCAAATGCAGCCCTTGCATTTAGCCGGCTGCCGGGGCGGATCTTTTAGACGCCGCTGCTGTTTCCTTTTCAAATCAATTCCCCCAATAGAAAAAAGCCGCCCAATAATGAGCGACTTCGGAATATGTATTCAATTTAATCGTGCTTTCACTGATCTATAGAAAGGCGTCCGCTCCGCATCCGCAGCAAATGCGCTGCGCTCTTTACTTAAAATCTTTACGGACTTTGTAACAAAGGAGAACAACTCCATTTTACTGAGACAGTGAAATAAGAGTCAAAGCCACTAACACTGAATAATAGACTTGAGTACATCAATTAGCATAATATGCTTTAAATTACTCACTATTTCACTTAGGCGCTCGTCTTAGCATTATTGACTTTTTTAGCAGCGGTCATCTTCTCTCTCATTTGCAGAAGCATTTCGATAAGCTCTTCACGGCCGATGAGACGCACATTATTTGATTTCGCCAGTTTATAAGCCTGCTCAGTATAATCTCTATTCGTTACAACCCAGGCAGCCGAAGCGCCATAATGTGAAACAGCTCCACGAACTTCTTGCACTGCCTTCAATCCAACGTTCTTACTGTACCGCTTAGCCTGGACTACTATCCGCTTACCATCTTTGGATAGAACCAGATCTGCACCGTAATCACCGGCTGCTTGTGTAACTTCAGCTTTGTATCCTTGAGATCGGAAGAGGTGTCCAAGGTATTGTTCAAACTGTACACCTTCCATTTTATCAATCTCAGCAATACCAGATTTCTTTAAGCGTTCGGCCCGCTTCTGCCCTACCACAATCATCAATGCAACTACAACAGCCACACCGACAGCTGCTCCAACGATAGCACCTTGCAAGGTTTTGGTTAAATAGTATCCTCCGAGTGCTAATCCCATTGCTGCGAATCCAGCCAATCCCTGAAACAACTCCTCTTCCTGCTTCGCCTTACTCTTTCTTCTTGCCACTTGAAACCCCTCCGCGAATATGATCGTACAGGACTGTATTCGTCACAAAGGAAGGAATTTCCTCTTTTGATGCCGAACTTTTGAACCAAGGGAGGAATATGATGAAAATTGATGATAGTATTTATGAAGAAATATTTGGAAAAGTTTTTCACCTGCTTATTCTTTTAGCTGCAGCTATAGCATGCCTTAGAATTCTAGCTAATAGTTTACTCAATATAAGAAAACCGAGAGTGGATTTGCACCAATCAGTGTTCTCGTATTTTTCTATGTTTTAATATTAACATGGGATTTCAGTCAGATGATAATCAAGCTAAGTTTAAATTGCATTCATAATATGTTCAAATTCAGCATGTATGTTTGTCAATAAGCTAGACTGTCAAACTAATTTACATAAGTCATATTAAAAATGGAGTGGTATGCATGACAAAAGAAGAGATGGAAAAGTACTTTTTCTCCCAAAAATCAGTAGAGGAGATAGTTGATACTGCAACTATAGTTGTAGACACAAATGTTTTATTATCGGCTTATCAATGGAAAGAAGCAGCATTTAGGGAAGTTTTAGACGTATTAATGAGAGCATCGAAAGTGGGCCGTTTAAAAATCCCTTTTCATGTTCTGGAAGAATTCATGGATCAAAGACCAAAATTGATTACTGCTGCCATAGATCGTATTAACACAGATATTTACTCAAAAATTCAAAAGCCTAACAACCTTTCTTCAACCTTACCCTTGATCGGTCTACTTTCAGAGCATAGTGAGTATATTCAGAGTGAAGAAAAATATAATAATAGTTATAAAGAATACCGTAAAAAAATTGATGAATTATCTTCTAAATTGAGAAGTTTCTTCCGAAAAGATCCTGTATTGGATTCTCTGAGGTCGATATTTGAAGTTTCATGTTTTACCTCAATAGACAAAACTGACAGTCATATTATTAAAGAGGCCTCTGACAGATTAGTCAGTAGGAAGCCTCCATTAACTGGTGGTGACTCTGGTAAAAAGGAAAACATGTATGGAGACTATTTTATTTGGAAAGATATACTTTCTCTAAACGACGATGTTATCTTTGTCAGTACTGATTTCAAAGAAGATTGGTACCATCTTGATTCTAAAAAAAATCCAATCTCTCCAAGAAGAGAATTAATAGAGGAATTTTATGAAGTAACCCGAGGAAAAACCTGTTGTATTATTTCCTTGGCTGATTTTATACAAGCATCCGCTCCTACTGCGAGTGAGGAAATTATTATTAATCTTATGGAAAACCAAACCCTTAATACTAATACTGTAACTACTGAGAGTACACAGTCTAATCAAACCAATCAAATTTTCATGCTAACATTTAAACCTAATGAAAAGAATGGCTTCAAAAAATTAGCTCAAGATGTATACTCTTTTTTGTATTTTATCCATGATATTAAAATTTTTGCACATAGTGATATTTATATGGATCCTCACGCTAACAAATATGAATATCTCTATATCAAGTTTAAAATTGTAGATGGTAGAATTCCTTCGAATACTCTACTTAAAGGGCTTCAAAACTGGTCAGGAAGTGGTAAGTCTTCATACCAATTAATAGATATTGAAGAGATCCTTAATGCTGAAAGTATAGAATTCACAAATCTTAACGCAAGCTATAATTAATGTTGAATTAATTCATGATTAATAACAGAATACAAAAAGCAACAAACTAGACTACCTTAGTTTTGTTGCTTTTTGTTAACTATTAAAATTCATTAGTGTCCTGCTCAAAAAAACCCATCAGTTTCAATGTATTCGCGCTACTCTCGATTCCTTCAGCGAGCTTCCTCTGAATTGTACTATCACTCATACCATACCGAAAAAACATTACTGTCTCTTTAAATGAATGACCCGCAATATATCTGTGCTGTATTGCACGCTTTGCATCTTTGTCTTGAATCAATCCCACCGCCCGCAGAATTATCTCAGTATACAGCTGATATTGCTCGTACACCCAACGCTGCTTTTCCAACAGAATGACAGCATTTGCCGCCTTATCAGCATGCAGTTCATCTTGATCGATCCTACGAGCAACTTCTCCATCGATGCCAACTTGCTGCAGATCTTTTGTGTAATTTTCATAGTCAGCCATCAGCAATGTCATGCTTCTATATTTACTTAGCAGGAATTTTGTCCGTTTAATCTCAACTTCGTTTGCTTTTGGGAAAAGCTCGCTTTGCTCAAAAATCCCCCATGCCATCGCCATCCCCCACTCCCCCTGTGTTATAATGTCAAGAGGAATAGTATGGTAGAATGACCCCCGCCCCGGCCAAGGATATGGGGGTCTTTATATCTCATCGGTTGTTAATGCCCGCAAGCTTCTCGCGCAGCTCCGCATTCTCCTGCAGTAGCCGGGCGTTATCTTCCAGCAAAGTTTTATAATTTTGCACTGAAACCTCTTCCTCCCCCACCACCCGCAACGTCCGGACCTCAAAATTTGTCTTCTCCAAGTAACCTTTATTCACTAATTGCTTGACCAGCGAATGTGCTGTGGAACGAGACTTGATCTTAAGGAGATCCGCAACCTCGGAAACCGACGGGGCATATCCCTTTTGAGCGATAAAGCTTTTTATAATATCAAGTGTCTGCTGCTGCCGGTTCGTTAATGGCTTGATTTCCATGTCTTTGTTCCTCCATTCCTGCAGAGATCTTATCCCAGCAGTTCCCGCATAACGGCGGCTCAATGGGCAATCCCATACATCCACATTCACGGCCATCACAACAATATTCCGGGTCATACTCTATGGTTGTCCCGCACTCCATGCATTTCCAAGACTCAGACATCATTTATCTCTCCTTATGGTATGTGCCTGCTTAAAATGGGAGATCAGTTACCGTGAACAAGTGCCATACGAATTGCCCCGTTTTCACCGTTGATACAAATTGGGCGTTGCCTTCATTCGGAAGACTCCATCCGGTACCTATAACCAGGTACTGCAGCGTGTTTACGAATGGTTGATCTGGATTGTGCTTCAGCACGTACATTGCTATCTGCCCTCCGTACGCCACCGCTGAAACTATGAAACTGTTTACCGGAACCTGGAGTTCTTGAACGTCTGGTGATGGAGTAACGATATATTTATGAATTACTGAATGTTGCATGTCTGTTCCCTCCTGGGGCATTAAGCTCTGATATATTCGTTTAGCAACTTCCCCCCGCCGATTAACCGGAAATTGCTCATGATGAATTTTTCGATCTCATCCCGGGTGAATCCGGCGTGCTCAGTCTCATTCTCGAACTGCCAGAAATGCTGTAAAGGTTCAAGCTTTTCAGGATACTTGTTCTCAACAATCTCCAGAATTTTCGACCAATGTCCAACAAAAGGGCAATCATAGAATGTGTTGTCAGAATTATCGACCACCCCTAAGCCGGTTGCTCCATGCCCCTTGCATTTGTGGTCAAACTCCAGTTTTGTGTACTTCTCTGTTTTGTAAATCTGCTCAAAGATGGCGGCACATTCTGTTGCCCAGTCATTGAAGGTGATGGCCTCAACACCGGAAGCAGTTACATAGTCTTCAAGAACCGATTCAAGTTCTTCGTCCGTCATTTGATATAGGAAGTCGTACATTGCAAATTGCTTGGCCTTATAGAATTTCCCTTGAATAAATTCTTCAACGTATTTCTGTAGGAAGATCCTAGTCAAAGCTAACGGGTCATAGGTGAAACTGAGTGTTTTCATGCGGCCGACTCCTTCCATATTATTGAATCCATTCTCCTAAATCTTCGTATTAGTTTTGAGGTGATAGAATGACGCTAAAAAAAATATGGCGTTGGGTAAAAATTGTATATTCATTACTTTTTATTCTTTCAATACTTGCGTTGATTTCTGTCTTAGGGTTCCTAATGACTGGTATATTGCTTGATAAGAACTCTCTACTCAATGCCGCTACGATGAACTCCATAACCCTGATAATGGGTCTTGTTTCGTTACCCGGCATCCTGGTTCAATTGATGTCTTTGCTAGAAATCAATGAAAAAAAGAAATTTACTGCTACCACCAAATGTCCAAACTGTAGACACCTTATTGATTTGAAACTTACCGAAGATTGAACGGATGGGATTTACTCCATCCGTTCTTTTGCCTTCAATCCCATAACGGGATCTCCTTTATCCGAACCCGCAGCCCCTGGAGGGGAAGTTCCTTCCTGCCTACGATGAAGTAGTCCTCTCCGTTATGCTCAATCCGTGAGCTCACCCATCTGGCATCTTCCCCAGGCTCCGTCAGCAGATACTCTATATAACCACTGCTGGAAAAGTAAGTCCCGTCCTGCAGGCCGTACCGTCCATCTGAACGCTTGTGCAGAACCCCCTCTTTCAAAACCGGAGCTACCGTAAACCGAATCAGACGCCGAGCATCGTTCAGCTTGCCTTGAATCTGGTAGAACATCCCCCGAAGATACATTTCCTCCGGATTTTCACTGCTATATATTCCATCATTCTCAGCATCCTGAATAAGTTTCGATACCCGTTTCAGCTGCGGCTCCAAATTGACCAAAGCCGATTGAATTTTCTCCTTCATATAAGACCCTCCTGTAAGAGAAGAAGCAGCTTACGCTGCTCCCCCGTCACCCTTCATCATTTTCCGTTCAACCCGCTTCTTGTAGGCCCCCCACTTGGCCGACAGCACAGATGGGCTCACTTCCTTCTCCTGGGCAATCTCCTTCCAGGTCTTATTAAGCTCTAGCCGCTCCTGCAGCAGCTCGGGGAAAAGAATCGGCGTGCCGTCAATCTCGATGTCGTCATAAATGGGCCGGTTGGTCAGAATGAAAGCTTCCAAGGCATCCTTGCTGACCTCTTCAGGAGCGTTAGTTCCTTCGGGGTTCTGCCCCTCGCCCTGTTTCTCTTCACCAACATTCTCTCCAGCAGCAGATCCGCCCTCAGCGCCGCTGCCACCACCTTCACCGTTCAACCACTCTGGTTCCAGACTCTCGTTCTGGTCTCCATCCACATGCTTAGGCTCGTTCTCTGTTCCGTCCTGCTGCCCTTCTGACTGTTCTTCTGTCTGTTCAGTATCAGAAGCTCCATCTGGCTCAGAACCTTCACCAACCGTGCCACCTTCGCCCTCCTGGTCAAATAGAAGGACCTGATTGGGATCGTTCCCTTCCCGCTGCTCAATGTCCACAACAACACCGGAAGCATCGGTGGTCACACGGCGACCGGTTACTTCCCGGTAGATCTCCCCATCCTCTTCACCGAAATCAAAGGCCGCCTGCGGATCTCCCATGAAGACATTGATCTTCTCGCCCTGATTACTGCTCAGGAACAGGAAATTCTCCTGCATGACTCTCAGCGGCAGCAGCAGCTTGATCTCTACCTCCGTGTCACCGACCTTAATCCCCTTCGCTACTGTCGCACTGAATTTCGCATAATCCTTAATCATTCTGATCTCATCTCCTATGGTTTTATTGGAGTTGCTTAATTTTGACTTCAATCCGTGGCCTTGCGCTGTACCGCTTCTTCACAAACGCGTCCACAACCTGGCTATCGTCCTTCCAGATGATCCCCTTCAGCGCGTCCTTGACGCCCTTCAGGTAGTTGTCTGCATCCGGTTTGGTTGTTGGCAGGATCTCTCCGCGTTCAGCAGCCGCCGCTTTCTTCTGGCTGAAACTCTTAGGCGTAGAACGATAGGCTGTGACAGCAATACCTAATGCTCCCTCCAGCAGAGCAGCTGGCGCGTACTCCCGGGCGGCCAGCCGAACGTAGTCTTTATAGTCCCTGGACTTGGCCGGATCATATGCCCGGGTGAAGCCTCCGGCAGTACTGAATTTCGGTCTACCTTGGGCGACGGGTTCGCCGTAAACGGTGAACTGAATCATTCTGCTTTTCTCCCCTCTGTCTTGGCGGCATCATCGATGTATCCAGTACAAACACCGTCCCCGCCAGCTTTCCGCCGTCGTCCCAAACGGTGAAGTAATTCCGCCGCTGGAAGAACGGATCAATCGGCTTGCGTGTGCTCTTTGTCATCTGGTACCGCCCCCCGTTTCCGCTTACCGATCGCAAGCTCAAACTCTGCAACGCCTTCGTCGATCTCCCCCGGCTCCAGCTCCGCGAACTCTTCCAGGAGGTCCATGCGCTCCGCTGCTACGCCCGTGGCGATATAATGCCGGCGTAGCCAGTTATACACGTGCCAGTAATTGCGCCCGCTCATTACACACCCTTTTTGATCTTCTTGGGCTTGCCCGTCTTACGACTAACCAAGATCAGTTCTTCAGGTGTGTCACGCTCTATAAGCCAGCTTTTCGGGTCAACCCGGTCAAGACCCGCCAGCATTTGCTTCTGTTTCCTGGTCGGTCGCTTTCCCTGCTTCATTCATTTCCTCTCCCTCACGCCCATTTGCGCTTGTACATGTCCTTCACATTCCCCGCAGGTGGCTGGGGCTGTTCCGAATGAGCACGCTCATAATTAGCGAATTTGTTGAAAGCCTTTAAGAACACCAATTCCACAGTGCCCACCGGGCCGTTTCGTTGCTTAGAAATAATGATTTCGATAATATTCTTCTTCTCAGCATCTTGGTTGTAGTAGTCGTCACGGTACAAGAAAGCTACGATATCGGCATCCTGTTCAATCGAACCTGATTCACGAAGGTCACTCATCATCGGGCGCTTGTCCTGACGTTGCTCGACGCCGCGGCTGAGCTGGGACAAGGCAATCACTGGAACCTCAAGCTCCCGAGCCAGTTGCTTCAATGTCCGGCTGATCTGGGATACCTCTTCCTGGCGATTCACGCCCCGCTGCCCCCTGCCCTGAATAAGCTGCAGATAATCGATGACAACCATGCCGAGACCTTTTTCCTTCTTCAACCGCCGGCATTTGGCACGAATTTCGTTAACCGTGATACCTGGCGTATCGTCGATATGGATATCCGCCTCAGATAATGCCCCCATTGCAACGGCCATTTTCTCCCAATCATCTTCTTCGAAGTGTCCAGTCCGCATTCGACTGGCGTCGATATTCCCTTCAGCGCAGACCATACGCTGAACCAGCTGAGGGGCCGACATTTCGAGGCTGAATACAGCGACCGTCTCCCCTGCTCTCACCGCGACATTCTGGGCGATGTTCAGGGCGAACGCTGTCTTTCCCACCGATGGCCGAGCTGCAACGATGATCAGATCATTTCGTTGGAAGCCGGACGTCATCTTATCAAGATCATCAAACCCAGAACGGATGCCGGTTATTCCTCGTGTCGATTCCCGCACATTGTACCGCTGCTCCGCATCTTCCCATACCTGCATCAGTGCATCTTTAATTCCAACAAACTCACGGGCCGGAACTGATTGATCGGAGAGTTTCGAAACAGCGTGCTCCGCCATAGCGATAAATCCCTTCACATCCTGTTCCTCGCCCGCATTGCGCAGCAGCCCCATGGCCGTATCGATCGCCTGGCGGCGAAGGAACATATCCAAAACCCTCTCGGCATAATAGCTGGCATTCGCGACAGTCGGCACAGCGCCGGCCATCCGGGCGAGATAACTCACACCTCCGACCTTTTCAAGCTCTTCGCTGTCCTTGAGTTGGGATGTAAGGCTGACCATGTCGATTGGGAGCTCAGCGTCGGTCAGCTTGCGCATAGCCCGGAAGATACGGGCATGGCCTTTGTCACTGAATTCCCCACCCTGCAAGATATCGGCAGCAGCCTCATAGGCCGTCTGGTCCAAGAGTGCGGCTCCGAGTACTGCCTGCTCTGCCTCCAGGTCCACCGGCGGTTGGATGCCCATTTGCTCGAGCATTTGTTCCTGGTTAAGCATCTGCTTCACCTCGAATCTTCCGCTTTACTTCTTCCCAGTAGCCCGGTGGGGGTGGCTTACTCGCAGCGCTCCAGGAATCCAAATTAGCAAAATGCTCTGCAGTTGACTCCTTCATCCGCTCCCGCTCGATCTGCTCACCGAGTCGGCCGCGGATCTGCGATATTTTTGGCGGGAAATCATTGGTCATGATGTGCTGACGAATATTGGAGTAAGCGACATCGTAGGGGATATCGTGAAGCATCCCCAGGTCTTCCTCCACCGCTTGAAGACTGGCGTCGAAATTGGCGTACCGCTTCTTGATTTCCTTGTACAGCTTAGCGACCTCCAGCTTGTTCACGGGCCTCCTCCTCTCTGATCCAGCGGTCCAGATCATCAATCTCTTGCTGCTGCTTCGTCTTTTTAGGCTTCTGAGGTGCTTGCTTATCTCCCGGGGCGACTCCATCCATCGGCGGGCCGGTAGTTTGGGAGTTAAGCCAGGCTTTCTCAATTCCGTCCACGTAATACAAAAAGCTTGTCGGGTACTTAAAATTTTCACCTTCACGTTCGCGCTTTGCCTGAAGCAGGCTCTCCATAGTTCGGATGGTAAAAGGGTTAGGCGTACCTCCGGCGACCATCTTACCCATGGCTTCACGTTCACGCGGGGAAATGTGAATATCAAGTCTGTGATTCAATTTGCAAAAGGCATTTAACAGCTCGAACATATCTCCTGGCTTGTCTTGATCAATCTCATCAGCGAACTCATTGTCAGTAGAAGTAGTAGTAATAAGATCTTTTAATACAGTGTCCCGAAAGTGGTTCCCTGAGGTTACAGCTTTCGGAAAGTGGTAACCTGACGTTACAACTTGAGGGTCAACTTCCGAAAAGTTGTTCCCAAAGTGGTTCCCTACGGTTACAACTTCCTGCCCTACTTCCTCCGACCTGTTACCTGAGGTTACAGGTTTCGGTGATCCAACAAGTTGAAAATGAATGGTATAGCTTCCTCTTGAAGACCCCCGGGGAGGTGGTTCGTATGCAATGATTCCGGCTTCTACCAGCTTGGAACGATAGACATTCAGGGTCTTGCGGGTTGCAATTCCTGTCTGCACCTGAAGCTCTGTGTTGGTCATTTGAAAGGTTTGTAGCCAGCCTAATTTGCTGGATTTTCGCCACAATGCAACAGCAAGGGCGAGCCCTTCCGGGCCGAATTCCTCCGGGCCTCCAATCGCCTCGAACTGATTTAAAAGACCGGAAAGGGATGGTTCTCTAGCTGTGTCTGACATATATTCCCCCCTCCCGTAGGAGCCCATTTCTATTTAGCTCCGCACAATCTTAACGAACTCAATTGGCATGCTGGTAAATTCCAGCCCCGATTGAAGTCCGCTCGTCAGTGCATCCATACTCCGCGTCATCAATGGTCCAACGGATTCCGGCTTAGAAGCCGCCAGAGCAATGCAAAAGCCTGCTACATAAGCAGAAGCAGTCAAGAAGTGCAGAACGGCCTCTTCTCCTTCGTCCGTTGCTGCCTTCATCTTATCCAGCATAAAGTCAGTGATTTCGCCAGTTTGCAAATTAATTCTCGAACGCTCTTTCGTTTCTGAACTGTTACTCATATTGCACGCTCCCTCATCGTTTTGTCCTTCCACGCCTTGTCCCCCAAACATTGTCTGGGAGGTACTTCATAGTGCCGGCGGCCCTGCACGAAGGTGACAAACAGGTCTGTCTCTCGCTCATAGTACAGGCCGTTCAAAATCGGTACCGGTTTGACTGGCGACTTTGGCTTAGGGTCAATTAGTGCAAATAGATCAAGCTGGTATACCTTGCTCATGGTTGAGTTCCCCGCTCATCTTGGATATAAATGAAGGGATAGGCTGCTCTGACAACCCGGAAACCTGGGTGCGCAATGGCATAGTACGCTCTAACAGCCTTTTTAAAAGCCGCTTCGTCCACCGTTCGCAAGGCCCACAAACGTTCACTGATCATGCTCTTCCAGATCCACTCGCCCAGCGGGCCGTTCATCGATCGGCTACCCGGACAATGGCGCCGGTCAGCTCCGTAATCTCCCGCTGGAACAGATCAGCATCGCTATTGCCGTCAGACAGGTGCAGCAACCAGATCTCATCTACATTCCGGGTATCATTGGCTATCAGAAATTCCTTAACATGCTCCAGGCTGAAATGAGAGCGAAGCAGCCGCTTCTCCTGAGCCGGATGAAGTTCTCCGGCCAGAACACGGCGATTGACAATATCAATGGAATAATTGCACTCAATCATGATGTGAGTAAGCCCCTGGAACTTGTACCGGCAGTAATAGGAGTCAGTGAGGAACAATAACTTGTCACCGTCCTGATTGGCCAGCAGCCAGCCCAGTGGCTCCGCTGCGTCGTGCTCTACGCCGAACCCCATAATCGTCCAGGTCCCAAGCGTAAGCGGCTCCAGCGGCGGAACAGGGCGTAAACGATGCCCGGACAGGCCAAGTGCATCCGCCGTCCCGCGGCTGGTATACACAGGGATACCGGCGCGCATGACATCTGCCGCCGCCCGGCTGTGATCGCCGTGTTCATGGGTGATAAGGCAGCCGGCTATATCTGTCATCCGAAAGTGAAGCTCCCGCTGAATCGACTTATAAGGAAAACCAGCTTCCAACAGAAGCACGGTGTGGCCGTCCGATATACGGTAGGCATTACCGGCACTGCTAGAGCCGAGGCATTGGATGTCGATCATTAAAAATCCATCTCTTTATCCATAGGCGGCACATCGTCAGTAAAGTCATAAGGATCGCTAACAGCCGGCTTGATATCAATCATTTCTTTGTTTGCATGCTCTGCAATCTCTGCTTTGACTTCTTCAGGCGTCACATCAACACGCTCTTCGTATTCATTTTCAGTCGATCTATTAATTGCATCGACCAACAAATCACTGTCGTCACTGGTGTTGATGTAAGCCTTGGCCGCACGGTTGATTACCGTCCGCTTCGCCATTTCCTGGGGAAACTTTTTGTGTACAGCTTGGCTCGTTTTGGATTGACTCCAGGAAGCGTCAACTTCCTTTTTCGTCATGATCGTGAGGATATCTTCATCTTCAGCCGACTTCACGATGGCATACACACCAAGAATTTCATTGTCCCGATTCGAAAAATTGGTTTCGTGCTTAACCAATTTTTCGCGTCCCCCAGCCACTTCATACTCAAATACGTCGCCCTTATAAATTACATTTGCCCAGATATCCTTGACGTTGGACAATCGTTTAAGAACAGCCTGTGTTCCAAAGTAGGAGCGATTAAGCTGAAGCTTGCTGCCGTACACGATGAAGTAGCATTGTGTCTTGGCCGGGCTTAGACCTTGCACAACCATATCCAGCAGTGCATTTGCGACAGATTCCCGCGTACATACCTCCAGCGCAGGCTTGCCATTCTTGTCCTGAACCTCCTGGAGCTTGAAGAAGGCGCTCTTTAACGCGTTGCTCGCATTGTAATTCGGGGGCAAGATCAATCCATCTTCCTGCAACCGAGTAAGGCTCCGATTCACATCGTCGGTGATGTCCTTTTGAATAATCGCCACCTGATTACCTGTACTCATTTCTTAAATCGCCTCCTGTATGGCTGCCGTCTCGATGCGCAGCTTCTTATCTGCTTCACTTACTACCAGCCGGATGACCTGAGCGTCCGTTCCTATCAGCTTGGTTACGGCCTCAGCATTATCCACGAAGATCGGAGCGCTGAAGCCGTAATGCTGGCTGAGCGTGTTGATGATGTCCAAGCCGACATTGATGCGAGCGGCATTATTAAGCCCGCCCTCGTACGGAACGCCCTTGTAGAGCGTGTCGCAGACCTCTTTTAGCCCACCATTGACCTGCTCTTCGAATAGTCGGAAACGCGCCAATTTAAACTTGCTATTGATCTTGGCATCCAGCAGATTAACCTTGGTGCGGGTGAATTCTTCACAGAGGAACAATTCGTGCTGCATCCGCTCGTATTCGGCTGCCAGGCTGCTCTCCTGCTGCTCCAACTCAGCGACACGTTGCTGCCCGCGCTTAACGCCGTCGAACTTAGCCAGGTCACGTTCCATTTCCTCGACTTCAAGTCGCAGCCTGCCGATCTCTTCCCGGACGCCCGCAGCCGCCGATTGGCTGGATTGTCGAAGCTCTACAATCTCCTGCTGAAGCCGGGCCGCCTCGGCAGCCTTGCCAGCATACTCCGGATCTACTGCCGGGTCCTTGACGCCCGCCCGCAACTCAGTAAGCTCGGTTTCTGCTGCGGTGATCTCTGTCTGCAGAGCAGCCAGGGTGTTGTTAAGATCGTCAATATCTAATTGAAGCCGTTTGGCTTCCTGCTCAAACTTCTCAGCATCGGCAACGGCAGCCTTCCCATCCGCGTTAATACGGGCCTTCCGATCGGCAAGGCGACGATTAAAATCCGCCTCTGCCTTATCGTGAGCTGCCTTGACCTGATCCTCTGGTAACTCCTGCCCGCAGGCGGAGCAGTGCGCAACGTGATCACCGACAGGTTCAAAGATCACACCTTTCAGTTCAGTAAACTCTGCCCGCAGCCGATCTGCTTCCTGACGGCGCCCTGCAGCCAGACGTTCATTCTGTCTAATCCGCTGCTGCTTGTCTTCGATACTCCTGCGGTACTGGTCGAGCTTCGAATGTTTCAAGTTGACTGCATTCCGCTTCTCAGCCAGCATATTCAGCACCGATGATTGCAGACGGGATTTTATTCCAATTTGCTCTGCCTCGACTTCACGCAGGCGCTTCTCTTTCACTGAAATTTCACCGCCGGAGAGAATGCGAGATATCTCCGCCTCCCGGGACTCAATACGGTTGCGTAAGAGGGCCACATCTTCCTTTAGGAGTTCCTCGTCCAGTTCGGCAACATCAGGCATCTGCCGCTGAACCTCGCTGATGCGTACTGGCAGCTCCTTAATCTCCTTATTAATGGCTGTGCTGCGTGCAGCAATGACCTTTTTGTGAGCCTCCAATTCCCGGCCTGCCAAGATGGCCGGCAGCACAGCGAGCTCCTCGTTACTATGAATGACCTCGGCATCGGTCAGATCACCGGACACTTTCAGGAGCACCTTGCGGCGCTCCTCCTTCTTCAACACTTCGTTAAAATACGAAGGGCTGGTCAGCAGCCGGAACAGGTCCTCTTTGATGATAGAGTCAACCTCACCCTGGAATTCCCGCATGCTGAGTGGGACACCGTCAACATAATAGGTGGTGGTGTGGCCCTCGAAGCTTTCAACCGGTGCGCCACGCTTCTTCGTCCATTTCTCGGCGTATACCCGACGGAATATCCGCCGGCTGCCATCCACCAAGAGGGAACCTTCAATTTCATGCTCCAGTTTATGCTGTTGAACCATGCCGACAAAATTCAGCTCTTTGATCTCGAATTTCTGTTCTGTACGATTCTCACTGTCCTTGCCAAACAGGAGCCACAGGAAACCGTCGAAGATTGTGGTCTTTCCAGTAGCGTTATCGCCATAGACATCAGCGTCCCCGCCGTTGACGGCGAGGACAAATTCTTTAATCCCTTTAAAATTACGGAGCGTCAGGCGCTCCAGTATGATTTGCTTCAAGCGATTTCCTCCTCGATAGCCGCATTGCATTCATCGTGCAGCAGCGATTGCTGATCTGGTGTTTCGGGATAACGAATACCATCCAAGTATGTCCGGATCTTATACTCCAGCTCCGCAAGCTGTTCATTGCTGAAATGATGCTGGATGGATTCCCCGCCTTGCTGGATACTCAAGACCGGAGGGTTAAAGTAGGTCTCCGAATCGATGGAGAACTCAATGAATTCCTCAGATAAGAGAAATGAGTGCGTTCCACGCATGGATGATTCCCCCTCTTGTGTAGTTGGCCCCCACCTGCTAAAATGGGGGCAAGTAAATTTGATTTTCAAAGAACGAAGATGGCCGCCTGCCTGCGGTCATTTTTTATTTCTGCAATAAGGGAACTGGAACATCGTGCTCAACGATACTCTGCCAGTCGATGATGACCGGCGCATTCTCCACGCTTGCGATCAGTTCACCATTTTCGTCTTCAACATGAAATTCAGAATGAACATGATCCTCGTAATTCACTCCAACCTGCCGGATCTCAATGACTTCCCGGCCATCCATTTCCGTGCCAACCTCAAAAATTCGTGTCGGGTTACCAATAACCGTCAATTTCCGAATAATTTGCATACGCCGCCTCCTTTCTATGTACTTTTCAAGGTGGGCGAGGGAGTAACTGCACCAATGAAGACGGTCCCTTCGGCTCCCTTGACCTATGTGATCCGCCACCACCTTGGATGCGTCAGCCGCATCTTGGAATCCCGGACGGAGGAAAGGTTATTTCTAAGGTCCGACATTCCAAGACAGTGGCTGAGGCCGCTGTCCTTCCTGCTTAAATCCTAGCCGCTGCCGCCATTTGCTGAATGATTGAGCGGCTGTATAGCTTCCCTTCGAACGGGACCAGGTCTTCCTGACTGCCAGTAATCGCACACCCAGGAACATACTTGCGGAAGATAATCTTGTCATCGTCCACGAAGATCTCCACGGGGTCCTTAATCTCCAAATTCATCGTTCTGCGCAACTCAATTGGAATAACGATCCGTCCAAGCTCATCAATTTTGCGTACAATTCCGGTAGATTTCATATTAGTTAGCCTCCGTAGATTTTTTTTTTTGATAATGTTCAGAAAAGGCAGTTTGGAGCTCAGGAGGAAGATTAGAAGTGACCTCATCCCATGTATCATAAGTAGCTTGGGCAATATCCCGTTTGCGCACCAGCTCCAGAACCTCATAACGGGTTGATGTTGAAGAATAAATCGATTCGCGGAACCGGATCTCAGCAGCAGCCCTTTCATCGCTCACCTGTTTGAATCTTTCAGCCAGCGCCTGACCGAAATCTTTAATCTGCTGCTCAGTCACGCTGCACCCTCCTTGCGCTTTTCACTTTTCGGGGTTAAAATGGACACCAAGAGATTCTCTAACCGAGATTTCAAACCACGTGACTGCCCTGGCCGGCGGTCATTTTTCATTTCAGCTTCAGCTACACGAATCATATTGTTCAGATAACCCTCCGCAAAATCTTGTTCCCCCGGCAACATTGCATCCGGATTCTGACGGATCAACTGAAGGTTATGCTTTGCAGCTTCACCAACTCGCCGCGCTTCGGCAACCAATTGCTCTCTTTCCACGGTGTTCCCTCATTTCATATATTTTTTAGCTTTCAGTTCAGCCCGGTGCTCTTTCCAAGTTCCCAACCAACTGAAGGAATACTCTTTACATAACACTGCAGCCAGATGAGTCAGCGCTGTAATTGCCTCTACCGTCTCCATAAGCAGCCTTTTTATCTGCTGGCGCTCAGTGTCATTAATCTGCTCATTGGTCTTGCTGATCGGAGCTAGCCCCGAAGCGTCCAGCACTTCCCTCATCTCTTCGAGTGTTTTGATTAACACGCTGGCTCGATGTAGGTCCACATTATCCAGCCAAGGAGCAGAAGCACCCCCGGTGACTTCCGCCGCCGCAGCCAGAAAGAGTTGTCCATCATCGTAATGTTCAACCGCTGCTCTCATGACCGGTTTGGAAGCTTTTCTGGACCCTCGTGCAATTTTCCCTACTAATGATGCATCAGCGTTAACAATGAGCCCCGCCTTCTCCCGAGTGTCACCTGATCGTTTCAGTGCTTGTTCTAATGCTGGTCCGAATTGTCCGATTGCCAACTTTTGATCCCCTCCTTTGTCCGGTTATGTGGGTTATATCGGACATAGGCCTGAAGTATAATGTTCTTAAGCAATTCCCCTTGCCGAATCCCCCACCCGCCGTAGCCGGTACAGCTCGGCGGGTTTCCTCTATCCCGCACTCTCTTCCTTAGATTCCCGGCCAGCTGCGATTTCCGCTTGATACTTGATGTTCGTTTCTGCCAGCATGCGGTGGAGCTTATCCCACGCCTGTTGTGACATCCCTGGGTTATGCGGTCCTTTTGAATGTTCCACCGTTTCCTCTCCAGTTATTTTTGGGAGCCGTTTCTCCTTCATTTAGATCACCTCCTCAACAGAATGTTCTTTAAAGGAACATTCTTCATTAAAAAAATTTTCCCATGGAAAATCTAATGCCTTAGCAATTGCTTTTGCAGCTGGTACTGCTGGAGTTTTAATTCCAGCTTCAATATTTGTATAATAACTTCGAGAAATACCAGCTTCGTCGGCTACTTGTTCATGAGTTTTTTCTAATAATTCACGAAGTTCCTTCAACCAGATTCGCAAGATTCACACCTCCAATTGTTCCTTAAAGTAACTTGATAATGCGATTATATGTTACTTTAAGAAACATGTCAACTAAATTTGATCCTTATAGGAACATTCGTTTATTGTTCCTATAAGGAACGTTATAATAGCTTTATTCTTATAGATGGTGTGGTGTATATGGAAATAGTCGCTAAGCGTTTAAAGGCTGAGAGAGAGAAATTAAAAAAGTCCGATTCCAAATGGACACAAGAGTATGTAGCTGATCTTGTTGGTATAGCAAGACCTACATATACTGCCTATGAAAATGCAACTAAACTGCCACCGATCGACACTCTGAATAAGCTTGCTGACATATTTGATGTCGACACCGATTATTTAAGTGGGCGTTCAAACATACGTAAAAGACCAAATACAAGTATGTCTTTCTTTGGTGGTCCAGATAATTACACATCTGATGAGATTGAAGAAATGGAAGCAGCTCTCTTGCGATATAGAGAGATGAAGAAACGTGCTGCTGAGCAAACTAATCAAAAATTATGAGCAAATCCTCCAACCGATGGAGAGTATTCAGGTGATAGCGTGCAAAATGAAGTTAGAACAGGCGTTAACCAAGCAAAGCAAAGCGAAGAGGGAGCAAACTGGTTTTTTGCCGAAATATTCATTGTTTCTGTTGTTTCTGGCTTCTACTTCTCTTCTTGGTGGGTCTTTGGAGGAATTTTGTTAGGCTCAATCTTGCTTGCAATTTATAAAAAAACTAGACTTGCTTTATTAATCTTATTAACAGTTGGCTGCGGTTCAGTCGGTTGGATCATAGGATCTTGGTTTGATAGTTCGGGCGCTTCTGTAGTTCTTACTATTTTTAGTTTATTGATATCCGGAGGCTATCATATCTGGGCCTATCGTTGGATGGAAGATAATTAGTAATTCTGTTAAAAATCAAAAAAGCCAGCAATGGCTTTTCTTTTCACACAAAAATAGAACGTATGTACCCATAACGGAGGTTATTACATGATTTTTTCCAACTACTTCAGAACTCCTCTGGAACAATGGATTGAGGAACAGTACCTGTTAGGTGGCATCTTGACTCCACACGATCTTGATATAGACAAAATCGCGATGACCTTTGGAGTAGACATCATTTATCACGATAATAGCCCTTTCAGCGAAAATGAGGATAAGGTTATCTTTCTCGACAGGCGGGATGATTACATTGAGCAGCGAAAGATCTTTTTCCACGAGCTTTGTCATGTAATTCGTCACTCCGGTGATCAGCGGTGGATGCCGGAACTGTTCCGTGAAGCCCAGGAATATGATGCGAATCAGTTCGCTCTATATGCAATGATCCCATTCTATATGCTTGAACAGATGCAGTTGCCCGTGAACCGAAGTCAAGTGATTAGCTTGCTGGTCAGCGAATTCCACGTATATCTGGATTTTGTTAAATTACGCCTCAATCAAATTGAAGATCGAATAACCGAGTCAAAATTAATGTCGACCTTTACATATACCGGGAAGTCTTCGGACAATCATGCTACAACCATTAACGAATCCTCTATGACTGGCCTCGATTACCTCCAGCAGCCTCGTATTCGTTCCTTGTATGGATTAGAAGATCTCTCCCGCCCGGAAGCCTTGGTCATCGAGCAACGTCACGGGTTCAACTGGGATGAGCCTTTGCTTCTCAATGTGGAGCGATCCTACAAGCTTCATGATTCGTCATTCTATCGTTCCAGACAAGATGCTACCGTTCTCCCTGGCGATCTATCCCTCCCCCCAAACCAAAGAGGATACGTAACGATCAACTTGTCACGTGTAGCCTGGCGACATGGCCAGAACGTAACACGCCTCATTCTACCGATAGAAGCCGTCGATGACGCCCTCAATTTTTAACACAAGGAGTGTTGGTTTTGAAAACAGCCATTTATATACGTGTCTCTACAGATATGCAAGTCGAAGATGGCTTCTCCATTGAAGGCCAGCGTACTCGTTTGAATAGCTTTGCTGAGTCGCAGGACTGGGAGATCTATGACTTTTACATTGATGACGGGTATTCTGCTAAGGATCTCAAGCGGCCTGAAATGCAACGAATGCTGCAGGACATGGAGGATAAAAAGTTCGAAGTGGTTCTTGTCTATAAACTTGACCGACTTACCCGATCCGTTGCTGACCTTCACGCTCTTCTAAAGACATTTGACTTATACAGCGTCAAATTTAAGAGTGCTACAGAGATTTTTGAGACCACTACAGCCATGGGGCGGTTCTTCATTACACTCGTCGGTGCAATGGCTGAGTGGGAGCGTGGAACGATCTCAGAGCGCGTGCGCTTTGGTATAGAGCAGATGGTGCGCGAAGGACGTAGACCAGGAGGTGTATTGCCCTACGGGTATACTCAAGAAGGCAAATTAATCCCCGAGGAAAGTGTGCTCATTCGTGAAGCCAGAGATTTATATATGACGGGGCTGGGATATAAATCCGTCGCTATGCGGCTAAATCGTGCGGGTAAACTACGAAGAGGCCAAGAGTGGACTTCTGCAACAGTTGCTTATACGATTGAGAATCCATTTTATGCTGGAATCATCCGATTAGGCTCTAAAACTGCAGAAGGTAAATATGTGAATTCTAAGCGGGACGAGAGAGTAAAGAATCTGTACGGTGATTCTCCATACCCGGCGATATTTACTCGGGCTGAATATGAGGAGACTAAAAAATTCATGGATCGTAAAACGCACGGTGGGTACAGTCAGATCAAAACGTATTGGTTCAGCGGAGTACTACGTTGTGGTCGCTGCGGAGGAGCCATGTTTGGGCGGCTCACGACAAAGCGTTCAACGACAAAAGGAATAGTCCGGACACAATACTACATTTGCTCGAACAAGCACCATGGCAACACCTGTGATATGCCTATTTTTCGTCAGGTGCATGTGGAGCACCTGGTCATGGAATACATCAATAAAGTTCAAGAAGATATGGACAAGCTTAAGATGGAATCCTTGGAGATGGCCGCTGAAGAAAGTAAGAAGACGACTGAGATCGATAAAGCCAAACGGGAGCTGGCAAAGATTGCAGAGCGGCGAGAGAAGTGGCAGTACATGTTTGTGGAGGGCTTGATAACTAAAGAAGCTGTCCGGCAAAAGATGACTGAAGAGGATGCAGCAGAAAAAGAAGTGCGGCAGAGAATTGCCAGTAATCAAAAATCATTATCTGGTATTCCTAAACTTGTAGAACTCGCAGGTTTGGCAGAGGCTTGGCACTATTTGGATGATGATGAGAAAAAGGATTATGTCTACACAATTTTCAATCGCATTGAAGTGAATACGGATCTAACGCGCCCGAAAGGTGTTAAAAACAAGTTCTTTGATGCTTATATTCAAGAGGTGTTGTTTAATTAATGCCATTTTATAATCGACGGGGAACCGTCATGGCCGGTGTTCATCGCCTGCAGCATATCCAGACATTCAGCTCCACGCACCTCGCCGACGACAATCCGGTTCGGCCGCATCCGCAGCGAGGTGCGGATCAGGTCACGAATGGTGATCTCCCCCCGCCCCTCCGTGTTAGCATTCCGGGTCTCCAGGGAGACCAGATTCGGAACCGTAACGATCTGCAGCTCTGCCGAATCCTCCACCGTAATGACACGCTCCTGCGGCGGGATGTATTGCGATAGAGCATTCAGAAAGGTTGTTTTCCCTGAGCCAGTCCCCCCGCTGATGAAAATATTGTATTTGGCAGTAACCAGAATCTGCAGCAGCTCAGCCGCTTCCTCCGAGAGCGCTTCACGTCTCACCAGCTCTGCCATCGACATCGGTGTCTCCGGGAATTTGCGGATGGTCATGGCTGGACCCTTCAGCGCTGCAGGCGGCAGTACGATATTGACACGCGAGCCATCCTGCAGCCGCGCATCTACAATCGGCGAGGATTCATTGACCACACGGTTGACGCCGGAGACGATAATCTGAATGATATCCTCCAGTCTGCTCCCCGATTCAAAAGCCAGCGGCAGCCTGCGGATCATGCCCTCTTCCTCAATAAAGATCTCCTCATGGCTGTTGATCATAATCTCGGTGATCGCCGGATTATCCACCAGCGGCTGAAGAATATCCAGCCCCCGGAAGGAATCGAACAGCTTCTTCACCAGCCCGTGCTTCTCCTGGGCAGTCAGGAGGCGTAATTGCTCCCGCTCCAGAATGATCCGTTCGATATAAGCTGCCAGCTCATCATTCCCGATGACCGAGGTAACATCCAGCCCTGCCCGGATATCGCTGCGCAAGGCACGGAACATCTCTTCATTCATACAGGAATCCCGGTGAACACCAAAGGCAATTCTGGCTCTACGATAGCTCTGGAGAGCTGCTGAATACCGTCGATGAATTGGGGAGAGCTTAGGCAGAGTTCTCCATAATGCTGTAAACCCCAGGATGGAATATACGGAAGTACAGCATCCAACCGGAGGGCAGCGGATAGCGGACCTTCACTATCTGCTCCGGTACAGCCGTTCATAACGAATCGGCTCCTGTTCACCAGCTCCGGCTGCATGCCGGAGTGCGGACTGGCAATATAATCGAGCCAGCGTTCCGTCTTACGGATACTGGCCTGGTCATTCTTCAGCACCCACAGCAGAATGCCGCATCTGTTCAGAACAGCCTGGGCCCGCTCCTCCTCAATAGCGCCGGTGTCTACAATAACCACATCATAGCTTCCAGCTCCGGCCAGCCCCTCCAGGAGATCCATTGTATCCTGCCGCGACATCTGGAGCATCTCCTTGAAATTCTCCACCGGCCGGAAAGCATCACACCGCAGACTGTCATGTCTGAACGCATAATCGGTCCATTTCGGCTGCCCTCTTCCTCCCTTATTCTCTGGCCTTCCGGCCTTAAGCTCATATAAAAGCCGCTCCAGACCGGGAACATGGCTCCCCGGCATACGCAGGATGAATCCGCTGCTGTCCACACTCTCCAGATTAAGATAGAACACGGACAGGCCAACTGCTCCAAGCTGCTTCGCCATGTTCAGTGCTACCGTGGTTTTGCCGCTGCCGCCGCTGGCCGAGACGATCCCGAGCAGCAGCGTTGCTTCCTTAGGCAGAGCAGCCGTCCGGACACGCTTCTGATCGCTCAACTGGAGAATCGCTTCCATTAGCGCCGGCAGAGCCTGATACTTGGCAATATGCCTTTCCCCCGCCAGATCCCGGCCATTCGGCAATTCTCCGCCTTCACTTAAGACAGCCCAGGGAACGGTACTTCTCCCTTCCACCAGCCAGGCTTCAATGAAAGACGGGTCAGCGGCAACCGCATCCGGCAGCTCGTCACCTGTCATAAATTCCATAAAAGCGTCCAGTCTGCTGAAAGCCGTAATCCGCAGCATCTCTCCATATTCGCTATGGTGAAGATAATGAAGCAGCGGTTCAATATACTGGCTCTCCCGGACTGCAAGTACGATTCTTGCCGTCATGAAATCCTCCTCCTCTCTTGGATACATAAGAAAAAGAACAGCAAAAAAGCACCGCCAATAACCGTGAATACGGTCATTGAACGGTGCTTCCGTTACTGTTCCTGTAATTTACTGCTATAGTAGCATATATATAAGAGGTCGGCAATAACTTTTTCTCCACTATTTGAGAGAATCCCTCAGAATCCCCCTTACCGGCTACAGAAATCTGCGCTTCATATCCGGTGTCGGCAGCAGACACTGCTCATCCCGGCCGAACCAGCGGTAGCGGTTCCTGGCCACAATCTTGTACATCGCGTTACGCAGCGGCCCAGGAATCAGGATGAACACATAGGCGGCAGGCCACGGAAACCGGAGTCTGCGGGCAATCCTCAGCACTGCAGCCGATTTCGTATAATACTTGCCGTCTTCTATCAGTACCACAGTATCCAATTGCTGCTCCGGCAGACCGCCTGCCTTAAGCAGTTCCCGGGCCGCATCACTCTGCAAGGAGGCAAATTTGAAGTTCGCCTTGGGATCACGCGGAATAATGAACCGGACGATTCCCTGGCACAGATGACAGACCCCGTCAATCAGCACAATAGATTCACCCTGTATTCCCTTCCGCTCCTCAGCCACATCACCGCCCCCTTCCTCTTACGCATAGTGTAACATTTAGTTCCCCTTTTGAAAAAAAACAAAAAACGCGGGATAGCTCCCGCGCCTACAACGTCCGTTCGTCTAATTATTCAGCAATTGCTTTGTTAATCCATTCGTCCCCGGTCATTTGCTCTTCGAAATCAGCAGTGAAGGATTCCATGCATTTGCAAATGAAATCTTTGCGGCATACCGGACAAGGAGTCTTGAGCAGGCGGCTGATGTTCGTCATTTTCCATTCCGGAAACCGGTTGTAGAACGCGCGGCACTCCGTTCCGTCAGCAAGCTTGATAATGAACTCGTACAATCCTTCCTTATCATTGCTGCTGGCTTTGGTCACATTCGTAATACTCGGTTTGTAAGACATCTTCATCACCCATTATTTAAATTTTTGGTAGTTAATAGCACGCGCGACATTAACAGATACTTAGACATATTAAAGAATTTCCGGGGTGATGTCAACCAAAGTACAAGCTCCTGCACGCTATTTACCACACTTCCGGCCTTCTCAGACTCTATTTAGCCATTATTCCCAGCTTTGTCCATTCTTACCCGTGGTTCTGCGCTCAACATAATGAAAGACCAGACATTGAATGTCTGGTCTTTCAGATAACCATGCTATTCAATTTCACATTGCTATCTATCGCTACAAAACGTTCAACTCAACCTCAATGTTTCCGCGGGTCGCCTTGGAGTACGGGCAGAAATCATGGGCTTTCTTAGCCAGATCCTCTGCCACAGAGCGCTCAATACCCGGCAGCTTCACATCCAGCTTCACGGCCAGCTTGAAGCCTCCATCGCTCTCGTCCTTGCCGATCAGCACATTCGAGGTAATCTCGACATCCTGCAGCTTTACGCCTTCTTTACGGGCAATATTAGCAAGGGCACTCTCATAACACGCACCATAGCCCGCCGCGAACAGCTGCTCCGGATTTGTGCCGGCACCACCAGGACCGCCAAGCTCCTTCGGGATTTTGAGATCATGCTTCAGCGCTCCGTCGGACGATTCCACCGAACCTTCACGGCCTCCGCGAACCTTGGCTGAAGCTGTATATAGGGGTTTTAGTTTCAATGTACTCATCTTTAACTCTCTCCTTTTAACACAAATTTTGTAAGAACACTTATCCTTAACTTAAACAACCTCACATTTTTGAAACGATTGGGGCAGATTGTTACCTTTTAAAACTTGCTTCCGGCGGTGAATAGTGTACAATTAAATTGTGATAAATCAATGTTCGGGAGGAATCATTCATGAATGTCCATGATTTTGAAGCCAACACCCTGCGGGGCCAGGAAGAATCACTCTCCAAGTACAAAGGCAAGGTTCTGCTCGTCGTGAATACAGCCAGCAAGTGCGGACTTACCCCGCAATATAAGGGTCTCCAGGAAGTGTACGATAAATTCAAAGACCGTGGTTTTGAGATTCTGGGCTTCCCAAGTAACCAGTTTGCCGGACAGGAGCCGGGTGAGAGCGAGGATATTGCCGAGTTCTGCGAGATCAATTACGGTGTATCCTTCCCGATGTACGAGAAAATCAATGTCAAAGGCGCCGACGCCCATCCCCTGTTCAAGTATCTGACTAAAGAGGCACCTGGTGTACTCGGCTCGAAGAGTATCAAATGGAACTTCACCAAATTCCTGGTGGACCAGGAAGGCCGTGTGCTGAAGCGGTTCGCCCCGCAGACAACACCTGATCAGATCGAAGAGGATATAGAGAAGCTGCTGCGCTAGAGCGGGTTCAACAAAAAAAGCTGATATCCTTGAATCATCAAGGATATCAGCTTTTTTGAAATATATGCGGTAGAGAGGACTCGAACCTCCACGGGTATACACCCACTACCCCCTCAAGATAGCATGTCTGCCATTCCACCACTACCGCGCGGTGTGTCTAACGTTGATGCATTGTTTGAGGCCAACATTCAATATTATAAATCGGTAAAATAATCCTCGCCGCTTTCCTGAATCGTTTGGGGCTGCTTACCCAGGATTAGCCAATCCAAGCTCACATGAAAAAATGCAGCAATCTCAATCAGCTTATGTGTACCGGGCGTAGATTTGCCGCGTTTCCAGTCTCCCATATTGCCGGTGCTGATTCCGAGCTGTGCACAGAAGGATTTCTTCGTAATTCCTTGCCGTTTAATCAATAATACAATACGTTCATAGATGGATTGCATCAGCCAACTGCCTCCCCCAACAGCAAACGCCCTATTACTGCCTACGGCTGGGCCATCAAGCAACGTCTGGCAGAACTGCACTTGGATCAGAAGAAATTCTGTGAATTACACGACATCCCACCCTATCGGCTGTCCAACCTGATTCACGGCACCCGCAAGGCAGACAGATACCGCCGTCAAGTCGCAGAGTTGTTGAACCTGCCGCCATCTTAGTACCAACTGGAACAGCAGCTCCCCAGGTATGAACCGACCGGCATTATTCTTCTTGTAGCTACTCTTATTCCATCTAATCCTGGAAAAATCCTTCTTTTCGCGCTTACACCACTCCATCTACAAAAAAACTCACCGGCTGGCATTATCCAAGACTGCCGTCCGGTGAGTCGTTAACATCGTAATTTTTATGAAAATACGTTTTAGAGCACCACCGGATCAGGTCATCCCGCTCTTTCTCATGAATCTTGATTAGCTGGTTCAGGACAAAAACCCGCTGCACAATATCCCCCGCAAAACGCAGCTGATTCGTGTAGTAATCGATTTCCCTTTGATAGGCCGAGTACTCTCCGTTGTTATGGGCAGAGTAAGCTTTTAACAATTGAAGGTGAAGGTCATAGATCTCAGAGTAATTCATTACCGTAGACTACCTCCCAGGTAAGGCGTTTACTAGTATTGTCTCCAAGATTGATAGGATTATACGATAGAGCTCCACTCTTCCTTTAGAATCGCATACTGATACGCATCATGCCATACAGGCTGCCCGTCATCTGTTCTTCTGAAAAAGGCTTTTTTCTTGAAATGACCCTCACGGCGCATATTCAATCGCTCCAGCAGTCTCCAGGAAGGTGCATTCTCAGGATTACACATAGCCGCCACCCGGTGAACACCCAATGCTTCAAATCCATATTGTAAAATTCTTTGGCAAGCCTCAGTGGCATAACCATGTCCATAAAATGCAGGGTTAAAGATGTAGCCTAGCATCCATGTTTTAAATTCAGCAGGTTCTTTTTGCTCAAAATAAATATGACCGATCATTTTATTGGTATCCTTCAAGCTAACGGCCCAGAAACTATCTCCACCCGCACGTTCCCTGGCTATATTCTTGCATTCCTCTTCACTGCTTACACCGCCCGGCTCGTATTCCAGCACCTGCTCTAATGACAAATACTCGTGTAAATCGCTCCAATCGTTTTCTGCAAATTCACGAACAATTAGCCTTTCCGTTTCCAGTAACATAGGATCGCCCTTTCATCCATCTTCGTTTCTTCCATTCTAAAGGTTTCAGGTAATTATCACCAGCTATAGCTTGATCAAGTTAGAATTCTTTGTAAATCACGTATTTCTTTCCATGAGACTAAATTAATATTCTCTTTTCTAAGCACTTTATTAATATCAGGATCTATTAGTAATAGATACTCAATCCCACGCTCGAAATAACAATTCGTTACAGACTTCAATTCTTCAGTTATTTTCGATGGATGTATAGTTAATTGTGTTATACCGGGCTTAATATTTTTGAGTAGCGTGAGCAACTGTCTCTTCATTTCTTCATATTCCACGGGCTTACAGCAGTAGGGCAAAGAAATTACATCATCAATAAACAAGATCCCACGTTTTCTTCCTGAATTAATTCTAATGCGAAAAGTTTCTTTTTGCTTGTTATTAAAAAATGGTTGTTCAATTATTCTTGTTGGTAAGTTAAAGGGGAGACGATATTTCTCGCATAGATCAAAGGTTATTTCTAAAAAATCATTGCCCGCATATAAACCCATAAGACTACCGCTATGACTATCAAGATGAGTTGGGTCAATTCCTAACATAGTGGCACTTTGTATCTGAGCCTCTAATTCAATTCTAACTTCTTCATCATCGGCATTTTCCTCTATGTATGAAATGTCAGTATGGAAGTTACCATCCTTATTGATTAAACTTTTCAATGATCTTTCTTGAAATACTGGACGATATAAATGATACTCACCGCTTGTTAAGGTAAGATGAATCCCGATATTATCTAGAATGTTTTGATTACTTAATTCAAGGGCTTCCCGCGCTGCTGGACAGGGAAACATTATAGATGTTGAGGTTATAGCTTGTTGTTCAAATAAACTAACAATTGCTTCATTAGTTCCCTTAGTTATTCCGAAATCATCAGCATTAATTATTAACAAACGGTCATCTGAAGAAAAACCTAATTTGCTTATCATAAAGATCTCCACCTTAATAAGTTTTTTGCAATCAAAAAAGAAAAACAGCAGGAATACAAAACACATTGTCGTGTGCGTATCCCTACTGTTTCAGAAAAATAAAATTAAAATAGTTAAACAATATTTATCGAAAAAAAAGCAAAAACCCTTGAACTACCAAGGATTTTTGCTCATTTGAAATATATGCGGTAGAGAGGACTCGAACCTCCACGGGTATACACCCACTACCCCCTCAAGATAGCGTGTCTGCCATTCCACCACTACCGCGCGGTGTGTCTAACGTTAATGCATTGTTTGAGGCCAACATTCAATATTATAAATCGGTTGCGCTCAAAAGTAAAGGTACCTGCTTAAGATTTTTCGCCGTCCGTATCCTGATCCTTGCGGTATTTGGTAAAGGCCAGATATTCCTTAATAAAGTTCTTCTCCTCCGGCAGCAGCTCTTCGGTTTGGCAATTCAATTGCCGCATTTGGCCAAAAAAATAATCCTCGCCGCTTTCCTGAATCGTTTGGGGCTGTTTGCCCAGGATCAGCCAATCTAAGCTCACATGAAAAAATGCAGCAATCTCAATCAGCTTATGCGTGCCAGGTGTAGATTTGCCGCGTTTCCAGTCTCCCATATTGCCGGTGCTGATTCCGAGCTGTGCACAGAAGGATTTCTTCGTAATCCCTTGCCGTTTAATCAATAATTCAATACGTTCATAGATGGATTGCATCAGCCAACTGCCTCCCCCAAAATATAATACGTAAAAACGTTATTTTTTATTGAAAAATGACGTAAAAAAGTATATAATTAACTATTATTATATCTTTACCTATTTTATATCATAGCGGCTGGATAGTCGATACGAGGTGAGCAATCTGAACAGCAAACGCCCTATTACTGCCTACGGCTGGGCCATCAAGCAACGTCTGGCAGAACTGCACTTGGATCAGAAGAAATTCTGTGAATTACACGATATCCCACCCTATCGGCTGTCCAACCTGATTCACGGCACCCGCAAGGCAGACAGATACCGCCGTCAAGTCGCAGAGTTGTTGAACCTGCCGCCATCTTAGTTCCAGTTGGAAGTAGCAGTTCTCCATATGTGGGCCAACCGACATTCTTCTTGTAGCTAATGTTATTCCACCTGATCCTGGCAAAATCCTGCTTTTCCCGCCCACTCTATTCATACACAAAGAAACCTCTCCTGTGAAATGGCTGAGCCGACTCCATTTCACTATAAGAGAGGTTTCTTTCCTGTTCTTTGCGGTCACTTACCCAATTTTAGTGAGTTAGCCTTTGACCGCTCCGCCGGTAAGTCCTCTGACCAGGGTCTTCGAGCCGAACAGGAAGAGAATAATCAGCGGCAGTGTACCCAGCGTAAGCCCCAGAATACTGGCTGAATAATCCGTGCGGAAGACCGTTGACAGATTAGCAATTCCCAGCGGCAGCGTGTACAGCTCAGGCTTGTTGATCGTCACCAGCGGCAGCAGATAACCATTCCAGGACCCAAGGAAGGAGATTAGCCCCAGGGTACTGATCGCAGGCATTAGAAAAGGAATAACAATTCGGGTGAGAATACCCGGTTCCGAAGAGCCGTCGATTCTTGCGCTCTCAATGACCTCTGTCGGGACAGAGGAGCGGATGAACTGGGTCATGAAGAATACGCCGAAGGCATTATTCAGACCGGCCAGAATCAGCGGCGCATGAGTGTTGTTAAGGTGGAACCACTTCATCTCCATCACATATGCAATCAGACCCAGATGACCGGGGATCATCATCGTCAGAAGAATGAAGCCATACAGTGCATTTTTACCCTTAAATTCATATTTGGCAAAAGCAAATCCGGTAATCGAGGCCACCCCGACCGTCACCAGAGTGAACAGTACAGCAACATAGAAGCTGTTCCAGTAATTCCGCAGGAAGCTGGCAGACATGATCGTCTTCAGGTTCTCCACCAAATAACCGCTGGGCAGGATCGGAAGCTGCTTGAACAGGTCTTCGGAATAATAGGTGCCCATCACAATCATCATATAGAACGGGAAGAGGAACGCGATAGCGATCAGAATAAGCAACAATACGGTAAAGAACTTCTTCGCTCTCATTTGTCGTCACCGTCCCTGTTGATCCATTTCATGCCAACCACCGAGAACAGGGCGATGAACAGGAAGGTGCCGTAAGCTATAGCCGCCCCTTTGCCGTACTTGAACGCACTGCCGTTGAAGGAAGCATCGAACATGTACCAGATCGGTGTGAAGGTGGAGCCGTCAGGCCCTCCTACCATACTGGAGCCGGAAGCCCAGCCGCTGAACAGCAGCATTGGTTCTTCCACCAGTTGCAGGCCGCTGATAATGGAAGTAATAATCAGGAACAGATTGATCGGCTTCAGCAGCGGAATCGTAATACGCGTGAACACATCTTTGGAGGAGGCTCCGTCGATTACAGCGGCTTCATAGATGGAGGTGTCAATACTGGCCATCCCCGCCGTGTAGAACATCACGAAATATCCAAGATTTTTCCAAAATACCATCAGGATAACTACCCAGCGGGAGGAGCTGGCGGAGCCCAGCCAATTGATCTTCTCCTGAATGATGCCCAGCTCCATCAGCATATTATTGAAGAAACCGCCCTGCCAGTCGAACAACAGAGAGAAGATAATCCCGACCGCGACCGGCGTTGTCATATAGGCACTGAATACACTTAGCCGGAAAAAGGTTTTGCGGCGGATCAGCTTGCTCTCGATAAGGCTGGCTACCAGCATGCCCATTAGGACAAGAGCCGGAAGATATACCGCCATGAAAATAATGACATTCAGCAGCGATTTCCAGAAGAAGGCGTCATGAAAAAATAGCTGTATATAATTACCAAGTCCGATGAAATTCCGGTTACCGTACAAATCCCAGTCTGTAAGACTGATGTACAACGTAAACAGGATTGGGAACAAGCTCAGTACGGCATAGGACAAGAAATAAGGGGTAATGAACAGGTACGGCCATTTGTTTTTACTGCTGATTCCATTTGATTTCTGCATCATTATTCAAATGTCAGCTCAGGGTGATTTTTCTTCAACTGTTCTTCCCACTTATCCAGGGCCTGCGCGGCATCGAAGCTGTTATCCTGTGCCATGACCTGCAACACCAGCTCCGACGAGCTGTAAATATCCTGATCGTATTTAGTCACCGCTTTGGACTTCATGTTCGGGAATACCTTCTCCACCCAGAACTTTCCTAGATCCTGTCCGCCGAAATATTCATCCGCCCCGGATGACAGCTTGGAGGTATCCTTGAAGAACGATTTCAACGGTAAAATGTAATCGGAGGTAGCGAAGTTGGCTTCAGCGCCTTCGTCTGTACCTAACAGCCAGTTGAGATACGCCCAGGCAGCATCTTTATTCTTGCTGTCCTTCCAAATACCGATAGTAGTACCGCCGTATGGATATCCGCCTTCCGGAGGCACCATCAGACCCCATCGGCCGTTGCTGGCCTTGTCGTTAGGCTTAATTACGAATTCTGGAGACCAGTTCGCTGCAGGATAAAAAATCACGTTGTCTTGCGAGTACGAAGCATTCCAAGTCGGAGACCACATCGCCAGCTTGCCCTCAGTGTTATTGTCGCGGATGGACTGCAGCTGAGTGAAGATCCTAAGCAGCTCTTGGGTATTCACCTTGGTTCCGTCAACAACTGCCGTTGTACCCTGGTTGGAGAGGATGGTATACGAATCCATGAGGCTTCCAAGCATGAATGTCTTGCCGCCGCTTTTCTCATAGACTTCCTTGCCCTTGGCAATAAAGGCATCCCAGTCAGTGAACATTGCCGTTAATGCATCAGGATCATCTGTCCCGAAGTATTCTTTAGCCAAATCACGCTTGTAAGCCAGCGCTCCAGGCGAGCCGGATTGCTCTAGACCCACAAGCTCTCCCTTACTGTTCGTCAGCAGCGGAAGCTCGAAGTCGAGCAGATTGGAGGTGTCGAATTTGTAGGGCTCTTCGGACAAGCTTTGCAGTACGTTAAGCTCATACAGAGCGCCGCGGAAGGCCGCTTCTCCCCAGATAATATCCGGCAGCCCGGAGCCGGCAGCGATGGAGGTCTGGATTTTTTTCAAATAATCCCCCGCCGAGACTTCGACGAACTCCAACTTGACGTTCGGGAACTTCTCGTTGAACTTCGCTCCGGTGCCTTCGAACCAGGCCTTGTCCCAGCCCCATACGGTCAATTTACCGGAAGCGTTCGCAGGATCACTTGAGTGATCCGCACTGTTTGTACTGCCGGAGTCTCCCGAAGTGTTGTTGCTTCCGTTGCCGCAGCCGGCCAGCACCAAGGTGAAGCATAACGTTAGAACAAGCGCTATAACCGATGCTTTTTTACTGAATAGATTGTGCAATTTAAGATCCCCCTTGCATCTGTTGTGACAGCGGGCGGTTCCTGTTAATGTCTTCCGTCCGTCTGTATAGTAGAACTATAAGCTTGAAGGGATCACCTAACAATTAGACGATCTGATGGTTTTGTATAAATAATGATAGTGCTTTTCACTCGGACGGTTGCTGCAGGACGGGCAGGAGAACAGACACTTTGGTGCCTCCCTGCTCACTTGACCGGATGACCAGGCGGCCTTCCTGCCCGTACAAATACTCGATTCGCTCCCGGATATTCCATAATCCAATCTGCTTCATAGCCCCTGAAGGGAGACGCGCAGGCGGCAGGGTTCCATTCATAATAGACCGGGCCTTCTCCTGGCTCATGCCGCAGCCGTCATCTCTGACCGAAACCAGCAGCCTTCCGCTGCGCTTACGGATAATGATCTCTATACGGCCTACAGTCTCTTTCTCTGAAAATCCATGAAAAATAGCATTTTCCACCAGCGGCTGAATCAGGCTTTTCGGAATATAGTCACCCTTCGCTTCGTCTTCTACGCTCCAGACTACCTCGAACCGGTCTGCATACCGGTACTTCTGAATCGTTACGAAGTGATTAATAATGTTCATCTCCTGCTCCACCGTGATATACAGACTGGTATCACCAATATTGACAGCATCATGCAGAATGCCAATGAAGGATTCAACCATTTCCTCAATAGCCGGGTAATTCTTTTTGCGGGCCAGATACACAACCGTATTTAGAGTGTTGTAGATGAAATGGGGATTGATCTGGGCGAATAACAGCTCTGCCGTCATTTTACGTTTCCAGCGCTCCTGCTCCACCCTTTCGCTCATCTGCCGCTCAATATCACCAAGCATCGTCTCAAAACCATTCTTCAGCACAGACAGCTCATCATTGCTGCGGAACGAGAGCTGAACATTATAGTTGCCCATAGACACCTGCTTCATCGCTTTGGTCATCTGCAGGATCGGACGGATAATATTCGAGATGATGGGGAGGAACAACAGGAAGCAGAGCACCAGACACAAGGCGAGGAAGATGGCCCAGTAGCGGACAATATAACCCACCCATTCATAGAACCGTTCATTGGAGGTGAACGTGGAGACGGACCAGTCCGATTTCTCAAAAGCGCTGGCCAGATAATAACCCTTGTCATGCTTAACGACTTGAATGTCCGGGCTGTCTGCGCTCAGCGTAGGGGCAGGCAGCTCTGTAGCGGTGCCTTGCTGGTAGAGCAATGATTGACCCGGGCCGATCCAGGCTACCTGGTCGAAGGACTGGCCCAAGTACTGGAATAGACTCTCAAAAGCAGTGTAATCAATATTTAATAGCAGCACTCCACCATACTGGGGATCGAAACGGATAAAGAAGCTGACGATTTTTTTGCTGTCGGGGTCGAGAATAATATGGGGAGCTGTGAACCCGCTTTTGGCATTGCTCTTCAGCGCTTCCTGATACCAATCCTCTTGCAGCAGCCGTTCAAAATAAGGGTCGATATACAGCGAGGACCAGAAAATCTTGCCGTCCGAGCGGACGATGGCCGAGCTCTCAAGGTAGTCACGCAGTACATTGAATTTAGTCAACTGGACGACGACATCTCTGTATGCGCTTAGCTCATCATACGTAGAGGAGTAGTTCAATCTTGCAGCGAACCGCTGAAGCAACTCATCGTTGACCATATTTGCGGCATATTTCTGTACATCGTCAATCAGGTGATTCATCTGATTCGTGGTCTGCTCCAGATGGATCGTATCTTCACGCAGGGCTTGCGCTTCGAGAATCGAAGAGAACTGCTCATACGCCAGTGCACTGATGGCCGTTACCGACAGCGTAACGATCAGAATAACGCTGCCGAGAATTTTATTCTTAATTTTTCGCATAGCTATTCGCTGCCCCTCTGCTGCAGGAAATCCTTGGGCTGTATACCCGTGGTTTTTTTGAAGACCTGACTGAAGTATTGGCTGGTTTTGTACCCTACTTTCTCCGATACCTCGTAGATTTTGTATTCACCGGTCTGCAGAAGCTTCTTCGCCAGCCCGATCCGATACTCCGTTGTGTAGTCGAGCAGAGACTTGCCCGTCTCCCGCTTGAAGGTTGTCCGAAGATGGATGCTGCTGATCTGCAGATGACCTGCGACCGTCTCCAGGGACAGATCGGGATCGGCGTAATTCCCGGCAACATACTCCATCGCCTTGTTGACCCAGCGGGAATACTGCTTCTGGCTCTGCCGCTGCTGCAAACATTCTTCAAGCATCCGGTACAAGCTGTTAACTACTTGCCGCGTGTCTGTACCCAGCACTTGATCAGGGCTGTTGCTTCCGTCCTTGCTTCTTGCTCCCCTGATCTCACCCATGACGGCGCGCAAATCTCCCAAATACGCCTGAGCGGCGATCTGGTCCAGACCCGTCTTCAGCCGTTCCAGCAGACTCCGTTCGGGGGATAACAGATATTGTCTGACCTCTTGGGCCATACGGGTAGCTTCCCGGGTTGAAGCTGCTTGCTCCAGCAGAAACACAGCACCGGGCGGCAAAAACACAGAATAATCATAAGCCTGCCTCATCGCCGCATATCTGAGGTCCGGCGGTTCTGCGCCATTACCTGCGGATATTATCACTCTGGGAAGGTTCCCCCGATAGAAAGACTCCAGGCAGAGCAGAACTTGGGCCGCGAGCTGCCGCAAGTTATAATGCTGGAGCAGCAGACTGCTGGAAGAGGATAACTTAAGCAGCAGGATGTATCCGCCTTCATCCATCTCCAGAAGTTGAAGCTCCTCCAAGTCCGTTGTCTGACGGCGGATCTCTTCTTCGACATTCTTCCATACGAGGGCCGTGCCACTACGTGCATTACTCCGGCTGCCGTCCAGCTTCAATGCAGCCTCCAGCTCGAAATACAGCAGCCCGGGCTGACCCTGCTGATAATCTGCCACGAGGCGGTGCAGCCGGGATTCCTTATTCTCTGCAGGAGCCTGATACTTGCCGGCCAGCATATCCTTAAGCAGGATATGGAGCGCATGTCCGTGCCCTTCTTCCTCGGCAGCTTCCGCTGCCAGACCTTCCTTCAGCAGCTTCAGCTGTTCCAGCAGGCGGCCCCGGCTAATCTCATGCTTAAGCAGATAATGGGCCGCGCGCAGCTCCAGGGCCTGACGGGCATAGTCGAAATCCCGGTAAGCAGTCAGAAAGATCAGCCGCGTTCTTGGGGCAAGCTGGACCACATGCCGTCCCAGCTCCAAGCCATCCATAGGTGACATGGAGATGTCGGTGATGATAATCTGCGGCCGTAATTCCTCGAACATCCGTAGCGCCATACGCCCGCTGGTCGCCTGAGCGACCACCCGGAAGCCATTCTCCTCCCACGGAACCGATTGGTAGACATGATCAAGTGCAAGCGGCTCATCATCCACAAGCATGACCGAAATCAATGAATTCACTGTAGAAATCCCCCGTTCCTGTCGAATCCTGATATATATGCAGGTATAACGGAACATGGAAGGGCTGTCAATGGAAATAGATTCCCTTTTCCGATAAGTTGGTCTACTTCGGATACGGCACTTTAAAGGGTGAAGTTGCCGGGTAGATTTGAACCACCTAGAAGATGCAACTGTGAGGCGCACGCAAAAAAGGCGCTTCTATCAGCGCCTGAAATGGATTCTTATTCAGCTCCTTACTAAGCGTCGCGATGAATTATCACTTCACTTTTTCAACATGGAATTCACTTCTGCTTCGCTATGTAACAAATCAGAAACAGTAGGTTGACCTCCTATTGCCCCATGTTTATGTGCTTTGAAGAAAGAATGTATAAGCGAACCTATATCAATGATTGCAACTTGTTCACTGAAACAGTTTATATCTGAACATATGGTTAATGAATACCCAACTTCTAGAAGATATGACTTAAAGTACCACTTTTTCCCGAATATCCATTTTTCACTTGCCATTTCGTCTCCTTCGACGGTAGAGAAACTTTCAAGTGGGATGGTCATCCCCTTGCCAATGGCTTTAATATAACTTTCTTTCGCTGTCCAAATCCGAAAGAACTGTAATAATCTATGCTCACCCATTTCAACTTTCAATATAGACCGGTATTCATCTTCCCTGAAAAATCGTAGCGCCAAATCGAGATGAACCTCATCTATTCGCTCTACATCTACTCCAATTTGGCTGGAAGGACCTGTAGCCAGAACGACCCAATCCCCAGAATGGGAAATGTTGAATCCAAGTCCCTGCTTGTTACCAAGCAGAACTGGCTTGCCAAAGCAATTAACAGCGATACTTATATCCTCTATAGGTCTATCCATCATTGAGGATAACACCATTCTCATTAACATATCTCCGGTTACACCCCGTAATTTATCTTGTAAAAATCGGAATTCCAGGTGCTTTTGACGTCTACCCTCCGGAAGATATGACAATATAGAATCCAGATATTTATAAGGGAATTGGGTTATCTGAACAGCGAATACTCTAACCAAAATTATCTCTCCCTGATTGATGAGTCGATATGTCTTCCCATCCTTACAAATTGAAACAGTAATTCTGATAAACTCTTGTTATACATCATCATTATAGATAGCTCTATGGTTAAAAATGCTTATAGTTCACCACAAACATTTTAGTCCCCTGGTAATCGTCATAGACTGTTCAGACCCGACTACCTGTGCCCACCAGCAGGACGGCTGGCTGAAGAACGCCATGATCCAGATGTGTAAATCCGATATGGATACGCGGGATGTAGCCTATCTTAATAAAAGTACGTTTAACAGCCACTACTACTGTAGTTGAGGAGGACATACATCATTAGCATCAGTGGCTGTTAAATAAGTGTTACTCTCTTATAACGTCTATTTCCTTGGATACACAAGCATAGGTCCTCTGCTTTACATTGGATGTATATTTCCAGTACTCATTCAGACACCAAATTACGCGGATTGATTTTGAGAACGCCTCCCGAAGCGACCCATGTACTAAGCATGGTAACCGCCATACACAGTGGTGCTATCATAATAATTTGGAACCAGTCCATTACGATATCAATTCTTACAGCTCCTCCTTGGGATAAGGCTGGACCAATGAAGGATGGAGTTAAGAGCACGGCTGTAACGATTCCTAATCCACATCCAATAATCGTTACAAATTGAATTCTATAGATCAAAGCTTTTCTTATTTCAAAGGAAGACATTCCAAAGGATTTGTAAATCCCGTAATTCTTCTTCATATTAAGGATATTGATTAAGATTGCATTGAACACTGTAATAAAACAAACACTAACTACAACTATACTGATAATATAGGTTACCAGCTTAATTACAGACTTAATAGAGGAAAGGAAGGTATCTCTGAATCTCGAATTGTTTACAATTTCTAATGAATCTTCGTATTTCCCCTTTAATTCTTGCTCAAATTTCGCTACATCCACATTCTCCTTTAACTTCACTTGATGAACCCTCTGCATGCCAATTTTCGAGGTCTTAATGTCAGCATTTAGGATTCTAAACATATATCCGCCACTGCTCATCGTTGAAAAAACACCCGAAATCTTTAATTCTTTATTTTCCCCTTCAATATTGGCTAAAAGGGTATCTCCTATCCCCATGTTAAGCCTCTGGGATAATTTATAACTAATTGAAACTTCATTCTGATCAGAAGGATTTCGGCCTTCCGAATTCGTAATGCCCAAAAGCTCCATATCTCCGGCATATGCTGTTCCTACAATGTTCTTAGAGGCACTATCATCACTGATAAAGATGGAGGAGTTGATCAAATAATTCATAGGAACTACAAACTCCACGTTCTCTTCCTTGGATAATAGCTGATATATATCATCATTAGTCATTTCCGTCCTGTTCGAATTCCCAACGGTCAGATCACTGTAATCCATCCCCATGTAATTCGGATCCTCCAAGGCATTTTCCATACTGGAGATACTTACGAAAGAAAACACCAATATAACACTTGTTACAAAAAGAACGATTACGAAAAAGATCATTTGTCTCACTTGAGAGAATGTATCCTTTATTCCAATCATCATGGATACCGGCAATCGTCTAAGTGCCGATAAAGAAATGCCTGTTCTCTTTAAGTTTTTACTTGCCGGAGCCCCATAACGGATCGCTTGGGATGGTTTAACTTTCGATGTTTTTGAAGCCGCAACAAAAGAAACACCAACCGTAAACAACATTAAAACAATGAACGTCACTATGCCTGTATCCAAGGAGGTCCCCGAGCTCTGCGTCATTCCTAACGCCTTCATCAAGCTGTCCGACAGCACCCCAACAATAGGTATGCTTAACATTGAACCTAGAGGAATAGCAATACACCCAATAATTAAGTATTGCAGCACATATGTAAAAATAATATTGACCGAAGAGAAGCCCTGGGCTTTAAATATCCCAATGGTTGTATAATCAGACATTATTGAATTTGATATTGCAAAGAAAATTAGAATAAAACATACTGCAATAACTATTAAAGCAAGCACTAACATAATAGCACCAATGCTTTCTTGCGTACTAGTATACTTGAAAACAATATCATTATAATCCAGTTTATATCCGGTAAAACTTTGTCCAAGATACGTTTCAAAGTCATTCCAGATTCTAACTTCATCCTTCTCGGAGTATTCCAGATAACGAATTCCAATGACATAGGATGTAGATTCACCGGTGAATATTCGGTTTAGTTCTCCTGATTTAACCCATACTCTGACTGGATTATGCTGAGGAGAGCTGTACTGGGGATCAATTATAATTGCAGACACTTTATATTTTTTTGAGCCTTCAAAGGTTGGCAAATCAATGCTGTCCCCTACGTTAATCTTATTCTCGTATGCAAATGTAGTCGGTAGCCAAATCTCATTAACTCCTGGTTTTGACCCCTCGGTGCCTTCAACAATTTTTAATATATCCTGTGTAACAGTCCCGTCAGGAACTTCAGCTATAAATAAACTAATATCAATTTTTTTATTAAAATAAGCATTCCCCTGCATGAATTGTGCAGGCACGAGGTAAGTGCTTTCTACTTCCTTTTGTGATTTCCAAAAAGCCTCAACGTCCTTATTCCTGTTAAGAACACTATCGTAAAAAAGTAAAGTATGAGAAGCATTTAGGTCTTTATACATTTTGTCAAAGGGTTTATCAATTATAGAAAGAATAGAGATCCCTAACGAAAAGACTAAAGAGGCCAATAAAACTGTAATGGCAATCAAAACCTTTTGCGTTTTATTCCTCTTGAAGTTTGCAAGACATACCTTAAATATTGATCGCATAATTACCACCCCTTATCCATTAAGAAAGAATATATTTGTTCTTCCCTCTCTATACCATTATCCTTTGAATATTTTTCGAGATTTAACTCACTATTAATCTCACCATCACGTAAAAACAGAATTCGATTCGCCCGGCAGGCTGCCTTGACATCATGCGTAACCATTACAATAGATTGCCCTTTGCTGTTGATATCTGTGAATACATCCAAGATTCTTTGACCTTGTGTTGAGTTCAGTGCTCCTGTGGGCTCATCTGCAAAAAGCACCTTAGGTGAATTGATAAGCCCTCTTGCAATGGCTATTCTTTGTTGCTGTCCGCCTGATAACTGCGAAGGCATTCTTGATGCCTCCTGTTTGATATCCATATTGTCCAAAAGCTCCCTGGCTCTCTTCTCAACATCTTTTCTATTTTTTTGTGCAAGGTATCCAGGCACCGTCACATTTTCAAAGATGGATAGATTGGGTACAAGATTAATGGACTGGAAGACAAACCCGATTTTTTCACGTCTCAACTGAACCATCTTTTTTTCTTTTAACACATCAATTCTCATATCTTCAAACCAGACCTCACCCTTGGTTACATTATCAAGTCCGCTTAGAAGATATAACAGGGTAGATTTCCCGGAGCCTGAACTCCCCATGATTACAGTAAAATCCTTTTCATAGATATCAATGGTCAGATTATTAATAGCACTTACTTCTACATCAGCACTCAAATAGGATTTATATAGATTTCTGCATTTCAGAATAGCCTTGCTCATAGCAATTCCTCCTTTTGATAATTACCTTATAAACATTGAATATAATGGAATCCAAGGATCTGTTGCCTAATCAGGACTAGAAATCCTTGGATCTAATTACTACATACTCTTGCTGCAGGTATAATGGGATCTTCCCAGTACATTTATATTTAAGTTTTCTTTGACTTTCACAATTTTAATATTATTAAAACCAACTTTATTCAATAATGCAGAGAGCTCCTCCTCCAGATAACTTCTTTGGATAATGCAAAAATCATCTCGCTCCCAAACCTCACTTTCCTTAAAGTAAACACCCTTCATAATCCCCAATCGATCGTTAGCGTTGTAGATCGTCTTATAGGTGACTACCAGTTCTGGTTCTATTATGGAGTAACTCTGCTTATCCCAGATGTACTTATAGCCCTCCTCATTCCTCACATCAAAATACAATACTCCCCCGGGCTTCAAAGCTTGTGCAATATGGATAAAGACTTTCTCCAGATCTGCTATGTTAGTAATATGATTAAGACTATCCAACGTACATATAGCAGCATCAAAGGAAATGTCATAACTGAAATCCCTCGCATCTCCCACTTTAAAAGAGGCCTTAGGCGCATTAATCTTTGCATTTTCAATCATTTTTTCCGATATATCAAATCCTTCAACAACATAATTCTGCTCACTGAGTTTCGCTGCGATCAAACCTGCACCACAACAAACATCCAGTATGACACTATTGTCAGGTATAAATGGAAGAAGCGTTTTCTCAAGGATAGGATAATTAGACAACACTATATCATTCCAATATTTGATATATAAATCGGAAATGACATCATAAGGTGCACCCATAATAATAAAACCTCTCTCTCATATTCAATATTGTTAACGATTAGCCGTCAGCTCTTCATTGATAATCAAACATAAGTCACGCCACACTTCATTCAAGAAAAAGTGCCCTCCTTCAAAGTCAAAGACTTTGAAGGAGTGTTTCGTATAACGCTCCCATTCCAAAATTCCGGGCTTATCTACATGAAAGTCCTGAATGCTATAGAATAATACGATATCCGAATCAAAACATACTGCCGGTTCTTGGAATTGGTACTCTTCAATGAGGCGATAATCATTTCTCAGAATCGGAATGAAAATCTTGAGCAACTCTTTCGACTCAAAGAATGATGCTGGTGTGCCTTTAATCCCCTTCAAATACTCAATTAACAGCTCATCAGACTTTAGGTGAACCTTCTCAGCTTTGTAAAAATGATGAGGGGGCATACGTCCAGAAACAAACAGGATCGCCGGTTGCGGTAGACCTTCGGCACGTATAGCCGCTGCCAACTCGTATACAAGCACTGTGCCCATACTGTGTCCATACAAGGCATATGGCTTATCTGAAGTAATCAGCGGGCGAATCATCTCCAGCATATCTTCAACAGCTTCCTGTATACTGCTATGAAAAGGCTCGTTCATCCGTTGCCCGTGTCCAGCCAGTTCCAAATAATAAACGTTTGTTTTAGGATCGAGTATTCCTGTCCATTTACCATAAATAGTCCTGGCAGAGCCACCTGCATAAGGAATGCAGAATAAATTATAGCTGCCCATTAGACACTTCCTTCAATTTCCTTTTCTCATTATATTTCTCAACTAGCTGGGCAACTTCTTCATCAAACGCTTGACGAACACTTTCCATATCGGAATCAAACTTATACAACACTAAGAAATTTAGTTTATCCTTCACAACTCCGACCAGACCATAAAAACCAGCGTAATTTAATTTCTTTTGATCTTTGTCGTCTAACTGCTGCATGGTATAATCCCAAATCTGACTATACTCTTCCTCAGCATTTCCTCCATAGTTCAGCAAAATTGGAGAATAGAATGTAGCAGGAGCCTCTTTAAAGATTGTTTTATTTTTGGATAGACTAATAAAATTGACATTATGTTTGTTAATATTCTTCACTGTATTTCTGATTACATCGGCTACATGGGATGGATTCTCTCTATCCGCCGTTACGATGAATGGTACTGCATCTAATACTAAGCCCACTACATCGGAGAAGTTTTTACCTTCGTATCTACGGTTTTGGAAGAGCAAATCAAATGGCACAGCTTCCAGATCCAATATTCTCGCCACCACAAGAGCATATACCTGCAAAGCTAACTCAAACGGAGCATTAGCATCATCTTCATCGAAATTGAAGAGACTCAAATCTATGCTGTAGCGCATTTGCTGGATTCTATTTTCTTGAATATTATTGAATTTTTCTATTAGAATATCGGTATATTCAAGGTATCTGTCTAAGTCAAACATGCTGTGCAACTGCTCTATCTCCATACCAACCGGGCCTTTATTGATTTGCTGCAAATATTGCTCATACGTAGTCGCTGCTTCCATTGCATGTTTTACACCTTTTTGTAATTCCTTATAACGCTGAAGAATTTGACGCCGGATGGCCTGTCCAGAAGAAATATCAAATATAGAGTGATCAAATTGGAAGAACAGATTGTAATTTTTTTCATTCATTTTAATCAGCGTTACATGATACATTGGCTTATCCAATTGCTTAAAGTTCGCAGCCCACTCAAACTTTGCTATTTCCTCCATGACCCTGGATTGAGCGCCAGGTGTTAGTCCGGATAGATCCAACTTGGGAAGGGATAGTTTCAGAGGAGGAGAATACTCTTTCCACCGATACCCCTCGTTGTATTCATATAGACAACTACGCAGCAATTGGTGATTGCCCACAACATCACATAAGGCTTGCTCTAATAAATCTTGATCCACCATTTCATTAAATTGCATCATGTACAACTGTAAGCGTACTTCTCCGCGGAAATGAATTTCCTGGATATTACTTAGATCAAAGCGATTAATAATTGGCTGGCTGGTAACGGCTAGGTTAAAGAGATCTTGTCCTGCCTGTATATGTTCTTCAACGTTCTCGATAACCATCTTCTCTGAATTAAATAGAACACCATGCTTTATCAATTGACCTAGATTAATAGGTTCAGACAACTGTTCGTACAACGACAATTCATAAATATAATGCGGCAGAAGTTCCTCAGACATATGAAGCTTCTGAAGATACTGACGGGCAAAATCTACTCCGCCGGTTGCCGCTTCATCTACAAACAGAATATTAACGGGCTGCTCTCCGCCTAAGACGCGGAAGATCCACTTTGCTCCAAATGCTCCGGTAAGATGTGCCTCCAACTGTTCAACAGTTGTAATATCATTGCTTTTACCTTCAGATTGTCGATTCATATATGCGGCTAACAAATGAATGGTTGGATATTTATATACTTCATTCATCAATAATTTGTAGCCCTCACGTTCCAGATCCGTTGTCATTTCGATCAACTTGAAGGAATCTCCACCCATTGCAAAAAAGTCTTCTTCGCGTCCAATGTCTTCTCTGCCTAAAATCCCCTTCCATGACTTCTCCAACAATTGCTCCAGAACCTCAAGCTCTGTAACCTTTACGATTTCTGTCTTTGTCTTACTGGAAGCCCCAACCGATTCCGGTTTATCTGAGAATAAAGGGAATTCGCAAGGATTCAGGATAACTTGGCGTATACCCGACTCTAGCATTGCTCCCAGCACAGCAGGTAGTTCCTCAATAATCCCTTCATTCTCTAAAGGTAAATAGAGGCGGTATACATCTGCAGCAATATCCAACTCATCATTTGCTACAACCCATTTCGTTAGCTCAGAAGACCAATGATTGGCTTGAGAAAGAGAAGATATCATGATTCGCGGCTTCTGATTATCCATTCTGGTTATAAGTTGGTTTACAGCAATGGATAAGTCTACTTCCTCCTGATGCGCGACTCTTACTGCATGCTGGCTGCATTTCTTATTCGCCAATGCATCCCATAACATTATTCCATCCACATTTGATAGCGTATTGAGCGTTGCTTCCAGCGCCCTCTGCAAGGAGTCCATATCGCTTCCGGCAATGACCGGCAGGCAGGTTACCCCCTCTTCCGTCAGAATCACATTCTCCAATCCTTCAGTCTCTTCCATGATCACCCGGCGGCCAACAAGCATACCTACATCAAGCAGCGCTCCATACTTGCTCTGATCGGGATATGCCGTTACCATCTCAAGACCTAACTGAACGAATTGTCTATGCCATTCCTCTACAGATATTAAAGGTGACAGTTCGCGTTCACTTTCATCAAAATGCCACCATCCATCGGCCAATCCCCAGATAAGATCAACAAAGCGTCTGGTGTGGACTCGTTCTATAACACATAGCAGTCCCCCCAGCTTCAACAATCTATGAAGATGATCTAGACTTTCCGAAATGCGATGTGTTGCATGAACAACGTTATACGCAACGACTATGTCGAAATGATTCGCTTCAAATCCTTGCTGCTGTGGATCTTTCGTAATATCAAAAAGTCCGGTTGTGAGGAATTCCAAGTTCTCCTCATGCGCGTATGCTCGAATATCCTCCAAGAATGAACTTGATACATCTGTAAATAAGTACTCGACTTCTACTCCCTTGAGAACCTCTGTTACTTGGCGCAGGATAGTACCAAATCCGCCTCCAACCTCCAGAATACGGATTCTGCGTTTTTCGCCTACCAGCTTAGACAGCATTTGTGCGAACATCTCAATCATAAGCTCTTCTTCTTTGGCCTGAAGAGTCCCTTCATAGGTGCGTTGAAGCAATTCATTGTTTCCTTCAGGATACAATACGCCAAGAGATGGGATCTCACCTCGAAGCGCAGGCTTAAATTTACTTACACAGTGAGCTAGTAGATCCAGTTGTCCTGAGAAAAGATCCGTCATACCTTCAATTTCCGCACGAATTTCTGTAGGCTGACGGAGCTGTTCTGTTCTCTCAGTAACCCTGAAGCTTCCTTTATCTTTTTCTGCTTCCAGAAGACCATCCTCACATAAGATATGGAGGAAATAATCTGCAAATCTAGCAAGCGGGTCAATGACTCCCAATCCTTCTTTGAAGGTATTGATGTCAAACCTCCGCCCTGTCTTCATCAGAAACACTTCATTAATATAGTCAAACACCAGACGAGCGGAGTATTCATCAACTAAACGGTGAGTACCGGATAAATCTTCAATTCCAAAGCGTTCCATATACTGCTGTTGCTGAGCTTGCACATCCTCCAATGCCTGAACAATCGTTTCATCATAAAAGGATCTGGAATCCAAGCGATAAGGCAGCAGACTTACCTTCGTATCCTTCTCGCGCTGGAGAGTTTGGGCTAATGCTATTGGCAGCCGGTTCTCAGGACTCAACACAACCAGATGGCTCCCGGAAATAGATGAACTTTGCCTCACCTCACACGTATCCAAATTACGAAGCCGAGGAACCATTCTTGATCCGTTGTTATAGGATACGGCTGGATAGTTACTACCATCTACAGCAAGTTCCTTTTCAATTACAGATGCCCATTGTTGAACATAATCAACATGGTTAGACGGTACACCTGCATCTACCAAACGAATAACTAAGCCAGGCTGCTCCGTCATTAATGCCCTGACCAAAGTAACGAGCCCAGGAGCATGATTGCCTATAGCTGCAGGACTAATGACTACAACTTCTGGTAGCGAATCATGAAGTTCCTCCTTTATTACATCAGCCAGCACGCGAAGCTCCTCTTCAGTGCTGCGGACATCAGACTGAATCACCATAATCGTGTTTGGCAGCATAGCATGATTCTTCAGGTCCTTGAATAGGCGGCGCAGATCGGTTTCGTTAGCAGGCCGTATGGCAGAATCGTAGAACCCATTGAACGAATACTCGCATCCAATATTGACAAAAATCCCTCTCCACTTAGGCAAGCTCTTAAATAAATGAATGGCATGGCCAACATCTTGGGTCAAAATCAAACTGGTTCTCTGCTGCACAGAAGGATTAATCTGAGGCAAAAAGGATGGCTCCCAAAGAACCTGACTCACTTTCGCTGCCCCGTTGCCAGTATCCTTATGAATAATATCTTGTGAAGCGTTATTATGCTTGGCTCCGCTTGTTATTCCCTTTAGCAGACTATACGTATCTCTGCTTCCAATAGGGAATTTCTTAGCATCAAATGGATAATGAGGAAGCGGCTCGTGATTACGAACTTGTTCCTTATAATAAGCCTTCCAATCTGGAGCCACTCCACAACACCATAGTTCTCCTAAGCGTTCCGCGAGAAACGCATCATCACTCAAAGGCTCGTTGGGATGGCGTAAAATATTGACTACACCCGCAGTCTTCTCCGTTGCCGCCTGACGAACAAAGGTGGATAGAGTCCGTCCCGGCCCCACTTCAATGAATACAACTCCTGGATTCGTTAAGATGGTCTCAATTCCACGGGCAAATTGAACGCAGTTGCGCACGTGCTTCGTATAATAAGAGCTATCGGTAGCATCCTGAGGCGTGATCCAGTCCCCCGTCAGATTGGATACATAAGGAATTGCCGGCTCCTTAAAGGCAACCTTGGCGCACACCTCACCAAATTCAGCCAGCATACCATCCATCATTGACGAGTGGAAGGCATGGCTGGTCTTTAGCCTGCGGTACGTCAAGCCCATCGAAGCCAATTGAGATTGCACCAGCTCAATATCTTCATCCGAGCCAGCCACCGTACATTGGTTCGGACTATTGACAGCAGCCAAAGACACGCTGGCAGGCAGCAGATGCTCCAGAATGGCCGCCGAGGCACTGACACTAAGCATGGAGCCTCTAGCCATGGATTTCATAAGACGCCCTCTGGCCATAACAAGCTGGATTCCTTCTTCAATAGAGAACACTCCAGCCAGACAAGCGGCAGTGTACTCACCCAAACTGTGGCCAATCATTCCATAAGGCTTAATTCCCCAAGACATCAATAGACGCGCCAATGCATACTCAATAACGAACAAGGATAATTGGGCAAGATCCGTCTCTTTCATGATCTCTTCATCATTTGCCGCCGGATCTAGAATCAGTCGCCTAAGCGTGTACTCTCCACTTACTTCTGCAATTTTTAAGCATGCCTCTAATTCATTACAAAACACTTGCTCCGTCTGATACAGATCACGGGCCATACCCACATATTGAGATCCTTGTCCCGGGAAAAGGAAAATGACTTCCGCCTTACTATTAGACACTGTATTCTTGCTTCCCCGCTGAGAAGCTTCGCCTTTTATAGCTGCCTCCAATCCTTCTGACAGCTCTTGATAATTGCGATAAGGCAGCGAGAAACGTTCCTTTAGACTTCTGCTCCCTGTATGTAAGCTGTACGCCAAATCCGTAGGGTTAATCCCAGCGCCAGCATGATTAATAAATGTAAGGTAGTCCTCTTTCATCTGGTTCAGAGATGTTTCAGTGGCAGCCGATAGACTTAGCACATTCCATTCTCTGCCCGGTCCCGAAACCTCTCGTTCCGGGGCTTCTTCTAATATAATATGAACGTTCGTGCCACCGATACCAAAAGAGCTGACACCCGCCCGCAGAGGATAATACTCAGCATTCTCTGTGGACTCAAGCTGTCTGTTCCACTCTTGGGATTCAGTTATCATCCGAAAAGGCGTATTTGTGAAATCAATATTAGAGTTTAATTTCTCGAAATGTATACTTGCTGGAATAATCTTATTTTTAAGAGCTAACGAGGTTTTGATAAAGGATGCAACACCGGCGCCGACATCAAGATGTCCAATGTTAGACTTTAGGGACCCTAAACCGATGCTGCCGGATTTAGAATCTACAGACTGGAATGCCTTTTGCAGGCCCGCTATCTCAATCGGATCTCCCAATATAGTTCCGGTTCCATGCGTTTCAATATAGGATATGCTCTGCGCAGGTACATCTGCCATATACAAAGCTCTGCGGATCACATCCGCTTGCCCCTCAACGCTAGGAGCCGTGAATCCTACCTTGCGGTTCCCATCATTATTGACAGCAGAACCTCGAATAACCGCATAGATATGATCCCTGTCCTTAACCGCATTCTCAAGCCTCTTGAGCACTACGATTCCGACGCCATTACCCTCCACGGTGCCTTTGGCATCTTGGTCGAACGGGCGGCAATGCCCATCAGGTGAATTAATCATGCCATCCGTATATAAATAACCATTACGGCTAGGTACAGTAAAACTGCTGCCTCCAGCAACAGCAACTGAACATGCTCCGGTAAGGAGCTGACGGCAAGCAAGATCAATAGCATACAAGGAAGTCGAGCATGCACTATGCACAGTAACGCATGGTCCTTGAAGGTTAAGGCTATAGGCAATTCGAGTCGCTGCAAAATCTTTATCATTCAACAAACCAGTGCCAAACATATGCTCATCGTTATCCATACTGAGTTTCATTGTTTCAAGTTCCCAAGCAAAGTTACTTGTAGAACCTAAAAATACACCTATATTATTGCGGGGTTGTTCCGTTACATACCCGGCATCTTCCAAAGCATGGTAGACTTCTTGATGCAAAATACGAACTTGCGGATCTAATGTCGCAGCATCACGATGGGTGTAGTTGAAAAAATCAGCATCAAAGTACTCAATGTTAGGAAATACACCTTTAGCCCCAACAAAGTTAGGCATATCCAGCAATTCCGGATTCATCCCACTCGCTACAAGCTCATCTTTATCAAAAAAGGAAATTCCTTCTTTCCCATCAACCAAATTACTCCAGAACTCTTCGAGATCTCCCGCACTAGGAAACCTTCCTGACATCCCGATAACAGCAATTTCCATACCTGTATAATTATTTTTCATATCTTTATTTAGCCCTCCAAGAAACGAATTAGTCTATCAGTTTGTAATAGAGTTCTTCTGGATTCATTCAATTCAGCTTCCTTATCTTGTTCTTCTTGGTTGTCAATTACCTCTTTGGGCTGCAGGTATTTGGCCAGACGGGCTATACTGGTGTGTTCAAACAGAACCGTTAAGGGTATATCTCTATTTAGCTTCGCTTTGAGCTTATTGTTAATCGTAATAATGTTTAGCGAATTTACTCCCAGTTCAAAAAAATTATAGTTTATCGGTACAGCTTCTGTTTCCAATACTAAGGCAAAAATATCTGTTATAATGTTCTCCATTTCACTTGCTGGCTGCATTCGCTCGGATCTGCCTGGAACTATTGATGAGGGCAGCGGTAGTGCCCCCTTGTCAATCTTGAAGTTTGGTGTCAAGGGTAACGCTTCCATCTGAATAAAGAAAACAGGAATCATATAGACCGGCAACTTGGAAGCCAATAGCTTCTGCCAATTATCTATATCAGGAACACCTCTGCTAGTATAGTAAGCACATAGTTGCTTTTCCTGTCCTACGTTCTGAATCTGAACGGTCACTTCTTTGAGGTCTAAGAAGTTCGCCATAGTACGTTCAATTTCACCGATCTCAATGCGATATCCCCTAAATTTCACCTGAGAATCAGCTCGGCCTAAGAAATCGACGGTTCCATCAGGAAGCCAGCGGGCTAAATCACCTGTCCGGTACATCCTCCCATCAGGCATAAACGTATCTTGAACAAATTTCTGATCGGTAAGCTCCCCGTTATTGTAATAACCCAGGCTTACCCCATCACCGCCCACGCATACTTCTCCTATAGCACCTACAGGGAGAAGATGAAGTCCCTGATCCATAACATATACCGATGAATTGTCCAGAGGACGTCCTATCGGGACACGATCTGCTTCCAAATCGGAATCGTTAATAATGTGAACGGTGGAAATTGTCGTATTTTCTGTAGGTCCATATCCGTTAATTAGAATCAAATCAGGATTCGACTCTCTTACTTTGCGAACGTACTTAGCTAATAGAACATCACCGCCCACCATCATACTTGTTAAAGAAGAGAACACTGCAGGGTCTTGATCGCATAACCGGTTAAACAATGCAGTAACCAACTGCGTACTGTTAACCTTTCGGCGGATTAATAATTCACCAATCCTTCCAGAATCAATACAATCCTCCTCGTCTGCCACAACCAGAGTGCCTCCTTGCAGCAAAGCCACCCAAATTTCGAAAGTGCAGGGATCAAAGGTAGGCGAGCAAGTCTGAAGCATAACCTGACCATGCTGGAACTTCATAAACCCAGCACTACTTACTAGATGAATAATATTCCTATGAGTAATCATCACGCCTTTGGGTTTCCCTGTTGAACCAGATGTATACATGATATAAGCCGGACTCTCAGCAGTATGACTTTGGCTTATATCTTCGAACGCTACGTCGTTGTCTGTATAATCTAGGAATAGAGTTGCTATACCATCTGGCAGTTGAGATTCTAGTTCTTTCTGGGTACATACCATCTGGATATCTGTATCCTTAATCATTGTTGTCAATCTCTCAGCAGAGCTATTAATATCCAGTGGTACATAGACTGCACCTGTCTTCATTATTCCCAGCATGCCAGCTATCATTTCTGGTGAACGCCCTACTAATAAGCCCACATTACCACCAGGGCTCACCCCTCTAGCCCGCAGTAGAGCGGCTAAGCGGTCAGACCAGGCATCCAGCTCCGCATAAGTGAATTCTTTATTTCTCCATACAAGAGCAGTGTCGTTCGGATAGCTTGAAGCAATACTCTTAAAATAAGCGTCAACGGTAGTATCGGACGGATAGGTGGATCTCTTTCCATTGAAGCCTTGTATAATCTGCGTTTGATCGAGAGCTGAGCATAAACTCAACTCATCTACAGAAACATCCGGACTGGCGCAAGCCTCCTCTAGCAGGTTTATCAGACTTCGCTCCAAGCCTTCTATTGTTTCTCGCGAGTACCGTTTCTCATTATAGATAAATGTAACCGAATACTCATTTCCCGGATTGACGATAATGCTGAAATCATAATTCGCACGTTCATACACCTGAATATCCTCGAACCATAAAGAGTGTTCCGCTTCCGTCTCCCTTTCTCTAAGTTGATCGATTAGGGGATAATTCTCAAACGCCACTACATGGTCCAGCAGCCTATTCTTCAGTTCACAGTGTGTTTGAATTTCATAGAGCGGATAATATTCATAGGCAGTCGATGTAAAACTTGCATCTTGCACTTTGGAACAAATCATGGCAAAACTGTCTCCATCAGCGGTTTGAACACGTTGTGGCCTTGTGTTTATGAATAAACCAACCATGGATTCCACACCGGGTAAATCAGGTGGTCGCCCAGATACAACCGTTCCAAACACAACATCCCGAACATAGTTATACTTTTGGAGCAGCAGACCCCATGCACTTTGAAACAACGTATTCACCGTAAACTGTCGTGCTTTTGCCAAATACTCCATTGCTTCCACCAAATCCGATTTCAATGGAAAGACATGCCTAGCATGACAATAAGAATCCGTATTCCCCAGTGTAGGGATCGATGCTGGTTTATCATATCCATCAAGATACTGTTTCCAGTAGGCACAGGCCTCATCCACACTCTGCTTTTGAAGCCAACTGATATATTCGCTATATTGGTAGCCCGCTTTAACAGCCGGTATCGTCTGATTATTAACCGCAGTTTCATAATATCCGAATAGCTCCTGAAAGAAGGGCGCAAGTGACCATCCATCCATCACGATATGATGAAAAGTCAATATTAACCTCCAGGCTTTGTCCCCGACTCTCAATAACGCTGACCGAAGCAGCACATCTCGACTTAAATCAAACCCTCTAGCTCTATCTTTTTCCTTGAAATTATCTACAGCAGCTTCTATTGAATGCATGTTCCTATAATCCTCAACTGTCATTTGAGGGTGCCAGGATTTCAATACGATCTGCCTGGGCAGATCCGTTTTCTTGTAGGAGAACACCGTACGTAGAATATCATGGCAGTCAGAAATCTGAATCAATGCGTATTCCATACATTGGGGATTCACATCACCCATAATATTAAAATCAAATTGCTCCAGATATGCTGAAGATAAAGGATCGAGAGCATGACTTATTAACATCCCGTTCTGCATTGGAGACAAACCGTAAATATCCTGTATATCATCCTTATGGATCATATTGCAGCTCCTTGTTTATCCTTTACCGCCAAATAAATAGTACCATATTTGGTTAATATAAACAAACATAATCACTATTTAGCGATTTATTTAAAATAAAGGATATTAATTGTAATATTTAGAATTCATATACACTCAATTCAATGTTATATCCTCTAAGATACTATCTAGTTCTTCTTTGCTTAATTTGGTTACCGTGTAATCTGAAGCAGTTTTCTCACTGCTTTCTCTCTTCAAACAGAACTCGGCAATCTGCTCAGCCATCGTATCAAGCAGCGCCAAGAGCTCTTCAATCTCTTCTTCACTGAACATTGCGCGGGGATATCGCATTTCTATGGATATTGCCGATTCCACTCGAACTGCGACGATATCCAGCACCCATTGGCTCTCCCATTCGTCATCAGTGGTGACTTCGCCTGGCAAATGGTTAATATTCATTTCTGAATCATTTGTATTTCCTTGCACACCAAGATAATTAAAGCAAACCGCAGGTACCAGACTTTCCAACAAGGCTCGATCCTGATCTTCCAGTCCTGAATCCAATTGACGAAGAACACCATATCCAAAGCCCCGTCTAGGTACTCCGCGCACTGCTTCCTTAGTGTTCTTAATTGTATCTCCAATTCCGCTGACCGCCTTTAGCAACAACGGATAGGTGCTCGTAAACCAGCCAATCGTCCGGCTGATATCTAAACCTGGAGCGAAGTCCTCTCGTCCATGGCCCTCAAGGTTGACTAATAGAGCCGTTGTCTTAAACCATTCACACAATGCACGAGCCAGAACACTTAGCAAGAGATGGACAGTCTCGGTGTGATATGCAGAGTTGGCATCGCCACATAGCGCTCGGCCAACGTCTCCCTTAATCCAGTATTCTGCTCGCGCAGTATCCTTGCGCAAGACATTTACCGGGGCAAGCGGTGACGGCAATTTCCTAACCTCATTGGCTAATTCCAGCCAATACGGCAGCTCATCTCTAGCGCCTCCGGATCGGGCCCATTCTGTTAGCTCCTTGGTCCATGCGGAGAATGATGAGGTCTTCTTGGGTAGCGAAATCTCTGCATGTTCTAAACAGGCCTGAAAATCCTCCAATAGCACCCCCCACGATACAACATCCATAGCCATATGATGCACTGCAATGAATAGTTGACCTGCCTCTTGGCCTGACCCAATAGCTGCAGCCACCAGCGGACCTCCGTCAAGATGGATATGTTTTTGCACTTCAATCATTGCTTCATGAAGCGCATCTTCATTTAAATGCGGTGGCAAGTCCGTTAAATAGTACATCGGACCTTCATCTGGACTCCGCAATCGCATCCTTCCATCCGATGATACTGTCAGCCTAAGGGCATCATGATGTCTGCATATACTGGTCAACGCCGCTTGAATTTTTGTACGATCCCAGCTTGTATTGCTTCTGATGAACATGGCCTGATTGAACCGTCTGCCGGCATTCAACTCATTACTTAAAAACCAACTCTGAATAGCGCCAGGAGCACAGACGCCTTGAATATCGTGCTGCTCAACCTGCATCTTGAGTTGCATATTTAGATGTGGAGCCAAGGATTCAATACTCTGATTTTTGAACAAATCCTCCATCTTCACGCTATAGCCTTTATCTTGAAGTCTTGCGATTACTTGGATGGCTTTGATCGAATCGCCGCCCACATTGAAGAATTTATCATCCATGCTTGGCGTACGAATGCCCAGAACTTGAGACCATACATCGGCCAGCAACAATTCATGTTCATTGCGGGGCGCGCGAACCGGTTTCTGTGCACCTGAGAAGGGTCCGGGAAGTTGACTCTCGGCAATCTTTCCATTCTTATTGAGCGGTAAGACGGAGATAGGAATCACAAACGATGGCACCATGTAGCTTGGAAGAGTCTCTTCTAGCGAACGGCGTACATTCTGGCACCCAACTTCACTTGAATCCCCATCAAGGACTACCCACAAGCAGAGGCTCCGCACTCCTGCTTGATCCACATGAATTCCAGCATACGCTCCTATTACAGAGTCCAGGCAATTGGCGGTCGTTTCAATTTCCCCCAGCTCAATGCGATATCCTCTAAACTTCACCTGCTGATCGCTGCGACCCAAATATTTTAGAAGTCCGTCAGCCCCGCGAACCACCAGATCGCCACTGCGGTACAACCTTTCATCCGGCTGGAAGGGATTCTTAACAAAGCGCTCTCTCGTAAGCTCCGGCTGGTTCAAATATCCTATTGCCACACCAGGCCCTCCAATGTACAATTCCCCTGGCATTCCAATAGGCTGGGGATGCATCCGGTTATCCAGCACATACAATGAAGTGTTGCCAATAGCATATCCGATGGGAATTCCTTCATCTCCCGGCAAACAGTCTATTGCATACGTCACAGCGAACACCGTTGTCTCCGTAGGTCCATAGCCATTAATTAGACGATTAGGACCTATGCGTTCGTAAGCTTTCCGCACATGATATAGCGATGCTGCTTCACCACCAAAAACGACTTTTCGAGTAGAATCAAAGCATTCTAAATTGACATCAACCATCGCATTGAACAGAGAAGTAGTAACGAAAAGCACAGATACCTTGTTTCTCAAAATGATTTGGCTCAGCACTTGGGGATTGGTGACCTCATGCTTATGAAGCAATACGAGCGCTGCGCCATTTAATAATGCATTGAAGATGTCGAATACTGAGCCGTCAAAGGAGTAATTAGACAACTGCAATAATACGTCATCAGGAAGGATGTCAAGATACCTTGAATTACGCACCAATCTTATAACTGATTTGTTGCTTACCAGAACACCCTTAGGCGTTCCAGTAGAACCTGATGTGTACATGGCATAGGCTGCAGTATTACCATCCACTTGTAAGGCAGGATTGGCGTCAGAAACATCAGGATTTAGCGCATTAAGATCCAGCACAGGATTTTCATAATCAAGGCATTCCCTATATTTATGGAATAATTCTCCATGAGAAAGCAAAAGCTTTGCCCCACCATCCACCAGCATCATTTGCAAACGAGCCGTGGATAGTTCAGAATCCATTGGGATATAATAGCATCCGGCTTTTAGAACACCTATTATTGCAGCAATCATATCGAAGGAACGGTTTAATAAAAGAGCTACACCGGATCCGGGTTCAACACCATGCGCAGCAATCTCTCGCGAAATACGGTTGGCCCAAGCATTCAGTTCCTCATAGCTCAGGCGCTGGCCATCCATGATTAATGCGTCTACCTTGCCTCGGCGATCGACCATCTCTTCGAAAAGGGCGGGAATTCCCCGTTCATCAGGATATGGCATCTCAGCACGGTTCCATTGATTTAGAATCAAATCCATCTCCCCCTCCTCCATCAGATTCAGTTCATCTAAGGGAGAAGACGGATTATCCACTATGGAGGCAAGCTGCCGTTCAAATCGCCTAGCCATTCGTTCTATAGTGGAATGCCTATAAAGAGCTTCTGCATATTCCCATTCCATAAGCAGACCTTCCGGGGTTTCTCTTGCACTTACCGTAATATCAAACTTTGCGGTTCTCGAATCAAACTCTATAAATTTCTCATCCGAGCCCGACAGTCCCATGTCAACGTTTTGTAGAGCAAAATAGACATCAAACAAAGGGTTACGGCCAGGAATACGCTCAGGCTGTAAATCCTCGATCAAAGCTTCGTAAGGATATTCCTGATTATCAAAAGCTGACATTACCGTCGTTTTAAGTTGACCCAGAAAATCATGAAAGCTCTCCATATCGGTGGATCTTGTCCGAATAGGCAGCGTGTTAACGAACATCCCTACAATCTCTTGAAACTCCAGATAAGGTCTTCCGGCTACCGGTGTTCCAATGACAATATCACGGCCGCCTCCCAGACGGGCCAAAAGATTGTGAAAGGCTCCCAGCAGGACTGTAAACAAAGTCGCTCCAGCGTTCTTGGCCAACTGCTTCACCTGGGCTGTCAGCGCACCGGGCACCATATGAATAACCCGTGAGCCGCGGTAATCCCGTAACGCCGGACGGGGCTTGTCCATATAAAGATCCAGCACAGGTATTCCATCAGCGAACTGCTCCATCCACCATTGACGCTGCTTCTGCAAGGCTGTCTCATCAAGACGCTTCCGAATCAGTGCGGAGGCTTCCCGATATCCCATCAACAAAGGTGATAATGTCCTGTTCTCGGCCAAAGCCATGTATTCGGCAAAGAGTATCCCCATTGAAGCTCCATCTGTAATGATATGGTGCAGATCAATAGCTAGATAGGCCTCATGACCATTGATCTCGAAATATCCAGCCCTTACCAGCGGTGCCGTTTCCAGATCAAACGGTCGGACAAATCGTTGAAGCTCTGCCTGTAGCATGTTCATCCGGATATCCGCATGATCTTCACACTCCAGTAACTTGCGCTCTACATTAAAATTCACGTTGGAACGAATGACTTGCACAGGCAATCCATCTTGCAGATGGAACGATGTACGCAAACTTTCATGACGTTCGATCAGACGGCGCATTATTTTTTCAACATCGTCGATATTTTCATGCTTCCGAATTCTCGAAACTCCCGTAACGTTATACGCTACCGAATCGGGCATCATACTCACCGACAGGAACGTTCTGCTCTGGGCAGGAGTAAGCGCCAAGGTATTCTCCTCACCTTGAGAGCGTTGAATAACCTGAGCTTGTACGGTAGACCCCTCCAGCAGAGAATCCAGTACTGCATCTGTGAAACCGAAATCCTTGAACACGGTTTGCACAAAATCGCTAAAGACCGGGAAACCCAAAAGCGACGACGGGGGTAATTCTAGGCTGTACGCTGTATTAAGCACTTGGATGATTCTGAGCGCATTGATAGAATCACCACCAAGCGCATAGAAATCATCCTGAGGATGAATGACTGGATACCCCAATACCTCAGACCATATCCAGGCCAATAAAACCTCTACGTTACCAGAAGCCTCATGCTCTGCAGGTAATCGGGAACCTGATGCTACTGCTTCCTTCCATATTGATACAGCATCGAACTTCATACTGTTCCCTGTTTCAGACGCCTCTGACTCGCTCTCCCCTAAGTTCCGGGGAGTTTCATCCCAGTAACGCTGATTGTTAAATACCTGGGGAGGTAGCGGAGTTCGTCTTACTGACTGATTCGCATAGATCCCCTCGAAGTTAACGTTAACCCCGGTGATATATAGTTCAGCCAGTGACATCCATGCATTTGGCATTTCCCGCATTTCCGGATTTGCCAGAGACGCTACAAGACTCTGCATGGCAGTCTCGCTATCCACAGTCTGCTCTTCCTTCTGAGCAAAGGTAGAGGATTCCGGTGTTAACCACAGGCTAACCCCTTCTCCCGACTGCTGATAGGTATATGTATCCCATCCTCCTTTGGAGATAGCTTTCGCCAAGACCTCAAGTCCAGCTATGAGACCTTGGGCATTCCGGCATAGTATAGCTGCGCGCACATGATGATGCTCGCGCCCTGTACTGGCAGTAAAGCACATATCATGCCAACGCATGTTTGGATGCTTCTTTACATACCTCAGATGGTGCAGAACCGTTTTTTCCAAAAGCTTAATGTTACGTCCCGATAAAGGATACAGGCTCAGCCCCTCATCTATACCAGAACGTTCATCAATCGGAGCTTCTTCTACCACCAGATGACAATTTGTACCCGACAGACTAAAGGAGCTGATTCCCGCACGCCTTGGGGCCATGCCAGCATCCCATGATGTTAAAGTGTCTTGGATGTAAACTGGGCTGTTGCAGAAATCAATATATGGATTTGGCATTTGAAAGTTAATTGTTGGAGGCAACGCGCGTGCGCGCAAGGATAAGAGCACCTTAATCAGAGAAGCCATTCCAGCCGATCCTACCGTGTGGCCTATATTGGACTTAACAGACCCAATGGCACAAAATTGCCGCTTGTTCGTAAACTTGGAAAAAGCGCCGGTCAGTCCTTTTATCTCGATAGGATCGCCTAAATGGGTCCCCGTACCATGTGTTTCAATATAAGAAATCGTTTCAGGAGGTATTCCCGCACGCTCCCAAGCCTTTAGCAAGACTTCCTGTTGTGCACGGGCACTTGGTGCAGTCAAGCCGTTGGATTTCCCATCATTATTAATCGCAATACCGCGAATGATTCCATATACATGATCCTGATCAGCCAGAGCTTTCGACAACGGTTTGATAAATACCGCTCCTACACCTTCACTCCAGACAGTACCACTTGCGCCGCTGTCGAAAGCTCTTACAATATACTCACTGGACTGGGTCTCATTATCAAAATTCACCGGGTCTAAAAAGAGGTTGGCACTCCCTATAAGAGCAGAATCACAATCGCCTTGCCGGATAGCCTTAATGGCATAATCCAATGCCACCAGAGCTGAGGAACAGCCGGTATCGAGTACAATCGCTGGCCCATGAAGGTTCAACAGATAGGATAAGCGGCTGGCCAAAACACCTGTCCATGATCCGGTCACAGTTGTAAAATCCTGATCCGACACAAAGGGCATATAGGACATGCTCAATCGGTGTGTATGGTCATTGCCCACAAAGATCCCTACGGAACGTCCTTGTAACTGGCCGCGATGATAGCCTGCATCTTCTATCGTTTCTATAAAGGTCTCAAGCAACAGACGATGATAGGGATCTAGGTGTAAGGCCACTTGAGGTGGGATATTGAAGTATTCCGCATCAAAAGCATCAATTGACTCCAGGAATCCCCCTTGACGAAGGGGCCCCTTAATCTTGCGGATACGTTTAAAATCTTCGAGTCTCGCAGCCGGGAACGGCGTAATGGACTGGCGGCCAGCAGAAAGATTATCCCAGAGCTGGTCAGGATTGTCGGCATCAGGGAAATGGCAGGACATGCCCACTATTGCTATAGGTTCAACATCACTCTTAGCTGTACTCCCCAGTTCCTTCAAGTATTGCTTCACCAAATTTGGATCAAGCTCCCGTTCTTTCACTTTAGACAGAAGAAACTGAATCAATTCCTTTTTGACATTCATACTATCCTTCGCCACGCTGTCCCCCCCCAGTAGACTTATCTAAAAAGAACTCCAAAAATTCTGTTCCGCTCAATTCTCTCTCTAAGAGTTCCATGAGTTCATCCACCACATCATCCGATTGGCCTGCAGTTAATGATTCGTCAGGCACAGTATGTTGTCGTTGGCTGTCAATGAAGTCTGACATGTCATTAACCGAGGGATATGAAAAGATGTCCGAAATATCAACAAGTCCCGGGAACTGATCTTCAAGCAGCTTCAATAGCTGCGTAGACATCAGAGAGTTCCCCCCCATATCCTGAAAGCTTGCAAATACATCTATTTCACTTAGTCCCAGTACCGCAGCAAAAATATTACCTAATGTACGCTGCGTATCGGTTATCTCGACAACTCCCTTTAATTTGACCGATGCCTCACTCTGACTTTGGCCTGATCCCTTATCACTGGCAGCCAACGGTATAGAAATTTCTGGAGCCAGCCGGAAAGGCAGATCATCAGCAAGTTGAGCCGCCAGTCTCGTATTAAGAGCTGCCGGAACGATACGCTGCTTAGGATGAACAATCAAGTATTCAAGCCAGTTAAGCCCGTCCTCTACATCTAGATGGCTGAAGAGGTTATCAGCAGCATCTATACTGAAATCTACAGACATGCCTACCTCCTTCCAGCTCGGCCAATTCACTGAGATGACCTTAAGCCCCCGTTGTCTGCTTGCAGACTCAGCGAAAGAGTCAAGGAATGCATTCGCGGCAGAGTAGTCACCTTGCCCTTCTCCTCCGGTCAATGCTGTGATTGAAGAAAAGAGTGCCAAAAATCCCTTGCCCTCTTGCGGTAGAAGAAGATGCATCAAATTCATCGTGCCATCTAGTTTAGGATTCAGTACCTGCGAGAACTGCTCTTTATCCTTAGACATCAAAAAACCGTCTCCCGCTACACCAGCGGCATGAAAGATTCCTGCGATCTCTCCATAACGATCCTGCAGGGAATCTCCTAATACTCGGACACTATCACGATTTGAGACATCAAGGCTTATATATTCCAAACTTCCTAACCGGGATTTTAGATCAATCAGTTTGCAATATAATGCTGTCCTTTCGGAAGGTCCTGATTCCGATAAACTCTTCCATTCATCAGCCGGCGCTATAGGCGTTCGGCCCAGCAGTACGACGTTTGCCTTGCCTTTCTCAGCCAAACGTCCAGCCACAGCAAGACCCACACCGCCTAGACCACCGGATATTAAATAGACACCTGTACGCTCCATTGAAAGACTCGTGTTCAGCGGCACACGATGCGGCCGCAGTTCCTCAATGAAAACTCCCGAAGTACGTAATGCCCGTAGTCCGGCTCCTTTGAACCGGAACAACTCATCCACTACGGCAATTTCAGAGACCGGCCCCGATACGTCCACAATGTCTACATTTAAGTGCTTATACTCCTGACCGATTACTCTTCCAAGCGCTCCTGTAGCCGCCGAAAGGGGAACGATCCACTCCGAATGGTCTACAGCCCAGGCATCCCGTACCAATACTTTTAGACCGCCGGGCCATTTGGACTTTCCGTTCAGAATGCTCTTACATAGCTGGAACAAGGCATCCACGCCGAGACTGCGTCTTTCGGCAAACCCCAGATCAGATTCCCCAGCCTCTAAGGTGTAATCGCATGAAAACAGCAGTCCCTTGACTCCGTTCTTCTCGGCAATTGACAATATCGTATCCATACCTTTTGGATCTGGTGTATAAGCAGGAGCAGCTTCTTCCTTGTTATCCGCTGCCAGCAGAAAGGTCACCACCTCGACTCCAGCTACTTCCAAAGCGTTCCGCAAGCCCTGATAGCGACTTCCTTCGGTTGCAATGAGCGCCCACGGTCCGTCCTTCTCTTCATACAATGACTTCTTCGACTCTTCGCGGGCTACCCATGTCATCTGTAAGCAGGAACCTGCTGTATCATCACTGCCTATTAAATCGAGGTCATGCACCCGCTTAACAGAATAATCGCTGATTTGTGCCGCAATCCGTCCTTCAGCATCTACAATATCTATGTCATAGGTCATAGTCTCGCCTCTTCCATCCTTAGCAGTATGGAGGCGGATATGAGTATATAATTCCTGTGTAAACGAACGATAGAATCTTAGCCGCTTGTACATGAAGGGAAGGAATGTCTCCCCCGTACTTTGGCTGGTCAGATTAACTGCATTGTCCAGTAGCGAAGGATGTAAAGGATAGATATTAAGCTCCTGCTGTAAATTCTCTGCTAGCTGCAAACGAGCCAGTGTTTCAGAACCAATCCGCCAGACTGCACGTACCGTATCCCAGTGGGGACCGAATCTAAAAACTCCAGTGTCGTGGTCATCTATGAAAGGATCTTGCACCTCATCTGCCCGGGACTTGAGATCCGTTAGATCCATCCGATCCTGACCTAATTCAACATCCAAAGCATATACCTTACCCTCTAAGTGGGAAATCCACTCCCCAGCCTGATTACAGCTCGCCACAGAGAACGAGTACCCGGACTCCCTTGGCGTTAGCGTTAATTGGGCCAATACTTCAGCCTCTTCTTCAACGATCAGAGGAAACAGAAAGAATACATCACGAAACTCAATGCTCTCCTGGCCAAAAGCTCGAGCCGCAGCAAATCGCACCATTTCCAGGTAGCTTGTACCTGGCAGCACAGCTTTGTTGCTTATCCGGTGGTCCGACAGTACCCAATGCTTATCAATTCTGAACGTTGTTTGATAGCTGTGTTTTCCTTCATGGGCTGGAAGCTTCTCTTCTACCAGAGGATGCAGATTATCTGCGGGCTTTGTGCGGATTTTGCTGACCTTGGGATCAGCCCACACACGTATTCGCTGTAATGGATATACTGGAATAGGTATCCTTCTGCGAGATTCTTTATGATAGAGAAGCTCCCAGTTAATATCGGCTCCTTCGACATAGTGCCGGCACACTCTCTCAAGTATCGATGCGTCCGATGAATCCCCGTTCAGATAATCCTTCATCTTAAATGAGGCTAATTCACTAAGGTTATTACGTGTGTACACGCTAAGCTCACCAGATTCAAGCAGTTGCTTCTTCTCACTTACAATCATGTGATAGCCCGTGTATACTCCGGTTAACCCTAGGGGACTCCCTCCGTTATTCACTAAGGCCTTTACTTTCTCGCGCAGTTCATTCTCAGTTCCTGCAATAATTACAGTCCTGTATTCATAATGTCCCCGGCCAATGTTCGAGGTGTAACATAAGTCAGCCAGATTCCATGAATCCCCTTCTAAAAATGGCATGTAGCGCTGGAGGTATTGCTGCATCACCTCTTCATTCTTAGCGCTAATGGATAGACAATACCGGGGCTGCAAAGCTGGCTTCGGCTCCATATTAGGTGCTTCTTCGACAACCAGATGACAGTTCGTCCGACTGAAGCCGAAGGAACTGATTGCAGCCCGGCGGGGAATTCCATTAACATCCCAGGATTGCAGCTTGTTATTTACATAGAAAGGACTTTCAACGAAATTAATATACGGGTTAGGCGTATAGAAATTGATTGTAGGCGGCAATTCCTTATGCTCCATGGACTTAATAACCTTAATCAAGGATGCCACACCGGAGGCAGCAACCATATGCCCCATGTTGCTCTTCAGTGATCCGATGCCGCAGAATTGCCGCCGGGATGTATATCGGCGAAAAGCACTCATCAGTCCCTTTACCTCAATGGGGTCGCCCAATACAGTACCTGTCCCATGGGCTTCAACATAAGAGATCGTTTCAGGCGGAATGCCCGCTTTTTCCCAAGCATCGACAATTACATCTTCTTGCGTTTTTGCACTTGGTGCTGTCAAGCTATTCGTTCTGCCATCGTTATTGATGGCGCTGGCTTTTATTATGCCGCGGATATGGTCTCCATCCTCGAGTGCCCGATGCAGTGGCTTAAGCAGGACTACTCCGGCTCCCTCTCCCCATACTGTACCGTTAGCCTTTGCATCGAAAGTCTTGACTAATTCATCGTTTGACTCCACGTTTTCCATGTTCGCCCCTTCTAAGTAACGAGGCTTTATTTCACCTGTTGTCGTCAGATTAAGACCTCCGGCAATCGCTTGATGGCATTCACCAGCAATCAGAGCTTGAGCTGCCATATGGATACTAACCAGCCCTGCAGAACAAGCCGTATCTATGATCATAGAGGGTCCCTTAAAATCGAAAGCATACGAAATCCGGCTGACAATCATACTCTCCCACGAGCCCGTGAGCTGCATAGGATGCTTATCAGAGCTAAGCCGGTAAAAAGAATAATTGGTTTCATCCCTGCCTATATAAACACCCGTCCGGCTCCCGATCAGAGAATCACCGCCGTAGCCTGCATCCTCCATAGCCTCCCATGCAATCTCCAATGCTACACGCTGATTGGGGTCCATGTACGTTGCCTCAGTGCGGGGTATTCCAAAAAAAGCGGCATCGAACTTGTCTATTTCGTCTAAATATCCGGCCCGGACGTTAATGTCAGGAATATCCTCAGGATGTATTGCATTACCGAGCATAAACTCTGAGTAATGCGGGTTACGTAATACATGTTCAATATCACGAAGCCTCTCCGGAGGGAATTCACGGATGCCATTCACACCGTCCCTCAAGATTTTCCAGAACTCTTCAGTATCATTGGCACTTGAGAAACGGCCTGCCATCCCAATAATCGCGACGTCCCGCTGAACGGATTCAGTAGTTTTCATCAGTTCTGTAAGCAAGACCTTCGCTTCGTCTTTACTCAACTGTTGTTTAGCGACCTGGGACAATATATATTTTTTTAGCTCCTCCATCTGTTATCCCTCCTTCATTTTTTTATTGGTTAAGCGTGAAGAAGATTCCTCGACCGTCAGTTCTCCCGTTGCTACCAGCTCAAGTATTTCGTCCAAATTTTTATTGAAATCTGTAATCGGAGCTGTAGCTGCAGAAGCAGCTTTACCAAGCTGTTCTCTTACATATCCCGCTTGTTTATGTATGGTCGTATAAGTGAAGAGATCTGCAATTTCCATTATCCCGGGATAGATTTTTTCATATTCCCTGAGCATTTGTGATGTCAGCAGAGAATTGCCTCCTATACTACTGAACTCATCGTCGGCCTCTACTTTGTCTAATTCAAGTGTACGAGCCCATATGCCCGCCACTTCCAAATCGAATTCGTCCGGTTCAGTGATACCCAACAGTGTAATTTGTGTCCTTTTTTGTGGCACTGTATTGTGAAGCATCTTTGGCTTTTGTTGTATATAACCATTCGTTTTGAATGTCCTTCCAGGCATAATAACAGGTGGAAGCTCCTGGCCTCTCCATACAATCCTATCGAATAGCGCCAAAGCCTCATCGGTGTTCAGAGGGGTAAATAGTTCGTCTTCATCTACAGCATTCATCCGCCAGGCTATACCGGTCTCACGCCACGCCGGCCATTGAAGACTTAAAGCAGGTAAACCCATCTGCCGTCTATATGCAGCCAGCGAATCCATAAACATATTAGCTGCTGTATAATCCGACTGGCCGGGATTAAGCAGCAGCGAGGAGATGCTTGAGAACTGTATAAAGATCTCCGGTTGATCCTCCAACGTTACAAGATGCAGATTCAAAGCGCCATTAGCCTTCGGGGCATATACCTCGCGGAAGGTTTCTTCCGTTTTTTGAAATAAGAACCCTGATCCTGCCCGGCCAGCCAGATGAATAACACCCTGAATCGGTCCGTGGTCACTACGAAGCTCCGACATGAGAGCAGCAACTGCTTCAAAGTCTTCGATTCTAACTGAGCGGACCTCCAATACCTCTAACACCCGTTCCAACTCCAGCCATTGCTTCAGTCGCATAACCAGTTCAGCATCCATTGAGCTCTCAACTAAATGCTCCCAGGAATCCCTTGCTGGAATAGTACGATAACCTAATAAAGCCATTCGCTTTACCCCGCGCCGGGCCAAAAGTCCCGCTACCTCCATTCCAAGACTGCCCGTTCCTCCACTAAGAACAAACATTCCTGAATGCACTGGCACTGGAAGTGCAGCTTGCGTTGGCACAGCACAGTCTTCTACGACTGGCTCATAGGCCTGCCCTTTTCTGTAAGCCAAAAATGTCGGTCTGCCAACATCCGCAAATTCATCCAACATAACATCGCTAGAAGTCTCTTCGTCCTGATCGATACAGCGTAAGTTCATTGTCTCAAACTCAAGAGCGCCTACACGCCACAGGCCCCCCAAAGCCGCCTGCCCCGGATGTAGATCTGTTTCGTCATCGCCCACAGACCAGCCCCTATGGGTAAGGGCAATCACACCTGCTTGAGTCTTGAGTCTGGCGGTTGACCATGCCTTTAAGAAAGCGGCCCCCTGATATACAGCCTCATCAACCTCCCCCCAACTCTCAAGCTGGCTGCTGAGAGCTCCTGGAGTGTCCCATACAAAAATCGCCTGAGACAGCCATTCATTAGATAACAACTTTAACGGCTGCTCCCAATCACCGGAATCCGAGGTAATCTCAATTACGCGGTGTCCTCTCTCTTTCAGAGCCTGCAACAACCGCTCGTAGGTTCTGGAGATTCTTCCTGCCAGTACTACCGTTCCAGAAGGTAATTGCTTCGGCATAGGCAAGGGATAAGGACGGTAAACCTCTCTACGTCCATAGTTATTAGCCCCCTTCGTTCCAGAGAACGCTTCAGAAGCAGACTTTATACAATAATTACGGATCTCAACGACCAGACTGCCTTGGGCATCATACAGGTTAATATCGAAACGGTGAACAGGGTCTCCCTTTACTCCATGGATCTTACGTAAATGCGTGAAAAAACGGGCCGGAAGACGTCGGTGTACAACTAACTTGCCGTAGGACAATGGTAGATAGAGTTCTCCTTCTCCCATCATATTGTTAGCCGCATTCACTGCGTTATCCATTAAAGCGGGATGCAGAGTATAGGCGGCTTCATCCCCCATATATTCAGCAGGCAAAGAAAGTTCGATTAAAAATTCCTCCGCAGAATCATCAATCATACCGCTCACAAAAGAATGAACCCAACGCCCCCCAAGCTCTAATCCTCTAGCCAAGTCTTCACTTGAGTCCATCGCAACGGACCGGTTCATTCGTGCCCTTATCGCTTCTAAATCAACCTTAGAATGAATGTCCGGCTGTATAACGTCTTCGTTATACCAGAACCCTTCAGCATGCTGTACCCATTCACCATCAGACGAAAGACTGGCAAACCGGAGGTGCGTACGACCACCGTCATCCTCTGCAAGAAGATGCAGCTCTTTAGAGGATTCGTGATCCACCATGAACGGCTGTTCAAAGCGGATATCCTTAAAATACAAAGACATGTCTTGCCCGTTATGTCTCCCCGCATAATCCATCATCATTTCAACAAGAGCCGTTCCGGGTAGTAGATATGTACCTTGGATTTTATGTTCAGCCAGCTCCCAATGAGTCTCAGGCCCGAGAATGCTTTTGATTAATGTGTGTCCAATGGTATGCACCAATGACGTACCTAATAAAGGATGGAGCGGGTTCAAGCTGGTATCAGTTCCATCCTGAGAAGGTTCCGGCCAGCAACGTATATGTTGAAACGGATAGGTTGGCAGCGGGATGCGCCGGGCTTCCAAATCGATAGTAAGCTGGCTCCAAGGAAGCTCTCCCCCTGCGATATAGAGCTGTGCCCATTTGAGCAGAACTTCTTTTGTCGGCCTGTGTTGACTACCCTCAATCATAGTCATCGCCTCATGGCTCATACGCTCCTGTTCCATCTCCGTTATATCTGTAGAACGGCGCCGATTCATTCCATCTGCAATGAGGCGGTGCTCCCCATAGAACAAGCATGTGTCAGACAACATCTCCGGTCCGTTGTTCGCATACCGTTCCAGCAATGAACATAATTGGTCACGGGTCTCGAAAACAACAACCAACCGCAGATTATGATGCAGACGTCCCCGCGAAGCAGTCATAACTACATCAGCCAAGTCTACAGTAGACTCCGCTATACGGTTACTGTAAGCTGCGGCTAATTGTTTTAACGCCATCTCATTTTTGGCACTCAAAGGTAGCAGGAGCGGGCCTGGTTCCGTAGAACGTGAGCGCTGCTGTAGAACCGGAGCAGACTCCATTATCAGATGGCAATTGGTTCCACTAAGCCCAAAGCTGTTGATTCCTGCGCGTACAGCCTTATCTTGATCCCCTGGCCAGGATACAGTCTGATTATTTACATATACAGGAGACTGCACAAAAGGAATACTACGGTTGGGTATAGCAAAGTTTAAGCTGGCTGGAAGCACTCTTTGCTGCATGGCCAACACTATCTTCGCTACTCCCCCAAGACCTGCAGCATTGTCTAAATGTCCTATGTTTGTTTTCAAAGAACCGATCGCACAGAATTGCTTCTTGTTCGTAAAATGCTTGAAAGCGCGCTGAATGCCGCTGACCTCAATGGGATCTCCGAGGCGGGTGGCCGTCCCATGAGCCTCAATGTAGCTGATGCTCTCAGCGGAGACACCCGCATCTCTCAAGGCCCGAACAATTAACATTTCCTGAGCCTCAGAGTTAGGAGCGGTAATTCCATTAGAAGCACCATCTTGATTAGCGGCTCCTCCCAGAATTACAGCTCGGATAGTGTCTCCGTCTCTTACCGCTGCTTCCAGTGACTTCAATACAAAGGCAAAGGAACCCTCAGCTGCCGTAGTACCTGCACAAGCATTATCAAAGGTGCGGGTATGTCCATCCTGAGCAAATGTATCTTGAATATCTTTTATGCCTACTCTGCTCTCCTTACTTTCTAACAAAGGAACAAGGTCACATTTGACAGCACCGGCAATAGCCATGTAGCATTCCCTTGATTGAATGGAGCGGCAAGCTAAGTACATGGCCATTAACCCCGAGGAACAGGCCGTATCGACCAATAAAGCAGGGCCTCTAAGATCTAAATGGTATGCCAACCTGCTTGCTATAATCGATTTAATATTCCCGGCTACCGCAACTTCAGACGCATCCGGGTCTAGTGACGTCAACATATGCCGGTAAGCTTCACCAAAGTCTGATGAGAATCCTACATAGATTCCAGTATCCGATCCCTGTATTTCCTTTCCCCCGTACCCTGAATCCTCTAATGCTTTCCATGCCGTTTCCAGGAAAATTTTCTGGTTAGGATCCATATACTTTGCCTCTTGCTGGGATATACCAAAAAAAAGAGGGTCAAAACCGGTTAAATCTGTTAAAAAAGTTCCCTTAACATATGCGTTTTCAGGAAGAGGGGACTCCAGGCCTCTTGTTTTTGTATAGTTATCCAAGTCTCGGCGTCTTTGTTCCGAGAGAGATTTAAGCCCCTCCCGCTCATTCACTAATAGTTCCCAAAATAACTCCAGATTTTCCGCTTCACCCACTTTACCGTCCATACCGATAATGGCAATTGCCCGGGAAAGGGGGCGCAAATTCTCGGAATGTATCACAAGCTCAGTGTCAGACGAGCTATCCGATATATCATTAAGATCAATATCATCAAGACTGAAAATCGGTGTTACCATCAACAGCCCTCCTTAGCCGTTGTCAAGTACTCTGGAAAATCCCGGTCAGTTTCCGATGCCTTTAATAACAAACTAAATCTTGTAAACTGTTCCTCTGGAGGAATGCCCTTAGTCATAAAAATTTGACGCAATAGAGCTAATGCTTCCTGCATTTCTTCGTGGTTTGGAGTACGCCCTTCTTTTGCAGCCTTGTCGTACAGGTTTTGGATATTTTTGTAAGGCTCCACAACACCTTTATGATAAGCCGCCTCATCCCAATTTGTATTACGTGTGCTTACCGCTGCACCCAGGCAAAGTCCCACCAGGTTTGGCAGTCGCTCTTTATTCTGAAGAATTGCCGCAAGCTGTGTTCTACTAGCTTCATTGTCTGCTTCATCATCGTAGGCATAGAATTTACTATCAGGAAATGTTTGTAATCCAATTTTTTTGAGAACATCCTTTGGTCCCATCTCCAGCCACAGCGCTATGCGCTCTTCGGATAATCGGTCAAGCACCGTGGTCCAGCGTACTGGTCCAGTCAATTGAGCTGCAAGAATAGACTTAATATCATCATCTTTCGTATACAGCCGGCCCTCAAGTCCATTCATAACAGGAATTGACATATCCCCAAACTTCATAGGCTCCATAGCAGCAACCATTCTCTCAACCGCACTTGACATAAAGGTACTATGGAATGCGCCGCTTACATTCAGCGGATGTACCTTCCCTCCTATGGCAACCAGACGTTCTCCTGCGGATTGTAGCCCTTCAGCACTTCCCGACAATACTGTCTGCAACGGGGTATTGTAGTTAGCGATCTGGACACTATATCCTTCAGCTTGTAATTTTGCCACTATCACTTCAACTTGGGACGCTTCAACATTAGTTACTGCTGACATTCCTGTCTTAATGCCTGTAGAGCATGCAGCCATAGCCTCTCCCCGAATTCGCGCCAGCCTGACAGCATCTTCAAAATCCAACACACCAGATGCCGTCAGCGCAGACAACTCACCGAGACTGTGACCAGCCAAAAAAGAAGGCTGAAACCCTTCCTTTTGAGCCACTTCAAACATAGCCACACTAAGAACAAGAATCGCAGGTTGAGTGTTTTCAGTCTGTGTTAATGTAGCGGAAGGTCCGTTGAAACACAACTCAGACAGATCAAAGCCCAATATTTCCGAGGCTTTCGAGAATCGTTGGCGCACCGATTCATGGCGCACGAATAATGTTTTACCCATACCCACATATTGAGATGCTTGCCCAGGAAACATTGCAACTATTTGGCTCATGAAGTATCTCCTTTTGATTTAGTTTTGTTAATCACTATATTCAGCATCTTTATTAATCGGTTCAGGTGGTTCCGTATAATTGCCGCCTTTAGGCGTCCATTATAATAAATAGCGAGCTTGATTTCTTCGTCCGCTCCTTCAAGTGCAAGCACGAAATCCAGGTCATTCAGCACACGATGCCAATCAAGTCCATGGTCTGTGATGAATCCCACTCGCACCCCGTTCTCTGCAGTGATTAATGGGCTTATCGTCTGTAAGAGTCGATAATCACTAAATGACTGAACAGCAGAAGACCATTCACTGAGCATCTGTCCAATATCCGAGCGTCTTCCAAAATCAAAATCAATGAAACCTGCTCTTTCCGAATCTGCTATTAACCAGATAGGTATTGTTTCTTGCCCTAATTCCTTGTGCAGGTATACAGCAAATAGAGACATTATGATTTCTGAGATGCTGATCTTATTATTCTCTGTCCCCATTTCTCTTAAAGTCCGAACCATTCCCGGGGTCAGAGTCGCTGCAAAACGCCCTTCATTCCCGGAAGAATGGTTGAACCAAGAATCTGCAAGGGTTAGTACACCTTCTTGTCTTGTAGACGCACTAGAAATGGAACTATGAATATAATGTCTCAACCGTGCAATCGTAGGATTCGCAAACAAGTCCGCTACCGAGACAACACCCGGGAAGATCTTTTCTAACTCAGCCTGCACCAGCACAAGGCTAAATGAGTTTCCACCCACATCAAAGAAGTTATCGTGGATCCCAATATCGCGCTCACCCACGAATGTTCTCCATATATTCAGCAGAGTAGTGTCCAATTGATATAGAGGTTCTTCGATGTTTTCATTACGAACAGTAACAATAACGGGTGCTGCAGGCAGAGCCTTCCGGTCTATCTTTCCATTCGGAGTCTGCGGAATGACAGACAGCTCTGATAACCTTGCAGGCACCATATATTCAGGGAGACGGTCTGCAATCCATTCCATAAGCCCATCCTTGACTATCTCCATTCCGGGTTTCGTTTGAAAGTACGCGGCTAATACACTGTTACCTGGGCCCAGCTCCTGTACCGCCACAACAGCATTGGCGATAGCAGGATGTTGTTTAATAACCTCCTCTACTTCACCAAGTTCGATACGATAACCGCGAATCTTGACTTGATCGTCATTGCGACCGACAAATTCTAGTTCTGACCCCTTCCATATTGCTCGATCTCCCGTGTGATACATTCTTCCTTCATAAAAGGGATTCTCGGTGAAACGTTCTGCAGTTAGCTTAGGATTATTGATATATCCTCTAGCCACTCCTGTTCCTGCAATCCAGAGGTCACCCTCTACTCCTTCAGGAACCAATTGTCTATAGGCATCCAGCAAATAGATTTGTGTATTTTGTATAGGAACACCTATGTTAATCTCTTGAGCAGAGGTCAGCTCTTTGCATGTGGACCATATGCATGTCTCTGTTGGTCCGTAAACATTGAATATCCTCAACGATTCGAACTGCTGGAGCATTGGCAGCACCTTCTTCGGAAAGGCTTCACCTCCAACGATGAGGGTCTGAATGGAACCCATAACCTCTTTCATCACTTGCGGGTCCGTCAGAATTAACTGCAACCGTGTAGGCGTCATTTGTAAAATGTCCACCTGTCCCTCACGTACAAGTCGTGCTATAGACTGGGGATCAGCTGTCTCACGTTCATCCGCCAGAACCACGCATCCCCCTTGAGACAGACAGAGGAATGTTTCTAGCAGAAATATGTCAAAACTAATGGTAGTCAAACAAGCTGTCCGGCTTCCCCGCGTCCAATTCAATGCCTTAGCCATACCACAGAGGAAGTTAGCCAAAGAACCATGTTCGATCTGCACGCCCTTTGGTCTGCCTGTTGAACCGGATGTGAATATTAAGTAAGCCAAATCTTCAGTGCTGCTCTGATTCTCAAAGGTACATTCCGTCTTATATTCCATTACATCAGCCGGATCTAAGGTAGGTATAGAGAAATGGGAGCGGCCTTCATAGGAAGCTTCGCATATTACCAGGCTCGTTCTGCTGTTATCTAACATGTAATGCAAGCTTTCATCTGGATATGACAAGTCCAATGGCAGCCATGCCGCCCCCACCTTAAGAATTGCAAGCATCGCTGCCAGCATTTCTGGTGTTCGAGGCAACAATATGCCCACTATATCTTCTTTGCCTATACCAATATCCGCCATTCTTGCAGCCAAAGCTCCTGCGCGGACATCAAGCTCCGAATATGTCCATTCTCTCTGCCGAAACCAGACTGCAGGCTTATCACTCTGTTCCTTAACTACTTCAGCCATGATCCTGTCAGTCATTGCTCCTGTCTGCTTGACCTCGGGCCCCATTCCTTTGCTTGTTAGTTCTTCCTCTTCATCTTCTCCTAGAAGTCGTATTTCATCTAATGACTGGGAAGGATTAAGAATCATTTCGTGTAAATAGCTCTTAAATTGTATGATCCATTCGTCAATTCTCGATTGACTAAATAAAGGAACAGCATAATTAATACTGGAGAAGAGTTGACCGTCCCGCTCGATCATCTCTAGCGTCAGATCAAAAGTAGCATGTTCCGTTGGAACTTCTTCCGGCACGCCTTGAATTCCACCAAGTTCCACAATTCTCTGCTGGCCATTCTCATAAATAAACATGACATCAAATAGTGGATTTCGCCCCAAATCCCGCGGTACATTTAAATCTTCCAATAACCTATCTAATGGATATTCCGGATTTCCATAAGCCTCCAGGCATCTTTCCTTAACGGACGCCAGAAACTCTTCAAATGATAGCGTTGGCTCCGGCTGTAGCCGTAATACCAGCGTCTGCGCAAACATACCGACTATGCCATCAAGATCATTGTTGTTTCTCCGGTTCCATGGAATGCCGATACAGAAGTCCGACTGAACTGCAATCCGTCCTAAAAATGCTGCCCAAGCTGCCAAAAATAACATGAAAGGAGTGGTTTGATACTTCCGAGCCAGTACCTTCACATTAGATAGCATTTCAGACTCTATAGTGAAAAATCTGCTTGCTCCCTTGAATGTATTAATTGCCGGTCTTAATTCATCATTCGGCAAGTTAAGCCCAGCAGGCAGGGGACTCAGTTGTTTTAGCCACCAGTCCCTTTGCCGGGAAGCCTCAGGACTTGCTAGAAATACTTTCTCTGCTTGTACATAATCCTGATAAGTGAAAAAAGATTGTTGTGGAATAGCACCTCTGGAAACTTGCTCCAAATCTTGCAGAATGATATCTATAGAAGCGCCATCCACAATTAGATGATGAAAGCAAAATACGAGCTTATAACAGCCATCATGATCTACCAATAGTCCCCACCGCCATAGAGGAGCTTGAGTAAGATCAAATGGGCGCTTCCATAGTACTTCAAACCGCTCCAAGCTGTCGCCATTCCGTAAATCGGCATGTATACATTCAGGTTCTATGGTTTCGGCAATAACATGGATTACCTCTGAATTCTTGACATGGAATGAACTTCGCAACATCAAATGATTGTCGGATAGGGATTTAAAAGCTTTCTTTAATTCAGGAATATTAGGAATTCCATCCATGGCGAGCAAGCCGCGTACTTGATAGGCTTCGTTGCCGCCTTTGAACCTAGACATGATGTAAACCCTGCGCTCCTCAGAAGACAATCCAAACTGAATCGGGCTGGATTTAGACATCTCATTCGGATCAATGGGGTCTTTGGGATCTTCTACCGCTCTGAAACAAAAGCCTCCGGCTCTCAGTGTCTCCACACTGTACCGCAATGCCTCCAGAATCTTACTTGAATCCTCATTGGTATGAGCTGCTGAGAAAAAGCAGGTATGCCTCTCCCACACATACACACCTGCTTCCATCATCAGACGGAAGAACAGATTAATTTCTAATGACAATACACTCATATCTGTAGAGACCCCTGTAACAAACCGGTACATCGAACCAAACTGTAAGGTTGTAAGGGGCACACCCGCTTCAGCAAAATAAGCATTAGAACGCTCAACAAAGCAGCGGGTGCGTTCATTAATCTCGTCAATCAGAGCTGTTCCATTGTCTCTCAAGCGCTCCAACACTACTTTGGAAGCAGCCATTGTCAGAGGATGCTTACAGAAGGTGCCTGCGAAGAAGGTTGTCTCAGCTGACGGTCCTGACTCATCGCCATACGACCAGTTACCGCCATCCACTGCATCCAGATACAGTGCTTTGCCTGCCACTATACCAATCGGCATGCCGCCGCCAATCAGCTTGCCATAAGTAACGATATCCGCCTGAATCCCGAAATACGCCTGTGCTCCGCCCGTATGAATACGGAAGCCTGTCACCATCTCATCAAAAATCAAAGCGATGCCATACTCTGAACAAATAGCCCTTAGATGATGTAAATATTCCCTTGGTTGAAGCCCTGGATTCCGGCTTTGGACAGGCTCTACCAATACGGCTGCCAACTCCGACCCATGTTTGCGGATAGCCGCAAGGGATTCCTCGCTACCATATCGCAGTACTACCGTATCCTCCACCATAGACTGCGGTATGCCTGAGGTCATAGGCTGGCTATAACCGCCATCAGCTTCTGCCAAAACACCATCAAAGCTTCCATGGAAAGAGTTGGTAAATTTAGCTATCATGCTTCTTCCACTGACCGATCGCGCCAATCGCAAAGCGACCATAACGGCTTCAGTACCTGTATTACAGTAAGCCACACGTTCCACATCAGTAAGCTCACGGATCAGCATGGTTACCTCCCCAACCAATTGCGATTGAGGTCCAAGCTCGAAGCCCTTATCCAGCTGATTACGAATTGCCTCAATAATAAACTCAGGCTTATGTCCAAAAAATGATACTCCATAGCCCATTGCAGTATCCAGATATTCATTTCCATCTACATCCCAGAACTTGGAGCCTTGGGACTCTGCCGAAACCAATGGATAGACTAATTCTTTAATGCTGCGGCTAAAGTTAAGACTTACGATCCAATCAGCCAGCGTTTCTCTATACTCAGAGGCATATGCTTTAGATTTCCGGGTGCGCGAGTTCCATCGAATGATGAATTTGTTCAAGAATTCTTGCTGACGCGGTGTTAGTGAATCCTCCGTGAGCTTGATGCCCCTGGAGCTAGTGATACTAACAGGCGGCGAGCTTGAAGCATTTTTTTTCTTATCTGGTACAACAACACCATTCAACAGGCGCAACTGTTCTTCCATAATGGTTAGCTGACGGTTAATAATCTGTTGCACATCATCAGAATTACTATTACTTTCTACTTTCACCGGAACCTGATAAGCAGGTACTGCTACCGTGTGATTTTTTAAGATATAGTTCGCCAGTAGTTCAACAGTATGTAATTCTGCAAAGAAGGTTTTTATAGGAATATCCACTCCGAAACTTTTTCTGATATTCTTCCCTAGCTGCACTAACATCAGAGAGTCCAACCCTAGAGTAAACAGGTTGAGGGAACCAGAGATCTCAGCGGCAGCAGCACCAGTCACCTGTGAAATCATTTCTTTAAGCTGCTTCTGAATTCCACTGGTGTCTACATCCCAAGCAGGCGTTGCCTCAAGAGTCGCTGCAACCTCACTTCTGATCGATTCAGATTGCAATATATTTCCGGGCAAAGCAGCAATTCTGTTATCGGAATACCACACTCTCTGACGCTCGTAGGGGGTATGCGGTAAATTGCCAATGCGAGCAGCATGTCCACCATAGAGAGCCTTCCAATTAATAGGGTACCCTAGCTGCCACAATTGCCCCATACACTCATGCATCTGTTTCCATGCTAATCGATTTTTACGCAAACTTGGCAGTACTAGAATATCCGGATTACTAATATTCTGAGCAACCAACCCACTTAGGGTAGCGGTTGATCCGATTTCTAAGAACAAACTCCCCCCTGCCGCTACCGCAGTGGTTATCGCTTCTGAGAAGAGCACAGGCTCTACTAGATGGTCTCCCCAGTAAGCCGCATTCATAATTGTATCTTCTGAAACGAAGGTACCGGTACAGGCGGATATCAAGCGCCGGGATGGAGCATGAAACTTCAGATTTGCCAGCATCATCTCCATCTTCCTTGCGTCGTCACGCATAAGTACGGAATGAAATGGATGTGATACCTCTAGCTCTTCAATGAAAATCCGTTTCTTTTTAGCACGCTGTATCAGATTATCCATACTGGCTGTTCCACCAGATACGGTGATATTCTCAGGGGCATTTACAGCGGCTATTGATACATCATCATAACCGGCTATAAGCTCCCTTACCTTGACTTCATCGGCAAGTACACCGATCATCCGGCCTTGGACCGGAGTTCCATCCATAATCTTAGCGCGGGTAGCCACCATATACACAGCATCCTCTAGACTCATCACGCCTGCTATGCAAGCCGCAGCATATTCCCCAATGCTGTGCCCAATTAGTAGATCTGGAATAATGGAAAGAGATTCCCAATAATGCACCAACGCTATTTCTATCGAGAAAATTAGGGGTTGGGCATACAAAGGGCGCTGCAATGCATCATTTGAGTGACCATACACTAAATCGACAAGGGACACATTGATCTGAGACTGGAATGCTGCATCCAATTCATCAAGCTTGTCCTTGAATACGGGAGCCTGCTGGTACAATTCACAAGCCATGTCATGATATTGTGAACCTTGGCCTGTAAATAGGAACACTATCATTCCCGGTTGTTCAGTTGCTTTCACTCCCACAGGCATCTGTAGTTCCGCCAAGGCTTCCAGGCGTGCGGCAAGCGTATCCATGTTATCGACACTGAGGGCAAGCCGGTGGGTTAGAGTTGCTCTGCCTATACTCAACGTACGACAAAGCTCTGTAATCCCCACACTAGGTTTGCGGCACCACTCAGCCAGAGCTCTCACATACTCACGCAGGGCCGGCTCAGTCCTGGCCGAAACCGTAAATAGATTTGATGGCTCCGAGAGCCCTACATCTGAACTTGTTAACTCACTTGGTACGTTCTCCACCACAATATGTGCATTAGTACCATTGATCCCCAATGAACTGATGCCCGCCCGTCTCAATCCGTCCCGGGCTTCCCACTCCTGTACCTCATTCACAATGGTAAAAGGTATCTCGTTCCATTTAATCAACGGGTTCCCTTTATTAAAGTGCAAGTTAGCCGGAATCTGCTTATAATGCATGGATAATAAAATTTTGCAAAGCCCGGCTAATCCTGAGGCCGTCTCCAAGTGACCTATATTAGATTTAACGCTTCCTATATAAAGAGGACGCTCCCTCCCACCGAATACATCTACCAGCGCATTCATCTCTTGGGGATCTCCTAGCTTGGTGGCCGAACCGTGTGCTTCCAAATAATCAATATCATCCGGCTTGAGTTCAGCATCAGCTAAGGCCTGACGAATAACCTGTTGTTGTGCCAGCCCGCTGGGTACCGTAAAGCCTCCACTCTGACCGTTATGGTTGACTGCAGCGCCTTTAATAACTCCCCAAATATGATCTCCATCTTTACAGGCATCCTCCAGACGTTTGAGAACAAGCACGACTCCGCCCTCACTCCGGATATAGCCATCCGCCGATTCATCAAAACTACGGCATCTGCCCGAAGGCGATAAGGCTTCCATTCTAGAGAAGCTGGCATGCCCTTCAGCTCGCAAAATCAGGTTGACGCCTGCGACCAATGCGGCATCACAAGTATTAGCCCTAAGCTGTAACATGGCCTGTTGCACTGCTACAAGTGAAGAAGAACAAGCAGTGTCAATGGCCATACAAGGCCCTTGAAGACCAAAGACGTAAGAGAGACGGCCGGCTGCACTACTGAGCATTGCTCCCGTAAAAGTGTATGGTCCAGGTGCATGCCCCAGATCCCGGCCAACCTGTAAATAATCGCTACCGGCAATACCAACGAAAACGCCGGTATTGCTGCCCTTAAGAGACTTGGGATTCCACCCGGCCTCCTCCAGCGCCTCCCAAGTCAGTTCCAGAAGAAGCCGGTGCTGAGGGTCAAGTGCCTCAGCTTCTAACGGAGAAATCCCGAAGAAGAGCGGATCGAATGCATCAATATTATCAAGAAAGCCACCCATGCGCGTAGTTAGATCCGCTTGGGCCTGTGGATCTTTCTCCCAACGCCATTCCGGGATTTCTTGTACAGGGTCTATTCCTTCGCTTAGCAGACTCCAAAAACGCTCCGGTGAATCCACTCCTCCAGGAAAACGACATCCTATACCTACTACTGCAATGTTCCCGCCTTCAGCGGATGCAGGACGTTCAGTTTCGCCGGATTCCTTAAGATCCTCCTGTTGCGATAATAGCTTTGTCAAAGCGCTAATGCTTGGATAGTCCAGAACTGCTGTACTCGATATAGCAACACCCAAACGCTTCTCCAAGTTTTCTTGAAGTATCATTAGCTTGACCGAACTCAGTCCAAGATCTACCAAACCAGCATGCATATCTATACCGCTGCGTCCCAATAGATTCTCTACTTCTTCTCTTACCACCGTTAACATTTCTTCTTTATGTAAGGGCGAGGGGGCTTGTGAAATATCAGCTGAAGCTCTTTTTGGATGTACCCAATTTGAATTATCCATGTTCCCAGCGAATTTCCCATCAAGAAAGTCTCGAATTAACTTATGACGCTGTACTTTTCCGCTCGTTGTTTTCGGGATTTTTTTGACGGGCAATACGTAGTCTACTTTCAGCCCTAACCCATCCAATACTTGCTTGCGAACAAATTCTATAATAGGCAGAAACTCTTCGCTGCTCTTTTTAAAATATACAAATATCACTAAATCCTCTGTGCCTGATTCAGGATTAGGTACACCGCAAACAATATATTGATTTAGCTTATCTTCTCCCATACCGCGCAGTATGGCCTGTTCGATATCATGAGGGAAGTAATTTATTCCGCCGATAATAAGCATTTCCTTCAATCGGCCCACCATAATCAAACGTCCATTGTGCAGGAATCCTAAATCCTGTGTGTCAAGCCACCCCTCTTCGCTGAGAACTGCACGGGTAGCTTCAGCGTTCTTGTAGTATCCTGAAGTAACGCACAATCCTCTAACTTCGATATGTCCTACAGTGTCTTCCCCCAATGTCCTTCGCATATCATCAGTAATTCGGATCTCGCTGTGCTCACAAGGCAAGCCGCAATCTACAAATTGCAATGCTTCTTGTGCCGTATGCTCAACAAATCGGACAGGCTGGCCCGATGCCAATTGCGTCCGGTCAACCGTATACGTTAATATCCCTTCTTCCGGCGGAACAACCGTTACAATGAGCGTAGATTCAGCTAATCCGTAGCCGGGCTTAATCGACACAGGGGGCAAGCCCCAGTCCCCTAGCTCTTTTGTGAATTCTTCACATAACGAAGTCGATATAAGTTCAGCCGCATTAAAGATAATTTTCACGCAGCTCAAGTCCCATTGCTCCGCTTGTGCAGTATCTCGCTTGAACCGTTTAAGGAAATGTCTGAAGCCAAAGTTGGGAGATCCCAGGATTGTAGCTCTATATTTGTTGACTGCAGAGAACCAGCACATCGGATTCCAAACAAAGGTATTCGTGGGTATACGGTATTGCTGCAAGCCAGCAACGATCGGAGTCAGATGGAAACAGATCATTCCGAAATCATGTGAAATGGGCTTCCAGCTCAAAAAGGAATCCGTATCCTGCACGTTGTTACTTGAAATAATGTCATAAATGTTGTGCATGAGGTTCTCATGCGTAAGTAACACACCCTTGGGATCTCCGGTAGATCCTGAAGAAAACTGAATAAAGGCGATGTCTTTGCAATGAATTACGGGGAAATAAGGTTCCCGTCCAGCGCACTCAATCTGCTCCGGGTAAAAAAGATGAGAGGACATCCCTTCATAAACTGACAACAGATTTTCCTCATCAGAGAAGGATTTCAGCTTATTAAACAGAGTATCATTGTCGGTGGTAATCCATGGCTGCTCCAAGATGCCCCACACTGTAAATAGCTTAAGCATCTCATCCTTATTCTCAGGAAAAGCAAGAGGTACCGGCACAATCCCCCCTAAAAGACAGGCCCAAAATGCTGCCACAAAAGCGCGTGGTGATTTGTACAATAACAACATCTCATCGCCAATGTTCACTCCAACTGACTGATAAGCTGACAGGAAATTACCTGCCTCATTTAAAAGCTCTGAATAGGAGAAAAAATCGTCATCTAATGCGTTGTTAAGAAAGTGTATCCCAACATCATCTCGAGCATGATCTCGAAGTGCCTCGACCAAGTTATTATATGTACACATTTTGACCTCCTTATGAGAGAAAGCTAGCGTCTGCGATATTTCCTCATCCCATAGTTAGCAATCATCAATTGCTGAATCTGTGATGTTCCTTCAATAATTTCAAGAATCTTAGATTCACGGAATAATCGTTCTACCGGATATTCGTTCCAGCATCCATTGCCGCCGAATACCTGCACTGCGTCAGACGTTACTTGGCGGGCCATAATCGATGTGAAATACTTGGCGATATTGGTTTCCATAACAGCACTATGATCTCCGGCAATAGATAGCTCTCCAGCTCTAATGCATAGCGCTCTTGCAGCATGGACCTGTGTAACCGCATCACCAATAAGACCTTGGACCAATTGGAACTTGCCAATTTTCTGTCCAAACTGTTCCCGGGTCCTTGCGTAACTCACCATTTCCTCCAACGCTGCCTGACCGATGGCCACACCGGCCCAAGCTATGCTGTAACGGCCATAGAACAGGGCTGTATTAACAACAAAGCTAAGCCCTTCGCCTACATTGCACAAAACATTCTCTGCCGGCACCTCTACGTCTGTAAATGAGATTTCGGCAACATGGGCTGCTCTGCTCCCTAACAAGCCACTCATCGGTTTGACTTCGACACCCGGCATTGTGCGCTCCACTATAAAGGCGGTGATTATTCGTGTATCAGCTTCAGCAGCAACGACCAAGATAATATCCGCTATGCCGCCAAACGTAATCCATTTTTTTTTGCCGTTGAGAATAAACATATTTTCTTTCTTTGTATACTGGGTTTTGACAGAAGAAGCGTCTGAGCCCGCACCAGATTCGGATAATGCAAAACAGCCTAATTTTGTCCCTTTAGCAATCTCTGGCAAGTAACGCTCACGCTGTGCGGAACTTCCCAGTTTAACCAGCGTCTCACCAACAAGTGAAGTATGTACTGTCAATAACGCACGTGTAGAACAACAGGCTTTGCCTATAATTTCAGTTAAAGATCCATAGAATAGAGGGTCTAGGCCTAATCCGCCATATTTTTCAGGAATAGCAGCCCCTAATAGCCCTCGAGAAGCCAGTCCATCAATAATCTCCCGAGGCAGATATTCTTGGCGGTCGAACTCTCCTGCTCTAGGTCTGATTACTTTCTCAGCATACTCTGTAGCTTTTGAAAGAATCGATTGTTGAAATTCCTTATGCATACGAGCCTCCTTTAACTTTTTCTATTAAGCACAACATTTGATCTACCGAACTAAAGTTTGAGAGCAGGATATCTTCATCCTTAACTTCTATAGCAAAATCCTGTTCGATAAAATTCAACAACTGCATAGCAAACAAAGAGCTGACGAAGCCTTTTTCAAAGATGTTGTCAGAGTCGTGAACCTCATTATCATCAAACATTTCGTTCATATTGTTTTCAATAAAAGTTCGAATGCGCAAACGTGCTTTTTCCGCAGTTTCCATCATGCTATTCCTCCTTTACTAAGAGAATCCACTTGAATATATGGCGGGTATTCTTGAATCTTCGTAAGATCGTTCTCAAAGATTATGATATCTTCAACACATTCACGTTCCACGAAGTTAGCAAACTGATAGGTCAATAACATCTGGCGGTTACGTTCTGTCCGCCGAAAAACAGCTCTTAATCCTTTAGCTTGCGCTTTGGCTTCTTTCATCAAGAAAGACAGCAGGACGGTTCCTACTCCCCTGGAAATTACCCGGCAGGACATCAGCAACAGATGAATAACCCAAGCCTCTTCTTGTACCTCTACCAGCACCAACCCAATCTTACCGTAAGAGCCGTATTTATCCGTCAGCTCACAAATCCACAAATGATGATGCGGGGAATTTAACAATTCCTTAAGTTCATCAGAACTGTACTGAACTCCCGTTGAGTTAAGCTGATTCGTGCGAACCGTCAATTCCTCTGCACGCTGCAGATCCGATTCGTTAGCTTTAGATATGGTGAATACCATGTTCAGGCTTTTCAAGAAATCAATGGGCGTACCTTGGTATACTAGCTCGTCCCCTTTGCGCTGTTGCTCCTCTATATACATTAGCCTGCGCCTGCAGCTATCCTCAGTGATTACTTTTGGCATTAGAGTTGCCATTCCCAGCAGCTTATTATAGTTAGAAGCATCCACAATACTAACTTCCGGATGTGCCGCGCTTACCTCATCCCGCTCAAAGATCTGGTCATCTATAAAAAGAATGGTGTCCATACCGATATTCAGGCTTTTTTGGATATTAGCTACAGAAATAGATTTGGGCCCCCATCCAATCTGCGGATAGAGAAAGTAATGGGCAAGTCCAACTTGTTCTAAGTACTCCATCGTTTCCTTATAGTTGTTTTTACTGGCGATAGATAAAAGAATACCCCTTGAGTCTAAAATTTGTAAAATCTCCGAAATACCCGGTTTCAAGTAAAGCTGATCTCCCTCAAGTAGTACCCCCTCCCATAGAGTATTGTCGAGGTCCCAGATTACACATTTTATGTCCTTCAAATTCATATTCCTCTCTCATTATATGTATAAAAGCCCCGACCACTTTTACGGCCCTTCAGCCCGGCGTCAACCATCTTTTTCAGAAGCGGACAACACCGAAACTTAGGGTCCTGATAATTTTGGTAGAGTACATCAAGAGAACGCACAACGGTATCCAGCCCGATTAGATCCGCAGTTTCCAGCGGGCCCATCTTATGGCCGTATCCCTGTTTGAATAATGTGTCAATCTGTTCCGGCTCAGCCACCTGCTCTTGAACCAAGAAGGCTGCCTCGTTCATGAACAAGTGTGATAGTCGGTTTGATACGAAGCCCGGAGAATCCTGAACTAGAACCGATGTCTTACCAAGGCTTCTAAGAAAAGCTTCGGAAGCTTCAATCGTCTCATCAGAAGTATGAAACCCCCGGATCGTCTCAACAATGCCTTTCAACGGCACGGGATTCATAAAATGCATTCCAATAACTCGCTCAGGCTGGGGAACAAGACCTGCCAGCTGGGTAATTGTAATACAACTGGTATTTACAGCAAACCTTACATTTGATGAGCATACTTCACACAGCTCTCTGAAGACTGCGCTTTTCACCTCTACATCCTCAGTGGTGTTCTCAATAATCCAGGATGCCTGCTCAAAGCCTTCATAGCTGTCACTAAACGTAATTCTGGAGAGAATGTCCGATATATTCCAATTCTGAAGATCCTGAGAAATCATCTTATACTTTCTGATATTCTGGCGAATGATATGAGGCGCCTTTGCCAGAGCCTCAGGATCAACATCTTTTACAATGACTTTATATCCATGGAATGCTGCCGTCGCCGCGACATCTCCCCCCATTACTCCTGCTCCTACCACCGCGACCACTCCGATAATAGAAATCATCCCTTTCCGTTGGCATAGTTGGATAAGAATATTATTTCTTGTTCAGAATATAAATTGCGCCTCCATAACCGAGAACACACCAAATGGACAAATTAACATAGTGCCACCAGTCCACTGCGAAAGTAGAAGCAGCCATAGCAGAACGCATCACTTCCGCCATTGAATATATAGGCAAGACATGATGGGTGAGCTGAAGCCATTCCGGCAGTCTATCAATCGGAAAGTTAATTGGTGAGAACATGAGCGTTGCAAATGCCAATACTTGAGAAAGCGCCATAGCAGCATTACCTGGCAACGCATAAGAAAAACCGGAACCAATTCCAATACAGGTTAGTGCAGTAAGCAGAAATGCCGGAACAATGGTCCACGAAAAATCAAATCCAGGTTGAAAGGTGAGCTGTGAAATAATGGTTGCAATCGATATTCCGGGTACCGTTATCATCAGCCATACCAATGTATCCGAAACAATAACAGATGCGCGATTTACTGGCCATGTGCGAATAAATTCAATATATCCTTCGACCTTTGAAGTAGCCAACTGTTGCGGTAAAATAACCAACCCCGTCATTGTCAGAATGATCGTTGGAGCACCTGTTGCCAGAAACAGCATCGAATTTGAATCAGGATTTTCAAACAGATAAGTAAAACCAATAACAATCCCTACTGAAACCATGATTTGAATAATGGCAAAGAACACGAGGAATCCCTTGGTTCTATTAAATTGCATAGCAAATACATAATTAACTTGCTTTATAAAGTTCATAGCGCCGAACCCTCCTTTCCTCCTGTCAATTTAACATACACATCTTCAAGTGAGGTTGGGGACAATGAATAATCCAGGAACTTCCCTTCGTCTATTTGAGACTTCGCCCATTCAATTACCTCGACTACAGTATTTGGATTTATGTATATTGCAATACGCCCATTATCCTGATTGGATGAAAGAGCCCAGCCCGGGAGATCCACTTTGTCTATTCCTGCGGATAAACTCGCTTCAATACGTAAATGACTGCTTATTGAACCCTTCACCTCTGACGGAGTACCTTGCGTAATGATCTTTCCTTTATGTAAAATGGCTACTCGATCTACTGCCTTCTCTGCTTCAAGAACGTTATGTGTTACTAGAATTACCGACACGCCTTCTTTGGTTAGGTTACGGATTTCATTCCAGAGGTATCGCCTACGGACAGGGTCCACATCATTGGTAGGTTCATCCAGTATGATAATTTTCCCGGCCTGCACCACAGACATGCAAAAAGCGGTTAATCGGCGCACGCCTCCGGATAGCTTGGTCCCTTCCGTCTTAGACCATTGGCTGATATCCAGTGCTTCAAATAGCCTCTCTGCCTGTTTTATGACTTCAGATTGTTTCCCTCCTCGCATTTCCCCCATAATAGTAACCGCTTTCAAAGGAGTCAGCTCTCCTAGCGGCACCTGAGACTGCGGCTGGATTGAACATAATTTCCGAGCACGGGCAGGGTCGTTAATTACCGATTCCCCTAAAACATAAATCTCGCCTCGAGTCGGCTTAGTTAAACCTATAATCTGGCTTACCAGAGTCGTTTTCCCTGCTCCATTGTGACCTAAAAGGCCTAAAATCTCACCCTCTTTGACACTTAGATTCAGGTCATCGTTAGCAAAGATCTCAGATCCACCTGAACCTTTGTAAATCTTAGTAACACCTTGAACATTAATAACCATAATTACCTCCACACCATTATTATTAATTTGTCAAAGATACAAATATGTAATCATTAATATATAAACCCATAATTAAACAAAGAAAAAACATATATACACTTACATAATTACACTTTTGGTTATATTGTGCAATACCTAACATGAAAATGTTGTAATTTTTTTAATATAAATGTCTAAAAAGGTACTTTTCATTCAAACAAAGTTAAAATCTCCATTTCCCTCGACCACTCTTAAAAACGAGTAAAATGCTATATTCGTCAACACAGTTATAACAGAATCATGAGCAACAGTTTTTTTGAACTAGAGTAAAGGGCTGGCTTTAAACCAACCCCTCCTCATCAAACCGTACGTCATCCATCTCCTCCGTTGGCTCTTCTTCGCTTGCGAATATCTACCTGAACTACTTTGACCGGTAGTTTAGTTGCCATCTGCAGCACTCGGTCCCGTAAGGTCGGGATGCCTAGCGGTCTGGGCTTCCCATCTTTCTTGGGAATGTAGTGCCGCCGTACGGGCTGCGGATGGTACTTGCCTTCCTTTAGTTCTCGCTCGCATTCCTTGAGGAATCTTGTTTCTCCTTGTTCTTTAACATCTGCGCGCGTTACGGTATCCACTCCCGCAGCTCCCTTATTCGCTTTCACCCGTGTTCAGGCTTCGCATAGTACATCCCACCGGTAGACTTTGTCGTACAAGGCTTGGAATTTACGCTTATTATTCTCCTTGACCGCATGACCTAACTTTCCTTGGAGTTCTTGAACTTTTTCCTTAGGTTTCGTTAGCCGCTTGGCATTCACTCATTCGTACCTCCTTGAGAAACGTAAACAAAGCAGGGCTCCTCCCCTCCCTAAGATTATGTTACCCTTAGGTTCTTGGAGTAAACGAAAGTTAATAATAACAAGAAAAAGACGACATCCATTCGGAAGAAACGAATGGATGTCGTCTTTTTGAGATATGATTGTGACTTTACCAGGAAAGGTTAGTTTTTCAGTGGCCTCGCTGTTACCGTATTGTTTAAAACGGAACATGCCGTAGAACCCTACAATCTCAACGGCATCCAGCGTCACATCGGTACTTAAAATGGCTAGCCATTCCCATTTTTCATTCCGGTTGCGGACAAAAACAAGCTTTATGGGTAGTCCACAAGCTGTTTGTACGATGACGGAGCCTTTAATGTCTTTTGCCCTCGAGGCAGGAAGGCTTTGAAATACCTCACGCAGTGTCAGTCGCTTGCCTTGCCCGAGATAACGCCGCTTCATCTCTTTCACCATACCAATAACAGGAAGCCCCTGGGCCGCAAGCTCACGAAGAAGTGGAGCTTGTGTAAACCAGCTATCCATAAGGACGTAGTCGGCGGTAAATCCTGTATGCAGTGCCTGTTTTAGCATAGCCACGACCGCATCTGGTTTCCGAAAAAAGCCTCCAGCCGGCGTTTGTACCCATGACTGCGCTTGGAGAGAGCCCTAGACATTTCGCATACCCGGTTGGTGATTTTAGCGGAAGACAGCATGACAAAATTAAGTGGAGCAAAGCTAAATTTCTCCGACCAATTCAGGGTTAGTATGGTGTAGCCCTTAGTGAATTTGCCCATAGAATGGTCAAAGACGCGTACTAAAAACTCTGCTTTTTTGCTACGGTTTCGGCTCAAAACGGAATCGCCGATAATGAACACACTTACGAGCTGAGAAGAGGTAAGCGATTCGAAATGACATACAATACGAAGACTTAAAGCCTGCAAAAAGCGTCGCCAAGCAAACGAAGCTTGATTTAAAAAACGGTAAACAACATCTTTACCAGGAAGATCTGCTGCACGGTCGCTTTCCAGAAGCTGAAACCAGTTCTTTCCTTCGAAAACTAACGAGAATACGATTTGAAAAATGGATAAACTGGAAAGATCTAAAGATTTGAAATACCACTTTCCTTAAGGTTTTTCCAAGGTGAAGAGTGGCAAAAAGTTTGGAAAAGCGAGGTGTGTTTTGTAAATACAAGTAAACCTACAGAATTCTCCTTACGCGCTCAAGGGTTTAAGCCATTTTTCTAGGTGCGAAAGTTGAGTTAATAATAATAAAAAAACAGAAACCCTTGATCATTCAAGAGTTCCTGCTCATTTCCTAGTATGCGGTAGAGAGGACTCGAACCTCCACGGGTATACACCCACTACCCCCTCAAGATAGCGTGTCTGCCATTCCACCACTACCGCATATTGGTGACTCGTATGGGATTCGAACCCATGTTACCTCCGTGAAAGGGAGGTGTCTTAACCCCTTGACCAACGAGCCAAATTTATGTTTTTTCTTTGTGACAACAAAAATGAGTATATCAAACCTTAGTCCATTTGACAAGCCTTTTTTTGAAGGTCAACTTTCCTGGAAAATACGGGGAGAACTACAGTGTGCAGTCTCTGCTTCTCCCCTCTTAAGATCACTTCTCCCCGCCCGCAGCCAGCACCTGGATTCCATCCGCGTATTCATACCCCAGACTCCCGGCCACCGCAGCATTGGTCACCTGTCCAGCTACCACATTCAGGCCGCGCGCAAGCGCCGCGTTCTTCACCGCAGCCGCATGAATGCCCAGATTGGCAATTTGTAGCGCGTAGGGGATCGTCACATTGGTCAGCGCCAGTGTCGAAGTCCGGGCGACCGCTCCAGGCATGTTGGCTACGGCGTAGTGGACTACGCCATGCTTCACATACGTCGGGTTCTCATGTGTGGTGATCCGGTCAATGGTCTCAATCGACCCGCCCTGATCAATTGCAACATCCACGATGACAGAGCCCTCTTCCATCTGCTTCACCATATACTCCTTAACCAGCTTTGGCGCACGGGCACCGGGAATCAGCACTGCCCCGATCAGCAGATCCGCACGGCGCACAGCCTGCTCCAGATGATAGGAATCCGACATCACGGTCACCAGCCGTCCGCCAAAAATATCATCCAGCGCGCGCAGACGGCCCGCATTCAGATCCAGAACGGTGACACGTGCCCCCATGCCCAGTGCTATCTTCGCCGCATTTGTGCCGACAATTCCGCCGCCGACAATGACCACCTCTCCCGGTTGTACGCCAGGTACCCCGCCCAGCAGAACGCCTTTGCCGCCATGCGGCTTCTCCAGCAGCCCGGCACCAATCTGCACCGCCATGCGTCCGGCGACCTCACTCATCGGAATCAGCAGCGGCAGCGAGCCGTCCTCAAGTTGAATCGTCTCATAGCCCACGGCGGTCACACTGCTCTCCACCAGCGCTTTGGTCAGCTCCGCTTCAGGTGCCAGATGCAGATAGGTGAATAGAATCAAGCCTTTGCGGAAATAACCGTACTCCTCCGGCAGCGGCTCCTTCACCTTGATAATCATCTCTGCCTTGCTCCAGACCTCAGCAGCCGTATCCAGAATCACTGCACCTTTATCTGAGTACTCCTTGTCACCCATGCCGCTGCCTGCTCCGGCTGAAGCTTGGATGTAGACTTCATGACCTGCCTTCCGGAGTGCTTCCACCCCGGCCGGGGTGATGGCGACGCGGTTCTCGTTATTCTTGATTTCTGCGGGTACGCCAATAATCATGCCGATTCCCCCTAAAAGTTGTGTAAGCATAGCCTTCCTTGATATCTCACCGGCACAACTCGCTCCGGAAGCATCTGCTTAGTTGTGTAAGTATAGTCAACATTCTATCCTTGTGAGATGCGAAAAGAAAGGCTCCCATTCGGGGCCTTCCTCTTCACGGTTAAAGTGAGGCAAGAGGCTCCCTGGCCTCCTGCAGACCGGCTCCCCGTTCCCTTCACCTTAGTATATGCAATTTCACTGCTTAAGGATTAACCTTGGTTTCAAAGGTTTGCTTCCCGTCAACGAATTTCAGCACAACTGCGGCTTTGACCGGGTCATGCTTGTCGTTCAGGGTGATTTTTCCTGTAGCGAGCTGCAGATCCTTAGTCGCTGCCAATGCTTCTGTAATCTTGGCCGGATCGGCTTCACCGGCGCGGGTGATCGCATCAGCTACCAGTTTCAGGGCGTCATAGCCTAGGGCAGCCATACCATCTGGAACTGCTCCGCCGTTAGCGGCTTTGTAGGCATCCACGAAGCTGGTTACTTCAGGAGCTGTATCTTCTGGCGAGTAGTGATTGGACATGAACGTGTTCTCCAGCGCTTTGGCACCGGCGATTTCCGCCAACTGCGGGGAATCCCAGCCGTCGCCGCCCAGGAACGGAACGGTGATGCCCATTTCACGGGCCTGCTTCACAATTTTACCTACTTCTTCATAGTAACCAGGCAGGTAGATGACATCCGGGTTCGCTGCTTTGATGCGGGTCAGAACTGCTTTGAAGTCCGAATCCTTCTGCTGGTAGGACTCCTGGCTGAGCACCTCGCCGCCTTTGGCCTTGAAGGTCTCTTCGAAGAACTTCTGCAGACCCTTAGAATAGTCGGACGAAGTATCGGTATAGATGACAGCCGTCTTAGCCTTCAGGGAATCGAGCGCAAAGTTAGCCATTACCTCACCCTGGAACGGATCGATGAACGCTGCGCGGAACACGAATTCATTCACATTGCCGCTGCGCTCATCCACGGTAACCTTCGGATTGGTAGCCCCTACTGAGACAAGCGGAATCTTTTTCTCCATAGCTACCGGAACGATCCCCAGCGTATTGGTCGAAGTGGATGCGCCGATAATGGTCACGACCTTGTCATTGGTGATCAGCTTCTGTGCCGCCTGGGTAGCTTCTTCAGACTTCGATGCATTGTCTGCAACTACCAGTTCCAGCTGCTTGCCGAGCACACCGCCTGCGGCGTTGATCTGCTGAACCGCCAGCTTCGCGCCCTTGGATGCGGAGTCGCCGAAAGAAGCCTGACCGCCTGTGAGCTCAAGGTCAGCCCCGATCTTGATGGTGCCTCCGGCCGTGTTGCCGCCGCTTGCAGAGTTACCGCTGTTCTCTGTGTTGTTGCCGCAGCCGGATGCTAATACCGCAGTCAATACTGCCGACAAGATAATGGCCCCAATTTTCTTCATAGTTTCTCCCAGCCTCCTGATTATTTAGTTTATATATGTTGTTTCTGTGATGCTGCTGTACGATGGATACCCTGCTTAGTGCCCGAGATAAGCCATTTTGATCTCATCGGAGTCGGCCAATTCCTTGGCATCCCCTTCAAGCACTACCCGGCCTGTCTCCAGGACATAAGCGCGGTCAGCGATTTTAAGTGCCTGGTGCGCATTCTGCTCGACCAGCAATACAGTGGTTCCGGCATCATTGACTTCTTTTATAATTTTGAAAATATCCTGGACCAGCAGCGGCGCCAGCCCCATCGACGGTTCATCCAGCAGCAGCAGCTTCGGGTGGCCCATAATTGCCCGGCCCATCGCCAGCATCTGCTGCTCCCCGCCGGATAAGGTTCCCGCCTGCTGCTTCTTGCGCTCAAGCAATCGCGGGAAGGTGTTGTATACCTTCGCGAAGTCCGCAGCCAGACTGCTTCCATCCTGCAGGTAAGCGCCCAATTCGAGATTCTCCTCGACCGACATATTAGCGAATACGCGCCGTCCTTCGGGACAATGGATCAGCCCTTCTTTGACAATCGCCTGTACACTTTGATTCGTTATCGATTTACCCAGGAATTCAATACTTCCTGTCTTGGGCTTCAGCAGCCCCGAGAGCGTCTTAAGCAGCGTTGACTTGCCGGCGCCGTTGGCACCGATTAGCGTCACAATTTCCCCCTGCTTGACGGTGATGCTGAGGTCCTTCAAGGCATGAATCGCTCCGTAATATACATTAATCCCTTGTACTGTAAGCATAGCCCTACGCCTCCTGTCCCAAATACGCTTCGATGACCTTCGGATTGTTGCGGATCTCCGCCGGCGTTCCGTCAGCGATCAGTATTCCGCGGTCCAGCACGTAGATGCGGCTGCAGACCCCCATTACCAGTGACATATCATGCTCAATCAGCAGAATCGTCAGGTCGAACTCCTCCCGGATCCAGGCGATCAGGTTCATCAGGTCACGCGTCTCATTCGGGTTCATCCCGGCAGCCGGCTCATCGAGCAAGAGCAGCTTGGGTCCGGCCGCAAGCGCCCGGGCAATCTCCAGACGCCGCTGATTCCCATAGCTCAGGTTGCTCGCTACCTCTTCACTCTGATCAGCCAGATTGAAGATGGAGAGAATATCCATCGCCTTCCGGGTAATCTCCTCTTCGCCCTGGAAATGCTTCGGCAGACGTAGCATCGAAGAGAACAACGAGTGCTTCGCATGCTGATGGAAGGCAATCTTGACGTTCTCCAGCACCGTCATAGCCGTAAACAGGCGGATGTTCTGGAACGTACGCGCAGCGCCTTTATGATTGATCTTGTAGGGCTTCATCCCGCCGATAGACTCATTATTCAAAAGAATGCTGCCCGACGATGGCGGGTACACTCCGGTCAACAGGTTGAATAGTGTGGTTTTACCTGCACCGTTGGGCCCGATCAGGCCGATCAGCTCGCCTTTATCAATATGAAGAGATACCTCGCTGACCGCCTTCAGTCCGCCGAAGGCCCGGCTGGCCGCTTTCACATCAAGGAGTACCGCTGCTCTTGATTGCGTCATTTGCCTTCGCCTCCTTTTTGCCGAACTTGCCAAATGAGAATTTGCTTACGCCAAGCAGGCCGCTTGGACGGAAGATCATCATCAGAATGAGCACAATGGAGTAGATAATCATGCGCCATTCCGGGAATTCACGTAAGTAGGTATACAGCAGGGTAACGAACACCGCACCCACGATAGAGCCCGCGGTACTGCCCAGCCCCCCGAGAACAACCATGACGATGATTTCAAAAGACTTCAGGAAGTTGAAGCTGCCTGGCGTAATAACATAGAACGTATGGGCTGACAGGCCGCCCGCCATTCCGGCAAACAGCGCACCGATAGTGAAGGCAATGATTTTGTAGCGTGTCGTATTAATCCCCATCGCCTCAGCGGCAATCTCATTCTCGCGGATCGCAATACAGGCCCGGCCGTGAGTAGATCTAATGAAGTTATTAATCAGTACAACTGAAATCAGAGTGAAGAAGAAGAGCATGGTCCAGGTGGTTTTGGCCGGAATACCGCTTAGCCCTGAAGCTCCGCCGACAAATTCTGTATTCAGCATAATGATGCGGATGATCTCACCGAACCCCAGCGTGGCAATAGCAAGATAGTCCCCGTTAAGCCGGAGCGTAGGCATCCCGATCAATACACCGAATACCGCTGCCAGCAGCCCACCCGCAAGAATCGCAGGAATGAACGGCACATTGTAGTCAAGAGTCAGGATCGCCGAGGTATACGCACCCACTGACATGAACCCGGCATGACCAATGGAGAACTGCCCGGTAATCCCGGTAATCAGGTTCAGCGACACGGCCAGCATGATGTTAACCCCGATGAGCAGCAGCATAGACTGATTCACATCACTAAGAATTCCCGTTGTTAGAAGAACTTTTACGATTCCATAGAACGCAAGGGCGGTCAGTATGCCCAGCCAGAACTTATTATTTATCTTTTTCACGGCAGCTTCCCCCTACACTTTCTCCCGGACATTCTTGCCGAACAGTCCGGATGGTCTGAAGATAAGGATTAGAATCAGTACCGCAAAGGCTACACCATCACGCCAGGAGGAGAACCCGAGTGAAGAAATCTCTGTCTCAACCGTTCCCAGCAGCAATCCGCCGACAAGCGCACCCGGTATACTGCCAATCCCTCCAAGTACTGCCGCGACAAAAGCCTTAAGCCCGGGCATTACGCCCATGAGCGGATCAACCGAATTGTACGTCATTCCGAAAATCACGCCCGCTGCAGCGGCAAGCGCCGAACCAATTGCGAAGGTGGCTGAAATGGTGCGGTCTACGTTGATGCCCATCAGCCGCGCCGCTTCTACATCGAAGGATACGGCCCGCATAGCTTTTCCCGTCTTGGTGTAACGAACGATATATTGCAGTACAAGCATAAGAATAATCGTTGTTAGCAGAATCATGATCTGGTTGGATTCGACCTGGATGGAGGACCCGAAGAGATGATACTGCTTCTTATCCATAATATCCGGGAAGCCCTTGGCCTGCGGCCCGAGGATCAAGACTCCGGTATATTCGAGCAGGAAGGATACGCCGATCGCTGTAATCAGCGCTGCAATTCGAGTGGACTTACGAAGCGGCTTATACGCCAGACGTTCAATGCTGATACCGAGCAATGCACTGATGGTCATCGAGATGATCAGCGACAAGAGCAGTACAACGATCGGCGGCAATCCGGCATTCGCCAGGTATTTGGCACTGTACAGACCGATGAACGACCCAACCATGAATACATCGCCATGCGCAAAATTAATCAGCTTGATGATACCGTACACCATTGTGTAACCAAGGGCGATCAGAGCGTAAATACTGCCTACGGAAATCCCGTTTATTAGTTGCTGAATGAAATACTCCATCGCCATCCCCTTCTCCCCATATTCATCTTGTATACCCCTTTCTCTGTGCTGCTTCTCTATTCTTGGATTATGATGTCATTTATATTAACACAAGGTCGGAGAATCGTCACTAATAATTGTGGGAATTAATACAAAATTCAATAGTTGGTGTTATATTACATAACATGATATATGTAGGATTCGGTAGGTTTTTGTAGGTTTACGAAAAATGCGTAGAAAACAGTAGAAAAACAGAGGATTTTTAAGCAGGAACGTTTTAGAAGTTGTTTCCTTTTCTTATACAATACTTTTTTTCTGCGCAATTAATATAACATTTGTCTCTTTACAGCATCATTCCTTCAACAAGTGGAAACGGATTTGCCGTCCCTGTAAAGGACGGTACCGTTTCAGCGAGAAATAGAAGGATAAGTTATCATGTGAAACCTATAAATTCTTATATTTTTAATTAAAGAGGTAACGGATTGAACCAGCAGTGTGCGGTAGCAGAGGTCCAGATTATGCGTATAAAAGTTTCCCTACATCTACAGTCTCATAGATGACTGGGCCAAGGTCCCAATGGCCTGCTGGGCTCCAGGTTGTTCCTCACTTCCCCGTTCGTTGCTATACTCTACCAAGCATTACACACATTCAAAGGAGTGAAATTGAAATGAGCACCATCGAAAAAGAGGAGAGCGTCCAATCTGCCAGGAGAGGGTTGCTAGTATTCTTCCTGATACTTATACCCCTTACGGCTATAAGTTACATGTTGGCCCTTACTGTAACACCTGTGTACGGCTTGCTGCTGATGTGGGCGCCCGGGATCTCCTCCATACTCACCCGTATCCTGCTTCGTGAGGGCTTCGCGGATATCTCCCTGAGGTTCGGGGGACGGCGCACATTGAAGACGATTCCGTTCATCTTGTTGTTGCCGGTGGCGGTTGGCCTGGTGGCCTATGGGGCCGCTTGGATCACAGGACTGACGGAGTATACCGGCCACAATGGCAATGTTGTCGGTGCACTAGTCGGGGCGATCCTGATTCAAATGTCTGTTGGGACCGCGATGGGAATTATCAGCAGTGCTGGAGAAGAGCTAGGCTGGAGAGGATACATGCTGACCCGGCTCATCCAAGCCCGCGTCTCGAAGCCTATTCTCATGAGCGGACTGATCTGGGGCATGTGGCATATCCCGGCGATTCTAATCGGCAGCTACTATTCCGGCCCTTCCCTGGCCTTATCGATCGTATTGTTCATGGTAACCATCAGCTCATTTAACATCATTATTAGTCTATTGCGCTTAAGCACGGGGAGCATATGGCCGGCGGTTCTGCTCCACGCCTCATGGAATGCTATCATTCAGGACGCTTTCGATCGGTACACCAGCGGGAAGAATGCCTATCTCTGGACAGGCGAGTCCGGGATACTGGTGGCTGCTACGCTCGTGATTGCAGCGTGGTTCTTCTACAGAAGATCTACGCTAGATGTCAGATTGTAAATGGCAATTCGGCAAAAAATAGATAAACAATAAGAGGGTGTCCATAAGCCATGAAATGGCTGGGATACCCCTTGTTTTGGAGTTAGATGGACGTTTGTGTCGATGAGGACGCTCCGCAAACGGAACGTTGTTACAATCGCTGTTGTGTCCAGATTTTTTTCGTTCCCCTCAGCGGTGAAAATCCGGACACAAAGGCGACCGCTACCGCTTTTCCGCGGGTCGTTCCGTCCGCTCCGCTGTTTAAGCGGGATGCGAAAACAGATTTTTTAACACAAAAAAGAAACCGTCCAAACATCAATGGACCAAAAACAGAAAGCAGCGATTCTCCAATAACGAGAGAATCGCTGCTTTTTTAACATTTGAAGCTTTTACGAAATCTGAGATTTGACTCGGGCAATGACCGCCTAGTCCAAATATACGGCTTTCCCCGTCTGTGCCGATTCATAGATGGCCTCCAGAATCCGGGAGACCACATAAGCCTGTTCAGGAGTCACGACCGGATCTTTATCCTGCTCAATCGCTTCGATCCACTTTCTTAATTCGATATCCGTAGCTTTCTCTTCTTTGCCTTCATAGAAGGCCACTCCTCCGGCACCAAGCTCAATTTCATTCGTGTAGAGCTTGCTATGCTTCTCCCCGTTAATCCGGAGACCGTTCTTCATGTCCGCACCCGCTTCGGTTCCGCTTAAGCTGCACTTGGCTTCATCCACATCCAGCGAATTCAGCGCCCAGCTCGCCTCCAGCGTAATCGTTGCTCCATTCTCCATTACAATCATCCCGAACGCAGAGTCTTCCACGGCGAATTTCTTCGGGTCCCAGGGTCCCCAGGCGTTGGCCGCATCTTCTTTTTGGGAGAGCTCGTGGTATTTGGTCCCCAGCACAACCTTCGGTTTGTAGTTGTCCATCATCCAGAGCGTCAGATCCAGCGCATGGGTTCCAATATCAATGAGCGGGCCGCCCCCCTGCTTCTCCTCATCCAGGAATACCCCCCAGGTAGGGACCGCTCTCCGCCGGATCGCATGTGCTTTCGCATAATAGATATGGCCGAGCTCGCCTGCTTCACAGACTTTTTTCAGATACAGGCTGTCTTGCCGGAACCGGTTGTCATACCCTATGGTCAGCTTCATCCCAGTACGTTTCGCTGCTTCAGCCATACGTTTGGCGTCCGCCGCTGTTTTGGCCATGGGCTTCTCACACATCACGTGCTTGCCCGCTTCCAAGGCTGCAATGGATATTTCCGCATGCGCGTCATTAGGAGTAAGCACATGAACAATATCAATGGAAGCATCCTTCAATAATTCCTGATAGTCCGTATAGACAGCAGCATCTGCACCGCCATATTGTTCAGCAGCCGCTTCAGCCCGTTCCTTGATAATATCGCAAAAAGCTACCACTTGAACCTTATCCTGTCTGCTTAAGGCAGGCAAATGCTTCCCGTTCGCAATCCCTCCACAGCCGATCACTCCAACACGATACACTTTGCTCATCGCCGCACATCCTCACTGTTCATGTATTTTTCGGGCCTTGCGGTATGCAGCCGGGGTCATGCCCAGCCGCTTGCGGAATACCGAATGCAAATAGGTCGCAGTGGTGAACCCCTCGGACTCCGCGATATGTTCGATCGACAGGTTACTGGCTTCAAGCTTGCTGCACACTGCCTTCAACCGGATCTCTTCAAGAATCCGGCTGAAGGTCTGATCCGGATCGATCTGCTTAAATATCCGCTGCAGCTGTCTTGCGCTGATATTCAGCTTCTCTGCAACATTCTCCAGCGTCACGGCGGCTGAATAATTCGCTTCCATGTACTGAACAGCATATTGATAGCGGTAGGTTAACATGTCCCTTACGGGTGCCTCAGCTCCCATCCCGCCTGTATCATAAGCTCTGGTTACCTTCAGCAAGATACTGATCACGAGATGCTTGATGGATGTGTAATATCCCGCAAGCTTGCCGTCACAGGCTTCATAGGCTTCCAGAAAACACTTCATCGCCCTGTGATAATCCTGCGCAGGGACAAGCGGCAGCCTCCTCAGCTTCTCCACACATTCCTCCGCTTCGGCAACCTCCCATGGGTCTGCATCGTTCCGGGGCTTCTCCGCAATATGGATATGCAGACATAACTCCTCCATCGACTCTTCCGCATCTGCTTCCTGACGATGCATCACTCCCGGTCCGGTCAAATAGAGCATTCCCTCCGATAAAGGATACTGCTGATCGCCAAGAATGACGGTTCCCTTGCCCCGCGGTATGAAATGAAATTCAAATTCAGCATGGTTATGGAAATCAATGACCCTCCCCGGCGGAAAAGAGGTCAAATGAAACCGTAGAACGGAAATTTCATAATGTCCCCACAGGATAGAAATATCCAATCTTTCCAACAGATCCATCTTCTCAAACATAATCTCGAAGGGAAAAGGGCTCATGTTAACCTCCTGCTTAGGTTACGTTCTGTCTCGGATTTTGAATCAAGACTTCAGTTCGGCTAACCGGACCACCCGTCCTGCCTTCGCCGAGAGATTGGCCGCCTCCATTAACCGGGTAAGCTCCGTTGCCGCTTGAATATTGTCAGAAGCAAGCGTGTCATCCTGGATGTGGGCCACCCATTGCTCAAAAGCGCTATCACGGTTGGCCAGCACAGGCGTATCGTTCCAGGCAGCCCCTTGATCTGCTGCTTGATTACTTCTAACAAGCAGCTTCGCTTCAGGCGTTCCATAGAGTAGAGTTCCTTCCGTTCCATGCACTTCTATGGTAAAAGGGGAGTAGCTGTTCACGAAGCCGGCTTCCACCACACCGATCGCTCCCGAACCGGTATAGAGCGTCGCTACCGCGTTGTCTTCCACTTCCTTGCCCGTCACATATCCGAAGCTCGCGCTTACCCCGGTCACCTCTTGACCCAGAAACAGTCTGGTCAGGTACATGGGATGACATCCCAGATCAATCAATGCCCCGCCCTGGCATTGCTCGAGACTATAAAAATGCTCGGGAAGCCAGTTGGCCGTTGCGCCGTTATGAGATAAGCGGACTCTGACATAAGTGATCTCCCCCAGCAGTCCCTGGCTTAAAATGTCTTGAACCGTTAACGTATAACCGTCATTTAGCCGCGGCAAGGACACGGTTAGCTTCACTCCATGCTCCGCTACCTCAGAGAGGATTTCGTTCACCTCATTCAGCGTTGCAGCTACAACCTTTTCGGTGAAGATGTGCTTGCCTGCTCTGGCCGCCGCAATCATAACCTCCCGGTGCATATGGGTTGGCGCGTCGACAATCACGGCATCGATATCCTTCCTGGCAAGCATGTCCTCCAAAGAATCATAAAATGGGACATTCAAACTCTCTGCCGCCTTCCTGCCCCTCTCCGCATCCTCGTCCCATACCGCAGCAATCTCCGTATCTTCATGCTCCTGAGCCTGCTTCGTATAATCCCAGGCATGCACATGCCAAAAGCTGATCTTGCCAATCTTAATGCTCACCCGCCTGCACCTCCATATACATTATTCTGACATCACCTATAAAGTATCATATAATAAGCAGTATTTTTAGTAGATAAATGCGACATCGACTATATGGAATTACGACATCAGACAGGAAAATCGTATCTTCCAGGGATTCAGCGTTTCCCGCTAAAGGGACCCGCTTATATGAATCACATTGTTGCACATTATGCAGGATTCTTCTAAAAATATTACGGACTTTGGTACATTGTTGCATCATTTGCAGGATTTCCGGTGTTTAGTGCAACCTAGCGCTAGCTTTGTTGCCTTTCATGCAGAATTTCAGTACTGCTCGCTTCTATTGGGCCGTATTGCTGCACTTCTTGCAGGATTTCTCTACAAGGTTACGGGCTGCGGAGCAAGGCCCCCTCCTTTATCACAGCAGTACCGATTGTATTCGTTTCCCGTATACGTTTAGCCACTTCCCGTTATGGCAGTGCATTGTGTTCGGTTTTCCGCATATATTTGGCCCGAGATCCTTCGCGGCAACACATTGTATTCGGTTTTTCATATACAATCGGGCCAGATACCTTCGCCCAGCAAATTGTATTCGGTTTTTCATATGCACGTCAGAAGAAAATTGTAATTTTCTAAAAACAAAAAAAAGGAGCTCAATATGAGCTCCTTATGTGTTAATTCAAGAACGGAGAGAGAGGGATTCGAACCCTCGCACCGCTTACGCAGTCTAACCCCTTAGCAGAGGGTCCCCTTATAGCCACTTGGGTATCTCTCCAAGTAATGGCTCCCCGAACAGGACTCGAACCTGTGACAACTCGATTAACAGTCGAGTGCTCTACCAACTGAGCTATCAGGGAACATTAACATGAACAAGGATTAATTTATCATGATTCTACAGGTTAGTCAAGCGGGTAGCGAGAGATTCTGAGATCGTTTACAATTCAGACCCACTCCCCATCCAGCGGAATGGCAACGCGGGCGGACAGACCTTCCTGTTCAAGCCGCTCCTTCAATAGCTCCCTCGTCACACGGCAGTGGTTAATCGTATCCATATGCACAGCAATTACCGAAGCAGCCGGAGCGGAATGGCATACCTGCACCACGTCCTGCTCATCCATGGTAATCGGCCCTCCTATCAGGAACCGTGCCCCTCCGGCATTGACAATGATCACCTCAGGCGATTCCTCTTCTATCACCTGCTGAACCTCTTCGCACCAGATCGTATCGCCTGCCAGATACAGCACAGGTTCGCCTTCCGCCCGAAAAACGAAACCCGAAACCTTGCCCATTAATTCTCCGATCTCCCCTGTCCCGTGATGCCCGCCTGTACGCGTCAGAGTCACACCGCCGAAGGACGCAGACCCGCTATCCTTAATCTCAGTAACTCGCCCATAACCTTGGGCCGCAATGGTCTCTCCGTCACCTTCCTGGCAATACACCGGCAACTCCTTGGACAACTGCTCTGCTGCCGCAGCATCCCAATGATCCGGATGCAGATGCGTGACCAGCACTGCATCCGGTTCCAGCCACTGCTGAACAGGGCCCGGCAGAGGCACCAGCGGATTCCGGCGGTCATCGCCTGAATTCATAATCGGCGGATTCACGCCCTGCACACTCAGCATGGGATCGATCAGAAACGTTGCACCGCCGTATTCCAGCCATAGGGTGGCGTGGCGGATCAGCTTTATTTTCATCATATGCACCTCTTCCCGGATGTCTACCTTATGTTCACTTTCTGATACAATAAGTATAAATCAGGGCAAGAAGAGAAGACATTGTGCCGCGAAAGAGATTGTTATGTTCTGCTTTCAGCCGGAAAGGAATTCAAGGAAATGACCTCTTACCTCATCGACAATACCGATTACCGCATCCTCCAGCTCCTTATCGAAGACTCCACCTTAAGCCATAAGGATATCGGGGCGATGGTCCACCTGACCGGCCAGGCTGTAGGCGCACGTGTCCGCAGAATGCGGGAGCTTGGCATCATTGAGGGCTACACCATCCGTTATAACCCGCTGCGGATCGGCCAGAGCATTCACGCCTTTATCACGGTTTTTCTGAGCAGCAATAGGGATCATCCGCCTTTTCAGGCTTTTGCGAAGGCCCATGAGAGTGTCACCGAGCTCTACCGCATCAGCGGGGAGGGCTGTTACTGGATGCGGGTGCGTACTGTGGATCAGGAGGCGCTGACCGTTTTTTTGGATGAACTGCTGAAGTATGGCAATTACCGGGTCAACCTGGACATGGGCCAGATCAAATAAGGACAAATAAGGCTAGGGCGTGTCTTAAAACTAGATATTGCTTCCAACGCATAACCGTAGCATAATTTTACAAGGACGCAATTACGAGGAGCTTGTAAAAGATGCTAAGACGCCACGAAATCAAAGACCCGGACTGGGAAAGGGTCAAAGAACTGTTGCCACCTGAAAACAAGGGTGAAGGCAGACCCTCAAAACCCAATCGGGTGATGCTTAATGCCATGCTTTGGAAAGTCAAAACAGGGGCACCTTGGCGTGATCTGCCAGAACGTTTTGGTTCTTGGAAAACCGTGTATTCCCGGTTTCGTTTATGGAGCAATGACGATCTTTTTCAAAAGATATTTGAAGCGCTCGCCAGCGATGCAGACTTGCAGGATGTTTCTCTAGACAGCACCTCTTGTAAAGTTCACCAGCACGCAGCGGGGGCTAAAAAAGGGCTGAAAATGCCGCAACCAACCAAGAAATCGGACTTTCCCGAGGGGGACGCAATACCAAAATCCACGCTGTAGTCGACGCGCTAGGGAATCCGATTCGCCTATTTTTAACGCCTGGAAACATCCATGATTGTACGGCAGCGGTCGAAGTCCTGTCAGGGGTAAGCTTGTCCGGAACCGCTATTTTAGCCGATAAAGCCTACGGAACGGTAGAGATTCGAACGTACATTGAATCCCAAAACGCAACATACTGTATCCCGCCCAAATCCAATGCCGCAAATCCTTGGACATGTGATTTTTACCATTATAAAGAACGCCATGTAGTGGAATGTTTTTTCAACAAACTCAAACAATTCCGCGGAATCGCAACACGCTATGACAAGCTTTCTCGAAACTTTTTAAGCTTTGCCTTTCTCGCTTCCGCGATGATTCTGTTGAAGTAGCTTCAATATGATTAGTTTTCAGACACGCCCTAGGAACTGCCAAGGAGGCCGACATGAGTAACAAGATAGAACCACCCAGAATCACAGATCCCGGGCTACTTACGCCGCAGGACATTCACGCCCTTGCTTCCAAGGACGAATTCAGCAACTGCCTCATTGAAGGAGCGCTCATTGAATATCAGGAGGCTACGCGGGTAGCTTTCGACAAGACTATTTTCAAAAACGTCACCATCACGGAATCCTCGCTGCAGCGCATTGAGCTTACCGATGTGATCTTCGATCATTGCGACCTGTCCAATGTGGATTTCAGCGACGCCTTCATACACCGGACCGAGTTCAGGGATTGCCGCATGATCGGTACAGACTTCACCAGAGCACGATTTCAAAATGTATCCATCACCGGATGTATCGGGGAATTCGCGGTCTTCCGTTTCGCTAACTTCAAAGGGGCTTCCTTCGAACGCAGCTCGCTGGTCAGCGCAGATTATTACCAGTCCACCCTGAACGGCCTGTATCTCGCGGAATGTAATCTGGAGCAGGCCACGCTGGCTGGCTGCAAGCTGAAGGGTGTTGACCTGAGCGACTGCGAGTTCACCGGCCTTCTAGTGGATCTTCAGGATCTGGAGGGCTGCATCATCTCTGCGGAGCAGGCGGCTTCTTTTGCCGGACTACTAGGTCTGGTTATCAAAAGTTAAGTAGCCGGACCCGCGCCCGCTTCTAGCGCAATCAGCTTCAGCTTACCGGAGCATTTACCGCAGCGGTACCGCCCGGGATCGGCCCGGCGCTTACGCAGATACTCGGTGGCACAGGCAATACATACCAGCTTATACCGGTAAGGCTGCGGCTTGCGGGCCTTGGCTCCCGGCAGGGTCTGACAATACCGGCTGCCGCCGACGCGGGCCAGCAGTGTTTTGAAATCGGCATCCCGGTGCATGTACCCCCGCTTCGCCAGATGCAGATGGTAGTGGCAGAGCTCGTGCTTGATGATCTTCTCCGTCTCCTCCCGTCCGTACATCGCCAGCTGCTGGGGGTTAATCTCTATATTATGGCTCTTGGTAAAATATCGTCCGCCGGTTGTCGTAAGTCTGCTGTTAAAGCTCGCCGTATGCCGGAAAGGCACGCCAAAGCTGTTCAGCGACACCTGCTCGATCCACAGCTGCAGCTCTTCGTTGCTCATACTGGTCATAGCGTTCCTTCACGGTCCTCTCCTCAAGGAAATCAGATCTCTACTTGAATTGTAACTTGCCCATAGGCTACACTGTCAAGAAGGAAGACAAGTCCGGAGGGAGAATGAAAGATGCCTAGAATGCGTTACGTAATTATGCAGCAGGATCAGGAACTGCTATTCGTGGAGATGCCGGAGGAATATGCTTACCAGCTAAGCGCCCTCAATCTTCGCCTGAACAAAGAAATCGACAAGCTGACAGCCGAGAATGTACCCGGACTGCCGCGGGCGGTGGCCGAATGCGAGGCGCTGGAGCTGCTGCGCGAAGAGCATCATCTGGAGTCGGGGCTGGCGTATATTAACCGGCTGGAGCAGGCTTTTGCCTCTATTAAAGAGGAGCATTACCCCCTGATCTCACTACTGACCGAAATCCGGGCGCTCCAGGCCCAGCTTGAACAATGGTATGAAGAGGAAGAAGAACGGGTGCAGTAACGCCGGTTCCGGGCGGCCTTGTGAAATTCGGCTTGGCTACCTGAAACTAACCGTGCACCTTTGGGCGTATTCCCCCATATGCTATCTATACACAGGAAGCATGCAGAGGAGGGGTACCCTTGCCACAATGGCTTCGCCAACAGCTCATGAAGGCCTATCTCAAGAAGGACTGCCGTCAGATTAGACTGCTGAATGAATGCTGGTTCTTTTACCGGAATACCGCCGATTCCCACGAGATGATCCAGAAGAACGTATAGCCGTTATGCAAGTGGAAACGGCTTTGCCGTCCTTTTACAGGACGGTACCGTTTCGGCGGGAAATAGAAGGATAATGTATAGCGTGAAACATATTCATTCTTATATTTGAACAAAAAGCCACGATCCCTTGAGGGGGTTCGTGGCTTTTTGGCGTGAATCCGTCCAAGTCTGCACTTAGCTGGGCAACTGGCTTATTTGAACATCGGGAATACGTATTTCACCAGGAAAAACAGAACTCCGAAGGTGATAATAATGTAAGCTGCATATTTAATGAACGTGGATGCGACAAGACTGGAATCCGATTTGCGGTGCACCTCTGTCCGTTCAACCTCAACACTTCTGTCCTTGTAATTCGGCTCCATCCTCAATCTCTCCTCTCCGTTGATAGCTGCATGTCTTCCATTAACCCGGGGATTTGGAGCTGAAACAGAGCCGCCTACGAACAGATCACTTGTAAAATATGGCTGCTGCGCTTAATCGAAACGGCGGGTGCCAGGCCAAGAGCCTTGCAGCTTGCGGACCAGTACAATCTGTCCCGTATGATAGGCATCGTGCAGAATCAGGCTCATGACCTCTTCGCCTGGCGCATGCCCGGAGCCGCCCCATTCATAAGCGCCTTCCTCCAGAGCTACAATAATCTCGCGCAGCGAGGCATGAATGGACTTCAGCTTGTCTACCGCCTGCTTCCAGTCCTCTTCCCCGCTTCCTGTTACAGTGAATGTAGCGTCATTGCTCTCCAGATCAGGCAATTTCTCCATTCCCTTGAGCTTGCGCAACAGACGCTCCTTATAATACGTCAGATGGTTAACATTCTCCCAAATAGAATTGCCCGCAGCTCCCTCCGGCTTCCAGACGGCCTGTTCACTGTCCACACCTTCAAGCGCCGCACTCAGCGGCGGCTGCCAATCCTCCACATCCATCACATAATCCCAGTTCTCGATCAGCACATCGCTAATTTTGTTTTCCATCTATATCCCTCCTGTAAACAACCCCAATAAAAGTTACACGAGCACTGTAACATATTTGCCAGAGCGTATCAAGTAACTAGTGTAACTCAGTTTTAACTGTTACAATCAAGGGAAAGAACATGTGAAGGGACAGATGAAGCTTGCTGTGGGTAGATTTCATGAACAGCTATTGGCGGAATTGGCGGACTAGTGACCGGAGCACGGACCAGGACCGGCTGGAGGACCCCAAATGGCTGGCGGAATGGCTGGTGGAGCACAAGCTGCCGGCAGCAGCCCCTCCCCGGCCGGAGGAGCTGAAGCAGCTCAAAGGACTGCGCGGCTTGTTATGGGACGAGCTGCAGCGGCTGGTCACGGGAGAGTCTCCGTCCACAGCGCTGCTTGCGCAGTTGAATACGTACATGAGCGACGGGCCCGTGATACGGCAGGTGGTCTGGACGGCAGCAGGTGAAGCCGAGATCTCCCTCCAGCCGCAGCGTGCGGACTGGGGGCAGATTATGGCGGAGGTTGCCGCCTCTTTTGCGGCTGCGCTGCTGGAGAAGGAGCCCTCTCGCTTCCGCATTTGCGGGAATCCCGACTGTCTCTGGGCCTATTACGACGATACCCGCAACCGCTCGAAGCGGTACTGCGACGACAAGCTGTGCGGGAATCTGATGAAGGTCCGGCGGTTCCGGGCACGCAAAAAAGCAGCGGAGGGTGAGCCTTCGAAGGAGTAAGCGTGTTACCGGAGGCGGCGGATGAATCATCGGCAGCGTAAGCAGGTTACCAGGTGAGACAAATTTGACTACACAGCATTCCGCTGCGTCAGCGGGGTCAGCGTAGTATTTTTGCCGGAGTGCTTGGCCGTATAGAGGAGATTATCGACTTCTTCGAACAGCGCTTCTTTGGTGGCGCCTTCGGCATAGCTCTTGAGGCCAATGCTGACGGTCACCGCCCCGTGCTCCATCTCTTCATGAAGCGTCTCCGAGAGCATGTGGCGAATCCAATCCATGAGGGTGTAAGCCTCCTCGAAGCTCTTTTCGAACAGCAACACCGCAAATTCCTCGCCGCCGTAGCGGGCAGCAATGTCTGCGGGAGAGAGATGGTCCTTGATGATCTGCGCGACCCGGGCCAGCACCAGATCCCCCATACGGTGTCCATATTTATCGTTAATTCGCTTGAAATTATCGATATCTACCAGCGCAAGATGGAATGGGGCACCCTGACTGCCGTATTCCATCGCTTTTTCATAGAATTCGTGAAAAGAAATATGGTTATACAGTCCTGTCAGTGCATCGGTGGTAGACAGCTTGCGGATCACCGCATTCTCAATCATCAGATCCTGCTTGGCTGTCAGAGTGGCTTCCAGATCGCTTGCCAACTCGCGCCCGTTAATGATGATAATCCCCGCCACCAGCGTGCCAACTAGCAGGAAGAGCGGGATCGCAATCAGGTCGAAATCCGTCAGATAATACTTGAACCAGTAATCCCAGCGGTAGAGAATGAAGAAGGCCGCCGCCTGCAGGCCAGAGGTGAACAAGGTGAGATCCAGCCGAAAAAAGATCGCCGACGCAATAATCGGCAGCAGCATCAACGCCCCGATAATCCGTATATCCATATTCAGATGAATAATCATCATCGCGATAATTGTCCCCGCCACAAACAGCAGCACGAAGGAATACTTCGGTGCCGCAACATCCACCAGTTGCGTCAACCCAACCACCGCACTCATTAGTAGCGTCGGATAGAGCAACACATCATAGTAGAACTCGTGCGCTCCCATGGGATACGGCAAACATACAAAAGACCCCAGCTGGGCCAGGAAATGCAGAGCAATCACCAGCCAGTACGTATACAGAAACCGCTTGACCCACTTCGCCTGCCGGTGCGCCGAAGTCTCCGAAGGGCCCATGTAATCTCTCAATCTCAACGCTCTCACCTGTTGCCCCCCCCGATTAAATTCACACATAGGATGTACACATTGGTCCTATTCTAACATGCCAGGGTCCGGGTCGGATACTCACTTGCGGGATATGTACTTGTGGGGGGTGGGGGAGGGTTAGTGGGATTGGTGAAGTATAGGGGCGAAAGGACGGGGGGTGGGAGCTTGGGGGCAGGTGTTGGTATGAGGGCGATTATTCTTTGTGCGATTTCAATACATGCTCGTACATAAGGAGGGGCCAGACCATGCCTGTGATAGTGCCGATCGCCCCACTTTTAATACACACCCCTACATGAGGAGCTACGCCGACGCGCCGATCGCGAAGCCAGGCTTCATCCGATTTCAATCCACGCACTCATGTAGAGTGCGACAGCGGAAATGGGCATAATCGATGCCTTTCCCCTATCGTTTTACTTCTTTTCCCTTAATATTATATCAGTAAAGTATGAATCACACCTTGACATTCAACTAGCACTCTCGATCTTTCAGGGATTCGACAAATTTCGAGGTGCGAAGATCCTTGAGATTTCATGGGAGCTTGGCATTCGCACCGATTCTCTTTTTCCATTTTAATTCATCGCAAGTATTCTGCATAACTATAAATCTCTCAATATTGTAGTTTTTTTGTTGTGTTCAAGGTATTACATGTCCATCAATCCATTCGATATACTAAGGACAGGTCATTACTAAGCTGAAACGTATGAAGAAGAAGGGAATCTGACTCGATGAAAAAACTAATAGTAAAGTCCGTAGGTATTGTTGCCCTTATAAGCTACATAGTAGGGTGTACTGATCCTTCTCAAATTCAAACTGCGGAGGCGAAAGCAGCGCCAACCCAGACCCCAAAGCCAGCGGCCAAAGCAGATAATATCAATGCACTAATTCCGGCAGGTTGGCACATTCTAGAGCCTGTTCTCGGAGAGAAGGCCATCGCCAAAGGTGACCTAAATAAAGACGGTGTCTCCGATCTTGCAATGGTCATAGAGAAGAATTCAGTCAAGGACGAGGCGTCTCCACGGTCACTCTTAATTGCTTTTGGTGGCAAAAATAATAAGTACACCCTATCCATCATCGCCAAAAATGTCATTTTGCGGGCGGATGAGGGCGGAGTTTGGGGCGATCCTTTTGATAGCCTGACCATTGACCGGGGTTCTGTCCTGGTTAGCGATTATGGGGGGAGCAACTGGAGATGGTATAACAAATATAGATTCCGGTATCAAGATAAGGATTGGTTTTTGATCGGTTACACGAGCGGTAGCTACTTTACAGGAGCAACCACCATAGATCAAGCGGACGAGGATGATATCAATTTTTTGACCGGACAATTTATTGAGAGAAGAACGGACGAACAAGGACATACCACAACGAAAAAAGGAACTCAGAGGAAAAAACCTTTGATCCGCCTAAAGGAGTTCAACTCCGAAAATTTATAGCAAGTGTTTAGAAGTAACCCATACTTATCGGCCAGCATTTTTACCATCGTTGATTTTCCAGCATAGGCTGTCCCATTTATGAACAGAACGATTTTCAGGTAATGCTTGATAATACGATTATTTATTTCCACGGTAAGTCCGTAAGTCCTCCCTATCATGATACAGCGTATTACGTTGGCGCAAACTTCGATATAGATTATCTCACAAGCCTAACTTATAGCAACCTTCTCCTCTCTCGTGCGTCTACAATTGCAGGAAGAATAAAACATAAATTGGAACAAGGAGGATTTGCATTAGTGAACACAATGTTGAAAAAAGGCGTTGCCGGGTGGCTTATCGCGTCAATGCTATTCACTGGAAGTGCCTTAATGGGAACGGCTTCAGCCGCATCAGCTGCCATTCAGATCTCGATGAACAACTCGTTTGTGGATACAGATGTGGCCCCATATATCACGAATGGCACGACGATGGTCCCCCTGCAGGTGGCCCAAAAAATCCCCGGCAGCTCCATCCAATGGAACAACGCCTCGAAAACAGTCACGCTTACCCGGGACGGACAGACCGTGACCTTAGTGGCAGGCCAACAAACAGCAAAGATCGGTAATAAAGAAGTGAAACTCGAAGCAGCTTCGGTCATCCGAAAAGGGCGGGTGATGGTTCCCTTACGCTTCATCGCTGAATCGACCGGAGCCTATGTCTTGTGGAATCCCAAGCAGCGGATCGTCTTCGTCGCTTCGAGGCCCAGTGAAGAGCTTAAGCAGCAATTAGCGTCCTCTAATCTGGCTGAAGCCCGGACCGCCGCCCTGAAACTGCCCAGAGTTAGCGCACTTAAACAATTTGAAGTGAGTGGCGTAGAAGGAGGCAATTTCGATTACTATTTCCCGGAGGGCAGGGCCGACCAATTTTTCCTATCCGGGGGTAACAGTATCTCTTACTATGAGGTTGTGGGGGACCATAGCGAAGTCAAGTGGACCGCCACCTTCGACTGGAAGGTTAAAGCAGCAAGCGGACTGTTCTTTAAACCTTACCAAATTACCAACCAGGACGGCACACTCCCCAAACTAACGGGCCGGGTCGTATTCTACCATTTCATGGGACATATTGGAGCAGCGGGTTATGGATTCATTGATCCTGACGGGAACGTGACTACTTTGGGAATGAAGGATATGAATTCTGAGGTGTTTTTTGAGATTCCGGGAGAGGTGAAGCCTTAACCCATTGTCATTGAAAAAGCGGACAACGTAGCTCTATCCAGGCGTTGTCCGCTTTAGTGTGCCTACCAACCATTTTGCCGCATCCAGGAGGTCCTTCGCAATATAATCTGGTGCTGCCTGCTCATACCACAGGTGACGGTATTTATCCAAAGACTGCAAGCATATCGGTCAAAACCACATCGCCAATCACCGCACACCGGGTATCACCCACAAATTACAGCTTGAAGAGTCAAGCGGACTCACCTCTTTTTCCTGAATACTCCAAAAATTATAATAAAAATAAGAACAACGATTATGAACCCGCTCAACGCAATCCCCCCCTTTTTTGGGATTATATCATGAGCATTATGGTATGAATATCAGACTCTTAGTGTGAGTGTAGAGATTGATCCTTTACCAATTCCCAGTTTATCATTCCGTTCTCTACTCCGGTTCGTGTAAAACTCAATTTCTCCAGAACTCTGATAGACGGAATATTATCGATAAGGCACTCGGCCACAATTTTTTGGACTTTTTTTGATGATAAGGCCCATTCTATAATAGCTCCTACCGACTCAGTGGCTATACCCATATTATGCATCTCAGGAATAAGGCCAAATCCAACTTCTACAATTCCTTGATGATCAGGCTTTCCCTTGAAGCCAATATCACCGATAATTTGTTGATTATCCGTCAAGGTTACAAACCACGCACCCCAGCCTAATAATTCAGGGTCCTCTTTAAGCTTATCTAAATAGTTAATGATATGATTTCTAACAGAATATGTTTCTGATACTTTTATGTAATTTTCTTGGGTAAAAGGGGTAATGCTGAGCCGTTCTGTCTGAATGTGCATAATTAATTCCTCCTCTTGACTGGCTGCGCATGGAATAATTATACAAACAGACTTCTTTAAAAACCAGGTGAAAGTTGAATAAAACCAAACTACACTGCCCTAACTTTAGGGGCGTACTCGCCACACAGAACTAACATCCCCGTTAGCGAGCTAACTTGAAAGGTAGACATGAATTTATTTTACACAGATGACTCGTCCGTTTGTCATTTGAATTAATTCTTCGGGTGTTAATTGAAACACAGCTCTTGGATGTCCGGCAGCAGCCCATATCTCTCTATATTGTAACAAATCTTGATCAACAAAAGTGAGGATCGACTCTTTATGTCCTAAAGGCGGTACGCCTCCAATAACAAATCCTGTGTGTTCACGTACAAAATCAGCGTCAGCTTTTCCCAATTTGTCATTCAGATAGCTAATAATTTGTTTTTCGTTAATCCGGTTGACTCCGCTTGCTATAACCAATAAGGGTTTATCTTCATTTTTGAGCCGAAAGATAATGGACTTCGCTATGTGTGCAACCTCGCAGCCTATCGCATCGGCAGCTTCCTGTGCAGTTCGTGTACTGTCAGGCAGTTCTACAACTTGATTTGCATACCCCAGTTCCAATAGTTTGTTTTGAACCTGCTGGGCACTATCTTTAAGTTGACTTGTCAACGTGTATTCCTCCTTAATCATTACATGCAATTAAGAATCCATATAATGCATAATCACATGTATCGTCACATCTTCGTCCGATTTATTGATATAACGGTGTTCAATATTGCCTGTAAATTTTATAGCCTGGCCTTCTTGTAATTCGTATATTTCGTCCTTAATCTGTAGACTGAACACTCCGGAGGTAACCGTGATATACTCTTGAACCCCATCATTGTGCGGGAATGAAACATAGTTACAAGTAGGGCTGAGAATAATCGTAAACGTTTCAATACGTGTCTGCGGATCAAACGGAAATAGTAAGTACACTCTACATTTTCCATTGTCTTCTGTTAAATCTGGAATTTCTTTTCGAGTTGCAATGGATACTACTGCGTCATCCTCTTTAAGTAGAGATGAGAACGAAATATTGAGTCCCGTAGCAATTTTCCACACGGTTGTCACTGTGGGCTGCGTTTCTCCCCGCTCAATTTGATGAAGCATACCTTTGCTAACCTTCGTTAAATCAGCGAGCTTATCTAAGCTTAACTGCCTATTCTTTCTAATACGCTGCAGGTTGTTTCCTATCCTGATGTGTATAGCATTCAAGAAATTGCACCTCCTTCTTGTTCATTATAATATACAAATGTAGTAATATACAATACGTTCCGTGAAGTAACCCAAACCCCGTCCACTCTCATTCTCATCAATGAACAATGGTGCAATCCATGACGATAAATCTTTTCGACTTGTCGTTCTCCAATAGTAGGAATGTGTATGGCAACCCAGCTTCAGCCGATAAACTTTTGTCGATTTTTGGGAGGATCACCTTCTTTACATTTGGCCACTTTTCTTTAACCTATTCAGCAAGCTCAATATACCGCTCTGGACACTCTGTTATAGATTTAATACCTTGCATTAAGTCCACTCCTTGAAAAAGCTGCTTCCAGTTTACACTTTAAGTTAACTATGGGATGGGAAATTTCATTTATGTACTCTGCACGAGATGAGGCCAGTGAACAGTAGACGTATACTGCGCACTAAAGGAGGGATAGTACGGGGAGAAAACTCAGCTTGTCGCGGCAGCTCTGAACTAAAAACCAAAGTCAAAGACTGCCGCTGTTATTGTTTAACTAACGTTTCTTCGTTAGTTAAACGCAAAATAGTTATTCATTAGTCAAGTTTAATAAACTTATCAAAGCAGTATGAATCTTTGTCATAGCCATTTTGTTCATAGAAAGCATGAGCCTCGGTTCGCCTCATCCCTGAGCATAGAATTATGCTGGATATTCCGCAATCTTTCGCATAATTTTCAGTGTATCTTAACAGTTTAGTGCCTACCTTTTGTCGCTGAAAATCATTATGTATAGCAAGTCCGGTTATATGCAGATAATCATTCGCAGACCCTACAGCTAATGCATGAACGCTAGATATAAAACCAACAACATGGTTCTCAAGTAACGCAACAAACGTTTTGTAATTGCCCGCCATTCTCATCTGTTCCATCTTAACGCGAAAGTTCTCATCCGTAACAGTATGAACGCCAAGTACATTGTTCCATAAGAAAACAACTTCATTATAATCGTTTGCTATAATTTCTCGTATCTTAATTTCCATACCCTGCCCCCGTTATTAAGATATTCACAATAAAGTATTCGTCGATTAAATGAAGCAATCCTGCCCGTTAGCTTAATGAAGCATTTTCATCGAGAGTCATAGTGCTTGTTGGACAGTCCGAGAATAAGGCGTAACAGAAAGGGGATTTTAATTTGTACACTGTTTACAAGAGTGGACTAGTGAACTTTTGACGTATACTGTTCAGTAAGAGCGGGATAGTACGGTGAAAATTCAACCTATCATGGCAGTTCCGAACGAAAAACAGAGTCATAAACTGCCGCTATGTTGATGAAACAACGTTTCTCGTTAGTTGAACAGACTAATCTACTAAAGTTGAAACTCTAATTGATAATCGTTTGGATCGTTTTCGTATAGTTTCTTATTTATCTCTACCGTCTCTTTACAGCCAATTGCAAAATAAAATGCAACCGTCTCCTCGGCAGAACCAGCACAAATATATATTTTATCTGCTTTCCACGCTTTAGCTCTTTCTGCGATTATTAAGAATAGCTTTCTACCAATTCCTTTATTCCTATGCTCTAATGAAATAAATAACTGGTCTAATAAAACGTATTTATATTTTTCACCAAAGAACTCACGATTTAATGTTGCGAACCCTATTAATTTGTTGTTTTCATCAAAAGCACCAACCGCTTCACCGTTACTTAATATAGTTGCTTTTAAACTGTTGAAATGATGTTCATAACCATTAGCCCAATCAGAATCTTGATAATTAATTTTGACTAACTGGCGTTTTCCATCAACTTCTCTCCATGCATTATTTATGTATTGTGAAGGATTTATATCATTTATCAGTACACACTCTTCAATCGCTAATTTTCTATACTGCATACTCAATATAAATTACCTCCTCTAGCTTCATCACTCATATTACTTTCGATCCCTTTATACACCTTAATAAATTCTTCACCTTCATTCAGAGAATCCAACAGCTTTAATAGACCAGGAGTACCCACAATTCCATACCACCTCGAAACCTCATAACACGCCAGTTCATAGTTCATACGACTTTGAGCATTAGGCTGGAATGCAGAGTGGGAGTCCAATAGGTCGAAATTTATTGATTCTTTGCCGTCTTTCGTTTGGATTTTCCAAGTTTTTTCATTATCTGTAAATCGGCCATCGACCATAGCGGCTAGCCCCTCATCAAACCATACTGGCACTTTGCTGCTGTTTTTGAGCCTCTTTCTTAATTCTGCATGGGTGAATTCATGAGCAATAACATTCTCGTTATAACCCCTTGAGCCGATTACAATGTAGTTATTCCATGGATAATAATAAGTTTGTCCAATATCAGAATCCGCATAATTATCCAAAGCCTTTTTTGATTTTGCATAGATTACAACAGGGGCCGATTCTTTTGGACCAAAAAGTACATTAATTTTCGCAGAAGATATTTGAACAAAATGGATTAGTTCTGCTTTTTCACTCTCATTGATTTCAGGTTCAACGAATACATTAGGAGCAATTTGGTTCATTCTAGAGTATTTGACTAATACAGCATTTGTTTGCTTCGCATAACTCAAATACAAGATTAGTACGACAAGAGCGAATATCAGAATGGTAGAAAAGGTGATGATTTTGATCCTTTTGGATCTGAGTAGTATCAATGTAGTATTCTCCTTACGCATATAGCACACCATGTTTAATAGGAACAAATCATGTTGCGATAAATTACTTTATAGTGTCGTACTAGCTTCAGCCGATAAACTTTCATCAATTTTTGGGAGGACCACCTTCTTTACATTTGGCCACTTTTCTTTAACCTATTCAGCAAGCTCAATATGACGTTCTGGGCACTCTGTTATAGATTTAATAACTTGCATTAAGTCCATTCCTTCAAAAAATCTGCTTCCAGTTTACACCTTATGTTAACTTATGGGATGGAAAGTTTTATTTAAAGTTACTGAGAGGGAAAAATCATGTTAGATTGCTTTCTTAAAAGATTAACTCACAATCATTATGCTCCCATACATCAAATAAGTTTCCATCTAGGTCTTCAAAAACAAAAAACTTGCCGTACATGCCTTCATTGCTAATAGGTCTGGTCGTAACTCCCCCAGATGTTAGCCTCATGTGTAATGAGTCAATATCATCTGTAAAAAATGTTACAATCCACCTTTGCCGTCCATTTACTTCAAACACTGCTCTTGTGTCATTATCAGATTCAATTAAATCAATTATTGGACGGTTGTCCCTGAATAAGCTTAAATAGTTTCCCCTATCATTTCTGATGTTAAAACCAAAATGACTGACAAACCATTCTGCAGATTTTTTTACATCTTTAACCGGAATTACATTATATGCGATTCCTAAGATTTTTCCATTTTCCATCTACTCAGCCCCTTTCTTAATTTATCTCGATAATTATTTCAAGGTGGTTACCATACTATCCTGCCCGCTGGCTTAAATGGTTTTTTTCATAGAGCGTCATAGTGACTATTGCGCAGTACGAAGAAATAGTAAATGTATGCGTTATCAAATTACGCTCCCACAGGGGGAGCGACCAAACGAAGATGAGTTATATACGCAAACTGTGTCGTAAGAAAGCGATTGGACGTTACCCCCAAATATTAAACGACGGCGGCCTTGAAGGAGTAAACAAAGCCAAAGACTGCCGCAGCGTTTTGAACTAGCGTGTTCTGCTAGCAGAACGATAGTTCGAATAATACATCAATTAAAAAAAGGACTTTGGATACTTCAACTCGCCCTTAATTGTTGTTTTTATCTTTCCTTCTGTTAATTCAAAGACCATAAAAACGTCATCTGGTACGTCAAATTGCTTTAGTTCAAATCCACAGTTTCTCGCTGGCTTAAATCCAAATTTCGGATAATAAGTCGGATGTCCTATTATTACGAATACAAATTCATAACCTAATGCTTCACATCTTTTTAAGCCTTCTTGAATTAGTGTACCACCAATCCCTGTTTTTTGGTTGCTTGGCAATACTGCAATAGGGCCAAGAACTATGACCTCATGAGAGTGTTCATCGTCAACAATTTCAGCTTTGCTAAATAACGCATGACCTACTTTTTTGTCATTTTATTCCACAATAAGGGATAGTTCAGGGATGAAATCATCAGATATTCTAATGCTTTCAATTAATTTTGATTCATCTTCCCTATTTCCAAAAGCCAAATAATTCAATTTAAATACTTCACCAAAATCATTTAATTGTTCTGATCTAACTTTAATGTAAATCGCATCCTTTTCTTTTTAATGCAAATAATATTACACCAATTTCTTCTTCGAGATTGGGAAAGTACTCCTATAGTCAAAATTTACTGCCTGGGAGCTTAATTAATCTCCTTTATCATCGAGAGCCATAGTGATTGTTGCACAGTCCGAAGATAGGGCGTAACAGAAAGGGGATTTCAGTTTATGTACTCTGCCAAGGGTGGACCAGTGGACTATTGACGCAAACTGTACAGTAAAGGGGGGGTATGTACGGTGAGAAACCGCAGCCTATTGCGGCAGCTCTGAACGAATAACAAAGTCATAAGCAGCCAATGTGTTGTTTAACTAGCGTTTTTCGTTAGGTTGGTTAATTTCCCACCACCATGTCTAAATATTTCTTTAAGTTATCTTTGGCGTAAGAATTATTAGACCAAGCTCCTAAATTCCAACTCATATATCTAAGTCCCAGGTAGCGGGAAGCAATTCCATACATTTGACTGAAATGATCATAAGAAAATTCTATGCTTTTATCAGCCAGTAGCCCCCTGTAATCCTTAATTTGTTCCAAGGTAACACAACGGAGTGGGATATCTAAAAATAAAGAGCCATACCTAGCTGCTTCCCAATCAATAAAGAGTACATCAGAATTGTTATGTACCAATACATTTCCTGGATTAAGGTCGTTATGAATTAACGTTTGGCTGCTTTCATCATTTATTACATGTTTAATATCCTCAATAATCGTATCAGCAACAGCTTCCACTAAGGGGATGTAATGCCCGAAGATATCTATAAACTGTTCATTTTTCTTAGCAGCTTGCCATTGGGGTCTCCACCACTCGAATATCGTCTTTTCTATATATAAGCTGTCTACTTCAGGTAACCATGAAAGTTCGTTTCTTTGGCCAAAGTTAGAGGCGTGAATGTAGGCTAGTGCCTTCGTTTCACTCTTCTGAAGTAAACTAACATTTATGTTACTATAGTTTGTTTGATAATCAACATCCTGTATGCAAATAAGAAACCTTTCATCTAATTCAGAACCATAGGAAAAAGAAAAAGGTACACTTGCTCCTTGGGAGTAAAGCCTCGTCAATACCTGTCGTTCTATCATGGTTGCATATTTTGAAACAAGGGACCACTTCGATGTTTCGTCAAGTATCTTCAATTGTACACTATGGCGCATTAACTCAACTGCTTGTAAGCCCATACTAATAGGCGTGCTTTCAATGCTTACAACTTCTGCATTAGGATCTATATATTTCTTTACAGTCTCTTGTACCAATCTTAGGAGGTAGTTATTTATTAACGTCAATTTGTTCACCCATTCATATTACATTTTGCCTAAATATACCATATTACTCATTTTCAATGTGAGAAAAGTTTAAGACCGTTTGCTTCACTAATCTGTCTGTTAGCTTAATGCCTGGCATACGGCGTAACAGAAAGGAGTGAAACCATGGACTATAAGCAGAAGACCTTCATAGAATGTGGATTGCGGCAGTGTAAGGCTTGAGCCGGCGAAAAGAATGACGACCCATGCGGCGCGCTTACTGGTTGTATCATCTGCCCGGTTGTGACCATCGACAAAAGCTCTCAGGAGTTCGCGAAGCACAACCCGTGGTTACAGCCGTATGTTGGACTGCGCAATCTGATGATTCAAATGTACAAGACACGCGGAATTAAGCCGGTCGAAGACGCAGCGGAGGTTGAGCGGTTAATGAGACGAAGATCAAGGGATTGCAGGTTAGCTATCAAATCGTTTGGAATCATCTGTATGACACTCCGGACCGCGAGAACAGGTAAATAAAAAAGCCTGATATAAGCCAGGTTTAAGCATTCTTGTGTCTAAAGAAACCAACGGCACAGCTAAGAGTCGTTAAACCAAACATAATAGCACGATATTCGATATACAGAAAATCGAGAGTCAAAAAAATAGTTAAAGCAGATAGCCATATCGTGAAATATGTACTTTGGCTTCGAGTCATGTTAAATCATCCTTCCAACAAGGTATATAAATACAATATATACCATTACAATAAAGGGTTGCAATACATTTATTGCAACGCTCGAATTAGGGTAGAGAACGAAGAATCCGAGGACAAGGATTGTGGGAGGGTTAACCTCCCTCTCCCTCGAAGGAGAGGACACATAACCATTATATATTGAAAGAACAATGATACAAACAAGTTACTGAGCGCCAGGGGCTTAATAAAAACAGCTACAAAAATTGGTATACGTATGCGCAGTGCATATAATCCATGCTACCATGCACTGGGGGGGCTTGGATCTCCCCTCTAAAAACCAATTTACTTTTTCTTACGCTTACTTAGGAACACAGTCAAACAACTAATAGCCGCGAGGAACGCAAGAATAACTGGTACTAATTGATTATTAGTCAAGTGCCACACCTCCAAGTTACAAATAATTCCACCTTTCTTTTGTGAGTTGAAACATGAAGCTGTAATGTTATGTTCAAAATTTATCCGGATTTTTAACTCTAATGGAGACTACTTCTCCGCACTTTTTACAAAATGTATATATAACCGGGGAGCCAAAAGAAAATGTTTTACCAATCGGCATTAATCTAGCATCCACAGCGTTCACTTCACCTTTAGCAAAGGTAGTACCTCCACAAGCTTTACAAGTTGTGTTTTCTTGAATCATAATAACCATCCTCAACAGAATATTTTTCCATTAATACGAATTATCCCAATGGTAGGTTTCATTAATAAAATGTGTTAATGCACACGTAACAGATACTGCCAGTGAAAACTAGACGCGTATTAATCAGCGAAGAGGCCCCTTCGCTCCCTATGAGAGAAGAGGCCTATCCGTGCGTGGGATATCAGAACTGATTCGCAGCTAAGTTTTGCAGCAGGAGATTGTTATATTTAGCCGCATGTTTTTGCTCATCCAGAATAATGCCATACAGAGTATCCTTGTAAATGCCGTACGGAAGACCGAACCATATCTTTCGATATTTCTCAACAGCAGATAATTCACCTTGGAAGGCTTGTTGCAACCCGGCAATATATGAATTAACATTATCCGGAGCTTCGTTGCTAACTCCTGTTACTTCATGTCCTGTTAATTCCCTATACATTTGCCGAAACATTTGATTATGTCCTCTTTCATCATTCCGGATAGAGGTAATCACGTTAACTTGTTCTTGGTTCGGAGCCAGTTTGATGAGTTGATCATAAAAAAGTTCATCATTCCGTTCACCTTGTACCGCATTCCTTATTAGTTCAAGTGCTTCTTGTGTTGTAGTGGCCCAAACGGGGACAAATTGTGATCTATACCAATACGGATAAATCCTATTCATGAGCTTAACCTCCAGAAATGCAAATAATCACATCATCAATTATATGCATAGAAGCCCAGAGTGTGATTATTCGAGAAAGGTTTATCATCACCGTGATGTTGACTCATCCTATATTAAAGCTCCCACCAAACGTAGTACGTGCCTAGCAGCTCTGTAAGCTGGTTGATCGTAGCGAGGCAGTCTTGCGAACATTCGGTGATCAACACACCTTGGATGAGCGGCATTGCGAGATAGAGCTTACTCAGTACTGCCGTTTCCACTGGAAAAGCAGGCTTTTCCCGCGACACACGAATTCGCCATGATTCCATGAGCAACTTCTCATACTCTTCCCGTGTGTCTGGATCACTATAAAGCAACTGCTCGATATGCGTATCCATCATGATTGGCAACTTCGCTGCTTCGAATGCGTCCTTATGTACTAAGCGGCTTACCAGCCTCCTCATGATCGCGTTTACGCCAATGTTAGCCGGGGAAGCTTGCATACGAGCTTCTTCCCATATGAGCTCGGTGACCTGCTTGCCAGCTTCGAGTGTGAACTGGAGATTTTCATTTGTATAGCTCATCGCTTCAAAAAGTTCACCAGTCGAAATAGTCAGATAACCGCCGACAAATGCACTTCTGACCCAGGAGTCCAGGTGATCTGCATGAAGAATTCCGTCCTTGTTCCTCAATAGGCTTCGCTTTGATCCATCTATATAGTCCATAACATCAGTTGTACGAATATTTGCACGGACTAGGATGTCGACAATCTCCTGTGAAAACACGGCCTCCCGCGTCCATTCATGATGATCCACGCCTGGAAGGGATTCTAGTGTATGACTGAAAGGCGCATGCCCGATATCATGCAGTAATGCTGCTGCCCGCAACGTATGATTATCCGGCTCAAAATGCGCTATAAGCGCAAATACACCTAACGTGTGCTGTAAGCGGCTGTAGGTATGGTGGGTATTGATGAAAGAAGCTCCTCCATGCCGAATGTAATGAAGCCGCCGCACCTTCTTGCTTCGGAGCAGCGCTTTTTCTTCATCGGTGAGCTGAATCCGTAACTGCCATAGCGGTTCATATATTTCGTCTAACGCACCATCAAGTCTTAACCGAAAGTCCATTCCAATGGTTCCTCCTGGGTTCTCCTTTATTCTTCAACCTCAAATATTGAATCAATAATGATTGGAAGATTATCTCTAACCGAAACAGCTCCAAACACTGATCGTGCATGGACACCCTTTTCTCCGAAAACATCCAACATAAGATCAGAACAACCATTTAACACTTTATGATGTTCTTCAAAATTAGCGACCGCATTAACAAAGCCCTGAATTTTAACCACTCGTTTCACTTTATCCAGTGTACCTAAAGCAGCTTTTAGTACAGCCATAATTTCAATCCCAACCTGCCGTGCAAACTGATAACCTTCTGCGGTTGTATACTCTTGACCTAACTTTCCTTTAGGCGTTCCAGCAGGTCCCTTACCTGAAACATACAATAACCCGTTTACTTTAACGAAGTTTGCGTACTTAGCTGCTGGTTCGCTTGCATTGGGGAGGACGATTCCTAATGTTGCTATTCTACTATCTACTGTTTGTTCAGTCATTTTTCAATCTCCTCACGCATCATATTTGGAAGAATTATACTACCCAATGAGGTAAGGAGCAACAATTAGTCTAGCAATGCTTCAATCGGATACTTATCCGTGGTCATACGCTTATTCTCTGAATCTTCGAGCGGGATATATAATATACCGGACCCATTATTTCGATTTTTCCGTCTTTTACACGAATCGCACTCTCCTGCTCTGCCGCATATACATCCATCTCCTCCGATAAGGGGAACAGGTAGCCTTGGACGAACGAGGCATAGTCGCGTTGCGAGTGTGATTCATAGGCAAACGGATCAAAGCCCAACCCCTCCTGAATTGTATCTATTTCAACGGTATGAGCGGCGTTATGCGAGGTTACCCATTTGGCAGACATGTTCAACGCACCAGCGCTGGCTCCCAAGATAACGGCATTGCTGTTTTTAATCACATTCGTTAATTCATATTCCGCCAAAAAATCATGTTGCTGAACAGGATCTCCCCCGCATAAAAAAATAACCGACGCGTTCTGGATCCATTGCCGGGCCTCTTCCTTCTGCATGCGGTAATCGATGTAATGAGACTCTTCAAACCTAAGATTTGCCTGATGGAGCCATGTCCATTCTGTTATATCCTCAAAGTTAATCTGCTCATCATCAAAATCAGAGGGTTGAGCGCTAATCATAACAAGCGATTGTCTGTCTTGTAGATCCTCCTGCAGCCACTCAACCAGCCCCTCTGGCAAAACACCATTAAACCAACTGAAATAATAGTGAGTACTCATGCTTCGTTACCTCCATATGTATGATTTGCCTCGTTAAAGCAGTTTAATTTAGCTTCAGCCGTCAGCATGGCGCTGGTGAGTGTAAGATAATTCCCATCATTCCGGTCAATCGTTCTGAAATACAGGCTGCGCACGATATTTTTCCCATTCACTCTGGCGACTCTCTGTGCGCGTGTATCCGGCCATTCCATGCACTGCGACAAGCTATGAATCCAGCCGGCAATCTCCTGTTGCGGAAGCAGCTTTTCGCGGATCATCGTGTTCACAACACTAGCCATGCGTTCGTCTTCCTCCTCGTCAAAAATCCGAACACCGTTATGCAGCATTCCTGTAATCGCCTCTAACACCTCATGCTGCACCGCAATGTCACTTTCCTCATAGCGGATCAGCTCCTCCAGAGCATCTGCCCCGTGAGCTGCGGCATGAGCCCAGCCTTCGGCTGCCAGATAACCGCGCAGGTCCTTCTCCTCCTGATAGTAGCGAAGCAAGGACAGCTTTAGATACTGGAAGTCTTTTGGCGGCAAGAACGGATGAATCCTGTCCCGCTGCATAATAAGAGCGATAGGCAGAACCGCGAATGCCCTGGTTAGTACACTGTGACCGCCCTCACTTCCAATCCGGTAGAACAAATGCTGGTCGTCCAGCAAGACAGTTAATAGATGCCGCATTTCCTCAGCTGTGAGCTTATTATCGCGCTTCAGCCATATGTAAAAGGTAGAGTAAATATGCTCACGAAGCTCAGGCTCCGGGTCACCCATATGCCTCAGCATCAGATCGGTGAAGTCTTGGAAGCTTTCTCCCTCTCGCAGGATATACTGTTCTTCCTCCAATCTGTGCAGCTTGTGTATCAGTTCTGTCCGTGTGTCCTTCGTACCCCATTCATTGACTTCTTCGTCCAAAATGCAGGCTTTCATCTAGTCGGTTCACTCCTAACCTAGTTATAGCGGCGGTATGTATTTCTCCCGGCAATATCCCTACTATAAAATACAATGACTGACACCAGGGGGTCAGTCATTGTAGGATAAAAGCATATTGTGCATATATTGCTGCAGCTCGGCCCGTAATCCCCGAGGCTCCAACAGCTCGCACTCCCTGCCGAAGCTTAGAATGAATTTCAGCAGACCCTCCTCATGAGGAAAAGTATCCGTAACGAGATAGAAGCCATCTTCACGCAGGCTAATCTTCTCTTTCTCAAAATACTCGGTAAGCTGCGCGCCAATTCGCGAAGTGAATCTCAACACAACCTGTATGCCCGCCTGCGAATAATTGTGTTCAATGACCTCGGCAATCTGCGCATCCGGCACATCTCTTTTGGCAAAAGACGGCCCCAGCTCCAATTGTCTGATCCGCACAAGCTTGAATCTGCGATAGTCGTTTCTGACCCGGCAGAAGCCGATCACATACCAATGGCCGTGACGAAAGTCAATCCAGCCCGGCTCGACCGTCCGCTCCAGGTATTCCATATCCCGGTTAATGTAGTCGAACACCAGCAGCCTATTCTCCGTGATGGCTTCGCTTATAATCCCGAGGTACTCTTTAATCTCCTTTTCCATACTGAAATGGGACAAATCCAGAGTCAGTTTATCCTGATTGGATTCCCGCTTATAGGTATGTTCAACCTTCAGCAGAATGTCATTAAAAGCTTCGTTCCGGCCAAACAAGCCGTGTAAATTCTTCATTACAGCTACAAACGTATGAGCTTCGTCCCCATTAAGAAAGAGATTGCTTACATTATAGCTGTCCATAATATAGTATCCTCCACCCTTGCCGCTGGTCGATGCAACCGGTATGCCGGCTTCGCTTATTTTCTCAATATCCCGGTAGATCGTCCGCAAGGATACCTCGAAATGCTCAGCAAGCTCCTTGCCCGTTACCGTACCTTGACCGGAGATGATTAGCAGCATGGAGAGTAATCGATTGACTCGCATGATGGGTGTGTGACGCTAAGGAACGTCTCCTCCTTTGGGTGGGATTTTTTACTATCCATTATTTAAGGCTACTTGGTAAAGGATGTTTACGGTATTCATTAGTTGTACTTCTCCCCGATTTTCCTAACATAGGCTTCTTCGAGATATTCTTTTAATCCATCACATTGATCTTTAATCAGTGTCATCCATAAGATCTTTCCTTTTGCAGCAAGCTCTTCTTCACTGTATTGTCCTTTGATAAAAACTCCCCAGTTACCATCCTCTGTAAGTTTGTCCCAGCCAATATAATCGGAATATCTATTGTTTTCTTCCGGTATTTCAGAGCCCATGGCTTCTAACTTTACTAGCTCAGGACATAACCACATTGCCGTACAAACACCAGTTAACCCACCATGTATTTCATTGCGTCCATCTAATCCAGCGGCCTTCACTGCATTATCCCACGAACCGTTATAACCGGGGTAAATAACAATGATGTCTTGATATTTATAATTCATATGTTTAATAAATGCGTTATACCAATATGCTCCACCATGCCCTGAACATAGGAGATATTTCTTGAAACCTTGTCTTCTCAAGCCCAATATTATATCTTCAAGCATAGCAGTCAAAATATTAGGACTAACAGTCACTGTTCCTTTGAACGCTGCATGTTCTTCCGAGGTATTGAAGGGTAAAACGGGCAAAACGTATGCATTTAGTGCTTTACCATATTCATTGGCGTAAAGCTCAGCAATCAAACTGTCTATATGCATTGGCAAATAAGGCCCAAATTGCTCTGTAGCCCCAACGGATATGACTACAGTGTCAATGCCGCTTAAAGATAATTCTGTTGTGGTATTTGTATAATCTAGCATGGTTAGCTCCTTCATTGTTGATCTAGGTTACTTGATAAGCACGACTAACCTTCGATCCCCTCCTCGATCAGCTTGCCTCGAACTCTCCTAGCCATGCGCTCCACACGGAGTACGACAGCGGAAAACAGCAAAACTCATGCTTTCTCCGTATCAATTCACTATCTATTTCCCATTTCAATTCTTGAAAAGGACCCGGGGATTTCATGGGAGCTTGGCATTCGCGCCGATTCTTGTTTTTATTGTACCTCTCCTACCAAATTCTGCACAATCCTAAACCTCTCAACACTGTATCGACCAATGACAAGGGTGTGATTTGCCCCATCGAAAAGTTAATTCCTTGCCCACCCTTTCGACTGCTCCCGGACCAGTGAGAGAAATGCTGCTGCCGCTGGCGACAATGCCTCCTGTTTCCGGGTACAGACGGCAATCGGATTTAGCAGCGAAGTGCCGTTAACCATCACACGCTCCACTTCCCCGCGCTCCACATTGTCCCTTACTGCCAGGGAGGAGATGAAGATGGCTCCATAGCCCGCGATGACGGCCCGAACCATCTCGTTCACCCCATTAAATTGTAGACCGACCTTGGGAGGACTGACGTTCAAAGCCCGACATAAAGAGAAGAGACGCTCCCGGGTTGAACTTCCTTCTTCACGCAGAATGAAGGGAACCTTCATCATTTCCGCTAAAGTAATTTCCTTTCCTCCGTATGGATGGTTTTTCGGGACGATGAACCAGAGCTCATCCTCCAGAAGCTCCTCCCATTCAATACCCGGTTGCTCCTCCCAGCCGCCTCCGTATACGGCTACCTCGGCATCGTAATGTAGTAGCCCCTCCACCGCTTCCCGGGAATTCGCAGTATTCAAGACCACCTCCACGGAAGGATGCTCCTGCTTGTAGCGTGCCAGCCATTCCGGCAGCAGGAGATTAGCAGGCAGATAGGTGGCGACAATCCGCAGGATACCGCTGAACCCGGCCTTGTATTCACGGACTGCCTCATCCAGCTCACGCTCCAATGCAAACAATCGTTTGGCATGACTGGCCAGCATCTGACCCGCATCGGTCACTAAGATACCACGCCCCTTGGGGGCTAACAGTTGTATGCCTAATTCCTTCTCCAGATTGCGTACCTGGGCCGTAACCGCAGGCTGACTAATCCGCAATTCCTCCGCAGCGCGGGTGACTCCGCCTTTTTCAGAGATGGTGTGAAATATTTTAAGGGCATGAAGATTCATAAGATGACCTGCCTCCTACATCAAAATTAATGAAGAACGAAATTATATATATTTTTCTGATGAATCATTATGCTTTATTGTAAGGATAAGGGAAAATTTTCACAAGGTAAAATAATTTATCGATGAAGGAGAGAATTTCATGAGCAAAACTAAAATCGTCTGTACCATCGGCCCCTCCAGCGAAAGCCCCGAAATGCTCCGTAAGCTGATCCAAGCAGGTATGAATGTCGCCCGCCTGAACTTAGCTCACGGTGAGCTGGAGGAGCACGCAGAGCGCATCCGCCACATCCGGGAAGCAGCCAAGGAGCTAAACCAATATGTGGCCGTCCTGCTTGACATCAAAGGTCCGGAAATTCGTATCGGCAAAATGGCCTCGGACTACGTGGAATTGGTACCAGGGGGAACAGTGGTTCTGACCACAGAGGAAGTGCTCGGCACGAAGAACCGCATCCAAGTCACCTATAAGCAGTTACCCCAAGATGTGAAGCCCGGCAGCAGTATCCTGATTGATGACGGTCTATTGCGTTTGGAAGTCGTAAAGTCCGAAGGCACCGAGATCACCTGCCTCGTCAAGAACGGCGGCAAGCTGAAGCCGCGCAAGGGTGTCAACGTTCCCGGCATCAAAACCAGTCTTCCCGGTGTAACTGAGAAGGACATCCTGCACATCAAGTTCGGCGTTGAGCAGAATATCGACATCATCGCTCAATCGTTTGTCCGCAAAGCTGCAGATATTCTTGAGATTAAACATATTCTGAGTAAACACAAGGCCGACCATATCCAAATCATCGCCAAAATTGAAAATGACGAGGGCCTGGAGAACCTGGATGCCATCCTGAGCGTAGCCGACGGACTAATGGTTGCCCGCGGAGATCTGGGCGTGGACTTGCCGGTGGAGGAGGTGCCGCTGGTTCAAAAAGACATGATCAAGAAGTGTAATCTGGCCGGAAAACCGGTTATCACCGCCACTCACATGCTGGAGTCCATGCAGATGAACCCGCGTCCGACCCGTGCAGAAGCAAGTGACGTCGCCAACGCTATCTTTGATGGCACCGATTCTGTCATGCTGTCTGGTGAATCTGCCGCAGGTAAGTACCCGCTGGAGTCCGTCCAGACTATGGCCCGCATCGCCGCCCGCGCTGAGTCCGTTCTGGGGAGCTATGGCCGCTGTAACTGCATGGGTAATGAAACTGCCATCGACGTAACAGGTGCCATCGGCGAATCTGTTGTCCGCACTGCCCTCACGCTCTCCGCCAAGGCTATTCTCGCCCTAACCGAAAGCGGATTTACTGCCCGGATGATCGCCAAGCACAAGCCCGCTGCACCAGTCATCGCCGTATCCACTAAGGAGAGCGTGCTACATGCCCTTTCTTTGACCTGGGGTGTAATTCCTCTGCTCCGCGACGAGTCTGCTTCCAGCACTGATGCGGCCGTAGAAGCCGCCGTTGAACTGGCAAGGTCTGCCGGATACGTACAAAATGGCGACTTGGTGCTCATTACCGCCGGTGTCCCTGTAGACTGCGCGGGAACCACTAACCTGCTGCGGGTTCACCGAGTTGGGGAAGGGATTTAAATAAAAACGGGGTTCGTATTTTACTCCAGCCTGTTAGAAACGCGGATTGCCCCCGATCAAATCTTTGGTCATTGGATCAAAAAACATTGTAATCGGTCCCAGTAGGCCGTTCATTTCCGTATCAAATTGAACGGATACAACAACATCTAACTTTCTGTCATCCATCCAATAGCCAACGTTTTTTCCAGACTCTAGAATCACTTTGGCTTTCTCTTTCGGCGTGGTTAAGGTGCTTCTTTCCTTTTCAGAGATTTGGGCCCAAGCTAGATTCCGAAATTCATCTTCATTTTTAAGTTTGTCATAATGGAAGACATAATAGTACCATCCACCGCCCAGATTCTTATAGTCATTGACATAGCTGAATTTCGAAGGATCGCCTTTGGCCATCTCTGGTAGGCTGATATAGGTTATGCCTTGCTGATACAAGTTGTCTTCGGCATTACACAAAAAGTCAATACTTTTACTAGGGTCATCATTTAAGGAGGATATCCTTATTACAACACCTTCTTGAAACAATGTTTGAGCGATTTGTTGAATTTCAGGGTCTTGGATGTTCTCGATGGAATAATCTTGTTGAAGTATGACAGGCCGAGTCTGGAACACTTTTTCATTCTCTAACAGATAACCGCCTAGAATATCAAAATCTTCACGACGGTTTTGAAAATATTCAATAACCCCAGTCTCTGGACGCTTCAACACTTCGCTAACGTTCAAGGGAATAATGAAATCACTTGCCGTAACATGCTCCGTGCCCTTGCTTTTCATGCCAGCACATCCGCATACCGTCAATGCAAAACAAGTTAGAACTGAAATGAATTTCATCGGCCAAAGCTTCATATTGCTGACCCCCATTAAGACATACGTTGTGAATTCATGTCACGAAATAGCTTCTCGGTATTATTCTATAAAAACAGTAATAACATTGATGCTCACCTTAGGTATGACGGTTGCAGGGGGCGGGCTTTCTGTTTATGCAGGCAACGGGACTTCCGGGCAGGCTTCTGCCAGCGGCCTCACTGGCTCCAGTTCTGTGTTGGCGAATAGAGTTGCAAGCAGCGCGGCTGGCTCAGCTGTGACGTCAGAGACACAAGATGAAGTGACCCTCAGTATATCCAATGTTGTTTTTGACGGGGACAATCTTGTCATGAAGACTGTGAGAAGCTTGTGCCTGGAGGTCACGCCAGTGCTTAATTCATACGACTTGTAGCATTAGGTATGTTGTAGCGGCAGCTTATACATTGATCCTGAAGTTTTTCTTAAAATTATTTCAATGATTTCTTCAGTTTCTCTATGGTCAGTTTCTATATGTTCTTGAAATCTACTCTCATTAAATGTAGCTACACCTGCTTTTGTATGCTGTTGGTACCAAGCATCATAAGTGTTCCCGCGTTTTTCAATACGTTTTTCAATTGTGTTTTCGGATGCCAAGAGACAAAAATGAAAAACTTCTCGATCCATACTTTTAAAACCGTTGTAAATATACTCGAAATTTACAGCTTTATATATTGTCATAGGAACAATAAGATGTTTCTTGTACTTCTTCAATAATTCTTGAGCTGTCTTTACAGCAAGTATTCTCCATAATTCTATATCCTGAAAATCATCAGTTAGTTCTAATTATTCACTAATTATTTACGTATTCTTCATGTATACTACGCAACCTAACCGAAACAGCTTCCAAAGACTGAACGGGCATGGATACCTTTTTCTCCGAAAACATCCAGCATCAGATCAGAACACCCATTTAGCACTTTATGATGCTCTTCAAAACTGGCTACCGCATTAACAAAGCCCTGAATTTTAACCACCCGTTTCACCTTATCCAGTGTATCTAAAGCTGTTTGTATTACAGCCAAAATCTCAATCCCCGTTTGCCGTGCAAACTGTTTGTTCAGTCATTTTTAATCTCCTCACTCATCAGATTTGGAAGAAATACAGTAAGGAATCAAGTTTCATTTTGAAGCCGAGTCGATATTAAACAGGACTGCAATTTCTATAATCATTCGTTTTAAATTCATGAGATATCACCTAACACGTTTAGCAATCGGATGATTCTGATTCAACTCCAGCAGGTCCCATAAATTCCCGTATAAATCTTTAAAGACAGCTACTTTTCCGTACGATTGATCTTGGGGCTCTCTAACAAATTCAATGTCCTTAGAGACCATATCCTTATAATCTCTCCAAAAGTCATCCGTGTTCAGGAACAGAAATACCCGCCCACCCGTTTGATTACCGACAAATTGCTCTTGTTCAGGTTTGGACGCCTTGGCAAGCAAGATCGTAGTCCCAACTGAGCCAGGAGGCGAAATCACCACCCACCGTTTATCCTGCTCCGGCTGATATGTATCTTCTACTACTGTGAAATTCAACTTTTTTGTATAAAATTCAATGGCCTCATCATAATCGTTTACGACCAGAGCAATATGTACAATGGACTGAATCATTTGTCATTTCTCCTCACCCATATCATTTAGTGTTTACAGCTCAATTACTTTCAATCGTTTAGATTGCAGCCGCTAACTTGGCAATAACATTAAAATAGACATGATCCGAAAACAATGAACTGCTTTAATGATTTCATGACATCCTATCCTCTACGGTTTTTAACCTATCTTATCACAGAGAGCATCGAGAATCAGGATCTACCACTGCTTAGTCCAAACGGGCTCCATGTTGGAGCAACCCCCTTTTGAAGTGAAAATCCTATATGAAAGCATACAAAAAGAGGGGCTGTTACAGCCCCACGCAGGAGACAATCATTCATCTTTAGCTTTAGGTTTTACCGTCATGGAGAAGACAACCCCAAAGATAATCCCGAAAGTAATGCCTAGTGGAATACTATGGAGAGCTGCACCAAATACCACACCAAAACACAAGCCTAAAGATGCACCGGTTACAAGAGATTTATTGTTCATAATCCACGCCTCCTTTCCCAATACAACGAATTTAAACAGTATCGGCTGGAGTATCCAACACATTGCAAATAAGCCGGACCGCATACTTAAGTATGCAGGCCGGCTATCTCTGTTACCTCTACTTGGCTATGCCCTCAGCATAGTGCTTTCTCCCACTCTCCCCAGCGGACTGCAGGGCCCTTATTCTGCGAGAAATCCAACTGTATCAGCTGTCGCGGACTCCATGGGTTTAGAATAGATAGTAGACGTCTCTTAACGGACGGAGGGATAATAAGGATCACGGAGGTGTGTTGCCATGGGTGACCAACGAAAACGGTACAATGAAGAGTTTAAAAAGCAGACGGTTAAGTTTCTACAAGAACAGACGAAGAGTTTCGGGGAGTTAGCGGAAGAGCTGGACATCCCCAAGAGCACGCTTCATCAATGGATGGGACAATACCGGGAGCTCAAGAATGAACCTGTAGCCAGTGTGGATCGGGTGAGGGAGCTCGAAGCCGAGTTGAAGGAAGCGAGCCGTCAGCTCCAGGAGCGCCAAGATCAACTCGTCGACCGGGAGGAAGAACTGGCCATCCTAAAAAAAGCAGTGCACATCTTCAGCAAACCAAGGAACGCCGATTCCAGTTCATGAAGGAACATCGCTCCGCGTTTCGCTTGGAGAAGATGTGCATCACCTTGCAGGTATCCAGGAGCGGATATTACAAGTGGCTCGGAGCCAAAACCAGTGCACAGGCTCTCCGTAAAGCGGCCGTGCAGGAGCGAATCCGCTACCATTTTAATGACCATAAGGGGCGGTATGGAAGTCCGAAAATCACTCGACTGCTGCACCAGGAAGGCTATACCCTCACCGAACGTACGGTGAGTGTGTACATGCGGCAAATGAAGCTCCGCTCGGTGGTCTCTAAGCCGTACCGTGTACAGACCACGGATTCCAAGCACAACAACCCTATTGCCCCGAACACACTGAATCAAGAGTTTACCGTCGACAAGCCCAATACCGCCTGGGTGACCGATATTACGTACATCCCCTGCCGTGGAGGCCGCTTGTACCTGGCCAGCGTCATGGATCTGTGCACGCGCGAAATTGTAGGGTGGCGGTTATCGGACCACATGGAAACCAGCTTGGTCTTAGACGCCTTGCAGGCTGCCTATCAAGCCAAGCGACCCGGCCCGGGACTGCTCCACCACTCGGATCGGGGATCGCAGTATACCTCCAAGGAATATACCGAGCAGTTGAGGACGTACCAGATGGAATCAAGTATGAGCCGCAAAGGAAACTGTTACGATAACGCTTGTATTGAATCCTGGCACAGTATCTTGAAGAAGGAGCTCATTTACTGTAACCCGCGTTTTAAAACTCCAGGGCAGGCGTACCAGGACATCTACCAATACATTGAGTTTTACTACAACCGCAAGCGAATGCATGGCACGCTGGGGTATCTTTCCCCCGCCCGATTCGCTAAGCAGTTTACGACGGCATCCGTTGCGTGAGTATCTACTTTCTTGACAGAGGTCCACCAGGGCCCTTATTTGCAGGTTATTCGCCTGAGAGGGTTCGCAGAGAGGCAATAAGCGCACTCCAGTCCGCAGACCGGCAAAAAGGTACCTTTTCTTGAAAATAACGGCCTTCAGGTCCGTTAAGGAGCAGATTGGGCACTCGAAGGTCCTCAATCGCCCTCCCATCCCCCATCAAGCATTCATCAACACCTGAATGCGCTCCACATCCTGGCTGAATTTTTTGGCCAGGCGGGCTTTGCCGAGGTTGGACTTCACGATCTTCTGCATGCGCTTGTCATCCGTCACTGCGAACTTGGCAAGCATGCGGAAGCCTTGCTCGGGCGCACGTTCCACGAATACACTAAGTGCGTATTCCAGACCTTTGGAGAGGACGCGGAATTCCTCCGCACCGTAGAGGGTCTGTCCGGCGGCAATGGCGTCCAGGATCTCCTCGGACAGCTCCAGTGCATATAGGACATTGGCCTGCTCCTTCAGCATCGGCGGGTGAGCCAGCGCGGCGACGAAGGCCCGCTGCTCCAGCGCGTTAGCTGTGCTTTTCATGCCGTCGAACAGTGCGCGGAGCACGCCGAAGTCCTGCTCCCCGATGCGCTGCAGCGCCATCGCTGCCGCCTCGCGCATCCGCCAGCGGGCGTCATTCATCGCCGCCCGGCAACGCTCCAGAATGATCTCCCGACGGGCAGGCTCCGCATAGCGGTAATAGCTGCCCATCGCCTGGAGCGCGCAGAACGGCAGGAACTCGCGGGCATCGTCGGTCGGCGCTTCCGCCTCCGTCTTGACGCTCCATGCCACCACCAGCTCCCACGCTTCATCCGTCACCCAGTCGGACGCGAAGGCGTCCGCGAAGGCGGAAGCCGCCCCCAGATTGGCCCGCGGCCCCGGCAGGTTCGACTCGCCCATCAGGCGCTGCTCCAGCTCCGCATACTTCCCGGCCTCCTGAAGATCGCCGTAGAAGACGTTTTTGCTCATTTTACTGTTCATTCCAGTACCCCTCCATTATTTTGGAAAAGCCATCTTGATCTGCTCCTCACAGAACTCCTTACATACATTGTTGCCCCAGAACAGCCCGTGGAAACGCGTCAGCGCAATCGTGTCCTCGCGGATCTCCACCAGCCCTTCCTTCACGAACTTATCGAACAGCTCCGGGAAATGCTCCTCCGGGAAAACGCCGAATTTGCGGCGGAACTGCTGGCGGTCAACCGCTGTACGGCGCAGGCCCATCGCCAGGAACTGGTTGGGCAGATCCTCTGCCTTTACTTCGTAGCCTAAAGCAATGGGGAGGTCGCCGGATGTAACTTTTTTCACATATTCAGGGAGTAATTTCACATTCTGGTAGGCATAGCCGCCCACATCGCCGAACGCCCCCAGCCCCACCGAGAGCAGGTCCAGGTAATCGTCGAAATGCTTGCGGCTATACACATGATGGCCTCCCGGCCGTACGAAATCATACGTCGATTCCACCGAATAGCCCTGCGACTCCAGATAACGGCAAGCCTCCACATACATCTGCTGTTCCAGCTCAAGACCGCCGCAGGCCGGAAGCTCGCCGCTGGCAATGCGCTTAGCCAGACCGAAGCCGGGGATGATCTTCAGCGGAAATAGTGTGACATGGCCAATGTCCAGCTCTACTACCTTCGCCAGATCCTCCAGCCATTCCTCCATCGTCTGGCCCGGCAGATTGTACATCAGGTCCAGGCTGACATTGGTGATCCCGGCTGCTCTGGAATCCTGAATACTGCGCAGGGAATCCTCACCGGTCTGAAGCAGCCCAAGGCGTCTGCCCAGCTCATCGTTGAAGGTCTGCACCCCGAGACTGATCCGGTTCACCCCAAGCGCCTGAAGCAGCTTCAGCTTGGCAGCGGTGAACGAGGCGGGATTACCTTCGAACGTGATTTCTTCAACGCTGTGCAGGGGAAGCGTGGCCTGGAGCTGCTCGAATAGAGCGGTGATCTCTTCCTCGTCCAGTACGCTGGGCGTCCCGCCGCCGATGTAGAGCGCCTCCACCGAGCAATTGCGGATCTGCGGCGTCTCCCCGTACATCTCCAGCTCGCGGAACAGCGCAGTCAGATATTCCTGGCGGGCTCCCTGCTCGTTGAACGCCTTGGGGTACGGGCAGAACGGGCAGATGGAATCGCAGAACGGAATATGTACATAGGCCAGCTTGGAGCTTGCCGCAGCTTGATTCAGGTTCATAAGGGACGGCAGGCGCTTACTGTCCTCCGGGGACACCGGAGTGTTCCCCATGGGATAATGCCCTATCCCGATCTCCCGGAACGGGTACCCAGGCTTGTTCATTCTATCAAGTCCTTCCTCCAATTGAATTCATAAGCATATCCTTATAGATATGGCGTGATGCGGACAGAGCATCGGTGAGCAGGTCAGCACTATAATCCTTGGACTGATAGTAGGCCGGAAACAGCAAGTTATCCCCAGCCCGGATCACCTGCTCCTGTAGAGCGATATGGTAGAGTGCCGTGTGAGGGTAGACACGGATGCCTTGGCTGGCCAGAATATACACAGGGTTCATCTGATTGACTACCTGTACTGTCTCCTGCACCGTATCCGCATTCTCTCCCGGCCCGCCGAACAGCAACGATACCGAATAAGGAAGCTGATACTGCTCCAGCAGGCGTCCCAGCTCAACCAGCTGCTCCGGGGTGAACTGCTTGCCCATCCGCCGGAGCATCTGCCGCGAACCCGAGTCGGCACCGATATCCACGAAGCGGCAGCCGTTCTCCTTCAGCGAGCGGATCAAGTCCCCGGTAATATGGGCCGGGGTCAGGGCGCAGCTCCATTCCAGCGCGGGGCTTGTGCGGCCGATCAGCCGGCAGAACTCCACCGTCTCCTCCACCTCATGATTGAACACCCCGTCTACAAAAGTGATATTATGCACCTGATAGCCGTTCTCCAGAATCTTCATATCCTCGCTGAACTGCTCCGCAGGAATCCGGCAGGCACCGGGATTCATGTAGCCCTCCGAGCAATAGATGCAGTGCCGGCTGCAGCCTCTGGAGGCCTGATAGCCCATCGAGGCTTTTTTGATGCGGGGATTGGGGATAAAATACTGCGGAGCGAACAGCGACTTCGGGGGAATACGGCTGTACACCGGATGATAGGCAGGATCTGCATGACGTACCGTACCTGTCTCCGGGGCCTGCCCCTGTTCCATCTCACAGGCCAGCCGCACTGCTTCCGCTTCGCCTCCGCTCCCCTTGATTCCGTAGTCCGCCCCCAGCTCCTTCACCAGCTCGCCTGGCATCACCAGCATCGCAGCCCCGCCAAGCAGTACCTTGGCTGAACTGCAAGTACGGCATACCTGCATGACTTCCTGTATAAAAGCAAGATAGCTCTCCGGCTGCTGAATCACCTGGTTATCGATGTTGCGCACCGAGAGGCAGATCAGATCCGCTCCGGTGACCCGCAGCTCCTCGCGAAGCGCCTCCAGCGGTTCAGCTACGAAGGCCAGATCCAGAAAACGGGTGCTAAATCCGGCAGCTGTGAGGGCCGAGTAGACCATCCCCGCGCCGACAGGAAGAACCGGCATCGGCCGGAGCAGGGTATTCGTAGACACTACCAGTATTCTCATGATTCACTCCACCCTGTCTTCCTTCAAATGAACATCCAGTCCGGGTTACGCTCCCGGTACGGGGCGCAGATGCGGTTCGCCTGCTCCAGACTCAGCTGCGGGGACATGAAGAACTTCGGATGCAGCAGATCATCCGGCTCCGGCGAACCCACATAGCTATACATATCGGTGGACGGCAGAATACGGATGCCGAACAAGCCGAAGATGCGCTGCACCGCAAGCTCCTCCATCAGATCCAGCGTCTCGTGCAGGGTCTCCGGCGTCTCCTCCGGCCCTCCGATCAGCAGACAGAAGCTGAAGTCCAGCTCCTGATCACGGCAGAGCTGGACCACCGTCCGGATCTCGGCCTGCCGGAAGTTTTTCTTGAACGACCTGAGACAGACATCGCTGCCTGAATCAATCCCGAACTCCACCTCCGTACACCCAGCCCCTTTAAGCAGCCCGGCGAATTCTGCCGTGAAGAACCGCGGATTCAGGAAGCAGCCCCAGGACAACGGCAACGTCCGCCCGATCAGCTCCCGGCAGATCTCTTCGGCATGCTCCAGCGGATAGTTGAACACACTGTCCACGAAATCAAAAGCACCGATGTCATACTGCACAACCATCTGCTCAATCTCATCGGCAACCCCCTTCGGCGACCGCAGGCGGACGGCCCGGCCCTCCAGTGACGGGTAAGCACAATAGGTGCAGCTTAGCGCACAGCCCCTTTTGGTCAATACATTATGGCGGACCTTCCGCTCTACATCATAGCTGTGCAGAAATCCGCTGCGGCTCGGGAAATACTCCTGATCCAGCTGCTCCGGTGCATATGGCGACCAGTAATTCCATTCCCCGGCCCTTGTTCTGAACATCAGCCCGCTCACTGCGGACGGCACCTGCCCCGCTTCCAGCTGGCCCAGCAGCTCCACGATACTGTCACAGCCGTCTCCGACAATGCCGTAATCGGCTCCTGTCTCCTGCAGCCACTGCCGGGGCAGAAGCGAGAAGCCCGCCCCTCCCAGAATAATGCGGGCGGTACAGTTCCATCCCCGGACCCAATCGACCAACGCACAGACCTGGTCCACGAAGCTCCGGGGGTACTGCATGCAGCAGTTATCGAGGTTGCGGATGGATAGACCGACATAATCCGGCATATAGGCATTGAGGTAATCCGTAACGGTCTCCCGGTTATACTCCAGCTGGGTCATGTCCAGCATGCCTGCTTCCCAGCCGGAAGCGACAAGACTGGCATGAATATAGCTAAGACCCAGCGGGAATACAGGCGGCCGCTTCTCCGTATTCGCCGAGATCAGCAGCACTCTGCCCATGCTCACTCCCCCTTAAGAAAAGTGAGCGTGGCAGCAGCTACATCCCCGCCCGCCTCAAGAAACATAAAGTGTCCGGCGCCTGGAACCGTATGCATCCGGGAGTCCGGCAAATACCGGTTCAGCTCCAGCGCCTTGTGCAGCGGCGTAATCCGGTCCGCTTCCCCGGTAATAATCAGCGATCTCTGCCGGATGCCCTGAAGGACCGGACGCAGGTCGGGATGCTTAATCTGAATCATCAGACGGTGGGTCGCGGCAGGCAGCCGGGACCAGCCCTCCAGAATCTGCTGCTGAACTGCTTCATGCCCCTCGGTGAAAAAATACGGAACCGCCGCCGCATTCGTCTGCCGCACAGCATCCGGCGTAATCTCTTCCCCGTGCTCCGGCCGCTTGAACGGAACCGCGAAGGTGGCCGCAGCCCCCATCAATACCAGCTTCTTCACCCGGTCCGGCTCACGAGCGGAGAGCAGCAGCGCAAGCGTGCTGCCCAGGGAATGCCCGATGATCGAGACCTGCTTCAGCCCCTGCTCATCCAGCAGCCTGAGAATATCATCGACCATATCCTCCAGGGTGAAGGCCGGACCGTCGTATTCCGACTGGCCGTGTGCACGCAAGTCCGCGCACAGCACCTGATAATGAGGCGCAAGCGCCATGGCCAAATCCCGGAAGACAAGCGAAGAGTCGCGGTTACCGTGCAGGCACAGCACGGCTTCTCCGGTACCCTGAACAGTGTGATGTAAAGGTATCCCTTTAGTCTTCAACATGTAATTTGTATCCTCCCTTGAACTTCCCGGCCGGGCCGCTCATACGACAGCTTCCTCCAGATAGTCCACGACCCGGTCTATATCCCGGCCGTCTGCTTCATCCACTGCAAACAACCGCCACTCCCCGGGGCTTCTGCCTACCAGAATGGCCGGCTGTCCGGGCGCCAGCGTGCAGCGCGAGGCCAGCTTATCCTCCCAGTCATAGTACAGCGTGAAGCCGGGAACAGTCTGGCCTGTCTTCTCCTTCACGAATTCATGAGTGATGAAGTGGGGCAGCTGCCCCACCCTCGCAATCAGCGCACAGTCTGCGGTCCCGCCGAACTGCCGCTTCAGCTGCTCCAGCAGCGGCCCGCAGCGGAGGCTGGCCTGCTGATCGCCGATGACGAAGATCCTTGGCTGAATCGAAGCGAGTTCACCGAGCGTAACCTCCCCATCCCGGACGTCCTGTACAGTGAAGGCAGGCCAGGCTTCGCTTTGCTCCAGGCTCGCCAGCCCTTGCCCCTGCCCGTGGCTCTCCCCCGGATCACCGTTCACCTGCACCCCTCCCGACTGCCCGGGAAGGTCGAAGTAAGAGAAGCCCAGGGATGAGGCCACCCGCATCCCGACTGCCCGGGCCATCATCTTCGCCTCCTCCGCTTCTTCAATCGGCTTGCTCCAGGAGCGCTTGCGGATGCCAGGCTGCCCGTCATATTCAATCAGGCTGATGCCTGCGCTGGCAATCATCGACAGCTTGATCGCCGTGAAGCAGGGCATCAGCGAGGCCAGCGCCCATTCATTCCCCGGTCCCGCTGCGACAACAATCTGTCCGGCGACCTTACCCTTGAACGCCTTGCCCTTCACCCCGGCTACCCGGTCATAATTGTAGTACTCGAAGTCCAGATCCTCGTCGCTGCAAGGCTCGCAGCGGTCGATCCAGTTCTTCCAGACGGCCGGAAGCGAGAGCGCATAGACCGGAGAGGCGAAGACGAAGCCGTCCGCCTCCTTCAGCTTGTCGTACAGCTCCGTCAACTGGTCCTCCGGGTCCTTCAGCAGGTGGCAGTGCTTGCCGTTCATGCAATTGCCGCAGCCGTCACAGGGCAGAATGTTGTAATCATTCAGCCGCAGCAGCTCCGTCTGCACCCCCTGCTCCGCTGCGGCTTCAAGCGCAACAGAGAGCAGGTATTCACTGGAGCTGTGGCGCTTCTTCATGGACCCGGCGAGCCCGATGATCTTCTTCATCCGGCCGCCTCCTCTAAGTCCAGCTCAGCCGTATCGAAGCCCAGCGACCGCAGATCGCTGAGCGCGAACATCCGGAAGTCAGCCGGGGTACACAGCACATTCGCCTTGGCGACATCATGTCTTACGACCTGGGCGCTTCCGCGCGCTGCGGCCAGCTCCTCGGCTTTCTTGCGAATCTCAGGTCTCGCCATATCACGGATGAATTCCGGCTTGCGCCCGATGACCGCGTCGAACAGACTCTCGCCTTCCGCGCTCCAGGCCACCTTCATTCCTCCGGCCGCCGAATCGAAGAAGCTTCCTGAAGCCAGCGCCGCGAACAGCTGCTCGAATTCCTTCAGCGCCTCGTCCCCGGGCTTCGCCATGGACACCGTCCGGCTGGCCCATTCGGCACAGTAGCCGCATTTGTCACAGTCCATCCGGTCGCAGCGCTTCGAGCGGAAGCCCTCCAGGAAGCCTTCCAGGCTCTCGTTGTCGATGCTGGCCTGGAAGCTGAACAGCAGGCGGTAGACCTGTCTCATTTTCTCGGACGGAGCGAACTCCTCCTTGATATTCTTCGAGAAGTTGGGCATTTCGAAGTCAGCCTCTGCCATCCGCGAATTAAGCAGGCTCAGCAGGTTCCCCTGATACTTCCGCTGCGAATAGGACTGCGCGGTAGCCGCAATCTTCTCCGTGGTCTTCATCCGCTCGGTCAGCTTGAACTTGTGATAGCCCAGCTCCTCATAGACATACATGTCTTCCGGGCGAATCCACTGCGACTTCAGCAGCTCCTCAGGGTGCTGGAGCTTACGCTCCGTACAGCGCAGCATATAATAATCCAGCGCGAAGCCCTCCGTTACATGATTGCACTGCGAGGCATGACTCTGGAAGTTCGCATGATTGTGGCGCATGGGGCAATCCAGCATACAGTCATTGGTCGCAATGAGCTGATAGTCGCAACGGGTATTCTTGCGCAGGCTCTCCAGGAAGGCGAAGTCGCGGTTCCGGCTCTCGGGCAGAGTAATCTCGCTGACGCCTTTTTCCTCGAAATACTGTGCCTGCCGCAGCGTATTCACATTGGCGAAGGTGGACAGGCTGATCTTCACATCCGGCAGCGCGGTGCGCACCATATCAATCAGCATCGGGAGGGATACGGTCACATATTCCGGCTGCAGGGTGCCGATCCATTCCAGCAGCTCGCGCAGGCGGTAATGGAAATCCTTGGTAGTCTCCAGGTTATCCAGACAGGTCGCATTCAGCAGATAATTGAACTTGAACCCATAGGCATGCAGGAGCTTGACATGCTCCTCCACCCTCGCCCGGTCTATCGTGGGCAGCGCAAAGGTCGGTCTTCCGCCGCCCACCAGATCAGAAGATAGCTTGCCATAGAAGACATCCACATGCGAATCCTTCAGCAGGATGGGCAACCGGTCATCAAAGTTCGTGCCGACAGACAGCTTCATCCCTTCAGCTCCTCTCCGGCAGCCTCAGCCGGCTTTTGTCCGCGTGCCAGCTTCACACGGCTCTCGAAGGTCTGCTGGTTCGCTTCCGAGAAGAATTCCTTGCAGACGTTGTTGCCCCAGACAATCCCTCTGTCCGACAGGCGGATCTCATGCTCATCCGTTTCCAGCAGGCCTTTGGCTACCAGATCATCGATCGTCTGACCGAAGACCTCTTCCGGCTGATATCCAAACATTCCAGCGAAATCCTTCCGCTTCACTGAGAGCATCCGCAGACCCTTGGCCATCATCCCGTGCATCGCTTCCAGATCATCTGCCTGACTGGCAATGAAGACGGACAGGAACTGCTGCTGGAGCCGGTCGCTGTACTCCTGGATATCCCCCTGGTTGATATACATCAGCTTGTTGACGTACCCGAAGGCCGCCGGACCGTGCGCGAACAGATCCTTCTGCTGGGTATAGTACAAGAGAACATGCCGGTCCTCGAAGCCCGGCTTGGCGAAATCCCACACGCTGTACTGGACATAGCCTTCTTCCTGGAGCAGCCGCTTGGCTTCCAGATACATATCCACTTCCAGCTCGACGCTGCCGGTAGGCGGAATCTTGCCTTCCTTGATCATTTTGAACAGGGCAGTAAAGGGTACTACACACAGTGAAAATACCGTGATATGGTCGATGCCGAGCCGCACCGCCGTGCGGACATCCTCCAGCCACTCCTCCATGGTCTGCTCGGGCAGGTTGTACATCAGATCGATCCCAATATTCTCGAAGCCTGCTTCCTTCGCTTCCTCCAGCACCTCAAAGGCCCGCCGGGAATCATGGCTCATCCGCAGATGATGCCCCATCTTGTCGTTGAAGGTCTGGATGCCGATGCTGATCCGGTTCGCCCCCTGGGCGCGGATGGCCTGCATTTTTTCCAGCGTCAAGGTGGCCGGGCTGCCTTCAAAAGAGATCTGCGCATCCGGCGTCACCCGGTAACTCGCCTGGACGCTCTTCAGCATCTCCACCATCCGTTCAGCCGACAGAGCCGAAGGCGTACCGCCCCCGAACGTCACCGCACTGATCGTGGACTGCGAACCATACGGAGAAGAGGCATAGATGCCGATTTCGGCCTTGACGGCCTCCATGTACTGCTCCACCTGCTTTTCCTGATAGGCCATCTTGTTGAAGGGGCAGAAGATGCAGACGGACGCGCAGAAGGGAACATGCACATAGACTGCGCCCACATTATCCGCCGGAGGCTGGCCGCCAAGGCCCATCGTTCCATAGATATCAGCGGGGGCAACCTCGGTCACAGGGTTCGGATAGTGGGACACACAGATTGGATCTCTATGAGGATAGACGTTGTAGAAGCGTTCGTAGGCCGTGGTCTTAACCGACATGATGAACACCCCGCTTAGCTTCCACTGCCGACAAGGCCGCAGCCAGACCGGAAGAGACCGCCTCAATACCTGCCACAGGCAGACAATTCATCACCGTCTCTGTCACTTCCTCCGCGCTCGCCCCCAACTCATAAGCCTTCATTGCATGCAGCCGGATGCCGTAGGCAGAACGGTCTGTAACCACGCAAGCCAGCCGGATCAATTCCCGCACCTTGGGGTCAAGCGTCCCCGTGTCCTCAATCGACTTGCACATGCTCTCAAAAGCGTTCCCCACCTGCGGATTAACTCTCATCAACATATCGCTCATCAGCTATACCCTCCTTATGATTGTACCGACTGTACCGATTGTACCGACTGCACCGGGCGTCCCTTGGCCAGCTTCATCCGGTGCTGAAGCCCGTAATCCGCATATTTTGCGGAGAAAAATTGCTTGCTCACATTGTTGCCCCATATAATGCCGTCCTCAGTCAGCCGAATCCCTTCCGCATCCTGAATCAGCAGCCCGTCCTGCACCAGACGTTCGATCGTCTCCGGGAACAGCTCCTCCGGCTCCTGCCCGAACATCTTCACGAACCCGGCACGGTTAACGGACAGCATCCGCAGCCCCTTAGCCATGGCCCCGTGCGCCAGCTCCCGCTCATCCGCCTTCTCCCCGCAATTGACCGGCAGCAGCCCGTCCTGCACGCGGGTCATATATTCATTCAGATTGCCGCTGTTGATATACATATAGCCGTTGATGATGCCAAAAGCGGCCGCGCCGATCCCGATCATATGCGACTGCTCCGAGAAGTACAGGGTGGCGTGCCGGTCCGTCTTGCCCGGCTTGGCGAAATCGATGACGCTGTACTGCTCATACCCGGCTTCCAGCAGCATCTCCTTGGCGATGGTATACAGCTCGATCTCCCGGTAGACATCCCCGATGCCCGGGATCTTCCCTTCCGCTATACGCGAGGCAATCTGCGTATGCGGGACAACACAGAAGGAAATCACGCAGATATGGTCAATCTCCTGCTCGATGGAGGTGAGGATATCCGCCCGCCATTGATCCAGCGTCTGGCCCGGCAGATTGTACATCAGGTCAATGCCGACATTCTCAATGCCGCTGTTACGCGCATTCTTCACTAACGCGAATGAATCCTCGACACTGTGATACAGCCCCAGCACTTCGGCCAGCTCTTCCTGAAAGGTCTGCACCCCCACGCTGATCCGGTTGAGGCCCTGCAAAGCCAAGGCCTCCAGCTTGTCTGCCGTGAAATTCCGCGGGTTGCCTTCGATGAAGATCATGGCGTCCTCTTCCACGCGGAAGGCCTGCTTGATGTATTGCAGGACACCGGTCAGCTCTTCCGAGGACAGGCAGGAGGGAGTTCCGCCGCCGAGATTAATGGACGAGACCGTAATGCTGCTGCCAAACGGCGTAGCTGCATAGCTGTCCATCTCCTGCCGGACAGCGGCCAGGTAGCGGTCCACCTGATCCTGCCGCTTCAGATAACGGTTGAACGGGCAGAACGAGCAGGTGGCATCGCAAAAGGGAATATGCAGATACAGCGCTACCGGTGTATCCTTGGTATTCACCTGATTCAGCTCCATCAGCGACCTTACTTCAGACTCTTCGTGCTGAGAGACAGGTACAGGATAATGCGAGACACAGATCGAATCTCTCTCCTTGAACAATTCAACATATTGCTTCGCTCTGGTCATATGGAGCGTTCCCCCTTCATTTGGATTGCAGCATCCGGCCCGCATATGGGGAATCTTCGGACGGCTCCACCGGAATACGGCGGATCTCCATCGTCATCTGGTTGCGCAGATCCGGGCAGGCCGAATGTACAATGTTGCCTTCCGGGTCCCACGGCAGCTTCGCATCCATGTTCAGCGCCAGCAGCATCGGAAAGACCGCATGAAACGCCGTTCCACACAGATTCCCTGCATTCAACGGGGAGACCTTCATGATATCCCCTTCCTTATGTCCTGCCCGGCAATGCCCCTTAACACCCGTAACCTTAAGCTCAAATTCATAATTCATCCCTAATTCCTCCTCTTGGATTATGTGATTGGTATGTGACTCGTTTCACTTAACTTGTGATGTACTACTCAATAATGGCTACTACCCTTACCCAGGCCGCACCGGCCTGCCTGATCTTGATCGGAAAGCAAGCGACCTTGAACCCGTATGCCACCGGAATCCGGTCCAGATTCGCCAGGCGCTCCATATGGCAATACGTCTGTTCTCTGCCCCAGAAGTGAGCGGGGAACAGATAGGCGTTGTCGCCGGTCCGCTTATAATCGCTGATCATATGCTTGAACGGACGGTCGAACCCGTAGCTGTCGATGCCCATCAGCCTGATGCCTTGCCCGGTCAGGAATGCTGTAGCCTCCCTGCTCATGCCCGGATAATCCGTGAGATACCGGGGGGTTCCCCAGTGCCGGTCCGCACCTGTACGAATCAGCACAATATCCAGCGGCTTCAGTGTATACCCGATCCGCTCAAGCGCCTGTTCAATATCCTGCTGCCCGATGGATTCTCCTGCTTGCTTATGGGTGAAATCCAGCACCACCCCGTCGCCAAAGCACCATTCCAGCGGGACCTCGTCAATGGACGCTGCCGGTTCTCCCTCGCTCATGGAGCCGAAGTGCAGGGGGGCATCGAAGTGGGTCCCGGTATGCGTGGATGTGGTGATCATCTCCATGTTCAGGAACTCTTCGCCCGGAAAGTCCTTCCGGCTCCCGTCGAATTGGCGGGCGAAGCGGTCTGCCCCCTCCTGATGGCCGGTCTGCTCGAACCCGTACGGGGCCAGCTCGCCCGGATTCTGCTCCATCGGCACACTTAAATCAATGAACTGAACTGCCATGTCCTCACCTACTTCATAATTCTGAGTGCGTTACGCCCCAGGATGTTCTGGACATCCTCCCGCTTGATCTCCTTCACCCCCATCATCAGCTTCATGGGCAGCGGGATCACTACCTTCTGCATGTAATTCAGCACCTCGGCAATGTTCGGAGTGACTGTCCAGTCCGAGCCCCAGAGAATCTTGTGGCTGCCGCAGACCGAGATCATTTTGGCCAGCTCCATCCGGAACACCTTCGGGTTATTGTGAATCAGGATATTGGCTACCGCCGTGATGGTCACATACATATTGTCGTGCCGGCCGACCATGTAATAGCACAGGTCATTCCAGGGATGGCCCATATGCTCCACAATCAAGGTCAGGTCGGGAAAATCCACCGCCACATCATCAAGAAGAATCGGGTAGTTATGCTTCATCCGAAAAATACTGCCCGGCGTAATCCCGGTATGCACGCTGACCGGAATGCCCAGCTCACTGCACCGCTCATACAGCGGATACAGCAAATCCCGGTCATTCAGGACGAAGCCTCCGTAATCATTGGGGTTCAGCTTGAAGCCCTGCATGCCCAGCGTCTTAATGGCATAATCCAGCTCCGCCAGCGCTTCCTTCCCTTTGTAGGGATTGACGCTGGCGAAGCCGCGCAGCTTGTCGGGGTGGGCGCGGACCGCCTCGGCGATTTTCTCATTGGACAGCACCTCATAGCCGTAGACATCCTCGAAGCTGAGCTGATGCACCCAGCTCATGGCAATCTGGTTCTCGGCCATACAGTTCAGGTAATCCTCCAGCAGATTGTTGTCATCGACGAAGCCGTCCTGCGTGGCCCCCACCATCTTCTTCAGATACTGCAAGTCATCGAAGCCCTTCTGCTTCTTGTAATCCGGGACCGTCCCGGCCCCGGCCAGACTAAGCTCCAGGCTTTTGTTCTCCTTGACGGCGAAATGGGCATGAGTATCTACAATTACAAGATCGCTCTTCACGTTCGTCTTCTCACCACTTTGCTTAGAATTGGTATTGCAAGGCCGGGAGGCTAGACCTCTCTGTGCCCAATCTCCGGCCTCGGGGCCAGCGGCGCAGTGGCGAAGACCAGCTCCATCTCGCCCGGACCCTCATTGACGACCCGGTGCCGCTCACCCTTCCGCGCAATGAACAGGCTGTTCTCCCGGATGGCATGCGGAATATCCTCGATGACCGCCGTTCCCCGGCCCCGGATCACGAAGACATTCTCTTCGCCGTAATCATGAAGATGCTCCTTGATCTCTTCTCCCGGCTGGAGCAGAACATGGCCCATGATCAGCTGGGTGGACCCGACAGTCACCGGACTCGCCAGCACACGCATCTGCCCGCCTCTGGCATGAACCACCGGCACCTCCTCCATATGGACCACTGTATTCACTTTCACCTGATTCATACTGCACCCCTTATCCCGCAGATTTATATTCGGTGACACCGGCTTCTTCCTTTTTGCCAAGGCTTAGTGAGATCAGCAGCGTCAGCACCATCAGTCCGGCGGCCACCAGATAGCTGGGATGCGTGCCGATTCGGCTGTAGAAGAATCCGCCAAGCGTAGACCCCAGCGCAATCCCGACCCCCTGAAGAGTCCGGAAGGTTCCTAAGGCTGCGCCCATCTCCATCGGATTAATCTTGATGACCTTATCCGTAATAATCGTGTTGACCAGGGTAATAATCGGCCCTTCCGTGAGTCCGATCAGGGCATAGCCGAAGGTTAACAGCCAAGGATTGAAGTCAAGAGCATACAGCAGCACGAGCGCTCCTACACAGATCGACTGGGCCCAGATCAGCGGTGCATGTCTGCCTACCTTGTCCGAGATCCAGCCAACAAAGACCGCTCCGAACGAGGCTACTGCTTCATACGGAATGAAGAGCAAACTCAGCAGCACCAGGGAGATATCCTGTTCCTTAGCCGCGAACGGCACCAGGAAGGTGGTGAAGACACCCACCATGAAGCATAGAGTTCCGACAATCCCCGCCAGCAGGATTTCGCGGACGCCCAGCCATTTGAATGAGCTTTTGAAGGCTTGCCCGATGCTTCTGCTTGTATTCTTGACCCCGGTCTCCCTCAGCAGCACTGTGGTAACCAGCGTGGACAGCAGCAGCAGTGAAGCCAGCACCGCGAAGGAGGTATGCCAGCCGAAATAATTGCTCAGCAGCCCGCTAAGCACATACCCCAGCACCGACCCGGCACCAATCGCCCCGGACACAATACCCATCGCCCGGCCCCGCTCCTCGGGCTTGCACACATCCATCACCACCGCGAAGATCGGCGTGGACACGAACCCTCTGGCGAAGCCGAACAGCAGCCATCCAGCCGTGAACAGCAGCACTCCGTGGGATGCAGCCACCATAAATACAGCCACTGCCGATAATGCCATGGAGGCGATAATAATCTTCTTCCGCCCGTACCGGTCTGCGAAGACACCAGACGGAATGGACAGAAAGGTCATCACCAGCGAGGCAATCCCCGCTATGGTTCCAATCTCACCGGAGGTCATGCCGAGATCACTGCTGATCAGGGGTGCGATTGGGAAGATGCTGACCATAATAGAGAATACAAGCAGAATGTTGATGGCGAGTAGTGTGAATATTTTGTTGTTGCTCATGTGATTCGTCCTCCTCACAGTCATTGACTGCTCTCAATAATGATGAATGCAGCAGCATAATCACCGTGATGACTAATGCTTACGTGGATGCTCTCCTGCTGCTGTATATAAGACTCCAGTCTTCGGCTGCGGACCAGATAGGGCTGGCCGCTGGGAAGGCTCAGGAACTCCAGCTCATTCCAGTCCAGCTCACAGTTCATTCCGGTGCCGATGGCCTTCAGCAGCGCTTCTTTGGCGGCGAATCTACCGGCCAGGAACTGTTCTGCATGTCTTTTTTTACAGGCGAACAGTTCCCTTTCTTCCATTGAATAGTACTGCTGGATGAAGAGTTCACCGCACTTGGCCAGCATCTGCTCCACGAAGCTGATGCTGACCAGATCCATGCCGATCCCTCTGATCATGCCTTCAAGGCAACGGCTTCGATCACTTGGGCTACAGAATACGTCTTGAGCACCCGGCTCTCAATGAAGATGCCAAATGCCTTCGCCAGTGCTGTAGAGACCAGCGCCAGCTCTGTTGAATCCAGGGCCAAATCGTCATAGAGCCGCGATGATTCCGTAATTTCATCCTCAATGCCAATATCCTCAATGATTGCTTTTACCTTCTCGAATACCATTAGATACACCCTCCCGCTTAAGTTAATGTGCCGTAATGTTCACCCTTACAAGCCTTCAGCGTTCACAACCAGTGCCGAAGAGACACCACCCCTTCCTCTGGATATAATCAGTGAAGACTCCACAGCTGTTCGGCGGCTGATCCCCGGGACGAAGTTCAAGCCATTGTCCTGAACCGATTCTGCCAGATACGGAAGGCCGGGCAACTCCCCGTGATTCATAGCCAGCACACTCAGTGCCACATCGAACGCCCCTGCCGCTCCAATCGTGTTGCCGAAGACAGTCTTGGGGCAGCCCGCCCACTTGGCTTCTGTACTACTGCCGAAGACCTCTTGGATAGCCGAGCATTCAATTCCGTCTTCGCGGGCGGAAGCCGCCCCATCCAGCGACAGATAGCCGATCTGCTCCGGCTGCGTCTCCGAATGCTCAATGGCCAGCCGGATTGCCCTGGCACACTGCACTTCACTCTCTTCAGGCGGGGCTGCAGCCTGGCCGTCATTCGTGAAGCCGAAGCCCTGGATGCTCGCCCGTACCCGGCGGGACGCCTCTCGCTTCTGAAGGCTGCGCTCCGATTCGAGGCAGAGGAACGCGGCTCCTTCAGCCAGGGCCATCCCGCTGCGCGACTCCACAAATGGCTGGTATGCCGCCTGCGGGCGATCCGCCTTCAGATTCAGCAGCCCCTCCGTGTTATAGAAGGACAATGCCCACGGATCAAGCGGCGTCTCGGCTCCGCCCACAATAGCTGCATCGATAATCCCGCTGCGGATGGCTCTGGCCGCATAGGCAATGGCGAGCAGCCCGCTGCTCCGGTCGGCGATCACAGTCTTGCTGTAGCCCTTGATGTCGAAGGCCAGGGACATATGCCCTTGTGCCGCCGCCGGGAACCAGTTGCTCGCCAGGTTCGGGTCAATGAAGGGCGCCCCTTCGGTGTGCAAGACACGCAGGCCGTTCCGCGCACTCTCCCAGCCTCCCGAGTTGTTGCCGACGAAGATCCCGATCCGCTTGCGGCTCATCTGATCCAGCTCCCAGTGCGCATCATCCATGGCATCCTTCGCAGCCAGGATCGACATCACAGAGAAGCGGGAGCATTTCTTGAGCAGACGCTTCGAGATGACCCGCTCCGGCTCCATCCCGCTGACTTGTCCCGCGAAGGGAGGGGCGGCTCCGGTTGTATGCTCAAGCTGGAGCGGAGTCATATAATTGCGGCCGCTCAGGAGTCCCTCCCAGAAGGCCCCGGCACTATTCCCGCACGGCCCCACCATTCCTACTCCGGTTACGAATACTGTATTCTTCATAGGCTGCACATCCATTGTTCAGTCTGAAGCTTGCCCGCCTGATTACTGTATTCGTTCGCTGCCAGGATCATGGCGGAGTGAATGCCGGAGAATCCGCTGGCATTGGTCAGAATATGGTACAGGTCGCGCTGTATCGCATGCTTCGGTACATAGTTCAAATCACAGGCCGGGTCCGGCTCGTCCAGATTCGCGGTTGGCGGGATATATCCCTCGTTCAAGGCCAGCAGGCAGTGCACAATCTCAATGGCACTCGCTGCTGAGAGCGGATGGCCTACCATCGATTTCGTGGAGCTGATCGGGATAGAGTAGGCGAGCTCTCCGAACGTTCTTTTATAAGCGGCGGTCTCAAAAGCATCATTCTGCGGAGTCGAGCTTCCATGCGCGTTGATATATTGAATGTCCTCCGCTGTCAGGCCCGCGTGGCCCAGCGCCTCGTTCATCGTCAGACTGAGCGCATCCCCGTCCTGCGGCAGATCGGTCATATGAAAAGCGTTATTGGTACTTGCGAATCCGGTCACCTCGCCATAGATCGGCGCCTGCCGCCGGAGCGCATGCTCCAGCTCCTCTAGAACCACAACGGCACAGCCCTCACTGAGAACAAAGCCGCTGCGGTTCTTCTCAAACGGCCGCGAAGCCCGCTGCGGATCATCGTTGAACTTAGAGGTCAACGCACCAATGGCATCGAAGGAGGCAATGGTCATGGAGCTGACCGGTGCTTCCGCTGCGCCGCAGATCATTACGTCATGTTCCCCGGCTGTAATCGACTCATATCCATATCCGGCCGCATCAATGCCGCCCGTGCAGCCCGTAGACATGACCAGCGCCTCTCCCTGAAGTCCGAACTCATGCGCCACTTCGAAGGCAATATAAGAGAACATGCCCTTGCGGTACAAATCCTCCTGACAGAGTCCATGATCAATCGGCCCCTGCCCGCCCTCCGTCATCCGCAGGAAGGTTTGCTCCGAGAACGGGGTATCGGCAATCGCATTGGCGATGCAGACCCCAGAACGCTCCCGCAGCTCCTTCGTGAACACAAGCCCCGCATCGGCAACCGCCCTTATCGCGGCATTGACCGCCAGAATCCCCGGCCGCCCCATGCCTGCCCGCTGCGCTTCATCGGCTGTCCGGCCCAAATGCTCGAACTGCGGTATTGTGCCGGTAACTCGGCTTTTGAGCGCCATATGCTCATAGCCCTGCAAGCGGTCATATCCCACCTTGCCCTGCAGGCTGTTCCTCCAGAACTGCTCCAGCGTATTCCCCAGCGGGGTAAGCAGCCCCATTCCGGTGATCACGACTCTTTTTCCTGTCACCTTCTCCATGTAAGCCCTCAGCTCCGAACCGTTTGCTTCTCGATATTGTGCTTGATCGCTGCCATCTGCTCCTTAGTCGTGCGGTTCAGATGCGCTTCCACCTGATCCCCGGTCAGCCCGCTTGCCGGATCTACCTCGAATTCCTGAATCCAGGTCATGTACGTCCCTTCGTCCTTCTCCTCATAGAGCCATTCCAGATTCATATGCTTGAACGGCAGCAGCGGCGCAAGGCGTCTGGCCGTAATCCGGAAGTTCGGCCGGTCCAGCCAGCGTTCCGATTCCCATGTGCGCGAAGGCCGGTTCCCCTCGGGATGTGTCGTCAGCTCAAACCGGATGTAGGCGTCCCCTTGCTCCAGCACCCGCGTCTCCTTGTATTCCGTGAATAAATCTGTCCAGTGCGCAATATCATTCGTCCGCTCAAATACGGTGATCCGGTCTGCGTGAATCCAGACACTGTTCTGAATCGTTGCCACTTCATCTGCCTCCCCATTCGTATTAATGACATCGTAACGCCTAAGCCCGGAAGGGGACATAACCCGGCTGTTAAGCTTGCGTTAATTTACAGTTATTGTGCATTTCTGAGAGGAGACGGCAGAGTACAATCTATGTGTTTCCCGGGCACAAAAAAGACCTGACAGAACTCTGTCAGATCAATGGGTTCACCGAATATCCGATCCCCCGGCGAAACAGGATGATGTCGCTTCGTCCGGAGATGATCTCAATTTTGTGCCTCAGCTTGTATACGTACTGCCTCACAATCTCAGGGGATGTATACCTATCCCACAGATGGTGCAGAATCTGCTCGGTGGGAATGTATTGGCCTTGGCATTCCAGCAGCAGATCCAGGAGTTCGAACTCTTTACAGGTAAGCTCAATGACGAATTCTCCGACCTTCAGGGATTTGGAGTGCAGATGAAGGGCGATATCCTTGATTTGTCTGGTGTGGTGTGTGGGGAGGCCCAGTCCTTCGTCGAACCAGCAGCGCAACCGGCTGAACAATTCCTCTTGGAAGCCGTAACGCTCGAAGCTGCTGATATACATATGATTGGAAGGAAAGGGGACAGGGGTACCGTGCGCGCTGATCTCCTCTACAATGAAGAATATTCTCAGCGTAAGCATCTGCTGCAGGTACTGCACCGTGTGAATGAAGCCCGGGTTGAAGTCAGGGGTGCTGATCACCACACCATCGAGCCGGAGGCCCTCCTTCACAATATCGACGAGCGCCTCAAGCTCCTTGAAATGCAATACCTTACAACCGTACACCTGTGAAAAAAAAGAATGAACTTTCTTAAACCTGCAATCCTCACAAGGCTCTGTGGAATCTGCACAACACACCAGCGCAACACGCATGAACTTCTCTCCAATCCCATTCTTCTCAAATAAGCTTGGTTTCCCAAGATTGCATCTCCTATATTATAGTATTTTATGGGATTAAAAAGGAAAAATATCATAGTTTCTTATTCACAAAATGAACAATTTAAAAGTTTGGCAGTGTGTGATAATCCAGTTCCAAACTTCCCCTCCGCTTCTTTTTACTTAAGTGTATGTTTTACAACTAAATGGAAATTAGGCGCTACACTGGACGATTTAGTTGTACAGAATACACTTGAGCATATCGCTGGTAACTTAATGGCGGGACGACACCCTCAGCATGCGATTACGCTGGAACGAGAGTAACTGTAGTTTGTACAATAGAATGCTGTAAAAAAGGCTTCCAAATAGAATCTATTGTATTTGATACAACTGATGTTGGATAAAGGCCATATTTCGCTCAAAACGCAACATTCCACTGTACGAAATACAACAGAAGCACATTTCACGGTCAAATATGAGTTTTCTATTGCAGGAAATACAATCAGCCGTCTGCAGAACTATATTTCCCCTTCAAAATCCTACGAAGTACATCCGTCTCGATTTTCTTTCCCAATGAAGATTAGTTGCCTTCTTATGCTATAATCGTTCACCAAGAGGGATTGTTATCCGAACTTAGAAGGAAAGGAAGATGCTAAATGGAACACTTCGTTTTGAATAACGGAGTCCAGATGCCGAAGGTGGGTCTGGGTGTGTACAATATCAAAGACAATAATGAAGACGCTCTAGTATGGGCGCTCCAGAACGGGTACCGGCATCTGGATACGGCGGCAGCTTACCGCAACGAGGAGCTGATAGCCAGGGCTGTTCAGAAATCGGGTGTACCTCGAAGCGAGCTCTTTATTACGACCAAAGTATGGAGCACGGACCTGGGGCGAAAGACCCGGAAAGCCTTTGAAGCCAGTCTTCAAAAACTCCAAACGGATTATGTTGACCTCTACCTGATCCACTGGCCGGCTAAGCACTATCTGGAAAGCTGGCATATCCTGGAGTCTTTATACAAAGAGGGCAAGATCCGGGCGATCGGGGTGTCCAATTTTGAGCCGGAGCATCTGGACAAGGTCATGAAGCAGGGGACGATTGTCCCCGCAGTAAATCAAATTCAGACGAATCCGCTGCTCCAGCAAGGGTCGCTTCATGACTATATGAGGGGGCACGGTATCCGGCATGTCGCATGGAGCCCTTTTGGACACGGTAACTCGGAGATGCTTACCCATCCTGTGCTCACCGAAATGGCAGAGAGGTATGATAAAACAGCGGCGCAAGTCATCCTGCGATGGAACCTTGAGCGTGGTATCGCTGTCATACCGAAGTCGGTTACTCCTGCAAGGCTGAAACAAAATCTGGAGCTGTTTGATTTCTCCCTGTCCGATGAAGAGATGAAGAGAATCGCAGCCCTGGACCAGAATAAAAGAGGATTTACCGATCCGCAAAATAAATTTTACCTGTGGTCCACCCGGTTTATCCCGTTGTCCTAAGTTTATTCGTATTATTTTCCGGACAACTGCAACTTTTCGCCGTAAAGAACCATCTGAGTATATAGAGGTGATGCACAATGAAACCAACTAATCTAACGAAGCACGCAAAAAAAATGAGCATCGCGTGCGGAATCCTGGCTGCCAGTTTATCCTTCGGAGCGTCCGCATTTGCCTTCACGGACCTCAAGGGAAATTCAGCCGAAACCAAGATCAATTCACTGCATAGCGCAGGCGTAATTAACGGAATTACAAACGACCTGTTTGCCCCCAATGCCAAAGTGACGAATGCGCAAGCCGTACAGTTCCTTGTAAAAGGATTGGCGCTTGCGCCGAAAGCCGGTACTGACAGCAGTACTAAGGCCAGCCAGCTCTTCGACAATGTAAAAGATAATACCTGGTACGCCTCCTCCTTCGCCCTTGCGAAGCAGAGCGGCCTGACACTGGCAAAGGATATCAACCCGAATGCACCGATGACCCGTGCAGAATTCGCCCATCTGTTGACCCAAGCCTTGCAGAGCAAGGGCAATTTCCCGGTGACCAAGATGTTCTTCATGATCGAGGATGGCGATAAGCTTACTCCAGAGGTGAATTACAGCCTGCAGGTGCTGCTGAACACGAAGGTGCTCACACTGGATAACGGAAAATTCCGTCCGTCCGATGCGATTACCCGTGCTGAAGCCGCTGTCATGATCCATGATGCCGCTGAATTCGCCGACCGGGTGATTACGCCGAACAATCCGGGCAATGAGCCTTCTGAGCCGGAGCCGGTTCCGGCTAACAATTACGTCTCCGATGTAGTCCTGGACAAAGCCGCGGAAGGCGTCAACAAAGCCACCATCACCGTTGACAATCTGCCTAACCCCGGTTACGGCCTGACAGTAGAGCGTATCGAATTCACCAGCGCCACCAAAGCCGTAATCTACTTCAAGGTAACCCTGCCTGACCCGGATAAAATGTATCCGCAAGTGATCACCAAAGGCTCGGTATCCACGTACCTGCCCGCAGGTTACACTGCGACGGCTGAGCCTGTAATGGATTCACGCTGGCTTGAGCCATCGGCTCCAGCGAAGTAAGAGGTTCCCCTTCTATCAAGGCTTGCACAACTAGCAGGAAAAAGCAGTTCCCATACGGGAACTGCTTTTTCCTGCTTTGTATAGAAGTATTAATATTTTTTACGAAAAGCAAAAAAGAAGTTGAGTTCACCGCAGCGACGAACTCAGTTTCAAGTCGAATCTTAAGCTGCTCCGCCTACTTACTCTGCCGCAGCCTATTCCGGTAATCCATCGGGCGGCAGCCGTAGGTTTTCTTGAACATCTCCGTGAACCGGTTCACATTGCTGAAGCCGGTCATGCCGGAGATCTCCATGATCTTCTTATCCGTGGTCTCCAGCAGGCTGACTGCCTCCGAGATCCGGTATTCGTTCAGGAAATCCATCGGGGACAGGTCGAACTGCTTCTTCATGAAGCGGCAAAAGTACGACGGGCTCATATTGACCTGCTGGGCCATATCCGAGAGCGTTATCCGCTTGCTGTAGTTCTGCTGGACGTAGGCCAGCGTTTTTTTGGCCAGCATCGAGCTGTTGCCGCCCCGGGACTGCCCGGGCAGTCCTGCCCGCGGATGCTCAGCCGCACACTTTTCCAGCCGGTACAGTACCTCGAACAGCCTGGCCTTAATCAGCATCTCATAGCCGTGCGACTCCTGCTGATAGAGATCCCGCACCTCCTCCAACAGTGGGATAAGCCGCAGCTTCTCCTCCAGCTCCCGCCCGATCAGCAGCGGATAACGCCGGTTGTCGAGGAAGAGCGGGGATACAAACTGCTGCTGAATCTTGTCTCTCTCCAGGCTGGAGAGGAAATTGAAGTGCACCAGCACGGCGCAGAAAATGATCTCCTCCTGATCCACGCGGATCGCCGAATGCAGCATATTGGGCTGAATGAAGACTGCCTCTCCGCTCTGGACGACCAGCTTCTCCTGTCCCACATGGAATTTGGCCGTGCCCTTAATCATGAACAGCAGCTCCAGCTCTTCATGCCAGTGGGAATACAGCACCAGATTATTCATGGAGGGTACCTTGGTTACATGCACGCTCATGCGGAATTGTCTGCTGCCATGAATTAGCTTTTCCTTCATATCTTGAGATACAGGTTCGCCGATGGAATCGAGCAGTTCAAGACTTTTTTTCACTGAGGTTCCCTCCCTCCCGGCCCACCGGATGCTGCCCGCAGCGTCAGCTATACGCTCAGCCCTTCACCGCACCGATCATTACACCCTTCTCGAAGTACTTCTGGATAAACGGATAGATAATCAGCACCGGCACCGTCGATACGATAATGACCGCATATTTGATCTGATCCGCGAACTGCTGGGCATAGCTGCCCGCACCGGCACCGGCACCTGATCCGGCTCCACCCGCGAACGCCTGATTGGATAACAGAATATTGCGCAGGACGATCTGCAGCGGCTGTAAGCTATCCGTATTAATATAGAGCAGGGCGTTGAAGAAGTCGTTCCAGTGACCCACCACATAATAGAGCGTGATGACGGAGATCACCGCCTTGGACAGCGGAACCACCACCGAGATGAAGTAACGGAAGTGCGAGCAGCCATCCAAGGTTGCCGCTTCATGCAGCTCCTCTGGTATAGCGGTCTCGAAGAAGGTCCTTGTAATAATCAGATTGTATACACTAATAGCGCCGTTCACAATCATTACCCAAGGCGTATTCAGCAGATTCAGGTCACGGATAAGCAGATAGGTGGGAATCATGCCCCCGCCAAAATACATCGTGATCACGAATAGCGGCATAATGAATCTGCGTGCCCGGAATTTCCGCTGGGACAAGGCATACGCCGCAGGGAGTGTGACCAGCAGGTTGAGCAGCGTGCCCAGCACCGTATAAATAATCGTATTCTTATACCCCTGCCAAATCCGGGTGTCCTTGAATATCTGCTCATAACCATACAGGTTAATGTCCTTGGGCCATAGAATAACCTGTCCCTGATTCACCATGGTAGAGTTACTGACGGAAGCTATGATGATGAAATACAGCGGGTACGCGACCATGATGAACGCTGCGATGCTTATAACCGCAACCACCAGCGTATACAGCCTGTCTGCGATACCGCCCGAATGCTTAATCTTTTGCGAAGGAGCGGCTTGACTGTTTGACATCCCATTTCCTCCTTACATTAGACTGATTTTTGAAGTTTTTTTGGCCAGTGCATTCGCCAGCATCAGGAACGTGAAGTTGATCAGGGTATTGAATAGTCCGACCGCTGAACCGAAGCTGAACTGGTTGGATTTCACGCCCACATTGAAGACATACGTGGAGATGACCTCCGAGACAGGCTTGTTGAGACTATTTTGCATCAGAAAAGTCTTCTCGAAGCCTACACTGAGTATGCTGCCCATATTCATAATCAATAAAATAATAATGGTCGGCAGGATCGCCGGAATCTCGACATGCCATACCGTCTGCCAGCGGTTAGCCCCGTCAATCCGGGCGGCGTCATACTGCTGCGCATCCACCGAGGACAGGGCGGCGATGAAGATAATGCTATTCCAGCCGCAGGCCTGCCAGATGGCAGAGATGACATACACCGGAACGAAGGCGCCAGGGTCACCAATGAGGTTCGTATCCGCAGGGATCAGGTGCAGCGCCTTCAGGAAACCGTCAATCAGACCGGTGGTAGGAGACAGCATAATCTGCAATAGTGCGACCAGTACAACGGTGGAAATGAAATAAGGCATATACACCGTAGTCTGCAGGATACGCTTTCGTCTGTTGCTGCGGATTGAGTTGACCACCAGTGCCAGCAGAATCGGCATCGGGAAGCCCAGCAGGATGGAGAAAAAAGCAATTATAAACGTATTTCTCAGCGTAGGCCAGAACATCGGGCTGTTGAAATACTGCTCGAAATATTTGAGCCCGGCCCATTCCCCGCCCGTCAGTCCTTTGCTGAAATCAAATTCACGAAAAGCAAGCTGGATGCCATACATCGGACCATAGCAGAAAATGGCGATATAAATGACCGCAGGAAGCACCATCAGCCAAAGCTGATAATGCCCGGCATGCTTACGCAGCCATCCGTTCTCCCGCAGCGTCTGATGCGGCACCGTGGTCTGTGCTGGTTTCATTTGGGAGCGCCCCTTCCATTCAAGTCCACTATTTCAAGGTCGAGAGGTATTCGTCATACGCCTTTTGGCGGATTTGCAGGTTCTGCTCAAGACCGGAGCTATTAACGGAGGCGACATAGGCAGCCCACTCCTTCTCAATGTCTACCTTGGTGGTCAGCCAGGTGGCCCACTTTTGATCCGTGATATTATTGACGTTCGCCTGATTCATTGCCAGGGTGTTAGTGTCCTCTGTGCTGTATTTCATGAAGTTCTGCGGATAGACATTACTCTTCTCGTCTGCCTTGTTCAGCAGCTCATCATAGACAGCCTTCTCCTTCAGCACATTCTGCATATCCGACCCAAGCGTCACCTTGTCCTTCAGTGCATCGGCAATGTACATCGGACCGTTGTCCGCGAACGAATTCGTCCATTTCCATGAGCCGGGGTCGAGGGATGCATCTGCCGGAGGAAGAATCGCATACGTGCCATCCCCGTTATCCTTGATTCCCTTATCCGTGTCATTCATCCCGCCGAACAGAACCTGCAAGCTGACAACCGGCTCATAAAAACCATCAATGAACCGCATCGCAGCTTCCTTGTTCTTGGAGCGGGCACTGACCGACACCGCATTGGAGCCGTAATTCTGGTAGTAGTAGTCATTGCTCCAGTACAGCTCATCCGTAGAATCTGCATGCTGCTTCAGCTGCGGCAGGGTAACATATTGATCCTTCAGCTCGTTGCCGAAGCGGTCTCCTGTCTCCCAGCCCCAGGTGAATCCGACCTTGGCCGTAGCTCCATTCCCGCGGGCAACGGACTGGTATTTGGAGTAATCCTGCGTGACCACTTCCTTGCTGATCAGATTCTGGCTGTACAGCTTCTGCAGGAATTGCATGAGCGTCTTGAACCGTTCATCTACATAGAAATTCTTAACCTGCGCCCCTTCTGTAAAATAGCCGTCGCTCGCCCCGTTGGACAGAGGCAGCCCCAGACTGCCCAGCAGCAGCTTCGGCGTGAAGTCCCAGCCAATCGGGTTGAAATCCATCGGAATCTCATCCGTCTTGTCCCCGTTCTGATTCGGGTCGCCATCGCGGAAGGCAAGCAGCACCGTCTCTAGCTCATCCCAGTTCGTAGGCACCTGAAGGCCGAGATTGTCGAGCCAGGTTTTGTTAATGAACATCGAGGCGGTGGAGCCAGGCCAGATGCCCTTATAACGCGGAGTGCCGTAGAGCTTCCCGTCAATTTGAGTAGCAAGCGTTTTCAATTCCGGGTGCTCGCTGAACATTTTTTGAATATTAGGCGCGTCCTTCTCAATCAGCGGGCCCAGATCCTCGAACAACCCGTTGAATTGCACAAAATCAGAGTTCGAGGTCGCATTGAACAGCAAATCCGGAATTTCACCGCTGGCAAACAGGGCACTTTTCTTCTGATCCCAGTCCGCAGAGATTTGCTGCCATTCAATTTCGACATTCGCCTTCTCCTCTATTTCAGCGAGCCATTTCATTTGCGTGACATCTTTGGTTAATGAATGCTTCACGATAATCGCCTTCAGCTTCGTCTTCCCCTCCGGCGTATTGCTGCTGTCGTTCCCCACATCCGAGCTGTTCCCCTTACTGCTGCAGCCTGTGAGTGATAGCCCTGCCAGACAGCCTGCCAGCACCAAAGCAAGAATACTCTTTTTTCTCATTTGACTTACCCCCTTAGTAGGAATTCATAAATGATCTATGCTTAAGAGCGAGGCTCTGTTAGCCGGGAAACGTGGAACTATTAGGTCACAATACACTCAACAATACTCTCAGGTAAGACAAGCCATTCCTTCTTCGCAATATTAACGAAAGCGTTATCATTATTATAATTTTTCTTCTGCACCCTGTCTCACCGTATATTACCTTTCAATCATCGTATATTGACCTTTTTAGCTGCAATAGTAGCTGTATTCAGGCGAAGATTCGACTTCTGGTAGATGAAAATTGACACATGATGAATTGTTTTGGACCTCCGGCGAATCACCACTGCGGGGTTAGAGAATAATAATTCCATCTAAGAGGATACGAGGTGAAGTATAATGAAGAATACATTACCCCGGCTGCGCACGGCCATAATCCCGCTGGCCTGCTGCATTCTGGCGGCAACCATAGCTATCGGAGCACAGGCTTCCGCTTTCTCAGATCTGAAGGGCCATGCGGCCGTGAAGGAAGTGATTATGATGGATAAGAACATTGCTGCCCCGTCCGGCACATACGATGCAGCCGTTACACTGGACAAAGCAGCCGCTGGTGTCAACAAAGCTACGGTGACCGTATCCAATCTGCCGAATCCGGGATATGGCCTGGTCATTGAGCGGATTGAATTCAGCGCTGACAAAACTGCCGTGATCTACTTCAAGGTAACCTCACCGAAGCCCGGGTCTATGAACCCGCAGGTCATCTCGGCAGGTACCGCCGTCACCTATCTGCCGGAAGGCTATACCGCAGTAGCCCAAGCTACACCAGGCTCGGCAACCTCGGCTGCTTCCAGAGTCACAAAGTAATTGCCTTCACTTAACTTGCTGCATCGCAAAGAGCGCACCCCCGGATATCCGGCTGGTGCGCTCTTTGTGATATGTGATTGTACAGTCTCTATGATCAGGGAGTCGTTCGTTAGCACAGCTCCTTGGAGTATCTAATCTCCTGACGCCCAGTCTGGAAACCTACTGAATGGTACAGGGACAGTGCGGAATCATTCGTGGTCAATGCGACCAGCTGCGCCTGCTCCAGACCCTTCTCCTGAAGATACATTAACGCACGATTCAGCAGCGCCTTGGCAATGCCTCTTCTTCTCCAGGGCTTACAGACAAATACATCCTCAATGATGCCAAGCTCCTCTTCCTGCCAGACCATCAGACTGCCCGCCACCCGGCCTGCATCCCGCACAACCATCGATGCCCAGAGCGGATGCTCCTGATATTCCAGCAGACGCTCCATTCCAAGCGGGGTCTCCGGCCAGATCTCCGCTTCCAGCTCCAGATAAGCCGCCCGCTGCTCCGGTGATTCCATAGGCACATTGGTCAATTCAAAGCCTGCCTCCAGCTCCACCGTATGAACGGGTTCACGAAGATCGCGCTGGAGCGTATACAAGCGGCTATGCGGCAGGTAACCGAGATGCTCTGCGAAATAAGCATGGCAACTCTCTTCCGCCGCATAATTGCCTGTGCACAGGAGGGTCCCATATTCCGGGGGCAGCGTACGCTTCAGCACCTGTACCCGTTCCAGCAGAAGGGCGTAGACGCTGTCAAGCAGCTCCAGATCATTTTCTCGTCCGGGCGACGTCTTCAGATTCACGAAAATCTTGTGTTTACTCTCCGCTGCGCGTCCCGGAGGCACCACATTAAAGAGCTGCAGCTGGCCTTTGGCCACCATCTGCTCCCCTTCAAAAGCACAGAAGACATTCTCCCAATTGTCCGCATCCCCCACCCACCAGAACAGTACATCCTCCTGCGCCGACACCTGCCCGTACATCACGCCAAGCGCCGCCATATCCTTCTCTTCAAACTGCCGGATCACTCTATTGCTCAATTCCCAACCGCCACCTTCTGTTTCTGTCTATCATAACACTGCCGGGCAGGGGGCTCCGTTCTTGAATAACTATAGTTGTTTTATACTGCTGAGCTGAATCTTCAGCTCAAATTCATCAGCCCTATTTCGCAAAAAAACTGTGCCATCCTGATGAAGGATAGCACAGCTTTTTTTTCGCTCCTCCGGTCTTTGCGGACCGGGATGCCGTTATTCTCTTAAAAAGGCCTCTTTTGTCAGCCTAAACGGACTCAAAAGACGCTAATGAGGCTGTGAGGCCTACTTACAGGCTTCGAAGCCTGTATTAACGGCTCCTGAGTCCGCAGCGGTCTACAAAACGCCGATTTCAGCAAAATAAGGTCCTCTGAGTCCGTAACGTCCTCTACTTCTACTCCCCGCTGCCCGCCGCCTCGCGCGGCTGGCGCATCGTCAGGCTGACGCGGCCCTTCTTCACATCTACGCCGAGCACCCATACGGTGACATTGTCTCCGACGGAGACAACATCCATCGGGTGCTTCACATAGCTGCCGCTAAGCTGGGAGATATGCACCAGCCCGTCGTTCTTGATCCCGATATCGACGAAGGCGCCGAAGTCGATTACGTTGCGCACCGTGCCCTGCATCTCCATGCCGGGCAGCAGGTCTTCCATCTTCAGCACATCCTTGCGGAAGATAGGCAGCGGCAGCTCCTCGCGCGGGTCGCGGCCCGGACGCTGAAGGCTCTCCAGGATGTCGCGCAGCGTAGGCACGCCCACCGCAAGCTTCACCGCAAGATCCGCCGCATCCTGAGCGCTTAGCTGCTCTGCAACCTCCTTGCTGCCAAGCTGCTTCACATCCAGCCCCAGCTCGCGGAACAACTTGTCGACCACCGCGTAGGATTCCGGGTGGATCGGCGTGCGGTCCAGCGTATTGTCCCCTCCGGGGATACGCAGGAAACCGATGCACTGCTCGTAGGATTTCGCGCCCAGGCGCGGCACCTTCTGCAGTGCCTTACGCGTAGTGAACTTGCCGTTCTCCTCGCGGAACTTCACAATATTCTTGGCAATCGTCGTATTCACTCCTGCCACATAGGAGAGCAGCGAGGCCGAAGCGGTATTCACGTCGACGCCGACATGGTTAACCGCCGACTCTACGACGCCCCTCAGACTCTCTTCCAGATGCTTCTGCGACACATCGTGCTGGTACTGCCCCACACCGATGGCCTTCGGGTCGATCTTGACCAGCTCCGCGAGCGGGTCCTGCACGCGGCGGGCGATGGAGGCGGCGCTGCGCTCCGCCACATCCAGATCCGGGAACTCCTCCTGCGCCAGCTTGGAGGCCGAATACACACTGGCCCCTGCCTCGTTAACGATCAGGTAGGCCAGGTCAGGGTCGCCGACCTCGGCAATGACCTCGGCCGTGAACTGCTCCGTCTCCCGCGAGCCGGTGCCGTTGCCGATCACGATGAGCTGGATGCCATATTTGGCGATCAGCTCCTTGAACTTGGCCGCCGCCTCGCGCTTCTTGTTGTTCGGCGGCGTCGGATACGTGACCGCTACCTCCAGCAGCTTGCCGGTATCGTCCACTACGGCCAGCTTGCAGCCGGTGCGGTAGGCCGGGTCGACGCCCAGAACATGGCGACCCTTCACCGGCGGCTGCAGCAGCAGGCTGCGCAGATTACCTGAGAAGATGGAGATCGCCTGCGTCTCCCCCTTCTCGGTCATCTCCCCGCGCACCTCGCGCTCAACGGAAGGAGCGATCAGCCGCTTGTAGGCATCCTCGGTCACCGCTTCCAGCAGCTCCTTGACCGGAGAAGGCCCCTTCACCAGCTTGCGGATAATGAACACATGAATCTTGTCCGGCACCACCTCGATACCGACCTTGAGGATATTCTCCCGCTCCCCCCGGTTGATCGCGAGAATACGGTGCGGCGGCATCCGGTGCACAGGCTCCCGGTACGCATAATAATTCTCGTATACACTTTCCTGCTGGGCATCCTTGGCCTCGGAGACCAGAATCCCCTGACTCGCTGTATACTGGCGCACCCAGGAACGGATATCCGGATCATCGGCAATATTCTCGGCAATGATATCCATCCCCCCTTGCAGCGCCAGCTCGGCGCTCTCCACACCCCGGTCCGCATCGATATACTTCGCAGCCTCTTCCAGCGGAACCCCTTGGCGTCTCTGCTCCATGACCCAATCCGCCAGCGGTTCAAGTCCCCGTTCCTTGGCGACACTGGCCCGTGTCTTGCGCTTCTGCTTGAACGGACGGTACAGATCCTCCACTTCCTGCAGCTTCACAGCCTTCATGATACTCGCCTGCAGCTCAGGAGTTAGCTTGCCCTGCTCCTCGATGCTGCGGATCACATCCTTCTTGCGGTCACCGAGGTTACGCAGATATCCGAGCCGTTCTTCGACATCGCGGAGGACATTCTCGTCCAGCTCCCCGGTCATTTCCTTGCGGTATCTGGCGATGAACGGAATGGTGTTGCCCTCGTCTAGCAGCCCCACCGTCGTTCTTACCTGCTTCAGACTGATGCTCAGCTCCTTCGCGATAGCTGCAAGTATCAGTTCCTGCTCCTGACGGGCAGCGGCATCTTCCGCCGCCTTCACCGCCTGATTCGTATCAACGCTCAAGTAGATCCCTCTTTCTATACACAGTCTAAGTTCATAGCTCTCTACTGAAATACTATCACAGTTTGCCGCAGGACCAAAGTTTGCCCCGTATAAAAGAAGAAGCGGCCGCTCCATCCCCACCGGGATAGCACAGCCGCAATCATGTTAACGTATTGTATTCGGTTTTTCACATACATTTAGCGCACCGCAGTAACCTGCTTGCTTCTTCTCCGCCGGGCATAGCCTACCGACAGCATGAAGCTGATGAACAAGACCAGCGCAGCTACCGCATAAGGGAAATTGATATCCAGGTCGAACAGGACCCCCGCCACAATCGGACCGGCAATGTTGCCAAGGCTCGTATAAGCGGAATTCATTCCCATCACCAGACCCTGCTGCGAATCATCTGCCATCTTGGAGAGCTGGGTGCCGACCGCCGGGCGAAGAATATCCATAGCCAGAAAAACAACAAAGGTCACAGATACAATCGCCACGAAGCCATGCACGAACAGCGTCAGGAGAATCGACAAGCCCGCGATCATCAGACAGGCGGAAATGACCCGGCTCTCCCCGAATTTGTTCAGAATCCAGCTGAATGCGGTAATCTGCACCACCGCCCCGGCAATGGAGCCGAACGTCAGGACAAACGCAATATCCTTAGGAGTAAACCCGAATTTATGATCTACGAAGAGTCCGAATACCGTCTCATAATTGGCCAGTCCGAAGGACAGCACGAATACAATAATTAATCCGAAGAAATAAGGCTCACGATACGAGCGCATGAGCTGCATGATTAGACTATCGTTATTGCCTCCCATCGTTCTCGCTTCTTCCCGCAGCTCCGCCGAACGTGATTCTGGCAGGACCAGCAAGGTGATTACCGCAACAATGGCGGCAGCCCCCGCAGCGACAAAGAAGGGGACGCGGATGCCCAGCTCCGCAAGATAACCGCCGATTCCCGGCCCGATGATGAAGCCGGTGGTAATGGCTGCGTTGATGAAGCCCATGCCCTTGGCCCGCTCCTCCGAGGTAGTGGTGTCTGCCACATAAGCCATAACCGCAGGCATAATCATCGCGGCACCGATACCGCCAAGCATTCTGGATACGAACAGCACCCAGGAGGCATTGGCCAGACCGAACAGAAGCTCCGAGAAGGCGAATACGGCCAGACCGCCGACGATGATTTTTTTACGGCCCATCTTATCCGACAGTCTTCCGGCGAAGGGCGAGACCAGCAGCTGCGTCAGTGAGAAGGCTGCCACCAGCAGTCCTACCACACTCCCGCCAATGCCCAGCTCGTTCATATAGGTAGGCATAATAGGGACAACTAGCCCAATCCCCGTGAACGCCAAAAAGATATTCAACATCAGGAGCAGCATCGCTCCCCGGTTTTTTAACAGTAATGACATTGGTGTTTCCCTCCGTATATCTCAGAGCCTTGCTATAAGCTCTGATTGTAATTCATTAATGATCTCTATTTATTGCTCCATCTTCCTGGAACCTATCCCCTGAAGCAGGATCTGAATTCCCGCACGGTAGTATGCCCTGATCGTCTCCGGGGTATCGGTCCGGCCTGTGATCTCATGGACCCGGCTGATTCCCTCCAGCATGGCGCTGAGCGTGATTACATAGTTCTCCAGATCACCACGGATCAAATAACCGGAATCCATCCCCTCTTGCAGCAGTACACGGCAGGCCTCTGTTACCGATTCGAAAATATGTGAGAGTCGCTCACGGATCTCCTCTGACAGCGTATGAGATCTTCCGTATTCCTCCAGGGCATGAATCAGCGGATTCTGGATATCTTTTGCATAATGATCCCCAAGCGCGTATAGACGGGCTTCCGTTCCGCTAATCCCGCTCCGCAGCTCCTCCCACTCCTTGAGCCACTTCAGGGTATCCACCTCCACTACGTACAGGAACAATTCATCCTTGCCCGGAAAATGGTGATACAGACTGCCCTTGCTGACCTTCGCGGCTGTGCAGACCTCGTTCATGCTTACAGCGCCATAGCCCTTTTGCGCAAATAAACTGGTGGCATGCTCCAGAATCCGGCTCTTCGTTTCTTCTCCATCTGAGCGTCCCTTCATTGTTAACCCTCCTCTAGACCGACCGATCGGTCTAATTATAACACGCAGTAATGTCCATACACAACCCCCATCACCCATACTCATCTATCCCTTCGGTATATCAATAAGTATATATGGGACTAACGCCAAATAACCCCACAAAGTGGGGCTTTAGCTTCGATGATGACTCAGGTACTTTGCGGGGACCCCAAAACGCCAAAAAAGGCAGCACCGGAATATATCCAGCCTGCCTTTTATTACGATGGTTGATGTTATATCCCCGTAGGGTTCAGAAATCAATCAGCCCCAGGCTGATTTGCAGCGAATCATCCACCAGCTTCATGGTTTCATCGTCCAGATGGGTGATTTTATCCGTTAAGCGTTGCTTGTCAATGGTACGAACCTGCTCCAGCAGAATCACGGAATCCCGGTCAAAGCCATGAGCTGCTGCATCAATCTCGACATGCGTCGGCAGCTTGGCCTTCTGGATCTGGGCAGTGATAGCTGCCACAATCACAGTCGGGCTGAAACGATTGCCAATATCGTTCTGAATGATCAGTACCGGCCTTACTCCACCTTGCTCAGAACCCACAACCGGTGAAAGGTCGGCAAAAAAAACGTCGCCGCGTTTAACAATCAATAGTTACACCCCGCTTACTAAGCGGCCAAGAGTACTGTCTGCATCTTCCTCTGCGAGAAAAGCCTCGCATGCCATGGTCAAATTAATCTTAGCCATTTCCATATAGCCCCGCTGCATGGACTCGCGGATGGTACGTTTCCTCCGATCGCTCAAGTACAGCTTCATGGCCTGCCTGATCAATTCACTACGGTTAGAGTTCTCCAGTTGAACGATCCCATCTACTTCCTGCAAGAGATGATCGGGCAAGCTGATCATGATTCTTTTGGTGTTCTGCAAATTGGCCACCTTCTCTTCCACCCCCACAAACCTTCTGCCCTTGTGTTCCAGTGTTACAATATACAAGGAATTTTATACAAGGAATATATGCCGCCAGTATATCAAGTATGCTGCATCCCATTATAAACTAGAAATGGCGGTTCGTATAGACTATAAGTCACAAGCTCTACACGGTACGTTCCTTATATTCAGTTCCTGTACTAGGTATCTGGTCAGGGTATTAGGCTTGCAGCAAAGGATTAACGAGGTTGGGTAGCATACCTTGGCGTACATACACGCGCGGTACCCGGTGAGCCAGCATACAGATTACTTCGTAGTGGATCGTCCCTAAATGGAGCGCCAGTTCATCTGCCGTAATCGACTCGGTGCCCTGGCGGCCGATGAGTACAACCTCTTCGCCTGCTTTGATTTGTTCCGCTTCTAGAGCGAAAGATTTGAGTGATACCATACACTGGTCCATGCAGATCGTTCCGACGACAGGAACGCGGCGTCCGCGTATTAGCACCTCCGCTTTGCCTGTTAGCATGCGGGAATATCCGTCAGCGTACCCCACGGGGAGCGTAGCGATGATCTCATCGCCTGCCGTGAAGTACCGGGTGCCGTAGCTGATGCCTGAGTCAGGCGGCAGGGTTTTGACATATACAGCCTGCGTCTTCAGCGTCATTACCGGGTGCAAGGCCACCAGCTCGCGGTTCACCTCAGCCGAGGGGTAGAATCCGTACAAGCTTATGCCTACACGCACCATGTTAATGGATAGTAGAGGTGTATCAATGGCCGTAGCGCTATTGCCCGTATGTATGATCGGGATGGTAATGTTCATGTCCCGAAGCGCCTCCGCCACGCTCATGAAACGTCGGTGCTGCATTAGTGTATAGCTTTTATTGTGTTCGTCTGCTCTGGCAAAATGGGTGAACATGCCCTCCAGCTCCGCCTGTGCCACCGCATGAACCTCAGCGATGAATGCAGGCGCATCCTCCGGCAATAATCCCAGTCTTCCCATTCCGCTGTCAATCTTGATGTGTACCTTCAGCCGGTGCTCCTTCTCTACAGGAAGAGCCCTAACCGCTTCCAGTACCTCCGGTGTGAACAGTGTAACGGTGATATTGTTCTCCCAGGCTACGGCAATGCCCTCCGGTGAAGTATAGCCCAGCACCAGGATAGGAAGTAGTATTCCCGCCTGACGCAGCTCCAATGCCTCATCCAGAAAAGCAACACTGACGTAATCTGCTCCAAGCCGCTCCAGCTCCCGCGTCACCTCCACTGCTCCATGTCCATAAGCATTTCCTTTGACGCATCCCATGAACTTGGTCTCCTGCGGCAATACGCCGCGTAAAGCTTCGTAGTTGGCACGCAAATCATCCAGGTTAATCTCGGCTGCTGTCGGCCGATAGCTTGCCTTCACTTCAGGTCACCTTCTTACATTGTAGTAAAACATCTCTGCCTTGTTCGCACAGATCAGAAGTCTTACTGCCAATGGTAATGCTCGTGAAGGCCGCTGTCAATGTGAGCAATGTGTAGGCAAAAAACGGATACCGCGGGTAGAGGAATGATTCCCACCTTGCGCAGTATCCGCCCACTGATTTTTATTTACCCGATTGTTCCTCCATAGAAGCGGCTATTTGCATCATTTCCGTAACTGGCAGATTTGCGCTTGTAATCCGGTACTCTACACCCTCGCTCATCCAGGTCAGCGTCTGCTGCTCATCTCCGCTAAGCAGGCCTGCCGTGAAGCCCAGATCGACCAGTGTTCCGGGAGCCAGTGACACTGCACGGTCCAGCGGACGGGCTTCCATAATCGTATACTGGTAGACGCCGTCATAGCGGATCAGCACCGCATGGTCCTTGCTGCCTTCAATCTTATTGGTGTCCTTCAGCTTCACACCGGCCGGAATGTAAGCCGGCTCAATGATCCCGAAGTCGCCCAGCTCGGCCGTAACCGGCTCACCGGTCTGTTCACCATCTTCCGAGACCACCGGATTGCCATCCTGATCCACTTCCGCCATCGTATTCTCGGAAGGGCTGCCGGCCGCCATATTCTTCTGCATATCGAAGGAATCTGCTGTGAATTCCGGATCGAACTTGAAGCTGTCGAAGGTCACGTTCACCACAACCTTGGCTTCGGAATCCGATACCTGCACCTGCTTCGGCTCATAGGTCTTTTTGTTCAGCCAGATCTTCTGGCGGACCAGCGCACTGCTCTGATAGTTGGCAGCGACCTCGAACACATAATAATCCCCGTCCTCCACGAACTGCCGGTTGTTGTCTTTGACAATTCCCTTCAGCAGCGTCTGGTACAGATACACCTGACCCTGGCTGTCCGGCCAGTCGCTCTGGAAGCGGAAGCTTTTACCCAGGCTTGGGGTCAGGACGAATACGCCCTCATCATTGCGCAGCACAATCTGCTTCACGTCCTTCTGGACGTTAGACAGGCTGATCCGGTAATACGAAGGATTCTTATACCATACCTCCACCTTGTAATCCTGCGGCTGCTCCCCGGTGTACAAGGTCATCGTGCCTGAGCCCTGATAAGCTCCCTGCTTGCTCTCCAGCTTGTCAGACACTTGATTCAGATCCTTGACCACAGAGGCGGCATCCTTCTTCCCGCACCCCGCCAATACTAAGGCCACGCTCATAATGATCGCGAGTACCCATGTTATCCGGCGCATGACATCATCCCCTTAACCTGTTTTGAATGCATTGATTAGTACATGTCTATGAAGGACTTGGCCTCAATATGCAGACGGGCATGACAAGCTTGAAGAATAGTAGAGACGCTATTACAAAAAAGCACCAGCCCGCAATCCCCGCCACGCTCTGGGGTTGCAGTCTGGTGCTCTGATTCATCCTATGCCTGCCTATGCCTCATACCTGTTCCTTTATCCGCTCCTCAGGCTTACCAGTTAATGGACTCTGCGATCTTCAGAACCTCAGCCCGGTCAAAGCCACGGGTGCTGAGGCCGTACATCACGCCGCTTGCTTCCCAGTCCAGGCTTCTGTCACTGACCAGAACCGCATCCGTCCCCTTAAGCTTCACCTGCTCCACCTTGTCGTCAGTTGCCATTGAAAAGGCATTCTCCTCATTGGCCAGGCGCAGCTGCATCCAGATCCGCTTATTCTTATCCTTGCTGGTGAAGAACAATTCAACAATCTGCCCGCTTACGCCCTCCTCATCCTTATAGAACTCTCCGTGGTCAAAGGCAAAGCCCTCAGGCAGGTATTCCGGCAGCTTCACCTTGAAGAGGGCGTATTGATCCAGCTTCGCTGCCTCCTTGACGGTAAACTTCTGCTCTGACGCTTCCTTGTCAAGCTGCTCCTGCTCACTCTTCGTAATGGGCTTATCCCCGTCGAAGCGTACGATGGCCTCCCCGGCTGCATTGAAGATGGCTGCAGGCATGGGGTTAAATGAGGTGACGGGATTCCCCTGCTTATCAAATATCTTGCCCTTCCAGGCTTCCGGAAACTCCGTAGGGTGGCTTCCGTCCATCTGAGCGACCTCGATATGTCCCAGATGGACGGAATTCAGCACACGCTCCAGCATTTCCTGTGCGAACGAGGGTCTCACGAAGGACACGCTCACCACGGCAGCCACCAGCAGTGAAGCTGCAATCATCACCGGACGTCTGATCCGTTGTTTGTTTTTCATTCTATTATCCTCCTGTTGTTTCTGAATGGAGCGGCTTCTCACCTGGCGGAGAACCGCCGCCGGATCGGACTCCCGGGAGAAGTCCTGGCGAGCCAGATAGTCTCCCAGCTCCTGAAGCTCCAGCTCAACTGCATGTTCGGCGCTCTTCTTGTTATTCATAGCTCTTCCACACTCCCTATTTCAGATTTCAGTTTTCGCATGCTGCGATAGAGAATGACTCCGACATTGCTCTCCGAGATTCCGGTAATCCGGGCAATCTCCGTATTCTTCAGATCCGCCCCGAACTTCAGGGCGATGAGGTTACGTTCCTTCGGGCTGAGCGTGTCCAGCGCCACCTGTAGCCTATCGCTGCGCTCTCTGCCTAGGATGAGCGTCTCCGGCTCTTTTTTGCCAGACACCAGCTCCCGGATACTGTCCAGTGAGAAGAAGCGCTGCCGCGCGCGGCTCCGGTAATAATCATTCACAACGTTGCGGGCAATGGCGAACAGCCACACCTCAAGCGGCGCTTTCTCCGGGGAGTAACCGGGCAGCTTGGATAACGTTTTCTCGAACACCTGGCTGGCCAGATCTTCGGCGGTGTAACGGCAGCTCACCCGGTAGGCGATATAGTTGAATATCCGTTTATAATAGGCTTCAAAAACCGCTGCAAACTCAAGCTCTGTCTGTATATGAGCAGGAACTCTATCATGTATCAAAGGCAGCAATGCGCGCTCTTGCATCCTTGTGGCACTCCTTTCCAGGAAGATTCTACTTGGCCAAGTAATTTACATGAGCTAATACGCTCTATCTACCGGATCCATTACATCTCTGAACAAAAAAAAGACAGAGGATCGAAGCTCCCCTGCCTACTGTAGTTTTTTTAGGAATTACTGGCTATGCGGATTATTGCTGAACGCGGCAAGGCTCCTTTTCTCAAGCGTGCTCCTTCTTCCCGGTCAAAAAGTAGATCAGCGCCAGCACTGGCAGTGCCAGTCCGATTAGGGTTGTCAGACTCCAGCCGCCGTAAGCGTAGGCCCAGCCCCCGAGTGATGATCCCACGGCGCCTCCAATGAAGAAGATCGCCATGAACAAGCCGTTCAGCCGCCCCCGGGTCTCATTGCCCAGTGAATAGATCGCCCGTTGTCCCAAGACCAGATTGCCTGACACGCTCATATCGAGCAGAATCGCCGTCAGCACCAGCAGGCCTAGTGTAAGATTAGAGGAATCCCGCAGCAGATAGGCTAGGATAAAGGAGAGAACGGCCAGTGAAATGCCAAGACCGGTCAATAACCGGGTCCAGCCCTTGTCAGCCAATCTGCCCGCAATCGGCGCGGCTGCAGCTCCGCCCACACCAGCCAGGGCAAACAGGGCAATTCCTTGCTGGGACAGATGAAACTCGCTGGACAGGTGCAAGGGAACGGTCGTCCAGAACAGACTGAAGGCGCCGAACAGGCTGGCCTGGTATAGAGCGCGGCGCCGCAGCACCGGCGTGTGCGTGAGCAATGTGCCCAGAGAGCGGAGTAATTGTCCGTATCTCAAGCCGGGAGCGGGCTTCCGGGCGGGCAGAACACGGGATAGGAGCAGCGTCAGCAGCGCAGTAACGACAGCCGAGACCATGAAGATGGACTGCCAGCCCCAGAGTCCGGCCATGAAGCTGGCGACCGGGCGGGCGAACATAATGCCCAGCAGCAGTCCGCTCATTACATTGCCTACTACTCGGCCGCGATCTTCCCCTGTGGCCAGATAGGAGGCATAGGGCACCAGGACCTGCGCTGCTACCGAGCCCAGTCCGATCAGCAAGGAAGCGGCCAGGAACAGCGGTGCATTTGGTGCCAGGATGGACAGCACCAGGGCAGCCACAACCAGAATCAGCGACATCACCGTCAGACGGCGGTTCTCAATAATATCGCTGAGGGGGACAATGAACAGCAGTCCGGCTACGTAACCGATCTGCGTCAGGGTAACGATTAGCCCTGCCGCTCCGGCCGACAGATGAATCGCCTGCCCGATGGGCCCAACCAGCGTCTGGGTATAATAGAGATTCGCCACGATCAGTCCGCAGGATACGGCTAGCAGAAATGTGATCCAGCCGGGAACAGCCTTGGCGGCTTCAGCGGAACCTGCTTGTTGTTGCACCCTAACTCCAGCCTTCATTTGAAACTCCACCTTCCATTTTTTAAATACTGAACGATAAGTTCACTAATTAGTTATGAACAAATAATATACTAAACGTTCAGTATTGTAAATAGGCAGTTTTATGGTATACTCCAATTAGAGTTGAACCAGCACTGTCAGGAGGAATCACCATGGAGAAAAAAAGAGGCCGTCCGCGCAACACAGAGGCCAAGAATGCTATTCTGAACGCTTCATATGAATTATTGCTGGAGACCGGCTTCTGCGCAGTTACCGTGGAGAAGATTGCAGAGCAGGCCCAGGTCAGTAAGGCAACGATCTATAAATGGTGGCCGAATAAAGCGGCGGTAGTGATGGACGGATATCTGTACGCTGCTAACGCCAGACTTCCGATCCCCGATACCGGTTCCGCCAAAGAGGACATTCTGATTCATGCAGGAACGCTCGCACAGTTCCTCACCAGCCGGGAAGGTAAAGTCATTACGGAGCTGATCGGTGAAGGGCAGTCCGATGCCGGACTGGCGGAGGCGTACCGGAGCAGATATTTCGGGCCGCGCCGCCAGGAGGCCTGGAAGCTGTTCGAACGGGGGATTGCCCAGGGGGAACTGAAGCAGGGACTCGATATCGGGAGTTGTATCGACTTGATCTACGGCCCTATTTTTTACCGGCTGCTGCTGACCGGAGGAGAACTGAGCGAAGACTCCGTCAGAGCCCTGGTGTCACTTGCCCTTCAGGCGCTTGAGGCTTGAGGTTCCTCACCTCTGCTGAACAACAACATTTATAACGAGCACCCCCTTTCTAAAAGGGTCCCGCCATTTCAGAAAGAGGGTGCTATGATTGAATTTTAGCGAGTTGCAGGCTTAAACATGTACCCCATCTTTTTCAAATAGGGGTTCAGCTTGTCAAGTAGCGCAGTCTGTTCTGCAATCCTATCATCCGGTATACGATCCAACTGTCTGCCGTCCGGTCCGGTGAGTGACGCATTGTACTCCTTCCATTCCTCTATCAACAGTTGGACATTAGCCAGTTCCTCCCCGCTAAAAGTCTGTTCTGCCTTATCCAGCAACTGGTCACTGAAAGCGGCGAAATCAGAATCCGTCATAGTTGTTGCTGTGAGTGGAGCTGCAGCCTGATCGAGCTTGGTATTAAATGGCTTAACTTCAGCAGCCAGCTCCTTATAGCGTATCAAGTCTGCATCACTCAGCTTATCGAATTGCAGCACGCCCTGCTCATCTGCAATCTGCAGATTATAGACGGCTAACTCATGCAGCAAAGAGGTTAAGGCTTTGAAATCTTCCTCACTCAAGCTGGACTTTGACTGCTGAAGCTTAGCCTCAAGCCGATCATATTGCTGCTGGGTACCCTCAATCTTTGCCAAGTTATCCTGTGAGCCATATAGAGTATCCGCCAGATAGTTATAACCGGCATAAGCTCCGGTAGGAATAATTAAGGTCGCTGCTATTATAGCTGCCACCAGCCATTTTTTCATACGTCTACCTCCTTGTCCTGTTGGAATTCTGTCCAGAATCTTCTCTTTCAGTTCGGGGGGAGCATGTACATTCCCGGCTTCTTCCTGAAGAGCGCACCGTAAATCATGTCCTAGACTCATACAGCTCCTCCACCTTCCCCAATTTGATTGTATCCGCCTGATGCTTCCGTCTTAGCTTCTGCAGTGCGGCATGAAGCCGTGATTTCACCGTCCCGAGCGGGATCTGAAGAATTACCGATATCTCCTCCTGTGAGTACTCATGCAGGTAATGTAGAATAATGACTTGCTTCAGCTTATACGGCAAACGGCTAACCCCTTCGGTAAGTACCCGGTTTGTCATCCGCTCTACGACATCGCTGGAGAAATCCTGTACCATAGTCTCACTGGTCTGCTCCGCTTTGTTCATAATCCGCAGATGTCTCCAGTTTCTGCGCCTGTAAGCATGGACCTGCCTCATCGTGAGCCCCATAAGCCAGGGTCTAAAGGCTTGTGTCCTGTCAAATCTCCTTAGTGAGCGGTGCAGCTCAATATAAATTTCCTGTACAACATCCTCTGCATCTGAAAGCCCGGTAACGAGGAAACGCACGGTCTTATAGACATCATGAATGGTTGCCTCATATAACTCACCGTATGCTTCACGGCTGCCGGCTAGCGTGAGCTTGATGAGCTGCGAGTATGGATCAGTTGTCTTCATCCGTTATTCCCCCTTCAGGCTTACACTATTTATTGGAGGGATTCCGAGTTTTCGTTCGTTTTATTTTTGTTTTTGGGCTGTAACAGGCTTGTCTTATCTTTGTTAACAGAACGTGACCCGCGGGCGGAGTTTTTCATTTATAATACAAGAGATTGGAATTTCCAGACACCGGAGGTTATCTTATGAAAAAATTAATTACTGCTGCCGCTATTGCCCTGCTCCTCGCAGGCCATGCGGCGGGTTCATCCATAGATATTGCCCATTCTGCTGCTGCCCCTCTATCCCTTGTTGTGGACGGACAAGCCGTTCTCCCCGGGGCTCCCCCCTTCCACTCAGGCGGCACATTATACGTACCAGCCCGCACGCTGCTGGAATACTACCCGATAGAGCTGCAATGGAATAACACTCTCAAGCAACTTACTCTGTTCACGAGCTGGGACAAGACTATTCTTACGCCCGGTAGCGCCTCCAAACAAGTGACTTATACGCAAACGGATGGAGGATATCAAGAGGAGCTGGACTCTCCTGTGTTACTGAAGGCAGGCCGTGTATATATCGCGGCAGCTACCTTGGACTCCCTTACAGGAGCTGTTACAGAGCTGAATCCGGGAGGAAGCCGGGTTAACATTACCCCGGGCAGTCTTAGCACAACAGTAAGAGTACCCGCTGCCCCCCTTGCCGTTGCAGAGAATAACCCCAAGGTGAAGCTGTACGCCGCGCTCAAGGACGGCAATACCTACAAAGGATTCCTCCTTGAAGTGAACGGGAAAAAACAGCGCTTCAACTGGAATGTATCCAGAGACTACTCGCACCCGCCTCAGCTCTTCTATGCCGATGTAGATTCGGACGGCAAACCGGAGGTCACGGTTGTGTTCACCCTGGGAACCGGGACCTCGCTGGTCGCACAGGAGGTTCATGTGGTTAAGCCGGAACAGTGGAAGGAAATATCGGTGCCTGCTGCGGACAAAGCAGCCTCTGCTGTAGTATCTTCCAGTATTTCGCTGGATAAGGACGATGTCCTGCTGAAGCTTGAGCTTACAGGACCCAAGCCGTCCAAGGTGACGCTCAGACTCCCGGACCGTGCTGAGGACGGCATGAAGTATTTCGGCAGCAAAGCGGCCATTGGCGCAGTGACCTACTACTCCGTAGAGAATAACAAGCTGCTCGCAGATACCAGCCTGATGGTCGGGACGACCGAGAGTGTCGGTACCCTGAAGCTGGAGTATAAGGCAGGCAAGACGGGGATGGAGCTGGGGTCTATTGCTTTTGAGCCGGATGAACGCGGTGAAGCCATTGTGGAGTAAAAATCCGCCGCTGGAAGGAGAGGCTTGCAAATGATTGATGCCCATATTCATCTAGACCAATACGAGGATCAAGTAGTGTCCTCCATGCTGGAGGGACTGCGGGAGCAGGGCATTGAGGCCCTGATCGCCGTCTCGATGAATCTCGCTTCGAGCAAGCGAACGCTGAAGTTAGCAGCCAGCTATCCGGGCCTCGTGAAGCCTGCGTATGGCTTCCATCCAGAGCAGGCGCTGCCTATGGAGGAAGAGTTGAATTCGCTGCTGAAATGGATTACAGACCATGCGGACAATATGGCCGCTATTGGTGAAATCGGCCTTCCCTACTACTCCCGGGCCGAAGCAATCGCACGCGGTGAGGGCTGGGAGATGGAACCTTATCTCGGACTGCTGGGCAGACTTCTCAGGCTAGCTGCCCATTTAGCCAAGCCGGTTGTACTGCATGCTGTCTATGAGGATGCGTGGACCGTATGCGATCTGCTGGAGCAGCATGGCCTTACGCAGGCCCATTTCCACTGGTTCAAGGGGCCCGCTGCTACCGTTGACCGGATGATTAGCCGCGGTTACTACATTTCCTTCACTCCCGACATCCTCTATGAACCGGAGATTCAGGAGCTGGCACGCCGCTACCCGCCGGAGCTGGTCATGGCAGAGACAGACGGCCCATGGCCGTTTGAAGGACCATTCACCGGACGCACCACCCATCCGGCTATGGTCCATGACGTTGCCGCCGCCTGGGGGGCGCTGCATGGATATTCTGTTACCGAAGCCAGAGCGAAGCTGACGGCGAATACGGTGCGATTTTATGGGCTATAGGTATAGGGCCGCACTAATTATGTAGGACATCAGACCGGATTATGTACAGGCGAAATGCTTAAGTGTATTCGGTACAACTAAATCGTTTGACTTACTGCCGAATAGCCGTTTAGATGTATTTCATATATCTAAAATGCCTCATTATCCGGGATCTCGCCCACTCGGGCAAATTTAGTTGTACAAACTACAGTTAGAAGAGGAAATCCTTCCTTTTGGCTGTTTTTAAATGTATAGAATACAACTATCCCCGAATGTCCAATATGTCCGCTTCGAACCCGGTCTTTGAAGATGTTTCTATTGCAAAGTAAGAAGACGCTGGTAGGCGCGCGCATGATTTTAAGAGGGAAATTCCGGACTATCCGTTTGCGGCCAGCTGACCAAGAAAAGCTAAATAGGCAGCCACCACATTGGTCGGCTGCCTTCTTGAATTTAGCTTACACAGGCATCCGCCGGATCAATACTTCATCATCTTTGAACTCCATGACATAAATATCCGGCTTGGTCGTCTGCAGTAAGAAGTCCAGACCATATTCCGGGGAGAAATGGCCCATCATCAAGGACATCACCATGCCATGGGTGCCGATGGCCACTTTTTTGCCAGCATGGGTCCGCAGAACGTCCTGCAGCGCCTTCACTGCACGTGCCTGGCACTCCCGGTTGGATTCCCCGCCCGGCAGGGCGTAATCCGGATCGGTGTAGATCTTCTGGAGCTCAAGATACAGGTCATCGTCGGTTAGCTGCTCGTTACCCTCCATCCAGACCTTTTCTCTCAGATCATCGATCAGAATGATTTCCTGCTCCAGTTGATCCGCCAAATCCGCAATTGTATTAACCGCCCGGATATACGGGCTGCTGTACAGCACATCTATCCCTTCATCCTTCAGGCATTCTGTGACCCGCAGGGCATCCTCCTCCCCCTTGGGCGACAGGCCGCGCGTCCATTCATCCACCCCGGTACGCAGCGAATCCCCGTGCCTTACCATATAGATATAAGTTGTCATAAGCTCCTCCTGTTCGTCCATACAGAAATTAGTGATCTATCAACCTTCTCAGCTACTCTCTACTGCCGGATGGGCGGCTTCCGCTTTAGACCTTGCCATCGGCCAGAGCTGCCGGCCAAACACCACACCTGTCAGACCCAGAAGCACCTGCAACAAGCCAATGTTGACAAAAATACGGGCCGGACCTGCATATTGCACCAGCACGCCGCCCAGCAGAGGCGCTACAATCATTACCGCGCTGAGTACGGTATTCTGGATGCCGAAGATACGGCCGGTCATGTGCGGCGGGGTTTCTTTTTGCAGACAATAATTGAACGTAACCATAAACATGCCGTTGCCGATCCCCAGCACAAATCCGATGAGCAGCACCCACAGCATCGATGCCCCCGGCCTAAGCAGACCCAGCGCGGCAATCGACCCGCCAATCAGCACGTACCCGAGGCCCAGCTTCCAGCCATACCGGCCTTCGGATTTCAGCTTGTTCAGAATCAGAATAATCAGCACGGCTCCAGCTCCCGTTGCGGCAACCATCCAGCCCAGCAGCGCTTCCCGCTCCGGGGCGAATATCCTGAACAGACTGGTGAACTGAAAATCAACCACCTGAATGACCATTGCTCCGGCAATTCCGAACAACATCGCAGTCAACAGCAGCCGGCTGCGCAACAGAAAGCCCCAGCCTTCCCGCCACATGGTGAGAAGCGGAATCTTACCTTGCTGCGCTTCAGACAGCTTTCTGTCTGCTTCATCCGTGCGGATATTCTTGACAGACAGCAACAGCAGGTAAGAACAGCCGCGCAGCAAGGCATTGAGCAGGATACACCACTGCGGCGTAAGGAAGGCAAGCGCCAGACCTCCAAGCAAGGGACCGGCGATCTTGGAGCCTTGATTGACCAGTCCGTTCAGTGACGAGGCCTGCATTAGCTGGTCCTCCCGGACCAGACTGCGGGTCAGGGACTGCTGGGCTGGCATATTCAGTGTGGACAGTGCTGAACGCAGCGCCAGCAGAGGCAACAGCCAGACCATACTCGGGGCGAACAGCACCAGTAGCGTCAGCAGCGCCGTCAGGAGATCGCAGATGCGCATCAGCTTCAGCTTGTTCAACCGGTCGGCAGCTGCCCCGGCAATCGATCCAAGCAGAATGCTCGGCAGCGCCAACGCTACCGGAATGAGCGCCAGCATCAGCGGCCCGGCCTGCCAGCGGTAACCCACCAGCACCTGAATTGCCAGTGAATCGAACCAGTCGCCGAAGCTCGCCGTGGCAAAAGCGCTGTACACCCGCATATACGTTTTGTTATGAAGCAGGCTGTTCCCCTGCTTGGTTGATTGTTCCATCTGACATTCCTCCAGGTTACATAAGATCGTAGATGAAGCTCCATCTATGATTCTAAAGTAACGGAGAATTGTCAGAGAATTATCATGGGGTCTCCAGCAGCGGCAGCAGGATGTGTTCCAGGGTGTGTTCCAGTCTGGCCAGGCCACAAGCTTCAAGCTCGGCTACAAACAGGCTGTTATACTTTCGGTCCGAGGCACTTCCGCTCACGAACATCCGGCAAAAATGATGAATCTTGTACAGCGCATAGAAGCGCAATGGCACGAATCCCGACATATCCAGCACCTGCAATCCCTCATGGATCAGCCGCTCCCCCTCTATCCACTGTTCACGCCGCAACTTCCAGAGTCCCTTCACGACCTTGTAATTGCCAATCTCCCGCAAAAAAGGCTTGTCCTGCAAAATCCGGCTGACAGCTTCATCCATCCGTTCGAGCTCTTCATCGCAAGCTCCCGCTGAGAGATGGATGAACAGCCCCGTGATTACCGTGACCGGGATGAAATTCTCGAAGCCGGGTTCGGAAATGACCTGGTAGGAACGCGTCAGACGTTCCAGCGCTTTTTCCGGCTGGCCTGCAAGGGTGTACATGTCCAGCATCGTGAGAATCTCCAGCTCCAGCTGCTCCGGCGGGTTCAGCAGACTCCGCGCAATCAGGCGCTCGGCGTACGCCACCTTCTCCCTGGGATCACCAATGAAGAAGTAGAACAGATTGAGGTAAAAGAGTCGGTCCTTTAACGGAATCTCGTCCGTATGAATCAGCCACTCCAAATCGCCCTGGACAAAATGAATAACCATAGAATAATGCGCGTCCAGCTCGTAGCCGAGGATGTCCTGCTGGCGGGCAAGGGTGAGCATGGAGTTCCCCTGGCCGTAGACATGGAACTTCATGAACACCTCTCGCATCGTGTCACGCAGCTCCGGGTCATTCGTTGCCGGATTCACAGCCACGCCCGCAAGGCTGCCCGGGATTGCCAGACTGTACCCGAATCCGCGTATCGTCTTAATGTAAATCCCACCCAGTAGACGCAGCTTCTTGCGCAGCCGGTAGATATGATCGTCAACGGTCCGTTCCACCGGATATTCCATCGGCCACACTTTATCCAGCAGCTGCTCCCGGCTGAAGGTCCGCCCCCGGTTACGGTACAGAAACTGCAGCAGTGCGAATTCCTTGGGCAGCAGCTCTACCGTTAATCCTCCGGCGGATACCTTAAATTCACTTCCGTTCAACTCCAGATGCATGGCCGTGCCTCATTTCTTCTGATTTCTTTCATAAGAGAAAGTATACATCATGCGTTGACTTTATTTAAGTACTCGCAACTGGTTAAGGCGGCCTGGCTCACGCACCAGCGCTTTTTTGATTACATTTCGCCTACGCGCCGTCCCTCGGTCCCATTGTGATCGGTTTTTCGATTACATTTCGCCTACGCGGCGCCTTCGGTCCCGTTGTGATCGGTTTTTCGATTACATTTGGCCTTCGCGCCGCTTTCGGTCCCATTGTGATCAGTTTTCCGATTACATTTGGCCTTCGCGCCGCCTTCGGTCCCGTTGTGATCAGTTTTCCGATTACATGCCTGTAGACCGAAAAATCCCCCTGCAGTTGCTGCTGCAAGGGGATTCATAGTTGCTCTAAGATGCTCTCAGCTGACTAGCCTGCCATATTATTAATGGAGTCCTGCTCCGAGAACACCGAGATATGATCTACCGTCCCTGTGGATTCCGGGATGATGAATTTGAGCTGATACTGCTTGTTGGCCTGATAAATATAGATGTTATGCTCGCCATTCACAGTAGTATCATCCGGCTTGCCGAGGACTTCTTCAATCTGCTCCAGTGTGAGGTTACGCAGGTCTGGGGCGCTGGAGCGCACATCGAAAATCTTGCTGCCCTTATTGAAGCCGATTACCACCTGCTTGCCCGAATATGTGGAATAGATCCCTTTGCCTGCCGATTCCTTGAGGTCCGGCTCTCCCCACGCGGCTTCCACCTCATCAATAAGTCCGGTGTGTGCAGCATATTCGACACCGGGCACCTTGCCCTGCTTGGCAAGCTCCAGCAGTTCCTTCAGCTGCTTGCTCCGTTCCTGCGGGGTGGCGGGAGCTACGGTATCTGCTTCAGCCCCTGCAACCTCAGTAACCGTAGACTCTGATGAGGCTCCGGCTGCGGCTTCAGAGTCAGCAGTTACAGGCTCTGCGCCCGCAGCAGCACCTTCATCTGTACCGGATTCGCTTACCTGCGCACCTTTTGCTGCCGATGAAGCGCTATCCCCTGGCTGCACAGTTGCTGTAGCCGTAGCCGTATTGTTATACGATGGTTCCGTTTTGCCGGAATTACAGGCTGTAAGGCTGAGCATCGCCCCAACGATAAGAATACCTGTGATTGTTCTAATTGCTGTAGTCATGCCGCCATCTCCTTCGTTATGGGAAACATCCTCTTTTGTCTAAACTGTACCCTATGACGAAGTGCCTGTAACAAAGGTTGCAGGCGCAGACCTCCTGATCCAGGTATTATACGCATTGCCTTATGCTATGAATTTCCCTGTCTGATCACGGTCCAGCGCCGTTTTGTTCACCACATAAGTTCGGGCCATCAGATCATGCAGCGCCCGCTTGCGCTGGGTGAATGCGACGAACAGGCAATCCACAATCACTACCCAGCCAAAAAACACATTTATATCGGCCGCAAGCGGACTCCAGTTCACGAGACTGCTTGGTATGGCAGATAACGCCTCGGTATTCAGACTCACAACCACTGCCAGGAAGCTGTTAACAATAAAAAAACTATCCCTGATCAAAGCCTGCCGGAGCACCGGATATCTTCCATTCTCATCAACGATTCTTGCCCCCAGAAGCAGCCTGCCCGGCGTCCCGCCGTATCGGACAACCATAAATATATTGAACACCATAAGCAGTGCAAACTGTATAAAAAGCGGGAATGCTGACCCTGCCGACTCTGCCGCCGGCACTGAAATCCTGGTCAGTAAATAGGTAGGAAGAATAAGAATAAGTGAGTCAATGATATTAATCAGCACTCTTTTCCAAAAGCCTACAAATTCATATACATTAAGCTGCTCCTCGATCCACGGCTCCATACTTTCACCCCTTACGCAAAAGTAGTCCATCATTCATGCCCATATCCATAACCCTGGCAGCACAATCAGCAGCAGCGCAACGGCAATGAGACTCCGGGTCAAACCCGGGTTAAGCTTGCGGTTCTTCTCTGATTGGTACCAGCCTTTGAACTGCCAATAGTTGCGGTACATCACAAAGAACACCAGCAGATTACCAGGTACGGCAGTGTACAGGAAGCCTTCCCTTCCATATGCCATTTTGAATATCCACTGCTCCACGCCTCCTAGCACAAGCAGCGTAAGAATGAGCAGAATCACCAGACGCACCATCTCTACAATAAAAGTTGCCAATTTGCCCATGATGTCCTCCCGTATAATTAATCACTCGTTCCCAGCACACTCTTCCCCTGCACATACCTGCACATACCTGCCCACATGCTGCAAAATCTCACGATTCTGCTGCACGATGATCCGCTTAGCCTGATACTCCTCGGTTAATGCCATGATTGCAGGAATACCCTCCCTCCTGAAGCTGCGGTTCCATTCCAGCAGCATGATCCGGAGATACTTGAACGACTGCTTATAATTCCCCTGCTCCAGCCCCAGTCTGGTCTTCATGAACCTGCGGATGACCCGGGCATCCTGTACATAAGCCTTAGGCTGAATCAGAAAAATCAGATCCGCTTGCCGGAAGCTTTCTGTTCCCCATTTGTAATGTACGCCCTCTATAATCCACGACTCCGCATCCATAGCTTCCGCGAGCTTGGCATCCCGCACCTCCGGGGAGTTCTTGGTATTGTCCCTGCGATCCCAGACAAAATTATCCGTCTCATAGCAAGGAATTCCGTAACTTTGAGCTAATTTCCGGGCGATATATGTCTTCCCGCTCCCGCAGCCGCCTATAATCCGTACTCTAATCTTCAGTCCCTCCCCTGGAAGATCAAGAATATAACAAATCTCTCTCATATTACTATTCTCTATGTATCCTGTCACTCTACTCCACCCGGTTAAACATTTGAAGCCAGCCGATCAATGTTTGATAGGCTGGCTTCTGGAGCCGCAGTGTATGGCGGCATCTTGGTTGGATAATCCCTGGCTGGTGCAGCAGTATCCTGCTGCTTTACAGCTTCACTGCTCCCTCTTTAGCGTTCCAGGTGAACGGCAGGCCGAACAGCGGCGTTAAGCTGCCCAGCGGAATGTACAGGCGGCCGTCTACACTTTTGGAGGCTAGCATCTCCACTGTTTTGCCGTTCACTTTGGCTTTCGTGCTAAGCGGCTTGTGAACTGCTGTATTCTTGCCTATTGTGATGATAAGCGCTCCGGTTCCCGCCTCCTGCATCAGGCTTCCGCCCAGCAGCTTCACGGATTCACTCAGTGGAATATACACCCGCGAATCCTCCAGCAGGAAGGAATTCTTCACTTGCAGCTTCTCCCCGCCCTTGACAAAAGCTCCCGCAATCATTGTAGATCCCATACGGTAGCCGTTCTTCTCGGCAATAGCCGCCATCTCAAGCCCGGAGGTTGTAATGATGACCCGGGTGTTCTTCGCAATCTTCGGATACAGCCAGTGAATATCATCATTGTGCATGCGGATGCATCCGGCGCTGACATATTTACCGATAGAGGATTCATTGTTGTTGCCGTGAATGGCATAGGTGGTGCCGTAAGTGTCATTGACCTCCAGCCCCAGCCAGCGGTCCCCCAGCGGATTGGCCGGATCTCCTCCGGGAATCTTATCCTTGTAGTAGGGTCTGTTCTTGATTTTGACCACCATCTTGAAGCTGCCTTCAGGCGTCAGGCTTTTCGTTTTGCCAGTAGCGACCGGAAAAACCTTCACCAGCTTGCCATCGCTGTAATACGCCAGTTTGTTCGTTTTTTTGTTCACAATGATCAGATCTGAGGAAGACGATGCCGCCGCGGCCGATCCTGTGAAGCATGCGGTCAAAAGCATTACAAATACCAGTGTAAATGCAATGCTTTTGGGAAAATACATTTGAATCCGGCTTGCCTGTTCACGCTGACTCATAGTTGCCCCCACCTCCAGGTTATGGATGATTCTGGATTGTCTTTTCTACATAGACGTTCATTTGCCGCAATAGTTGCACAGCAGCCTGTACCTATTCTTATCAACTCGTCCCGCCCGGAGTGACGCAACGTTTGCAATATTGTAACCGTTCTTGGCGGAAGCGCCTCAATTGCACCCGAGGCATGAATATTCGCCAGTCCCATCAGAGATAATAAGCCCGCATGACCATAACACCCATCTCAAGGAGGCCAAAAATAGTGAATACCAACTCATCTGCACAGATCCGGGAATGCGAGCAAATCGTTCAGCAGCTGATGGCACAGACCCAGCAGGGAACGCAGAATTACCAGCAGCTTCTTCAGCAGGAGCAGCAGGATGCCGCCAAGCTCCAGGAGCTTAGCCAGCATAACAGCAAGGCCATTCAGATGATCCAGCAGGCGCTGCAGGGCCATCAGACCGCGATGCAGCAGCTAGAGCAGATCTCGCAGTCGGTCAGATCGATGGAGCAGTTCCCGCAGACTTCCGGCTTCAATACCCATACAAGCATTCCAAGCTTCAATTCCGGGAACCAGATGGGACTAATGCATTCTATGGGACAGAGCCAACCAATGGGGCAAAGCCACAATACAGGAATGGGAGGGTATAACTCTTCCTTCAGCCCGTCCTTCACTTCAAACAGCCAGCCGGTGAACTCACTGCATAGCCCGATTAATGCGGGGATCAACCACCAGCCGATGCATACGCCAATGCAGACACCAATGTCCGCAGGCTCCTCCTATAACACTCCAATGAATCAGGGACGAAGCTTCCAGTAGGAAGCGCGGGGAGCATATACGATTATATTTCGAAAAAGGGTTCTCTCAGACCGCAGCAGCGGAAGCTGAGAGAACCCTTTTGGCGTACGCGCCCCGCCATGAACGGTCTGCTCTTCGTCTAGACTACCAGCCTGCCCGTCTTCTCCGCCAGCCCAACCGTCGCTTCCACCCCGGAGTTGAACTCCAGATAATCGCTCTCCACTCCATCGCTGAAGATCACGCCGTCCTCCGGCATCTGCGAAGTGATGCGCAGCGGCAGACTGCTGCTGATTCTCCCGAATACCAGCTCTGCTGAAGTCGTCCGGCTTGGAAAAGGCTCCCGCACGGTGAAATACAGCTCGGGATGATTCCAGGCCAGCCCGCTGCCCGCGCTAACTGCGGCAATCTCCGCAGACACCCGGGCTGTCCGTTCAACCTCTGCATCCTTCATTTGTGCGGCACGGCTGACGATTCCTGCGGCTCCGGCGAGCACACTCTTGAGCCAACCCGTGGAGCCCAGGCCAGTCGAGACAATGATGCCGCTGGAGGATTGCTGCTCCAGCTGCCCGTTCAGCTCCAGCTGATACCGGGCTGAGACATGGGTCCGGCGGCCGATGAACAGATCGTTCACCCCGTATAGGCTCTGGCCGTCATTCAGCTCCACCTTGGCAAGGGTAACCTCACGGACCTGGCGCTGGGCGCGCAGCACCTCACTCACCACTTGCCGCACCTCCTTGACCCTGAAGGGCAACAGCACGCCATCCCAGCGCAGCGGATCAGGATTCACCCCGATCAGCGGCTGCTCGTGAAGGTATTTCAGCGTGTTGGCGACCAGACCGTCCTGGCCCAGGACCACTACGGTATCCTCGGCCCCAAAGATGAAATTCGGCACATGCTGCCGCTCCAGCACCTGGAGCCGGCCGATGGCGCTGAGCTCGGTCACTGCGGTCTCCACGGCTTTGCGGTATTGGAAATCCTCGCTTAAGTAGTCGCTGAAATCGGCTCCCAGCCGTTCAATATAGAACTGGGCCTGCTGGATCGTATTGTAGCGGACCACAAGCTCCTCCAGGCGAGTCTTGCGTTTGATCAGTATGATTTTGTTCTCCGATCCCCGGCTGCTCATCGTCCGTTACCTCCTCTGTCTGCTCCGGCTCCGCCTCCTGCGGAACCGGCCATGATTCCTTGCAGCAGATCCGGCGTAATGTTAAGCTGGCCGATCTTCCCGGCGTTCTCCGCCAGCTCCTGGAAGGCGATGGCGATTAGCTTATCCGGGTTCATGCCTACATTCGTCAGCGCCTGCAGGACGTTAGGCGATACATTTTGCAGCGAATTCATTACCGCCGTCAGCTCGTAAGCCTTGGCATCTGCTTCGGCTCTCTTATTCGCTATGGCCAGCTCAATCAGCGCCTGCTTCTTCTCCTCCAGCTCCGTATCAAAAATCAGCTGCTCTTCCTTCATCTCATTCTGCTTCTGCTTCGCTGAACGGTCAGAATCCAGCAGCGCCTCACGCATCTGTCTCTTCTTCGTCTGAACGGCGATCTCCGTATTCAGCTCATTCTCCTTCACCCGCCGCTCCTGCTCGATCGAAGCATTGCGCCGCTCATATAGCGCATTATCCGCGCTGCGGAGCATCTCCTCCCTGGCCTGCGCCTCCAAGGCCCGCAGCGTCTCCTTATTCGGTACAATTGCCAGAATGGACAAGCCCATCAGCTCAATGCCCAGCTTCTCAATCTCCGCACTCTGGCCGATTTCATGAGTAATCATCTTGGCAAGACGTTCACTCGACTGGATAGCCTCCTTCAGCGGGAGCTGCCCGAGCTGCTTCTTGGTCAGGACCTTGGCGATATTAATCACCCGCTGGGCCAGCTTGTGCGGATCGTCGGAGAGATAGGTGTTCTTTTTGAGATTATAGGTGTAGTTAAGGATCTGGGTGGTCTTGCGGTAATCGGCAATCCGGTAGGTCAGCTGTCCCTGGACGGTTACCGTCTGATAATCCGCCGTAATTTCCTCGAACATGAATGGAACATCTATCGAAGAGACAGGCACCACAACCACCGAAGTCGTCGGCGCATAATAATGAAAAGAAAGCCCGACCCCTTCACGTACTACCTTGCCATTCTTCACCTTGAGCACATAATCACTGGGCTGGAATTTCACGAACCGGAATCCGAACATGGTCATTACCTCCTATGGGTTGTATTCTGAGTCATCTGCTAAGCAGAGGGGAACTCAGTTATTAATTAGTTGTTATTATTAATTTATTATTAACAACATCATAGCAGACCATGTTGATATTATCAATATGTTATTAACAAAACAAGCAATTTTTTTGTACAAAATCAATTCCTGCATTGCGTTTTGTCTATTGAGTAACTCCTGACTATAATTTATGATGACTTCAACGAGAATGATTATCATTATTGGTAATTACACTACCTTTGGGAGGCATACATATCATGAACAAGGCAAGATCCACCTTAGCCATCCTGTGCATCATCTTCCTGATGAGCACCTTACTGCTCGGCTGCAGCAGCAATAAGGAGCAGAACAGCCAGGCATCGGCACCTACCGCCGCTCCTGCTGCGGAAGCTACTGCTGAAGCTTCGGCCACGGCTGCGGCTGTAGCTGCAACCCGATCATACACGGATTACAAAGGCCATACGGCGGAGATTCCTGTGCATCCGCAGCGGATTATCTACTCTGGAGAAACGTACGGCGATCTGACCGCAATCGGTGTACAGGCCATCGGCTATCCGCTCTCCATGGCTGAAGGCCAGGTATTCGAGGACAAGCTCACTGGCGTGGAAGATGTAGGATTCCCGATTAACCTGGAGAAGACGATTGAGCTTCAGCCCGACCTGATCATCTATGCCGGCATTGAGGAAGCAGATTACGAGGCACTGTCCAAAATTGCTCCAACAATTATCTTCAACACCTTCGCCCCGCTGAAGGAACGGATGCTGGAAATTGGAGATATCCTGGGCAAGAAGCCTGAAGCGGAGGCTTGGCTGGCACAGTATGCGGCGAAGGAAGAGGCGATGTGGGCGCAGCTTAAGGCTTCGGGCATGAAGGACGGCGAGACGGCTTCCGTCTTCACTTATTATCCGGGAGACCGGCTGTTTGTAATGGCAACGACCGGCCTCTCGCAGGTGTTGTACGGAGAGCAAGGCTTCAAGCCTTCCCCAGCCATTCAACAGGTACTGGACGACGATATGGGCTTTCAGGAAATCTCGCTGGAGGTGCTGCAGGAATATGCCGGGGACCGGATCTTCCTCCTGACTCCGGTAGCGGAAGAGGCTAAGCAATCCACTGATAAGCTGCTGGAAAGCGCGGTGTGGACAAGCCTGCCCGCCGTCAAAAACGGCTTCGTCTACACACAGGACATCATGAAGACCTCCAGTGATGCTACCACAAGAGAATGGCTGCTCGGTGAGATTCCTGCCATGCTGGGCAAGCAATAGTCGCGGTGGCAGACAGACTGAAAAGCAGCTTATCAACGCCTGTTGATAAGCTGCTTTATTTTATATACAATATTGTTTATTGATAATCATTCTCAATATATTTCAATTCTGATCTGCCCTGAAAGGAGAACCAAGCCTTGCGCCAGCCTGCCCATCCCGCTCAACCTCTGTCGCCGCCCCCGCCTGCCCCTCTCCGTTCTCTGCTGTTTCAAATGAAGGGCATTGAGCTGGTGATGCAGAGCGCTGACACCGTTTCGGCCGTGCGGACTGCGGAGCAGCATACACTTCTGCTGTTTACAGGCGGACGCGGTGAACTCCGCATCACAGATCAGGTCACACTCTCTGTACATACGGACAAGTGTTGTCTGCTGCCTCCCGGAACCTCGTACAGTCTGGATAACCGGGAGCTGACGCTTTATTATTATGTGCTGACTTTTGCCGCTTTTACTACAGGGGATTCCCCTGCATTCTGCCTGGATGAACTGCTCCCGGGGCAAAAGGAGCTGATTGTCCACCCCTTCACCAGAGTGATCCGGCTGGCCGAAGAGCTGCTTGCACACCCTAACGGCGGGGATGACCTCCAGTATGTCAGACAACAGCTCCGCTTCCAGGAGCTGCTGCTCCTGCTGCTTGAACAGAACTACTCCACCCGCCAACTGCCTAGTCCGGCGCAATCGGTGGAGAGCACTGTACACTTCATGCAGCAGCATTATAGGGAGAGCATCACGGTGAAGCAGCTCGCGGAGCTGGCAGGTGTCTCCCCCTGGCAATACACTCCGATCTTCCAGAAACTGACCGGACAGCGCCCGCTCGATTATCTGACAGATGTGCGCATTGGGCACTCGAAGACTTATCTGCTTGAATCCTCTGAGCCGCTTCGCGAGATTGCCCGGCGGGTCGGCTTCTCCGACGAATACTACTTCAGCCGCCGCTTCCGGCAGAAGACGGGAGTGACTCCCGGGCAATATGCCCGTTCGCAGCAGCGCCGGATTACCGTCACGGACTGGACCGGACATTCGGTGGACATCCCGGAGCGTCCGAAGCGCGTTGTCTACCACGGGGAGACCCTGGGCGATGTGCTGGCACTGGGGGTGAAGCCTGTCGGCGGCGGCGAGGCGTTCGCCCGGGGCAGCGTCTATAGCCACCGGGTCAAGCGCTTAGCCAATGTGGGGTTTCCGCTGGACCCGCAGTTGACCCGTTCCGTCCGCCCTGACCTGATCATCCTCGCAAGCCCGGATGAACAGGTCTACCGCGGGGTATCCGGCATTGCGCCGTCCCTCACCTTCGACTCCTTCGCACCGCTGGAGCAGCGGCTGCGGACGCTGGGGGAGTGGCTCGGGAAGCAGCGCGAAGCTGAGGTCTGGCTGCAAGCCTACCATGCGAAGAACGCCGCCATGTGGCAGCGTCTGTACGCCGGAGGGCTGCGGGCTGGTGAAACAGCTTCGGCACTGTTCTATGACCATGGCAACCATCTATACGCCATGGGAATGACCGGCTTGTCCACGGCCCTGTATGCCCCTGGCGGCCTGCAGCCGACAGCGGCGATCAAGGACATTCTGGACAAGGACCTGGGGTTCCGCGAAGTGGACCCTGCGATGCTGCACAGCTACGCCGGGGACCGTGTCTTCATGCTGATTCCAGAGCGGGAGGACTCGCGGGAAGCCATGCAGGAGCTGCTCCAGACAGAGCTCTGGAGTAGTCTGCCTGCCGTGGAGCAGGGCCATGCCTACATGCTGGATGGAGCCAAATGGAATTCCGGCGATGCGCTGACCCGGGAGCGGCTGCTCACACTGCTGCCCAGACTGCTGGGCGCTCAGAAAGGGGAGTAGCCTGAGCACCCTTCTAGGGCTTGAGAAGAGCACGTATGGCTGCGAGCCGCTCCGGGTCTATCGGCTTCAGCGGGTCGCCGTCCTCCCGGACTGCCGAACCAAAGTGTACCCGGCGGACGCCGGTCCGTGTAACGAAATCCTTCAGGTCAGCGGCATTCAACCCGCTGCCTGCCAGGATGGAGAGGGAAGAACCGGCAGACAGCCGTTCCAGTACAGCAAGTCTCACCATACCGCCAGGCGTATTGGCAGCAGCAGTCCCGCCGGACGTCAGGATATCCGTAATCTGCGGATAGCGCTTCAGAACCTCTAGAGCTTCAAGCTGGTCCTGCACCTCGTCGAAAGCACGGTGGAAGGTAACCTCCATCCCCGCTGCCCTATCCAGCAGCCGGCTCAGCAGCTCTTCGTCTATCGTCCGGTCCTCCCGGAGCATTCCCATCACCACAGACAGCCCGCCTACCCCGGCTATATGGCGGATATCGCGCAGCATGGTCTCCACATCGGATGCATTATACACGAAGGAACGTGCATGCGGCCTCACCATTACTCTCACCGGAATACTGACCTGCTCCCGGACCGCTTCAATCAGGCCCAGACTGGGCGTTAATCCGCCCTCCCTGATGCCTGTGACCAGTTCAATCCGGTCAGCACCATAATGCTCCGCTATAACCGCATCACTTACCGTAGTAGCTATAACCTCTAACAGCATAAATTGCTCCACTCCCCTTCTTGGTTGTAATCCTTGTAAACTGCCTTACCCTTCGATCCGTCCAATCTGCTCTATCAGTCACGGGGATATATAGAGGCCGGGCAAATTCCTGACTATGTCATTTCTTCCAGCGGAGGCATGGATGCCACGGTAATCTATTACAAACAGCAATAATCAGAAACTGCACTAGACCAGAGACCAGGATTTTTCCCGCCTTTTGGAGAGTGTGTTCTCTGGATGAAGCCTCTATACTGAAGAAGTTGAAATTTGGAAATTCGGAATGGAGCGGTCTGAATGATAAGACAAAGTATATACGCGTGGAAAATATTGATGCTCTCCCTGCCCAAAGGAATCATTGCCTTCGTCATTGCTGTTACGGGTCTGAGTGCAAGCCTGCCTCTGATTATTGTATGGGTGGGGTTGCCTCTGCTGGCCCTGACCTTGGCCTGGTGCCGCAGGATGATGTCCGGTGAACACAAGGTGATTGAAGCCTGGTCCAGCGGTAACAGCCGCCGGGGAGCCGGGCAGCCTGCTGCCGCAGATCATGCCCCCGCCTTCCACTGGGAGGGGCTGCGGACATTAGGACACCAGCTCCGCGAAAGGGAGTCGTACCGGGGAATACTGTACAGCCTCCTCCAGCTGCCCGCAGGCATTCTCGGCTTCACACTTGCGCTGGTCCTGCCTACGGTTGCCTTCAGCGCTCTTCTGTCGCCTTTGGCCCAGCGAATCAGTGCATCGATATTCTCCTATGATTTGAATATGCTGGACCCGGAGTTCTTCTTCTTCCTATCCGGCACAACCTCGGACGAACGCTCGTGGATTCTATGCGGAACCGGATTTGTGCTGCTGCTGATTCTACCGCTGCTGCTTGTGGGTCTTGGACGTTTGTACGCGGCCTGGATCAGTGCAGTCTCAGGCACACATGTGAATTCCAGCAATACCCCGCTTGAAGTCATACATACCTGATCTCTTCCCGCATATCTATTAATAGTTCACTTGCCAAAGCTTACGAAGCGGGTTGTCCCCAAAGTAATTGCAGAAAGGGCGGCCCGCACAACCTTGTGAGGAGGCGGTTCAGTGCTCATGATCCTGGTGTATCTGTTTGCTGTGCTTGGCGTGTCTCTCCTGCTCTTGGCTGCGGTTCTTCAGTACAGACTCTCCCGTCCCAGGGCAGCGGGCCATAGCGGGGCTACCTATGCCCTGTCATCCTTCAGCCTGAAATTCCCCCAGCGGTTCATTACCCCGGACGAATCCCATCTGATTGCCCTGGACGAAGAAGGCCAGGCACTGGCCATCGGGCTGCTGCATCCGGGTAAGCCGGAGCCGGCGACAGCCACCATGTATACGTTCGATGCCATCCTTGGAGCAGAGATTGTCGAGAATTCCTTGACGCTCAGTAAAGTCAGCAAGACCAGCCGGATTACCACCAGTGCACCAAGAGTACGGGCAGGCGCTGCCGCTAGTTATGAATTTACAGACGCTGTGCCGGAAGGCAGTCCTGCCGAAGAGATCCGCGAGCTGACACTCAGAATCTATTTTAGCAGCGCAGATACGCCTGTGGTATCCATCCCTTTTCTCCCGCCGCTCCTGCCGGCCCGCAAAACAGATCTGCAATATTCCGCAGCCTTCCTGGAGGTGCAGCAGGTACATGAAAGAATCCGCGACATCGTCTCTGCATAAGGAAAACCGTAGCCTTCAGAATTCGCAATTACCGGACAACCGCTGTAAAATCCTCCAGAGCCCTCCCCTGTCTCAGCTTATCAATGATGGTGAGCAGGAAGCTCTCCGCGAGGCTGCCTGGTAATATGGCGTCAACAGCTTCATCCAGCGTGAACCAGGCGGCGTGGTCCAGCTCGTCGCTCATGGCACTTAAGTCATCCGTGTCAGCCACACTGATGTAATTGAGCATTAAAGTATTAGACGGGGCGAAATACTGGCTGCGCATATATTCATAAGCAATCACCTCAAGCCCCGCTTCTTCCTTCACTTCACGGATCAGGGCCGCTTCGGCGTTCTCTCCCTTATTCACATACCCGGCGAGCAGAATGTAATCCTTGCGCTTATGCTGCTGGATGAGCAGGATTCTATCGAGACTCCGGTTCAGTACGGCTGTACTCATCGCTGTGCTGAACACAGGGAATCTGAAGACGGCGCAGGATTCGCAATAGGGTACCTCTCCTTCTCCATTGCATTCCTTCATAACCAGACGGGTTCCGCATTCCAGACAAAACTTCAAGCTCTATCGCTTCTTTCTGTATGTAGTATAGTTGATGTCTATTCTAAGCGATTGCTTCCAAACGTACCATGATAAAATTTCAGGAACCCGTCCTTTATACCGATGGGGGACAGGGTTTCTTGCCGTGATGTGGAATATACTATAAGGGGCCCGGACACTACGGGCTGCATTACATCATAGAGATGGAGGGAACTACTCGACATGAACATCATTAATTTCGCGCATCGCGGCGCATCCGCAGCCGCCCCGGAGAACACAATGGCGGCCTTCCGCAAGGGTCTTGAGCTTGGTGCAACCGGCATTGAGACCGACGTACAGCTTACCAGTGACGGAGCAGTAGTAGTGATCCATGATGAGAGTCTTAACCGTACCACTTCAGGCAGCGGTTATGTGAAGGATAAGACGCTTCGTGAGATACTGGAGGTAGACGCAGGCTCCTGGTTCAGCCCTGAGTTCGCTGGAGAACGGATTCCGACACTGGACGAGCTGCTGGATCTGCTGCAGGGCCGGGAGACGATTTTGAATATAGAGCTTAAGAACGGGACCTTCCTCTATCCCGGCATGGAAGAGAAGGTAATCGCCGCTGTCCGGGAGCAGGGTATGAGTGAGCGGGTCGTGATCTCCAGCTTCAATCATTATTCCCTAGCCTACTGCAAGTCGCTGGCACCGGAGATCCGTACGGGTATTCTCTACGGCGAGGGACTGTACCGTCCTTGGAATTACGCGGCAACCTTGCAGGCGGATGCGCTGCATGCCCATCATTCCTCGGTGCTGCCGGAGTTCGTGAACGCCGCTGCAGAGAAAGGCATTGTCTATCATCCGTGGACGGTTAATGATCCCGAGCGGATGCAGGCATTAATCGAAGCTGAGGTGGCGGGAATTATTACCGATCATCCGGATATTCTAGCCGGGCTTTTGGCTGCCAGAGGCGTCTGACTTATGGAACACGGCTGCGCTGTCCATAGGACGGCGCAGTCCGGCGGGTGAACGAGTGGAATTCTGTACATCTCATTTGGCGTCACAGGTATTCAACAAAAAAACAGCTGGAATAAAGCACTTAATCGGCCCCGATTTTCTCAGAATCCATTGGATTCGGCAGATTGAGTGTACATTTTCCAACTGCTTACTTGTAAGACTTATAAACCTTATTGCGCTCTTGAGCTGCTGACCAGCTTCACGGAAGGAATGCGGCCCTCCTGCTTGTATACAGCACAACGCCCGCTTCCCAGCTGCTTGGCATTGTACATAGCCGAATCTGCCTCCTGAAGCAGCTGCTTCGGATCGATCCGGCCCTGACTTATCGTGATCCCGACACTCGCGGACACGAATAATTCATGGCTCTCCAGCTTATAGGTACGGGTGATGCGCTCCAGAACCTTAAGAGCAAGCTGCTCTGCCTCCTTGCGGCTGTAGCGTTTGGCGATAATGACGAATTCATCTCCGCCCACCCGGAAAATATGCCGCTTGCCCTTGCAGGTGAATTGCTGCAGGCTGGTTCCAACGGCCTCCAGTAACAGATCCCCTGTATGATGGCCGAGGGTATCGTTAATCGATTTGAACCGGTTCAGGTCGAGATATAATACTGCAAGCTGCTCGCTCATTTTGCAATGATCCCAGAAATGATCCATTCCGTTCTTATTCAGCAGGCCAGTCAGCGTATCCCGGTATGCCAATTCCTTGAGCTGCTCACGCTCCCCAAGGATCATGCGCATCCGCAGGAACAGATACAGAATACCGGCAAGTGTCAGCATGTACAGGAACAAAGAGATCAGCAGACTTCTGCCTTCTGTAGTGAAGCCGGTTAAGGCTCTTCTGCCGAGCAGATGCATGCCGGAAAGTCCGGCACTAATCACCAGCACCACAAGACTCGAGCGGACTGCCCGGGTTCTTTGCGTTTGTCGGGAGAAATCCCTTGTCAGTCTAAGCGAGATATATACGGTCAGTACCCCTATAAGTATGGATAGAATTGTCAACATATAATTGCGGGCCTCTTCCACTAGTCTTACGCCCTCCTTCAGCCTATCAATGAATTTATGAATTTATCGCTTTCAAGCGCTACTGTACAGGAACAGACTGAACAAATTCTGAACAACTCCGGCAAGAGGCACTGTAAATGAATACCCCTAGCGGATTAGCATTAAGCATATTATCGGCAGGACAGGCGCTTTATTGTAATGAAATGCTCTGAAATATCCGTCCTATCCGTCCATATGCTCCGCACTGTTGTACAATTCACAGCTCCAGCTGCCCTTCTCCTTGACCAGGCAGGTGATGGAGGTGTTCTTCAGCAGCACGCTCACATCCAGGGAAGGCACAAGTCCGGCCAACGTACTCCGCAGAATAGCCCCGTGGCTGACTACCAGCACATTGCTGCCGGGATGGCGCGCAGCAAGCTCTTCAATCGCCCGGACTCCCCGCTCGCGGGCCAGCTCCTGACTCTCCAGCTTCAGATCCATCGTCTTCCACTGGCTGCCGAAGCGCTCGATCCGCTCACTCTCGGTGGTTCCTTCAATTAATCCGCCGTTCATCTCCCGGATGCCCGGAACGAGACCGGCCAGCGGGATGCCCAGCCTCCCGGCGATGGTCTCCGCCGTCTGTCTGGCCCGCAGCAAATCGCTTGAATAGATATAATCCCACGCTTCACTGCTAAGCCGCTCCGCAAGCACGCCGGCCTGCCGGAAGCCTTCCTCGTCCAGAGGATTATCCGTATGACCCTGTACCCGGCCCTCCTGATTCCAGCGTGTGCTGCCGTGCCGGATTAAGCCTATTCTTGTCATGATCGCTACCGCCCTTATATGCAGATATTCTAATGTGATCCCATTATAAACCAACCCGCTGCTGGATGCATGCTCCATTGACGGTAACGGGAGACGATTATATGATGATAGCTCAAGTACTGCATTCTGGGGCCTGTTCCAGAATCATCCTAACCTGCAGATTAACCTGCTACAACCCAAAGGAGATTTTGTGTATCATGAAAAAACTGCTCACCCTCTTTACCGCCTTCTGTCTGCTGGCCGTCCTTCTTCCAGCACTGCAATCCGGTGCCGCTGCGGCACCGCAGCCCAAGCTTGCCGTATATGTGGACAAGGAGAATCACTCCTTCATCCCGCTCCGCTTCCTGAACGGCTTCGCCGGTATCCAGTCCGTACTCACCGCTTCCGGCGGCCAGATTGAGATATCACGCGGCGAGAATTCCATTACCTTCACTCCAGGCAAGCCCGGGGCTTCCGTTAACGGCAAGCCCGTTACCGTAAGTGTGCGGCCTTTCAGTGAGAACGGGACTACCTATGTCCCCTTGTCTCTTGTAAGCCAGACACTCGGCATACAGCTCCAGTGGAATAGAGAAGCTGGGTCGCTTACGCTAACAAGCGGGGCTGAACCAGGCACTGCGGAGACAGCCACCCTGCCTGTACAGAACGGCAGCCTGATCAAGAGCGGCTCGCCCGCTGTAGTCAGCGGACATCATACCTACAAGGTCGGCGGCCGCTCCTTCAGCGTCCAGACCGTCACGGTCTCCCTGCTGCATCCTTCGGTGAAGCTGGATGCCGTTCTGGCCGGGAATACCGTCGGTAAGACTGAAGCCCTTGCCAGCATCGCCAAGCGCAGCAATGCTGCCGCCGCGATCAACGGCACGTTCTTCGCCGCGTATACTAATGACGCTTTCAAGGCTCCCTACGGCTACATCATCAGCGGCGGCAAGATGCTGAAGAACAGCTCCGGAGACAAACGGGCGGTCTTCGCTTACGACCGCAATATGCTCGCTGAACTGATTCCGGGCAGTGAATTCAAAGCCCGCTTCGATTCCGGTTCCGTTCACGGCGCACTTCAGGCTGGACCACGGCTGCTGGTTAACGGGAAGGTCGCGCTGAATGTGGCGGGGGAAGGCTTCCGGGACCCCAAAATCCTGACCGGCGGAGGCTCGCGCAGCGCACTGGGCATCACCCGCGATCATAAGCTGATTCTGCTCACCTCCGGCGGGGCAACCATCCCTCAGCTGGCGGAAATTATGAAGCAGGCCGGAGCCTACCAGGCGATGAACCTCGATGGCGGTGCCTCAAGCGGCCTATATTACAATGGCAAGTACCTGACCACTCCGGGACGCCTGATCAGCAACGCTCTGGTTGTACAGACTAAATAATCTACCCAGCTTAGAGTTCAAATCTAAAGTCTGTTGATGAAACTGCCTTTATGGAATGCTGCAAAGCTGCCATTCCTAAAGGGCAGTTTCTTTTTTGATTCCAGCGACTCCTCTATGTGCGTAGTTCAGGCAGAAGGCAGAATAAGGAATACGCCTATGGGGGATAATACAGGGAACACATCCAGATTTCAGCAGAAGGGAGTCCCCGAGATGCCTCAAGAGCCGAAGAAGAGCCGTAAGACTACCCAAGATCCTGTAGAAACCTCCGTGCCTGCACCGCTTCCGTTGAAGCTCTCCCTTGAGGATAATTTGCAGGAACTCAGCCGCCGGATCGGCAGCAGCTCGGATATTGTCATCCGCCATTATAAGAATGAAGCTCAGCCTCCCCTTTCCCTTGCCTTCATCTATATTGACGGTCTGGTCAACGCCGATACTGTCAACCAGTCCGTACTCCAGTCCTTAATGGAGAACAGCACGCTGAACGGAGATAGCATTACCACAGAAGCTGCCTTCAACCTGATTAAGGAGCACATTCTGCCAATAGGAGGAGTGAAGGAGGCCCGGACCCTGGAGGTGCTGCTGCCCCTGCTTTTTGACGGCTATACCCTGATACTGTTCGAGGAGCTTCAGGTCGCGCTGGCCGCCGACACCTCCGGCTGGGAGAAAAGAAGCATTAATGAGCCAACCTCCCAGGGAGTTATCCGCGGGCCGAAGGAAGGCTTCACCGAGAGCCTGCGTACCGGGACCGCCATGCTGCGCCGCCGCCTGAAAACCGCCGATCTGCGGATTGAGGAATATACCATCGGCCAGCGTACCGGGACCGGAATTGCCCTCGTCTATCTGGAAGGCCTCGCCAGTGAACAGGTGCTGGCCGAAATCCGCCGCCGGCTGAACGCCATCAATACCGATGCCATTCTGGAGAGCAATTATATTGAAGAATTCATACAGGACGGCGGCCTGACGCCCTTTCCCACCATTCAGAATACCGAACGTCCTGACGCTATGGCCGGGGGCATTCTGGAAGGCCAGGTCGGGATTATCATTGACGGCACTCCCTTTGCGCTGCTGGCCCCGTCCACCTTCTTCAACTTTTTTCAATCCAGCGAGGATTATTACCAGCGGTATGATATTTCCTCCTTCCTGCGGCTGATCCGCTATGGTGCATTCTTCGTCTCTATGCTGCTGCCTGCACTTTATATTGCCGTTACTACCTTTCACCAGGAGATGCTGCCGACCACCCTGCTTATAAGTCTGGCTGCCCAGCGGGAAGGCGTTCCGCTCCCCGCATTTGCTGAGGCGCTGCTGATGGAACTGACCTTCGACGTCCTGCGTGAAGCGGGGGTACGTATGCCGCGGACCATCGGACCGGCTATCTCTATCGTAGGCGCGCTCGTGCTGGGCCAGGCCGCCGTCTCGGCCGGACTTGTGTCCGCGGCGATGGTGATTGTGGTTTCTTTTACCGCCATCTCGAACTTCGTGATTCCGTCACTCGCCATCGCCAACTCCATCCGGCTGATCCGCTTCGTGATGATGTTCATCGCTGCCTCGCTCGGTCTGTTCGGCATTATGTCCTTCCTGATGGTGCTGCTGATTCACATGGCGGGCCTGCGCTCTTTCGGCGTGCCTTATCTGTCTCCGGTGGCGCCGATGATTCCGCGTTATCTGAAGGACATCTTCATCCGTGTTCCGCTGTGGAGCATGAATATGCGTCCGAAGACCAATCTCGGCAAAGAGACCCGCAGACAAGTCCCTAACCAGAAGCCACAGCCCGTGGAAAACACAGCTCATCCATCACCGGCACAGCCTAAACCGCAGGGAGAGGGTCCAGCATGAATGGAAAAATCGGCACCACCCAAGCTGCCATGCTTGTAGTCAATACCATCCTGCCGACAGCCACTGTCGTGCTGCCTATCATTATCAGCACCTATGCAGAGCAGGACGCTCCGCTGGCGATCATCCTGTCTACCGCGGCGGGGCTGCTCATTGCGTGGATCGTCGGGGCGGTGATTCAGAACAGCAACGGCACTCCTTTTCTGGAGTGGGTGGGGGAGAAAAGTTCCCCTGTGGTCGCAGTCATCCTTGGTCTGCTGATGCTCCAGTTCTACCTGGACACCACCGCAACCATTCTGCGGGAGTTTGTCAATTTCATTAAAGACAACGTCCTGATCGATACCCCGATCACGGTGCTGGTCATACTCATTCTCTTCATCACTATCTATATGGTCCGGCAGGGCATTGAAGCCATCGCCAGAGTGAACAGTCTGGTTATTCTATTCTATCTGTTCTTCGTACCACTGTACCTGTTCGGGCTCTACAATGATCTGAATGTGCATCATCTGCTGCCCATGTTCGATCATAATCTGGCTGAGATCACCCTGGCGAGCCTGACACCGACTGCATGGATGTCTGAAGTGGCGGTGCTGCTGTTCCTGGCCCCTTACCTGCAATATCCGCAGCGGGCCAAAATTATCGGCTGGACCGGCCTGCTGTTCGTGGCCACACTGATGATGTTCTCATTAATCACAGCCCTGATGGTCTTCGGACCGGAATTCATTAAGCTCAGTGCTTACCCCGGCTTCGCTACCATCAGCATCCTCCGGGTCGGCCGGTTCATAGAGAAGCTGGATATTCTCTTCATCTCTTATTGGGTGCTGTCGATCTATCTCAAATTCGCCATCTTCCTGTTCGTGACGGTGGAGTGCTTCAAGCAGACGTTCCGGGTCAGCAGCAGCCGGCCCTTCATTGGCGCGCTGGGTCTGATCATTGCTCTGGAATGCCTGTTCTCCTGGCAAAGCTCAGCCAAGCTAAATGTATACAACCAGGAAGGGCGGTTCGTGGTCTTCTTCCTGTTCAACGTCCTGGTACCGCTGGGCGCGGTCCTGCTGAACAAGGTGCACAAGGCCCGGTCTAAGCGGAAGGGGCTGGAGACATGATGAACAAACCGAGAACTCTGCTGTGCCTGATTCTCTGTCTCCCGCTTCTCTCCCTCCTGCTCTCCGGCTGCTGGGATGACCGGGAGCTTAACGAGTTGGGCATTACCTCCGGCTCCGCCTATGACTGGGAGAACAATCAGTGGAAGGCGACCTACCAGGTCATCAACCCTTCCTCAGGTGCCAGCGGTATGGGCGGCAGCGGAGGAGGCAGCACCAGCTCGCCGCCCTTCCTCACGTTCACCGTCAAGGGCCGGACGATTATGGAGGCCATTGAACGGACGAATCTGACCAGTACGCGGGAGATGTTCTTCTCCCACTCTAGAATTACTGTGATCGGCGAGAGCCTGGCCAGACACGGGATCAATCAGCTGATTGATATGTTCCTGCGCAAGCAGGATGCCCGGGAGACGGTCTTTGTCTTCATCTCCCAGGGCGATGCGGGAATGATTCTGGATCAGCTGATGCAGATGACCAAGAACCAGGGCGCCGGCATCCAGCTAATGATTGAACAAGAATCACGGCTCTTGTCCTACTTTCCGGGAACCCGCCTGTATGAGCTGGCGATGGCGCTGTCCTCCGAATCCAAAAGCGCGGTGTTGCCGGAGATTCTGCTGACCGGCTCACAGACGATGGATGAGACCAGTGAGACCGCGGTTACCGATCTGCCCTCACGGCTGGCGCTGGGAAGGCTGGGCGTTATTAAAGGGGATACGTTCGCGGGCTGGCTTAGCCAAAAGCAGGCGTTCGGGCTTTCTTTTCTGACCGATAATGTTGATTCTGCCACCATCGCCTTCCCCTCCCGGCCGGCAACAAGCGACAAGCTTGACGCATCCTTCGTCCTGCAGAATTCGGCCACCACCGTACGCCCTGTCTGGGCCAAGGATCATTATGTGATGGAGGTTAACGTGAAGGGCAGCGGTGTGCTGACGGAGCTTGGCAGCATCATGGATCTGAACGACCGCAAGGCGATCAGTGAGATGGAGGAATCACTGGAGCAGCGGGTGCTGGAGCTAATGAATAACGCCTGGACAGAGGTCAAGCGGCTGAAGGCAGACGTCACCGGTTTTGCTGTGAGAGTACACCGGAGCGATCCGAAGCGCTGGAAGCAGATTGAGCAGGAGAAGCACTGGGACAGTGTTTTTCAGGAGATCGAGCTCCGCCCTCAGGTCTCGATTGAGATGGAACGGACCGGACTCAGCAACAAATCGTTCAAGTCTGTCCAGCAGAAGTAAAGGAGCATATCTATGAAAATAGCTATTACTCTTCTACTCTATGCGCTTGCCTACGGGTGGGGGTGGAGGAAGCTGAGCGGAGAAGGACATCGCCGGCGGCGGCTCTTGCTTGGCTGCATTATGGGATACGGAGTCTATCTTAATCTATGCGGTATTACCGATACCCCTCATCTGTCGCTGGGTCTCCTGTATACGGCGTACTTTCAGCCTGTCGGCAGAGCCATCATCCATTGGTTAGGAGGCTGAGAAGCCATTATGGTGAACAAAGAACAGGTCAAAGAACAAGTCTCTTCCCTGCAGATTGCGTTCATGATTATGCTGTTTGAAATCGGCAGCACGCCGCTGTTCCTGCTGGGGGGCACCGCCAAGCAGGATTCCTGGCTGGCGATGTGTGCAGGTTCAGCGGCGGGCTTCGCCCTTCTCCTTGTGCTGATGTGGATTCAGTACCGCTCTCCGGGCACGGACCTGATTGGAATGCTCAAAGCTCATTTCGGCACAGCTCCCGGGGCGTTCATCGGTGCGGTTTACAGCCTGTACTTCGCTTATCAGTCCATGCGTAATGTCCGCGATCTCGGCGAGCTGACGGCGATGACGATGCTGCCGAGAACCCCCATAGCCATTACGATGCTGGTGTTCGTGCTGCTGGCCTTATATGCCATTTGGAAGGGGGCGGAGGTTGTCTTCAGACTGCCTGAGGTGCTGCTTCCAGTCATGCTGTTCTTCTATTTTCTGCTTATTCTGATGCTGGGCATCATGGGAGTGATCGATTTCGGCCGTCTGGCGCCGGTGATGGAGGGCGGGTTGATGCCGGTGCTGCAAGCGGCGCTGCCGGAGATCGTCTCGTTTCCCTTCGGGCAGATGATTGTTTTTCTGATGCTGTGGACGCTATGGGAGAAGCCCGGTATGCCTGTAAAATACACAGTGAACGCCTATCTGCTCATCAGCGCGTTCCTGATCTTCATGAATGCGCTGAATGTGGCCGTCCTCGGCCCGTCGATTGCGGGCGTCAGCCAGCTGCCTTTTCTCAAAACCGTCCGGGTGCTGTCCAACCTCAAATTCGTCGAACGGCTTGATATTCTCGTCACCATCCAGCTCTTCCTGGGGCTGCTGATCAAGATGATGCTCTTCTACTTCTGTTCTGTAAAAGCTCTTGCAGAGCTGACCGGCAAACCGGCCAAATGGTGGGTCTTCCCTGTGGGGGCCGTCATCTATGGTTCCTCATTCCTCGAACGGGATTACACCCAGCATATCGCCATCGGCCTGGGTCCGAGCCTGAAGCTTGACCCGCTCTTCCAGGTCGCCATTCCGCTGCTGCTGGCCCTGTCGATCTGGGTGCGGGGCCGGTTACAGCGTTCAGCTTGAAGCAGATTGCTCCGGCTGCTGCTGGTTGAACTTCAGATTCTGCGGCCCGGACGGAAGGTTCTTCGCACCTGTAGAGCTATCCGTTACGGGTACATCCTTGCCTACTTCCTCAAATTCACATTCCCCCAGCCACACCTGTCCGGTTCCGCTCAGCAGTATTCCGATATTGATCACGTCGGCTTCGGACGATCCATTACGCAGGCATAGTGGTTCCATTCCGTGGTTCCTTGTATGCTCCGGTTCTGCATGTTATCAAAAGCCAGCATATTCTGCTGATTATCATCCACTCTCATCCACAGGCCGCTCCAGCCGGTGACATTCTCCGTTCTTACGAACCCGGAGAAGCGCATCCGCTTCCCTCGATACTCTCTTGCCTGAAACTGCTGCATTAAGGTTCCAAAACTATTGTCGTCCTGCGCAGCCTCTTCATTGGAATAAAGATGCATGGAGGGACTTGTCTTATAGCAGACGCGGGGATCGATCTCTACCTTATAGTTGTCCGGGTGAGTACCTGTAATATACCAGCCTGTAATCTCTGACATTGTAAATACCTCTCTTTCTTGAATATAGTCTCACCTGCGATCTGTACTGCGCAGGCGGCAGATCATAGATTTCCTTGAAAGCTCTTGTAAAAGCCTCCTGGCTCTCAAAGCCGTACTGCAGCGCAATCTCAAGAATACGTGTCTCGGAGTACAGCAGGAGATTGGCTGCTTGGCTGAGACGGCGGGCCCGGATATATTCATGGACATTTTTGTTCACATATTTCCGAAAAATCCGGTGAAAATGATATTTGGACAACCCTGCTGCCTTAGCCACCTTCTCCAAAACCAAATCCTCTTCCAAATGCTGCTCAATAAATTCGATACTCTTATGAATCAATTGATAGTGAATTACTCTCACCCCCTCCACAACTCAAAGTATATATTAGGTACCGGAAACACTTTTGATAAATCTTGCTCTATTTATCTTTCCCTAGGGAAACATTATTGTTGCAAGGACAAATTTATTTACGTATACTAATCTTGTGGCAGGGTGCAATATTTTGTTCCCTGCACAATATACTATACAAGTGCATATTTCATACTTAAGGATAACTATAACTATTCATTCATTATTCATACGAAAGTGGGAGTGCTTATGGCCGGAGCCGTAATTCCATTGTCTGAAGCTGTGAACGGCAGCACGCTGCGGATCAGCGGGATCGAGGTCCATGGTGTGCTGCGGAGAAGATTGCTTGATCTCGGATTTGTCGCCGGGAACCGTGTAGAAGTGCTGCGGCGCAGCCCGCTCGGAGACCCTACGGCTTACCGGATCAGCAATACTACCATTGCCCTGCGGCGGGAAGAGAGTTCCCTCATTTATGGCGAACTGATTGGAGGCGGAGAAGGATGAGCGAGTATACTGTAGCTTTTGCCGGCAACCCCAATACAGGCAAGAGCACGCTGTTCAACCTGCTGACCGGCATGCGCCAGCACACCGGCAACTGGGCGGGCAAAACCGTAGTTACCGCTGAAGGGCGGTTCACCCACAAGGAGCATACCTACCGGGCCGTTGACCTTCCCGGCACCTATTCGCTCTACTCCAATTCCGCCGATGAAGAGGCGGCGCGGGACTATATTATTTTTGAAGAACCGGATGTAACGCTGGTGGTTCTGGATGCAACATCGCTGGAGCGCAACCTCAATCTGGCCCTGCAGGTGCTGGAGATTACGGGACGCGCCGTGGTCTGCATCAATCTGATCGATGAAGCCAAGCGGCTGGGCATTGATATTAATCTGAAGCGGATTGCGGAGCGGCTCGGCGTGCCTGTCACGGCCATTTCGGCCCGCAACGGGATCGGCATCGAAGCGCTGCTGGATCAGATCGCACGCGTAGCGACCGGTGAATTCAAGGCAGAGCCGCTGAAGATTACCTATGGCGAGGAGATTGAGCAAGGCATTGCCGAGCTGATCCCCATGGTGGAACAGACGGTCGGTGCCAGATATCCGGCACGCTGGATTGCCCTGCGCCTGCTGGACGGTGACCACAGCCTGCTGGCTTCCCTCAAAGCCCATATGGGACGCAAGGGTATATCTGTAGCGAAGGAGGTGGCCCGCCATGGAGTCACCGCATGCCATTAACGGCCAAGACCCGCTTGATTCCCTGCTCGCAACCGCGAAGAAGCTGGCAGACAAAGGGGCGATCCGCGACGAGATCGTCAGCGGAATCTATGGCGTATCGGCCGGAATCTGCAGCGATGCCGTTACTTATCACGATAAGAAGAAGCTAGGCAGCACCTACAAGCTGGATAATATCGTCACTTCGAAGATCTGGGGCTTCCCTATTATGCTCGCCGGCCTTGGTCTGGTATTCTGGATTACCATTGCCGGCGCCAACTATCCTTCGGGCTGGATTGCCTCCCTCTTCAGCTGGATCGAAGGCTATCTGACCGCCGGGTTTGAGGCTGTTCATGCCCCGGCCTGGCTGCACGGCGTGCTTGTTCTGGGACTGTATCGCGGAACCTCATGGGTCATCAGCGTCATGCTGCCGCCCATGATGATTTTCTTCCCGGTGTTCGCGCTGCTGGAGAATTTCGGGTATCTGCCCCGCGTGGCTTTTAATATGGACCGTCTGTTCAAGAAATCCGGGGGGCATGGCAAGCAGGCCTTGACGATGTCGATGGGCTTCGGCTGCAACGCCGCCGCTATTCTGTCCACCCGTATTATTGAATCGCCCCGCGAACGGATGCTGGCCATTCTGACCAACAACTTCGTCCCGTGCAACGGCCGTTGGCCTACGCTTATCTTGCTCTCCTCCATGTTCATGGTCGGGGCGGCAACCACCGGGGCATTGCGTACCTTCTCGACGGCGCTGGTGCTAATGGGCATCGTGCTGGTCGGAATTGTCGTCACCCTGAGCGTATCGTGGGTCATGTCCAAAACAGCGCTGCGCGGTGTCCCCACCCACTACACCCTGGAACTGCCGCCTTACCGCCGCCCGCAGATCTGGAAGACCATTGTCCGCTCCTCCAAGGAAAAGTCCCTCAATGTGCTGACCCGCGCCATCGTCGTGGCCGCTCCGGCAGGGATCATCACCTGGATTCTCGGCAATCTGTTCATCGGCGGCGAGAGCGTGCTGAATCATATGGCGGCCTGGTTCGATCCGTTCGCGCAGCTGCTCGGCATGGACGGCTTCATTATTATGGCCTTCATCCTCGGCCTGCCCGCTAACGAGATTGTACTGCCTATCCTGCTGATGGGCTACATGTCCTCCGGGGCCATGGTCGATATCGAAGGTCTCGGCAGCATTAAGGACATCTTCCTGAGCCACGGCTGGACCTGGCTGACGGCATTGAATATGATGTTGTTCTCCCTGCTCCACTATCCTTGCGGCACCACACTGGTGAACATCTACAAGGAGACCAAAAGCCTGAAATGGGCTGTGCTCTCCGCTGTAATCCCGCTCGCTATCGCTATCGGCGTAACCTTCGCGGTGGCTTCGGCGGCCCGGCTGTTCGGCTGGGTGTAAATCATGCAGAGCACTATTCCCCAGGACGGGCGGATAGTGCTTTTTTGCGCTCTGGGGCGCATCCTTCGCGGCAACCCCCGCCGCGCCACCGCCAAGCGCAATGTAATCGGTTTTTCGATTACATTCGGACCACACGCCACCGCTGGTATTATCCCCTTGAAGTAGACACTCGAAAAAAACCTCATGTGTTAACATGAGGAAATGAGTGAACTTGGAGGGGATTTTGGTATGGCCAAAAAGGGACAAGTATTTCAATCGTACACAGAGGAATTCAAGAAAGAGGCCATTCAAGCCTATTGTACAGGAGGTGAGAGCTATAAGGTCGTCTCCGACAGGTTGGGAATTGTGAACTGTACCCAGCTTAAAGTATGGGTAAAGAAATATCGGAATGGGGAGCCACTCGATACACAAAAAGGGGCAACAAGCCCTTTAAAAGGACGTCCACGTTCTACATTTGCCAGTATAGAAGAAGAACGAGATTACTTAAAGGCACAGGTGGACTACTTAAAAAAGCGGTATCCAAATCTGTAAAGGGAGGGAAGCTTGGACTACACGACAAATACGCCGTCATTGAAGAACTACGTGACCAACATCGCATCACCCGCCTATTAGCCATTGCAGAGGTATCGCGGGCAAATTACTACAAGTGGCGAGGTGCACAGGTTCGACGAATGGATGCCTATGAGCAAGAGCACGCCATGAAAGAGCATATGGTAGCTATTCACCTGGCTCATCCCTATTTCGGGTACCCTCGAATGCAGGCAGCCCTGCGGGAGGCAGGCTACCTCGTCAACCACAAGAAGGTATGGAGGCTCATGAAAGAGCTATCGATCCAGTCCGTCATTCGCAAGAAAAGGAGTCGTGCGCGCTCCGCTCCTTCCGTGGTCTACCCGAACCGATTAAAGCGTAAGTTTCATGCGACAGCACCTCAGCAGAAGCTAGTAACGGACATCACGTATATCTCAGACGGCACCCGCTTTTATGATCTGTCTGCGATTCAGGACCTCTTTAACAATGAGATTGTAGCTTGGCAGATCTCGGAGCGAAACGACGTAAACCTCGTCATGGATACGGTTGAACAGTGGACGCGGAAAAGAGACGTGTCTGAGGCCGTGCTCCATTCGGACCAAGGCTTTCAGTACACGTCTCAGGCGTACAACACACGATTAGAGGCATTCGGCGTCAAGGGCAGCCACTCTCGCAAAGCAACCTGCCTGGATAACGCCTGCATCGAATCCTTCTTTTCGCATCTGAAGACAGAAAAGTTGTACCTTCACCAGTGTAAGTCAGAAGCAGAGATTCATCAAGCAGTTGAGGAGTATATCTACTTTTACAATTACCAACGTTTTCAGGCGAAACTGAAACAGCGCGCGCCGATTGAGTATCGACACGCGCTGGCTGCTTAGTTTTTTCTTCTGTCTACTTGACAGGGGTATGACCACCGCCGCGCTAAATGTGATCGGTTTTTCGGTTACATTTGATCCGCACGCCACCGCCAGTAACAAATATTGAATTTCCTGCAAGAAGTGCAACAATGCTGCCGAAAATAAGCGGCTTATGCGGAAATCGTACAAGAAATGCAACAAAGCTAGCACAAACTTGCTCAAAACATCGGAATTCCTGCAAACGATGCAACAATCTCCACAGCCCCCTAAAGAAGTTGGAGCCCTCCCCCACAAAAATGTAGACTAGATATAGGAGGAGGATGAACGGTATGGGACACTTAACAGGAACAAGAGAGAAGGCCGCACAAGAGGTGTTGTCTGGCATTAAGTCAGCGGTGGTTGCCCGAAAGTATGGGGTGACCCCATCGACGGTGAATCAGTGGGTGAGAGACTACCGAGAGGCCCATGGGGAACAAGATCATCCGTATCCCCAGGAGCCGGTGGAGGAACTGAAGCGCCTCCTGGAAGTGGAGCGAAATACGAAAAGGCCGTCAAGATGCTCGGCGAAAAGGAGTTAGAGATTGAGATTCTGCGTGAACTGCTAAAAAAGCCAACCCCTGCTTATCCGAAAAAATCGAGGTAGCCGACATGTTCATTAAGCAGGGGAATACCGCAGCGTCGGTACTACGTCTTGTGGGGCTCGCAGAGTCTACGTACTACGACCGCAAGAAACGCAGGTCACTGTCTCCAAAGGCCGCTCAAGGGGGGCGTGGAAGGCCCCAGCCCGGCTACTCCCTGACCGAGTCTGGAGAGAAGATTAGCGACGAGGAAATCCAGGAATGGCTGCTGGAATTAATCGCTGGAGAAGAGCACGTGTACGGGTACAAACTGCTGGCTAAGTGCTTGTGGAATCAGCACCGTCTAAAGCTCAATCACAAGAAAAGCTACCGGCTGTGTCAGGCGCTGGATATCTTGCAGCCGCAGCGTCACAAACGTTTCAAGCATCCCCGGAAGCTGCCGGAGAACCGGGTCATTACCGGGGCGGGCCAGCTCTGGCAGATGGACATTAAGTACGGGTACGTGGCGGGCCGCGACCGGCATTTCTTTGTCCTGAGCATTATCGATGTGTTTACCCGTGTCATCGTCGGCTACCACCGCGGATCGTCGTGTGAGGCCAAGCACGCCTGCCAGACGCTGGGACGCGCCATGGAGCAACACTGCGCCCCTGACAGCGCACGCCCGGTGATCCGCACCGACAACGGCCCCCAGTTCGTCAGCCATCTGTTTGGCGACATGTGTGAAAGCTGGGAAATGACCCATGAACGTATACCGCCTCGAACGCCGGATTTAAATGCTTGTATTGAATCGTTCCACAGTAATATCGATCGGGATTTGTTCCGCAAAGAGGCCTTCGACACGTTCGAGGAGGCCTATGAAGCGGTGGACCGGTACATGGACTTCTACAACAACCGTAGAATGCATACGAGTCTTCGGAACATGCCGCCAGCTACCTTTGCGGAGTGGGTCCAGACTCTAGAAGACCGCTCCAGCTTCTTCTGGCCGAGAAAGAAAGCGAAATAAAGAGCATGGCTACGACAAGTACTGGTTTTATACGGAGGACTCCGGGATAAGGGGGTCGCACCGATGTGATCGGTTTTTCGATTACATTTGGCCCGCATACCTCCGCCAAGCGCAATGTGCCCAAAAAAACGTTTCGTTTTTTTGAAAAAGGGAAGACTATGGGATAGGATTCAATTGAACACTATATCCTAACTGCTGGATATATTTCACGTACCTATCTAACGTGTTTTTCTTGGACGTCTCATCGCCTAGTGAGACGTCTATTTCTTGGTATGACCTCTTCTCCCGCATCAGGGCATGGAGGATTCGAATCAGCAAATGCGCGGTGGCGACGTTTGCTTTTTTATCGCCTCGTCTCTTTCGAATTCGTCGAAAGAATTGTCCGATCCGGTTCGAGGAGCGAGAGTTTGCCCAAGCCGCCTGACACAAGGCCCCTTTCAGATGCTTGTTCCCTTGCATCGTTTTTGACTTTCTTCGCTTTCCAGCGCTTTCGTTGTTCCCTGGACACACCCCCGCCCATGAAGCAAACTGCGCATCACTCGGGAACATTTCCGCGACATGCGGCCCCACTTCGGCAAAGATGGTCACGGCAGACGTCCGCTCAATTCCTGGAATGGAGTCAATTTGTTCAATCTTCTCCAGGTACGGTTCTGCCTTCGCCTCGATTCGAGCTTCCAGTTCCGTGATCCTTTTCTCCAAATAGACCAAGTGGTCCCAGTGGTCTCGAATCATCTCGCGATGATGACGGCGCAACTTGCCATTGAGCGCGTCTAGCAACTGCGGAACTTTCTTTTTTAAACGGGTTTTGACCAGGTTCTTAACGGTCCCTTCGTCGATGACCTCGCCGTCCATGATCTTCTGGAGCAGGCCCCGCCCTGAAACCCCATATAGATCGGACATAAAGGTGGTTAGCTTGATGTTGGCATCCTGCAGGATTTTGTGAATGCGGTTTTTCTCCGCCGTCACCGCCTGCACCATCTTACTCCGGTAACGGGTCAAGTCTCGCAAATCCCGGATGTCCTGTTCGGGCACCATACTGCCTTCAATGAGCCCGCAACGGTGCAATTGCGCTAACCAGCGCGCATCTTGCATGTCACTTTTTCGACCCGGCGTATTCTTTACCCGCTGGGCGTTGGCCAAGACCAGATCACAACTGCCCTCTAAGATGTTCCATACCGGTTTCCATAACACGCCCGTGCTCTCCATCACCACCTCCCGGCAGCCGTGTTCACTCAGCCAATCTTGCAGGCCTAGCAATTCTTTGGTTGTCGTCCCAAAGGTTTTCAGGTGACATTGTGGTTTCTGTTCGATCGGTCCTTTCAACACGCAGGCCACAACGGTTTCCTGGTGCACGTCCAGACCGGCGCAACACATACGTACAGCATCCATTCCAACCATCCTCCATCGTCAGTTTACAAATCATGCGCTCGAGTGAGTGTAATTTAATACACGTACTTTTGGGGCTACAATAGGCGATGCTCGAAAAGCGCAATAGAACGGTTTTTCGCACGGGGTGTATCCCAGTAACCGTTTCCGCCCTTTGATTTGTATATGTAGTGTTGACGACTACAGCCTCATTTAGAATGGTTGCGACGGATGCCACCCACTTATTTTCATTCCTGGGGGTGACAAGGCCTCTGTCTTGTCATGCCTGTTTTTCAATTACATTTGGCCCGCATACCCCCGTGGTTACAGGAGTTAACGGGCAAATAGGGACACTTGTTCCTCTGCTATTTGACTCTCCCTCTCCCTGCATGTTAGGGTGATTTGGAAGGTACTATTTTCTGGGAGGGATTGTTCATGACAGCAGTGAAGCTCAGTATTGATTATGATGGATATGAAGAAGGCAAGCGGATGGTAACGGAGATTGAACGCTTAAGCGGAAGCCCTGAAGCCGCCAGCCTGACCAGCCTTACAATTGGCGATTGGGGACAAGCCTACGAAAACAGCTCGGAGGAGGTTGCCGAGGCGCTGGTGAAGTATAGCGCAAGCTTCCCGGCACTGCGCAAGCTGTTCATCGGGGAAATGAGCTACGAGGAATGTGAAATCTCGTGGATTACCCAGAGTGACCTCTCCCCGCTGCTCCCTGCCTATCCGGAGCTTCAGTCATTGACGATCCAGGGCGGTACCAGTCTGCGGCTAAGCCAGCTGCAGCACGACAAGCTCGAAGAACTGATTATTATTACAGGCGGACTCGGCAAGGATGTGCTGGCGGATATCGCCGGTTCCACTCTGCCTAACCTGCAGAAGCTCGAACTCTATCTTGGGGTGGACAATTACGGCTTCGACGGCGGGCTGGAGGACCTTCTGCCGCTGATCGAGCTTGGGAAATTCCCTAAGCTAACCTATCTTGGACTCAAAAACAGTGAGATCCAGGACGAAATTGCCGCAGCCCTGGCGGATGCGCCGATTCTGGACCAGCTCCATACCCTGGATATGTCACTGGGAACGCTTAGCGACACCGGCGCAGAGGCGCTGCTAGCCAGCGAGCGGGTCAAGGGACTGAAGCAGCTCAATCTGAGCCATCACTTCATGTCTGACGAGATGATGCTGCGTCTGAAGAACAGCGGCTTGCCGGTCGATGTCAGCGACCAGCAGCAAGCCGATGACGATGATGACTGGCGTTATCCGTCGATCACAGAATAATGCAGCCCGCAGCACCGCTGATTGTCTTCTGCCAGCCCGGCGACCGGCGCTCGGCCGGTATCCAGCAGGCGCGTTCGCGTCTCGGGATGCCCCCGGCGCTGCTGATTCCCTACGCCGGGCTGCTGGAGAACCAGCCGCTGGCTGATCTGCTTACGCTGGCTGTGCAGCAGCAGGCAGCCTGGCTGCCGGAACAGGTGAGCCGGCAGCTTCGGGGCACAATTCCGGAACCGCCGGGGCTGAGTTCGCCAGCGCTGAACGGGACGCCGGTTCCGGCACAGCCGGCTACAACGGACCGCCGGAGCGGCGGGCACTCCGCGCCGGGACCCGCAGCGGAAGCGCAGCACCTGCGGCCGGATTCTCCAGGCGGCAGCTTCAGCGTGCCTGCTGTGCCGGGGTCCGCAGCGTGCCCGCCGCTGCTGCGGCTGGAGTCCCCCGGCGGCAGCTTCGCGCTGGAGCGGGCGCTTATCGCGCTGGGCGCACCCGATGCACCGGACGCGGACGACTCGCTGCACCCGTTCGGGCAGCAGCCGGACCTGCGGCCGCTAAGCTTCAAAGCGGCCTCCGCCCTGAAGGACATGCCCGGCGTGCTGCATCACCCGTCCCAGTGGTTCCGCGGCTACTGCCGCCTGCTGGCGCGGCTCCGGCAGGAGGCCGGGCAGCTTCTGCCCGCCTCCCGCTGGACCAATGACCCGGCGGAGATCGCAGCCATGACAGACAAGCGCCGGACCCAGCAGATTCTGGCTGAGGCCGGCGTCTCTGTTCCCCGGCCGCTTCGCGGCAGCGGCGGACAAGTCCCCGTGGACTACGCCTCCCTGCGCGAGCTGATGCTGTCACAGCGGATGCACCGCGTGTTCATCAAGCTGGCCAGCGGCTCCGCCGCTTCCGGCGTGATTGCTTATCAGCTGAACCCGGCCACGGGAGCTGAGTCAGCGGTCACTACCATCGGGGTCGAGAGCTATATCACCCGGCCCCCGGTGTATTATAATTCCAGAAAGCTGCAGCGCTATACAGATTCTGCCCGCCTTACCGGCATCATTAACTGGCTCTACCGCCACGGCGCCTATGCCGAGCAGTGGATTCCGAAGCCCGGCAGGGATGGGCATTCCTTCGACATCCGCCAGCTGGTTGTCGCTGGAGAAGCCTGCCACGCTGTCGCCAGGGTGAGCACCACACCGATTACGAATCTGCATCTGCGCAGCCAGCGGATGACTCCGGCGGAGGCCGGACTGAGCGAGGCGCAGCAGGCTGAGGTGCGCCGGACAGCGGAGGCTTCGCTGGCCGCTTTTCCGAACTGTTCCGTCGCGGGCATCGATGTGCTGGTTGGAAGCACCGGGCAGACGTATACGGCGGATGTGAATCCTTTTGGCGACTTGTTGTACGATATTAAATACCAAGGCTGCAGCACCTACGAATGGGAAATGAAGCAGCTGCCTTAGGAGGAATCCGGCCCCATGACCGATATGAATGCCATTGTCGGCACCCACGATATATTAATGATTACACTCGATACTCTGCGCTACGATGCGGCTGTGCTGGAGGAGGCGAATTGCCCCAATCTGTGCGGCAGCGGCTCCTGGGAACAGCGGCATACTCCCGGCAGCTTCACTTATGCGGCTCATCACGCCTTCTTCGGCGGCTTCCTGCCCACTCCGGCTGACACGAATAAGGCTGAGCATGTGCGGCTGTTCCACTCCAAGAATACCGGGATGAAGACCCATCCCCACACCTGGCTGTTCGATACACCGGATATGGTGTCGGGGCTGGCTGCAGCGGGTTATCAGACGGTGTGTATCGGGGGCGTCATCTTTTTCAGCAAAAAAGTGCCCCTCGCCCGCGTCCTCCCCGGTTATTTCCAGCAGAGCTACTGGCGGATGACCTTCGGGGTCACGAACCCGCGCTCGACGGAGCACCAGGTGAATCACGCGCTCAAGCTGCTCGGCAACACCCCGCTGGACCAGCGGCTGTTCCTGTTCATGAACGTGTCAGCGATCCATGGCCCGAACCATATGTTCCTGCCGGGCGCCCGCAAGGATTCGGTAGACAGCCAGCGTGCAGCGCTGCGTTATGCCGACGGGGAGCTTGGGCGTCTGTTCGATGCGTTCCGGAAGCGGGGCAATCCGGTATTCTGTCTGGCTTTTTCCGATCACGGTACGGCTTACGGCGAGGACGGCTATCAGGGCCACCGGCTGGCGCATGACACGGTATGGAATGTTCCGTACCGGGAATTTATTTTATAAGCATTGAACTGAAATTTCGATCCCGCACAAGGAAGGAGAACGTATGACGTCCATCCGGCAATCTCTGCATCACATGAACCAAGACGGACACCCTCCCTTCTCCGCTGGGGAGCTTCAGCAATGGACGGAGCAGATCACGGCCCATCCTTACCGCAATTATCTCTATTCCTATCCGCACAAAACCGCTTACCGCGAGTTCGCGTTCCCCCTTCCTTTAGAGGAGCTGTGGCGGGATGAGCCTGCGGAGAGTTTTTTCTTATATATGCATATTCCGTTCTGCGGCGCGCGCTGCGGCTTCTGCAACCTGTTCACGCTGCCTGATAAAAGAGCGAATGTGCACGCCGAATACGTGGATGCGCTGGAACGGCAGGCCCGGCAGTGGGCAGCCTTCACCCGTCACAAGCCTTATGCGCGCTTCGCCATCGGCGGCGGGACGCCCAGTCTTCTCGCTCCCGCCCAACTGAACCGGTTGTTCAGGATTGCAACGGATATCATGGGGGTTGATCTTAGAACCACCTCTATCTCTGTGGAAACCTCACCCGAGACGCTGACGGAGGAGAAGCTGACGATTCTGAAGGAGCATACCGTGGACCGCGTCAGCATGGGCATCCAGAGCTTCGTGGCCGCCGAGTCGGCTGCGATCTACCGCCCGCAGGACCCGGAGGTGGTGTACCGTGCGCTGGAGCTGCTAGGGCAGTTTGATTTTCCCATTCTTAATCTGGATCTGATCTACGGACTCCCAGGGCAGACAGTGGACTCTTGGCTCTATTCGCTGAACCAAGCGCTGCGGCATGAACCGGAGGAGATCTTCCTCTATCCGCTCTACACCCGTGAGCATACCATTGTGAAGCCGGGCGATCTGGTGAACCAGCTGGATATCCGTCATGAATGCTATGAAGCAGCACGTGCAGTGCTGGCAGAGCGTGGCTACCGCCAATACTCCATGCGCAGATTCGCCAAAGAAGATGCCGGAACCGGCAAAGATATTCTCGACTACAGCTGTCAGGAGGAAGGGATGGTCGGTCTCGGCTGCGGCGCGCGGTCCTATACCCGGAATGTGCATTATGCCTCCCGCTATGGCGTCAGCCGCAAGGCCACGGAGAGCATTATCGCGGATTATGTTGCCACAGAGCGTTATGATACAGCCGATTATGGCATCGTCCTGAGCCTGGACGAGCAGAAACGCCGGTTCATTCTAAAAGCAATCCTGCACAGCAAAGGGCTGACGATTGCGGATTATAACCAGCGGTTCGGGACTACGCTATGGGAAGATCACCCCGAGCTTGGCCTGTTGGTACAGAGCGGGTTCGCCACGGATGATGAGGGCATTCTGCGGCTGACTCCAGATGGGCTGGGGTACTCTGACTCCATCGGTGACTGGTTCATCTCCGGTGAGATCCGCGAGCAGATGAAGGAGTTCGTCCTGCCATGAAGGCAGTCCTCTACTACCGCGGTTCCCTCTCCTCCTGTAACTATGACTGTCCGTACTGCCCCTTCGGCAAAACCAAAGACAGCGCCGCCACCCTCGCCAAAGACCGCGCAGGTCTTGAGACCTTCGTCCGCTGGGTGGCGGAGCAGGGGGCAGCAGGCCACCGCCTGTCTATCTTTTTCAATCCGTATGGCGAAGGCTTAACGCACCGCTGGTACCGGGAGGCGCTGATTACGCTGTCCCATATGGAGCATGTGGACAAGGTCGCCATCCAGACCAATCTGTCGGCCCGGCTTGATTTCACCGCTGAACTGAATCCGGCCAAGGCAGCCTTCTGGGCGACCTATCATCCGGGTCAGGTAAGCGAGGACAAGTTCCTGGCACAGTGTATGCAGGTATACCTGCAGGGCATTCCTTTCAGTGTGGGCAGTGTGGGGGTGCATAGTGCCTTCCCGGCTATCGCCTCGCTGCGTGCGGCCTTGCCGGAGGATGTCTATTTGTGGGTGAACGCCTACAAGGATAAACGGGATTATTATACGGCGGAGGATATAAGCTTCCTGAGCGGCATAGACCCGCATTTCCAGATTAATGCGCTGGACTACGACAGCCTCGGCGCCAACTGTAATGCCGGCAGCAGCGTATTCTACGTGCAAGGCCCCGGCCTGGTAAAGCGCTGCTACAAGGACCGAGCGGTCATCGGCAACCTCTACCGTGACGGCCTGGAGGGACTGGCTGCCCAGCGGAGCTGCCGCATGAAGATCTGCGACTGCTACATCGGCTATATTCATATGCCCGAGCTGGGCCTGGAGCAGATCTACGGCTCCGGCCTGCTGGAGCGGATTCCTTACGGCGCAGGGAGGACAGAGTAATGACTGGTGAGCTACAAGCACACAAGACCCCTGCCGGGTTAACGATATGGCTTACCGGTCTGTCAGGGGCAGGCAAGTCTACGCTTGCCGCGCGGCTCACAGACCGGCTCCGGGAGCAGGGGCAGGCGGTGGAATGGCTGGACGGCGATGAGCTGCGGCGCAGCCTGGGGCGGGGACTCAGCTTCAGCCGCGAGGACCGGTTCGAGAACATCCGCAGGGCGGTGTACCTCGCCGGGATGCTGAACCGGCATGGCGTGATTACCGTGGTCTCGGTAATCAGCCCTTATGCCGAGATGCGCAGCTATGCCCGGCAGGAATTGCCGGGCTTCGTCGAGGTCTATGTGGACTGCCCGCTTCCCGTCTGTGAAGCGCGGGATGTCAAAGGGCTGTACGCCAAGGCCCGCTCCGGTGAGCTCCCGGCCTTCACCGGGATCTCCGATCCTTATGAAGCTCCGGCTGACCCGGAGTTGACGCTGCACACTGCGGAGCGTACAGCGGAGCAATGCATGGAAGAGCTGATCAGCTGGCTCACGGAGCATCGGCTTTATCGGCTCTGATGGAATAGAGCAGACGAAATAAGGAGGGGCGTTAATGCCCCTCCTTTGTTTATTTAGCCCGCGTCCGCTGAATTCAGGGGCACTAATGCTCCTCATTTGCTCATTTTGCCCGCGTCCGCTGAATTCAGGGGCACTAGTGCTCCTCATTCGCTCATTTAGCCCGCGTCCGCTGAATTCAGGGGCACTTATGCTCCTCATTTGCTCATTTTGCCCGCGTCCGCTGAATTCAGGGGCACTAATGCTCCTCATTCGCTCATTTAGCCCGCGTCTGCTGAATTCGGGGGCACTAATGCTCCTCATTCGCTCATTTAGCCCGCGTCTGCTGAATTCGGGGGCACATTGGGACAAATTGTATGTGATAAACCGAACACAATTGCTGCTACGAGGGTAATCAAACCCAATGTATACGAAAAACCAAGCACAATAGTGTAGGTAGTATCGCCTTATTAATCCACTCCTAATTACTTATGCGAGTTAGATTGGCCGCGCAGGAGAATCAATACGGCGGCTCCAAGAACTGCGATTCCGGCACCCGCTCCAGCGTATAGCAGCCAAGATGCAGAGTTTGTTTCAGGCACGGCCGTTGGATTATTTTCAGTTGTTGGATTACTTTCAGTTGTTGGATTACTTTCAGTTGTTGCGTTATTTTCAGAAGCTGGAGGGTTTGTTGATGTTGGATGGTTTCCAGAGACCGCCCCTGGATCATCAGCGATCCCGGGCGGCTCCGTGGGCGAGCCCCCTGATATTCCGGCGCCAAGCTCCTTCAAGTCCTCCTCCGCACCAGAGAAGAATGCCGTCCGGCTGCACAAGCTGACTGTAAGCTTAGCGGTCCCTCCCGCACCCTCCGCTTCCTCTGCGCCTGCATATACGATGTAGCGTTCACCCTTGGTGAATTCAAAGCCGCAGCTTTCCTCCGCCTGTGCGGTAGTTACCGTCACCCTCTCCCCCACTTCACCCTTCCACCGGGCTCCCACTTGAAAGGTTACACGCACCGGATCAGCGCTGGACTGCATAATTTTAAATTTCTCTTGAATGGAGACTACCGTTCCCTCAAAAACAGCCGTACTCTTCTCCATTGCCTCCAGCGGCGAAGGAGACACAACACAAGAACAGGCATAGGTTACCTGCGGGCGCACAGTCAGCAGTGTCATGAAGACAATTAGCGCACAGAGAGCCGTCAGCCAGGCGCTCCGTATTTTCCTTCCCGTTACCATCATCATCACGCTCCTCATAACCCTCAGACGGAAATTTCCAGAGAAAGGTTACTCTACAAACCAAAAAGTCCCATCCTAGCAAAATAGCCGCAGTTACTCGCTAAGCATACCTAATAGAGATGTAGCTGCAACTATCAGCTGTTACCGTCTTTCCCGTTACCTATTCCTATTCCTGTCACCTATCTCACTAGCTACTCCCCCGCCTCAATCTCCCGCGCAATGGCGGTGAGTTGCTGCATTCCCTCGCGCAGTAATGCTTCACTGGCAAAAGAATAGCTGAGACGCAGCCAGGACTTCATCTCCCCCAGCGGATCGCAGAGCTCACCGGGAACGAAGGAGATGGACTGCTCCAGGCAACGGGCCAGCAGCTGAGTTACCGGAACACTGTCCGGCAGCTTGACCCACAGATTGAGGCCGCCCTGCGGAGTGGTCCATTCCCAGCCGGTGGCCGCGAGCTCCTCCTCCATAATCTCCTTGTGCACCTGCAGGGCAATCCGCAGCTTGCCGAGATGCTGCTGTAACCGCGGCGATGTGTAATAATGCAGGAAAATCTTCTGATTCAGCAGCGGCGTCCCGTTGTCCGCCAAGGACTTGGCCGCGATCAGCCGTTCCATGAACGGGTAACGGCAGGCCACCGCGCAGATCCGCAGGCCGGGAGCCACATATTTGCTGAAGCTGCTGATATAAATGACCCAGCCCTCCGTATCATAGGCGAAGAACGGTGCGGGCGGCTCTTCCCCGAAGTACATATCACGGAACGGATCATCCTCCACGAGCAGGCAGCGGTAGCGCTCCGCAAGCTCCACCAGGAGCTTACGCTGCTTCGCCGGAACCGTATACCCCGTCGGGTTATGATGGGTCGGGTTGATGTAGAACATCCGCGGCTTAAGTTTGCGCATCAGCTCCTCCACCGCCGCCAGATCATAGCCCTGCGCCGAGATCTCCACGGCTACCAGCCGTGCCCCTGCCCGCTTGAAAATATCCAGCGCCACACTATACGTAGGCCGTTCCACCAGCACAACATCCATCGGGCCGAGCATGATTCCGGCAATCAGATTGATTGCCTGCTGGGCGCCTGAGGTAATCAACAGCTCCCGGGCCGACAGCTGGAGCCTATAACGTTCCTCGAAATGGCTGCTCAGCGTAACGCGCAGCTCTTCATCCCCCTGTACGGAGGCGTAGGTGCCCATGACCCTCGGGTAGAGATCGAATACTTTTTTGACATAATCGGACAGGAACAGGTTCGGCAGCAGTCCCGGATCAACCAATGCCTGAGAGAACTGGTACACTACGGGCATACGTTGAATATCGGACATCGGGCTCCTGACCATATATCCGGGTACTGCCGTCCCTTCGTCCGCCGGAGGGTTAAGCCTGCTGTCCGGCGCCACATAATAACCGGATTTGTCTTTGACATACAGCTTGCCGCTCTCGGCCAGCGCCCGGTAGGCCTTGAACACTGTCAGCCGGTGAACCCCCAGCTCCTCCGCCAGCAGCCGGATCGAAGGCAGTTTATCACCAGTCTTCCACTCCCCGCGCTCCATCCGGTTCAGCATGAACTCATAGACTTGGCGGAATAAGGGATTATTCTGCCCGGCACCCGCTATTTTTTCCATCAAAAAACTACCGCCTCTCTGCAACCTATACCGGGGTCGCCCCGCTCCATCGCTCCATATTCACTCGACACGGCTCCAGCTGACGCTTGCCGGCTCCTACACATCCCCGCACGCCCCGCCGCTAACTTCTCTTTGCCCTATTGTACAGCATTCCCCTCCGCAACTGTTCTACTATCTTCAAACTGTTCTGTGCCAATGAGGATATGATTAACTGAAATCTTTAAGAGGGTGACACATTACCACCGCAAAGGGGAACTGAACCATGATTCTGTTAGCTTATTCACTTGTCTGTCTGATCTTCGGCACTACCTTCCTGGCCATCAAAATCGGCGTAGACGCCGGAGCGCCGCCCTTCTTCTCTGCGGGACTGCGTTTTTTCGTGGCGGGTGCGGTGCTGTTCCTGTTCATGGTTTTGCGGGGCAAAGCCCGCTTCTCCCTGCTGCTGCGCAAGGAAATGCTGCTCACGGGAGCAGCCCTAACCTTCGGCACCTTCGCCGCACTCTACTGGGCGGAACAATATGTATCCTCCGGGCTTGCTGCCGTATTGTCAGCTACTGGACCGATGATGATTCTGCTGATGCAGACGGTCTTCCTGCGCCAAAAAGCTCCCGCCTACTCCCTGCTCGGCTGCATCATCGGGTTCACTGGAGTCCTGCTGCTGGTGCTGCCCAGCCTGGCAGCTGACGTCACTCCGCTCTGGCTGATCGGCTGTGTGGTGGTGCTGATTGGGGAACTCTGTTACGCGGGGGGGGCGATCTATTCCAAAAAAGTAATCACCACCTTCTCCGCCGAGTCCCCCGTGGCTCTGAACGCAGCCCAGATGATGTACGGCGGGGCGCTGCTGTTCATCATCTCTCTGTTCACAGAGCCGATGCATCCGTCCTTCTTGTTGTCTTTCAAAACTGCAGGTTCCCTGCTCTACCTGACCGTTGTCGGCTCCATGGTTGGACACACGCTGTTCTACTGGCTCGTCTCCAAGACGAATCCGGTTTTCCCGTCCACCTGGCTGTATATCTCGCCGCCGATTGCCGTCGGGGTAGGCTTCCTGTTCTATAACGAAGCAGTCACCTGGGTAACGCTGCTTGGCGTGTTCACGATTATATCCGGAACCATTCTTGTGAATGCTGGCGCACTGAAGCAGCTGTTCTTCAAGCCTAAATCAGTAATACCCGTTCTGCCAAAAGCAAGCGTTGAACCCCTGGTTCAGGAGTAGCTGCTGCGCTTCTCCCGAACACAAACAGCCTGCTCCCTAACTTAAAGGGATGCAGGCTGTTCTGTTATCTTCACAGGCTTCACGCCAATGGGAGTCTACGGCTGCTCTTCTGAGCTGAAATACAAATTCAGCGGCAATTCCTTATCGCTATCGAAGCTATTCGCCATTCTGTAGGTGATGAACAACTTGTCATCACCCTCACCGTGCGTCCAGGATTCTTCTACCGCCCCTGTCAGCGGCTTCAACGGGAAGGTCATCCCGTCAATCGACTGGAGTGATTCCTCTACTTTGTCAGCCTCTGCCTCATCCACTGGTTTGTACTGGTTCAGGAAAGCACGTACCAGCTCTCTCGCATCCTCATACCCGCTGTCCGATCTGGGAAAAACCGTCCCGATCCGGTAACCGGTAATCTTACCGTTTGTGATATCTGCCGTCATCTGCTGGATAAATTCTTTTTGATTGACGGTCAGTTTCTCGTCCAGCATCAGTGTACCCAAGGATGTATCGTACGCTTGAGCAGCATCCTTCATTCCCAGAGTAGTAAGCCCTTCTTCAAGCGGTTGCTTGAATACGGCCCGGTGCTTCTCTACCTGTGTGAACAGCTCGTTATATTGGGGTGTATCCTTGCTGCAGCCCGCCGTTAATAAGGAAAGAACCACTATTCCACAAATGAGCACAAAGTATGATTGTCTCAATTGAACCTGCCTCCTTCTCCTATCCCCTTCTATAAAATAACAAATATTCAAGCTACGATCCACACCGCAAAAACAAGGGCCTCCCTAAAGTCCGGCAGGACTTCGGGAAACCCTTGTCTTTTATCCTCTAATACGCCGTTCATCACTCTATGCTCATTGCTTCATCCGCTGTTCATTCGCCACTTAACGGATGCGCCCGTGGTTTCTGAGCAGCTCGCTGTCATCCTTCGCCTTCTCATCTGCAAGGCTCCCGGACCGGGTGCCTTCCTGTCTGGCGGCTTCCTGTGCCTGCCGTTCCTCCCGGTCTTGGAGCCTGCGGTCGGCTATATGATCCGGCATCTTGTCGATGCCGTTACGCGTGCCGGAATACAGATCCCCTGTCATTCCCGGCCGTTTCATATCCTCGACTGCGCTTCGCTCCGGGAGATCATGCTCCGTGGCTGAATTCATCGTGTCCAGCCCGGTATCATGTCTGCCTTCGAGACCTGAGCCATTGAACGCCGCATCCACCGCGTCTGTTACGGAGTCCCGTGGAGCATTCACATCTGCAGCCGTATCTGCAGTGCCGGCATCCCTCATATAGCGGTCAGCATTTGCCGAATTATGGTTGCGGAATACAGTGTATACGTCATGTTCGCGGGAGACATCTGCATCCACCATAACCAGAATGTGTCCTTCGTCTACATAGTTGTCATAGCTCGCGGCTTCATCCTCCGGAATGCCTAATCCGATCAGACCGCCGACCAGACCGCCCGTTCCTGCGCCTACGGCTACTCCGGTCAGGGTGGCTGCAATCGGCCCCGCTGCGATAATCGGCCCGATTCCCGGAATTGCCAGAGCGCCGATGCCTGCGAGCAGTCCGGTTACACCGCCAAGGATACCCCCGGTCGCCGCCCCGGAAGCCATACCCTCCGGCACCTTCGTCCCGGTCTCATCATTGATCGCTTCCACATCGCGTTTATTTCTCGCTATCACTGAGATATCCTCTGTCAGAAAGCCGTGCACCTTCAAGTCTTCAATGGCCCGTGAAGCTTCATGCTCGGCATGGAACACACCTACAATTTTCTTATTCATAACGATTCCCTCCTGATAGCTGTTTTAGGTTGTTGTTGGAATGACGCTCGCTTTACTTTCACATCCCTTACTTAACCAAACCCTTCTCCGCGAAACTGGTAACTTTCGATCTTGAGCCGGGTTCCGCAAAAAAATTTATGAAACAGGAAATTGCCTGCCGGACACATTTTCCACAAATTCAGTGATTTGAAGTCAGCTTAGATTACACTGAATTCTCCAATTGATGGAAGTTATTAAGCCTTTGGGAACAATGCTCCAATCTCCTTACAGCGCGGCCAAAAGAGACTATACTCCTCGTATAACAGGTTAGCTACTCTTATAGAATCCAGGGGGAAACCGCGATGAATATGCGTCTGAAGGTACTCAAGAAGCATCTGCTCTTCTGCTGCAGTGAGCACTGCAATAACCAGGATGTAGAGCATGTCATGCAGGAATTCAAGGAGCAACTGGTGGAGCAAGGGATCAACAAAACGGTCAAAATCAACAAAACCAGCTGTCTCGGCCTATGCGGCAACGGCCCTTTTGTCATCGTGTATCCGGACGGGGTCTGGTATTACAATGTAACAACGGAGGATGTGGCCCGTATCGTGGAGGAGCATTTAGTGAACGGTCAGCCCGTAGAAGAGCTGGTTATGCTCAAAATGGAAGCCTGATTCCCAGCGTCCCCAGCCTGCCTGCCTTCTGCCTCCTAGTCCCTCCCCTTCCCGGGCTGGGACTATTTGCGGTTGTCCGGTGATCCTCCTTCTGAGGTATACTAGGGGTATATGTTCATTAGGAGTGCCATCATCCTTTTAGGAAATGAGGCTGCAAGCATGACAGTATTCAAATATAACGCCCATCGCCCCCACCGGGCCAATCCTGACCTGTATCTGCATTACTGGGGCCAGGAGCAGTGTGTACCCGGTCATTCGTTCGGACCCGGGGTACGCAGCCTGTACAAAATCCACTTCATACACGCCGGAACCGGCACGGTAACCGTCGGTGAAGCCACCCATACATTGAACGCAGGACAGGCCTTCCTCACTTACCCGCATGTGGTAACGCATTATGCCGCAGATCAGGACAACCCTTGGCTGTATTCCTGGATTGCTTTTACCGGGGAGGAGGCAAATTATCTGCTGGGACGGACTTCGCTTACTCCCGAGCAGCCGGTGTTCCCGATGGACCAGGTGCTGATGCCCTCGCTGTCCGCCAGGTTATCGGAGACAGGGAGCAGCGGGGAACTGCTGGATCTGCCGCTGAAGGTGATGCTCTATGAGTTCTTCTCCCTGCTGCTGCGCACGGTCCCGGCTGCCGACAGCCCGGCTCCGCGCAGCAGAAGTGTCTATGTCGAGCAGTGCCTGCATTACCTTCAAGCCCATTACGCCGAGAATGTGACGATGGAGAGCTTGTCCTCCTCCCTGAAGCTGGACCGCAAATATATGTCGGCGCTGTTCAAGCGGACAGTCGGCTTGCCGCCGCAGCAATATCTGCTCCAATTCCGTATGTCCAAGGCCTGCGAGCTGCTGACAGAGACCGGCTGCACCATCGGGGAGATCTCGCAATCGGTGGGGTATCAGGACGCCTTGCTATTCTCCCGGATGTTCAAGAAGGTGAAGGGCTGCTCCCCCAAAGAATACCGGCTCCGCCATGCGGATACGGACATTGTGCTATAAAAATCATCCATGCTGACATACGATTGAAAGCGTTTATCCGCTACAATTAGGGAGGTATGAGGTCAAGCACAACTTACACTTAGGAGGAATCCAATATGTATATCGCCAATTCTGAACGCTATGACAAGATGAAATATAACCGCACCGGACGCAGCGGCCTGCTGCTTCCGGCCATCTCCCTCGGGCTATGGCATAATTTCGGCGGCAATGATGTGTATGAGAATGGCCGCGCGATGGTCCGCCGGGCATTTGACCTGGGGATCACCCACTTCGATCTGGCCAATAACTATGGCCCGCCTGCCGGCTCTGCGGAAGAGAGCTTCGGCCGGATGCTGAAGACGGATCTCGCGCCTTACCGCGATGAGCTGATCATCTCCAGCAAGGCCGGATATTACATGTGGCCCGGCCCTTACGGCGAATGGGGCTCCAGGAAGTATCTGGTCTCCAGTCTGGATCAGAGCCTGAAGCGGATGGGGCTGGATTATGTAGACATCTACTACCACCACCGTCCGGACCCGAATACACCGCTGGAAGAGACCATGTCCGCCCTTGATTTCCTGGTCCGTCAGGGCAAGGCGCTGTATGTTGGCCTCTCGAACTACAAGCCGGAGGAAGCGCGCGAAGCCGCGCAGATTCTCCGCCGCCTGGGCACGCCTTGCCTGATCCATCAGCCGAACTATTCGATGATGTCGCGCTGGATCGAAGACGGCCTGCAGGATGTACTGGAGGAAGAGGGCATTGGCACCATCGCCTTCTCCCCGCTGCAAAAGGGGATTCTGACCGACCGCTACCTGAACGGCATCGCAGCCGATTCCCGTGCAGCCGGACCCAGCGTATTCCTCTCTGAGAAGGAGCTCACGCCTGAGGTGCTGGCCAAGGTTGGCAAGCTGAACGAAATTGCGGCGGCACGCGGACAGAAAATGTCCCAGCTCGCCTTATCCTGGGTGCTGCGCGGCGGCAAGGTGACCTCTGCACTGATCGGGGCAAGCAAGATCAGCCAGATCGAGGATGCTGTAGCTTCACTGAATGCGCCTGAGCTAAGCGTAGAAGAGCTGGGGCAGATTGAGACGATTCTGCACGGATAAGCCTTGCAGATACTGCTCCTGCCTGCTGAACCTGCAGCTCACAGATACCAGATCACAGATTGTAGATTACAGATCCCAGATCACAGATCACAGATATGACGGAAATCCTGCCCACCCGCTCGCGGTGGTGCAGGATTCTTTTTGTGCAGATATCCCTACCCTAACTAGTACAGCACAAGATTTAAATATATGGATTGGATCAGTAAGACGGAACCACCAAAACTATTATGTTCGGTTTACCGCATACATTAGGCCCGATACCTTCGCGCAAGCACATTGTATTCGGTTTTTAGCATACATTGGGCCTGATTACCTTCACGCTAACACATTGTATTCGGTTTTCCACATACAATTGCTCCCAATTCCTTTACTCCTTATAAAACTTCAGGTCTCATCATGCCCAACCACAATTAAAAGACTGAGGTTGTTCCAGTTGAACTCTGAAGGAATCCCGCCCGAGTGCTTACGGTGTGCCTGAATGCTATAATGAACTCATTCGTACCCATTAATACCCATCACTGCGTAACGAAAGGACATCCGATGAAGACTAACCGACTGGGGCAATCTGATTTACATGTAAGTGCCATGGGGCTTGGCTGCATGTCGCTGGGGACCGAGGAAGCGCAGGCCACCGCCATTATCCACGAAGCGCTCGAACGCGGAATTAACTTCCTGGATACTGCCGACCTCTACGATGAGGGCCGCAATGAGGAGATTGTCGGTCAGGCCATCCGGCACCGCCGCGCTGACGTGATCCTGGCGACCAAGGTGGGCAACCGCAGAATTCCCGGCCAGGAAGGCTGGAGCTGGGATGCCTCCAAGGCCTATATCCGCTCTGCTGTGAAGGAAAGTCTGCGCAGACTGCAGACCGATTATATTGACTTGTATCAGCTGCACGGAGGAACGCTGGAGGATGATATCGATGAGACGATTGAAGCCTTCGAGGAGCTGAAGCGGGAAGGGGTTATCCGCCATTACGGCATCTCCTCCATCCGGCCGAATGTGATCCGGGAATATGTGCAGCGCTCCGGCATCGTCAGCGTGATGAGCCAGTATAGCATTCTCGACAGACGCCCGGAGGAGAGCATTCTTCCGCTGCTGGGCCGCGCGGGCATCAGCCTGATTGCGCGGGGGCCGCTGGCAAGCGGCATTCTGACCGATCATGGCCGCAGCAAGGCGCAGCGGGCGTATCTGGACTATACGGAGGCCGAGCTCACGGCGCTGCATGAGCAGCTGATGAGCCAGACCCCCCTTACCCGGACGCTGACACAGACTGCGCTGCAATATCCGCTGGCTGATCCGGCGGTTGCGGCCATCATTCCGGGGGCCAGCAGCCTGGAGCAGCTGCGGCAGAATATGGCGGCTGCCCGCTCGCAGCCGCTCTCTGCACAGGAGCTTGAGGCCGTACGGGATTCCAGCAAGGCTGGACGGCATACTCTGCACGTATAGAGCAGCTTACGGCCAAGTGGAAACAGCTTCGCCGTCCTTTTAAAGGACGGTACCGTTTCAGCCAGAAATAGAAGGATAATTTCTAGCGTGAAATATATAAATTCTAGAGTAAAGGGCTGGTGCAACCCAGCCCCTCCTCATCAAACCGTACGTGAGGTTTTCCCTCATACGGCTTTCCGATGTTTGTCATTCATCGGCATGCAGATTACAATAGCGTTTTTAGTCCATATTGGATGGTCAAATATCTAACTTCTGACCGGGATCTCATCCATCTTCCTCGTTGTCTCTTCTTCGCATACCACCGGGTAAATCGTTGCAGAATATACCAATCCAGTTTTGCTAACCTCTTTTGGCTGTACTTTGTGTAATAGTAGTTTCTCCATCCTTGAATCTTGGGATTGAGCCATTCCACGTGTTCCGCAAACGATTTCGAACGCATGCTGGGCGGTGCTAATCTTTCTTTAACCACGCCTCGAATTCGTTCCTCCGCCTTCTTCGTTAGCCACTGCTGCGTGGTGTAATACACCTTGCCTTGGGATGTTTCTGCCTTCTTTTTCCGGTGGTGCATTCCTAAGAAGTCGAATCCTTCGTCTCCTGTCCATAAGCCGACAATACGGGTTTTGGTTGGGTGTAGCGTCAGCTCCAGACGTTCCATGATTCTGCGTATGAGTTCATACGCATGTCCGGCGTCCTTTTTAGTTTTACAGACCACCACAAGATCGTCTGCATACCTCGTGAGTTCACCTACTCCTTTCCCGTGTTTTTCCCACAGTCGGTCAAAATAGTTCAGATAGATGTTCGCCAAAAGTGGTGAGATCACTCCACCTTGTGGTGTGCCTAAATCGGAACGTCTTACGTTTCCTTCTTCCATGACTCCCGCCTGAAGCCACTTCCGGATTAACTTCAGGATTCGTCTGTCATTGATACGCATTTGTACCAATTTCATCAGTTTCTCCTGGTTAATATTGTCGAAGTAACCTTGGATGTCGACGTCGACTACCCAATTTCCTTTGCGGTTGCAGGCTTTCCGGATTCGATCCAGTGCTCCTTTCGCACTTCGCTTCGGGCGAAATCCGAAGGATACTTCTTCGAAATCCGCTTCGAAGATCGGTTCAATGACGAGTTTGGTTGCCATCTGCACCACTCGGTCGCGCACGCTGGGTATGCCCAGCGGTCTTGGTTTCCCGTCTTTCTTTGGGATATAGTGCCGCCGTACGGGCTGTGGGTGGTAGTTACCATCCTTTAATGCTCGCTCGCAGTCTTTGAGAAATTGCACTTCTCCTTGTTTCTCAATATCCGCGAGCGTCACCGTATCTACTCCGGCAGCCCCCTTGTTCGCTTTCACCCGTTTCCAGGCTTCACTCAGCACATCCCAGCGGTAGACTTTGTCGTACAGTGCATGGAATTTACGCTTGTTGTTCTCCTTGGCCGCATGACCTAGCTTTTCTTGGAGTTCTTGAACTTTTTCCTTAGGTGTCGTTAGCCTACTGGCATTCACTCACTCGTACCTCCTCCAAAAGCATAAACAAAGCAGGGCTCCTTCTCTCCCTAAGGTTATGTTGTCCTTAGGTTCCTCGGTACTATGAGCCCCTCGGACTCCCTTCCCACAGACGGTTCATTTCATCTTTTGGACTTATAGAGCGTCTTTTTACGGGTTTCTAAAAAAAAAATCCTCCCGTGTGGGGGAGGGTCTCCCCAGTTCACTATGTCTTCTTTCCTTCCATGCCGATCCCCATACGCCGGAGGATTCTTCACTGCCGTTCCAAGTTCTCTGCAGCTTCCATGGTCTTCACCCATATAAGCGAGGTTCGACTTCCTCTCTTCCCCCTTGCGGGGCCTTTATGACGACGCGGCAGGATTCACTTCATGTTACGGCCTGGCGGGTTGCTCGCCCTGTCTCTGACCGGACTTTTGTCGATGCGCTTCTACGCACGGATTTCGCCGTACGCAGGCATCCTAGCTACACGGGGGCTTGGCCCCTCCCGTGACCGGACTTTCACCGGTTAGAAGATACGCGCTTTCTGGGCACGCCTTATATTATAACAGAAGAAGCTGTCCGGAAACTGTAGGCATTACAGTCTCTGGACAGCTTCTTATTTTTGCTAAGCTTCTTATTTTCTACCTATGAGCGCGTTTCCTTGCCTTAACTACCCACGTAATTAGTGCAGCCACAAATACAACTGCGGTAATGAGCCAGGTCAGCAGGAACGCCATGCCCAGCCCGATATTGGCATCCAGCGCTTCTCTTCTGCTCTCCAGAATCAGCATCACGGCAAGCGGCGCTCCGCTGGCTATCAGGAGAACCGTCATGCTGTACCGGGCGAAATTCGTCCGCTTCTGAATAGCCGCGTATAAGCACAGGTATGAAGCAATCAATAATACGAAGGATAATACAGCTTCCCATTCCAGTCTAACCATCGTGTCACCACTCCTTCTCCATAGGAACCGGGGATTGCGTTATAGTATAGCGGCTGCGGCAGGCAGATGCAAACGACACTGCCGCTGAAGCGGCCTAGCCAAAAAACTGCGTAATATAGACCATCGCCAGCAGCCCGAAGATGAAAGAATACGTCGAGGGCCGTTCAAATCCGTGGCCGTGACTCTCCGGGATCAGCTCCTTATATACGATAAAGAGCATCGCCCCGGCAGCGAATGCCAGCCCGTATCCAACCACATTCTGTACATAGCTGGCTGTAAAATACCCGATCACGGCCGACACCATCTCCATCAGACCGGTCAATGCGGCTATAATTAACGCCTTGCGCCGGCTGGCGCGGGCATTCATGAGGAAGATCGCCAGAATCAGCCCTTCCGGCATATTCTGCGCACCGATCGCAATCGCCACCATCGGGCCAAGGCTTGTCTGCTCGCTGGCATAGCTGAAGCCTGTGCTGAGCCCTTCGGGGATGTTATGAATGAACAGCGCAATCATGACGAGCAGCGCTTTGGAATCCAGAGTGCTGAGGCCGGGCTTATTCTCCACATCGATATGCGGTATATGGCTCTCAATCAGATCAAGCAGCAATACGCCGGTAATCAGCCCCAGAGTCAGTGCAGTAATGCCCGATTCCTTGATTGCCTGCGGCATCAGCCCGAACGTGCTTGCAGAAACCATGATCCCTGCGGTGAAAGCCACCAGCACATCCTTCCACAGCTCAGACAGCCGCCTTACGAACAGAATAGGAATAACGCCCAGCACTGTTGCCATTGCAGACAAAAAGCTGCCTAGAAGTGCACCCGCCAAATCTTCAACCCCTTTTGTGGACAGGACTATAGATCAAGCATATGCTCAAGGCAGCTATAAATATGACCTAAGCTTCAGAGTCTCACATACCGTCTCAGCCCCCGGTCTTCAAGCTCTGCCTTAGGGACGAACTGAAGGGCGGCAGAATAGATATGGTAATGCTGCTTCGCCGGCTCCGGTCCGTCAAAGGTCAGATACCCCAGATAAGCTCCGCTCAGCCTGCTGCGCAGCACGGTCCGCACCTGCCCGCCGCTATAATCCGCTTCGCGCCGGATCAGCCCCTCTTCCACCGGACCCGTGAAGCTGGGCCAGCCTGTGCCGGAATCGAATTTGTCTGCCGAGCTGAACAGCGGATCACCGCTGATCACATCCGTGTATAGACCCTCCTCGAAGTGGTCCCAATACGCATTCTGGTAGGCAGGCTCCGCGCCTTTGTTCTGGGTGACCTCATATTGCAGCTCTGTAAGCCGCTCCCGCAGCCGCTTCTTGTCCTCACGGCTGTTCCAGTGCAGCGCTGTGAAGTCGTCACGGCCCGAGCCCTTCTGATATAGCTTATAATCCAGCGGATGGGTCAGATAATATTGCTGATGCTCCGCTTCCGCCGGATAGAACGGCGCAGCGGGCAGGATGGGCGTCACAATCGGCGCTTTGAAGCGCTTGCTGGCCTTCAGCCTCTCCTTCGACAGCTCCGCCTGCTTCTGCTGCTCTTCATTCTGAACAAAGATCGCCGAAGCGTAAGAATGCCCCCGGTCCATGAACTGTCCGCCGTCATCCGTCGGATCGATCAGCTGCCAATAGATGTCCAGCAGCCGTTCATACGGGAACAGCTCCGGATCATAGACAATCTGTACCGCCTCCCGGTGCCCGGTAGTTTCCGACCCTACCTCTTCATAGGTCGGATTCTCCGTATGCCCGCCTGTATAACCTGATACCACAGAGACGATGCCCGGCAGCTCGTCGAACGGCTTGACCATACACCAGAAGCAGCCGCCGGCGAAGGTCGCCAGCTGCAGCGCATCATTCGAAGTCAAACAGACCGCCTCCCTACATGCTTTTCCCCTATTATATCTGAATATCCCGCTTCTCCAAAACGGTCAGGGTGATAGTTAGAGACAGCAAGATCCAAGCTGCGGGAATCCACAACGCGCGTATATAATCCCCCGTCCCCGAGAGCAGGATCAGCTGTGAGTTCTCCACATATATCCTCGAGAATTTGAGAATCTGCGTCATGAGGGAATGCTCAGAAACTGCGCGAAGAACCGCAGAGGAGGCGTCCTTGAGATACCCGCTGAGCAGCAGATTACCGAAGATGAAGAAGAATGCGGCCACCACCGCCGAAGCCGGTTTGCGGATCAGCATCCCCAGCATCATGACTGCTGCACAATAAGCTGCCAGATAGAGCAGGTTCAGTCCCAAGGCTGTCAGACCAGCCGCCAGATCCTCTGTATATCCGGCATGTCCTACCGGCACTCCTGTGATCAGCGCTGCCGCCAGAGAGAAGAGATAATATAAACCGTAGAACTCCAGCAGCCAGCCCAGAACAGCAAGCAGCTCCAGCACGTATTTACCGGTGTAGTATTTCGCCTTGCTATGCCCGGCAGCAATAATATTCTGCACCGAGCCATGCTCGAAGCCTTCGGTTGCGAAGAAGCAGGCATGCAGCGGAATGACCAGATAGAACAGGATGGAGAACGAAGCAGCCGTCTTGAGCGGCTCTGCATAACTGCTTAAGGAATAACCGCCTTTGCTGCCCAGAATTAGAACAAGTGCGAGGCTGGCGAGGGCGAAGACTGCGGTGACGCTTTTGAAAGCCAGATCCTTACGCAAATAATAGATTTCAGCCTGCCAGAGGTTTCTCATCTTCCGCCGCCCCCGATCAAGTCCATATAATACTGCTCCAGATTGGGCGCCGTCAGATGGAAGCCGTCAACCGGAATCTCCCGCTGCACGAGAAGAGACATTAGGCGCTCCAGATCTACCCCGCTGCGGGGAAGCTCGATCTCTCCGGACTGCTTGACCCGGATATCCCCGCAACTTAGCTCCTGCCTCAATATCTCAGCTACAGCTGCTGCCGGAGAAGATGTGGTAATACAGATCATCACCTGCGCAGACCGCTGCAGTTCAGCAGCCGAAATCTCCTGAATCAGCCGGCCTTGATGAATGAAGCCGTATTTACCGGCCAGCAGCTGCAGCTCACTCAGAATATGGCTGGAGATCAGCAGAGTCACGCCTTGTTCCCGGGACAGTTGCTCCAGGATATGCCTGACCTCCACAATTCCCGCAGGGTCGAGTCCATTCACCGGCTCATCCAGCACCAGGAACTCCGGCCGGTTCAGGAGGGCCACCGCAATTCCCAGCCGCTGGCGCATGCCAAGCGAATACTCGCCCGCCTTCTTTGGTCCCGCCTCATCCAGACCTACAAGCTTCAGCACTTCAGCACTTCTGCCCTTATCCCTGATGCCGAAGATCCGGCAGTAAAAGCCCAGATTCTCCATAGCATTCATATGCGGATAGAGCGAAGGCCGTTCAATCAGAAAGCCGATCCGGCGTCTGGCCGCAATCTGTTTCTCCTTGCTCTGCTCTCCGAATAAGGCCATCCTTCCGGCTGTCGGATGCACCAGACCGCCGATGATTCTCATCAGCGTTGTTTTGCCTGCCCCGTTCTCCCCCACGAAGCCGTATACATCCCCCGCCTCAATTCTCATGCAGAGCTGATCCAGCGCCGCTCCTGTAGGGTACTCCTTGGATAAGCCCTCAGCCTCAAATACCGTTGCCGTCAAAGCAAACACTCCTTTTCCCATTCAAATCTGTTGACGGCTTAACGATACCATCTGGTGTTCCCTCCGCTAACGCAGGTGTCATATTCACGCGAGATCATGTCGTTTTCGAGGATGAAAATGTATAATGTAGGGATAAATGCAAAGGTGGAGAAGCCGATGATTCATATTGCTGTGTGTGACGATGAGCCCCGCGCAGCCGGAGAGGCCGAGCGCCTGATTCTGGAAACCGGAGAACACTTAAACGAGCCTATTGAAATTTCCATATATTATTCAGGAGAAAGCTTTGCCCGGGCCCTCCGAGATGGCAGCCCGTTCGATATTATCTTGATGGACATTGAGCTGGGCGGTCTGGACGGCATTGCGGCGGGACAACTGCTGAGGGAAGATGACGGCAATGATCCGGTGCAGCTTATCTATATTTCCAGCCATGAAGAATACCATATGCAGCTGTTTGACTTGCGTCCGTCGGGGTTCATGAAAAAGCCGGTAACGCCGGAGAGCTTCAAGCAGAAGCTGGTCCGGGCCATACATAAGACCCTCCGTCTCCGGCAGCAGGGCCGGACTAACTTCCTTGCAGTACAGCTGAAGAACCAGGAACTAAGGATTCCTCACAGGGACATTCATTATCTGGAGAGCAGCATCCGGCGGATTACACTGGTTACTCATGATCGGACACTGCAATACTACGGGAAGCTAATAGAGGAGGAGCAGAAGCTGGCGTCCAGCCATTTCGTAAGAATTCACCAGTCCTATATCGTGAACTTCTATTCAATCCAGGCCATCAGCGCCAAAAAAATCATTCTCACCACCGGCTGTGAGCTGCCGGTCAGCAGCAAATATAGCCCCGCTGTGCGCAGGGCCTATCTTCATTTCAGGGGGGAGCTGGTATGAATTCCTTACTCCTCGATGAAATCATATATCTCGCTGTACTACCGCTCCTGTCAGTCATACTGCATCTCTTCTTCAGCCGCTTCTTCACCTGCCGTGTAGAATCACGGCTGCGGCTGACCGCCTTTTATATTCTGTATATTGGTGTTCATGCTCTGCTCCATCACAGCTCCCTGCCCGGCTTGCTGCTGATGGCTGCTAATATCGGACTGATCCTGGGTCTGTCCCTGCTCTACAGGGGCAGCCTTGCCTGGCGGTTATACGCTGCGGTGTTTATCTCTGCTGTAATTATCCTCAGCGATGCAGCGGTTCTTCTGCCGCGTACAGACTTCGGTTACAGGCTTGGCTTGCTGCTCTCGAAGCTCTTGATGCTATTGCTCGTGCTGCTGCTGCGCAGGCTGGTGAAAGACGAGGGCCGGGGCCAGCCAAACGGATGGTTAGGGTCTGTTGTCTTTCTCTGTCCTTGTCTTAGCATTGCGGTATTGCTGAAGTTATCCGGCAGTCCCTTCTTCCAGCTATATCCGCAGTTATTCCCTATTGTTCCCGCCTTGCTGCTCGCTATCAATCTCTTGATCTTCCTCCTGATTGACCGCGTGCTGAACGCGCAGTCTGAACGCAGCCAGCGCCTGCTGCTGGAGCAGCAGAACAGCTATTATGTGAACCAATACCACCGGAACCGGGAATTTCAGGAGGAAGCTCTCCGCTTCCGCCATGACTTCAACCATATTCTGCTGGGCCTGCGCTCCAGAATTCTCAGCGGAGAAGAAGCCGCCTCTACAGCCGAGCTGGACGCTCTGCTGGGCTCGACTGGACAAGCCCAAGCTTACTGCAACACGGGCAACCCGGTTATTGACTCCATTCTGGACTACAAACGGCAGGAGGCATTCACAGCAGAGATAGATCTCCGTCTGGAGCTGAGCCTTCCTCCCCGGCTGATGCTCGATACCGCTGTTATCAGCGTTATTCTGGGCAATGCCCTTGACAATGCACGGGAAGCAGTCAGCCTGATCCCCAAGGAACAGGGAACAGAACGGTACATCGCGGTCCATATGCATTATCTGAATGACAGCTTATTTATACGGATTCAGAATCCGTATGCCGGGTCTGTCCTCCAAGGCCCAGGCGGCGAGCTGCTGACGACCAAAAGCGATAAGCGCTCCCACGGGATCGGACTGCGGAATATCCGCCAGACGATGGAGCGGGCCGGCGGGCTGTTTCAGCTTGCTTACAGCGGCCAGCTGTTTCAGCTGGAGCTGGTGCTTTTTCATATGGAGAGAGATGAACGCGGCGGAAGACTAGTGTCCGAGGGGGAATGATGGGGAATGGGGCCTACTTCAGTTTCTTGCGTTCGCTGCGGGGCTTAGGCCTATGGTTGCTGTCCCATAACTCCTTGTGCATCAAGCCTGCGAATACAAGCATGACGAGGGTCAGCACCAGCACATACTCCCGCAGGATATCGGATAAGCTGCCGGACAGGTTCAGCCCGAGAATAATGTTCAGCCTTCCCCACAGCAGATTGAGACACAGGAGTGCTACTGCCCCATAAGTTACCCACACACTGCGGAGGTACAAATTATAGGTGCGCATAGGTCCCCGTCCGATGAAATATTTGCTGTAACGGATAACATACGCGGTAAAAGCGATCAAGGCGATCAGTTCCAGTGTAATCAGGATCAAGTCAATAATGTCCATGCAGATCATCTCCCCTTCTACCTAAGCCCGTGCGGTGCAGATCAATAAGCCTCTCTAGATCATTGGATTCATACGCCTCCTGAATTTGGCCCAGGGTCTCAATTTCCCGTTTGACCCGGCTGGGCTTCAGCTCGTGCTTGCGAAAGATATCGAGGAGCTTCACTTGTTGACGACCTCCTCATCATTAGGTTTTCTCTCTGCGGTTCCTCTCTCAATCAGCAGCTTCACGAGCGTACGGTTATATTCGCTAAGCTGCTTCTCATTCTCCTCATCGCGTTTCTGATAATTCTGTATGACTTTCTCTTTATTCGCAATTTGCTTAATACTCCAGATCAAGGCAGTAGATAACAGAACATTCAGCACGACCGAACCATTGTTATCCACGAAAAGGCCAGTCAATGCACTGAAATCCATCTGTATCCCCCCATTTCCTAATGTAATCGGAACGGATTCGCGCCTTTACCCCTGTCCACATTTTTGGCGAAATTCCTTGCCGCCACTCTAACAGAATCACCCTCAAGCTAATCTACTCTAGCAACAGCCATTCTGATTGGGTTGAGCAGCAAAAAAAACCGGAAGACCCGTAATCCGGGCCCTCCGGAGAAGGCTGAAACAGCGCTTATTTGAGTTCCGAGATCCGCCGGACCAGGGAATCATACAGGTAGATTAGGTCACCGGAGGGCTTGATGCCAAGCTCGCGGCTCAGCAGCCGCACGTAGTCTGTGTAGACGGCATTCAGACCTTTTTTGTCTCCGGCCAGTTCGTGAACGGCCATCAGCTTGCGGATCACCGATTCATCCAGCGGATTCCGCTTGTTCAGCTTCAGCAGCAGCTTGGAGGCCGCAGCGGAATCCCGGCTGGCAATGAGCGCTGCGGCCAGCCGTTTGACGAAGGAGGCATACAATTCCGCATAACGCTCCGTCTCATGGATGGCCCACACATAAGCCTTGTCGCCGAACAGCTCCCCTGTATAGAGCTGCTCGATACGCATAGCCCTCTCTATATCCGGGAGTTCAATGGTGTGCAAGGCGGCTGCCTCCTGCTCAAATTGCAGATAGTCGATAACCGGCGCCTGAAGCTCAAGCGCATACCCGTCGTTCTCCGAACGGATGGCTTCCCGCAGGCCCAGCGGCTCCAGAGATTTGCGCAGTTGATAGACGGTAGTGTTAAGATAGCTCTCCGCATTGGTCTTATGCATGCCGCCGAAGATATCCGCAACCAGCCTGCTCCGGGGGACGCGCTTCCCCCGGAGCAGCAGCAGATAGGCAAACAGCTCAGCACATTTACGTGAGGTCCATTTGACCCGGCCTGCCCCGCTGCTGACGGCAACATCCCCAAGCATCGTGAGCGTTACCCGGCCGGAACCGGCCGGAGCCTGCACCTCCGGCTGAGGGGAGAGCCGTGCCGGCGCAGCCCGCCGCTGGGTAAGCACCCGGTTCACTGTGCGCGCAAGCCGCTCCTGGGAGACCGGCTTGACCAAATAATCCAGCACGGACAAGTCGTAAGCCTCCAGGGCAAATTCCTTATGTGAGGTCACGAACACAATTTGCACCGGAGAAGCGGCAGCCGCCAGCCTGGCTGCAAAGGCCATGCCGCCTTCTCCCGGCATAGAGAGGTCTACGAAGGCAAGCTCCACATCCGGGTGCTCCACCAGAAAGGCAGCAGCCGACTTCGTATCTGTGAACGTACCCGCAAGCTCAACTTCAGGCAGTTTAAGCAGCATAGTGCTAAGGATCAGATGCATCATCCGTTCATCATCGACCAGTATAACCTTCACTTGCATATCTCCTCCCTCCCGCTGCCCGTTACTCCATCCGTTCGCCTCCTGCCGATCCCGGCAAGGTGAAGAAGAAGGTGGTTCCACTACCCGGCTTGCTCTCAAACCACAGGCTCCCGCCATGAATGCGCACAAATTCACGCGCGAGCGCCAGGCCGAAGCGGGCATCTCCTGCCTCCTCTCCCAGCGGCGCCTTCAGAATCGGCTCCTCCAGGCGCAGCATGTCTGCGGTCGCTTCATCAATACCGATCCCGTCATCGCGGACAGACAAGATCACCTTGTCCTCTTCAAACAGGGCTTCAACCACAATAGAGCCGCCTATCCCAGTGAATTTGATAGCGTTAGAGAGCAGATTGCGCAGGATCAGATCCAGCATCTCTTTATCCGCCCGGACGGTTAATTCGCTGCCGATACGCTCCGTCAGGCGGATCTGCTTCATCCCGGCCTTCGTACCCGCCAGCATCAGGGCCTGCCGGACCACCTGCTGCACACTCCAGGCCTGCGGATGGAACGACACTGTCCCCTTCTGGCTGCGGTACCAGTCCAGCAGATTGTCAACAAGCTGGAACGTATTCCGCACCTGCCCTTTAATCTCCCGCACCACCTCCGCATGCTCCCCATCTGCAGCTGTCAGCCCGTCGCCCAGCAGCTCTGTCAGGCTGACCAGCAGTGCTACCGGATCGCGGATATCGTGGGCCACAATGGTGAACAGCTTATCCTTGAAGGCATTCAGCTCGGACAGCTGCCGGGCATTCTCGCGCAGCCGGACCTCGCTCTCCTTCAGCTCGGTAATGTCGCTGACCAAGAGGATTTTGCCGATAGGGGTGCTGCCTGTATCATGAATGAAGGACAGGCTGCAATTATAGTACATACGCCTACCAGCTTGGAGCCGCTCATAGGCAAACCGCTCGTCCTCATCGCTTAAGCCCCTGAGACGTTCAAGCAGCTCCCCGCTGCCGGCAAGCACCTCCGTCATATCCGCCGGGTAGCGCCGCCTGCTCCCAAGCTCGGGAAACATCTTCTCTGCGGCACGGTTGTAGCTGACGATCTGATTCTCATAATCGAACAGAAGGACACCGTCCCGGATCGTCTCGAACACCTGCGCCATAGCCAGCGGAGTCAGACGGAGCAGGTTGAATCTGAGGATGCCCCAGGCGTAGGCGATGCCCGATACTGCAAATCCGAACGGCGTAAGATCTATTCGGGTTCCGGTCCACAGGAACAGATTGAGCAGCATAGGCGCAACCGCACCCAGAAGCAGAACAGCAATCTGTTTGCGTACAATCGGCAGCGCCCGCACAAACATGGATATGAACAGCGCAATCCCGCCAAGCAGCACCAGATAATTATACGCAGCATGGATGTTATACCACAGCCCCTTGACGGTGTAATACAAGGAGACTGAAGGGTCCGTATTCAGCAGAAATTCCCGATAGATCAGATGATGCCAGTCATTGGTGAGCTGCAGGATGAAGATGACGGCGGGGATCAGGAACAACAAGGCAATCAGTCGCTTACGGAAGCGCGCAGCGGCTCCGGTGAATTGAATCGCTTGTACCAGCCATAAGGTGGAGACAAAGGGAATACCCAGATATTGAATGTGCAGCGCCAGCTTCACCTGGCTTAAGTTCCCGCTAAGCAGCTCAAGACCATAGCCGAAGGCGTAGAAGGCTGCTGTCAGCATAATCAGAATCATCGTTCTGGCAACAGGCAGATGTCTTTTCTGGTACGACAGGAACGAGACAAACAGCATCAGTGCTGCTGCAATAAAAAGCATAATCGACATCCAATGCCTACTTTCCACGGCTGCGTCTCCCTTAATAACAAATTCTATTAAGTTAGGATAGCACCTTCCGGGTCGGGGTGTCCACGCCTTGATTTTCCATGACAGGTTACCGGCAAAGGCCGGTCCTTATGCGGACCGGCCTTTGCTGCAGCCTCATTTCTTACTTGGATACTTTATAGATAATCTTGGATAACGTCATGACCAGCTTGTAGTAATTACTGAAGTCACTAATATACTTGCCTGCCGCCTTTTCGAACATCTTGAGGACAATCTTGGCCCCGATATAATCGCGGTAGACATCCCATACGGCTCCTGCCGAATCCAGCACATTGGCTCCTGATACAATCAGCACCTTCAGTGCATCTTCCGGTTCAATCCCTTCCGTCACCTTCAGCTGATTGGTGGCATCGGCGATACTGATCCTTCCGTTACGCATGGCGGACACCACTACAATCATGGCGATTTCATTGTTGTCCAGCAGCATGCGCTCCACGCTGCTAAGACTGTCATAGAATTCCCGCTGTTTCACGGTGGATACCTTTTTGAGAATACGATAGGTCTCCTTCAGCACGCCGCCCGTGGCCATCTGAATCGCCGTTCCCAGATCCACGAGTGAGATCAGCCCGGAATCCAGCATTCCCTGGGCGATATCATCCATGGTCCAGCCGCCAATCCCCACCAGCAATCCCAGCAGCCAGACCGGCTGATAATTGATCGCGATCAACGCACCTGCTACTTCACTGACCTGTGTAAATCCTCCGTCATACAGTGCTTTGGCTAAGTAATAGTGACTCATACTGCCCTTATACTTATTCAGCAGCTTGGCAATATCAGTTGCGGACAAGCCGAGCTGCTGTCTCAGAACTGCAATGGTATTGTCGGTCTCCACATTCCGGTAGCGGATGTATTCGCTTGGTGTATAGCCATTGCTGATCAGCCATTGCAGCTGCTCGTCCACGGACCAGCTTTTGCCTAGGAAAACCAGTGCCCGTACCACCGGAAGCCCAAGCTTCCTGAGAATCGCAGCAATGCTATCCCCGCCTTCTCCGATAATTTCAAGTCCGCCCATAATGGCTTCACCATCGTAGCCCTGCTCACGCATGGCAAGGGCAATCTCCGCGATTGGTGCATCCGGCAATCCTGCTCTTACGATCTTAAGAACCTTGTAAGGGGTCAGACTCCACTTGCGCAAGTATTGAACGATAGCGGCTGGTGTATTTACGCCGAGCTGCACCAGCTGTATTCCCTGCTCCTCTTCCGTGCCTGCATTCTGACGCATTTCGTTGAAATAATTGTAGCGCATCTTCAGGATGCTGGCGTTGTCGTAGCCCAGGCTCCGCAGTGTATCTACCAGGTAGCCGGACGGTGCCAGCTCAAGCAGTCCCCGCAGATCCAGTTCGGCAGCGACATCATTCGCACTCGCTCCCCGGTCTTTCATACGCTTCAGATAAGTATAGAGCGGATCAGCCCCGAACACTTCGGTTACCGCTGCCCGGACTCGCTCCGCAGGCATCACCGCCGTAGTGATTGCATCCAGCACACCGAGAGCGTCCAGATTGAACATCACCTTCAGCGCAAGCACGATATCGGTATCCCTGAATTTCGCCTTCATATAGTTCGCCACCGTTCCCGGGCTGCCCATAGAGGTTGCCGGAATCAGCTTCGCGAGATAACCGATATTCGTGCTGCTGTAATACACCGTAGTGACGGCCAGACCAAGCTCCGGCCCCTTGACATGCACGGCCAGCAGGGCGGTTGCTTCATCGGCACCCAAGTGATAAGCATCCTTCAAATACTGGAGGATATCCTGCACCGGTGTACCTTGCTTATAGAGCAGGCTTACAGCAGCCTCTGTACCCGTGATTCCATACAGATCAAGTACTTGCTGAAGCGTTCCAGAGGATGTGCCCACTGCGAAATACATTTCGGCCACTGTCTTCTGTACCGCATCCGCAGTGTAAATACCCAGTCCGTTCAGGACGTCCTTCGCCTCTGCCTCTGTCTTGCCATAGCTCTTCTTCAGTAATTCTGCGATATACGCCATCCGGTAGCCGCTTGTACTCAAGACCTGCGCCGCTTGCGGGGCGTCTGTAAAGATGCCCTGCGCTCTGAAGAGCTCCATCACAGCGGGATCATACGCAGTGCCATATATAGCACTGATGCTGCTCAGAACCGCAGAGCTATGGAACGAGCCATCGGCAAGCAGCAATGCTGCCGCTGCGGCCGCAGATTGGCCGTTATACTCTTTGAGCATTCTGACAATTTCCTGTAGCGGGTAGCCTGCGTTCCATAGATAGGCAATGGCCGCTGGCTCCCCTGTAATTCCAGCTTCCTGCAGGATTGATTGAGGCGTGGCAGCCGTAGTGCCTTCCTCCGCAGTTGTGCCGTAGACCTGCCGTACAGTCCATTCTATAATGCTGGCGTCTTCCAATTGGAGAGACAGTAAGGCGTCATAGGTAGCCTGTAGCGTATTACCGTAGTAGTTCTTGGATACTTCGCTCACATCCTGCAGTGTGTAGCCCAGCGAACGAAGATATGGCGCTGCATCCTGGATGGAAGCAATACCGCTGCGGTTCAGCAGCTCCTCTACACTCTCATTCACCGGCTTGCCATAGAATTCCGCCACAGCAGCCAGAAGGTCTGCAGCCGGATATCTCCCGGATTGCAGCAGGCTGTAAGTTGTCTCTCCGGCGCTGAGCTTGTAGTGCGTCTTGCCTGCAAGCACCAGGTCGGCTAGTGTAAATCCGGCGCTTATCAGCTCCGGCACAGCATCAGCGAACACGGTGATCCCCAGCGCATTCAGCGTATCGAGCCGGGTCTGCGTCAGATTCTGTCCGTATACATAGGACACCGCACTCTGGATGTCCTCATCACTATAAGTGCCCTCGACAGTCAGAGCGGCGGCAGTCTCACCGGCCGTTAACCGGTAATGCTCCTTGCCCACCCGGACGATCCCGTTCAGATCGAACTTCATGTTGCGCAGGAAGGTTACGGCAGATTCCAGGGTGACCAGCCCGCTGGCTGCCAGTGAATCCACGATACTCTCACGCTGCGAGGTCCGGTAGATATCCGTCACTCCCGCAAGGATATCCTCCTGGCGGTATAACCGGGAATCTGTGAGCAGCTGCAAGGCGGTTCCCGCAGATAATCCGTATTCTGTCTTGGCCAGCCTGATGCTGTTCGCCAGACTGAACCGGGCCTGGAACACAAAGGCAATGGCTCCCTCGAAGGAGGGGTCTCCCTGACGGACAAGCAGTGCATGGATCACCTGCTCTACGGACAGTCCATAGACAGAGGCAAGGGTCGTTACCAGTACATTTTTATCTGCCAGAATATTCTTCTGCACGAAGAGCAGTGCGGTCTGACCTGCGTCCTGGTGGAAGGCGTCTTTGGCAGAGACCGCAATTTCTTTGGGAGCAAATCCCGCATTCCACAGATATTCAACAGCTGCGCCTACTTCAGTAATTCCCTGCTCCTGCAGCGCTTCTGCTACCGTACTTCCGAGCGTCTGTCCGTATACGGAAGCAAGCCCGGAGAGAATAAGACTCTGATCATTCGGATAAGCGGCGGTAAGCAGCTTGGCTGCTTCTCCGGCCGTAAGCCCGTAATAATCCTTGAGTGCGCGGGCAATATCAGGCAGCTTATAGCCGCCCTTCTGCAGAAATTCCAGTCCGTCTCCCGGCGATTCGGACTTGGCCGCACTCAGCAGCTGGGCAATGGTAATCTGCTGCTGGCTATACAGCGACTGCAGCAGCGCAAGCGTTGCCTTCAGGTTGCCCCGCACTCCGGCATGGATCAGCAGCCCCCGCATCACCTCATCCTGGCTGAATCCGCCCTGAATCAGGGCCGGGCCCACCTTGTCCGACTGCCAGTAGGCAGGGTATCGCGCGGCGAGCGTATTAATCACGGAGGCAGCCGTAGCCCCTTGTGCCCGCAGCGTCTGAATCCACAACGCGATTGGATCGCTGCCGTAGGCCCAGGCCGCTGCCCGGCCGATATCCTCCTGATCCTCGTCAGTCTGCTGGAGCAGCTGTGCCACCGCAGCAGCGCTATCCAGCCCGTAGGCTTCGCGCAGGACCAGCGCCCGGTCCTTCAGCGGATAAGGAGCCAGCCGGTCAATGACCTGGCTCATGGTAAGACCTTTTGTAACCAAATAGGCAGTCACATCACTTGCTGCAATTCCGTATGTGCTGAAGACAGACACCCATTCACTCCACCCTTGGCGGTCGAATTCCGCAGCGACTTCTTCGAAGGAATACCCCGCATTTTTCAGCGCAGAGATCAGGTAAGGCATTCCCTTCGCTCTGACACCCCCTGTAGGGTAGAGATTAATCGTTCCTTCCACAATCATGTTCAAGGTATAGCTGCTGGATAAGCTCATGGCCACCGTAATCTCCGGCAGGGTTGCACCAGCGAAAAGATACTGGGTATCCTTCACCACCGTACGTACATCACAAGCGCAGCCGAACCGGGACAAGGCCTCTGTGCGCTCCAGCTCCACCCAATCCTGAATTGTGAGGCCCATCTGCCGGATAAGCGGCTTGGCAATTTCATATTTATCCCACAGCGTGGAGTTGCTCATAACAGCCGCTAGTGCGGTAGCATCCGCCTTCCCATCTACATCCTGGGCGAACACGGTACGCAGCGCCGTCAGGACTTGGTCTGCTTCGTAACGGTTATTGTAATCATGGTAGAACAGATCCATGGCTCCGCTCAACGTCAGCGCTGTTCCCGCTTGAATATAGGCATCATGCATCGTCTGCAGCGATTGTACCGGCGTCTTGCCCGCCAGCCTGAATTGTCTGAACAATTCATAAGGATGGCTGCCCTGCTTCAGATAATAATCTGCTAAGAGAACCGGATCATATCCCCCATCCAATAGGTATTTCAGGATATGCTCCCGCTGGGTCTGGGTAAGCCCTGGAGAGAGCGCCGCAATGCTTGCCGGAAGCTCTGCACGGAACTGCTCCCGCAGCAGCGCGGCCCGTGCTGAAGGCTCATATCCGCCAGCAGCGAACTGGGCAAGGATATCGCTTAACGGGGTACCCGCCGATACCCATAAATCATTCACAATGAGGGCAATTTCCTGCACCTCATAGTGCTTGGCCGTTAAGGCGCTAATGATAACAGCGGCTCCGTCACCGGCTGCTTTCACCGCTTCAGCCGCATCCCGGGCAGACACCTTGGCATTAAGCAGCTCTGCCGCCGCATCCTGCTGCGAATACTCCCTCCGCAGCAGAGCATACGTGTAGGCTGCCGGGAAGCCGGCGTCCATGAAGGCCTGCCGCATTTCAGCCGCACTGGCGTAGCTGTACTGCTCTGCAATCGCCTTGCTCACCTCCGCCGCCGGATATCCGGCTTGGGACAGCCAGGTTGCACTTGTAACCGCACTCTCCTGGTACAGCTCTTTAATGACCGCTGCCGATTTCGTTGCCGGCTGCTTGCCTTCGGCCATAGCAGACACCGTCTGTGCCGGATTCAGACCATATGCATTCTGGACAGCTCCGGCAATCCCGTTGCTGTCATAACCCGTACGCCCGAGTAACTCCACGGTATTTCCGCTTGTTTCATTCCAGTTCTCCCTCAGGACCTTCGCCGCTTCTGTCACCGGTACATTGTAGCGCTTCAGATATCCCAAGATGTCTTTGCTGAGCAGACCGAATCGCTGGAGGACCGGGCCAATCTCACTGGCCGAATAGCCTGCCGAGAGGAGCTCACCTATAATCAATCCATCATACGCAGCCGTAGCTGGCTTAAGCGAATTGTAAGCATCAAAGAGCGCTGACGCATCCGCGTTCATTGCATACAGGATAGGAGTGATTTCTGAACGGATCATCCCGTATTCGACCAGCACCGCTCGGTACAGATTCGCTGCCTTGAAGCCGCCGTCCCGCAGAAGCTCCGCCGTCTCCAGCGCCGTCTTGCCATATTGCTTGTGAAGGATTTGAGCCGGATAGGCTGCATCGTTCTTATAGGCATAGCTGGAGACGAACCCGGCCAGGGTCGCCGCATTGGCCACCGGCAATTCGTCAAAGACAGCCAGGAACGTCTGATTGACCGCCTTCACCCGGTTCACGCCGGTGTAAGCTACCGATACCGTAGAGGCTGAGCCAATTACCCGGCCGCTGCTATTCCAGCTCAGGAGAATCTGCGCCGGATCTGCGCCGAGTGCCGCAGTTACGGAGCTCTGCCATTGTCCGTCGATCTTAACGGAGAAGGACCCGCTTGCTGTTACGCTGGCCAGCGGCTTGTCGAACGTCAGGATCACCTGGGTTCCGCTCTCTGAAGAGGTCGCATCCATCAGTTGCGGCGGCGCGCTTATATTATTCACCGTCAGCTCCGCCCCGAGCTCATACCCCGCTGCGCTCAGCCGCAGCTTGAATTCCTTATTGTAGGCCAGGTTCGCTGCCACCTTGTACGTCTGGCCGAAGTCTGTGGTGGACACCGCGCCCAGTGTGACCGGGTTGTTGCCGGCGTCCTGCAAGCTGAACTGTACATCTGGAACCGGCGCACTGAAGCTTACAGTGAAGCCATTCTCATTCACTCCTGTGAGGCTTGAGGCAACACGGTAAGCCACGTACACTTTAGCCGCTGCGCCAAAATCATACCCCGCTTTCTTCAGAGTCAGCATATACGTACTACCTTCAGCAAGCTGAGCTTGAATGATGAAGGTACCAGCGTCAGTTCCCGCTGCGATCCCCGTCACCTTGATCTTATCGCCTGCAGCCGTAAGAAGCTCCACATCCTCAGGCAGCAACGTGATAGACTTGCGGGCCAGCAGCACACTTATTCCGCCGGTATCCGCACGGGTGACCTGGCTCGTAACCGCAACCGGCAGAACCACTTCCAGCGGCCCTTCTACCGGGTGGATTGAATCCTGCACCGTAAGTGTGTACGTTTGTCCGGCACTTATAGGCACCCGCACCTGATATACTTTGCCCGCATCTGCTGTACCGGGATTAGCATCATAGAATGAGCTTGCGGTAAGGGTTATATCCTGCCCGTCCGGTCCGCTAAGGCGAACGGAAGACAGCTTCAGATCAGGCACGGCCTTGCTCAGATTCAGACTGAAGCCTGAGGTACTAATGCTACCCACAGTCAACTGCAGCATCGGAAGAACATCCACATGAACCGACGGGCCAAAATCATACCCCTTAGCGGTCAAGGCCAGCCGGTATCCCGCCCCTTCTATTAGCTTCGCTGCCGCTTGGTACGTCAGCCCGCCGTCCGCCGTCACCAGGGAATCAAGCGCAACAGCCTCACCGCTGCTGTCCTTCAGCAGAATGTGATTGACCTTCAAATCTGGAACTGCGGATTGCAGGCGCAGAGTGAACCCGTTCTTGGACAGCGTCTCAATAGACTTGGCGACAGGCTGCAGCACCGTGAACGGCAGCACCATTCCGAAATCATACCCGTCAGCCGCAATACTCAGGCTGTAATCCGTTCCAAATTGCAGCGCCGCCCGCACAGCGTAGGTTGCACCGCCATCTGCCGTGCTTGCCGCAGATGCAACGCTCTGATTGCCCTCCGCATCCTTCAAGATGAAGCTGGCTGCGTGAAGTCCCGGAACAGCCGGGTCCAGCTTCACCGTCAGCCCGTCTTTTTGTATGGAGTCATAGCTCAGTGCGATGGGAACCGGTACCTTCACCGCAAGCGGGGCTCCGAAGTCGTAGCCTGCCGCAGTCACAGTCAGCGTATAGACCGCTCCAGCTGTAAGATTAGCAGATAACGAATACGCGGCTCCCGCATTCAGCTCTTTGACAGCTGTAACCGGAATGGCCTGCCCGGCAGCATCCACCAGCTTGAAGCTGCCTGCCTTAAGCCCGCCAACAGCCGGGTTCAGGAGAACCGTTACCCCTTGCCCGTTAACCGGCCCTGTCTCACTTGTAATCACACTTGGCAGCGTAGCAGACAAGACCTCCCCGAAGTCATGGCCCGTCTGTTGCAGCGCAATCGTATAGGTCTGGCCTCCGGCAAAGGCTGCCTTCAGGCGGTAGGTCAAGCCATGGTCGTCCGTCACCGCAGAGGACACAGGCAACGCTTGCCCCCTGCTGTCTTTGACCGTGAAATCAGCGGCGCTAAGTCCGAAGACACCGGGATTCAGTCCGATCTCCACGTAATCCGAGCCTGTTCTCAGCACAGCCGCGCTGATCATCGCCGGAACCTCAATGAAGAGCGGAGCACCGAAGTCATATCCCTGCCTCGCAATGCGCAGCGCGTAACGCTCGGTTCCCCAGAAGCTCGCTTCCACCTTATAGGTGAATCCTCCGTCTGCTGTAGATATTTTCAAGGGATGAGTCTGGAGTGTGTTCTCCCCTTGGGTAATGTTGAAATCGCCCGGCAGCAGACTTGGCATCGCTTGATCGAAACGGACGGTGAACGCCTGATTGTTCCCGCTCTCCATCCCCTCGAACGCAGCCGCAACAGCCTGAATGGACAACGGCAGCTCCGTACCCAGATCATATCCCGCCACATGCAGGCCCAGCTTATACTGCACGCCTGCCTTCAGATAGACACTAACCTCATAAGACCGTCCTGCATCCCGGGTAAGGATCGAACGGAGGTTAACCGTTTCTCCCTGCTCATCCGTCAGGCTGAGATTCCCGGGGTCCAGACTGAGCGGGGAAGACAGATTCAGCTTGAAACCGGTCAGCGACAGCTGATCCACCGTGACCGCAGCCGCATTCAGGGTGAACGGGTCAATGCTGTCAAACACATACGGCGCCTTCGCAGCAATCTTCACCGTGTACGTCTTGCCGCCGGATAGCGGAACAAGCACGTTATAGCTGCCTGGAGCAGTGGAAGCCTGGAGGGATTGTACCGCAGCGATATTTCCCCCTTTATCAGTGACGGTAATGTCCGCAGCACTCAGACCGGGCACCTCCGAGCTAAGAACAAGCTTGAAGCCGCTCCGCGACTGGCTGTGAATAATTGCATATACCCCAATCTGGAAGCCCACGGTAAGCGGTGCTCCGAACAGATAGCCGGGATACTTCGCCTGCAGGGTATACGTCTCGAAGGCGTCAAATTTCCCTTCAATGTTATACATCGCGCTATCCGGACCTTGAGAGGTCACCGTAATTGCGGTCTTGCGGCCTTTGCTGTCATACAGGGTGAAGTGCTCCTGTGTCATATCCGCCAGATTCGGCGCAACCGACACCACAATCTTGTTCCGCACAGTGCCGACCAGCCAGATTGCAGCCGACGCCAAGATATCGAAGGAGACCGGTGATGCCAGCCGGAATTCCTCTCTCGCCAGATCCAGCATATACCCCTTGCCTGCTGCCGCCGCATTCAGCGTCACCTGGTAGCTTAACCCCTGATCCGTTGTCTTAAGTGAATAATCGGATTCTGGGAGCAGATTGCCGCTTGGATCGCGGAGAATCAATTGCTGCGGGGTGAGACCGGGAACCCGGGAGCTGAATTGAAGCTTGAACCCCAGTACCGTCACATTGCTGACCACAGCCGTAATCGTTGCAGATATTGAAAAAGCAACCGGTTCATTCACCTGATAAGCTACATCAGGCTTGTACTGCACCGTATACGTCTGTCCGCCTGCAAAGGCACCGGCCAGAGTGTAATGAGCGCCCCCATCCGTGGTCGCCGCTGATGTCAGTGCAATGCTGTCACCGGAGGCATTCCGGATCACAAAATGCCGCTGGGCCAGCCCCGGAACCGGCGCATCCAGCTGCACCTTCACGCTTGCTGTCGTCGCCTCCGTAACTGTCAGCGCTGGCGGCAGCCGGAAGGAGACCGGATTCATTGAGAATTCATCCTTGTCCAGCTTAACCATATAGGCCATACCCGGCTTCAGCTGATTGCCCGGCACTCGAATCTGGTAGCTCGCCCCGCCGTCTGCCGACTCGAACAGATTCGGATAATAGAGCGTGCCCGCTTCATCCGTTAACGACAGTCCCAGATAATTCTCAATCTCCGGGAACGCGGGAGTGAACTTCAAGGTGAACCGCCCGTCCTTCGTTACATCCGCTATGCTGGCGGCAATCCACTTATTCACATGGAACGTAACCGGCGAGTCGAAGAGGATGAACCCTTTCTTCAGCACGATCGTGTAGTCTGCATTCTCCGCAAGTGTTACCCGCACACGATAGGTCCCGCCATTGTCACTCGTGCTTAATGTAATTCCGCTTAGCTTGTTATTCTGCGCATCCGTGATCGTGAGGTCACCAGGAAGCAGGCCCATCACCGGATTGGCAAAAGAAAGCTCGAAGCCTGTACTCGTGATCTTCGATACACTTGTTGTTCCTGCGTCTGTGGTAGCCGCAACCTTGAAATTCACACCCGCTTCCGGCAAATGCCCGGCCAGCTTCAGATTGTAGCTGCCTCCCGCCAGATGGGCCGACAGCCGGTAGCTTGCGCCCTGGTCCGCCGTTGACGCCGAGGATATCACTACCGGATCACCTGTATCGTTGTTGAGCAATACGAAACTCCCGGCATCCAGCCCATCCACGGCATAATCAAGCTTCGCAAGCAACCCATTGTTCTCAATCTCTCCGACAGAGACTGTAGCGGTTAGCGGAACCAAGAAAGAGACAACGTTCGGGTCCACCTCCGCATCCAGCGCGAGACTATAGTAGCCCGGAGTCAAGGCGGCTGAGAACTGATAGCTTCCGCCTTCCGGATCATTCATGACCGCCTTCTTGATGGGAACCTCCGGGCCTCCAAAAGCCTTGGTTAGCTTAAAGCCGTATTGCATATTAATCTTCATCGCAGGTGCCATCACCAGCGTGAAGCCGCTGTAAGTCGGATCTACCACCGTGTTCTGGGCATACACATAAATCTTCTTCGGCGCGCCGAAGTCATACCCGTCCGCATGGGCAGATACGTAATAACTCTGACCGCCCTCTCCGTCAAAAGTCACTACATAAATCCGCTGCTGGTTATCCCACGTCACACCTGTAATCGCAACCTCACGGCCTGCCAGATCCGTGGCGCTGAAATGTTCAGCCGTCAAATCCGGCACGCGCGGATTCAGTCCGGCCATGAATTGGGTCGGCTTCCGCCCCGCTCCCCACACATTCAGAGTCGCATTCACCAGTGTGGCCGGCTTCCCGAAGCTGTAGCCCGGAGCCGTAAGGCCAAGTACAAATGGGCCTCCGGCATTAATCTCCGTGGTCAGCAGCTTGTAGGTGCGGCCCCCGTCACTGGAGCTCGCCGAGTCCAATACAACCGCCCCGCCGCTGCTATTCTTAAGCTCAAAGGCTGAGACTGTTAACCCAGGTACCGCCCGCCCGAAGTGAACCGTAAGGCCGCTATAAGCACCAGGGTACCCGTCGAAGGTCGTATACTTACTGATCTCCACTGTCTCAGGAACAATTACGGTCCCTTGTATGAACCGTCCGTCATAGAGATTGACGCGGTAAGCATAACTTCCTGCTGCCGGCAGATCCGCAGCTATCATTGCCGATGTTCTGTCCGGGCTAAACTGGACTTCATCCACCGCTACGGCCCCGCCGCCCGGAGCCTGCAGAGTCATATCGCCTGCCGGGAAGTCCGGTGCGCCCTGCGCAAACCGCAGCTCGAATCCGCTATGCGTCACCCAGCCTGCCGAAGAGGGAACTTCCTCTGCCTGGACCGCCAGAGCCGCCGGTTCGGTGAACTCATACCCGTCCATATCAAGTGAAAGGGTATACGAATCCTTCGGCGCCAGGCTGGCCCACACTTCATATTGCCGGCCGGGAACCACTGTACTAAGCATGTCGATACTGACAGGCTCGCCTGCCGCATTCTCCAGCACCAGGCTCAGCGAATCTACATCCGGCACTGTCTTATCCATGGACAGGATGAAGCCGTAAGTACGTACGGTGCCAACCGAAGGTTCAACCTTCACCTTGCCTGCGACTGGTACAGTCACTTCAAGCGCTGTCCCGAAGCTATAGCCGCTCCGTTCCATACTAAGCGTGTAGCTGCTGCCCGGGACAAGCCCTGCCGTAATCGTGTATACACCGCCATCCTCTGTGGAAGCCGCTCCGTCCACCGGAACGCTGCTGCCATCCCCCACTGACAAGGCGAAATGGGCAGCGGTCATTCCCGCTACTGGCGGATTCAAGGATACCTGGAAGCCCGTCTCCGTGATGCCGTAGACCTCAGCAGATACTGAGATCACCACCGGGTCCGTGACCGGAACGAATACGGACACAACCCCGCCGAAGTGGTAGCCCGCCTTCGTCACGGTTAACAAGTAGGTAGCCCCTTCCTGCAAGCCGGCTGCCAGCCGGTAAGAGGTTCCGCCATTAAGAGCGGCAGCCTCTTGAATAGCTAATGCCTCGCCCGTCCCGCTGCGCTTCAGGGTGAAGCCGGACAGCGGCACATCCGCGACCGGCTGATCGAATTGGACCTCCAGGCCAGCTGCGGTGATATTCTGCACCGCCGTAGCCACCCGAATATCCTCCGGTATGATCACTGGAACAACGAAGGTAACCGGGGCGCCGAAGACATACCCTGCCTTGGAGAGAGTCACAGAGTAGGTCTCTCCCTCCTTCAAGTCTGCGGCAACCCGGTAAGTGCTTCCTCCGTTCAGTGAGCCGATGAAGGAGATCCCGACAGCCTGTCCCGCGGCATCCTTCAGCAAGAGCTCTGCTGCTGTCAGATTCGCAACAGGCTTGCTGAAGCTAAGCATGAAGCCTCCCAGGGTGCCAAGTGAAGCAGTGACTGCTACCTCAAGCGGCTGCCCTGCAGGCGGCAGGGTCGGCTGAGGCGTTGGGGACGGAGTCGCTGTTGGGGATGGCGGGGTCGTCGGATTGCTTCCGCCACCGCCGCCTCCACCACCACTTCCTCCGCCAGTTCCACCTGCTCCACCTGCTCCGGCAGGAGCCGTGCTTGCAGCCGGAGCAGTAACCGTGTACTCTCCGCGTGTCGTAGTCTCCACGCTGCCTGGGGAACGTTCAAACACTACTTTCGGAGCATCTACCAGCGCCTTCACGATTTCCCCAGTGCCCGATACACTGGCTGTGCCATGCAGCTCCAGATCACTCACCTTAACGCCTTCGTTCAGTGTAATGGCCGAACTACTAACTCCCCCGGCAACGCTTAAGCGGCCAATGGTCCCTGAGGTGACCACAACCTTGACGTTGCTCTTAATCTCCACCGAGCTGAAGTCTCCGCTCAGGGTAACTTCACCCGACCCTGAAATGACCACTCCCTCAATCCCGCCGGAAGCTGTCCCGCTCTGCTCTGACTCAAGCTTAGCATCAGACTGGACATTCAACTGCCTGATGATCGTTGTCCCACCGATGACAACCCGTACCAGACCATCCGCGCGATCTACGGTTACAACTCCGAGCCGGGACTGATTGATATGTACACTATGGGCACCGCCGCCTTGAATATCCGTGCTGCCCTGTACCGTCACCTGTTCAAGGTAGATCTCTCCGTCTCCAACCTTGGAGCCGATGAGCAGATTTCCTTGAACCTGTATATTGCGCAGCTTTATGCCCGGCGCATTCAGGGTAAGATCACCGGCCACGGTGAACGAGCCTGTAGCAGGACCATAAGTGCCGTCGGTCTCCAAGGTCTTCGCCGGAGGAATGATCCCTCCCTCTGCATGACTGCCGGACTGCTGCTTCAGACGATCCAGCAGCACAACGGCTTCGGCCCGAGTAAGCTGCCGTGAAGCTGCAATCGTTCCATCCGGGAAACCCTTCATGTAACCGGCACTTAGTACAGCACCCAGTGCATCACGGCCATAGCCCGGAATACTGCCCGCATCCTTGAACACCTTCAGCGGATCTTCGCCGTCCTTCATCAGCACAGGCGTAAGCTTGGCGAGCATCACAGCCGCCTCCACCCGTGACAACGGCTTGTCCGGCTGGAAGGTCCCGTCAGGAAATCCCGTCACATATCCGGCCTGGACCGCTGCCTGCACCTGTGAGACGAACCAGGCCGCAGAGGGAACATCCTTGAAGCTGATCTTTCCCGTTCCCTGGTAAGCAAACAAGCGGTTCACTAACGCCACAAACTCTATGCGTGAGATAGCCTGATCAGGCCGGAAACTTCCATCCTGGAAGCCTTTGATATACCCGCCTCCTATCCATTCGCTCATTTGCGGCTCCGCCCAATGACCGCTAATATCACTCGCAGCAGAGGCGGTCCCGTTCACAGCCGCAGCTTCTGCCTGGCCAGTCTGCCAAAGTCCGGGATTCCACAGCCCCGCAATTAGACTGACAATCAACAGCCAATGGAGCAAGAGCCTGATTTTCTGTTTTGCCCGGTGGTTCTTCACGTCAATTCCCCCTTCATCACAGCACCCATATTTTCGACAATCTTTGAGATTTTTCTCATAGACAAAATCATATCTTGTATATTCGAGTCTAAAGGAAGGGAATAAAAGAATAATGAAAACTTTAAAGGACAAACAGAGAAAAACCGCGCAGCAGCAAGGCTTCGCGGTTTTTCTTAGATGAGATAAATATTTTGAGGCGGCTGGTATTCATTTAAATTTCAATTCAGCTCATTAAACCTTTCGAGCATAGTGGCAACCTCCGCTCTGGTTGCAAGACCAGAAGGAGTTATAGTCAAATCCGTGTTGCCCTTCATGATGCCCTTGGACACAGCCCAAGTAATGGACTCTTTGGCATAGCCTGAAATTTGATTGGCATCTTTGAAGCTCAGGCTTGAATTTTTAGCTTGAAGGCCATAACCTTTAACCTTTGCGTACCTATGCAGCATAACAGCAATTTGCTCACGGGTGATCGCATCGTTGGGAGCAAATTTCCCCTTAGCATACCCGTTAACAATGTTCTTTTGATTGGCCCAAATCACCGGCTCTGAATACCAGCGGCCACTTTGCACATCAGAGAATACACTCACAAATGTAACATCCGGTTTATTCTCCATGCGATAGAGTACAGTGGCCAGCATGGCACGGCTCATTTTCCCGGAGGGTGAGAATTCCGTTTCAGTAGTTCCCGTGAACAGTCCCTTGTTGTAAACATATCTTACAGAAGAATAGAACCAATCGTCATGTGCTATATCTGTAAAAGGAGGTTTTTTCGCAAAGGTAACCACCACAAGGGTGTCACGGCTAACCTCTGGAATAGTGTAAATGTCGTGGCCTATCCATTTCTCACCGTTGACAAAGATATATTCGGTTTCATACCCTTCATCGGGAATCATTCGGATGGTGGCAGAGGTTGTGGCGCGAATGGTTTGAACTTCAAAGCCCTCGGCAATTTTGCCGTTTCCGCCTTTCACCGAAGCTTTAACTGAATAGTAAAGATCCACTGCGGTGCTACCGGCTGTGGCATCGCCCTCCGGAGCAGCCCAACGTTTCGGACCGGTAATTTTGGAGTTCTCAAAGTCAGAAACGCCAATGCTAAGCTTTTCAATAGCCTCTGAGATTTCCGAAGCCAGCGCGTCCTTGTTATTAAAAACAGCCTCAGCTTCAGCAATCACAGCTCTCAATGTTTGCGCGGATTTGGTTGGGTACCAATAATCCGGATAATAGATGGTTTTGGGATTATCCGCAATCGTCACTGAAGCAAGCAAAGCTTTTGCAGCAACAATGTTTTCATATAACAGAGATTTTGAGGCATCTTTTACTCCATCGCCCACAATGATTTGCACAGCTTCAACCGGTTCAATATACCGGTGTGTCGCATCTTTGTTTGTTAGAATGAAGCCGCTTGAAGAAATGCTGAACGTGCCGCTGTTTTTAGCTTGAAATACAGCCGTTCCTATATTTTTCAGGATGGAATCCTCTGTTCCCTTGGCGGTCATATCCAGATAGACATAGTTGATGGCACCATCGGAAACTTTCATCGAAATGTCCTTTTCCATCTTCACACCGGTATTTTCCAGTACATAAGAATCAAACTGCAGCTTTCCCTGAAAGCCATATACCGGTGCCCTTCCGGCACCAGTATAGGCAAGACTAAGCTTAACAAGTATTTTTTCTCCGACCTTAAATGATGATTTCGAGGAACCCGAGCTGTCCGTTACGGTGATGCCCACACGATAACTAAGGTCTGCAGCATCATTTGCGCCATAGGCATATGAAGGTATAACAGCCCCTAGAAGCATGATGCACACAATGATTTTTAAGTATTTGATCATCTTTGAAGTGCCTCCATTAGGGTGAGCTGCGCATCTACAATATCAACAATGCCGTCACCGTTGGTATCAGCTCTCATCCAATTTTCTACAGAACTAAAGCCGTTGTAAACATTGTCCAAAATAGCATTCAATGTTGCCGTAACGTCGACTTTATCGATCGCACCGCTACCATCGGTATCTCCTCGCAGAAGAACAGGAGATTTCACCGTTGGTTCAAAACCAAGCTTGGCTGTTAATTGCTCGCCTGTGACAAGCTCCTTTGAAGCGCCAATATAGGCTTTCTTGAGATTGTCATATAACAGAGTTTGTTTGTTGCCTCCAATCACAACCGTTGCCTTGCCCATGTTCATTTCAGTATATATGGTGTACAACGAGAACCCTTGGGTCTGACGAACCTCATAACGGTAACCATAATCTTTTACATGAATTTTGATAACGTCTGACAGTTCTTTATAGACCGTCTTCCCGTTCTGGCCTTCAAAAGCAGACAGTCTATAACTAACCTTGATAGCCGTTTCGCCTGGGGCTAATGCTTCAAGGGTCCCGTCTTGTGACAGTCTGATGATGTTCTGATTATACAGAACGTCCCACACAACGTCTTCTGCCTTTAGAACGGTGCCCTCAACTGTGCGGAGAGCTTTAACAGACAGCGCCGTTGCCGCGCCTATGCCAAGCTCAATCGAATCAGGCTGATCCTCGGAGCCTTCCAGGTCAGAGATTAGTTTGATGCTTTCATACTCTGACAGAACACGATTCACCAGATACACTGGAACCACCGTTTCGTTACCGGCATCATCAACCGCTGTAAGCATCAGAGTTTCGTTCGGTTCCTCACCTGAGGCCTTGCGATTGACAACGAAGGTTCCGTCAGGACGGATAACAATGCCGTCTGAACTGCCGTCTAACGTTAAGCTTGCGGATGGCTCTGTTAGGCCATGGAAGCTATAGCTGGAGTCCGCACCCACAAAAACAACCTGATTGCTGACGGTGTTATCAACGTTTTCCTTATCCAGGCTGGTTTTAACATCTTCATCAAGGAGTAACACAGGCGCTTTGGTATCAACAGTAAATCCAATGGCACCTGATGAACGGCTGCCTTGGAGGGTGTCACGGTTTTCAGCAACCGCTATAAAGTCAACCAGCTGCTGGCCGTCTTCAAGATTTTCTTCAAATGACCACACCTTCTTAAATTCTAGAGGCGTGTTTTTATCTTCGGTGTTAAGGTTGAAGGTCATTTTCACGGGTCTGTCGAAGGTGTACGTCGCCTTTAATTGGTTAGTGTTTAAGTAATAAAGATCCTTTGATCTGTCAATATTTGTATCAATGCTTACAAGCTGAGGCTTATCCGTTGAAGGCATAACAAAGCTTGGCGATGATGCAAATTCGGTTGAACGGTAATATTCCGCCTGTTTAAGAGCAGACTCCACAATTCTAACCGCCTGCACTTTAACAAAATAAGTCTTGCCTTCCTCTAATAGAGGCCGGTTGGTTTGGCTTTCTAATGGTTTGAGAACGATGTCACTGCCAACTTTAAATTGACCAAAGGAATTCTCGACCTCATCCCCGTCTTCATCTTGGATCGCCACAAGATAATGTGTGGCAGTATCATCGGTTCCCGCTATATCAACCTTCACATAGCCGTCACCGCTGTAGACCGCAGACACAGATTTCGGGTTTTGCGGGAGCAATGGATTGGTAAAAGTGAAGGTTGAAGCAGTGATTTTCTTGCTCATTCCGCCTTGATGGTTCACAAGCATGGCCACCACATGATATTTCCCTTCAGGAAAGGACTCAGGAAGCGTGAATACATGAGAGCCTGATTCAATTTCATCTAACTCCAGGTTGCCAATACTAATTAATGATGAAGTATCTTGAATGTTAGAGGATTCGATGGTTTTCATGACGGACGGGTCCTTCGTGACATAGACATTAAGTGCACCCGAATATTGGCCCTGCTTGTCCGTTGTCCAGGAAACGTTAATATCACGGCTTGTATTTGTGCTAGTAGAAGCACTAACTCCTGTCAGCTCAGGCATATAGTCAACACTGTTTACTGCAAAGTTGTCTATATAGACATCAGGTGTTGAAACTGAAACGGACCAGTTGCCCCCAACAATCAGAGAGGGATCAGTGACTGAAATGTACAAATAATTCGTGCCGTCTAAAGATTGAACAAGATAGTTTCCGTTGCCCTTGTTGTCGTCTTCAATCATGGTCAATCTTTTTCCATTTGGATTGGTGACAATGATTTCAGATGCAGACGGCTGGATTAAACCCCGAAGTGGAATTTCAAAGAGAAGTGCATCCTTTGTTGCCGGGTTAATCTCTTTGGTAACCCCATTCCCGGCCCTTGTCTTAGCGACGGCCTCCGTACTCAGTCTTCTCATATTCGTTCCATAGATCGTGGTGGTTGGCACAAGGTTGCCGCTCTCGTCCAGCGCTTCCGAGTGGACATAGTGAACGGCGTCTCCTCTTGAAGAGAGGTCGATGGACCCGCCAAAGCTTAGGTCACCGTTCCAATAATAGATGAAGCCAAGCTTCACCCCAATGACCTTAAAGTTTGCACCCACAAAGTCCGATGAGACGGCTGCCTCAACGCCTGCGATCTCCTTGCCCCCGAGCAGCGGGATGGAGTCTGGAATGAACAGCCCTGCGTACACATAACCATAGAAATAATCTTCCGTAATTTTAATCGTGATCCCGCCACGAATGGCTCCGGCATGAATACTGATACTGCCGAAGGCATTAAGCTGAAACGGCGAGATCCATTGAACATTCATTCCCGCTTGAATATTAAGCAGCCTTCCCTCTTCGTCTTTCTCCAAGTGGCCGCTGCCTTCTATGGCGAGACCGGATAGCTTCGCATCCAGCTTAAAGTCACCTACAATAATGGCATTAATTAATAGCCTCGTCTGAAGATGGATGGTAAGGGGTGGAAGCTCGCCTGCCGGTTCTCCGGCAACGGTGTCAGCAAGGTTTGAGATTCCTCCGCCAAGGCCTGTGATAAATACATAAGGTGCAACCACAGGAACCTTCATTGTGGATGGCGCTAAAAAGAAGGTGAGCTTGTCCAGCATCATTTTGGGCACGGAGTTAATAGGAACCTTTTTGAGGGCCAATGACCCTTCTACTTCGAGCATGGTAACAGATACACCGGCATCAATACTATAAATATCTTCAATGGTGTTAATGGTTATATCCGCTTTAACACCGGCTTCGTTTCCTACTAACGGGCCTAATATATCTTTGGGCAGAGCTACTGAGAGTGTTGTGTTAATGCCAACAAAACCAATCTCGCTGTCTTTACTTCCATAGAGAACATCTTGAACGTCCGCTGTGAGCGAGCCTTTATAATCATAATGCTCCTCACCCTTGGATGAGTCAGCAGCTTTTAAAGGCATTGAAATTCTACCGCCAAAGCTAATTCCGAAATCATCATCTTCCTGGGTCATAACACCGTACTTAATATTGATCAAAAAACCTGCAATATTTTGCAGCATATAACCGGCATCGCCGAGCTGAAGTTCAAAGGCTTGAGCCCTCTTCTCGGCAACAGCCTCCCGGTTCAGCGTATATTTGGTTCCATTGCTGGCTTCAAAATGCCACTTATTATGCCAAATATTAATCGAGTTGATCACTTTGACGGTACCGTCGCCTTCCAGCTTGGCCCCCTTGCTGTCAACGGTCATCTTCAAGGCTTCGGTGCTGTCATAGGTCAAGATGCTGTTGATGGTAATGTCGCCATCGGCCGGGCTGGCAGAGTAATATTTTTCTGTACCCGTATCCATAAGTCTGATTTTTCCGCGAAGGGTCAACAAAATTTCTGTTTCGTCTTCTTTAAAGACTATTCCTTTGTGAAGAATGCCGTCTTTGCTCACGCCGCCGGCTATGAATTTCTTCATTACATCTTCGTTTGTAAAACTAATATAGTCATATAACTGTCTGTGGTTCGCAGCGTCTGTGAACCGGACTAGCGAAACAATGCCGTAGCTTGCACTTTTATCCGCTAAATGATCGGTAACGTCCACTGTAGTGGCTGCTTTAATTTTGGTACCGAAGGCATCGATCAGCTGTTGATTTGTAAATCTGAATTCAATGTCATACTTTCCAACCGCTAACGTCTGATTCGTTGAGAACGCAAGCGTTTGGCCTTCATCAATAAAGCTTATTTTTCTTTTGTCAATCAGAGCAGCCTCACCGCTTGAGGATGAAACAAGGTACAGACTCCATCCGTCACTTCCCGAAAGAGCCCCTGACAACACCTTCATATCGCCAGAAACGGTAAGGTTTTTGTCACCTTCATAATAAACGGCCGCCGGGAAAACATGCTTCATTGAAACCTCCGGGAGCTTTCCTTCCACTGCAGGAATCAAAATGTTTGTGTTGGCACTATAGTCAACCACTTTATTGGTCTTAGCATCAATAATTTCTGTGGCGTTTAGCGAAACGACCAGACGTTTTGATGTGATCATGGACTGTGTCTCTGCAATAATGTCTACATCCGGAATATTAAACACCGTTCCAATGTTAAGACCGCCCGAAATCTTCACTGTGTATTCCCGTGTCTTCGTGGCTGCAAACACAAGCCCCTCTTCGAGGCTAAGCTTCACAATGGGTTCTATAAGTTCCTTTGCTCCTGAGACACTATTGTCGATGGTTACATTTGCTTTAAAAACACCATTGTTTTCATACCCTTTTTTGTCGTTAGCTAAGTATACATTTTCGGTTTGAATCCCTATGGATACATGCTCCTTTTGGGTTTGTTCAGCAAAGCTGCCGATCCCATAGAGCATTTCAGAAATTCTGACTTGACCCGGCTCAATGGCTTTTTCATTCCAATAATAGGCCGTTGCAGTGTCGGGAACTAAGTATTGGTTAGAATAATTAGTAAAGTCCACACTAGGGTTTGGTGTATACTCGTATCTGGTGTTTGCAAGATTAATCCAGTGTCCTACAATCACCTTATCAACATTCACATCCTTGTTGCCGCTCCAGCCGGACAAGAGAGCATAAGCCGTCTTGTTCGAGGCCGACAGAGAATCAACATATCTGATTTGCTGCGGAAGATTGTCACCGCTATATTCGGTTTCAACGATTGTCGGTTGCGACGGGTCAACTAACACATAAGGTGCGTCAATCTCTGAACCCAGCGCGTTGTCCAGCAGAAGCCGAATCCCCACCGTTCCGGCCGTGGCATTATTATTTTTCACATCATATGAAATACCAATGTTACCCGTCCTTGAATTGTTAGGGTCGATTGAAATGGACACCTTTTGTGTAATGGTATAGCCCTTAATGTCCCATGCAATGGTTAAAAGCCTATTTTGCTCAGAAACGACAGGTTCATGAAGCTTGGTATCAATTCCAAACCAGCCATATTCCTGACCGAAAATAAAATCCTTTCCGTCGATACGGACGGTTGTGAAGGATGTTCCGTTGCTCCTGGCCGCATCTTCCTTATACAGAAGCGGAAGGTTGTTATCAAACGCTTTTTGCGGATGACCGTCAATGGTTTCGATGGAGAAGCCGCCCGTTTTTGAATTAATTGAATATTTCATAAATTCGTTCGCAATGGAATAATCCGCATTACTGGCGTCAGCATGAACAGGGAAACTTGCAAACGTGAAAAGCATGGATAGAATCATAGCTGCAGCTATGCTGCGTTTCATTGTTCTATAGAACGTCATTGCCTATTTCCCTCCTTGATTTGAGACATATACATGAATGTTGAAATAGTCGCGTTTATCCGTTTGGATATATACGGTATACCAACCATTCGTAACATTATCGAGAGTATACACTCCGCTTTTCTCCCGCAGGACCGTTCCTTTTGTTTTCATCTGACCTTGGGTTAAGACACCTTTTTCATAACGTGCATACGAGATCCCGGAGAAATTCTTCAATGAAATTTCAACCTTGTTTCCTAGAACGGACACAGCATTGGAACTGTTTGGCATAACGCCGTTCACAAGGGCTATGGTGTCATAAAGACCCACAAGGCGAACGGTCCGGCGAAGGGTAGTTTGATTCCCTGCATCATCTCTTACGGTATAGTCGATATAGTACGGGTTCGAGCGAACAAATTCATTGGCTGAGATGTTGTCAGGGTTAAACACCCGCCCGCCGGCTCCATAGCTTATAGTGACCCGCTTCGTCAAGTCGACCTTCTTACCCGCAACCATGTCCCATGCTTCGAAGTCCAGAAGCTTGGACTTGTCATAGGCAATGGAGGCATCTTTTTTAGGCGTCATGCCTTCGATGAAGATTAGCTCTTCCCCATTTTTAAGTTTTAGCACAGGGGGTGTTTTGTCGATTAGACCAATGTCAACACCATACGAGGTATAGGTCCCTGTTCTTCCTTCAAGGTTAAAATTGTAAAGTCCATTGTCGCTATAGTTCATTGACTTCTCTTGTTTCCACGGATCGTTCCCGCCCACGAATTTAGCATCTTTATCCGTGATTACCGTGACATTCACATTCTGGTTCGTTGCCGGGTTCTTGTCGGTTCCCACAACGTATCCTTCTTCTTGTCCAGAGGTGTCAACACCAACAACAATCTTGTTTTGATGATCCTTTTCCACCCACTCGCCACTTTGGTTCTGTTCGAGATATTTGTATGTCCAGCGAACCTCTTTAACTCTTGGACCGCCCACTTCAATTCCTTCAACCGTTACCAGAATTTTTTGCGTGATGCCTGTTTGGTCCCTGACTTGAAAGACGTGCTCCCCGTTAGTTTTAACGTTGATCACTGCCTCTTTATAGGACAGGGCATCGCCGGCTTCGTCCTTCACTTCAGTCAGAAGTGCATGTTCATATCCACGATAAGAAACGGTAAGGTCTGTTAGTTTTCTTAGAATGTCGAGCGGAACGCCGTCACTGTCACGGATTTGGTCAAAGGTCACATTCACGCTCAGCTTATCTTCAGCTAATGTGGCAGTGGCTTTGATTTGCGGCGGTGTGGACACAATATTGGATACGGTTATCACTTCCTGGCCTTCATTGCCATAGTCGTCAACAAAGAACATGGACACTGTACCATTTTTTCTAAAGCGGACAGCTTTGGTGCCGGGGATATGTACGATATCGCCCGCAGTTAGGCTTCCGGCAGGCTCCACACCGGTGACTGTAATCGTTTTGAACTCCTTGCTGAACTGAGTCAGCTCCACATTCACGCTTTGTGCAGTAACGGTGGTGGGAGGTGTGCTGTACGTTTTTGCAATTGCAGTTGGCACTACTTTGTTAATGTTCGAGACAGTAATCGGAGTCGTCCAACGGTTTCCAGCGTAGTCATAGGCTGTCACATTATAAATTCCTGAGCTGTCCAGCTCTACGACATATTCATTCTCAAGCGGCTCCCCTTTGAACGGATACACCACATTGCCCTTCTTCACCTCTGCAAAAGCGATTTCACCTGAATCATCCGTTAAAGTGATCGTTGCAAAGATATTTTGGTTCGTCTTGGACATGTTAGATAACACATAGGATGTTTGGCCAATGGTATTGTCGAAATGGTTATAGCTAACCGTTTGAGAACCTGTGTTGCCCGATTGATCTCTAAACTCAAAGGTGAATGTGTGATTATCCTCCGTTAGCGTCCTTGAGAAGGCTGCGTTGTTGTTTGTCATCGAAAGCGTTTTTCCGCCTCCGGTAAACTTGAGCGTGGCCATAACCCTTCTATAGGCTTTTCCTTCTTGGATTGGAACCCAGTTCCCAAGATAGTTCTCATAGCTGTATTCAACGGTGTAGTGTGTGTCTTGCGTGATTGGCGTTTTATCAATGTTTGAAACGGTGACCGGCACGATTGTTACTATTCCGGCTTTGTTTGTCACTTTGAAATATACCGTTGCATTCTGCTCGAAGGTTTCGGTATGCGAAACAATCGATTCAATGGGGCTAAAGCTTATGCCGTCATACGAACGTTCAAGTTTTAGAATTCCGCTTTCCGGGTCATATACAGAAAGTGTTGCGGTAACATTTTGGTTGGTTGGCTCCGTGGTCGAATAGACCACCTGTGTAACAGGTGCAGTTTCGTCAACCGTTGCAATGGCAGCATACTCCGCTTCCATCCGGTCAGCTTCCATACCTTCTGCCGTATAGGCCTCGAAATAAGCTGATTTTGTTGTTTTGCCGTCTCTTAGCACTTCAAATACAAGCTTAGAATAAGCTGTTCTTCCTTCAACTTCTGTAAACGATGGGTCAGGAACACTTAGCTCGGTATTTAGTTCTAACCCGGATAACACTGCATGTTCAACAAAGAAATATTGTCCGGCATACTTTGGATTCGGAACTACAATATAATACAGCTTGTCGCCCTGGTTAAAGGATATGAACCCGCCGTTTTGAATCGTTTGACCATTTTTCTCTACATAACCTGTAGTATCAAAGCCTGTAACAAATTCAACCTCAGGTGTAAATTCCAGAACACTGTCTCTTCCAACCTCGTCCTGAATGTAAAGGCTGATTTTATTATTGTTTTGGATAACAACCTCATAATCCATTACATAGTTAGCGGAGGTTGTTAAAAGTCCTGTATACAGAAGGTTCGACCTGGCCATATCACCCACAACATCGCCCTCTACAGGTGCGTTTGGCATTACGGTTACTGGAACGTTAAAATAAACGCTGACCGTTGCGGTGGTTTTTGTAGTTCTAGGGTTTGCGCTGACACTTACAATGGCTGCCCCTGCGTCAACTAGGTCCAGTTTTGCGTCAGTGAACACTTTTTCAGTCACATTTCCTGCGGTGTCGGCGGCTTTGACCCCAATGGCATAGCTTCCGCTAAGCCCCTTCAGGTCAATGGTGTAGGTTTTCTGTTTGTTGCCTTCGCCATTAATGATGACCGGACTGCTTTGCATATCCACGGATGGGCTTGATTGAAACAGCGCATAGTCCGCTTCGGTTAGAATAGGGTTTGCTGCCGGATCTTGAATAAGTGCGAAGGAGACGGTTGTGTCATTCTTGTCTGAGACATCAACTGTAATCACACCATCTTGTCTTGCTCCTTTGGTCACGGTGTCACTTGAAGCAAGCGCAGATGGAGCTGCCCGGTCAATGTTAGATACGGAAATAGGAACTAGAACACGATTGCCAAGCTCGTCAGACAAGATCAGATTTGTGGTTATATTTTCGCTTACCGTTACTGTGAATGCACCGTCTGTATAGGGAGAAACCGTGATTTTGTCAGCATCCTCGGGTGCAACGGTCAGTTTGCTAATCCCTGTACCCGCATCACTTGCGATTATTGTTGCTGTCACTGATGCGTTGGTTGGCTGTATGGTGCTATAGTCCGGCAATTCAAAGGCTGGTGCCTGGCTATCATACAGAATGGTGAGCGGTCTTGCTTCTGTTAAAAACTCCGGTCTGTCGTCAGCAGGAGCATTGATGAGGCCAAACTGGAAATAGATGGTGTTGACGCCTTCTTGAAGCGGAACCGGTGTGTCGAGTGTAAATGCATAATTCCCGCCCGAATTGCTGCTCGCTGTAAACGCAGGAACTAAAGCACCGTTATCTGTTGGCATGCCGTCCGTTGTCGCATAATATACCGGGTTTTGATATTTCGTTGCGCTATCAGAAGTCCACGATGCATGTGGCTCATTCAACACAGCATTGATACTATAGGTTCCATCCGTGGTTGTACCCATTCCGTTTACAATCTTTGCTCCCGCAAAGTTTAAGGTATCCATTACCGCAGGCTCTGACCTCATCCCAAAGTACGGGGACACCTTTTTACTTTCTCTGCCATGCGGGTCTTTGGCCACAACAACAATGCTGTACGCACCTGATGGAAGTCCGGTCAGGGTCAAGGTTTGATTAACCTGCGCTATGTTGTCACTGCCAAGTGTCAGTGTCAGCGGATAGTTGGGCATATCTTCAATTCTCATCTCTGAATCCGGCTTGGATACATAGTAATATGCACTGGCAATTCCACTGCGGTCTGCCACTTTCACGTTAATTTGATGGGATGATTTGAAATGATCGTGCTGACTTCCTACGGTAAATTTAATCTCCGGGGGATAGGCGTCATACGTGTATTCTTGTGAGAATTCAGCAGTATTACCAGACTGTTTATTTTTCACCCGATATTCAAGGATATATTTCCCGTCCATCAGCACTTTGGTTCCGCTAAGATTCGTTTTTTCAGCTGCACCAACAGCATCGCTTGATTCGTACACTTTAAATTTTTGTGTAAAGCTGTTGTCATTGCCAGGATCAGAAATCCACCGGTAACTCGTTTCAAGGTTTGGATTGCTTACGTCAAAGCTAATGTCAAAATACGGCTTTGGCAGACTGGAATCCTCCGTATGGAGGGTGTCGGCAACATTTCCATTGAACATACTCACAGGCTTTTTATAGTAACTGGAGGCTTGCTCGTTTCTAGAATCGTTTCCAAGTGAGTCTACGGTGAAATAATAGAGAGTTCCCTCAAAGTTGTCCCCTTTGGGAATGGATAGAATGGCAGTGGTGCTGTCACCTTCTGAGTCTACGAATGCCCATGTGCCTTGAGTTGAAGCAATTTCTGCGGAGGCAGGTTTAATCTGATTGATTGGCGTGTCAGGCGGCGCCGCATTCCCGTTCATAAAGGTATAATAAGTTCTTGACCAGCCGTTATTGCTTTGCTCAAGGTCATTCATTTCAAAGCTATAGTCATTTCTTTTGCGGAGCTGTGCATCTTGGGGATGTACCGTTTCGTTTACGGTCACCCGCGGAGCCTGGTTATCGATTAGGATATTCTCAATTTCTGCATATCCGGCCTCTCCGCCAAGCGTATTGTCGGCTTGATCCCATCCATACAGCCGAAGCTTGAATTCACCCTCCACCCGATCGATTGGACTTAGCTTTAGGCTAACGCCATTAATAACCTGCGTGTTAATAGGTGCGGTAACTCTTGCTCTGTTTCCTGTACCGTCAAAGTTTGTGATTCGGGTCATAGCCGGCTCATAGGAATCACCGGTTTTCTTGTACAGCTCATAATTAAAATAGTTTTGATTCGACTCGCTGTGGGCGACATTTCCTTCTGGATAGAGGGTTTCGCTGGCAACCATATAGAATTCATGCAGCTTTTTGATGTTGCCTTGAATGGAATCTGCCCCCACCAGGTCATTTCCAGTTTGGTCAGTCACTCTTACCGTTGGGGTTTTGGTGTCCACTTTGTGAGTTGAGAAATAAAAGCTTTGTGATGACGGTGACTCTGGAGTTGGATTCTCTAAATAATAGGCCTGCGCCTGGCCTTTTTTCGTTAGATGGGTAGATACGTTGTCAAGCTGAAGCCTTATACCCTCGCTTTCCACTGCGCTAACATCCAGCGGGACTTGTCCATTGAACTGAAGCTTGCCGTTTGGTTTGCCATCATCGCCCTCCAGTTTGGTCATGGTTAGGTTGGCAAGCGGTGTTGTCGTGTTGTTCCCAATATATAACGAAGGCGTGGCTTGGAAGTTGGTGATCAGCTCCGTTTTAATTTCTTGCGTCATAGTTTTTTTATGAATGGACACCGCTTCAACCGTGATATTAACATCTGTGAATTTACGGTTGAGATACAGATTGTCCTGGCTCGGTGAATAGGTAACCGTTTGAGTGATATCTGGGTTGCCGAGGTTATATATGCTACGATAGAACGTATACGTTACATCTTTATAATAGTAGTCCGCTTGCCCTATCTTTGTTGTCAAATAGGTATTAACCGCGGGCTCTCCTGAGCTTGTATGGGCAAAGGTCCCCCCGAGACTCTCAGCATTGGTAGACTGGGCAAGCAGCGCCACTCTATAGGTTAGAGAAATCTCTGCTTTGTCCTTGGCAACCATCTGATCGTGAAGCTTCTTGCGGTCAATATTGAGCTCAAACGTTTTTGTTTTTGTCGGCTCCTGGAATGTTAACCAATCCCTGCCTACAGCGTCGTCCGAAACAGTATAGCTGACTACAGGAGCATCCTCATATTGCATAATGTCATAGTGACCATATTGATCTCTGACATAGTTGTCCCACTCTGCACGTTCAGAGCCTGACGAATTCGCATCCAGATAGAACTCTCCTCCATGCTTATCAACGTCACCCATATCTGTGAATTTTCTTTTGGTTACGTCCGAGATATCACGATACAGTCTGCCCTGGTCTTTTGTCCATGAGTATATTGGAATGGTCTTCGTCTGTGTTGGATTTATGTTTCCCCCAATTTGAGGAAGCCACAGAACCACCGACTCACCGTACCAGTCATCACTGCCTACCAGCCAAAAAACGAGCTCGTTCATTCTCCACGGTGGAGTATTTTGCAATTTAAATGTATGTTGTGTATCAGACCAAGCGGCAGCGCCGCCAAAATTTGTTGCTTGATCAGAGTTTATTCCAGATTCATATGTACTTACGCCCATATAAATATCATCACCGGTTCCGCCGTTATCGTTGCCTCCTGTTTTCACACCAAACACATACGTGTACTCTGTTGCTACATTCGCATACACAGGCGCTAATGATAGTAAAAGCGAGAATACCAGCATCAAACTTATTATCTTCTTCATAAAATACCTCCTCGTTAGAAAATAGTTTCTATGTATTTTGAGCTAAGACCAAGGGCTTGTAGCTCTTGTTTCATTTGATGTGTGAGTTCAATTTTTTTGTTAGGGACATATACTGCTACGCCGCCCCGATGGTTATAGCCTGCTGAATTTCTTACTTCGAAGGCAAGCGCTTGGGCGGCAGCAGTGACTTCTGATGATTGGCCCATGATCTCTATAAGATCATATTGATCGAATATCCCGTCGTTTTTGCCTAATAGCTCTGAGCGGTTTGCAAGCTCTGTTAGGGAAAGATCAAATTCTGCATGTTCTATAGCCTTAACCAAGGATTCCGCCTGAGACAGCTTCAACATTGATAGGGTGGTTTGCATCTTAGCTTCCATCCCTGAATGAAGGGTAAAGGAATCTAAAATTAAACGCCCTACTCTTTCAGTGCTGATCTGTGGATTTCGCTCTAGCGCACCTATCCATGTGGTATAATACAAGCCTGCTGCGGGGGTTGAATCTTCAGAAGCTATGAGATATTTGCTCTGATTTCTAAGCGCATAGGCAGTTTCAACTGTGCCCATAAGACAGGCATCAAAGACGATTAAGTCGAAATACATATCTGATGAACCGATCGCTTGGGAAAGCTCCGAGACCTTCATCGTTTTTCTTTCATTTAACTCGTCTGCACCAAATCCGCCCATTGTTCCATACCCGTGGTCCCATAGAATCAGGATATAACGCTCACTTGGTGCAACGGTTTTGCCCCATACAAGAAAATCCTTTAGTGTTTTAGGGTCTGATGCGGCGGTTTGGATGTGGCTGTCGTGCTTTTGCAGCTGTCCACGACTAACTTCAAAGCGTTCGGATGCTCCATCGGTCATATATTTGTTGTGATAGTTGAGCGTTCCGCCTGTTTGCAGCAGGATTTTCGTATTTTGGTTGGGTTGACCCCGCAAAATTTCTTCCAGGTCATCGGTTAGCCGGCCTTGCTGTGATTCAAGGTCAGAACCCACTGCATATATTAAAATCGTCGTTGAATCCAGATTTTTATCCTGCTCCCAAAGTGACCTGGCCTCGTTTAAAGCTTGTGTGGTGAACACATTTGTTGCACTAAGGGTTTGACCTAGCGTTGCAAGTTGGTTTTGGGGTCTTGTGTTTAGAACATAACTGCTTATTTTTGCAAGCGTTCCCCGATTGAATTCGCGTTCTTGGGTAAGGTCTATTCCTAGAACTATTGAGGCGAAAGAAACCGCGGTTCCATAGGTAAAGTCGCCCTTTGTTTCTGAATATCCCAACACCCTTAAAATCATTGAACAATATTGGTTAAGCGAGATAGGCCGGTTACCGCCAAAACGAAACTCATCCATTCCATTAACTACACCCTTGGTATAGGCATATGACACGTAGCGGCTTTCCCACCCTGTATCAGTAAATGGACTGTTGTAGGTGCTTTTCAGGACCTCTTTCTCCTTCCCCCACAGACGCAGCATCATTACAAGGGCTTCTGCTCTGGTAGGCACCCGCAACAGCTCATATCCATTCTCCGTTCCACTGAACAATCCCAAGTGGTTAAGCGCTTCTGCATAGCTGGAGCTTTGTGCCGCTGCTGCTGATGATGATGGAGTTATTGCAAGAAAAAAGACTAAAAAAATGATAAAACCTCTGATTTTTGTCATCAAGTTCCGGCCTTTCAATTGATTAATCCTATTAAGCTACTACTCTAACATGGCAGATTAACCCCTGTGTGAAAGTTAAAGAAATCTTTAAGTTCGCGCTTGCCGCTCCCTTCTGGCCAACAGCAAAAAGAGCCAGATCTCCAGGAGATCAGACTTTTACGGATACCTAATTTATTCACAGCCCCTAACAAAATGTGTTAGTCTATGTATGATGGGTAAAAGGCTTTGCTATTGATTATATGTTGCAACAGGAGAAGATAATATGAGTAACGAACCAAACTTTTGGCTGGATTTACCGAAACCGTTTTTTATATTAGCTCCAATGGAAGACGTCACAGATATTGTATTTCGTCACGTCATTAGTGAAGCTGCAAAACCTGACGTATTTTTCACAGAATTCACAAGTGCAGAACATTATTGTCATCCTGTTGGAAAAGAAAATGTAGGTGGCCGGTTAATGTTCACAGCTGATGAGCAACCGATTGTCGCTCATATTTGGGGCAATAAACCTGCACTTTTTGAACAGATGAGTATTGATATGAAAAAACTTGGTTTTCGTGGTATCGATATAAACATGGGATGCCCAGCACAAAACGCCGCAGCCAGTGGAAAAGGGGCTGGATTAATACGCCATCCTGAAGTTGCAGCAGAAATTATTCAAGCAGCAAAAGCAGGTGGATTGCCGGTTAGTGTTAAAACAAGATTAGGTTACTCTAAAATTGATGAGTGGCGCGATTGGTTAGGACATATATTGAAACAAGATATTGCGAATCTTTCCATTCACCTTCGTACCAAAAAAGAGAAGAGTAAAGTAGCTGCACATTGGGAACTAATTCCTGAAATAAAAAAATTGCGTGATGAAATTGCCCCAAATACGTTGTTAACCATTAATGGAGATATTCCGGACCGCGCAACAGGATTAAAAATAGTTGAACAATACGGCGTTGATGGTATCATGATTGGCCGCGGCATTTTCACTAATCCATTTGCTTTTGAGAAAGACTCTAAAGAACATAGCGCGAAGGATTTTCTCAATTTACTTCTTTTACAGTTGGATCTTCACGATAAATATTCGACAGAAACCTTGCCACGTTCATTTAGACCACTTCTTCGCTATTTCAAAATCTATGTTCGTGGATTTAGAGGCGCAGGCGAACTAAGAGACCAATTAATGGAAACCACTTCAACAGACGAAGTGCGTCGTTTAGTAAAACCTCTTTTAGATCAAGAATTAGATTGAAGAATATTAAAGTCTAAAGCTATGAAAAAGAGACTTCCCACAAGTTCAATGAACTCATAGGAAGCCTCTTATTTTTGCATCATGTGGTCAAACGGTGTTTCCTTCTCAGGAAACCCTTGATGCATAAGGGTTTGTAACCCTTATTACATCATTCCGCCCATACCGCCCATGCCGCCCATATCAGGCATTCCGCCACCAGCACCGGCTGGTTCTGGCTTGTCAGCGATAACCGCTTCGGTAGTCAGGAACATAGCAGCTACGGAAGCTGCGTTCTGCAGCGCGTAACGGGTTACCTTGGCAGGGTCAACGATCCCTGCTTCGAACATGTTTACCCACTCATCGGTAGCAGCGTTGTAGCCGATGCCGATGTCTTCTTTTTTCAGGCGGTCCACGATAACGGAACCTTCCTGGCCTGCGTTAGCAGCGATCGTACGAACAGGCTCTTCCAGTGCGCGCAGCACAAGGTTAACGCCAGTTCTTTCGTCGCCTTCAGCTACAACAGCAGCTACAGCAGCATATACGTTCACAAGAGCTGTACCCCCACCGGATACGATACCTTCTTCAACCGCAGCGCGGGTTGCGTTCAGGGCATCTTCGATGCGGAGCTTGCGCTCTTTCAGTTCAGTTTCAGTAGCAGCACCGACTTTGACAACGGCTACGCCGCCAGCCAATTTCGCCAGACGCTCCTGCAGTTTTTCTTTGTCAAATTCGGAAGTCGTTTCTTCCAGCTGGGAACGGATTTGGCTAACACGTGCATTGATGTCCGCCTTGTCGCCGCTTCCGTCTACAATTGTAGTGTTTTCTTTGGTTACGCGCACTTGACGGGCGTTACCCAGTTGCTCGATGGAAGTGCTTTTCAGATCAAGTCCAAGTTTCTCAGTGATCACTTGTCCGCCTGTCAGAGCAGCGATATCCTGCAGCATAGCTTCACGGCGGTCGCCGAAGCCAGGAGCCTTAACCGCTACAGCATTGAATGTTCCGCGCAGCTTGTTCACGATCAGCATCGCCTGAGCTTCGCCTTCGATGTCTTCAGCGATGATTACCAGCGGACGCGCCTGTTGAACGATCTTCTCCAAGAGCGGAAGAATTTCTTGAGTGCTGCTGATCTTCTTGTCAGTGATCAGGATGTACGGGTTCTCCAGAACGGCTTCCATCTTGTCCGTATCTGTGATCATGTACGGGGAAATGTAACCACGGTCGAACTGCATACCTTCAACCACTTCAAGCTCAGTCAGGAATCCACGGGATTCTTCAACGGTGATAACGCCGTCTTTGCCCACTTTTTCCATAGCTTCAGCAATCAGTTGGCCCACTTCTTCGTCAGCAGCGGAGATTGCAGCTACTTGTGCGATCGCTTGGGAATCCACAATCGGTTTAGCGATATTCTGCAGTTCAGCAACAGCAGCCTTCACTGCTTTGTCGATCCCTTTACGCATAACCATCGGGTTAGCGCCTGCAGTTACGTTCTTCAGACCTTCGCGGATCATAGCCTGAGCCAGAACCGTTGCAGTTGTAGTACCGTCACCGGCTACATCGTTAGTCTTGGTAGCTACTTCTTTAACGAGCTGTGCGCCCATGTTCTCGAAAGCATCTTCCAGTTCGATTTCTTTGGCGATGGTTACACCGTCATTCGTGATTAGCGGGCTGCCGAATTTCTTCTCCAGCACCACGTTGCGGCCTTTAGGACCCAGTGTAACTTTTACTGCATTTGCCAAAGCGTCAACCCCGCGCAGCATTGCACGGCGAGCATCTTCACTGAACTTAATTTCTTTTGCCATTGTATAGTTAACCTCCTAATATAATTTGTGAATGTATTCTGAATCTGACTTATGAGAGACGCTTAAGACTAGTCAAGAATAGCGTGGATGTCGCTTTCTTTCATAATCAGATATTCTTTGCCTTCATATTTGATTTCAGTTCCGGCATATTTCGAGAAAAGCACACGGTCGCCTTCTTTCACTTCCAGCGCTACACGGACTCCGTCTTTCAAAGTTCCGCTGCCTACAGCGATAATAGTACCTTCTTGCGGCTTCTCTTTGGAAGAGTCCGGAAGCACGATCCCGAAAGAAGTAGTTTCCTGTTGCTCGCTTGGTTCTACCAATACGCGTTCACCTAGTGGTTTAATCATGAAAAAATAGCCTCCTTTGAAATTATGTGATTTGCCTTGAAAACATAAATTGAGCTGCGGGGATCTGCGCCATCAGCATCCCTTACGGAAAGCTGCTCCGGCCAATCCCGGTTTTTCAGCAGCGTTAGCACTCAACCCTCTGTAGTGCTAACAACAATTTTTATGATACTCAACTTGAAGACGGATTTCAAGTCCTTTTACACAAAATCGTATTTGTTTTTGCCAAAATTATGGTTTCAGCACTTGTCTGGGCGCACACTCTACTCCATTCTATCCACCAAGGGGCATATTATGCCCCCTTCCCACTAATCTGCCTTCACATATCGTGCCTCCCGCTTAGCGTCCTCAGCCAATTGCCTGCGGTAGACGAATGCGGACAGGAACACACTGAATTCATACAGCACCAGCAGCGGAATCGTCACCAGAAAGTCCGAGATGAAATCAGGCGGCGTAATAACCACAGCTATGAACACAAGCGCGAAATAGGCATAACGGCGCATCTTGCGCAGGCGCAGCGGGTTCAGCACCCTGAGCTTGGTCAGGAACATGACGATCAGCGGCAGCTCGAAGAGCAGGGCCAGCGGAATCACCAGACTGAACATGAAATTGAAATATTCGGCGATGCCGTAGGTCTCCTCAAGCCCCATATTCCGCGTAATCGAGATGGTGAAGGATAAGGCCATAGGGAACACTATGTAATAGGCAAAAGCAATGCCGGCAATAAACAACACAAACACATACGGCACATAACGCAGGGCAGCGCTCCGCTCCACTGGCCGCAGGCCGGGGCTGATGAACGCCCATAGCTGGAAGACGATAAACGGCACCGAGAAGACCAGGGAGACCGCCATAGCGATCTTCATATACATCCCGATTCCATCCCAGAAGGAGAATGCATGCAGGACGAAGCCTTGCGCAGCATCGGCGCTGATCAGATACAGATAGATTGGTTTGGCGACGAATAAGCCGAGCACAAGTCCGGCCACAAACACGATCAGCACGTAGATAAGACGTCTGCGCAGCTCCGTCAGATGATCGACGAGGGACATTTCTTCCGCTTCCAGAGACATGACTGACACCACCCGGATTGACATATTAGCAATGGATAAGTTATCGCTTGATATACATACAAGTTCTTCTCTTCAAGTGAAAACGGCTATGCCGTCCTATTAAAGGACGGTACCGTTTCAGCGAGAAATAGAAGGATAATTTATCATGTGAAACATATAAATTCTTATATTTCAAAAAAAGGGCGCCGCCCCGGTCTAAAGCAGACCTGGGAAAGACGCCCCTGCGTGGGAACCTTAAAATTATTCCGGCAGACGGCGGTCCTGCGGAAGTTCTGCTGACACTGCCTGCGAGGCCGCAGGAGCAGGTGACTCGCTCCGCTTGGCCGGTTCCGGCTCGTTCACAATCTCCCGCGCACCGTCCTTGAATTCACGGAAGGTACGCCCGACTGCCCGCCCCAGCTCAGGAAGCTTATTGGGACCGAAGAGCAGCAGCGCCAAGATAACCAACAAGATAATTCCGGGTGTGCCAATACCACCTAACATTCCGGTTTCCTCCCATCCTTCTGTCCGTTCATGACAATAGTTAACGATAAAATAATAATACCATAACTTATATCACACATCCATCGTCTATCCTGAACGATTTAGACAAAAGTAATTAGGGCAGAACCCAGTTACTGGCGGTATTGTCCCGTAACCATCAACAGTGCTTCCGGAAGCTGATCCATAATCGCTGCCAGATTCTCATGTACCCCCTTCGGGGTACCGGGCAAATTGACAATCAGGGTTCTTCCGCGGATCCCGCAGATTCCCCGGAACAGCATAGCTGCGCGGTTCTTCTGCATCACCGTACTGCGCATCGCCTCGGAGAGTCCGGGCACTTCGCGTTCAATGACCCGCCGCGTCGCCTCCGGCGTAACATCGCGGATGGCCAGATCGGTTCCGCCAGTTGTCAGCACCAGATCCGCCTGGAAATAATCCGTTAGCTCAATCAGTGCAGCAATAATCTCATCCTGCTCGTCAGGCACGATCCGGTATTCAATGATCTCGCCGCCCAGCTCCTCCTCCACCAGTTCCCGAATCACCTGGGCGCTCGTATCTTCCCGTTCGCCCCTGGCCCCTTTATCGCTGGCTGTCAGGATTGCTGTTTTCCACGCCATAGGTTGTCCCTCCCTCTCTATGTACTATGTATGTCCGGCTGCTGAAGCAGCTGCCGCTGCGCCTTCGGCTGTATCATTCCCTGCTGCTGATCTATTCTGCTTCCAGCGCGTAATCCCCATTCTTGCCGCCGCTCTTGGACACCAGCATCGTAGGTCCGATAATCATGTCCTTCTGCAGCGCCTTGCACATATCATATACGGTCAGCGCCGCTGCCGATACGGCAGTGAGCGCCTCCATCTCCACCCCGGTCTTGCCGGTAGTGCTGACGGTTGCTTCTATATATAGTTCATCTTTGTTGTTATCCATGAAGCGGATATCCACTCCGGTAAGCGGCAGCGGGTGGCACATGGGAATCCAGCTGGAGGTCTGCTTCGCCGCCATGATTCCTGCAACCTGAGCTACCGCAAGCACATCGCCCTTGCGGATCGTTCCCGCCTTAATGGCGCTCAGCGTCTCCGGGGCCATATGTACCTGGCTTCTGGCTGCCGCTGTCCGCTTGGTAACTTCCTTGTCGCTCACATCCACCATGCGGGCTCTGCCCTGCTCGTTGAAATGAGTTAATTCCATGTAGCCCTCTCCTTCCGGCAATCCCAGATGCCGTTCTCCGTAATCAGCAGATCCATTAAGGCATCATGCTCTTCAAGCGGTACTTCGGGTACCAGCTGGAGGCCGTAGGCCAGACCAATCCACATAGGCTTGGCAGCCGTGCCGGGGACTCCGGCCTCCAAGGCAGTGTGCAAGCGGTCATAATATCCGCGTCCGTAGCCGAGGCGCCCGCCCCGCCGGTCAAAGGCCAGTCCAGGCACGAAGATGACCTCCGGCCAGCCGGTTCCCCGTCCTGCTTGCGCGATGGACCCGGCAAGTCCGGCACTCCCGGCTGGCGGCTCCATGATCCCGTAGGTTCCAGGGACAAGCTCATCCCATGAGCTTACCCGGTGAAGGCTTAAGTCCCCGCTCTCCCGGTTGACGCGGGGAAGCAGCACCTCATGCCCTTCCGCCCACGCCGCCGCAAGAAGCGGACGGCAATCCAGCTCGGAGCGCAGCGGGGCATAAGCAAGCAGTGAAGCTGCGCCTTCCTGCACGAACCAGCTCCACGCATGAGCGCATACCCGGGCGGATAACAGCTCCCGCTGCTCCATGGGCAAGGCATCGCGGAGTGCGGTATTCCCGGCGCGAAGCTCACGCTTCCGCCCGGCAAGCTGCATGCTGCGGTCCTGCATAGGCAGCCTCCTCCTTCACTTGTTCCTAGCTTATCATAGTTTGTAAGCTCAGTTTACCACTCTTCTCACCGGTTCGCCAAGGTTGATTCATTCCCCTTGTTAGAAGAATGGACCTCGCATGCCCAACCTTTTTCATGTAAACTGGAGAATAAGATTAGACAATCGCCTGGGCGCAAGCCGCCGAGGCCAATTTGCAAGGGCGGAGGTTTCATCAGAATGCTTCTTCAAGCGACAGGAATAACGAAATCATACGGTATACAAAGCGTACTGGACGGCATTAGCCTCATGGTGAATGAGAGGGAGAGAGTCGGGCTGGTTGGCGTCAACGGAGCAGGCAAATCGACCTTTCTACAGATCCTTGCGGGTGAGATGTCTTATGACAGCGGACAAATTCATAAGTCTAAAGAGACTACGATTGGCTACCTGGCCCAGAACAGCGGCCTGCAGTCGGATAACACCATACAGGAAGAGATGCTCGCGGTATTTGCGCCGCTGCTGGAGGCGGAAGCCGAGCTGCGGCAGCTTGAGACGGATATCGCCGATCCGGCACTTGCCGAAGATCCGAAGCGTTATGAGGATCTGCTGGAGCGTTATGCCAGACGCTCCGACTGGTTCAAGGATCACGGCGGCTATGAGATCAATACGCGTATCCGCAGCGTGCTGCACGGGATGGGCTTCGGAGAGTTCGCACCGGATACTCCAATCTCCACCTTAAGCGGAGGCCAGAAGACACGTCTGGCACTGGCCCGCATCCTGCTTCAAGCGCCCGATCTGCTCATGCTTGATGAGCCCACTAACCATCTGGACATCGAGACGCTCACCTGGCTGGAGGATTATCTGCGCGGCTACGCCGGCGGCATCCTGGTCGTCTCCCATGACCGGTATTTCCTTGACCGCCTGGTGACGACCATCGTGGAGATTGAGCGGCACCAATCGCGCAGATACACTGGCAACTACAGCCGTTATATGGAGCTGAAGGCTGCGGAATACGAGATCCGTATGAAGCAGTATGAGAAGCAACAGGATGAAATTTCGCGGATGGAGGATTTCGTGCAGCGCAACATTGTCCGGGCCTCCACCACCAAGCGGGCACAGAGCCGCCGCAAGGCGCTCGACAAGATGGAGCGCATCGACAAGCCGCTGGGCGACCTGAAGAAGGCCAGCTTCTCCTTCGAGCCTGATTTCATGTCCGGCAAGGAGGTGCTCCAAGTCCGGGAGGTCGCTGTCTCCTTCAGTCCGGAGGCTGCACCGCTCTTCCGCAATGCCTCCTTCGAGCTGCGGCGCGGCGAGACAGCGGCGCTGATCGGGCCCAATGGGATCGGGAAGTCCACACTGCTGCAATGTATGACCGGCACCCGCGAGCCTTCCCGCGGAACCGTGAACTGGGGAACCAAGGTGAAGATCGCCTACTATGATCAGGAGCAGACCCGGCTGAATCCGCGCAATACTGTGCTTGAGGAGCTGTGGAGTGAATATCCGATGCTGGAGGAGGCCAGAATCCGTACGATTCTCGGCAACTTCCTGTTCAGCGGAGAGGATGTACTTAAGAAGGTAGCTGCGCTGAGCGGCGGCGAGAAGGCCCGGGTGGCCCTATCCAAGCTGATGCTGCGCGGAGCCAATATGCTGATTCTCGATGAGCCTACCAACCATCTGGATCTCGTCAGCCGCGAGGTGCTCGAATCGGCCCTGATCGATTTTGAAGGCACATTGCTGTTCATTTCCCATGACCGTTATTTCCTCAACAAGATGGCTGAACGGGTACTTGAGCTGCACCCGGACGGAATTGATCAGTATTTGGGCAATTATGACGACTATATTGAGAAAAAGCTCGAGCTCAAAGCGATTGCCGAAGAGGAAGCCGAGCTGGCCGCCGCCAAGTCCTCCCGCAGTGCCGACAACGAAGCGATAGCGGCGGAAAAGGGTAGTTCCCTCTCCTATGAAGCGGAGAAACAGGCCAAACGCGAGGAGCGGAACCGCCAGCGCCGTATCTCTGAACTGGAGGAGAATATCGCGAAGCTGGAGGAATCCATCTCGGAGATTGAGCATGAAATGACTAAACCTGAGGTGTATCAGGATTATATGGCGCTTCAGGAGCACGAAAGTGAGCTGAAGGACAAAAAACGCAAGCTGGGAGATTTATTTAGCGAATGGGAGAAACTGGCTGAGGAATAATGTAAAGACGGTTCAAAAAAAATTTTAACAGTTTCCAATTTATTCAAATCTGGTTATCCACAGCCCCATCCACAGTTTCCGTGCATAACTATCGCCTAAAATTAGCCCTTCGGGGCTTTTTTCATGCGTAAAATGGCTACTTTGCTTGTCAAGGACTTTTTATCCACCGAATTATCCACATTATCCACAATTCTCACAATTCTGTTTCAGAGCATAACCTCCTGTTTATGCTGCTCGTAAAAAAGGCGTTATTGCTGATTTTACACGGTTTTTACACAACTCGTGCGGAATATGTGGATAACGTTGTCCACAGCTTGACAAATGCCGCACGGGGCAAAAATCATGTTAGGTTTAGGCGATTTTGTATGCCCACTTGCCGCCAGCAAATTGTGTTCGGTTCTCTGTATACATTTGGCCGTACGCCGTCCTGCTAGCCCCTGATAGCAAAAATGCCCCTGCCGATGTCGATGACATGGCAGAGGCATCCGGTTCTTGAAAAAGCGTTGAACCTGCGAGGCCACCTCGCTCTGTTCTTTGGTCTCCAGCTTCTAGCTATTCACCGCTGAGCCCGGAGAGGGCACCTCCGATTCCGACAGCAGCGCCGCATTACAGGCGGCGATATAAGCAATGCCTGCGGCCATCACGATATCATGATGGATGGCCGTGCCCCGGAACTTGGTGTCCTTCCACTCCACCATTACGGCGGCCTCGGCCTGGGCATTCCCGCCGCTGCCGAGGGAATGCAGCTCCAGCCCGTCGAAGCGGATATCCTCAGCAATCCCTTGCCCTATAGCGGCAATGATCGCTTCCAGCGGACCGTCTCCGGTGCTGGTCTGGGTCGTCTCTGCGCCGCTCTGCAGATGGCGCACTGTCACTGCAGCCACGCGGCGCGGCGCGCTGCCGGCCAGGACCTGGACCTCGCCGAGCGCATAGACCTGCGCCTGCTGTCCCGTAGTGCTGCTGACCATCCGCAGCAGCTCATCGTCGCTGACGGCTTTCTGGCGGTCAGCCGTCTCCTTGAAGGATTCGTAGAGCGCGTCCAGCTCCGCCGAATCCAGGGCAATGCCGTACTTCGCAGCACGGTCCTTCAGCGCATGCCTGCCGGAATGCTTGCCGAGGATAATCATGCTGCGCGGGATGCCCAGCCGCTCCGGGTCCATAATCTCGTAGGTGCTGCGGTCCTTCAGCAGACCGTCCTGATGGATGCCGGATTCATGCTGGAAGGCATTGCGCCCGACCACCGGCTTGTTGAAGGCAATCGGGAAGTGCATCGCCCCGCTGATCATCCGCGAGGTGTCATACAGCTTATCCAGCACGATTCCAGTCTCGGCGCCGATAGAGTCTCCGCGTGTCTCCAGCGCCATGACCAGCTCCTCCAGCGCACAGTTGCCGGTCCGCTCGCCCACACCGTTGACTGTGACCTCAATCTGTGTGGCGCCGCCTTCAATAGCCGCCAGACTGTTCGCTACGGCGAGGCCCAGATCGTTGTGGCAATGGGCACTGTAGATAACCTTGTCTCCGCCCCTGGCCCCAAGCCGCACACGCCGGAACATCTCTCCGTATTCCTGCGGCAGCGCATAACCCACTGTGTCCGGCAGATTGATAATCGAAGCGCCCTCTTCAATCACCGCCTCGACCATCTCGATCAGATCGTCGATGCCCGTCCGCGCAGCGTCCATTGCAGTGAATTCTACCACATCGCAGAACTGGCGGGCATAAGCCGTCATCTCTCTTGCAACCGCTACAACCTCAGGGCGGCTCATGCGCAGCTGATGGCGCAGGTGAATGTCGGAGGAGGAGATGAACAGATGAATCCGCCGCCGCGCGGCATCCCGGGTGGCCCGTACAGCAGCATCGATATCCCCCTTGACGGCACGTGCGAAGCCGCAGATCTCTACGCCCTGAATCTTGCGGGAGATCGTCTCCACTGCAGCGAAATCCCCCGGACTGGATACAGGGAACCCCGGCTCCATGACATCCACTCCCAGGTCCGCCAGCTTGCCGGCCAGAATAATCTTTTGCTCAGGAGTAAGACTGGCTCCCGGGGCCTGCTCGCCATCGCGTAGCGTCGTGTCAAAAATCTGAATTCGTTTCTTTACCGGAATGATCATCGTAATTCCTCCTCAAATTAGGTTTATCTAATGGAAGGCTGCCTCCTAAAAAGCACAAAGACCCCCCGTCTCTTATAAAGAGACGGGGGGTCAGCCCTCCGCGGTACCACTCTTTTTGACGCATAGGCTTCCTGATGTACAGAAGTCCTGGCTGCGTCCAGCTTAGTATCAGATCTCTTTAGCCCCGATAACGGAAGTTCTAAGGATCTGAATAGTCCGGTAACGGGGACATCCGTAGCAGCGTACCTGTAGCTCTTTCCGCCGCTCCGCTCACGGGCGAGATTCGCCGGCCTCTGGTGTCTGCGTCGCACCTCCCCGCAGCTCTCTGCTCACCTTAGCCGTCTACTGCTCCCGATCCTCGCGTGTCATTCCTATAAACTTCTCAAAAATGTACACAAAAAAGCCTGCCGTCTCATTCAAGAGACGACAGGCTGTTCACTGTCGCGGTACCACTCTTGTTGATATCCGAACCCGCTAACCTTCCAGCTGTTCTGCGATACCCACTCCATGTCTGCAAGGGTTCCGGAATGTTTCCACTCCGCCAAGCCCTGACTGACCACCCTCTCACGGAGGTTAACCGTAACGATGTACCTAAGGTCGCCGGATTATATCCTGTACCGGCCAGTGCTCCTGTTCAAAGAGCTCCCTGCTTCCACCGCTCCGCTCCCGGACGAGTTCAGGTCTCCATCGACTGCGTCGCACCTTCCCGCAGCTCTCTTATCCCGGAGTGACCTTACTGCTTCCGATCATTGCGTTTGTTCAAATATAAAGTAATTGAATTGAACTGATTATACCCGGCGGCTTCTGCAAAAGTCAATAGGCAGATACCGACCATTTCTCCAGCGAATAGCCGGGATCGGCTACCATATCCAGCGGAATCCCGCCTTCATGTCTCCATTTCACATAAGCAGCGGCACCAATCATCGCCGCATTATCCGTACAATACACGGGTGGAGGAATAATCAGCTCAATCCCTTCTGCCCCGCAGCGCCGGGTCAGTGCTTCGCGCAGCCCCTTATTCGCCGCTACCCCTCCGCAGAGCAGAAGCTGCTCCGCGTGGTATTCCCGGACAGCACGGATCGCCTTCTCGACCAGCACTTCAACAACAGATTCCTGGAAGCCGCGCGCAATAGCCGCGACATCCGGCACAAGCCCCTTCATCTTGCTCTGATTCACCGCATTCAGCACCGCAGACTTCAGGCCGCTGAAGCTGAAGTCGTACGAGCCCGGCTCCAGCCACACACGCGGCAGAGTGAAGGCTTCTTCCGCTTCATGCGCAAGCTTGTCCACATGCGGCCCTCCCGGATATGGGAAGCCCAGGGCCCGCGCTACTTTGTCGTACGCTTCGCCGACGGCATCGTCACGGGTGCGCCCGATGATCCGGAAGCTTCCTTCCCGCTCCATATGCACCAGCTCCGTATGTCCCCCTGACACCACCAGCGTCATGTTAGGATACTTGAGTTCCTTGACCAGCCGGTTGGCATAGATATGACCGGCAATATGATGCGTGCCGATGAGCGGCTTGCCCCAGGCCAGCGCCAGGCTTTTGGCAGCCACGACTCCCACCAGCAGCGCCCCCACCAGCCCCGGACCCTGCGTTACCGCCACTGCTGTCAGCTCCTGCGGACCTACGCCTGCTACGCTTAAGGCTTCTTCAATGACCAGCGTAATCACTTCGACATGCTTGCGGGAGGCCACTTCAGGCACCACACCTCCGAATGCCCGGTGGGTCTCAATCTGGCTGGAAATAATATTGGACAACACCTCACAGCCATCCTTCACTACAGCTACAGAGGTCTCGTCACAGCTGGTTTCAATCGCCAGAATCAATACAGGCTCCCTTACGCCCGTGTCTGTCTTCATTTCAAGTCCACGCTTCCTTCCGTTACAGCTTGCTCCCCGTACTCCGGCAGATCGGCCCACATGATGAGCGCATCCTCGCGGTTGTCCGAATAATAGCCCTTGCGGGTACCCGCAGGCTTGAAGCCTTTTTTGCGGTATAAATTCTGGGCCACCTCATTGGAGACCCGTACTTCAAGCGTGATCGACTGCATGCCGAGATAAGCTGCCGTTCTCATCAGCTCGTCCAGCAGCCGCTCGCCCCATTTACGCCCCCGGTAGGCCTCCAGCAGTGCAATATTAGTGACATGCGCCTCATCGACAATCGCCCACATTCCCGCGTAGCCGATAATATGCCCTGCCAGCTCCATTACCATATATTTCGCAAAATGATTGTGGGTCAGCTCGTTGCGGAAGGCTTCCTCCGTCCAAGGCATGGTAAAGGCCTCCCGCTCAATCACTAGTATCTCAGGGACATCCTCCAGCCGCATCAGGCGAAAAACAAGCTCAGCCCCCTGAGCTGGTCTACGTTCCGGTTCGATCATCGTGTATTCAGGCTCCCTTCGCTGCTGCGGCGCAGATTCGCCTCCGCCTCCGACAGCTGCGTATAGTTGGGAATCAGCGTATGCAGATCTCCGCTCTCCTCATAAAGGCCCGCTTCCGCCAGGAATCCGGTCCAGCGTCCTTCCAGCTCATAAGGCAGCGCCCGGGCATTCGTGGCTTCCATCAGCGGAGCCAGTATATCCGCACTTCCGTGCAGCGCCGTCTCGCCTACGAACCACAATGTGTCCGGCAGCTTGCCCTCAGCTGCGGCTTCCTTCAGCCGCACCGCCAGCTCCTGCACCCAGTCGGCCATCAGCCGGATAGCATCCGGTGCCAGCCGCCGGGGCGGCTTGTCCCCACCCGCCGCGAATACAGCGGTGTACGCTTGTCCCCGCCGGGCATCGATCAGCGGAATGATCCAGTCTGTTCCTGACGTGCCAAGCCTAGAAGCCGCATGGTATCCGCCCCAGGCCAGCGCATGCAGACTGGATACGCCAGTAACCGGAACGTTCCAAGCCCAGGCCAGCGTCTTCGCTGCGGTCACAGCAATCCGTGTTCCGGTATAGGAGCCAGGGCCGATCCCGACCGAGATTCCGCCAATTATATCGGCCGTAGTCGCAGACGCCTGAAGCGCCTGCTCAATAATAGGCAGCAGATGAACCGAATGATTCCGCTCCCCGGAAGCATTAATCTCATGCAGCAGCTCCCCGCCGCCAGTCACGGCCACTCCCAGAACTGCCGTTGATGTATCCAGCGCCAAAAACCGCTTACGCGGCTCATTATTCGAGTTCGTCATGTTTCTTTACCCCACTTCTGGATCAGCATCCGGCACACTTCGCCGTAAGACTCTCCGATTCCGGTCACCGTTATCTCCCGTTCATCCGGGCCGGCGGTCTTCAGCTCTATATGGAGATGCCGCGGCGGCATCAGGTCGGCGATAATTCGGCTCCACTCCACCAGACTCACACCATGGCCATAGAAATACTCTTCCAGCCCCAGCTCGTCCGCTTCCTGCAGCGATATCCGGTATACATCCATATGATACAGCGGCAGACGTCCTTCATACTCTTTGATAATGGTAAAAGTAGGACTATTCACAATACCTTCCACACCCAAATGGCGCGCATAGCACTGCGAGAACGCCGTTTTGCCCGCACCTAGATCCCCGTCAAGTCCGATAACCATCCCCGCCGATGATGCGGCAGCGATGGCGGCGGCAAGTGCCTCCGTATCCTGAAGGCTGAATGAACGGTATGTAAACACCGTTTGTGTATTATTGTCCAAAGCTGCAACTACCACCTTTTTAAAGTCCCTTAACGGTTAATAATATCCTTAATTATATCGGTATGCTACTTGCACCGCAACAGCCGCTGTTAGTCCGTCGAGACCGCTTGAACCGCCGTACGCTTCCCCGGATGCCGGGAGAACAAGCTATGAAGCACCATTCCGCCAATAATGACCGCGATCCCTGCCCATGAGAGCAGGGAAGGCAGCGGCGAGGCCAGCAGGAGCATCTCCCCCAGCAAGGCGAACAGCACCTCCAGTGACTGGGTCGCTTCCACGGCTGCCAGACTGCTCATGTTATCCCGGACCAGATCGGTAGCCCGGAAAAATAGCACCGTAGCCACAATTCCCGAACTGAGTGCAACAATGACTGATTGTCCTACCTGCGGGGAGGAGGGCAGGCCTGTATCTGCCATACCATACAGAGCGACAGCCAGCCAGAAGGGCAAGCTGGCAAGCGTCATGCCAAGAATCCGCTGGAATACATCCAGCTGGCCGCCGCACAGCTCCATCATCTTACGGTTTCCAAGCGGATAAGCGAAGGAAGCGATAAGTACCGGGACAATGCCCAGCAGGACCTGGGATGGGGCAAGCTGCCGCGCCTGCTCCACTTGCAGCAGCGCTACTCCGGCGAGAATAATCAGGGAGAGCAGCAGCCCGCGCAGCGGGATTTTACCTCTTATGTATACTTGTCCTCCCGGTCCGCTGACCCATTCTCCGAAGAACGGAGCCAGCAGCGAACCGGAGATAATCGTGATCTGCCATGTTCCCGCGCTCAGCCAGCCCGGTGCATAGGCAGCGGCGAAGCAGATGGGCGCGTAGAACAGGCCGAACCCGACAGTGCCCCACAGCAGCCAAGACCCCGGCCGTTCTCTCATCGCAGCCAACAGCGGCTTCAGCCTCCCTCTCCCGGCTACAATAACCAGCAGCAGCGGGAGCGTGAACAAGTACCGCAGCGAGGCGCTCCAGGCCCAGCTTCCTCCCGCAAGCTCCATCCTCCGGTTCAGCACAAACGTCACCGCAAAAAACAACGCCGAGCATACACCCAGCAATATCGGACGCACTTCCATCATCTCTTTTCGTCAAAATTCTTCTTCCAAATATAGGGGGTCACCACTCCCCGCGTCAATATCTGTGTCAGCTATAATTAGAGGGACGTTGCCCGTTGGAAGACGTAAGGAAGGTTGCTGGCGGAGGTGGCGGGTAAGGGGAGTGCTGGGGTGTGTTGTGCTAATAAGCGTGATGTTGGATAAGCGTGGTGGCGGATGAGCGAGGCAACAGTGTGTGAGGTGACGGATGAGCGTGGTGACGAATGAGCGTGGTGGCGGATGAGCGGGACGACGGTGTGTGAGGTGACGGATGAGCGTGGTGGCGGATGAGTGGAGTGTTGGGAGTTCGGCGGACCCAAAAGCCGCTATTTGGCTTAAAATATCATTCTGCTGCTTGTTGCGGACTCAGTGGGTTTAGAATAGATAGTAGACGTCTCTTAACGGACGGAGGGATAATAAGGATCACGGAGGTGTGTTGCCATGGGTGACCAACGAAAACGGTACAATGAAGAGTTTAAAAAGCAGACGGTTAAGTTTCTACAAGAACAGACGAAGAGTTTCGGGGAGTTAGCGGAAGAGCTGGACATCCCCAAGAGCACGCTTCATCAATGGATGGGACAATACCGGGAGCTCAAGAATGAACCTGTAGCCAGTGTGGATCGGGTGAGGGAGCTCGAAGCCGAGTTGAAGGAAGCGAGCCGTCAGCTCCAGGAGCGCCAAGATCAACTCGTCGACCGGGAGGAAGAACTGGCCATCCTAAAAAAAGCAGTGCACATCTTCAGCAAACCAAGGAACGCCGATTCCAGTTCATGAAGGAACATCGCTCCGCGTTTCGCTTGGAGAAGATGTGCATCACCTTGCAGGTATCCAGGAGCGGATATTACAAGTGGCTCGGAGCCAAAACCAGTGCACAGGCTCTCCGTAAAGCGGCCGTGCAGGAGCGAATCCGCTACCATTTTAATGACCATAAGGGGCGGTATGGAAGTCCGAAAATCACTCGACTGCTGCACCAGGAAGGCTATACCCTCACCGAACGTACGGTGAGTGTGTACATGCGGCAAATGAAGCTCCGCTCGGTGGTCTCTAAGCCGTACCGTGTACAGACCACGGATTCCAAGCACAACAACCCTATTGCCCCGAACACACTGAATCAAGAGTTTACCGTCGACAAGCCCAATACCGCCTGGGTGACCGATATTACGTACATCCCCTGCCGTGGAGGCCGCTTGTACCTGGCCAGCGTCATGGATCTGTGCACGCGCGAAATTGTAGGGTGGCGGTTATCGGACCACATGGAAACCAGCTTGGTCTTAGACGCCTTGCAGGCTGCCTATCAAGCCAAGCGACCCGGCCCGGGACTGCTCCACCACTCGGATCGGGGATCGCAGTATACCTCCAAGGAATATACCGAGCAGTTGAGGACGTACCAGATGGAATCAAGTATGAGCCGCAAAGGAAACTGTTACGATAACGCTTGTATTGAATCCTGGCACAGTATCTTGAAGAAGGAGCTCATTTACTGTAACCCGCGTTTTAAAACTCCAGGGCAGGCGTACCAGGACATCTACCAATACATTGAGTTTTACTACAACCGCAAGCGAATGCATGGCACGCTGGGGTATCTTTCCCCCGCCCGATTCGCTAAGCAGTTTACGACGGCATCCGTTGCGTGAGTATCTACTTTCTTGACAGAGGTCCACAGAAGCCGTTAACTTCCAATTTTGAGCCAAATGTTACGCCGAATGGGTTACTTAACGACATCTGAGTCCGGTCGGGTCCACAAAACGAAGAGTTTCATCCAAATAAAAGCACTCCAGTCCGCTCAACATCTTCCTCCCAACTCGCCCCCCCCTGAAGCCGCCGCTCCAAGCCCCCACCTTCCTCAAATTCACAGGCACTTCTGCACATCATACCCGCCCCACGCTCCCTCTTCACGCTCACCGCCACCGCCTAAAACAAGCATATAGCGCTCCATGCACCAGTTAGAGGATCAGCCAACAACCAACACACCAAAAAGCAGGGCCTCCGGCGTTAATCATACCGCCAATAAGGTCCTGCCCCAATGCTGAGTTACTTTTACTCCCCTGCATCTTCTACCCGCTACTTCCCCTGCTCCTCCAGGCGCTCAACACCCACAGTCTGCGTATTCGTCGGCCGGGAGCCTACCTGAACTGTTGCCATGCCGTTAGCGGAATCAACATGCTCAATCCAGACCGGCTCACCATCGAGATGCACCGCGATTTTGTCCTTGGAAGCGTAAATATCCTGCGCACGTGTTATATCCATTCTTTTCTTGCCTCCCTATTCCTCGTCGTCGTCTTCCGCCGGAAGCTCCCCAATCGTTGCATCGGCATCCAGCAGTCCTGCATCCTCATCCAGTCCGGCATCCTCCGGACCGGCAATAATGTTGTCCCAATTGACCGCCTCTGCCGGAATGTCCTGCTCCGATAGGGCATCACTCCAGCGATAATACTCCTTGTCCATATTGCCTCCTCTTCTCGCTATGGGTCTGTGCAAGCTGAGCAGCCTTATTTTTTCCCATGACTCTCAAATAATGCATCCGGCTAGAAAAACCCTTGACGCCCCATACTAAGCCATACCACATCCCATCAGGAGGCGATTCTCATGCATACCGTTTGGAAAGGAGCCATCAGCTTCGGGCTTGTGCATGTTCCGGTCAAGATGTTCTCCGCCACGGAGGATAAAGACATCTCGCTGCGCTACATACACAAAGAATGCGGCAGTCCACTGTCTTATGTACGTAAATGTCCTGTCTGTGACAAGGAGGTCACCTGGGAGGAGATCGGCAAGGGGTACGAATATGAGAAGGGCAAGTTTGTTCTGTTCGACAAGGAGGAGCTGGATCAGCTAAGCGAGGAGAGCAGCAAGAGCATCACCATCTTGGATTTCGTGGATTTGACGGAGATTGACCCGATCTATTTCCAGAAGACCTACTATTTATCACCCGATCAGGCAGGCGCGAATGCTTACCGTCTGCTGATGGAGGCTATGCGTCAGACCGGGAAGATCGGTATTGCCAAGATCTCCATCCGCTCCAAAAGCAGTCTGGCCGCCATCCGCGTCCTGGCGGACTGCCTGGCGATTGAGACGATCTATTACCCGGACGAGGTCCGTCCGGTATCGCAGGTCCCGGGCTTGCCGGAGCCGGGCAGTGTGAACGACAAAGAACTGGATATGGCCAAGCTGCTGATCTCACAGCTATCCACCCCGTTCGAGCCTGCCAAATATACCGATGATTACCGCCAGCGGATGCTTGATCTGATCACGCACAAGATTGCCGGCGAAGAGTTCCACATTGCTCCGGCCCGCCAGGAGAACAATGTCATCGATCTGATGGCTGCCCTGCAGGCCAGTATTGAGGCCGTGCAGCATATTCCTTCCGATCCCGGGCCCGCCAAAGGAGGCAGCGGAGCTAAGCCGAGGCCTGCTGCCGGTGCGAAGAAACGTCCGGCCAAGGCCACTGCCGCTGCGACTTCAACAGATACAACCGCCGCTCCCGTTGTAGATGAAGCTACCGGACCGATTCCGGTGATTGCCCCGAAGCCGAAGCGCCGGAGCGCGAAGAGCAAGGTCACCGGTGCCTAGGGGACGGACTCCCGCACCTGCTGCAAAGCCAGCCTGTTCCCTTCAACTTCAGCCCGTCACTCCGTTTGAGCCTGTGCTGGCCTCTGTGCTTCCAAGCGGAGAACAGTGGATCGCCCAGATCAAATGGGACGGCGTGCGGATGATCTCCTATTACGACGGGAGCCATGCCGAGCTGATTAACCGCCGGGGCAACCGGCGCACGCTCCAGTATCCTGAGCTGGCCGGACCAGAGAGCTATTGCCGGGCCGGCTCCTTCATTCTGGATGGCGAGGTCATTGCGCTCAGCGGCGGCAAGCCCTCTTTCCACGAGGTTATGCGGCGGGACAGTCTGAAGAACGAGGCGGCGATCCGGGCAGTGCAGCCGCAGGTTCCGGTGCTGTATATGGTTTTTGATATGCTGTACTGTGACGGCATCTGGCTGCTGGACGAACCGCTTGGCAGGCGGCAGGAGATGCTGAAGGAGATGCTGCTGCCCCATCCCCATGTGCAGCAGGTGCCAAGCTACCAGGACCCGGCCCAGCTGCTCACTGCGGCCCGGCAGGGGAGTCTGGAGGGAATCGTCTGCAAGGATCTGGACAGCACTTATGCGCCCGGCGGCAAAGATAAACGCTGGCAGAAGCTCAAGATCATCTCTGATGTCACTGCTGTCGCCGGGGGCGTCACCTTCCGCGACGGCATCGTGAATGCACTGCTTTTCGGCCTGTATGATGATGCCGGGAAGCTGCATTATATCGGACATGCCGGGGCGGGCAGAATGACCGTCCAGGACTGGCGGACACTGACCGCACGAATTCCGGGACTTGTCACAGAGCATATGCCGTTTGCCGCACTTCCGCAGCGAAGCTCAGGCTCCGTTTGGATTAAGCCTGAGCTGGTGTTTAAGCTGCATTTTCTGGAATGGAATCCCTCCGGCACCTTCCGCCAGCCTGTGATTCAAGCTCAGGTCGATCTGCCCGCACACTCTTGTTCTTTAAGCCAGAGGGGGGTCTAGCTGCCTATTGCGGAGTCAGACTTCCGGCAATCTTCAGCAGTTCAGCCTTACTCTGCACAGTGTTCCGGGTATCCGTTAATGTGTACTCTCTGCTGCCATCCGCACTGCTCCACTGCAATTGAGATTTCAGCTTGTCTTGATGTGGCCCGAAGGAGGTGAACATCATCTCCTGCCCGTTAACCTTCACCTGCTCATCCTTGTCCTTCGGCAATAAGGCCAGTGTAACTCCAGCCGGAAGCTGGCTTGCAGGCTCGGCACGCAGGCTCAGCACCTCTCCCTTGCGGGTATAGGTCAACGTGGTAACATGACCGCTCCAAGGGAGCATTTTGGTGATAACCTTTTTACCGGCTGCTGTGGATTGCCCCTTGAGTTCATCCCTGAGCTGCATATATTCTTCCTCATACGAAAAAGGTATGTCAGGGCTGATGATTGCCTCCTTCAGCACATAATCTTTCGGCAGCGAAGCCGGAGCCACTAATACACCTCCACCCATTGATGTTAATTTCTGCGCCGCTGTGCTTACAGACGTATAACTAAACGGCACGTAACTGATATTCAGACTATCCAGCGTATTAATTTTGGCATCATTTACATACACGGCCCGGATTTCCCCTGCGTTCAAGGGAAGCTTATATTCCTTGGCCAGCAATGCGTCTAACGGAGATAGCGCAGCCGGTTTAGCCGTTTCTGTAGCCAGGATACCGTTGCTTTTATTCTTTAATTTGTCAGGCAGCGTCCCTGCTGCTCCCACCGGCCCCGCTGCTGTGCTGAGTAGCAGGGACATGCATATTGCGGCAACAGCCGCTTTTTTAAACTGAATCATAGTTCAATCCCTTCCTTCCGGTTCATTTGCTGTTCCCTCACCGCTGAACCATACCGGCGGCAATGGTCTCCCATTGTTCCCGGGTCAGCCGCTGGTTCGGCGGGTCCGTCATCCAAGCAAGCCCTCCGTAGGCGCTGTCATACCAATACAGTCTGCTTACTGAACCCGCGTTGTTCTCGGCGCCTACCCCAGGAATATACAGTAGCTCCTTATCTTCATAGGACCACATTTCGGCAGTTTCGCCGGCGGATAGGATGATTTGAACCGGGCCGGTTGTTACTGTATTGTCCCAGGATATCTGAAGCGCAAGCTGATTACTTCCATCCCGATAGACCGCCTCGGCTCTCTCGATATCCTCTAAGGGCCATATAGTTACAGCCAACGGATTCCCGTCCTGGGCGGCTTCTGTTTTGGCCTTCAGCGCCCCCAGAACCACCCCGTACTCTGGATCAAATGAAGAAGGAATTTCTGCGAACAGTCTGCCTTCTGCAAACCGGAGTTGACCAATTCTCTCGGGTGGCAGCGCAAAGCTCCACTTGCCCGCTTGCTCCCGGGCTGCCGACAGCTTCGCGTAGCTGGTATACGTAACCGTTTTGCTGGTGAAAAATAGCGGTTTTCCATACCCCAGACCGTTCATCAATGCAATTAATTCACTGTCATTGACATAATAAGCCGCTGTCTCTCCCGGCTGTAAGCCGGCTTGCGCCTGCCATTCATATTGTTCCTTTAGCTTAAAGTAACGTTCCCGGGCCGAGCTAGAGCCAATGTAAGGCGTGTAGACCTTCGATTCAGCCTTCTTCACCTGTGCCACAACTCTGCCGCTGCTGTCCTTCAAGGCTAATGGCTGCCCCTCCGTCTGCCGGATGACCGCAAAGTCCGGTTGTAGCGCCTTCCCCGTAGTTTCCTGGTCCGTCACATGGCGGAGAATGCTGAACCCAGCCAGCCCCAGTAGCGCGACTGCGCAGAATCCGGCGGCCAGCCTTCTGCCCCGCTGTACCGCAGGACGCAGCGGAGGTATGAGCTGCCTGGTCATCACAGGCGCCTGCACCACCGTTCCCGGCTCCGCTTGTCCCTGTGAAGTTGGCGTTCCCCCGCCCTCTGACGCAAGCCGCTGGGCATGGATGGCCCGTACCCGCTCCATAACGGATGACTTAACATCAATGCTGCCCGATGCCTCACCTGCACCCATTCGTCTTATCCTTTTTTCTTCAGCAGTGAAGTGCTCGTCCAATGTGATTCCTCCCCCTCTCTTTGCGATTGCAGCAGGTTAGTGAGCTTAACAATCGTTCGCCGGTATCTTTTTTTGACCGCATCCTGATTCTTGCCCAGAATCACGGCAATTTCGGCAAAGCTCAACTCTTCAAAAATCCGCAGTACCAGCAGATTCCTCTCTTCCGCCTTCAGCCGGGAGAGCGCTACAGCGAGCGGTTCATCGAACAGGAAGCGGTCCATCTGCTGCTCCGGGCTTTCCGCGTATTTCTGCGGCCGCAGCAGCATCATCAGCCGGCTCTGCCGCTGGCGCTGGCGGATGACCCCTAGGCAATGATGATAAGCGATTTTATACAGCCATGAAGAGAAGCTGACCAGCGGACGATACTGGCCGATATTTTGATAGGCTTTGACCAGAATCTCCTGCACGGCGTCCTCCGCCTCTGCCCCGCTGCCGAGCAGGCGGCTGCAATAACGGTACATCGGCTGCTGAACAGCCTCAACGATCCCCCCGTACTGCTCCACGTCGCCGTTTTGCAACTTAACAACGAGGTGTTCCATTTCATCCAAAATCGTATAACGCTCCTCTCTTATAGCTAACACCCTTATAAGCATCTGCCCGGGCCAAAAGGGACATTTTGCGCAAAAAAAGTGTGAACTGCCCTTATCCCGGGCCGGAACCCCGACTGAAAACCGGCAGCGCGGCAAATACTAGGCAGACATAGACAAGCCTAAGGAGGGATGTCCCATGCCAGCAGCCGCTAAAGGAACCATTACCGTAGACGGGCAGCAAATCAGCATCACCAATCCCGACAAACCGCTCTGGCCCGAGATGGGCATCACCAAGCAGATCTATCTGCAAAAGCTGGCGGCCCTCTCGCCCTACCTGCTGCGCTATTGTAAAGACCGGCTCCTCACAGTGATCCGCTATCCCCATGGCGTTCCCGGGATGTCGTTCTATCAGAAGAACGCCCCGGAGCCGCTGCCGGATTTCGTCCGCACCGCGGTGCAGGACGATATCACCTACATTGTGCTGCAGGGCCTGCCGGAGCTGCTGTGGCTGGGCAATCTGGCCGCGCTCGAATTCCACCCTTCCCTCCATTATGCCGGAAGTACGCTGCCCTGCGAGTGGATGATTGATCTGGACCCTTCGCTTGAGGTCGAACCGCGGATTATGGAAGCTGCTGCTGTGGTAGGGGAGGTGCTGAAATCGCTCGGACTGGACTCCGTTCCCAAAACCTCGGGAGCCACCGGAGTGCAGATCATTGTTCCGGTAGGGCCGGGGGTAACCTTCGATGAACTGCGCCGGATCGGGCATTTCGTAGGCCGTTATGTCACCGAGAAGCGGCCCGATCTCTTCACCCTGGAGCGGCTGAAGAAGCATCGCGGGGATAAAATATACTTCGATTATCTCCAGCACTACGGCGGCAAAACACTCGCTGCCCCGTACACCCCGCGCGCCCGGCCGCTGGCCACCGTCTCCACTCCCCTCCTGTGGGAGGAGGTTGAACGGGGCGTCAAACCTACAGATTTCAACCTGCTGAATATAGAGGAGCGGCTCAGCCGGTTAGGAGATCTGATTGCCAAGGTTCCCCCCCAGCCGGTCGAAGCGATTATTGCCAAGCTGCCCTCAGGACAGCAATAAGCCCGCAAATGCCTTCTCAGGCTGCGGGCTTATCTGGCTTCCTCCTCAATCAGGACGAAAGGTATTATATATGGGAATACGGCGCAGCAAGTCAGAACCGCCGTATGGGTTACTCTGTCGTTCGTAAGTATACCTTCCTTCGAAAGCGTTACGGCTGGGCCGGTGACGCTAATGCTAATGAATTGCTTTTTTCTTGAAGCGGCCGCCCTTGACATCATGGATATTGCCGATGGCGATGAACGCGTCGGAATCCCAATCCTCTACAATCGACTTAAGCTTCGCTTCTTCCAAGCGGGTGATGACTACAAAGATCACTTTCTTGTTGTCACCGGAGAATCCGCCTTCACCATCAAGATAAGTCACTCCGCGCCCCAGACGCTCCGTCAGGGCTTCGCCGATATCACGGAATTTATCGCTGATAATCCATACTGACTTGGACTGGTCCAAGCCTTCAAGTGTAATATCGATCAGTTTGAAAGCAATGTAATACGCAATCAGGGAGAACATCGCATTATTCCAGCCGAACACAAAGCCTGCGCCGGACAGAATGAACAGGTTGAAGAACATAACAACTTCCCCTACAGAGAACGGAAGCCTCTTGGACACAAGAATGGCTACAATCTCAGTACCGTCAAGCGATCCGCCATAACGGACAACGAGTCCAACCCCAACGCCGAGAATGACCCCTCCGAATACTGCTGCCAGCAGCGGCTCAACCGTAATGGGATGAACAGGATGGAGCAACTGGGTACCGATGGACATTACAATGACAGCGAATAGAGTAGATAAGGCAAATGTCTTACCGATCTGCTTATACCCGATAACCAGGAACGGCAGGTTAAGCAGGGTCAATAGTATACCGAGCGGTATATTGAAAATATGGGACAACATAATGGAAATACCGGTGATTCCGCCATCAATCAACTTATTGGGAACAAGAAAAATCTCAAGCGCAACAGACATCATGGCCGCTCCGATGACAATCATCACAATCCGCTGGGCCAATCTTGCCGTCTTAAATACTCCGGACTTCTGCGGCTTCTTCTGTTCTTCACTCGTAAAGATATGTTGGCTTACAGTCATAGAACTCCCCCTATAAATAGTATATCTAAGAAGCTTACGAAAGCGAACGTACAGTCGTGCCTTCTCCCCTGTTCTTCTTATATTTCCATTATATCATAAAGGAAAGTCAAATAACGCATATAAATTGATATAACCTTCGATAATCGATGCTTCCGCCATCTTTTCTGTCATAATAGCGGCGATAAGAGCTGACACAGACTTTCTATGCGTTTGACATTACGACTGCGCTCCCGGAACTTTTTCGGATCGATGAATTCACTCTGCTCCTGGTCTCTGCTGAAATCCTCAGCCAGCTCTGAAATCATCTCCGGACGGAGCAGCACCGCCGTCAGCTCAAAGTTGGAATAGAAGCTGCGCATGTCCAGATTGGCACTGCCGACGGTGGCCAGCAGGCTGTCGATAATCATTACCTTGGCATGCATGAACCCTCTGGTATATCGGTAAAATTTCACGCCTGCGTCCTGCAGATTCTCCAGATACGACAGCGTGGCATAATAGACCAGCTTGTTATCCGGCTTCGCCGGGATAATGATCCTCACATCCACTCCGCTAAGAACCGCATTCTTCAGCGCCCTGCTTATCGCAGGATCGGGGATGAAATACGGCGAGGTCATCCAGATCCGCTGCCTTGCAGCGCAAATAGAAGCGAAATACATCTCCTGGGTAGCATCTATGGCCGCATCCGGCCCGCTCGCGACAATCTGTACAGCCTCCCTACCGCTACAGTTATGATCCGGGAAGAAGCGCGGATGGCTGATAATATCCCCGGCTGCCAGCCGCCAGTCCTTGAGAAACACATATTGCAGCTGATAAACGGCATCCCCTTCAAGTCGCAGATGCGTATCCCGCCAGTAGCCCATTTCCGGATTTTTGCCCAGGTAATCATCGCCTATGTTCATTCCTCCGGTGAATCCGGTCAGTCCGTCCACCACCAGAATCTTCCGGTGATTGCGGTAGTTGAAGCGGCGGTCCGGCAGTGCAGTTAGCAGAGGCAGAAAAAAATAGACCTGCACTCCCGCGTTCTTCAGTGTATTCACAAAACCCCGGCTTAGTTTGTGGCTTCCCAGTCCATCGCACAGCAGGCGCACCCTCACCCCCTGGCGTACCTTGCGGATCATCAGCTCCTGGAACTGCCGGCCGATCTCGTCCTCCCGGAAAATATAAAATTCCATGTGGATATGCTCCTGCGCACCCTCCATCACCTCCAGCATGGACTTATACGCTGCCTGCGCGCTGGACAACACTTCACACCGGTTATGGCTTGTAACCGGACTGTCCGCCAGTCCCGAGAACAGGTGCAGCAGCTCAGGGCGGTGTTCAAATCCGGGGTTGCCGGTATCCTCCACCTGCTTGACCTTATGAATCTTGCCGGTAACATGAATGCGGATTTCCCGCAGCAGAGAGACGCACCGGTTGCCAAGCTTGCGGCTCTGCCAGTAATCACGGCCCAGGAAATAGTAGAACAGCAGGCCCAGCGGCGGGCAGCAGAAGGTAATACATATCCAGGCAAGTGCCCGCTGCGGACGGCGGAATTCGGAAGCGGTAATAATGGCAAGCTGCACAATAAAAAGACACAAGATAACGGCAAATATTCTCATTCCAGGCCTCCTGATTAACTGAATGAACTCTTACTATCTCTGCGGGCATAGACGGTACTTACTAACTTTCATGAGGAATCTGCCACGGCAGAAGCCTGCGCTTACTACAGGTTTTGCCTTAACTCTCCTTCTTTATTCAAGTAAACCGTTGTCATGTTCACCTTAGTTATGGAATACATAGAGTAGTAGGACGAATCGGATAAGCCCCCTGCACCCCGACAGTTGTTTCAGTCAGTTCATACCAAGCGGCTGCCATGGCCGCAGTAAGGAGACGTTATGAAGAGTCAGCCCAGTCAGAAAAAGATTACGCTGCTCGTTATGCGTGAGGCCGGACGGCCTGTGAAGCAGCTGCAAATGTCGAAGCCCTTCGCTCTGGCGCTGCCTGCTGCAGCCGCTCTGTCCCTCTCCAGTCTGGTCACCTCCATGCATATCCATGCTTCCCGGTCGATCGCCGAGCTGGAGGCCGAAGCGGCCGCCTTATCACTGACCAATATCCGCATGGAGCTGAAGGTTGCAGATAAGGAACAAGCGCTACAGCAGCTGCGCGGCCAGGTAAGCGAGCTCTCGGAGGAAGCGGAGAGCATTAAAGACAAGCTGAAGAGTGTGACTGAGCTGGAAGAGCAGCTGCAATCACTGATCAACAAGGAGACCACCTCTTCTGCTGCCGGTAGCGGTTCTAGTGAGGCTATCCGCACTGAAAATGCTGGCGCCAAGACCTACAACGCGGATACGTCAACCTCAGCAGCTTCCTTCAAAGGCAGCCAGCCGGTAGTGGCGAACTTGCCTGATACCGGAGCCGGGGCTGCTGCTGCCGGAAGCTATGGCAAGATCAGCCGCTTAAGCGCCGGCCCGTTCATCCAGGAACAGCCGGAAGCTCTCTCTGCCGCCGTATCGCCTGCCGTCAACTTCCGGATCAGGGCTGCTGCTGCTACAGCACTAAGCCTGCCTACGAATCCGCAGGTCGGCGGTGAATATGTCGCCGTCTACGAGAATGATCCGCAGCGGCTGGTTGAGGAGACAAAGGACGACTTCGAGGAGATCCACACCATCATGGATGAGATGATTGGCAGTATCTCAAGCACGATTACACAGGCCGAGAAGGCACACAAAACAAGAGCGGAGTTTCAGGCAAAACAAGCCCAGGAGAAGCAAGCCCGGCTGGCGCGGGCCGTGATGTGGCCTACCGGCTCGAAGGTCATCACCTCCAGCTTCGGTTACCGCTCCGATCCTTTCAAGGGTGTCTCTGCTTATCATTCCGGGATTGATATTGCGGGAAATATCGGAGATGCAGTATACGCGGCACTGGGCGGCGTGGTTACCTCTGCAGAACAAATGGGAGCCCGGGGCAAATACATCATAATCAAGCATGACAATGGACTGGAGACCTGGTACATGCATTTGAACCAGATGACGGTCACCCCCGGTGAGCGGGTCGGCAAAGGGGAGCAGATCGGCATGCTGGGCAGCACCGGGCGCAGCACGGGCCCCCATCTGCATTTTCAGGTCGTGAAGCAGAACAAGCCGGTGAATCCGCTCAATTATGTTAAGCCTTTATAAGTTCAAGAATATAAGGAGGAATGCGGGAATGTGGAACAGACGTAAGCAGGGTGCTTCGCTGAGGTCAACCGACTCGCTGATCGGACATGGAGGCACGCTTGAAGGGAAAGTGCATTGCGATACGAACCTGCGGATTGAAGGGAACTTCAGCGGGGAGATTCTATGTGAGGGTACTGTGACGGTTGGTGAGCAAGGCACCGTCCACTCCAGCATTGAAGCGCAGGAGATTATTATCGCCGGCAAGGTTTATGGAGACGTAACCGCCCAGCGGAAGCTGATTCTCACCGGAACGGGACAGCTGCACGGCAATATTGCCGCCGGTTCCCTGAGCATTTCGGAAGGCAGCCTGCTGAACGGAGCTGTGGCTATGACCGAACAGCCCGCCCCTGAGACAGCGGGCGGGCTGCATACGGTCACTGCCAAGAAGACTGCAGCCAAGCGCAGAGACGGCAAGCAGAGTAAGCTGGAGGGCGCATGAGCCGCAAGCACTCAGTCTGTACGGCTCCACTGGCCAGCCCTATCTTGCTACTTACGCTGCTACATCCCTTTTGCGGAACACAATCCATGATACCGCCATGAAAATAACATAATACACAGCCAGGACGGCAATCGCGAACCACAGCGTCGCTCCTCCGGGACCGGTATCCGACACCACATAATTGCTAAGATTCATATGGGCAAAAATCAGATAGTTCGCCCACTCATACCGGTCAGGGTTGAAGATGGCGATAAAGATATCCTTGGTGAACATGATCGACAGCGACAGTACAATCGCAAGGCCACTGGAACGGAACACGCTGGAGATCATGAAGGCAATGGCTGCTGTCAGGAACAGCTCAATGTAGCTGCACAGAATCAGCATGAAGACATATTCCCCTGGCCCCCAGCCCATCACCATGTCCCCTGCATTTCCTGCAGTTGATGAAGAGAAAATGAAGGCAGAGCCATAGCCGAATAGGATCAGCACGCCCGTGCTGACAAGGCTGAAGATAACCAGCGAGATATATTTCGAGAGCAGAATCTTGGAGCGGCTCCAAGGGCGGATCAGCAGCAGCTTAATCGTTCCCCAGGTGAATTCGCCCGCTACGGAGTCGGCAGCCACTAAGGCTGTGAAGATGGTATTTAGGAAAAAAGCGATGGCTACGGTGGTCCGAAAGCTGTCCCATAACCCGACTACATCGCTGCCATTCGTGGTGAAGTGAACCAGCGCCGGAAACAGCGCACTCATCAGCGCCAGAAGAATCAGCATAATCCATGTCCGCAGACGTCTGAATATTTTGATATTCTCATTATGTATGAGAGAAGCGAACTCACCCAATGCCTTCACCTCCTGTCATTTCCAAGAATTGATCTTCGAGCGAACGGGACATCGCTTTGATGCTGTAGACCTTAATTCCGGCAGCTACCAGCTTGGCATTCAGCTCGGCAATCTCCTCCCGAACCGCCTCCACCGCTATTCCACCTTCCATGATTACACCTTGGCCGATCTGCGCCAGTGCAGCCTCAGGGTTATCTACCTCGAAGAACGTCTGGCTCACCGGTACCGCTGCATCCCCGACCGTCTTAAGCTGCTTCACATCGATCAGGCGGCCGTTCTGGATAATCGCCACACTATCGCACATCAGCTCCATCTCAGACAGCAGGTGACTGGAGACAAAAACGCTTGTCCCCTCGGTCTGGCACAGCTTGCGCAGATAATCACGCAGCTCGCGGATACCCTGCGGGTCCAGTCCGTTGGTCGGCTCGTCCAGAATCAGCAGCTTCGGCCGGTGCAGCAGAGCCTGGGCCACCCCCAGCCGCTGTCTCATCCCTAATGAATAGGTCTTGACCCGGTCATTGATCCGTTGGCTGAGGCCAACCAGCTCCACTACTTCATTGATGCGCTCTTTGGTCACGCCAGGCACCATGCGGGCGTACTGGCGAAGATTCTGGTATCCGGTAAGGAACTTGTACATTTCGGGATTCTCTACGATGGCCCCCACATTGGCTATGGCCTCTTCAAAATGGTCTTTGATGCTTCGTCCGCAGATCAGGATATCCCCGCGGCTAATGGAGATCAGTCCTACCATCATACGGATGGTAGTGGTTTTACCGGCTCCGTTCGGCCCAAGGAATCCGAAGATTTGCCCGGGTGGAATGTCGAGTGTCAAGTCGCTGATCAGTGTTTTGGAGCCGATCTTTTTGGTGACTCCCATCAGGCTGGCTACGGGCTTCACCACTTCTGCCGTATTCGGCATAACTTCACTTCCTTTCGTCGGTTTGGTGTGAAACGGGCTTGCGGTTTAAGATAAGGTATAATCATAGCAGAACTGAAGAGACTCTAATCTAGATGTAGTCGTAACTGCGGGAAATGTTTGCACTTCCGGCCGCTGCCTAAGTTTGGATTTCCTCCTTACACTGCTGTCTCAGCGGTAGAAAGCCAAACCTAGCTTATGCTTCCGAAGCGAGCTTTCCTGCGGAAAGCTTTCAGGCGGACGCTACCGCTCCTCCAGTTCCAAACTTCCCCTCCGTTACTCCCATCTTATTATTGTCTTTTTCAGTTCAAGCTATTATTAACCTTATCAGTGCATCAACAACCCATTTTCAACCATTTATATATTTTACCACACCTTCCCTTTTCCCTGAAATTAGGAAAGAAATGCAGGGAAAGCCAGTGGAAACGGCTTGGCACAAAATCATCCTAACGGGTGAACGGGATAGCACAAATGTATACTGTTTTTCGCATACATTCGGGCCATCCCTCCTCGCGCGAGTGCAATGTATGCTGTTTTTCACGTATATTCGGGACACACGCCTGCGTGCGAGCGCAATAATCGGCCAGCGCGGGGCGCGTGGGCGGAATGTAATCGCAAAACCGATTACATTGGACCAGCGTGGGGCGCGTGTACCGAATACGTACTGTTTTCACATACATTTGCCCCGCTCACCCTCGCGCCAGCATCCTGTGGATACCTGTGGATAAATGAAGGAGCATTTATCCTCCACAATTCTATGCATACTTTATCACCATCAGACGAGACCCTAAATTCCTGTAAGAAAAACATAAGAGGCCACCTCTTTCCATAATGAAAAGAGGTGGCCTCTTGAATTGGCAATGCGCTCCGTCAATGCCGAAGCATATCACTTATGAAATGTAGAACATTAACCGCCAACACGCGCAAGCTCACGCATATTCGCTTCAAAAGCAGCCATCAGTGCAGCTTCGCCGGTCAAACCGTTCTGCTCCACCTTGCGGATCTGCTCCAGCATCCGTTTGTAATCCTTCGGAATCACACGGGCAAATCTCGGCAGGGCCTCATCCCATGAATCCAGAATCGCCCGGCCCGCATTACTGTCTGTATGCTGGGTATGGCGGCTGATCATAGCATGCAGCTCAGCGATTTCGTCCGCTTCCTCTACCCGCTCCAGCAGCACCATCTCCAGGTTACAGCGTTTGATGAAGGTATTGTCAGGATCATATACATAAGCGATACCGCCCGACATCCCTGCTGCAAAGTTACGGCCCGTTGTACCCAGTACAACCACACGTCCGCCGGTCATGTATTCGCAGCCGTGGTCGCCCACGCCTTCAACGACTACATTCGCCCCGGAGTTGCGCACAGCGAACCGTTCACCGGCAATGCCGCTCACGTAAGCTTCGCCGCCGGTCGCTCCGTACAGCGCCGTATTTCCGATGATGATATTCTCTTCTGCCGCGAAGGTAGCCTTGCGCGAAGGCCGGATAATCAGCTTGCCTCCGGACAGCCCTTTGCCGACATAGTCATTCGAGTCGCCTTCAACGGTAATGGTGACGCCCTTCGGCACGAATGCGCCCAGACTCTGTCCCGCTGATCCGGTGAAATGCAGCCGGATCGTATCGTCCGGCAACCCGGCTGCGCCGTATTTGCGCGTCAGCTCACTGCCGAGAATCGTACCCACGGCACGGTTCACGTTCGTGATCGGCAGGGAAGCTTCCACCGCCTTGCCGGATTCCAGCGCAGGTGCAGCAATGTCAAGCAGATGGGTCATATCCAGGGTCTCTTCCAGACCGTGGTTCTGGAACTTGCTGCGGAAGCGTGTGCTTCCTTCCGGCATAGCCGGAATGTGCAGCAGGCTGCTCAGATCAACGCCCTTCTTCTTCCAGTGTGTGGATGCCTTAACCGCATCCAGGCAATCGGTACGGCCGACCATCTCTTCAATCGTCCGGAAGCCCAGCTCTGCCATAATCTCGCGCAGATCCTGTGCCACGAAGGTCATGAAGTTCACCACATGCTGCGGATCACCCATGAAGTTCTTGCGAAGCTCAGGGTTCTGGGTCGCTACGCCCACTGGACAGGTGTCCATCTGGCATACACGCATCATGATGCAGCCTACGGCTACCAGAGGTGCAGTAGCAAAGCCGTATTCTTCAGCACCCAGCAGAACAGCTACCGCGAGGTCGCGCCCGCTGAGCATCTTGCCGTCTGTCTCCAGCACGACACGGTCGCGCAGATTGTTCAGCATCAGCGTCTGGTGGGTCTCCGCCAGGCCAAGCTCCCAAGGCAGTCCGGCATGACGGATGGAGTTCATCGGCGAAGCGCCGGTACCGCCGTCGTAACCGCTAATCAGGATAATATCAGCGCGGCCCTTCGCCACACCTGCGGCGATGGTGCCTACGCCAACCTCAGAGACGAGCTTTACGTTAATATTGGCACGCGGATTGGCATTCTTCAGATCATAGATCAGCTCAGCCAGATCCTCAATAGAATAGATATCATGATGCGGCGGCGGCGAGATCAGTCCCACGCCTGCTGTTGAACCGCGGACCTCTGCCACCCAAGGGTACACCTTGCGGCCTGGAAGCTGTCCGCCTTCACCCGGCTTCGCACCCTGTGCCATCTTGATCTGAATCTCGTCGGCATTCACCAGATAGTTCGAGGTAACGCCGAACCGTCCCGAAGCGACCTGCTTGATCGCACTGCGGCGGGAATCGCCGTTAGCATCCGGAATGAAGCGCGCCGGATCTTCTCCGCCTTCACCGGTGTTGCTCTTGCCGCCGATGCGGTTCATGGCAATGGCCAGCGTCTCATGTGCTTCCTTGCTGATCGAGCCGAAGGACATGGCACCGGTCTTGAAGCGTTTCATGATCGATTCAGCCGATTCTACCTCATCCAGTGATACCGGAGCATTGGTGCTCTTGAACTCCAGCATCGAGCGCAGCGTCTGATGCTTCTCGCTTTCGCCCTGAACGAGTGCCGCATACTTCTTATACATCTCATAATCGCCACTGCGCACGGAGTGCTGAAGCAGATGAATGGTCTGCGGGTTGAACAGATGCTCTTCCCCGTCACTGCGCCACTGGTATTCACCGCCGGAATCCAGCACCATATCGTTGCCGTCTTTGTCGGTGAAGGCGCGGTTATGGCTGGCAAGCGCTTCTTGCGCCACTTCCTCCAGGCCAATTCCGCCGATACGCGAAGGCGTCCAAGTAAAGTAACGGTCCACGAATTCCGAATTCAGCCCGACCGCTTCAAAAATCTGTGCGCCGCGATAGGATTGAATCGTAGAGATTCCCATCTTGGACAGGATTTTGACAACGCTCTTCGTAGCTGCCTTGATATAGTTCTTCACAGCCTTCTCATGCGAGATTCCGCGGAGCAGGCCTTGGCTGATCATGTCATCGAGACTCTCGAAGGCCAAGTAAGGATTGACCGCACTTACACCATAACCCAGCAGAAGCGCATAATGATGAACTTCACGCGGTTCGCCGGATTCCAGCAGAATGCTGACCTTGGTGCGGGTTCCAGAGCGGATCAGATGGTGATGCAGGCTGGAGACTGCCAGAAGCGCCGGAATTGCCGCATTCTCGCGGTCTACACCCCGGTCGGACAGAATAAGAATATTATGGCCCTTGCCCATGACGCGGTCTGCTGCCTCATTCATCCGGTCAAGCGCAATTCGCAGCCCTTCTGCCCCCAGCTCTGCCGGGAAGAGAATTGGAATGGACATTGACTTGAAGCCCGCACGGCGGACATGACGGATTTTGGCAAAATCCTCGTTTGAGAGAATCGGAGAATCCAGCGAGATCTGCCGGCAGCTCTCCGGTTCTGCCTTCAGCAGGTTGCGTTCAGGTCCGATTGTAGTCGCTGTGGACGTTACCAGCTCTTCACGGATGGCGTCAATCGGCGGGTTGGTAACCTGGGCGAACATCTGCTTGAAGTAATTGTACAGGCGCTGCGGACGGTCTGATAACACGGCCAGCGGTGAATCGTATCCCATGGAGCCGACAGCTTCGGCGCCTGTGGAGGCCATTGGCTCCAGCACCTTGCGCAGATCCTCGAAGGTATAGCCGAAGGACTGCTGCAGCTGCTGCACATTATCATGCTTCGGATTCGGCAGCTCCGGTGCATCCGGGAGCTGATCGAGGCCGATCAGATGCTCATCCAGCCACTCTTGATAAGGCTGCTCGGAGGCGATTTCGGCTTTTACCTCTTCGTCCGAGATAATCCGGCCCTGCTTCGTATCCACGAGCAGCATACGGCCCGGTCTCAGCCGGTCTTTGTATAGAACATCTTCTGCAGGAATGTCGAGGACACCCGCTTCAGAGGAGAGAATAATCAGATCATCTTTGGTGACATAGTAACGCGCAGGACGCAGACCGTTACGGTCGAGGATGGCCCCAATCTGCACACCGTCGGTGAAGCCCATTGCGGCAGGTCCGTCCCACGGTTCCATCAGGGTGCTGTGGTATTCATAGAAGGCTTTCTTCTTCTCGTCCATGCTGTCATGATTGCTCCAAGGCTCAGGAACCATCATCATCGCCACATGGGGCAGGGAGCGTCCGCTCAGGTAGAGGAATTCAAAGGTATTATCGAACATGGCCGTATCGGAGCCGTCCGGATTCACCACCGGCTTAACCTTGCTGATGTCTTCTCCGAACTTCTCGCTCTTGAACAGCGACTGGCGGGCATGCATCCAGTTTACATTGCCGCGAAGGGTATTAATTTCACCGTTGTGGATCATGAAGCGGTATGGGTGGGCACGTTCCCAGCTCGGGAAGGTGTTGGTGCTGAAGCGGGAGTGGACCAGCGCAATCGCTGATTCGAGTGTCTCATCCTGGAGGTCCAGATAGAATTGTCCTACCTGTACAGTGGTCAGCATGCCTTTGTATACGATCTTCTTGCAGGAAAGACTCGGCACATAGAAGGATTCGCCTTCTTCTGCCCCGCCGTAGCGGATTGCCAGTTCTGCCCGTTTGCGGATCACATACAGCTTGCGTTCGAAGGACAGGTCATCCTTGATTCCCTCCGAGCGTCCGATAAATACCTGGCGTACATATGGCTTCGCAGCCTTGGCTGTCTTGCCGAGCATTTCGTCAAAGGTCGGGACATCGCGGTAACCGAGTACCTGCTGACCCTCTTCCGCGATAATCTCGCTCAGAAGCGCCTCATGGCGGGCCCGGATCTCCTCGTTATGAGACAGAAAGATCATGCCCACGCCATAATGGCCCGGCTCCGGAAGCTCAAAGCCCAGCTTCGCGGCTTCACCGGCAAAGAAACGGTGGGGAATCTGCAGCATAATGCCGGCTCCGTCTCCAGAGTTCGGCTCGCTTCCCTGGCCTCCCCGATGCTCCATATTGAAGAGCATAGTCAGCGCATTGCTGACAATATCATGGGACGGCTTGCCTTTAATATGCGCGACAAATCCCATGCCGCAAGCGTCTTTTTCGAACTGGGGATCATAAAGGCCCTGTTTGCCGGGCAGTTCAGTGTGTCTCATCACATGCAACCTCTCTATTATAAAGTAGACGGAATTCCAGGAAAATTTTTCAGCGGAAAATCTTAATAATTATTCAGGCAGAATTGGTGTTATTATTTTATCATCGAGCTGACATGAGCGCAATTTAAACTTTTTTATGAGCTTGATTAACATTTGCTTTTGCAGTGCAGCTTTAGCGAATAAAAGCGTAAAAAAACTGTCGAATGTATAATTATGCATAAATGACGAATAAGCGCTTATGCATTGAAAGCGTTTCAACCATTTTCCCGCACTGAAAACGGCACTTCCTTTAGCTATTTATATTTATGAATAAACCAAAAGCGCCCCCTAAGGGGGCGCTTTTGGTTCGTATGATTTACAAAGAATATTGCTGCTTTATACAGTCAAAACTTGTTCACTTTTCAGCACAGCTTCATTGCCGCGGTCACGGGTCATAAAGTAGGTGAAGGTTAATGCAAGGAATATTATTCCATAAGCACCAAGTGTTCCTGCATCGGCCCACATAGAGCCGAAGTCCCCAGTAGAGATTACTGCCTTGAAGCCTTTGACACTGTAAGTCATCGGCAGCAGCGGATTGAAGATCTTCATCCAGTTAGGAATCAGCTCCAGTGGGAAGGTTCCTGCGCTTGTAGTCAACTGGAAGATCAGAATCAGAATGACTACGAAGCGGCCCGGCTGATCCAGCCAAGTAACAATTGCTTGAATCATCCACATGAAGGCTAGGCTGGTAATGAACGAGAACGCGTAGAACAAGGGTACATTCTGTACTTCAAGTCCGAGACCATACAAGACAATCAGGACAGCCAGCAGTGCCTGAAGCACACTCATCATGGAGAACGTAAGGGTACGGCTCATGAACCGGTTGAACCGGCTGGCTCCAATGACTTCGGAATCACGCATTGGGATAACAATCGTACAAATCAGAGCACCTACGAACAATCCGAGGGACAGGAAGTAAGGAGCGAATCCTGTACCGTAGTTAGGCACCTTGTTCACCTTCACTTCTTCGATCTGTACCGGTTGGGCGAACATGGATACCAGTCCATCGGTCTTGTTCACCGATTTGGTCTGCGAAGCCGCATCGCCCAGTTTACTTGCCAGCTCACCGGAGCCTGTCTTCAGATCATCCAGGCCATCCTTCAGCTGCCCTGCTCCGTCACTCAGCTTCTTCGAGCCATCGGCTACCGAGCTAAGGCCGCTGCCCAGCTTGCCTGCTCCAGCCAGCAGTTTCGTAGTGCCGGCTTCAAGCGCCCGGCCGCCGTCTGCCAGCTTCACGCCGCCCGCTGCAGCTTCGTCCAGCTTCGCGCCGAACTGCTTCATGCCTGCGGTCAGCTTCGCGCCGCCGTTCTCCAGTGCGGCTGCACCGGCTGCCAGCTGATTCTGGCCATCCAGCAGCTGCGAACTGCCTGCGTAGAGCTTCTGCGCTCCGTCATGCAGCTGGCCTACACCTGCATCCAGCTGCTGTGAACCGCTGTGCAGCTGATTCGCTCCCTCAAGCAGCTGCCCCTGGCCGCTGTTCAGGGCCGCAGCTCCGTTCAGGAGCTGCTGCTGACCCTGGTCCAGCTGCGCGGTGCCCGCAGCTACTGCTGCGCTTGCTGCAAGCAGCTTCTGCACCTCAGGGCTTGCTGCCAGCTGAGGATTCGACTTCGCCAGCGCCTGCAGACCATCAGCTACAGCCTTGGCTCCGGCTGCTGTCTTGGCACTGCCGTCCTTCGAAGCCGTAAGTCCGGCTTCAAGCTTCGCACTGCCCTCGGCGGAGGAGCTTAATCCGGCCGCAAGCTTCGCGCTGCCGTCCACAACCGCCTTCGTACCTGTCTGCAGCTTCTCGGTGCCGGCTACAGCCGACTGTGTTCCGGCCTGCAGCGAAGCCGTTCCGGCTACTGTCTTCTGCAACCCGGCATTCAGCTGCTTGCTTCCCGCTGCCGACTGCGTTACACCCTCCTGCAGCTGCTTATGCGCTGCGGATAACTGCTGCAGTCCTCCGGCAAGCGTGCTGGTGCCGGTTTTGAGTGCGGCTGCTCCGTTATTGAGATCACTCACGCCCTGCGTCAGCGGCGCTACGCCATTCAGCAGCTTGCCGGTGCCTTCGGTCAGGACAACCAGATTGTCCTTCAGCTTCAGAGCGCCGTCATCCAGCTTGGTGGCGCCGTCTGCGATTTTGGTCGCACCGTCTCCGGCTTCGCCCAGACCGTCTGCGATTTTGGTGATTTTATCAAAGACAGAACTGGTGTAAGCTTCCGTAATCTTGGCGGATACCTTGCTCTTGATATCCTTCACTGCAGTGCCGCCAATCTGGCCCGCCAGGAAGTTGTAGCCTTCATTCGGCTCGTAGATAATCTTGGCCGGCTGCGGATCTGCATCCAGCAGTGTAGTTGCCTTAGCTGAGAAGTCTTCCGGAACCACAATCGCCATATAATAGGTATTATCTGCAAGTCCGGCTTCCGCCTGCTCCCGGCTGACGAAATTCCACTTGAACCCGTCCGTCTTCTTCAGCTCCGTGACCAGATCTGCTCCGGCGGTCAGCTTGGTGCCTTCATAGTCAGCACCCTTATCCTGGTTGACAACCGCTACCGGAAGCTCGTTCATTTTACCGTAAGGGTCCCAGAATGCTTTCAGGAACAATCCGCTGTACAGAACAGGAATAAATAGTATGGCGAACATGGAAATGCGCATCTTGGGATTCTTGAATACCGCGCCAAGATCCTTCATAAACACGGATAAAGATTTCATTCTGGTTCTCTCCTTATGATCATATGCTCTCTCTTGTAAAATACGATGACTTGCTTTGAAATGATAGTTTCGTGAATGTTACAGTAACACCAGATGACCGTTTTCCCCATTCGGTCAATCAAAGGCAAAAAAAAGGGGCTATCCTGTTCAGTACCATCCGCCTCAGCCCATCCATTCCAATCAGGGAAAGCGCAGCAGTGCGAAACGCCATCCCTATACCGGACTTAACTTCTACTGTGACAGCCCCTCTGCCAAAAACAGATGAAAATAATGCTTGATCTGTTCTTTGGTCAACGGCACATGTACCTTGCTCAGTTCAGCAGTAAGCGCGATATATAGCCTGAACATTACCACCGACACAATCTGGGGATCGCAGGGTTTGATTTCCCCCTGACGAATGGCCTGCTCCACCTCCCGTTCCAGATATTCAAGCACCACACTCTCGATCTTGTCGAGTCCTTCACCAGCCTGCGGCGTTCCGAAGTCCAGACTCTCCTGGGACAGCTTGATGAATAGCTCGTGTTCGCTACGAAATTCCAGCAGGGCATCCAGCACACGGTGCAGATTATCAAAAAACGGCTTATCACGCCTAATCTCCCGCTCGGCGATCATTTTCATCTCGATGATGACGTCCCGCAGGATTTCATCAAATAACTGTTCCTTGTTCGTAAAAAAGGTGTAAATCGTCCCTTTGCCGACATTGGCAATCTTGGCGACCTGATCCATCGTTGTTGCCTTATACCCGAATAATGAAAAAGACTTCGTCGCCGCCTGAAGCACCTGCTGCCTTCGATCTACCACAGCCATTCATACACTCCCTTTCCTGAAGGATCGTCTATAACTCCCGTTCTGACCAATTTACTAATCCGGTCACTCGGTCAAGACCAACTTTATCACTTTGCCTATGTCTTTGCAATACTTTTGCTGATTTTTTTTATTTTATTGCAGTGTTTTAACTTTCTATTTACGTCTTATTTGTATAATGTGAGAAAAGAAGCAAAATCCCTAGTATAATATTAGGAGAAGCATGTACGCGAGTAACCGCAGACGGACTTATGAAGCTATCTAACAAACCTACCTATAATGGAAAGTTGCAGGTGAACTTATGCGAAAGAAAAGAGTACTGCTGTTTTCGGAAGGCTTCGGCACGGGCCATACAGGGGCAGCCTATGCTCTGGCTGAAGGAATACGACTGCTGAACCCTGATGTTCAGTGCCGGGTCTTCGAGCTCGGAAAATTCCTGAATCCTACGGTCGCTCCTTGGATTCTTTCCGCTTACCGCAAAACTGTCAGCAGCCAGCCTAAGCTGGTCGGCATGATGTATAAGACCCAATATCATAAATCACTGAACCGGTTGACTAAGCTGGCCCTTCACCGGATTTTTTATACCCATGCCTCTCAGGTCATTGAGCAGCTGCGGCCGGATCTGATTATCTGTACTCATCCGATTCCTGCTGCGGTCATCTCCAGACTCAAGCGCCAGGGTCTTGATGTGCCGTTCTATACGCTGATTACAGATTATGATGCCCACGGCAGCTGGGTGAATGCGGAAGCCAACCGGTATCTGGTATCGACCTCCAGGGTCAAATCCATTCTTACGGGACGCGGCGTACCCTCCGAGCTGGTAACGGTGACCGGGATTCCCGTGCATCCGAAGTTCTGGGAGTCCCAGGGTAAGACCAAGCTGCGTAAGGAGCTGGGGCTCGCTGACATCCCGACTGCGCTTATTATGGGCGGCGGCTGGGGCCTGATGTTCGGCAAGGATATTATGAACTCGCTCACTGCCCGGATCAATGAGATCCAGCTTATCTTCTGTATGGGCAGCAACGACAAGGCTATAGCCAAAATGCAGGCCAACCCCCTGCTCAACCATCCCAACGTAAGGATTCTTGGGTACAGCAGCGAGATCAACAAGCTGATGGATGCCTCGGATCTGCTGATCACGAAGCCCGGCGGAATGACCTGCACGGAAGGCCAGGCCAAAGGTATTCCCATGCTGTTCTATAACGCCATCCCCGGCCAGGAAGAGAAGAACAGCCAGTATTTTGTCGAGCTGGGACTCGCCGAGATGCTTGCTCCGGGCGTCGTGGACAAATGGTTCTCCATGCTCCTGAGCGAATATGCCGGATTCGGAGGACCGCAGAAGCGCAAGACCTCTCCGGACCTCCAGCAGCCGCAGCACTGCGCCGCCACCATTCTTAAGATGCTGGGCAAGCCAGCTGCGGAAGCCGTCTTCTCCGAGGCGTGGAGCGCCCCTCCGCCCAAGGTACGGGGAGAAGAAGCCGTCTATGTCACACCATAAGCCCTTATCCTGATATTCATACGAAGGTGCAAAAGAACCTCCAGCCCATAGAAATGGGGCTGGAGGTTCTTTTCGCGCCGCGGACCTGACAAGGCATCGGAGCCAGCAGTACGGCTGTGTCTTCCGGCTGCGTCAAATAGCTGTAACTGAATAGACGTATAGCGTCTGGTGCATAAGATCTTTTTGTTTACGGAAGAACCCTTATTATTTATAAAAGGTATGATTGCCGATGGTCTTCGCGAGTGTCCGTGAATGATGTACGGTAAGATCCTGTGCCAGCGTCAGCGACAGGAAGAAATAGGTATCATCCGTAACTTCTTTAACCCCCATAAGCGCTGCGTTCACAGCCTTAATACTGTCCGCATTGGGCTTCACGCGTTTAAGACGCCCGTTTGCCACAGGACTGAACTGCCTTTTTTGATAGATGACTTCTCTGATCGTGTCGGGAAAATTGGCTGACCGCAGCCGGTTTAGAACAACGTTGGCAACTGCCACCTTGCCCTTGTACGGTTCGCCTTCTGCCTCTGCCATGACGATTTTTTGCAGCAGATGCAGGTCTTCTCCGGATACGGCGTAGCTCCAGGTAGCTTCAGCTTGATGCTCCTTGGGTAGTAGCTTGGTCCGGGAGAAGAACAATGTTGCGGGGGGATGTTGCTGAGTTACAGCCTTGCTTGGTTTCACACTCTTCGTCCCCGTTGCCGCGATCTTCAGCGCTTGCGCCGCTGGCGGCGATGCTTTCACCACAGTTACCTTAGGCTTAGTCACAATGGAAGCCGGCTTAGCCGCATTCTTGTGCTGCAGCTTCTCGGGACTTAACCATCCTGTACTCACCGTGCGGGTCCAGGTATGGACCGGCTTGGCAGCTGTGGTGAAGAGCATGGGTGTACTATTTTCAGCTGAATGGCTTGTCCTATGCAGGACGGATACGGCTTGCGGAATAAGCTGCTCTACCGATTGATGGCTTGCAGACTTCAGCTTACCCATTTCTATTACATTCTCCCCGGTAGCAGCAGTTCCTTCGGGGTTCATCAAACTTATCGCTGAGAAAGACACTAGGATTACACCAACCAGCAGCGCAATATAGCGGCTCTGTTTGAAAATCAACATGTTTTACCTCCTATTTTACGGCACATTCCTATTGTATGTAACCGAAAATGGAAGCTTTGAAAACTTTCTTGTCGATTTTATATTTAGAAAAATGTAAATTTTTCAGTCATTTCATACATAGGAATGGCATGCATCCTGGTAGCATACACCACAAAAGCATCTACCGTCCAGCCTATGTCTGGAAGTAATTGGTCCGAGGGGTGCTTCTCCATCCGTAAATTTCCCAGCCGCTCCAGCGTAAACGGATCTTCTCCGCGATATTTGCGGGCCACCGTCAAATGGGGATTGTACGTTCGCATCTCTGGAGTATAACCTAAGGGAAGGGTCGCTGAAACCACCTTTTGCTGCAGCTCCTTCAGCGGCTCTAATTCTCCGGAAACCCCCGCCCAGAGCACTCTTGGCGAGTCTGGAAGACCGAAGGTGCCCCATTCGCCGAGCTTCAATTGAAAGCCTTTACTTGAGCGTGCAACCGTCCATAAGGCCTCATAGAGAGCTGGAATAGTTTCCCTGGGGGTATCTCCAAGAAATTGCAGCGTAATATGGAAATCTTTAAAATGTGTCCATCTCGCAAATTTAAGTCCGGACGACACACGGGCAGACTCATTCTTCAGATATTCAAGCAGCCTATCAGGCAGCGGCACGGCAACGAACAGGCGCTCTACTTCTTGCTCCGGGTCCAAATGGTTCATGCGAATTTCACCTTTCCAGGCAGATTTGTTATGCTTATCTATACTTATCGTCCATTTCTCTACTGAAATGTAGAACAGGAGGGAACCATCATGACTAAATCCATCGTTTGTATGCAGCAGCTCTCCTCTGCTCAACAGGAGCTGATCCGGGCCGCTGCACCAAAGTACACACTCACCCTGGGAGATTCCAGAAACCCTGATCTGGATCTGCTCGCCGGCGCAGAGATTATTATCGGCTGGGGCAAAGGCATCCGTGACACCGTGCTGCGCCAGGGCTCGCCGCTCCGCTGGGTACAAGCCTGGTCCGCCGGTGTAGAGAAGCTTCCGCTGGAAGCCATGAAAGAGCGCGAAATTCTGCTGACGAACGCCAGCGGCGTGCATGCGGAACCGATTACTGCCGTCATCCTCAGCTTCATGCTGATGTTCACACGTAACATGCACACGGCCATCCGTAACCAGCAGAACCGCCGCTGGCACTCGGACGGGCAGGAGAGCGAGCTGACCGGCAAGACGATCGTCATCGCCGGAACCGGAGCGATCGGCAGCGAGACCGCCAGAATCGCCCAGGCCTTCCGGATGAAGACAATCGGTGTCAGCCGCTCCGGCCGGCCGGTGGAGGGCTTCGACCAGATTTTCACCACTAGGGAACTGAAGGATTCCGTCCGTGAAGCGGACTTCGTAGTCAACACGCTGCCTCTCACAGATGAGACACGGGGCCTGTTCGATGCTGAAGTCTTCTCCGCCTGCAAGCAGGGGGCCTACTATATTAATATTGGCCGCGGCGTGACCACTCATACTAACGACCTGATCGCCGCACTGAATAGCGGCCAGCTGGCCGGAGCGGGCCTTGATGTCTTCGAGACCGAGCCGCTCCCGGAGGACCACCCGCTATGGGACATGGAGCAGGTCATCATCACCCCTCACTGTGCCGGGGTAACCGACCGCTATGCCGACCGGGTGGTCGACATCTTCGTGGAGAACATGAAGGCCTACCTGGAATCCGGCAAGCCTTCGCGCAACCTGGTGGACTACAGCCGCCAGTATTAAGTTCCTTTCGCGGCTGAGCTGGCGGGTTGTAGAGCTAGGGGGTTGGCAGGCAGGCCGTAGCTTGGCGGGTTGACTCACAGTTTAGAGTTTTAACGTTCCCCTGCGGCCAAATGTTGCACATATTGCAACTCGGGTATCGCCAATTTGGGCTATTCGAGAAGATTGTTGCATGAAATGCAGGAATTGTCCCCTTCATCTGCCAACTGGATAAGAATTGCTGACATTTGTACAACATTCTCTCATTCACCTCATATTGATCAGGTAAATGTTGCAAATTGTGCAGGATTCCAAGCGAACTCATTAGCACCAGCACCAGCACCAACATCAGCACCAGCACCAGCACCTGCACCTGCACCTGCACCTGCACCAATATCAGCAACAGCATCACCAGCACCACATGTCGATACATGCTCAGCTCGTTCAACTCTTTCAACTAAATTCAGCAATTCAGTTCATTCAATGATTCCGCGATTCACGAATTCACGCATAATAAAGAGCCTCTGCTGAACTAAGCAGAGGCTCTTTATATACTTCCATCCCTAAATAGATTGAACTTGAAATTTCCCCATTAGGGAGCAGTGGCGGAAGAGAAGTTTGGAACTGTAGGAGCGACAGCGTCCGCCTGAAAGCTTTCCGCAGGAAAGCTAGCTTCGGAAGCATCAGCTGTTCCCGGATTTCAACCGCTACTGCGGTTCAATCCAAGAAATCCTGGAACAACAGCGGCCGGAAGTCCAAACATTCTCTGCAGTCACGGCGTATCCCTAATCCCCGAAATTTTACCGCTTCAATCTATCCCCCTCACACCTTAAATCGGCTCACCGACTCCCGAAGCTCCGTAAGCAGCAGCTTCAGCTCTGAGATGCCGTTAGCCACGGCAGTGGTTGAGCTGAGCTGCTCATGCGCAGAAGCAGAGGTCTCTTCGACACCTGCCGCGGATTCCTGGGAGAGTGCCGAGATATGCTGGCTGAACTCGTTCATAGTCTCGCTGGCACCGGTCATTTGCTGCAGGTCCTGGCCCATCTCGTCGATGGTCACCGCCATCATGCGGACCGAGCCGTTAATTTCTGCCAGCGCATCACCGGTCTCCACAATCTGCCGGCTGCCTTGCTCCGTCTTGGCTACCCCGCCGCGCAGCTGCTCTACCATGGTTCTGGAGTCGAGCTGGATGCCCTGCGTAATCTCTGTAATCTCCGATACTGTCCGCTGTACATCCTCTGACAGCTTCCGTACTTCCTGTGCGACAACGGCGAAGCCGCGTCCGCTGTCACCGGCCCGTGCGGCTTCAATGGCAGCATTGATCGCCAGCAGATGAGTCTGCTCCGAGATGCTCCGGATGGCTCCCACCAGATGGAAGATCCCCTCATTCTTGCGGTTCAGCTCTTCTACGGTATCCATGGACTGCGAGACCGCATCGGCAATCTCGTTCATCTGCGCCACGGAGCTTTCCATAAGCGACCGGCCCTTTTCACCCTTTTGCCGTACCTGCTCGGAATGGTTGGAGAGATCCGTACCTCTGCCGGCAAAATTCTCAATTAACGTATTTAGCTCCTCCACCGCCTTGGAGGCATCCACCGCTGCTTCGGCCTGGCTTCCGGACGCTGTGGCCAGCTCTTCCATCGTCAGCGCGATCTGGCTGCTGCCTTCCTTCGTATCGGCAATTCGATGCATCAGCTCATCGCCCTGCTCCGAAATAATAGTGGATACATTTCTGATCTGACTGACCATTTCGAGCAGCGTGCGGTTCGTTTCATTCACTGTCTTGGCGAGCAGGCCAATCTCGTCCTTGTTGCGGATCAGCGTCTCTTCGGCCGTCAGATCCCCGCTGGAGATCTGCTGCAGCTGCGCAGTTACCCTTTTCAGCGGATTGATGATCGTTCTGCGGATAACCGTGTTAGTCAAGCCAATCATCAGAAGCACAACCAGTACAGTCACGATATTTAAAGTCACTGAGGTATTGAAAATTTGCGCAGATATTTCACCCTCATTCTCAGCATCCTTCTGGCTGTGCGCTACCAGCGCATCCAGATCCACCTGCATGGAATTAAAAGCGTCAATCCCCTTCCGCGATACCTCAAGAGCTAATTTCTCGTCTTTGGAGCTGCTGAGCAGGATCGCCTGATTGTTGACCGTCAGGAACTCGCCCCATTTCCCGACGAGCGACTGTAATTGCTTCAGCTCCTGATCTCCTGTCAGGTTGGCTTTATACTCCTTAAAGGTGTCCGATACTTTGCGGATGTATTCGGACCGCTCTTCCGCAAGGGCGTTTTTGTCCGCACTGTCAGTGCTCAGGATATGCTGCAGGCTAAGCGCCATAACATGCTCTGTGAGGTAATTGACATTATGAATTTTATTCAACTCGGGGATAATGTGATTAATGATCTTCCCGGTATTATTCTGCATGCCGTTCATTTGATAGAGCGATACTCCGCCGCTGATCAGAACGAATACAGCCAGAGCCGCATAACCGTAGGCTATCTTGGAGCCGATGCTTTTTCTGCCCTGGATTAGACTTGCCTGCTGCTCCTTGTCTGCTCCCTTTCTCCCTTTTCCTAACAGATCCTTCAGTCGCTGACCTATACCCACACCTGTGTGCCCCCTTGATAATGTCTGGATGTTTACACCATTTTCCATCTGATTACATTTATTTTCATAAAAAAAAGCAAAAAAAAATAGGTTGTATGTACTATTTCGGCAGCAGACGATTAAAAATTTACATGTTTCTCCCGATGTAAGGTATTACCTGCCAGCCGGGGCGGCGGACAGGTAAGTGTTCCACTATATGGGTCTAATCCAGATCGTATATCGAGCCGACCTTCAGTCCGTAAAGCTCATTGTAGATTTTCTCGGCAAAAGCGTCAGTCATTCCGGCAATATAATCCGTCACCATATGCTCCCAGGTCCAAATCGGTCTGGCCGACTTCTGGTCCTTCTCGAACCGCTGCAGCCAGTCCGAAGGGATGATACTCCGGGATGTCTCGGGATCAAGGAATGCCTCCCACAGCCGCCGCAGTATCCACTCGCTCCGTTTCTGCAGACGCTGTACGCGTAAATCGCGGATCATCGTTACCCAGGCGAAGCTTTTGAGCACACTGACGGTCCGCAGCATGTCCTCATCCTCCTTGCCTTCCTTAATGAAGGTAACCTTCTTCCAGTCCCCGTCCCCAATCACGCCGAGGCTGGCGACGAAGGTACTGACCCAATAGGCTTTGACTTCACGGCGGGTACGGGAATAGTCATTCTCACAGGTAGGCATCTTCTCCTTCCAGACACGCAGGAATGAACTCAGTACCTCCTCCACTTTGAAGCGGATCGCAGACTTGTTCCAGCCGGACCAAAAGGCATCCTCAAGCGTGGTGATTTTCTCCACAATCAGCCGCTGGATATAGTCGTCATGCATGAAATGCTCATGTACCTCAATCTTCCCGGCCTTGATACCGTCCTCCAGGTCATGCGCCGAATAAGCAATATCGTCACACAGGTCCATCAGCTGCGCTTCCAGCGTCTTTTTGCCTGCCGGAATTCCCCACTGGGTGCGGATCTCATGGATATACTCCCATTCGTGCAGATACATCCCCTTCTTCAGTACCGTCCCGGGAAAAGGATACTTGTTAATGCCCAGCAGCACCGCGTCCGAGAGGTTCAGGCCGTCGATATTCTCACGCTTCTCCAGGAACATGATCAGGCGGAAGTTGTGGGCGTTGCCTTCAAAATGCTCATATTTGCGCTTCATGCTCTCATGAATCGTCTGCTGCTGAACGGGACCAGCGCCGGACTTGGCCACCGCCTCCACCGTCTTGCGGGTCACCAGCTTCTCCAGCAGGTTGTCCAGCACCTCTTCTCCCTTATGTCCAAATGGGGGATGACCGAAGTCATGGGCGATGGCCGCACATTCCACTACCTCCGGATCAATGACCAGGCCCGGATTCTCCGCGGCTCCTGTCTCTACTTCCGGGTAAGAACGCAGCAGGCTTTTGGCCGCTTCACGGGCAATCTGTGCCACCTCCAGCGAATGGGTCAGACGCGTCCGGTAGTAATCCCCGGTTCCGGCTCCAAACACCTGAGATTTGCCTTGCAGCCGCCGGAAGGTCGGCGAATGGATCAGACGCGAATAGTCGCGTTCATATGCGGCTCTGGAGGTCTCCAGCTTCGTGATTTCGGGATATTGTCTATGCTCTCTTTGTTCAATCAGTGTCATCTCCGCTGCCCCTATTCCTTGATCTGTATTTAGTAACTTATTATAAGTCATTTCCGCCGGAACTTTCACTCTAAAATGCAAATCGCCTTGCGGGCTGCTATAAATGCATAGCAACCAAGGGGGATAGAGCATTCTAAGACTTAAGCAGCAGGAACCGCTTATAAAAACAAGTGTGGAGTGAATCTGAGAGCCATGAGAACAGCCACCCGAATGACCGCCGCAGTTCTTGCAGCGCTAGTGCTGATACATAGCCCTTCCGATCTGGCCCTGGGCAGTCCGAACAAGGCAAAAAACCGCTACTACTATGAGGAGCGCGGCGATATGATCTGGGAAGTGCGCACCAGCCAGAAGGTAATTGCGCTGACCTTCGATGACGGCCCGGACCCCCTGGAGACGGACAGCATTCTGGAGGTGTTGCATGAGTATCAAGCGAAATGCACGTTTTTTGCGATTGGCAAGCGGATCGCCGCTTATCCCGATGTCGCCAGACGCGTAATTAATGAAGGACATGAGCTGGCGAACCATACCTATAACCATGTCTATTTCAAAAGGCCGATCTCCGGGAAGCAGATTCAGGAGGAGCTCGCACTGACGGAGCAGGAAATTATGAAGATATCCGGCAGACACAGCAGCCTGTTCAGACCGCCGGGCGGAATGTATGACGAGACTCTGATCGATGTGTCTAACAGCATGGGCCTGAAGCCCGTACTGTGGTCCTGGCATCAGGACACCCGCGACTGGAACCGCCCCGGCGTCTGGAACATCTCAAGCCGGGTGATCCGCAATGCCAAGAGCGGCGATATTGTCCTGTTCCACGACCATGTCCATGGGCCGTCGCAGACGAAGGAAGCGCTGAAGATTATTCTGCCTGAGCTGAAGAAGCAGGGCTTCAGGTTCGTTACCGTCTCGGAGCTGATTGAGTTATCCGATGTACAGCAGGCGAAGACGGACCGGCATATAACCTATTAGGGGGCCTCCCCGGATTGCACAGGTTCACAAAATAAGGTAGTCTTGAGCATAATAAGGCTATCATAATATGGCTATTTGTGAATCTGCCGCAGTCCATCCCCCAGGAGGGTACAATACATGACCGATAATACTTCCTATACAACCGAGGAAATCGCCCGGCTGCTCAAAATCTCCAAGCTCAAGGTCTATGATCTCATTAAAAAGGGCGAGCTTCCCTCTTACCGTGTCGGCAAGCAGATGCGCGTTGACCTCTCCGATCTGGAGAAATACAAGCAAAATTCCCGCAACAGCGGGGCTTATGCGAATCCGCTGCCCGGGGGCGGGCTGACCGAAGCTGCACTGCCGCAGGCCCAGCCATCGCAGCAGACGGGCCTCCCGTTCGCCGCGCCTTATCAGGCCTTTGCCTCCCCGCCGCCGCACAGTATGAAGAGCAGTGGTGTAAATGTAGTCATTACCGGGCAGGATATGTCGCTTGATATTCTGGCGACTCATCTGGAGCGGACCCTGCCGTCCACCCGGCCGCTCCGTTCCTATGCGGGCAGTCTGGACAGCCTCATTGCCATGTATCAGGGCGAATCAGATATTGTAAGCACCCATCTGCTGGACGGCGACAGCGGTGAATATAACCTGCCTTATATCCGCAAGCTGCTCGTAGGCTTCTCCTATATAGTAGTGCATCTGCTAACTCGCAGCGCAGGCTTCTATGTGCAGAAGGGCAATCCGCTGGGCATCCGCAGCTGGGGAGACCTCCGGCAGGATGGAGTGACGCTGATCAACCGTGAGCGCGGCTCCGGCGCCCGGGTGCTTCTGGATGAACAGCTGCGCCTGCATGGAATCCCGTCATCCCGCTTGAACGGATACACTAATGAAGAGAACAGCCATTTGGCAGTAGCCAGCCTGGTGGCGAGAGGCGGGGCGGATGTGGGCATCGGCACCGAGAAAGCCGCCAAAATCATTGACGGCATCGACTTCATTCCGCTGATCCGCGAGCGCTACGATCTGGTCATGGTGAAGAAGCCGGAGAATGAAGTCTGGATTAACGCCATTCTGGATATTCTGCGCTCGGAAGCGTTCCGCAGTGAACTAAGCTCGATTCACAGCTATGACCTGAGCGAGACGGGGGATATTATTTACGAGACTTGAAAGGATCTGCTATTTTTTTCCGGCCGAACGAGGAGGTACGCATGTTATCCACAATACCGCAGACAGCATTCAGGCTGGAGCGCTTGTTTTTTTCAAGCGTACACAGCTATTACGGAAGATTTGCAGAGGGGGAGTCTTTGCCCCGAAGGATCCTTCACCACCATGCCTTGTGTTATGTTACAGAAGGTAAAGGGCAGATTATCCTAAATGGGAGGCTGCTTACGGCGAATAAAGGAGACTTCTTTTTGTTATTGCCCGAAACTTCGGTGGAAGGCAAAGCGCTGACGGCAGAACCGCTGCGTTATATGATCATTTTCTTCTCCTGTATCCAGCTTCGTAAAAATCGCAGGCAACAGCAGCTCCACCCTCCGGTATTTCCAATTAGCGGGAAGCTTGAAGCTTCCGCCCATCCACAGGCTGCAGAGATCACCAGCCAAATGAGCTCCTTTCACCGTACCCGTGACCCGGAGGATATCCTGCACGCCAAATACCGGCTGCAGCAGCTGCTCGCGATGCTCCTTCAACCAAGTAAGCGTATTGTGCAGGACAAGGCTGTAGGGATGGACATTGTGCTTGCCCACATGAAGAACAACTACAACCAAGAGCTTAAAGTTGGGCAACTGGCTCTAATGGCGGGCTTAAGTACCAATCATTTTATCAGAGCATTCAAGCAGCTTACAGAAAAGACTCCTATGACTTATTTAATGGAGGAGCGGATAAAAAGGGCCAAGCAGCTGTTGTTCTCTTCTGAACGGGTCAAGCAGATCGCCAAGGAAGTGGGCTATAAGGACGAACATTATTTTAGCCGGGTGTTCAAAAAATCGGAAGGCGTGGCACCGGCCGGTTACCTCAAAAATAATCATATCCGTATTGCTGTTCTCTACTATGGTCTGGATGATTACCTGATGACACTTGGATTAGCGCCAGTGGCTGCGCTGTCTTACCGGGAGCGGGTGTCAAAAAATCACAGCCTTCCCCACTCCGGTATACTGGAGCAGGACATTGTCCGCCTGAACGGTTCCCGGTTGAATTATGAAGAGCTGGCACGGGTGAAGCCTGATCTGATTATTGGGAGCGACCGCCTGTTACCAGGCGAGCTACTGGAGTCCATCGCACCGACGGTTGTTCTTAAGCATACCGATAATGTGGAGCAGCAATTGTCAAGGTTGTCCCGTATTCTGGGCAGAGAGCAGCAGGCTGACGACTGGATGAACCGCTACGCAGAGCAGAAGCACCTCCTTAGATCACAGCTGGAGGCACAGGATGTGCTGCCCACCGTTTCTTTTATCAGAGTCAGCTCTGAATTCTACCGCTTGTACGGCGCCTCCAATCAGACAGGAACTCTGCTATACCAAGATCTTGGACTGAGTCCGCCCCCCTCAACCCGTGAGCAGACTGAAGCAATGGATTTCGAGATTCATGAGCTTCCCGGGTATAACCCGGGAACCATCTTCTTGGCTGCGGACCCTACCCTGGAATCGAGACAACGGCTGGAAGCACTGCTCTCGTCCAGAGAATGGTCTTCCCTGGATGCAGTGAAGCAGTCCCGGGTATTCGATGCCGGAGATCTGTTGTTCAAAACACTCGGACCCTCAGGCAGAAAGTGGGCCATGTCGTATGTTGCATCCCGGATTAGCAGGCCGGCCGATAGAATTATCCACGCCAACACAGGGTTATAATCCATTGAAAAGTATGTATCGTTCTCCTATCATAATGATAATGATTATTATTATCTATTGCACAAAGGAGACTAAGAAATAAATGAAGCGAATGAAATCCCTCCAGTTCATGCTCTTTGCCGTGCTGCTGCTGATCCTGGCGGCTTGCAGCAATGGAGCAGGACAATCACAACCGGCTTCTGAAGAACCGCGTCCCTCCGCCTCCCAACCCAGCGATCAGGGGGCTGCGGAAACGGGCACACGCACAATTACCCACCTTAAGGGAGAAGCTGTGATTCCGTCCGAAATCGATAAGATCGTTGTTCTCACAGCAGAGTACATAGATCATCTGTTGACTATCGGAGAGAAGCCTTCCGGCGTGAACACAGAGGTCCGGTACGGAGGAGAGTATCTTCCCTATCTGGCTGACAAGCTGCAGGGTGTACAAACCGTAGGTTCGGCGGATAATCCCAACCTTGAGGCCATTACCTTGCTTGATCCGGATGTGATTCTTATTGAGAGCCGGACGGCCGAGAATTCGTATGAGCAGCTGAACAAAATCGCCCCTACCATCGTTCTTGGAAATGAATGGCTTGATTATGGCGACGATACTTCCTTTTGGACCAAGGACCTGCTAACCATTGCGGAGATGTATGACAAGACGGACCTGGCGAAGGAAAAAATTGCTGAACTGGAACAGAAAACGGTCCAGGCCAGCGGGAAAATCAAAGCGCTGGACAGCAAAAAACTCGCCTACCTCCGTGTACGGGAGAAGACACTCCAAGTGTACGCACAACAAGGTCATCCAACCAATGCATTACTCTATCAGGATCTCGGGTTCGAACCTGCCGCACTTACGCCGGAAGAGAAAAGAGTTGATCTATCCTTGGAGAAAATACCGGAGCTGGGGGCAGACTTTATCGTCCTTGAGGTGGATTCCAATGCCCGCGATTTCCTGGACAACATGCAGGCCAGCGCACTCTGGAAGAACATCCCTGCCGTACAGGGAGGAAAGGTTCATGAGACCGATTCCTTCTGGCTCTTCAAGGGCTGGGGGGTTATCGGCCGGGGCGAGATTATTGATGAAATAATGGCATGGATGGAGCCATGAGCAGCGCTGAACCTTTTGGGAGCCAGTGGATACAAGATTTCATGCAGCAGCATTTTGCCGTGACTGTCGCGGAGGACAGGAATAATTCTTTTCCTTACAGTACAGAAGATCTATTGGATGCAGAGAGGCTACCGCTCATTATCGGCAAGCAATCGGTTCAGCTTGGGGAGCCTGGAGGAATTGTGGTCGGAACTTTATTTGCCAAAAGGTACTCGGTGTTGATCATGGGACTGGCCGCCTCCATCACTCTCTTCGATACCCCGCTCTCTCTGTTGCCCGGCGCTTTACGGTTCAGGCTAACGGATGCAGGAATGATGCAGTATGAAGCGGAGACGGCAGCCACGGACAAATGGCCTGCTAATCCTTCGGAAGTCCGTCAAGCCTGCCTTGCCGGCTATATGGATCGCCTGCTGGCACATTTACGGCAGGTGCTCCAGGCTGTATCAGGGTATACGGGAGCTAAGGAGAAAGTCATGTGGTCGCTGATTGCACATAATTTGCATAACCTGTATGGATGGCTGCTGACGGACAGGCGAATTTGGGATTCAGAGGAGCGTGGCCGGATCATCGGCCAGGATTATTCTACCCTGCTTCAGCCGGAGATACGAAATGAATTATCTGTAAGATTCCGCCGGTATGAGCATCCGAAGCTGCAAGGCCGTCCCTTCTATCTGCGCAAGCATTGCTGCCTGGCCTACCGGATCAGGATTGGACCTGATGCCGGAGAGTATTGCAGCACTTGCCCCAAGCTATCCCCGGAAGAGCGAGGGCGTATATTAGATGAATAAGCAACGCCCCTCACCGGTTCGGGAGGGGCGTTACTTATTCGTGCTGTGCTATTCTCTATGACCGCTAACGACAATAACATCCCGGTTATAGCTGCCTCCGGCAAACGCGATGCCTTCCGGTTCCGTCTTGCGGGGCAGCAGCGCCTCGGAGATACTATTGCCGGTATGGTCAAGGTAGCTGGTGACATCAATACTCTTATGGTAGAGGAAAATGTCGTCCACCCGGTCCCCCATCACGATACGCAGCGCGGTGGCCTCGTGCACGGAGAGCAAATCCCCCTGCTGCCGGACAGGCAGCCGTTCTACATTCACCTGCGGCTTCGCTGTTCCGAACGGAACGGCCAGGGTTACGATCGCCGCGCTCCCGGTCAAGGTCAGGTCGCGCTTCATTACCGGATTCCCGCTGTAGTGCCCCTGCTTGAAGATCAGGCCCTGCTCCAGCGCCAGCCGGTCCTCCGCCAGCCCGGAGGGGAGCGGCTTCAGCAGCAGATTGGCCCCCTCCAGCTGCGAGACCACTTCCGTGCTGAGCGAATCGTAGGCCGCTGCCCCCGGCGGCAGGTGGAAGTACTGCTCATAGCGGTGCTGCCCTTCTGCTTCGAACAGGTCCACAATCAGCCAGTAGCTGTTCTTGACGAACAGCACCTTACGGGAGTGAACCACCGGATCTTCGTACCGGGTATATCCGTACTGGCTTGCAAAAGCATAATCATAGGCTTCATTGAACTGGGTATCCCAGATTCTGCTGCTCGCCGTAGGCGGCGTATTCCAGTGGAAGCTGCGCACATGCTGGTCCTGACCGTCTACAACCACAGTGTTATGGGCACGGGTCGAGACTGTATATTTACGTTCCTTGTTCCACTCGAACAAGCCCATACCCGAATCCGCCAGCAGCTCGCGTCCTCCGGCGTAGAGCACCAGGCTGAGTGCATCGGAATGCGCATGCCCGCCGATCCCGACACCTGCCCGCATCGCCATGTACATATCGTTAGGGCTCCAGCCCTGGCGCGAGGTCACATAACCGCCTGCCGGGAAGCAGGCGGCCGTCTCCACAGGCTCCACGGCCTTCAGCTGATCATACTCCGCTGCAGCCTCCGGCCCCACTCTCCACAACAGGGAGAATGGCAGCCGCTCATGTCCCAGCGCCTTGAAGTCCCCCCGCTGGTACAGGTAAGCGCCAAGGCTCATGACGTTGCGCAGCTCGCTGACGACCTGAACATCCGTATCGCCGAACTTAACCAGCTGCCCGTCCGGTGCCAGCAGATGCATCGTGACGACATACATTTTCTCCAGCGTCTCCCTGTATTCTCCGGAATCGATGCCGAGCTTCTGATACAGAACCACCAGTTCGTACAGCTCGCGCATGACGATCAGGTGGTAATTCGGGCTGGCCTCAAACTGTACCCCGTCGGGGTAGACGTTCTCAAGGATGTATCCCGGAAGCTTCCGTCCGGCGTATTCCAGCCACGCAGCAGAATCCTTCAGCTCCGGCAGAAGCAGCGCCGTCTGAGTCAGCCCCCGGAGCTGCATGCAGACATGATTCCCGCCGCCGGCATGATATTTGCGCACATATTCCCCATGCTGCTGGAAGGACTGAATCAGCTTCAGCTTCACCTCAGGCTCGAAGGCCGGAGAGCTGAAGAAGGTAATGAAGGCTTCCGGCAGCATGAACATCCGCACACCCGCTGAGAGGGGGTCCCAGGTCGAGTGCTCCGCCCGGAACGTACCATCCACCGGCATAGGGTTATCGTCAATGAAATGGCTGATCATATCATTGAAGCATCTGGCGTATTTGTCATCCCCGGTCAGCGCATAGGCTCTGGACAGGCGCTTCACATAGACGAACCGGGTCAGATGCAGCTGATACTGCGAGCTGTCGAACAGCCAGCTGTTCCAGTCATAGCTTCCGTGCCGGAAGAGCACTCTTTTCCCTTTGAACAGGGGAATATCTCCCTCCACAATCCGGTCCGCTTCGGCAATATCCTGCTGCGCCTCCTCTTCTCCGCTGTAATGGCTGGCGGCATACGCCGTAAGCCCAGGAACATCCTTCACATCAAAGTAATATCTCCCGTTGTTACCCGCTGCAATGACACCTAGATAAGCATCCCGTGCACCGGGGACATCGCCTACGTCCAGCTTCGCAGCTACACCGGCAAGCTCCGGTCTGGTCAAGTCCAGCATTGTGCTTAAGAATTCTCCAGCCGATAGCTGCGGCTTCGTGTATGCGGGATTGTGCCGCAGATCTTTATAATTCATGGTCAATTCTATCATCACCTTTATATTTGCGGATTCATCCGCCTAAATGTCTATTCCTTAATCGAACCCAGCATGGCACCCTTAGCAAAATACTTCTGCAGGAACGGGTACACCATGACAATAGGCAGCATCGCCAGCAGAATGGCCGCATTCTGGACATTAGGTCCAAGGTTGGCCGCAAGCGAGGCATCCACCGCCGCCTCTGCTGAGATATTGGAGGCGCTGATCGCGACCATCTGCCGCAGGAGCGGTTGAATCGGCCAGCGCGTCGTATCATTCAGATAGATAACCGCCGAGAAGAATTCATTCCAGAACTGCACCATGAAGAACAGGGTGAACGTGGCGATAATCGGTTTGGACAGCGGCAGCACGATCGAGTAGAGAATTCGGAATTCCCCCGCCCCGTCAATTCTTGCCGCTTCGTCCAGACTCTCAGGCAGGCTCTGGAAGAAGGAGCGGATGACCATGATATTGAAGGCACTGGAGGCTGCCGGAAGCACTACCGCCCAGTAGGAATCGATCAGGCCCAGATTTTTGACGACCAGATAGTTCGGAATCATGCCCCCGTGAAAGATCATCGTGAAGAAAATAACCAGCAGCATGACCCGGCGTCCGGGCAGAAATTTCTTCGACAGCGCATAAGCCAGTGTAATCGAGACAAACAGACTGAGCACCGTGCCCATCACCGTGATAATTACAGAGTTCTTGACAGAGGTCAGGAACGTATTCGCATTCAGCAGATAGCTGTAGGCGTCCAGTGTCCAGTGCTTGGGCCAGATGAAGAAATTCCCGGCCATCGAATCTCCCGGCGGACTGAACGAGACCGCAATAATATATAGAAAAGGCAGAATAACCAGCAAGCTGATTAAGCAAATGATGACTACAATAATGGTATCAAACCAGGTTGCCTTAAGCTTCATAACCTCTCCACTCCTGTTCTAGTTCTAGAATATGCCTTCCTCACCCAGCAGCTTCGCCGCATAATTGGCCCCGAGGACCAGGATCAGACTGGCAACGGATTTGAACATGCCTACGGTAATCGCGAAGCTGTAATTGAATTGCTCCAGACCGACATGGTAGACGAACAGATCGAAGACATTGGAGACATCCAGGTTAAGGCTATTGGTCATCAGGAAGATCTGCATGAAGTTGGAGTCCATCGAGGAGCCCAGACGGAGCAGCAGCAGAATCACAATCGTACCCTTGATGCCGGGGAGCGTGATATGCCAGATGCTCTGCAGGCGGCTTGCTCCATCCACCTTGGCTGCTTCATACTGCTCAGGGTTAATCCCCGCCAGTGCCGCCAGGAAGATAATCGTACCCCAGCCCGCATCCTTCCAGATGGACTGGAAGATGACGAGCGGCCGGAACCATTCGTTGCTTACCAGGAAATTTGCACTGCCGTCGAACCACTGGCCCAGGTAATGGTTAATGACCCCCGAAGGCCCGAAGAAGGAAATCGTAATCCCGTAAATCACGACCCAGGAGAGAAAATGGGGCAGATACACGATGGTCTGCGAGACACGCTTGAACACCTTGAGCCGCACTTCATTCAGAAGCAGCGAGAGAAAGATAGTGAACGGAAAATAAATGATCAGATTCAGCAGACTGATCAACAGCGTATTTTTTAGCAACATATAGAAATCGGAGGTTCCGAAAAACTGTCTGAAATTATCCAGCCCCACCCAGGGACTGTCCATCATGCCCTTGAACGGGCTGTATTCCTTAAAGGCCAGAATAAGTCCTGTCATCGGGATGTAATGAAAGGTGAGAAAGTAGAGAATACCCGGTGCTGCCAATAAATAAAAGGGCCATAGCTGATGAAACCGTTTGGGGCGTAAAGCTCTCTGCACGGGCTAAACCTCCTTATCCGATTGGGCAAGTGGAGAGGGAAAGCCCCCTCCTTTGCCTCTGTGTATTGTGTTGTTTTACTTCGTGGAATGCTCTGCTTTATACTGGTCCAGCAGTTCCTTGGTGATCTGCACCCCCGGACCCTTAGTCCAGGCATCAATTTCCTTCTGCACATCCTCCCAGGCTCCCTCGCCCAGCACATACTTCGTCATTACTGCACTCATTTTCTTATAGCTGTCCGGATTCTTGCTGGCGTACTGTGAGTTGTAGCTGAGGAACGGATTCTCCACTCCGATCTTGCTGATCGTATCTAGAGTCGCCTTTTGCAGCGCCAGAATGTCCGGCTCCTTGGAGTTCGCGTATACATATGGATCTGCGCGGTTCTCCAGGATGAAATTGTTCGGCTTATCCAGCTCATATTGCTTCTTCTGCTCCTCGGTCTGCACCGCAACCCCATTCTTGAAATCGCTGGAATGAATGCCGGTGACACCCGCTTTGGAGAACGCTACATTCTCCTCGGAGGCCGTGAAATCAAGGAAGTCTACAATTTGCTGCACTTTATCCTCCGGTACGGAGCTTGGAACCGCCCAGAGTCCGTAGTACCCGGAGAGTACAGAAGCGCCCTTCTGTCCGTTCGCGCCTTCAAGCACATCGACAATCGCGATTTCGGCCTTCGGGTCCGTCTGCTTCAGCTTCTCTACGTTGGTCTCTACAATATCACTGACATTCCCGACAAAAGCACCCGCTGTACCGGCCAGGAACTTACTCCGCGCCTGCCCCTGGTTCTTCAGTACAGGCGCATCCTTGTCGATCAGGCCCTTGCTCCACGAATCTCTCAGCCACTCCAGGAAGGCCTTGTATTCCGGCGTCTGGAAATCACGGACTACGTTGTCTCCATCCAGCTTCCATACGTTAGGAATGCCAAAGGCATACTGGAGCGGGAGGACACCCGAGAACGGCCCGGGGCTGTTCACACCGTCTGATCCGTAGATTGTGAACGGAATGGTTTTGCCGCCGCCCGCAGGGTCCTTCTCCTTGAACACCGCAAGCGCATTCGTCAGCTCATCCATGGTCTTCGGAACCGGCAGATTATACTTATCCAGCCAGTCCTTGCGGATCAGGATATTGGCTTCACCTCCGCCGTAGAGACCGCGCGGCCGGGGAATCCCGTAGGATTTGCCGTCAATCTTGGCCCCGTTCCAGACCACCTCATCAATCTGGCTGATATTCTTGGTCTTCGCAAGGTAAGGCGTCAGGTCATGAAAAGCGCCCATTCTCACCAGGTTGTTGAATTTATCGTCCTTGCCGCCATCCATCAGCAGCAGATCATAGGAATCTCCGGCGGATACCGCTACTGAGAGCTTATCCGTATAGGCTTCGGATGGCACGAAGGTTACGTTCAGATCTACATTGCCGCGCTTCTCCAGATCCTCCAGCGCCTTGTTGTTCGTCATCTCCGGCGGATTGCCGAACAGAATCGTCATGGCCTTGATGCTGGCTGGCTTGCTAGCCGCGCCGCTTGGTGTGCCGCCTTCCGGTGCCGCTGTGCTGCCTGCCGCTGAATTTTTTTCTCCGCCGCAGCCCGCCAGTGTAGTTAAGGCTAACGCCGCTGTAGCCATAAGCGGTACAAGCTTTCTCTTGTAACTCATTGTCATCCCCCATTTGCTTGTATTGGTTGCGTTTACATCGTCCTTACACTTTGGATTATAGAAGACGCCGGAGCTTAAGAACATGCCGGATTCCAGCCAAAGTGTCACCATTTTTAAGATTTGCCGGGCCGCAGGTATCTCCCTGTTCTCCAATGTACTATAATCTGTATAGGATAGCCTGCCCGGTATCCGAAGTCCAAAACCTTTAACGGATGTGACTCTATGAATTCACCCTTTTTCAGCTTTTTGCGGCGGAGCTTCTATATCAAGATGATTGTGGTCATGTTCGCCATCTCGGTGGTTCCGCTGATTGTGCTGTCATTCATCTCTGTAAGCGTATCCAGTACGACAGTGGAACAGCAAGTGAACCGCCTGAACGCCCAACTCGTCAATCAGGTCGTGGACCGGATCGAATTAACCATGACCCGGCTGCGGGAGCTCAGCGAGCAATACTCGCGGATCTCGTCCATTCAAAGTGCGCTGGTCTCGCCTTCGGCCCAATATTTTGAAGAGGTGGTCCGCAAAAAGGATCTGATCTCCGTGCTCAGCGGCGCCTCCGCTATTATCGGGAATGTGGAGGGACTGCAGGTCTATTCCGCTGTCACCGGAGAAGTCCTCTCCTCCACGGAAGCCCCGGCCATGCTGGAGGAGTCCCCGTACCGGCCGCTGATTGAAGCCTACCTGGCTTCGGGACGGCCGAATCTTTTTCTGGACAAGCACTCGCTGCCTGAGCTGGCTATCCTTCATTCGTCCACCTATTATATCTCACGCGTTCCCTTCGACTTATACAAGGACCTGAAGGGCGTGCTGCTGATCTCCATGAACAATAGCCAATACCAGCAGCAGATTGAGAATATTCAGCTGGGGAGCGAGGGCTCCATCTCCCTGCTGACAGAAGACGGCCTGACCATTGCCACGACCAGCAAGCTGGAAAAGCAGGCGGATACGCAGCGGGTGCAGGAGATTCTGAAGCGCTGGAAGGAGCTGAAGCGCCCGGATCAGTTCGCGGCAGGCTCCTCTATTGTCTCTGTCAAACAAACCTCCACCTATGACAAGTGGATCGTACTCTCGGAGATTCCGTCCAAGGAGCTGACGGCCAGCGCCGAGATTATCCGCCGGACGGTCACTTATTTTCTGCTGATACTGGTCTGTCTGGGGGCGCTCTGTGTGATCGGCTTCGGATATCAGCTCTACCGGCCTCTGCAAGCTGTGAAGCGGCAGGTCGATGCTCTGAAAAAAGGGAATTTCGAGGCCCGGGTCACCCATTTCGCCAATAATGAGATCGGGGATCTGGGCAGGATGCTTAATACCATGGCTGTCCGCATTCAGGATCTGCTGGCAGACCTGCATGATTCGGAGGATCTGAAGCGCAAGCTGGAGATTCGGGCGCTGCAGTCGCAGATCAACCCCCATTTCATGTACAATACCCTCAATACGATCCGCATGTTCGCCATGATGAAGGATTATGAGAAGATCAACTCCCTGATGGGACGGCTGGTGGCCCTGCTGCGGTATTCGATGGAGAATTTCGAGCAGACGGTGCAGCTCCAGCAGGAGCTTGATTATCTGGCGGATTATGTCGGGCTGCTGAATATGCGCTACAAATGCCAGATTCACCTGGAGGCTGACATTGAGGAGCCGCTGCGGGGCATGATGATTCCGAAGCTGGGTCTGCAGCCGCTGATTGAGAACTCCGTATTCCACGGCATTCTCCCGCGCAAGGCACCGGAAGGGCATATCCGTGTGCGTGTATACAGAAGTCCCGGCGGGAGCCATATTATTGTACAAGTCGGGGACGACGGGATCGGTCTGGAAGAGAGCGAGCTGAGGAAGCTGCAGCTCCATCTCCAGCAGGAAGAGTCTGCCGAGAACATCGGACTGCAGAATGTATGGATGCGCATGAAGCTGCTGTTCGGAGCGGAGACACAGATCCTGCTCACAAGCGCTCCGGGCGAAGGCTTGAGCATCCGCATGCTGCTGCCGTCCGGTAACGTTCTGATTAAGGAGGAGCATCATGAATCACTATAGAGTTGTCCTTGTGGAGGACGAGATTCCGGCAAGAACGGTCTTTCGGCATTTCATTGAGGAGCGCGCTGACCTGTTCACCCTTGTCGGCGAAGCCGAGGATGGCCGGGACGGGCTGGAGCTGTTCCTGCAGCATAAGCCTGAGCTGATTGTTACCGACATCACGATGCCGGGCATGAACGGGCTGGAAATGCTGCGCGAGATTGAACGGAGCGGGGCCCGTGCGCCGCAGATCATTATCCTGACCTGCCATCAGGACTTCCATTATGCCCAGCAGGCCATTCATCTGAAGGCAGCCTCCTATCTGATTAAGGATGACTGCCTCTCTGATCCGGGCCTGTTGACCCGGACGATGGAGGAGCTGGCGGTTCTGGCGGATTCACGCGGCGAGACGAGGGACAATTACCTGCAGCTGGAGCAGCAGGTTCGCCTCAGCGAAGTGGAGATCGAGCAGAGCCTGTTCCTCGACATGCTGCGCAGCCCGGCGGCTGAAGCCAAATGGCTGCGCAGTCTTGCCGACTCGCAGCTTCCGCTTCACGGCCAGGGCTTCATGACCCTGCTCTTGGAGCTGGACCGCAACTCCCTGCGCTTCCCGATCGACCAGCTGGAGGAGCTGAAGCTGTGGCAATTCGCCGGGGTCAATGTGCTGAAGGAGCTGCTCGGCAGCATAGGCCCGCATAAGGTTATCGCCTTAGACAAAGGGCGGTTTCTGGCCCTGTATACCGACAGCTTGAAGACGGAGAGACCCCGCTTCCTGGAGCAGGTGCTGGAGTCTCTGGCCGCGAATCTCCGGATGAGCTGCATCGCCCTGCTGTGCAGCTTCGACCAGGGACTGGAGGAGCGGCCGGAGGCGCTGAAGCGGCTGGCTTCGGCGCCGTATCCGTTCTTTTACCGCTGCAATGAGCTTATCGGCATCGGGGAGTGGGGGCAGCTCTCCAGCTTCCAGCGGATTCCCGAGCCGCAGAGCCGTTTTTGGAGCAAGGTGCTGAAGAAAGCGCTGCTGGAGCCGCATCTCAGCACAGCCGCTCTGGAACAGGAGCGCCAATCCCTGCACCGTCAGGCCATGGAGCAAGCCTGGGACCCGGAGCAGATCAAGTCCCTGTACCTGAGAGTCTTCCTGGATATGAGCCATAACGTAATTGGGGCGGAAGGCGGAGCGGACCTCGAAGCGGAGCTGCGTGTACAAATCGAGCTCTGCCAGACGTTCAACTCCGTACATGAGATCACCTGCGATTATTTCCGCAAGCTTCAGCAGCTTCAGGAGGGCGGCCGGAAGATCGATGCCTCCATCACGCGTATCATTCAACAGATGCGTGAAGATCTCAGCTATCCCTACAAGCTGGAGGAGCTGGCGGCTTCGATCAATTACAGCGTGCCTTACTTCAGCTCCATGTTCAAAAAGGCCGTCGGCGAGAGCTTTGTCCAATATCTGACCCGCCTGCGGATCGAACAGGCCAAGCTGCTGCTGCTCACCACCGACCACAAGACCTTCGAAATCTCCGAATCCATCGGCTTCGAGAATTACCGGTCCTTCAACCGGATTTTCAAGAAGGAGACCGGCGTCTCCCCCTCGGATTACCGCCGGCAGGGGACACAAAACACATAAATTCAGGAACTAAACCGTGAGGGCAACATGGATACTCTTCAGCCAATTGTGGTCGGTTTTTCGATTACATTGGGTACGTGTGCCGTCCGCTCAAGCCGATTGTGTCCGGTTTACCGTAAACAACCCCCGCCTTCACCGGAAATCCGGTGAGGACGGGGGTTGCTCTTGTTAACCTGTAATCATCCATCAGGAACGGCGGTTCACGAACATCAGCATAAGCATGGAAATGACAATGATTGAGCCGACCCACATCCAGGCAAGCGTCATATTGCCTCCGTCCACCGCTACATAGATCGCGGTAGGCACGGTCTGGGTGCGTCCCGGGATATTGCCCGCCACCATAATCGTCGCTCCGAATTCACCCAGCCCGCGGGCGAAGCCGAGGACATATCCGGCAGCCAGCGAACGGCTGGCCAGCGGGAGAGTGACATAGCGCAGCACCTGAAGCTCGCTGGCTCCCTGCGCACGCGCAGCATCCTCAAGGTCCTTCTCTACCCCCTCGAAGCCTGCCTTGACCGTGCGGTATACCAGCGGAAAAGCCACCACGACTGCGGCAATTACCGCTGCCCCCCAGGTGAACAGGATCGTGTGCTCTGTGAACTGTTCATACAGCCTGCCAATCCAGCTGCGCCGCCCGAGGAAGACCAGCAAGACGAAGCCGACCACAGTCGGCGGCAGCACCAACGGCAGCAGCAGGACTGTTTCGACCAGGCTGTGTCCGAAGAACCGGCGTCCCGCCATCTTCCGGGCCGCCAGCGTGGCCAGCAGGAATACGATCACACTGGTTAATACCGCAATCTTGATGGACAGCCAGACCGGGGCGAAAAAATCGGTCCAATTGATCTCCATCTCTTTTCACCCTATCTAATAGAAGTTACTTATTTCGCTAATTGAAAGCCGTAGCCGGTAAAGACCGAGCTTGCAGAAGCAGTCTGCACATAGCTGTAGAAGGCTTTGGCCTCCACCTGATGCGACGAATCTGTGACAATGCCCACCGGATAGTTAATCGCCTTGTGTACATGGCCGCCTACAGTCAGGGCAATCTTCACCTTCTTCGAGGTTAACGCGTCTGTCTTGTAGACGAACCCTGCATCTGCATTCCCTGTCTCCACATAAGACAGCACCTGACGGACATCCTTGGCGAAGACCAGCTTACTTTGCAGCGTATCCCATACCTTCTTCGCGGTCAAGGACTGCTGGGCGTATTGTCCGGCCGGAACCGATTCCGGCTGGCCTACGGCTACTTTTTTGAAGGCTGGAGCAGTAAGGTCAGTAATGGTTGTAAGCTTCGTGTTCGAATCGGAAGGAACCACGACGACCAACTGATTCTTCAGCAGCGGCATGTGGTCAGCGATCAACCCTTTGTCCACCAGCGCGTTCATCTGCTTGTCGCCTGCCGAGAAGAACAAATCCGCCGGGGCCCCCTGCTCAATCTGCTTCTGCAGCGTACCGGAGGCGCCGTAATTGAACACCAGCTTAATCTCAGGATGCTGCTTCTCGTACTGCACCGCGATCTTGTCCAGACTATCCTGAAGGCTCGCCGCTGCGGAGACAATAATCTCCGTCTTTTTGGCTGCCGCCTCAACCTCCCCTGTTGAGCCGGCCGTTACCCCCGCCATCATCATGAATACCAGTAATCCCATTAACCACTTCTTCAGCATTTCCCATTCCTCCCAATCGCTATTTCGTATATTTTGAACATATTCTAGCAAGTTAAATCGAATTATACAATATATTTGATTATGTTTGTGTATGTTTAGTTATAATTAGTATTAAAATCAGGGATTTCCCTCTTCCACACAGCAAAAAGCCCCCGCCTATATATAGGGAAGAGGCCTGTTCTAGGGGTATTCGTAATCATCTTTTCACCAGTTCCAGTTATTCAACCTTGAAAGCAACCTTGAAGCTTCCTTTGGTTTCTTCACCCTTGATTTCAATCCGGTATTTCCCGTCTTTATCGGCTTTCACCTTCTCAGTACCGGTTTCATTGGTTCCCAGTTCAGTAAGCACCTGATTATCCGGTCCGTATAACTTCATGGACAGCTGGCCCTCTTCCACCTTGGATTTATAATCGATACTGATCGTTTCGCCGCTTTTCATACTCAGTTTCTTCTCCTCTGTACCCGTAAAAAACTTGTAGGAGCCGCTTATTTTGCTCTTCGTGCTGGACCCGACGTACATTATTTTCTTATCGCAGGAAGTCAGCAGCACCGATGCCATGATGATTAAGATCCCCAGTGTCATCCATTTCTTGTTCATATGCTTAACACTCCTCTGTATAGATTAGATGGCCGCAGTGCGGACAACGGATACCTTGATTGGCTACATCAGATGCAGCGTGAATGTGGTGCTGCTTCCTCGCGAGGAGATACAGGATCAAACCGATGAAGTTCGGAATATAGATGACTGCAGTCATCCACAGCCAGGCATTCATCCGGCGCCGCGAGGCATCCTTGTAAATGAATACTGCAATTAGCACATTGAGGCTCAAGAACAGCAGGGCCAGCAGACTCATCACAATAAGCCAGGTCAGATTCTCCTCCACATAATCGCCCATATACGGACTTATGCTGTATCCCAGCGCAATGCAGCTGGCCAGAACGATTGCCGTCATCCCCCCAAAAACAAACTTCTCAACGGTGAAGTGAACTTTCATAAGATCCTCCTCCGCTTCCCATAGTACGGTACAATAGTAACGTTCCGGCAACCATTGGAGACAGAATGAACAGCAGCCCCATGCTGATCTTCCACTGCAAAGCAGCCGGACCAGCCAGGAAATACAGTCCCAGCACCATGAATACCAGCCATTGCAGAGCCACTAAAATGGAAATCGCGCCCATTGTCCTGCGCCCTTGTATCCGCTGGATCGTATTAGAGACAAGCTCTGGAGATGGCGTAACAGGCAGCTTGAAATATTCCGTCAGCAGCCGGTCTTCGTCTCTAGGCTCCTTCATTTAGTTCATCTCCTTCATTAACTTGTGCAGCAGCTTCTTGCCATGATTCAACCGGGATTTGACGGTTCCGAGGGGAACTCCCAGCACCTCCGCAATGCCCTCATAGCTGAACTCCTCATAGTAATACAGCATGAGAGGGGCAAGGTAACGTTTGGGCAGACTCCGCAGGCATTCCTCCAGGAACCGGTGCTCCTCATGCCGCAGCAGCTCCTCTTCTGCCAATGGAGCCGGATCTCTAATATGAATATGCTCCGAATCCGAGGACAACCAGGTCCAAAGGGCATACACGCTTTTCCACTTCCGGTAGTGGTCACGGTACATATTGAACGCCACCTGGAACAGCCAAGACTTAAAGGGACGCTCTACATCATACTTCTCCAGCTTGCGGAGCACACGTACCCATACCTCCTGGAACAAATCCTCCGCATCCTGCCGGTTCAAGGTAAGATGGCGGCAGAACCGGTATAAATCATCCCTATACCTGACAATGAGAAGCTCAAGATGCTCATGTTGACCGGACTTGCATCCTTCAACGAGCTGTTTGTCGGTCATCATCTGTTCTCCGCCGCCCTTTCAACCTACATTACGAAGTGTTTTGGATATTGTTCGAAAATTCACAAAGTTATTTTCGGGAAAAGTTGCGACTACTGTTCATGGAACGCTGAGAAACGAATCTCCTATTCAAACAGAACAAACTCACCCTAACGGGTGGGATATGCTCGTGCCTTCCTTCATAATAACATTTCATTAAATAATCTCCCTCAAAATAAAGAGCTATCCCAACAGCCATTGATATGGCTTGGGACAGCTCTTGATAAGATCTTAATTTCAATTCTTCATCCGCGGGTCCAGCACATCGCGCAGGCCGTCGCCCATCAGGTTGAAGCCGAGGACGGTCAGCATGATGGACAGGCCCGGGAAGACTACGGTCCAGGGGGCCTTCTGGATAAACTGCCGGGAATCGGAGAGCATCTTGCCCCACTCCGGGTCCGGCGGCTGGGCGCCGAGTCCAAGGAAGCCCAGGGCCGCGGCTTCAATGATGGCTGTAGCGATGCCAAGGGTGCCTTGGACAATGATCGGCGTCAGGCTGTTCGGCAGAATATGGCTGAACAGAATCCGCCCGTTTTTCATCCCGATCGCCCTGGCCGCCGTAATGTACTCCTCGGACTTCAGGCTCAGCACCTTGGCCCGGACCAGCCGCCCATAAGTCGGAATGTTGACGATGGCAATCGCGTAGAGCGCATTCTGCAAGGAAGGCCCAAGAATAGCTACAATAGCGATGGCCAGCAGAATACTCGGAAAAGCCAGCAAAATGTCAAACAGACGGGAGATCATCATATCCATCCATTTGCCATAGTATCCGGCGAGTATGCCCAGTGCGGTGCCAACAATGATCGAGCCGATTACGGAGAAAAATCCTACCCAGAGTGAAATCCGTGCCCCGTAGATCACCCGGGTGAACAGATCCCGCCCCAGATCATCCGTACCGAACCAATGCTCCGCCGACGGCGGCTTCAGGCGGTTCACTAATTGCTGGGCCTTGAAATCATACGGAGCGATCCATGGCGCGAGCAGCGCAATCAGTACAAAGAACAGGATAATGCCAAGCCCGGCCATGGCCGTCTTGTTCTTACGGAAGGCCTTCCACGCATCGCGCCAGGGGCCGGAGGCTTGATCCGCCGGAGCCTCAGGAGGTGGAGCCTGTAGTGCTGCCTGTCCCATAGCTGCTCCCCCTCATTTGTAATTGATGCGCGGATCAATAGTGGCATACAGCAGATCCACCAGCAGATTGATGACCACAAAGATAAAAGCGATAATCAGAATCCCCGTCTGAATCACCGGATAATCCCGCGAGCTGATCGCTTCATAGATATAACGCCCTACCCCGGGCCAGGCGAAAATCGTCTCGGTCAGCACCGCCCCTCCGAGCAGCGCCCCCGTCTGCAGGCCGATTACCGTCAGCACCGGAATGAGTGCATTCTTCAGCGCATGCTTATAGACCACGAGGAACTGCGACATACCCTTAGCCTTGGCTGTACGGATATAATCGGAATTCATCACCTCCAGCATACTGGAGCGGGTCATCCGGGCAATGACCGCCATCGGAATCGTGCCAAGCGCAATACTCGGCAGAATGAGATGCTTAATGACCGTCCACAGCTGGTCCCACCGCCCGGCCAGAATTGTATCCAGCACGTACAGGTTGGTTATCGTCTCCACCGGATTGCGCTGGTCCATCCTGCCGATGGATGGCAGCCAATGGAGCTTCAGCGCGAAGAGCAGCTGCTCCATCAGCCCCAGCCAGAATATCGGCATCGATACCCCAATGAGCGCGATGATCATAGCCGTATAGTCGAACCAGGAATTCTGCCTCCAGGCGCTGAGGATACCGGCGTTCACTCCGACGAAGGTTGCGAACAGCATACTGGCAGCCGTCAGCTCCAGCGTAGCGGCCAGATACGGTACGATTTCCTTGGCAATCGGCGTTTTGGTACGGATCGAAGTCCCCAGGTCCCCCTGCACCAAATCACCCATGTAGTTAAAATATTGCTGCAGCCAGGGCTTGTCGAGGCCAAGCTGGTTACGCAGCGCCTGCTTGGATTGCTCCGTCGCCTTCTGGCCGAGAATGGTCTCGGCCGGATCACCCGGAATGGCATGGATGATGGAGAAGACGATCAGGGTCATGCCGATCAGCACCGGAAACAGCACCATCACACGTTTTATGAGGTAAGAGTTCAATTCCGTTCACCTTCCAAAGGTGTATTTATTCAAAATAAATCTCACTGTAATATTCTGTCCCTGTCGGTCCGGGAACAAAGCCCTTCAGATTGGCCTTACCGGCCAGCAGCGGTGTGGTATGAACCAGCGGAATCCATGGCGCATCGGCTTTGATCATCTCCTGAGCCTGCTTGTACAGCTCGGTGCGCTTGCCCTGGTCTATCTCCTTCTGGGCGCCGGTCAGGAGCGTATGCAATTCTTCATTCACATAAAAGGCACGGTTATTGCCGGGAATAGCATCCTTGTCCAGCAGGGTGTACAGGAAGTTGTCAGGGTCACCGTTGTCGCCGGTCCAGCCGAGCATGAAGATATCGTCCTTCTCCCCGGCCTTGGTGTCATCGAGATAAGTGGCCCATTCCGGGGACTCAATCACAGTCTTGACCCCGATCTTCTCCCACTCTGCTTGAATCGCTTCGGCTACCTTCTTGCCGTCAGGCATATAAGGACGGGATACAGGCATCGCGTACAGGGTCACCGGGTCAGGCAATCCGTCAGGATAACCCGCTTCGGCCAGCAATGCTTTGGCTTTGTCCAGATCATACTCATAATCCTTCACGCTGTCGTTATAGCCCCACAGGGAAGGCGGCATAGGATTGACCGCAGCCTGAGCCTGGCCGGCGAAGAATGCATCGATAATCTCCTGCTTGTTGACCGCATGGCTGAGTGCCTGTCTGACCTTCACATTGTCAAACGGCTTCTTCTTGAAGTTGAAGCCGAGGTACGCCACATTGAACGGCGGACGCTCAATCTTGGTCAGAGCGCTGCTATTCTCCAGCGTGGACAAGTCGTCCGGGCTCAGGTCTTCCATCAGGTCGATTTCCCCGTTTTGCAGCGCCGTGAAGCGGGCCGAGTTGTCCGGGATCGAGCGCACGATGACTTTGTTCAGCTTGGGAAGCCCTTCCTTCCAGTAGGCAGTATTCTTATCCAGCGTGATGGAATCGTTGCGCTTCCACTCCTTGAACACGAACGGGCCCGTCCCTACCGGCTCATTCTTGAAATTCTCCTTCTTCTCCTTGATCCCAGCAGGACTGGCAATTCCGAAGGTGGTCATGGCGATATTCTGCAGGAACGGCGCCTGCGGCTGGTTCAGTACAAATTGAACCGTCGACTCGTCCACCGCCTTCACTTCCTTGATCACCCGCGACCCGTCCGGGCCGAACATGGAGTCATAGTAGTCGAAAGAATCGCCTTCGAATTTGTATTCACTGGCCGGATCACTCCAGCGCTGGAAGTTGAACACAACGGCCTCGGCGTTGAAATCGGTTCCGTCATGAAACTTCACGCCGGGATGCAGCTTGAAGGTGTAGCTCAGCCCATCCGGCGTTACTTCCCAGCTGTCGGCAAGGGAAGCCTGGACTTCGGAGGTGCCCGGCTTATATTCGAGCAGCGAATCGAAGACCTGATGGGCAATCTTCAGCGACTCCCCGTCCGTCACAATCGCCGGGTCAAGGGAAGCCGAGTCGCCCCCGCGCCCCAGAATCAGGGTATCCTGTGCTGTCCCGGATGTCTCAGGTAGGCTTGCCGGAGCGTTCGTTGCCGCCGTATTCCCTCCGGTATTTCCTGTGTTGCCTGCGTTGCCTGTGTTGTTCCCTCCGCCGCAGCCGCTGAGCGCGAGCCCCGCGCCAAGCATCAGTACCAATGCGAGATTACCCCATTTCTTCATCTCCAGAAAGCTCCCTTCTTTCATTGAAATATCAAAGTGTTTATATAGAGCGGTGCAGGTAGCACAGCTATAAACCAAGGTTCTTCTGTATATGGCTCTAAGATGCATGCGGATCAGGCAAGCGGTGTATTGGCTTCTCCATCATAGAGATGACAGGCTGTGAAGTGTCCGGCTTCTGTCTCGAGCAGCGGAGGTCTGATCACCCGGCACCGCTCCATCACGCGCGGACAACGCGTGTTAAATGCACATCCGACTGGCGCATTGGCCGGACTCGGTACCTCCCCCTGCAGAATGATCCGCTCCTTGCGGATATCGGGATCAGGTTCAGGAACCGCAGAGAGCAGGGCCTGCGTATAAGGATGTTGCGGCCGGGCATAGAGCGTATGCTTGTCCGTAATTTCGACAATCCGCCCCAGGTACATTACTGCTACCCGGTCGCAGATATGCTTCACCACACTAAGATCATGGGCGATAAATATGTAAGTTAAGCCGAATTCCCGCTGCAAATCCTGCATGAGGTTAATGACCTGGGACTGGATCGATACATCCAGCGCAGAGACAGGCTCATCCGCGATAATCAGCTTCGGATGGAGTGCCAGCGCTCTGGCAATGCCAATCCGCTGGCGTTGTCCGCCCGAGAACTGGTGAGGGTAACGCTGCAGATGCACCCTGGACAATCCGACCACATCCGCCAGCCGCTCCACCTCTGCCTTACGCTGCCTGGCATTGCCGGTGGCGTGTACAATCATCGGCTCTTCGAGAATACGCTGCACAGTATGACGCGGGTCCAGAGAGGAGAACGGGTCCTGGAAGACGATCTGCATCTCCCGGCGCTGCTTCCGCATCTCTTCCGCAGACAGCTTCGTAAGCTCCTGCCCTTCGAACCAGATCTCACCCGCTGTGGGCTCAATCAGCCGGAGCAGCGCGCGGCCGGTGGTCGATTTGCCGCAGCCGCTCTCTCCTACCAGACCGAAGGTCTCGCCCTTGCTAACAGCGAAGGAGATATCATCCACAGCCTTCACACTGCCGCGGTCCCGGCTGAAGAAGCCCTTGTTCAGCGGATAATACTTCCGGAGTCCCTTGACCTCAAGCAGGCTCTCACTCATACCGCATCCTCCTGTGGACTGTCATGCAGCCAGCATCTGCAGCTGTGCTGTTCCTCTTGCCGTGTCAGCGCCGGAAGGCTCTGCATGCAGAGCTCCATGACCTCCGGGCAGCGCGGTGCGAACCGGCAGCCCTGCATATCTGTGCTGAGAACCGGCACATTACCCGGAATGGAGTAGAGACGTTCCTTAGCTTCATCCATCCGGGGGACGGAGGCAATCAGTCCTCTCGTATAAGGATGCAGCGGATTTTTGAAAATATCTCGAACACTGCCTTCCTCCACCACCTTGCCGGCATACATCACAGCCACACGGTGGCACATCTCAGCCACTACGCCAAGATCATGGGTAATCAGCATGACAGCAGTGCCTTGCTCCTCATTCAACTGGCGGATCAGCTCCAGAATCTGGGCCTGAATCGTTACATCCAGCGCGGTTGTCGGCTCATCGGCAATCAGCAGCTCCGGGCTGCAGGAGATCGACATGGCAATCATGACACGCTGGCGCATGCCTCCCGAGAGCTGATGCGGGTACTCGTCGATGATCGCTTCCGGCCGGGGAATTCCAACCTTGCGCAGCATACCGACAGCATGCTCCCGCGCCTCCTTCCTGGAGAGGCCGCGGTGCAGGCGTACCGTCTCCATAATCTGCTGGCCAACTGTGAATAAGGGATTCAGCGAGGTCATCGGCTCCTGAAAGATCATGGAGACCGAATCTCCCCGGATCTTGCGCATATCCTTCTCCTTCAGCGGGACAATATCGCGGCCCTTCAGCAGGATGCGTCCGTCTACAATTCTCCCTGAGGGGCTTGGGACAAGCTTCAGAATAGATAGGGAAGTAACGCTCTTGCCGCAGCCCGATTCCCCCACCACGCCCAGAACCTCGCCCGGGTTAATGTAGAGATCGACACCATCCACTGCAGGAACCTCACCGCGGCCCGTTAAAAAGTGAGTATGCAGGTTTTCAATGCTCAGAATCGGCTGGATCAAGTCTCTCCCTCTTTTCTGTTAAAAATTGAACGAAGGTCAAATGACTAGTTAGGAAAAATTATTTAAAAAAGTTAGATATATTAACCAATACCTAACATACTAAGTGATATAATTAACATTAGATACATATTACTGTTATTTAATGTATAACATTGCTATGGATATCCTATCTAGGCAAGGGGAATTTGTGCATATAACTAACCCTATGAATTTTATATGAATATATCAGAGCATAAAAATCCGGGGAAAATATACTTATCGTTATTTGTACAGCGACAGCCACTTCTCCAGTTGATGCTTCAGCACATCCCGGTAGTACAGCGGCTCCATAATCTCAGCCTCTTCCTTGTATTTCATAATCCAATGGACGAAGCCGATGTCCTGCTCCACAGCGACCTTGAAGTGCAGGCTGCGGTTCTGGCGGTCCACTCTGCTCGGCTTCACAAACATTTCCTCCTGCTTCAGCCGTTCCATCATCCGCTGCGAGAATTTGACTCTGAATTCAACCTGCAGGCTGTCCTGCTCCAGGGACCACTTCTGCTCCATGAAGGACTGCAGATCGAACTGATCTTTGGAGAACCACCTGTCCAACTGATTCACACTGGAGAAGCCGTTAATATGAAAGGTACGGATAATTCCGAAACGGTGACAGAAACCAATCAGGTGAAAACGATTCTCTAGCGGGACCAGGCAATAGGGATCAATCCGGATACCTTTTTCTTCGTAGGCATTCTCACTATAGTCGGCCTGTATGCTTCTCTGCTTCATCACGGCATCCAGAATGTCGGTCAGAAAGAGGGGCTGGTCTCCCTGAGATCTGCTATTTTCCGTCCAGTTTGGTCCGGCTTCCTTTTTCGTACGCTCCATTGTTTCTTCCCTTTCTGCCTTTTGCTTATAATCTGCCGCCATCACTTTCTCGTATGCATCTTCAAAGCCCGGGGGCAGCAAAGGTTTGATCTCCGCCATAATACTGCGCAACTGTGAAAAAGCCTCTTCTTCCTCTTCTGACCAATCCAAGGGGTACAGCGCGAAATTTCCGATAAAAGCATACCCCTTGCCGTGTCCCATATGAGTAATGGGGATATGCATGGCACTGAGCGCATCCATATCCCGATAAATCGTTCTCTCGCTGTTGCCGCATCGTTCCGCCAGCTCACGGGCCAGAATTCCCGGTTTGGCTTGAACTAGCGTAATGATGCGCATCAGCCGGATCAATCGGTCTGTCATATTCAGTTCTCCTTGACTTATGGTAAAATAGACCCATTATTTTTAAATAAACTAGTTATATATATCTATAACCAAGGATGTAATAACCGAGATAAGAAAATATAATAGAACTATTTTACTATGTTACCACATTTAGATATTACGCCTTTCTTTATCTGCTCCGCCGGGTGTGATACTATATTTGAGCCCTATGTATGGGTAATTCCTATTCTATCTACGCAGCTTCCCTGCAATTATCTCATTCCTGTCCTGCTGAGCGGCAGATTCTCTGCCTCCAGTCGTTTATACAGTGATTCCGCTTCTCTGAGCAGCTGCATATCCCCGGAGCGGGCAGCCATCAGGAGTAGTTGATCGGCCTGCCTGTGAAGAATCTCCGAGGGCACTTCCGGCTTGTTCTTCATCCGGGCCTCCTGGGCTTCCGCGATTAGCGCCTCTGTCTGCAGCAGTGCCAGATGCTTCTCCACATGGAAGCAGGAATGTGCCCCCAGCAGGTCGGTACGATGGGAATATTCGATTCCCAGCTTCTTGAGCGGCAGCTCGCGGATACGCTCCACCGTAGGCTGCTTGTATTGCCATTGCAGCCAGAGGGCTTCATGTATGCCTGCAGGCATACCCGCCATGATGAATTCCAGGGCGATGTACCTGCGCTGCCCGGAATGGATTTTGCCAAGCTTCAGGAGCAGTGATCTCCCCTCTCCTTCTTCTGCACTACACCCGTAACATCCTGTTACCTTGACATGACTTTCGAGCCAGACACGCAGCTCAATATCCCTGGCTACCACCTTGCGGCTCTTCTTGCGGAAATCTTCGCCTTGCGACACTCCTTTCCACTCCACCAGCAGCACTACTTTCTTGGCACCGCCCGCCAGAATACGCTCCTGGCTCCATGTAAACAACGTCTGAATACTTGCTTGCATATTTCCACCTCTTTCTTAATTTGGGTCTTCTATTAATGTACCAATATTGGCGGACAACTCCTTGTCATGGAATGTATGTTCGGTCCTATAATATCGACAAAAAAAGAGCCAACCTCCCCCTAAAGGGGATTGCCTCTTTACGAAAGTCTATCCTTTTGTCAAAATATGACGAACAAAGTTTTACGCATTACATCAATCTAACCCGTCTGCCCGCCTTCTCATGCCGGAAGAACAGCCCAAGGGCCCAGGTTGCACACAGCAATGCGAAGAGGAAGAACAGGAGTGACCACACAGGGGCCGGTAAAATGGTTAATCTGGACAGATTCGCTGCATCCCCTGCCCGGGAAGGTGTCACAACGGAAGCATAGACCAGGAATAAGGTCCCCATTACGGACTCCTCCAGGGTCAGGAACGCAAGAAACAGGTAGTACACCTTGCTGACCTTCGGCCAGAGGAACAGCATCGCAGCATTCAGCAGAATGAAGCCGCTCAGCCAGATCATCCCGAAGCCACCCCTCACATAGAGCACAAGCATAATTAGCGCAACCATGCTGGCCAGAACCAGCCCCCATTCCCGCTTATCTCTACTATAGAAATAGAAGAGCAGCAACGCAAACAGTGAAGCCAGAGGATAACCCGCCAGCGACACCAGGATCGCCTTGCCTCCGGCAGCAATCGCCGAATAGGTCACACCGCTGTGATCAGAATACAGCTCAATGCGCAGCACATTGCCGGAGAGCAGCAGAGTCATCAGCGCGTGGCCGAATTCATGGAACATGGTATCCAGATTACGGAATAAGGAGGAGAACGGAATAAACCGGGTTAACAGGGCGGAGCCCGCCAGGAACAACAGTGTTTTGAGCCATTTATTCATTGAATACAGCCCCTTTCCGTTCACAGTATACGTTAATTTGCAGCGACACTCAATATCGCGGGAACCATCTCTGGCTTAACGCTGTATTACCTGTATGGTTCTCTGTATGGTTCTCTGTATGGACCTGAAGGGTAATTATGCCTACAGCCTTCCAGGTTGTTCAAACGGCAAGCAGCTATGATAAAATAGGAAGACAATAGCTCTAACAGGTGGTGATCAGTTGATGAAAAGACGGGTAACAGGAGTGATGCTGAAGCTGCTGGGTTCGTCCCTGCTTCTGCTTGGCCTTACTCTCACTTGGCCTGCCCCCGAGGCCAAGGCCAATTATCTGAATGATATATACAATGGAATACAGAGCTTCTCGGAGCTTCCCGGAGAAGTCACCAAGCTGCAGGAGAGTTACCAGAAGACTGCAGAAGAGCTTCAGCAGACGAAGGAGGATCTCGGTGAAGCCAAGGACCAGCTGACGGACAGCCTGCAGCAAATGCAGACGTATCAGTCCCAGAATGCCGCCCTGCAGGAGCAGAACCGTCAGCTCAGCCAGGTCGTGGACGAGCTGAAGAACGACCGGACAGCGAGAGAGAATTATTTCAACCGGATCAAGGTGACGGTCATCTCCGGGATTGCTCTTCTTCTCGGCTACTTCCTGCTGATCCGGGTGCTGCGCTTCACAATGCGCCACCGCTCCAGAAGAAGTGACCGGCTGCGTTAAGGAGGATGAATGAAGAATGAATATTGACATTCAGGATGAAGGCGACAGCGGCAGCGGACAGGCGGTTGCTTTTACTATTCAGGAGAACGAGGAGGTCCATGTGCTGCACCCGCAGCAGATTATTGCTTACCAGGGCCCTTCGGCAGGACGTGCCGACCGGTTCATGGATGTGAAGGGCATGTACCGCAAGCGCAAGCTGATCCGGGCGGATCTGACCGGCCCTTGCCGGTTCACAGCCGCGCTGCCGCCCGGCTACCGGGTCAAGACCATCCAGCTCGACAGCAAAAGCGATCTGCTCTACGACTTCAGGCATCTCTTCTTCTACAGCAAGGGAGTCACGATGCAGACGAGAGTCCTGAGCATGAAGAATATGCTGATTACCCGTGATATCGTCAAGGTCAAATTCTCCGGCCGCGGCAGCATAGGCATTCTGACAGAGGGCACGGTCTGCGAAGCGGAGCTGCATCCCTTTGATCCGCTGTATGTCGATGCCGGGAGCATTATCGCTTATCCTGAGAACGCCAAGCTGGAGCTGACGGTCTACGGCAACCATCTCGCCAGCCAGCATATGAGCTATCACTGGAAGATGACCGGCCACGGGCCTGTGCTGTTCCAGGCCGGACGCCAGAGCAGACGCTTCGAGCGCGACAATAATGAAGATGGCATAATCAAGCGATTCCTGCGGGAGGCACTGCCCTTCGGCGGTGTATTTATTAAGTAAGTGGAAACGGCATTGCCGTCTTTTTAAAGGACGGTACCGTTTCAGCGAGAAATAGAAGGATAAGTTATCGTGTGAAACATATAAATTCTAGAGTAAAGGGCTGGTGCAACCCAGCCCCTCCTCATCAAACCGTACGTGAGGTTTTCCCTCATACGGCTTTCCGATGTTTGTCATTCATCGGCATGCAGATTACAATAGCGTTTTTAGTCCATATTGGATGGTCAAATATCTAACTTCTGACCGGGATCTCATCCATCTTCCTCGTTGTCTCTTCTTCGCATACCACCGGGTAAATCGTTGCAGAATATACCAATCCAGTTTTGCTAACCTCTTTTGGCTGTACTTTGTGTAATAGTAGTTTCTCCATCCTTGAATCTTGGGATTGAGCCATTCCACGTGTTCCGCAAACGATTTCGAACGCATGCTGGGCGGTGCTAATCTTTCTTTAACCACGCCTCGAATTCGTTCCTCCGCCTTCTTCGTTAGCCACTGCTGCGTGGTGTAATACACCTTGCCTTGGGATGTTTCTGCCTTCTTTTTCCGGTGGTGCATTCCTAAGAAGTCGAATCCTTCGTCTCCTGTCCATAAGCCGACAATACGGGTTTTGGTTGGGTGTAGCGTCAGCTCCAGACGTTCCATGATTCTGCGTATGAGTTCATACGCATGTCCGGCGTCCTTTTTAGTTTTACAGACCACCACAAGATCGTCTGCATACCTCGTGAGTTCACCTACTCCTTTCCCGTGTTTTTCCCACAGTCGGTCAAAATAGTTCAGATAGATGTTCGCCAAAAGTGGTGAGATCACTCCACCTTGTGGTGTGCCTAAATCGGAACGTCTTACGTTTCCTTCTTCCATGACTCCCGCCTGAAGCCACTTCCGGATTAACTTCAGGATTCGTCTGTCATTGATACGCATTTGTACCAATTTCATCAGTTTCTCCTGGTTAATATTGTCGAAGTAACCTTGGATGTCGACGTCGACTACCCAATTTCCTTTGCGGTTGCAGGCTTTCCGGATTCGATCCAGTGCTCCTTTCGCACTTCGCTTCGGGCGAAATCCGAAGGATACTTCTTCGAAATCCGCTTCGAAGATCGGTTCAATGACGAGTTTGGTTGCCATCTGCACCACTCGGTCGCGCACGCTGGGTATGCCCAGCGGTCTTGGTTTCCCGTCTTTCTTTGGGATATAGTGCCGCCGTACGGGCTGTGGGTGGTAGTTACCATCCTTTAATGCTCGCTCGCAGTCTTTGAGAAATTGCACTTCTCCTTGTTTCTCAATATCCGCGAGCGTCACCGTATCTACTCCGGCAGCCCCCTTGTTCGCTTTCACCCGTTTCCAGGCTTCACTCAGCACATCCCAGCGGTAGACTTTGTCGTACAGTGCATGGAATTTACGCTTGTTGTTCTCCTTGGCCGCATGACCTAGCTTTTCTTGGAGTTCTTGAACTTTTTCCTTAGGTGTCGTTAGCCTACTGGCATTCACTCACTCGTACCTCCTCCAAAAGCATAAACAAAGCAGGGCTCCTTCTCTCCCTAAGGTTATGTTGTCCTTAGGTTCCTCGGTACTATGAGCCCCTCGGACTCCCTTCCCACAGACGGTTCATTTCATCTTTTGGACTTATAGAGCGTCTTTTTACGGGTTTCTAAAAAAAAAATCCTCCCGTGTGGGGGAGGGTCTCCCCAGTTCACTATGTCTTCTTTCCTTCCATGCCGATCCCCATACGCCGGAGGATTCTTCACTGCCGTTCCAAGTTCTCTGCAGCTTCCATGGTCTTCACCCATATAAGCGAGGTTCGACTTCCTCTCTTCCCCCTTGCGGGGCCTTTATGACGACGCGGCAGGATTCACTTCATGTTACGGCCTGGCGGGTTGCTCGCCCTGTCTCTGACCGGACTTTTGTCGATGCGCTTCTACGCACGGATTTCGCCGTACGCAGGCATCCTAGCTACACGGGGGCTTGGCCCCTCCCGTGACCGGACTTTCACCGGTTAGAAGATACGCGCTTTCTGGGCACGCCTTATATTTTAAGCAAAGAGCGCCCGCATGTGTAACGCGGGCGCTCTTCTATATGTCCTGTGCGGAATTACGCAAGTGGAAACGGCATTGCCGTCCTTTAAAAGGACGGTACCGTTTCAGCGAGAAATAGAAGGATAACGTATAGCGTGAAACCTATACGTTCTTATATTCCAGGTAAGCGTTCAGCATCCAGGCTGTCTTCTCTACACTTGTCCGGATTCCGATCAGCAGATCGGCGGTAGGCTGGTCGCTGACCTCCTCTGCGCTAGTAATGCCCTGCTTCAGCTCTTCAGCTACGGCAGCGAAGTCTTGAACCAGCTGTGCCACCATTTCCTTCGCGCTCTCACCGCCCGCGGCTTCCTTCAGGCTGGAGAGCTTCAGGTACTCTGCCATGGTGGAAGCAGGGCGTCCGCCGATGGCGAGCAGCCGTTCAGCCAGCTCATCCACATAACCCGCAGCTTCGTTGTACAGCTCTTCGAATTTCTCATGCAGCGTGAAGAATTGAGTTCCGCTGACATACCAGTGGTAGTGATGCAGCTTCACTCCCAGCAACGTCCAGTTCGCGGTCTGACGGTTCAGGACAGCATGCAGTGCAGTGTGGCTATTAACTTGTGTACTCATTCAAAAAACCTCCCGGAGTGTGTATTTTACAACGTATTGTATTTAGACTCATTCTAAATCTATATACAATTTAACATACTTTTTTACGTATTGCAATCTATTGTCCTGCAGCCTTGATGTATTGCACATTCTAGCATTCTTCCGGGAGCCTATCCTATAATTTGAATCACAATTCTGCAAAAGCACATGGATTGACATAAATCACCTGAACCGGAAGAGAAGCTTACATCCCTCCCGTAGGATGTCCCTTATACCGTAGGGATATCCTTCTCTGCCGCCCGTCCCAAGCCGCTGCGGAAGATGGCGCGCATCTCCTCCCGCTTGCTTTTGGGACTAAGCACATATACCGTATCTCCAGGTTCAATAACCGTGCTGCCATGCGGCGTCACAATGGTCTTGTTCCGTATAATGGCCGTGAACAGAATATCGTCCGGCAGGCCGATCTCTGCAATCTGCATGCCCGCAATCGGCATCTGCCGCTCAATTCCGATATGATTGAATTCGGAATCGGTCTTCCCGAGCGCGACCAGCTCCATCAAGGAGGGCTGGGACCCAGGCTCCCGGCCCACCAGCCTCAGCCGCGAGGCCAGAGGCGAAATGGTGGTTCCCTGAATCACTGCCGAGGTCAGGACCACGAAGAATACGACATTGAAGAATAGCCTGCCATGCGGCAGCCCCGCGAGCAGCGGGTAGGTCGCCAGGACAATCGGGACGGCTCCCCGGAGCCCGGCCCAGGAGATCAGTAGCTTTTCACGGAAAGAGAACCGCGACACAAGCAGGCTGAGGAATACGCCAAGCGGTCTTGCTAGGGCCATCAGGATGACAGACAGCAGCAGCCCTTGCCAGGCCACAGCCGCCAGCTCCTGCGGGAAGACCAGCATCCCGAGCAGAATGAACATGGCAATCTGCATCATCCAGGCGAAGCCATGATTGAAGTTCATAATGGTGCGGTGGTACATCAGCTCGGAATTCCCCAGCACCAGGCCCATAACATAGACGGCAAGCAGCCCGCTGCTGTGTACCATGGCCGAGACCCCGTAAGTCAGAACTGCGAAGCCGACCGCCATGACCGGATACAGCCCGGTGGAATCCAGATTAATCCGGTTAATCAGATACACTGCAAGCTTGCCAATGATGATCCCGATCAGCAGCCCTACCCCCATCTCCCAGAAGAACGACAGCACCAGGCTCCAGACTGCAGTATCCGGGTGCTGCACCCATTCAATCAGCGACACGGTAAGGAATACAGCCATCGGATCATTACTGCCGGATTCGGCTTCAAGCGTCGAGGTTAGCCGTTTGTCGATATTTTTGCCGCCCAGCACGGAGAATACCGCCGCTGCATCTGTGGAGCCGACAATGGCCCCGAACAGGAAGCTCTCCGCCCAGGGTACACCGAGTACGAATTTGGCAAAAATACCAACGATCACCGTAGTCAGCAGTACCCCGAGTGTAGCAAGCGACAACGCCGGCTTCAAAATCGGGCGAATATCCTTCATGCTCGTCTGCATGCCGCCCTCAAACAGAATCACCACCAGGGCAAAAATGCCGGCAATCTGCGTGAGTGAAGCATTGTTGAAATAAATAAAATGGCTGAGCACCATGCCGGCTGCAATAAACAGGACCAGAGCAGGCATGCCAAAACGGGTGGAGAATTTGGTGGAGAGCACGGCGATCAGCAGCAAAGCCGCCAGCAGCAGGATGATTTGATCTGCAAGATGAGTCATGAACCGGTTCACACCTTCCCCGGAGCCGGGTATCCGCCATAGCCCCATTTACTTCATAATAATGTTTATGATTCCAGGGCAGAAAAAAACCCCGGTGGGCTGAATTCCACGGAGGTTATTATGCCGTCCTTCATTCTCTTGAATACACCTGCAGCTCCTGAATCGACCAATAGTTGCCGCCGGAGCCTGTCTGGGTAATCTTGATATGCCGGGTCTTGACCGGAGCAAACGTAATCTTGGTCTTCTCCAGCTGGCCTTTGCCCGCTGCGACCTGTCTCCAGCTCTTGGCATCATCCGATACCTGGACAGTGTAGCCGCGCGGATAATCATATGGCGATAAAGGGTAATCCATGTCTATAGCTTCTACCGTATGTTCTGCGCCCAGATCAATCTGGAAATACTCCCCCGAAGCCTGATGCTTGACCGTATCCCAGCGGGTCCGCCGGTCTCCGTCAATGGCACCTGCCGGATTGGAAGCCTCCTTACTCACACTGGACGTCACCTTCCAGCCTGCCCGGTCCAGCGGGACAAGTCCGGTTGCTGTAATCTGTGTCTTCTCTGACATCACACCAGAGCCGGACACTCTTACAGCATAAGTATAAAGTGTGCCTTCCTTCAGCTTGCTGTCGTTATACTCCGTTCCCTTCACCGCTGTAGCGATGACCTTCAGCTTCTCGTCCGGGCCGTCCGCCCGGAGCACTTCATAGCTTGCTCCGGGGGCTTCCAGCCAGTTCAGATGCATCGATAATCCCTTGACAGCAGTCGCCTTCAGGCCCTGCGGCGCCGTATCCGCTACCTCGGAGGAAGGCTCCAGAATATACTGCACGCCTTCTCCCGGAGCCAGCGTCTCCGTGAATTCCAGCTCCGGCGAAGCGGCTCTGCCGGTTACATAGCTGCGGGCCTCCTCATAAGTATCGCCCTTGCCGAACCGTTCTCCTTCGTACACTGTCTTCTTCGGCATTGTGACCTTGACCTTAACGGTCTGCTCGGTGCGCTCGAAATTGACGAAGTTCACCAGCACCTTGTTCGATGTCGCCTTGCTCCCCGCCAGCGGCTCAAGCGTGGAGGTGTCCACTGCTCTTACGTAGACCAGCTTATCCTTCAGCTCCTCCTTATTGCTGATCTGGTAGGTCAGCGGAGCGCCGTGTGTGGCATAAGCCAGATCCAGCCTGCGCATGATACTGACGCGGGATTCTTCGCCTTCCTTGGTGTAGTAGATCTCTGTAGCCGCCGGATCATGATCCTCCAGATTAAAGCCGTATTTGAACAGGCTGAAATTCTTGAAGAAGGCGGCATGCTGCACGAACATATCCGCATAGCCGAGATGTGCCCGCATAATCCGGTCGAACACCGCCGAGGTCCGCTGCTTGGCCCCGTATTGATACGCATCTACATGAGAGTCCGAGGTGCCGAACTCGGTGGCGAGCATTTTTTTGCTAAGGCCGTCTACCGATCCCCCGAAGGTCTTCAGGTTCTCCGTGAAGCTCCCGCCCTGTCCGAAAATATAGGAATCGCCATAAGAATGTCCATTCGTCAGATCCGTTACCGCCTCCAGCTCATCACGCTGCTTCGGGTCGCGTTCCCAGCCGTCGGGGTCTCCGCACTGCTTCACCGGCCCCTTCTGGTTGCCGCACGAGTCTTCGCTGTAGCCCGGCCAGTAGGCCCATCCGGGTGCAACCGTCTGCAAATGGGGCGCGATCGTCTTACCCTTGCTGTTCAGCCACTCGGCTATAGCCAAATTTATCGCTTTGGAACGGTTGAACAGGCCCGGTTCGTTATCCACCTCGTAATACTGGAAGTACGGGCTGTACTTCTGGAAATAATCCGTCAGCTTCTTCTCCGCATCCCCCGGCAGCGTTCCGTCCGCCTTCAGCTTGATATCGCCTGTGTACAGATAGAGCGCTACGGCCTGCATATTGTAATCCTTCAGGACCTTGTAGTACTCCTCCATCTTCTCACAGGAACGGCCCACATCGCTGGCACAGCTGGTACGCATGATATTGCCGCTGTAGGCTACGCCCAGCCACTTCATAATATAGGGCAGATGCGTAACCGCCCCCTCGTCAAAATAAAACTGCTTGTTATTGACCACCGTCCCGGTCACCGTATAGCTGCCGTGAATCGGCTCCTTAATCGGAGACTTCAGCGCCTCCAGACTGAGATTATCCCATGTCCACCAGTTGTACTTATCCTCAGCTTCTGAGGAATAGATTCCCCTGGCCGTCCGCAGCGTCAGCTCGTTGGTGCCGCTGATGAGCTGCTCTTTGGGAATGTACAGCTCATAGGTTTTGCGGAAGTCGTATTTGCTGCCTGTTCCGGCAATCCCGGCGATCTGAATGATGCCTGAGAGCTGACGGTTGGAGAATACGCCCATCTGGGGTACGGATTTGTACGCATCGATAATGCTCACGCGAAATAAGACCCCGTGCTCCGGGATCTTATCCAGCTCATACTGAATCCGCAGCTCCGGGTTGGTCTCCCCGTGCAGGCCGGAGGGAAGTGACTTCAGCTCTGCCGACCTGGCAGTGGTTGAGGCTATGCTGAGCGTCTTCTTCACCCCGCTTGACCCTGCCGCCTTGAACTCATCGGCAGAGCCGTCATGCTTGCCAAGCTTCCATAGAACCGTTCCTTCCGGCATCTCAGGACCGGCATCCTTAGCCGCCGACAATGAAGACAGATCCACATCCGCTTCACCGTCCTTCGTCCCGTAATCTCCGAAGATAGAGACGGACAACAGAACCAAGATGATCAGTGCTGCAAATTTTAGTAGCCTGTGGAGATATTTACCGGGTTTCTTTTGAACTCTAGTCCTCATTCCCTTGTCCTCGCTTTCTTCCGGAATTCTATGCTGTACCGGGATAACGTTACGCTTCTTCTGCTGCGGGGCTTCCTTAAGGAAGCGTCAGCGCACTCTGGGGAATTATCATCTGCTTCTGGCTCTGGCTTCTCCACATCAGACTGACGCTGGCATCCCCGCGGTTCTCGTAATACTCTACCTTGATGGCGTAGGGGGTATTTGCGGAAAGTGTGATGCTGCCCTCCTTGCCCGCGCTGCTCTGATTCTTCCAGCTGTCGATCAGGAGCTTGCCGCCGATCCATACGCGGATGCCGTCATCCGAAGAAGCGGTAAACGTATACTTTTCACTGTAGAGAGGCTTAAGGGTCCCGGTCCAGCGTACCGAGAATGCATCCTTGGGCAGGCCGGAGGCTGGTGAATTGCCATGCCAGTTGAATTGAAGGGTGCTGTCGTTACGGGTAAGCAGCGGTGTGCCGGACAGGTCCATATTGCCATAATACTGGCCCCTCAGGCCATTCCTTGAGCTTACAGCCGCCGCATGGGTTTTGGTACCCACCGCAAGCTTATAGTCCTCCCGCGATACCGTGTATTTATGATTCATAAAGCTTTGAATTTTCACGGTCGGGTTATTCTCAACCAGCATCTTGCCCCATGTCATCGTATATACCCATTTGCTTTGTTTTTGAGACATGATGACAGGGTCTGGAAGCTCTCCGCTCTCCCCGATTCCGATCGGTTTGCCGCCCGCAAGCTTCAGGAGGCTGTCATAATAGGACTGCTTGAAATCATTGTCATAAATATCGGCGGCCAGAATATCCACCTTGGCGGTGCCGGGAAAATAGGCGTGATACGGCTCAGACGACTTATTGGGGGCATTCGGATTCCACACCCACAGCAGATTGTTCAACTTATGCTTATTCACCATGCGGTCATAGACCAGGTCCCAGAGCTTCGCAAAATCATCCTTCTGCCCCCACCAGAACCAGCCGCCGTTCATTTCGTGATAGGGCCGCCATAACACCGGAACTCCGGCATCGCGCAGCTCGCCCAGATACTTGGCCACTTCATCCAGCTCAGCAACTAATGCTTTGTACTGCGGCGTTCCGGGAGTGACGTACTGCTTGAATTGATCCTGGCTAAGCGGCTTCTGCACATTGGTCCATACCGGCGCGGTTCCCGGCAGATTCTGATGGAAGGTCATGGCGACAATGCCGCCGCCCTCATGCCATCGTATGGCGCTGTCCACGACAGCCTGACGCTGTCTGGCAATGATCTCCTTAGACTGGTTGCCTATGGCTCCCAGCTCATAGCCATGCAGAACGGCATAGCGGCCGCTTGTTGTGCGGAGCTTATTATTGAATTCATCGGGGCTCTCCAGGTAATCATGCTGGCCGGATATCATCCCCTTGCCGCTAAGATCACTAAGATAGCTTAACAGTGCGGAAGCCTCCTTGGAGGCCGATGGATTAATGGGTTTAATGGGCCCCATGGGAGCGGAGGCGGCAGGTGCCGTAACCTTAGCGGCTGCGGGCAGACTGCGCCCTTCCCCCCATGGAAGTAATGAAAGGATAAGGATTAGAGGAAAAATAATTGTATATAGCCTGTACTTACGGTAAGTGTTCAATGTAATCTCCTTTCTCCAGCCACACTCTCAGGCAGGCCCCGGAGGTTAAGCCTCGCGGATTATCTACCTTTCTATAGCTTAGTAGCCCTGCTGGTAAGCAGGGCCATTAAGAGTGGCTTACAGGATTTATAATTGTAACGTCTTAACCAGTAACAGCGCCAATGATGAACACAGCTGCGGACCTTATGAGCTTAGGAAGCGGACGGGAGGAACAGCGCGCTTGCCGGAACGGTACCTTTGGATTGGCTTGGACTCTGCCACATTAGCCGCGCTTTTGCATCCCCTTGATTCTCATAATACTCTACCTGAATATCATACAGCTCGCCTGCGGTCAGGCTGATGCTGCCCATGCGTTCGGTGCCGCTCTGCTTCACCCAGCTGTCAATCACAAGCTCACCGTTAACCCGTACGCGGATACCGTCATCGGAATTGGTATAAATCTGATACGTCTCTGTGTACAGCGGCTTAATCTTCCCGCTCCAGCGGACAGAGAAGAAGTCTATACCGATAGCAGCATCCGGCGAGCCTTGGCGCCAGTTGAAATCAAGCACCGCATCGGTGCGCACTGCAGCGGGTTCGCCCGATAGCGTCATGTTATTGAAGTATTCCGCGTACAACCCATTGGCAGCAGGGACTTCTACCGGCAGATCCACCGGTGTTGCTGTAGGAGAAGGAACGGGAACAGGAGCCGCTGTCGGTGTTGGTGCCGGTGTTGGCGTTGGTGTCGGTGCTGCTGTCGGCGTTGGTGCCGGTACTGGCGTCAGTGTTGGTGTCGCTGCTGGTGTTGGTGTTGTTACTGGTGCCGGCGTTGCTGTTGCTGCTGGTACCGTTGTCGGTACTGCTGTTGCAGCCGGAACAGGTATGGATATGTTGCCTGCTCTGGAGAAAAGCGCACTTGCAGGTACGGTTCCCTTCACCTGGCTAGGGCTCTGCCACATCAGATGGACATTGGCATCGCCAGCATTCTCATAGTACTCTACTTTGATATCGTACAATTGCCCGGCAGTTAAGGCTATGCTTCCTGTGCGGGCAGTTCCGCTCTGTTTGACCCAGCTGTCAATGACCGGTGTGCCGTTCACCCACAAGCGGATACCGTCATCCGATGTAGTATAGAACTGATAAGTCTCACTGTAAGCCGGCTTAATCTGTCCGGTCCAGCGAATTGAGAAGTAATCTACGCCCAGTGCGGCATTAGGAGTCCCCTGACGCCAATTGAAGCTGATGACATCATCGTTACGCACCATAACCGGTGTCCCCGAGAGCGTCATGTTCTTGAAGTATTCTCCAAGCAGGCCATTCTGGCCAGGCTTACTCTCCGGGTCGCCGAAGGTTGGGACCGGCTTCTGAGTCGGCGCAACGGTTGGTGTTGCCGTCGGCGTTGGCGTCGGTGTTGCGGTTTGTGTCGGTGTTGCTGTTGGTGTCGGTGATACTGTAGGCGTCGGCGTTGCCGTTGGCGTTGCGATTGGCTTAGGAGCCGCCGCCGGAGCAGACCAGGCCTTATATTGGTCACGGGTTAGTGTGTAACTGTCATTCATGAAATTCTTGATTGTCGCCGTGCTGTTATTCTCATAGAGCATCTTGCCCCAGTTCATCATGAACACGTAATTCTGCTGGTTCAGCTTTAGCTTCGATATATTTGGCATTTCACCGTTCTCGCCGATGCCGATCGGTTTGCCGCCAGCCAGGCTGGTCAGATCATCATGATATTTATTGGAGTAGTCGTTATTATATATATCTGCTGCCAGCACATCCACTCTGTCCGCACCCGGATAAGTCCGTGGATAGGGATCGGAGCTTGCATTAGGCGCATTCGGGTTCCATACCCAGAGCAGATTATTTAACTGATGAACGTTCACGAACCGGTCATACATAATATTCCACAGGGCTGTAAAATTATCTTTCTTCCCCCACCAGAACCAGCCGCCGTTCATTTCGTGGTAAGGTCTCCAGAGGATCGGAACCTTAGCATCCCGCAGGCTTTTCAGAGAGACCGCTACTTTATCCAGATCGGTGATCAGTGCATTATACTCTGGCGTTCCGGGGGTTACGTATTTGTTAAATTGCGCCTGGGTGATCGGCTTCTGCACATTGGACCATTCGTACTTGGTGCCTGGCAGATTCTGGTGGAAGGTCATGGCGACAATGCCGCCCGCTCTGGACCAGTTCGTCGCACTCCAGACGATATTTTTGCGTTGTGCAGCTACTCCGCTCTCACTCTGCCCACCGATTGCTCCCAGCTCATAACCATGCAGTGCTGCGTATTGTCCGCTTGTTCCCTTCAGCTTGTTGCTCAGCTCATCCGGACTCTCGAAATAGTCATGCTGGCCTGTAATGATTCCATTTCCCGAGATATCATACAGATTGTTCAGCAGCTTGACCGCCTCCGCTGAGGCGTTAGGGTTCACCGGCGCTCCTTCAGAGGAGGCAGCCTTGACGGTGGAAGGGGCGATTCCCAGTCCCACAGGTACAGCAGACAATACCACGGCCAGCGACAGCACAGCGCAGAGCAAACGAGACTTACGGTAAGTTTTCACAATATTCTCTTCCTTTCGGTAGCCAGGCTGCCACTCTTGCGAAGGCCCTATAGCTTTGCGTCCCTGTCTTTCGATCAGGTTTGCCTTTGTCGTTTTGGAAGGATCAATCCCTCTTACCGTAAATTATCGTCTTTATGCAATTTTTTTGTAGAGCAAACGCGAATTTCTCCGAATAAATAGTTCCGAGTACCTGTTTTGATTCTGTAACAAATGGTTAAATAGATAAGTTAGACCTACGAAATGAACTGATGTAGCGCTATATCCTCCCAGTCCAGAGTAATACGGATGTTATCTTCCTCTACCAGCTCCGACCCCGTCTGCACCTCAATGAACTCCACATCGGTAAGAGCAAGAATGGCATGCTTGGTCCCTTCCGGTATCCGCACCACATCTCCTGCCTTCACCGTATGCATCTTCTCATTGATGACAATGCTGGCTTCCCCGCTGACGAAGGTCCAGATTTCACTGCGTTTGTGATGCAGCTGATAGCTGATATTTTTGCCCTCATTGATGAAAATCCGCTTGGTCAGCACCTCGTTGCCTTCGTCATACTTTACATAATCTATCACCTTGTAGTGGCCCCAGCGGCGCTCCTCGTACATCGGTCTTTGTTCAAAAGACTTCAGCACTTCCTTGATCCGCGGACTCTCAGTCTTGTGCGTCACCAGAATGCCGTCCGGGCTGGCAGCGATAATCAGATCCTTCGCCCCGATCACGGTAATCGGAATATCCAGCTCGTTAATGAGGCAGGTCCCCTCGGAGTCAGCGGTCACAAAGCCTTTGCCGACATGGTTGCTGGTCATTTCCTCGGTCAAGGTGTTCCAGGTACCCAGGTCCTTCCAGAATCCGGCATACGGCTGTACGACGATGTTCTCTTCTTTCTCTACCACTTCGTAATCGAAGCTGATGGAAGACAGCAGCTTATACTGCTTCTGCAGTTCCTCATAATTAAGCGGCAGCCCTTTGCGCTGCAGGATATCCAGCAGGTAACCCAGACGGAAAGCGAACACCCCGCAGTTCCAGAGAGCCCCCTGGCTAATCAGCTCCTCGGCCTGCACACGGTCCGGCTTCTCCTGGAAGTGGCTGACCTGCAGATAACCATTCGCTCCCGCATCTGCACCCGTTGGAATAATGTAGCCGTATTTCTCCGAAGCATGCTCGGGAACTACGCCCATCAGCGCCAGGTTCGCCCCGCTCACCAGCATGGTGTTCTCCAGTTGCAGTACCGTTTCGAAAAAGGAGGATTCCACGTATGGGTCCACCGGCAGAATCGCCACGGTCTCGCTTGGGGAAACCCCTGCGATGGAATAGAGGTAGGCCGCCGTCAGCGCAATGGCCGGGAACGTATCCCGCCGCTCCGGCTCCACGATGATCGGCACCTCGCTGCCGAGCTGGCTCTGGATCATCTCCACCTGGCTGCGTCCGGTCGCCAGATAAGAGGACCCGGCCATGCCGTTCTCCTCCAGCTGTCTCCATACCCGTTGTACCATTGATTCCGGTTCACCTGCCGGACTTGCCAGTACCTTCAGAAATTGCTTGGAGCGTGAATCATTGGACAACGGCCAGAGCCGCTTGCCGGAGCCGCCTGATAGAAGTACTAGTTTCATAGTGAACCCTCCATATCGTATTGTTATTGGGTATTTCTTATTGCGGCTGTGTGTTAAAATCCCGCCTGTTATGAGGGTCGCTGCAAGGAATTTTGGGCTTACGGCCGCTGTTGTCTCCAGATGTTGTTGATTATATTGCTTGCAGCAGATAATATCCGGAGACAAAGGCGGACGCTACCGCTCCTACAGCTCCAAAATTCCTCTCCGCTCCATTTCATAACAGGCTTGTGATTTCATATCCGCTTCGCCCGCAGGCGAAGCTCCCGGTTAAAGATCCGGGTATTGCCGCTTGTTGTAGCGGCAAGGGGGGCCGGGCTGCCGCTTGTTCCAAGGCGTCGCCGCTGACCTAGCGGCTAGAGAAAGCAAGAATTCCAAGACAATGGAATTCAAGACCGGGATTCAAGACTCTTGTTCCAAGGGCTTGCCGCACAAATTTGCGGCGGCAGAAGCTGGTTAGTTTAAGTACGTGACACAAATGCTGCTCAGTTGCTCCATTTGGCTCGAATCCGAGAAATCAAGGGCACTTGTGCTCCTCATTTGCTCGTTTAGCCAACTTTCCCAGGATTCAGGGGCACTTGTGCTCCTCATTTGATCGTTTAGCTAACTTTCCCGGGATTCAGGGGCATTTGTGCTCTTCATTTGCTCATTTAGCCAACTTTCCCGGGATTCAGGTGCACTTGTGCTCCTCATTTACTCATTTAGCCAACTTTCCCGGGATTCAGGGGCACTTGTGCTCCTCATTTGCTCATTTAGCCAACTTTCCCGGGATTCAGGTGCACTTGTGCTCCTCATTTGCTCATTTAGCCAACCTTCCCGGGATTCAGGAGCACTTGTGCTCTTCATTTACTCATTTAGCCAACCTTCCCGGGATTCAGGGGCACTTGTGCTCTTCATTTCACCGTGCAGCCCACTTTCGGCACATCCAAGGGGATTTATCCCTCTTATTTCACCGCGCAGCCCACTTTCAGCGCATTCAAGAGGATTTATCCCCTTCATTTCGCCGCGCAGCCGATCCGGCGCAGCTCCTCCAGAAAAGGCTGACTCGCCGTGGATCGCTGCCCTTGACCGCAGGTCTACACCGCGCCAGCCACGCTAGCGGAGAATCCGCTAAGCCCGCCCATCTGCGGGCGGCCGACGGAGATGTACTCGAGGCCGGTGCCTTCGATTTGCTCTTTGCTATAGACGTTGCGGCCGTCGATCAGCACCTGGCGGCGCATGGTTCCGGCGAGCTGGTGCAGGTTGATCTCCTTGAACTGGCTCCAGTCGGTCAGCAGGCAGACGGCATCGCTGCCCTCGGCAGCCTCTTCCGCCAGTCCGCACCAGCGGAGCTGCGGGTGATCGTATTCCTTACGGAAGTTATCGGCCGCAATCGGATCGTACAGCTTGACGATGGCGCCTTCGGCCACCAGCGCCTCAACAATCTCACGGGCCGGGGCCTCGCGGACATCATCGGTATTGGGCTTGAAGGCAAGCCCCCAGATGCCGATGACCGCGCCTCGCAGGCTGCCGAGTGATTCATGGAGCTTGGAGATAATCATGAAGCGCTGGCCTTTATTGACTTCAACGACGGATTTGAGCAGCTTGAACTCATAATCCACGTTACCGGCAATCTGGATCAGCGCATTGGTGTCCTTCGGGAAGCAGGAGCCGCCATAACCGATACCGGCTTGCAGGAAGGTCGAACCGATTCTCTGGTCCATCCCCATGCCGCCTGCGACTTCGGTGACATCTGCTCCTACCTTTTCGCAAATGTTGGCAATCTCATTAATGAAGGAGATCTTCGTCGCCAGAAAAGCATTCGAGGCATATTTGATCATCTCAGCGCTGCGGATATCCGTAACGAATACGTTGTCTGTGAAGCCCTTATGAAGCTCACGCATGGTCGGCTCAAGCGCCGAATTATCCAGTCCGATGACGATCCGGTCGGGATGAAGCGTGTCGCGGATGGCAGAGCCTTCACGGAGGAATTCAGGCGCAGAGACGATATCGAAGGGATGATTCGTGAGGGAGGAGATCAGCTGGCGGATACGCTCATTGGTGCCAACAGGGACGGTCGACTTGGTCATGATGATCTTGTAGCCTTCCATCGCCTGGGCAATCTCGGCAGCGGCACCTTCGATATACCTCAGGTCGGCTTCGCCTCCCGGCAGGGAAGGTGTACCCACGGCAAGAATGACGATATCGGAGCGGCGGACCGACTCCTGAAGATCGGACGAGAAGCTCAGCCGGCCCTCGCGCAGATTCATTTCGATCAGGGCCTCAATGCCCGGCTCATAGATGGGAGATTCCATCCGGTTCAGCTTATTGATTTTCTCCTCATCCTTATCCACACAGATGACATGATTTCCATTTAAGGTAAAGCATACGCCTGATACAAGTCCTACATAGCCGGTACCAATCACTGCGAGTTTCATACTTTCATCCTCCTTTTAGGAAATTGACGTAGGCCTGTTCCACATACTGCTTGAACTGGACCATAAACGCCTGCTCATCGAATTTGCGTGCATGGCCCATAATCTGGTCGATATCCCACGCATAGGACTCCACCTCATCAATGGCCTTAAGCAAATCATCAACTTCCTGGTGCTGGAAAAACACGCCGTTAACGTATGGGATAATCGTGTCCAGCGCGCCCCCGGCCTGATAGGCGATGACCGGTCTTCCAGCAGCATTCGCCTCCAGCGGCGTGATGCCAAAATCCTCTTCCCCCGGGAAAACAAACGCCCGGCACTGGGACATCAGCCCTGTAACTTCCTCATCCTCCAGCCGGCCCAGGAACGATACATTCCCCTTGGCCATGCCTTCCAGACGCTTACGGTCCGGTCCGTCCCCGACAATATACAGCTTAAGCCCGTTACGGTTGAACGCCTCCACCGCCAGATCGATCCGCTTGTAGGAGACCAGCCGCGAGACAATCAGATAATAATCCCCAATGCTCGGGGAGCTGGTGAAGCGGGCTGTATTGATCGGCGGGAAAATCACATCGGAATCCCGGTGGTAATAATTCTGAATCCGCGTCTTCACGACGGAGGAGTTGGCGACGAACTGGTTCACATTTTTGGAGGTGCGCTGGTCCCAGTTCTTGAGCCGCTGCATATACACCTTGAGCAGTCTTTTGAATAAACCTGAATTCGATTGCCGCTCCATGTACGTGTCATAGTCCCAGGCGAAACGCATCGGCGTATGACAGTAGCACAGATGGAAGGTGGACTCGGGCACCTGAATGCTTTTCATAAAAGCACTGCTGGAGCTAAGAACGATATCATACCCGCTGAAGTCCAAATCGCGGACAGCCATGGGGTAGAGCGGGAGCACCCCTTTGAAGTTACGCTTCACTCCCGGAATCTTCTGCAGCCAGGAGGCCCGGATATCGGCATCTTTGAGGTTATCGGTCAGGCGGCTTCCGTTAAAAACCGTTGTGAAGATCGGAGCTTCCGGGTACATGTGATGGAAAACCTCCACCACCCGTTCCGCCCCGCCCATCTGGATTAAATAATCGTGCGCGATCGCAATTTTCATGTGAATCATCCTCAAAGTTTTATGGAGCAGCATCATTAAGCAGTACACGCATGGCTAGAGACAGATATGATGCAAGCCTTAAGCATTATGGAGCGGGAAGGTCAGGTAACTGCCAGCAGACCTTTGTAGTAAGCGACAATATCCTTGACCGTGTTCTCGATGACAAAATGCTCTTTCACCCGTCTCATGCCATTATCCGCCATCCGTCTACGCTCTTCGGGATGGTTCAGCATCCAGGTGATGGAGTCTGCAAGTACAGTAGCATCTCCCGGCGGGATCAGCAGTCCTGTCTCACCAGGAACCACGATCTCCACCGGTCCGCCTTCATTGGAGGCAATGACCGGCAGTCCGGCCGCCATGCCTTCGACGATGACCTGGCCGAACGGCTCAGGGGTAATCGACGTATGAATCAGTAAATCCGCTTGGTTCATCAGTCCTTGTATATCATCCACATGACCCAGCAGGCTGACATTGGTGATGTCGTCCCGCTGCATCTGCTGAATTAATTCCTGCTTGTATTCTTCCTCTCCGAACAGGGCATCACCGGCCAGCCAGAACTTCACGCGGCTGTCCTGCTTGAAGGCCTTGGCCGCTTCCAGCACAATGTGCTGGCCTTTCCAGTGGGCAAGCCGACCGACCAGCAGAACGTTGAAGTCCTTCCGCTCCCGCCGGCCGATCCCTTCGCCGATCGCCTTAGCGAAGGCCGAGTAGACGACCAGCGTCTTCTTCGAGCGCGGCAGCTCCAGCGCATTCAGCGTGGAGTGGGAATTGGCAATGACCCCGTTCGGCAGCAGGCGTGACAGCAGCCGGATCGCCTTGGCGACAACCGGCTTCAGATAAGGCGCCCCGATGTGGTCCCGGATGTGCCAGATCAGCGGCACGCCTGCTTTTTTGGCGGCGACGGCTCCGTAAAAGGCTGATTTCAGGGAATTGGTGTGCACACAGTCCACCTTCTCCTCCTTCAGCAGCGGAGCCAGCTTACGGCCGTAAGCCAGCAGCTTCATCGCAGCAGCCGGAGCCCCGAGGTTCACGGCGTTGCGGCCGCGGCTGCGGATGCTCTCATCCAGCGGGATAATGCGGACATCGATGCCCTTCTCCCGCAGGCGTTCAGCAAGCGTCCCCTCTTCCGCCAGGATGACCAGCGGCTCAATCTGCTCACCGATGTTGGTGAGGATGTTGAACAGGGCGACCTCTCCTCCGCTCCATTTGGCGGTGTGGTCGATATAAGCGACTTTGATCATCCTACGCTCACACCCTTTCCCAAGGTTTCGAGGAATACAGACTCAATCTTGTCGCCTACATGCTGCCAGGTGTACTTCTCCAGCACGTGATTCCGGCATTCGTCCCGGCCCGGCAGCAGCTTGCGGTTACTCAGCATATGAATCATACCTTCCGCCATATCCTCGCTGGCTGCACTCTTGAACAGCAGCTCCGGCCGGAAGCCCTGGAGGATCTCCTTGTTGCCGCCGACCGGCGTAGCCATCACCGGCAGCCCCGAGGCCAAAGCCTCAACGGTGATCAGGCCGAAGCCTTCCAGCGCCTGGGAAGGAACAACGAACATATCCGCTGCCTGATAATAGGAGGCCAGCTCATGATCGGGAATGTAGCCGAGCAGCCGGACCTTGTTCCCCAGCCCGTAATCGGATATTTTCTCTTCCAGCTCCCCGCGCAGCGGACCCTTGCCCCCGATCAGCAGAATCGCGTTCGGGAACCGCTCGGATACCTGCTTCCAGGCTTCAAGCAGCTGCAGCAGCCCCATCCGGTTCATCAGTCTGCGGACGGTCAGGACCGTTGTTGCGCCTTCCGGCAGATTCAGCGTCCGGCGGACCGCCAGCCGGTTCGTGGCGGGCGTGAACCGCTCGACATTGGCCGCTCCGGGAATGACGGTAATCTTGTGCAGGGGCACGCCGTGCAGCTCGTGCAGCATATTACGGAAGTAATCGCTGAGGACAATGAATTTGTCTGCCAGCTTGTAAGCCTTATGTTCAATCGATTTGGCAATCGTTGTTTTGACTTTATGCTTGATGCCTTGACCTTCGATCTTCATCTCTTCGTTCCATGGACCGTGGAAGGTCATAATGACCGGAATTCCCCGCTTCTTCGCTTCAATCGCCGGCCCGATGCCGTAAGGGGCGAAGTGAGTGTAGAGGATATCAATCCGCCCGCTGCCATCCCCCATCAGGGAGGCCGCCTTACGCTGGAAGGCGTCCTTGCGCTTCCAGATGGTCTCCTTCGGATCACCGGCATTGTGGATGATCAGTTCCTTCGGCGTCTCCGGCGTTTCTTGGCTGCAGATTAGGGCATGCACCTGGTTCCGCAAGGAGAGCTGCTCACACACAGATTTGAAATAGGTGTTCAGTCCTCCGGGCTGTAACGAGGGCCAGCTGAGGCCGGTCGTCATAATGTTAAGTCCGTCATTGTACGACATAGCTTCTCTCCCCCTTGTTCTCCTTCTCGGCCTGACCCGCTTCGTTATGCCGGGCCAGCCTGCCTGCGCTGTGCAATTCGTAATGCTTGAAGCCGACCATGAATTCATACATCACCCAGAAGACGGATACTGCGAAGCCCGAGATGCCTTTCTTGAACAGGCCATGCAGGAAATACTTCTGCAGGAACCGTGCCGGCGGACGCAGCAGCAGGTGGCTCAGCTTGAACGGCTTGCCGCTGGCGAACGCACTCTCTGCTTCCAGATCAGTGTATTTGTTGAACCGGGCCACATGATCGTTGATGCTGCGGAAGCCTTGATGCCACAGCGTTCCGTTCAGCTTCACCGTCCGCTCCTCGGACACCTCGGGCATCTCATGCACCAGAGAGTTGCGGATACCGTATTCCTTGCGGTTATACAGCCGCACCAGATATTCGCCTTTATCCAGCCATTTGCCAAGGAAGTCGCCAATCCGGTACAGCGAGAACGCCACCGTAGCATCGGTCAGTCCCGGCTTGCGCTCCAGGATATCCCGGGCCAGCTCCTCGCTGACCACTTCGTCGGTATCAATCAGGAAGACCCAATCATGGATGGCACGTTCCACTCCGAATTCCCTTTGCTTCGCATATCCGGGCCATGGGTTGACATACACCCGGCATCCCAGGCTCTCGGATAGCCCTACGGTCCCGTCTTTGCTTCCCCCGTCGATTACGACCACCTCATCGGCGAATAACCGGCAGGACTGAATGGCTTTGGATATCCGAACTTCGTCGTCCTGGGCAATGATGACCGCCGAGATGGGGTAGCTGCCCCGGCCGCCAAGCACGCTTGTTACTGAATCCATGATAGGTATCCTCCTTTGCCTGGTAGGGTCCGGTGTGTGTCGTCGCTCCGAGAAAAGTTTGGGCTTCCGATCGCTGTTGTCTTCTGATTTCCTGATTAGGACCGCTTACTGCGGTAGAAATCAGAAGACAGCTTATGCTTCCGATGCGAGCTTTTCTTCGAAAAGCTTTCAGGCGAACGCTGACGCTTCTACAGCTCCAAATTTTCTCTGCGCTCCTCCAAGCACCGTCCCATGGTTTTTTAAGCAGATAGGGGCTCGCATCGTGTCTCTGCTCGCTGAAACAAATACAAACCATTTGATTCATAAGCAAAACACTTGAATCAAACCCTTAACTGCCTAGACATCTTCTACACATCCATAGGCTTCTTGCGAATATACGAATTCATCGTCGTCTTCATCCACTGAAGGTCCTGGGCGTTAATAAGCAGCCGCGGAAGCTTAACCTTCAGGTTGTACCTGATATTGAGAATAATGAACAGGAACCGCAGTACAGCTGATGAGAGCATAGCCACCCCGGCTCCGAACAATCCGAACTTCGGCACCAGCAGGAAGAGCAGCGGAATCACCAGGATCAGGCCGACCCCCTGCAGGATGGATACGAACTTCGGCTTGCCCAGCGCCATGAACACCTGAGCCAGAATCAGCGTCCCGCCGCTGATGGTCACTTCCAGCAGCAGCAGGCGGAACACGGTAAGCGCGGTATTGAAATCCTTGCCGTAGAGCAGCGGGATGACAAAGGGCGCTACCAGCATCAGGAACACTGCGCCAAGCAGAGTACAGGTAGTACTGATCCGGAAAGCTTTGAAGGTAAGGGCAACCGCTTCGTCCTTCGCCATCTCGGAGGCCTTCGGGAAGAGCACCACCGTGATCGAATTCGCGAAGAAGTTCACCATACGCGACAGGCTGACCGCTACCGCATAGAGCCCCAGATCTGCCGGTCTGAGTAATCCGGCAATGATGATCTGGTCTATGTATACTGAGAATTGTCCGAGCAGGTCGTTTCCGTAGGAGCCCAGACCATAGGTGAACAATCTTTTGAAATTAAGATAGGAATCCCGGAGCTTGACCTTGTAGGTCCGCAGCAGCAGGATGGTCATCCAGATGAACAGCGGAGCCGACGGAACCAGATAAGCCAGTGCAGTTGTATAAGGATTCATGTAGCCGGTCAGGATCAGAATCCCGATGGCTCCCAGCGTCAGCAGCGGTACCAGGTACCGCATCCAGTTGAAGGTCTTATAATCCCCTCTGAACTGGAAGGCCGCGTTGTTGATCTGCGACACCACAATCAGCGGGCAGAGAATCATCGACCACTGGGCGAAGACCACTACCTCATGACTGAAGGACCCCAGCCAATACGGTAGCACGAGTATTCCGACGGTCATGGCGATGGTTCCGAACGTTAGGCCGATCAGCAGGGCGATCCGGTACAGCACCCCGGCTTCCTCCGGATTCTTCTTGGCGTTATAGATCAGCGCCGAGGGAATGCCGAAGCTCATGCTGAAGGCCAGGAACTGCGACCAGTTCACCATCGCTGTCTGCTCCCCCCGGCCTGACGGGCCGAGATAACGGGCGGTCAGTACGCCGGTCAGCATATTGACCAGCAGGATCAGCACGCTGACGAACATCGTTTTGACAGCAGCCGAGCTATTGTCCTTACTCTTCGTGAATCTCCGGAAGGTGGACCATACCCGGTTAGCGGGTAGTGATTTGGCGCTTGACTGCTGCATGCGGTAGTCCCTTCTTTCTGCTTTGAGTGAGCTCCTTGGCGCTGAGGCCAAGTCCGATCAGCATCCAGATCAGATACCCCTTAAGACCGGGAAAGCCATTATCCGAGATCAGGCTGGCTACAGCTCCCATCCACGCCGCCAGCGCCAGTCTGGCGTAAGGCTGAAGTTCATTCCTGCGGGTGACTCTGGCGCCGATCTCCTTGATGACCGCACCGAGGGCTCCGAAGAAGAACAATGCACCGAGTACGCCGAAGGTGAGCAGCAGCGCGATGAAGCCGTTATCCATGTTTCCGTATTCCCCCAGCTCTCCGCCGTTGCCGAGCTTGGTGCCCTGGCCTACACTGCCGATCCCCTGCCCTACCGGATTGCCAGCCACCATGGGCAGCATATTGGTCCAGAGGCTGAGGCGTTCATTGTAGGAATGATCCTCCTGCACGGAGGTCAGGGTCTCCATCCGGGCCACCAGCCCCTCTGCTCCAGGGAGCTTCGGAACGATCCAGAACAGCGCGGCTGCCACGAAGGCGAGCTGGAGCAGCGTCTTCCATTTACCCTTGGAGGGAGAGGAAGCGATGTAAACCAGCAGCATCACCAGCAGGACCAGCCAGGCGGACCGGACGAGCGTAGTCAGCAGGCAGACTACTACGAGCAGAACACCGAGCCAGCGCAGGGTACCCTGCCATCTTTTCTCCAGAATCATCGGCACCAGGGCGAAGACCAAGAAGGTTGCTGCCGGACCCGGAGAGTTCAGGGTCGAGAAGACCCGGATCTCCAGCGGATAGGGAGTCCCGATGGAGATCATATCAGCGTTCCGCATCCAGAAGGCGTCCCAGGGAGGAACGGTCAGATACTGCACGATCCCGTAGATCGCAACCAGCACGGCAATATTGGCAAAAGCGTACAGCAGCCGGTCGATATCCTTCGGCTTAAACGGCGTGACCGCGAAGAAGGGAATCAGCAGCAGCGGTACGATGTAATTCGCCAGATCGTATACCGAGCCGATACCGTTCTTCGCCAGGCCAATCAATGCGCCGTAGGCGAGTGCGATGGAGAACAACAGTATGATCCGGGTGGAGGACTTGCGAATCCGGTGAATTTCCCGCAGCACCGGAATGGCTAAGGTCGCTCCGGTCAGCAGCGGGGCCAGACTGAGCAGGGATACGGAGTGATAGACCCCTTCGTACCAGTCTGCAATCCGCCGCAGCTCCGGGGCAATCGCCCAGATCAGCAGAGTGTACGGGATAAGCATCCGTGTATTCAGCAGGGCCAGCAGCAAGGCCGGAAAGAGAATGCCCGCCAGAATAATGCCCTGCAGGCTGTTCGACGCGCTCAGGTTCGCACTGGCGAAGCCGATCGCAAGCGGCAGGGCCAGCGCCGCAGCGCAGATCAAGGTCATCATTACAGCCGACTTCACGGCCTGTGCCGATGGAAGATTCAGACTATTCTCATCTCTGCTTAGCATCTTCATTCCCTGCCTCCCGTCTTTCGCCGCTTTCTTCAATCCGTACTGCTGTTCTTCACCTTACCCCGTTTGCGCATCTCCTTGAGCAGCAGCACCAGGAACTGGGCATCGTCGACAAGGTATCTTTTCCATAAACGGCCCGGCTCCTGGCTAAGTCTCCATAGCCACTCCATGCCAGTTCTCTGCATGAAATCCGGTGCCCGCTTCACCGAGCCGGACAGGAAGTCGAAGGTGGCACCTACGCCGATGGAGACCGGCGCCTGGTAGGAGGTATAGTGACGGTAGATCCACTTCTCCTGCTTCGGTGCGCCTACTCCTACGAACACGATATCGGGCTGACTCTCGGTCAGCAACCGGATAATATGCCGGTTCTCTTCTTCGTTATGCTCGAAGCCGTAGGAAGGCGAATAACAGCCCACTACGTTAATGCCAGGGAAGGCGGCCTTCAGATTCTTCGTAGCCTGCTCCGCCACACCCTCGGCAGCACCGAGGAAGAACAACCGGTATTGCCTTTGCTCGAACGCATTGCCCAGGCGGCTGAACAGGTCAGCCCCGGACACCTTTTGCTTCAGCGGCTTGCCGAGCATCTTGGACGCCCAGATCAGCGGCATCCCGTCTGCGACTACGGCACCTGCTTCGGAGTATACTTCCCGGAACTCTTTGTCTTTGCGCAGCTTGATCACATGATCGACATTGCAGGTCAGGATGTAGGACTGGTTCCTCTCCTGAATGGTTCTGTCGATATAATCCAGCAGGTCCATGAAATCATAGTTATCGAAATTGACATCGAACATATTCACTTGGTTCATCGTATCACTTCTTTTTGTGGGGAATCGGTCAGCTGTGAAGATCGGTACAGGCAGTTCAGGTACCAACAGAACGGAATGATGAATTGGACCGTCGACAGCGTGTTATCCGTGAAAGAATAGATTAGAAATGCTGCAATAAAGAGCAGATAATAAGGTTTGACCGCCGGCAAAAGAACTTTGTATACCATAAAAAACACAGCGAGCAAGGACAGCAGCAGCAGGATGGCCCCGACGTATCCCCCATCGTAATAAAAGCGGATATATTCGTTATGCGGAACCACGAACCCTCCGTAGAGCGTTCCGTCATTAGCCACCGTTACAGCTCCAAGACCCCGTCCTGCCACCGGCGAATCCGCCGCCTTGTTCAGGAAGTACTCCCAGGCCTCCGCCCGCCCTGACAGGTCAATTCCCGTCTCGGTCGTCCGTTCGAAGGAGCGCTTCTTGATGTTGTCGAGTTGCATATACACCGCCGAGGTAATGATCAGCAGGGAGCCCAGTAGCGGGAGCAGGTACTTCTTCTTGCCCTTCAGAAAAGCGCGGGAGATGTCATAGAAGTAATAGAGTACCATCAGCACCAGGGCGAGAATCGGCCCCCGCGTGCCTGTAATCACCAGAATGAAGAAATTCAGCCCCAGCATGATGTAATTGAACCGGATATACTGCGGACTGCGCTTGATCTCGATGAATGCGATCGCTACTCCCATGAAGGCCAGCATCGCCAGGTGAGGCGGAATGTTCGCCCCCTGCACCCGCACCGCGCCTGTGAACTCAACGGCTACCAGTGAATGTATATTCGCCGCTTGAAGCACTACACCCAGCAGCATGCTGACCAGCGGCAGCAGGGTAATGATCCGAATCTGCTTCTCGGCGACCTCCTTCTTCCAGTTGATCAGCAGAAGTACGAAGGGCAGAGACAGTCCGATGAAAGCTTTGACCGCAATCGATGTGCTCATCTCCGGCAGCCAGATGGAGAAGCTGAAGGTGAGCAGAATCAGGGCCAGCATCGCCCATAAGGGAGGGCTGAGCTTGAACCTGAGGCCATTGACCAGGATACACGGCACCAGCAGCATTAGAATAACCAGCTTGTAGAGCGACAGGATCTCAATACCGAACATACTCCCGCTGTACAAGAAGTTAATCGAGACCGCCGTGGTCAGCAGAACGAAATAGCTGATCAGCTCAGGGCGTGATAGGGAGGCAACCAGCAGCAGAATGAAGAATACGGCCGCTACTGCGATGACCGGCTGGAAGATGACAGCTGTTCCCAGGAACAGTGCAGTTACGAGATAGAGCATTCCGTATGGCAGACTATTTATTTTGGAGCCCCACTCAAAATTGATCATCGCGCGTCCTCCCCTCACCCCGCTGCGGATTCCCTCTTCCGGTTAAGAATCATATGGAGAGTTCCGCGAATACTCTCCAGCCGGCATTTATTCAGCAGCTTCCTTCCCTTACTGCGGGAAAGAACGGAATCTGCCAGGATGTAGATCACTTTGGCGCCCGTCTTGCCCAGGAGCAGCAGATGCCCTATCATTCCTTCACTTTTCATAGCGTTCGATATGCCTTGGCTGTAGTACCGCTTCATGATCCAATCTTCCGTCAGCCGGTTAGCGGGAACGAAATGATCCACGGCCATCTCAGGATGATAGAGAATGGAATGTCCTTCCTGCTGTAGCTGGCTGAACAACCAGGTCTCTTCACCTGAGAGCAGCGAATCTCCCTTGCGTCCCAGCTCAAGCGGGAACAGGCTGATATCGAACACCGGCTTGCGCATCGCCATGTTGGCACCGCAGGGGTGAAGGCGCTTCGGATACTCTTTGATCCGGCTGCCCAGATCGACAATCGTATACGGAAGCTCGAACGGCTTGATCAGCCAATCCGGGCGCTTGCTCTCGAAGATCGGAGCAATCTTGCCACCCATTGCCATCACCTCCGGCTTATCCGCAAAGGTGTTCACAATGGTTGTAATCCAGGTCCGGCAAGGGATCGCATCATCATCCAGGAAGGCGATGAGCTGCGATTTGGAAGCCAGAATCCCTGTGTTCCGGGCTGCCGACAGCCCTTGAACCGGCTCCAGCAGATAACGGATATCCATATCGGCACCATAGGTCTCGATGAACCCCTTAATGGCGGCCGCCGTATCATCCGTGGACTGGTTATCCACGACGATGATTTCGGCCTGGTGCAGATTCTCCAGCGGCAGCAGCGAATGAAGAGTCTTCACCAGCAGCGCCGACCGGTTATAGGTGCATATGATAATGGAAATCTCAGGTACAGCTCCGTGTACGAACATCGGCATCACCTAATTTCCATATTTTTAATAAGCATTTTTGGAACCGAGCAGCATCAGGCCGGTCTTGACGATAATCTTCAGATCGAGCATTGTGCTGCGCATGTGGATATACGTGAGATCCAGCTGAACCATCTCGTCGAAGCCGACGCTGTTTCTGGCGTTCACCTGCCAGTAGCCGGTGCAGCCGGGGGTTACCATCAGCCGCTGCTTGTCGTATTCCGTATACTGCTCCACCTCTTCAACGAGCGGAGGACGGGGACCCACCAGACTCATATGCCCCATCAGCACGTTCCAGAGCTGCGGCAGTTCATCAATACTGGTCTTGCGCATGAATCTTCCAATCCGCGTAATACGGGGATCATTCTTGATCTTGAACATCGCGCCGCTTACTTCGTTATAGGCCATGAGACTCTCCTTCAGCTCCTCGGCATTAGAGACCATGGATCTGAACTTGTACATAGGGAACAGCTTCTCGTCCTTGCCGACCCGCATTTGGCGGAAGAACACCTTGCCCTTCGGATCTTCCAGCTTAATCAGGACAGCCACCACTGCGAAGAGCGGGAGCAGGAACAGCAGCCCCAGGGCAGAGAACAAGATGTCGATGATCCGCTTCATAACCAGATAGGATTCCATTCCCTTGCTTTCTTCACCCGAATGCAGCATGTAAAGTTTCGGCAGGACGGCCTCATAGTCTTCCGGCAGTTTTTGCATGCTCATCTCTCCTCATTTCTCGTAAAGGTTTATGCAGCCTTACTTCTTGACTCCGGCTTGTGCCGCTCACTTGCGGGGAACCGTCTCAGCTGCTGAGCGTGGTCTGTCCCGCTTTGTTCAGCCATTCCGCCATAGCATCCATGACCTGATAACGCAGATCCTCGCTCTCTAAGGCAAATTCCAGTGTGGTCAAAATATAACCAAGCCGTTCGCCGACATCATATCTGGTACCGTCGAAGTTATAAGCGTAGACACGTTCGCTCTGGTTCAGCTTCTGAATGGCATCTGTCAGCTGAATCTCGCCGCCCGCGCCCTTCTCCTGAAGATCAAGATACTTGAAGATCTTAGGGGTAAATACATAACGGCCCATGATCGCCAGATTGGAAGGCGCCGTGCCGAGTGCCGGCTTCTCCACGAAGTTGTTCACCCGGTAGAGCTTCCCGTCCTGCATATCCGGCTCAATAATCCCGTAGCGGTTCGTGAATTCATCCGGGATCACCTGTACCCCGATTACCGAGTTCTGAGTCTCCTCATACTGGTCGATCAGCTGCTTCAGGCAAGGGACCTGTCCGGTTACAATATCATCGCCGAGCATAACACCGAACGGCTCGTCGCCGATGAACCGTCTGGCACACCATACGGCGTGGCCGAGACCCTTGGGTTCCTTTTGCCGGATGTAGTGAATTTCCACCTTGGAGGACCGCTGCACCTCTTTGAGCAGTTCCAGCTTACCGTCCTCCAGCAGCCGGGATTCAAGCTCAAAGGCGTTATCGAAATGATCCTCGATCGCCCGCTTTCCCTTACCGGTTACAATGATGATGTCTTCAATCCCGGAGGCAATGGCCTCCTCCACGATATACTGGATCGTCGGTTTGTTGATAATAGGCAGCATTTCCTTGGGCATTGCCTTGGTCGCCGGAAGGAAACGTGTGCCTAACCCGGCCGCCGGGATAATTACCTTTTTTACCTTTTTCATCACACATACCTCCCAATAGCTTCGTTCACATTGCCGCTTCAGTGTTCTACTTGGTCTGGTTCATTGCTATTCCGAGAATCCTTACACCTGTCTGTTCCATGAGACCCTTCAGCTTGCGGAGAGCTTCGCGCTTCGTCCGGCCGTGTCTGGCGACAATGACCACCCCGTCCGAGAGCGGGGCCAGAATCCGTGCATCGCTGTAATCAACCGCCTGCGGAGAATCCAGCAGAATCAGATCGAAGCTTGCCTTCAGCTCCGTAAGCAGCCCGGTCATTCTTTCGCTGCCGAGCAGATCCGGCGGACTGACCGTACTCACTCCGGCAGGGATGACCGCCAGATTCGCCAAGCTGCCGTATACCAGAACGTCCTTAGCTTCCTCGTAGCCGCTTAAGTAAGCTGCCAGCCCCTGGCTGCCTTCCACATCGAAGACGCTATGCAGGCCGGGCTTCCGCAGGTTACAATCCACCACCGCCACCTTCTTGCCGTCCTGTACGAAGGATACGGCCAGATTGGAAAGAATGGTGGTCTTGCCTTCACCGCCCTCTGCTGAAGTGAAGAGCAGCACCTGACCGCCTGGTCCCTTCAGCAAGCCGAGCTGGCGGATATACGTGCGCAGCGAGCGGAAGGATTCGGACACATGCGATGACGGGTTCATATCCGCGATTAGACTTCTATTCAGCCGTAACATATTTGCCCTCCCCTACTCTTGCCTTATCATTATCCACACTGCCGAAATCGCGTTTGCGGATTGCCGGAATACTGGCAATGACCGGAAGACCAAGCTCGAATTCCGCTTCCTTCTCATTTCTCAGCGTACCGTTCAGCGTCTCCATCAGCAGGATAAGCCCGACCGCGGCCATAAGTGACACCACGAAGCTAATCAGAATATTCATGGTCACCCCGCCGTTGACCGGCAGAGGCTGGGCTGCAGGATCAGCCGGAGTCAGGAATGTAACATTATCCAGATTCATCAGTGCCGGCAGGCTGCGGATGAAGGTCTGCGAAACCGCATTTACAATCGTAGCTGCGGTGCCGTAATCCTTATCCTCCACGGTCAGATTGATCACCTGGCTTTTCTCCGAGGATTTGATCTGCAGCTTGGCAGCCAGTTGGCCCGCCGTCAGACCGAACTCGGGATGCTCCGCGATCACACTCTTCATAATGGTTGGGGACTTCATGATTTCCTTATAGCTCTCGATGAGGTTAAGACTGAAGTTCAGCGCGTTGAGATTATTGCTCTCGGGGACATTCACAACGTTGTTGACCAGTAGCTGTCCAGAGGCGGAGTAGACGGGTGCAACGAAGTTTTTACTGACGTAGAAGGTGGTGGCGCAGGAGATAAGTACAAACACCATGATTAACCATAATTTTTTCTTTATCAGGTTAATGTAATCCAGAATCGTCTTTTCCACAGTAACCCTCCTTCCGCTTGTGTTCGTTTTGAAAGCAATCATGAAAGTTTCAGATGTCTTGCTTTTATTCTAACAATGCGCAGGATTTATCACATGCCCCCTCGCATCACTTTACACTTCACTTTTGAGTGACTGCGTTTGGTCCGCTAGAGGGGGCGGATGGTATACTTTAGTACCATATCCATGGAAAATACTAACACCTCCGGTGAGCCTTGCCTGCTTCAGTTGTTTACTTGCCCAAACACAAAAATCACCCAGCCGGGTGAAATCTGCTGGTACGCCTTCACATCAGCCCCCGTTTGCGAGTCCAATGTATGCTGTTTTCCGCATACATTTGGGCCGCGGGCTGCTTGCGAGTCCAATGTATGCTGTTTTCCGCATACATTCGGCCTGATTTCCCTGAACGCAAAAAAACACGGACAACGTGGTCCGTGCTCCGTCCCCGATCATTCACAGGGATGATTATTAATCGTATGACATCTCATATTTGGTAAGCCCGACAGCATTGGCGTATAAAGCCGCCTGCGTCCGGTCCGCCACCTGCAGCTTCGCCAGAATCTGGCTGACATGCTTCTTGACGGTGAATTCGCTGATGAACAGGCGTGAAGCAATCTCACGGTTGCAGGCCCCCTGTCCCAGCTCAATCAGAACTTCCTTCTCTTTGGGTGTAAGCTCATCCGTAGGACTGCTGCCGCTCATACGCATCTTATCTTCCATCAGCCCGGGATCGTAATACTTCCTGCCCTTGTGAACCAGTTGAATTGCGAACAGTAATTCCTCAGGCAGAGCTTCCTTCAGTACATAACCGTCTACCAGCACTTCCTCCGCCTTCAGGAAATCTTCCCGGCTGGCTGAGGACGTTAGCAGGATAAACTTGCATGAGAATCCGCGCACGCGTGCTTCCTTGATAATATCCAAGCCCGATTCATCGGCAAGCTTCAGATCAATCAGCACAAGATCAGGCTGTATCTCCTCAATCACGAGAAGTGCTTCTTGGCCATTCGTTGCTTCGCCGGCAAACTGCAGATTGGACTGCATCGATATCACAGATGCCAATCCTCTTCTCACCAAAGGGTGATCATCAACAATGACGATTTTCACTTGAACGACCTCCTGCCTAAAGTTTATGCATTTTTCAGTTCAGCCACACCGACAGGTATAGAGATTAAAATTCTGGTTCCAGCGTTCTCACTGCTGGTTAACTGGAAATCGCCTCCAAGGGACTGTGCCAGATATTGCATATTCTTCATTCCCAGTCCGCCTGAGTGATCCTCGGATTCAGCCAAGATCAGATCGGCCTCGAAGCCGACACCATCGTCGACAATTGATAGTCTAATCCATTTCGGCTTAAGCGACAGTTCTACATCCACCCGGCTGGCAGCACCATGTCGTATGGCATTGCCGGTAGCTTCGGAGATAATCCGGAAGAGTGCCTTGTGGTAAGGATAAGGGAGACTGAAATCATCCCCCGTTATTTTCAGTTCAATCTCAACATCGTTAAGCCGGGAGAGGCTCTTCAGATGCGAGCGCACCATCCCAAGCCAGCTTGGGCCGCCGCTCTTCTTGGAGCTGAGGCTGTAGATGGTAATCCGCAGCTCCTTGGCCACCTTGGTGGCTGAATCATGGATAAGCTCAATCTGCTCCTCCAGCTCCCTATCAGACATCTTACGCCAAGTCTGCTTCAGGGAATGGGTCGCATAGACGATGCCGAAAAGACTCTGGGAGACACTGTCGTGCATCTCATCGGCTATCCGGTTCTGCTCGTTCGTGATGATCAGCCGGTTCTCGATCACGCCCAGCTCGTGGCGCTCCAGAATAATCGCACTCAGCTCCGACAGGAACATCAGCTGCTGAATGTACCATCTGCGGCCCTCCAGCCCTTCCGACGCTTCCAGCTTCACTCCGATCATACCGACGAACCGGGTGCTCATTCTTACCGGCATCAGCAGGAAGTCACCGATTCCCGGCATACTTTTGAATACCGGTTCACGCTGCAGCCTCCATTCATGCTCGTGCTTCTCCAACTCCATGAACAGAAAGCGCTCCTCCTCATGCTGCCATCCCGTCTGGCGGCTCTGTGGAGCAGGCTCCCCGCTCTTTTTGGCGAACCAGAACAGGGCCTTCTCCAGCTTGGTAAGCTTGACCACATAGTCAGTAATCACTTGGCCAATATTCATGAAGTCATGCTGGCTTGATGTTTCCACGATGTGATAAAGCGATTTGATATGTTCCATGGTATCGTTGGTCCGCGCGTTCGCTTCCTCCCGCTGCCGCTTTATCCCCTTAACCATCTGCATAACTATAACCGCGAGAGCCAGGGCTAGAAACAGGTTACCATTGGCAAGCATAATTTCAGCAATCGAAGGACCGGGAGAACCGGATTCCATATAGCCCGATGCCGCCACTATGGCAATATAGCCCAAGATCAGACTCCAGGCAAAATAAAGAGAGAGCGCACCCGCCGCAAACAGCACCGGATTCAGTACATATAGCTTAAAAGGACTATCGTATCCTCCAGTAAATAACATCATCACCGCAATGAGTGCCGTCTCCATACTGATCATTAGCATGAGAGGACGGGCTCTTGCATGAAACCTCCGGTAATAGTACGGGAATAGTTGGGCAAATAAGAATAGCACGATGATTAGTAGGGATTTGTATATTACGGAAGGTCCCGCAGGAACCATGAGGTACATAAACGATGTGAGGGACAAAGAAAAGATTCTAAAAAAGGCGATAGTACGATCTTCTGCTGTTAATTTAATGTTCATCCCACCACCCTATTCTCCAGTTTGTGGAAAATTCGAGTTTATTCTAAGCTATGTTTAAAAGCATCATACATGAGAAAAATCACAATAACAAGTTTCGATTTCTAATGATAGCGTTTACTTTGAAAATAAAATGGGTATAATTATTCTTTTTTCATGAAAAATTAACCAGCTCTATCCATCTTCTCAAATGATAGCGTATGCAATATTATCCAGTTCCGCTCCGGTCATGACAAAGAGCCTTTCCCTCCAGGGACAGGCTCTTCGAAAGACAGGATGTCTTCAGTTATCCGGTGAGTTCACCCGGCACAGTCTATTCAGTCGCCGCCGGAACAACCTGCTCCAGCTTGGCCTCATTGCATATACAAATTTGATAGCGCTGTTCGCCAACGATATGATACCCGGTGGACAAAATACGCAAGGTATGACTAGGTCCTACCACTTTATGGAGACTGCGGCAACTGATGCAGTAATACTCTCTCAATAGTCTCATCTCCGGCATAGTCTAGAAGTACTATTCTAGAACTGCTAATATTATCTAGAGCATAGCACTGTTTTTTTCTGCGTGTCAACAAAAATCTGCAAAATACGACATTATTCCAAGATCATTTTGAGGAAATAAGTAGAAAAATGTCGTTTTTTTTATAAAACATAAGAATTTATATGTTTCACAAGATACCTTATTCTTCTATTTCCACTTGTCATATATGATTCCGGCAGATCTGCGGAGAGAGGCCCATATATTTTTTGAATAACCTTGAAAAATAAAAACTATCCCTATAATGAAGCATTCCCGCTATCTCCTGCACCTGCAGGGAGGTATTTAGCAGCAAATGCTTGGCCTCGGCCATCTTCAGCCGGTGGATATATTCATGCAGGGGGTACCCGCTGCTCCGCCGCACGGTGCGCCGGAGTGTAGACATGGACAGGTGCAGGTCTTCGGCTATGCGCGGCAGATCCGGCTTCTCATAGATGCAGGCATTCAGCGCCTCACGGATCAGCGGCATGGCTTCCTGCTGCCATGGGCGGCGGCTGCCCTGGAGCTGCAGCGAGTATTCCAGCAGCATCTCCTCCAGCAGCAGCGCAGCCCGGTCCGCCTCACCGGGAACATCCCCGGTCATGTACGCCAGAACCTTTTCAAAGGAGGCTTTCAGCTCTTCCGCCTTATCCCCCCGGGTTACCTCTCCACCCGCAATCATTCCGGCTTCCAGCCACTCTGTGACACGGCTTCCGCTGAAATTAATATAGTATTCATCCCAATACCCGCCAGGTGGCGGTCCGAAGCTGTAGCTGCAGCCGGGTCTGAAAAAAAACAGGCTTCCCTCCCGGACCTGCTGCTCTGGTCCTCCGTTCTCCGTATAAGTTCCGCCTCCTGCGACTATATATACAAGGGCCCAGTGTTCAAAGGTGACACCCGAACGAAACAACGTTCTTCCCGGCAGATGGCCGGCTTGCCCGATACGGATCGACTTCAGGCGCAGCCTTGCGGCCTCCACCTTCGGATCAATAATTCTTACAGGATAGGGACTGATCATATAATCCATGAGCTTGGGCATACACTGCATTCCTCCATGTGTTCAGGAGTGATATGTTGATAATGAAGATGATCATATTCTACATGAATAAGAGGTGTCCACGCTATGTCTGATGATGTTCACTTACAGCTTTTTCCCCGGCCGCATAAGATCACGGTATCCGCAGGACAGTTCCACCTTCCTTCCCGGGGCAGCATTGTGCTGGCCGGTGAGGACCCGTTGTCCGCCCTTCCCGCAGCCCGCAGGCTTCAACAGACCGCTTCCGAGGTGGTCCGTCTCAGTTTGCCTCTGTCCATAGGGCAGCGGTCTGCTGCAGTTCCGGCTTGTACTTTCCACTATAACGCACTACTTGCAGAAGGAGCCTATGAGCTGCACGTTAACGAAAAAGGCCTAATTGCCGCTTACGGTTCGCCGCAAGGTGCTTATTATGCAGCCGCGACGCTGAAGCAGCTCCTGCAGCAGTACGGCCGGACGCTGCCTTATCTGCATATCTGCGATCAGCCGGATTTCGCAGCCAGAGGACTGATGCTTGATATCAGCCGCAACAAAATCCCCACGCTGGATACCCTGTACCGGATCATTGATCTCATGGCGGATCTCAAGCTGAATCAGCTGCAGCTATATATAGAAGGAGCTCCATTTGCTTACGAGTCCTTCACGCAGGTATGGGAACTGGAAACTCCGCTCACCGGCGATGAAATTCTGCGCTTAGATGCCTACTGCCGCGAGCGGTATATTGAGCTGGTGCCAAACCAGAACAGCTTCGGCCATATGGAGGGCTGGCTGACCCGGCCGGAGTTCAACCATCTGGCGGAGATCCCCGCAGGCTTCATGCTCCCGGATCAGATGGTTGATAGCGATTTATACCCGGAAGGATTGTTCATGCCTCCCGGGACCTTCCATACGGAGGACCCTGAGGTATTGCAGCTCCTGGGCTCGATGTACGATGACCTTCTTCCCTACTTCAGCTCAGAGATGTTCAATGTCGGCTGCGATGAGACCTATGAACTGGGACTTGGCGCAAGCCAGGCGTTGGCGGAGTCTTCCGGCAAAGGCGAGCTGTACCTCTCCTTCCTGCAGAAGATTCATGGACTGGTCAAGCAGCGCGGTAAAACCATGCAGTTCTGGGGCGATATCATCATCCAGCATCCCGAGCTGATCCCCCGGCTGCCGAAGGATATCATCGCCATGGAGTGGGGGTACAGCGCGGCTCATCCTTTTGAAGCGGATACCCGCAAATTCAAGGAAGCAGGCATCCCGTTCTATGTCTGTCCGGGAACCAGCTCCTGGAACTCGCTCACCGGGCGGACCGACAACATGCTTGCCAATCTGCGCAGCGCTGCGGTACATGGCAAGAGAAACGGCGCTATCGGCTACCTGATTACCGATTGGGGCGATTTCGGCCACTGGCAGCATCTGCCGGTCAGCTATGCCGGATTCGCTTACGGGGCAGCGTTGGCCTGGAATGTAGAGGGGAATCTGGAGGCGGATGTGGCTCATTATCTGAACACGGCAGTCTTCCAAGACCGCTCAGGAACCATCGGGCAACTGCTGCTTGATCTGGGCAACTACTACAAGCTGGAGTCGGGCACAGTCCGCCCGAATGATACAGAGATGTCCATGCTGCTGCGCAGCCATCTGGAGCATGTTCAGCTGGCTGTGAAGCTGCCTGTAGAGCAGCTTCACCAATTGGAGAAATACATTCTTGGCCTCGAAGCCAGGCTTGAGCAGCCGGTTCTGGAATGCAGCGATGCCGGGCTGGTCATAGAAGAGCTGCGCAGCGGCATACACTTCGTGAAGCATGCCGTGCAGCTCACCCGGCTCAAGCAGCAGCTCGCCGCAGCCGATCCGAAGCTTAAGGCAGCGAAGGTTCAGGCGCTGATCCATGACCTGGATCTGCTGCTCCACCAGTATCGCCAGCTATGGACCCGTCGCAACCGGCCGGGCGGCTTGGAGCGCAGCATCTCGAAGCTGGTCCGCCTGCGCGGGGAATATACCGCACTTGCCGCCAAGCTGGATGCAGAGGCTGTTCGGTAGACTACATTACGTAAGAACACAATGGAACATACTTAAGAAACCTCTCCTTTGAAATGGTTGTGTGAGTACTCCATTTCACCAAAGGGCGGTTTCTTTTTTTGGTACACTCCTGTTCCTCCGGTGATACTGAGCCACACAGCAACAAACTTTGGATTGAAATAGGACCACCGCAGGATTATAATAGGATCGAATAACCACTTTTTGCCTATTATTAGAAGGAAAATACATAATTGACAGGGGACAAGCCTATGGATTGGCTTCATGCTTATGAGGACGAGCTCCGTGTAGTTTTTGAGGAGAACCGCAGGGTGATCTCTGCGTTTCCAGAGCCGCTTAACGCCCGCGGCCTGTCGTATCTCAATCAGTTCAACGTGTTCAACCCGGACAGCAACAAGAATTATATCTGTTACTTGCTACCCTTCTGGCTCCAAGACCCTTGTGGCCTGAATCCTGAACTGGCCCGCAGGATGTCCGCAGGTAACGTCTTCCTCATGCTCTACTTCTTCCTCCAGGATGACCTGATGGACAGTCCGGAGGCCTCGGCTGCGCAAGCGCTGCCGCTTGCCAATCTGCTCTATGTGGAGTTTCTGGCTACCTACCTTCCGCTATTCCCGGCAGATTCCCCCTTCTGGTCCTGCTTCAGCCGTTACATCAGCGAGTGGGCAGACAGTGTGAGCAGTGAAGCCGGCAGCGATTACTACCTGAATGACCGTATCCGTATCTCTCATAAGGCCAGCCCGCTTAAGCTTAGCAGTACAGCCGCGCTGCTGCTCTCCAGCCAGTCCTCGTCCATTCCCGAAGCCGAAGAGATGATTCACACCGTGCTGCTGACCCTCCAGCTGCTTGACGACTACGAAGATTGGGAGCAGGATCTGGAGGACGGCAGCTACAACTGCCTGCTGTCACTGGTACGATCCTGTACAGGGATTGCCGCGGGAGAACCGCTGACCGTAGCAGCAGTGAAGGACTTCATATATGTAGCAGGCGGATTTACTGAATATACGGCAACGGCCCAGGCCAACCATCTGATGCTGGAAGAGGCCGGCTTGCAGCTGCCCTTGCTGGTATCCTTCCATCTCATGCTCGTGCAGAATCTGCAGCAGATCGCCGCTGCCATTGAAGCACAGAAGCAATTACTGCTGGGCGGGGGGCTGGATTACTGGCTATCTACGCACGCAAACCTCTCATAATTTATACAAATAGCAATAGAATTATAGAATGGCCTATGCTATACTAAAAAGGCAATTATAACCATTTTGAAAGGGTGATTGTATTGTCAGTAGGAGTTCTTAAGAATCAGGTAATTCAGAAGGCGTGGGAAGATCCGGCATTCAAACAAAGACTGCTTGCAGATCCGAAGGCAGCACTCCAGGAAGCGCTGGGCATTAACCTTCCTGACAACATTACACTGAAGACCGTAGAGGAAGGCTCGAATGAATTCTACCTGGTCATTCCCCCAAGCCCGTCTTCCGATGTAATGAAGACACGTATCACCCCAATGGGAACCTGGTAGCATCCTCAAGTCATACTATTATCGGGAGTTGGAATCGTCCGGTCCTTCTGCACGCGGCAGAAGGGTGATGGACTCGGTTCCGGCTCCTTTTTTGCTCATAAAGCGGATTTCGCCCTCCATCGCCTCAATAATACGGAAGGTAACCATCAGCCCTAGCCCTGTACCCTTCGTCTTGTTGGAGGAGAAATACGGCTCGCCCAGACGGCTAAGTACAGCCGGTTCCATGCCTGCCCCGTTATCCTTAATATGAATATGCACCTTATCCCCCCGGCTGTAGGCCAGCAGATGAATTGTACCTTCCTCCCCCAGGGATTCAATGCTGTTCTTGATGATATTAATCATCGCCTGCTTGAATTTCGAGGAATTCCCTTTGACCCACAGGCCGTCTTCCACCTCCAGAATCATTTTGCCCCCGTTCAAATGGCATAATGGCAGCAGTATGCTCTGGATATGCATGAACTCTTCATTCACATACAGCAGGGAGACATGTTCAAATTCCGGCTTGGCAAAGGTCAGAAAATCGGTAATAATACTCGCCGCCCGGTCCAGCTCACTGAGTGCCATGGACAAGTATCTCTGCTCGTCCCCGCTCGACTTCTCGCTGAGCAGCTGGAGGAACCCCCGGGTCACCTGGAGCGGGTTACGTACTTCATGGGCTACCGATGCTGCCAGCTCGCTGATAATCTCCATTTTCTCCGAACGCTGCAATTCGTTGTTGAACAGCTCCAGCTCCTGCGAATACTTCACCACTTGGCTGTGGTTCTGCGCCAGCCGCCGCCCCAGAATCACAATCAGCGAGAGAATGAATACAACCAGCGCCCATTTCCAGTAGAAGAGATCATAATTCCCGCGTCTGAAATAATACCACAGCAGCTCCAAGATCCCGGTAAGAGCAGCCGTACCGAAGCCGCATGCGAAGATGATCGCATCCTTGTTGCGCTTCAGGGAGAACACAATTACGCAGCCGATCAGCAGAATGAATTGTAGAATCATAATAATGCCGATAATGTTGGTGGAGATGAAGTAGTAGAATTCCACATACCGGCCCCCGGATAGAGCATTAATAATAAGGAGAAGACAGCAGAATAAGGAATAGGCCATCTGGAATTTGCGGAACCTGCGGATGATGCCGTATTTGCCTGCGCCGAATATTTTCTCGAACAGGAAGGTCAGGGCGGGTAACAGGGACAACAGTGCCACATCGAACAAAATTACATTGAGCCCGCCTAAATAGCTATAGAAGGTATACATGAAGGGCGAGTAGGTTACAGATAGCACACCGGTAGAGGCAATGACAATGGAGAGCGAAGCTGCCACGGGGAAATACTCCTTGTTAAGGAAAAATGCGCACACAAACAGAACCGCCGCCACAAAGATAAAAGCGCCGCCCAGAATCACATCTATAAGCCCGTTTTTGATATAGTCCTTGATTAGAATACTGTGCTCACCGAGCATCACCTGCTCTTTGATTCCGATCCGGTCCTGGAGCGTCTGCGTCCAGATATAGAGCGTCTTTCCGTTATCCCGCATATCCAGAGGCACAAGCAAGGAATAATTATCCATAATAAAGCCGCGATCCCCTTCAAAAACCAGCCGGTCCTCCACATACACCTTCACATGCAGCGCATAGATCGTCTGAATATAGACGGAGGGGGACACGTAATGATAGGAGGGCAAAGTAATCTTGGTCCAGGCAGACGATACCCCGGAAGGCTTGAGCGGCATCTCGGCCTTCGCCTCCACATCGATCCACCCCTGGTCTTCCGTTACCGGAGCCTGGAGTCCGCCATCATCCGGCCCCTCCTGCCACTTCATCTGCCAATGTCTGATCTCACTGGCAGGGGAGGCACTTTGCGCGGACACCAGGAGGCTTCCGCAAGTTAGGCAAAGCAGAAACAATACTAACGCTGTATGTAAACTTTTGACCATCAAAGACATGCAAGCACCTCAGAGGATAGTTTTAGAAGCAAAGTTCTGTAGTGTTACTATTTCGCCCCACACTCTGCCCATTCCTTCAAAAAAACGGAATAAACCAAAATTTTTACTAATTCCTGGTGGAGGCCGGCAATTTAATAAGCACCTCGGTCCCTTCGCCCTTGCGGCTGTTGAACTTAATCGTGCCGTTCATTGCTTCAATAATACGGAAGGTGACCATGAGGCCAAGCCCCGTGCCCTTGGTCTTATTGGAGTAATACGGTTCTCCCAGCCGGGCCAGCTCGCTGACCTTCATCCCCTCGCCGTTATCCTTCACGCTGATGATTACCCAGTTGCCTGTTCTCCAGGCCGTTACGACAATCTGCCCCTCCTCCTGCAGTGATTCAATGCTGTTCTTGATCAGATTAATAAATGCCTGCTTGAACTTGGCCGGACTGCCCGTCACTTGAAGCTCCTGCTGCAGACGCAGATCTATCGAGCCGCCCTGCAAATTAGCCAGCGGCAACAGGATTCCCGACACATGCCTCAGCTCCCCCGAGACTTCGAATACATCCACGATATCCAAGCCCGGCTTCGCAAAGGTCAGGAAATCGGTAATGATCACCGAGGCCCGGTCCAGCTCCCCCACAGCCATCTTCAGATACTCCTTCTCCTTATTGCCGGAGCGCTCCCCCAGAATCTGCAGGAACCCGCGCGTGACCTGGAGCGGATTACGCACCTCATGGGCCACCGAGGCGGCAAGCTCACTGATAATCTCCATTTTCTCCGAACGCTGCAGCTCATTATTGAATTTCTCCAGCTCCCTGGCGTATTCCAGCGCCTTCTCATGGCTTCCCGCAAACCGTTTCCCCAGAATAGCAATCAGGGAAAGAATGAATACCACCATGCCCCATTTCCACCAGTACAGATGATATCTCTCCATTGAAAGGAAGTAACGCAGCAGCTCCGCCACGGAGACCAAGGCAAATACGGAGAAGCCGGCAGTGAAAAGGATGGCATCTGAATTGCCCCTGCGGGCATAAGAAAACGCCAGATACAGCAGGTAGACAAACTGGGCAATCATTAGTACACCGGTTGCGTTAATAGTCAGAACGGCATACAGCGCGTCCAGCCGGAAGGAAAGTGCGGCATTCAGAATAAGCGCTGCGGTACAGATCAGGGAATATGCCAGTTGAAATTTACGCACACGGGTAGTGAAGCCCCGCTTGCCCGGTCCGAATAACTGTTCAAAATAAAGCGTGAACGCCGGCATAATGGTAAACAGGGCCAAATCGAAGCTGATCTGTCTCAGACGATCCCCCCGGCTTAAAATCAGCGTCAGAAACGGAGAGTATGTCAGCAGCAGCACTCCAAAGGACAGGATGACCAGGGCCAGAAAGAAACCGCTGTAGAAAAATTCAGGCTTAAGGAACAGCAGGCAGATCAGCAACGCTCCAGCCATGAAGATCATGGCGGCTCCGAGCACAACGTCCACCAGATCCTGCTTCACATAAAAGGACAGCAGCTGATTATAGCTGCCGACCCTTACATCCCCCTCGATTCCAAACTCCCCGCTTCCCGCATTCCACAGATAGAGCGGCTTCGCACTGTCTAGCGCCGGGATCGGAATCAGCACCTTGTTGCCGCTATATTCCACATCCCCGCTGGAATCGTAGATTAGCCGGTTGTCTATATATGCTTTCAGGTTGTCGCCAAATACTCTATCGATCAGAATAGCGGAAGTTGCTCCAGTAGGGGGCAAGGTAAGCCGCATCCAAGCGGAAGGGGTACCAGATGGCGGAAGGGGCCTGGCCTCCCTGGCCCGTACCCGCGTCCATTCGGCGGCCGGCCCTGCCGTTGCAGCTTCTATACCGCTATTCCCAGCCGTTTCCCACTTCAGCTCCCAGGATGGAATTTCCGCTTCTGTATGTCCGCCCCATTCTATGGCGATTCCCGCTGGAATGATGGTTATTACAAGCAGCAGCATAATGAAGACTGCGGCTGTTTTGGTTGATGCTAACTTCATTGTGGCACCTCAGTGAATCGTTAGTTGTATTTATGTAGTCCATATGATTCTTATTTTCGACAACGTTTGCACTATACCTGCCTTCAGACTGCAAATAACCTCGAAACGGCTCGGTTAATTCATCTATTCCGGTTATTCTGCCGGAGAAATGAATATATTAATCAGATGGCCAGCCTGGATGCCGGACAGATTCGCCGCTGCTTAAACGGGTATAGTTGTACTATAAAGATGAAGAAAACTTACATCAAGGGATAAGGGAGCTGATTGACGATGGGTAATGAATTCAATAAGACGGAAGCCGACTTTGCATATGAGCGCTATACCAAAATGGGCGGTGTCTCCCCGGAGCAGGATATTCCGCTGGAAGAATTGCGTCCGCTTGGCACGATTACTGAGCAAAGCCCCAGTGAGGAAACCGTTGGCGCCGGGAACCGCCCGTTGGAATCTGCACTGGCCAGTCATGACCCTGCTCACTTCACACCGATCGATTTCGACGGTGTAGTGGATGACGGCTCGGATCCGGCGCTTGAGAGCGATCCTATTCTAGCAGCCGACATCGGCCTGAATGTACCGGACGCCGGGCTTGGGCCGCGTGCAGACCGCCCCGCTCCTGCTTCTGCCACAGCCGGTCCGCAGCGGGATGAGCTGCTGGAGTCGGATGCTATATACACGGCTGGCGCAGCCGGATTAACCGGCAGCGTGATTGATTATTCGGATTCGGAGGAAGAGGTGACAGGAGAAGCGGAGGAATCCGCTCCGCTGGAGGATGTCCCGGATGCAGATGAGCTGGTTCCCGGAAGCAGCGTTGACCCGGTCTCCCCGGACCCTGATGCCATGCCCGGTACCGATGTGCTGAATGGCTCGAACGGTGACGAATAGATACGGCTAAGCGTTCCTGCCGGAGCGTTCACACACAGTCCAGGTTCATATTGACTTTTGGAGATAATCGGCTTACGATAGTTTCATTCAATTGCGGCGATGGAGTTCGCCATAACCGCCCTTCGGGGCTAATGACTCCTACCAGTGGTTAACTACGCTGGTAGGAGTCTGTTTTGATTTCAGGTTAGTATTTATTTCGGGTCGGGGGGCATTAGCCATAATGAAGAGGAAGTATGAACGGTGGGCAGAGCTTGCAGCGCGCCAGAGCCAGCTTGCGCTCTGGAGTACATTCGTGAAATGGGTGATTCTGGGGGGAATGGTCGGGCTGCTGGCAGGAAGTGCCTCGGCCTTGTTCCTGGCCAGTCTGAACGCGGTCACCCAGGTAAGGCTGGAGCATGCCTGGCTGCTCTTCCTGCTTCCGGCAGGAGGCGCGCTCGTCAGCGGAATGTATATGCGTTACGGCAAGAGCAGCAGCAAGGGGAATAACCTGATTCTGGAGCAGATCCGCCAGGGCAACGAAGCGATTCCGCTGCGCATGGCCCCGCTGGTCCTTGGCGGGACGCTGATTACCCATCTCTTCGGCGGCTCGGCCGGACGTGAAGGCACGGCAGTGCAGATGGGCGGCAGTCTGGCAGAAGCACTCGGCCGCTGGCTCAGAATCGGTCCGCTAGACCGCCGAATCCTGCTGATGTGCGGCATCAGCGGCGGCTTCGGCTCCATCTTCGGCACCCCGCTGGCCGGAACGGTGTTCGGCCTCGAGGTGATCGCCATCGGGCTGATCAGCCATAAGGCACTGCTGCCCTGTTTTGCCGCCAGCTTCACCGGTGATCTGGTAGCCTCCCGCTTGTGGGGCGTTCACCATATCCACTATCAAGTAGATGTCTTCCCCGGCATGGATGCACTGGTGCTGGTCAAGGTTATAATCGCCTCCATCTTGTTCGGCCTATGCAGCCTGCTGTTCAGTGAGCTTACCCATTATCTGAAGCGGACCTTCACCGCCATAATCCGTAATCCTATGCTCAAAAGCGCCGCCGGCGGGCTGATCATTATCGCCCTGGTCTACATAGCCGGTTCCCGGGACTATCTGGGGCTGGGCCTTCCACTGATCAGTAGTTCCTTCGAAAACGGCGTATCGCCCTTCGCTTTTCTATGGAAGCTGATCTTCACCGCGTTCACTCTGGGGACCGGCTTCCAGGGCGGCGAAGTGACGCCGCTGTTCGCCATCGGAGCTTCCCTGGGGAGCAGCTTGGCCGGAGTTCTTCATCTATATGGGCCTTTTCTGGCTTCACTTGGCTTCATCGCTGTCTTCTGCGGAGCAACCAACACACCGCTTGCCTGCTTCATAATGGGCATCGAGCTGTTCGGCTCCGGCGGAGCGGTCTATATGTTCATCGCCTGCATCATCAGCTATCAGTTCTCCGGGCACAGCGGAATCTACAGCTCCCAGCTCATCGGCATCTCCAAAAGCGCCTTACTGCCGGTTCCCGAGGGAACGACGCTCGCTTCCGCCAAAGAGCAGCCCGCACCAAAGTAGCAGAATCCGGCAGGCCGCAGAAGCAGACTTTGCCAGAAGCAGGACAAAGAAGGTATGATACAGAAGTGAATGCACCAGATTATTCAACAAGTGGAAACGGCTTTGCCGTCCTTTTAAAGGACGGTACCGTTTCAGCGAGAAATAGAAGGATAATTTATCGTGTGCAACATATAAATTCTTATATTTGGACAAAAGGAGAGATTCTGAAGTGAAGTCTATCACAAGAAAACCCGTCATCCTGCTTGCGGTGATGTGCATGATGCTCGTCATTCTGGCGGGCTGCGGCAATAAGCCAGTGAATAATAATGCCGCCGGTAATGGTAACAGCAGTTCCGGAGCAGGCAGTGAGGCCACAGCAGCACCGCAGGAGAGCGTCACCGTTACAGAAGGTGTGCCTTCAGCCACAGCCAGCCATCCGGTGGTTACGATCGAGTTGGATAACGGCGCTGTTATTAAGGCCGAGCTGTATCCTGAGGTTGCCCCCAATACGGTCAACAACTTCATTTCATTGATTAAGAAGGGCTTCTATGACGGAACCATCTTCCACCGGGTCATTCCAGGCTTCATGATCCAGGGCGGGGACCCGGATGGCACAGGAATGGGTGGACCGGACTACAGTATTGCCGGAGAATTCAATAACAACGGCTTCACCAATAATCTGCTGCATACTGAAGGCGTACTATCCATGGCGAGAAGCCAGGATATGGACTCTGCCGGCTCCCAGTTCTTCATTATGGCCGCAGCTTATCCAAGCCTTGACGGCGATTACGCCGCCTTCGGCAAGGTTACTGAAGGACTTGAAACGGTCCAGGCCATCGTCAGTCTGCCGCGTGGCAAGAATGACCGTCCGGATCAGCCGCCGGTCATGAAGAAGGTCACCGTTGATACGCTTGGCGTTACTTATCCCGAGCCGCAAAAAGCACAATAAGCAACCTGCAAGCTGGCTGCACAGACTAGTCTTGCTTCAAAATCCCGAAATCCACACAGAAGAGCCATCCCCCATAACCGGAGAATGGCTCTTCTTCGCATCTTAAGAATATTTGAAGCATGCAGCTTCTTATTGAAAGTGGGTATGCTTCGTTCTCCACTGCTCCAGCTTAATGACCACCCAGAAGCCGTAGATCCCGAGCGTAATCACTGTCAGCAGGAACCACTTGATCCATTGTCCGAACAGACTGACGGCTGAACCGTCAAACCGCAGGCGCTGCCCTTCCACCACGGTATGCTCGATCTTCCAGCGGTAGAGCATTACTACTGACCAAGGATAGCAGATACCGAAGGTACAGACCGTAACCAGCCAGCCGGCGAGGCACCACCCAATGTACTCAATAAGCTTCCCGTCAAAATAAGATTCCCTGCTTCCATAATTCATCGCTGCCGTATTCATGTGCAGTGCTCCCATGGGTCTCCGCCTTTCATTCATGCAAAATTATTCCTGGTTCTATTTTCCTTATTGTCCATGGTGAGCACTACTACATTTCTCACAATTCTAACTAGGAATGGATAAAAAGCAGAATAAAGTCGAAATTAGGCGCCCCGACTGGGGACTTATCTCCGGCTAAGGGCATGCTGTCCGTTCCGCAGGAAAGTGCTGCGGCTGTTGCGCAGCAGGGATATCCGTTCTTCTGCCAGCTGATCCGCAGCCGCATAGGCCGGAATCCCCTTCAGGCGGGAAATCTCCAGCACACAGGTGATGCTGTCATAGATTCGGGCTATCTGCTTGTACGCCCGTTCCTTGTGGTAACCGTTCAATTCATCGGCAATATTAATAACGCCACCGGCGTTAATTACATAGTCCGGAGCGTAGACAATTCCCATCTTGTGCAGCGCGTCCCCGTGACGCGGCTCCTTGAGCTGATTATTGGCAGCTCCTGCAATCACCTTGGCTCTAAGCCGCGGCAGCGACTCATCATTAATGGTGGCACCAAGCGCACATGGCGAATAGATGTCACAATCTGCCTCAATAATGTCGGCCGGGTCTACAGCCGCTGCCCCGTAAGCCTGGACGGCCCGGTTCACTGCCTCACTATGAATATCTGCTACCAGCAGGCGTGCGCCTTCTTCATGCAGATACTTACATAGTGTAAAGGAGACATTGCCGACACCCTGCACGGCGACGGTTCTGCCTGCCAGGGAATCACTGCCGAAGGCAGCCTTCGCTGCGGCCTTCATGCCTTGATATACGCCGAAGGCTGTAGCCGGTGAGGGGTTGCCGGACGAGCCGTAGGAAGCCGATATTCCGGTAACGAAGTCGGTCTCCTGATGGATAATATCCATATCCTCTTCCGTAGTGCCTACATCCTCTGCTGTAATGTAACGGCCGTTCAAGCCCTGTATGTATCTGCCGAAGGCGCGGAACATCGCCTCGTTCTTGTCTGTGTGCGGATCACCGATAATAACGGTCTTACCGCCGCCCAGATTCAGCCCGGCCACCGCATTCTTATACGTCATGCCTTTAGCCAGACGAAGGGCGTCGATAAGCGCCTCCTCCTCCGTTGCATAGGTCCACATTCTCGTTCCGCCCAGCGCCGGTCCCAGCGTGGTGTCGTGAATCGCAATAATCGCCTTCAGCCCCGATGCCTTATCCTGACAAAACAGCACTTCCTCGTAATCCTCCCGCTCCATCGCCGCAAACAAATCCATCCGCTTCATTTCTCCTGTCTTTTCTTATGTACATGTTACGTTTCATAACAAAGCTAGTCGTTCTGGAACGTATTGTCAAGTTCATTTGTCCCATTTTCATCTATTTTCATAAAAGCACATGAAGCAGCAGACCCCGAACCTCACGCCTATTGTAAGCACATGGGGTGGAGTCTGCGAAGGGATTAGGCCCAGTATTGATCTGGCCGGTATTCGATTTCGGACTGCACGGCTATCGTTAAGCGCCCGGAGTCTGCATCATAGGTTACAGGCTGATCTCCAACGTAGTACCAATGCTTGATGACCGGCCCGTCCGCAGGCTCCTCGAAGCGGAATACATTAAGCTCCGCCTTCAGCTCCACCACCGCAGCGCCCTTATCTGCCGCCACATTCGTCAGGGTGATCAAGGTTAGCCCGCCCTGCTCATCAAAGGTGTACCCGGCTCCCTCCATGCTGTTCACAAGCATGCGCCCGGTTACGGAATGCTTCACCAGCACTCTTTCCTGTTCTGCCATTCGCGCTCCTCCTTCATGTCTGTATCCCGCCGCTCATTACGGCAGATCAATCACCATGACCAGTATATTCTCATCAGCCTTCAGCTCCAGCTGCGCTATGTCCTCGATTCTTGCCGAATCGCCCGGCTTCAGCACATCCTCCCCGTTCAGGGTAAGCTGTCCTTCAACCAGATATACAAAGCCGCGCCGCCCCGGCTCCTGCCGGAAATCCAGTTGCCCGCCCGCTTCGGCCTTCCCCAGATAAATCGTCATATCCTGGGCTATATCGACAATCTCCTCCGACGCTTCGGCCGCTACTACCGGAAGCAGGCGTCCTTCAAGCTTGGCCGGATCGAAGCGTCCGGTTGCATAGGAGGGAGCCGTCCCCCGGGTCTTGGGCATGAACCATAGCTGAAGCAGGCGGACCGGCTCACTGTCCGAAGGGTTATGCTCCGTATGAATCGCGCCGGTCCCTGCCGACATCCGCTGGATGCCGCCGAAGGACGTCTGCGCGACATTGCCCAGGTTGTCCTCATGACGAAGCACGCCGGACAGTACAATGGAGACAATCTCCATGTCACTGTGCGGGTGGGCGCCGAAGCCTTTGCCCGGAGCGATCGTATCATCGTTACAGACGCGCATCGGCCCAAAGGCCGTATTGTCCGGATCATAGAAATCCCCGAAGGAGAAGACATGACTGCCCTTCAGCCAGCCGTAGTCGAACTGGTGCGCAGACGCAGCAGGGTAGATTTTAATCAATGGAACCGCCTCCTGTGGTTATTATGAAGTGGTCGATATCTGCAGTTCAGAAACGATGAACCATTTCTTGGACGCAGCATCCTTGAAGTACACCTGAATCATATAGTTCCCCTTGTCGGTAACCTTATAATTATACGCTGACGATTTGAACCAGAAGCTGTCCTTCTTCTCTGTTATTGGCTGGTTATCCACAACATCCGTCTTGCCTGCCGGGTCTGTAATGGTAATTTTCAGATCGGAGATATCTGTTTTGAGATCATCCACCTGCACCAGGGCAGAGAAGGTATTGCTGGTGTCCATTCTGACTTTGCCAAAAATCTTGCCCTGCTCATCCAGCAGCACCGTGTTCACATTAGGCTTGTAGATCTTGACCGTCCCTGCTGAGTCGTCCACAGATACAATCGCCTGCATATTCTCAGAAAGCTGTTCCACAGGCACATAGACCCCGCCGTCCGAGGATAGTGCAGACTGCTTGAGCAGCATATTATTCACATAGAATGAGAGATCTGTTTTGCCGGCAGCAGCATACAGCAGGCCTCCTCCCGAGACCATCATCAGGCACATTGTTGAAATCGCCAGCTTGCGCATCTTCCCCATTATTCCCGTCCCCCTATATAATGTCCTATGCTGTTTATACCCTTCAGGCGTCAAGGAGTTGCTGTGAATTGTAAAATAAAACCGGCTGCACAATTTCCTGAGGAAAAGGTACAGCCGGTCACGGGACAACCTTCTTGCTCCGGGTGCACCCGGAAGCAGCAATTACAGCTTGGCGATCGTCTCGGTAAGAACCGGTACAATCTGTGATTTACGGGATACTACGCCCTTCAGCACAGCCTTGTTATCATCCAGCTTCACATTGTAAGCCTGCTCTACAGCCTCTGCTACGCGGCCCAGGGCGAGACCCACGGAATCGTTGTTCAGGATATCGGTAACTACGAACAGGAACAGATCCAGTCCCTTGTCATCAATAATCGCGGTAAGTGCCGCTTCCAGCTCCGGCTGCTTGGATAGAACATCATTCACATCCACAGCGTTAACCTGGGCAATCTCCACCTTATATTCACCCATCTTGAATTCCTTGGCATCCAAAGAGATCAGTTGGGCAATACTCTTGTCGCTCAGGTCTGCACCGGCTTTGAGCATGTCCAGGCCATAGCTCTCAGCATCTACTCCGGCAATAGCCGCAAGCTCACGCGCAGCTGCCACATCCTGCTCTGTGCAGGTCGGCGATTTGAACAGCAAGGAATCGGAAATGATAGCGGACAGCATCAGACCGGCGATGTTCTTAGGAATGGCCACGCCATTCTCTTTGTACAGCTTGTTCAGAATGGTAGCTGTACAGCCGACCGGCTCAGCCCGGTAATACAGCGGATAGGCTGTCTCGAAGTTCGCAATCCGGTGATGATCAATAACCTCAACCACACGAACCTGATCGATATCATTCGCACTTTGCTGGCGTTCATTATGGTCAACCAGAATCACTTGTTCAGCTTCGGCGGCTACGTTCTCCACCAAACGCGGTGCTTCTACCCCGAAGTGGTCGAGGGCGAACTGTGTCTCTCCGCTGATGTCTCCAAGACGGACCGGCTCGGCATCCCAGCCCAGTTCCTTCTTCAGTGCCGCATAAGCAATAGCCGAGCAGATCGTATCTGTATCCGGGTTTTTGTGACCAAAGATCAAAGTTTTTGTCATTTCCAATCTCCTTACTATGTTTTTGTGAGAATAATATACCATACATTGATAGAGACCTGCCAGAGACCCGTAAATATCCGGCTGGAATTAACTCTTGGTATGCTCCTGTCCTACCTGTACAGCTTGCCCCCGCTTCGTCTTCGGCAGCGCCTCAGGCACATCCTCCCCGGAGAGCGGCTCGTTATCCGAGAACAGATCCGGGTTCTCTCTGAGCATGCCGCTCAGGATACGTGTAGTCTCTACTGTGCCGCAGAGCATAACCGCCGCATCGCCGAAGCTGCCCCTGCGCAGCGCTCCGCCGTCCTCCAGCACGGACTCCACCTTCCAGAAATGCTGCGACCAGGACAATCCGCAGTGTCTGCGCGAAGGCACCGCAATCTCCTCCCCTGCCGGCGTCACAGTATAGAGCGCCTCATGCCCGTCCGTCATCCGGCCGGGAATATCCACCCACTCTTCAATGCCGTGAATGAACGTATTCCTCCGCAGATCCACACCGAGCAGCATAATCTCCGCTCCCCGGTCCAGCAGCTTGCCATAGACCGAGCCGCGCGCACAAGGCGTATCCCAGCGCTCATCTCCGGTTGTGAACACCGCTGCATCCCTGCCCAGCGCCGCCACTGAATGCGTGGGATGCCAGGAACGGATCACGTTCGGCCGCTTACGGAACAGCTCCGGCAGAATCCCCACGCAGACGGGCGACTCCAGCACCGAGAAGCGCGGATTCTGCCCGTCGATATAAGACCAGGTATGGGTCGGCAGGACCAGTAGCCCCTCCTTCATATATTCTGAGAGAACATCCAGTACGGTATCTGCTCCCCCTTCCACTTCACCAATGCTTTTGAGCGAGGAGTGGACCAGCAGTGTCCCCTGCGGATCGATCCCCATCCTCTCCAGCTGCTTCATCAGACTTGATCTGGTGTGCATGATTAACCCCGCTTTCCTGAATAATAAATACCGATCTTGAAATACACCTTGCAAAATTACTCATTTACTATTAAAATTATAGTAACTTAATATTAATAAGTAATTTACAGCTTTTATATACCAACTCAAATCTCAGGAGGTATTCCCATGAGTTTAACATTAAAAGGACTTCACCATGTATCTGCCATTACCGCCAAAGCGCCGGAGAACTACAAATTCTATACAGAAGTGCTCGGACTCCGCTTGATCAAGAAGACCGTCAACCAGGATGACGTATCTGTCTATCACTTGTTCTACGGGGATGAGACCGGGAATCCCGGCACGGAGCTTACCTTCTTCGAGCTGCCTAACGCAGGGCGCAACCGCGATGGCAACAACAGCATCTCCGCACTCTCCCTGCGTGTTCCCGGCGATGATGCCCTGCTCTTCTGGACACAACGCTTCACGGTACTGGGCGTAGAGCATGAGGGAATCACCGAACGCGGCGGCCGCAAGACGCTGGCCTTCACCGACCATGAGGGCCAGCGTCTCATCCTCGTCTCGGATGAGCATAACGAGGGCATGCCCGGCGGCAAGCCGTGGGCCAAGAGCCCGGTTCCTGCCGAGTATGCCATTGTCGGACTGGGACCCGCACATCTGACCGTCGAGACCGCTGAGCATACGGCCCTGATTCTGGAGGACCTGCTCGGCTTCCGCCGCGCAGGCAGTTATCCTTCTCCGGTGGCGGGCCAGCCGGATATTATCGTGTTTGAGACCGGTGAAGGCGGCTCCGGCACGGAGATCCATCTGGAGGAACGCAACGATCTTCCACAGGAGCGCCTGGGACGGGGCGGTGTACATCATGTAGCCTTCCGCGTCGATAACGAAGAGGAGCTGAAGCAGTGGATTGAACGCATCCGCAGCGTACAGCTCCCGAACTCGGGCTTTGTAGACCGCTTCTACTTCCGCTCCCTGTACTTCCGGGAGCCGAATGGTATTCTGTTCGAGCTGGCAACGGACGGACCGGGATTCGCCACAGATGAGGAAGTCGAGCATCTGGGCGAGGCGCTGGCCCTGCCGCCGTTCCTGGAATCTAAGCGAGAACAGATTGAGGCCCACCTGAAGCCGCTGGATACCCGTCCGCAGGTCTAACGTTATCATCCTAGTGATAATAGCTCTGGCGGTTTGCATACGAAGAAACTCCGGCTGACTTACAAGCCGGAGTTTCTTTTGGGTTAGCCAAGCCTGCATAACAATTTAACTTACTAGCTCAGATCAGCTCTCCGACCAGGTGATCGTGAAGAGGTTGAAGCCGGGCCGGGCCGTGGAGGCTTTGCCTGTAATGGATACAGGACTTGTCCCGCCGAGTCTGCCCGAAATTTTGACATTGCTGGCCGATACAGACTCCGAAGCATTATCCAGATTTTTAATCCGCGCATATTCACTGTACACGAAGCCCATAATCTCCAGTGTCTCCTGCGTTGAATACGTGAACGCCACCTTCTTCTGGCCGTTAGCATCCGTATCCAGCGTGATTGCAATCAGGGCATCCTGGGGAATCGGAAAGTCCTTAGGCAGATTAACCGGTCTAGCCGTTCCCTCCACTACTGGAGCAGGAGTTGCATTCCCTCCGCCGGTAGAGGTTCCCGGAGCAGGAGTCGGAGCAGGAATATCCGCGCTGCCGGCACCAATTCTCACTTTATAGTTGACCGAGTCATAATTGATAGGCACCTTCAGCACCGTAGCGATCGACTGGACCGGCAGGTAGGTGAGACCTTCGTAGGTGATCGGTGTCAGGGTTTTGCCATTACCGTCCTTCATCCAAAACGGGTTACCATCCACGACAATACCCAGGCTATGGTTCAGATAAGCCTTAATCTGCTGCAGTTTGGTGCCCGCATACACCCCTGCCGAGCCCGTTACCGTCATGCCGGTGACAACTGCGGCAATCAACCATTTTTTCTTCATAATATCCTCTCCCGTATGTTGTTGTTAAAAAAGTAGGAACTTAGCGTCCCTATATATTTAACACGGGAGCGAAACTTTCAACCTGCCTGCTGCCGTATATTCCGTTTACGCGCGCTTCACGATCTCGACCAACTCATCCAGACTGCGGATTTCATAGGTCGGAACTATCTCAGGATCACCGGGCTTGCCCAAGGGATTGAACCAGCATGTATCGATGCCGTAATTGTTCCCGCCCCGGATATCAGAGGTCAAAGAGTCCCCAACAATCAGCACCTTGCGTCTATCGGACAGATTAAGCTTGGCAAAAGCATAATCAAAAATCCCCGTCTCCGGCTTCTGGTAGCCCGTCTCTTCCGATACAATTACCGCTTCGAATACCTCGCTGAGCGGGGAACCCTTAATCCGGGCATGCTGCACATCGCTGATTCCGTTCGTAATCACAGCCAGCCTGCATCCGGCAAGCTCGCCGCAGAGCTCGGCAGCCCCCTGAATCAGGAAGGTACCCTCGCCGAGAAAGCGCAGGTATGCTTCACTGAATTCCTCCGGCTTGAACGTGAGCTGACGGGCGGCAAACAGCCGGTTGAACCGTTCTACGCGCAGGGCGGCAGAGGTGATCTTCCCTTGCTCGAAATCCTTCCATAAGGCATGGTTAATCTCCTTGTAGCTGGCCGCATACTCCTGTGCGCCTGTCTTCTGCCCGAAGTGGGCGAAGGCATGGCTTAAGGCATGGCTCTCGGCCATTCCATAATCGAACAGTGTATCATCGGCATCAAATAAGATACATTCGTATTTCATCATTTCCTCCATCTCGCTTATGTAGTTCGACAACATACATCCTTCTGCGATATAATCTGAGTTAGGCCTTTAAAAAATCAACGGGGTGATTGTCATTTTATACGGTTTAGCTTTTCTCGTGTCATTTTTTATCGTTTATCTGCTGATTCCTCCTCTGGCCAAGCTCGCTTTCCGGCTCGATTTCGTGGACAGGCCAAGGGAAGATGTTGAACGCAAAATCCATAGGGAGCCCATCCCGCTAACGGCAAGCTATGCCATATTCGTAGGTTTTTTCATTACATATCTGCTATTCGCACGTGAATTCACCCTGGAGACGCTCGCCCTGTTCATTGGCGGTGTGCTTCTGCTGACTATAGGAACCATCGATGACTGGTACAAAACCAAAGGTAAGGATTTCCCGGCTCTGCCCAAATTCATCGTACAGATTGCCGCCGCCGTTCTGGTGTTCTTTTCCGGCAATGCGTTCACCGGCTTCATTAATCCGTTCTCAGGTGATTATATCTCACTGCCGTTCATTTTGCAGTTCCTGCTGACGATCATCTGGATCTTCGGTGTCACTACGGTCATTAATTTCTCTGACGGCATGGACGGTCTGGCCGGCGGACTTACAGCGATCTCGGCAGTAACCCTGTTCGTCGTCGCACTCACGATGGGCCAATCTACTTCAGCCTTCATGGCAGTTTCGCTGATTGGGGTTACCCTGGCGTACTTGCGCTTCAACAAGGCTCCGGCCAAAATCTTCATGGGCGATGCCGGCGCCACCTTCCTCGGCTTCATTCTGGCGGTGATTGCACTGGACGGTGCCTTCAAGCAGGCCACGGTGTTGTCGCTGTTTATTCCGATTCTCGCGCTGGGCGTACCGATCTTCGACAATATTTTTGTCGTTATCAGACGCTTCCTTAAGGGACAAGCCATCTATCAGGCGGACGCCACTCAGGTTCATTACCGTCTGCTCAAGGCCGGTCTGAACCAGAAACAGGTGGTCGGCGTGCTCTATCTTGCCAGCGTCTGCCTCTCCCTGTCGTCCATTATCCTGCTGCTGATCCAGACGTAATGAAGTTACTATGTATGTCAAAGGCTGTTCCCACAAGTTATGAAATGGCTGCGGGGACAGCCTTTTTAGTTTTGATTTTTTGAGCAGGATCAGCGTAGGCGCTTGGGTGGACGCTCCGCGAACGGACCGTTGTTCCACATGAAATGGTTACTTAGGCTTTTACTTTTGAGCAGGATCAACGCGGGCACTCGGGTGGACGCCTTTTTGTTCGAGCAGGATCCACGCAGGCGCTCGGGTGGACGCTCCGCGAACGGAACGTTGCTACAATCGCTGTTGTCTCCAGATTTTATTTATTTCCTTAATCGGTAAAAATCCGGAGACAAAGGCGACCGCTATCGCTTTTCCGCATTCGTTCCGTCCTCACCGCTGTTTAAGCGGGATGCGATTTAAAACCACAAACCCGGCACTACACACGCCCTTTCGCCCTCGCGTCAGCTCATGCGTTAGGTTTTCTGTATACATTCGGACCACGAGCCGTCCCCAGCAAATGTATGCTGTTTTCCGCATACATTCAGGCCACACGCCTGCACGCTAGCAAATGTATGCTGTTTTTCGCATACATTGGGCCCTCTTCCCCTCGTACCTGCGCATTGTGTTCGGTTTTCCGCATAAATTCAGGCCGGTTACTCGTGAACCAGATCCCTCCCGGGCCCGGCTTCAAGGCTCCTGCACCCCTGTGAAGTCACGCAGCTGAGAGTAGATTCCGATGATCTCCGGCATCGGCATGCGGACCAGACCGCTGGATGAAGGGGCGACGAACTCCTTGACGCCGTCCACCACGGGAGCGGCTCCTTCCTGGAAGCCCCAGGCGGCTGTACTTCTGCGGCTGTACTCTGTGTACACGCCCTTGCCGACAAAGCAGGCAATCTCTGGACGGTATTCCTCCAGTTTGGCCCGCAGGAGCTCGCGGCCCTTGGCGTACTCCTCCCGGGTGATATCTTCAGCGCCTACGGTGGGGCGGGCGACGATGTTGGTGAAGCCATACCCCAGCTTCAGCAGTTCCCCGTCCTCGGAGGCCTCGTATAACCGCGGCGTCAGTCCGGACTTATGCAGTATGCGCCAGAAGTTATTGCGCGGATTGGCATAATGATGACCTAGCTCGCCGGAGCGGATGCTGGGATTGAAGCCGATGAAGACAATCTGCAGTCCATGATCCAGATGATCCCTTACCTCTTCCATGTTCGTTCCTCCTTACACTGGCCGCATTATTTTGCAGACCCTAATCTAATATACCCATGCTTCGGACTCAGGTACAACTGAAGCAGAAGCAGAGAACATAACACTGGCACTGACCTGGCACCGGCACTAACTTCCCAATACAACAAAGAAATCCCCCCGCAAAGGATATGCATCCGTTAACGAGGGGAACAGACCGTTGATTTACTGTAATAGATTAAACTGACTAAGGAAGAAGAGCCTTCAGCGCCGGAGACATCTCCTGCTCATCCAGCGAAATATAACTAGATGAATCATTCTTATACACTATCTTCACCGCATATCCTCCCTCTCTGCGGTTGTAATTGCGGCGATGCTCCAGAATACCGTTAATGAGCGTCTTGTCTGTGACCATGACCGCCCGTTTCTCGCTGCGGGCTAACTCCAGACGGGTCTCGGGATCATACATCCGCCCGGGTGGCAGCTTATTGTGATTCATATCCCTGAACATCTCGGCGGACACGACATCCGCTACGGTAATTTTGACTTTATCCGCATATCCCTCCTGCTCCAGCCAAGCCCCTAATTCATGGTAGGTAGGATACCAGCTATAAGTGTATTGAGCCTGAAACCCGTTCTGATCCGGTTTTTGAATAACCTGAATGGAAGCCCGTGACCGCTGATCCGAGACCTGATCCTTATAGGACATATTCAGCAGCTCACGGATCAGGATGTCCTTGAACTCCTTCACCTCTTGCGGATCGGAAATACTGAAGGCCTTATCCAGATTGCTCATCCGGATACTTTCTATGTTCTTGTTCATCCGGGAGATCTGATATCGCTCACGTTTGTAGTCCGCATGTCCCATGACCGCCTTCAACTCCGGCTCGAAGCCCGCTGACGGAACCAGATAGGTCCGCATGAGCGTCCCTCCGCTCTTCAGCTGGTATGATAGCGTGAAAGGATGGCGGGGGAGATATACATAATCCCACATGGCCTGCCCCTGATCAGGCTTGGCTGTTACGACAGCATGGTGCAATGCCGTTACAGCTTCAATATATTTCGCGTCCTTGGAATAGATATCAACCTCCTCCGCAGGTGCAGCGCTCTGAGCGCCGAATGGGCGTTGCATCAGGTCTGCATAATTACCACCGGCGAATACTGCACTCACCTTCCCGGAGGCCGGAACCCGGGTCTCATATCCGGTCAAGCCGGATACAGGAACATAGAGCAGCAACCCAAGCAGGATACTATATACTGCCAATTCAAGCGGCAGCTTGCGGCTCAGGATATGCCAGGTTTTGCGGAGAACCATCTCTACGAGAATATAACCGATTACCCCTCCGGCGACGACACTGCCGACGATCCAGCCTGTTCCCTGCTTGATACTGCCGAAGTAGCTGAGCGCAAGCAGCATACTGCAGAGCATCACCCCTGCTTTGAATAGCGGGTCGAAATAGGTGAAGGCCATTGCCTGTCCAGCCTTCTCACTGTGGCGCTTACGGTATAGCACGAAGGAGAGCGTTAAAAAGGCTGCAAACAGTAGAGCATACACCCATAGCTCTGTAGGACTAAATGGGCTATAAGACATATCTGCAATCCGCAGCATCGGCGCCCAATCCTTCAGGGATTCCCTCGATCCTATACTATCCGGGTACCCATACAAATATCTGTTCAGATGCATATCTATAAACATTAACATTGCCGCAGGGAGGACTAACAGAATGAGGGTCACCACTCCCTGCAGAATGGTCTGCCCCGTGCATATCCCGACAAACATCGTGAACGCGAACAGGAACAGGGTCAGCACAGTAAGGGTCAGACACCACTGCCAGACCTCCGCTCCGTGATAGATATACATATTGCTCTCCAGCGGGCGGACCAGCATCGTAACCACACTTGTAATCCAGATGGGCGGCAGCAGCAGAAGCAGACCGCTCAGCGTATAGGAAGACAGCAGATGCGAGCGGCGCAGCGGGAGGCTGTGCATCAGATCGGAGGAGCCTTTGGACTGTAGATAACGGGACAGGAACAATCCGGTGATGATCGGAAAAGGAATAAGGATTACCGGAATGTCCATGCCAAGATCGAATAGTCCCTCTAATACGACAGGCTCTTTTAGCCCTTCTCCATTAATGAACAGTTGCAGCGGGAGTATGAATAAGAGTGCTAGTGTGTACAAAATTCCAATCCAGCCATACTGGCGCAGGTTCTGGCGGATAATGCTGCTGTTACAGAATAATCGGCTGCGCGTCATAACCGGCATCCCCCATTTCATAGATAAAGATTTCCTCAAGCGTCAGCGGAAGCAGGTCATACACATACGGGTCATAGACATGAAAAGCCTGACTGATCCGCTCCCGCTCTCCTTTTACAATGTACAGGCTAACGCTTCCCCGCTGCTCCTGATGGAGGATCTGCAGCTTGGATTCCAGCGCCGCCGCATGACGTACGTCACGGAAAGCGACCTGAATCTTGTGCGTGTCGGCCTTCAGATCGTCCAGATCCTTCTCCACCAGCATCCGGCCCTCATGCATAATGCCGACATGGTCGCACAGATCCTCAATCTCGCGCAGATTATGCGAGGAGATCAGCACGGTAAGCTCGCGCTCGGCGACTTCCTGGAACAGCAGATTCTTGATCTGGCGGCGCATCACCGGGTCCAGGCCGTCGATCGGCTCATCCATAATCAGCGCATCCGGCTTGCAGCTAAGCGCCAGCAGGAAGGCGGCCTGCCGCTGCATCCCTTTGGAGAAGCGGCTGAGTCTGCGCCGGGGATCGAGCCGGAACACTGTAACCAACTCCTCGTATCTTTTTTGACTCCACCCTGTATAGATTGAGCGGTAGAATTCCGCCATACTTTTCATCGTAGCCTGCGGGAAGAAGTACGGGCTGTCCGGCATGAAGAACAGACTTCGCTTGACCTCCGGTGATTCATAGACGGGCTGCCCGCCTACCTTGACACTCCCTGTATCTGGACGATAGATGCCCACAAGCATCTTCAGGAGCGTGGTTTTGCCTGCTCCGTTAGATCCCAGCAATCCGTAGATGGCCCCTTTGGGTACCGTCAGCGAGAGGCCGTTCACAGCCTTTTCCTCCTGAAAAATCTTGTTCACTCCGCGTATCTCAATCATGGCTGCTCTCCTCTCTTCTCATATCCAGCGCCTGGCGGTACAGGGAACTGATTTCCGTCTCCGTGAACCCAAGGTAGACTGCTTCTGCCATCAGCCGCAGCAGTTCTTCCTTCAGCTCTGCCCGTTTGCTCTCACTTTGGCCCTGCTGCAGCGCGGCTACGAAGTTGCCCTTGCCCTGCAGCGAATAGATATACCCCTCACGCTCAAGCTCCCGGTAGGCTTTCTGAATCGTATTGGGATTGACTGTAAGCTGCGAGGATAACGCCCGCACCGAAGGCAGCTGTTCATCCGCCCGCAGAATACCATGCATAATCAACTCTTTCACCTTGTCGGTCAGCTGCTCATAGATCGGCTTGCGGCTGCGTACATCCAACTCGAACATGACAGTCCTCCTTTCTTCGGACCTGTGATCCGGCTGTTCAACTGTGTTAACTGTACTACTATTATTAATACAGATAAGAATTAATGTCAATCATTAACTTTTACTCTGTCTAGTTCCAGCGTATCACGCAAATAACCCCCACCTGCCTGCCCTGGACAGATGGGGGTTATGATTGCTTAGTGGGACTCTTCTATTGAACATGAACGCTGCTGCTACGCCGCTGTCTGCGTTCATCGCTGAACAGGGCAGCGCCTATACCCGGGAGGAGCAGGTAGCCTGCGAACTTATAGGTCTGACTAAACGCATCCACAGCCGCCTGTTGCTGTCTTATTGCCACGGTCCCGGCCTCTGCGTCTGCGGAGTTCGCCGCGCTCAGCTCCCGGGTTGTATTATGCTGGAGCACAGTGACGATGATAGCCACGCCGAGTACACTCCCCAGCGCCTTCGCCATATTAGTCACTCCCGAAGCTATGCCCACCTTGTCTTCAGGAACGACCCGGATCGCCGATGACATCACTGGTGCCATCGAGAGCCCCACGCCAAAGCCGGTCACTGCAAGCCGTAGCATCACCGCACCCAGCGTAGAGTCGGCCTCAAGTCCGCTCATGGAATAGGTGGCACCGCCAATCAGCACCATTCCCGCTGCGGCGAACAGACTGCTGCCGTATTTCGCAGACAGCGGCCCGGATACAGCCGAGCTGGCGATGGAGCCTAAGGCCATAGTTGAGAGGACCAGCCCTGCCCTCAGCTCCGACACCCCCATCACCCGGGTCAGATAAAAGGAGGTCAGCAGCGAAATATTCATCAGCGCCGCCCCCAGCACGATCATCGATACCGAGGTACTGTTGAAGGCCCTGATCTTCAGCAGGGACAGGGGCAGCATCGGCTCCTTCCCCTTAGACTGCGTAAGAAAAAAGAACACCAAACACAGCACCCCCGCAGCCATCAGTCCCAGGAACGGGCGCGAGCTCCAGCCGTAATCCTGCACTTTAATCAGGGCATATGTAATGCAGAACATCCCGCCTGTAATCCCCAGCATTCCGCCATAGTCTATGGACCGCCCTGCTGAATCATCCCGTGACTCCTGAATGAACATAGCGGTCAGCCCTATACTCAGCAGCCCAAGCGGTACGTTCACAAAAAAAATCCACTCCCAGCTCAGCTTCTGTGTCAGTATTCCGCCAAGTGCCGGACCGCTTGCCGCAGCCACTCCCGAGACGGCTCCCCATATGCCTATAATCAGCCCGTGCATTTCTTTGGGGAAGGTGGTGGTGCTTAGCGGAATTGTAACCGGCACAATAATGGCTCCCGCCAAGCCTTGAATGACCCTGAACAGAATCAGCATGCCAAGTGAAGTGGAGAGTCCGGCAAGCAGAGAGCTCAGTGTGAACACCCCCACGCCAATGAGGAATACCTTCTTCCGTCCGAATTGATCGGCCAGACGCGAGGCAGTCAGGATGAATACGGCAAATGCCAGGTTATAGCCGTTCATCACCCAGGATACCTGCGACACACTCCCCCCGAACTGGCGGGTCATCTCCGGCAGGGCAATATTAATAATGGTTGTATCCAGCAGCGCCATGAAAAAGCCCAGCACAATCGCCGTAAAGGATAAAGCTCTGCGCATCCCAATCCCCATATCGATCATCTCCTGAAATATGAAATAGAGTTCATATTCAGATTATATGAACCCTAGTTCATATTTGTCAATCAAAAAATGAACTCCGGTTCAACTTTTATTGACAGCGCAAAACCACTCCACTACAATCTGTACTATGAGGGGGACCTTACGATATGGGTGAAACAGAGGACAAGATTAGAACTCCGCAGCAGGAGCGCAGTATACGAACGAAGGAAGCCATTATCCGGGCCGCGATGCAGCTATTCTCGGACAAGGGTTTCTATCAGACGAATACGAAGGAGATTGCAGCGGCAGCCGGGGTCTCGACCGGGAGCTTCTACTCCTATTTTGTGGATAAAAGGTCCGTATTTATTGAGGTGCTCCACATGTACGGGGATGAGCTGATGGCCGAGGTCGAGCGGTCGATGGCAGAGATTAATTTCAATACGATTGAACGTACGGACCTGATCCTGCATCTGATAGACACGCTTCTGCTCGCGCATAAGGCATTTATCGGGTACCATAAGGATCTGAATATTATGTATCACAGCGATGAGGCTATCAAGCAGCTGATGGATGCCCAGTACGAGTCCGGCCGGCTCAAGACGCTGACCTATCTTCAGATGGGACAGGATGAACTGAAGACCGAAGATACGGAGGCAGCTTCGATCATTGTGTTCGAGTCAGTGAGCGCGATTGTAGACTTTATCTCCTTCTCGCCGCAGCGGATCGCTGTGGACCGGCTGAAGTCAGAGCTGGTTCATATGCTGGTGCAATATCTGTATAAGTAACAACTGCCTTTTCTCTATACATTTCCTCAAAAAAAGAGCAAGCCTGCAGGTACCCCGCAGCTTGCTCTTTCTTTATTGACCCTTGCGGATCAGCGTTTATCCTTCCAGAAATTGAGCGGCTCCATATCCTTCGTAATGAGCTTGAAGGTATAGCCTTCCTTCTTCAGCTTCTCCAGAATACGCGGCAGCACCTTGAGTGTAGCCTTCTGGTCATGCATCAGAATTACCGGATTCGTCTTGGACGCCTTCAGCTTATTCACCTGATCCATCACGGTGTTATAGATTCTGTCGCTGTTCTGTTTGTATTTCCAGTCATAGGAATCCACGTTCCAGTCCCAGAGATGGTATCCCTGCGTCAGGACTTTATCGCGGAAGGACTTGGTGAAATAGGGCTTGCTTCCGTATGGCGTACGGATCAGTGGGGTGCTTACTCCCGTCAGCTTCTTCAATGTTGCATTGGCCCCTGACATCTCGGCAAGCGCCGCTGCAGGAGAGGCATAGAACTTCTCCTTGCGGTGGGTCACACCATGCAGCGCTAAGCCATAGCCTTCCTTAGCAATCCGCTTTACCTGGGCGGGATGCTCATTCATGTTGTTCCCCAGCATGAAGAAGGTCGCCTGTACGTCATATTTGTGCAGGATATCCAGCAACTCACCAGTCGTCGCTGACGGGCCATCGTCGAAGGTCAGGTATACGGTCCGGCCCGGCTTGCCCGGCTCAGTGGGTGTAACGGGAGTGGCAGGAGTCACTGGAGCCACTGGAGCCTTCGGCTTCAGGTCGGCAGCATATTTATCGGTAAACACTGCATCGGTAAGCTGCGCCGAGCCGTCCTTCACACGAAGTAAATATTTATCTCCCGCGTAGGAAATGCTATACCCGAGGTACCCGCTAACCTTCAGCGGAGCCATGAGTTTGCCGTCCTGCACGAAAGTGCTCATAGGCACAGTAGTGCCATCCTTAAGCACGGCACCTCCGTCCTTGCTCAGCAGGGTAAGCGAACCCGTTCCGCCGGCTACTTGAATTCCGTCCGTCATTCCGGTAAGGGTCCATTTCAGCTCATCCGCAAGTGCACACAGCGGTACATAATAGGTGCCTTTTACGGAAACAGCTTCAACCTTACTTAATTTATCGTTGACTCCGAGCTTAAGAATAGCGCTATCACCTTTAGCATTAGCCGGGACCTGCACAAGCCCCATGATTAGGAATAAAGACATGAATAAGAGCAGAATTTTCTTGATACGCACAGCAGCAGTCTCCAATCTATGTATATTTATCTATTACTTTATCATATATACTTTCAACGTAATTTGAGAGATTGTAACCGGAAGCTAAAAAATTGTTACTCTTGTGCAATGATAAATGAGGGTTCGCCAACATTTTCAGAAAGCACGCAAATCTCGTCGAATGCTGTCACAGCAAGCGTTACACGGTTAAATCAGCGGTTTTTGGCGCAGAATAATTGTGACAATATTAATAACAATATCGATATTTTGAACAAAAATTGAACAACCTTAAAATTAGCTAAAGTGCGCCACTACAGTGATCTTTATCATACCCTTAGGGAGTTGTAACAATTTGATCACACATATTTAACTTGTTCGCCATTTTTAAGGTCTTTTTTATACTTTTATACAAAATATGTATTTTGCATTATGGGTAAGTAGTTCTTACTATAGATACAGATCAATGTACTCCCGTTAATGAACGGCGAATGAAAAGTAGTATTGAAGGAAGGAGTTCTATATGAAAAAAAAGGGACCGTTATACGCTTTGTTTTTAAGCCTGATCCTTCTCCTGCCGGGATGCAGCTCAATCGCTGTTTTGAACCCGAAGGGGCCGTCTGCAAGGACGTTATCTGACACCATCTTGCTCTCTATTCTTGTAATGCTCGGGGTTCTGGCTGTTGTCTACATTCTGTATATCTTTGTACTGGTGAAATATCGTGCGAAGAAGAGTAATGAGGGCTACATCCCTGAACATGAGGAAGGCAACAAGGTACTGGAGGCCATCTGGATTATCATTCCGATTATCATCGTAGCCTTCCTGTCCGTTGTTACCGTCAAGACGACTAACGAAGTGGAGAATGTGGCTGCGGACTATCAAGATCAGACTCCGCTGGTCATCTATGCTTCCTCTTCCAACTGGAAATGGCATTTCAGCTACCCTGAGGAAGGGATCGAGACGGTTAACTACGTGAATATGCCGGTGCATCGTGCGGTAGAATTCAGAATGTACTCATTCGGCACCATTACCAGTCTCTGGATTCCACAGCTTGCCGGCCAAAAGTACGCCATGAGCGACATGCTGACAACGCTTCATCTCTCCGCTGATACAGAAGGCTCTTATATCGGAAAGAACGCTAACTTCAGCGGTAAAGGCTTCGCCCACATGGAATTCGAAGCGCTTGTCCTGAGTAACAAGGGTTACGAGGACTGGGTGAAGGAAGTGAAGGAAACTGCGCCTAAGCTGACTGAGGAAGAATTCAAGGGCCTGCTGGCCACGGATTATCTCGGACGCAAAACGTATTCCTCCACCCATCTGGAGTTCAGCCCGCCTCCTGGAGACCACGGCGAGCATATGAGCGGCGGCGGCAAGGAGATGGATATGGACAACGGCAATCAGGAGCATCAGGATAACAAAGAGCTTCATCCTTCTCCAGAGCCGTCCAGCGGAACGGAATTCGATAGTAAGCCTGATCCTGAATTGGACCAGCCGCTGCCAACCTCAGCTGTAGATGAAAGCACACATGAAGGACACTAGCTCTCTTGCGAGCTTAATGCAACACACTGAAAGGAGCTACCCTAATGGATTTGGACAAATTTAAGGTTCACGGCGAACCCTTGATATACGGGGCCATGATCAGTATTGCACTGGCAACCATCGGGATTCTCGTAGGGCTTACCTATTTCAAGAAATGGGGCTATCTGTGGCGCGAATGGCTGACTACGGTTGACCACAAAAAAATCGGGATCATGTACATCCTCGCCGCGCTGCTGATGCTGTTCCGCGGCGGTGTAGATGCAATGATGATGCGTCTGCAGACGGCTGCGCCGGAAATGAAATTCCTCGATGCACAGCATTACAATGAGGTCTTCACCACCCATGGTCTGATCATGATTCTCTTCATGGCCATGCCGTTCATCATCGGTCTGATGAACGTAATCATTCCACTGCAGATCGGTGCACGGGACGTTGCCTTCCCGCGGCTGAACGCCGTCAGCTTCTGGCTCTTCTTCATGGGCGCCATGCTGCTGAACATTTCGTTCGTCATCGGCGGCTCGCCGGATGCGGGCTGGTCAGCGTACTTCCCGCTGGCGAGTCTTGAATTCAGCCCGACCGTAGGGAACAACTACTACTCTCTGGCTCTGCAAATATCCGGTATCGGTACGCTGATCACCGGGGTTAACTTTATCGTAACAATTCTCAAAATGCGCGCACCAGGCATGACGCTGATGAAGATGCCGATGTTCACCTGGTCCGTACTGATCACCAACGTTATTATTGTCTTTGCTTTCCCGGTTCTTACCGTAGCGCTGGCGATGATGATGTTCGACCGCCTCTTCGGCTCCCAGTTCTTCACGATGGCCAACGGCGGGATGGATATGCTCTGGGCCAACCTGTTCTGGGTCTGGGGACATCCGGAGGTCTATATCGTAATCCTTCCGGCGTTCGGTATTTATAGTGAGATTATCGCCACCTTCTCGAAGAAGAACCTGTACGGCTATACCTCCATGGTATTCAGTATGCTGATCATCTCGCTCCTGTCCTTCCTCGTATGGGCGCACCATTTCTATACGATGGGTCAAGGTGCCATGGTCAACAGCTTCTTCTCGATAACAACGATGGCCATAGCAGTACCTACCGGGGTCAAAATATTCAACTGGCTATTCACCCTGCGAAAGGGCAGGATTACCTTCACGACCCCGATGCTGTATACTCTAGCCTTTATCCCGATCTTTACGATCGGCGGGGTAACGGGCGTCATGCTGGCGATGGCCAGCGCCGATTACCAGTATCACAACACGATGTTCCTGGTTGCGCATTTCCACTACGTGCTGATTCCGGGTGCTGTGTTCGCCGTCATCGCCGGGTTCCACTATTGGTTCCCTAAAGTGTTCGGCTTCCGCCTGAACGAACGGCTGGGCAAGCATGCCTTCTGGTGGATCATCATTTCCTTTAACGTAACCTTCTTCCCAATGTTCTTCCTGGGACTGATGGGAATGACACGCCGTCTGTACACTTACTCTAAGGAATCAGGCTTCGGTCCGCTCAATATGCTAAGCTTCGTCGGGGCTGTCGGTCTCGCCATCGGCTTCGTGATCCTGGTCTACAATATTTACTGGAGTACCCGCTACATGCCAAGAGATACAACAAACGATCCTTGGGATGGCCGGACGCTCGAATGGGCTACGCATAGCCCGATTCCGCTCTACAACTTTGCGATTGTGCCTAAGGTTGAGACGCGTGATGCTCTATGGTCTGCGAAGCAGGAGAATATCCCGCTGTATACAGACACCAAATACACCAAGATTCATATGCCAAGCAATACCGGCAAGCCGTTCATATTGGGTGTAGTCTTCTTCTTCCTTGGCTTCTTCCTGGTATTCAGCATGTGGATTCCGGCGATTGTTGCCGGAATTGGAATCCTGGTCGTGCTGGCCTTCATGTCCTTCGATAAGGACCAAGGCTACTACATTCCTGTAGAAGAGGTTATAGCTACAGAAAAGAAACTGATGCGGGGTGAGACTGTATGAAAATAGATGCGTCCAAGCCGCTCGAATATTCAACGGAAGAGAACAGTAACAAGATCTTCGGCTTCTGGGTCTTTCTCGGAGCCGAGATCCCTCTCTTCGCTACGCTGTTCACTGTATATTTCGTAATGGTTAACCGCTATGCCAGCGGACCGAGCGGCAGCGAGCTGTTCGAGATCGGCCCGGTGCTGATGGAGACCTTCCTCCTGCTGTCGAGTTCCTTCACTATCGGTCTGGCTGTCCATGCCATGCGGCATGGCTACAAGAAAGCTATGATGGTCTTCATGGCGATTACGCTGGTGATGGGTCTTGCTTTTGTCGGTATCGAAATCGACGAGTTCTTCACTTATGTGCATGAAGGAGCTACCCTGCAGACCAGCGGCTTCCTCTCCAGTCTGTTCATACTACTGGGAACGCATGGTCTTCACGTCAGCTTCGGCCTGCTGTGGGGAATTGGCATTATGATTCAGCTGTGGAAGCGCGGCATTACTCCCGCTACCGCCAACAAAACGTTCATCTTCTCCCTGTTCTGGCACTTCTTAGACGTGGTCTGGATCTTTATCTTCAGCTTCGTCTACCTGAAAGGACTGATGTGACATGATGAAGCAACTATTCCCAATTAAGCATGTGATGGGTTATGTAGCCTCTCTGGTCCTCTCTGCCGCTGCACTGATTGTTATTTATGGAGACCTGTCCTCCAGTGCCAATATGGTGGTGCTGCTAATCACAGCGCTAATCCAGGCTTCCTTGCAGCTGTTTGTGTTCATGCACATCGGAGAATCGGCCGATTCCAAAAAAGAACTGTATATCAACATCGCATATGCCATGTTCGTGGCCCTGGTCACCATCTTCGGCACCCTGTTCATCTTCGTATGGGGCTGGTATGCTTAGCACCTAAGAAGCAGAGGAGCGTTATGCTCCTTCAAGTAATCTATAAAAAAAGCGGTCCGTATCCGGTAGATTTACCGGTGCGGACCGCTTTTTTTGGATTTTAAAGATTGCCATCATGTTGATGTTCTACTTTAACTGTACTATACTGCTGCTGCTGCCGCTGTCATCCCGCTCCGTATACGCAAGCTGCTTGCCATTGGGGCTCCATGAGGTGGTCATCGTCCCGTTGCTCTCCGCAATCTGAACGGACTTATCAGAAGACAGGTCGTAGACATATAAGGTATTCTTCGTTGTCCCCTTCTCCTCAATAGTTACACTATAGGCGACCAGACGTTGGTCTGGAGACCAGGAGACGGACCCAAGTTCAGCGCCTTCCACCAGGGTCCGCGGATTCTTACCGTCTGTGCCGCTGAGCAGCAGCGCCTGGGTATTCTCCTTATACTGCAGGATCAGCATTTGTTCTTCGTCCGGCGAAGGGTTTACGCTGCTGGTACCTGGAATATTTAGGTCTGCCTTTTCCTTAGTATTCAGGTTCAGGGTGTGCAGCGAGTCATTCGAATTACTGGTGTAATAGATCTTATTCTTGATTTGTCTTACAACAATCAGGCCTTCCCCGCCCAGTCCCTCCACCGGCGCAATCTTCATAGAAGTAGTCGCTGTATAAGCGCCGCCACTGTACGCTGGACCCACTACTGTATCCTTATCTGCCCACTCGGCTCCCATTGCCCCGGCAATGGTATCGCCCTTGATGGTGAAGGTCTTCTTGGACCCCAGGTCCATTACATTGTAGACAGGATCGCCCAGGGAGAATTCACTATACAGCAGAAACAACTGATCGGCGGATAGCTTGGCATCCCCCAGCATCATGTTCGCCTTCTCAGTAATCAAATCGTATTTGCCGGTATCCAGATGGAAGAAATACAGGCTCTGCGGATAAGACCCCTTCAGCTCTCCCGAGGCGATCGGCCCAAGCTTATCGTTCGCCTTGGACACGACAATGGTGTGATCATCTTTCCAGTCGGAAATCGCGATTTGCTCATACTGCTTAACTTCCCCAACCTTTACGCCAGCAGCTTCAGCAGGTGCCGGTGTAGCCTTCGGCCCTTCCGTCGGCTGGACAGACGCTTCTACAGGAGCTGCTGTTGGCTGCGGGCTGGGGCTAACCGCCGGAGTACTAGCCTGATTCGAGCTGCAAGCTGCAAGTGTCATTAACAAGGCTGGAACTACCGCCAGCTTCCATGTTCGATTATTCATTATAGAGACCGCCTCCCTGAGGTTAATAATAATAATACGTTCAAAAGCCCGGCTCCGCTGAGGATGCCCGGGAATCTCCAGGGTTCCTCGGCCGAATCGGGCCAGGCTCGTGTCTATTATAGCAGTTACAGCCGGAACCTTGCCAGATGCTTCTGCAGATCCTCGGCCAGGGTAGCCAGATACTGTGCGGAAGAGGACATCTCTCCCATCGCGGTCAGTTGCTCCAGGCTTGCTTCGCTGGTGCCCTGAACGTCTGCGGCGCCTTTGCGCGAGATTTCATTCACCGTCGACATAGACTTGGCTGCTTCCTCCGATTCTTGCGCGACATGGCCGATAACCTCTGTAATCTGCTCTGTCTGCTCACTGGCCGCCTGAATGGAGGTCTGGATCGCTGTAAAGGCTTCCGATACCACTTCACTCTGTGCTACGCCATGAGAGACAATCCCGGAGCCCTGCTCCATCGATTCAACGGCACTGGCGGTCTGCTGACGGATATGGTTAATGATCTCCGTAATCTGCAGCGAGCTTGATCCGGTAGCCTCCGCCAGCTTCCGGATCTCACCGGCAACTACTGCGAAGCCACGGCCATGCTCACCCGCCCGTGCCGCCTCGATAGAAGCATTCAGGGACAACAAATTGGTCTGGGTCGCAATCTCATTGATGGTTGTAATAATCGTATTTATCTCTTCAGACAGGCTGCCCAGGTTGCCCACAATCAGCCGGCTCGCCGAGACACTGGAGTCAATCTCCCGCATCTGGGCCAGAATCTGCTCTACTGCGTACACACCGCGTTCCGTGGAGGAGGCAGCCTGTTCCATCAGGCGTGTCATTTCATTTCCGCTATGCCGGGCTTCGGCAATCTCATAAGACATCGTCCGTACAGACTGCGTAGTAAGGGTAATGCTCTCTGCCTGCACATCGAATCCGGCCGCGATCTCGCCTGAGGTCTCAGCGATCATCTGTGAGGCGTGTGCGGTCTGGTCGGCACTGGCGCTCATCTGCTGGGAGGAAGCCGAGAGAATCTCGGCGCTCTCCGAGACGCCGCGCATCATATTTTTCAAGCCGTCCAGCATGGTATTGAACGAGGTATTAATCTGGCCGATCTCATCCCTGGACCGGTAAGCGGCAGAGGCCGTCAGATCCCCTTCTTCCGCCCGCTTCATCAGCCCCTGCAATTCCTTCAGCGGTCTTGTAATCAGCCGTGTGATAATGATACTGAGGACAATACTGAGCAGCAAGGCCAGCACAATCAGAACGCTGCTTAGTGTAACAGAGCTCTTGGCACTCTCTATGGTCTGTGTGTTATGGGCAGACGCATCCTGAATGAATAACGTCGCTGTCTCTTCAAGCAGCCTGACCATTTTGTCACGCAGCTCATTAAAGGTCTGGCCCGTGAACACCTGATACCCTTCGTCGTTAAGATCGTTATCGGCCAGGTGGATAATATTATCACGCTGTGAGCGGTAGTCCGGCAGCAGCAAGGTATATTCGTTCACATAAGCAGCAATCTTCTCATTGTTAAATTCAATGTTCCTCAGTTCGGCCATCAGCTCATTGTTCGTCTGGATGTTCTCCTGAATTCTCGCCTTCAGCTCCTGCTTCTTGGCGTCATCCGTGGTAATCAGATCCTCCAGCAGAAAAGACTCAATTGCCCGGTTATTCCCGCGGATCTCCGTTACGAAATAAATCGGCTGCAGGTTCTGCCTGTACGTCTCTTCAGACCTGTCCGCCATTCTGGTTGTCGTCAGAATACCTGTTGTTCCAATCCCGATCAGCAGTAGGATAACCACCGCTATCAGTACAATCATTTTATGCTTAATCTTCAGATGTCTCATTTCCCGTTATCCCGCCTTCTCGAATCTAGCTGTAACCTTATTTATCGGAGAATAACATCGAATTGTTGATGGCCCTGCTAAAAAAAATGTCGAAAAAAGAAGAAAAATATCGTTTTAGTAAAGCGCTATCTATTAATTATAATTCCATTCCCTCTTGAAGCAAGCCATATTTCTTGCGGAATCTCTGCAGCACCTTGGTCCAGCCTCCGGCCAGCACCGCTAAGAAGAATACATTCGACAAGGCATGGGCCAGATCGAAATAAAAGCTTGCGGCAAACGTAACGGCAACCAGCCGCCAGCTAAAGGCATCCGGCAGACTGAGCAGGACCCAGATATTCATAATCCAGCCGAACAGGAACCCCCAGATGAAGCCAAACACCAGCAGTCCGGCCCGCTTACGCAATAGCCAGCTCCTCCGCAGCCACCCGGCTGTAAGTCCGGTCATGCCCCAGGCGAACATCTGCCATGGCGTCCAGGGCCCTTGCCCGAAGTAAATATTGGAGACCAGCGCAGCAACTGCACCGATGACGAATCCCGCCTCTGCCCCGAAGACATAAGCGGAGAGGATGACAACGGCCGACACAGGCTTCACCCCGGGAAGCGCGGCAAAAGGTATCCGGCTGACCGCAGCGATGGCTGACAACACCGCCAGCAGCACGAGTTCACGGGACTGTAGCGGCCGGCGCTCCAGCCGGATGAACAGCGGCAGGAGCGCAGCCAGCAGCAGCACCACGCTAAGCAGTACATAATGCCGGTCAGTGAATGCTGCGGTAAGCGCAAGCCCGGCGATGAAGAGTCCCAGGGCAATTATCAGCGGTACGCGGAAGCGGGCCATGCGCGAATCACATCCTCAATAGTCAATGCCTGCGGCAGCCAGTCCCGCACCATCCGGTTGACTGCCGTGGTATAGAAGTAATTGCTGCTGAAGAACTCAGCCGGTGTGCCCTCCGCCGTAATTCCCCCGTCGAACAGGAGCGCACAGCGCGTAGCATGCTTAGCCGCGAACTCTACATCATGCGTTACGATAAGAATACTGATCCCTTGCCCGCGCAATTGCTGAAGCAGGGCGGCCAGCCTGTCTTTGGCGGCTGGATCAAGCCCCTTGGTCGGCTCATCCAGCAGCAGAATATCCGGCTTCATGAGCAGCATCATGGCAAGCGCGGTCTGCTGCTGCTGCCCGCCGCTGAGATCATGCGGATGACTCTGCAGCACCTCCCGGAGCTGGAACACTTCGAGTAAAGCCTCAATCCGGCTTGCTGCTGCCTCAGGGGATAACCCGGCGTAGCTGCCCATATGCTGTAACTCCTCAGCCACTGTATCATAACTGAAATAGAGCAGCGGATTCTGCGCCAGCAGGCCGGTAGTCTTGCCTTTGGCCAGCTCTATTTTGCCGCGCTGCGGCTTCATCAGCCCGTTCAGCACATGCAGCAGGGTGGACTTGCCTGCGCCGTTCCCGCCCATGACTGCCAGGAGCTCCCCCTGCTTGAGTGTCAGCGAGAGCTTCCTGAGGACCTCCCGGCCCTCCTTCTCATACCGGAAGGTCACTTCGCGGCAGGTGAGCAGAGACGATGCGGCGGGGATTGGGGATGAAGACGCCCCTTGAGCAGATATTACGCGGGAAGTTAGGGGGGCTGGTACGTCGGGACTATTCAAGTTATTAACAAGTTCTAAGCCTGCGGCAGCGTCCGTTCTAGCCAGCAGGGAATGTATCCAGCGTCTGCCCTCACGCACGGTCAGCGGAATATTCTCCGGCGCAGTCGAATCTGCCTCCGGAGAGAGCGACAAGTGCAGGCGTGAAGCGGCTGACAGGTAACGCCCAGCCGAGGTCAAGGCCCCGCTGCCGGTCTGCCGGGCGAACAAGCGGGGAGCGGCATCTGCCAGCAGCTTGCCGTCTTCCAGCATCAGCACCCGATCAGCCAGCGGCAGCACCTCCTCCAGCCTGTGCTCGCTGATGATCACCGTGACCGCCATCTCCTCGTTCAGCCGCTGCAGCGCCATAATGAATTCCCGCGCAGCAACGGGATCAAGCTGGGAGGTTGGCTCATCAAGCAGCAGCACCTTGGGCTGAAGCAGCAGCACTGAGGCCAGGTTCATTAGCTGCTTTTGTCCGCCTGACAGCTCATGTACCGGACGGTAAAGCAGCGGCTCCAGCCCGAACAAGCCACAGATCTCTGCCAGCCGGGTCCGCATGACAGCAGGCGGTAGCCCCAGATTCTCCATGGAGAAGGCCAGCTCATGCCAGACCGTATCCATCACTATCTGTGCATCCGGGTTCTGGAAGACCATCCCGATCTCCCCGGCAGCCACCGCTGCCGGAAGCCCGGATAGAGGTTTCCCTTTGTAGGTCAAGGTTCCGCTGGTTGAACCTACCGGGGCGAGCTCCCGCTTCAGATGGCGCAGCAGGGTGGTTTTGCCGCTGCCGGACGGGCCGCAGAGCACGACAAATTCACCCTCTTCTATGACGAACGATAGCTCATGGAGTGTGTCCCTGTTTTCTTCAGGGTATCGGAAGGATAACTGCTGTGCTTTGAGGATCTCCATAACCATTTCTCCTTTCCTTCCAGCCCCGCAGGAATGAGCACGAACAGGCAGAAGCTGCCGTACATGACGGCCTCCTGCCAGCCGAAGTCCGCCGGTCTCATCCGGGGATAGATCTCCAGCTTGCCGTAGCCCTGCACCCAGAACAGCAGCGTAACCACACCGCTAACGGTTAACAGCAGCATCACCAGCTTATCCTGCAAATCGGCCTTGTATATCGTGTAAGTGCTGCGTTTGGTGCTGCCGTAACCACGGGCTGACATGGAGTCTCCAGTCTGGAGGGCTTCCTCCAGCGACCAGGTCAGCAGCACTTTGAGCAGCGTCATTCCGTCAGTCATTCTTTTCTTAAGGCTTCCCGTACCGGTATCTACCCCGCGCAGACGCTGGATCAGCGTAATCTGGCGCAGCCGCCGCTGGAACAGCGGCACGAACCGGATGGCCATCAGCGTCAGCAGCGCCGTTCTCGGCGCAGCCGCCGCGAACAGGTACATGAATTTATCTGTAGTCACCGTGTAATTGTAGGATATAAACCAGATAAAAATGGTTAGCAGCATTGTCATCATCATCAGTCCATACAGCACAGCTTCCAGTGTAATAGGCTGATCCAACCAGTAGAACAGAATATGCGCTCCTCTATGCGAGAACAGCGGGTTCAGCAAGGCCACGGAAGCTGTCATCAGCAGCATAAAAGGCAAGCCGCGCACAAGCAGCCTCCCTTGTCCCTGCAATAGCAGCAACACCAGCAGTCCGGCTATCTCTGTAGCCAGAAATAACGGATGGAAGATCATCAGAGTGAACAGCAGCAGCCCTGCATAATACAGCAGGGCTACTACCGGATGCATGGAACGGAAGCCGCTGCTCATGGTGCTTTGGCCCCCAGGTCTTTGCCTAGATCAAGCGTATACAGCCACTCGATGGTATCCCCGGGCTCGACGATCCAGCTGCCCGCAGCCTTGGACGGAAATTCTCCATTGACCTTGTACATCCACCCGCTCTCTGACCCGTGATCATTCTCGTACAAATTATCTATACCTTCCACGTAAGCAAATGCCTTGCTGCCCTGATATTCCATCTGGATCTTCTGCCCCCGCGTAATCCGCTTCAGCAGGTCCAGCACACTCTCGCCCTTCTTGATCTCATACTGGGCGGCGGCCAGAATCACACCATGCTCCTCATCTCCGGTGATGGAGAGGGTGACCACGTTGTCCGGCTTGGGCGTGGCTGCCGGGGAGCGCGTGGCGGCTGGCGGCTTGGCCGTAGCCGCCGGAGCGGGCTTGGGGGTCGGCGGCTTGGGTGTGGCCGCCGATGGTTGCGTCGCCGCTGCGCTTGGCGGCGCCGGCTTGGCGGGCTCGCTTACGCCCGCCGTTGGTTGCGTCGCCGCTGCGCTTGGCGACGCCGGCTTGGCGGGCTCGCTTACGCCCGCCGATGGCTGCGTCGCCGCTGCGCCTGGCGACGCCTGGGGCTTGGCGGGCTCGCCCCTGCCCGCCGATGGTTGCGTCGCCGCTGCGCTTGGCGACGCCGGCTTGGCGGGCTCGCCCCTGCCCGCCTGCGCTGGAGCTGCCGTACCTTCCGCAGGGGCGGATGGTACGGCAGTGCCCTCAGCGGCTCCCGGCAGCGGAGCCGCTTCGTCTCCAGGCCGCGGCGTCTGCGCGGCCGGGGTCCCGGCGGGCGGGTGTGTGCCGCCGCCTGCCTCATCCGGCTGCGCAGAGGAGCAGCCGGAGAGCAGCAGCACCATCAGCAGGAGAAGCAGCGGAGCCAGCCTTCCCCGGCCTCTTTTGACTAGTTTGAACATTACCTGCACACCTCCACAAAAAGGGAAAAGAACGGGGCAGTCAGCCTGTTCCCCGTTCCTTCATACACCTTATGCTTACTTTTCAACACATATCCAAACGAATTTCAAGCAAATTTGTCACGCTAACGAGCCTTCAGCGCTTCGGCAACCCTATACGCCTCAACGGCTCATCGGCACGGATACTTTAGTTGGATTTTCTACACTTAATTATCCTGATTACGCATCTGTACAGAAATTAGTTGGATTTACAGCATCTAATTCTGCCCAGACCTCATCCTTCTGCAGCTTCAGACCTGAATAAGTGTCATTTATCCAACTAACTCCCGCTCTGCAGCAAATCCGGCCAAATTAGATGTCATTTATCCACTTATCGTCGGCCCCAGCGTGCAGTACAGTCTGCTCCCAACTCCAACTAAGAACTAAGGCAACCTAACCGCCACAGCAGCAGCCATCTCACGGGTTACCACAGCGGAAGGCTCGAATGCGCCGCCGGTGCCGCTCATATATCCAAGTCCCGTCACCGTACGGACAGCGGACAACGCATAGTCGCTAATCTTATCTTCGTCGCTGAACTTACCAGCCCCTGCTCCAGTTGATGCTGCATCCAGCTTATAAGCTCTAACTATCATTACAGCCATATCCTGACGCGTAACCAGCCCGTCCGGTTTGAACGTCTTAGCCGTCACGCCGCTGATAATTCCCAGCTCCTTCGCCCGGTTCACTGTTCCATAATACCATGTACCGGCCTTAACATCACTGAAGGCCCCAGCGGAAGCCGCCGCAGACGGCTCATTCCCGGTTAACCGCAGCAACAGCGCTGCAAATTCAGCACGGGTAATATTCTTTTTCGGCGCAAACACCAGACTGCCCTCACTCACACCATTCATCAGCTTGCGGTCATACGCCGTGTATACTGACTCCAGCGCCCAAGGCGAGATCGACTTCACATCGGCAAAAGCCGGACGGTCCGCCGCAGCAGAAGCCACCGTTACCGGGACCGTATGACGCACGATGGCAGGGGTCTTATCCTTCAGATATCCCGTAACCGTCAGGGTATATTTATTCGCCGGCAGACCACCAGCCACAACAGCCACGCCCGCAGCATCTGTAACTGCCGTTTTGCCGCCGATGGTTACCTGTACGCCTGCTGCCGGTGAAGTTACCGGATCAGAGGTGAAGGTCGCCTCATTCCAGACCCATTGCTTCTGGTTCACCTGCACCTTCAGATCTTGTCCAGGCTGCGGCTGTGCGGGCGTCACGGTTACGGCATCAACCACCTGCGTGTTGTCTCCGCCATAATAGACCACAATGCGGTCATTCTCCTCCAGCGCGAAGTCGCCCATCCCTACACTTGGATAGATCCATGCTCCGCCGCGGGCGACCACATACATCCAGCCATCATATCCGCCAAAAGTACCCGCAATCACGCCGCCGATCCCCGTCACATAATTGCCTGCTTCATTGACCAGGGCCAGGCGCTTGGCGGCTGCTGTCTTTTCCAGTGCATTAAGCACATTCCCTGCATACACGCCGCCTTCAGCCAAGGCTCCATTCGGACCTTCAACAGTAACCGAGACACTTACCTGATGATTCTTCACTGGTGTGCCGCTAAAATCAAAGAGCTTAGCGCCTGTACCAAACAGCTTGTACGCTACCAAAGCCTCCAGCGCCTGCTCCGTAGAGAGCGGATTGGAGCTGCCGCCCGCAGTGTGGACGAATCCGCCATCTGCTGCGCTGAAGCTCAGCAGCTTGCTGACCAGATTAATCTGGCCTTTGGTATACTCTGCTCCTGCCGGATCAATGCCGAAGGCAGACAGACCGATAATGGCCTGAGCTACACTCTCGCTGCTGTCGCCATATCCGCCGTTCTTGTCCTGTGCCTTAGCCAGCCAGGCTGCCGCCCGCTGACCGGCAGTATTCACGGCTGCTTCCTGCTTGTGTCCAGCCAGTGCGTTCAGCGTCATCGCTGTCATATCCGGATCACTCGCACCCGTGGTCAGGGTGAAGCCGCCGTCCGGGTTCTGCTTCGCCAGAATCTCTGCCAGCAGCTTGGACGGTGTCCATTTCGCATTTGCCGGGATCGTATAGCTGCCGGAATCCAGAGCGAGCAGTGCATAGACCGGATTATTCAGCGTCTGGCCGGTAATTGCATCGTGATTGTAGAGCTTCTCGATCAGGTTATAGCCTGCCACCTTCTCAGGATCGCCGCCCAGTGCCTTAACAGCAAGTGTGATCCGGGCATAGTCCGTTGCTCTGGCAAAAACACCCTTAGCCTCACTCACCTTACCTTCAAGCGCCTTCAGATAGCTGGCAGGAACCTTGTAGCCTGCTTGTGCAAGGCCAATCGCCTGCCAGTCCGACTGGACTCCGTTCTTCAGCATGAACTCCGCAGTAGCATAGACCGCAGCGGTTACGCTGGCTGCCTCACTTGCGGGCAGAGCGGATACTGCGGGCGCGGAAGTCCCGCCTGCCTGTGCAGCAGCAGCTTGTCCTGCCGGGGCTACAGCTGCTCCCAGCAGTGCGAACAGCATAATGACAGCAAGCCCCAACCGTATGAACCTGGATGATAGAGAATGGTTCTTCATAACTAACCTCTTTCCTGAAATAGAATGGATGAATCCTGCTTCCTCCGCAAAGAGAGCGGCAACCTAAAGACCGCCCTATGCAGGGCGGCCGGGGAAGAATACAATACAGGGCGGCTGAAGGAGTCGATGGCTCTCCAACATTACATTGAGCTTATACAGCCCTCGCCAATATCAGCATCTGCTCCACATTCTTACCCCCGAAGAATAGAAACAACATCGAAAAAGGCAGGTCTCCTGGCTCATACTTCACCGCTTCCCCCGCCTTCCCATCCAATTAGCAGACAGTGGCTCCTCAGGAGTTGCTCCGTATTTACAGTGGCGGGACCGCGCCGGACTTGCACCGGGCTTCCCTTTTAAGCAGATTGCTCTATTAGACATAGCCCTGCCAGCATCTGCTAGCGACAGCGTCCGGTCTCTAAGGCAATCTGCACCTTTTCCCAAAGCTTATTAAATTTTAATATTCTCAAACCATCATATCGACTATTCCCCTGTATGTCTATAGACAAGGTATATCTATTCCAGCGCCCCAAGACTCAGCCCATTCCGCACAAAAATCCTGAATAGCACATGCCCGCTCCCCCGGCACATTCGTACTATTCAGGACTATAAAAAGTTAATCTTCTGCTGCTAATCAAGACGTTGGTCTACTGCAAATCAACACTCTAGCGCACCTATGGAGACCGCGGCAGAAGGCCGATTGTATTCTATACATCACAATTAGTATAAAAGCAGCCGATAACGCATTCTGTTGCACTTCATACCATCGATTTCGGCAAATCCCCCTCAGCCGGGCCAAATCCCAAAAATCCACTGCACCAAATACAACAGAACGCCATATTAACTCCATTATGCCTGATTCTAGTGTACAAAGTGCGATCGAGCCGCTTCTTCCGGACACTACCATACTTAACTAATTACTTTATGCTCTTATCAGCCCGCTGGAGCGCCAATCATTGTACTACGTTAAAGTAGCATGCACTAGGCTATGACTAGTCCTCCATGCCGCGCTATATGCGCACAACGGTTCAGCTGCCGCTAGTCGATCATCAGGTTCAAACTAATCAACATTCATTTAATCCCCTCGCTTGCTGAGGGTTTGCAGTCCCCCAACTAACAAAGGTGAGAACGTTATGCTTAAATGCAATCTGTACAACTAAATCGTCTGATTTACGGCCAAATGTACTTTTAGCTGTATTTCGTGCAACTAAAATGCTTATGTACCCGGCTTTTCGCCCATTCAGGGCAAATATAGTTGTATAGAATACAGTTAGGAGAGGTATGCCTTCCTTTTCACTGTTTTTAGTTGTACAGAGTACACCTATCTCTGTAAGTAATGTTACCTGATCGCATTAGTTAAAAGCTTACGCAGCCTGCTATTGCTGCTGCTTTATTCTGCGTCCGTGTCCGCCTCCGGGCTTGCGGAAGCGGATGGCTCCGCACTAGGCGCGGCTGCAGCTGTAGCTTCCGGGGCGCTGCCCGGATCTGCCGCCAGCTTCAGCGAGTATCTTCCGGTGGTGATCATATCACCTGCCGCCAGCTTCGCGCCTGCTGAAAGCTCCACCGTCACCTCGTATACGCGTGACGGAGGAGTGCCGGCGGCTCCACTGTCCGCACCGCCGTCCACTCCCGCTCCTGCATCACCCTTCGCACCGCCGTCCACTCCGGCTCCTGCATCACCCTTCGCATCGCCGTCCACTCCGGCTCCTGCATCACCCTTCGCATCGCCGTCCGCTCCGGCGCCTGCCTTACCACTCGCATCGCCGTCCGCTCCGGCGCCTGCCTTACCACTCGCATCGCCATCCGCTCCGGCTCCTGTATTACCCTTCGCATCACCGTCTACTCCGGCGCCTGTATTACCCTTCGCATCGCCATCCGCTCCGGCTCCTGTATTACCCTTCGCATCGCCGTCCACTCCGGCGCCTGCTGCAACCTGGCAACTGCTAACCGTTGCCTTAACCTCATAGTCCGTAACGCCGCTGGCGGACTCCACGCCGATCCGCTCCGGCTTGAAGGCGGAGCATTCCGCAGCATCAGTGAAGCTGAACAACAGCTTCACGCTGTTATTCTTACCCGCATCTCCGCTACTATTCCCGCCAGTCCCTGCATCACCGCCGTTATTCCCGCCGATAAGCCGGACTGAGACCGGAGCCGCTACAGCGGCTTGTCCGGTCTCTGCCGGAAGCGGGCTGGGGCTGGCCACCGGCGCAGCTGTATCCTTGCCGCGTCCCCCTAGCTGGCTCAGCAGGATAACCGCCGCAATCAGAATGATCCCGAGGATGCTCCCTGAGATCAGGATTTGAAATCGGCTGCGGCTGACCCACCGCGCCAGCGGCGAAGCCAGCTGGGCGCGGGCTTCATTGTAGACAGTCTGCATGGCAGGCGTTGCTGTGTCGAGATGGGTTTTGCGGAATTCCCGGTTCTTGAACGCCTCGCGGTCGCTCTTTAGGAAATATCTCAGCACGGCCCGCTTGTAATTCGGCCACAGCTTCTTGCCTGAGCTTGCGAACAGCCAGCTATGCTGCGACCAGTCCAGGAACCGGTACACTGTCTCCTTGTCATTGCCCGCCTTGCGGACCACCAGATCCAGCAGCGCATCATAATCCAGCGGTCCGCCTTCACGTTCACTGCTGTGATAGAAGGCCAGCGGCAGCCGGTCGAATGGCTCAAGGCTCCGCGCTTCCTTCAGCCACCGCGCGCCCAGCAACTGTACATCGTCCAGCTCACGCGGCGTCAGTCCGGCAAAAATCTCCTCGTCCGGCGACTCCTCCCCGAACCAGCGGTAGGCCGCGCGCAGCGCATTCGCTTTGCGCTTCGCAATCGCATCGAGCGGCGGCTGCCAGTCTGCCGTATCCCGGTAACGCAGGAACGAGATCTCCAGCAGCTGCTCCATCGTCAGCTCGTCCAGCGAGAGCCGGTTCAGCAGGAAGCGGTCCGCAACCGTGCCCAACTCCTCCATAACGGACAAGGCCTCCGGGTACACACCGCCTCTGCGGCGCTGCTTCTCTGCCTGTTGGACCGCTTCATGAACAGCCGTTACCGCCGCTACCGGATCGGACTCCCGCTGCAGCTTCTCCAGCAGATATTCCTTGAAGGTATCCCGTACCGCTGCCTGCTGAAGCACTTCTGGAAGGCTCCGGCCGAAGTGGCCCACGAGGCGGAGGATATCCGCCGTCCCGGCAGCGGCAGCCAGCCGGGATTCCAGATACGGCTCGAACAGCGCTCTGCGGAAGAGAGATTGGGACAGCACTTTTTTGAAGAATGCCTCACTAAGCTCCGCATCGCTCTCAATAATCCCGTAAGCCGCCGACAGCACATCCTCCCGGCCCCCGGACTGGCAGTTCAGCATCCCGTTGATGAAGTAATCGACGATCTTCACCCGGTAATTATGGCCCGGCAGCGCGTAATACGCCTTGAACTGTTCCAGGATCTCCGTTGACGGAATCCCCTTCTTGCGGATCAGATCATATTCGCGGTCGAACCGCTCCAGGAACATATCATTCAGCCGCACCCGCGAGTCCAGCTTCCCCTCCGGCTTCAGATAGGACAGCAGGCCGCCGAGTATAGCGTTCTTGTTGTCTGTATATAAGGCTTCGTTGCCTTGCTCGATTTCATAAAAGACCGCCAGCTCATTGTAGAGCGCCAGCGACAGCTTACGCTCCGGACTCTCTCCGAGCAGCAGGCTGTCGGCAAACTTAGCGAAATCGCGGAGGCTTCCGCCCTTCTCCACCAGCGTCTTCCAGGCCAGATCGGCATAGATCTGCCGCGACTCGCCGAAGTCGGTATTCAGGAACCTTGCACCTGCCAGATCGAAGATGTAATCCTTCTCGATATTGCGGTCGCCCGGACGCAGTGAGCCCTTTTCCACGAAGGTCAGGTGAATATATTTGCGGCTCTGCGGCTCCTTGGCATACGTGATCACTCCGAGCCTGCGGCGGAAGTCATATGGCAGCGCAGCGAAGATAACTTCCGTCAGCCGGACCGCACGCTGCGACAAATCACTGATGGGCACATCCAGCGCTACATAGATTTTCTTCTTCCCGGCTACGGACAGCATTACCGCCTGCAGCAGGGCTTTGAACAGCTCTTCTGTGAATCCTAGACCGGACAGCACGCTGCGCGGATCTGACGGCACGTCCAGCTCTCGGGTTGCCACGGGAATCGACTCCAGCTCAGGCAGGGTTCCGCCAGGCTCTCCCTCATAGCTCCGGGCAAACCCCGCGTGCAGCCAGCTTCCATACCCCTCGACAATCTCTTCGGAGCGGATAGGCGGCACCACGAAATTATGGGCAAAAAAAGCGCTCCGCTGCCCCGTAAAATCCGCCGCCAGATAACGGCTCTCTCCGATCACAGTCTCGTTGCTCTCCGTATGGAACAGGTGCAGCGCAGCCGGATACAGCTCCTCATCCTTCTCGCCGCGCGCCGTAAGTTCAGCCGGGGCATCGTAGAGGCAGAAGGGATGCAGGATTTTTTTGACAAAATTATTATCGAGACTCTCCGATTTCGCTACCGTATCGAAGCCCTCTGTCGACCGGTACACGCCGCGGCGCTCGCGGGTATACATCTGCTGGGTGATCATGGACCCTGACAATCTGTTCACGGCCCGTCGCTCCCCTCAATGTAATTCAGCTTGTGCAGCAGCCAGATGAACGGCTCATCGACCCGGATCGGACTGACCACACCCTCCACCTTCTGATTGACCGGATTGCTGCCCAGCGCAGACACGGCGAAATACCCTGTATTAGCAAAATACACATCCATCGTATCCTTGAACGGACGGTCCACCTTCTCAATAAAGCGCCGGATTTCACCGTCGATGTTGTGGAACTCGTCCAGGTTCAGCGTTTTGCGGTGCACGTAGTTGTTGAACACATTGCTGTTCGACTTGATATAGTCGCCATCCTCATCCTTGAGGGAGTGGAGCATATCGCTTTTGGCCAGGACGACTGCGGTCGGAATCTCGGTCTTGCTCTTCTCCTGATAGGCGATGAAATCCCCGAACATGGTCAGCACCACATCACGCGGCTCATCATACTGCGATACCCACTCTCCCGGGCGGTCGCCGAAGTTAATGCGGATCTTCTCCCGGACCGAACGGATCTGCAGCGGATCGACCATGAACAGAATCCCTGCGGAGTTCTTAATATGCTGGCCGTGCAGGCCTAAGTAATCCTGATCGACCATTCCTTCACCGGCTACATCGAAGAACACCAGCGTCAGCGGGGGCTTGGATTCATCCTTGAACACAAACTGGAAAATAAACGGCTCCTGCATCTTCTCCTTCTGGGTAGACGCCAGCAGATCCCCACGCTCGAACAGCGGCTCCTCGTACAAGGTGCGGAATTTGCGGCTGATCTCGGCATTCAGCGGCATACAGGCTGCGTCGAAATGCCCTGCCGTTGTATGCTGGAGCGTGTGGATCAGCGAGGTCATATAGACAGACTTCCCGACCTGGGAAGCTCCGATAATCGAGATAATATTGCTAGGCACCTTGCCTGCTGTTACAGGCAGTTCGTTATGGCAGGACGGACAGAGCCGTCTGCGGGTCATCACCCCGTAGCGGTCGGTGAGCCCGGTCAGCACATTGTCTGTATAATGATGATACTCCTCCGGGATATCCGCCGGCTGCAGAACTGCTTCCATATCATCCACCGTATCGAGGCCGAAGCGCTCCCGGTATTTATTCAGCAGATCATCCTCACCGAGCGCATAATTCTCATCATCCTCACGGCTGTGCATGGCCCGGAACACCACTTCCTCCGGCTCAAAGCGCGTGAAGCAGAACGGGCAGACGATATCGTAATACAGCGGCCTCGCTGCAGGCTGATTCTTCTTCATGAAACGGCTAAAAAAAGACATCTCTCATCCTCCTCAGAGTTGTGTCAGCACCCGGTATGCTACTCCCGCTCACTCGGGAACCAGCTCATAATACGCCCCGTATTTAGGCCCATCGGTGAAAAAAATACGGATGAAGTCGTCCTTGCCGACCTCAATCGGCGGGAGCTGGTTGCGCCCGGGAGCGAAGTCCTGAACGAACGGGAACCTTGCACCGTCCTCCTTGGAGGATGGGTGCGCATCCCGCTTTTTGACGTAGCAGAGCACTTCCTTCGGCACCGGCACCTCGGCAGTAATCGTCATCTGCACGGTTTTCAGCTTGCTGAACAACCCCTTTTTGTGCTGGACCGCGTAGTAGATCCTCGCTTTGCCCGCGCTGACGAGCGCCCGGTTACCGCCATCCTGCTGACGGACCAGCAGCGTCTCCCCATTCTCGCTAATCCGCACGTAAATGGTATAGGCCACCATCCCGATCTCGTCCAGCCGGTCCCGGTACCCGTTATTCGCTTTGTATTCTTCACGCGTGTAGAGCTTCATGCCCGGAGGCGGATGCTCATGACTGTCCGGTGCCTCCGCAGAGGCCTTATGAATATATACCGCCTGTACACCGTCCGGCCAGCGCCAGCGCAGCGTACAGAACCGGTCTTCCACTCTGGATACAACTTCGGTAATCACCGGTGCTCCAGCGTCTGCCTCGGCGTACTTCATGGCAACCTGCCCCTTTCCCTGCATCTGGCTTTAGAACCCTTTACTGCCGCGGTTACGGCGGGGTGAATGAATACTGTCCGCAGGCGCATTAGCAGCCCCCGCAGCTCTTCCCCGGCGCGACAAGCGTCCTTCCCCTACAGGCACGATATACGTGAACAAGGTGAGAATGGCCGCCAGAACGAGCAGCGCCAGCAGCCGGGTCATAGGGTCCCAGAGCGTGTCGCCATTCAGGCCGGATTCCAGAATCAGCCCCGCAATAAGTCCCGATACCGCGCCCCCGATACTGAAGCTCCGGGCCAGATGGCGGTTATCGAACACAATGCCAAGGCCCAGACCCAGCGCCGTACCAAGCAGCATCAAGGCCAGCACACGCACCACAGCATAATAAGGGCTGTCCGCGGTCTGGTCGCTGCGTTCGGTCAGCAGTGTCCGGTCCCCCAGACGGTCATAAATCTGCTGGAATACGTCGCCAAGCCGGTTCGCATCGGCCACATCATAATACTGTCCGCCGGTGCCGCTGGCGATATTCTGGAGCAGATTTGCGCCGGACGGATCATCCAGGGCCAGCCCAATTGTATTCACTTTTATTCCACGCGCTACATAGTCTGTCAGCTCCGTAGAGGTATTGAACTGGCTGACACCGTCGGATAGGAGAATAACCATCGCCCCGCGGTCCGCGCCGTCTTCATGAATTACCTTCATCGCTTCGGCCAGCGCGCCGCTGATATTCGTTCCGCCTTCAGTCGTCTTCAGGCTGCTGATGACCTCCATAACCTTCTCGCGGTTCGCCGCTTTGGAGAGCGGGAGCAGCGGCTGGACCACGGAAGCCTCATTGCTGAAGGTAACTACAGCGACTTTGTTGTCTTTTTTGAGCTGCTGCACCAGATTCTTGGCCGCCGCGTAGCGCCTGTCTGACGGGTCGCTCTGCGACATGCTGCCGGAATCATCGATCACCATGACGACATTCTTAACCGGTTTGCTGCCGCCGAAGTTCAGCTCGTACACGAACTCGGTCAGCGTGCCCACGCCGAGCAACAGCACGACCATGAGCGGGAACATTTTCCACGAGGTGCCCAGGTAACGCAGCTTCCATGATTGTCCGTTCAGCTTCGGTGAAATGTTCTCTGCGACCAGAGCGCCTATTCCAACACATAAGGCCACGATGGCAAAATAAATGCCGACCAGCACCATCTGAGGTAAATCATACGGCCTGCGGTCCAGCAGCAACTCACCGAGCACAAACGCTACACCCGCGCCGAGCAGACTGAACAGCAGCAGGAGCAGATTGATTTTTCGCTGCATTGCACTTCATCCTTTCCGGGAAAAGCTTGATCTTCACGCGCTTCCCCATTCCATTCTATTGCACATCCGGCAGTGGAATGAATGAGAATTGTCCTACGAAGCCTGTTAGTGTAGGCCCGCACCCACGTCCGGGACCCGGAGCATGGGTATTATCATGGTGAACCCTCGGATCTCGGCCACCCTCCTGTAATCAGGGGCATTAGTGCTCCTCATTTGGCGGTTCAGCATACTTTCGGTGAAATCAGGGGCATTAGTGCTCCTCATTTGGCGGTTCGGCATACTTTCGGTGAAATCAGGGGCACTAATGCTCTTAATTTGCTGGTTCGGCACACTTCCGGTGAAATCAGGGGCACTAATGCTCTTCATTTGGTGGTTTAGCGCGCGTTCAGCGAATTCAGGTGCACTAATGCTCCTCATTTGGTGGTTCGGCATACTTTCGGCGAAATCAGGGGCATTAGTGCTCCTCATTTGGCGGTTCGGCATACTTTCGGTGAATTCAGGGGCATTAGTGCTCTTCATTTGGCGGTTAAGCACACTTTCGGTGAATTCAGGGGCACTATTACTGACACTTGCCAGCATCAGAGGGATTTATCCCTCTCTTTCCGCCATCCAGGCCACTTCCGCCAGCATCCGGTCAGCCTACGAACTCGCGCGGACTATAGATCCTGCGGTTGTGGTAGCCCGAACATAAATAATAGTTTGTCATAGCACTTCGCTCATCAGCACTCATCCCATCTAATCGCCGCTCATCAGCACTCATCCCATCTAATCGCCGCTCATCAGCACTCATCCCATCTAATCGCCACTCATCAGCACATATCCCATCTATTCGCCACTCATCTCATCACCGGCAGCTGCTCCTCTTCCAGACCGTGGAGCTGGTATCCGTTGCCGGCATAAGTCTCGTAATAGACCTTGCCGTTGCGGTAGTAGAGCAAGTCTTCCAAGTGGAAGCCGCCCATCAGGTTCAGCTTCTCTACGCCGCTGCGGCGCTGCTCATGTACGAAGCCGAGCCGGTAGATGCGGGTGGTCTCGTCAGCACTGAAGGCATAGCGCAGGAATTCGGAGGAGCTGTCGCCGAAGAAGTACTTCTCTTCATGCCGGTGCTCCTGCGTATACTCGAACAGGCGGACATTCATCGCCGCCTCCTCCTCCAGACTGCGGTAGAGCTGCTTGAACAGCTCCTCCTTGGAGACGATGTCCCGGTTCTCGTAAGCGGCTGCGACATTAGCGCGCCGCAGCAGCTCCTCCTCGAACGGAAGCGTGAACGGTCCCGCCGTAAGCAGCTCCCGGCGGCACAGCTCAATCAGCCGCTCGGCAACAGCCTGGCCGCCTCCTTGCACTAGCAGCCCGGAGAGACTACCCATGAACCGCTCGCTGAAGAAGATCCCCGCACCGCGCCGGGTCTCGATATCCTTCATGATATCGTCGGTCACACTGCGGTAATACTCCATGATGTTCTGATCTACGGCCTCTTTGCTGCGGCCAATGCTGACGAGGGCCAAGCTGTGCAGATCCTCCTCCAAAGCATCCATCGCCGCAACCTTCGTTCTGCTGTCTGCGTGCAGCTGCTCCAGTGCAGCGTCATAGCGGAGACAGAGGGCCAGCTCGCTCTCCAGCAGCAGAATCTCATACTTCTTGCCGTAGACGGACTCGAACAGATAATGAATGAAATTGCGCACCGTCCGTTTGTCCAGCAGCGGCACCCGCTGGAACGGCTGGCGCTCCACGCTCTCTGCATAGAGCCGCTCCAGCTCCTCCTGCGCGGAGAGCAGGGCGGAACGCAGACCGCCCATATGCTGGCGCAAGGCCTGCAGCACGCTGCCTCCCTCACCTGTCTTCTCACTGGTCCATTCTGCCAGCTGGTAGAAGGTGACCGGGAAGGCTCCTGCCTCCTCGGCCGCCAGCACGCCGGCCCACTCCCGGGCCGGGTCGATGCCCGCCGCCCTTCTCACGGACACCTCCGCAAAATTACTGCGGAAGTAAGCCTGCGCCCCTTCCCCGAACAGCAGTTCCTCGGCCTCGCGCAGTGAGAGCATGCGCAGCTGTGAATAGGACGGGCGCCCGTGGCTCATCAGCCCGGTCATCTCGGCGAGAGCGGACTGCTCCGGCAGCAATTCCGCCGCGCGGTCACGCAGGGTATCCGCTCCAAGGCCAAGCATCGCCTGCCGCTCCTTAAGACTCCGGTTATGGCCTGCACGCAGCCGCCCGGACAGATAATGCAGTGCATGGTACAGTACCGCCAGCGCAATCTGGCGGTTCGGCCGCCGCACCGCCGAGAAGCCGGCAGACGCGTAGCCTTGTCTGCCTGTGCTGCCGCGGATGCCGCTTTTGAACGTCATATTATTGTAGCCGCCATGCCCGGAGGCCTGATCGGCCGCAGGCCGGACCCGGTTCTTGAGCAGGCTGATGTGGGCGATAATCTCGTAATTGTCGTCCATCCCATGGACCGACATCAGTCCGCGCTCGTTCTTGTCGGAGAGCAGATAGACCAGATCGAACAGCGGAGAAGGGCCATGCGCCACTGGAATGGACAGCCCTTCCTCCGTAACCAGCAGCGGAGCGCTTAAGGCATAATCCGCCGCCTGCATCCCGTCCAGCTCACGCAGACAAGCCAGCCCGACCGAGCTGGAATAGCCGAAGTTATCCCCCTGCTCCCGTTCGTTAATCAGCGCGTACAGATCAATCTGTACTGATTTGAACGACTGGCTGAGAATTGCGCGGGCCAGGAGCACGATCTCCGGCAACAGCACATTCTGCGGGTCATCGACCCGTGTAATGACAGACAGATGGATAACGTCAAAAGAGGAATAAAGCCGCCCGTAATCCGCTATGCTGTTGCTTAAGCTGCGCAGCGTCCGGTTCATTCCGGCCAAATACTGGCTATCCTCATGAAATTCACGGTACAGCTCACGCCGGACCGTACGCGGATCACGCCCTGCCGTATCCGGCAGGGTCATGTGCATCACACGTTCATGGACGCTGCTGTTTCCGCTGCCGATCCGCCCCTTGACCCCCTCCTTCTCCTGCGTACTGCCGCTGCCGTTATGTGAACCGGCATGCAGCGCCATCACGCCGCCCGCATTGTCCCATTTGCGCTGACAGCGTTCCAGCACAGGGCCGATGGCCGGGGTCACCTTATCGCCCAGGAACAGGAACAGCGCAGGGTAATGGATACTGCTGCGCCCATCCCCCTTATTATGCTGTGCTTCCTCCAAAGCAGCGTATTGCTCGGCATATTGTAAGGCCTGATCTCTGATCATAGGCCTACTTCAGCTTTCTGCGGATGCTGCCAAGCTTGCCGGTCAGGCTCTTGTAGAAGCTGTACATTTCATCTCCGTTGGCATGCTCTACCCGCTCATATTCCAGAGCGTCACGTGCCTCCAGGAACGAGACATACATCCCTTCCAGCTTATACAGCAGCGGAGTTACATCTTCGGCTGCGGTCATCTCTCCGGCCCGGCGTGCTGCCTTGCGGAGCAGGAGACTGCGGCTTTTCTCATCCAGCTCACGGAAATGGCGGTAGACGGCATACTCCACATAGCTGCGTTCCTTCATCAGATTGGCGAACGGCTCCCAGGCATCCTCGTCCTCGTCACGGTCATAGACATAGAGCGCACCTTTTTTGGTGATGGTATCGGTGTACAGCGCTTCGATGAACTGGTCCAGCCATTTGTCTTCATCCAGATGCTGATGCACCAGCGCCTCCAGCTCCTGTGACTTGGCTGCCAGCGCATCGTATTTCGCCAGCTCCTCACGGACACGGGCAATGAGCTGCGGGGAACGGATCAGGTTCTCCTGGGCCAGCTCCAGATTAATGCTGCCGAAGATATCCTTCACGGCTTCGCGTTCAAGACCTCCTGTACGGAGCGCTTTGAGCTCTTCAGCAGCCTTGCGCACTTCACCCAGATTCGGACGCGGCGCATCCAGCTGCAGATCATAAGCGCCCAGCAGCTTGCCCAGATCCAGCGGCTTCGTGAAGTTCACGGAGAAGCGGCTGCTCGTGTTCTCGTCCACACCCTTCTCTATAATGACACCGGATTCCAGCGCCCGGGCGAAATCCGCACGCACTCTGGCATTATAATCACGGACGCGCGGGTTCACGTAAGTATCGCCCCATGACTTCTCCGGGATCGGTGAAGGCAGATAGGTCCAGTTGTCCTTGTCCGTCATCACGAGATGGCGTCCAATGCCTTCTTTATCCAGGATGGTCCGTTCATAGTTCTCCTCAAATACCCGCAGCGGCGTGTATACGAACAACGGCACCCCGTTGCGTGTATTCAGCCAGAAAATCCGGTTCTTCACCTGGCTCTCCTTGATCGTGAACTGCGATTTGCCGAGTGCATTGTTCTGATAATTCCGCACACCCTTCAGAATCCCCGGTGCCTTCACCGGCACAGAGACGAAGCCCCAGGACGGGAAGTGCAGACTGCCTGAGCTGTTGCTGAGGTGGAAAATCGGCACCGCATCCTCATCCAGACGTCCGGCAATAATCCGCTCCACGAACTTATCCAGCGGCTCCTCGTGCCCGTATTTCATCACCAGGAAATCCTCCATCGAGCGGGTAATCAGATCCCCGAACTTGTCGCTGAGGAACTCGGATATGGAGCGGACAATATCAATCTCCTGCTCCCTTACCCAGCGCCCGGAATGCTTCAGCATCTCGCGTGTGAAGTCACGGATCAGATCATCGCCATCCTTTTGATCCATGATTTTGGAGATGGTCGCCGAGATATCCGGCACGTTGACGATATTCCAATAGTAGGTTTTGTTGCCCTTGTGGTCAGCCTGCTCTTCGCCGTTAATCAGAATGTCGCCGTTCTTCTCGAAGATCGAGCTGAGCGCGGTCAGAATCTCGGTGAATACCCCGTAGATCCGGCTGTTCTCTTCATTCAGCAGCTCATACAGATCTTCATAGAACTGGATCATCTGCTCGGTGCGCTCCACATCGGCGTGCAGCCAGTATTCATTGATTTTGGCTTCAATATAGGCGTTCTTCTTCTTCTCCTTGGACACAAAAGCGCTCCGCGCATCGCCCAGCTTATCCTCTGCACTCTCCTGTGCGGTCTCAATATCACGCGGCAGGCGCAACAGACTCTCGCGCAGCGCTTCAATATAAGACTGGATCAGCTTCAGGATGCAGAAGCCCTTCTCTGTGTACAGCAGCCGCGACACATAGAACGGCCCCTGCTCGGGATGAAGGAAGATGCGCTCCAGCTCTTCGCCGAACTGTCCGGCAATCTCGCCCGGAAGCTGCTTCTTGGATTTGATATATTCCTCACGCGCACGGGCCAGGAAGTTCTGCTCCAGCTCCGTATCCATGCTGACGACCTGATTCTTGACCACGTTCGCATGGCTGAGACGCTCGCTGTTCTGATAGCCCGGCAATGGCTCCGGCACACGGGACTCGAACGTCTTGATCATCGTATCAAGATCGATGCCGAGCTTACGCGCCATCTTCTCCACATCCTCCTGATTCGGGGCGTGATGGAACATCTTGTCCATTTTGTCGAAGAGGCGGTAGGCCAGGTAGGTTGTCATTTCCTCAATCGGCAGCACGGCCGAGGATGCTCCAATAATGTTGTATTCATAGTTGGCAGGATAAGTCTTGTTCATCTGGGCAATGTTCGTGCGGATGTTGCTGATATAGTCATGGATGGCGAACTCTTCGCCGGATGCCTTCTCTTCACTGGCCATGAAGTTGGTGATGTTCTCAGCCGTCACATTCATGCAGTAATCGTAGGCATTCTCCAGCAGCTTGCCTTCCGTATTCGTTGCGGAGATGAGATGACAGAGATTGAACGGCGGCAGCGGCGAGTTGACGCTCAGAATATTGCCGTACTTCTGGCGGAACCGTTCGCCCCGGCTGTCCACGTTCATCCAGTAATCCAGTTCTTTAAGCGCGGCATACCCGTTCTTACGGATATACTCGCGGGTATGCTCGCTGAGGCTTTTGTTCGACAGGTTGACGTCCGGTGTGAACAGATAGCCCAGCGTATTGACACGGTCTATCCCGGCTGCGCCGTAGTCACGTTCAATAATGCCGCGCACGATGTAGGCAATATCCAGGAACGCCCCGCTGCCGGTTCCGCCGGACAGACCGGTAAGCAGGAAGACCATCAGCTTCTTGCTGGTGCCGACAGACAGCGTCTTGATCTTCTTGTCGATGGCGGCAACCACCTGGTTGATCTTCGTGAACAGCAACAGGCGTCCGGCCTGGCGCACCCCGGCGGCTCCGTTCATGCCGTCTGTGATGCTCAGCTCCGGCGACAGCCAGTCTGTAATGTAAGAATCCAGGATGCTGCGGTTCTGCAGCAGTCCGCCGATCTCGGCATTGGCCAGCAGCACGAATTCATTCTGCGGATCGAGGCCGATGCCCTTGTATTTTTTGCCGCGGTCCTGTTCATTGGTCTCGAACGCCAGGAATTCCACGTTGTCGGGCTTATCCCGCTTCTTCTTGGACAACGGATCTTCAGGCAGCTTGAAGCGGCGGTTAATCTGGTATTTGAGCCGCAGCAGGGCATCGATGCCCGTGCCGCCAAGCCCGATAATGAGGATCGGGTTGTCGATGGTATCCACTCTAATCTTGTCGCTGACGATCCCTCCGCCAAGCGATACATCCAGCTGTTGAATATGTTCTCTTACTACCGGTTTCATAGGTTCTCCCCCAAAAGTTGTGATAGCCCATGCATCCCGAATCGCTTCGGGAGCATACACTTAGCCTGCTTGTCAGATCAAATATTCCAATAGAATCGTCTTGTCTACCGTCTGCAGAGAGACTGTTACCCGGTCCCCGCTCTTCAGCTCCAGGCCCCGCGAGGTATCAGCAGCACGCCCTGAGCGTTCCACCGAGATCCCTTCGCCCCCGCGCAGCAGGAGCCGGTCATGGGTTCCCGGGGTGAAGACCAGCTTTTCGCTCTCCTTAAGTTCAGGAGCAAGCTGCAGGAGCTGGTGCAGAGTGAACTTGCCGCGGAAGGCGGCGAGCTTCTTGTACTGCGGATAGGTTTTCTCTCCGGTGTTCCCGTCCACCACTTCCACTACCAGTTGTCCGACGAACCCCCGGTTAGCCTTACTGCGCAGCAGCCAGAATGCGGCAGCAGCAGCCAGCAGCAGCACAATACCGCCGATGATATAGTACAGCGTGTTCGAGGTCTTCTCCTCAGCAGGCTCTTCGCCCGCAGGAGTGCCTGCTGACGGCGGGGTAGTCGCCACCGTTCCCGTCTTGGCATTGATCGTCAGCTCGTCGCTCTCGCGGTAGAAGCTGCTCTCCTCGGCCCGGACCTTCAGCTTATATTCATGACTGTCTTGTATCTCAAAAGTGCCCTTAAACGCAGCACCCGAATTGTCCAGCGGAATCTCCTGCACCTGGCCGGTATCGACATCAGTTGCCAGCAGCACCGCCTTCATCTCCTGATACAGGCTGCCTTCCGTTACCTCCGCCCCGTTGCTGTACAGATGGGAAGAGATCTCCACCTTGTCGCCTTTGCCGTAAGACTTGGCTGGCAGAGCATCCAGCTTCAGCTCCAGATCGTAGTTGAACACCAGATTAATATCGATCTTATCCTTCGGCACACCCTTGACCTGGAGCTTCCAGTCCCCCTGCTCCGGCGCGAGCAGCTTGATCAGGGTGTAGGTGGACGACTTCGACAGCAACACCTTATCCGAGGGAATAGCAACTTCCTTGCCGGAAGGATCGCTCAGCTTCGCCGTCACCGGCTTCGAGGACATAATGGAGATATTCGCTTCCAGCACGCTGCTGTTCGGCACGTTCACCGTTACGTCCTGATAATCGCCGTTTGCCGTAATGGACGGCACCGGCACCACCTTCAGCTTCAAGTGGCTGGCAAAAATCTCGCTGAGAATCTGCGGCAGATCATCGGCAGAATTCGTGGTGAACGCCTTGCCGCCTGTCTCGGCGGACAGTCCGGCCAGAATATTCTTGTTCAGCTTGCCGTCTGCATTCAGCCCTATGCTATATACGGGATACCCCTTCTGCTTGGCAGACTCTACTGCTGCCTTCAGCTCCTTGTCGGAATCGGACTGCTTCCGGCCGCTGGCTTCATTCAGGTCATTGTTGCCGTCCGCCAGCATGACAATCATTGGCTCATGGCCGGGATCGCTGCCGTTCTCCAGCACCTTCACTGCCTCTTCCATCCCGACCGCCAGGTCTGTGTAGGGTCCGCGGCTAAGCCCGTCGATGAAATTCTTCAGATCCTCCTTGTCGCCAGCGGATTTGATGCCGAGCAGCGCCTTCTCGCGCTGTACCTTATCGGTGTAGGCCACAATGCCTACCTTATCGCCTTGGGTGGACAGCATATCTATGAACATCTTCATCGCTTCATTGGCTATCTTGTTCTTGTCGCTCTTGTTCATCGAGTTGCTGACATCAATCAGCAGCACAGCGTCAATATGTGACGGTGCGGCTGAAGCCGCGCTGGCTCGCGAAGCAGCATATGGAGATACAGTGATGCATAAGATCATGAGCAATACAGGCAATATGCGCTGCAGTCTATTCTTGGCCTTGCTGAAATAACGTTCGTTACGAAGCATAAATAGGGCTCCTCTTGTGTGAAATTAGGCGGATATGGCAGATCCGTAACGCATAGCTAAATTCTGTCAATAGCATGCCATTATGATATAATTAAACCTTGTAAACTTCAACATAGTGACCGCTGGACCGGCACTTCCGCTAGTGGCAATCGCCATCCTGAGCCGGATAGACTATTCTAAGTATACGCCGCTTTCCTGAATATTTGATTAAAAGACCGTAACCAGAGCAGAAAGGAAGAGTTCCATGATTACATACGCCATACTCGGGATAACGTTTCTCTATGCTGTGATTCAGATCATTCTATATGCTTCCCGCCAGCGGAAGCCGCTCACCCGCGAGGATATCGACGAGCGCCTGCTGGCTGCATTGAACGGAGGAGATACGGCCCGTGAGTAAAAAGAAACCGGTGATCTTCCGTCCCTTCAAAGCCCCCCGTTACGCCTTCGAGAAGCTGCGCATCTGCCGCCGCTGTCACCGTTACACCGCGCTGGGCGAGGAACGCTGCACCCGCTGCGGCCGCGCTTCGCTGACTCCGGTGGAGAAGTATGCAGTGTCCCAGGCCGGGCGCAGGGTACAGACCCGGCTGCTCGTTATTCTCCTGCTGACCCTGGCCGGAATCTATTTCGGACAGAATCTGCAGCAGATGGTGCTGTGCGGCACAGGCGGTCTCGTATTAGCCGGACTGGTCTACTATACGCAGCGAAAAGTACGGCAGAACGAAAATCTGTATGCGCTGAACAAACTGCTTGGCCGTAATATCTATAGCATCAAGGAAGATCTGGAGCTGAACCGCCAGGAAGCCGTGACGGTACTGCGCGAGAATGATGTGCTCGCTTATGAGAAGCTGCGCGAGATCTCCGTGCTGCTGCGCGGAGACCGGATCTCCCGCCAGCGTGTCGCCCTGCTGCACGGCTTCCAGCTGCGCAAGGACATGACGCTGGAGCTGGAGCAGCTGCTGCTGAAGGACTTCGAGCCGCTGCTGGCTGAATATATCGGGGAGATCGCCAGGGTCCGCCCCGAGCTGATCAAAGACCGCACCCTGCGCTATGTCAAGAATTACGAGGTGCAGATTCTCGAAATGGATACGGGGCTGGTCATTATGGCCGCCGTTGCCAGTGCTGCGGTCCGCATGAAGCGATACGCGCTGCTCTACTCCGGCATGATCGGCCGCTATGTGCAGGAGCTGCCCAAGGACCGGTTCCTGCGCTTATCCAGACTCATTGCCGCGAACCCTTATGAGCCGTGGAACGGCCTGGATGCCAAGGTAGAGGAGATCCGTGAGCTGAAGTACCGCTGGGACCCTGAAGTATAAGGTTAGAAGCGGACTGCCGCTCTATCCTTATCTATAAATAAAGGGGCTATATTATATGACGATCATACGGGCTGTAACCCTGCGGAATATTATGATTATTCTGTGTATTTTGATGCTGCTCCCGCTGGGACAGAAGGCGCTGGGGATTAAAAATAAGCTTAAGGATGTACAAGAAGCCGGTGAATTGTACGCTGCCGGGGAGCTTATCGCCGCCGAGAACCGGTACCGCCAAGCAGCGGCCAACCACGCGATTTCTTATAAAGAAGAAGAAATATCGGCAAGACTGGCAGAGCTGGCTCCCATAACGGGCATCCGCAGCAGTCTAAGCAGACTGTCCTTAACGCTTGCGGACCAGCTGACTGTGAAGGATTTCGCAGGGATGATGGAGAGCTACGCCTACCTGCTCAGCCTGAAGAGCAAGTATATGACGCCGGGCGGTCCCTATGAAGCCTATTATCGCCAGCTCTCGGCGGATTCAGGCGTCTCAGACAAGATGACAGCCGGGTTCCGGCAGTTCAAGGATGAGTATCTGGCCGGACTTACCGCAGGTTCGACTAAGAGGGCAGATTCCGGGACGGGCAGCGACAGTACGGACAGTCTCAAATGGAGCCTGCTGCAGATTCCGGCAGACTATTACGGGGGAACCGCCGCCAAGGATAAGCTGCTCGCTGCGAGCTTCAAGGCCTATGATACCGCGGGGCTCAAGGCTCTGGCCGCAGCCGGAAGCTTCGGGCCTATGCTGGAGAGCGCCCTCTCTATGGAAGAAGCTTATAAGAATCATAGTTATACCGCGCCTTGGCTTAACAAGCAGGTTCAGGAGAGCGCTTCGCTCATCCTGAACAAGGATCTGGATGGTGACCTCACCGCAGTCTTCGCCGGACATGCTGCCCGCTACCGCAGCTATGCGGCATCTGCCGGCATCACCAGCTCCAAGGTGCTGAAGCTGATCGATAACAGCATCGCCCGGCTGCTCCGTGAGGGCACGCGCCATGTGCGCAGCGGCCGGTATGCGGATGCCATCAGGCTCTATGCCGAGCTGGCTCCGGTGCAGGATACCTCGGCGGAGACCGCAGCCGCAACGCTGGCCTGGAATACCGCCGAGCCGGTACGGCTGCTGCCGGGCGGCGAAGTGCCGGGCAGCTACTCCCTTACAGCGTCCGTTACTGACAAGTACGGTGCCAAGGTAGCCGTAGCTGGAGTAGATGCTGGCGGCAAGCTGGTCTACGCCGAGATGGGCGGGGACGGCACGGTCTCCACCCGGACCGGGGAGGTAGTCCCGGGTTCGGGGATGCTGAGCGCTCTTTCTTTTGACGAGCCGTTATCCGCTTACTCCGAAGTTCCAGTAGTTGTAGCTAACAGCGGTGAGACTGACGGACGCAGCACCTTCACAGGCTATGCCATCCGGCCGGAAGGTATCTCCCTGCTGTTCAGCTTCACGGGCAGCAGCTATGAGCTTATGGCGGAGGATGGCTCCATCCGCGTTGCGGACAACGATCTGACCGATGGGGCCGATGGCCGGACAGCTATTTTCCGCCAGGTGAACGGAAGTTATGAATTCACGGAGCTCTACCAGGAGGCCGCCGCCTATACTCCAATTGATGCGGCACAGCTTGAGCTTCATCTCAATGAGAAGGTGATGTTCTCCTGTGAGATTATCCTCGACTCTGCCGGAAGAACCGTCGCGCTCGCAAATGGACGTTACCTGCTTCTTCAAGGCCAGGTGCCTCCGTATACCGGCTCCGCCGTCATCAGCGGCCAATTTGAGAATGGCTATGGCTCGGTGGAGACTGATCTCGGCGAAGCTGCCGTGCCGGTATTTATTGTTGATTCTGCGGACAGCTTGAGCCTCATACTTTAACCTAACCGGGATAAGGAGCCTTTATTGCACATAGAGGTTCTTTATCTCTTTTTGTGCTTGGAATTTCATTATTTTTTCATTAATAACGGCTATACTGGGTCTTACAGGAACTGCGCGGGAGCGGTATCCATAATCATTCAATGAAGAAAGCGGGCTTGCTGCTATGCGAATTCTTTTGGTGGAAGATGATTCCAAGCTGGGCTATATGATCCAGTACAAGCTTAAGCAAGCCGGACATCTGAGCGAGTGGGTCCAGCATTCGGATGAAGCCGAGACATGGTTTGCTGCAGGGGAATTTGATCTCTACATTCTGGACTGGATGCTTCCCGGCAAAACCGGACTTGAGCTGTGCAGACAACAGCGGACAAGGAACGACAACACCCCCATCCTTATGCTGACTGCACGCGGCGAGATTGAAGACCGGGTTAACGGGCTGCTGACAGGGGCAGATGATTATGTAGTCAAGCCGTTCGCCTTCGAGGAGCTGCTAGCCCGGATCACTGCCCTGGACCGCAGAAAGCAGGTTCAGGGCACGATGAACAAGCTTGCCGTTGGCGGGCTGCTTTTGACTCCGGATACCCAGGAGGCTGAACGTGACGGTGTCTCTTTTACACTGACCCGGCGTGAATTTCAGCTGCTGGAGTACTTCGTCCGGCATCCTGGAACCGTATTGTCAAGAGAACGGATTCTGAGTTATGTCTGGGGCAATGAAGCGGATGTAACGCTGAATGCCGTCGATGCAGTCATCCGGCTCTTGCGGAAGAAAGTCGATGATCCTTTTCCGGTAAAGCTGATCAAGAGTGTACACGGAAGAGGGTACCGCTTAATAAATCCTGGAGCTGAGCCGGATGATACCTAACACGCGCAAGCATCTGACCCTCTTTTACAGCACCATGATTGGATTGATTCTGCTGATTATGGCGGTCTCCTTCTATTATGCATTGTCCGAAGTAATCCACAGGGATGAGAATCATAATCTCGAAGCTGCAGCATACAAGGCCCGGGAAGAATGGCTCCATATCTCCCCGCAGGATGCGGAAGAATCACAGGAGCGCCGGCAGGCAGACCATGCGATGGAGTGGGAATATTTGCAGAGCGACCAATTCGCGGCAATTACGGACAGTGCGTGGTCGATCGCTGCGCAGTCCCCCGGTAGGGAGAATCCGCTGCTCGCTCCTTCCATCCGGCAGCAGCTTGACGCTCAACCTGACCAAAGCCATGTTCATCTCCGCATTTCTTCCGGTAATCGTATGACAACGTATGCTGTACTGCGTATGTCGGCCGGAGATGCAGCTCAGCACATCATACTTATCGGTGAAGATGTCACGAGGCAGGAGGCCTTGCTTCAGCAAATGAGGCTGCTGCTCACAGCCATTACTCTGCTTCTGCTTGCTGCAGCCACCTTCATCGGGTACCTATTCGCCGGCCGGACCATGGTTCCCATTAGACAGGCGTTTGCCCGGCAGCAGAAATTTACAGCGTATGCTTCCCATGAGTTAAGAACACCCTTAAGCGTACTTCAACTGGCCGTGGATATTCTGGAGGAGGAGAAGGGGAAGCTGTCCCCTGTTCAGCAAAGGGTTCTTGCGGATATGAAGGAGGAGCTGCAGCGCATGAACAGACTGACAGAGCAGTTGCTCACGCTGGCCAGGAACGACTCTCCCCTGCAGCATACCGCCCATAAGCCGTTCGACTTAAAGCACAGCCTATCCTTCGCCGCAGCAAGAATGCAGTTGATGGCCGCCGAGAAACAAGTGACCCTGCAGCTGGATATTGACCACCCGGAAGAAGCGTTTCTTTTCACCGGAGACAGCGAACAGATCGACCAGCTGCTCTACATTCTTCTGGATAATGCGATGAAATACTCTTCCGCAGGGGATAAGGTCACACTGGGGATATCCCGTAACGGCAACGGTACGGTCGGGTTATCCATCCAGGACACAGGATGCGGCATTCCCGAAGCTGATATCCCCCATCTATTCGAACGTTTCTTCCGTGTCAATCAGGCCCGGACACGGGAACATGGCGGCACCGGTCTGGGTCTTGCTATTGCCTCTGAGATCGCCAACAGACACGGAGGCCGAATCGCGGTCCAGAGCACCCTTCATCAGGGAAGCACCTTTACGGTCATTCTCCCTGAAACCAAGGGTTCCACCCGGCAATAACTTTGAGAACTGGAGGTTTGAAGAATGTTCACTGAAATATTGGCACATATTCATCCGATTATCGTACATTTCCCGATTGCTCTGATCATTATTGGTTGCGGCTATGATGCGGTGCTCGCTGTGAGGAGACGCGCTCTGCCGCCCGGACAGGGGTTATGGTTATGGCTTCTGGCCGCCGCCGGGGCTTGGGCCGCTATTGCGACAGGTCCCGATGATGATGCGCGCGGAGTAACCTCATTCATAGAACCGCATGAGACGCTTGCGACATTAACCGCTTGGACAGTAACTCTGATCGCGGCCTGGAGATTGCTGATGCTCTGGAAAGGAAACCGGGCGTTTGTGAGAATACCGTTAGCGCTGTATATAGCCGTATCTGTGGCTTCATGCGGCCTGGTGCTGGGAACCGGTTATTACGGCGGAAAAATGGTGTACACGGACGGCGTAGGGGTATCCGCCAATGGCGCCGCAGTGAATCCGCCTCACTCCTCCTCTCACCGTGGCGGATAGAGATTCCTCGGGGCTGCGGATATTGCGAACGGCGCGGAGCCGCAGATCAGTGACGGGATGAGCAAGGTGACCTCTGCTTCATATATTGAAAGATTAATAGTCACGATGATACTATATAACGTAATTAAATGAATTGGAGGGAAATGATGGACGCTAAAGCGAAAAAAATATTAAACAAAACGTTCTGGTCTGCGCAGGGATGGAAGCCTGCCGGGACAAGACTGCCTTTTGCAGGAGAAGAGTTTGAATATGCTAAAAGCAAAGGGGTGATGTTCGATCCTGTGACGATGACGCATGATGAGTGTGTCTCGAGAATTTGTTATTTGCTAGAGCATGAGATGACGAAGGACAGGCTAGCTGCTGCCTTTTTACATAGCTTATCCACAAGAGAAGTACATCTGAGAAGCGGGTTATCCAGCTATGCATTAACCAGCAACCTTATTCAGCATAAATATAGTGACAAGCTTCTGGAGCGTGCCAGCTACAGCCATTGCTTCTATTGTAACGAACATAAATTAATGACTCATGAAGAATGGAATAATGCCGATATTAATATTTTGAATTTTGAACGGGTAAAATGGGGTGGTGTCCGCTTAAATTGGCTCCTATATTGCTGGATGGATATAGAACTGCTAGCGAAGGAGGAACCGGTAGAGGTGACATCTGAGGATGTTCAGATTCTCAAAAATTTACTGGCAGAGGTGGATGCCTGCGCTGAGACGGATTCCGCACGTAAATTAGAGAAGCGTTGGAAGAATGTATTAGCCTCCAACCAGTATGAACGAGATGCTATGATGGAAATATGGGGGTTTGCAGGTATATTAGCTTCTGAGGAGCGGCTTGGACCGGAACGCGGCAGAGGGACGGACTTCGTATCCGTAGATTCATGGCTTGGCATAGATCGTTATGCGAAAGAGAAGGTTGAGTATTATTTTGGAACTTATTTATAGCAAGGAGAATGGAATGGGCCAACTCCACTTTCGCAGAGTGAAAATTGAGTTGGCCCATTCCATTATGGACGATTCTATGTTTGAAACGAAATCGAGAGTGATTAATGGTTTGCGCGTAACTCTTCCAGCAGCTCCATCACCTCTGACTCCTCTACCGGAACGGAATACGAGCCGTCTGCGAAAAGCTTCATCCTCCCGATGCCGTCCTGGAAGACGAAGCGGATGCGGCCGCTGCGCACTTTTTTGTCCGTGTACATCTTATCTAGGAGCGCGCGGTTTGTAATATAATTTGGAATCTCTGTCGGCAGCCCCGCCTTCTTCAGCAAAGCCACCACACGGTTAGCCTGCTCTTCCGTCATATAACTTAATTTCACACCCAGCTTCGCCTGAATAACAAGGCCCACAGCAATGGCCTCGCCATGCAGCAGCCGGTAACCACTGAGCGCCTCAAGCGCCCGGCCTGCCGTATGCCCCAGATTCAGAATCTGCCGCAGATTACTTTCATGCTCATCCTGCTCTACCACTTCATATTTGATCCGGCAATTCGTCAGCGCGATATGCTCACACACCCCGGCCTCCAGGATCAGCTCCCCTTCTTCTGTAATGATTCTGTCCATGTTCGCTTCCAGGTAACTGAAGAACTGCTCATCCCCCAGACAGGCATGCTTGATGGTCTCGGCCAGACCGCTTCTGAACTCACGGGACGGTAGTGTACGCCAGGCGGCCAAATCTATGTATACTTTACGGGGCTGGTGAAAGACGCCGATCAGGTTCGTGGCGACAGGGGTGTTCACGCCTGTTTTGCCGCCAACGGAGGCATCTGCTGCTGCCAGCAAGGTGGTAGCATAATTCAGCGAAGGTACTCCCCGGCCAAAGGTTCCTGCCACAAAGCCCGCCAGATCCGTCACCGCTCCGCCCCCCACCGCAATAATACAGCAATCTCTGCCGTAGGCATGGCTTAGCAGCTGGTCTTCCAGCATTGCCTTCGTCTCCCGGGTCTTCGAGCTCTCCCCCGCCGGAAACGAGAATAATTCCACTTGGAATCCCTCATGACGTAGCAGCTCTAGTAAAGGACGGCCATATAACAACTCCACCGTAGAGTCTGTAATAATTGCATATTTGCTAATCCCCGTAAGCAGCCCCTGCTGCAAATCGCGAACTAATGAGGCGGACAGATGCTCACCGATTTCAATAGAGTAAGAGTGATCGACTACTTTTTGGAGTGTTACTTCAAAGCTCTTGGACATGGGCTCAGCCCCTTTCTCTATAAGACTATTGCCTGCAGATTTCATTTACGGATCATCGTCCGGTAGACGAACTTCGGCAGCGCAGATTGTCTGCGCCAGCGTGACTTCTGGCCTTTGGCGACGGGTGAGAACAACAGTCTGTGCGCCCACTCCAGATTCATTTTTTTCCAGATGGCCGGTGCTGGCCGTACTTTCCCGGAGATCACATCCAGACTTCCGCCCACGCCAAAAACAAGCTTAATCCCCTGCAATTCGTCTTTGTGCTTATACAGCCATTTATCTGAGTACGGAGCACCCATGGCAAGAATGAGCACATCCGGCTTGGATTGCTGAATACTGGCAATAATCCCTGGCTCTTCGTCAGGTGCAAAGAACCCGTGATGCCTCCCGGCAATCTTCACCTGCGGATAGCGCGTGTTAATCTGCTCCACTGCCAGTCTGCTAGTAGACTCATCTGTCCCCAGAAAATAAAAACGCCAACCCCGCTCATTTCCCCTCGCAAGTAAACTCAGCAGCAGGTCATAGCCGGTCACCCGCTCCGCAATAGGATTGCCTTGTCTTCGCGCCGCCATCACAATGCCGATCCCGTCAGGGACAATCAGATCTGCCGAGTCGATGATCTCCCGCAGCTGTTTGTCCGTTTGACTCGCCAGGGTAATCTCCGGATTCGCCGTAATGAGATGAAACAGCCCTCCCTGCCCGTCCATGATCTGCTCGTCCAGCAGCGAAGTCGTCTGTTCCAGCGTCAATTTGGAGAAGGGGAGTCCCAGAATACACACCTTGTCCTTCATCTTGTCACCTCTCTCTTATTCTCTAATCCCGTCAATCCTCGAAGTACTTCCACCATTCCACCAGCCAAGGCTCATCAACGCCGCGCAGGAGGAATTCCTCCAGCAGCACCTGACGGACCCGCTTCTCCATCTTCACAAAGCTGTTATCCTCCTGGTACATTGGCGCGTATGAAATATCTTCTGACAGGTAGAGCCGGAAGTCCTTCATGCAATCAAGCACCCTTTTTCCCACTGGAAGCTGCTCTGCTACCTGTACAAGCCATTTATCATACGGGTAGGGGTAGCCCTCCACCGTAATGGCGCAGCGCAGGGCCTGCTTGAACACCTCGACCGCCTGAAAAAGAATCGGAAAAGCCTCTCCCCGGCGCACGGGATTATCCAGGCTTTTGGCAGCACTCCGTAGGTCTATGTATGTCTTCTTCCGCAGGTTCATTAGAAGATCCGGGTGCAGCGGAACCGCTTGCGCGAACAACTCTTTCAAGCCCAGCGAATCATGATAGATACAGGAAACGGATGCATTCCACAACCAGTCCAGTTGCCCCTTCCCCAGAGCCTGCCCCAGCTCCGCTAATTTGAGCAGGGTGTAATGTCCTGTTTTGCCGCCGGGCAGATGCACATCGACAAACAAGCTGCTTCCCTCCGGGATCAGCCCCGCCCGTTCAAACCGGCTCGTAATCAGCTCATAGCGTTCATCCCGGCAGACCAGGATCAGATCGATATCCGAGCTGTCGTCCACAATCCCTAAGGCCGTTGATCCATCCAGCAGGATGCTGATATGCCCGCAATCTTCCGCAAGCAGCGGGTGATTCAGGATGTGGGTGCTGATATAACTGGCAATTTCCTGAAGTAATAGGCTATGCCGCTGCCGGTTGTCCGGCTTAAGCAGCAGACTGGATAGACTTGCCGTCCATAGCATACGCTTCCCTCCCTCTCTTAGTATTTCCGCTTCCTGCAACCAACCGCACAGAACATATTTCCGGAATATTATAACATAATTTAGGAGGGTTACTGTCTGGATTGTCTCATAGTGTACATTTGGTTTGCCGCATGATGACAGGAAGGGAGACTTTGAGAAGAATGAATGATGAAACGATTTATAGCCATGAGGACACGCTGAGGATGCTGGACGCTTTTTTCCGGGAGGAGGGAGAGTGGTGGGATGAGTTCTATGCGGATAAGGAGAAGGGCATTCCCTTTTTCCGGGATTGTCCCGATGAGAATCTGGTGGAATCCTTCAGCGGCGGGGTGCTCACCCCGGGCCGGGTGCTTGAGCTAGGCTGCGGAGGCGGCAGAAATGCAGTGTACATGGCCCGTCAGGGCTGTAAGGTGGACGCTGTGGATATTTCTCAGGCAGCGGTCAATTGGGGAATGGAGCGTGCAGCGGCACATCAGGTCGAGGTGAATTTTACTTGCGGGAATATCTTTGACCTGGAACTGACGCCCGGGAGCTATGACCTCATCTATGACAGCGGATGCTTCCATCACATCTATCCCCACCGCAGAGCCACCTATCTGGAACTGCTGGACAGGGCGCTTACGCCCGGCGGTTATTTCGGCTTGACCTGCTTCGCAGCAGGTTCCATGGGTGCAGAGATTACCGATTGGGAGGTCTACCGTCAGCGGCGGATGAGAGGCGGATTAGGGTTCACGGAGGAGCAGCTCAAGACGTTCTTCGGCAGTTACGAGAATATCCGGTTCCGGCGGATGCGCCAGACGGAGCAGAGTGAGAATCTGTTCGGTGAAGCTTTTCTGTGGACGGCCTTGTTCCGAAAAAGATAACTGCAGACATCAGAGCTATAACGAGCCACCACCTACTGGAGCAGTTATCGGATGCTGTCGGAGCTCGAACAGTAGTAACTGTACTTTGTACAATAGAATGCTGTAAAAAGGGCATCGAAATAGATTCTATTGTATTCGGTACATTTGAATGTTGAATAAAGGCTATTTTTCGCCCATTACGCAACATTCTACTGTATGAAATACCTGAAATACCTCTATTCCTCGGTTCTCAACCATTCGGGTAAATTTAGTTGTACAGACTACAGTTAGCAGAGGACGGCCTGCCATTTCACGTTTTTTAGTTGCGCAGAATACACTTATCTTCCATAATTGCTTCGAACGTAACCTCATGCTCTGCACGAAAAATAGGCTGAGCGCTCAACAAATGCGCCCAGCCTATCTCATGCCGCTTATTCCCGCTTACTGTTACTGCACCCGCTCCGTGAACAACCGGCCCGCGTAGTCGCTGATCAGCTCACGCATCGCCAGCTTGCGGCTCCATTCGGCCGGGATGCCACTGAGGCCGTAGTAGGCTCCGGCGATCTGGCCGTAGATGGCCCCGGTGGTGTCGGCGTCATTGCCAAGGTTCACGGCGAACAGTGCGCCCTCTGCGAAGCTGTCCGACTTATGGAATGCCCATAGCGCCGCCTCCAGCGACTCCACGACATAACCCGATCCCTGAATCTGTGGCGGCTCCTTCAGCTTGTAGGAGCCTTGCTTGATGTTCAGCATATGCGGCGTCAGCGTATCTTCATCCAGCCATTCACGGAAGGCCTCCGGCGCCAGCATCTCCTGCTTACTCCAGCCGTGCAGCCCGGCGAGAATATATGCCGCTAGCAGGCGGCAGGCAGCAAGACACTCGGCGGCCCCGTGTGTGGTTCTTGAACTCATCGCTGCATAGCGGATCACCTCCGCGGGGTGCTCCGCATAGTACATCACCACCGGAGCCAGACGCATAATTGAGCCGTTACCGGCAGAGAACGGGTCCTCTGAACCGCTGTAAGCCTCCCCGCTTGCTTCATACCGGTGCAGCGCTTCGCGCGTTGCGTTACCGATATCGAAGCACCGGCTGGTGCTGCTGAGTGCGCCTTCGCGGTACCATTTCACATAACGCTGCATCTGATCTGCCGGATCGAAGCCCTGCAGGGCAAGCAGACTCTCCGCAAGGCAGAGAGCCATGGAGGTATCATCCGTCCACTGACCCGGCTGCAGAGCAAATACCCCGCCGCCGACAATATCTGTCATTGGCTTGAAGGTGCCTGGGGCTTGGAACTCTACAGTTGTTCCCAGCGCATCTCCGGCGGCCAGCCCCTGCAGGCAACCCTGATAACGATCATTAGTCAATGTCACTTGGTCTCCCCCTTTCCAGAAGCCTCACACCGGCGGTTATTCGCCGGGGTATTTCAGCCCCCATTGTGCCCGGACAGTATCCAGCAGCTTCATTATGGCTAAGGATTCATCGAGGGTCATTACCGGACTCTCAGTAAGTCCCGCTTGAAGGCAGCGGCCCACTTCTTCCGCCTCGAAGGCATAGCCAATCGAAGCGCGTTCATCTTCGAACATCTCTGCTAATTCGCCGTTCATGTACAGCTCAGCAGACTTGGGATTGACCAGCGTGCCTTTGACCACGATATGCCCTTCCGTTCCGTAGACATAAGCTTCCTCATGCATGTTCAGGCGCACGCCCCCGTTCAGAGAAGCAGACACGCCATCGCCGTAGGACAGCAGCAGCGAGAAGTGCTCGTCCACGCCAGTCTCTCCGATATGAACGGTGCTGCTGACCTTCTCAGGATGCGGTCCAAGGACCATCGAGGCGAAGGAGACTGGATAGATTCCGACATCCAGCAGCGCTCCGCCGCCAAGGGCCGGATTCAACAGACGTCCTTCCGGGTTCCAGTCGGCGCGGAAGCCAAGGTCCGCCTTCACCAGCCGCACTTCACCAATTCTCCCGGCTGCGAGCCACTCCCGCACCTTCACCTGCGCCGGGATATAACGGCTCCACATCGCCTCCATCAGGAACAGCTTGTGCTCCCGGGCATAGGCCACTACTTCCTCCAGTTCAGCACTATTCACGGTAAAAGGCTTCTCGCACAGCACAGCCTTACCTGCACGCAGCGCCAGCAGCGCGTTCTCCCGGTGGAACGGATGCGGTGTGCCGATATAAATGGCGTCCACATCAGGATCATTCACCAGCTCTTCGTAGGTGGCGTATGCCACAGGAATGCCGTGATCGGCTGCGAATTTATCCGCGCTTTCCTGCGAGCGCGAGCCGACTGCATAAGCCACGCCGTTGCTGGCATGGGCCAGATCTGTTGCGAATTGATGGGCGATCCAGCCTGTGCTGAGAATGCCCCATTTTATCGTGTAAGCGTTATCTGCTGCCATAGTAATCTCCTCCTCTTAATGAAGCTCAGGTCCCTCTGATTCTATCAAAATCTCCCTGGTGTGTACATGTCCGCCTTCCGGCAGGACCCTCCAGCTCTAGACAAGTGTGTATTACAGCCCCAAGTGGAAACGGCTTTGCCGTCCTTTTAAAGGACGGTACCGTTTCAGCGAGAAATAGAAGGATAATGGATAGCGTGAAGCCTATACATTCTTATATTTGAACAACGAATTCAGGCGTTCCTCCGAATAACCGTCCTCCCCGCGCCAGTTGGCTACAGCGTTGAAGTCATTGCCTCCGCCCCGGCCCTGACGCGGCTCCTCCTGCGGAACCAGAATACCGGCATATCCCCAGATCTCCATCACCACATCCCGCTCATACTGATTAGAAGGGAAAATATTCTTCCAGTGCTTCTCCAGCTTCCGTGCCCCGTCCTTGCTGCCGCATAGCTTCACGGCCTCGGCCATGTCCTGCAAAATACGAAGATCCTGCGGAGTTGCCTCCACCTCCTCCTCCCGGCTAAACAGCTCCAGATCCAGCCAGCAATACAACAGCTTATTGAGGCGGATGCCACCCCATTTGACCCGCTCGAAATTGAGCACATTCAGATCTACAGCGTTGTACTGCTGATCAGACATCAGATGCCCGGCATCACAGGCCGCACAGCTGCTATACCTTGGCTGCTTAGCAGGAGGCTGGGCGTAGGCATGCGCAGACAGCTCCGAGGTCAAGGCCCAACTGGACAAGGCGCTCCGCAGATGAACCTTCCGGGTAGATAGACTGTGCAGGAAACCCGCCGCCACCTTGTCCCGGGTCACGCTTCCGCTGTGCAGCACCCGCAGTTTCTCCACCAGCTCATCATGGGTGATCGTCAGGGGATCGAACATGACCCCCTTGCTCTTGGCATAGTCGAAATCTTCACCGGAAAAAGTCCCGTACGTGCCCTTCCAGCCGCTGGCACTCCAGAACGATTTTTGCAGTATGGTTTTGGCCTTACGATCCATGTATCTTGCTCCCTTCCTTACCTGATGGTCCTGTTCAATGATTATGTATCTCTTATACTTAACCTGAAGGCGGGGATTTGCACCGTTACAAGAAATTACCCCTAAGGGGTGAAGGATGCTTTTATGGCGGTGCTCAGCCTACCTCTCACCAGTTCTGAGAGTCTTCTCTCACCGACCGCTTGTATGGATAGCACAATGTCCATATCTCACCGCAGCAGCAACGATTGTGTTCGCTTTTTCGATTACATTCCGGCCGTACACCCCGCGCCAGCCTAATGTGTTCGGTTTTACGCATACATCCGCCCCCACCGCCTTCGCGCCTGCCCAAGTTACATCGAAAACCCTCCCCGCCAGCCGCAAATCCACGGCAACGGGAAGGGTAATCTCCAAACCCTATATTATTTCTTAAGCACAAGCTCCAGGCGCACATCAAGGTTGTTCTCGGTACTCAGCACGATGGAATGCGGATTGCTAAGGCCGAAATCCTCGAAGGTTACTGTAGTCGTACCCGACAGCTTAAGCTCTCCGCCGCTGTATGCGGCCTGCGAGTCGAACGTGACTTCCTTCTCAATGCCCTTCACAGTCAGCATCCCCTTCAGTTGTACCGGCACCGCGGTACCCTCTGTCCATTCCTTCGGCAGCTCCGAGAAGGACTTCACCGTGAAGGTAGCTTCCGGGAACTCTGCCACGGACAGGAAGTCCGCTCCCTTGACGTGCTCGTCCCGTGGGGCTGTTCCTGAATCAAGTGCGTTCATGTCTACCGACCCTTCGCCGGTCATCGCGGAGGCATCCTCCAGATTCACCTTCCAGGTTCCCTTAACGGAGGGGTCTACGAAGTTCACGGTTTCCTTGGATGTGGTCACAGACCAGTAGACCTTGGACGGCTCTGTAATATTCCAGGCTCCGTTCAACTGCTCCGGTGTTACAGCAGCAGCGGCAGCAGCCGCATTGGCCGTTCCTTCCTTCTGGGCTCCGCTATCCTGGGCCTGCTCAGGAATCACCGATTCAATCTCCACCTTATTGCCAAGGCTGTTATTCACTAAGATGAAGGCGGTGATGGCTCCTGCAATAATTACAATGGCTGCGGTTATAGCGACGGTTCTCTTCTTCATACGATCTCCTCCATTCCATATTCTTATCTCTGCTCTATTGGCTTGGCTCCCATTCTACCAAAGCAATATGTCGGGAATAAGTCAAAGCGGACAGGCCGGGAATATGTTAGAATTGTCGTAATTTTAGTTAAGGGACTGAAGCTCATGCAATCGATACTAATCGTAGAGGATGAAGAAGCCATCGCGCGGGTGCTTAGTGCCTATCTGCGAAAAGCAGGCTTCCACGTCACCCGGGCCGCAGACGGCCGGAGTGCCCTGGACACCTTCGAGGAGGCGCCGCCCTCACTGGTCCTGCTCGATATCATGCTGCCGGAGATGGACGGCTTCGAGCTGCTGCAGCTCATCCGTGAGCGGAGCAGCTGCCCGGTCATCATGCTCACCGCCCGCGACGGCATCAATGACCGGCTCGCGGGACTGGACGGCGGAGCTGACGACTATATGTCCAAGCCCTTCATTCCCGAAGAAGTGGTCGCACGGGTGAAGGCGGTGCTGCGCCGTCCCTCGCAGTGGTCGGACGGCAGCCGCAAGCGCCATTTCGGCAGTCTGTTCATCGATTTCTCGGCGCGCAGCATCTTTCTGAACGGGGCGGAGGTCAGCCTCAGCCCGCGCGACATGTCGGTTCTGCTGTTCCTGGCCGAACGCCCGAATCAGATCTGCACCCGCGACCAGCTGCTGGAGCATGTATGGGAGATGGACTACGATGGAAGTGACCGGGCTGTTGATCTCTCCATCAAGCGGCTCCGTCAGGCACTGTCGCACTGGCCGGAACGTGAGGGCGAGATCCGCACACTGAGAGGAACAGGATATCAATTATGGACAACATAAATAAGAGTAAGAAGAAACGCAACAAGAAGAAGACCACCTCCATTCTCACTTACTGGACTCTGCGGTATCTGCTGATCATCAGCATTGGGCTGCTGGTGACGGCACTGTTCACCTTCTGGTGGATGCAGCAGGAGGCAATGAGCAACCGGATGCAGACGACCGGCCTGCTGGCGCAGGAGATCGCTGACCGCAGCGTAGATACAGACGGCCAATTAGCGATTACCCCGAACCTGAATAAGCTGGTGGAGGACCGCAAACGCTTCTTCAAGGTAACTGAGGAGATGTGTGTAATCATCACCGGACCAGAAGGAGAGCTGCTGTACTCCCAGCCCCCGATGACGGACGAGGAGATGCGGTACAAGCTCAATGATAGCCTGACCGATTCGCGGACCTCGGAATACAAGGCCGCTGCCGCGCAGATCCAGGGGGGCCAGGGCACGCTGGGGCAAGTGCTGGTTATGCAGTCCAAGCGCTCCCTGCGCCATATCCCGACGGAGGAGATTACCTTCTTTTCGATTATCATCGTCTTCCTGATTATTTTAAGCTGGCTGACGATCTATCTCTTATCGATCAAGCTGGCCAAGCCGGTTCAACGGGTGGCCGCCGCCGCCGCGCAGATTAGCAGCGGCCAGTATAATATCGTGCTTGAGACCGGGGCCAGAGAGCGCGAGATTCACGAACTCCTCGTCTCCTTCCAGGAGATGGCGGGCAAGCTGCAGCAGTTCGAGCAGTCGCGGGCCATCATGCTCGCCGGCGTGTCCCATGAGCTGAAGACGCCGGTCACCTCAATCAAAGGACTGCTCCATGCAGTACGCGAGGGGGTTGTCGAAGGCGAGGAGGCCGGGGAATTCCTTGATATCGCTCTGCTTGAGACCGGGCGGCTGCAGCATATGGTCGCTGACCTGCTGGACTACAATGCGTTGACGGCAGGCATGGTTGCCGTCCGTCACGATAACCTTGAAGCAGCACCGCTGTTGGAGGAAATCCTCTATCAATGGATGCTGACCCAGAGCGAGGAAGTCAATAAGCCCATCCTGCTGCTGCCGGAGACCCCGCTTGTGCTGCGAGGGGACCCGCTGCGCATCCAGCAGATTATTGTGAATCTGCTGGGGAACAGCCTGCAGGCGAAGACGCCGGACCGCAAGCTTCAATTGAAGCTTGAACTTACTCCTACGCCGCAGGGGCAGGCCGAAATCACCGTTACGGATAACGGGCCGGGCATCCATCCGGATAGCCGGGAACGGATCTTCGAAGCCTTCTACCGCAGCTCGGGCAAGCAGAGCCTGCTTCGCGGACTCGGGCTGGGCCTGACGTTCAGCAGACTGCTGGCCGAGGCCATGGGCGGCAGTCTGGAGCTGGGCAGCCACCCGCCGCAAGGCTGCTCCTTTGTGCTGCGGCTCCCGCTGGCAGAGTCATGAGCCCGGGAAGCGCGTGTAGTCCCGCGCCACACTGCGTGGTATAATCAATAATTTATAGCGTAAAACATATAAATTCTTATATTTCAAGTGGAAACCGGAGGCGTATATGCTTACTTTTGAACAGAAAATAGCTATTCTTGATTCCTATCCCCAGCTGGAGGCGCGGAAGGTCTCGCTGGGACGGGTGAATTATCACCTGGAGCAGAGCCGGCACGATAAGAAGACCGTGGCTTCGCATATTCACCCGAACGGGAACGGCTTCGTCTATGCCGGGCTGCTGCGGGGCTATGAGACGGATGATAAGGGACTGGTCAATATCCGCGATTATTCGGAGGCTGCGCTGCGCGAGCTGCTGGATGCGTCCATCACCTCTCTCTTGATGTACATTCCCGAGGCCCCGGCCCCTTCCAAAAGAAAGAAAAAAGCGCAGACTGGCGGAGCTGAAGCGCAGTCGCTGTGGACGAATGAGGATGGCCATACGCTGAGCCTGAGATTCGAAGAGGATCTGTGGTATCTCTATGCCGGACTGCAGCTTGAGATGGCCTTCGAGACGACGGCTGAAGCGGAGGAATATCTCGCTGAAGAGGGCTTTGCCCGGGTGGCGGACGAACCACAGGAATAGGAATGGCCCCGGCCCGTAAATCGACGTTTATCGACGATTTACGGGCTTTTTCGGATGAATTCCTGCATATTCCGGCAAATTTATAGAATTTCCCGGTGAGTCCCCTTATACTATAGCCAATGGCATTTTCCATATATTTCACAAGGAGGAATCACCATGAACAATCCGGAAGGTGGAACACCCTTCACGAATCCTGAGGGACCCAACAACCAACCTGGGCAACCGCAGCCCCAGCGCAAGGTAACTGAGCAGCTCAACAACCTACTCAAGGATGAACGTGTACAGCAGGCACAGGCGGTAGGCAAGCAGTATTGGAGCTTTTATCTGAGAGCCCTTACCCGTCCGTACAGTACAATGAGGGAAATTCCTGTGGCCCATTTCATGAACAGCCTGATCACTATGGGGCTTATGGCCTTGCTGACGGCCTTATATTTCCTCACCCTGTTCATCAAATGGGATGTCTCGGCCATCTTCGGCCCCGGCTTCCTGAAGCCGCTGCTATTGACGGCGGCAGGCCTTGCCGTTGCTTGCGGAGCCACTTATGCCGTTCTCCGGCTGGAGAAGGTCAGCTTTGATTTTAAATTGCTGATTACCCGGATGGGAACACTGCTCGTTCCGGCCGTGGCGCTGCTAGTGCTGGCGATTCTCACGCTCGTTGTCAGCCTGTACTCCTTCTCGACCACACTGGTGGCGTTGTCCTTCCTGTTCGTCTTCATCAGCATGAATACGGCTTTGTTTCAATATCCGCTGAACACCGCCGGCAGCCGGGGAATTGATACCTTATACCCGATTGCCATCGCCAACATTGTGACCGGATATATTTTCTACAAGCTGATCACCTCCGTCATTGCCGGCGCAGCCCTTGGTATGCTCAGCAACTCGTTTAATTTATAAAATCACCCCGCAAAGCGGGGCTTTAGCTAAGATGTTCACCCAGGTACTTTACAGGGGCGCCAAAACAACTTACCAAGTGGAAACGGCTTTGCCGTCCTTTTAAAGGACGGTACCGTTTAAGCGAGAACATAGAAGGACAATTTATCGTGTGAAACCTATAAATTCTAGAGTAAAGGGCTGGTGCAACCCAGCCCCTCCTCATCAAACCGTACGTGAGGTTTTCCCTCATACGGCTTTCCGATGTTTGTCATTCATCGGCATGCAGATTACAATAGCGTTTTTAGTCCATATTGGATGGTCAAATATCTAACTTCTGACCGGGATCTCATCCATCTTCCTCGTTGTCTCTTCTTCGCATACCACCGGGTAAATCGTTGCAGAATATACCAATCCAGTTTTGCTAACCTCTTTTGGCTGTACTTTGTGTAATAGTAGTTTCTCCATCCTTGAATCTTGGGATTGAGCCATTCCACGTGTTCCGCAAACGATTTCGAACGCATGCTGGGCGGTGCTAATCTTTCTTTAACCACGCCTCGAATTCGTTCCTCCGCCTTCTTCGTTAGCCACTGCTGCGTGGTGTAATACACCTTGCCTTGGGATGTTTCTGCCTTCTTTTTCCGGTGGTGCATTCCTAAGAAGTCGAATCCTTCGTCTCCTGTCCATAAGCCGACAATACGGGTTTTGGTTGGGTGTAGCGTCAGCTCCAGACGTTCCATGATTCTGCGTATGAGTTCATACGCATGTCCGGCGTCCTTTTTAGTTTTACAGACCACCACAAGATCGTCTGCATACCTCGTGAGTTCACCTACTCCTTTCCCGTGTTTTTCCCACAGTCGGTCAAAATAGTTCAGATAGATGTTCGCCAAAAGTGGTGAGATCACTCCACCTTGTGGTGTGCCTAAATCGGAACGTCTTACGTTTCCTTCTTCCATGACTCCCGCCTGAAGCCACTTCCGGATTAACTTCAGGATTCGTCTGTCATTGATACGCATTTGTACCAATTTCATCAGTTTCTCCTGGTTAATATTGTCGAAGTAACCTTGGATGTCGACGTCGACTACCCAATTTCCTTTGCGGTTGCAGGCTTTCCGGATTCGATCCAGTGCTCCTTTCGCACTTCGCTTCGGGCGAAATCCGAAGGATACTTCTTCGAAATCCGCTTCGAAGATCGGTTCAATGACGAGTTTGGTTGCCATCTGCACCACTCGGTCGCGCACGCTGGGTATGCCCAGCGGTCTTGGTTTCCCGTCTTTCTTTGGGATATAGTGCCGCCGTACGGGCTGTGGGTGGTAGTTACCATCCTTTAATGCTCGCTCGCAGTCTTTGAGAAATTGCACTTCTCCTTGTTTCTCAATATCCGCGAGCGTCACCGTATCTACTCCGGCAGCCCCCTTGTTCGCTTTCACCCGTTTCCAGGCTTCACTCAGCACATCCCAGCGGTAGACTTTGTCGTACAGTGCATGGAATTTACGCTTGTTGTTCTCCTTGGCCGCATGACCTAGCTTTTCTTGGAGTTCTTGAACTTTTTCCTTAGGTGTCGTTAGCCTACTGGCATTCACTCACTCGTACCTCCTCCAAAAGCATAAACAAAGCAGGGCTCCTTCTCTCCCTAAGGTTATGTTGTCCTTAGGTTCCTCGGTACTATGAGCCCCTCGGACTCCCTTCCCACAGACGGTTCATTTCATCTTTTGGACTTATAGAGCGTCTTTTTACGGGTTTCTAAAAAAAAAATCCTCCCGTGTGGGGGAGGGTCTCCCCAGTTCACTATGTCTTCTTTCCTTCCATGCCGATCCCCATACGCCGGAGGATTCTTCACTGCCGTTCCAAGTTCTCTGCAGCTTCCATGGTCTTCACCCATATAAGCGAGGTTCGACTTCCTCTCTTCCCCCTTGCGGGGCCTTTATGACGACGCGGCAGGATTCACTTCATGTTACGGCCTGGCGGGTTGCTCGCCCTGTCTCTGACCGGACTTTTGTCGATGCGCTTCTACGCACGGATTTCGCCGTACGCAGGCATCCTAGCTACACGGGGGCTTGGCCCCTCCCGTGACCGGACTTTCACCGGTTAGAAGATACGCGCTTTCTGGGCACGCCTTATATTTGCAAAAAAACGGCGCTGCCGTCCTTAACAAGGACAGCAGCGCCGTTTCCATGTGCTACATTGCTATTCAGCCCGTTACGCCTGTTACGGAGTTGTCGGGGCTGACGGTGCAGAAGGCATTTCAACTTCCTTCGCGTCTAGCGCTTCCTGCGGAATTTTGATCTCATCAACCTTGTTGTGATCGCTGATGGTCGCCTTCATATCCATATCAATGGATATTGTCTGGTCCCCATTGATCATATCCATGACCATGGTTACTTCAGTACGGGTTGGGAAGTAGGTCTTTTTATCCACCGCATACGCAATATTCATGGTTTTGATATTCATCTGCTCCATCATGGCAGCCATCTGCTGATCAGAGCCGCCGGTCTGGTTCATGTAAGTCTTCGCCAGCTCCTTGACATCATCACCGGATACCTCTGCGGCCAGCATATAGTTATCACCATCCTCAGTGATCTTTGTCTTTTCGGAAATTGCCTTGAATTGCTCCAACTGCTTCTCCGGGTTAGTAGACTGCTGCATAGCGGTAATGACCTGTTGACCCATTGTAGCAGGCAGCTTCATCCACGCACCGTTCGTCTGCGAATAGAAGCCGTCCTTTGTCACATACTGCTCAATCTTCTGGTCGCCCTGGGCCGTCTTCATCAGTATCTCCTGATGCATCGTCAGCGGCTCCTTAATGAATTTGGATTTCGTGGTCATATCGGTATCTTGCGCATTGTCCCCTTGTGCCGTCTTCACATTGATCTTCTGCTTCACTTGCGATTCCATCTCGAAGCTCTTCAGCTGATCAGACGCAGCAACCGTCTTCTTAATCAAATCCTCTACACTTGGAACTCCGTCCGAAGTCTGTTCAGCAGGCGCAGCCGATGCAGAAGCTTCCGGAGCCGCGTTCCCTGCAGGCGCAGCTGTTGCAGCCCCCTCCGAGGGTTTGAGTTCCTCATTATTGCCGCAGCCAGCCAAGGCAGCAGTCAGCATAACACCCATAAATATCGTAGTCCATTTCTTCAAGTTCGACTCCTCCTAATCATATCAGCAAGTAGTATTGTTAAATCTTGTGATGTATTTAACCACAGGGACACCCCTTTTAATCAGCCGTTTAAAAGTTACATCCAAAGTCATGGTCGTTCCGCCCGCAAAAGAACACTATGAAGACAGGCAAAACTATGCTTATATGATGGAGAATACTACTAAATCCAAAAGGGAAAGAAGCGTGGACCGCATGAGTTTTGAAATCGTAGAGGCTACCATAGCGGAGATTGGGACTGCTCTGGATTCCGGAGAGATCACGTCCAGACAATTAGTCCTGATGTATCTGGAGCGCATTGCCGATCATGACAAAAGCGGCCTGACCGTCAATTCCGTGCTGGAGATTAATCCGGATGCGCTGTTCATCGCTGAATCCCTGGATGCTGAGCGTCTGCATCAGGGGCCGCGCGGACCGCTGCACGGCATCCCCGTGCTATTGAAGGATAACATTAATACCGGGGATAATATGCATACCAGCGCGGGCTCGCTCGCGTTGGCGGATTCTTTTGCCGGAGAGGATGCCTTCATCGTCAGCATGCTGCGCGAGGCGGGAGCTATTATTATGGGCAAAGCCAATATGACGGAATTCGCTAACTTCATGACGAACGGCATGCCCTCCGGCTACAGCTCCCGGGGCGGGCAGGTGCTTAACCCCTACAACATCTCCACGCCGACAGGAGGCTCCAGCGCCGGGTCTGCGGTAGCGGTAGCCTGTAACTTCTGCACGGTATCCGTCGGAACGGAAACCTCGGGCTCGATCCTCAATCCCGGCAATCTTGGCTCTATTATCGGTATTAAGCCCACGGTGGGGCTGATCAGCCGCTCCGGTATTCTGCCGCTCTCCAGCACGCAGGATACCGCCGGGCCTATGGCACGAACGGTCCGGGATGCCGTCCTTCTGCTGAATGCCCTGCTCGGTCAGGATGCCGGCGATGCAGCTATGGGTACGAACAGAGGTAAGGTTCATGAGGATTATACGGTTTTCCTGGATGCAGACGGTCTGCGGGGAGCAAGAATCGGAATTCCTCGTGATTATTACTTCGAGGAGCTGACGGAGGAGCAGCTTGCGCTGTTCAATGCCTCTGTAGAGAGAATGCGGGAGCTTGGAGCGACAATCATTGATCCGGCCGAGATTACAACAGCACGGGAGATCAGCTATTCATCCGTGGTGCTGAATGAATTCAAAACCTCGCTGAACGCCTACCTGGCCCGCCTGGGTGCGGGTGCACCGATGCGCACCCTGAAGGATATTATTGATTTCAATCATGCCCATCCGGTCCAGACGCTGAAGTTCGGGCAAGCTACCCTGCTAGATGCCGAACATACGACCTCCGGCACCTTCACTGAGCCGCAATATCTTCGTGACCGTATGACAGATCTCAGGCTCTGCAAGGAGCTGGGGATCGACGCTACCATGCGCGAGCATCAGCTTGATGCCCTGCTGTTCCCCGCTGACTTCGGCGCACGGATTACCTCAAGAGCGGGATATCCGTCCATCGTTGTGCCGTCAGGTTATACCTCAGCCGGAGCCCCCTTCGGCGTAACCTTCTCCGCCCGGGCCTATGAAGAACCGGTGCTTATCAGACTGGCCTACGCTTATGAGCAGAACTATAAGGTGCGCAAGCCGCCTTCACTCCGTAGCTTCATCTGATTCCGCTTCACTCTATGTTCTCTATTATTCCTAATACAATGCCTAATCTGCGGCTATGCCCATATGCCTGTTGCCTTCATGGGACAGGCCCCAGGTGCGCAGCTCGTAGCTGCGGATACCCGAAGTGACATACGGGTCCCGCTCTGCGATAGCTGCCGCTGCCTCGCGGGAAGCTGCGCGGATAATCACCATCCCTCCAGGACTGTCACTGAACGGTCCGCATAATACCAGTTGCCCGCTTCGCTCCAGTTCCTGCAGATGCTTGACATGCGCCTTGATAATCTCCATATCCCTGCGGTCCTGCTCCGTAGGACTCAGCAGAATGACATAACAGATATCCTCGGGGTAAGCCGTCTCCTGATTCATGATTATCTCTCCTTCAATCATAATCCTGCCGGTTCTCTTCATCGGCAATGCTCTGAATCTCCTCTGCATGCATCAGATGCAGCTCATAATCGCCTTCGGCATGCAGCTTCACGACCCGCTCTTTCGTAAACTTCGCACTGCTCTCCGCTGCATCCTCGTCGTAGAACAACAGAATCCCGTCGCTTTTGCGCAGCAGGAGATCATCTCTGGCCTTGAACTGCCAGCTTCCGTCATAGGGGGCATTGCTTACGGCTCCGTAATAGTCGGCACCGGCCACAATACGGCGGTATTCATTCTGCTTCTCTTCCTTCCATTTCTCTTCCGGTGACGCATGCGCCGTAATAATACCCAGCTTCAGTCCTGGATATTGCTGCTTCAGCTCCAGCACTACTTCGCAAGCCCACAGATCAACGCCATATTGCCCGGGCGTGATGACCCATTCCAGTCCCTCCTCCACCAGCGGAATGATCCGGTTCGCGAGTGCTTTTTTGATATAAGGAATACCCTGATGCTTGCTGTCATAAATGCCGAGCTCATGGGCCCGGTAGCCTGTGACCAGTAAAGTCTTCATGTGCCCCGCCTCTCTCATGACTGCTTCATTCCGATATGTATGGAACAACCGGTACTCTATGCATTATATCTTATTTCGCGTGGCAGGGCTTCCGGACCCGGAGAGTATATAAGCCGGACCCGCCGTGCCAAATTATTTTCGGTAATTATGAGTAATTTTAGATGAAGTTTGGAAAACTGCATGAAGATGAAAACTCGTACTCCGTTATACCCAAATTCGAAAGCTGGGGATGATTACACTGTTCGGTATGATTCTTTCCTATATACCCGGCTGGGCAATCTTCGCCCAGGCGGGTGTGGCTATACTTGTTCCGCTGCTCCTGGCCTATCTCTATAAATCGCTCTACAAGCTGGTAGGCAGCGGACGCGGCCAGATCGGGTACGGCGCAAGAACCCTTCCGCAGCCGCCGCCACCGCTGGCTCCCGAGGAATCCTCTGCCCGTTTTACCGGTGATCTCCAGACCGACCTGCAGGCGGTTAAATCCGGCATCGGCAACAACAGCGATGTCCATTTCAGAGCATTCACAAATGCGAACACAGGTGCACAAGGAGTCGTCATCCATATCGACGGAATGCAGAGTGACCGGCTGCTCAGTATGGAAGTCATGCAATACCTGATGTATGAGATGCCTGCCGGTCCACAGTCTTCTGTTGAAATGGCCGGGCAACGTCTTCCCTTCAGTGAGCTTAGAGAGGAAGAGCATATCAGGGACTTCAATAAGTCTGTCCTCTTCGGTCATGCCGCCCTCCTGATCGAAGGACTGCGCTGCGGCCTCCTGATCGAGATGCCCAATGCTCCCAGCCGCCAAGCGGACGAGCCGGTCTCCGAAGCGCTGCTCCGCGGCCCCAGACTGGGCTTCACGGAAGTGCTCAGCGAGAATACCTCTATTTTGCGCCGCCAGGGCCTTAGCGATCAGCTTGAGATGGTATCCTTCCGGGCAGGGACCGCTATTGAAAGGGAGATCGTTGTGGCCTACATGAAGGATATCGTGAACGCTGATCTGCTGGAGGAGATCAAAAACCGGATCTCCAAAATCGATATGGATTTTCTGGCCGAATCCGGTTATATTGAGCAGCTCATTGAGGATAATTATCTCAGTCCGTTCCAGCAGCTGCAGAATACAGAACGGCCGGACAGGGTCATCAGTGCCCTGCTGGAAGGACGGGTCGCCATTATGCTCGACGGCACGCCCTTTGTGCTAATCGCACCGGTAACCTTCAGCATGCTGCTGCAGTCACCGGAAGACTATTATGATCGCTGGCTGCCGGGAACACTTCTGCGGCTGCTGCGTTTTGGCGCTTCCTTCTTTGCCCTGATGGCTCCAGCCCTGTATATCTCATTCATCTCCTTTCATCCGGGGCTGATTCCTACAGAGCTGGCGATTACGATCATCAAGACCCGGCAGGGTGTGCCCTTTCCCTCTCTGATAGAGGTGCTGATTCTGGAGGTCGCCATTGAGATCCTTAGGGAAGCGGGCATCCGGCTGCCGAAGCCGATCGGTCCGGCGATGGGCATCGTCGGCGGTCTGATTATCGGTGATGCAGCGGTCCAGGCCGGGATCGTCAGTCCGTTCCTGGTCATTACGGTCGCCGTAACCGCTATCTCCTCCTTCTCCATTCCGATGTACAGCGCCGGAATCACCCTGCGGATGCTGCGCTTCGCCGGCATGCTGTTCGCCTCGGTGCTGGGAATGTACGGGACCATTCTGTTCTTCCTGCTGATCTGCTGCCACCTGACCAAGCTCAAGAGCTTCGGAGTGCCTTATCTGACCCCGCTCTCCCCGTTCCGGCTCAGTGACTGGAAGGATCTGTTCCTGCGCGCTCCGATGGCCCTGATGAAGCGCAGACCGAAAATGATGAAGACCAAGCAGAGTAAACGAAGATCATAACCGCGCCTGGTATAAGGAGGAATGCAGTATGTTCATACGCACCGATGACAAAATTACCGCTACACAAACGGCCATATTCCTGAACAACACCTTGCTGGGCGCGGGTATTCTCACACTGCCGCGCAGCGTGAGCAAGAGTGTCGGAACCCCGGACGGCTGGATCTCCACCCTGCTCGGCGGGGCCATTGTGATGCTGGCTGTACTCCTTATGGTGAAGATCAGCCAGCAATTTCCGGGAAAAACCGTCTTTCAGTACTCAAGGCTGCTGACCGGCCGGTTCATCGGCGGTATTCTGTCTATGCTGTTAATTCTGTATTTCATCACTATCGCCGGCTTTGAGATCCGTACACTGGCCGAGGTTACCTTGTTTTTTCTCCTGGAGGGAACTCCGATCTGGGCAGTGATTCTTCCTTTTCTCTGGCTGAGTACCTATCTCGTGTACGGAGGCATCAATTCTATAGCCCGTGTCTACACCATTGTTTTTCCGATCAGCATTATGATTCTGCTCATCTCCTTCGTGCTCAGCCTGCGGATGTTCGATATCGATCATCTGCGTCCTGTACTCGGCGACGGATGGTCCCCCGTATTCGCGGGGCTCAAATCCACCGTGCTTGTATTCACCGGCTGTGAAGTGGCCATGACACTTGTGGCGTTCATGGAGGACCCCAAAAAGGCTGTCAAAGCCATGCTTGGAGGCCTCGCCATCCTGCTGTCCATCTATTTCCTGACTATCATTATAGTGATCGGAGGCATCTCTATTGATTCCTCCATCTCCAGCACCTGGCCCACTATCGATCTATTGCGCAGCTTTGAGGTGTCGGGTTTTTTCTTCGAGCGTCTGGAATTCCCGTTCATGGTCATCTGGCTGATGCAGATGTTCTGCAACTTCAGCAGCTTCTTTTTCCAGTCCTCACTGGGTCTCTCACAGATCTTCAAGCTTAAGGTGCACCCGATTATTTATGCGCTGGTCCCGCTGCTGTTCATCTCGGCGATGCTGCCCAAATCCTTAAGCGACCTGTTCGTACTCGGGGATACCATAGGCAAGATGGGAGTGGGGCTGTTCCTGCTGGTGCCTGTCCTGCTCTCCATCGTCTGGCTCATCCGGGTGAAGGGGCTGAAGCAGCATGTATAGACGAATTCTGGTGGTGCTGTGCAGTCTGCTGATTCTTGCCACACTGACCTCCTGCTGGAGCAGTAAAGAGATTGAGGATCTGGCCCTATACGCTGGCCTGGCTCTGGATATCGGAGAGCTCTCACCCACAGAGCAGAAGCTGGAGGACAAGGGCGCCACTTATTATAAAAAAAATAAGATTACCGCCACTGTGCAGATGGTTCCGGCTAACTCCGTAGGAGGGGTAGATAATCAAGGTAACAGCAGTAGCAGTGCACCTTATATGAATGTAACCGGAACCGGAGATTCTGTGCTGGAGATCTTCCGTCAATATTCGATTCTGCGTGAACGGCCGATCATCGGCCACCACCTCAAAGTTATAGTGATCTCAAGTGAGCTGCTGAAGCAGCAGAAGATCAACCAGTTATTGGATTTCGTCCTTCGGGATAATGATATCCGTCCCAGTACGATGGTGTTCTTAAGCCAAGGCCGCGCAGCAGACACCATGGTCTCGAAGCAAAAAAATGAAATCCCTGCCTTTCACATCAGAGATATGCTGCGCAATCAGAAGAGAACCAGTAAGGTGCTGGACCCCGTTATTTTATCCAAAATGGATGCCCTGATGGCCTCCAAACGAAGTTTTGCGCTGCAAAACCTGGTAACGGCGAATGATGAGGTAGAATTCTCGGGAGCCGGAGTGATTAAAGGAGATACAGGAAACTGGGTGGGGACGCTAAATCAGGAGGATACCGAATGTTTGACCTGGCTGAGCAACGGGGGGCAAAGCGGGGTCATTAAGACCTACGACTGGAGCAATGAGCCCGTTACCTACGAACTCAAGTCCATGAAAAGTAAAATTACGTCCAAAGTAGACGGAGACAATCTGTCCTTCGACGTCAACATTAAAACGGAAGGAAGGCTGATTGAAACCTGGAACGTAGAGGAATACCCTGCTGCCACCCATCTTCCCCAAAAAGCAGAGAAGCTGTTCAAGAAGCGGCTGGAGCAGATGATGCAGAGCCTGCTTCACAAGCTGCAGTCCGATTACAAAGCAGATGCCGCCGGGTTCTCCAACCGGCTCAGCATTCAGGAGCCCGCCTTATGGAGGAAGCTGGAGGATCACTGGGACGAGGAGTTCAGCCGGACCCCTATTCATGTCACCGTTGATTTGAAGATTACGGACTTCGGCTCCTTCACTCAATAGAATAATCCCGTTAAGTGAGTCTGTATAAAAAAGAAGCTGTCCCGGCCACCGTTTCTAATAAACGGCCTTCGGGACAGCTTTGTCGTGCCTTACTGTTTGTCTGATTTGTCTGAGAGAATCAGCACTCCGTGCCCAGGAACCGGGGTGGAGCCGCTGGACTTCTTCCCGGTAAGCAGATCGGTCCGCTTGCCTTCGCCAATATCCGCCCGAAGCTCCTCTGCTGAATGGTTCAGCAGGAACAGATAGGATACGCCGTCCTTCACACGCTGGACGGACTCAATGCCTTCAGGTGCGCTGACCAGCGGCACAATGCCGTTATCCGCGCACAGGTTAGCGAGGAAGCCGTTAAGGAAGGCCGCATCGGGACTTGTGGCCACATAATAGGCCTTGCCTTCACCGAAGCTATTCACCGTCAGGGCAGGCATGCCTTTATAGAAATCCGCGCCATACTGAGCGAGCACCTCTGCGCCTTCGGGATGAATCAGGTCGCAGAGCAGACCGCAGGTGTAAGAACGGTTCAAGGCTCCCCAGTCCTTATTCATTACAATTTCATTGCTCATGCCCGGCAGAAGGGCATCGATCTCCTCGGCCCAGATTCCCAGCACCTTGCGCAGCTCTCCCGGATACCCGCCAACCGTAACCAGATCGTTCTCATTAACAATCCCGCTGAAATACGTCGTAATGAAGGTCCCGCCTGCCTGGACGAAGGCTTCGACCTTCTCGGCGAAGCCCGGCTTCACCATATACAGCACCGGTGCAATGACAATCTTGTATCTCGACAGATCCTCTTCTACCCCGATCATATCCGCTTCGATGTTCTGCTGATAGAGCGCATCATAATACTTATGGACCTCATCCACATAATTCAGTGCAACGGACGGGCCGCTGGAGAGATCAAGCGCCCAGCGGTTCTCCCAGTCGTAGACAATCCCGATCTGCGCCGCACTGCGTGCATCCAGCAGCTCGCCGCCCAAGCTTTCCAGTTCCCGGCCCAGCTCGGCGCATTCGCGGAATACGCGGGTATGCTCATGTCCTACATGCTCAATGACCGCTCCGTGGTACTTCTCACACGCGCCGATGGACCGCCGCAGCTGGAAGAACAGCACGGTGTCGGCACCGCGCGCTACCGCCTGATAGCTCCAGAGACGCATCACGCCGGGGCGCTTCAGGGAATTGTAAGGCTGCCAGTTCTGCTGACTTGGCGTCTGCTCCATCAGCATGAACGGCTGGCCGTTCTTCAGGCCGCGCATAAGATCATGCGTCATCGCTGTATAGCTGACCGGGGTGTCCAAGGACGGATAGTTATCCCAAGAGATTACATCCAGGTACTTGGCCCACTTGAAATAGTCCAGCTCCGGGTAGAAGCCCATCAGGTTAGTCGTAATTGGAACATCCGTGCTGTACTGCTTAATCGCCTCATATTCGAGGATGTAGCATTCCAGCAGGCTATCCGACATGAATCTGCGGTAGTCCAGAGAAATCCCCTGGAAGTTGGTCCGGTTGCCCCCCCACTCTTCACTGAGTTCATTCGGAACAACGATTTCCTCCCAGTCATAGAAGGTATGGCCCCAGAACCGTGTGTTCCAGGCTCTGTTGAGCGCATCCAGCGTTCCGTAACGGTCCTTCAGCCAGACGCGAAAAGCAGCCTCGGACTGCTCGGAGTAATCATAGCCGCCGTATTCATTAGAGATATGCCAGGCCACCAGGCCCGGATGATCCTTATAGCGCTCCGCCAGCTTGCCGGCCAGCAGCGCCGCATATTTGCGGTAGATTGCACTGTTCGGATTGGAGTTGTGACGCCCGCCGAATTTGCGCTTGCGGCCCTGGACATCTACCCGTGTCACTTCAGGATAGCGGTGAGCCATCCAGGCCGGATGCGCCCCTGTACCCGTAGCCAGACATACATATGTGCCGTTCTTATATAAGCGGTCGATTAATTCATCCAGACCCGCGAAATCGTACGTATCCTCAGACGGCTGAATCAGCGCCCAGGAGAACACATTGATGGTTGCCACATCTATGCCCGCGAGCTTGAACATCCGCTCGTCCTCCGCCCAGACCGGGGCCTCCCATTGCTCCGGGTTATAATCTCCACCGTACCAGATCTTAGGTAACTTCTCGTTGATCACGCTACGCACATCCTTTATAGTATAAGTATATTCTTATTTTAATCGCTACCGCTATCGCTATAAATATAATATTAATGAATTGGAATATAATAATATGGAACAACAGGAGATGAACCGGAATGTCACTGGATGCCGTCCGCAGAATCGTATTCGCCCAGGAGAGCGGCCAGCTGCTCCCCATCACCCTCGACAGTATGGGCTATAACCCTGATCAGGAACAAGTCTCCCGGCCGCAAGGCTATCACACCTATCACTGGCTGCAGACAGCGCATGGTAGCGGGATGATCCACTTCGACAACAAGAAGCTCACCCTCACCGAGGGCAGCGGCATTCTACTGATGCCGGGTACACCGCACCGCTATGAAGCGCTCTCCTCAGAGACTTGGCGCACCTATTATCTCACCTTCGGAGGGACCTCAGCACGGCATATTCTGGATTCGCTCGGGATGAACACCAGCCTGTTCTACCGCTGGGAGAGCGGAGCGCCGCTGCGCTGGATGCTGAAGGAGATGCTGGACCGCCACGATGCTTCGAATGACATGTTCAGTCTCGGGGAATCCAGCGATGCCTACCGGTTCCTGCTGACTCTGAACAAATACGGGCAGCTGCATAACAACACGGCGATCTCCCGCAATGTAGACAAGCTTCAGCCGCTGCTGAAATGGATGGACAGCCATTATGGCGATCCCGAGGTAGGTCTCAGTGATCTCGCTTCCCGGCTTGAGGTGTCCGGCAGATATCTGAACAGCCTGTTCCTGCAGACCTTCGGGCTCTCCCCCTATGCTTATTTCGTCCGGCTGCGCATCCGCAAGAGCAAGGAGCTGCTAGTCGCCCAGCCCGAGCTTACCGTCAAGGCCATCTCGCAGCTGGTCGGCTTCCGCGATGTCAGCCATTTCGTAGCCACCTTCCGCAAGCAGTCGGCGGTTACGCCGGAGCAGTTCAGGAAGCTGCACTGAGTAGCACGTAAGATTGTGTTCGCTTTTCCGTATACATATTGCACTCGACATTTCCTATACAAACACAGAGACGGATACCATCCACCTAAGTGGGGTATCCGTCTTTTGCGGCATAAATATATGATCTTATACTACGCTGATGACTTCACTGCGCTTGTTCCTCCACAGTACCGCCGCTGCCTTGCAGCCTGTCTGTACCGCTCACCGCTTCCGGCAACCCTGCCTTCAGCTCTTCTATGAACTCCCGGAACGCACTCGTCATATAGAGGTCACGCCGCCGGATGAATACCGTCGGCACCTCTGCATACTGCTCGGGGAACGGATAGATCCGGATACCCTCAGTGACATTCATCCGGGTGAAATAGGATAACGGCAGCACCGCATAGCCGATTCCCGCCTTTACGCAGCCGAGCAATCCTTCCATCGTCCCGAACTCCATTACCTTACCCAGCCGTCCGCCCTCTTCCGCCAGCCAGCTCTCCAGCCTGTTCCGGTACAGACATTCTGAATTTAGCATCAGCAGAGTCTTGTCATGAACAGAGCGGATACCCTGATAATCCATCGTATCGGGTATCACCAGCCCAATCCGCTCCTGAATGAGCAGCTCCTGAACAAGCTCCGGGTGCTCCACCGGTCCGTCCATCAAGGCCCCCTGCACGTTATGCTGCAGAACCGACTCGATAAGCTCCCCCGCCCGTCCGACCTTAAGATGAACTTCCACATCCGGGTAGCACCCGCGGTACGTGGACAGGATAGCAGGCAGCCATACTGCCGCCGTCGTATCCGAGCCAACGCTAATTGAGCCTGTCGGAACCGGCGAATCCAGTACCGCCAGCTTGGCTTCATCCAGCAGATTAAGAATCTTGGCCGTATACTCCATGAACGTCCGTCCTGCCGAGGTCAAGGTGATTCCCCGGCTATGCCGGTAGAACAGCGGAGTCTTCAGCTCCTGCTCCAATTGTTGAATTCTTGCAGTCACATTCGACTGCACATAGTTCAGGCTTTGTGCAGCCTTTGAGATACTTCCTTCTTCAGCAACCGCCTGAAACACTTTGAGAAGACCCATATCCACGCTGCATCGCTCCCCCGGATCACCCATCAGCCGCAGTGATGGCCACCATCATTTCCCTTCATTATACATGATCCGCTCCACCGATTATGATAAAAATACCAAAGAAGGAGTGATACTCATGGGAAATAAACAGTGGAATTTCAAAATTCCCGGCAGCCCGGAAGATACCGCATTAACTATAGATACGAAGCAAATCACTACCGTCTATGACCTGCTGGACAGGCTGCGGCAAGCACAGTCCCAGACTCCCCAGGGTACCCCCTTACTCTCCCGAACCTTTAGAAAAAGACGCTATCCTTCCGCCTGATGATCCACCCGCCGCTGCCTTATCAAGTGGAAACGGCATTGCAGTCCTTTGAAAGGACGGTACCGTTTCAGCGAGAAATAGAAGGATAAGTTATTGTGTGCAACATATAAATTCTAGAGTAAAGGGCTGGTGCAACCCAGCCCCTCCTCATCAAACCGTACGTGAGGTTTTCCCTCATACGGCTTTCCGATGTTTGTCATTCATCGGCATGCAGATTACAATAGCGTTTTTAGTCCATATTGGATGGTCAAATATCTAACTTCTGACCGGGATCTCATCCATCTTCCTCGTTGTCTCTTCTTCGCATACCACCGGGTAAATCGTTGCAGAATATACCAATCCAGTTTTGCTAACCTCTTTTGGCTGTACTTTGTGTAATAGTAGTTTCTCCATCCTTGAATCTTGGGATTGAGCCATTCCACGTGTTCCGCAAACGATTTCGAACGCATGCTGGGCGGTGCTAATCTTTCTTTAACCACGCCTCGAATTCGTTCCTCCGCCTTCTTCGTTAGCCACTGCTGCGTGGTGTAATACACCTTGCCTTGGGATGTTTCTGCCTTCTTTTTCCGGTGGTGCATTCCTAAGAAGTCGAATCCTTCGTCTCCTGTCCATAAGCCGACAATACGGGTTTTGGTTGGGTGTAGCGTCAGCTCCAGACGTTCCATGATTCTGCGTATGAGTTCATACGCATGTCCGGCGTCCTTTTTAGTTTTACAGACCACCACAAGATCGTCTGCATACCTCGTGAGTTCACCTACTCCTTTCCCGTGTTTTTCCCACAGTCGGTCAAAATAGTTCAGATAGATGTTCGCCAAAAGTGGTGAGATCACTCCACCTTGTGGTGTGCCTAAATCGGAACGTCTTACGTTTCCTTCTTCCATGACTCCCGCCTGAAGCCACTTCCGGATTAACTTCAGGATTCGTCTGTCATTGATACGCATTTGTACCAATTTCATCAGTTTCTCCTGGTTAATATTGTCGAAGTAACCTTGGATGTCGACGTCGACTACCCAATTTCCTTTGCGGTTGCAGGCTTTCCGGATTCGATCCAGTGCTCCTTTCGCACTTCGCTTCGGGCGAAATCCGAAGGATACTTCTTCGAAATCCGCTTCGAAGATCGGTTCAATGACGAGTTTGGTTGCCATCTGCACCACTCGGTCGCGCACGCTGGGTATGCCCAGCGGTCTTGGTTTCCCGTCTTTCTTTGGGATATAGTGCCGCCGTACGGGCTGTGGGTGGTAGTTACCATCCTTTAATGCTCGCTCGCAGTCTTTGAGAAATTGCACTTCTCCTTGTTTCTCAATATCCGCGAGCGTCACCGTATCTACTCCGGCAGCCCCCTTGTTCGCTTTCACCCGTTTCCAGGCTTCACTCAGCACATCCCAGCGGTAGACTTTGTCGTACAGTGCATGGAATTTACGCTTGTTGTTCTCCTTGGCCGCATGACCTAGCTTTTCTTGGAGTTCTTGAACTTTTTCCTTAGGTGTCGTTAGCCTACTGGCATTCACTCACTCGTACCTCCTCCAAAAGCATAAACAAAGCAGGGCTCCTTCTCTCCCTAAGGTTATGTTGTCCTTAGGTTCCTCGGTACTATGAGCCCCTCGGACTCCCTTCCCACAGACGGTTCATTTCATCTTTTGGACTTATAGAGCGTCTTTTTACGGGTTTCTAAAAAAAAAATCCTCCCGTGTGGGGGAGGGTCTCCCCAGTTCACTATGTCTTCTTTCCTTCCATGCCGATCCCCATACGCCGGAGGATTCTTCACTGCCGTTCCAAGTTCTCTGCAGCTTCCATGGTCTTCACCCATATAAGCGAGGTTCGACTTCCTCTCTTCCCCCTTGCGGGGCCTTTATGACGACGCGGCAGGATTCACTTCATGTTACGGCCTGGCGGGTTGCTCGCCCTGTCTCTGACCGGACTTTTGTCGATGCGCTTCTACGCACGGATTTCGCCGTACGCAGGCATCCTAGCTACACGGGGGCTTGGCCCCTCCCGTGACCGGACTTTCACCGGTTAGAAGATACGCGCTTTCTGGGCACGCCTTATATTTACACAAAGGACGCCCCGCCTCCTCTCCTTTTCGGAGAGCGACTGGAGCGTCCTTCACAGCTTCGCTTACTTAAGCGCTTCGTCTTATTTCTTCAGCTTATCCCAGGCAGCCTGCATGCCCTTCTCCCAGCCGGCTTCATCTACTTTGCCGGCAATCAATTCTTGAATAGAGCTGGCGAATTCCTGTGTAACGCCATCAGGGAATTTGGAAGCCTGCAGCCCGTATACCTTGCCTTCTTTTACATAATTCCAGACATCCGCACCCAGCAGACCGATATCCTCAGGGGTTGCTGGAATAGTGGATAGCGCAGGAATGAACTTCCATTTCTTCACGATATACTCTTTCCCCATATCCGAAGTGACCAGCCAGTTCAGGAACGTCTTGGCTTCTTCCTTGGAGCCGGATTCCTTATTCACTACCAGGTTCGCCGGAACGCCCACCGACAGCTTATCGTTCATCGCCGCATCATCGTTGATGGGCATCGGGAACATCCCGATGTTCATGTCCGGCGTAATGTTGTCCACCAGCGTCTGTGCCCAGTTGCCTTCCTGCATCATAGCCGTTTCTCCCTTGGCGAACAGTGCCAGGTGAGTATTGGCATCGGTGGTCAGCGGATTCTTCTGGCCGTATTTTACCGTCAGGTTCAGCAAGTTGCTCCAATCCTTGAACTTCTCATTCCCTACAATGGATGCAGTTCCGTCGTTCAGGCCCTTGATGAATTCATCTACATTATCCTGCTGAGCAAAAGCTACGCTAATCCCCTGAATCCCCAGCAGCCACCATTCCTGATAAGCGTTGCCAAACGGAGTTACGCCAATCGCCTGTAGCTTTTTTGCTGCTTCTTCAAGCTGGGAAATGGTTTTTGGCGTCTCTGTAATCCCGGCTTTGGCGAACAGGTCCTTGTTGTATACATAACCGATACCTTCAAGGTTCATTGGCATCCCGTAGGTTTTGCCGTCCTTGGTCATAGGCTCTGCTGCAAGTGGAATCAGATCCTTCACCCAAGGCTGGTCCGACAGGTCTTCCAGTTTGTCAGCCCACAGTGCCATTTCGGCATACCCGCCGTTACTGAAAATATCAGGAGCATCGCCGGAAGCGAATTTGGTCTTGAGCGCTGCACCATAGTCTGCACCGCCGCCCACGGTCTGGATATCCAGCTTGATGTTAGGATGCTCCTTCTCGAATTCCACCTTCAGCTCATTCAGGCCTTCCACAATCTCAGTTTTGAACTGGAAAATCTTAACGGTCTTCACAGCGCCGCTATTGCCAGCGCTTCCATTAGAAGCATTATTGGAGGCAGACTTATCGGCATTGCCGCCACAAGCCGCGAGCACTACTGACATTAGCATTACGGATGACATCATCAGTGCAGAATGTTTCTTCTTCATTAGATATTTCCCCCTTGAATAATTTAACTGCTTCTTATGTGGAACGGGAGCCCGGTGAATTAACCCTTCACCGAGCCAGCCGCTATTCCCTCAACAATGTAACGCTGCATGAACAGATAGAAGATAACAATCGGGGCAATCCCGATGGTCAGTGCCGGAAGCGCCATATCCCACTGCTTCGTATACTGGCCGAAGAAGGAGAAGGTCGCCAGCGGAATGGTCCGCAGTCCGGGTGCTTGAAGAATCAGGGACGGCAGCAGATAGTCATTCCAGATCCCCAGCGCATTCAGCACGATAATGGTCATCAGCATCGGCTTCAAGAGAGGCAATACAATCCGGAAGAACGCCGAGATCGGGTTACAGCCATCCACCGTGGCCGCCTCTTCAATCTCCAGCGGCACAGACTTGATGAAGCCGTGGAACAGGAAGATCGCCATCGGAATGCTGAGGCCCAGATGGGAGATAATGAGACCTGTGAACGAGTTATTCACGCCCAGGACGTTCACAACCTTCAGGATCGGAATCATAATCGTCTGGAACGGAACCACCATCGCCGCTACCATCAGCAGCAGAAGAATCTGGTTGAACCGGTTATTGGCACGCACCATGCGGTACGCCGCCATCGCGCTGAACAGCGAGATAAGCGCTACACTGATGATCGTAATGATCAGCGAGTTGCGGAAGGCCTCGGAGAACCGGGCCAGCTTCCAGGCATTGGCATAGTTCGACCACATGAAGGTCTGCGGCCAGCTTGCCGCGTCGCTCAGAATCTCGCCGAAGGATTTCACCGAGTTCGCCAGCAGGAAGTAGAACGGAGAGAGGAACAGAAGCGCCAGAAGGATCATCATCACTTCAATGCCGATATTCCATCTGCTTTTGGTCTTGGCATTCATTAAGCTTCTACCTCCTTACTCTTCGTTATACGAACCTGAATGACAGTGATCAGCGCTACAATGAGGAAGAACAACAGCGCCTTTGCCGTACCCAGACCATAACGGTTATTCAGGAAGGCTTCGTTATAAATGTTCATCGCTACAGATTCCGTAGACTTGAACGGCCCGCCTTTGGTCAGCGAGAGGTTGAGGTCGAACATCTTGAAGGACCAGGAGATCGCCAGGAACAGTCCGATCGTAACCGCAGGCATAATCAGCGGAAGGATGATGTTGCGCAGCACCTGCATCCGGGAAGCGCCGTCAATCTCGGCAGCTTCGAGCACCTCTTTGGAGACGTTGCTGAGCGAAGCGATGTAGATGACCATCAAATAACCGGAGGACTGCCAGATGAATACCATGACAATCGCCCAGAAGCCGGTGGTCGCATCCCCGAGCCAGGGAAGGTTGAAGAAGGACAGGCCGGTAAGATCGCCCATAGTGGCGAAGCCTTTGATGAAGATGAACTGCCAGATGAACCCGAGCAGCAGGCCCCCGATCACATTCGGCATGAAAAAAATGGTCCGGAGCATATTGCGTGTCTTCAAAGGTTTGGTCAACAGATAGGCCAGGAAGAAGCCTACTACATTAGTCAAGATCACACCCAGCACGGTGAACCTCACGGTAAACCAGAAGGATGACCAGAAATCGTGATCATTCGTAAAAATACTTTTAAAATTCTCAAAGCCGACCCAGCTTACATTACCGGATACGCCGTTCCAGTCCGTGAAAGAGTAGTACATCCCCATCAGAAACGGAATAATCATGATCAAGGTAAAAAACAATAATGCCGGGCCAACGAAAAATACCTGCTGACCGAATTGGGACAATTTATTGCCGCGCATGTTATGGCCCCCCTTTCTTTTACTCACTCACTTGTTTATGATCTAAAGATATTATCTGTTTTTTGCAGAGCCTCTTACACCTACGCAAGTGATCTTTAGGGTGTAAAATATTGACCTGGATGTGACCCGCCCCATGAAATGGACCAGTATCCGCACGAAGCTGATCGTCTTTCTGCTTGTGCCCACCTTAATCTGCATTATGGCTACGATGTATGTCAGCTATTCCCACACCACCAAGTCGCTGCGGGACCGGGCGGTCGATGAGAACAAGAATCTGCTCTATCAGGGCTACAAGAACATTAACAGTCTGCTGCAGGAGATCAACCGTCTGTCGCTGAACGTGTATTCGGACGGCGATTTCTACCGGCTGCTTGAAGCAGGGTACGACGATCTGTCCTCCGATATTGCCATCTATAACTCGCTCAGCTATATCTCCACCTCGCTGCCCCACCTCTCACAGGTGTACTTATACAGTGTGAAAGACTCGAAGGCTACGCTGATTACCGACAACACAACACCCAAGCGCTGGCTGGCTGCTGCACCCTACCACCAGTCCAGTCTGAGCGGAAGCTCTCCGGTAAGCGTGCAGAGTACGCATCTGAGCAATGCTTACGGGCTGAGGCTACCGTTAACACAGTTCATACCGGAGCCAGTCTTTACCCTGCACCGCAGGATTGAGCGTGTCCCTACCTCTCAGGCGTTAGGCTATCTGTCTATTGATGTCAAGCTGACTGCCCTCAGTGAGATTGTGGACCAGCTGTACGAGCAGGATCAGGAGAATCTCTACCTGGTGGACAGCAGCGGCAGGCTGGTCTACAGCCAGACTACCGGGCTGCTAGGCAAACCGCTGAATGCCGATTGGTATAACAATCAGATTGCGGACAGCACGCAGCTGCAGGGTTATTTTGAACAGGACAGCTCCGTATTTATCTATCAAAAAATCGACAGCATCGGCCTCGGCTGGACGCTTGTCAAGCAAATTCCTGTCTCCTACCTGTTCCGCGAAGCCAAGGAGGCCGCCGCGATCAACCTGCTGCTGCTGGCGCTGCTGCTGGTGACGATCATTATTCTGACGATCCTCGTCGCCTTCCGGATTACCGCGCCGATCAAGCAGCTGACCCGGTATATGAATCAGGTCCAGACCGGTAACCTCAACATTGAGATCCGCCCGGCAGGCAACGACGAGATCGGTGTGGTCACCGAGCATTTCCGCAGTATGATGGACACGATCAACAATCTGATCCTGCGGGAGTACAGGCTGGAGCTGGCGAGCCGGACCAATGAGCTGAGGGCGCTCCAGTCCCAGATTAACCCGCATTTTCTGAACAACACTCTCCAGATTATCGGTACGCTGGCTCTGGAGCTGAAGGTGCCGCAGATCTATGGCCTGCTCTCGGCTCTGGCCAAAATGATGCGCTACAGCATGTACAATGATGAGAAGGTGGTGACGGTCCAGAATGAGCTGGACCATGTCAAAGCGTATATCCAGCTGCAGAAGGAGCGTTTTGAGAACAAGTTCAGCTTCAGTTGTGAAGTGGAGGAGCCGCTGCTTCAGGCGCTGATGCCCAAAATGATCCTTCAGCCGATTGTGGAGAATTACTTCAAGCACGGCTTCCAGCTTGACCGGCAGGACGGATATATTGAGATTAACGTGGCCGGGGTAACCCCGGAGCGGATGGAGATCAGCATCGCCAACAATGGCCTCCCCATTCCGGCAGGCCGGCTGGAAGCGCTGCGCAAGGAGCTGGAGCAGTCCAGCACCGCTGAAGAACGGGAGCTGCTGCAGAACGCCGGACAGGACAGCCCTATCAGACGCGATGCTCCGGGCGCGGGCATCGGCCTCGGCAATGTGCTGGGCAGGCTGCGGCTGGTCTGCGGGGATAATGCCCTGCTGACCGTGGATAATCTGAAGGCAGGCGGGGTAATCATCCGCTTGGAAATCGATATCGTAGTGGAGAGTGAACGGATATGAAGGCACTGATTGTAGATGACGAAGCAAGAGTCCGGAAGGCAGTCCGCCTGCTGGTGGACTGGGATGCTCATCAGATTGAGGAAATTCTGGAGGCCGGGAACGGCAATGAGGCCATCGGTCTAATCCGCCAGGAGAAGCCTGCGCTGGTCATTATGGATATGATGATGGAGTCCGGGAGCGGCCTGGAGCTGATGACCTGGGTGGATGAATTCGCAGGCAGTACCAAGTTCATTGTGGTCAGCGGGCATAATGACTTCGACTTCGTCCGCCAGACCGTCCGCCATGGCGGCATCGATTATATCCTGAAGCCGATTGAGCCGGATATGATTAACAGCGCGGTATCCAAGGCGGTAACCGCCTGGAGGGCCGAGGAAGCGGAACGCAGCCACCGCCAGCACCAGAGCCTCCGGCTGAATGAGATCAAGCCGATCTTCGGGGAGAAGCTGCTGTCCGCATTGATCGATGACCGGGTGAATGCCGAGGCCTCGCTGCGCCGTCTGATCCATGACGGCATCATCCCGCCGGACAGTAAGACCTCGCGCCTGCTCCTTGTGCAGACGGACAACGGCAACAATCCGCTGCTGCGGCGCTTCGGCGGTGACAGCGAGCTGCTCTACTACGCCATCGTGAACATCTGCAACGAATTTCTGCAGCAGGGCACGGGCATAGCGTTCCGCTATTGGGGCGGGCCGCCGGAGATTGCCATTCTGCTCTGGGAGCCGCATGAATCCGTCACTTCGCTGATCAGCCGGATGAATCAGGGCATCTTCCTGACGCTGCAATTCCGCATGCATTTCGGAATCAGCACGCCGGGCGCCTTCCCCGCGCATCTGCCGGCAGGACGTGCCGAAGCCGCCGAAGCCCTGCTGCGGCGGAATCTGCTTAGGCATGAGGATTACTGCCATTTTGCGGGAGCTGAAAGCAGCCGGGATGCGGGGGCGTTGTCTGGTGGGGTGACTGGCACGGAAACGGACGCGGGGCCGGGGGCGATGCTCGGCGGAAAGCAGCGCGATAAGCGGGAGAACGCAGTCCCGCTGAGCTTCGCCGATGTTCAGGAGGACTGGCGGATGGCGGTCATCAGCGGGACGCCCGAAGCCCTAAGCGCAGCGGCGCAGCATTGGACCCAGGAGCTTAGCCGCCGGGGAGTGGTTACGCCGCAGATGCTGAACGACTGGAAGGCCGATGCGCTGCTGATGCGCTCCCGTCTGGTCCGGGAAGCACTTGGCAGCCAGGCTGCTAACGTGCTGGCTGAGCTTGAGCAAGGGGACCAGCAGTACCCCTCTCCGCAGCCCAGCGGCTATTCCTTCTCCCTGTTCGCCTGGCGCGACTGGTCCCTTGCCTTCATGCAGCAGTTATCCCGGGCGCTCACGGACAGACAGCAGAAAGAGCGGAACCCGATGACGGAGATCGTAAAATACATCGAGCAGAATTACCCGTCAGATCTCTCCCTTCAGGAGGTGGCGGGCAAATTCCAGGTCAGCCGCGAGTATGTCTCACGCCGGTTCAAGCAGGAATACGGCATCAACTTCTCCGACTACATCGTCAGCGTCCGCATCGAGAAGGCCAAGCTGCTGATGCAGAATCCGGGCCTCAAGCTGGCCCAGATCTCAGAAATGGTCGGCTTCCACGACGTCAAATACTTCAGCAAAGTCTTCAAAAAGCACACCGGCCATTCGCCTAAGGACTACCGGGATCAGGCGGAGCATTAAGCTCCGTCTGGGTGGTGGATGAATACTGATTACTGGGTGCTGATTAACTGATTGCCTTGTTGTATTCGGTTTAATACGAAAATAAAAATATCGGAAAATGCGCCGCAGACTGGGTTTTTGACAAAAAAAGACCCACCGCCCCAAAAAACGTTTCGTTTTTTTGAAAAAGGGAAGACTATGGGATAGGATTCAATTGAACACTATATCCTAACTGCTGGATATATTTCACGTACCTATCTAACGTGTTTTTCTTGGACGTCTCATCGCCTAGTGAGACGTCTATTTCTTGGTATGACCTCTTCTCCCGCATCAGGGCATGGAGGATTCGAATCAGCAAATGCGCGGTGGCGACGTTTGCTTTTTTATCGCCTCGTCTCTTTCGAATTCGTCGAAAGAATTGTCCGATCCGGTTCGAGGAGCGAGAGTTTGCCCAAGCCGCCTGACACAAGGCCCCTTTCAGATGCTTGTTCCCTTGCATCGTTTTTGACTTTCTTCGCTTTCCAGCGCTTTCGTTGTTCCCTGGACACACCCCCGCCCATGAAGCAAACTGCGCATCACTCGGGAACATTTCCGCGACATGCGGCCCCACTTCGGCAAAGATGGTCACGGCAGACGTCCGCTCAATTCCTGGAATGGAGTCAATTTGTTCAATCTTCTCCAGGTACGGTTCTGCCTTCGCCTCGATTCGAGCTTCCAGTTCCGTGATCCTTTTCTCCAAATAGACCAAGTGGTCCCAGTGGTCTCGAATCATCTCGCGATGATGACGGCGCAGCTTGCCATTGAGCGCGTCTAGCAACTGCGGAACTTTCTTTTTTAAACGGGTTTTGACCAGGTTCTTAACGGTCCCTTCGTCGATGACCTCGCCGTCCATGATCTTCTGGAGCAGGCCCCGCCCTGAAACCCCATATAGATCGGACATAAAGGTGGTTAGCTTGATGTTGGCATCCTGCAGGATTTTGTGAATGCGGTTTTTCTCCGCCGTCACCGCCTGCACCATCTTACTCCGGTAACGGGTCAAGTCTCGCAAATCCCGGATGTCCTGTTCGGGCACCATACTGCCTTCAATGAGCCCGCAACGGTGCAATTGCGCTAACCAGCGCGCATCTTGCATGTCACTTTTTCGACCCGGCGTATTCTTTACCCGCTGGGCGTTGGCCAAGACCAGATCACAACTGCCCTCTAAGATGTTCCATACCGGTTTCCATAACACGCCCGTGCTCTCCATCACCACCTCCCGGCAGCCGTGTTCACTCAGCCAATCTTGCAGGCCTAGCAATTCTTTGGTTGTCGTCCCAAAGGTTTTCAGGTGACATTGTGGTTTCTGTTCGATCGGTCCTTTCAACACGCAGGCCACAACGGTTTCCTGGTGCACGTCCAGACCGGCGCAACACATACGTACAGCATCCATTCCAACCATCCTCCATCGTCAGTTTACAAATCATGCGCTCGAGTGAGTGTAATTTAATACACGTACTTTTGGGGCTACAATAGGCGATGCTCGAAAAGCGCAATAGAACGGTTTTTCGCACGGGGTGTATCCCAGTAACCGTTTCCGCCCTTTGATTTGTATATGTAGTGTTGACGACTACAGCCTCATTTAGAATGGTTGCGACGGATGCCACCCGCTTATTTTCATTCCTGGGGGTGACAAGGCATCTGTCTTGTCATGCCTGTTTTTCGCATACATTTGCCACGGTTACTCCACTCTTTTAATTGCTGGCGTTCGTTTGCTGGTAAATTCCGCTAACCTCTGTACCACGCCAAAAAAGCCTCCGCCACTGCCTTGCCCGCCGCACCGTTCGGATGCGGGTCGAACTCGTCGCTCATGTATTCCGGCTTAATTCTATGGTCAGCGGGGGCCGCAACAGAGAGCACGGCGGCCATGTCGAATACGCGGTCCACTCCGGCCGGAGGGCTCGTACGAATGCAATCATTGACTTTGCGCCAATAGGTTTCCCGCCCCCCCTCGAAATTAAAAGGTGGCACTGTGCTGAGAATAACCGCCGCCTCCGGCTGAGCTTCCTTGATCCGGGAGATAATGTACGCCAGGTCCTCCAGCAATTCCTCTGCCAAGCGCTGGCCGATATCAAGATCATTCACACCCAGCACGATCAGCACCTCATCGCCCTGCTGCGCCTTATGCAGCCAAGGCCCGTCCGTGGCTACATCATAAGCCCGGCCCCAACCGGAGCCGATATTCCACACTCCATACTCTGTGCCCAGCCCCTCCGCAATTCTTGCCGTCCAGTGTGTGTATTGATCCTTGGCCGTCCGTACCCCCTGCGTGATAGAGTCACCCAGGAATACCAGCTTCTTCGTTACGCCCTTCTTGTAGCCTAGGAAGCTTGGGAGGACCTGCAGCTTGTCCGATTCACTGAACGCATCCGCAGATTCCTGAGCGGCCAAATTGCCCGGTGCATCGTAGCCGGAGACCAGCATTCCCTCCACATTGAAGGGGAATGACTTTCCTGCACCAGCCGTGTTCAAGGTCCAAGTGAAGGCCAACATGTGCCCCTCCGGCAGCTCCAGAAGCGCTTCGTCGCTCCAGAACTGCTCGCCTGGCTCCACACACCGCGACCGTTCGCCGCCGAAGGTAACCGGCACCTGTGAGCCCGGCACAATGCTGCCGTCCGGCGCGGCTCCGCCATCGGCGACATATGCCGCTTCGATGCTCCACTTGCCGCCCGGTTCACTGGCTACGGCGTCCGCGCCCAGATCCCAGGTGGAATCCACCGCGTTGCTGTGCCAGAACTTCAGCGTCAGCTTGCCGTTCTCCCGCAGCCGGATATAGGTGCGGTACGTATGGGTGAACGGCTCCGGTGCGTTCATAATATAATTGGCGGTTGTAGACAGCGCGGTGGCCGAGGTGAACTCCGGCTGGCTCAACACTCCGGCTGGACTGTTCTCAATATTGCTCATAGTCATCGACTCCTTCTTATTCTGATGTTGCTTCTCTGGCTGATGGGTGGTGGGTAGGGCGGCTGGTGCTGTACAGAAACTTAACTCGGCACTAACTTGGCCCAACTTTGACACGACTTCGACCGACTGGCCCAACTTCTGCCCGGCTTCCTCCCGGCTATAGCTCGCCTTTGACCAAACTTTGCCCCCACTCCTGCCCGACTAATGTTGCATTATCTGCAACACTGATGCCTGTGAAACCCGCTATTCCGGTGCAATGTTGCACAAAATGCAGGAATTTCGCCGCTGATTCGCTCTGGGAAGCTGAAATGCTGCATTTTTGACAACAATTCGCTATAGCCCTGCTCCTGCTGAGGGGAATGTTGCACTTCTTGCAGCATTTAGCCCATTGTGCGCCATAGCGAGCAACAATCCCTCCAACGCCGCCAATCCCCAAAAAGCTCCCCGATCCAGGAGACGAATGTCCCCTGTCATCAGAGAGCTTGGTTACTTAAGGGCACACCACATGCTAAGCCCGCGTACGGGTGTATTCATTCTGTCTTGCAGGTATGTTAATTCAGTCTATAGCTGTCTTATTTCAGCGTAATCGTGAACGATACGGACTTCTCACCCGCGCCCACGCTCACTGTTGTCTCATCTACCTGCTCCGCACCTTCCACGGAGGCGATAGCGCCAAGATCCTTCACCGCCAGGGTGAATGCTTTGCCGCTGCCTTCGGCAGTTACTTTTACAGCGCTGCCGCTGCGTACCGCTTCAACCTTCAGCTCAGGAGCGCCGTGGATATCGCGCACAGTCGCAACAGCAGACTTACCATCCTCCAGGGAGTACAGCCCGAACTTCACACCGTCGGCAAAATCATAATCCGGACGGCTGTCCTCGCTACCGAGCGCAAGCAGGGAATTCTGACGGACAAACAGCGGCAGGCTGAAGAAGTCATGCTTCTCCTTGCGCCATGATCCGCCCTGTACGGTCTCACCGTTCAACAGGTGTGTCCAGCGTCCAGCTGGCAGGTAGTACTTCACTTCGCCGTTCTCCTGGAAGATCGGAGCCACCAGCAGGGAATCGCCCAGCATGTACTGGCGGTCCAGTACCTCGCAGGTCGGATCTTCCGGGAACTCCATCACCATCGCCCGCATTGAGGCCCAGCCCTGCTCATGCGCCTGTCCGGCTACATCATACAGGTATGGCATCAGGCTGCACTTCAGCTTAGTGAAGAAGCGGGTGACATCGACAGCTTCGTCGTCGTACGCCCAAGGCACACGGTAAGAGGTGCTGCCGTGCAGGCGGCTGTGGCTGGAGAGCAGGCCAAAGGCCAGCCAGCGCTTGAACACATGCGCCGGAGCAGTGTTCTCAAATCCGCCGATGTCATGGCTCCAGAAGCCGAAGCCGGACAATCCAAGCGACAGGCCGCCGCGCAGGCTCTCTGCCATCGATTCATAGTCAGCGTAGCAGTCGCCGCCCCAGTGAACCGGGAACTGCTGCCCGCCGGCTGTGGCGGAGCGTGCGAAGACAGCTGCTTCATTTTTGCCAAGCTTCTCTTTGAGCACTTCAAAGACAACCTTGTTATACAACTGGGTATAGTAGTTATGCATCTTGTATGGATCGGAGCCGTCGAAGTAGACCACATCCGTCGGAATCCGTTCGCCGAAGTCCGTCTTGAAGCTGTCTACGCCCATGTCCACCAGGTCACGCAGGTAACCGGCATACCATTCACAAGCCGCAGGGTTCGTGAAGTCGACCAGGCCCATACCCGCTTGCCAGAGGTCGGTCTGATAGACGTCGCCGTTAGCTTTTTTGAGCAGATAACCGTTCTTGCGGCCTTCTTCAAACAGCGGGGAGCGCTGTCCGATATAGGAGTTGATCCACACGCAGATCTTCAGCCCCTTGTCGTGCAGGCGCTTCAGCATACCCACCGGGTCCGGGAACACACGGGAATCCCACTGGAAATCCGTCCATTGATATTCGCGCATCCAGAAGCAGTCGAAGTGGAATACATGCAGCGGCAGATCGCGCTCCGCCATCCCTTCCACGAAGGAGTTCACCGTAGCTTCATCGTAGTCTGTAGTGAACGAAGTCGTCAGCCACAGACCGAAGGTCCAGGCCGGAGGCAGCGCAGGCTTGCCGGTCAGGGAGGTGTATTTGGTGATGACCTCTTTAATCGTCGGCCCTTCAATCACGAAGTATTCCAGGCTCTCGCCCGCTACGCTGAACTGGGCCTTCTTCACCTTCTCAGATGCAATCTCATACGAGACCAACTCCGGCTGGTTCACGAATACACCATATCCCTTGCTCGTCACATAGAACGGAACGTTCTTGTAGGCCTGCTCCGAGCTTGTCCCGCCATCCTTGTTCCACAGATCGACCACCTGGCCGTTTTTTACAAAAGCTGTAAATCGCTCGCCCAGACCATACACGAATTCGCCAACGCCTAAGTCCAGCTCCTCACGCATGAAGGTGTTGCCTTCCTGATCCGTGATGTAGGCCATCGATTTGTAACCGCTGCCGGTAATCCGCTCGTCGCCGCGGTAGAAGTCCACAGACCAGTGAGTACCCTTGTTGATGACCACGCGGAGTCCTCCGCTGATCAGCACCGTCTGCGCCTCTGTCTCCTCGATTTCCACATGATCGCCGGTTCCCTCAGTCAGCTCGAACGAAGGTCCGCGTGGAATCACGCCGTCGTTATGAATAATCTTGACGCCTACCACGCCCGGAAGCGGGGAATGGAATTTCACCGTCAGCAGTGTGGAGTTGAGCGTCGCCGAACGTCCCGTGATGGGCGTCGTCTGCGTGATGGCAGTCAGGCCTTCCTCCGTTTTTTCTACCACATAGTTCTGCACTGCACCATTGATTGTAATTCCGTCACGTACCAGCCATAAGCCGTCTGTAAATTTCATATGTGCACTTGCCACCCTTCGATTTGGTGTATATAGTTGCATTATACCGATAATAAAAGTTCAAAACTAATAATATAAAGCTCATTTATAACACTATTTTGACGTAATCTCACAAGGAGGCCCCTAATGGACCGCACCTCGCAGCGCTTGCTCAAAGAAGACCGCGAACACGGGGATGTCATGTTCCCCCTGGCTGCCTACTGGATTGACCTTCCCGCCGGAGCGCATGTCCTGGACACCCACTGGCATGAGGAAGCCGAGTTCTTCCTGCTGCTGGAAGGCGAGATTCTGTTTCAAGTGGACAGCGACTATTTCACGCTTCGTCCCGGTGAGGCTGTGTTCATTGAATCCGGGGATATCCACGCCGCTCACGCACTTACGGAGACCCCCTGCCGCTTCTGCGCCCTTGTCTTCCACCCCGACCTGCTGGCCAGCGCCCAATATGATACCATCCAGCAGAGCGTCATTTTGCCGCTTCAGGAGAAACGCCAGAGCTTTCCGCGCCACCTCACCCCTTCTGTTCCCTGGCAGGCGGAGCTGCTGCTGCATCTGAACCGCATGATGAACGCGTATGAGCAACAAATGCCCGGATTCGAAGCTTTTATGAAAGGAACCCTGCTGATTATGCTCTCACAGATTGCGCAGCCGGGGCGCTTCGTCAACCACAGCCAGTCCGTAGGCACGGAGCCCGCGAAGATTGACCGCCTGAAACGGGTAATTCTCTATATCCAGGACAACTACCAGGAGCCGATCCGTACCCGTGACCTGTCGGGGCTGATTCCGATGAGCGAGGGGCAATTCTGCCGTTTTTTCAAAAGCATGACCCGCAAGACGCCCGTCGATTACATTAACTCCTACCGGGTCCGCCAGGCCGCAGCCCTGCTGAAGCAGGGGGACCGCAAAATCTCCGATATTGCCATGGATGTCGGCTTCGACAACGTCAGCTACTTCATCAAAGTGTTCCGCAAAGTCATGAACTGCTCGCCCTCAGAATTCCGCAAGGACGCCAGTCCCTTCGCCGGGCAGAACCAGCTTTATCCGTAGGCTGAACCCCGCTCCCTTTCTTTTTCCTGCTTACGGTTGCCCGGATACGTTTAAGTTAGTGTATGGATGACCAGGCACCTGCCGCTTCAGCGGTGGCCTAATGGCTCATTCCGGTGGACATGCCGTTCCCCCACCAATCTACTTACAGGAGGCAGATATTCATGAATCAACATGTTACCTTGCCAATTGAGGTACAGGACTTCTACAATGCAGTAAACCAATACCAGCCCGACGCTCTGATCGAATTGTTCGCTCCCGGCGCTACCGTGAAGGATAACGGGAAGTCGGCCGAAGGCACAGAAGCCATTGCGGCTTGGGGTGAATCCGAGCTTTTCTCTGCTAAGGTCCGCTTTACTATTATGGAAATTGAAGAAATCCAGGGCCGCATTGCGGTGACCGCTGAGATGGAGGGGGAGTTCAATAAGAACCGTGTTCCCGCCCCGCAGCAGTTCACCCATGAATTCAAGGTACAAGGCGGCAAAATCAGCGAGCTGATCATCACGCTAAAATAAGCTTTAATGTATCCAGCACAAAATCACCCTAACGGGTGAACGGGATAGCACCGAATGTATGCTGTTTTTGATATACATTTGGGCCATACGTCTGCGTACGAGCTCAATGTGTACTGTTTTTAGCATACATTCGGGACGTGTGCCTGCGTGCGAGCACTATGCTGTTTTCCACATACATTCGGCCCGCCCTCCCTCACGCCAGCATCCTCGAGATAAATGAAGGAGCATGATCCTCCATCCTAATTTCCTGCAAGTGGAAACGGCTTTGCCGTCCTTTTAGAGGACGGTACCGTTTCAGCGAGAAATAGAAGGATAATTTATCATGTGGAACGTATAATTCTAGAGTAAAGGGCTGGTGCAACCCAGCCCCTCCTCATCAAACCGTACGTGAGGTTTTCCCTCATACGGCTTTCCGATGTTTGTCATTCATCGGCATGCAGATTACAATAGCGTTTTTAGTCCATATTGGATGGTCAAATATCTAACTTCTGACCGGGATCTCATCCATCTTCCTCGTTGTCTCTTCTTCGCATACCACCGGGTAAATCGTTGCAGAATATACCAATCCAGTTTTGCTAACCTCTTTTGGCTGTACTTTGTGTAATAGTAGTTTCTCCATCCTTGAATCTTGGGATTGAGCCATTCCACGTGTTCCGCAAACGATTTCGAACGCATGCTGGGCGGTGCTAATCTTTCTTTAACCACGCCTCGAATTCGTTCCTCCGCCTTCTTCGTTAGCCACTGCTGCGTGGTGTAATACACCTTGCCTTGGGATGTTTCTGCCTTCTTTTTCCGGTGGTGCATTCCTAAGAAGTCGAATCCTTCGTCTCCTGTCCATAAGCCGACAATACGGGTTTTGGTTGGGTGTAGCGTCAGCTCCAGACGTTCCATGATTCTGCGTATGAGTTCATACGCATGTCCGGCGTCCTTTTTAGTTTTACAGACCACCACAAGATCGTCTGCATACCTCGTGAGTTCACCTACTCCTTTCCCGTGTTTTTCCCACAGTCGGTCAAAATAGTTCAGATAGATGTTCGCCAAAAGTGGTGAGATCACTCCACCTTGTGGTGTGCCTAAATCGGAACGTCTTACGTTTCCTTCTTCCATGACTCCCGCCTGAAGCCACTTCCGGATTAACTTCAGGATTCGTCTGTCATTGATACGCATTTGTACCAATTTCATCAGTTTCTCCTGGTTAATATTGTCGAAGTAACCTTGGATGTCGACGTCGACTACCCAATTTCCTTTGCGGTTGCAGGCTTTCCGGATTCGATCCAGTGCTCCTTTCGCACTTCGCTTCGGGCGAAATCCGAAGGATACTTCTTCGAAATCCGCTTCGAAGATCGGTTCAATGACGAGTTTGGTTGCCATCTGCACCACTCGGTCGCGCACGCTGGGTATGCCCAGCGGTCTTGGTTTCCCGTCTTTCTTTGGGATATAGTGCCGCCGTACGGGCTGTGGGTGGTAGTTACCATCCTTTAATGCTCGCTCGCAGTCTTTGAGAAATTGCACTTCTCCTTGTTTCTCAATATCCGCGAGCGTCACCGTATCTACTCCGGCAGCCCCCTTGTTCGCTTTCACCCGTTTCCAGGCTTCACTCAGCACATCCCAGCGGTAGACTTTGTCGTACAGTGCATGGAATTTACGCTTGTTGTTCTCCTTGGCCGCATGACCTAGCTTTTCTTGGAGTTCTTGAACTTTTTCCTTAGGTGTCGTTAGCCTACTGGCATTCACTCACTCGTACCTCCTCCAAAAGCATAAACAAAGCAGGGCTCCTTCTCTCCCTAAGGTTATGTTGTCCTTAGGTTCCTCGGTACTATGAGCCCCTCGGACTCCCTTCCCACAGACGGTTCATTTCATCTTTTGGACTTATAGAGCGTCTTTTTACGGGTTTCTAAAAAAAAAATCCTCCCGTGTGGGGGAGGGTCTCCCCAGTTCACTATGTCTTCTTTCCTTCCATGCCGATCCCCATACGCCGGAGGATTCTTCACTGCCGTTCCAAGTTCTCTGCAGCTTCCATGGTCTTCACCCATATAAGCGAGGTTCGACTTCCTCTCTTCCCCCTTGCGGGGCCTTTATGACGACGCGGCAGGATTCACTTCATGTTACGGCCTGGCGGGTTGCTCGCCCTGTCTCTGACCGGACTTTTGTCGATGCGCTTCTACGCACGGATTTCGCCGTACGCAGGCATCCTAGCTACACGGGGGCTTGGCCCCTCCCGTGACCGGACTTTCACCGGTTAGAAGATACGCGCTTTCTGGGCACGCCTTATATTTAAAAAAGAAATCGTTCCTTCGGAAGATTGGGCTCCCGCCCAGCCCTTTCAAAGGAGCGATTTCTTTGGTATGAGACAATCCTCCCCAAATGCTATGAATAATTGAAACACTCCGCCGTCCAGCGCCGCGCCAAGCGTGCCCCCCTGCTTCTCAACCAATTGCTTCACAATGGCTAAGCCGAGACCGAGCTGACCGCTCGACCGCGAAGGATCGCTGGTGTACGTCCGCTCGAACAGCCTCGGCAGATCCTGCTCACGGATATGCTCCGTTTCATTGACGAACTTCAGCTTCACTTGCTGCTGTTCCGTAAACAGGGAGATGGTTAAGCGGTTCTTGCCGTAACGGAGCACATTCTGGAGCACATTGGAGAAAATGCGGATCATGGCTTTTTCATCCAGGGAAATCGTCTTGACGTTCTCATCCAGATGAAGCTGCACCTCAATGCCCTTCTGCGTAAGGTCCGGATGAAACGCCAGAATCACTTCGCTCAGTAGACTGTAGAGATAGACCGGCTGGCTGTCCAAGGGAGAGTCCCCCGAGTCCATACTGGATAATTCATAGAATGATTCCACAATATTGTTCATGACCGCCATTTTATGCATGATGATCTCCATATACTGCTGCCGCTCGGCCTCGGAGGCAAGGGGATCTTTCAGCAGATAGGCATATCCATGCATGGACGTAAGCGGAGTCCGCAGATCATGGGACAGATTGGCAATCTCTTCCTTCACGGCGCGCTCTCTCGACTGGTGGATCACCCGCTCTCTCTGGCGCTGATCCAGCAGCCGGTTAAGGGCCACGATGAGCTTCTCCATCTCCTTCCCGGGCAGAGGCAGCTTGACATGCAGGTGCTGCAGGGAAGACGACTCCCACTCCGTCAATTGCCGCCGCACTTGAATCATGCTCTGCCGCTGCAGTAGATACACAAGCAATATCCCTACAGCCGCCAGAGCGGCAATGATGGCTATAGCAAGATACATTTGTCTTCCCTCCTTAGCTGCACCTGTTAGAACTCTTCCTTCCTGAACAGATACAATCCCAATACATAAAAGAACACTGTAAACACCATTCCTGTAACCCACGGCTCCCAGGCAGGATAGGTTGCCACATCGTAGGCATGGAACAAATAATAAGCAGGGCTGTGACTGTAGAGCCAGGCCGCCCAGGTAAATCTGCCTTTCAGAGCGCTCAGAATCATATAGGGCAGGAAATAGATCAGCAGGAACACGGTAGATATCTGTGCATTCTTGTTCATCACAGCGGTAAGACAGAAGTAGGTGGTTACGCCGGCAATCATAATAGGCAGCAGACCAAGCAGCATCTGGCAGTATTCCGTAAGCGCATATTCATAGCTGCGCAGCAGCAGCCTTGAACCGAGCAGGACCGATATCCCGACCAGAACGAGCGCGAACAGCAGGAAGCCGGCCAGTGTAACCAGCAGCTTGACGGTGTAAATCGAGCGTCTGCTGAAGCCGTAGGCTACGGTATTTTTGAGCACATGCTTGTGATCTCCCATCAGGATTCCGGTGAAAATAGTCAGCAATGCGAAGATCACCGGCATCATTGACAGCACATTGCGGTAGAAGAAGCGCTCATTCCCATAGGGGAAATCCGGCACAGACTGATGAAAGACCTTGAGAGTTATAGCGGCAGCGACCATTAACACCGCACAGAGCAACCCGTAATAATAATAGCTCTTGGTGCGGACAAAACGGTACTGCTCACTTTTCATCAGATTAAGCATGACGCTCACCTCCCAGCAGACCCAGGTAGTATTCTTCCAGATCCCCGCCGGTGGCCGCAATGGAATACACGCTGACGCCCTGGGCATGAAGCACCCGGTTGAGCTGATCGGTCTTATCCATACCACCAGAGAGCACAATCCGGTGTCCCGGCAGAATCCGGTAAGGGATGCCCGGGAAATGCTTCTCCAGAACGGTAGACGCTTTGCCGCTGTCATCCACCACGATCTCTACATTTCTTCTGGTCTTCTGCAGCAGTTCTTCTGCCGTCAATTGCTCCACAATCCGCCCCTGGTCCATGAAAATATAACGGGTAGCCACACTCTGCAGCTCAGACAATACGTGACTTGAGATGAGGATCGTGATCCTTTTCTCTTCATTCAGCGTCTGCAGGAGCTGGCGGATCTCCGCCTTTCCCTCCGGGTCAAGGCCATTGGTCGGTTCATCCAGAATCAGCAGCTCGGGGCGGGTCATCAGCGCAAGCGCGAGTCCCAGCCGCTGTTTCATTCCGAGGGAGAAGGCTTTGAATTTCTTGTTTGCGGCATGAAGCAGATTGACATCCTTAAGCGCCTGCTCAATGGAATCCTTGCCAGCCAGCCCCCTCTGCAGGCGGAAATACTCCAGGTTCTGCCTGGCTGTGAATTCCGGGAAGAACGCCGGCTCTTCAATCATCGCCCCGATGCTCCGGCGTCCCTTCCGCAGACGGGCGTCATCCCGGTGTCCGTAGAGCGCAATCGCGCCTTTTGTTGGAAACACCTGCTCTGTAATACATTTGAACAGCGTGGTTTTGCCTGCGCCATTTTTACCGATCAGTGCTACGATATCCCCTGACTCAACCTGCAGGTTAATATCCCGGAGTGCGGAAGAATCCTGATAGGTCTTACTGAGCGCCTTAATCTCCAATATACAATGCATCATCGTTAAGACTCCCTTGCCGTTTGATAATTCCATTGTATAAAGAACACTTTTAATAAGCTTTAAGCAAAGTCTTAAGAAAGTGTAAAGAAATCCCCTAGACCAGCTTGAACCCGATGCCCCAAATCGTGCGGATATACTCTTCTTCCGTGATTGCAGCCAGTTTGGCCCGCAGATTGCTGATATGTACATTAATGGTGTTATCGTCTCCCAGGTAGGTGCCGCCCCAGATTTGCCGGTACAGCTCGCTTTTGGAGAAGATATGCTCCGGCCTCGACATCAGCACCGCCAGCAGTTCAAATTCGTATTTGGTTAAAGCCAGGACCTGGCCGTCCAGCATAACCTCCCGCCGCTGCTTGTCCATGACCAGCCCGCGTACCTTAAGCATCTGTCCCTCAGAACCTGCGGCAGGCGCATATTGCAGCCGGCGGAGCTGCGCGTACACTCTGGCCAGCACCTCCTCCTGGTCAAAGGGCTTAGTAATGTAGTCATCCGCTCCCAGACGCAGCAGACTCACCTTGTCCTCCAGCGTGCTTTTGGCCGAGATTACAATGATGGGTACGGTTGACTGCTCACGGATCTGTGCAATCAGAGATTCACCGCTCATGCCCGGCAGCATCAGGTCCAGCAGGATTAACTGGTAGTCTTCAAGCGACATTCGGAGGGAGGCTTCACTCCCTGAGAATGCAGGCACGGCCGTCAGTCCTTCACCTGTCAGCATCCGGCACAGCAGGCGGTTAATGTCGGCATCATCTTCTACCACAAGTACGCTGAGATTAGCGTGGTTCACTTTAGCCTGCCTCCTTACGGATCACAATAAAGCAGGTGCTGTCCGGAAGCGGCACAGGCTCTCCGCTCTCACCCATAATCTTAACCCGGTCCTCCAGCGCCTCCGTATATCCCTCCTGCAAATAATGACGGAAGACCTCTATCTTGGCCCGGTCCCCAAGCGTCTGCTGAATGAATGCGGCGTACTGCGAGGGTGTGAAATAACCGAACTGCTCCTGAACCTCATGAATGTAGGCTTCCTCTCCCCAGGTGTAGGTATAGAGGAATTCCATCGCATCATTTACCGGCATCAGAACCTCCTGTTCGCCAAGCTGTTCATAACGGATATTCCGACCGGCAAAATCCTTCGCGTACCGCTCCAGCCACGCCATACCGTCCGCCTCCAGAAACCGCACCCGGCGCTGCTGCTCCTCCGGCTCACTCATAATGCCGTCGCGGATAATAATCGTTCCTCCATCTGCCAATACATCGAAGGCACTGGTCAGCGCTGCCGCCACCGTGCCGTGATTGAACTTCCGGCCGTCCAGCGGCACATAAGAATACAGCTCATGCAGAATCGATGAGAAAATCACCGTGTCCACCGTGCCCCGCTCCACGTAATCCTTCAGGTTCAGCGCATCGCCCTGGAGCACCTCCCAGCGGCGGTCCTCCCGCTGCTTGCGCTGCCGCAGCGCTTCAATCACATTGCTTGAGATATCAATCCCCACAGGCACTACCTCCGGCATCCGCTCCTCAATCAGATCAAGCAGCACCCCGCCGCCGGGGCCGATGTCCAGCACCTTCCGTCCGGTAACGTAGTCCAGAATCACTGCCTTATAGTCAGCCGTATCATTCATCTGGCTTAAGTACGTGTCCTCATTGTGGAAGCGGTCAAAGGCGTCCCTCCGCAGATCGAACAGGTCGAACAGCAGCAGGACCGCCCGTTCATACAGCGCCGACTTCTCGGCCTCTATGCAGAACTCAATCAGCTTCTCCGCTGCCGCTGAGAACTCGAACTGGAAGAATAGCGTATCCGGCAGATGCTCCTTACCCAGCAGCCGGTGCGTAAGATGCGGGTTGCCGCCGGAAGGCTTCACGCCGCTGTAGATCTCCTCCCAGCCAAGCTCCGAGAGATACTTCTCAATAATCCGTTTTTTATAGACATTGATCTTCTTGCTGCCCTTGTAATCATAATGAATACTGTTCATGACCGCCTCGAAGCTGAGATGGCTTAGCTGGCTTAGCTGCAGCGGGCTGCTGCCGGCCACCAGACTCATGACCTTCAGGAACTGCTCCAGCGAGAAGGTCTGGAGCGCCGATTCCACATACCAGAAGGTGGCAGGCTGCAGCGGCTCCAGCGCAGCTGGGAGGAAGCCCTCCTGCACCAGCCCGTCCCACTCCGCCTCATAATCCTCCCCCTGCGCAATGGACCCGGCGCGCATTCTCCGCAGACGCTCCTTCATCGGGACCTCAGGCTGCAGATTCCCTGAGGCAATTACAGCAATCAGCTCCATGACCTGCGGACGGACCTCCTGCCACAGCTCCGGGGATACCGCAGCAATGATGCAGTGATTCAGTGCGAACAGCAGCCGCTCCAGCTCCTCTGCGCCCAGCAGTCCCTGCTCCACCAGTGCGGACAACGGAAGATTGACGGAAGGCGGAACCTCGCCGCGGATTTGCTGTCCAATCAGCCCATGAGTCTCAATCAGCGTATGTATCACCCGTCTCTTCTCCGCAGAGCCTGCCTCGTCCTGCTTCAACCCTTCCGCATACCGCCGGTACAACTCCGCGGAGCCGATATTATGAACGAAAATATTAATGCCCTCTTCCTGCCAGCTCCGGCGCTGACGGAGAGTCCCGCCCTTAGCCGTCTCCGACCAGATCAGCGTCTCCTCGGCCAGCTCCTTGATCCAATACGACAGCGGCAGACTGTCCAGCACCCGCAGGCTCCGCTCCACATAATCCAGCACCGGATTCTGCTGCGCAAGCGACTGCAGCGATTCTACCCGCTCCAGGTTCACAATCGTCTGCTCCGCCTGCACGATGGACTCCAGCCATGGATAGCCTTCTCCGGCAGGCCACCCTCCTTCACGATATGCCTCTATAGCCCGTAATGATTTCAGCATTTGCATGCCTCCCTATGTAATAGCAATCTATATACAATAGCCCATGTACTTCAGGTTTGAATCAGAAGCTCTGACGAATTGAACAAACCGCAAGCTTCTGGATAGAAGCTTGCGGCTACGGAGAGCTCTTGTTCAATTGTATCAGATCTATGGCCGGGAATCAGATTCCGCTCATTTCACTCCTGCCATGAATTCTCTGTAATCCTTGGCAATCTCTTTGGACAGCGTATGGTGCAGATAATGACCGCCTTCGAGCGGCACCAGCTTACCGTACACGGAATCCTTCACCTGCTCCTCATGCAGCTTCATCCAGCCTTCAACGTCGGTATTATTCGACTGTATGAAGAGCAGCAGCGGAAGCTCTTTGGGGAAGGCCAGCGCCTGGGCTGCTGTGAAATTCTCCTTGAAATGGTCGATCTCATTCATGACAGTGTCATTGTTTAAGTTCTTTGTGGCGATCATTTTCATCTGCTGCTTGGTGTGCTCGTCGAACGGAAGCCCGGCATACGGGTCGGGGCCTATCTTTTGGAACAATCTCATAATGCCGGATTTGTCGAGGAACTTCAGCGTCCCCACCGGTATTTTATCGTCCAATCCCCCTTGGTTCGGCACACTGCTGTCAATTCCTACAAAAGCCTGCACTTCATCCTTATACTTGTTCACATAATCCAGCCCGTAGATGCCGGCGATGGAATGACCCATGAGCGTGTAACGTTTGATCCCAAGCTGCTGCAACGCTTCATGAATCTCACTGACGATATTGTCCGAGGTCCGTTCTTTATCTGTCCGGTCACTTAAGCCATAGCCGAACGGCTCCACCACGACTACTTTGTAGTTAGGGGACAGCTCGTCTACCAGCGGTTTGAAGTCAAGTGCGGGCGCCCCGGTGCCATACCCCGTCAGCAGCACCACGGTCTCCTCACCCGATCCCTGGATGAGTACATTCATCTTCTTACCATCGACTGGCACAAGCTGACCGTACTGATCAATCTTCTTCAGCTCCGATTTGCTGCTGATGATATTGACCACAAATACTACGGCAAAAAATAACACGATCACAATCAGCAATGCCGCTATAGATTTAAGCAGAATTCTGAGTCCTTTTTTCATTATACAATCACCTGTCCTTATGAATCGGATGTGCTGCCTTGATGAGGAGCTAAGGATAGTATATATAATGAAAATGTACTCTCCGTGACGGTAATATGAACGGAGGATGAACGGGAGAAACAAACTTAATTCGCCGGTATATTCAGCGGCAGCGTTACAATGAAGCTTGTGCCTGCGCCAAGCTCACTCTCGACCCGGATATCTCCTTGGTGAAGCAGCACGATCTGCTTCACGATCGCCAGCCCCATCCCGCTGCCGTTATACTTGTTGCTGTGGGAGCGGTCCGCCTTGAAGAAGCGTTCGAAGATCCGCTTCTGGTCCTCGGGGGCGATCCCGATGCCGGTATCGGATACACGAACGGTCACACTTTTATTATCTTGCTTCGTATGGACACTTATTACTCCCCCATCCCCGGAGAACTTGATGCTGTTGCCCAGCAGGTTCGTCCATACCTGGCTCAACAGGTCATAATCCGCCGTGAGCACGGCAGCCGTCAGCTGAAGATCGAAGTTGATGCGCCGGGCCGACCATTGCGGCTGAAGAGCAACGATCACGCGCCGGATCTGTTCATCCAGGCTGAAGGTGGTGAACCGGAGCTGCTGGGACTGCGATTCCAGCAGGCTCAGCTTCAGCAGGCTGTCGCTCATCTTGGACATCCGTTCGGCTTCCCCGATGATGATATCGAGATAGCGGCCCCGCTCGCTCTCAGGAATATTCATCTGCTTCAGTGCCAGGGCATAGCCGGAGATGGAGGTCAGCGGCGACTGCACCTCATGAGATACATTCGACACGAAGTCACGGCGCATCTGCTCCAGCTGCTGCAGATCATGCATCATCTCCTCGAAGCTGCGCGCGAGGGCACCCAGCTCTCCCGATTGCTTGATATTCAGCTTCACGTTGAAGTCTCCGGCTGCGATCTTGCGCGTCGCATTGGTCAGCTTCTTAATCGGCCGGACCAGGAACATGGCCGCTACCAGGATCACAAGACTGCCGGAGATCAGCGAATACACCACGAAATACACCAGCCATTTCAGCACAAAGGCGGAAGAGGGGGGGCCGACAGGCTCTACGAACAAGGCTTTTTTTTCCGTATCCGTAGTTAATTGCAGCCCTAGGAGGCTGGTGGAGATGCCTGTCGGATTGACCTGCACAATTCCGCCTGCCAGCACCTGCTGGACCTGCGCTTCAGTCACGGTCTCCAGCTTCATCCCTTCTGGACCGCCATAAGACTGAACCCCGCCGTTCTCATCATAAATCCGCACATGATAGGTCTCAAGCTGATTCATGCCTGCAACGAACTCGTTGGCTTCGTTCAGCGGAAAGCTCTTATAGATCCGTACGATATCTTGTCCGAAGCGCAGCAAGGGAACCTGCAGATTCTCGTTCAATTCGTCTTTATATATCCAGATCGCCAGATTGAAGGAGATCACTGTCCCCCCGATCACGGAGACCAGGAAGGTCAGGACCACTCGGGTATAGAGGGATTTGATCATTCAGTAACCTCAAGCCGGTAGCCCAGACCGCGGACAGTCTCGATCCGAAAATCCGGCGAAGCCGCAAACCGTTCACGCAGACGCTTGATATGTACATCTATCGTCCGGTCATCCCCGGCGTAATCGATCCCCCAGATCTGGTCGATCAACTGCTCGCGGGTATAGACCTGTCCCGGTGTTCCAGCCAGCTTATAGAGCAGCTCGAACTCCTTAAGCGGCAGGGACAGCGCTTCTGTCCCGTTCATCACCTTGTAGGTCTGCCGGTCCAGCATCACCTCTCCGATACGGATCGTATGCGACTTGCCGATTCCCGAGCGTTTCAGCAAGGCTCTGACGCGGACCGTCAGCTCCAGCGGATCGAAGGGCTTGGTCAGATAATCATCGGTTCCCAGCTCGAAGCCCTTCACCTTCTCCCAGGTCTCCCCCTTTGCCGTCAGCATTAACAGCGGCAGCTCCGGGTCCGCTCTGCGGAGCTCCTTGCATAGCGCCCAGCCGTCCATCACCGGCATCATAATATCCAGGATGACCAGATCCACATGTGTTCTGGCATAGACCGCCAGCGCCTCTTGGCCGTCTGACGCTTCAGCGGTATCGAAACCGTCATTGCGCAGAAATAGGCAGACAAGCTCGCGGATATTCGCATCGTCGTCTGCAACAAGTATAGTAGGCATCTATTCCCTCTTTTCGTATGATCCGGCCTTATAAATCTCTATTCCCTCTAGCATCACCCTGCTGCCTTGCCGGTATGCACTGCACTAGCATCCACTCCGGCCTCGCGCTCCGGCTAGGTGCCGAACCGCTGCCGGTAACCGCATTTGCGGCACAGCTCCTCCACGGCCTCCCGGCGGGAGAAGCCATAGAACAGATTATTCGCCCGTTCCCCCTCGACAATCTCGGAGAACGGTTGCTCATGAATATTGCCGAGGTTGATCACCCCTTCGCCATCCAGACAGCACGGCACAACGGTGCCGTCTACCAGGACCGCCGCCTGGCTGCGCAGCGCATGGCAGAAGCCCTTGCCGTCATCCTCCGGCTCATGCAGTGCGGGCCATCTGAACTCGTGGTCCTGGTTCAGGTACACACGCGGGGCAATCTTCACGCCGCTGCCGGGGATGACCTTCTCCTCGATCCTGTAGTCGAGTCCGAAGGCCTCCTCCAGCAGAGCCAGTGTCTCGCGGTTACGCTCCTTCTCCAGATTCGTCCGGTTGTCCTCTGTCAGATTCCAAAGCCGGAACGAGACAATAACGCCCTGAGCTGAGATCTCCCGGACAAACTGGATAATCTCTGTAAGATAACCTTCACGGTTCTCCGAGCCTGCATGGCCGTCGAAGCTGTGCAGCGAGAAGTTCATCTGCCGCAGCGCCGGCTTGCCGAGCAGCTTCGGCCCCGCCTTACGGATTAGCGTGCCGTTGGTCGTAATGTTAACCTTGAAGCCCTTGGCGTGTGCGGCATCCAGCAGCTCGCCCAGTTTCGGATGCAGCAGCGGCTCGCCTTTGACATGCAGATAGATATGATTGCTATGCGGTTTGATCTCATCAAGAATGGTACCAAACGTCTCCAGCTTCATGAAGTTCTTCTGCCGCTCCGTGGGCGGACAGAAGCTGCAGGCCAGGTTGCAGACGCTTGTGATCTCGATGTACACCTTTTTGAACGTCTTCAAGTTCCGCTCCCCATTTCAATATATAATGCAGGCCAGGCTGCCCGTTACGCTAGAGATCCGAAGCATACCGCAGGCCGATCTGGGCCCTCGCCTCTTCCATCAGCTCTGCCACCGCCAGGGAATTGGCGTGGCTGTTGGTCGCGCTCTCCCGCTGCCCGCTCTTCAGCAGATGAATGAACTCCTCAACCTCATAGTACATTGCCTCATACACCTGCGGGAGCGTAAGCTCCTCGACGGTTCCGTCGCGGTAGTGGATTTTGACCTGATAGGGCTGGTTAATCTTGTCGATAACCATTGTTGCGTTCTCTCCCTGAATCTCGGCAGGCAGATAGGAGTCCGCAATCTTGGAATGCATAATGACCGCCCCCATGTCCGGGTAGCGCATCACCATACTGCCTTCTCCGTCCACACCCGAAGCAAGCATCAGGCCTGCCGCCTTCACTGTATCCGGCTTGCCGAACAAGACCACCATCGGATACAGGCAGTAGATGCCCAAATCCATCAGAGAGCCGTTAGAATATTCAGGATTGAACGCGTTCAGCACCGTCCCCTGACGGTAAGCATCATACCTCGAAGAGTATTGACAATAACCTGCGAAGTAGCGCCGGACTTGGCCTAGCTTATATAAATTATCCCGGATCACACCAAAATTCGGCATGAACGTGGATTTCATCGCTTCCATGAACAGCACATCATTGCGGCGCGCCGCTTCAATCATCTCCTTCAGCTCCCGGCTGTTGGAGGCCGCCGGCTTCTCACAAATCACATGCTTGCCGTGGTTCAGACAGATCAATGAATGCTCCGCATGCATCGAGTTGGGGCTGGCGATATAGACCGCGTCCACCTCTGCGCTTGATACCATCGCCTCCAGATCCGTATAGATCGAAGCCCCGGCATACTTGGCGGCAAAAGCCTGTCCCTTCTCCTCTGTGCGGGAATACACGGCCGTAAGCAGAAACTCCTCATTCTCAAGTCCCGCCTGCACAAAGCGGTCTGTAATCCAGTTAGTCCCTACAACCCCGAAACGAATAGTCATGAATGATCCCGTCCTTTTTCAAAATATATAGAATTTATATGTTCACGTTATACATTATCCTTCTATTTCATGCCGAAACGGTAGCGTCCTCTAAAAGGATGGCAAAGCCGTGTCCACTTGAAATGTCAGCTATACCTGCTATTTTCTCATTCCATGATAGGTATGTCCACTTATATACCGTAATTTCCGACAAATTCCGCTAGATTTCGCTTGTGAAAAAAAGCACCTGAGGATAAGCACAGAATTCACCTTCATTCGGCCAACACCTCTCAGACTATGAGACCATTGATCCAGCCGTTACCTCCTGGAATCCATGCATTAACCCCAGGCAGAATCATACCCCACAGTGGAGCCATTCTACTTCAACGAACCTTGCATTAACTCCCACCGAGCCATTCCACTCCACTAGCCTTGCATTAACTTCAACAGAGCCATTCCACTCCAACTAGCCTTGCATTAACTTTAACAGCCGAGCCTGCAATTGTACTTCGTACAATAGAATCGCGTGTAAAGCCCCCGTTTTGCCATTCTGCTGTATTTCGTACAATAAAATTAGCAGTTTGAGCCTGTAGCAGGCCTTCTCCCATAAATCTGCTGTATCAAATACAATAGAAGCGATTTTCGAGGTGTTTTGGAGACTTTCTATTGCCCATAATGCAATCACCCGAATGGGCGAGAACGCAGTTATAGAGATTTTTTAATTGCACCAAATACAGCTAAACAGAAATTTAGTGGCAAATCAGGCGATTTAGTTGTACAGATTGCATTTAAGCATTTACCCACTCGCACCTTCAAAAAGGTACACAAACCCCTCAGTAAGCAATTAGTTAACATCCTTCTCACAGATTCACAACTGATGCGCTACGAGAGGACAGCGGAGCGTACTATTCAGTGTCCCACAATACGAGCGACAGCGAACAGTGCGCCCACTATCCAGTGTCCCACAATACGAGCGACAGCAAACAGCCCCCGCTCATCCCGGCGGGGGCTGTCTTCATAATGCGGACGGGCCAGTCTGGCCCCGGCTCGCTATTTTATCCGTAAAAAGCCACAAGCTGGCGCACAATCTCCGCCTTGTCATGATCGACCACGACCTGATGCTGCGGCAGCTCGAACAGGGCGGCGATCGGCGCCGGGAACTCCTGCTTGATGCCGGTCAAGGCAATCGCCTCGTCGAACTTGGCCGGATGCGCTGTAGCGTAAGCAATGCTTATCTCATCCGGCGCACTGAACTTCTCGTAAGCGGCTACGCCACATGCCGTATGCGGGTCGAGCAGATAGCCGGATTCCTGCTGGTACTTGCTGATGATCTCCAGACACTGTGCGTTCTTCACGCCCAGCGCGGAGAAATCCGCCTGTACCCGGGCCAGCAGTTCGCCCTCCACCTTAATTGCGCCCTCACTCTGCAAGGCTGCCATGTACCCGGACAGCTTCTCTGCATCCTCATCCAGCAGATAATACAGATAGCGCTCAAAGTTGCTCGCCACCTGGATATCCATTGACGGGCTGTAGGTGCCCGTGAAGCTGCCCGGCTTGTATTCACCGGTAACCACGAACCGTTCGAGGATGTTATTCTCATTGGTGGCGATGATCAGCTTGTGGATCGGCAGACCCATTTTCTGCGCCAGGTAGCCTGAGAAAATATTACCGAAGTTACCCGAAGGCACGCTGATGTTGACCTTCTTCTGATCGCTTCCCGGAAGCTGCAGATAAGCATGGAAATAATAGACCGTCTGCGCCAGAATGCGCACGAAGTTAATGGAGTTAATTGCCCGCAGGTGATACCGTCCCTTGAAGTCGAGATCGGCGAACAGCTCCTTGATAATCTTCTGGCAATCGTCGAAGTTGCCTTCTACAGACAGATTCAGCACGTTGCTGTCATCTACGGTGGTCATTTGCAGTTCCTGTACCTTGCTGACCTTGCCGTGCGGATGAAGGATACAGATCTTGATCCCTTCTTTGCCGCGCACTCCTTGAATCGCAGCCGCTCCGGTATCGCCGGAGGTAGCCCCGAGAATATGGATGATCTCACCGCGCACCTTGGCAATATAGGAATACAGCTCGCCCATGAACTGCAGCGCCACATCCTTGAAGGCAAACGTCGGCCCATGGAACAGCTCCAGCACGTATAGAGAATCGTTCACCCGGTGCAGCGGCGTAACTTCCGGAGCGCGGAAGTTGCCATAGCTGGTGTAGACCATCGAGCGCAGATCTTCATAAGGAATTTCGTCATTGGTATAGTAGGAGAAAATCTCAAGGAACAGCTCCTGGAAACTCAGGCTTCTCCATTCCTCCAGCTTCTCCGGGGAAATCACCGGAATCTCAGCCGGCACCATCAACCCGCCGTCATCCGCCAGCCCCATCAGAACTGTATCAATAAAGCCTCTGGCCGCTACCTTGCCTCTTGTGCTTATATACTCCATACCCGTCTCATCCTCCTGAACCCCTCTTTATTTACTGTACATAGTACCACGTTTACGCGTTAAAGTCCGCTGATTCCGCACAAGTGGAAACGGCATTGCCGTCTTTTTAAAGGACGGTACCGTTTCGGCGAGAAAGATAAGGATAATTTTAGCGCGAAGCATACAAATTCTTATCTTTAGATAAAAGCTCACCAGGCCTATTTGCCCTGAAGCTCTTTCCAGACGGTTTTGTTACTGTACTTCTTCTCTGTGCTGACATCCAGGCCGAACCATTCCGGGGCAGCGAAGCCTTCCGCCTCCTCCAGCGAATCGAACTCAACCTCAAGCACCGTAAGCTCCAGCTGGGTGTAGAGATCAATCTCCACCGTAGTGTCGTTCCATACGCCTGTAATGCGGGTTTTGACCAACGGGATCGCCTTCACAGCCTCAATCATCTGGTTATACAAGCCTGCGGAAATGGAATATTCAATCTCCTGGCGGCTGATGCCCTTGCCATCCTTGAACGTATGCGTGTAAGTTACCTCACCCGTGTCCAGATCCGTGATCTTTCGCACCCGCAGCTCCTGCCCGTCCTCAATCGCAAGATAGGTCTGGTCAATACTGTGACGGGTCAGCACCTTCAGCTGTCCTTCTTCAATCAGCCGCTCCGGGTATTCCGGCAGCAGGAATTTGCGTTCAATCTCCATAGCCATGCTGTTTCTCTCCTCTGTATGCGGGCATTGTGCGAGCGTTAATGTTACATATTATTTATCATCATAGGGGCGGGCCATACGCAAGTCAACCGGAGACAACCGATTCACGGGTAAAATATTCCTATCCCTTTCCTGCGCCCGGGACATGAATGTTTTTGGCTCCCCAGGCTACGATCTCTTCAATTAACGGGACCAGCTCCTGCCCGGAGGGGGTCAGCGAATATTCGACGCGCGGAGGCACCTCATGATATTGCTCACGATGGATAATTCCGTGGTCGATAAGATCCTTGAGACAGTTCGTTAACGTGGTTCCGGTGATGCCGTTCAGCCTTCTTTTTAGCTCGTTATACCGGATCGGCCCCTCTTCGCTCAGTAAAGCAAGGATAGGCAGATTCCACTTCCCGCTGATGACATGAAAAGCAAAGGTGGCGGGGCACATCTGCGTTAAGTCGACCTCATATTTCATTGGGGATTCCTCCATCAGTATATTAAATATACCAGGTATTAAAAACAATAGTACTTGTTAATATTATTCCAGATATTATAATCATACTATAAAAAAGAAAGTGAGGTAAACAGCTATGAATACAAATCCTATGATCTGTGATCTGAAGACAGGTGTATGCGGGGTCAGCGACGAGGAGCATACGCAAATTATAGATTTCAATCCGCAGCCGCAGCCCAAAGTTACTCTCTATTATGCGACAGATCCGATCTGTTCACACTGCTGGGCCATCGAGCCTACCCTGAACCGGTTTATTCAGCAATATGGCAAGTACTTTGAACTACAGCCTCTAATGGGCGGGTTATTAGCGGGTTGGAATGGCTTTGCTGACAAGGCGAATGGAATACAGCAGCCAGCCGATGTAGCGGGGCACTGGAAGGAAGTCGGAGAGCATTACCGCATGCCTATTGACGGCACCCTATGGCTCCACAATCCGATTATGTCCTCTTATCCGCCCTCCAGAGTATTCAAGGTTATCCAGCAGAGACATCCGGGGAAGGAGCTGGCCTACTTGCGGAGCGCGAGAGAAGCCGTCTTCGTCTTCAACCGGAATATCGGGGAAGACGAGGTACTCACGGATATTGTGAATAGTCTGGGATTACCGGGCGATGACATCGTTCAGGCCGCAGGACTGGAAGCGGCACAGGAACTGCTGGAGGAGGATTTCCAGAAGGTAGCCCAGCTCGGCGTACGCGGCTTCCCGACCCTTGTCATGGTCAATGAAGAGAACCAAGGCATCAAGCTCGTCGGGTCCCGTACCCTGCAAAACTACGTGGACGCCTTGCAGCAGCTTATCCCTGAGCCTCTTGCTCCTGCTGCTCTACCGGCTATGCCGGAGCTGCTGGCCGGAGGACATCTTCTCTTCTCCAGAGAAATCGAGGCCATGTACGATATCGGGCAGGATGAGGTGGAGGCCTTCACCGCTGCTGCGCTTCCCGCGCATTCATACCGCACCCGGCAGATTCTGGGTGAGATGTTCATCGAACCGGCCTGAAGACGGCTGGGTATTCAAAAACAGCGGTCCCCCGTCATTGGAGGACCGCTGTTTGTTGGATGATACTGAATCATAATGCTCATTATACGAATTATGATGCCATGCGGACTGAGAATCCTCTATCCGGCTTAAACAGCTGATTTTTCCTATCATCCGGACTCAGAGGCCCCTATTCGTGCGATTTCACCTTGAAACGGCCAGCCCGGAAGACAATAAGGTCTTCTGAGTCCGCAAGAACAGAAATCAGATTAGTTTATGAGCAAATAAGTTCATGTCAGTCCGCAAGCCGGCTGTGGGTGAGGGGAGCCACGGCTCCAGAGGTGAATCCCCGCTGCAGAGGAATCCCCGCTGCGGCGGAATCACAGTGGCGGGCAAGTCCACGGTTGCGGAAGTGTCTGCATCTGCGTGAGAGTTCTTGATTAGATATAATCCGCCATCGAGCGGATCACAAGCCCCGTCGGAGCTGCCGGAATGAAGTCGCCCCCTCCATTGCCGCTGCTTCTAAGCGAGAACTCCACCGTCTTCGGCTCACCCGGCAGCAGATCGAAGTAATTATCGGAGAAGATGCCCTCTTCTTCTACAGTCAGATGAACCCCCCGCGCCAGCACATCGCTGCTCAGCGTGAAGCTCTGCCCGCCGCTTCCCGGTACCTCTGTCACCGTGATAACCGGCTGGCTTAGCGGAATATCCTTGGCAGCCGCGAAGTAATGCTCCTTGCGCTCCAGCACTTGCCTTGTCTCCGGTCCTTGTTCCTGCACCTGCCTTGCCTCTGTCCCCTGCTCCACGATCTGCCCGCTCTCCAGCAGCGAGGCCACCAGCAGCACACTAGCCGGCTCGCGGCCCTCCAGCACTTCGGCCAGCGGCAGCGTGAAGATCACAGCTGACGAATCCTCAGCAAGGGTTACCGGCTGCGACCACTCACGCAGCAGTACGCCGCTGATATCATGCAGCCGCAGCACCAGCTCTGCGTCCAAGGCTTCCCTCCGGTCAGACACCCCATAGACCTTGACGCTCTCCCCGTCCGTGCTGTCTACAGACAGCAGTACCTCCTGGAAGCTGCGGCGCACCGTATATTGCAGCGCCTTCCAGCGCCCGTAATAATCCATGCCCGCCCAGGAGGCTACCGGCCAGCAGTCATTCATCTGCCAGTACAGCGTGCCCATGCAATAAGGCTTGTTGCGGCGGTGGCTCTCCATAGCCATGCGGATCGCCTCGGCCTGAAGCACTTGGCTCATGTACAAGAAGCCCCGGAAATCCTTCGGCTGCGGCAGGTACATATCCATATACTCCTTAATCAGCTGATTGCCCGCTCCATTCTTCTGATGAGCCAGCATTACCTTCGATTCCAGCGCCAGCTCTGCTTCCTCTGCATAGCTCAGCACCGACTTCAGCTCCGGGAAGGACTGGAAGCCGTATTCGCTCATGAAGCGGCCCACCTTGAGATTATAGTTCTCGAACGGCTCCTTGGCGTGCCAGACGCCCCAATAGTGAACATCCCCGTCACCCTTAATTCGCGTGGCATGCTGATCCTGAGCACCGGTAAGCTCGCGCAGCGGTGAAGACGGCCAGTAGTCCATACCCGGATGGTTCGCAGCAACGGCTTCCGGCAGAATCCGGTGGAAAATCTCTTCATATGCAGCCCATAAGATCTGGCGGATCTCAGCATTCAGCTTCTCCTTCCAGCCCCAGCCCATGTACTCCTCATACTGCGACCAGGCCGAGTCAATCTCATTGTTCCCGCACCAGAGCGCGATACACGGGTGGTTACGCAATCTGCGGACATTATATACCGCTTCTGCGCGGACATTATTCAGGAACGCCTCATCCCCCGGATACATGCTGCAGGCGAACATGAAGTCCTGCCAGACCAGCAGCCCGTATTCATCACACAGCCGGTAGAATACCTCTTCTTCATAGAATCCGCCGCCCCACACCCGCAGCATATTCATATTGGATTCCACGGCCGTGGCTATCTCATGGCGGTAACGTTCTTCCGTAACCTCTGTAATGAAGCTGTCGTTCGGGATATGATTGGCACCCTTGGCGAAGACCGGCACCCCGTTCAGCTCAAAATGGAACGACGCCCCCTGCGCATCCGGCTTACGCACCAGCTTCATTTCCCGAAGCCCCGTCGTTGCCTCCGATACTGCTACAACCTGCGCTTCTTGCAGCAGCTCTGCACGGAAATGGTACAGCTCCGGCGTGCCCAGGCCGTTGCACCACCACAGGCGCGGGCGGTCAATCACCAGTTCAAGCTCTATCGACTGCTTGCCCGGAACGAGCGTAACCGCCTTCATCCATTCCTGCCCTTCAGTGCTCACGCGCAGCATTCCGTTCCATGCTTCCGGTGCATCCGCTTCAATCACGGCCGTCAGCCGGGCCTCCTGCTCATTCACTGCATGCTGGCGAATGTACAGATCCTCAATCGCCGCAACGTTACGGCCCGTCAGCATAGCTTCCCGCCAGATTCCGCTGGTCAGAAATCGCGGGCCCCAGTCCCAGCCGTAATGATACGGCGCTTTGCGGGCAAATACACTGATCCGCTGCTCCTGAAGACCACCTAACTCAGACTGGTCATTCGGCGCAGGCAGCGCGTAGCCCAGCGCCGCCAGCTTCGGCAGATCCTCAGTCACCACCGAGCGGAAGACGATGTGGAGCTCATTCTTACCTGTCCGCAGCAGCCCCTTCACATTCACGGTCCAGGACAGGAACATATTGTCTGCGGACAAGGCATGCACCCCGTTCACATACACATCGGCATACGTATCCAGCCCGGCGAACACCAGCTCAGTTACCGCCAGCGTCTGCCATGCCTCTTCTAATACAAATCCGGTTCTGTATTCCCAGTCCTTTTTATCAATCCATTGCAGCTCATGTTCATTCGTTCCATAGAAGGGCTGATCGATAACGCCATTGCGCAGCAGATCCGTATGCACCGTTCCCGGTACCACAGCCGTAAGCCATTCATCATCTCCGCAGGCTCTGAACTCCCAGTTCGACAGGTCGATTTGTAGTTGTTTCATAGTTCCTCCTATACTGTTTTTGCGCATTTCGGCGCTTAGCTACCCTAATTATATTTTGTTATAATAATGTTAGCAATAACAATATTCAAGGTAGCTACAATACAAACAAAACAAACATCTCATCGAACCCCTCAAACACATGCCCCCCTATATTAAGCCCCAGTCACCAATGTATCATTTGTTATTTTTGTTATCTTCCCCTGCGCTTACTTCTGCTTACTTCTGCTTATGCTGCTCTTCATGCTCCTTAATCACCTGCTCCGTCCCGAGCAGAATCAGCCTCAGTCCGAATTCAAAGGCCCCGTCAGTCCCCAGCAGCTCGAACAGTCCGTTCTTGAACATCCTGCGGAACAACCCAACCTCCTTATCGCTCATCGATTCCATCAGGCGAAGCAGTTCCTCACCCGGAGGCTCCTGTTGTTCCTTAGCCATCATAGCGACATTTCGCTCATGCTCATAATCGTCCAGCACGAAGAAGAACACGAAGTTCACCAGTGTTGTGACCACCTGCACCTTCTGCGCCTCCTCAAGCGGCGTGGATTCCACGCAGTGCAGCATCCGGTTGTTGAACCGGATAATGTCCGGCTCGTGGGGCAGTGTCATCATCATAAGTTGGGTGGAACAGGAATACCGGCTGAGCACGCTCCGTACCGTTACCGCAAATCCTGTCAATTGTTCCTTCCAGTCGCCCTCCGGGCGGTGCTCCTCCAGGATGACTCTGGAGATGTGGTTGGACAGCCGCTGGTAGAGGTTCTGCTTGCTCTTGAAATACCAATACAGCGAGGGAGCCTGAATGCCCAGCCGTTCCGCCAGCCGCCGCATGCTGAATTTCTCGATGCCCCCCTCCTTAAGAAGCTCCCATGAAGCTTCCAGAATCCGGTCCTCCGAGATTTGAGGTTGTGCTTTTTTCATCGTTATCCGCCCTTTTATCTAACAGTGTAAGTTTATGCTTTACAGTCTCTTAGGTTCATGATATCATCTAACACTGTAAGGTTCAATCTAACGCCGTTAGATTGACAAAAATCAGTGAAAGAAGTGATCCCTAATGGATACCGAAAACCTTTATTATTTTGAAAAAGCACCTATCACCAAAGCTGTCGCCCATTTCGCCGTGCCCATGATGTTAGGCACCTCCATGAATGTCATCTATTCGATTCTGAATGCCTATTTCCTGGGCACTCTCCACAATACGGCCATGCTGACCGCACTCGCCCTGACCTTACCGCTGTTCGCCATCATTATGGCACTGGGCAATCTGGTGGGGATCGGCAGCGGCACCTACATCTCGCGGCTGCTTGGCGAGCACAAATATGATGAAGTCAAGCAAGTGTCCTCCTTCGCCTTTTACAGCAGTCTCTTGCTTGGCCTCCTCGTGATGGCCGCAGGTCTACCGCTGATCGGCCCGATCCTTCACAGTCTGGGGGCAACGCCGGATTCCTATGGATTCACGAAGGATTATGTCACAGTCATGCTGATTGGCGCGCCGTTTGTTGTGTTGTTCTTTACGCTGGAGAATATGGTCCGCTCCGAGGGTGCAGCCATCGTGTCCATGATCGGGATGATGCTCAGCGTGGTGGTTAATATCCTGCTCGATGCTCTGGTCATCTTCGTGCTCCACTGGGGTGTAATTGGCGTAGCGTCGGCAACGGTTGTTGCCAACATGGTTGCGAGTGCCTACTACGCCTTCCATATGGGCTACAAAAGCCAATTCCTGGCGATCTCCTTCAAATGGTTCAAGGCCACCAAGGATATTCTCAGCAATGTGTTCAAAATCGGCGTTCCGGTCTTTATCATGAGTGTCTTTCTGGGAGCCATGTCGCTGATCTTCAACCTGTTCCTGATCGAATATGGAGATTCGGCTGTAGCCGCTTACGGGATATCCTCAAGATTGCTGCAATTTCCCGAGTTTATTCTGATGGGATTGTGCGAGGGAGTGGTGCCGCTCATTGCCTTCTCATTCACAGCGGATAAGCTGCGCATGAAGCATACCATCGGATTCACGGTAAAAGCGATGGCCGCCATGGCTGCCGTATTCGGCATCATCGTCTATCTGATATCCGACCATCTGATCGGTCTGTTCACCCAGGACCCGCAAATGATTCAAATGGGCAGCTACATTCTGCATGTCACCTTCTTGTCCTTATTCATTTCAGGGCTGACCACCTTGTTCATGGGGATCTTCCAAGCTACCGCGCAGGGAACAGCCGCGTTCGTAATGTCGATTATTCAAGGGGTCACCCTGATTCCTGTGCTCTTCTTCGCCAACCAGACGAATGGCTTCCATGGAGTGGTGTGGTCGCTGGTCATTGCCGATGCCGCTGCCTTCCTGGTCGGTGCCGCCATGCTGTACGCCCTACGGCACAAGCTACAGCCCGAACTAGAGAGTCTGGTACATTAAGTAAACCTAAGCAGTCTCTGAGAAACACAAGCAGCCGCAGGGAGGCCCTTCCTGCGGCTGCTTTATGCTTTTATGTTACTATGAAGGTTGTAACGCATTCCATCTGCAGAAGGAGTCTGATCCGCTTGCACGCACCACTCCATACTAACCACGACTCTCAGGACCTCGAGGTCTACGATACAACCGAGCTATATGGTGAAACCGGACGGTTCCGGGTTCTGCAATTCTCAGGGGAAGCTGTTCAAGGCGCAATGGATCTGGACCATCCGCGCCGGGTGATCTTCGAGTATCCCCGGGCGATGATCCATCTGATGGAAGCGGGTAATCCTTATTTCGAGCATGTCTTCCTGATCGGACACGGGATTGGGACGATTGCCGGTTATTTCGCCGAGAAGCAGTTTACGGTGGCTGAGGTGAACACGAAGGTAGTGGAGTACAGCAGAACCCGCTTTGGCTACACGCAGGATAACATCCTGATCGGTGACGGCCGCAGCCTGCTGGAAGCCGCCCCGGACCAGGGCCATGACTACATCCTGCTTGATGCCTTCACCGCTGCCGGGACACCGCCCCATTTCACCACGCTGGAGTTCTTCCGCCTTACCCGCGCCAAGCTGAACAGACACGGCCAGATCATCATGAATCTGATGGGCCGCAGCGGTAATGACCGCTTCATCAGTGCCATCCATACCACACTTCGTGAAGTGTATCCCTACACCCGATCCTTCGCCCTCCCGGCAGAAGGTGCGGCGGACCTCCGTAATATTATATTGGTTGGCAGCAACCGGCCAATCCCCTGCCAGTCCCGCCACATGGCCGGCTTCAGAGAGATCACGCCCGGGCCGGGGTATGTGATCCGGGATTAGGTCCTGCTTCGCTGCCAATATCCATGCAGATCATGCAAACATCATCCGGCATTTCCAGACCGGACAGATTATTCTCTCTACCGGATTCAAGCAGTTTGTCCAGCAGTACAGCAATCGGCTCATGTCTAGTATCATTCATTACTTGTACTACTCCTTCAACCTGTTCCTTCAACATATAACCAGGCTTCTCGATCAAACCGTCAGTATACAATAGTATTCTGGACTTCCCTGTAAATTGGATAGTCTGCTTTTTTGCATTTAAGTGGGGAATAATGCCGACTGGAAGACAGGAGGATTTCAAATGGAACACTTCTCCGCTGTCATCCATAAGCATACCGCTGGGATGGCCCGCGTTGATATATTCGATTGAACTCGTCTCTGTGTCCACGATCAAATATATGGCTGTGAAATAGAAATTGGCTGTTTCCTTTGACTCGCTAAACAGCTTGTTCATATGATTGTTTAAATCTGTAATCACTTCTTCCGTACTTATACTGCCCTGAATAATCCCTCTAAGAAGAGAACGTATAGACATACATACGAGTGCTGAAGAAACACCGTGTCCCATAACATCCATAATCAGAATACCGTACCGATGTTCACTTATACGGTACCAGGCATACATATCACCTCCAAGGTTCTGCGAAGGTATGTATCTGGCGTCAATTAAAAATAATGGCGTGCTCACCGGTCGACTGAGTACGCTCTTCTGCACCTGTCTGGCCAGTTCCAGATCAACTTGAATATTTTTCTCAATCAGTTTTTTATGGGTAATATCCAGTACCACTCCATTCACGATAACTGAATCACCCTTTGCAGTATAAAAGGGGAATAACCGGCTTTCAACCCATCGGATTTCCCCACTTGAATGGACAATACGATATTCCAGATTCGTAGTATAGGTTTCCCCGTCTGCAGCAGCAGCCATTCTGGCACTAACCATATCCTTGTCCTTATCATAAATCTGCGCCGACCATAAATGGGGGTATCGGTAATACTCCTCTGGAGTATAGCCGAATGTCCTTTCGCATGCTTGAGAGATGGTAAGTAGTTTATCTTGAGTCACATCATATGACCACAGTATAATATCAATACTCTCCAAAATAGTATTCAGCTGCGCCTGTACTACCTTCAGCTTTTCCTGCATTCTTTCAAATTCTGTAATATCCTTAGCAAAACCGATAACTCCCCGGATCACTCCTTCTGCCATAAGAGCGACACTCGATATATCAAAGATTTGAATCTCTCCGCTCTTATTAATCAATTGCAATTTTCGTGAAGTGGAAAGTATGCTTCCATTCATAATATTCCTAAAGGTCTGCCTAATTATCGGCACATCCTCCGGAAGGAGTAACTTGATAAACGGAGTACTCTTAATCTCTGCCTCTGAATATCCGAGGTTATCCAGAAGATTAGGGCTTACACTAATGATTAATTCATTGAGATCCACCACGTAAATTCCTGCATTGTTATACAAAAATAACGATTCATACCGCTGCTCACTGTCCCTTAGCTTCTTTGTACTCCCTTCATGCTGCCTGTGTAAGAGAATTAGTGAAGTCAGAATAACACATTGGCTCACAAAGCCGACAATAAAATCATAACTAAACCCTTTATTTACAAATAAAAGATTATACAAATTCAAGACAACTATTATGAAGAGAATCAGAAGAAATCTGTTTTTGACACACCATTCTCTGAGCGGGTATAACCATCTAGTGTTCATGTCACTCTCCTTTTCTTAGTCATGTAAAGCGTTACATAGGCATCTTCAGAGATTAACCTTACTTCATCCATAATTCCGTGAATGAGCATCATTCCCCTGCCATGCAATCCAAAAGGGGAGACCTGTTCATGATGTAATTCAAAGGATCCGCCACTCTGACAAACTTTAATCTCCATGATATCCGATTCGACCAGCCAAGAAACTCTGAACCTGCATATGTCTGAAGAACTTCCATGCTCAAATGCATTCATACATGCCTCTTCGGTTACCAACTGCAGCAGGATGGATTCATGCTCTGAGAAGCCTGAAATTTGCGCTATTTTCCTAGTAGTTTTTATGGCAAGAACTATATCATCGCGGTTATAAATAACGAGAATTTGACCATATGTTTTATCTGAGAGGTTGTTCATTTTAACCCGCCATTTAAATAGTCATAAGCATCATTAAGTTCCGTGAATATCTTCATGAAAGTACTGAAGTGAACAATTTCAAGTATTTCACCTACGGTAGGTTGTACACCTGCAATAACCAGTTCCTTGCCGGTACGACCTGCAGTCAGTACAGCATCAGCTATAACTCCAAGTGCAGCGCTGTTCAGGTAGGCTACATCTGTCAACTCAAGGATAAGACCTCTCGATTCACATTCTAAAAGCCTCTGGATGGTCCTGTGGAACTCTTCTACATTCTTAAGGGTTATATCTTTATTCCATTTCAACAGTTGTATCTTCTCGTGTAAAGAGTTCTCCATTAATCTATCCTACCTCTTTTCTCTTAGGCTCCAGATTTAACAGCTTTTCTAAATTCAATAAATGAATAAACTGCTGATCATTTTTATAAATGGCATCCAGCATTTCGGAATTCCGCATTACCTGATCCGGTGCCTCGTCCAAATGAGCCTTGGGAAGCAGACGAACCTCCGAAACCTCATCAACCAGAAGGCCTATCTCATGACCTGAGACTTCACAGATCAGAATCCGGGAGCTGGCAGAGTGGTCGTGAGCACTCATACCTAACCGGAGACATATATCATATACCGGAAACAATAATCCTCGTAGATTAATCATCCCCAGAACATGAGGAGGCGCTGAAACAAGCTGATGAATTTCCGGTACAGGCACAATTTCTTTCATCTTCCGGATCGGAATGGCAAAATCCATTGCCGACATCTTGAAGGTTACGTATTTCCCGGTTTCGTCATAAGGCTGTTTGCCTTCAGCCTCTTCTGGCAGAACCCTATCATAGGAAGATCCTGCTTCACGAGCAATAGAACCTACATCCAGGATATGCGCTACATGGCCGTCTCCAAGAATAGTTGAACCCGCGATATAAGAAACGTTGCCGATATAATTCCCCAGTGATTTGATCACGATCTCCTGGTTGCCAATGGTCTGGTCCACGACCAGACATACACGTTTATCTGCTAATCCGACAATTACAACAAATAGACGCTCCTTACTTGCACCCGGCTCCTCCTGCACCTGCAGCTTGCGGTGCAGACGGACAAGGGGCAACACCTGATTACGGAATTCACATACTTCTTTCCCTTGTACTGTGAGAATATCAGCGGTTCTCAGCCTAAAAATTTCAATAACATTAACTAACGGAACCGCAAAGGTGCTGCTCCCCAGCTTAATGAGCAGGGAGCGGATAATCGCCAGGGTCAGGGGGACTTTTATTGTAAACACCGTTCCTTCATTAGGTGTCGTTTCAATATCAATGACACCATTCAATTTCTCAATATGCGATTTCACAATATCCATTCCAACCCCGCGGCCGGATAAATCTGAAACCTGCTGTGCTGTAGATACCCCTGAACGGAAAATTAACAGCACCAGCTCTTTTTCACTCATGCGGGCAACCTCTTCAGCCGTAGCAAATCCTTTACGAACCGCCATTTCCTTTACTTTTTGGGCATCTATTCCCCGGCCGTCATCGGCAACGGTTATCACGACCATATTTCCTTGATGACTTGCCCGGAGTACTATGATACCTTTGCGAGATTTGCCCTTGGCTGCACGTTCTTCTGGACCCTCCAACCCGTGATCGGCAGAATTGCGCAGAATATGAATGAGCGGGTCGCTAATTTCCTCTATCAGGGTCCGGTCCAGCTCCGTCTCTTTGCCTTCGATGATGAGTTCAATACTTTTATCCGACTTTTGTGCCAGGTCTCGAATCATCCGCGGAAAGCGGCCGAATAAATGCTCTATCGGCAGCATCCGCGTTTTCATCATGCCATCTTGAAGATCGGAAATAACCATATTCAAATGATTGGCAATGTCATTCAGCAGATTGATATCGACATTGTTTTTGAACTGCTCGCTTAATTTCGCCCGTATACTGTGCAGTCTCGTATTATCAATGATCAACTCACCCACCAGATTGAGCAATCCCTCCAGCCGCTCCACATCAACACGGACCGTCTGTGCTACCTGTACCTTACTTTCGGGGGCCCTTGTGGATTCTTTAGTTTTGGCCGTCTCCTTTAGCAGATTATTAGATTCTTCTACCTTAGGCACAACTACTCCTTCTACAAAGGTATCCAGATTTAAATTTGTAATGTATTCCATACGCACTGAGTCAATCTGAGAGATTTGATTCAGACTGGCAATAATGTCCTCCTGCATTTGTCTGGTAATCAGAATATATACAATAGTTCCGGAAAAAGATGTATCCTTTTCGATCAATTCCAATGCCGGAAAGCAAACAGCAATTTCCCCCTGCTCCTTCAGATTGATCTCCGCCAGCTTAGCGCGTACATATTTCATGGACTCCTCTTCAGCCAACTGAACATGAATTGCCATTACCTCTGATCCGTTATCCAAAGCAGCTTGAATTTGTTTTCTCCGTGCATCGTCAAAAACAATATGCAGGGGAGGAGGTGCAGCTTTTCTCTCTTCAGCCTCACGTTTTGTGCTTTCGGCTGCAGCGGGAACCCGGACTTCTTCCAACCGGCGTATCAGCTCCGCAGTGTCCCCCTCTTCCAACATCCCGCCCAGAATGGACTGGCGAAGCTGCTTAATGAAATCAATACAGTCAAACATGATGTGCAGTAGTTCGGGAGATACCTCCAGTTGGCCGCCACGGATCAGATCAAAGACACTTTCCATCTGGTGTGTCAATCCGTTAAGCTGCTTAAATCCCATTACCGCCGAGGATCCCTTCAAGGTATGTGCAGCCCTGAAAATATTTTGTATGACAATCTCCTGACAACCCGCACTCTCGAGCACCAAGAGGTACTCATCCAAGCATTGAAGCTGCTCTTGCATTTCATCCAGAAACACTCCCAAATATGCGGAATTATTCTGATAATCATTCATTTTCTTCGCTCTCCTTTGTGCGTTACCCTTCACCGAACAACCGCTCGATATTCAGAATACTAATTAAACCTTCAGAGCTTTTCCCGATCCCATCCATATACTGGGCACCGTCTATTTCATGGGATTCCAAAGGAGACTCAATTTCCTGGAAAGAAGTCACCTTCTCTACAGCATCCACAATAATGCCCATAGCCTCGTGTTTATACCGCACTACAATAATTCGTGATTGTATCCCTGCAGCAGTCTCGGGAATACCAAATCTTCTGCACATACTGATCACCGGTACAATCTTGCCACGCAGATTAATAACTCCTTCAATGAAGCTCTTACTATTAGGTACCCCCGTGATATGCTCCATTTTTATTATTTCATCAATATCCCGGATATTAAAGGCATGCTTCTCACTTCCCAGCCTGGATACGATATATTGGTCAGAATCTGCTGTTAGCATGACTTTCCCTCCTTACAGCTTGAAGGCTGCTACTGCGCCATTCAGCTCATCAGCCAGTGTAGCAAGCATTTGTGAGGAAGCAGCTGTTTCCTGTGCCGCTGCTGCCGATTGCTGGCTTCCTGCTGCTACTGCCCCAATAGATACGAGCACCTCACTCGTTTGCGCCGCCTGTTCCTCACAAGCCGCCGCAATACCTGTAATTTGCTGGGTCGTCTCATTTACACGGGATGCTATGCCCTGGATTAAGCCTTCCGTCTGGTCTGACAAGGCCGAGACCTCGTTTACAGCCTGTACACTTAGTACCGTATTCTTTTGCATTCCCCGGATGATATAGGCGATTTGTTTGGTGGCCTCACTGCTTCGTTCCGCCAGCTTACGGACCTCATCGGCAACAACGGCGAAGCCCCTTCCCTGCTCTCCCGCACGCGCCGCTTCTATTGCTGCATTTAAGGCGAGCAGATTGGTCTGCTCGGCGATCTCATCAATTACTTCAATAATCTCACCGATTTTTTGGGAGTCCTGCTCTAGCAGCTCCATCTTCTCCGACAAGTTATTCATGCCCAGACTGGAATTCCTTACAGCGATACTTCCCTCCTCGGCCCCTTGACGAGTCAGCATGGACAGCTCCGACACCTGCTCAGCGTTCCTTGCAACCTCATCGATGCCTCTGAGCAGATCCTGAATCAGATGGTTGATGTTCTGGGCAGCCTGGGCCTGTGACTGACTGCCGCCGGCGATTTGTTCGGTAGTTGCTGATATCTCCTCGGAAGAAGCAGCTAAGTTCTGGGCAGATTCTGCGGTATTGCCGATTAATCCTCTTAAATTAGATATCATTTCATTTGCTGCCGCTGCAAGCTTGCTGAATTCATCACGGCTTTTAATCGAAATCTGTTCCCTGAGATCGCCGTCTGCCATCTTCATCATTACAGCCAGAAGTTTGGATACGGGTCCCACAATTCCTTGAGAGATCATTAAAGCCAGTGTGACAGCAATTGCAGCCGCCAGAAAAGCAAAGATAAGGATGGTAGTTCTTCCGGAATTATAGCTGCTTTCAGTGGCTTCAATAGTGTTATTTGCTCCTGTTACTACATCTTTGACTGCCAGATTTGCTGTATCCAGCGCCAATTGCAAATCAGGGACTGAATCAAGCATGGTCTGATAGGCATTAACGTTATCATTTTTCGTTCCCATTTCAATAACGTCCGGAACAATTGCATTATACTTCTCCACACTCTGCTTGATGATTTCCAGCGATGATTTTTGGTCAGCGCTCAGTGCAAGCTCTGCATAAGCCTTGATTGTTGAAGCAATATTATCCTGGTCTTCTTGAATGGCTGCACGTATTTCACTGAATTCTGCAACACGCGTTTCCAGTACGATTTTCATCAAATCGCCACGGAGTTTATAAAGATTCGTTTGTATACTCTCCATATTGACTAATGTCGGGAGATTATAATTACGCATTTCCACTGAATTGCTGTTCATTTGCTCCATCTTTACAATTGATAAGCCACTGATCACAAGAAGCATAGCTATAACACCCAAAAAACTTCCCAATAATTTAGTGCGGATGTTTAATTTCACATGAAACACTCCTTTAAGTAAATTCTTTTAATTGCAAATTGCATTTTTACCAATTTATCCTTTGTTATGCCTCTGCTCCAAACGGTTGAATATGTGAAATATTTCTCTTACATCATCATCGAACTAGGCCCTTGTGCCTATCATCACTAGTTCCTGTTCTTCGACAGTGTATCCCTGTTCTCTATAGGAATTTTCTCCCTCCCCTTCAGCAAAAAAAAAGCAACGAACACGAATTATACGGGTTCATTGCTTTTTCATATTATAGGTTAGGGATGAATTATACATTTGAGAAATCGCCTGGGCCCGGCCGTTGACACCCAGCTTCTCGTATATTTTAGTGATATGATTCTTAACGGTATGGGTACTGATATAGAGCTTCTCAGCAATTTCCTTATTGTTTAGCCCCTGTAAGACAAGTTGCAGAGTTTCCTCTTCCCTCGAAGTCAGATTGCCTTTGCTGACAAGTGGAGAAAGAGGTGCTGGCGATGCAGACAATGCGGACAAATAATGTTCAACGGTTCGCAGGGATGGGTCATTTATAGGAATAGGAAGGGATTCCCTCCACCCCTGCTCTCCTCGTTCGATATACCAGAGAACCATCAGCAGCGCTTTTCCCAGGAATGAATAGGACCTGCTTCTTCTTGCTTCATTCTCTCCAGTCTGGCCTGATCTGTAGCTCTGCAATTGACGCAGTAAACCTATAGCAGGGATGTCCCCGACATAACCTGCTAACAGTTCCGGATCATAATCAGCGAGCAGACTTGCCTGAGCCATACATTCCAATTCTTCAGCAGAACGGTCCAACTCTATTAGCAAACCACGTGTAAGCGCATTCACTTGGATTCCTTTGTTATACGCTTCGGGCTTCCACATTAACAACATATCATGCAATATGTTTATAATATTCTGTTTATCGACCGGAACCTCTGTTGCAGCTCCCAGAAGCTTTGTGACTATTAATGTATTGATTGCCTGTAAAAATATTGTAAACTCCTTATTCTGGGCTTCGTTTTGAAATTGGACCGTGAACACCCCAAGCAATCTTTGTTCGGCGGCCACTGGGAATTCAACCAGGCTTCTTCCTTTCCAATCCCGTTGTACAGGTCTGCCAAGCGTATTCAATGATGGCATCCCGCCGCCAAAATAGGTTGTTTCAATATCGGCTGCATAATCATTGTACAGCTCACTAGGAGCAGTGGAAGCCGTATATATTTGCATGCCCTTCTCACCCGGCAGATGCAATAACAGACAAACAAAAGAACTGCCGACCTGCTGCTGGACGGTCTCCATGAATATTTGCAGGAAGTTCTCCCTGCCTTCGACTGACACAATGGTCCGGGAGATTTCCACGAAGGCCTCAATCCGCATTCTTCTCCGTTCATAGGTTGCTTCATTATCCAAGTGATATATAGAAGAAGAGAGTTGCTGAGCCAGCAGCATGCCCAGATCCGCCTGCTCTTCTGATAATTCTTGCCTTAACGAATCTCCGCCAAACAACAGCCCGAACAGCCTATTCTTATACTTAACCGGGTAACAGATAATAACTTTAGGCTTAATTCCCTTTGACGTAAAAAAAGAAATCCGCGGATCCCGGTCTGATTTCTCCCAATACCCCATCTGCTTGGAGAGCCCTACCTGCCCCAAAAAACCTTCACCCAAAAAAAACGAAGCTCCCATTAAAGGATTATCGATATGAATTCCGGTTGTTTCAATTACGGTATATTGTTCATCATTGGATAGGTTACTGGCATATCCAGCAAATTCAAGTCCCATTACACGTACAAAGATATCAAGTACCCCTTGCATCCAAACCGGGCTTGCCGAATCCATCAGATTTACAAGATTCAACAACTGCAGATTATTCAAAGCTTTATTGTCTTCCTGCTCATGCTCGAGTAAAGCCGTCACGGCACCTGCAAGGGAGTCTAACTGATTAAGGAGATTCTCAACATATTGTTTGTTGTATGCTGCTACACCATCGAGGGCGCGGGTCCAGTCCTGCCATTTATCCGAAGGGAGCGTTTCATATATTCTGGCGGCAATCAATTCTTTGATGCTTCTATCTATCATAACCCCTGCAATAATATAATACGGTGGTCTTCCTCTGGTTGTAATGGGGGCAACCAGAAGCTTAAACCCTGTAATCGTTTCGTATACAATTGGCTTTGGTATGCCCTGTACTTTGCCCATAATTTTCACAATGCTATCTTCAAGGGAATTACTCTGGAAATCTAATAATAAGCCCACCATATCAGTCATTCCTGAAGGCTCTGTTAAGCGTTCGTCCTGTTGATTGGTAATCATAACCGTCAATCCGCATAAAGAAGAGTAAGCATCCTGCAGAATCTGCAAATTTAACTTCAGCTTGTTCTTCATCATACATTCCTCATTTCCCACCTACTGTCTGCATGTAGAAATTCGCTGTATTATGACTTTTCTCCTGCATGACCAATATATAAAATTACAAAACAAAGAGACATCACACACAATATACATATCCAAATGCACAAAAATGCAATTCCAATCCTACTCCGGGCCCTAAGGTGTTTGCATATTTCTACAGGGCTTCCGCAGCTGAAGCATAAGTGCAAGCCCCGTACGTACGGCATATAGCTTAAGCCTTCAGCTGTTCCAGAATCTGCGGGTCCTTGATCTTCGTATCATCGGCCAGCAGCACGACCTTGGAGAGTACCTCCGCTGTGCGCGGGTCCTCGTCCAGGAACGGCAGGAACAGCCGGCCCCGGTGCTGCGAATGCACCGGGATAATCGACAGGGCGCCTGCGGCCTGCTTGTACGCCTGACCGCTGCCCAGATGCACTGCATACTCGCCCAGCGTACCGTCTATACGCGCATAATTGCCATCCAGCCGGACGTTCCCAATCTTCAGCAGACGCAGCGACTCGCTGACGATCACCCGGCGCATCTCTACAGTCGTCAGGCTCGCTTCCGGATCGACGCCGCCGACATGGGCCACGCTGACGACAAGATCCACATCCCGCATAACCTCCGAGAACAACATGGGCGGCACCTGATCCAGCGGCACGCCCTTGTACGTCTTCCGGTCGAAGAACTGCACCGTCTCCAGTGTCGGCGCCTCAGTGTCCGCCGGCGAGAACCAGTCCGCCATGGCATAGAGCCGGACGATCAGGTTCTCGGCATAGAACACCTTCTGCAGCCCTTCCTCATAGCTGACCGTCCACTGCCGCCCCTTCAGGAGGGCGACCGTCTTGCTCGGCTGCACCTGATGGCCCGCATAACGGCGGGACAACACGCCATGGGCCAGTTCATCCTCATTCGGCAGATACAGCTCGCGGAAGACCTGCTTGAACGGCTGGCGGAGCTGACGGTCGAACAGATCCTTCTGATACAGGCTCCATTGTCCACTGCGGTATAGATCCAGCGGATGGGCAATCCGCAGCGCCGTCTCCCCGCTCAGTGCCGTAGATTCGCCCGCAGGACTGACCAGTGCCCCCTGATCCGCATCGTAATACCCCAGAGCATCGCCGCTCATCAGCACCAGCTTGCTAATCAGCGGAGCCAGCACCGGGTTCCGGCTCAGCCCGGCAACCTCTGCCGGTGTAAAGCTGCTGCCGGACTCCATCGACCGCTCCAGCTCGGCCCGGGCGCGCCGGAATTGTCCGGTTAGCTCGCTCTTGGCCTCCTTCAGCGCTTCGATCCACTCATGCTTCTTGAAGCGTGCGGGCACCGACTTCAATGCCTTCCCCTTGCTGGTCACTGCATAATCGCTTTGCCCTTCTTCATCGATACTAAGCGAGACGAAGGTCTCTTCGTCCAGCTCATAAGGCTCGAAGTACGCAGCATAATCATCCAGCTTGCGCGCCTCCATATCCCAGATCAGGCGGGTGACATCGGCATATCCGGCATTGCGAGCCAGGTTGCCCAGGGCAATCTGTGCGGCCTGGCCTTCGCTGGCGCGGCGTTGTGCGCCGAACTTCTTGCTCTCCGCCAGGAAGCGCTGGATGAACTCATAACGCATGCGGATATCCTGTTCGCGGTCTTCTCCCAGCGGAATCAGGCTATAGCTGAGCAGATGATCCTTGCCCCGCTTCTGCTCTACAGACTGCTTCATCTCTTCCAGGTTCAGCTTGCCGAGCGTGGCGTCGGCGAACAGCTGGGAACGGCGGTGGTTCGCACCGGCAGAGATGTATTTGGCACAGTCATAGAGCAGTTCGAACCGCTCTTGTCCAAGCTCCTTGTAGGCGGACTGGAACCAGTTCACATCGAAGGCACCGTCATTGAACTCCTGCGGCGTGATCGGCGAATAATGCGCCACCACCGTCTCTTTTTCGGCCGAGAAGCTTTCGTTAATATGGGCATGGAAGTACCAGGCGGCACTGCGCAGCCCTTCCCAGCCGAGGTATTCGGCAATAATCTCGATCCACTGCGGGGCGTACATGGCGGCCTCCAGCAGTTTTTGATCAGAGAGCTTGTATTCCTGCAGCAAGGTCTTCAGCCGCTCCGCATTGTCGCCCTCGCGCGGATAACATACCTTAAGGAGATGGCTGAAGGATTCTTTCTTCGTAATATTGTTGCCGTACCCGTACACGTAGCCGCGCACGAAGGTATCCTTATTCAGCCCGGACAGGATGCGGATACAGTACTCCAGCCCCTCGATCCGTTGCAGCCCCATCGTCATGCCGGTCACCTCGGTCGGCAGGTCGCCGCGCCCCAGCTCAATGGCCAACAGACGGTCAATGATCCGTGTACGCAGTGCAACCATCTGTGGACTGTTCTCAATCCAGTCGTACCGGCGTGAACTGATCCAGCTCATATGGTTGCGTGCATCCGTACTCAGCAGCAGTTCCTTAAGCAGCGTCTCTTCGCCGATGATTCCATCGTTGAAGGCCTGGACATAGTGTTTCAGCCCGATGATGCTGGACCGTTCTCCGTCCCCGCTGATTCCCTCGAACCTGTAGCAGGTACGGAACATCTCCTTGAACTCCTCTGGTCCGTTCCATAGCTTCTGCACCATATCGATCCACGGATCTGCCAGCACAGACAGGAAAGGCCAGTCCACAGCAAGCTTCTCCTCCGGGAACGCGGCCAGCAGCGCATTCACCGCACCATCGGCAAGACGGAAGCCCTCAGGGCTCTTATGGTCCGCGCGGAATGCATCCAGCAGCGACTCTACCTGCCATCTGTACTTCAGCTTGTCCACCAGCTTCATCACAGCCTGGGCCTGCTCCAGCGGATAGACCTCTCCCGCGAACTCCTTACGCCAGCCGGACAGCAGCTTCTGCTTGCTTAGTTCCTTATCATCGATCCCTACGGTATCGTAGCCGTCATAGTTCTCCAGGGTCTCATCCAGCTCCTCCAGGCTGATATAGAAGTTCAGCTCTATCAGATCCCGGGCGCTCCAGCCGCTCTTATCCCAATATTCAGCCCATACCTCATGCAGCGGGTACTGCTCAAGGGCGGATTTGACGGTCTCCTCATCGTTAATTAAGTACCCCTGCAGCGGTCTGAGGTTGGTCCCGATCAGCAGCGTATCCTTGTATCCGCTGTAGTATTCGACCTCATACTCCACATCGCGGTGCTTGTGGATCGTGTTGTCCAGTCCCTTAAGGAACGTATTGATCTGCTCCAAGGACAGCTTGAACACCTGATCCCAGGCGAATCCGTCCAGCACCGGCCCCTGCGTCAGCCACTTCTCAGACTGCTTGGGATCGAACATGCCGAAGCCGTTCACCTTGGTGTACTCATTCTTCTGGCTCAGCCTTCCAATCAGCTCGCGCTCCTGGTCGGAAGGCTTCTCCAGCGCCTCCGCCAGCGGACGTACCGCTTCAAAGAGCACCTGACGCTCCTCATCCTGGAACAGCACCGTCATAATCTCCAGTCCCGCCTGCCGCTGCAGGGCATTCTTGCCCTGCACCAGTCTGCGGACGGAGTCCTTCAGCGCTTCATCCGGCTGATTCAGTAGCATCCGGGTCACGCTCTGCCGAAGCGTACCCGTCTTGAGCTTCAGCAGCCCTTCGGCCATCAGCAGCTCATCCTCTGCCAGCGTCAGCTCCTGCGCCAGGTCCAGCGCCAGTTCCCGGTTCTTTATGCTCTTGTCAGAGAGGCTGACGAAGATGAATTCGCGCTGTACGGTATCCTCCGTATGCTGCACGAAGTAATTCAGCAGCTCCCCCCGTATGTCCGTGCTGAGCTTGTCCTTCAGCGCCAGCAATTCATTGACCCAGGCCGGGTCCATATCATAGGAGATCAGATAGAGCATCTTCTGGACCGGCAGATCACGGGTGTAGCTGACCTGCAGGAAATCCAGCACCTTGGAGGTGCCGGTCAGCTCCCGGCTGTCCGGGTTCAGGAAGATGTGCTTCAGCAGACCGAAGTCGCGCTGCCGCTCGCTTTTATCCTCAAGCTGCGGGCTGGTTACGACCTCGATCTTCGGCCCATTATCCTTCGGCCCTCTCCACATCCGGTTATAATCATAATTATAGTTCGTCAGAATCCAGTACAGCAGCTCCGGCTCTTGCTCGCTCAGATACTTCCGGGCGCTGCTCAGGCGCACCTCCCGGTTCTGGCTACCCGAGAGTACATACTGGGCTACGATTTTCTGGTAGGACTGGCCCTGTTCCATCAGGATATCCACCTTGCCAATCAGCTCATTCTCCTCATAGACTGCCGTCGCCCACAAGCTCAGGTAGACATGGTTGGCATTCTCGCTGGTCAGCCATTCCTCACGCAGCGCTTCATCTGTCAGCACCTGATAAGCTCCTTCAATCAACTGCTTCGCCACCCGCTGGTTCTGGGCTTCCAATCCCATGCCCGTCCATACGCCCAGGGCACGCACCACCGAGCTGTAGCGCACGAGATCATTATCCAGAATCACCTTAAGCATATAGAGATTGTTCTCTATTGTTCCCTCATCCATTGTCTCCATAATGGACTGCCGCAGTCCCTCCTGCAGCCGGGCAGCGAGCAGCAGCTCGCCAATCATCTGAACAGCAGCCTGATTATGGCTGAGGAATGCACCTTTTATCATATTGCGGCTGAGCATTGCCCCCTGGTTGTCCCCGTACACCGCATCCTTAAGCAGATTTTCCATTCCGCTGCCGCTGCGGTCCAGCTCATAGGCTATTACATCGGGAACGGCAATATCCACACGGTAGGATGTACTGTAATCCTTTTCATGATTCCCCTGCAGATACTCCGGCAGCGAGAATTCAATCAGCTCCATATAGATCAGAGCATTGATTTTGCGGAGGATCTGCATCCGGTGCGCCTGAACCTCCCGGGTCCGGAACGGCCGGCGCAGATACCCTATGGAATAAGGGTACTCCACTGCATGATTAACTATGTACCTTGTAAGATCAACAGTATGTGCGCTGTACAGCTGCTGCATGACCCCAATCAGTGGCCCCCAGTATCCGGTAAAATCAGCCTGAGCCGCCGCAGCGCGATCATCCATGATAACAAGGAAGCGGTCCAGCGAATCTTCCCCTTCATGAAGGTAGCGGTTCTTGCTGAACTCCGCGAGCAGGCCTGCCAGTTCCGCGCCTTCCCCCTTCAGCCCCTTGGCTTTGTTCTCAACATCCGCGTACCACTGAGTCTCCCACTCTTCATTTCCGATCTTCATCCTGTCATCTCCCTCACCATAATCTTCCGGCCAGCATCGTGAACCGGATCAGCGTCAGCTCATCGCCCTCTTCGAGCCTCAGCGGCTCATCCAGCGCAGTACATTCCTCTTCCTGCACAAACACCTTGTACAATCCGTCTTCGTAGGCAAGCAGTGCCGCATCCGTCGCCTTCTCCAGCTCAGGCTTTGCCTCGCCGTACACCGTGCCGAACCCGACCTTACCGTTATCGCCCTGCTCCGCAATTTCACCTGCAGTCAGGTAAGGGATCAACTCCCCCCGCTCCTGCCGCTCAAGCATCGCCTGCACCTGCCCGGCAACAATCTCCGCGATCAGCGCGCGAAGCGTCTGCGGACGGGCCGCAAGCAGCAGCTCCTTGCGCTCAAGCACCGGCCTGCGTTTGCCCAGGCTTTTGACGGTTACATACAGCTTCATGGCCTTCCCTCCTTACCTCAATAGCTCAATAGTTCTATTCGACAGATTATCTAGTTCATTACCCAATTTAGAGATAAATGTCACACCCTAACCAACCGGAAAGAACATTATAATTCTGCTCCAGGGTCTGGCTTCCATCCACCTCCAGCACCTTCAGCTTCCGATCCTTCGCTTCCCGTTTAACCTTATCAGCAAACAACGCGTCTCTCCTCATCCAATTTTCAAAAGAACGCTCAGGATTCTCTGTAGCTTGTAAGATGCCTTGAATCCATTCCCGCCTGCTGTATTGATTACGCTGAAATTGTTCTGACGGAATCATCCAGATTGCTCTTTCTTTTTGCCTCAGGAGAGGTTCTATCAGATCTGGTAATAACTGATTTCCTTCTACAACAACCGGATCGCTTCCCCCACCCGCCACATCGCTCAGTACATACAAGAAATCCTCCCGCAAATATTCAATATAAGTTTTCAACTGTTCCGCAATCTTCCTGGTGAGAAACACTTCATTCATCGCCATCCGCGACACCCTGTACATTACAGGCTGATCCTTCTCTGTAATATGCTGCAAATGCATCCCGACATGTTCGTCACAGGCATAGAGCGCAAAACCATTCTCCTCTGCAAACCGCTTGGCAAGTGTACTCTTTCCCGCACAAGCCGAACCGCCAATCCAATAGATTTCCCTGTTCAGATCCAACATTGGTTCCTCCCGGTAACTGGTCAAAGCCTTAAGTTCACTGCCCCGTTAGTTTTTCTCCTGACCTATTCGACATCTTCCTATTACTAACCTTTGCTTCCCACTCTTCCTTATTTCCCATGCAGCCTCTTTTTTTGCTAAAATAGAAGGGTCGGCGCATTTTCGTGCAATCTTGGCGCCAGTCACTGAAACGGAGGCATTACCTGTGGATTATATTATTCTGGACATCGAATTCAACGGCCGCAAATTTGCCAGCGAGCATCCCATGGAGGTCATTGAGATCGGAGCGGTCCGGTTAGACGCTTCATTGCAGGTTAAGGATGAATTCTCAGCCTTAATCAGACCCATATACTTCTCCACCCTGAATTCATTCATTAAGAAAAAAACCGGCATCCCCCAGGAGGATATCGACGTCGCCAGCCGGTTCCCGAAGGTTATTACCGCCTTCAGAGCGTGGCTTGACCAGAGTACTGACGGCGTGCTGCTCTTAACCTGGGGCGGCGAGGATATGAAACGGATTATCCAGGATGTGCGGATGCACAAGATGGATGATGCCTACTGGATGGAGGCCACCTACTTCGATCTGCTCAAGGGCGTCCTGCGCGCCCGCGGCCTCAGTAACGACATCAGCGTCGAAGGAGCTATGGCCCTCTTCGGCCTGGAGCCTTCCGGCTCCGCCCACCGCGCGCTTGACGATGCTAAGATGACGGCGGAGATCTTCCGCGCAGTCTTCAGCGAGCTGGACTTTGCGCGGTCACAGCATTATGTCGATACCTTCTCGAACGCCAGAGAGCGCAAGACGGTTAAGATCGCCATCAAAGCGATGACCGCCCAGAAAATCGTCCCCACCTGGGAGCTGGTTGCCGAGCATTACTTCCCTGCGGAGGATGCCCTGGCGGACCCCCTGAAGCTGGCAGAGCTTAAGGCGTATTTCGCCGCCCAGCTTGGCAAGAAATAACCCCATATGCCCGCGCAGCAGCGGCAATCTCCCGAGGCATAGCCCGGGCGGTTGCCGCTGTTTGCTTTTCCAGCACCGACGGTTACCCGCCCCGCAGTCTGGTTATTCTACCAAATAAGAGTTGACCTTGCCGTTACGTCAAAGTGTACAGTTAGATTTGTAAGCGGCCGCTTACCCGGCGGGGAGGCCTTGAAGACCATCCTCTGCCGGAGACGCGAGAGACAGATAGGAGGCAAGCAGGACCATGGAATATACGGTGCAGAAGCTGGGGGCACTTGCGGGGATCAGTGCACGGACCCTGCGGTATTACGATGAATTCGGCATTCTGAAGCCGGCCAGAATCAATTCCTCAGGATACCGGATCTACGGCCAGGCCGAGGTGGACCTGCTGCAGCAGATTCTGTTCTACCGGGAGCTGGGCTTAAGCCTGGAGGCGATCAGAGATATTATCCAATCGCCCTCCTTCGACGGCGCCCGCGCCCTGCGTGAGCACCATGACCAGCTGCTTCAGCGGAGACAACAGCTGGACCGGCTCATCGCGAACGTCGAGCAGACCATTGCACACACAGAAGGGAGAAGTTCAATGAGTAATCAGGAGAAATTCGCCGGCTTCAAGCAGAAGCTGATCGCAGATAACGAAGATAAATACGGACAGGAGATCCGGGAGAAATACGGCGCGGAAGCTGTGGAGCAGTCGAACCGCAAGCTGAGCCATATGACGGAGGAGCAGTACGCTGCCCTTCAACAGCTTGAGGCTGACATGTTCGCGTCCCTGGAGCAGGCGATGGAGGAAGGCGATTCGGCCAGCGAGCTGGCGCAGAAGGCCGCTGACCTGCACCGTCAGTGGCTAAGCTTCTACTGGGATACGTACACCAAGGAAGCCCATGCCGGTGTGGCCCAGATGTATGTCCAGGATGAGCGCTTCACCGCTTATTACGACCAGCGCCGCCCGGGTATGGCCGCGTTCCTGCGTGATGCTGTCCACGTGTATACGGGAGCGAAGCAGCAGACGTAATCGTTTGGAATAGCAAAGAGGCAGCCGTTAATCCGGCTGCCTCTCTTTTATTCTGCTGGAACGCTCTTCTGGCTCAATCATCATTCTCGTCGGAATCGGTATCGGTGTACACAACCTTGGCAGTATACGCATCGACACCTACTTCTGTCTTGACCTGCCCGTTCCTGATTTCAACCTCATAGACAGCGCCCCCGTGATCCCGGTCCAGATCAATCTCGGTGACCGTCCCCTTCACAGCAGCTTGAGCCACCTCAGCCGCCTTGCCTGCGGTAATCAGCTTCCCGCCTGAGGCCGGAGCTGCCTTATGAGAGTCATCATCATCTGCATCCTTGCGCACGCTGATCAATTTTCCCGAATACGCATCTACCCGGACATCTATCTCCTGCTTGGTCTGCTGAATTTCGATATCGTAATACGTGCCGCCGGCCTTCTTCTCCAGATCAATGCTCTCCACCTGCCCCGGAGCTGCCTTCAAGGCAATCTGCTCAGCTCGGCTTACACTGATCAACGTTTGACTCTGGCTCTTCACGGATGCAGCTGCTTCTGCCGTACTCCCCTTCAGCTCACCTATACCATAAGCGCCGCCGAGAATAAGTGCTGCCGCCGTGATACTGCTCCATATCTTTGTCTTCAATGTTAACGCCTCCTAAGTTCATTCTTCGCTGCTTCATGTAGTAACTATAACGCTACAATCTGAGAGAACAGCGGGAGCAACATTAGAATTCGCTGAGAAAACAAATAAACAGAACACTAGGAATCGTCCCCATCCGGCTCTTCCCAGGTCACAGACATAATATGGCCCGAGATTGCATTCACCTGGACTACGGCCTCCCGTCCGTCTGAAGTATGAATCTCCACCAGATAATAAGCGCCCGCCGCATCGATTCCCGTATCCACATCGTCCAGCTCCCCCGGTACCTCAAGCAGAGCCAGCCTGACAGCCTCCTCTTCGGAGACTACGCTCTGCGCTGCCGGGGTAGGTGCTGGTGACGGGGTCGCGTCAGCTCCGCCAGATGGAGCTGGAGTAGCGGCAGACGTAGGCTGCACCGCCGGTTCGTCCGTGCGCTTCAGCAGCACGATGGAGAGAATCTCGCCGGTCACTCCGTCCAGCTTCAGCTCATACCGTCCTTGCTCCGTCTGAAGCTCTGCTACATAAGCTCCAGCTTGCAGCTTCAGACTGTCTACCTTACCGGGATATTCGCTCAGCACAGCCAGCGTAGCCTGATCTCTGGATAACAGCGGCTCCGAATCCTTGCCAAATATCCAGAAGGCAACCACAGACAGCAACAGGAAGACAACCATACCTATAACTGCCTTGTACATCTTGCTCTTGTTCGTTGGTTTCTGCTTCATTGTCCACCTCCCCTGGGGTCCGCAGTCATGCGGATCGTCACCGAGGTTCCCAGTCCTACCGTACTCTCCATAGACAGCTCCGCTCCAATCGCTCCCGCGATCTCTGCGGCAAGTGACAGCCCCAGGCCTGCCCCTCCGTTCTCACGGGTTCTCGCCTCATCCACTCTATAGAAACGGTCGAATATCTTCGGCAGCTCCTCCAGCGGAATTCCAATGCCGCGGTCGGTAATCACAATCATCCGTTCCTGCCCGGCAGCTTCAATACGCACAGTTATCTGCTCATCGCTGTATTTACGGGCATTATCCAGGAAGATGAATAGCAGCTGCCGGAGCTTAGCTTCATCGCTGTAGCCCTCAGCCAGCCCTTCGACCTGAACCATGACCTCTCTCCCGTACGCATTATGAAAAGCCTTCGCCGAAGAACGCACCAGCTCCTCCAGATCCATCACCTTCAGCTCCAGCTCCCACTGCTCCGGGTGCTTCGCCAGCAGCAGCAGCTGCTCCGTCATTTCCTTCATCCGCACAGCTTCGGAATGGATGGCCTCAACCGATTCCTCGAACAGCTCCGGGTGATCCCGCCCTCTGCGCTTCAGCAGACTGGCATAGCTCTCAATAACCGTCAGCGGTGTCCGCAGCTCATGGGAGGCATCCGACACGAATTTCTCCTGCTTCACATAATTGCTCTCCAAGAGGCCTATCATTTCGTTGAAGGTATGCCCCATCTCTATCAGCTCATCCTTCGAGTGTGCTTCCAGCGGAAGCCTGCGGAATTTCCCGCTGCGCTGAATCTCCCGCATGGTTGCCGTCATTTGGACGATGGGCCGCATAATCAGGCCCGACAACAGGCGGCTGGAGAGCAGCAGCGGAAGCAGCGCCGCAAGCGTAGCCCCGGCAAGGACCATCCGAAGCACTCGTAATGTATCCATCGTGCTCTCCAGACTTTTGGTCATCTGGAGATTCAGCACGTTCCCGTCCGTCCAGATGACCGGAACGCTCACGAACGCATACAAGCGTCCGTCCACCCGGACCTGCTCCGCCTGCTTCCCGGAATGGTAGACCGGCTTCATCCGGCTGACCTCCTGCCCGGACGCTGAGGTAACCGGCGCCGGTCCGCTACCGTCCGCAGAGAGCAGCCGCAGCATTCCCTCAACAGGCACATAAGCCCGGAGCAGCTCCGGTGCCGTTACCCCGTCTCCCGCTTTTCTCATCGCGGCAGCGATTCTGGCCGTCTCGGCAGTTGCCTGCCCGAGCTGGCTGTCTAGTGACATCCGGCTGAACAGGGCGTAGATGAACAGGTTCATGAGGATAAGCAGCACGGCGAACAGCACGCTGGAATACAGATGAATGGTACTCCGCAGCTTCATGGGGTATCCTTCAGCACATAACCAACGCCCCGCACGGTCTGAATCAATTCAGGCTCGTGGCCGAGCGTAATTTTTTTGCGGACATAGCGGATATAGACATCTACAATATTCGTATCACCGTAATAATCGTACCCCCAGACGGCGGCCATGATCTGTTCCCTGTTCAGCACCTGGCGCTTATTCTTCAGCAGGTAGACCAGCAGGTCGAACTCCCGGGGAGTCAGCTCGATGCTTCGGCCTGCCCGCTTCACCTCCCGCGTAGCTTCGTTCAGCTCCAGATCATCTGCCAGCAGCAGATTGACGGCTTCCTCTCTCCTCTGCCCCGTGGCCAGCCGCAGCGCAGCACGGACACGCGCCAGCAGCTCCTCAATTTGAAACGGCTTCGTAATATAATCATTGGCCCCAAGGTCCAGGCCTGACACTTTATCCTCCACAGAGCTTTTGGCTGTAAGCAGCAGAACAGGTGTATCGGGATCGCCCGACCGGATCCGCCGCAGCAGCTCTATGCCGCTGAATCCAGGCAGCATCACATCCAGCAATAGCAAATCCGGCTGCTGCTCCTGGTACATCTCCAGCCCCTGATGGCCGCTGCCGGCAATGGACACACGGTATCCCTCGCATTCCAGCTCAATCTGCAGCAGACGGGCAATTCTCACCTCGTCCTCCACAACCAGAATCAATTCTGTCATCGGCGCTCCGCCCCTTCTACTTAGTTGCCTCCATTGTAGGGCATGGACAGCTACAGTTTCAAACTCCGCACGCCACTTGCAATACTCTCTATGTATGCAAAAGGGTGCTTCCACCGTTTCACCGGCCGGAAACACCCCTGTCTATCCCCACTCCTGCTGCTTCCGAACCGGCAGCCGCTACAAGCTGCGGTGCAGCAGTTCCAGCACACCGCGCAGCTCGGCAACCGCCACCTGCCCCGGTGCCGAAGGCTTATGCGCCGCACCGAAGGTCAGCGCCGAGCCGAAGATCTCTCCGGCCAGCCGGCTGATCACGCCCTCCCCATTCATCGCCATCGTAATGATCGGACGGTCCGCATACTGCTCCTGCATCCGGTTCGTCGCCGCCAGCAGGGTCAGCACATCGGCTGGACCTTGCGGCATTACGGCAATCTTCGGCAGATCGCCGCCCAGCTCTTGCGCCCGGCGCAACCTGGAGACAATCTCATCCTCGGACGGCGTCCCGTCGAAGTCATGATTCGAGAGAATCACGAACACCGCCTGTCCATGTGCTGCTGCAATCAGTCTGCGGACCTCCGCTTCCTCCTGGAACAGCTCCACATCCACAATATCCACCAGCCCGCTCTCTACCGCTGCCTGGATCAGCCGGAAGTAATAGGCTGAGGAGATTTCCCTCTCGCCGCCTTCCCTGGCGCTGCGGAAGGTGAAGATCAGCGGAATCTCCGGCAGCAGGCGCTGAATATCCTCCAGCACCTGGGTCACGGCATTAATATCTTCCACCTCCGTGAAGAAATCACTGCGCCACTCCACCACATCCGGCGCCAGTGCGATTAGCGCCTCAGCTTCTGCACGCAGCTCCGTCCGCGTCGTTCCGACCAGCGGAACACAGATTTTGGGCATCCCTTCTCCGAGGGTTATATTCTTAACAGTTACTGTACCGCTCAAACGTGTCAGCTCCTTAGCGGACCCGGAGTCTCAGAGCTTCCTCTGACGCTCCCCGCTTAATTTGTCTATAAGCATCTGCTTACTCTATCTCACATACGGAATCTGCTGGGATCTACTGCTCATGAGGCTTCGCATCAGCAGCTGTCCGCAGGAACTGCTCCACCTCTTCGAGTCTGGGCAGAGAAGCAATCGCACCGGTCTTGCCAACCGCCAGCGCACCGACAGCATTGGCGAAGCGGACCGCTTCCTCCAGTGTCCTACTGCAGGTCAGCTGCCAGGCCAGAGCCCCGTTGAAGGAATCACCGGCTGCCACCGTATCGACCGCCTGCACCGGGAACCCCTGGACATGCCGGCTTCCGGCAGCATCCACGATTAACGCCCCTTTGGAGCCAAGCGTTACAATGACGTGCCGGACCCCTTTTGACAGCATAATCCGGGCCGCACGCTCTGCATCCTCCACATTCTCCACAGAGATGCCAGCCAGAATCCCCGCCTCTGTCTCATTCGGAGTCAGATAGGTCACATGGTGCAGCAGCTCATCACTCAGCGGCTGGGCCGGAGCCGGATTAAGAATCACCGGAATCCCATGCCGGGACGCCATCGCTGCCGCAGCCTCGCACATCGCCAGATCCGTCTCCAGCTGCATCACCACGATCCCGGCCCCGCTGATCACGGTCTCAAGCGCTTCAATATCCTCCGGCTTCATCTCCATATTCGCACCAGGCACCACAATGATCCGGTTCTCTCCGGACCCGTCCACCACAATGGAAGCAACCCCTGTAGCCTGGGATTCACTCTGTGAGATATACGCAGTATGCACCCGCTCCTGCTCCATAATCTCCAGCAGCCCGCTGCCAAAAGCGTCTTTCCCCACTCTGCCGATCATCGTCACATCCGCGCCCAGTCTGGCCGCCGCAACGGCCTGATTCGCCCCTTTTCCGCCTGGAGACAGAACAAATCCCTGACCGAACAGGGTCTCCCCGGCCTCCGGCGCACGCTCTGCCCGCACGACCATATCCATATTCAGACTTCCAATTACGACTATACTCAATCCTTTACACCACCACTTGGTTTATTGTTTGATTTATGGTTTAGCTTATGATTTAGATGAACCTTGTACATTTATTCTCCCCTTATCTTATGGCCTTCCGGCAGGTTAATCAAATTTTATTTATCGGCTCCACAGGCAGCCAGTTGTCACCGAAAATTCGCTGTGCTTTTTAAGGATAAATATGCTAGAATGATGGTGCAATCGCTTCCAGAGCCCGTCCTGCCTTATTGAGCAAACGTTTGCATCTTAGATACAGCCTGCAGTAATTCTTATTCGCAGTACCATCTAAATCGCATTTAGGAGGCTTATCAAGTGAGCGACAACCACTTACCGTCAGTAGCTTATTTCAGCATGGAGTACGGACTGCATTCCGATTTCAAAATGTACGCCGGAGGCTTAGGCATTCTGGCCGGAGATTACATCAAGGGCGCGCAGGATATCGGGGCACCCATCATCCCTATCGGACTCAAATGGAAGCAGGGCTACACGGACCAGAAGATTGATGCAGACGGTAACCCCTACGACTCTTACCACAACTATGTGTACGACTTCCTGGAAGATACAGGCGTCAAGGTCACGGTAAAAGTCAGAAAGACCGATGTAGTCTGCAAAGTGTGGAAAACCGACCATTTCGGCAACCGTCCGCTCTATTTGCTCGACACCGATATCCCGGAGAACAGCGATGCCTGGATTACCGGCCAGCTCTACGGCTGGTTCGGGGAGGAGCGGATTGCCCAGGAGATCGTTCTGGGCATCGGCGGCGTCAAAGCCATGCGCGCCCTGGGCATTCCCATCGATGTCTATCACTTCAACGAAGGACATGCGGCGCTTGCTGCAATCGAGCTGATCCGGGAGAAGATGTCCGGCGGCAGTACCTTTGAAGAAGCCTGGAAGGCTACACGGGAAGAGGTTGTGTTCACTACACATACACCGATTAAGGAAGGTAACGAGACCCATCCGCTGGACCGGCTGGAATACATGGGGGCCTTTAATGGCTTAACCCGGGCGCAAATGGAGCGGATTGGCGGAGAACCCTTCAACATGACCGTTGCCGGCCTGCGGCTGGCGCGGATCTCGAATGCGGTTGCCCAGCTTCATGCCGAGACCGCGAACACCATGTGGAAGGAAGTCGCCGGCCGGTCTGCCATCATAGGCATCACCAATGCGATTCACACCCCTACCTGGGTAGATGAGCGGATGACCCGTGCCTTTGAGAAGGGCGGCGACCTGTGGGCCGTGCACAAGGAGATCAAGCAGGAGCTGATCAGCTTCATCGAGGAACGTTCCGGCATCGCCCTGAATGCCGACCAGCTGCTGATCGGGTTCTCCCGGCGCGCCGCTCCCTACAAGCGCAGTGACCTGATTTTCTCCCAGCCGGACATTATAGAGCCGTACCTGGAGAGCGGCAAGATCCAGATTGTCTTCTCCGGCAAGGCGCACCCGCTGGACGACAACGGCAAGCGGATCGTCAGTAATCTTGTAGCCATGATGCGCAAATATCCGAAGAGCGTAGTCTTCCTGGAGAACTACGATATGACCATCGGAGCCCAGCTGACCCGCGGCTCTGACATCTGGCTGAACAATCCGCGCAGACCGCTCGAAGCCAGCGGAACCTCCGGGATGAAGGCCGCCATGAACGGCGTCCTGAACTGCTCCATTCTGGACGGCTGGTGGCCGGAGGCCTGCATCGACGGCGAGAACGGCTGGCAGATCGGCGACGGCTTCGAGACTACCGACTTTGCGGTGCTTGACCAGCATGACAGCGATGCACTGTACGAGACCCTTATGAACCGCGTCCTCCCGGTCTTCTATGAGGATCAGGCCAAGTGGGTGCAGATGATGCACCGCAGCATCGAGACCACCCGCATCGAATTCGCCACCAAGCGCATGCTGGATGAATACTATAACCGGATGTATATCACAAGCTAACTCGTATTAGTTTGGTATCATCAGCTAACTTGCAGGTCTTCTTGCTTCCGTCATCAGTACCCCTTCCTGCTCCGCTTCTGTTCCAGAATCCCCCCTCCTGTCCGCTGCTGCGGGCGGGAGTTTTTTTGTTGCATTAGTATCATCAACCATCCTTCTTCTACATAAGCTTAATTATAATAATTATAAAAAAGGATTGATTTTATTTAAATTCTTGCTATTATAATACTTATACTTAATCTAAAATCAAATCCTACACGAGGTGATTGTGTTCATGACTACAAACAATAACAACAAGCTAACGACTAGCTGGGGCGCCCCCGTAGGCGACAACCAGAATTCAATGACCGCCGGTGCCCGCGGCCCCGTGCTGCTGCAGGATGTCCACTTACTGGAAAAGCTCGCCCACTTCAACCGTGAACGTGTTCCTGAGCGGGTCGTTCATGCCAAAGGTGCCGGTGCCCATGGTTATTTTGAAGTCACCAATGATCTCTCCCAATATACGAAGGCTGCCTTCTTGTCCGGGGTCGGCAAACGCACCCCGATGTTCATCCGTTTCTCTACCGTAGCCGGGGAACTGGGCTCATCCGATACCGTGCGCGATCCGCGCGGCTTTGCTGTGAAATTCTACACCGAAGAGGGCAACTACGACCTGGTCGGCAATAACACGCCTGTCTTTTTCATCCGTGACGCCATCAAATTCCCGGACTTCATCCATACCCAGAAGCGTCATCCGCAGACCCATCTGAAGAACCCGAATGCGGTCTGGGACTTCTGGTCCCTCTCCCCCGAGTCTCTGCACCAGGTGACGATTCTGATGTCTGACCGCGGCATCCCGGCTACTCTCCGCCATATGCATGGCTTCGGCAGCCATACGTTCAAGTGGGTGAATGCCGAAGGTGCAGCCGTCTGGGTCAAATACCACTTCAAGACAGAGCAGGGCGTCAAGAATCTCGATGTTAAGCTGGCAGCACAGCTAGCCGGGGAGAACCCGGATTATCATACAGAGGACTTGTTCAACGCCATTGATACCGGAGACTTCCCGGCCTGGAGGCTGCATGTGCAGATTATGCCTGTGGAGGATGCCGACACCTACCGCTTCGATCCGTTTGATGTAACCAAGGTATGGTCGCAGAAGGATTACCCGCTGATTGAGGTAGGCCGCATGGTGCTGGACCGCAATCCTGAGAATTACTTCGCCGAAGTGGAGCAGGCCACCTTTTCCCCCGGCTCATTCGTTCCAGGCATCGAGGCTTCTCCGGATAAAATGCTTCAGGGCCGACTGTTCGCATACGGGGATGCCCACCGCTACCGTGTAGGAGCGAACCATAACCACCTGCCGATTAACCAGCCTGTCGCCGAGGTCAACAATAATCAGCGCGACGGCGCGATGAATGCTACGAATAACGGGGGAGGCTCCGTCTACTACGAGCCTAACAGCTCCGGAGGTGCAACCGAGTCAGCGCAGCATAAGGCGGCTGCTTTTGAAGTCTCAGGCCAGGCGGACAGCGTCTCATATGATCATGACGATCACTACACCCAGCCGGGGGACCTGTACCGCCTGCTGAGCGAAGAGGAGCGTACCCGGCTCGTAAGCAATATTGTTGGTGCCATGACTCCAGTAGAGTCTGAGGAGATCAAGCGCCGCCAGATTGCCCACTTCTACAAAGCCGATCCGGAGTTTGGCCGTCGAATCGCAGAAGGACTGGGATTGGCTGTAACAGAGTAACCTCTATCCACAGCAAAGAAGGGATAAGCATCGCTTACCCCTTTTTTTGCATGATATGCAGCTTATATTTCCAGATTCATGAGACAGAGAGATTATAGACTAGTGGCCTGCTCCGTGATTGTTAATAGAGATATTGCCGGAGGCTGCGGATAAGTGGCCGCCTGCGCTTGCAGTTGATACCACAACGCTTGCGCTAATCAACAATACGGCTGTTAATAACGAGATCGCCTTTTTCATCTTTTAAAAACTCCCTCTCTAAGATATTTTTCATTATGTTTTGATAAGATTCTTGTTGTTCTGCGGTGGCATGGCTCCGGATGTGCTCATAAAACGACACGATCTTCCTAAAGCCTGTCCCATCATAAAGTTTACTACTTATTACCAAAATATAGAGAGTCAGATTAATTGCATCATGAATTTTCTCCCTTTTATACAAATAAATTGCACTAAGATGCATGTAGTCTATGTAGTATCTGATGTCTTCCTGCTTCGCTCTACAGCTCAGCTCCTTAAGCGGCTCATTGAACTCATCCAGTACCCAATCGATAGAAAAGTTATACTTAATTGCAGATTCCAGCACAGTAATTAGGCAAGCAAGCAGTTCCTCCTGGTCTCCCGTGCGAATGAATTCAACATAATCAGGAAGAACTTCTACCTTCCCTTCCAGCAGATCAATGACGAAGGTGTTGGCTATAGCAATGTTCTTGTAGTACTCTACTTCTGCGGCAGCTTCCTGATCCATATCCGTGATCCAGCTCAAATCCGAATACAAGCCTATACATTTTCTTGATTCAGCGAGGTTACCGAGCTTTTGATAGGCAATCCCCTTCATGCATGCACTGTACCCGAGATAATACGCTATATTTTTTTTCAAATAATACTTCTTTGCACCCTGTTGATGGGAGCCGTAGGTTAGAACTGCAAGTTCAAAGAGCTTGTCTGAAATCTCGAGAATTGCCGTCCAGTTCTCCCATGAGAACGAGACTTTAAGCATATCTGTCAAAGAGTCTTCATTCATCCCATCCAGTTCCAGCAATTTCTATCTTGCCTCCTATCATTCCATTATATTCCAATAATAACCTGCTTCACCGCTCCGGTCAATTCATTCAGGGCATATATATCTCTAAAAAAGCCTTTATTCTCCAGTTGAACTATTCAATCTAACCTTTTCGACATATTTTATTCCATATTATGTAGTATTGTGATCTACAACTACTACTGATACACATCCAGCCACTGCTCCAGCTGCTCCTTCAATCGTTCCCTGGCCGACTCCGGCTCCAGAATCTCCGCATTAGGGCCATACTGCAGAATCCACTTGATGAACTCATTCTCATTATTAACCGTGACTTCGAACAGCAGCGTCCCATCGCCTTCTTCGCTCATCCGCGGCTGTACGAACAGCTCCTCTTCCTTAATGTAACGCGCCACCTCCGGATCGAACCGTACCTTGAACGTGACATTCCGGGTCCCCCGGTTGATCGACCAGGTGTTTTTCAGATACTGCTTAATATTGAAATTTCCCTTATCAAAAGTAGACGCCGTCATCTCTACCTGCTCAAACCGGCTGATCCGGAACGTACGTATTGCGCCCTTCAGATGGCAATAGCCAATGAGATAAAAACGCTGATCCCGCGGGATCAGATAATACGGGTCAATCTCCCGCGCCGTAGTAACGTTGCTTGATTGCGAGTGGTATACCGTACGGATGCTGCGCTGCTCCAGGATTGCTCCAATAAGCGGCTGCAGGAAGTTCCGGCTCTCCTTGCGGTAGGCCGGGGTGCCCATTTGAATAATATCCGCAATATTCTCCAGCAGGCCATTTTGCCGCGATTTCTCCTTCAGATGAGTCCCCATCACCTTGTCATACGCAGAATGAAAACCCGGTGGGATTCTATCCTGATTCAGGACCGAAGGCAGCAAAGAGAACGCCAGCGACTCCTGCTCCGAGAAATCCAGCGGATACAAAAAGAATTTCCCCATGAACCGGTACCCCGTGCCCCTTCCTTCATTCGTAACCGGAGCAAAGTGGCTGATCAGCTCAAGATCCCTGTAGATCGTTCTTATATTCACCTCGCACCTAAAGGCCAAATCTGCTGCGGTAATCCCGGGGTTCGACTGAATGGCGTTAATGATTCTAAAAATCCGTATTACTTTGTCTGTCATAACAAATGCTCCTCAGCTTCCAAGTAAGTGTTGCCTATGATCCAATAGTCCCATAGTTATACTATATCAGTTCTATAGAAACATAACGCCCTCCAATACTATTGCAACCTCCCGGCCCTTACAACAAAATCACCCTAACGGGTGAACGATACTGCTGCTAATACCATTCTTAAACGGAGTTCACTTTTCTCCCTCTCTCTGCCTTCTCTCCATCTCTCTGCCTTCTGGCGGCCATTTGACAGCTACAGCTTAGCCAGGTGGAGCATCGATACTCTGGATTCTATTGTGTTCGGTTTTTCTCATACATTTCCTAAATAGCAAAAAAAGTCCGCCTTCCCAATAGGGCTGACGGACTCACGTGATACAGATATAAGCGGGTGATGGGAATCGAACCCACGCTATCAGCTTGGAAGGCTGAAGTTCTACCATTGAACTACACCCGCATAGGTGAAATGAAATATCGGGATGACACGATTTGAACATGCGACCCCCTGGTCCCAAACCAGGTGCTCTACCAAGCTGAGCTACATCCCGTTAATACAAAAACTGAATCAATGAAGTATAAATGGCGCGCCCTGAGAGATTCGAACTCCCGGCCTTTTGATTCGTAGTCAAACGCTCTATCCAGCTGAGCTAAGGGCGCAAAATCTATATGGAGCGGACGACGGGAATCGAACCCGCGACCCTCGCCTTGGCAAGGCGATGCTCTACCGCTGAGCCACGTCCGCAAAAACATGGTGCGCGTGAAGGGACTTGAACCCCCACGTCGTGAAACGCCAGATCCTAAGTCTGGTGCGTCTGCCATTCCGCCACACGCGCACACGTTACAAGAAAATGGTGAGCCATGAAGGACTCGAACCTTCGACACCCTGATTAAAAGTCAGGTGCTCTACCAACTGAGCTAATGGCTCTCATAAGAGAAACAATCGAAAATAGATGGCTGGGGATATAGGAATCGAACCTATGAATGACGGAGTCAAAGTCCGTTGCCTTACCGCTTGGCTAATCCCCAATATTATAATTAGCAAAATACTACGGAATCGGATGGATACTCTATACTTCGAGATATAGGATGCTCAATCCCTTATGTCTTAATACCAATTAAAATGGCTTAACAGGGCGGGATACTCTTCACTCCGTTACGAGATTGCGAAGTATTCCTTACGAAGCTTATGCGTAAGCGAACCCAGGGAATTCTCATCCCTTAAGCCATTAAATGGCGGAACCGACGGGATTCGAACCCGCGATCTCCTGCGTGACAGGCAGGCATGTTAGGCCAACTACACCACGGTTCCAAATTGGTTGCGGGGGCAGGATTTGAACCTGCGGCCTTCGGGTTATGAGCCCGACGAGCTACCGGGCTGCTCCACCCCGCGTCATTGAACAAAATCTATTCGGTTAAGATAGATGGTGGAGGCTGAGGGGTTCGAACCCCCGACCCTCTGCTTGTAAGGCAGATGCTCTCCCAGCTGAGCTAAGCCTCCATATATGACTCGTATGGGATTCGAACCCATGTTACCTCCGTGAAAGGGAGGTGTCTTAACCCCTTGACCAACGAGCCATGCTGTAAATATATTTGCTCTCATCCCTTTGCAGGGAGGTAACGCTACGGAGAGAGAGGGATACTCTTCACTTCGTTACGAGATTGCGAAGCAGTGCTAACGAAGCCTATGCTCCAACGAACCACTGAGAGTTCTCATCCCTTTGCAGAGAGGTAACGCTACGGAGAGAGAGGGATTCGAACCCTCGAGACGCTTGTGGCGCCTACACGATTTCCAATCGTGCTCCTTCGGCCAAACTCGGACACCTCTCCATATGGCTCCCCGAACAGGACTCGAACCTGTGACAACTCGATTAACAGTCGAGTGCTCTACCAACTGAGCTATCAGGGAATATGTAACCAATTAGGGCAAAAAAAATACCACAGTGTGTGTGGATGGTCCGCTTGGCGGCGTCCTACTCTCCCAGGACCCTTCGGTCCAAGTACCATCGGCGCTGGAGGGCTTAACGGTCGTGTTCGGGATGGGTACGTGTGGAACCCCTCCGCTATCGCCACCAAACGGGCATTTACAGCGTAAATGCTTCAGGAATTGATTCCTGAAAACTGAATCCGAAACGAATCTGCGTGTTAGAAATTTGGATAAGCCCTCGACCGATTAGTATTGGTCAGCTCCATGCATTGCTGCACTTCCACCTCCAACCTATCTACCTCGTCGTCTTCAAGGGGTCTTACATACTGGGAAATCTCATCTTGAGGGGGGCTTCACGCTTAGATGCTTTCAGCGCTTATCCCGTCCGTACGTAGCTACTCAGCCATGCTCCTGGCGGAACAACTGATGCACCAGCGGTACGTCCATCCCGGTCCTCTCGTACTAAGGACAGCTCCTCTCAAATTTCCTGCGCCCACGACAGATAGGGACCGAACTGTCTCACGACGTTCTGAACCCAGCTCGCGTACCGCTTTAATGGGCGAACAGCCCAACCCTTGGGACCTACTTCAGCCCCAGGATGCGATGAGCCGACATCGAGGTGCCAAACCTCCCCGTCGATGTGGACTCTTGGGGGAGATAAGCCTGTTATCCCCAGGGTAGCTTTTATCCGTTGAGCGATGGCCCTTCCATGCGGTACCACCGGATCACTAAGTCCGACTTTCGTCCCTGCTCGACTTGTAGGTCTCGCAGTCAAGCTCCCTTATGCCTTTGCACTCTGCGAATGATTTCCAACCATTCTGAGGGAACCTTTGAACGCCTCCGTTACTCTTTAGGAGGCGACCGCCCCAGTCAAACTGCCCGCCTGACACGGTCCCCGTACCGGATTACGGTACTAGGTTAGAACCTAGATACGATCAGGGTGGTATCCCAACGGCGCCTCCGCAGAAGCTTGCGCTCCTGCCTCAACGGCTCCCACCTATCCTGTACAGATCGTACCCAAATTCAATATCAAGCTGCAGTAAAGCTCCATGGGGTCTTTCCGTCTTGTCGCGGGTAACCTGCATCTTCACAGGTATTAAAATTTCACCGGATCTCTCGTTGAGACAGCGCCCAAGTCGTTACGCCATTCGTGCGGGTCAGAATTTACCTGACAAGGAATTTCGCTACCTTAGGACCGTTATAGTTACGGCCGCCGTTTACTGGGGCTTCGGTTCACAGCTTCGGGTTTAACCCCTAACCACTCCCCTTAACCTTCCAGCACCGGGCAGGCGTCAGCCCGTATACTTCGCCTTACGGCTTCGCACAGACCTGTGTTTTTGCTAAACAGTCGCTTGGGCCTTTTCACTGCGGCCCCCTCGGGCTATTCACCCTACCGAGGCACCTCTTCTCCCGAAGTTACGAGGTCATTTTGCCGAGTTCCTTAACGAGAGTTCTTCCGCGCGCCTTAGAATTCTCTTCTCGCCTACCTGTGTCGGTTTGCGGTACGGGCACCTTCTCCTGACTAGAGGCTTTTCTTGGCAGTGTGAGATCATGACCTTCGCTACTATAATTTTCGCTCCCCATCACAGCCTGGCCTTAATAGTGTGCGGATTTGCCTACACACCAGCCTCACTGCTTAGACGGACATCCATCAGTCCGCGTCACTACCCTCCTGCGTCACCCCATCGCTCATAGCGGATTACGGTGGTACAGTAATTTCAAACTGTTGTCCTTCGACTACGCCTTTCGGCCTCGCCTTAGGTCCCGACTTACCCTGAGCGGACGAGCCTTCCTCAGGAAACCTTGGGCTTTCGGCGGATCAGATTCTCACTGATCTTTTCGTTACTCATACCGGCATTCTCACTTGTATGCTGTCCAGCGCTCCTTACGGTACACCTTCAACCTACATACAACGCTCCCCTACCCCAGATGCAAAGCATCTAGCCATAGCTTCGGTGGTGTGTTTAGCCCCGTTACATTTTCGGCGCAGAGTCACTCGACCAGTGAGCTATTACGCACTCTTTCAATGGTGGCTGCTTCTAAGCCAACATCCTGGTTGTCTGTGCAACTCCACATCCTTTCCCACTTAACACACACTTGGGGACCTTAGCTGATGGTCTGGGCTGTTTCCCTTTTGACAATGGATCTTAGCACTCACTGTCTGACTCCCGGCAAGAAGTTAATGGCATTCGGAGTTTGACTGAGCTTGGTAACCCTTGCGGGCCCCGCACCCAATCAGTGCTCTACCTCCACCACTCCATTCACCGAGGCTAGCCCTAAAGCTATTTCGGGGAGAACCAGCTATCTCCGAGTTCGATTGGAATTTCTCCGCTACCCCCACCTCATCCCCGCATTTTTCAACATGCGTGGGTTCGGGCCTCCAGTGCGTGTTACCGCACCTTCACCCTGGACAGGGGTAGATCACACGGTTTCGGGTCTACGTCCACATACTCAGTCGCCCTATTCAGACTCGCTTTCGCTGCGGCTCCGGCTTCTCACCTTAACCTTGCATGTTAAACGTAACTCGCCGGTTCATTCTACAAAAGGCACGCCATCACCCATAAAGAGGGCTCTGACTTTTTGTAAGCACACGGTTTCAGGTTCTATTTCACTCCCCTTCCGGGGTGCTTTTCACCTTTCCCTCACGGTACTGTTTCACTATCGGTCGCCAGGTAGTATTTAGCCTTAGCAGATGGTCCTGCTGGATTCATACGGGGTTTCACGTGCCCCGCACTACTCGGGATCCGTCTCGGAGAGAACACAGTTTAGGCTACAGGGCTTTTACCTCTATCGCGGGCCTTTCCAGACCTCTTCGCCTACCATATTCCTTTGTAACTCCATGTGAGACGTCCCACAACCCCAAGAGGCAAGCCCCTTGGTTTAGGCTGTTCCGCGTTCGCTCGCCGCTACTGACGGAATCACTATTGTTTTCTCTTCCTCAGGGTACTTAGATGTTTCAGTTCCCCTGGTCTGCCTCTGCGTATCCTATGTATTCAGATACGAGTAACTGCGAATTACCACAGCTGGGTTTCCCCATTCGGACACCCCCGGATCAAAGCTTGCTTACAGCTCCCCGAGGCAGTTTCGTTGTTCGCCACGTCCTTCGTCGGCTCCTGGCGCCTAGGCATCCTCCGTGTGCTCTTAGTAGCTTAACCAACGTTCCGGTGTTTTGCTTGTTTGCACAATCAAAAACCTTCACTTTGTAGCAACTAATAACTATTTCAACTTGCTTACACAAGTTTCAGCTAAAAGATGTTCTAAAACGCAAATTCGTTTCGGTATCCAGTTTTCAAGGATCAAGGTAAAGATGAGAGCTTAAACTCTCAAAACTGACCAACGAGTGAGTAACAGGCCTAAACCTGATTGGTGGAAGCAAGCTTCCGATTTGAATGTCTTCATTGCAGAAGACGATTCTCCATAGAAAGGAGGTGATCCAGCCGCACCTTCCGATACGGCTACCTTGTTACGACTTCACCCCAATCATCTACCCCACCTTCGGCGGCTGGCTCCCTTGCGGGTTACCCCACCGACTTCGGGTGTTGTAAACTCTCGTGGTGTGACGGGCGGTGTGTACAAGACCCGGGAACGTATTCACCGCGGCATGCTGATCCGCGATTACTAGCAATTCCGACTTCATGCAGGCGAGTTGCAGCCTGCAATCCGAACTGAGACCGGCTTTGCTGGGATTGGCTCCACCTCGCGGCTTCGCTTCCCGTTGTACCGGCCATTGTAGTACGTGTGTAGCCCAGGTCATAAGGGGCATGATGATTTGACGTCATCCCCACCTTCCTCCGGTTTGTCACCGGCAGTCACTCTAGAGTGCCCAGCTTAACCTGCTGGCAACTAAAGTCAAGGGTTGCGCTCGTTGCGGGACTTAACCCAACATCTCACGACACGAGCTGACGACAACCATGCACCACCTGTCTCAACTTTCCCCGAAGGGCACCTGATGCATCTCTGCTTCGTTAGTTGGATGTCAAGACCTGGTAAGGTTCTTCGCGTTGCTTCGAATTAAACCACATACTCCACTGCTTGTGCGGGTCCCCGTCAATTCCTTTGAGTTTCAGTCTTGCGACCGTACTCCCCAGGCGGAGTGCTTACTGTGTTAACTTCGGCACCAAGGGTATCGAAACCCCTAACACCTAGCACTCATCGTTTACGGCGTGGACTACCAGGGTATCTAATCCTGTTTGCTCCCCACGCTTTCGCGCCTCAGCGTCAGTTACAGCCCAGAAAGTCGCCTTCGCCACTGGTGTTCCTCCACATATCTACGCATTTCACCGCTACACGTGGAATTCCACTTTCCTCTTCTGTACTCAAGTCACCCAGTTTCCAGTGCGACCTCAGGTTGAGCCCAAGGTTTAAACACCAGACTTAAATAACCGCCTGCGCGCGCTTTACGCCCAATAATTCCGGACAACGCTTGCCCCCTACGTATTACCGCGGCTGCTGGCACGTAGTTAGCCGGGGCTTTCTTCTCAGGTACCGTCACTCCGGTAGCAGTTACTCTACCGGACGTTCTTCCCTGGCAACAGAGCTTTACGATCCGAAAACCTTCATCACTCACGCGGCGTTGCTCCGTCAGGCTTGCGCCCATTGCGGAAGATTCCCTACTGCTGCCTCCCGTAGGAGTCTGGGCCGTGTCTCAGTCCCAGTGTGGCCGTTCACCCTCTCAGGTCGGCTACGCATCGTCGCCTTGGTGGGCCATTACCCCACCAACTAGCTAATGCGCCGCAGGCCCATCCCCAAGCAGCAGATTGCTCCGCCTTTCATTCTCTCCTCAGGAGAAAAAAGAAATTATCCGGTATTAGCTACCGTTTCCGGTAGTTATCCCAGGCTTGAGGGCAGGTTGCCTACGTGTTACTCACCCGTCCGCCGCTAAGTCTGAAAGGAAGCAAGCTTCCTTTCAGACTCCGCTCGACTTGCATGTATTAGGCACGCCGCCAGCGTTCGTCCTGAGCCAGGATCAAACTCTCCAAATTGGTATTTAGAAAGAGCGATTGCTCATTTTGAAACATCTGACGAGAATTTACATTCTCTAATTTGGATCTCGCCGAAACGATCTCCAGGTACTCACTCGTTGTTCAGTTTTCAAAGATCAAGCTCGTTGTCAGCGCCGCTTACCGCGTCACCAGCAACTCTTATAATATATCACATCCAACCGATCAATGCAAGCTCTTTTTTTAACTTCTTTTTCGAGCTCGGCGTTGATGTTTCGCGGCCAGAAATAGAATATATCATGGATAGAGATTCATTGCAAGCATTATTTTATATTTAACATCTTAGAATGATATTAACCGTAAATGGACAGAATAACCGAATATCTAAACGTAAGCTATGCATGCCTCAAGCCTACGTTATCTAACCTTCTAGGAGGATTGTTATGGACACTCATGAATTCGTGGAGAAGTTCCAGGAGAATCAGCGTAAAGCGCTAAAGAACAGAAACCGCGGTAAAGGAACCCCAGGCGCAAGACTGGCCAACAAGCAGCATAGCTCTAACAAATAACAGTAACAAGCATGCCACAAGCGGAAACGGCTTTGCCGTCTTTTAAAGGACGGTACTGTTGCGGCGAGAAATAGAAGGATAATGTATAGTGTGAAACATATACATTCTTCTATATCAAAACAAAGCAGGGATGTCTGCGCAGCCAGTTACGGCTCTGCGGACATCCCTTTTGCATTCTATTCTATAGAAGGAGTAGTAATTATTTGCTCAGCTTCGTTACGCCCACTGCCACTTTCTCGATTTGTGCTTTGCTGAGTGATTTGTCAGCGGAGCTGATGGTTACAAAACGGTCTGCCAGCTTGAAGGTCAGCATCGGCGTATCCGAAGGGGTATACCATTTCGCCTCTGTTCCATTGGAGAGCTTCACTGTACTGCTGTCATATCCATCGGAATAGTCACGCGGCGAGACATTTACACGCATTTTATTGAACAGGAAGCTTACGCCGTCATCACCGCCCGCAACCTTCTGGAAGGCATCTCCACTGACCATCTGTGTAGGGGCATAGGCTGTCTCAAAGCCCTCGAAGTTCGCAAACGCCTTAGCAATCTGCTCCTTCTGCGCTGCAGTGTATTGTACCGCCGTCAGCTTCACAGCTGAACCATTATCCGGCGTTGTCGCCCCTGTTCCAGTTCCAAGGATAACTTCATTCGTGGAGGCATTGAATGTCACCGGTACCTTCAGTGCATCTGCCATCGCCCGGACCGGAAGATACGTTGTATCCTTATAAGTGATTGGCGCCATTGTTTTGCCGTTGTTATCAACCGGAGTATAGGCCGCTCCGTTAACTTTGAACCCGATGCCGTGGTTAAGATAGGCGCTGATCTTCTGCATGTTCGTTCCTGCGTAGACCCCTGCTGAACCTGTAACGGCCATTCCGAATACCATCGTTGCTATGATCATTTTTTTGCTTTTCATTGAATATCGTCTCCCTTAGCCTGTGATATCAGTGTGTTCCTTGCTATGGATTTATTAAACCATTAACTTGTTTCTAACTTGTATCCGGATTGTAAAGAAGTAATTCAAATCTTCACCCCATACACCTCTGTATACAAAATATCTCTAAATCGGCGGAACTCTTTCATCGTCACCGGCTCCGGGTAGGTCATAATGCGCAGCGGAAGATCGGCTTGCCCTGCACGCAGCGGCGGCTGCATATAGTTATAGGGATTCAGGTAAAAGCCCAGCCGCTCGTAGAATCCGATTCTTCTCTGTTCCAGCTCACCGTCCGGCGGCTCTACCTCAAGCAGCACCGGCTTGTCCGAACGCATAAGGTAGCTGCTCATCAGCTTACGGCCGATCCCTCCGCTCCGGCACTCGGGATTCACGGCAATATGCTCGATGAACCGCAGCTCGGGTAGCTCCCATGCCGCCAAAAAAGCCAGTATCTCCCCCTCCGCATCCTTGCTGGTATACAGATGATAATTCGGCCGATCCAGCAAAGCCTGCTGCCCGGTGCGGGTTCTAATCTCACTTACCGGAAAAGAGGCTTCCATGATCGCGAATATTTCATTGAATTCCACTTCACTAATGCCTGCTTCATGAATAGTTGTCTCATTGATCATTGTATTCTCGTCCATTGCAATGGCCTGCTTTCTGCCGCTTCGCTGCGTGAAGGGCTCTAATGTATGGTCCCCTTATCCGGTTAAAAATACCTTCAGGGAGCCTGTACGCATCAAGATGTTTCAAAATAAAGACTGTCACAGAACATTCTCCGCTTCCCTATGAGCCGATTAGCATCTGGTACTAGGAGAACGTGCTATACTGTAGTTAACAGATACATCATTACTTATAATAGGAGAGGTTCATTTGGATAATCAACGCTGGATCGCACCTGAATTCTACAATCTCACTTCGGAAATGGAGCAGCATCCTGAAGATATGATTGCAATTAAATGGTTACATGAAAATGGGAGCCTGGAGCAAATCACCTATGGTGCACTCATGGCTCAGGCTAACCGCCTCGCCGGCGGACTGGCCGGCCTCGGACTTACGCAAGGCGACCGGGTCCTGGTCATGGTCCCCCGCCGCATCATCGCCTATGCGATATATCTGGCCTGCCTGAAGCTGGGACTGGCTGTTATCCCTTCGTCTGAAATGCTGCGGGCGAAGGATCTCTCGTACCGGCTGCGCCATTCCGAAGCGCGGGCTGTTATTGTCTGGTCTGAGGTTACCGGAGAAGTGAACAAAATCTCCGACGATCTGCCTGCACTGGACTACCGCCTCTCCGTCTCCAGCGGTGCAGCTGAGCCTGAAGAAGGCTGGATCGACCTGGAGGGTCTAATGGAAGGACAAGCCGATTCTCACCCTACGGTTGCCAGCCGCCGTGATGATATCGCTATTCTGGCCTACACCTCCGGAACCACTGGCAATCCCAAAGCAGTAGTTCACACGCACGGCTGGGGATATGCCCATCTGCGGATCACTTCCTCCCTCTGGTTCGATATCCGTGAATCAGATACGGTCTGGGCCACTGCCGCACCGGGCTGGCAGAAGTGGATCTGGAGTCCGTTCCTGACGGTACTCGGCAACGGGGCAACTGGCTTCGTCTATAATGGAGCCTTCCATCCGGAGCGCTACCTGCAGCTGCTGCAAGATGAGAAGATCCAGGTATTATGCTGCACACCGACAGAATACCGCCTGATGGCGAAGACTGAAGGTCTGGCAGACTACGATCTGTCCAATCTGCGCTGCGCTGTATCCGCCGGTGAACCGCTGAATCAGGAAGTGATTCATACCTTCCAGCAACACTTCAATATTACAATCCGTGACGGCTATGGACAAACAGAGAGCACCCTCATCATCGCAGCGCTGAAGGATGAGCCGATCCGGGTCGGCTCCATGGGCAAATCGATTGCTCCGGGCATTGTCGAAGTGATCGACGAGGACGGACATCCGCTGCCGGCCGGAGTGGTCGGTGATATCGCCGTACATCTGAGCATGCCTGCATTGTTCCAGAACTACTACAAAGATCCTGAGCGCAAAGCGAACTGCTCGCATGGGGAGTATTTTGTAACGGGCGACCGGGCGCGCAAGGATGAGGACGGCTATTTCTGGTTCGAGGGGCGCGGCGATGACATCATCATCAGCTCGGGCTACACGATCGGGCCGTTCGAGGTCGAAGAGGCGCTGATGAAGCATACCCTCGTTAAGGAATGTGCCGTAGTCGCAAGCCCGGATGAGATCCGCGGGTCCGTCGTCAAGGCTTTTATTGTACTCAAGGACGGCCATGCCGGAACACCGGAGCTGACCAAAGAGCTGCAAGCCCATGTGAAGGAGCAGACCGCCCCCTACAAATATCCGCGCAAAATCGAATACATTACGGATCTGCCGAAGACTACCTCCGGAAAAATCCGCAGAATCGAGCTGCGCGAGCAGGAGAAGCACGCTAACCTGTAACATAAGCTACTCTGTTAAGTGGAAACGGCTTTGCCGTCCTATTAAAGGACGGTACCGTTTCAGCGAGAAATAGAAGGATAAGCTATCGTGTGAAACAGATAAATACTTATATTTCCTAGGAGGGCTGCAAATCAGGCTGCTATATTGCCAGCCGAAACTATAAAATCCCCGTTCCTACAGTGATGCAGGACGGGGATTTTTGTGTTTCGGGAATGCTAACAGCAATACAAACAATACTGCAAGAATCAGCGTAGTCACCAGACTGGCCTCCAGACCAAACTGGCCACCGGTTAGCATTTCATTGCCCTTTAGAGCTACGGAATACAGACCATAAGTGTTATTACCGCTCACCGCAACCCCGTAAATATAACCCTGGAATAGATTCCAGGAGATATGCAGTCCCATTGCCGCATACAAGTTGCCGGTTCGCAGTGTCATCCAAGAAAAGATCAGGGCAATGAATACGATATTGAGTCCGCTGACCCAGTTATATCCGGGGTTCGCCAGATGGGCCAGCGAGAACAGGACGGAAGTCACGCCCACCGCAGCCGGAACGCCAATCCGTAAGGACAATAGCTGTTGAAGATAGCCTCTGAAAACAACCTCCTCGCATACTCCCGCCAGCAATGCTGTAAGTACAATATCCGCCGCATCCAGCTGTCCGAATTGCGGGTGTGCCCATTCCCCTTGCAGAACAGCATACCCCAGTCCCCACAGCACAAGCAGAATCAATGAAAGCAGCAGAAATCCGCCAGCAAATCCGGCGGCAAGGCTTACACCGTCCGGTCTGGATAATCCAATGCTGGACAACGGACGCTTATGAATTCTCCGTACCGTATAACAAACAACAATAAAGGAGTAGATCGCTGTAGATTTGAATACACGTACCCACCCGTCCGGATCAAAAAGCTGCTCAGAGCCGATCCTCAGCGATACGCCAAAGGAGACAAGAGCCGTCAGAAAAACAATAACCGCTACGACACATGATATTTCCCAACCTGCTCTAAGCTGCCGGTTACGGTTCATGAATATATTTTGCATATTGCGGATTCCCCTTCCCTCTATTGCCTGTCATTCATTAGACGGACTTCAAGGGGTTCTCCCTGCAAATTCATAGAAATGCTTGGAGGCATTGTCTTTACTCGGACCAATACTCGGCATCCGGGTTGAGCGCTGAACCTACTTCACCTTCTTTTACCAGATCGCAGTCCAGGTAGCCTTCCTCATCCAGGAAATAGACCTCCTGCTTATAGAATTCGCACAGCGTCTCCAGGAACTTCTCCGGTGAATCGTACATCACCACCAGATCGCCGTAGTCGTGCAACAGATCGCAGATCCGTTCCACGCCTTCTTCAGAGCGGTAGTAGCAAATGAAATCACTCCCATAGTTCGTCAGCAGCGGCAACACGATTCCACCGCCGGTATATCCCTTCTCCTGCAGAATCCCTGAGAGTATCTTCACCTCATGGCCGTATTCTCCGATATGAATCAGCCGGTAGCCCGGAATGAACTCCAGCAGACTGGGATCTTCCTCGGCGCCGCCCGTTCCAAGAACCGTATCATAGACCGCACGCAGAAGCGCAGGTACTTCGGGTGTAAACTCTAATATCGCATCGCTGCCCCCTGCCGGAGCTTCACCCAGACTGGCGGTGTACCCGGGACGCAGCTGCGTGGACAGCTTAAGGAATTCCTGAAATGTACCGGTAAGCATGTAATCATCCTTTCTCACAAAAATATAGCGGAGCAATAAGGAACGCCCCTATCTCTCCGCTTGGTGCTGTCTTGCTAATTCGCTATGTTATTTGAGATTGGTTACTTGGCAGCCGAAGCCCACATCTTCTCCAGCCACTGATCGAAATCCGCGCCCTTCTCGCCTTCATAGGCATCGTAGATATCAACCCGCATCTTCTTCAGCTTCTCTTTGAACTCTTCGTAGGTATGGTCCTTGGGCAGGCTCTTCTTAATCCGCAGAATAATCTTGGACAACCCTTTGAACAGTTCGGCTTTGTTCTTCGATGGAACCTTGACCTCTTCGCCGAAAGCCACCAGCTTGTTATATGCGGCTTCTTGCACGGTATATACAGGATCGCTGATCATCAGGCGATTAAGGATATCGATAATTTGTTTGTGGTTGTAGCGGCCCAGCTCTTCTACCGCTTCAAGACGCGCTCTCCAGTCTGCGGAACGGCCGGCGGCTTTCTTCAGTTCGTCATAGTTCTCTGGCAGCTCTTGGATTACTTCTTCATTATTCAAGCGTTACAATCCCCTTCTTGGTTAAATCTGATATATAGAACGTAATCATCTTACTTAGTGCAATTCTACCGTACTGCGCTGCTTGATTTCAATCTTTTGTCCAAACATTCATGGAAAAAGACTTGGAGGACGGATTTTGACTAACGGTAGCCGTATGCGTATAGTATGTACCAAATCATCCACCAGTAGATAAAGGAGACCCACCATAGATGAAAGCCATTGCTATACATATGCCCGGCCCGCATGGGAATCTAACAGAAATTGACCTCCGTCAGCCTGCTCCAGGTGAGCATGAGGTGCTAATTGAGATGTATGCGACCTCTGTTAATCCGGCAGATTGCAGCATACTGGATGAAGCACGGATTGCCAGCGGGGAACCCCCTGCTGCCTGTCCATTCATTCCAGGCGTTGTTGTAGCCGGAATCATTGCAGACACCGGCGCAGGGGTGAGCCGCTTCAAGCCTGGCGACGAGGTATTCGGCCTGAAGCCCGCTAGTGAGAGCGGAGGTTACGCGGAATATACGTTGGCCAAGGAGCATGAGCTTGCGCTTAAGCCCCCGGGGGTATCCTTCGCAGCAGCCGGGGTGTTACCCGCTGCCGGGCTTGCCGCCTGGCAGGCGTTGGCTGCCGCCAAGGTCGCAAGCCGGGACCGCGTGCTGGTGCAGAACGGTACAGGCGGAACCGGCAGCTTCGCAGTACAGCTGGCCAAGCTCAGGGGTGCTACGGTGATTACTACCGTCAGCGGCGATGAGGAGCTGGATATTGCCTGGGGCCTCGGGGCCGATCAGGCGATTAACAGCAGCGAGCAGGATTGTGCCGCGATTCTGGGACAGAGTATCGATGTGGTGATCGATACCGTAGAAGGCAGGGTGCTAAGCAGAAGCTTCGCGGTACTGGCTCCGGGCGGAAGGCTGATCTCCACTGCTGAACAACCTGATCCAGCCTTGGCAGCACAGCAAGGAGTTACAGCAGCTTATCTGACTCCCGCTGCCGATCCCTACCAGTTGAGCGAGCTGGCCCGGCTGACGGCCGGGCGGAAGCTGCAGCCGCTGATCGGCGGTGTTTTTCCGCTGAGTGAAGAAGGGCTGCGCACTGCACATGCGCTCAGCGCAAGCGGGAAGACGCGGGGTGTTATTGCTATTACGATAATTGATAAGCGATAATTCAGTTAAAAGTTATGTACCAGCACGACCAGCAGCACAGCCATCAGGATACCGGGCAGCAGGTTGGCTACCTTGATCTTAGTGATCCCGAGCAGGTTCAGACCGATTCCGATAATCATTACCCCGCCTGTAGCGGTCATCTCTGCTATGCAGTCGTTCAGCAGCGCATCAGGCACAAACCGGGTGATCTGCGTAGCCAGTAAAGCGATGGCACCTTGATACATAACAACAGGAATAGCCGAGAACATCACTCCGATGCCCAGCGTTGAGGTTAGAATTATGGCAATGAAGCCGTCCATGATGGATTTGGCGTAGAGGATTTCATGATTGCCTTTGATACCGCTGTCCAGCGCGCCTAGAATAGCCATGGCTCCTACAACAAACACCAGGCTTGCCGTGACAAGCCCAGCGAGATACTCCCCTGTCCGCCTGCACCTACTCTGCGCTCCAGCCAATCGCCCGCACGGGTGAATTTGCCTTCAATGTTGATCCACTCCCCGGCCACTGCGCCGATCACCAGACTTAGAATGACGATGAGGAAATTCCCGCTTTTCAGGCCCATCTGCACCCCCAGCAGCATAAGCGCCAGTCCAATCGCTTGCATCACAGTGTTCTTCATACTCTCCGGTATCCGCTCCAGCAGCTTGCCCAGCAGAGTTCCGGCAATAATTGCTATTCCATTCACGATTGCTCCGAGCAGTACCATTCCTCAGCAACTCTCCCGTCGATTCTTTTCTCTCTTAATCTGCATTATAAGGGCAGCCGTCACTATTGAGTCAAGACTATTCTCTGCTGGCAGGAATGATAAGCTCCGAGACGCACCCGGCGAAAAATTGACAAATTTCGGTTAGCGATGGTACGCTCACTAATATCGTTCTTTTAATAGAACAAATCCGGTGCGGATCTGTTCACAACTCAGGTGAGGAGCGTCTCTATGACTGACCGGAAGATCCTTAATCAGGCAAGCTTAACCAAGGAAGTACGCCTTATTCTTGCACTACTGAATTCCGGAAATCCAGATGAGACGGCGCGGAAGCATCCGCAGTTGTTCACAGAGGTGAACTGGGACTTATTCGTGGAGCTGAACCGTCAGCACAGGGTGTATCCCTACCTCTATTCCAGGCTGAGCAAGATGGAGGAGAAGGCGGTCCCTTCTGACGTTCTGGAGCAGCTAAAATGGCAATACCGCAGGAATACGGTGCAGATGCTCCAGCTTAGCGGTGAAATGAGCACTATCGCAGGTCAGCTGGCCGAGCTGAATATCCGCTGTCTGTTCCTCAAGGGGCCGGTGCTTGGGCAGGAGCTGTACGGAGACCTGTCGCAGCGCACCTCCCGGGATCTTGACTTCCTGGTGCCGATTGAACAGCTGGAGGATGCCGAAACCTTGCTGATCCGGCTGGGCTATGAGAAGGAAGACAAGTTCGAGAGCCTGCTTGGCGACTGGAAATGGCGGGAGCATCATTCGACGTTCGTGCATCCGCTCAGCAATGTTAATCTGGAGCTGCACTGGCGGTTAGGGCCAGGGCCTGCCAAAGAGCCTGCGTTCGACGAGCTCTGGCGTCACTCGCGGACCAGCAGCGCCTTCGGCCAGAATGTCCGCTATCTGGGGCCGGAGGATCTGTTCATGTTCCTGGCTGTACACGGTGCCAGACATGCCTGGTCCCGGCTGAGATGGCTGCAGGACATCAAGATGCTGCTAATGGGACAGCAGCCGCCCGACTCCGCCAAGCTGGTCCGCTTACTACAGCACTATGATCACAACGCCATAGGAGGACAGACGCTGATTCTGGCCAGAGAGCTGCTGGAGACGCCTGTCGATTCCAGCCTCGCCCCTCTGATGGACAGCCCCAAAGCCCACAGGCTGGCGCAGGATATTCTGTTCTATCTCCCTCGGATTGTGAATTTGAATACCCCTCCACTGGAGCCGGAGGTGGAGCAGCACTTCAAGCGGTATCTGCCAAGCATTCTATCCACCCGAAGCCGGATGCTCCGCTCCGCCAGCTTCCTGTACCCTTATGCTGCGGATGCCAAGATGCTGCCGCTGCCGAGAATGCTGCATTTCTTGTATTTTCCGCTGCGGCCTTTGCTGTGGAGCTGGCGGAAGATTACGGGTGCGGAGAAGGAGAATTAGGCAGGGACAGCCATACCAAAAAGGCAAGTGCTGCGTTAGATTAGCAGCACTTGCCTTTTTACGGTTTCGGAGCCGGGTGGCGGTCAGCCAATGTAATCGGTTTTTCGATTACATTCGGGCTACAACCTCTGCGCCCATCCAATGTAATCGGTTTTTCGATTACATTCGGGCCACAACCTCTGCGCTCGCCCAATGTAATCGGTTTTTCGATTACATTCGGGCTACACACCCACGCAGCACCGAATGTGTTCGGTTTTTCGCCTACATTCGCGTTTTAGGTATACCCTTATCCAGCTTCTTCCTGCCCTTTCAACAATCGGCTGAACATGCCGCCCTTCTCCGAAGCCAGACCGCTATAGACTCCCTGCTGGATGACCCGGCCCTGGTCGATGACCAGAATCTGATCGGCATCGCGGATCGTGGACAGGCGGTGGGCAATGACGATGACGGTCACCGATGCCTTAATCCGCTCCAGCGCCTCTTGAATCCGTTGCTCGTTCTCGGTGTCGAGCGCACTAGTCGCCTCATCGAGCACCAGAATCGACGGCTTGCGGATAATGGCGCGCGCCAGCACCAGGCGCTGCCGCTCCCCGCCCGACAGGCGGACACCCCGGTCGCCGAGCAGCGTATCCAGTCCGTCCGGCAGCTTGCGGACAAAGTCCGCCGAGGAAGCAAACTCCAGTGCCTCCCACAGCTCAGCTTCCTCCGCATCCGGCTTGATCATCATCAGATTATCCCGGATGGTAGCGTTGTACAGGAACGGGTCCTGCGCCACATACCCGATGGATCTCCGGTAGGACAGCAGCCGCTCCCCTGTGACCGGCTGACCGTCCGCCAGAATCTCCCCGTTCTCCGGCTGCATCAGTCCCATGAGCAGATCGACGAGCGTGCTTTTGCCGGCGCCTGAACGTCCGACAATCGCCGTCATCTGCCGGGCGGGAATCTGCACATTCACGTTCTGGAGCGAATATTGCGGCTCGTCCGCATGATAACGGAAATCGACATTCCGGGCTTCTAGACCGCGCTCCAGCGTCAAAGGCAGCACCCGTTCTCCGCCTTGATCCGCTTCATGCTCGACAGCAGCCAGACATTCTCCCTGCAGCGATTGCAGTTGTTTGAAGGATGGCACTACTGAGGCCAGCTGCTCCAGCAGCGACTGTAGCGTCGAGAAGGTCGGCCACAGCCGGGTGAAGACGAGAATGACCAGCAGCAGATTCGGCCCTTCCACTTGCATGAACCGGAAGGAGACGAAGATAAATACAGCAATCAGCAGCGTGGAAGACAGCTTATACAGGAGCTGGGAGTTAGAGCGCAGGCGCGTATAGTCGAGCTGCTCCTGCTTAACTTCGCCGGTGAAGGCATGCAGCCATTCGAGGCGGGACTGCTCCAGATTATTGCTTTTGATATCCTTGATTCCGTTCAGCTGATCGGTAATGCCGCCCAGATACGTCTTGCCCAGCTCCGTGCTGCGGCTGCCCAGCCTCTTCGCCTTACGGATGAACCGCCGGGAGAAGATGGACAGCAGCGCCGCACAGACGAGCACCGCCAGTGTCATCTTGGGGGACAGCCAGAAGGCAAAGGCAATCTGCACCAAGGTGAACAACAGCGAAGTGAGAAACTGCAGGAAGCCGCTGATACCCGCCAGAACTCTGGCTAGCTCCGTGGTCATCATATTGATCAAATCAGAGGTGCGTTTTCTCAGAAAAAAAGACCACTGTGCCCGCAGCAATGCGCTATACACCTCATATCGCAGCTGCCTGCCATAGGTCTGCTGAATTTCTACATTGCGAATCGCTACAAACCTTGCAATCAGATTCTGACAGAGCACAATTAGAACGTAACTGCCCAGCACCAGCAGCAGCGCTGTGGATTGCGGCAGTTCACTGATGAATCCGAGCATAGGCAGATGATAGCCCGCCGCCGCGCCGCCCAGCTGAATGCCGGCCATGCCAAGCATGGGAACAAGCAGCAGTATGGCAGAGCTCTCCAGCAGACCGCTGATCACCATGCCCAGCAGATTAAGATACAGCTTCACGCCCGACAACCGCTGTAGCTGCCGGACGTAGTAGATTATGGCTTGCATGGACCCACCTCGATTACTCGGCTTGTAACACCTTCGCGAACTTCTCCACCACCACGAAGCCTTGCATAGCGTCATCCCCCGAGACATAATGGGCTCCGCTGCGCAGCCAGGCGTGGGCAATCATTTTGCCCTGCTTATCGCGGGCCACCCCCATGTAGAGGGTACTCTCAATCCCCCGCTTCTCCAGCATCTTCAGGGCGGCTACCGCCCGGACCATACAGGTGCTTTTCCAGGGAGTATAGCGGCTCATCACCCGGATCGCCTTGGTAATCTGCTGGATGCGGCGAATATCGGAAGTTCTGGATACTTCGGGAGTCTCCATGGATTTCACCCCCAGCTGCGGGGCGGTCCTGGCAAAGGGGAACAACAGCTGGATGCGGACCAGCATCAGCCGCCATAACGTCTCGGGAATCAGCGCAAGCAACGCCTTGTCATGCACCAGCAGAAGACGGAGCCGCCGGAGAGTCATCATGGCCCGCTAACGATAGAGACAAGATCCTCATTCAGCAGATTCTGTACAAAATCAATGACATCCTGCTGCGCCAGCTCTGCCGGTACCTCAAAGATCTCCTGCATCTTCCCGGCAATCTGCCGAATCGATACCGGTGAAGCCAATGCTTCCCAGATCTCACCGCCGACTTCGCCGAGGTTGTAGTATTTCCCGTTCTTCACATTCAGCATGACCTTCTCGCCGTCCATGTCACTTGCGATATTGCCTTCCCGTTGAACCAGTACCGACTCCAGCGACAGCACTTCTGTAGTATTCATATTCATAGGTTCATCTCCTTCATCTTAGGCATAATCGTCTCCATAATCATTTCCGTCTGCTGCGGTGCACTGAAGCCCTGCTCGGGGCGGGTCAGCCGGTACATCGGCAGCCGGTTTACGAACGAGGCCAGCAGCCCGAAGTGCCATTCTCTGACACCCATAGGGTCAACCAGCGCTTTTTGATAAGTATGATTGTATAAGGTATGAAGCCGGTCCAAGCCGCTTATAGCCTCTACGGCCACCGGCCCGTCCTGCACCACAGACAGTTCAAAAATGCCGGCCAGCGGCAGCGGCTCACTCTGGAACCGGTCATGCACCGGTACCGCGAACTTGGTCTCCCGCTGAAACAGCGGACGGTATGCAGACGAATTCATTCCCAAATAGTCCAGGCTCTGCTGCCACAGCTTCTGCTGCGGATAACCTGGAACAGCTAATGGATGTCCATTATGCACCAACACGGGAATAACGTCGTCACTGACCAGGAGATGTCCCTGATCCATCAGATAGGAGGCAAGCGTGGATTTACCCGCACCTGAACGCCCCACCAGCGCATAGGCTTTATTGTCCAGCACAAGCGAGCTGCCATGCAGGGCCAGTATTCCTTTTTGCATCAATACTACCCCCATACAGCTGCCCAGAATGAATAAGCGGATGCTATCCGGATCGGCGCCTGCTGCTGGAGAGACTGTAATCGTACTGCCGTTCTGTATGGAAAAAATAGCAGTGCCCTTCACCATGAACATCACTTCATGCTCCGCGATGCCCAGGTTCGGCGTAATTTTCGGTATCGCTTCCCATCGTTCAGACAGAAGGCCTTCCACTACCCACAGGCTCCCTATCCTTCCGGGGTGATCCATACGGGGGAGCTCCGGCAACGGGAACTCACTGAGGATATGCAGGCCAAAAGCCTTATAACCGAGGCATTGCACTGTGCCAGCCATACTGCTCACTCCATCTCAGTCAATTTCACCCGTTGTCTTGCGGATGACAAGTGGAAACGGCATTGCCGTCCTTTGAAAGGACGGTACTGTTTCGGAACGTTACTTCGGATAAAGGGATAGCCCTGATCCCCCTCCAGCAAGCTAAGAGGGATTAGGGCTGAGCGGTAATGCAGGAAGACTAGGAGTGACTAACGATTTCATCTGGATCGGCTTGGAACGCATCGGCAATGGATACCCCCGGGCCAGCCATAGTCATTTTCACATCCAACACTTCCAATGCAGGCTTGCTGTATTCCTTTTTCATCTTGTCACCCCCTTTCAAGAAACGTCCTTCAGGAGAGCCGCTTCAAAAAGCGGTAGAACACCAGTCCTCGCGTAAGAAGGCGGAAATCTGTGTTAAAGATTAATAATGGTTCGGGCTCACTACCCAGCCGGTCCAAGCATCCGGCGAGCCCGGGACGATTCAGATAAGACGAAGCACGAGGGTCTTGCAGCATCTCCCTCAGCTCCTGCTGGAACCTCTGCCACTCGGGCAGTATACGGGTAATGCCGTCAGCTCCCTGAATACCGCGGCGGGTCTGGTTAAGCCTGACCTTATCCGGCAGCCGCCCCTCCATCGCCCTGCGGATGAGCGAGCGGTCCATTCCGTTCTGGACGTATTGCTCCTCAGGCACCGACATACAGAAGTTGATGACACGCAGGTCATTCGTCGCATCCCGGTCCCAGACCCTGTACTTCAGCGACAGCTTGGTAGCCGCCGTTCCGTTCACATTCCAGACATGCGGCTGGCGGAAATGCTCTCTGCGGATATCGTACACAGTCTGGGAGGCTGGCGACTGGTCCAGCTCCTTCAAGCGCTCCTGCACCCCTGTCCGCCGGGCAAATTCAGGATGGATCAGTTCCGGCGGAGCCTCCTGCTTCCCGGTCATCAGCTGGCCCAGGGCAGGGAATACCTTGCGCCCGGCAATCTTCAGCATTCTTTTGCGGCTTACGCCCATCGAATGGCTGTACAGCTTATTCTCCCGGTAAAAGCGGAACCAGCGGAACTCCCGCAGCAGCTTCGCCTGGTAATCCAGCGCCGGCCCCCAGGAGATACTCCAGTTGCCCCGCTGTCCGCTGAGCAGCACACCGGCATTCTTCAGTCCGGCTTGTTCATATATGCCCCTCAGCCAATAGGAATTCTCTATGAATTTGTAGGGCATCTCCATAATATCGAGCCATTCGTCGATTTCGCCATAAGAGCTGCGGTCAGGAAAATTGTAAAAGCCAGGCTCAATATTCCCGACGTAGTCGACGGTCTCCTGAATATATGGACGCTCATCGGTCACCCGCTGGCCCAGCTTGAACCCTGTAAAGTGATCCAGGGGATATGAACTGAAGGTGTAGAGCGGCTTACCTTCGCTGCGAAGCGCCTCTGCCGCAAAGCTCACCACCGCCCCTGAGTCCAGTCCGCCGCTTAAGTTCGCACCCGCTTCAAGATGGGTACGCAGCCGGTCCCGGACTGCACGTCCGAACACTTCACGGAATGCCTCCTCATACTCGCCATTGCTGCGCAACCGGAGTGGAGACGGGGTCTGGAAGGTGTAATACCTGGAGAAGGTTATCCCCTTCGCGCTGACTGTCATTGAATGCGCCGGGGGCAGCTGCTCCACACCCTGATAGACCGTGGAGAACATATCCGCGACATCCATCCGGCCCTGGCCTGCCAGGTATTCAGAGATCCAGCCTTCATGCAGTGCGTGTGTTCCATCCATTAGCGTGAGCAAGGGATGAATCACGGTGCAGAAGGAGAACTGTCTGCCAGAGCGGTGAAAGTACAGCGTCCGGCTCCCCGAGAAATCCCTCGCTCCAAACAGCGTCTGCCTGCCGGCATCCCAGATCATGAAGGCAAAATCTCCGACCAGATGCACCGGAGCCTGATCCCCCCATTTCTCATAGGCCAGAAGAATCAGCAGACTGTCCGGCATCGACTCCTGATCCTCCCGGACCACCTGAAGTTGTCCGAAGAGTTCGCTGCGGTTATCAATGATGGCGTCCGCTACGATCGTCAGCTTCCGCTGCGGATCATAATAGGGAAGCACCTCGCCCCGGGACTGCGGAGTAATCCACTGTGCGTGGCACCCGAGGAACAGCCCCTCCGTATTCCAGCCCCGGGCATCATCCGCCGGATAACGCTGCAGCTCCTGCATCAGTCGCAGGCCAAGCTCCGGGTCCAGCGGCCCATGCTGCATAGAATAGATCCCGGCGATTGCACTCATGGGTTAACCTCCAGCTGTCTATAATTTCGCTACCGTTACAGTACTAGGTTCATTACAACAGGTTCTTAATAGTGAACACTTCTTATTACCTAAGATAACGTTCTTGCCATTAAATGTGAATAGTACCTGAGAGTACTTTTAGGTATCCTTTAGCGTATTGACTATAGTTAAAATCTATGGTATTAAAACCCTGAAATATGACCTATGGTATATAATGGCTTATACTAAAAGTGACTGATTCACCAAATACCTTTAGTAGGAGCTAGATTTATGAAGAATTATTCAATGGACCCCATCCTGATTCCCGTACCGGAAAGCTTCGAAAGCAGCCGCCTGCAAATTCGCTCAGTAGCATGGGGAGACGGCGCTACTATACATGAAGCGGTACAAGAGAGCGCAGTGGAATTACGGCACTGGATGCCTTGGGCCCAGCAGGTCCCTTCTGTGGAAGAATCAGAGGTATCCATCCGGAAATCACGGCTGCAGTTTCTGGAACGCAGCGATATCCGGCTGCTGCTTTTTCATAAGAAGACGGGACAGCTTATCGGGAGCAGCGGCTTGCACCGAATCGATTGGCGGGTGCGTAAATTTGAAATCGGATATTGGGTTCGCACCTCATACGCGGGTCAAGGTTACATCTCAGAAGCAGTAAATGCCATTACAGATTTCGCCATACAGGAGTTACAGGCTAACCGGCTGGAGATCCGTTGCGACTCACGCAATACACAGAGTGCTCGCGTAGCCGAACGTACTGGCTTTACCTTGGAGGGTATCTTGCGCAATGACAAGACCGATGTAACGGGTAGCTTAAGAGACACGATGGTCTACTCAAAGGTTCGCGGGGTTGAATATTAAACGGGATTATTTAATTTAACTTAACTAATACCTGTCTGGCGGAGAGGGGATTTAGTATAGTTGGGGGTATTCTTTTACCTATACACTGAAGGAGCAACTACCTATGGATACTCTTCAATTTGTCTGTAATTATAAAGATATAGAGCCGCTGCGGAACAGCTTTTTCGAGTTGGCAAAAGATACGTTCGAGCTGGAGCTGGGGCGCTGGTATGAGGAAGGCTTCTGGACGGATAAGTATGTTCCTTATTCTTATGCGGAGGGAGACCGGATCGTGGCGAATGTCTCGGTGAATCTTATAGAGCTAATTATTAATGGGGTGAAGTCCCCTGCTGTGCAGATCGGAACAGTAATGACTCATCCTGACTATAGAGGACGCGGCCTGTCTGCCCGTTTGATGGACAAGGTGCTGGAGGATTACGGACAAGCGTGTGAATTCATGTATCTTTTTGCCAATGAGTCAGTCTTGGAGTTCTATCCAAAATTCGGCTTCCACCCGGTGGAAGAACAGATCTTCTCCATGCCCTGCCTCGGAGGCGCTGCCGGATCTGCGGCAATCCGCAAGCTGGATCTTGCCGACCCGCGTGATCTGAGCCTGGTCTCTACCCTTGGAGCGCAGCGGGTACCGGTATCTGAGCGTCTTGGCGTCAGCGGCGCCCATGGACTCCTGATGTTCTACTGCCTGAATGTGTTCAGCGATCAGCTCTACTACCTGGAGGACGAGAATCTCATTGCCATCTGCCAGCAGGAGAATGGGCAGCTTGAGCTTTTCGATCTGATCAGCACACAGCCCGTCTCCTGCCGCGACATCGCCCTGAAGCTTGCGGACAGCGACACGGAGACGATCATCTTCCACTTCACCCCGGATGACCCTGGCCTGGAGTTGTCAGGCACCAGCCATTCAGAGGGCCTATTCGTCCGCACTCAGGGCGGGCAGCAGTATCCTGCTAACGTCAAGCATCCGGCTACTTCCATCGCCTAGGCGTACGCTACACTTTTAACCTTGTAAAATGTTCACAGCGTCATAAACTGCCCCTGCCGGGCCAGATAGGCTTCCTTGTCCTTATAGTCCGGCATTATACTGCCCAGGCGCCGCCAGAAGGAACGGTCATGATTCATATGCAGCAGATGACACAGCTCATGAATGATGACATAGTCGATCACTTCAGGCGGCGCCATGGCCAGGCGGTAATTGAACGTCAGCTTGCCGTCAAAGCTGCAGCTCCCCCACTTGGTCCGGGATTCCACAATCTCGATATTCTTCGGCTTCACTCTGAGCTGCGTCTGGTAGGGCTTGATGCGCTCTGCGATGATTTTTTTCAGACTGGCCGTATAGAACTTCTTCAGCGCAAGCTTCAGCGCCTCCGCATCCGCCTGCCGCTCCCCAATCAGCTCATGCAGCGCATACTCCTTCCCCAAGTACAAGAAAGCTTCTTCGTCTCCCTCATAAGCCTTAACCTGCGGCACCTGCCGGGCCGCGGCATTGCTGCGCAGCTTCTCCAGAATCTTCGGGCCTAGACTTGCTACCGCACCGAGGATCGTCTCTTCACTCGTTCCCTTGGGCGCTTTAACGGTAATGAGATCCGAGCCGTCCACCGTTACGGAAAGCTTCTTGCGCCTCACATACTGGACATGTAACGTCACCATCTGATCTTCTAGTTGAATCTGCATAGCCACCATCGTTTCTGTAATTTCTAGTACACACTAATACACCGGATAACCGGATACAAACACCGCCAGATACAGGAGACCCCCCACAATGAATAGCGTCGTGAGCAGGATATCCTTCCATCTCTTATCCTCCGTCAATAGCACAGCGGCGAAGGCCAGCGGAAAAGCTACAGCGAAATAACGCGGAGCAGACAGCAGCCAAGTCGGGGCCACCACATAGACGAAATAGGCGATCATGTACGCCATATAAGCGGGATTAAGCTTCTTCGCACTGCGGAGCATCATGAAGAGAACCAGGAAGATCGCGCACAAATTCGGCAGCCACAGCCCCAGGAATGACCGGTAATCGGCATCCTTGAAGGTATTCACCGCATACTCTATCTGATATCTCACGGTATCAAAAAAGAAGTAGAACCGCTGCGACCAGTGCTCCCGCTGATAAATACTGAACTGGAATGCGTTGCCCGTCACATTGTAATTGATGTAGAGATAAGCCAGCAGACCGAACGAGACGCTCACCAGAGAGAGGACAGCCAAGATCAGCTTATTCGTAAAAGCCTTCCGGTCCATTGACCTGTAGCCAGCAGCCAGCTCCCGGGCAAATTCCACGGCAATCGGCACGGCCAGCAGAATCCCCGGGGAACGGGTGAATCCGGCCAGCGCCGCGCAGAGGCAGCCCAGCAGCCAGCGCTTTTTGCGCACAAAATACAGCGCCATCAGGGAGAGCAGCAGGAACAGCGCCTCCGTCATGGGAAGGAAGAAAAAGAAGGCCGACGGAAAGATAAAGATGTACTTCACTACCCGCAGGGCATTCCTGCGCCCCATATCCAGCCGGGCCAGTTCATAAGCGAACAACGCCGCAACAAGCGTGCAGAGATTGGCTACAACAAATCCGGCAGCCATATAATTTCCTGTGAAGAACTGCGCCAGCTTGATCATAACGGGGAAGAACGGCAGAAATACAATATGAAATCTGGGGTCCCCTTCCGTCACATACCACCGCTCGGCAATGCCCAGATAGGACATCGCATCAATTCCGCGGATATGCCACATCTCAATGAAGCGGGAGAACAGGCTGCCGGAGCCTCCCTCCCGAAGCACCCAGAACACATAAGCTGCCAGGATCAGCAGCACCCGGCTGAATATCACCCACAGCACAATCTTCAACCAGGTCCGCTGCCGTTCCTCCGGCGAGTCGTCCATATTCACCGTCCGCAGTGCGCCTGGGCTCATGATGTATCCGGTTATAGCGGGTATGGCCCGCAGGCCCGTCCAGATAAACAGGGCCAGACAGAGCAGCGAAGCCAAGGTCCCCGCCAGGGTCCAGGTATGCACGGACACAGCCCATACCCAGACAGCTAATATCATAACAAGTATAAAGAGTGCTGAAATTGCTGTATTGACCTTTTTCACCATAGCCTCCGGTTCCGCAACCTTTGCGTTGTCTTTTTCTCATTTTCTTATAGAAATGCCTGTAGCACAATGATTAGTTTGATCGGGCATGACAAAAAAGGAACACTGCGTAAGATTCAGCAGCGTTCCTCTTCGATACAGCGTAGGGTAATCCTTAATCAGGATTTCGGAAGTAACGGGAAATGACAGGCTACCGGACGGCCCGGCAGGACCTCTTCCAGCAGCGGCTCCACGAAGCGGCATTTGTCCTGGACGAACGGGCAGCGGGTATGGAACCGGCAGCCCGAGGGCGGATTGGCCGGGGAGGGCACATCTCCCTCCAGCATAATGCGCTCCTGCTTGCGCCTTGGCGTAGGCTTGGGAATGGCCGAGAGCAGGGCGGCAGTATACGGATGCAACGGAGCCGCGAACAGCTCCTCCGTCTCTCCTACCTCCACCAGCTTACCCAGGTACATAACCCCAACACGGTCAGAGATATGCCGGACTACGTTAAGACCATGCGCGATGAAAAGGAAGGTGAGGCCCAGTTCCTTCTGCAGCTTCATCAGCAGGTTAATGACCTGGGATTGCACGGATACGTCCAGCGCAGACACGGCCTCATCGGCCACAATAAACTGCGGATTCAGTGCAATCGCCCGGGCGATACCGATGCGCTGGCGTTGTCCGCCGGAGAATTCATGCGGGTAGCGGTTCCGGCGGCTGGCATCCAGACCCACCAGCTCCATCAGCTCAACTACCCGGGCATCGATCTCCTTGCCGGACATCTTCCAGTGAATGCGCAGCGGCTCGCCGATAATATCCTTGACGAGAAAGCGCGGATTGAGCGACCCGAACGGGTCCTGGAAGATAATTTGCATCTCTTCCCGCAGCTTCCGCATGTCACGCGAACCCAGCGAATGGATATCCTGGCCCTTGAATAACACCTGCCCCCCGGTCGCACTTTGCAGCCGGAGCAGTACCCGTCCGAAAGTGGATTTGCCGCAGCCGGATTCCCCGACCAGCCCGAACGTCTCACCTTGGCGGATCGCCAGACTGACCCCATCCACAGCCTTCACCTGTCCAACGGTCCGGTTAAGCAGACCCTTGGTGATCGGAAAATATTTCTTAATATCTTTAACTTCCACCAGCACTTCAGAAGAAGCGGGTAGCTTACGGTCTGGTATGGTTGCTGCCCTGTTCATCATGCGCGCTTCGCCTCCCTGCTGGTACCCGCTGAAACTGGCTTATCCTTGAACAGCCAGCAGGCGGTCCGGTGATCACCCGTGATCATGAAATCCGGCGGCTCCTGGCTCCGGCAGATCTCCATAGCATGCGGACAGCGCGGGTGGAAGCGGCAGCCCGCAGGCAATTGTCCTATCGGCGGAATCGTTCCGCTGATCGTATAGAGCTCGCCTCCCCGTCCGCCTTCGAACCCCGGAATTGACTGGAGCAGACCTATCGTATAAGGATGGCTGGGATGGTCGAAGATCTCTTCCACACCGCCCTCTTCCACGATAGCACCCGCATACATGACAGCAATGCGGTCCGCCATCTCGGCGGCCACCCCCATGTCGTGGGTAATCAGCAGGATGGACATGCCAAGCTCCGACTGAAGCTTGCGGAGCAGATCCAGAATCTGCGCCTGGACCGTCACATCAAGCGCGGTGGTCGGCTCATCGGCAATCAGCAGCTCGGGCTTACAGGCCAGCGCAATCGCAATGACTACGCGCTGGCACATCCCGCCGGACAGCTCATGCGGGTACTGCTTCGCACGGATCTCCGGTGCGGGAATCCCCACTAATCTAAGCAGATCGACCGCCAGCTTCAGCGCTTCTGCATCCTTCTTATTCTGATGCAGCCGCAGACTCTCAGCGATCTGCTCGCCTATGGTGAAGACCGGGTTGAGCGAAGACATCGGGTCCTGGAAGATCATAGCGATCTGGTTGCCGCGGATTTCCCGCATCTCCTCCTGGCTCTTCGCCCCCAGATCCTGTCCATGGAAGTCAATCTGTCCATCCAGGATCATACCGCCCGCATAATCAATCAGGCGCATGATCGCCAGCGAGGTGACACTTTTGCCGCTGCCGGATTCGCCTACAATACAGACCGTCTGACCTTTATTCACCGTAAGGGAGATGCCGTCGGTTGCTTTGAGCAGCCCCTTCTCTGTCGCAAAGCCGGCGGTTAGTTTCCGGATTTCGAGTAGTTTTTGCGCCATTGTTCCAGCCTCCTCCGGGATTTGGTCACTTGCTGTCTGGGATCAAGGGCATCCCGGATGCCGTCGCCGATAAAGTTAACCGCCAGCACCACCATCAGGATGCAAAAGCCCGGATACACCGCCTGCATCGGATCAACCAGCATGAACTCCTGCGCGTTGCTAAGCATCAGCCCCCAGCTCGTAGCCGGAGCCTGGATACCAAGACCAAGATAGGACAATGCAGATTCACTGAGAATCGCGCCGCCGACCATCAACGTGGCATTGACAATAATCGGGAAGCTTGCATTACGGAGCAGATGCCGGAAGATGATCCCCCAGCTGGATACCCCGATTGCTCTGGCCGCCTCCACATACTGCATTTCACGCAGCTGCAGGAAGGTTCCCCGGACCAGCCGGGCAATACTCATCCAGCTCGTGAACGCCAGAATCAGGATCATGAATTTAATCTTTGTTCCGAACAGCGCCATCACCAGGATATTCAGGAACAGGGACGGTACGGAGTTCATGACATCAACAATACGCATGAATACCGTATCCACAAATCCGCCGAAGTAACCCGAAATGGCTCCGACCACTGATCCGACCAGCACGGATACAAAAGCAACGGAAAAACCGATAAGCAACGAGATTCGCGCACTGTAGAGCAATCTGCTGAGAATATCACGGCCCAGCTCATCAGTGCCGAGGGGATGACCCTCCGCTCCCGGCTTCAGGTTGGCGAACATCAGATCAATCTTCTCCGGCCCATAGGAAGTCAGGAACGGTGCGAAGATCGCCAGCAGCACAAAGATAAGCAGGACGGCCAATCCGCCCATGGCAAAAGGATTGCGTGAAAACTTCTTCCACAGCACTCTCCATGGGCCGGGAGGTCTGTCCAGATCCACCACTGGAATTTCCGGGTCGGTCCCGCCCGGCATCGGACTCATATCCGGTGTCCCCAGCGGCTTGGATACCTTCCCTTTGGCAAGCTCAGTATTGTCTGTACTCATGCTGCCTTCCCCCCTTGCTTGCCGAGCTTCACGCGGGGATCAACTACGACATACAGTATATCTGCCAGAAGATTGCCAATGACGACCATCACAGCCGTTACGATGGTCACAGCCATCAGTGCCGAATATTCGCGCGCAGTGGCCATCTCTACGAACCAACGGCCCATTCCCGGCCAGTTGAATACATTCTCTGTTAGTGCGGCCCCTCCCACCAGGATCGGAAGATCAAGGCCAAGTATCGTAATAATTGGAATAAGCGCATTGCGCAGGGCATGGCGGAAGACGACCTTCCGTTCCTTGACGCCTTTGGCCCGTGCCGTCCGGATATAATCCTGATCCAGCACCTCCAGCATACTGGCCCGCGCATACTTCATATAAGAAGCCAGGAAACCAAGTGCCAGCACTGTTATTGGCAGCACCAGATGCATGAATAAATCAGCGATACTGTCTTCCTTGCCTCTTGTATGCATATCCGACAATGGGAACCAGTCCAGCTTGAGCGACAGCCACTGCTGCAGCAGAATCCCGAACCAGAAGGTCGGCATGGCGAAGCCCAGATAAGAAATGAAGGAAGCCGTCTGATCCGATAAACCATAGACTTTGGTACTATTGTAGATTCCCCAGGGGATTGCGATCAGCAGCGATACCAGCCAAGCTGCCCCCATCAGGATTATGGTATTGCCGATACGCGGCCACAGCAGGTCCGAGATCGCAATATGGTTCTTAAAGGTATAACCCAGATCCCCTTGCAGCAGGTCGCCGATCCAGTGAAAATACTGTACAGGAATGGGCTGATCCAAGCCCAGGTTCTTGGCTTGCTGCGCAAATATTTCCGGCGTCAGTCCCGGTGCGAGCATCACTTGCGTAGGGCCGCCCGGAGCCGCATGGATGAGAAGAAAGGTTAGTATGGTAATCAGAAAGATGACCAGTACCGATTGAAGTACACGGCGTATCAGATATTCTGTCATTGGCTGTCCTCCTAGAGATGGTAAGGCGATAGATTACGGAAGCCCCCCATTTATACAAAAGGGGGAGGTGAAAGAGAATTCTCTTTCACCTCCCGCAAGTCTATTCAGTTAGTCGGTACGTTACTCGGTTACCCACCATTTGATAGCGTGGAAGAACTGTCCGTAGCCCAGTGACGGCTCAGGAGCATCCTCCTCTGCCCAGTGCACTCTAGGTCCTGTTCCGATCGCCTGACCATACTGATACAGGAAGACATAAGGAAGGTCGGTCGAGATTTCCTTACCTACTTCTTTGTAGATTTCTTTGCGCTTAGCCTGATCTACCGTGGAATATCCGTCTACCCACAGCTTATCCAGCTTCTCATTCTTATACCAGCCGCTGTTCTGTCCGGCAGGCGGGAAATACTTGGAGGAGAAAATGCTCTCTGCATCCGGGTCCGGAGTATTCAGCGACCATGCCAGCAGCAGGGCCTGATATTTACCCGGCGTTACGTTCTGGTCAATCCATGCAGCGAAATCGATCGCCTTAGGCTTCACTTCAATGCCTACATCTTTCAGGTTCTGCTGGATAACAGCGGCTACCTGTTCACGACGGCTGTTGCCGGCATTATACTGCAGCTCGAAGGAGAAGCGGTGGCCATCTTTGACCAGAATGCCGTCTTTGGCATCCGCAACCCAGCCGTCTTCAGCCAGGAGCTTCTTGGCCGTTTCAGCATTGTAATCATAGTTCACAGCAGCATCACCCGGGTCAGCCCAGGTATCTGGCAGGAACGGTGCATTCATCAGTGCGCCTACGCCCTTCAGGATATTGTCTACCATCCCTTGACGATTCAGGGCATGGGCAATCGCCTGTCTGGTCTTCTGTCCCTGGAACAGGCCGTAGCCATCCGGGAAGTTCTTGCCGTCAAAGTTGAAGTTAACATATTCATACTGTGCGCCCGGCTTCTGGATGATATCGATTTTGCCGTCAGCCTTAACTGCTTCAACCTGGGTTACAGGAATCGCACTAATATGGTCTGTGTCACCTTTCATAATCGCCTGAACTTCAGTATTCTGGTCGGCATAGACCTTATAGATAATCTGAGCGATATGAGGCTTCACGGTTCCCCAGTAGGCCGGATCAGCATCCAGGGTATGGCTCTCTCCCTGCTTCCAGGCTGTCCATTTCCACGGTCCGCTTGTAACGGTCTTAGCCGGATCTGTACCGAAAGCGTTTTTCTGCATTTCGGTCGGCTTCACATCCTTAAGAACATGAGCGGGAACAATCTCCTGAACGAGCGCGTACAGGAATGGGGCGTAAATCTGGGACATCGTGAATTTCACCGTGTGGTCATCGACCTTCTCCACGGTCTTCACCTTGTCAAAGGCACTGATCAGGGGCGAGCCAGTCTCCTTATTCTTGGCCATTTCAACGGTGTAGACTACATCATCTGCAACGACGGGCTGGCCGTCACTCCATTTGGCGGTATCCTTCAGCTTCACAGTGTAGGTCAAGCCATCTTCGGAGATCTCCGGCAGCGCGGCAGCCAGCGACCAATCCTCTGCCTGTACATTGCCTTCACGGTCCAGGTTATACAGCTTGGCGAAGACGAATTGGGCCACATCACCAGAAGCGGTGTCATTAACTAAGAGGGGATTAATATTAACAATATCGGAGAATGAGCTTGTAACTAGTGTTCCGCCGTCAACAGGCGCGTCAGCAGCAGGTGCTTCCGTAGCATCAGGCGCTGTACTCTCTGCCGGAGCTGTAGTGGCTGCAGGCGCACTTGTTGAAGAACCCGCAGTGTTATTCGTACTGCAACCTGTAAATAGAACCCCTACCAACGATAAGACTAGTAAACCTGACCACCATTTTCTCTTTTTCGCCATTCCTTTACTCCTCCTTAGTTAGGTGCTTGTACCTGCTCTTCAAAGCTTCTCGGGAGACTGGATGCTCCGGATCGTTATGCGCCTAAGACTGCTAATGACCGCCTTCGCATTACATGTGACATAACATCACACCTAATATATATTGAAGGAATGCGATAAATAGACCGCAGGTCAATTAGGATCAGGGATAACTTTTCCGGCGGGAAGCCTCACAACTTCCCTCATAAATTATGGTTTATATTACATGTGAATATATCTTACGTCAATATATTTATTTACCGCTGTATAATCTTACTTTTTTGCTCCTGAAACATTTACTTCCAATGTATCTTGGAATAACTGTAAAAAAACCTTTCACACATCATTATAATGAGTTTAATCGGGTTAGTTTTAATGACACTTTCTTATCATATTCGCTATTTTTCGACACTGTTCATCATATTTCTGTGTGTTTCTGCGCTAATCCTCTTGTTATCCAGCCCTTTTCAGGCACAAAAAAGAAGAATAACGGCTCCGGGCTCCCTCTGCCCCCGGCTCATTATCCTTCCTTATATACTGATGCTTTTTTATTTTTTTGACAAAATCGTGACTGAACTACTCTACCGACTTCAGCGCTTCAATCATATGAATCCGCTTGAGCTTGATGTGCATGAAAGCCATTACGATCCCTGAAAATAGTATGGTCAATAGCGCTGCATAGATGTAGCTCTGCCAATTGATAAGCGGAGCGAACATGGTGGCATCCAGCTCAGCGGTCGAGAGGACGAAACGGTGCAGGATCACCCCCAGGGCACTGCCCGACAGGATGCCGAGCAGGGTCAGCAGAATATTTTCCCGGTAAATATACAGAGTGACTTCCTTATCATAGAAGCCGAGCACCTTAATCGTAGACAACTCGCGGATCCGCTCGGATACGTTAATATTGGTCAGGTTGTACAGAACCACGAAGGCCAACGCGGCAGCAGAGACAATCAGCACCACAATGACGATATCCATACTGTCCATAGTTTCCTCGAAGGCTTCTCCCACTCCGCTGGAAAAGCTGACCAAGGCCACCTGGCCATTAGCAGTCAGCTTCTCCCTGAAGGCACTCTCCCACCCTTTATCCTTGCCGCTGTAGTTGAGTAATTGAGTATTATAGACCGGCTCCTTGCCGAACACCTCCATGTAGTAAGCCGGAGTCATGTATACGTAATGCAGCACATAGTTCTCAGTGACCGCTGATACCTTGACCTGGAATGGCTCATTATTGCTGTCAAGAAGCGTCAATGTATCCCCGGGAGCAACATCATACAGCTTGGCCAGCTTCTCTGTAATGACCGCGCCCTCGTCACTAAGTACACGCGGCTTACCGGTGCTGCGGTCCTTGAGATTAACGAAAGACGCCAGATCAGCTGTATCCGAGGGAACAAATATCCGCACTTCCTGATCGTTCACGCCTTTGGCCCGGGCGGTCATAGCCTCCTGCAGTACATTCAGCGTACCTGTCACCGCAGTCTCCTGTTCAATCAGCTTCTTATAAGAAGCCTGATCTGAGGCTGTTGCATTATCATGCAGGGCTACCAAGGCGCTGTATTTCATAATCCCGCCGAACTGCCGCTCGGCGATGCTGCCAATGGAATCCTTCAGTCCAAAGCCGGTCAGAATCAGCGCAGTACATCCTGCCACCCCGATAACGGTCATGAACATCCGCTGCTTGTAGCGGAACAGATTGCGGGCCGTTACCTTTTGCACGAAGCTGAGCCTTCTCCACAGGAAGGTGAAGCGCTCCAGCAGAATCCGCTGCCCGCTCTTCGGTGCCTTGGGCCGCATCAGCACAGAGGCGCTACTCCGCAGTTCCACCCGTGAAGCGATCATCGCCGTCATCGTTGTACATACCAGCGCTACGATGATGGAGATCACGGCGTAGGAAGGATAGAAGCTCTTGATCACATCCGGCAGGTTGTAGAGCGAGCTATAGGCATTATAGATCAGATCCGGGAAGAACGTGAAGCCGACCGCTAGACCCGTAATAGATGCCGCAAGGCTGGCGAGTGTTCCGTATACCAGAAACTTGGTCATAATGTCCATAGCGCCGTATCCAAGTGCCTTCAACGTCCCGATCTGGAGCCGCTGCTCCTCCACCATGCGGGTCATTGTCGTTAAACTGACAAGCGCTGCAATCAGGAAAAAGAATACCGGAAAAGCCGACGCAATCGCGGACAAACGGTCCGCATTATCCTTGTATTCGGCGTATCCCGGGTTAATCGTGCGGTCTGCCACATATATCTTGGGCAGCTCCGGCTGGCTCTGTGCGGCGGATGCTGCCTGTTGTTGCGGCTGTTGCTGTTGCGTCCCCTGCTGAGCCGCAGCCTGCTTGGCCGCTGCTACCGCCTCCGCCTTCAGCTCCTCCAGACGCTGCGCCGGGTAATCCTTCAGCGCCTCCTCCACCCCGGAAAGATGCTGCTCAATCAGCTTATCATACGCAGGCGTATAGGCTGTTTGGGCAACCGTATCCTTGAAGCTGAGGTATGCCTCCGTATATACCGGAAGTGTGAAATCCCCTTCCGGGATGAGCGCGAACGCATCAAGGGTCCCTTTGCCGATCCGGCTGGTTCCGCGGTTCGCGGTCTCAATATATTGCGGACTCTGCGCGAAGCCTACTACAGTATAGGTCTTGGTCCGGAAGCTCTGTTCGGGCTTCTCCCCGGCCTCCCCGCCGAAGATAATGGAATCGCCGAGCTTGAATTTGTCCTGTTCGCGCAGGTGCTCATCCAGTACAATCTCTCCAGAGGCTGCCGGGAGATGCCCGGCGGTGAGCTTGTAGCCGTTCAGTTCATTATTGTCTGCATATGAATAGACCTTGGCAATTAGCCCGCTGTCGCCAAGAAAGACATCCGAGCTGTATACAGGCTGAACCGTCTGCACCCCGGGTATCCCCCGAAGCTGTTCAATCCCTCGCTCCGACAGCCCGTAAGTGGACTGGACCCGCAGATCCATCAGCCGCAGATCCTTATAATAGGTTGCTGCGGTGTCCAGCATATCCGGTCCGGCCGACTTGATCCCGGAGAAGAAGCTGACCCCCAGCATAATAATTGCAAAGATCGAGAGGAACCTCGCCTTGGTGCGGCCGATCTCCCGAAAAACATCCTTCCATAGTGCCCGTTTCTTCATCATTCCCGGCTCCTTACCATTCGATATCTTCCACGGATACCGGTGCTTCGTTCTTCACCATTTTCCGTACCTTGGCGTTGTTGATCTCAATGACCCGGTCGGCCATTGGAGCAATCGCCAGATTATGCGTGATCACAATCACCGTTGTGCCGGTGTCGCGGCAGGTATCCTGCAGCAGCTTAAGCACCTGCTTGCCGGTATTGTAATCGAGCGCACCGGTCGGCTCATCACAGAGCAGCAGCTTCGGCTGCTTCGCCAGCGCTCTGGCGATAGCCACGCGCTGCTGCTCCCCGCCAGAGAGCTGGGCCGGGAAGTTATTCAGCCGCGCGCCAAGCCCCACATCCTCCAGCACCTTCCGGGCATCGAGTGCCCGGGGCGAGATCTGCGAAGCCAGCTCGACATTCTCCAGGGTGGTCAGATTAGGGACCAGATTATAGAACTGAAACACGAAACCCACGTCATTACGGCGGTAACCGGTCAGTTCCTTGGCGTTATATCGTGCGATGTCGGTACCGTCCACAATGACCTGGCCTTCGTCGGCGGAATCCATCCCGCCCAGTATGTTAAGCACCGTTGACTTTCCAGCCCCGCTGGGCCCTACTATTACAGCAAATTCACCCTTCTCAATCTCGAACTCAATGCCGTCATTGGCAACAATCAGGGTCTCCCCCATCTTATAGCGCTTATATTCGTCCTTCACCGTTACGAATGCCATGCCGTCTCCTCCTGTCTTCTCCACAAACCGCTTATGCACCAGAACTGGCAGATACGATTCAATTAGTCCAGTGTAGCATATGAACCCCCTATGATGGCAAAAGTGGGGGAGGCCGCCCTCCGCTGAATCCAGGTGACGCAGACTGCTGCGAGTATTCCCCTCACAGCAAAAAACCTCCTAGCGGAGGTTCTTGCTCAAGGATGTTGTTACTCAACCTTAATTTATGGGGTCGGCATTCCACCGTTGGCATTCAGAGTCTCGCCGCTGACATAACTTGATTCCTGGCTGGCCAGGAATACATAAGCCGGGGCCATCTCAGCAGGTTGGCCGGGGCGTCCCAGCGGGGTCTTGGCTCCGAATTCCTTCAGGACTTCCTCCGGCTGTCCGCCGCTTACCTGAAGCGGAGTCCACACCGGTCCCGGTGCGACAACGTTCACCCGGATTCCCTTAGGCGCCACCTGCTGGGCGAACGCCTTGCTGAAGGTGTTGATCGCGCTCTTGGTGGTGGCATAATCCAGCAGAATCTCTGAAGGCTCATAGGCCTGAATCGATGATGTATTAATAATCGTACTACCCGGCTTCATATGCTTCACCGCTGCCTTGCAGAGCCAGAACAGCGAGTAGACATTCGTCTTGAAGGTAGCGTCGAACTGTTCTGTAGTCAGATCCGCAATGTCTTTCACGAACTGCTGCTTACCGGCGATGTTAGCCAGGATATCAATCCCGCCCAGCTCCTCTACGGCCTTGGCAATCAACTGCTCACAGTACTTCTCGTCCTTCAGATCCCCCGGCAGGGCCACTGCCTTGCGGCCGGCTTCCTCTACGAGCTTAACGACTTCCTTCGCGTCAGCTTCTTCCTCCGGCAGATAGGCCAGCACCACATCCGCGCCTTCACGGGCAAAAGCAATCGCTACCGCCCGCCCGATTCCGCTATCCGCTCCCGTAATGACGGCCTTGCGTCCGGTGAGCTTCCCGCTGCCCTTGTAGGTACCCGCTCCGTCATCGGGACGCGGATGCATCTTCGTCTCCAGGCCGGGACTGGGCTGCTGCTGCTCGAATTCAGGCGTAGCCTTTTCATATTGCTGCACAGGGTCTTGAATCTTATATTGATCACTCATAATGTATTCCTCCTCTGTTCGCTTCTGATTGTGTAGGCTTCTGACTCTTTCTATGTAACCAGCTTCCCTTTTTCTCAAACGAATTATGTATGAGCGCTGTAACAAAACAACAGCCCCCTGCCAAAGAGCAAGGGGCCGTATCTCTATAACATAAATGGATCAGAATTCTTCGTACACAGCCGGGTCCTGGTCCCACAGCGGTCCGGTGGACGGAAGCTCAGCAATCACCTTCATCTCAGCCTCCGACAGCTCGAAGTCGAAAATATCCAGATTCTCCCGCTGATGCTCCTCCGACTGCGATCTTGGAATCGGAACGGCTGCCAGCTGCACATGCCAGCGCAGAACAATCTGCGGGACGGATTTGCCCTTGGCTGCGGCAATAGCTCGTAGCTGTTCATTCTTAAGCAGATCCTCGCCGCGTCCCAGCGGACTCCAGGATTCTGTGACGATTCCGTGCTGCTCATGATACGCGCGCTGCTCCGCCTGATGGTAGAAGGGATGCAGCTCAATCTGGTTCATTGCCGGTACCACCCCCGTCTCCTTGATCAGGCGGTCCAGATGCTCCGGCAGGAAATTGCTGACGCCGATCGAACGGATCAGCCCTTTTGCCCGCGCATCAATCAGTGCCTGCCACGCTTCCACATACAGGTTCACCTTGGGATTCGGCCAGTGGATCAGATACAGATCATAATAATCCAGCCCCGCCCGGTACAGCGATTCTTCAATGGTCTTAAGTGCTTCCTCATACTTATGATGGCGTCCGGGCAGCTTGGAGGTAATGAACAGCTGGTCTCTGGCTATGCCGCTCTGCCGCACCGCCTCTCCGACAACCCCCTCATTCTCATAGTTGAATGCGGAATCGATCAGACGATAGCCTAAATCCAGCGCTGTCTTCACACTTTCCACACCCTCAGCGCCTCTGATCCGCGCAGTTCCAAAGCCAATTGCAGGTGCCTTCCTTCCATCATTCAGCAGTATTTCCGGAATATGATTTGTCATGTTTAAGAGCCTCCTGTGTGAAGATCATCGATCTCATGCTTCGTTATTCCTCATTCAGACGGATCAAATGCCGGTACTGCCATTCGCGCTCCTGCATCACGGCAGAAGCGGCCAGGCCGGGTCCGGCTGCTTCGTACACCGCCTTAACCGCATAAGTGGCGGCATGCACCGCATGGGTGGCTACATGGGCGGTAGCCGCTGCATGACCCGCAGCGCGGCAAGCCGCGCAGGCCGCTGCCGGACTTACCTCACGCGCAGCCGAGTGGGCCGCGAACGCAGCTTGCCGTGCAGCGGTCATCTTCAGCTCCCTGCGCACCCAGGCGCGTCCGGCTTCTACTGCCTGCCGGGGCCGCTTCTCTTCCGGGGATGCCGCCTCCACATAAGGCAGTACCCGTTCTGCACAGTCCCCGGCCCAGGCAGCCAATACTTCGTGCTGACTTGTGGCGGCCAGTGCGGCGATGGATTCATCCAGCCCGTCAGCGGCCAGTTTGGCCTTCACTCTACTCCTCCAGCAGCCCCTGCCGGAATCTTAACCAGCACCTGATACTGCTTACCCGGTCTCAGTTCTTTCAGAACACCGTCTTCCACAAGCTGTCCGTCCAAATATACCTCGATTGCCGCTGCGCCAGACTCACGTTTCATCTCAATCTGCAGCTCGGCGCCTCTGAAGCTGCGCTTCACGCTGGCTTCCTGCCACGCGGAAGGAAGCTGCGGCTTCACCTGAAGCCCTTCCCGGCAGCCTTGCAGTCCGAACAGTCCGTCGATCAGGCAGCGGTACACCCATGGAGCGGTTCCGGTGTTGAACAGATGACTGGAGCGTCCGGCAGTCTGCGGGAACTGCTTGTAAGCCCCCCGGTAATAATTAGGGATGAACACCGGCAGCTGGCCCCGCCGGATGATATCCTCGATATCAGGCCCGGGGAGCATTTTGCGCAGCAGACGATAAGCGTGATCCTGCTCCCCCACTGCATACAAGCCATAGATATAGAAGGCCGCGGCATGGTTGTAGACTGCGCCATTCTCGGCTGTCCCCGGATGCTTTTGGGTCACCCGGCCCACATCCTCGCGCATGGCGGTATAGGATGGTGCGAGCTTTTCTACTCCATACGGGGTCTCCAGCTGTTCATGGACCGACTTTATCAGCTTCGCCCGCTTCTCCTCACCGGCCGCACCGCTGAGCAACGCCCAGCCCTGGGGATTAATGAAAATACGGCCTTCCTTGTCGCTGCTGATTCCGAACACCACATTGTCATCGGTAATTCCCCGCGCATACCACTCGCCATCCCAGAAGTACTGATTGACGAGCTTATTCGTCTCCTCCGCCGCATGGCGGAAGGTCTTGGCGATATCCGTACGGCCGCTCCGCTCACAAATATCCGCCCAGACCATACAAGCATACGCGGTAGCGATGGTCAGCCAGCCGGACACGCCTTGTCCCCGGTACCCTACCATATTCATCGGGTCACACCAGTCGCCCTGATTGATATAATTCAGGCCGCGCTCATCCCGCTCATGGAGCAGCCACTGTACCGCCCGGTCGATATGCTCATGCACAGGTCCTGTCTCCAGGCCGCCCGTATACGATACTTCCTCATCCAGAATGCTGTAATCATCCGTCTCATCCAGATAGGTACTAAGGCAGATCGGCAGCCAGACACAATGGTCTGTATGCGGAACCTGATTGATATATTTCAGTTCAGCCGCTTCATGCAAAATAATGCCGTCCGGCATCGCTCCGCTGGCCTCCTGCTGGCTTAAGGCCGTCAGGAACGCCTCTCTTGCCGTCTGCGGCTTAAGATAGCTCATTCCCATATTATCCTGCAGATAATTCCGGGTCTGCGGGTCGGTGGTCAGGCGGTTGGTCTGCCCGTGATAATACATCTGCCGGGGCAGCCAGTGGTTGACCAGATTGTCGAGGTCCGCATCCGGCGTAGAGATCTCAATGCTTCCTCTGCCTTCCGCGATGTACTGGGCATATTCCCGCTCAGCGCGCATGAATCCGTCCTCGCCTGCCGCATCGGTATCCAGAAACAGCTTCCGGCGGATCTCCGCAATCTCCTGTTCACTCCGGGCCGGGCCGAAGACGAAGCGGTATTCACGTTCTTCCCCCGCAGCCAGGTCCAGACTGTATTGCAAGGCGGCAACCGGGGTCTCATAACGGGCTTCACCTTGCGCCAGCCGCTGACTCTTAAGCGCTGACGGCGAGCCGATTCCGCCTTCGCCCTCGAAGGCTTCCTGATTCACTTCCCAGGAGGCCGGGGCATGGTCGGCCAGCAGAAAGGTTTTGTCCTTCAGATGCTTGATCTTGGCATAATCCTGATATTTCTGATAAGGTGTGACCGCTGTAGCCACAATTCCCTGCAAGGCTTCCTTATACTCGCCCGACTGATTCATCCATGACATATAGCCGATGGTGAAGTAGGGATAGAGGCTGATACTCCGCTGAACTGAAGACAGATTGGTCACTTTTACCCGCCACAGCTCCATCGGGTCATCCTTAGGCAGGCTTAACGTCATCTCTATCGCGATCCCGTTCTTCTCGATGGTCCATACAATATTATGTTTACCTACTGCAAAAGTGTAATGATCCGGAGGGTTGCGGACAGGCTCATAAGGGGCAGAGAACAGCTCTCCATTCTCCTCATCCTTGACATAGACGAAGCGGCCGGGGTGATGGGCATAATAAGGCTGCTCCGGCTGCATGAACGTCTTGGCCTCCAGATTCGGCGCATAAGAGTATTTAGCAGGCTCGGGCTGCATGAACTGGGCTACCGCATAGCCCCGGCAGTTCATATGAATCATCATCTGCTCATTCCACAGGAACCCCGAAGCCTTGGGGAGAATGGTGGGACTGGACAGCTCATAATATTCATTATCTTCAGATGCTCTGATCATTCTCGTGCCTCTCTTTCCGGAATAAATATCCATCATTCTAGTATACTTTATTCAAGAATACGCTCTCATAGGTTTGGGGGCAAGTCTAATGGAAGAGTTTCAATTTCATCGTTTTGGTTTTTATAGTAGAATATACCCAAATTAACTACCACTAAATGAGAGGTGCATCCTATGAAGCAATCGTACATAGCCAGACTTGAATTATTCGTAACTAACGCGCAGCAGATTAAACAGGAATTCCCGTGGCAAAATGCCTCCGTGAACCGGCTGGCAGCCTTGCTCTACGCCGTGGAGGACAAGATGGTCAACGTACAGGCGATCCGCATGTACCATGAGATGGTCAAGGATAACACCCGGGGCTTCTCCTCCTTCCGCGGAACCTCAGCCATCTGTATTGCTGCGCTGCTCTCCCTCTCCGCCCAGCCGGAACAGCAGCTTGCAAATACGCTCGCTGTATATGACCTGCTCAAGGAACGCAAATTCCGGGCCTCCGACTACCTGGTCATTGCCGCCTATCAGATCGCTGCCCATACCCCGTACGATCAATATGCCGCAGCCATAGACCGCACTCAAGCTTTCTATGAAGGAATGCGGTCAAAGCACCGTTTCCTCACCGGACGGGACGACTATATCTTCGCCACCATGCTCGGCCTCTCCGATATCCCTGTAGAGCAAGGGTTGGAGCAGCTGGAACAGCTCTATGTTACGCTCAAGCCCGAGTTCTTCTCCGGCAATAGTGTTCAGGCGCTGACACAGGTGCTGGTGCTAGGCGGCGAGGATCTCACAAGCCGGGTGCTTAGCCTGCGTGAGGCGTTCCGGGCACGGGATATCCGGCTGGATAAGGAGTATACACTCTCGTCCCTTGGCATCCTGTCCCTGATCCCTTATGAGCAGCAGCAGTTGGTAAGCGATGTCTCGGACACCTATGAATTCCTGCGTCCGCAGAAGGGCTTCGGCGGCTGGTCGATCAACAAGCAGGAGCTGCTCCTGCTGTCTGCCGCACTCGTCTCCTATCAATATATAGTCGATGTGAGAAACGGCATTATTGAATCCGCACTCTCTACCAGCCTGACCAACATCATCATTGCCCAGCAGACAGCGATCGCTGTAGCTGCAGCCTCTGCTGCGGCGGCAGCTTCTTCTTAAGGGCTGACATGCAAAAGGCTTCCGGAGCGTAATTGCTTCGGAAGCCTTTTAGTTGGATTTCAGGCACTTGTTAACCAGCGATCTCCCGTGTGACGGAAATTAGTTGGATTTATGACACTTAACTCTGCCCATATCTGCGATGTTACCTATATCCGGCTGGATTAGGTGTATAATTTCCAACTACAATTCGCCAAACAACGATTTTGTTATAATTAGATGACGTTTTTCCACTTGTTGTTATGTTAGATAGCAGCGGCCGCTTGCCTGCCACCCTTCCGCAACAACCCTACACTTCCTCCCCATCCTCGGGCATCCGGCGCCTGCCGATCCCAAACGCATAGTACCCCGCCACAACAACAGCCAGGAACGACGCGCCGACGATCAGCGACAGATGGGTATCCGGGTTGAACCACATGCCGATGATGACCAGCGACAGGAAGATAATGATAATGTAGTTACTGACCGGGAAAAAGCGGGACTTGAACGGATGGACTGCCATCTCGCCTGCCCATCGCTCTCTGAATCTGAACTGGCTGAAGGCCAGGGCGAACCACGGAATCATTCCCGGAAGCACGCTGGCACTGTAAATATAGAGAAACAGCTTGGAGTCCGGCATCAGATAGTTCAACAATACGCCTACGAGCAGCAGGGAGATCGTGGTAATAATGCTGTTTCGGGGCACTCCGCTGGCAGAGACTCTGCCGAAGAACTTCGGAGCCTGTCCGTTCTGGGCCAGCGTGTAGAGCATTCTTCCCGCACTGTAGATTCCGCTGTTGCAGCCCGACATCGCCGCTGTCAGCACCACGAAGTTGATAATGCCAGCCGCAGCGACAATCCCTACCTTGGCGAAGGTCAGCACGAACGGACTGCCGATCTCGCCGATCTCATTCCACGGATAGATGGTCACAATGATGAAGATGGCCCCCACGTAGAAAATCAGAATGCGCCAGATGATATTCTTGATCGCTTTGCGCAGCGTTTGCTTCGGATTCTCCGCTTCCCCTGCCGTAATCCCCACCAGCTCAATCCCCTGATAGGCCGCCGTGACAATGCAGAGCGCGAACAGAAATCCCTTTAATCCTCCGGCAAAAAAACCGCCATGGCTATACAGATTGGACAGACCTAACGGCTGCCCGCCATTCCCGAGACCGAAAAAAATCACCCCGGTGCCGATCACCAGCATCACAACAATGGCAACCACCTTGATCATCGCAAACCAGAATTCAAACTCCCCGTACAGCTTCACCGCCGCCAGATTGGCTGCCGCAATGATGCCCACCCCGATCAGCGCCGGAATCCACTGCGGGATATCCGGGAACCAGTACCCGACATAGATACCAATTGCCGTAACCTCCGCCATTCCGACTGTCACCCACAGGAACCAATAACTCCAGGCGGTCAGGAAGCCGGCCAGCGGGCTGATATATTTGTGGGCAAACGTGGCAAAAGAACCGGTCACCGGCTCCATCACCAGCATCTCCCCCATAATCCGCATCACAAAAAACATAATGATTCCTGCCAAAAGATACGCAAGCAGCACGGAAGGCCCCGCCCACTTAATCGTACTTGCCGAGCCCATGAATAATCCCACGCCAATCGTGCCGCCCAGTGCGATCAGCTCGATATGCCGCGGCTTAAGCCCTCTGGTTAACTCTTTGGATTCCAACGAAATGCTCCTCCTCATATGTACACCTGTACACCTCACATGTACTCCACGCAATCTATCTTAATATGTAAGCATCATTGTAAGCTGTGATCTACATTAACGCAATGCAGAATTACTGGATTACTCCAGCAGAAAGTTTCACCATTTGTAACAATAAATTGCCCCAGAACCTATACATTTTGGTTCATAGTGTTATAATCACTTTGTTTATCACAAGACAACAGGAAACAGGTGATCAGATGTTTGAAATCAAATGGCTGTGGCAGAACCTGGAGGGCAACCGGGCGCGGTATATCGTGGCGCTCTGCCTCTCGGTGGTGGGCTCAAGTCTTACGATTGTGAACCCCTACATCAGCCAGCGCATCGTCGATACGTTCATTGCCGGTGACCACGCCGGAGAGAATCTTGCTACAGGCCGCGGACTGCTCATTGCACTCTGCCTGGGCATGATCGGCTTCTCTCTGCTCCGAACAGGGCTGGCATACTTCACGACCATGCAGTACGAAATTTCTTCACAGAATATGATGTACAATATCCGGATTTATCTGTACAACAAGATTCAGGGCCAGGACCGGGAATATTATGACCGCAACCGCACCGGGGACCTGATGACGAAGATGACCGGGGATCTGGATATGGTCCGCCACTCGATGGCGTGGATTTTCAAGACGATCATTGAATCGCTTACGATTTTCCTGGCAGCCGTCATTTATTTCCTCACGATTGATGTGAAGCTGACGCTGTGGATGCTGATCCTGTCACCGCCGATTTTTGTAGTGGCCTTTATCTTCGCCAAGCGAGTGCGCCCGATGTACATCGACCTGCGCGAGCGGCTGTCCCAGCTTAATACGACGACCCAGGAGAATATCTCCGGGAACCGGGTGGTGAAGGCTTTTGCCCGTGAGGAGTTCGAGATTGCCAAGTTCACGGAGAAGAACGTCAACTACGCGGTAGCGAATAAAAAAGCGGCTCTCGTCTGGCTTGACTACTTCCCTTATCTGGAGTCGTTCGCCCAAGGCTTCAACGTGGTTCTGATGCTGGCCGGTGGTTACTACGTGATGGAGGGGCGGATTACCTTCGGTGAGTTCACGGCGTTCTCCTCACTGATCTGGGCGGTCTCGAACCCCATGCGCAATATCGGAATTATTATTAATGATATTCAGCGTTTCTTTGCCAGCTTATCCAAAATCGTCGATATCTATTACGCCCGCCCGGCGATTGCCAACGATCATAACCCGGTGGAGCAACGCCGCTATGAGGGACGGATTGAATTCGATCATGTCCGGTTCAAATATGATAACGCTACCGTGCTGGATGATGTGAGCTTCACGATAGCCCCCGGCGAGACCATTGCGATCATGGGGGCCACCGGCTCCGGCAAAACCTCGCTCATCAACCTCATTCCCCGCTTCTATGATGTGGCTGGCGGGCGTGTGCTGGTGGACGGCAGAGATGTCCGGGAGCTTGAGCTGGATGAGTTGCGCGGGAATATCGGGATGGCTACGCAGGATGTCCTGCTGTTCTCCGATACCATTGACGGCAACATTGCCTACGGCGATCCCGATCTGCCTGAGGAGGATGCGCAGGCTTACGCGGCTCTGGCCGCTGCCCATGATTTCATTGTCCGGATGCCTGAAGGCTACGATACCGTAGTCGGGGAACGCGGTGTCGGGTTGTCCGGGGGCCAAAAGCAGCGGATTGCGCTGGCCCGCGCCCTGGCGGTCCAACGTCCGATTCTGATCCTGGATGATACGACCTCAGCGGTCGATCTGGAGACCGAGGAGCATATCCAGCGCAGCCTCCGGGAGCTGGAGTATCCCTGCACGAAGATCATCATCGCACAGCGGGTATCCACTACGGCCCAGGCTGACCGCATTCTGATCCTGGAGGGCGGGCGCTTGATTGAGGAAGGGACCCACGCCGAGCTGCTGGCGAAGCGGGGTTATTACTATGATGTATTCATGCTTCAGAACGAGGGCATTGGAAGGCAGGTGACCGAGATTGGCCAGGAATAAATTCGATGTCGATGAGAATCTGGAATCGCCGTTTAATATCAAGCATTTCCGGCGGGCCATGGTCTATATCCGGCGTAAAAAGAAGCCGATGCTGATCGCATTCGCGCTCAGCGCATTGTCAGCGGCAATCGCCCTGTCGGCTCCGCTGATTATGCAGCATGTGGTGGATGTGACCATACCCGCCAAAGACATGGGAGCACTGGCAGGCTGGTCCCTGCTAATGCTGGCGACCATCGTGGTCAGTGTCATTCTGGCGACTATCCGCTCACGGATTATGACCCGTGTCGGTCAGGATATTATTTTCGATATCCGCACCGACCTGTTCAAGCATCTGCAGGAGCTGCCCTTCAAATATTATGACGACCGGCCGCAGGGCAAAATCCTGATCCGGGTCGTGAACTACGTCAACGGGGTCTCTGACGTGTTGTCCAACGGGATTATCAACTTCATCCTGGAAATCGTGAACCTGATCTTCATCGCGGTGTTCATGTTCGCCGTGGATGTGCGGCTCTCCTTCATCATTCTGGCCGGACTGCCGGTGTTCCTCGGTGTCATGCTGCTGATCAAGACCCGGCAGCGCCGGGCCTGGCAGGCCGTATCGAACAAAAGCTCCAACCTGAATGCTTATCTGCAGGAGAGTATCAGCGGCATCGGCGTCACCCAGATGTTCTCCCGGGAGACACGCAATGAAGGGATCTTCACCCGTCTGGCCGGCAACTTCCGCACGGCCTGGATGAAGGCGCTGCGTTACAACATACTGATTCCGTTCAGTGTCGATAACCTGTCTACCATTGTTACGGCTATGATCTTCCTGGTTGGCCTGCTGACCCTGGACCCGCAGAATATGACGCTGGGCGTCATTCTCGCGATGAGCAGCTATGCGGCACGCTTCTGGCAGCCGATCCTGAACCTGTCGAACTTGTACAATAACTTCATTAATGCGGTCGCTTATCTGGAGCGGATCTTCGAGACGCTGGATGAGCCGGTAACGGTCAGCGATATTCCCGGTGCGAAGGCGCTGCCGCCAGTGGAGGGCCGGGTGACGTTCGATGATGTCACCTTCGCCTACGATCCGGGCCTGAATATCCTGGAGAACATCTCCTTCGATGTCGCAGCGGGAGAGAGCATCGCTCTGGTCGGTCCGACCGGAGCGGGCAAGACCACCGTCGTCAACCTGATCTCACGCTTCTATAACCTGACCGGCGGACGCATTCTGATCGACGGGCAGGATATCTCGCAGATCACGCTGAAGTCACTGCGCAGCCAGATGGGGATCATGCTGCAGGACAGCTTCATCTTCTCGGGAACCATTCTGGATAATATCCGCTATGGCAGACCGGATGCGACCGAGCAGGAGGTCATCGCCGCTGCGAAGGCGGTCTGCGCGGATGATTTCATCCGCGAATTCGATCAGGGCTACCAGACCGAGGTGAACGAACGCGGCTCCAAGCTCTCCCAGGGGCAGCGGCAGCTGATCTCGTTCGCCAGAACGCTGCTGGCCAACCCGCGGATTCTCATTCTGGATGAAGCCACCTCCTCTATTGATGCACAGACCGAGCGTCTGCTCCAGAAGGGGCTGAATGAGCTGCTTAAGGGCCGGACCTCGTTCATCATCGCGCACCGCCTGTCTACAGTGAAGAACTGCGACCGGATCATGTATGTCTCGAACAAAGGCATTGCCGAGAGCGGCTCCCATGACGAGCTGATCGCCCGCCGCGGCCTGTACCACCGGCTGTATACGGCGCAGAAGATGGAAGCCTGACGTGCAACGCAAGTAAGGCTATATAGATTGTACTTGTAGTTCAATTTATATAGGTTCAAACAAGTGGAAACGGCTTTGCCGTCCTTTTAAAGGACGGTACCGTTTCAGCGAGAAATAGAAGGATAATCTATCGTGTGAAACATATAGATTCTTATATTTTAAGAAATCGCCAAAAACCGCAGCAGGGGCTCCCCTGTCTGCGGTTTTTGGCACGCTTAGTTGGACCGTACAGCACATCTCCAGTGAAGATTGCGCCCTCACGTAAGATCCGTTACCGCCTAAGACTACTGTTACTGGCTTTCTCAATTTCGTGCAATTAAGCAATACTAATACTCCTGCTGCGATCCATGCGGACTGGAGAGCCGCTATTCCTGTGCATTGCACCATTTCGCGGGCTAAGCGGACTCACATGCACTTAACTAGCCGCGCTTGCCTCATTTCCATCACCAACTGGCCTTATAACGGCCCCTCAGTCCGCGGACGAGCGATAAAGCTGTCTTTTTCACAAAATAAAGGCCTCATGGTCCGGTTGTAGAACCTTCATATACTCTTCCCTCAGCATACTATAGATCTCCAGATCGACCACGCCCTTGCCGGACCAGAGGGCCGCCTGCCGCAGCATCCCTTCCTTGACATATCCGTTCTTCAGCAGCACCTTCTTGGAGGGCTCATTATTCAGCATCACTTCCGCCTGAATCCGGTTCACCTGAGCCTGCTGGAACAGAAATGCTGTCAACAGCTCAACGGCCCTGGAGGCGAGGCCCCTCCCCCACTGGGCTTCCGCAAGGAAGTAGCCAATGGTGACCATATTAACCCTCTGATTGAAGTCGCAGGCTTCAATGATTCCGAGCAGGTGCGTATCGTCCGCTGGAGCGAAGATGCCCCACTTGATCCGCGATCTTTTGCCATAATCCCGCTCATAATGACCGATCATGCTCTTGACTGTAGTCTTATTGTGCTTGGGGATAATCCCGCAATATTCGAACACATGGTCATTGCTGTAAATCTCGAACAGCCCGTCCAGATGCTGCTCCTCAATCTTGCCCAGCACCAGCTCCTCTGATCTTAAGACAGGGAACTGGTCAAACACAATCTCCATCTTCACCCGGGGCACTCCCTTCTCTGATCCTTAAGCGCTTGGCCTAATGGGGACGTACAGCTCAACCATGCACTTGCCCTGCGGGTCCTGCGCAGGATCATTCAGACAGAATTCAAGACATGGCCGGTCATCGGCTTCATAGCCGCTGCGGGGTAACCATACGCTGAACATCGTATCATACGCAAGGACAAATCTCTCTACCGTATCATAGTAGGAATACACCGCATACTGCCCGCCGGATAGAGTCTTGTATGCTACCTCCTCCCGATGGGCCTCCCGGTCGAATCCCTCCGGAAGTGTAACGCAAGCATCATAGCGGCATACAGACTCTTCCGTAAGTTCCCCGTCATCCAGTGAGATTCCGATGAACTGCTGATTCGCCGGATGCAGCCCCTTCTCAGTAGCCCAGCCGGTTAGCTTGTCCCATGCGTGATGCGTGTCCAGGTAACTACCAATATGCCTGACATAAGCGACTTCAACTTCTGCAATTACTCTAAGTTCCACCATACTGTCCCATGCCCTCCTTAACAGCGAATTACCTTCGGCTTTATTGTAATCCGCCAGGGCGGCCGGCTCTGCCTGCTTATTGCTGAGGAGTGACGGGAAATTGCTATGTTTCTGCCTGCTGTTCCTGACACTGCTGGGCGTACAGCCGAAATGCCGTTTGAAATGGACATTCAGAGCAGATACCGATTCAAAGCCACTTTCCCATGCAATCTCCAGAATGGTCAGGTCCGTCTTGGTCAGCAGCTCCCATGCCCGCTCGATACGCTTCCTGGTAACGAAGGCCATGGGCGTCATGCCCGTGAAGGCTGTAAATATTCTGCTGAAATGATATTTGGAGAAATGGGAGATCTCCGCCAGCTGATCCAGCCGCAGCGGCTGGCTGCTGTGATTTTCTATGTAGGCAATGACCTGCTTGATCCTCTCTCCATACTGCTCCTTCATCACTGAATCCCCCGTCCTCTTCGTGTTACAATACTGTACAAATATTAATAGATGAGGCGATAGTGAATGATTACCACTCTGTACTTCGTACGACATGCCCACTCTACTTATTCTACCGACGAATTGAATAGACCTTTATCCGAAGATGGACGGGCAGACGCACAGAGAGTTACCCGTCTACTACTTCATGAGAATATTAACATTCTGATCTCTAGTCCCTATAAACGGGCTATACAGACCATTGAGGGGCTGGAGAAACCGCTCAGGACTAGGATTGTAATTGAAGATGATTTTAAAGAAAGAATCTTGTCTTCAGAACCTGTACCGGACTTCGGGCAGGCTATCTCCAAGGTATGGGAGGACTTTTCCTTCGCCTGGCCGGGAGGAGAATCCAATCTGGTTGCCCAGAAGAGAGGCGTACAAGCACTCTATAAAGTTTTGCAGCAATATAAAGGAAATTCAATCGCTATCGGAACTCACGGTAATATGATGGTCCTGATCATGAATGCTCTGGATAAGCGTTATGATTATAGCTTCTGGAAGCAGTTAGAAATGCCAGACATCTATAAGCTAAGCTTCGTTGAGAACAAGCTTGTGAGTGTACAGCGTATTTGGCGCTAGCCCCCCCTTGGCCACACATATAGTTTCGATGCACCCGATTAAACTTGACAGACTGCTGTCACGGCGCTGTGATATAACCAGGTAAAGGAGTGATTGTCTTATGGCAAGCTATGAATACTCGTCAAGGCAGGACTTGATGGACACGATCCATAATCTGTACCTGCTCTTGGATGCCGAGTATGACGGCATTAACAATACATATAAGGATACGCGAATGCCCGAGGTGGACAAAACCCCTGCCGAGATCATCGCTTATCAGCTGGGGTGGCTGGAGCTGGTGAGGAGCTGGGACCGGAGCGAGCTGGAAGGACAGACCTTCTCCATGCCCGCTGCGGATTACAAGTGGAATCAGCTCGGCGGGTTGTATCAGTCCTTCTACAGCAAATATGCGGAGTATTCCCTGTCTGAGTTGCGCGGGCTCTTCCGGCAATCAGAGCAGCAGTGGCTGGACTGGATCGGAACATTGACGGAGGAGGAGCTGTTCATCCAAGGCGCGCGTAAGTGGACCGGAACCAAGGAGAACTGGCCGATGGCCCGGTGGATTCACATTAACTCTGCCGCTCCGTTCAAGACCTTTCGGGGGAAGATCCGGAAGTGGAAAAAGCATTGTCCTGAAGGACTGGCAGAGTGAAATAGTGGCAATATGACAAAGTGGCATAGCAGCTTAGCGTCCACTGCTTCGCAATCATTGCGTGCTGTCTGCCCTCCCGTCTGGCCCTTGCATCCCCCTCCTGTCAGGGCCTTCACGGTTCATTCCCCTGCTCCCGTCCTTGAAGTTGGTGCCCCCGCCGTTCATGCCGGGGAAGCCGCCGGGCCGGGAATTGAAGTCTGCACTAGTAATATTTTGAGCCGTGACCGCTTCGCAGGAAGTGAGCAGCAGAGAACAGCTAAGCATACTAATGATTAAGGTGATGTAATATTTCTTAGTCCGCATGATTAGGGCGTGTCTGAAAACTAATCATATTGAAGCTACTTCAACAGAATCATCGCGGAAGCGAGAAAGGCAAAGCTTAAAAAGTTTCGAGAAAGCTTGTCATAGCGTGTTGCGATTCCGCGGAATTGTTTGAGTTTGTTGAAAAAACATTCCACTACATGGCGTTCTTTATAATGGTAAAAATCACATGTCCAAGGATTTGCGGCATTGGATTTGGGCGGGATACAGTATGTTGCGTTTTGGGATTCAATGTACGTTCGAATCTCTACCGTTCCGTAGGCTTTATCGGCTAAAATAGCGGTTCCGGACAAGCTTACCCCTGACAGGACTTCGACCGCTGCCGTACAATCATGGATGTTTCCAGGCGTTAAAAATAGGCGAATCGGATTCCCTAGCGCGTCGACTACAGCGTGGATTTTGGTATTGCGTCCCCCTCGGGAAAGTCCGATTTCTTGGTTGGTTGCGGCATTTTCAGCCCTTTTTTAGCCCCCGCTGCGTGCTGGTGAACTTTACAAGAGGTGCTGTCTAGAGAAACATCCTGCAAGTCTGCATCGCTGGCGAGCGCTTCAAATATCTTTTGAAAAAGATCGTCATTGCTCCATAAACGAAACCGGGAATACACGGTTTTCCAAGAACCAAAACGTTCTGGCAGATCACGCCAAGGTGCCCCTGTTTTGACTTTCCAAAGCATGGCATTAAGCATCACCCGATTGGGTTTTGAGGGTCTGCCTTCACCCTTGTTTTCAGGTGGCAACAGTTCTTTGACCCTTTCCCAGTCCGGGTCTTTGATTTCGTGGCGTCTTAGCATCTTTTACAAGCTCCTCGTAATTGCGTCCTTGTAAAATTATGCTACGGTTATGCGTTGGAAGCAATATCTAGTTTTAAGACACGCCCTAGACCTCCTTGTCCCGGTCAGCAATACATATACGTCTTGGACACCCAAGTAGGATAAGACAAGCAGCAGCGGATACACAGGATACAGATACCGGGACTTAATCTCCCAGAGCAGGTAGAACCCGATGAAGCCAAGAATCACCAGCAGGAGCGGGGTCTCCGCGAAGCGCTTAGTCCGCAGTCCCCGGATTAACCGGATCAGAATGAAGACGTACATCAGGAAATTCTGGACATATATGGCCCACAGCAAGCTGCTCCGGTACATAGAAGCACCTTCAAACAGTCTGCTTGCAGCTGTGGAATAGCTGTAATGGCCCATTACCATGCCGCCCCTCCCGCCAACAGAGGAGGCTCCTTCATTTCCTATCCCGTAGCGCTCCATCTGATAGGTCCCTTCCGTCCAGGTCCAGACCAGCTTTTTATAATACATTCCTGCAAGCTCGGTTAAGGTCGCGCCGGAGAGCTTGCTGCGGATAGACGCCTTGAACAGTTCTACACTCTCCGCCTTATTATAGCCGGCCTCCTGTTGGTAGATATTATAGCTCTCCCGGTCATCCCAGAACCCGAGTGTCTCCAGATTAATCCCCATATTCAGCCACATGTACACTGGAGCAGAATTGCTGGACGGCGATTCGTCCACAATGCCTGTTGCTTGAAGCGCCGTATTCTGAATCCAGGCAGGGAGAACCCACAGCAGCAGCGTTACTCCAAGGGCAGCCATGACCTTTTTCACGCCAATCGCCCGCAGGTTCAGGAGCAGACCGAGGACAATGGCAATCAGGAAGATCATACCTATACTACGGAAGTAGTTGCCGAGTGTCAGCAGAACTGCCGCGAACAGTATATCCTTCATGGATCTTCTGCGGATGAACCTGACTGCGAAGTAGAGCGCGCTGGTGAGCAGAGCCGTGGCAATTCCATCATTATAGATGAAGTTGCTCATGAACAAAGCTGGAACATAGGTCGCAGCCACAATCAGAAGGCCATAGTCCTTCCTGCTTGATTTAGGATTCAGCTCTTGGCAAAGCAGGTAGATGACCAGCGTAGTGACGAGGGAGAAGAGGATATTGAAGCTTTTGATCACCAGATAATTGTCCGGGAACAGAAGCAGCAGCGTCTTCAGATACAGCACGAAGGAGAAATTGAACGGGAACATGTAGAGGTATCCGCCTGACTGAAAGGAGGAATAGTCCTTGTCATAGAGCATAGCCCAGGCCAGGGACAGCACCGTCTGTGAATCATCTGTAGGCATGCGGGTGAACAGAAAAATAATCACGAGCTGCAGGATACCAGACAACAGCAGAACGGCTGGAATAATCTTGGCCCGGCTATAGCCTTCAAGCTTCCGTGAGAGTCTGTACAGCACGAAGCCCAGTCCCAGAACAACTACGATCCATAGCAGGAAAATAAGCGGCTGCTGCCCTTCCAGCACCGCCCGGTCTCCATACACGGAATAATTATATTTTGCCCGGAAAAAGAAGGATGAAGCGATGAACAGCCCAATGAACAAGGCGAGGATGATCGTTACGATTTGCTGGATTCTTTTTACCATGATACCCTCCTGATCGGCAGCGTCCGGCGAATCTTTCGCATGTGCCTTAATCCATATACGGAGTATACATAGTGAATCTGAATGTTAGTTGAAAGGATGCTTCCTTATCACAAGTGGAAACGGCTTTGCCGTCCTTTTAAAGGACGGTACCGTTTCAGCGAGAAATAGAAGGATAAGTTATCGTGTGAAACATATAAATTCTTATATTTTTTAAAAAACCTCCGGGTCCTCTCCAGCCGCTGCATCCATAGATGCGCTCATGCCGGAAAATGTTCCCGAAGGCTTGCTGCTTAAACTATTCTGTTCCTGTTGAATACGTGCGGGTGAATCACTTGTCAGCAACAGCACGAACCACACGAAAGCCCTGGTCATTCCCCCGGCTGCTTGGGTCGAATTGGCCGCGGAAGGATACCTCCGTATTGTTCACTCCGCCGATCCAGCCACCGCCCTTCACGAGCCGGACCGAGCCGGTCTTGCTATTCGAATCCGCTTTCCCGTACCAGTTCCAGCACCATTCCCTTACGTTGCCTGACATATCGTACAGTCCCAGCTCATTGGGCTGCTTGAGTCCGGTATTTCTCGGCTGGCTATGGTTGTTCTCAATCGCAGGCCAGGTCCAGTCCCCAGTCAGGAATTGATCGCCGGAGTTCCTCCAGTACCAGGCTACCTCCTCCGGGTTGTCGCTTCCGCTATACGGATTGCTTGTGCTCATCTGGCCTCCGCCTGCTGCATATTCCCACTCGGCTTCTGTCGGCAGACGGTAACCGTCCGCCCCTTCATTTGCCGTTACATTCCATTTCATGAAATCCCGGTCACTTGTATTATTCGAATCAACCGTATTCTTGTCTATATTATAATAGAGGGCCAGGCCTTCCTTCACACTCCGCTCATTGCAGTACTCCACGGCATCATACCAGGTTACGCTCTCCACCGGCAGCTTGTCTCCTTGGAACTGCGAGGGGTTACTCTTCATCACTTCCAGCCATTCTTGCTGGGTGATCTCATATTTACCAATGTAGAAGTCCGGGAGGGTCATCTCTGTCCCGTAGTAATTGGATTTCGTATCTTTAAAAGTACCGCCTTCTATCCGCACTAAACGCTCATCCGCGGCAGGCTTCTCCTGCGCGCAGGCACTGGCTATAACCGCGATTGCCATACACAGAATCAGAATCATTAATGGTTTTCTCATGAATACCTCTCCTTTGAGCAGATGGGCAAGGTACAGGACCTAAGCACAGATCGGTGCATGAAAATGATAAGGCCGGCAGCTTGTCCACCCGGCCGGCCTTAGCCTGTCAACGGTTAGCTGAACTTACGGCACTGCCGGAACGGCAAGGCGCCTGTCAGCTTGTCCATTACCACACGGTTACGTTGGAGCTGCCGCTGCTCTGGTATCCTTCGGTAGCCAGTACCTGATATGACCAGCTGCTTCCCAGATACATTGATTTGCTCTGCCAGGCATTCACGTGGTTGCTGAATGTAATCTGGACATTGCTGCCGATTGGCCGTTTAGATTGTCTTACACTCCAGTACTGCGGGAACGTAGCATTTCCGTCAATAGAAGGAGCGTCGTAACGCATGGTACGATAGATATCATAAGTGCCGCCATCACTGTTCACCGTGCCTTTGTAATCGCCGGTTGGTCTGTAAGTTCCCCAGTTGTCTACCACGTAATATTCAATAAGGGAATTCCGGGTCCATCCGTATAAGGTCAGGTAGCCGTTGCCGGAAGGCGCGAAAACCCCTGCATTATAATTTACAACCCGGTTCGGTGATCCGTAAGTCCAGCCTTTACCCACTACGAAGTTCCCGGTATTGTACCAGTTCACACTATAATTCCCGCCACTTCCGTTCACCGCATTCACGGTTCCGCCGCCATCGGTCCAGTTCTGCCAATAATCTGTTGCGCCTGCAGTAGCTGCGAACGCGCTGAAGCTCAGTGCCGCTGTCATTAATACCGTAAGAAGTTTCTTTTTCATTGTCAATTAATACCTCCCGATTATAATGTGTTTGCTTGCAGCTTGCTTCCCCCAACAGAATAATAACTTATCCTGATGGTTATCCCATATATTTACTTGTCCTCCTTTCGAGAAAATTATATCTAGTAAGCGTTTACATTACTCTCCGCAAACTAAAGATTAACCCCCAATTTTTATTGATATTATGAAATTATTGGGATGAATCGACGAGAATTCCACTCTCGCCGAAGATAGGGGCGGAAATTGGGGGAAATTCGGCAGCGGCGGACTACCATTTACTCCTTCAGGATGGGTTGGCTGGAATCAGGTGCACTAATGCTCTTCGTAACCTAAGAGGGGCCTATCAGTTCATCCTCCGGCTCACCTTCAGCCCACTAAAGGAATTGGTCCCTTTCTTCCACCTCACCCCGTCTTCAGAGCCGACCAACGCCAAAAAGCCGCCCCAAACGGGGCAGCTCTGCGCTATTCTGCCATACTCACTTGTCACTATTCATCCATAGCTAATCTATTAACTTTTTCTATTCACCATCTAGCTATTCCCCATCAACTTTAGTCCCTCTAGCCCATCTTGATAACCGCCTTAACCACATCCTCCTTATTATTAATCACGTAATCGAACGCTTGCTGCGTCTCCTCAAAGTTGAATTCGTGTGTGACGATCCCCTTGACGTCGATCTTGCCGTCCGCGATGGCTCCGATGGCTGCCGGATACAGGTTGCGGTACCGGAAGACCGACTTGATGCCGGCTTCCTTGAACATAATCTGCATGAAGTCGAAGTCAATGATATCCTTGGCGGCCAGGCCAACCAGGACGATGGTTCCGCCTCTTTTGACCAGATATGGCGTCTGCTTCACCGTATGTTCACTGCCTGCCGTCTCAATCACCTTATCCACGCCCGCGCCATCGGTCCAAGCCGCAATGGTCTCCAGCACATTCTCCTGCTTGGCATGGATGACCCGCGTAGCTCCCAGCTTCATCGCCGCTTCCAGCCGCTTCCCGATAATGTCCACCACCACAATCTCCGTAGCCCCGTAAGCCTTGCAGGCTAGTAGTGTAACCAGTCCTATACAGCCAGCTCCAAGAATCACAACACGGTCCCCCAGCTTAACGCCGCCCTGCGCCGCAGCATGGAGTCCTACCGCCAGCGGCTCGACCAGTGCGCCCTCCTCCGAAGACACATTATCCGGCAGCTTGAAGGCCATATTCTCGGGGTAAGCGATATAGTCCATCAGACAGCCATGGTACGGCGGCGTAGCTAGGAACTGTACATCCGGGCAGAGATTGTACTTGCCACTCTTGCAGAACTCACACTGGCCACAAGTCACACCAGGCTCCAGCGCCACCCGGTCCCCCACCTTCAGATGCTTCACGCCAGGGCCAAGCTCCACCACTTCCCCGGCGCATTCATGCCCCAGAATGAAATCTCCGTCCACCACGAAATCACCGATCCGGCCATGCTCCAGGTAATGTACATCCGATCCGCAGATGCCGACAACCTCCAGCTTCACAATGACCTCGCCCTCCCGGACTGCGGGCATATCGATGTCCTTCATTGCCATTTGCTTCAGATCTGTCATATAAAAAGCTCTGTTCTTCATCCATTTCTCCTCCTCAGGAACATTAGCATACTCTTTAACAAACTCCTGTTACTTCAAGGATTTTGCCTTCCTTCTTCAACCATTCAATAATAATATACTTTTATAAAACCATTTAAATAAGATTATAAACGGAATTGGGGTGAAGTCAACAAAAACTCCCCCAGAGAAGGACAAGGCTGCGATTGCAGCAACGTCCCTCTTCCGGAGGAGCGGGGAAAGCAGATATTGTATTAGGGTAAAATCAACCCGGATCTAGATTCTGTCGATAAATTCAGTCACCAGCTCCAGGGCAGCGCCCACAGCGGTGGCCTCCAGCTTATATTTGCAGACCCGCAGGTAGGAGCCATCCTGCTCGAAGGTGTTCTTGCGGGCTGCCAGCGCCTGAAGCTCATCAATGTATTCCTCCATGTGAGCCCCGGCGTAGCCGCCGAGAATCACATCGCAATCGTACAGCATCCGCAGGTTATTCACTGTAAGCACCAGATAGCCCAGATATTCCTGCCAGATAGCCCGCTGCTCCTCCTTGCCCTCTCCCAGCAGCCGGAAGAATTCCGCGATGCTCCCCCCCGTGCTGTCCGATAGAATCCTCGCTGAGCAATAGGCATCTACACAGCCCTTCTGTCCGCAGTAACATGTACGCCCTTCAGGCACAATCGTCATATGCCCGAACTCTCCGCTACGGTGGTTCTGGCCTGCATAGATCTGGTTACCGGCTATAATGGCACCACCCACACTATTGTTAAGGGACAGATAGACCACATTGTGTATGTCCTGCTCTCCCCACAGTTCAGTGAGTCCCGCCGCATTCGCATCATTGCTCAGGACGCAGGGATAAGGGATGTATTCGGCGAACCGCCGGACACTGCCTCCCTTGAAATCTATGACTGTAGCATAGCTTACCGTCTGCCGGTCCCCGGATAGAATCGCAGGCAGCGCAATGCCTACTCCCAGAATCCGGCTGCGGTCCAGCTGACATTCCTCTACGAACTCCTCCACCAGCTTGCCTACCCCATGGAAGTAGGTCTCCTCATTTGCAAACGGATAATGATTCCTGACATTCTTAATGATTCTGCCGCTCAAGTCAATGACGACAATCCCCACATGATTCAGGGTAATATCCAGTCCGACGGCATATCCCGCCACACTGTTACAGGCCATCGACTTGGCCTTACGCCCCCCGGTGGATTCATACAGCCCGGTCTCCTCAATCAGCCCGCGTTCCTGCAGTTCCTTGAGATTCTGTGTCACGGTTGGAAGACTTAGACCCAGCGCCTGTGCAATCTCCTGAATGGAAGTGGATTCACGGTGATACAGGTACCGGTAAATGGCATTCCGGTTCATCTTTTTAACTTCCATACTGTTCAAGCGATGTGTCGCCATTCCAATCCCCCTCACTTTTACAAATGTGCTTTATAATTTTATACATATAATATGCAATCACACCCGTTATAGCAATCATTAGCCGCTTTAGTTGTGAATAATTTCACTTAAGTGGTTTTATTGTATCAAGAATTGGAAGGCCCGTCATTAATCTTTTGGGTCGATGGCCTTAATCGGTCCCTCTTGTCGCACTCATTCGCATGTTAACGCCAAGAATGACGAGCCAACCGGAGAACAGCAACTGGGAGATCAGGATCATTCCCTCACCAAGTAACCATGGATAGGAGCCGATTAGATCAAACACCCCGGTCAGAAGCCCGAGGGCTGCCGTGAATTGTCCCAGTCCGCTCTTCCAAATCACAAGGCTCAGCAGAATCGTTGCGATTCCAACAACTAATGCGACACAATGCACGCCCCCGTAATAGAAGCTGATGATCAGCCTGTAGCTCTCCGGCGTAAGCTCAATCCCATATACCGGATAGACCAGCCTCCCCAGAATAATAACCAACACGATATAGACAGGAACGCTAACCGCCAGCAGGCCGCAGCCAAACTCAGTCAGGACCGGATTCACCTGCACCAGCAGCCGGTATAATGCCGCGATGGAGGGGATGAGCAATACCGCAGCAAAGAACAGCACCTCGTCTGCCATTGAGAGCTGGAATCGCCATTCGCTCAGCCATGATAAGAGCGCAGCATCCTCCAGCGGAGGAGCAGGCACCGATCTCAGGAACAGATATTGGGCCAGGAAGAGCAGGCCGGAACAAATAAACGCCATTCCGCCAAACCGGATCAGCCGCTGACGGGTCATCATATCGCTTCATCTCGATTCTTATTTATTCTTAATGCTGCCGAATTCTATGAACATTTAGGCTTCCGGGTCTATGGCCGCTCCGAACAGGATGAGCAAGGCAAGCCTTGGCCCATCCTGCATATGCGGTTATAGCATGAACAGCCGTGACTCTCTCGCCGTCCAAATATTCAGCGCCTGTGTGCGGACTGCGGGATTCGCATGATTCCTGTACTCCCGCAGACGCTCTGACGGTTCCGGGCTCCAGCGCAGTGCGCTTCCCGCCGCTTCCAGCAACGACAGTCCGAGATACGGAGCCTCGTAAGACGGTTCTGCCCGCAGAACATCCACAATCTCAAGCAATGTCTCCGGTATCCAGAATCCGGCGCTGTTCTCCAGGCTGGCGGCAAGCCCGCGGTACAACTCGCTCAAGAGCTGAGGCTGACGGGTCACCTCCTGCGCGATCCGCTTCACATACCCGGACGCCTCCTCTGCGTGACTCCAATCGATCACTGCGATATATAAGGTCAAGACAAGCTCATATAAAGTCTCATCGGCGGCCAGCGTGCCGGCCAGCTCCAGGTACAACGGGGTAATCTGTATGCTTGTACTCTTAGGCAGACCGGTCAACTGCTTGATGAGTACCTGCAGGCGCTGCCGGTGCGGCAGGTCTCTATCCGCCGCTGCATTCCATTCCTGCGTCACGGGCGTTGCCGCCAGCTCCCGGCAGATATCGGCTACAACCGCGTTCACTTTGCCGTCCCGGGCGGCTTCAATCAATGTCATCATCGCGAACTCCCAGCTGGAGCTGTCCTTCAGACCCGCAACCGCCTGAGCCGCAGCCGCCGCAACGGTGTCTTCATAACCGCTTGTCCACCACTTCATGGAAATATAAGCCTGGCTGATGACGGATACATCCGGGTGAGCGGCAATGGCTATGATTAAGTCCAGATAGCGCGGTCTGTAAGCAAGCGGAAGCCCAGCAGGCTGCTGGGACAACAAGCTTACTGCGATATCACGCTCTGGAGAAGCAGCGATGGTACGCAGCACCTCCCAGCTCCGTTCATCATCCAGCAGCCCTCTGGCAGCATGCCCTATAGCAATCACCACATCCTTATGCACAGCAGGCTTCGCGAATTCATTCAACAGCAGCGGAAGACTGTCCTCACTTCTATACGCACCAAGCAGGCGGATGGATTCCTTGCGGACGGTGATCTTCAGCTTCTCCCTGCTCAGCAGAGCCTTCAGTGCCTGAGACAGCCGCTGCGGACTGACCCGGCGGATACACCTTGGGATGGAGTACATCGCTACACGGGCCCGGTCGCTATCCAGATGCTCCAGCAGCACCGGCAGGGATTTCTCCGGCTCCTCCAGCAGGGACAAGGCATGAAGCGCTGCCTCCACTACCGCCACCTCTTTGTCCTGTACCAGTTCATACAGCCGCTCCGGGTTCCCATCCGGCATACTGGCCATGATTCTAATCGCTCTCGAGCGCTCAAACAAGCTGTACTTGGAACCCGTTGCGACTGTGCTTAACAGAGCACCGTACGCCTCCTGCTGGCGCGGCAGCCAGCGGTAGAATCCGTCCGCAGCCGGAACGGGATAGACCGTTTTGCCCGAGAGGAACTTGCCCTTGATCGCAGCGCCCGAAATATAAGGGTCCAGCCATTCCTGGCGCTTCAGATGCAGATGCAAGAACACCTCGTGGATGGTGATATACGTTGGATCTGCATCCAGCAGCTCCTTCACCCGTTCATCGCGCGTCTGCAGCGGCTCCAGCCAGAGACGGGTTGCCCGGATAGCGGTTCCCTCGGTTTTGGCCCGGGTGGCTTCCCGTAAAAGCTGCTGTAGCTTGAAGATCCCGTACCCCCTTTTACCAAAAGAAGTTGCCAGGCTCAGCACCAGGTTGTAATCCTCCCGCTTGCCCGCCTGCGCAGCGTAGGAATAGATGCCGTCAAAGATGATCTCTTCCACGCCCCGCGGCATGTTCTTCGCAAGGGACGGCAGGGAGAGCTGCCCGTCCTGCTTCGCCAGCTTCTGGAGCGTGTTCAGCGCGAACTTGAACAGCTCCCCGCCCGTCTCCGCCGCCTGATGGCGCAGAATCGAGAAGGCCAATTGCTGCACAGAGTACCTCGTACCATAGGAGGTGTCTCTGGCATCAATCACACTGTCTACCAGCACAGTAAGCGCAGGGACATGGGCAGCCTCGTACACAGACGCCGGACTCTCCGACAGCTCCTTGAACACCGCCGCCCGGACAGGGTCCTGATCATTACGGATGCGGCCTAAGGTCAGTAGTGTAGCATCCATTCCCTGCCTTGCCAGAACGGTGCTGCGGACCAGCTGCATCAGCGCCGTAGCGCGTTCATCTGCATTCGATACCCGGGTGGCCTGCTCCAGCTGCTCTCTGACCTGAAGAATCGGGCGGGCGGCTGTGATGCGCAGGGTGTTCTCCCGGCTCTCCCTGATCTCACGCAGGCCCAGCATCCGGGCAGCCTCCCGGTCACGCAGCGCATGCGGCAATACATACAGCAGCCCCTCCGGATAAACCCGCTCCCGGCGCTTCTCCTCCTCATACGCAGCATCGAAAATCTCCTGGCGCTTAGAAGGCGCAAGATGCTCCAGAAGCCGCGCCACATGGTAGGGCTCGTCCGCCAGCAGCTTGGCAAGCTGCGACAATTGATCCATGGAGAGGAGCTTCGCCCGCTTGAGCACAGCTTCAGGCACACCATAAGTCATAAGCTCACCACGCGTCTGCGTCCGGATCAGCAGCTCATACACCGCGCCTGGTCTCAGGCGCATCAGTGTGCCAAGATTCGCCTTAAGCGGAGGCGGCAGCATGTCTGCCGGCCCATGGTTCACCGCATAAGCCAGCACCAGGTCAGGCTTGTGACTACTCAGATGCTCCATCGCGGAGGAGAACTGCGACCAGACCAGCCCCTTAGCCCTTAGCGGGGCCGCTTCCAGCTCGCTGGTGAAATACTCCGCGACCACCTCCAGATGGCGGCTGGACAGCTTTTTCCAATCCTTAATGGCGTACCCCAGCTCAGCCAGCCGCGCGCAGACGGTAGCCGCAGAGCAAGCCTGCAGCACAATCGCTGCCTCCTCCGGGCCCCACCGGGCCTGTACCACTGGCAATAGCCGCTCCGCCAGCTCCTGGCGGTTCATCAGGGCTACCGTGCGCAGTAGCTTGCGGCGGCAATCCTGTGACAGCTGCGGAAGCTCGTGTTCAATCTCTTCGGCTGAAGCGGCCTTGGGCAGCAGGCCCGCAGCCATTTTCCTGATACCCGCCATAGGATGATATAGCGCAGATCGGATCACAGAACCATCCAGCGTAGCGATCGCCCCCATCAGGGCCAGCCGCGCTTCATAAACCCCGCCCCCAAGTAAGGAGGTAAGTAGCTGTGAGTATTCCGGGGACCCCAGGTGATCACGGCCTAGTCGTGTGATTGTTTTGATTCTATCAGAATACCCCAGGGCATCCAGCTCCCCCAGTAAGCGCTCTTTATTCAATGGGTCTCGTCTCCCAGTCATAAGTCCTCCTCTTGAATCTGTTCTGAGTTCTTCCTTATTTTACAAAAAGTAAGCTTTCACCCGCAACAAGTGGAAACGGCTTTGCCGTCCTTTTGAAGGACGGTAACGTTTCAGCGAGAAATATGAGGATAAGTTATTGAATGAAACATATAAATTCTAATATTTCAAACAAAAGGGTAACCCCGAATCCGGTGCTTCCACCATCTTCAAGATTACCCTCTATACTGCTCAATCTATCAGCCTATTCTTTGTCTTGCTTGGCTTGAACGAACACATACGTGTTCTCATCCGACAAGGCCGCTTCATACCGGAAGTCAAATCCGCTGAAGCCCTGAATCTCCTCGACGCTGGTAATCTGCTGCTCCGCCATGAACCGGACCATCTCGCCCCGGGCCATCTTAACCAGTGTCGCCCGCTCCACCACCTTGCCGCCGATGTTCTGCCCGAATACACAGCTTACCATCCGGACATCACTGCTGAGGTAGGGAGAGACGCACCTGCTGTATTCCTTGGAGGCCAGATTCACAATCGTGTCAGTCTCTGCGAACAGCTGGTCCGCTAATCTTCTGTTCCAGAACTCATAGAGGGTACTGAAGCCCCGCCCACCCAGCTTGGCCTGCATCTCCAGCCTGTAAGGGACCACCCCGTCGAACGGCTGGACGATCCCATAGAATCCTGATAGTATCCGCAAATGCTGCTGCAGATAGTCCAGCTCCTCCGTCTGAAAAATCCCCGGCGCCATGTACTGGTACTGGATGCCCTCATAGGCGAAGATCGCCGGGGTCAGATTCCGGGTCAGGTCCATCTCTTCAATCCGCTGCATATTCAGCGCAGCAATAGCGTCATTGCATTTCCACAGCGCCTTGGCTTCTGCGTAACTCAACTTACGAAGCAGGGCCAGGAGCGTCTGTGACTCGTTTAAGAACTGCGGAGCCTGGCGGGATTCCAGAAAATCCGTGTCCGTTTTCATCTTTTTGGCAGGTGAAATGATGATTCTCATGATACGCTCTTTTCTACCCCTACGGGAAAATAAATGTACCTCTATACTATCATATTATCCCCGCGCCGGCCCCCGGCCAAGCTATTCAGCAGCAAGCGGTACGAAGACAGAGGCGCAGTTCGCCTGGCGGAACCGGGCAATCACATGCCTGCTCCAGTCACGCGTATACTCAGGGTGGGCGCTCAGGTACAGCTCCTCCAGATGATTGAATGCGGCATCATACGGGATGCCCGGATGATCACCGTTCACCTCAAGCTGGGTAATATGCAGATAGATGCCCCCGGGCACCGTCATCTTCTCCACACTGTCAGGAAGGCCATCGAAGCTGCTGACCCTTGTGCCGAAGCAGGAATTCACCCTCCCCTCCTCCCCGCTGTTCACCGGGAACCCGTAATAGTCATGCAGATAATAACGGGCTGCCCCGGTGGCGAATACCTGATCCTGCACGCCGAAATATTTGGTGATCACAAACTCCTCATCCTCCGGCAGCGTCATGCTGCAGGCAATCTTCATCTCCGGCAGCGTTACCGGCTTGAAGCGCAGGGAGCCGAACTGTTCAGCCGTATTCCCTGGCAGAATCACCGGCTCGTATTTGGTAAGAATCTCACCGGACTGGTCATATGTATTGAAGCTGAGGCCGGCGGGATTATAGACATAGCTTGTATCGTTGCGGAATTCACCCACGAAATATTCATCGGCGTGCATCCGTTCCTCGTAGCCGGTCCGCCCGGCGCTCTTCGATTCATTGATCAGAACCTTGGCATACCGGCAAGCGGGTACGGTCAGCGTCTCCGTATACTCCGGCAAATGCGCTGGCAGCCCCTCGAAGCTGCTTACCTCCATGCCCACAATCACTTTGTAGTTGCCATCCCCCTGAACCCCGGTGCGTACTGTGACGATCTCCCGGCCCTTAATCTGGTGCTCTATCAGACTGGAGAGCAGTGCAATCTCTCCTTCTGCCGCCAGCTTTTTCGTATAAAAATAATCATTAATCGTACCGCCCGCCTGCCCGGAATCATAATACCCGCCATAACCCCGGCTCTCATACGATATCGGCAGCGCAATCCCCACAACCTTCATTTCCGGCCTGTCCACAATGCTGCACAGCTCCGTAACCTGCTCTACATGAACCTCACTTAACATCTCCATCTGCTTCAGCTCCTCCACCATTCTCAGGATTACCGGCTTCACACGGGGACTATAGCCTTCAGCTGCTTGCTGCGGCAGTGCTTGCTTGCTCAGATTCATAGGTCAGCTCCTCTCCTGGTTAAGCTCAAGTATAGTAGCTCACGGTTCGTAAATATTATCACTTCTTAACATCTTTCAGCTTCATCCACACGCTCATCGTTATGGCATCCGGGCGGCCCGGGGCTACTGTCTCATAGGTGGTAAAAGGAAACGTCCCCTCCCTGCTACACCCGCTCTCCTCTACCCAGCTCTCCAAAAGCGCGATAAACATTCCCCGGTCTCCATAGCTGCTGCTCTCAAGCACCGCATACCTGCCTTCGGGAGCCTGCAGAATCTGAAGGCCGCTATCTCCGGCGAGCGCTATCGCTTGCCCCCGCTCCAGCCGGACTCCGCAGGTACAGCGCCCGCCGTGCTGGATGACGCAGAACATGCTGGCCGTTCTTAGCACTTCAGGATGATGCCTTGAGCAATAGTTCATCACGGCTGCCGCTGCCTCCTCTTCCGCCTGCTCCCCTTCCCTGGACGCAGCCAGAAATTCAAGACCTTCACTGAAGCTCACACTGATCTTGTCATAATCCGTCCGCTTCCTCACCGGCACATACAGAATAAGCCTCTTCACCTCGCTGCCCTTGCGGATATACTCTTCCCCGTAGCGCTCCTCATCCTGCTCGAACATGCTGGTCCTCAGCCACTTCAGATACAGATAGTCCCAGGCCAGTCCGATCTCAGCCTCATCGCTTCGGACCGCCAGCTTGGCACAGGTTAAGCTGCGTTCCGGGACAACCGCAAGCTCCCGGAAGATACTTCCGGTTAAGCTATGCATCAAGGCTGGGCCATACTCCACCGCAAGCTCATAACAGAACAAGCCGCCCTGCGGCTGCCCGTCTCGCCCGAAGAGTCTGCCCTGGTAGGCGGGGAGAAGAGCGTATAACGCTTCCAGCGCTTGCTGTTCAATGCCGCCGTGTCTGGTTGAATAGAATTTCATATGTATGGTTGCAGGAAGGATCTCTGTGCTGACGGTTACCTGCCGGACGGCTTCACTGTCGAATCTGGGGAAGAAATAGCAGGCGGCACTTTTTTGATAGGCTAGCGGGGTTAAGCTTGTGGCTGATTTCACATACTTGCATAAGGCTTGCTGGGAGCTGTAGCCGCAGGCGTATGCAATCTCGGCAAGCGGACGCTGTGAGCTTCGGATCATCCCGAGCGCCACCGAGAGCCTGCGCTTGCGGATGTACTCTTTGACCGAGTGGCCGGTGTAGGTATAGAAGTCACGGTACAGCTGCATCAGCGAGGTGAATCCGGCCTGCGCAGCTTGTTCAAGCGGAATCTCCTCATGCAGATGCTCCTCGATGAAGGCGATAGATTGTCTGAAGCGGGCGGACCCTGGCATAGGCATTCCTCCGGGAAGTACAGCATGCATTTCCACATAAGCCGTAGCGGCTACGATTGCAAAAAAAGTCCCGCCTTGGTACGCATTATGAAGAGGCGTGGCGGGATCGGTTACCATAATCATACATACTTAACTCTAAAGGTTCAACGGATCTTAGATATTCGATTCCCCAATCACCCGAATCACCGTATCAAAAGCTTCCAGCTCCACAACCTGCGGACCGCAGTCCGTCTCGATGGTGGTCTGCTGCGGCTGTGCGCTATTGTTAATGACAACCAGGCGCTTGCTCTGCGGATAATACGCACACTCGGTGTAGAGATTATCCGGGAGGTAGCGGGTCTCCTCCAGCTCATTGCCGGCATAGCGGATCAGATTCAGCAGCAGGCGGGTATTCTCCCAGCTGAAGGCCAAGGACGGCAGGTAGATGCCCTTCCCTCTCCCGAAGCTATTCACAGTCAGGGCCAGCTTGCCCTCTACCTCACGGACCACCGCAGCAGCCCCATCGGTCAGATAGACCCCGTTCTTCGGCGTGAGGCTGACGCCATCCGGCACCAGTCCCTGCACCGGCTGAACTTCATAAGCCCATTTGCCATGCGCCACCCGTGCGCCGGTATCCTCATCCACCCCGAGAACATGCGCCATCCGGAAGTAATGATCGTAGCCGTCCACGGCGGAAGGCTGATTCACCCCGATCAATGCGCCGCCCTTATACACCCACTCTGTCAAGGCGTCCACCGCCTGGCTGTCCTTCCAGTGCACCCCGCCGCTCCACGCTGAACCGGCGCTGCCTGCATTGATCACCACATCCACATCCTGCAAGGCACCCTGTCGGACATCCCCGAAGTCGATAAACCGCACCTCTACCGGTAAGCCGGATAAGGCCTCATTAATATGAATCAGATCATGCATATACGTCTCATGGAAGTGGCCGGAGAGGGTCCACGACCGCAGCTTGCCCCACGAGTGCAGAACAGCTACCTTAGTCTTGATGTGATACGGCTTCCCCTGCCTGTGCAGCTCCTTGATCTCCCTGAATTCATCCGCAATCTTCTCAATGTACGCACAGAAATCCGGGTAAGGCTCGACCAGATGCAGATAGCCGCCCAGGCCAATCCGGTCGATCGGCTCACGCAGGAGGGCACGCCGGATGTTAATCCAGTATTGCTTCGCATCGAGTGTGGGATTGCCTCCCTCCATGAAGGTAGGTGCGCCGCCCAGGCCAACCGGGAACAGATACGGATGCAGCCGGATCTCATGCGTCTCCACCTTCACCCCTGAGCAGAGTCTGGCTTCATAGCCCGAGAACACGCATTTGATCATCCCGTCGAAGCCGAACTCCCCGAAGCGGTCATTGTAGGGCTCTGCGCCCACCCAGCTGTCATCATAGAAGACATACGCCAGCTTGCCGTGCTTATGGACAATGTCAATTAACTGCTTGCCGAACCCGATGACGAAATCGTTGATAAAAGCCATATAATCGAGCTTACGCTGCTCCGCCGGAATATGACTGACACGGTATTTGCCGCCGTTCACGAAATCCTCTGCGCACAGCGAATAGCCGTATTGCTCCGCGAACAGATCCAGGCCCCGCGCGCTCACCGTGAAATCGTAGGACCCCCAGTCCGAGAACAGATGGCGGTTCTGCCCGCTGCTGCCCCAGATCCAGGCGAAATTGTAGAACAGGGAGGTGAAGCGGACCACGGTCGTCGCCTGATGCTCCCCGCACCAGTCCTCCATCCAGTCCAGCAGGTACTGCCGGGTCTCCTTATACATCGGATCAATCTGCATCAGATGCTCTTTATCCCAGTGATTCGTCGTGTGGTTGTACATGGAGATCTCTTCCCAGATCCGGTAGGCCATGAAGCTGACCGTATATTTATGCCAAGGCGTTATACCGGTTAGCACCACATTGCCGGACTCCCGGTCGTAATTCCACTGCTCCCCCGGCACCTCCTTCCCGGTTGTCCGGTCGTACACCTGCCAGTACTTGAACGCCTCACGCGAATCATTCACCCTGAATTGCTCTGCGAAGAAATCCTCCAGCAGGTAGATGGATAGGTAATCCTGCACAGCCACCTTCGGACTTGTAATCAGGAAGGTCTGCTGCAGCTTGTCCGGGTTCCTCGCCGCCCAGCCGTTATGGTCGCGGATGATGCACAGGGTCGAATAGATGCCGTAGCCGGCATTGATAATCTCTTCCGACAATTGCGTGCCGTCACTGTCACGAATGACATCGGCCCCCCAGCGTTCGGCAAGCTTCAAGGTCAGTGCTTCATAACCGGCTTCCCCCGGCAGGGTAAAAGCTCCTGTGGAGCCTGTAGATGGTGTCGGCAACAGAATTCCTCCTTATTTGAGCAGATCCGACAGGAACGCAAGCGCAAGGCCCTGGCCCCAGCCCTGAGTCCAGTCCTTGGGAATATGGCGGTACCCTTCACGGTCCTTCATGACGGCGGTGCCGCCCGATACGTTCAATACGCGTCCGTCTTCCGTGATGTTCTCCAGAATGCCCTTCAGGGCCTTCTGTACATATTTGGTATGCAGCGGATTGCCGTTATTCACCATGGCCGCCGCGATCCCGCAGGATGCCGACACCTCTTCATAGGACTCCTCATCGTCCAGCAGTGTGCGCCACAGGCCGTTCTCCGTCTGCAACAGCTTCAGCGCCGCCAGCTGATCCCGGAGCGAGCACTCCACATCCATACACTGCGGGTACAGGTACCACTCCTTAAGCAGCGGCTTCACCTGCGACATCGTATAGGCTCCCCAGGCATTCGCCCGGCCCCAGTACAGCCCGGACATATGGTCCTGCTTCACATGGTTATAGCCATGGAACCAGAGGCCGGTGCTTGGGTCCTGTAAGTATTTGATGTGCCAGTAATACTGGTTAAGCGCGTCCTGGATCAGCTCCTGATCCTCCAGCTTGCTGCCCACACGCAGCAGGAAGAACGCCGCCATGAACAGCGTATCCGCCCAGGCTTGCTCCGGGAAGTCATTGGATGCCGAGACCGTATGCTGCAGCACCTGATCCCCGAACCGCAGCGCGCTCCCCCGGATATAGCCGATTTTACTCAACACAATATCCCAGTACTTCTGCTCCCCGGTCTCTTCGTACAACGTGATCAGCATATGGCCCATTGCACAGGTGTTGACCGTAAAGGCGGGCAGCCCCAGCTCAATATATTCATCTACCCACTTCACCAGCTGGTCCAGGTACTCCTGGTTCCCCGTGGTCTGGTAGGCTCTGGACACCCCGTAATAGGCAACGCCGCAAGGCCACTCCCACGTTAAATCCATCGCCAGTGTCTTCCTGGCAACCTTATCGATTACGCTTAAGATTTCTTCCCGGTTATATGTAACTTGAAGCATGTGCATTCCCCTCTCCTGTTCCTTGCGTCTCTTGAAGGCAGCTACCATCCGTCCATCCGCTTGCAAGCGCTTTACAGAATCTATTGTAAGCAGTAAAATGTTCTACATCTAAGCACATTCACATCAAAACTGCGCAATTTCGACCCTTTATTCTTCATTCCTATTCTAACGTAAGAAGGACAGGAGCTACTGAAGATGCCCAGAAAAAAGAAACCCGTCATTGAGTACCGCCACTATAGCCTGCCGATCCAATTCCCTGTCCTGCTGCTCAGCGGCGAACGCTGGAAGATCTCCGATATCAAGAGTGAGCACCTGCATTTCCATAACCATCTGGAGATCGGGATCTGCTATTCGGATAGCGGAATTATGGAGATTAAGGGCGAGAACGTGCCTTTTGCCGCCGGGGATGTGACCTTCCTGCCGCGGTATCTGCCCCACACGACGTACAGCTCTCCGGGAGAGGCCAGTCTGTGGTCCTATCTGTTTTTCTCGCCGGAAGATCTGTTTCAGCATTCCTTCAAGAGCGCCTACGCCGGCTTCGAGCCGAATCTCTGGGCGGTGCAGGGCGCGAACTGTATTCTGAGCAGGGACAAGCACCCCCTCATCTATACGCTGGCTACCTCCATCGTCCTCGAATTGCAGCAGCAGAAGCCTTATTATCAGGAGAGTGCGTACGGCTTATTGCTATCCCTGTACATTGAGCTGCTCCGCATTCATTCTACGAACGAAGCCTTGAGCGGCCAGGAGGCCGGGCATAGCCTGAAGGGCGATTTCGTGATCTCTCCTGCGCTGGAGTACATCACCAGGAACTATATGACGCCGATGACCATTGATGATCTGGCCGAGCTGTGCCACTTAAGCACCACCCACTTCCGCCGCAAATTCCATGACATCATGGGCACCGCCCCGCTGGATTTCCTGAGCAGCACCCGGATTGAGGAAGCCTGTAAGCAGCTGAAGAGCACCGAGGATTCCATTCTGGAGATCTCGGAGAAGGTCGGCTTCCACTCCATCTCCAGCTTCAACCGCTGCTTCTCCAAGCTGATGGGCCTCTCGCCCAAGGAATGGCGCAAGGGTGCACAGTCGGAGGCGCAATCGGCGAAGGCGAGTATTCTGGAGTTCACGGGGTGGGTATGAGCGCTACTCTTCTAATACTCTCTTGGGTCCAGGGAGGAGCCAGGGGATGCTTCATGATCTCATCGCAGGTCAGCCAGTGGACGGCTTCCACTTCATCCGGACTCCGGTTAGTTGCCGTACCACTCTCATATTCACATAGGAACACCATATTGATGACATGACGCCCATCCTCAGTTACGAAGGAGGAGCTATACACAAAAGTAACCGCATCCTTGATCACGATGCCAACCTCCTCCTCGCACTCACGCTTCACCGTCCGTTCGAGGATTTCAAGCGTGTTGCCCTCAATATCCACTTTTCCCCCTACAAGAGCCAGAGTCCCTCCTGCATGCTCTTCTTGGGTACTTCGTGTAATCACAAGCCACTTATCTTCCTTACAGATAGCTGCTTCTACGTTAACAATAAACACACTGACATGCCCCTCTCCTGAAGATTCTGTTATAGCCAATTATAGCAAATACCAGACCTCTTCTAGCAAACACCAAGCTTCCAATCGTCCGGGTGATCAGCAAGTGGACAAACGTATCTTAATTTATCGCTTTCTGAGGATTGTACGCAAACAGGTGGAAAAACAGCAACTAGTTCTATTGATTGTGCCAATTCAGCTGAATTGTGATCCATTAAGTGTCATTTATCCAACTACTGTCCCTTTAGGACTCATCCGCTCTGCAACAAGTGTATAAAATCCAACTGCTTACGCGCAGCACCCCGCCCCCTTCCAGCTCTAGATTTTCTATAATTAGGTACACGCCAAATGTCAAAATTCAATCGTAAAAAAGCGAATTCAGCTCAATGCCTGAATCCGCTTTTTTGGGTTTGTATAATTTAGTTTAGACCATTAATCAATCAGCTTCGACTTCTGGAGCAGACGCTGGATCAGCACCGCCACTTCAGCGCGGGTGACGTTAGCCTGTGCCTCCAGCTTATTGCCGCCGCGGCCGGTGATTAAGCCAGCGGAGGCTGCCAGCGCCAGGCTGTCCTTCGCCCAGGCTCCCGTGCGGCTTGCATCCGTAAAGGCTGCAAGCACGCCTGCGGTGTCCACTGCGCCGGTCTGTTCTGCGAGACCGGTCAGCTTCATCGCCTTGGCAATAATGTTCATGGCCTGCTCGCGTGTGATCCGGTCTCCAGGACGGAAGGTTCCGTCCTCGAAGCCGTTGATCAGACCCGCTTCGGAGGCTGCCCCGACTGCTGCTGCATACCAGCTACTCGCCGGAACATCTGCGAACTTCGCAGCTCCCTCTCCAAGCTTTAGGCCCAGACCGCGTACGATAATCGCTGCGAACTCTGCACGGGTGATGTCAGCGTTCGGGTTGAACGTTGATTCGTTCACCCCGTTAATGACCAGACGGGAGCCCATGTCATTCACTGCATTCTTCGCCCAATGCTTCTCCACATCCGCGAACGTCAGCGGATGCCAGACCACCGAATAGGTGCTGTTCGTCAGACTGTTGATCTCTGCATAATACTTACCTTCCTTCAGGATGATTCGGGTGGGTACATGACGCACCGTTCCATCCGGATCAACAACGATACCTGTTGTAAGCCGGTTCGGGTTAACCCCCTGCGGAAGCGCCACTGTCCGCGATACATAAGCATTGAACCGGTTCAACTCTACTGTTGAGGTCCCGGAAGAAGCAGTAACCGTGAAATCCAGGGCTGGTGCTGCAAGGGTAAGGCCGTCTCTGCCTGCCGCAGCGCTAACCACCTGGTTCATGGCAGCCGAAGCATCACTAATGGTAATTCTCAGCGTAATGTCATCCAGCTTAGCTCCGTTACCTAATCTTGCGGCCAATGCGGCGATGTTAACCTCGGATGCAGGTAAGGTATAACTCCCCTTGCTGGTCTGAAGCACCAGGGTGGCCGCCATATTCTCCATATTCTTGATCATCTGGCCGCTCAATTCTCCGACAATCACATTCGAATCCAGCATCATCGGAATAGTTACTACAGCGCCGTTCCCCTCGGCATCCAGCTTCGCCTGCAATCTGGCCGGATCTACCGCGATGGTCGTTGTTCTAACGTTACCGGTGGTCGTGGTCGTTGCTTTACCCGCGTTCTCCTCCTTGCCGTTCACAAGGACAATCACATCGGTGACCGTACTGGACGGATTCCCGGAAGGAGTCCCGCTGTTCGTGTTACTTCCGGCAGTTGGGTTATTTCCGCTTCCCGGGCTGACCGGTTCGGGAGTCGGCGTTACCGGAGTCGTCACCGCAACTACTGCCATGACGCTGCCGTATTTCACCACTCTGCCTTCCTCATCTACCTCAGCAATCCCAAGCGTATCCCCATCGGCTGCCGGAACTAGCCCTTCAATGCCTACAAGGGTGTATCCGGTTAGAAGGTCTCCTACATTCGGTACAATGATGCTACCAGCACCAAAATTCTTATACAGCAGCTTATGCCCTTCAGCTGGTGCAGGCGTAACCTTGATTTGCGTATAGCCGTTACTCTCTGCACCACTCGGATCACTGGCACTCACAGCCAAGTCCCCGGCAGGGCTCAAGACATTCGTTGTAAAAGTCAGCGTAGTTGCCGGTCCCGCCGGAACCGATCCGCTGGCCGCCACACGAACCTTCACCGTATGCTCCCCGCTCAGGTTCGGCAGGTTGGTTCCGTCATATCGTACGAAGGGTCCCTCATCCACGGAGAATTCCATGCTGGTATTCAGGCCCATAATCGTATTGTTCAGATCATCCGCTACCACTTCTGGAGCTGCCGGGATCACGGCATCCGAGTCATGCACGGTCACCTGAGCAATAACCGAGGCAAAGTCAGTTGACGTAGCCTTCACCCGCACATAATACGTGCCCGGTATCAGACCAGTAACCGTAATGTCTGTAACTTCTGTCCAAGCCCCTGTGTTCCCCATCTGGTATTCCATCTGGACGGTCAGATTCTGCAGTGTTCCGTCATTGGCCCCGTTATAGGTCACATCCGTGACACTCACTCCAACCGGAGCAGCCTGACGCGCAGGAACACTCAACACTTGCGCATCACTATCGGTGGTGGTCACACCGTTACCTGTCTTCACGATATTCAGCACGCTGCCCAGCCAACTGCTGTCTATCGGCAGCGTTCCGTCCGTGGTGGCTGTTACAGCCGTACCATTTACGGTGTATACCCCTTCTGGAATCAGACCTGTCAATTGCTCAGCGTTAAAATCAATCACCGCCGCAGGCGTCACTTCCGCCTCAGATGCAAAGGAGGTCACTGTCACTTCCACCGCCGCAGAACTGAACGCCGTTGCTGTTGCCTTCTTGCGGACATCATAGATACCTGGCGCAAGTCCTGTGACGGTGGTGCCTGGAACATCTGTCCATGCGCCTGCTGTACCTTGTCTGTATTCCATGGCTGTTGTCACATTCGTGAGCGTGCCATCCTTCGCATGAATCGCCGTTTCGTCCGTTGAAGCTACACCCGCAGGCGCTGCCGGACGGGCAGGAATAGTCAAGGTCTGCGCCACACTATCTATGGTTGTCGATGCATTCCCCTTCTTCACTAGGCTCAGGGAGCTGCCCAGCCAAGAGCTATCCAGCGCCAGCTTGCCGTCTGCATCCGCTGTTACGGTCAACGTACCGTTCAGTGTATACGTGCCATTCGCCGCCAGACCGCTCAGCTGCTCAGCTTCATAGTCAATGACCGCTGCTGGTATGGCTTCCGGTATCGCTACATACGCTACCACATTCACGATGTGTGCTACCGAGGCAAAAGCCGTCAATGTCGCCTTGGTCTGGACGTAGTACGTACCCGGAGCAAGTCCCGTCACCGTTGTACCCGTCACATCCGTCCATGCTCCTGCGGCACCTTGCTTGTACTCCATGGCCGGAGTCGCATTCGTAAGCGTACCGTTCTTCGCGTTAATCGCCGTCTCATTCGTTGCTGTTACTCCGGCAGGCGCTGCCGGACGAACAGGGATGGTCAAGGTCTGCGCCGCACTGTTAATCGTCGTGGACGCATTTCCCTGCTTCACAAGGCTCAGAGAGGTTCCCAGCCAAGAGCTATCCAGTGCCAGCTTGCCCGCCGCATCCGCATATATTGATAACGTGCCATTCACCGTATAGAGACCATTCGCCAGCAGACCGCTTAGCTGCTCGGCTTCATAGTCAATCACCGCTGCCGGGATTGTCTCTACCATTGGCACATACGCATTCACCGTAACACTATACGCCTCCGAGGCAAAAGACGACGCCGTCAATTTCACACGGACCTCGTACGTACCCGGAGCCAGTCCCGTCACCGTTGTACCGGTCACAGCCGTCCATACTCCCCCGGTACTTGGCTTGTACTCCATCGCTGAAGTTACATTCGCAAGTGTACCGTTGTTCGCATCTATCGCCAGTTCATCCGTTACCGTCACACCTGTCGGTGTTGCCGGACGGGATGGAATGACCTGCACCTGCGCCGCACTGTCTACCGTTGTCGAAGCATTCCCCTGCTTCACAATACTCAGGGACTCTCCCAGCCAGCTCTGCTCCAGCACCAGGGTGCCATCCGCAGTCGCGGTTACCGCTGTACCATTCACGGTATAGGTGCCATTCGCCAGCAGACCACTCAGTTGCTCGGCTGCATAGTCAATCACCGCTGCCGGGATTGTCTCTACCATTGGCACATACGCATTCACCGTAACACTATACGCCTCCGAGGCAAAAGACGACGCCGTCAATTTCACACGGACCTCGTACGTACCCGGAGCCAGTCCCGTCACCGTTGTACCGGTCACAGCCGTCCATACTCCCCCGGTACTTGGCTTGTACTCCATCGCTGAAGTTACATTCGCAAGTGTACCGTTGTTCGCATCTATCGCCAGTTCATCCGTTACCGTCACACCTGTCGGTGTTGCCGGACGGGATGGAATGACCTGCACCTGCGCCGCACTGTCTACCGTTGTCGAAGCATTCCCCTGCTTCACAATACTCAGGGACTCTCCCAGCCAGCTCTGCTCCAGCACCAGGGTGCCATCCGCAGTCGCGGTTACCGCTGTACCATTCACGGTATAGGTGCCATTCGCCAGCAGACCACTCAGTTGCTCGGCTGCATAGTCAATCACCGCTGCCGGGGTAGTCTCTGCCGTTGGCACATACGTATTCACCGTTACACTATGCGTTTCCGATACAAACGACGACGCCGTCAATTTCACACGGACCTCGTACGTACCCGGAGCCAGTCCCGTCACCGTTGTACCGGTCACATCTGTCCACGTTCCTGCTATTCCTTGCTTATACTCCATCGCATTAGTCACATTAATCAATGTACCGTTGTTCGCATCTATCGCCATTTCATCCGTTGCCGTCACACCTATTGGTGTCGCTGGACGGGATGGAATGGTCAGCACCTGCGCCGCACTGTCTACCGTTGTCGAAGCATTCCCCTGCTTCACAATACTCAGGGACTCTCCCAGCCAGCTCTGCTCCAGCACCAGGGTGCCAGCCGCAGTCGCCGTTACCGCTGTACCGTTCACGGTATACGTGCCATTCGTAATCAGACCACTCAATTGCTCGGCTGCGTAGTCAATCACCGCTGCCGGGGTAGTCTCTGCCGCTGGCACATACGCATTCACCGTTACACTATGCGTTTCCGATACAAACGACGACGCCGTCAATTTCACACGGACCTCGTACGTACCCGGAGCCAGTCCCGTAACCGTTGTACCGGTCACATCCGTCCACGTTCCTGCTATTCCTTGCTTATATTCCATCGCATTAGTCACATTAATCAATGTACCGTTGTTCGCATCTATCGCCATTTCATCCGTTGCCGTCACACCTATTGGTGTCGCTGGACGGGATGGAATGGTCAGCACCTGCGCCGCACTGTCTACCGTTGTTGAAGCATTCCCCTGCTTCACAATACTCAGGGACTCTCCCAGCCAGCTCTGCTCCAGCACCAGGGTGCCAGCCGCAGTCGCCGTTACCGCTGTACCGTTCACGGTATACGTGCCATTCGCAATCAGACCACTCAATTGCTCGGCTGCGTAGTCAATCACCGCTGCCGGGGTAGTCTCTGCCGCTGGCACATACGTATTCACCGTTACACTATGCGTTTCCGATACAAACGACGACGCCGTCAATTTCACACGGACCTCGTACGTACCCGGAGCCAGTCCCGTAACCGTTGTACCGGTCACATCCGTCCACGTTCCTGCTATTCCTTGCTTATACTCCATCGCATTAGTCACATTAATCAATGTACCGTTGTTCGCATCTATCGCCATTTCATCCGTTGCCGTCACATCCGATGGTGTCGCCGGACGGGATGGAATGACCAGCACCTGCGCGGTACTGTCTACGGTTGTCGTAGCATTCCCCTGCTTCACAATACTCAGGGACTCTCCCAGCCAGCTCTGCTCCAGCACCAGGGTGCCAGCCGCAGTCGCCGTTACCGCTGTACCGTTCACGGTATACTTACCATTCGCCGTCAGACCGCTCAGTTGCTCGGCTGCGTAGTCGATCACTGCTGCCGGTGTCGGCTCCAGCGCTGGCTTGAACAGCGTTACGGTTGCCGTCTGCGGCGAACCGCTAACCGTGTATCCGCTTGGCGAATTCACAGCCACGGATACATCCCCCTCGCCGGTCACTGAAGTAAGTGCAAGGCTCCAAGCGGTCCCCGACCCGCTCAAGGTCCCTTTTACCGCAGAGCCTGTATCATCTGTAATCGTGATATCTTCTGCTGTTAATCCAGTGATCACAGCATCAAAGGTCAGGTCAATCTTCGTTGAAGTAGTGGTTCCCGGCACACCATCCGCTACAGCCGATTGCAGCACAACCGGAGTTAAGACCTCCCTGTTGAACAGCTTGCCGGTGATTCGGAAATGAGTAGCATCTGTATTATCTGTTGTGATGAAAACAATCTTGTCGCCGAAGGCCGGATATACAGCGAACTTCGCATAATATTCCACATTGAACATCCAAGTGTCTTCATTGTATCCCTGAAATACAGCCGGAGCGGAATCCACCGGCTGATCCGTTGTATACAGCAGGGTCCCGTCATTGTCATAGTAATTCAAGTAAGCATACTGGGTTCCCTCCCACTCTGTACCATAGTTATAGGCATCGTCAATGGCCTTATTCGACGCGGCATCCGTGCTTACTGTAACGAATCCCGGCAATGTGCCTTTCTTGTAGACAGCGGCAGATGTCTCGCCCAGCGAACCATTTACATTAAATCCGCCTTGGCTCACACCCGCATTGTCATATAAGGAGACACTCGTAATTCCGGTTTGCCAGCTAAATTGACTGAACATGAAATTCCCGTTGCCCAGTGTATGCAGATACAACTGCTTCTCATTCGTTCTCGCTCCAACATTAATGGTGGTTATGGAGGTTCCGCTGTTATTGAATAACTGCAGATAGATATTATCGTTCGGGGCCCCCGAATTGTAAGCCGCCATATACACGCCGTCACCAGCGGCGACGTAGGACATGCTCGCATTAGCAGCTACCAGCAGGGTTTCACTTGACACCGGTACGCCCGCAGCGGTAAATACGCGGGTAACCGTGCTTACATTATCATTTCGTTGCCAGGAAAAAGCGATATCGCCGTTAGACAGCTCCGCCGCAGATATAAAACGCGTCAGCTGCGGCTGACTGGCCGCACTGAAGGTATTCAGCCGGGTCTGGCCAGTCACCTTCTGGCCGGTCTTATCCAGCACCATGAAATAAGCATTGGGTGTGGCCTCGGTAACTGTGCCCAGCTGCAGGTTGTACTCGCTGGAGTCGCTTTTACTGTACATAATCAGCAGATTTCCGTTATTGAGAGCAAGCATACTCACAGACGTCATTTTGTAATAGGTGTCCATCAGGTTGCCCAGGTTAACGTCCGTTATAAGCGTTCCTGCGCTGTTAAAGACCCTTAAGAAGTTAGAGGAAGTGTATGTATTCCCCTGATAGACGAATGAATTCAGCAGAACCGCCGTACTTCCATCCTGTAGACCCTGCGCATCCGTCAGATTCTTGCCCGCCGCATAGGTAACCGGAGGCTCAATTACAAAATCGGCCGCTTCATTAAACGACTGCACCGCCGCATAGGCACGGAGTGACATCATAGGCAACAGCCCAATCACCAATACCACAGCCAGCCCGATCTTCCCCATTTTCTTAAACATCGCTTTCCTCCTTGTCGAATGACCATTTCCATAATATTGATAACGCTTCCGCAAAACTCTGAACATGCTGCACACGCTCTGCACATGCCCGGCATTAGCAAGCATTAGTTTTCCATACTGGTTTATCGACATTTTTCGCGTTAAAGTTAACTAATTCGACAAATTATTATATTCAATTTCGATATTTATGTATCTTTATTACTTGCATCCTTCATGACAGGGCACTTCCTACCTTTTTCACCCTTCTAGTAGGATGCATAACATTAAAAAGGGATTCAGCTCAAGCTGAATCCCTTTTTCTCTTTCCCTCTCCGTTTAGTCAATCAAATCTGACTTCTGCAGCAACCGCTGCATGAGAACAGCCACTTCTGCACGTGTGACATTAGCCTTGGCTTCCAGCTTATTACCGCTGCGGCCGCTAATCAGACCAGCCTTGGCAGCAAGTGCCAAACTATCTTTTGCCCAGCTGCCGGCAAGTCCTGCATCAGTAAAGGCTGCAAATACACCTGCTGTATCCACTGTGCTGGTCCGGTCTGCAAGACCGGTCAGCTTCATCGCCTTAGCGATGATCGTCATCGCCTGTTCGCGTGTAAGCTTGGCATCCGGACGGAAATTTCCGTCCTCGAAGCCGTTAATCAGACCATACTCCGAGGCCGCTTGTACCGCCCCTGCATACCAGGCACTCACTGGCACATCAGCAAAAGAAGTCGCTCCTTCACCGAGCCTCAGTCCCAGACCGCGTACAATAATTGCTGCGAACTCTGCCCGAGTGATATCCGCATTCGGGTTAAACGTCGTTTCGTTCACCCCGTTAATGACTAACCGCGAGCCCATATCATTCACTGCAGCCTTCGCCCAATGCTTCTCTACATCTGCGAAGGTCAACGGATGCCAGACTACCGAATACGAGCTATTCGTTAGACTGTTAATCTCAGCATAATATTTATTATTCTCCCGGATGATTTGGGTGGGTACATGACGCACCGTTCCATCTGGCTCTACAACGATACCTGTTGTAATCCGGTTCGGGTCAACGGCTCCAGGAATCTCCACCGTACGTTTCACATAAGCGTCAAACCGGTTGATTTCCACTGTGGAATTACCGTAGGTCCCAGTGACTGTGAAGTCTAGTGAAGGTGCAATCAGGTCAAAGCCGCCTTTGCTTGCTGCGACGGCTATCACTTGATTCATTGCTGCAGAAGACTCGCCGATCGTAATCTTCAGCTTGATATCTTCCAGCTTCACACTGGTGCCAAATTGCCGGGCCAACGCTCCGATATTAATCTCGGATGCTGGTAAAGTGTAAGAAGCCTTGCCGGTCTGGAGTACAAGCGTTGCCGCCACATTCTCCATATTCTTGATCATCTGACCGTTCAATTCGCCAACAAAAATGTTGGAGTCCAGCATTACTGGAATTGTAACCACTGCCCCAATGCCTTCCGCATCCAGCTTGGCCTGGAGCTTGAGCGGATCTACGGTAATGATCGTAGTTTTGGTGTTGCCCGAAGTAGTTGTCGTCGCTGTGCCCGCGTTCTCCTCCTTGCCGTTCACAAGGACAATTACGTTGGTGACCGTACTGGCTGGATTCCCGGAAGGAGTCCCGCTGTTCGTGTTACTTCCGGCAGTTGGGTTATTTCCGCTTCCCGGGCTGACCGGATCAGGAGTTGGTGTTACCGGAGTCGTCACCGCAACTACTGCCATGACGCTGCCGTATTTCACCACTCTGCCTTCCGCATCTACCTCAGCAATCCCAAGCGTATCCCCATCGGCTGCCGGAACTAGCCCTTCAATGCCTACAAGGGTGTATCCGGTTAGAAGGTCTCCTACATTCGGTACAATGATGCTACCAGCACCAAAATTCTTATACAGCAGCTTATGCCCTTCAGCCGGTGCAGGCGTAACCTTGATTTGCGTATAGCCGTTACTCTCTGCACCACTCGGATCATTGGCACTCACAGTCAAGTCCCCGGCAGGGATCAAGACATTCGTTGTAAAAGTCAGCGCCGTTGCCGGTCCTGCCGGAACTGATCCGCTGGCCGCCACCCGTACCTTCACAGTATGCTCGCCGCTCAGGTCCGGCAGGTTGGTTCCGTCATATCGTACGAAGGGTCCCTCATCCACGGAGAATTCCATGCTGGTATTCAGGCCCTTAATCGTATTGTTCAGATCATCCGCTACTACTTCTGGAGCCGCCGGGATCATGGCATCCGAGTCATGCACGGTCACCTGAGCAATAACCGAGGCAAAGTCCGTTGACGTAGCCTTCACCCGCACATAATACGTGCCCGGTATCAGACCAGTAACCGTAATGTCTGTAACTTCTGTCCAAGCCCCTGTGTTCCCCATCTGGTATTCCATCTGGACGGTCAGATTCTGCAGTGTTCCGTCATTGGCCCCGTTATAGGTCACATCCGTGACACTCACTCCAACCGGAGCAGCCTGACGCGCAGGAACACTCAACACTTGCGCATCACTATCGGTGGTGGTCACACCGTTACCTGTCTTCACGATATTCAGTACGCTGCCCAGCCAACTGCTGTCTATCGGCAGCGTTCCGTCCGTGGTGGCTATTACAGCCGTACCATTTACAGTGTATACCCCTTCTGGAATCAGACCCGTTAGTAACTCAGCAGCATAATCGATGATCGCATTAGGCATCACTTCCGCCGTTGCCGCAAATGACGTTATCGTCAACTCTGCCTCAGCTGAGGTGAAGGCCGTTACGGTCGCCTTTGTGCGGACAAAGTACATGTCTGGTGCAAGGCCTGTGACGGTTGTGCCCGTAACAGCTGTCCAAGAACCTGCCGTGCCGCGCTTATATTCCATCCCAGTATTCACATTGATGAGTGTGCCGTCCTTCGCATCAATCCCGGTTTCATCCATTGAAGCTACACTCGCAGGCGCTGCCGGACGGGACGGAATGATTAAGGTCTGCGCCGCGCTGTCGACGGTCGTTGTAGCATTCCCCTGCTTCACGACGCTCAACGTAATACCCAGCCAGCTGCTGTCCAGAGCCAGCCTCCCAGTCACATCCGCTGTTGCTGCCAGTGTGCCGTTAATGACATACTTACCGCCTGGAACTAGTCCGGTCAACTGCTCAGCTTCATAATTAATCTCTGCTGCCGGGGTGATTTCCTGCGCTGCCACGTACAGCTCGACAGCTACACTTTGCTCTTCCGAGGCAAAGTCCGTTGCAGTTGCCTTCACCCGTACGTAGTACGTGTCCGGAGCAAGGCCTGTCACGGCCGTGCCTGTAACGACACCCCAGGCACCTGCGGCACTCTTCTTGTATTCCATCGTGGAATCTACATTAACCAATGCTCCATCCTGAGCATTAATCGCGGTTTCATCCGTTGCCGTTACACCCGCAGGCGCTGCCGGACGGGACGGAACATTCAGCGTCTGCGCCACGCTGTCTGTAGTCGCCGAACCGTCACCCTTTTTCACGATGCTTAATGAAGCTCCCAGCCAGCTGCTAGCTATAGCCAGCTTACCGTTAACGTCAGCCGTTACAGGCTGACCGTTCACGGTATAAGCAGCGCCTGGCGTCAGGCCAGTCAGCTGCTCGGCAGTATAGTCGATCACCGCTGCCGGGGTAGTCTCTGCCGTTGGCACATATGCATTCACCGTCACACTATGTGCTACCGATACAAATGCTGCCGCTGTCGCTTTCGTGCGGACATAATAGGTATCCGGTTCAAGGGTTGTTACGCTTGTACCCGCAACATTCGACCAAGCACCTGCCGTTCCACGCTTATATTCCATCGCAGCAGTCACATTCGTCAGTGTTCCATCCTTCGCATCAATCGCGGTTTCATCCGTTGAAGCCACACCCGCAGGTGCTGCCGGACGAGACGGAACATTCAGCGTCTGCGCCACGCTGTCTGTAGTCGCCGAACCGTCACCCTTTTTCACGATGCTTAATGACGTTCCCAGCCAACCGCTATCTATAGCCAGCTTGCCGTTAACGTCCACCGTTACAGGCTGACCGTTCACGGTATACGCAGCGCCTGCCGTCAGGCCAGTCAGCTGCTCCGCAGTATAGTCGATCACCGCTCCAGGGGTAGTCTCTGCTGTTGGCACATATGCGTTCACCGTCACAGGCTGCGCTTCCGATACAAATGCTGCCGCTGTCGCTTTCGTGCGGACATAATAAGTATCCGGTTCAAGGGTTGTTACACTTGTACCCGCAACATTCGACCAAGCACCTGCCGTTCCACGCTTATATTCCATCGCAGCAGTCACATTCGTGAGTGTTCCATCCTTCGCATCAATCGCGGTTTCATCCGTTGAAGCTACACCCGCAGGCGCTGCCGGACGGGACGGAACATTCAGCGTCTGCGCCACGCTGTCTGTAGTCGCCGAACCGTCACCCTTTTTCACGATGCTTAATGACGTTCCCAGCCAACCGCTATCTATAGCCAGCTTGCCGTTAACGTCTACCGTTACAGGCTGACCATTCACGGTATAAGCAGCGCCTGGCGTCAGGCCAGTCAGCTGCTCCGCAGTATAGTCGATCACCGCTGCCGGGGTAGTCTCTGCTGTTGGCACATATGCGTTCACCGTTACAGGCTGCGCTTCCGATACGAATGCTGCCGCTGTCGCTTTCGTGCGGACATAATAGGTATCCGGTTCAAGGGTTGTTACGCTTGTACCCGCAACATTCGACCAAGCACCTGCCGTTCCACGCTTATATTCCATCCCAGTATTCACATTGATGAGTGTGCCGTCCTTCGCATCAATCGCGGTTTCATCCGTTGAAGCCACACCCGCAGGTGCTGCCGGACGAGACGGAACATTCAGCGTCTGCGCCACGCTGTCTGTAGTCGCCGAACCGTCACCCTTTTTCACGATGCTTAATGACGTTCCCAGCCAACCGCTATCTATAGCCAGCTTGCCGTTAACGTCTACCGTTACAGGCTGACCATTCACGGTATAAGCAGCGCCTGGCGTCAGGCCAGTCAGCTGCTCTGCAGTATAGTCGATCACCGCTCCAGGGGTAGTCTCCGGTGCCCCCCCCACTCCACTGTCCAGTACAATTCTTGTATTGTCGTTACCTACAATATAGAATTTATCATTCTGGAACCTAACCTGGTTTAATCCTTTTCCGCTGACTCCCAGCGCCTGCTCATCATATTGGGTCCAGGTAACCAGGTCTTTAGAAGAATAAACCACATGGGATTCCTGATCGTTGTACACTACACCCGCAGCAACATAATAACCGTTACCATAATCTATGGAACGCAGCTCCGTCCAGGCTGCGCCTGCATCAATCTCATGCTTCGTCCAGACAGAGGTGTCGCTTAACACACCGCTTGTCTCCAGCAGCTGCGGAGTTCCATCATTGCCATTCGTAGCTATAACGGCATATTTTCCATTCGCATAAGTGATATCATAGAAAGTGATGTAGCTGGAGGGCTCGTAATCCTTCAATGAGTCAAGTGAACTCCAGCTTGTTCCATTCGTAGAGGCCCAGATCCCTCCTGTACCAAAGGCCACATAACCCCCGTTCACAGCCTTCACATGGTTGAAAGAAGCGCCGTTTAAGGTAGTTACAACTGTCCATGAGACTCCATCAGCAGATTGGAGAACGTTATCGCCAGCCACGGCAACAAAACCGTTAGTGCCATAAGCTAATCCTTGTACAAGACCGGTAGCTCCGGCTGGAAGATCTGTAACCGTCCAATTCTCTCCATCTCCAGAGACACCCAGCTTTTTCCCCGCTGCAACGAAAACATTGTTTCCATAGGCAATTTCAGCGAATCCCAGCTTAGGCAGCAGGCGGTTAGACACACTCAACTGATCCCAGCCGCTTGAAGAGGACAGGAATATACTATCCTGAAGCTCCGAACCCGCGTTTGAGAGAACGTTTCCAACAACCTCCCACTTGTTTCCATTATAAGAACTTCCTTGTAAATTCCCGCCGAATCTGGCCCAGCGGGTCTGATCTGACGTCACGACAAGACTATGCGATGACTTGGTTATCAGAACCATTCCTGTGCCGTTTGAAGCAGCCGATATAATGGTATGATTCGTTACGGGCTCCGCCGCTGTCCAAGCCCCTCCACTATTGGCCGAGGTATACATTTTACCTTCCCTGCCATATCGGTAGAGTAATGATCCCGCCTGCACAACGCCAAGCATATAATCGTAAGAAGAGTCTGCCGCAAAGGTCATTCCATTGCTGCTTACATAACCGTTCTCCCAGTTTTTCGATACATAGAGCTTACCGTTGTACACAGCTAATGCATCCAGCCCAAACGTTCCGCCCAAGAATGCAGACGTCCAGCTTGACCCGTCACCCGAGTGGGCATAAGAGGCGAATATATTTCCCGTAATCACATATTTTCCATTGAAATTAATAATGTCCGTTATATAAAAAGTAGTACTGGTAGTCGATCCGTTTGGCCAGAGTGCCGGAACAGTACTCCACTGGCTCCAATTCTGTCCGTCTGCGGAAGAATAGATAACTCCAAGGTCTTGCGCCCGATTAGCAGCGGCCCACCTTCCGCCGACAGCATAAAATATCCCGTTAATGTAACGTACCTTTTGCAGGATATCAGCATTTACAGATGAGGATTTATCACTCCAGGTTCCGCCTCCATCCGTAGAGACAATAACCTTAGCCTTTGCAGTGGAGTTTGAATAATCAACACCTACCGCTACATAAGTACTTGAGGTAAATGCAATACTCCTCCATGAAATCTTGGCATTAGATGAAGGGGTACTGATCTTGCTCCAGCTCATTCCATCAGCCGATTGTACGATTCTCCCGCCCTCTCCTACTGCGGTATAAGTTCCGTTCTCATAGATTACACTGTTCAAGTTCGTATCCAGGTTGTCTGCCACGGCCGATGCAACAGTCAAAGTATCCGCCGAAGCCTGTGCTCCGGCAATACTCATATTCGGGAATATCAGTATAAATATAAGCATGAAAATCGAGATTTTTTTCCATAACAACGGTCTTTTCATACACATGCCCCCTTATGTCTATTAAATGTGCCGTCCAATTTATCCGTTAGCCAGCCCTCAACCCGTTAGTAAAAGTGCCCTCCTGTGAGCAGAATATAATTATCCACATTGGATTCGACAAAAATCGCCATAAACCTTCAAAATTACTTTACTAAAATTTAAAATACATCATTATATTTTTTTGCCGAATTTGGAAGCCACTCTTGCAAAAGAACTCCAGCTTCGCAACAGGATGAGTTACCATACGCGCAAAAAAGCCCGCTCTGTCGATTGCACAGAACGGGCTGATAAATATCCTCTACATTTCTTCCACATACCGCTTGGCTTCGCCAAGGGGCATATCCGTATGCTGACGAACCAGCTTGATGGCAAGAATAAGCTTGCCGTCCTTTTTTAACTGCCGGACATGCTCCTGGACCTCTTCGGGAACGACCCTCAGTGTTGTGCTTGCTGCCTCCCGGCGCTTCAGCTCCGCGGCTACCCGCTGCTCCATATCCGGCGTCAACGTCTCGTCTACAGAAGCGGCAGGCACCGGCCAGCGCTCCGGCCTACTTCCCCGGACCGCTGCGAGTACGGTGCCTACAATCGAATAGAGCACCATATACTGGGCCAAGCGGTACAGGTATAACCATACGGTACTTAGCGTGACCATCTCCCCGCCAGGCTTCAGTATAGCAAGGTTATCCGAAATGACATACTGGCCTGGCGCATAATTATTGACATCCTGGTCCAGCTGCAATTGACCTATAGATGAGACGATCCATTGCAGCGGCTTATTGTATACGGGGTTCCCGGCCGTGTCGATCATCATGCCCAAGAACGAGAAGACGGCGACGGCAAAGACCAAATAAGTGGACCAACTCAACCTTTTTACTAAAACTATAATACTGAACACAACCAGCAACGTCAGACTTCTCATGTAATCGTTATGTAGGAATAATTGAAAAACTACCGGCAGCCCCCATCCGAACAGCAGCACCATCACAGCCGCAAACCCAAAGAAAAACAATAGAATCTTAACATTCTTCATCACTACCTGCATTCTCCTTTCCTGTCTCCTATCCTATATTTACCCAGAAAGAAGTCATTTGAGGCGATCCTGTTTATAGTACCCTATAGCTGTCAGCCGACAGGTTATAATATGCAGCCTACTATCACCTCAGGTGAAGGAGGACTTACTTACTATGCAGGAATTGTTAAATATGAAATAATTATTCAAACAAGTCATCAAGCAGGACGTCAAACCTTTTTTCTCCGCACAGGGCTACCGTACAAAGGATCTGAACTTCTACAAAACAGAGGGCCAGCTTATCTATAACATCAATATTCAGAAATCGACGGGCAATACCTGGGACAAGCTCAGCTTCTATGTGAATTGAAGCTCTTCCTAAGCCCGCCCTGCTCCGGCCCATTGTGTTCGGTTTTTCGCAGACATTGGGCGTCGCGCACTCGCACCAACCCTACACCTACACATAAAGGGCTTCCCGCTCTCCTAAGGAGACATCGGGATAGCCCTTTTTCCGAAAAAACCTTCTATACAGATTAGGATAAGTTCTCCGTCAGCAGCGTGAAGCCCTCGATCACCGCATCCTCATCAATCTCAATCATGATGCAGCGCTTGCCCTGGTAATTCACCTGCCGCACATATCTCAGGTCCTGCGGGCTGATCGTGATGGAAGCGACCTTCGTATCGATCTTGATCGACTTCGAGGTGAACTTCGGGATGACGCTGCTGGCCTTCATCTCATAGTGCTTATTGTCCACGATGGTCTCGAATGCCCGCTCCACCTTCTCCGCCGTCACATCCTCCACGCCACTCGCCTTTAGCACACGCTCCACATCACGGTAATCGAGTCTCGGCGGTTCTTCCTCTTCCGCGTTGTCTTCAATCACCTGATGAATCTCTTCATACACCTGGGCAATGGTCGCCACATCGATCTGTTCGCCCGCCACTTCCTTCACAATATCTTCAAAAATAGACCGTTCCTCCAGCGCCGTCACCGACCGCTCCGCATTCAGCACCTGCTCGATGAACTGCGGGTTCGGGTTATTCGCGCTTCCTGTGCAGTACAGGACACGGTTGATATCCGAATAGTTGTCGGTCACACTCGGGTAGAAGAAGCCCTGCTCCGGCGTGCTGAGCTTGATGATCGGGTCCACCATGATATTATACTTGAACTCCCGCTCCACATAATCGAACAAAAGCGTCTTACGCTGCTGCTCCGTAGAATTCACACTGCACAGAATGAACGGGTGCGCGAATACCTCGTCCTTCCCGGTCTGCTCAGCTTCGTCATTACGCGCCTTAGTCGGCCGGAAGTATTGCCCCCTTACGAAGGTGATGACCGCATCCTTCTCATACTTGGCATCCACCAGCATTTTGTCCACCAGCATGAGCATCAGGTCCTGCCACTCCTCCGGGTCACCGGTTATCAGCCCCTGGTGCAGCATCACCTGCGACGGCTCCTCCGCTTGCTCCAGGAACTTCAGCTCGAACAGCTTCTGATCCAGCTCGCCCGTCAGCAGCTTCCGGAAGTTACTCATATACAGCTCCTGCTTCTCGCGTTCCAGCATGGCGAACGGCTGGCGCTCGAAGTGGTAGATTTCGTTCGTTTCTTTCATAATATAGACATTCAGAATATCGTACAGATTCAGCTGATCATGGTCCATCTTGAACTGCTTGCGGATATGTGCGGCTTCTTTCTTGATCATGGTATGTGACACAGCTCCTATGAAATGAATTGGTCAGGCAATAGCTTCCTTAATTATAGCACGTACGTTCTCCATGCAGTTGAAAATTCCGATTCAGCCCCTCACCTCAATGGAGGTGAATTCTCAACGTTGGTGATAAATAAAACCCCTTCGCCAGAAGGGGTTTTATTTATCAGTTCTATTCATTTTTTGTAGGCGGCTTCAAGATCCAGCAGATTCTTATCCGAGATCACCTGGTAATTACCGTCCTGTTGGGGAAATTCCAGGCTTGCCATAACTTCAGCTTTGAACAATCCATTCTCCCTCTCTGCTGTCTTGTCTGTTCCTGAGGATATCTTTATCAAGACCCAGCCGGTGCGATAATTTTCCTCCTTACGGATAATGTTGATCCATGAGTCTCCAACATCGGCAGGCTGTTTCTGCGGGTCTCCGTAGAGGTAGTTCCAGTAGAAGCGTTCCCCGGATTTCTTTGTGTTTCCTCCTTTGCTGAGGCTTTCAAGCTTCCCCCCAGCATCAACACATAGGTAAGCAGTATCTCCAGATAATTCATAGATAACATCATCACTGCCGTGCAGCTCAAACAGAATGCCTGGAGTTACGCTGATTGCTGGTGACCACCCAGCATTCCAGGATATATCAACTATTTCGTCAGCAGGCACATCAACAGCATTCAGTTCCTTCACTTTTTCCTCCGTATTGAGCGAGCACCCGGTACCAATCAGAGCCAGCATAAGGACTGCGCAGACAAATTCCCACCTTAATCTGCCAACTTTGATTTTGTTGAAGCTCATATTCAGCACCTCCTCTATTCAATTGGGATATTAGAAAATCAAAAATCAGATTGCAGGCTCAATCTTGTTAGGTTGGGGCCCAGGACCGTTTTTTGCCCAATAAATAATATAATAAATTGAGCTATTGTATGTTATGTTCCCCGGGTTACTTATATTGTTTACAGAATATTCATTAGTCCAGGTGGTATATCCTGGAGAGGAATAATTCCATCTCAAAGGATTGGTCCCCCTAGGTTTATGTGTCCAATCATTACCTGATAGATCACCTTTCATGAAAAGATAATCTACGCTGCCTTTTCTAATAGCACCTACTTTTTGATAATTAGCTAGTGGCGATGGTTTTGTGATTGTTTTATAACCCCAATATCCAAGGGTATCCAAATCATCAACTACTAAGTCCGCCATACTAGCTATAGGTAAACTCATACTGAATCCCTGACCGGAATGATAGCCTGGATTTTGGAATACATGCACTCCAATAGAATATCCATAACAATTATATCCGGTATAGCTGTTTGACCATGATCCTATCACTGTGCTATTTACTAACGAATAGCTGGCTTTAGCAGAGCTTTTTAAGGGAGAGACATCGAGAATTCTCCTAGCTAACTCCGCTAGCTCTGTATAATTATATGGGATGTGGTCCGTGCTTACTACTCCCCGCTCGATGTCCGAAACTATTGTCTTCACAGCATTCTCAGTGTATTCATTCTGTTCTAATCCCTCAGGCAGGATCAGCCCGTTATCAACGAGGGTATCCAGTAAATTATCACTGCTTAATTGTGCCAGCTTCTCTATTGCTAATGGGTTAGTCTCAGCATTCACTTGATTGGCCGGGAATCCGAAGACAAATAACATTATGATTACCAAAAATCCTGAGAGCATTACCTCCCCCTACAATAATAAAGATAAAAGCACAAAAATGTAATATTTTACACAATAATTCCATATCTTTATTTTCTACGAATGCTAAAAAGCCTTTTCTGCCATTGAACAGAAAAGGCTCCTCCGACAAAACATATCTACTACACAATAACCATATCAAAATTTCGCCTGATAGCCTGAGTGTAGTGGGGTGCTCTTGATATCAAGGACCCTTGCCGTCTCATACAGAAACTCCCGCACGGTTTCCTCAATTAACGACATCCCCCTGCCCATCTCAAATCTCATGATTTCCCTCCGCCTCTCCCCGCTTGATCGCATACATCCGTCTGTCGGCTTGGCGCAGCAGCGCGTCCGGGGCCGTTCCGTCCTGCGGATACAAGCTGATGCCGATGCTCATATCGATCTTCAGCTCTTCGCCTTCATAATCCAGCGTGGCCTGTGCAGCCGCCGCCAGCAGCCGGTGTTCCAGCTCTGCGGCGGTCAGCCCGCCTCCATCCACGGGGCAGAACAGCACGAATTCGTCGCCGCCGAAGCGGGCCGCCAGCCCGTCCGGCTGAACCAGCTGATGGATCATGCCCGCTACCTTGCATAACATCTGGTCACCGGCCTCATGACCCCAGCGGTCGTTCACCAGCTTGAACCGGTCGAGATCCAGCAGCAGGATGGCTACTTCCCCGCCACTGCGCTCTGCTTCCGCAAGAGTCTCCTCCAGTTTGTCGTAGAATTGTCTGCGGTTCGGCAGCCCTGTAAGCGGATCATGATAGGCCATGAAGGCAATCTGCCTTACATGCTGATTGCGCAGCCGGATGTCCCGGATGAGCAGCACGGCATGAGGCTCATGATCCACGGTCACGTAATCCCCGTTAATCATCACCTCGATCGGACTGTCCCCGCTGTGCAGCACCATTTCCAGCTCGCTGATATCCTCTTGCGCCTGAAGCTTCGCCACGATCTCCGCACCGCCCAGATCGGCAAGATTAGCCTTCCCGAGGGACAGACGATCGAACATCCTGCCGGCACTCGGATTCGCTTCCTTGATGCTGCCTGACAACGAGACGAGCAGCGCAGCCTGCGAGCTGATCTGAAACATTTTTTTATAGCGCTGTCCTGAATGGTGTAGGAACTCATACCTCTGCATGGACAGGCGCAGCACGAAGCACCAGATCAATCCTCCGTAGATATACGTATAGGGCGGCAACATTTCATCGAAGCGGAGATAACCGAATACAGCTACCCAGAAGAACGTCACCCAAGAGCCGTACTCCAGCAGCTTGAAGATACCGCCATGCTCCTGGTAATCAGGATCGGCGGCACTCCACTTGCGTGCACTGCGCAGCATGACGATGGGGATGAAGCTAAGCAGCAGACTTGCCGTTAAGGTCCCGTAGTAGGCTGAATTTGCTATCGGCCATTTCCATACCCCGCTTACGGTGAACAGCTGCACAGAAGTATAGGAACGTTGACCAATGAGTCCCGCCGGGATCGCCAGCGTTAGGATATGTAACAGATAGGGATACCACGGCCGGGACATCCGCTTATGGAGGCCAATCAACCGGGCAATCAGATGGAAGCCAAGCCCTGGAATGAGGATACCGACATTGGCGAACCAGACCGCAGCCAGCACCGGACTATATTCAATCGGCAGCATATACCGGATGTACTCCTCCAGGAACATCAGGAAATAGCACAGAATTGTAGCGCTTACCAGACGATGTTCAATCTTCCGCGGGTTGCGCAGCAGCACATCCATTCCCATGTAGAAAAAGAAGAGCATCGGCAGCCAATAAAATACGACAGGTATCCACACATGGATCGGGCTCATCTCTCTTCTCCTCTACAGTCTGTCACGGACATAGTTAATCTTAATTTTAATATATTACCGGGTGGAGACGCCGTCAATGAACAAGTTCTGTGGTATGGCTTAAGGCGGCGTATTGGCTGCGGAACAGCAGATCATAGGCCTCATTCCGGTTACGCAGGTTAGCATGGGTATCGCAGGCTGCCACCTTACCGGCTTGCAGAACCAGCACCTTATCACAGTCTTGGATCGTAGAGAGGCGGTGTGCGATCGAGATCATGGTAGTTCCAGCCGACAGACGCTTCAGCTCATTCCTGATATCGCTCTCATTCTCATGATCCAGGGCGCTTGTACTTTCATCGAAAATAATAATGTCCCGCTGCTGCAGCAGCGCCCGCGCAATCGACAGCCGCTGCTTCTGGCCCCCGGAGAGCTTCATCCCCTTCTCCCCGATAACCGTATCCAGCCCTTGCTCGAGTGATGCAATGAAGTCATAGATATTGGCGCTGCGGCAGCAGGCGATCAGCTCTGCTTCCGTTGCCCCGTCCCCCGCCAGCAGCAGGTTCTCCCGGATCGTCATATTGAACAGAACAGGCTCCTGCACCACGATGCTTACCTTGGCCGCCACACTCCCGCTGTTCACCGCATGCAGATCCGTGCCGCCGATGCTGACGCTCCCGCCCTGGGGCTTCATCTGTCCGGTCAGCAGTCTGGCAAGCGTAGACTTGCCGCTGCCGCTCTGCCCTACGATGGCTAGATGTTCGCCCTTCCCCACCGAGAACGAAATCCCGTCCAGCGCGAAGGCATTCTTCCCCTCATAGCGGAACTGTAAATTCTGAACCTCAATCTCTTGTCCGCTAATGCGCTTGTAAGGCCGCTGGTCCACCTTGGCATGCAATAGTCCGATCACTTTACTGATATTCACCGAATCATTCTTGTAATTCAGCAGGCCGTTGCTGATCGTCTCGATGAATCCGAAGAACTGTCCGTAGAAGCTGATGAACACCAGCAGCACACCGACCTCCGAATAGCCCTTAATCACGAAGAGTCCGCCGATGAAATAGATGAACAGCTGGGTAATGAAATTCTTGGTGAAGAACGAATAGGTAACGCCCAGATGCTGATAGAGCTGGCTGCGGAACCACACCGGACGGATAGCTGCATAATGCCCGTTCAATTCCTCTAGCTGGGCCTCCTCCAGATTATTGGTCTTAATATCCTTCCAGTTCTGCAGACTAGCATGTAAAAAGGATTCGTACCCGTTCTGCAGTCTCCATAGCTCCTCTCCCGCCTTTCTCGTCTTCTCGCCCAGAAGATTCACCGTCAGCAGGGAGACCGGAACGAAGACGAAGCTAAGGAGGGCGATCCGCCAGTCATAGCTTACAAGGATCCCAGCCAGCGCAGCAGCATACAGGACAGCGTAGCTGAAATCTAACAGATGAACCGTGAAGAACCGTCCGGCGGCAGCTGAATCCTGCTCGATCCGGCTTTTTAGATCACCAATGCTGTACCCGCTATACTCCTCATAATCCAGGCTGCTCACTCTATTCAGCAGTTTGCGCTTAAGCCTGAGATCATACCTCAGGAGCAGCTGGTTGGAGTAGCGCTTGCTGACCGCAATCCCGGCCGTCGTAAGCAGGAATACCCCCAGATAACCCGCGATAACCGGCCATAGCCCACTCAGATGCTTCTCCACCAGCACGCGGTTGACGAGCAGAGAGTACAAGAATAACGGAAGCAGTCCGCAGACCAGATTCCACAGCTTGAACAACGCGAGCACCAGCAGCGGCTTACGGACACCTTCAATTCCCTGTGTCAGCGCCTTATAGGCGGCCCATCTTGTCATGGTCATACCGCTTCGCCTCCTGCACACTGTTCGCTGAATAGATCTATGTACGTTTTGTTGCTTCTGATCAGCACGTCGTGAGTATCGTAGCCTGTGACCCGGCCATCCTCCAGCACTGCAATCGAGTCACAGCCTCTAAGCGTGGACAGCCGATGGGCGATGATGATCAGCGTCCGGTCTTGCCCAAGCTCACCGGTCATCTGCCGGATCAGCGCTTCATTCTTGCTGTCGAGGGACGAAGTTGCTTCATCGAAGACCAGAATTTTCGGATTCTTGACCAGGATTCGCGCAATAGCCAGACGCTGCTTTTGGCCGCCCGATAATTCCTGCCCGGAAGTCCCCAGCACCGTGTCCAGCCCGTCCGGCAGATTCAGGACCAGCTCATACAGCGCAGCTCTCTTAAGTGCTTCGAGTAACAGGCTGTCCTGATCACGGTTATTCGTAAAAGACAGATTATACCGCAGCGTGTTATCGTACAGAACCGTCTCCTGATGGACCACGCCCACCTGACTCCGCAAGCTGTGCAGGTTATATTCATTCACGTTGCGGCCATCGATCAGAAGCTCGCCGCCGTCAACAGGATAGAGGCTACAGAGCAGGCTTCCGAGCGTTGTTTTCCCGGCTCCGCTCCTCCCGGCAATGCCCACGGTGCTTCCTCCCTCCACACGGAGATTGAACCCGTCCAACACCCGCCTCTCTTCCGTATATCCGAAGCTGACATTACGAAATTCAATCGTCCCCTCGTTAATCAGTGTGGGCAGAAGCGCTTCTCTGTAGTCCTCCTCCTGCTCATTCAGGAGCTGCGCAACACGCTGTAAGGACACCGACTGCCCCCAGGTATCGGTAATCTTGCCGCTCATCGAGCTGAAGTAAGTCACAGCCATATTGAAATAGCTGGCGGCAGCCACAAAAACACCAAGCTGCATCTGCCCCTTCACAATCAGCCGGGCACAAATGATGAACAGCAGCAGTTGTGCAGCAAGCGTGATGAATGCGTTCACCCGCTCGGTGGTTACTTCGATTCTTCCATTGTCCACATGCTTGTGATGGATAGAGACTGTCCGTCTGAGATAGGTACGCGTTACCTGCCTCCCGGCATTCAGCAGCTTGATCTCCCGCATATTCGCCACAATTTCAAATAAGTACGAGGACAGCCTCCCTTGCTCCGCCGCCAGATCCCGGTTAACTCTAAGCGCCCGTTGCTTAAAGTATTTCGAGGCCAAGAACACGACAGGCACCAGTACCACCGTGAACACTCCCAACAGGACATGATAATAGAACATGAAGCCCACGGCGAACACGATATGCAGTAGATTCGAATACCCCCACAGTCCGCTCCAGAAGACGAGATTCATAATGTCCTTGGCATCGCGGTTCATCCGGCTGATCAGATCGCCGCTGTACATCCCGGAGAGATCCTTCCCCTTCTGATGCAGAATCTTGCGGAATAGCGCCCGCCGGATATCGAACACGAACCCCGTCATCATCTGGGAGGAGATCAGATTGTTCAGCGTCGCCACAATGAACTGATTGAACAGGAGAATTCCGGCATAGATCAGGCACAGCTTCAGGAAAGCCTTCAGATCCTGGTCATAAAAAGCGATATTAATCAGCCGTCCGCCCAGGAACGGATACATCAGGTTCACTAAGGTCATTAACGTAGTTACTAAGAAACCGCATACAAATACCAGCTTGTGCATCCGTATGAAGGTCATCACCCACCGTCTTGCAGTCACTGCCCCACCGCCTTCCATATATTCACAAGGAATATTGTAGCACGGACGTTCGTATATGAGGAGTGAGCAAATTCTCCATTCATCCTAGAATGGAAAGCAAACTTTACATAATGCGCATAATGCGATACACTCTCTATGTAAAGTTAACTTTCCATAAAGAGAGGGATTCCATGAATAACCGTTTGGAAGAGTTACGCAAGCAGCGCGGAATCAGGCAGGAGGAATTAGCAGCGGCGCTTGAAGTGTCCAGGCAGACGATTGGTTCGCTGGAGAACGGCCGCTATAACCCCTCAATCCTGTTAGCGTTTAAGATTGCCCGTTATTTCGGGCTGAGCATCGAGGAGATTTTTATTTATGAGGAGGAAGAGAATTCATGAAGAAATCCGTCACCGCTTATCTTCTGGTTATTGCAGGTCTTCTGTTGCTGGCAGGCAGTCTGTACCTTATTAGAACGGTTCAAGACCCGCAGGGGATCATGCGGACGTTGCCTTATATCTGTATTGGGCTGGGCTCCGGCGTCTTTGGCAGTGGAATGGGGGAACTCATCGGACAGCGTGCTCTGAAGCAGAGCCCTGCCACCGCCAAGGAACTGGAGATCAACAAGAACGATGAACGCAATATCGCCATTGCCACCCGGGCAAAGGCGAAGGCCTATGACATGATGGTTTATATATTCGGGGCTTTAATGCTGGCTCTTGCCTTAATGGAAACTGAACTCACCGTTGTGCTGTTACTGGTATTCGCCTACCTGTTCACGATTGGATACGGCATCTATTACCGGTTCAAGTATGATCGGGAGATGTAATTGGCAGCCGTCATCACTCAAGCCAGCAAGGCCTGGGCCACCTGATCCAGAATGCAGTTGATGCCTGTAGGTCCATAACAGCCGATCCAGGTAGCAGCATCTACCGGGTATATAAGCTGCCGCTGATCTGCACCTAGCATGCCCCTCACACTATGCTCTGTCATCGATATTCCCCCCTGCATTCGCTCGTTGCTGAGCAAAAAGTAGTAGTTAGCATGCACAGCCGGAAGTCTGTCCACGGAAATATGATAGGCCGTGTCAGAGGCGGTGTCCGCCACAAATAACGGGGCCGGCAGACCAAGGTCGCGGTACAGTACAGCACCTGTGCGGTGAGAAGCCGTGTGTACCCGGACGATGGACTCGCGCGGACGGATCAGCGCAACACTTTTACCCGCGAGTACCGGAGCAAGCTCTGCGGACAGCAATGCTGTACGGCGGAGATAATCGGCAATAATATGCTCTGCCTCCTCCTGCTTGCCGGTCAGTTCTCCGAACAGACGCAGAATCGTCTGCCAGCTCTCATTACGCTTGAACATGACCGTTGGCGCTACCTGGCTTAAGCGTTCATAGTGCGGAGCATGCACCTCGGTGCAGATAATCAGATCCGGCCGCAGCCGTTCAACCGCCGGCAGATCCGGGTACTCATAGGTTCCGAGCATTTCCGTTGCCGTTAATCTCTCCCGGAAATACGGCGGGAAATTCAGCGCCCCGCTTCCGAAGCCTACGCTTCCTGCGGGGGACATCCCCAGCGCATGTAAATGGTCAGCATATTGGACGTCCAGCACGGCGATCCGCTGCGGAGCAGAGGTGACAAGATATTCGCCCCGCAGATGGGGGATCACCGGACCCTGTGTTGATCCGTGCGGGGAGACCGAGCGTTCCGGCAATCCCGAAGGAACGGGAACCGTCCCCGGATCTGAAGCGGCAGCACGCCTGTAGAGCTGCGGAGGGACTCCATAATGCTTCTTGAATGCTCTGCTGAAATAATACATGTCGCGGTAGCCTGTCCGCTCCGCGATTACGCCGATGGGAGCATCCGTGTAACGCAGCATTCGCTCTGCATTCTCCATCCGCAGCTGGATCACGTATTCCATCGGCCCGAGCTGCTTCTCCTGCTTGAACCGCCGCTGGAGCTGCCGCACGCCGCATCCGGCCAGTGCGGCCAGCTCCTTAAGCCCCAGCTCCTGACGATAATGTCCCGCGATATAGGCGGCAACAACCTCCACCATATCCGGCTCTCTGCCGCCCTGACCACGTTCATGCTCCATAATAAGCTCGCACAGCATGCCTTGCAGCAGCGCATTGGCATGGAAGCGTTCCAGTCCTTCTCCCCGGCTCCATTTGGCTGCAATTCTCTCCGCTGCCATATGCAGCTCCGCAGGGGGCGCGGAATGGTGTACAAACGAAGTCCGCAGCGGGTGATTGCGCTGCGGGAAGAGCACATGGGCAGCTCCCGCAACAGGAATGGCCTTGTAGCTAATAGCTGTATAATGAATGTTGTCTGATCCCGCACTCAGAGTATAGGCTGATCCCTTGGCAGCATGACAAGCAAAAGAGGCCTGGACATGGCAGCCTTCACCATTCATCACAAGCCCTCCCTGCCCGCCGATGGCCAGCAGCAGCTGATTTGCCGCCAGTTCCGTTTCGCCCAGCACGCCGCCGGGCGGCACAGTACCACTGCGCACATCAAGCATCTTGACCGCCGTATCACTCCATAGACTCGCCTGTTCTTGTTGCGGCATTTCTCTCATCTCCTGACAACAGTATCCTTTGCTAAACGGATAGACCTGCTGTCATTTTAATTGAGATTCATTCTCATTGTCAATTTTCGGGCACTTTCTGCAATATTCCCCGGACATCCGGTAGTAAAAGCAGCACGTGATACGCTTGCTCTTCGCAACCGGAGCCTCGTCACTCCCCTCGGTGAACAGGGTGAACGGGTTGCGTCTTGCGCTGAACAATGGACCGGCGGCCATCCGGGTCAGATACGTAAAGTCCTCTTGCATCCGCAGCCTTTCTTCGCCGGACAGATCTGCTCCGGGCGCATACAGCGGGGCAATACGCACCATTATATTCTCCCACAGCACAGCCATGGAGACAGGTCCAACGGCAGCAAGCGTCTGCAGCATCGGCGCAAGCCGTACTGCAAAATTCCCCTTAACAACAGCTTCGCGCCACACTCCCCGATCATCCGGCGGGGAGGCTGACTGAAGCCCGTCCAGCGCCAGGAAAGGGAATGTCGTCTCTTCTGCAGAAGCCGGATGATAGAGGAAGCTTCTGTCCAGCGGGAAGAAGACTTCACGATTATGAATGGTCATGGCGGTCAGTATTGGCGCGATCCACAGATATCCGATCCGCTTAGCCAGCATGGAAGCCGCAACCTGTGTGTCCGGCGCACCGATATAATCCTTAAGCCAGCTAACATATTCGCGGCACACCGCCTCGTCTTGCAGCTCACTCAGAGCAATGGTGCGGACGCTGCCCGCAGGCGGCTCCCCCAGTCTCATCCGGTAATCCTCCGCCAGTTCCCTCCAGGGGGCGGACGACAGATATTGGTCCATCTCAGTTAGCTCCAAGCAGCGCTTCCGAGGCCTGATCTACAATAATATTGATCGCAAGGGGACCATAATACGCGATCCAGAGCGTTGAATTCACATCATAGGCACGGTTATTCTTCACTGCATCAAGGGATTTCCAGATCGGACTGCTGGCCAGAGCCTCTGCCTCTTTGGCGAACAGATCATCTGAGAGCAGAAAATAGCGATCTGCCCCGATATCAGAGACAGTCTCCATCGATATTTCAACCGAGGTATCATCCTTGATCGCCTGAACGAACGCAGGCGCCTTTAATCCCAGATCCTCATACAGAATGCTTCCAGTACGGTGCTCAGGACCATGTACACGGATCCCTTCCGGTCTCGGGCGAATCAGCGCGACCGTCTCGTCGCCCAGCTTCGCCGACAGCTGCTCACGCAGTCCGGTGATTTTATCCTCATAGGCCTTCTTCACCACTTCGGCCTCTGCCTGCTTACCTGTTATTGTACCGATGGTAGCCAGCGTATCCCGCCAATCCTCATAGAAGTCCAGTACGATTGTAGGCGCGATTTTACTGACACTCTCATAAGCCTCCTCCTGAAAATCAGTCATCAGGATCAGATCCGGGTTCAGCGCCACAATTGCTTCCAGATTGGGCTCATCGCGTGTACCCAGGACCTTCACACCATCCATCTGAGCACTCAGATATTCCGGGAACTCGTCCTTGGTTCCAGCAACCACGCTGCCTGCCGGCTTCTCTCCAAGCGCGATCAGCTGATCGGCGAATTTCACGTCAAGCACAGCGATCACCTTCGGCTTCTCCGTCAGCGTATGTTCACCTTTCATATCTTTAAGAGTAACCGGGTAGGCTGCTGTCGCCTGTGCCTCCGGTGATGCCTGCGCCTGTGCTTCAGCCGACGGAGACGGTTCAGCTGACGCAGACGGCTGTGCGGCTGTCCCTGCATTAGCTCCCCCTCCAGATCCGCAAGCTGTCAGTACCAATACCAGTGCCAGCATCCATACCATGAATAATCCTGATTGCCCAGCGGCGAATTTCTTCCTGCCGGCCTCTTGTTTCTGTGTTGCTCTGTTCACACTGACTCCCCCTGTTATGTATTATGTGATAATGATTTTCATTATCATAATTGTTAAAGCGAGTATATCCGATCTGCTGCCTCTGTTTCCATGTACTTTTGCGACATTACAGCCGGATAAATGCGACATGTTGTTTAGCTATATAAATTGAACTAATATTTTTTTCTTTTGGGATTGGCCGTGACTCCAGAGAAGTTTTGGACTTCCGGCCGCTGTTGTGTTTGAATTTCTTGATTAAAACTGCTACGCGCAGTGGAAATCCAAACACAGCCTATGCTTACGATGCGAGCTTTCCTGCGGAAAGCCTTCAGGCGGGCGCTTCCGCTCCTACAGTTCCAAAATTCCCCTCCGCCACTTTTCCCTTAACTTTAATTTTCAAGTTTAATCTATATAGCAGGTGATATAGACCGAAACATTAGGAAATCACCCTGTCGGGTGAAGGATGCGATGCCTTCTCTTACCAGCCGCTTGTATAGAGAATTGTTGCAATTCTTGCAGGATTCCTCTTTAACTATTACTTACTGAATGTACAATGTTGCATTATTCACACAAATTTCGGTGTTTAGAGCAAGTTAGCACTGGATTTGTTGCATTTCGTGCAGAATTTCAGCGTAAGACGCTTCTAATGGGCAGCAATGTTGCATTTCTTGCAGGAATCCTCTATACATGTTACCTAAACAATCAATAAGCCCGCATCCTGTTGCCAGATGCGGGCTTGCTTTTATGAACAGTTGCTGCCTATTAATGAAGTTAAGCCCAGTATTGCTGAGCAATCTTTTGCCCCTGTCTGATCTTCGCCCATTGCTCCGCTTCCGTCAGCTCATTACCCCCGTCGCAGGACGCGAAGCCGCATTGGTGGGAGAGCAGTAATCTCTCCTTCGGAATGATCGTGGACGCTTCATCCAGCATGCGGAGGACACGGGTCTCATCGTCCAGCGTACTGGTTTTGGAAGACAGCAAGCCTAGTACAATTTCCGTCTCCGGTCTATCCTTGAACACGGCAAGTGCCTCCAGCGAGCCCGCGCGTTCGTCGTCCCACTCCAGGAAGAAGCGGTCGTACTTCAGCTGCTTCAGGAACAGGTTGGCAATCTTCACATAAGAGCCGCCGCCCATATTCCGGGAATCATAATTCCCGCGGCAGTTATGGGTCCACATAAGCAGCCCCAAGCTATGTCCGTAATCAATAATGGTGTTGTTAATATCGATGAACTCTGTAGCGAGACTCTGTACTTCTTCATGGTTGATTGCCTCACCGGTAAAGGGCGAATTCGGATTATCGTCCGCGAATAGCTCCCAGAGGCAGTCGTCGAATTGCAGAATCTTACCGCCAGCGGCTGCGAATTCCCCTACAAAATCCTTATATGCCGTCACTAGACCGGCCTTCAGCTCATCACGGTTCTGGTACACTGCACCTTCGCCGCCAAGGTTATCCGACCAGGACAGCTCTCCGAAGATATGGGACGGCGAAGGCACGCACAGCTTCGTCTCCCTGTCTCCCGCATGCTCTTGAAGCTGGCGGTACGCCTGAAGGAAGTGGTGATTCTTACCGCCCAGCTCGCCTGTGATGCGCAGACCGATGTCTTTGCGCGTCTCGTATTTGGAGGTGCCGTCAACGTCTCTGAAGAAATACCCGTGAGGCGCGATATAGCGCTCCATCCCCTGGAAGCCCCACGCAAAGTCCAGATGCCACATCGACTTGGAATACTCTCCATCCGTCAGAATCGATAGCCCATTCTCCTTCGCTTGCTCGACTACCGACTGAATCGCCTTCGCCTCACACTGCTCATAGCCCTGGAAATCCCCGTAAAAAGGATACTGAATATCGTCCCGGTGTTCAATCTGCTGCTTATATTCTAATAGCTCCGCCGGACGCAGCAGGCTGCCTACGATCTGAAATCTATCACACATGATTAGCCCTCCTCTAGTTCCACTGTTCTGTCTTTGTGTATAAATTCTAGCATGGAGTACGGCATTAGACGTAACACTTATAACTGATATCTGGCTATAGGGAGAAGTTATACGTTCTTTGCGCCGCCGTAATACAATCGTAAGATTTCGCTTAGAGAATCGTAAGCTCTCCCGTTTATTCTGTTCCATGTAACCACTACAAAGAAATGGAGCGTGATTAGCATGGGTAACAGCAAAGCAGGCAAACGGTTCATGATAGCGGCAGTATTGGTTCTCTCTCTGGCGGTGTCCGGCATCTCCGGTGCGGCGGCAGGCATCAAGACGATGAAGAAAGACGGCATGGAGCTGATGAACCTAAGACAGGCCGCCATGATGTACGGCTACAGCATTGAATGGAACAGCAAGGACCGCTCCGTCTCGCTGATGTACATGGACAAGATGATGGACGACAGCAAGACGATGGACGACAGCAAGATGATGGACGATGGCGACATGATGGACGATGGCAAGATGATGGACGACAGCAAGACGATGGACGATAGCAAGATGATGGATGACGGCAAGATGATGGATGACGGCAAGATGATGGACGACGGCATGATGCCGATGGGCAAGATGATCAAGGTTATGATTGGGTCGAAAAAAATGATGGTCGACGGTAAGACGGTTAATCTGAGCATGGCTCCGGCCCTGTACGATGGCAGCACTTATGTGGCGGATACGGTAGTGACCATGTACATGAAGCCTGCCAAGGCCATGAAATAAGCCGGACTGAGCCGGACCCCCGCCATATGATATGATGGAATCAAATGGATTTTGGACAGATATGGGGTGGGTTAAGATGAATGAACGAGTGCTGGTCGCGGATGATGATCCGAATATTACCGATGTGTGCCGCAGGTATCTGGAACGGGAGGGGTATCTGGTCACCACCGCCAAGGATGGCTTGGAGGCGCTAGAGCTATGGCGCAGCCAGTCTCCAAGCCTGATTGTGCTTGACTTGATGATGCCGCATAAGAATGGCTGGGAGGTATGCAGCGAGATCCGGCAGACCGAAGATCTCCCGATCATCATGCTGACGGCGCGCGGCGAGGAGCAGGACCGGCTGATGGGGCTGACGATGGGGGCGGATGATTATCTGACTAAGCCCTTCAGTCCAAGGGAGCTCGTACTGCGGGTGCAGGCGATTCTGCGCAGAATGAGAGTTGTCCAGGTATCGCCGGCTACCGCCGCTGAGCACACAATCAAGTACGAAGGACTGACCCTCGATGTCGGGAAGCGTACGGTGGAGATCAGCGGGCAGGCGATTGACTTGACGGTGACCGAATTCGAAATGCTGTATCTGCTGGCGAGCCATCCGGGGCAGGTGTTCTCCCGGACGCAGATGCTGAGCAAGATCTGGGATTTCAGCTATGAAGGAGATACGACTACCGTTACGGTGCATATAAGAAGATTACGCGAGAAGATCGAACAGACTCCCTCCGACCCGAAATACATCAAGACGGTCTGGGGAATCGGATATAAGTTTGCGGGTGATGGCATCTGATGAAGCTGCGCACCTATCTATTATTGTCCAGTCTCACGGGGATCGGCGTATTGTTGATCTGTCTATTCGTCAGTTATTCCCGGATGCTGCTGACCATTGATCAGCTATACTATCTGTCGGGCATCACAGCCGGGATCGGCGTGTTCTCCTTCGTCCTGCAGCATCTGCTGACGCGGCCGGTGGAGAAGTCCATTGCCCGGATTACGGAGCAGACGGTACGGATTGCCGAGGGGGATTTCCACACCGAGGTCCCCACCATCGGCCCGCACGAGTTCAAGCTGATGGCCCGGCAATTCAATGAGATGAGCAGTAAGTTAAAAGAGAGCTTCGACCATCTCCACCAGTCCGAGTCCGCCCGGCGGGAGCTGATCGCCAATGTCTCCCACGATCTGCGGACCCCTCTTGCCTCCATTCAGTCGTTCGTAGAAGCGCTGGAGGATGATGTGATCAAGGACGAAGAGACCTTCCAGCGGTATCTGAATACGATCCGGCTGGAGACGAAGCGGCTGGCGGGGCTGATCCAGGACCTCTTTGAACTATCCAGCCTGGAGGCCAGCGGCGGAACCTTCGACCCGCAGCCCTGCCATGCGGATGAGCTGCTGATCAGCACGCTGGAGAGCTTCTCCTTCCATCTGGCGGAGAAGCGGCTGAAGGTCGAGATTGAGCTGCCGGAAAAGCTGCCCGCGGCCCTGATGATGCCCACGCAGATTAAGCGGGTGCTGTCCAATCTTGTGCAGAATGCGGTTCAACATTCTCCTGAAGAAGGCCATATCGTGCTGTCCGCCGCCGAGGAAGGCCCGTTCCTGCGAATCGCTGTGAGCGATGAGGGTCAGGGAATTGAAGCTGCGGAGACCTCACGGATCTTCGAACGGTTCTACCGGATAGATAAATCACGCAGTAAGAATAGCGGAGGCGCCGGACTGGGTCTTGCCATCGCACAATCCATTGTAGAACTGCATGGCGGCAAGATCGGCGTAGAGAGCACTAAAGGTTCTGGAAGCTGCTTCTGGTTCACGGTCCCCATCTACACCAGCCGGTAAGCCTTAGCTTTAGAGAAGCGTATTCATATAGGTGGTGATAGAGATGGCTGGTGATTTTGTATTCCTGTTCGGCGTCTTCGGCGCAGGGGTATTATCGTTTTTTGCACCCTGTATTCTGCCGCTGCTTCCGGTCTATGTCTCGTATCTGTCCGGAAGCCTGGCGGGCAATGTGAATCAGGGAGGGGTGGACGCAGGCTCCTTGCGGTTCCGTTCGGTATTCATGCTGCGGACCCTAATCTTCGTGCTTGGACTATCTGTGGTCTTCATCACCCTGGGCTTCGGCTCCGGCATTCTTGGCAATGTCATTTCAAGCTCCAGGTTCATTGCCGTCTGCGGAGTGATTGTCATTTTATTCGGAATCTACCAGACCGGACTAATCAAGATCTCCTGGCTCGAACGGGAAAAAAAGCTGTCCAGTCCCCGCGCAGCACGTGGCGGCTATATCGGGGCCTTCCTGCTCGGCCTGACGTTCAGCTTCGGGTGGACGCCGTGCATTGGCCCGGTACTCGCGGGCATTCTCAGTATCGCTGCCGGGGAGGGCTCCCCTGCTTATGGAGGATTTCTCATGCTGTTGTACACGCTGGGTCTGGCAATTCCCTTCCTTATACTATCCGTCTTCTCGGAAGTTCTGGTTAAGCGGATTCGCCGCTTGTACCGGTTCATGGGCGGGATCAAGATCGCCTCCGGCTGTATGCTGATCGCCATGGGGCTGCTGCTAATGACAGACCAGCTGAATACGATTGTGAGCTGGATTCAATAACGGGAGGAGGAATCAGGCATGAAGAAGACATGGAAGTGGATGGGATATATGCTGGTGATTGGCGGCTTGCTGTCGATCCTAGCCGCATGCGGCGCGAAGCCTGATGCGGGAGCAGGCAAGGCAGACTCTGCCGCAGCCATGAGCAAGGGGAAGCCTGCACCCGCCTTCGCCTTGAACGATCTGAAGGGCGCTTCACTCAAGCTGGAGGATCTGAAGGGCAAGAAGGTCTATGTGAAATACTGGGCCTCCTGGTGCTCCATCTGCCTTGCCGGTCTGGAGGAACTGAATACGCTGGCCGGCCAGGAGAAGGACTTCCAGGTGGTATCGATTGTAACCCCAGGCTACAAAGGCGAGAAATCCGCCAAGGAGTTCACGGACTGGTTCAACAAGCAGCCGTATGACAATCTGACTGTGCTGCTCGATGAAGACGGGACATGGGCCAAGGAGTTTCAGGTACGGGCGTATCCCAGCTCTTTTTATATAGATGAAGAAGGAATGCTGGTGAAGTCCCTCCCGGGTCATGCCTCCAACGAGCTGATTAAGGACACCTTCGCGGGAATGAGCTCCACCTCAGCTGCCGCCCCGGTTCCAGCGGTCAAAACCGCAAGTATAGCCGAGAAGGATCTGCGTAGCCTGTACCTGGCAGGCGGTTGCTTCTGGGGTGTGGAAGCGTATATGGCCCGCATTCAGGGAGTTCAGGATGTCACCTCAGGCTATGCCAACGGGAAAGGCGAGAATCCGACCTACGAGGATGTTATTCGCGGGGACCGGGGGTTCGCGGAGACTGTGCATGTGAAGTACGATCCGAAGCAGGTCACCCTGAAGCAGCTCCTGGAAGCTTATTTCAAGGTTGTTGACCCGACCAGCCTGAACAAGCAAGGCAATGACCGGGGCGTTCAATACCGGACAGGAATCTACTATTCGTCCCCGGAGGATGCAGCTGTTATCCAGCAGGCTGTAGCACAGGAGCAGACCAAGTATGACAAGAAAATCGTAACCGAAGTCCTTCCTCTGGAGAACTACTATCTGGCGGAGGAATATCATCAGGACTACTTGGCGAAGAACCCGAACGGGTACTGCCACATTGACTTAAGCATCCTGGACGAGCAAGAGCCGGTCATCGACCCGGCCCAATACCCGCGCCCTTCCGACGCAGAACTGAAGGAGCGGTTAACTGCCGATCAATACGCGGTAGCCGTCAAGAATGACACGGAGCGTGCCTTCAGCAACGACTATTGGGATAACTACGAGGCTGGCCTGTATGTCGATATCGCCACGGGTCAGCCCCTCTTCTCCAGCAAGGATAAATACGACTCCGGCTGCGGCTGGCCCAGCTTCACCAAGCCGATTGCCCCGCAGGTCGTCACCTATGATACGGATACCAGCTTCGGCATGGAACGCACCGAGGTCCGCAGCCAATCCGGCGATATCCACCTGGGTCATGTCTTCGACGATGGTCCTGCGGACCGCGGCGGCAAACGCTACTGCATCAACAGCGCCTCTATCCGCTTCATCCCTCTGGACCAGATGGAGGGGGAGCATTACGGGTATTTGACGGGGTTGGTGAAGTAGATTAAGCGTAGTCGTACCGATGTAAGGAGCTTCTCATACAATAAGAATCGCCCTCCACTAGCTCATAAGCTGAGCTGTGTGGAGGGCGATTCTTGTCTATTTACTTGCGCCGATGAGCGAGCTTAACCGCTCCAGCAGATCACCGCCGCCGGTGACCGAGATGGAGCCGATCCGGTCGCAGATTTTCTCCAGGAATTCCAGCTCCTTGAGCCGGAAGAGCGTCTGATTCTCATCCATCAGCTTCGCTGTATTCAGCAGGCTGCGTGTCGAGGCTGTCTCTTCCCGGCGGGTGAGCAGGTTGGCCTGGGCTTTTTTCTCAGCGAGCAGCACGGTGTTCAGGATGTCCTTCATGTCTCCCGGCAGAATTACATCCTTCACCCCTGCCCCGAGGAAGCGCACCCCGAACTCTTCCTCCTTCTCCCGGATACGGTCCAGAATGAACGTCGTCAGATCCTCCTTCCGCTTCAGCAGATCGTCCAATCTCAGCGTCCCGACATACTCGCGCAGCAGGAGCTGAAGCTGGATATGAATCTGCTCATCGAAATCCTTCATCTCCAGGACACGGTGCGGACTTACGATCCGGTACTGGCAGACGAAGTTCAGGCGCAGCGTAACCTTATCTTCCGTCATCATCTCCTGGCCAAGCAGATCCATCTGCTGCTGTCTCAGATCGACCTTCTTGGTCAGCACCGAGACCGGTCCCTTCCAGAAATAATACTTCCCCGGCGTCAGCTCCCGCTGAAGCGTATGATCATAGAACAGGAACCCCAGCTCGTGGCTGGCAATTTCGCAGCTCTGCACATACGGCGTAAGCTTGGCGATGATCGAGCGGTCGATCCCGGCGGGCAGCTCCGGCACACGAATGTCCGTGTGGACGAAGGTGTGCTTCCTCAGCAGATTCCAATACGCATACACCCCCGGCTTCAGCAGCTGCATGAACTGACCATCCTCATAGTGCAGCACATTCTCATGATCCTGTACCCGGACCACCTCAAGCTCCCGCAGGAGTTCATCATCCTGTAAGAACAGCTGCAGGTCCTTCCCGCCAGCGCTAAAAGGCTTGGCAATATCCAGTACCACCACAGTATGCTGCGACCAGGAGAAATAACGGTAGGTTCCCGGCAGCAGACGCTTCACATAACTTCCCTTATGAAAGAGCAGACCGCGCTGGTCCGCTTGAATCGTGATTGGCTTCAACATCGTATGTATTACCCCCTTCATGATTGGACCAATGGAAGACAGAATCCCGCTGCGGACCCGGACGGAATCACGCTTGAGACAGCCCGTCTGCCGGGAGATCCGGGAGGACTACCTGAGACCTGAGCTGACCCAACCTTCAGCCAGCCTTCGTTCTCTTCTGTCCTTACCTCAGTCTCCGCAAGCTTCCCTGCTGCCGGTATCCACAGATTACAAAGCCCTGCCACAGTAGCGCTAGACCAGCCGCCAGGGATTCTGTCCATTGGTTTCCTTACTCAGATTGTGCTTCAATGTGGCTCGATGGAAATCGAGTAGTGTAACCAACGTCGCTGTGAAGGCGATCGGGGAATCGAACCCCTTATCTGCTCTTACCGCAACGGACCGTACAGGATACCGTAGCATACATGCCGGCACTGCGGGATCACCTGAGATCCCCGCCTCGTTACGTCCGCCCGGATAAGAACCGGTTGTAGGATGAACGCTCTTGGCGTTACCTTACAGGGTCTATCATCGCTGATATCCAGCAGGGCGAACATGGCGGAAGTATTACGATGGGAGAATAAATTTCCAGAGGGGGATTTTAAGAGGCACAGAAAAAAGCCCAAAAGCAGGTGTTGGCTGCTTTTGAGCTTGGTTAGGGGTTTGTATATTCAAAATTACTACAAAAAAATAGACCGCCCTCTCCAAAGGAATCGGTCTATTTCTTGACTGCTATTCCGAAAGCCACCGCCCTTAAAAGTGGATACTGCTTCGAGAGTCGTGTATCGAGCACGGCTCTCTTTTTTCATTATCTGGTTGTGTTGATTCTCTCTTTCCACAAAAAGAATCAGGCCACCCCGGCCAACGGTAAGCGTCCTATTTCAATGGATAACCTTTAGAAGCCGCCGCCCTTATAAACGGCTATTGCTCCGAGAGTCGTGTTACCAGCACGGCTCTCTTTTTATTATACTTTCTCCTGCCTATTGCACCGCTCTCTTAGAATTTCTCATTAGCCCGAGCCCACTCTTCCGTGCCTGGCCTCCTTGTTTTCTTTACTCAATCCGTGAATTAAAAATCACATAATCCGGCGCTGTGGGCACATTAATCGTGAATGACAAGGCTCCTGCCTTGGGAGTCGGCTGCGAAGGCCCGGGAAGCTGCCGGACTACGGCCTGTCCTTGGCTGTCCACAGCGACCAACTCCAAGCGGGAAGCACCCTTGGGAATGACAAACCCGGAAGCATTAATCACACTGAGACTCAGCCGGAAGCCCTTGCTATCAGCAGACTGCGTCAGTAGTGTCGGATAAAAGGGATTGTGGTGCTCCCCTCCCAAATCTCCAAACGGGGTCACGCTCTGCCAAGACTTGGCCTGCGGCAATTCCGTATCTCCCCGGCCCTGCACTATCAGTACTTTGAGTCTGAGCACCTTATACATGTTCTCCCATTTCACCTTCTTTAGCCCAGTGAGGATCGGGTTCATGGGCGCAAACAGTACGCCTTCCAGCAGTTGTGGGGATGTCCCCAGCGCTATTGTACTGCCGTCTTTGGTTACCGCAGTGGCCTGTCCGGCCCGCAGTTTCCCCACACTCTCCCCAAGAAGCGATACCGTGGTGCTCTTTGTGACGGCATCATACGTCAGCTGTGCACCCAGCGCACCTGCGAACGCACGGACAGGTACCATCAATTTGCCTGCCTGTATATAGGGCGCCAGCTTACCTGGAAACAGCACATATTGGCTATTGATCAGCAGCGGACTAATCTGGTTCCCCACTACCGGTGCGGCCTGCGCCGGAGCCGCCGTATATATGACCGGCAACAGACCGGCGCACAGCAGCATAATCAAGGTTTTCATAGCCAGCCGAAAGAATGGATGATGGCGATCATTCATAATTGTTCTCTCCCTTTGTCGTGAATAATTTGAATAGAATTAAATGCCTAGTGTCTACTCCGTCACTTCAATTAGAAAAGTTCGATCTGCAAAGCCTCCACGTTCCTCAGCTTTCTTTGCCCTTACCTTCTCTAGATCTTCAGGCAGGATCTTATGTATTTGAGCAAGAGCATGAACCACCTCAAGGATATCGGCCAGCTCTTCCACCGCCTCTGCATCACCAGCAGCTTGATTATACTCTTCTACCTCTTCACGAAGCTTCTTTTTCAATTCAGAAACATAGGATTCGTACTCCAACGTTATGCAATTACAGTCCTTACCCGACTCTTGAATAATCTCAGGGATTTTGTCGCGAACAAGCTTGTTGTAGATCGTCATTTCATTCAGCTCCTTTTCTTGATTTTGTCCACATGAAGCTTACGAATCTCAGCATCGGTGATGTTGGCCTGGACCAAATAATCATATATAGTTTGGGCCAGTGCCGCAGAAATAGGAGGCTCAGGGTTCCCCAACTTCAAACTGATCAGCTTCCTAGAGATAAACTCACTTAATTCCACATCATACACAACCATTTCGTCCGAGTGAATCTTCCGTAGCTCCGGGTCAATACTGAAGCGACATCTCATCGTGAATGAAATCATAGAGATGTATTTTACGGCAGCTACATCTTTTAGCAGACTCTCAATGGCCTTGATATGCCCATAGTTCTGCTTCAGCGGATTATACATCTTATACCGGTTACTCACCGACCATTGCTGATCCGCCCGCCCACCTTTAATTTCTCCAATGTAGTTTTTCGTCTCAATAACAAATACGCAATATGGGGAAATAACAACATGATCAATCTGGGCGTAGCCTGTTCTAGATTTGGGATTAGGGAGCAGCAGATCGCTTAAGAATTTACAGTCCTTAGGTAGCTGGTCAAGCTGAATGTTAACTTTATGCTCGCCTAGCTGACCAATTCGGGTGGGAGCAACCTTGGGCTTAGCCTTTGGAGTATGTGCCTTATGTAATGCCTGTGGCGGCTTAGAATCTGATTTTCGGAAGAGTGCCCTTAATGCCTCAAACATAGCCCAACCTCACATCCTCTGGATTTACAATATATATGGTAATTCGACAATATGGGAAGGATTCCCTTCCATTAGTGAGCATAAGAAAAGGACTGTCGCGTGAACAGCCCAAACATGTGTAAGCTTATATTTTTATCGTATCTTATTCCGAGAGAACAGAAGGAGCAGTAAAGGCATTTGCAAGCTGCATTCCATCCTTGAGCCCCTGTAGATATAGACGTTCATTAAGAACGGCTTGCTTTAATTGAAGCTTATTCTCCCAATCCTCAAATTGCGGCATACGTGCAATATCTATGGAGTCGAACAACGCCTGAAACGCCTCGTTCTCTTCTTCAAAAGCTTGTCTAGGCTCCGACTGATATTCTATTTGTGCAGTCACTTCGTCTAAGCGTCCCTGAATCGTCTGTATAAACCATGCCGGAAAACTCACTGCATCTCCCCCAGAACAGAAGTTTAAAAGCAAACTCTCTGAATATCCGTTCTTCTCGTGATACATCCGATTAATAAGTTCATCCACTTTACGACTCTGAGTCTGAAGTGCCTCATTGGTGCTTAACGGAATTCCTTGCTCCATTAGTTGCTGCCCGAGTTCGTCCAACTTGCGCTTCTCCTCCTCGTACTTGTGCATTAAATTGTGCATTGCATCCTCACCTTTCTGGCAAAGCTATAGTTGTAGACGATGTATAAAATTTTTAATGCGTTTATCGGTTTATTTTATTTTAATTCGATATTCGCATTAAAACAACTCCTACCTCGCATACAATTCAGTTAAATTGTGAGGTGACACGGAAATGAGACATCGCAAAGAGCCCCCTGGTGACAAAAACATCATTGGGAGCCGAGTTGTATCAATTCGCAAAGCTAATAAAATGAAGCAGAAAGATTTTCTTGCTCGGTTACAAACCTTTGGATTGGACATTAGCCCGACCAGTTTATCAAGATTGGAAGGTCAACATAGGCTTGTACAGGATTATGAAGTGGTGGCTGTTGCGAAAGCACTGGAGGTTTCGGTTGGGGAGTTGTTGGGAGATAGTGAAAAGAAATAAAGATAACTCTACTTACTGTTTACTGCAGAATTAAAAATACTGATTTAATCTTTCAACATTGAGGCAAATATATTCCTTCTTTAAGAATTCTATTTGCTCTTTTTTCATAGCTATAGTCATTTGATTTGTTCATTTTCACGCCTTGAAAATGAGATATTTTCCCAAAAATACTTAATTTGATATAATTAGTTATTCAGCATAACAAATCGATTGACCTACATGGATAACTTTACAACTCCTATGATTTCAAAAGGCTTCATAGCCAAATAATCGCTTTATACATCTTATATATTGAAAATCATACCTATTCATCTCCCCTTTTGATACGAACATATGTATGCTATAATTGTACAAGTTAATAAAATGTCGTTGTACGTTCATAAAAAAGGGGCGTAATGTAAGAAGATTTTCATAAGGTCTAGATCCTAGAGAGTACGTATATCAAAAAAGCGTTTTCTATTGGGTGGATTGGACTTAAATCTATGTTTTCAACTAATTTATAAAACCCAAAATAAACATGTTTTCCCTTTGATCATTTCATAAGAGATCAAATTTAATTCATTTTAAATTTTCATTAAACATTAAAATACAAGTCAAAGTCTTGTATAATAATCACAAGAAAACTTGTTAATAAGGATCAAATACTCTGGTATTAATGAAAGTTAAGTACAGAGAGAATTCTCGCACTAAACCAGAGAAAGTTCACGTTAAAAGTTAGCATAAGTTGCTAAAACTAAAGTTTTAAGTTTGCCCACTATTAATAATAAATAAAGTTTCTTTGAGGTGTGAATATGCAAACACAAGAATTACTTCATAAAGCAATTTCCAAACCTGTTGGTTCAGAAGATTACAGGGATTATAAGACTATCTTGTTTAAAGAATGCGAAAGAGAGTTGCAGAATTTTGAACCGCTGAGTATTGGCGAGACAGCCCTTAACCCTATTCAAGTACTTGACTTTTTTAGCGGTGCAGGAGGAACTTCTCTCGGATTCGCTGCAATAAACCGTCTTTACCCAGTTTTCCGTTTTCTTGGAGGTTGCGATATTAATTCAATGTCTGCCGCTAGTTATAGTAAAAACTATGGAACCCCATTAATAAATGAAGATATTCTTGAAATTTCTAAAAATAAAAATAGTATTAGGAGCTTTTTAGAAAGTATAGATTTTAATCCTAAACTTCCAACAATACTAATTGGTTGTGCTCCATGTCAGGGATTCTCCTCTCATAGAAAAACACGATGGGATGAGGAAGACGATGATAGAAATAACCTAGTAGTGGCTTTCTCTCGTATTGTTTCAGAAGTGAATCCCGCCGTCTTTATCATGGAAAATGTCCCTGAATTTCTATCTAATAAGTATTGGAAATATTTCAGTAAAGCTAGATCAACTTTTCTTGATGCAGGTTATACAGTAAAGCAACACATTCACAATGCAGCCGAATTTGGTGTGCCCCAGGCACGTTTTAGATCGATCGTTATTGGAATGAAAAAAGAATTTTTGTTGCCTGAGGGCATATATACACCAGATTCATTTAAGACCGTACGAGATGCAATAAGTTCCTTAAGTACAATTGCTGCGGGTGAAACATCCCAAGAAGATTGGATGCATAAGGCTGTTGCCCATAAGCCAAGTACTCTCGAAATAATTAGGAAGGTGCCTCATGATGGCGGTAAATTACCCCAAGGAATTGGCCCGGAGAGCTTAACTAGGATTAAAGGATTTTCAGATGTTTACGGAAGACTTAGTTGGGATAAACCTTCTATTACAATTACTCATTATGCCCGGAATCCTGCAAGCGGACGATTTACACATCCTGTTCAAGATAGAGGGATTACCGCAAGAGAAGCTGCTCGCCTTCAGAGTTTCCCAGACGGTTTTACATTCGAAGGGAAATTTGATGACATTTACCGTCAAATTGGAGAAGCTGTCCCTCCGCTTATGTCATGCGGCATTGCGTCAAGCGTTTTGATTGAATTTCTTTCATGTGAACCAACCGAAGCTCAATTAAGTGCTGGTATTCAACCTCAAGATTTACCCGTGAGCAATTCTTACTCGAATGTTATTTCAGATGTTAAAAGTAAAAGGGGGGGCAAAAATGCGGTTAACTTGTGTTGATAGCTTTTCAGGTGCAGGAGGCCTATCATTAGGTCTTCAGCAGGCCGGACTTGAAGTACTACTTAGTTTTGATATTGAATCTAAATGTATCGATACAATTAATAATAATAACAAATACTTCTCACACCCTGCGATAAGTGCAGACATAAAGGATATGCTCGGAGGACGGTTGTTAAACGAGATCGGTTTAAGACAAGGTGAACTCTTTTTACTCGCAGGCGGGCCACCATGTCAAGGGTTTTCCGTTCAACGTATTGGCGAAGATCTTGACAGCAGAAATGATCTTGTTCTTCAATACGGAAGCCTCATCGACGAAGTTCGACCAATGTTCTTCGTAATGGAGAATGTATCAGGCCTACAAGGAAAACGAGGTAAAGCAACTCTTACTGAACTGATACGCCATATGGAGGACATCGGCTATGTAATTCATAAGGAACTTATAAATGCAGAAGACTATGGCATACCTCAACGCAGGAAGCGCATTATTTTGGTTGGAGAAAGACGAGATATAGGCTCAGAGTATACTTTCCCAAAACCAACGGGCAAACGGCAGACAGTACGTGAAACAATAGAGTTCTTACCCGAGCCCCCAAAAGATGGAACTACTCACCCTGACTACCTTCATCACAGGAGAGATCGACTTTCTGATAAAAATATTCAACGCCTCATGGTATTGAAACAAGGCCAGGGACGTGATCACCTACCTGATGATTTATTGGCAGATTGTCATCGGATCGATAGTGCAATTATAGGCCACCGAAATGTATATGGCAGAATGTCATGGGACGATGTAGCACCTACTATTACAGCACGTTTTGATAGCTTCACTCGGGGAATGTTCGGCCACCCAGAGCAATTGAGGAGCATATCACTTTGTGAAGGAGCTTTATTGCAGACTTTCCCAATCGATTATAAGTTTTCTGGTACAAAAGTTGAAATTGCTCGACAGATAGGAAATGCAGTCCCTCCAACACTCGCAAAAATAATTGGTGGAAGCATTATAGAATATTACCTTAGAAAAGAGGTAAAAGCTTGTGTCTTATCAGGTAATTATTAAAAAATATTTATCAAGCCTCCAACAAGATTATCAAGACTCATTATCAGGTAATCAACATACTGCCGAGCTCTCTTTCAGGCCTCCTTTGGATACTATGTTTAGAGAGCTGGCTACTGTTCTTAACGGAAATCCAAATATTGTAGTTATACTAGAACCTAAGAACCAAGCTCGTATGGGTAGGCCTGATTGGCGAATGCATGACAGAAATACTCTAGGTGTATACGGATATATTGAAGCTAAGGGCTTAAGCCAGAATACTTTTGATATTGCACCGTATGAAGAGCAATTTAATCGTTACCTTTCATTAGGACACAAGCTAATAATTACTGATGGCATTGACTTTGTTTACTCATTTACTGATGGCATGAAACCAAAAGTTGTTTCATTGATTGATAAATCGCTTATACTTCAGTCTGATTGGTCTTCTATTACTCCAAATATAGAATTCGAGCACATGATGCGTAGATTTTTTTCGGAACCATCGCCTCAGTATTATGACGAAGGATCTTTGGTGGAGCAAATTGCAATCAGAACACGTTATCTCTCAGATGAAATACTTCGTTTTTCGTCAATTCCATTAGATGAGGCAATGGATACTGAGGAGAAAAATGCAATCATTTTGTTAGATGGGTTAAAACAATTAGTTTATAACCATAACGATTCTAATATGCGTTTTGACAGTGTGTTTGCAGATTTTGCAGCTCAAGTCATTATGTTTACAATTTTATTTGCACATCGAGTTGAATGTACTGATGCTGATTCAGCAGTAGAAAAAGAAAGAAAAATTAGAGAGTACCTGTCCCGTGAAATTGTGGAAGGACAAGTTCTTCGCCCATTCCTTACTATCATTCATTATATAAATAACCAAGAAGATGAGAGTAGTTTCATTCTTTCCTGGACTGATGAGTGTATAAGCTTCCTATCATTCGTTCACATGACTGAACAACAAAGACAACATCCTGATTATCATAAGCTGTTTGAACTATTTTTGTCTAAATTTGATGCTCGTTCTCGCTTTGACTATGGTGCGTTTTATACCCCCATTGAGCTAGCTGACTTTATAGTTAGATTTACCGAAACTATCACAAAACGTTCTTTTGAAGGAAATAGTATTTTTTCAGACGGGAACATAATTATTGATCCATGTTGTGGAACTGGATCATTTCTTGAAAGTATCAGAAGAAACGATGCGAAAAAGGGAGCTTACTTGCTGTGCGGCTATGAAATATTACCCGCTCCATATATGCTTGCGAATTACCGAATGGCGATACTTGATACAGAGATTAACGAATCACGTTCCCACAATGAATTGTTACTAGCTAACACATTAAGCAACTACCTATTTGGTACGCCTGTAAACCCCCTTACGGTTGAGGGATATGAGTTAAATAGAGCTTACGAAATAGCTTCAAGGCCTATAACTCTTGTCATTGGAAACCCTCCATCCTCAGATTCATCGAAGATTAACACAGGAGATGATTTTTCTGTAATCCTGGACCTTATGGATGATTTTAGACCACCGGTTCAAAAACGTCATTTACGCCAGAATATTCAAAAGCAAATTAACAATCCTCACTTACAATTTTTGCGTTGGGCCTGTGAGAAACTTGATACTGCTCAAAATCATTCTGTTTTAGCATTAATTGTTCCCTCTAGTTTTCTTGAAGCCGATTCTTACAAGTTTGCTAGAAAGTACATTATTGAACATTTTTCTAATATGTGGATTATATCGATAGATGCTGATGCAAGAGCCGGCATTCGTTCAGATAGTTTATTTAATACCCAACAAGGACGAGCTATACTTTTTGCAACGCGTCGTTATGAGGAAACTTTGGGAGTAGAAAAATATAGGTACTATGATCTCTCCCGGTTTGCAAAATCAGATAAAACAAAAACACTTGCGAAAAGTGCTGATGAAATTTTTGGAATGCTCACTGAACATGATATAGACGAAGCTAGTTATAGCTTATGTCCATCGATACCTTTTAATCATGAAATTTATTCTTCATTTTGGCCTGTAAGCAACGAAAATGATGAGATTTCGATCTTTCAGCAATATTGTTCTGGTATAAAACTAGCCCCAACTAGTATCTTCACGCACTTAAAAGCACCTATGCTGAAACGGAGAAGCAAGGAAATTATGTTCCGGGGGAACGCTGCTGCTAAAGAGTGGATGGCGCATCAAGATAAACCTCCTAAAGACGAGGAGATAAGTTTCTTTGCCAATGAATTGATTTCTCACGGAGATCCGCAAGCCGTTGACACTTTGCTTAACGCCAATATTGTAAATTATGCTTTTAGACCTTTTTTGACTATGAAAGCATTTTTATGGCAAGACCTATTACACAAATTTAGTCGAGTTGGTGGTGGTGGGACTCGCAGAAGACCCGAAATTAGTGCTGCATTCAGTGCAAAAGGAACTATCGGATTTGCACTTTCTCATTCCCCTAAAGACCAAAAGGATAGGCTTAGACAATTTGCTTCTTTTTGTTGGTACCACCCTGATAATGATTTATGTAGAAGAGGCAATTCTTATATTTACCTTAACCAATATCCTGTGAAGGGAACACGAAATAGAGTTATAGAAAACAATATTCATCCTAAATTGGGAGTGCTCTTATCTCAATTATTAGCAGTCCCTATAAATAATATAGCAACGGAGATGGTATTTTATACTTTTGCCGTTCTTTGCTCCCAAGTATATCTGGACGAGTTTGAAGGTGCTTTGTTTACAGTAAATCGTGCTGATATGCGTCCACGAATTCCTATTGTTAATGATGCCGATGTATTCCGTCGATTAAGTTCGCTTGGACAACAGGTAGCGGAACTTGAAAAACGAGACTACTTTCCAGCAAATCATATGGGCTTTGATTATGAAGCTATTCAGGCAGAAATTCCAGAGGGATTCAAATTAAAACTCCTGGATCATCTTTTCGATGAAGAGCGAGAGATTTTAATTCTTACGGACGGATTAACTAAAGTTGAGATCCCCTGCCCTTCTTACATTCAGAGTATCAATATTGCTGGTTATGATATCATTAAAAACGTTTGGATGAAATTTAACTCTTATAACTTTACCCATAGTGTTTTTTCACCAAATGACGTTATAGATTTGCTTAATTTAATTAATAAATTAATTGAATATGTATCTTTGGTTGGACAAATTGACGTAGTAATTCACGACATTATTGAAGGGGCCTACCCACTCTTATTACCTACTGAGGGTAAATCCTAAGAGAATTAAACGCCAATGGTTGATGTTTATGATAAAAGAACGCGCTATTCTATTATGCAAAAGATAAGGTCCAAAGGTAACAAATCAATCGAACTACATCTGATTCACTTGTTTAAGGAACACAGCATAACCGGATGGCGACGTAACTACCCGGTGAAAGGACATCCTGATTTTGTATTTTAGATCGGCAGATTGCTACTTTTGTTGATGGGTGCTTTTGGCATGGACACACTTGTCGAAACACACAACCCCAAGAAAATGTTGAATATTGGGATGAAAAGCGTTCGCATAATATCTTACATGATAAAAAAGTCATAAATATTTTCAATAGCTGTGGCTGGACTGTCATTAGAATCTGGGAGTGCGACCTAAAAAAGAAAAATCAATATCAAACTATGCTCCGACTTAAAGAATCTATTGATAACAAAAGGTATTTTTCTGATACTCATAATTTCTTTTGGCAGCCAAAATGTAATTGTTAAATCTCAAGCGTTCTTTATACTCTATGTTGACCAAGAAAAATAAAGAAGACGTACAGGAATTCCCTGGCGTCTTCTTTGCTTTTTTTTGAGTCTGGTCACAATACCTTCGAATTCAGGAAAACCATGAGCTTGGCCTTAGGGCGTGTCTTAAAACTAATTTTTGATATGGTCTTCATTTTTGGTTTTTCAATATTCGTTCGCTACTTTTGTTCTAGAACCATATTTAGAGTTGAAATTCCGAATTGGAGCTGGTAACTGCCTTTGAAGTTATTGCCTTCACAAAGGTTTCTTTACTAGTTTGGATCGCTAGTTCTTTTAATTTGTCTTTCCCTTTAATAATGAAAAAAGGTGTGCCAGTAACATAATAATTCGAAAAATTGTTCGGTGTTATTTTTTCGCCTGTGATAGAGTAACTGGTAACTTTTCCGATTTCCAACTCAACTTCACTGGCAGATACGTTTTCGTCAGTTACTAAATAAATTTGGTCATTCCATTTTAAGATAGGAGCTGCGTTACTTTGAGAGGATTTAATCTCTGTAAAGGAAATATCCTTCTTTGTTGTATTAGGGCGTGTCTTAAAACTAGATATTGCTTCCAACGCATAACCGTAGCATAATTTTACAAGGACGCAATTACGAGGAGCTTGTAAAAGATGCTAAGACGCCACGAAATCAAAGACCCGGACTGGGAAAGGGTCAAAGAACTGTTGCCACCTGAAAACAAGGGTGAAGGCAGACCCTCAAAACCCAATCGGGTGATGCTTAATGCCATGCTTTGGAAAGTCAAAACAGGGGCACCTTGGCGTGATCTGCCAGAACGTTTTGGTTCTTGGAAAACCGTGTATTCCCGGTTTCGTTTATGGAGCAATGACGATCTTTTTCAAAAGATATTTGAAGCGCTCGCCAGCGATGCAGACTTGCAGGATGTTTCTCTAGACAGCACCTCTTGTAAAGTTCACCAGCACGCAGCGGGGGCTAAAAAAGGGCTGAAAATGCCGCAACCAACCAAGAAATCGGACTTTCCCGAGGGGGACGCAATACCAAAATCCACGCTGTAGTCGACGCGCTAGGGAATCCGATTCGCCTATTTTTAACGCCTGGAAACATCCATGATTGTACGGCAGCGGTCGAAGTCCTGTCAGGGGTAAGCTTGTCCGGAACCGCTATTTTAGCCGATAAAGCCTACGGAACGGTAGAGATTCGAACGTACATTGAATCCCAAAACGCAACATACTGTATCCCGCCCAAATCCAATGCCGCAAATCCTTGGACATGTGATTTTTACCATTATAAAGAACGCCATGTAGTGGAATGTTTTTTCAACAAACTCAAACAATTCCGCGGAATCGCAACACGCTATGACAAGCTTTCTCGAAACTTTTTAAGCTTTGCCTTTCTCGCTTCCGCGATGATTCTGTTGAAGTAGCTTCAATATGATTAGTTTTCAGACACGCCCTAGATTCTTGAGAATTTGAGCAAGCGATCAATAGTAATAATAGAGAAATCCCTATTAATTTTTTCATGTTATTCCTCCATAGAATCTTTATTTTCTTCATCCCCTCAGATGATGATAAAGGCATTTGGGGGTATCAAAAACGATGGACAAAAAGGCGCTCCTTCGAGAACACCTTTTTGAATATAGTTTATTTAAAATAATTCTCTAGCTTACTGATTATTTCAGCATTGCTGGTTGAATACTGACGTAGTCTATTCTTTGTAGCCTTACCGTCAAATAAGGAGATATTCATTGTGTTATATATATCAATCCCGAATCTAGCCTCCTTATTTACATATATCCGAATGGTATACGTATAGGGATCAAACTTAATTTTTCTGTCATGTGCATTCTTCAAGTCTAACTTATCGAACTCAGCTATGATCTTATTTATTTCTTCCCGATTTTCAATTTTAATTTCATCTTGAGTAACTTCAACACCTGAAGATCTTTGGGTGATATAAATGGTGGATACTTCATTAACATTAATTTTATCAGTTACTACTTTCTTAAAAGAAGTCGTCTTCTGAGCATTATATACAAAAACAGATGCAACCAAAATAATGATTAAAGCCCCGATTCCTATAAGGTACTTGGTTTGTTTTTTCATTATAAATTCTCCTTCTTTATCGCTTGATTACATTCATGTTTCCATCAGCCACCCTCTTCCCTTAAAACCCGCAGCACCCGCCCCCTAGCTCTCGATATATACTGCCGAACATGCTGCGTGGGAATATTCAAGAGCTCCCCGATTTGTTGATTGCGGCTGCGAGATCAGGGATTTGCTCTGCTACATCGTTCTTCAAGCCGGTATAGACCTTCCTGGAACGGCGGGTGCGCCTTCGGATATGGTCATAACAGTAATGCTTAATGGTATTGACGACATAAGAGGTAACTTTGCAGCCGCTTAAGGAGCGCAATAGAGATGTTTTGGGGATCAGCTTAATAAAAGCTTCCTGAATTAGATCATCAATGACCTCTTGATCCTTAATAATATTAAATGCTTTCTTTCTCATTAAAGGATAGTGGTTCTCATATAAATTCTTCATGAATGTTCTATCATCATCGGGTTCACAAGCCTTTAGAACGCGAAGTGAAATTTGTAACCCCTCCCCATATAATCCATATTAATTCCATTTTTAATCAATTATACCCTTTTTCCTGGTGATTCGGGCTCGTGAATAATAGGCTGGCGCAGAAAAAAAGAACGCCACGGCGTTCTCTTAATCATTCAGTATCACGTAGCTTCTAATGTCTCTCTATCTTCGATTTCGGACAAACCATGAACTTGGACTTAACAGGACAATGGTGATCACCACCACCGCCCCAAGCAGCATGATGTTCCAGCGGTCAAAGGTCCGGTAGAACAAATCCGGTGAGAGGTACGCTCCATTCTGATACAGTACGTCGTCAATATACCGTGCAAAGGTATGCTTCCCCTGGTCCAGGGTCCAATGTTGCTGACGTACAGCAGCACGAAATGGCTTGTTTGCTCTAATCGCTGAATCCAATACAGCCTCTAAGCTGTCCATTTGCACATAGTAATACTTCTCGCTCAATGCAGGATTTGCATCCTCTGCCGTCTTGAACGGCCGGACATACCGCCAACCCTTCTCATAAGTAGGATAGCTGGTATAGCCGTACCCTAACTCGTAGAATGAGGAGGCTTGTGTTCCTTCCGGAATGGCCTCAATCATCGTACCCTTCGGGATTTCTAAGGCAACAGGAGTTTCGCCGGATGGAAGCTCAGTATAATACTGCAAGGTTACAGGTGCTTCTATACGATGTGTTAAGGAATACGTAGGCTCTGCAGAAATGCCGGGAAAATAGAAGCTATACGTGCTCAGGTCCATTTGCTCCAGCGGAATGCCTTGTCCATAGGGACTGGCAGTTGCCGCAGTAGAGAAGTCCTTACGTAATTGATGGTTGTGATACAATGCGGAACCTGTGCGGTAGACAATAATGCACAAGAGGATAATGACCGTCAACACGGCACACCACGATAGCAATGATCTGGAAGCAGCGGGAACAGACATGTCATTATCCTCCTTATCGGTTCAGTTAAGCTAATTAACCTTTACGGTGAAGCCGGTAGGCTCAGCGTAGTAATCAGGCGTGCAGTACATAACCTTTATTCAAACCCATCCTCAGGCTCCCCCACCTCAAACCCTAATACCTTTGTAGCTTCTGCTTTAAACCTTCCGATCCAAGAATCCCAACCGCTCTGATCCATCTGCGCATAAAATGATAACCCGCTTGGCTCAACGGATGCCTGAATATAAACCTCATCCTCTTCCTGTCCATACCAGTGTGGAATTCCGTCTATGTACCCGATCCAACCAGGCATACGCTCATATAAGTTGGCAACTTTATTCCATACTTCATCGGGTAGATAATACCATATGTTCAGATTGCAATTATGAGAGGTTATTTCATTCATTTGCCTTCCTCCTTAGCCTCCAACCTTCAATTAAGCATCCCTCACATCGTACCATATATTGGAATTCATGTACTACCACGCCTAGCCCGACCAACAGAAATACCCTCATGCTGCACTCCTTCAGACTGATGTCAGGCATTATTTTCAACCCGCCCATTGTAGTGACCAGCGTCAAGTTTATCTTCATGCCATGCACTTATAATTACATCTGCGTTCTGAATCATTCTTTGAATATGGTCTACATCGTCTACAAGTCGCTTAATTCTGAAATGTTTGAAGCAATGATGCTTATGCTAACCTTTGGTTCGCTTGATCGGAGAGAGGATTTTCCCGTAGAAAAAAGAGCGAAGCTTGACCTTCTCATCCGTCTGGTTCTATGGGTTCTCCATCAGATGAACGCATATGACAATTCGTTTTTGTTATTGATATAATCAAGGCAGGGGGAGGTGCAACGGTGGATCAACATAGGCAAGCGGAAACGAACAGCTTGGACAACATGCTCTTACAGCCTGGAACTGAGGAGCATATCCTCTCTACAAGAATGTCGCTCCCGGAAAGACAATTTGTCAAATCTCACGTGCTGCTTCTCATTGTAAGCGGCAAGGGGGAGCTTGAATATAACGGACAGACTTATCCAATGGAGCGGGGCCACGCTTATCTATTGGCTCCCGGGATGTTTATGGAATTACGAACATCCGCGAATAATCCACTGAATTATTACAGAATCAGCTTCGATTTGTGGAATCCGGTCATGAAGGCGGGGGGTGTCAAGGATAACGAGGCCCTGTTCTGTCAAGCAAGATTCGCTGATGAGTTGTATGGCAAGCTACAGGTCCAGCAGAGCGCGGAGGTGCTCGGACGGACTGAGGAGCTGTGCAAGATTGGCGTCTCCGGCAAGGGAATTGACTCTAATTCCGGCGAACAGTCGATTCCAACTCCACACAGGTCTAGCTTCTCCTTTCGGCGTCAGATGCTGCTCTTCGACTTGCTGAACCAGCTGTTTCTGTCACAACCCGCCGATACAGCTGAGAATATATCGCGGCTCGAGCGAACAATGGATTATATGCATACCCACTACCCTGAGCTCATTACACGTGAGAAGCTCGCCGAATTGGCCGATATGAGTGTCTGGCATTACGCCCACTTGTTCAAGGCAAGGACTAGACACAGTCCTATGGAATATTTGAACGGAATCAGGATGAATCAGGCCAAGGAACGATTGCTCACTGGTGGAGGAAAAGTTCGCGACGTTGCTCGCCAGGTTGGGTTTGCCGACGAATTTTATTTCAGCCGCAAATTCAAAAAAACGGTCGGACTTTCCCCCACGAACTATATCAAGCAAAAGCTCGAGAAAATAGCGGCCATCAGCTTTCCTTATACGGGTCATCTGCTTGCCTTGGGTATAACTCCTTATGTGGCGCTTGTCGACAAACGCCGGGATTTGCACAGATTAGATTACGTGGAACATATTCCGTATCAGTTGTCGCGTTCCAAGACCATGAGCTTTGAGAAGTGGAGAACAAATCTGGATGTGCTTGCTGAAGCTCGTCCTGAGATCATCATCTGCAGTGAATATGAAGATGCAATCTCCCAGGGCTGTATCCGCCAATTGGCTACCACCGTAGTCATTGCGTGGAACCGGCTGGACTGGCGCAGTCATTTTCGCCAAGTAGCGCTGGTGGTTGGCAAGATGAGGGAGGCGGAGCTGTGGTTGGCCGCCTATAAGGCAAAAGCGGAGCGAGCCGGCGCGCTGCTTCGATCGGGACTCGGAGAGCATACAGTGTCTGTGCTGCACATTATGCTTGGCGAGTTGCTTGTCTATGGCTGCCGGAATGCCGGAGCCGTGCTATTCGAGGACCTTGGCTTGAACCCTGCATATGATGTGCACGACATTCAGACCTATCGCAATATCGGCATCGAGGACCTTGCTTCGTATACGGGCGACCGGTTGCTGCTGATCGTCGATGGGGACCCCGCTTCCAAGCACACATGGGAGACCCTTCGCGAATTAGAACAGTGGACCAGGCTAGTGGCTGTTAGAGAAGGACATGTCTACGAACAGCATGAGATGCCTTGGCTCGACTATTCCCCGCTCGCTCACAACATGATTATCGATCGGGTCGTTACGTTGTTCGGCGGCACAGGATGCTGAACGACTTAGCATCGGTGTCCATGGGTATCCCGCACAATTGTCCATGTATAGGGACATAGGCTTATGCTAAAATCAACATTGATAATGATTATCAATGTTGAGGGAGGGTATATTTTGCTTTTCAAACGTAAAGCTGCTATTCATGCATGTATTGCACTTTTGCTTGTATTTCTGACCGCTTGTGGAGGAGAAGAAGGGGGAGTCGCCACACAAAACACTTCTTTGGCTCCCCAATTTCTCACGGTTCAGCATAAATTCGGTGAAACGGATATTCCTGTCCATCCGCAACGGATTGCTTCGATCAATCTGGAGGATATGCTGCTCTCTCTTGATTTACCGGTCGTGCTGGCTGTAACGGCGGGGTCGGACAATTACTTGATGCCACAGCTGCAAGCCCGGGATATCCAGGTGCTCCCATCCCTTTCGCCGGAGGCGGTGCTTGAGTCGAACCCCGACTTGATCATTGCATTCGATGTTATCACACAGGAAGATTACGATGCCCTGTCCAAAATCGCGCCGACAATCGTCTATAACCGCCGGACGTGGAGAAGTTCAATTACTGAGATCGCCAAAGATCTAGGTCAGGAGGAGAAAGCGGTAGCTGTTCTCAAAGCCCATGAAAAGAAGGTGGCGCAGGCTAGGGAGGATCTGGCACCTGTTATAGCGGCCCAACCTACGGTAGCATTAGTTCGGGTTACGGCCAAAGATTTCCGCCTGTATTTCCCGTCGATTCTGTCCTCTGAGCAGGTGCAAGGCTATGCGACCGCCCTGTATCATGATCTTGGACTGCAGGCCGATCCACTTGCCTTGGATTTGCAGAAGAAGGAACCCGAAAGAGAAAATGCGACAATATCGATGGAGTTGTTACCACAAATTAATGCCGATTATATATTCGTCACAGTTGGCAGCGCCAGTGGAGGGCCGGAAGATTATAAGAAGGATCTCGAAGGCTTCGCCGAAATTGAGAAATCCGCCGTCTGGAAGTCACTTCCAGCTTATCAGCAAGGGAATATCCATATGGTTGGAGCCAAACACTGGATAAGCGATGGCATGTTGGCCGATGATCTGAAAATTAACGATATCGTCCAAGCACTCGGGAAGTAGTCGTAGAGCAGCGAGGAAATGGCCTATCGTGGCAGACATCGAGAAATGCTTCCGGCGCACCCAGCTTTTGCAGGTTCTGCACCTCGTCCTCGGCTTCTTCCACTGTTTCCAGATGTACATCCTCATTCGCCTTCTCCGCCATTCGTTCCACCTTTGCAGAATTCGCTTCATGTCGGCTACGTAGAAGTAGCCGACCTTTCCGAGTGGTGGGTGTTCAGCCCGTCCGCGAAGAGAGGGCGGTCTTGCTTAACTGCTCTTATCCCATCAACGCATAGTAATACTTCGCTTCCTGAGTCTTATACAGACCATACCAGGCCTCTAATTTGTCTGGTGCAAATACATCCAGGGCTTTCAACACATGCAGAGTGAATTCCAGCGGGGCGATGCCGGTTGCTGTGATTAGCTTGCCGTCCGTTACAGCGGGCTGCATTTGGTAGAACTCTTCGCCGGTGTAGGCGGGACAGATCATTTTGAGATACTCCAGATCATTGCTTGTATGCGGGCGTGAGTTCAGCAGTCCGGTCTGGGCAAGTCCCATGGTAGCCCCGCAGATCGCTGCCACTAATATATCCTCCTGTATACACCTCTCAGCAAGCCCAAGGATCGGCTTGTGGATGGCTTCGGTCCATGTCTCACCACCGGGTAGGATCAAGGCGTCTCCGCTTACCAAGCTGCACTCCTCTACCGTGATGTCAGGCATGATTTTCAGTCCGCCCATGGTAGTGATCAGTGTCTTCTCATTGGCTACGGTTACTATTGTAGATGGGGCTTGTCCCTCCTTGTAACACCTTCCCGAGTTCAGTTCAGCCGTTAGATACCCTACCTCCCAGTCGGCCATGGTGTCTAACACATATAGATATACCTTATTATTCATTAGTACGTCCTCCTTCAAGTTTCTTTCTTTTTTTATTATAAAACAGCTTCACTGACAACTACTGTCAGTGAAGCTATTTAAGCTGAACATATTCACTAGCGTTGCAGGCCGCCTTACTCTCTACAATTTACAATCATCTGGAGCCAGGAGGACGCCTGATCTTCGAGATGCGTAATCCCGCAGGAACTGACCTGTCCGATAAAGGGAGACGGGTTGGGGCCAATTCATCGATTCAGACAGCAACATAGTCAAGGTATCGGGCACACACTCAGCGTATGTAAGAAATCGTAAGCTTCAATCTGTTCTTTTTGCCATAATTAAGCTGACGATCTGCTTCATGTCCTCTTGGTTCAGGACGGAATACCAGCGGCTGGTTGTGTTATCCTTGCTAACTTTCAGCAGAAACAGCTCCTTCTTATCTTCGGAGACATCCAGAATCACTCTTAGGCTGCCCTGGACGTTTAAAAATATGGAGTCGAAGGGATCGGCTCCTTTTTGGTCACTTTTTGTCTTTTCCTTCACTTGCAGGTTGGAAAGCCGGGTTATGATATCGCTAATATGTTCATCGCCCTTAATCTTGAATTCGCTCTCTGCATCATTTCCAGGAATGAAGGTCAGTGTAGTGATCTCCTTGTTAGGTAAGGCGGGTGCTATCTGCCCTATCGTTGTTGTTGCAGGATGGAGCCAGATTCGAATGGTGGTACCATAATTTTGGATCAACAGGAAGATAGGAATGGCTGCTAATATAATTCTCAGTGTTAAAAAAACCTTCCGGTTACGCATATAAGGTTAACCTCCTTGTCTGCTCATTCGTCATGATATCGTCCTTACATTCATACCCAAGTATATCATAAGCTGGTTATACCCTCCCCTTCGCGCACCAAAGACGCCGCAGACGAACCTGATCGTCTCGTGTTCCCTCTATTTAGTTCTGTCCTCTTTTCTAGAGAACTTCCATGTTCCTATAGCACCAGCATCATCCTATAGGACTTAAAAGTGCGTACTTCTACATTTCTTATTTACTGTTTACACTAACATCAGCCATTGATTAACGAGGGGGAATGATTAATTTGGGACAAAACTGGAAAATCTTCATACTTGCTGTGGTCTGCTTTATTGTCGGGACATCCGAGTACATGATCACAGGCATTTTAGATAAAGTTGCCGCCGATACCGGAGTGACATTATCTCAGGCTGGACAGTTAATGACCGTCTACGCGCTAGCCTACGCCATAGGTACACCGATCCTAATGGGGGTCACGGCCCGGTTTGACCGTCGAAAGTTGTTGTTGTACTCGCTTGGCTTAATCATCGTGAGTAATGCGCTAATCATGATTTTGCCGGGTTATCGATTTATGCTGCTTGCACGGGTAATCATGGCGCTCGGAACTGGCGTATTTGTCGTGACATCACTTGCCCTAGCCGCTAAGTTAGCTCCTTCGAACAAGAAGGGGAGTGCGATTGCCACGGTGTTAATGGGTGTCACCGCTTCACTTATCTTGGGCGTGCCCATTGGCCGGGTGATTGCCGCCGCGTACGATTGGAGGCTGATTTTCGGCGGCATTAGCCTTCTTGCTATGGTCAGTCTGCCCGTGCTGGCAAGCGCAATACCGCGGATGGAAGGTGATGAGCCGATCTCCTTTGCCAAACAACTGGCTATGGTGAAGAGACCGCGAATCGCACTCTCTCTCGCCATTAACTTTTTTATGACGATGGGTTATGGCATTGCCTTCACGTATTTGTCGCCTTATCTGCTGGAAGTTGCCGGAATGAGCGATCGTTGGGTAAGCGGAGCCCTGTTCGCATACGGTATCGCCAGTCTAATCGGGTCAAAGGCAGGGGGAAGCGGCACCGATCGATGGGGAGTAGCCAGAACGTTAACTGGAGCAACGTTGTTAAATATGGTGATGCTGATATTGTTATCGGTAGTTTCTGGCACTTCCATATTCCTTGTTTTCTCAGTGCTGGTGCTTTGGTCGCTCTTCTCCTGGGCAGCCTCTCCAAGCCAGCAATATGATCTTCTTACCTTGTCTCCCAAGACATCTGGTGTCATGCTTGCCCTCAACACATCTGTGCTGCAACTGGCGATAGCGGCGGGGGCTGGACTTGGAGGCATTGTCATTAACTTTTTATCGCTGCAAGCCATTACGTGGGTCGCTGCTGCCTCCGTTGCTGTAGCGGCTATGATTTCTGCTGCGTTGTTCGGCATGATAAGTTATCGGTCGCGCCAAGAGAGTCAAAGTGCAGAAATAATAACATCTACAGCTCCGGAATAAGCTCCGGCTCCCCCTATCAATAAAAAACAAATATAGTCAACAGTTCCATTCCCGCCCATGAAGAACTATGCTATCGTACCTATTATACTTTGATAAATGAGGGAGCGAGCTGCGATTGAATAGACACTTGAATACCGCAATGGAAGCACTGGAGCACTACTCTATAAGCTGCAAGTCGGTTGATTTCATTGCACAGAGCGGCAATACGATCTACAAAGTCACTGATCTGGACAACAATAGTTACAGCCTCCGGTTACATATCTCTAAGAATGACGCACTTGAGCCAATCTGGAGTAAGCGGGAGGTCCTTCAATCCGAGATGGTTTGGCTGGAAGCCTTAACCTTGGAAACCCATGTGACCCTGCCTTCACCTTTTAAGAATATTCGCGGAGAATTCATTACGGAGGTGAACCATACTCACTGCACTTTGTTACGATGGGTGGAGGGTGAGCAGAAGCCTTTTATTCCTACTATAGAAGACGCTGGGGCCATAGGTGAATTGATCGGCAAGCTACATAAGCAAGCCTCGAACTGGAGCATCCCCGATGCCTTTGAACGCCCGGCCTTTGATGGCTCCCGGATCTTACAAGCCCTTAATACGCTGAAGGAACGCGCTAATGCCGGACTGCTTGATACAAGAGATACGGAGCTTCTGCTGCATGCAGGCGAGCAGGTCATTCACATGATGAACTCTATGGAGCGGACCGCCAGCCATTGGGGCATGATTCATGCTGATTTGATTCCAAGTAATTTAGTGTTTGATGGAGAAGAAGTACGGCCCATTGATTTTGGCGCCTGCGGGTTCGGTTATTACTTAGTGGATTTGGGCTGGACGTTCTCCTACATCCATCCTTCGTTCAGAGAACAGCTGCTTCAGTCTTATTCCATGCACCATCCGTTACCTGATAACTATACCCAGCGGTTAGAGGGCTTTTTCATTGCAGCACAGCTAGAGACCATGAATTTCTGGCTGGGCCTGCCTGACTCGCAAGAATGGCTGCCAGAACATATCGGTAAATTAGCCAGTAGAGAGATTAAGGCCTACTTAAACAATGAATCGTTCCTCTTCAGCGGCGTGCCGTATTGGGAATGACCTTCACCTGGGCTTGGCACAAGCGCAAGAACAAAATCACCCTTACGGGTGAATGAGATTACCTACGCGCCAGCAAATGTATGCTGTTTTCCGCATACATTCGGGCCATGCGCCTGCATGTGAGCACAATGTATGCTGTTTTTCGCATACATTCGGCCATGCGCCTGCGTGTGAGCATAATGTATGCTGTTTTCCGCATACATTTGAGCCATGCGCCTGCGTGTGAGCATAATGTATGCTGTTTTCCGCATACATTTGAGCCACACACCTGCGCACCACTTATCCACAACAGAAGAAAATCATAATTTCCTATACAAAAATAAAGACGCTGCGGGGTAACTCCCCGAGCGTCTTTGGCCTCTTTTTATAGGAAGGAAGTACTCCCTTAATTCTGCCCTCCATACCCCTTATACGTACCATAGACGGCATTCGCATACTGATCCGCCAGAATCGGGCGGCCGTAGGAATCGGTGGCGCCTGGATACCAGTTGTCGCCCCCGTTGTAATGTAAGAGTCCGTTGTAGATGTTGCCGAATCTGCCAATCTTCTCATCGAGAATAAGTCCGCCTAAGGCTACCTGATCCTGTTCGCTGCTGTGATTATATGTGCGGCCGAATTTGGCGCTGAATTGGGAGGCATACGCGGCCCGTGTATTCGGCTCGACCTGCATCAATCCGTCACCGGCGGATGGGCTGCCGGGCAGGCCTGCTCCGAAGCTGCTCTCCTTCTTGATCACCGCGCTTAGTAACAGTGCGAAATCTCCGCCTTTTCCGAATTTATTGTCCACATTCATGGCATAGGTCCAGATCTGGCTGGGTACCTCGGAGGGACGGGTGACGCCGGACGCGGGCGGTGAACCGTTGTAGATTTTGACCGAAGACATCTTGTCATTCACACTGTCGCCTACCCAGGAGGAGCTCGCCGTGTAGGTCCACTTCGTGCCGCCGAAATTATCGTCCGCATACACTTCAACCGTCCAGCCATTCGGTACCTTGAGCGAGGACATCCAGTCATTTGGAATGCCCGCATTGTTCAACTGGGACAGCACATAATTGCCTATTCCCAAGGTGACGGCCTTGCCGCCATAGTCTCTGTCTGCATAGAAGATGGCTCCGTTCGTAGCTGGGGGTGTGGTGGGAGTGGGCGTTGGTGTCGGTGTGGTAGTGTTGCCGCTCTTCCACAGTGCAGGAACATTCGGCGGCTCCCAGCCGGTCAGTGACGTATGCGCCTGCAGACAGGTATATGTACCTCCCCCATAGGTTACGGTGTCATTCACCGCATAGGCCGTGTTCGGCGACCATGCTCCTCTCGCGGCTGCATTTGCATTCGGTAAGGCGGTGAAGAATACGGAGAGCAATAATGCGAATGCGGCCAACAGGGATGCAGCTCTAGCTGACACTTTGGTATACAATAGCCAAGCCTCCTTAGATCGTTTCCCCACAGAATAACCCCACAAAGCCCCAAAACATAACAATAAAAAGGACCCTCCATGGGCCATTCATCAGGGTAGTATATTTTATTACCGATTTTCTAATTCATTCCAACATTTATGTAGTCTTTGAATCACCCCGAGAAACTTACAACTTTCGACAGTTCCGTCTCCTTGCTAGCATTCTACACGGAAATTTAGCCTGTTAATGAAAGAAAAGCAAACTTTACATCGTGCAATTTCACACAATTTTCGGCAATGATGCTATCATTAAGGCAATGAGCTTAAGAATGACGAATCTTGTAGATTGGGGTCGGCTTCATGATGAGGGGGATACTAAGGTCCGGTTCTCGTAATATCTGGTTACATATCGCTGTGGTTGTAGTTATGGGACTGATCGCAAGCTATGCCATCCTGTCTGCAACGCCGGATGCCCCCAAGCCTCGAAGCAAGGAAGGCCTTCTGGATCTAACGCATACCTCTATTAGTACCAATCCGCTGAAGTTACAGGGAGAATGGGCCTTCTATTGGCACAAGCTGCTCTCGCCCGAGGACATACGAACCCGGATGGCAGGCGGGAAACCGGCCGGCCGGGACCGGTATATCAACATCCCCAGCTCCTGGCTGGGCTACCCGCTGGACGGTCAAGCGCTGAAGGGCGAAGGCTATGCCACCTTCCGGTTGGTGATCCGGCTTAGTGAGCAGGATAGCAAGGAACGGCTGGCTCTGCGGCTGCCTACTATTTTTCATGCCTATAAATTATGGGTGAACGGAGAGCTGCTAGCAGAGGTCGGTGTGGTGGGTCAAGATAAGGAGGACATGACGCCGCGTCTGGCGACGAAGCTGGTGTTCTTCCAGCCTGAAGGCGACACGGTGGAGCTGGTGATGCAGGTAGCGAACTTCCATCATAAGCGGGGCGGCATCACCAAGGATATCGAGCTGGGCGGCAGTAATGTGTTGACGGTCCGGACCCATCTGAAGATTGCTGCGGATATGTTCATCACGGCCAGCCTGCTGGTGATCGGTGTGTATCATCTGCTGCTGTTCATGCTGCGGCGTAAGGACCGGGCACCTCTATACTTTGGCCTGTTCACTGTGATGTTCTCTATCCGTTCCCTGCTGAACGGCGAGCTTATGCTTACCCAGTGGCTGCCTCACTTTCCGTGGGAATTGCAGTTCAAGCTGGAGTATCTGATCCTGTGCCTCGGCGGATGGATGATCACAATGTATTTTGAATGCATTTTCCCGGATTACGTGTCGCGGTGGTTCCGCTATGGCACCCGGATCGTCACAGGCGCACTCTGTCTGGTAGTTGTGCTGACCCCTGCTCTCGTCTATTCCCGAATGCTGCTGCTGATCGGTGTGGTCGTGGTTCTCCATATGGTGTATCTGATGGTCGGGTTGGCTCATGCGGCCTTGCGGCGGATGGAGGGAGCGCTGATCTTCCTGCTGGTGTCGGTGGTGGCTCTGGCTACAGTGATCAACGATTTCCTGTATTACAACGAATGGTCCCCCATCGGGAACAGCTCGCCGTTCGGGCTGCTCATCTTCACGGTTGCCCAGATGCTGCTGCTCTCTTCCAGATTCACGCGGGCGGCAACGAATGAAGAGCGGATTGCCCGGGAGCTGCAGGAGGCCAACCACAAGCTGACCGGGATGAATGCCAATCTGGAGCAGATTGTGCTGGAGCGCACCCACGCCTTATCCGCCGCCCATGAGGATCTCCGCCTGTCGTACGAGCGCTTACTGCACTCCGAGGAAGGCCGGAAGAAGCTGCTAGCCTATATTACGCATGATCTGCGTATGCCGCTGTCCAGTATGCTGGGTTATGTCGAGGCGGTGATGGACAGGGTGAAGCCGGAGCGCAATGAACAGTACCTGAGGTATATCCGTGATAATACGATAAGGATCAACCGCATGATCGGGGAGCTGAGCTTCTTGTCCCATCTGGAGACAGGGCAAGTGGAATACCGGATGGAGCCGGTTCAGGTGATTCAGTTCCTGCGCGGCTTCTATGAACAATATGAGCTGGTGGTGCGGGATGCGGGGCTGAATTTCGATCTGGATATCGGGCATACAGAAGCTTCAAGCGCGGTCCAGCCTGTTGCCCGGATCGATACACAACGATTAGAGCAGGCGTTATTCAATCTGGTGTCGAACGCGATGAAGTTCACGCCTGGCGGCGGATTGGTGCGTCTTACGTTGGCCGTGGACGAAGGGAACGATACGCGGTGTGCGGTCATCAGCGTGCAAGACTCCGGTATGGGTATTCCTCCAGAGCAGCTGGAGCAGATCTTCGACCGCAATTACCGGGTAGACCGGCCGGGGCTGGATATGGGCGTGGAGGGCAGCGGACTGGGGCTGGCGATATGCCGGGAAATTGTACAAGCGCATGGCGGGAGTGTCCGGGCGGAGAGCGACGGGAAGACGGGGTCGATTTTCCAGGTCATATTGCCGTTGATCTGAGAAGCAGGAAGGTGACAATAGAATGGACACATACCGAATTATGATCGTCGACGACGATCCCCATATCTGTGAGATTGTTGAGCTATACTGCCAGCGGGAAGGCTTCGACTCCTCATCTTGCCACAGCGGGGCCGATGCTATGATGCTGCTTGCGTCCTTTAACCCGGACCTGATTGTGCTGGATGTGCTGCTGGCGAATGAGAACGGCATTGACTGGTGCAAGAACGCACGCAATTACACGAATGCCCCGATTGTGTTCCTAAGCAGTCAAGAGGAGGATGAGGTGAAGATCAGCGCTTTATCCTATGGCGGGGATGATTATGTGACCAAGCCGTTCAGTCCGGGCGTACTCATGGCCAAGATCAAGGCCCACCTCCGCAGGGTATCCACGGGCAGAAGGGAACAGCTGCTGGAGCTGCCGGGACTAACGCTGGATTTCTATGCTCAGTCTGTCCATATGGGAAGCAGAACGATTTTTCTGTCCAAAAAAGAATTCAGCCTGCTCTCCTACATGGCACAGAACGTGAATCAAGTGGTCACTGCCGATACACTGTTTCACCTCATCTGGGGGATGAAGAGTCTGGAGGATACGCGAACAGTGGCGGTCCACATCAGTAATCTGCGCAAAAAAATCGAGGAAGACCCCATCCATCCCGAGCGGATCATTACCGTCCGTGGGGCCGGATATATGCTGGTTGCCGGGAAACGCTGAGCACAAGCGGAAACGGCTTTGCCGACCTTTTAAAGGACGGTACCGTTTCAGCGGCAGCGGCCATAACAATCATCGTGCCCCGCGCCGCAGATCATAGAAATACTCCACCGCCGGATGCTTCCGCTGCATCTTCACGGCCATCCCCTCGATCCGCTTCCGCCCGACTCTCCGGTCCATCAGAGCCAGGATGTTCAAGATAATATCACTGCTCTCCAGGCTCTCCTCGATAGGAGTAACCAGGAACTTATTCGCCACCACAATGAAATTCGATTTCGTCAGGGCAGCCTGGGCCAACATTAATGCTTTGGCATGTTCGGTGGTTAAGCGGCTTCGGGCCATTATGATTAGGCGGTCCTCAGGGATGGGGCCTTTGGCCGTCAGTCTAACTGCTTCAATGTCCTCATTGGTGACGGAGATATGCAGCTCCGGGTCATTCTTGACCTCCAGCTCGGATGAGTACCAGCGGATAGAGCTGGACTTGTCGGTCATGCTGAGAATGTTCTTCTTGTCCACCGTAATATAACAGGTGCCTGATTTATCCGGCGAATAGCGGTAAGCGGGCGCCCGGTACTCTACCCGTCCCTCTAAGGATGGGCTGAGGAAGCCCTCCAGTTGCTGTTTGAGTTTGCTCCAGGACATGTAATCCCTCCATATTGAAAATGGAAAAAGGCCTATCGGCCTCTTCTTGAAGTTCTATGTTACCATACTTCGCGTCCTTACTGCCCGCCTGTGGAGACTTCGTGATGGATATCCCCCTCAATCCTTATACGGATCGAACTCATCCGCGCCAGCCATACATACGCCCACCGGCTTCAGAACGTGCATAACCTCAATGGTCCCGGCGTGCGCTTCCAGTACTTCTTGCAGCTTCCGGTAGACAAAAGGACTCTCGTCCGTCCCTGCGCCGCGCAGCTCTACACCGAACTCACGGACCGCCTCCATCATCTGCCCTGGCGTGATTTGACCTCCACTGCGGGTGCGGGTCTTCCAGTTCATACGGCCCGCTGCCTGGGTCCGGCTCATGATTCGGCCTGCTCCGTGAACGGTGCTGTAGTAGGCCTCACGGTTCTCCACGCTGTCCTTTCCCCGGACGATCACGGAGATGTCTCCCATGCTGCCGCCAATGAAGCCTATCTGGCCGGGTGCGGACGGAGTGGCCCCTTTGCGGACAACGATGACTTCCTTGCCGTCATGCGTCTCTTTCCAGGCATAGTTATGATGGTTATGCACCACCATGTCCGCTTCTGTTCCCAGAATGGCCAAGACCTGCTGGATGACATAGTCTCTGCCCGCATAAGCATAGCGACCAGCCAGCTTCATCGCTCTGTAATACATATCGCCCAGCTCACTGTTCAGGTCGAGCAGTACGGGCGGCTGATCCATCTTTTCCCCGGGGGCATTCGCCAGGAAGTCTCTGCCTGCTGCCAGGTTAAGGAACCCGCTCGCTGTCTTATGCCCGAACCCTCTGCTGCCGAAATGATTGGCAATCCATACCCGGCCGGTTGCGTCTTCTTCTAGTACGTCTACGAAGTGGTTGCCGCTGCCGACGGTACCGAGCTGATTCTGCGCCAGGTCCTTCAGCTTATCATGTACTCCGCTGCCCAACGTCTTGAACACCGCCCAATCCGGGTCGTCGAACAGTTCGTGTTCCACCCGCTCGTTATTAACCCGGCCTATGCCGAAGGAGATTCTGCGGGCAATCTCGTCCATGATCCCTGAGAGTCGCGGCCGCAGCTCCTCTATCTTCAAGCCGGTCCGCACCGCCTTATTCCCGCACCCGATATCGTAACCCACGCCAGACGGAGAGATCTGTCCATCGTACACCACCACGCCGCCAATCGGCTGGCTGTAGCCTTTATGATGATCTGCCATAAGCAGGGTCTGCACCACATTCCCGTTCTCCGCACACATCCGGGCCTGCACCAGGGCTCCTTCATCCGGCTTCCCCCACACCCGCACTCCGTCTATATTCTGATAAGCCATTTCGTTCTACCTCCTATGATCGGGATCACCGCGATGGTGCCGCAGCGTCCTCATGCCCTCTTAAGCTTCTGTGTCTATATTCGCTTATCCGGGCACCCAAGTACATGGCGGAAGTATTACGAACTGGGGATATCTAACAATGTAGCATACGTTGCCGGAATTCGAGAACATAAATAGGCCGCCCCGGTAACGGAAGCGGCCTATCTACTATTAAACAAGAAATCATAAGATAAGTAATTCTCCATCACGGAAATAATAAATATTCTCCCGTTTAAAACCGTACAATCCATTTGTGTGCTTAATATGCGGCTCAAATGTAAATAGTGATCCTTCACTAAGCTTCATCTTATTCCCGGACTCAAAGTATTTTCTGTGATCTTTATCGAATTCAATGGTATGTCCCAAATTTCCGGAAAAATCAAGATTAATGTAACCAAGTTGTTGGATAACCTCATTCATATATAAGTAGACTTCTTCAAAAGTCATACCCGGTCTTACAAAATCAATAAATTTGTTATGGAGCTCCTTTTCGGCGTTAATTCCATGTGAAAATTCTAGTGCAGATTCATTATTGGTATGTGCAAGTGCGTCTTCGGCAATTACTTTTCCATCAATCACTATTAGTGTTCGTGCATAGTCTCCCCAATAGGCGTTAATCTCTGGACTAAGATCTATGGTCACGATATCATTTCTGCGGACAAATGTATCCGAAGGCTTATACTCCTTACCCGATTCGGACCTAATTGTTCTCTTCCCAACGTGAACAAATGCCCCTACACCGTGATACCAAAAACTATGAATCCCCTTATCTCTCATAATCTCTTCGGCTCTATAGACGATTTCCTTTTCTGTGATACCTTCTTTAATTATCCCCTGTAATTGACTTATAGTATCTTTTGCGATCGATTGAACATAAGTATACTGTGACAGATGCTCCACTCTAAAACCGCTCTCCCCTTGACCGCGTGGATCGCGGCTACTGGCATTCTATTAAGTCTGATTCTCCACTGCTTCATCCCTACGCATTCGAATCCAGCATCGCCGGAATATTGATCTCCTTCACACAGGAAGCCTTGGACAGATTCATGACGCATTGTACCAGGGACACGATATCCTGAAGCGGAATCTGTGTGCCGTTGTAGGCAGACAAGACGGGCTCCACACCGGCCTCCAATGGAATCTGCGTAGCTATCTCGCCAGGATTTATGACCGTCACACCAATGCCATACGGCTTCACATGCTCCCTGACCGCATTGGCGATCCCGCGCAGACCGAACTTGGACGCGGTGAACGAGACCTGGGTGTAATCATTATGATCGAGGCCTGCCGTAGAACCGATGAAGAAGATGTTCGCATGCGCAGACTGCTTGAGATTCGGCAAAAGCTTCTGAATGCACGTAATCGCCGCAGTCACATTAATGTTAATGATGCTGGCAATCTCAGCCGGATCGTCCTGCTCAAAATCATAGTCATCGCTGAACCCCTTGCTCTCCCATACGCCAACATTATAGATGAATACGTCCAGGGTAACGCCGTTCAATGATTCTGCAATCCGGCCCGCAGCATCCGGCTTCGCCAAGTCAGCCTCCATCCAGGTCCGCTGAACCCCATCCTCCAGCTTCAGGCTGTCCGGATACGTTCTTGAGACCACCCAGACCTGATCGCCCGGCACCGGCAGCGCTTTGACGAAGGCCTCTCCCAAGCCCTTGCTTGCTCCGAAAATAATAAAGTTTCGCATATGCCCTCCCTTAACCCCCAAGCTCCTCCGCACCGTCCTGCTCTTTGCTGGCGAATTCATCCAGCAGCGCACGCACCTCGCGGGTGGACTTGGTGTTCATTAGATGATTTCTGAGTTCACTGGCGCCGCGGAAGCCGCGGACGTAGATTTTGAAGAAGCGGGGCAGCGGCTTGTAGGAACGTGATTCCAGCGCCGAATAGTGGTCATGGAGATCCAGGTGCAGCCGTAGCAGATCCATGAGCTCCTTGCTGCTATGCTCCCTCGGTTCCTGCTCGAACGCAAACGGATTATGAAAAATCCCGCGCCCGATCATAATCCCGTCCACTCCGTACTCTGCGGCAAGCCTCAGGCCCGTCTCCCGGTCCGGTATGTCCCCGTTGATCGTCAGCAGGGTGTGCGGCGCGATCTCATCCCGCAGCTTTTTGATCTCAGGAATCAGCTCCCAGTGGGCATCCACCTTGCTCATTTCCTCCCGCGTACGCAGATGGATGGACAGATTCACAATGTCCTGCTGCAGAATATGAGTCAACCAGCCCCGCCATTCATCCACGCTGCTGAACCCGAGCCGGGTCTTGACGCTGACAGGCAGCCCTCCAGCCTTGGCGGCTTGGATGATCTCCGCAGCGGTGTCCGGGCGGCAGATCAGTCCGCTGCCCTTGCCATTCTCGGCTACATTCGCTACCGGACACCCCATGTTCAGATCGATGCCCTTGAAGCCTTCTTCGGCCATACTAATGCTCATCTTCCGGAAGTACTCCGGCTTGTCCCCCCAGATATGGGCGACCATCGGCTGTTCATCCTCCGTGAAGGTTAACCGCCCCCGCACCGCCTGCTTCCCCTCCGGGTGAGCATAGCTCTCTGTATTCACGAACTCCGTAAAAAACACATCCGGCCGGCCCGCCGCGCTCACCACATGACGAAACACCACATCCGTCACATCCTCCATCGGGGCCAGTATAAAGAAAGGGCGTGGCAATTCACGCCAGAAATTATTTATCATATGAAGTACCTCTCTATGCATGCCGGGATCATCCTTATCCGGCCGTAATAAAGCTAAATTATATCATAACTCCGGGGGAATGGTAGCGGCCCTGCCTAACCATACCTGTGCGGCTTGAGACCTCGGCTGTCCGGGCAGACAGTAAGGCTCAGATTCAGCGGCAGGCTCCCAGATGAAGTCCTCAAAACCGGGCACTGTCCCGTACAGATGTGAGGGGAACGCCTGGCGCTCGCCTCTAGCCTCGAAGGTATTGTCGTAGAAATGCAGCGCATCACGGAAGGCGACCACAATCTGGGATTGGATGAAGTTCGGATGATAGAACCAGATTCTCAGATAAAAAGGTTCATTGAAACCTGCCATCTGCCGGGACCAGGAATGATACACCTCGATCATCGCCTCCAGCAGCAGACGGGAGTACCACACCGGCGGATTGCGCCTGTTCAACCTGTAGAAGGGGTCGATCCATAGCTTCACATAATCCCGCCGGGTGGTTTGCAGCTCCTCCAGATCGAGGTGCATACACCATTTTTTCCACTGGTCAATCTGCTTCACCCTGCGCTTCCAGCCGCGTATTCTCTTCTTGTTCGAGAGTGGATTCGCCATAATCTTGTATGTCCTCCGTTAACTCTTAGGTTTCAATTGCTTAATCACGGACATCATCAGGATGATCATCCCTGTGCCGAAGCCTGACATCGATAGGGGCGCCAGCACAAACCGCATGATCTCCCCCTGCACCCAGAAGCTTGCCAGCATAATCACCATACAGATCACCGTGAATATCCCTACCGTCAGCGTCCCTACGAAATCCGTCAGATTATGATTGTCCTCACGCGCCAGCGTAATCCGGTTCTCCTTCAGCAGCGGCAGCTCCAGCAGCTTCGGGATATAGTCCTCCAGCCGCCCCTTCACCTTGTTGAACTGTTCCTTGACGATCTCTCCCGTATCCATCTGTTCTGCGAAGGACTGGCTCGCTGCGGATAAAGAGTACGACTCATCTACTGAGGACAAGGTTCCGTCCAAGGTAATAATTGCCCGGAAGGCCCCGGCCACCGTCGGCTTCAAGGACATACCCAGGTCAGTAATCATCGACATCAGCCGCCTCATCATGACACTGGTAGGATCAGGGGAGAAGGAGGCTTCGGATAAAAGTCTGCCGAGGCGCCGCTCGATCATTTTCACATCTAATTGCTCCCCTTCTTCACAGACCCCAGCCAGGCCCTGGGCCATCTGCTTCGTCTCCTTCCGGCTGTAGCCCATCAGGAAGTTGAGCATCCCTGCCCGCTCTTCCTCTGTCAAATAACCCACGGAGCCGAAGTCAATCAGTGCGACTTCCCCGTCCCGGGTCAGCATCAGGTTACCGGGATGCGGGTCGGCGTGGAAGATGCCGATCATCAGAATCTGCTGCAGGAATGCGTGCATGATCATTTCCGATACATCATTGGTCACCTTCCGGGTGAACCGCTGTCCTTCAATATATTCCATGGTCAGAATCTGCTTGGTCGAGTACTCGGCGTAGATCTTCGGCACTTGTATCGGAATATCGTGTTCCTGGAACGCTTGGCGCAGCAGGTTGGTATTCAGCGCTTCAATATCAAAATCTGTCTCTTCGATCAGATTCGTTTTAAAGCCTTGGGCGAGCTGAATTAAGCCAAGTCTTTTAATTTTGGAGGAGCGCTCGGAGAGCCGGGTCACGAATTGGATTAACAGGTCCAGATCTACGCTCATCTTCTGCTTCACATCCGGACGCAGGATTTTGACAACCACCTTCTCGCCTGTGGACTTCAGCCGCGCCAGATGCACCTGACCGATCGAAGCCGCAGCAATGGGTTCCATCCCGAAGTCTTCATACGTCTCCTCCAGATCACCAATTCTGCTGTCGATGATCTCCTTCAGCTCCTTCCGGCTGAGTGGCTTAACCTGGTCATGCAGGCTGGAGAACGCCTCGATGTATTGTGCCGGGAGCATGTCCTTTTTGGTCGATAAGACTTGTCCGAACTTCACGAAGACCCCGCCCATGTTATCCAGAACGGCAGCAATCACGTGCGGCAGCTTCGCATGATCCTGCTGGAGCAGATGGTTCAGCCCTTTGCGAGAAGCGATCCACAGCAGACGGACCATACGCCTGAAGCCGCGCACCTTGCCCATCATATACCCGAGCGGGTTCCCGGACTGCAGCAGTTTGAAATTGAACACGCTAAGCAGCATGTAGACATAGCAGGAGATAAATAGAATCAGCAGCGGGTAATAGATGAACATCACCCTGACCATCTCCGCTTCGGAGGGAGCCACAGGCTGCTTGAAGTAGGTTGAGGTTATGATGAGAGTGACGACGGATGTGCTGAAAAGAATCGCCACCATTAACTGGAACTGTTCATGCTTGAAGGTCCTGATGCTGCTTATGATGAAATACAGAATGAACGCCACAATAATAATGCTGCTCATGTAGAATTGCTCCAGCACCTGCACCAGCATACTGACCGCCAACGCGCTGACAAGCGGCATTATGATCTTATGCTTCGCGTTGAATATATAGGCAAGCGCTGTGAACACACCGAAACCTACAAGCATTACAATGAAAAAGAACATCCTCCAGCCCCCTGTATCCGCTTCATTATCCTCACTATAGCATATCCGGTTTGGGGTTCGGAACTCCGCTATTCCAGGCCCTTCAGCGATTCGATCATATTGATCCGGGTCACCTTGCGTCTGAGCAGAAGGTTGGCCATAAGGGTAAGCGCGAACGCAACTGCAACCGACATCAGGAGGCTGGCAAGTCCTAATTGATCCGGAATTTGCTGGTGAGTACTGGACAACGCTTTTACGACCAGTTCATACACATAGCCGGAAATGGAGAGGGCGACTATGACTGCCACCGTAGTGATGAATATATTTTCCATGAAAATAAGCCGGTTGATCTGATTTCTGAAATAGCCTAATACCTTGAGCGTCGCCAGCTCGCGGTTCCGCTCATACATATTGATCGACGAGATCGTGTAGATCGCGCCAAAGGATAGGATCACCGCGCAAACAATAAACATAATAAAGACAAAGCTGTTCTGCTGCAAAATATAACGGCCTTCCTTCTCCAGCTCATCCTTGCCTGATATTGCTTCCACCCTGGGATCTTTCCCGAACCCGCTCCGAATACCGGTTAGAGCTCCCGGAGAATCCGCTTCCACCAGCAGGGCGTACGGTTTGTACACGATCCCGAAGCTTGCCAAATAGTCTGGCGTGATATAAAAGGCCGGGCTTGAGTATTGTGTAGAAATACCGAGCACCTTCATCTCTACCGTCTTGTTATCCAGCTCAGGCGCAGTAAATGCAATATTTATGGTATCCCCTTTCGCAATACTATAATGGTCAGCATACGATTGGGGCACCAGTACACCGTGGTCCTCCAGTTGCAGGCGATGGTCTTTGTCATCATAGAAATGAATGAGTCTGTTATCCGGTTCCGTGACCCTCAGCTCCGCTTTTTCGGACTGCTGGTTCTTGCTCAGCTCAATGGGGAAGGCGGACAACGCATAATGGCTTTTGATGCCTGAAGGAAGAGACTGTCCCGCCATGGCCTCCCCCGCTTTATAATCGACACGAAGGTCATAGCTGTACACTTGCCTGAACTGGCCGGCTACCTTTTGCAGGGAAGCTTGGGTGCCAAAGGCCGTTATTAACAGCACTGTACTGACCATCACCCCGACCGAGCTTGCCAGAACCTTAACCTTGTTCAGAAAAATATTCCGCAAAATCAGCTTGTACCTGTACGGCAACCATCCCCAGAGCCCCGGAATTCTCTCGATGAGTATAGGTTGTATGGATCTGGGCGGCTTGGGGCGCATGGCCCGTGACGCACTTTCCTTCAACAGGCTTCTTCCGCTGAAATAACAAGCGAACATGCCGAACAGGCTGGAGACGAGCATGGGCGGAAAGATCAATCCAACCGACAGGTCAAATTGAATACCCGGCAGTGTGAAGGACCTGGCATTCGATGCCGCGATAAGGGGCACAAATACAGCCGCAGACAGGATATATCCCAGAATCGAACCAGCTACTCCAACCAGCACGGGATAGCCCATATAATGAAGCATGATGCTGCTTCGGCTCACACCGAGTGCCTTCATGATGCCGACCTGATTCCGCTGGGAATCAATTATTCTGGACATGGCCAGGAATAGGATAATCGCTTCGATCAGGAAGAGCACCAGAGGAATGACCTTGCTCATTAACCCGTTATTATGGAGCGTAGCCTTCAGGCGCGAGTAGCTGAACGAGCGTTCCTTGCTCTCTTGGCCCAGATACTGCAGCCCTTTGGATTTCTCCTCTATGGACTTGCCGATTTGATCCACATCGTAGCCTTCCTTGGCATCCACCAGCAGTTCATTATAGAAGAAGGCGCCTGCGACCTCAGGGATAGCCGCCTCGCTGACGTAAGCAACGCCGTCATGCTTATGATCCTGTGTCTCATTCTTTTTGGCGTGCTCCACATTCTCCCCTAAGCCGCTGATCCTGAAGGTCAGCTCTTGGTCTTGAACGCGGATCGTCACTTGATCTCCAACTCCGTAGCCATGCTCTGCGGCATAACGGGAATCCAGCACAATCTCGTTTGCCCCCGATGGAGGTCCCCCCTCCAGCATCTCCAGCGTGTTAATTTCATTACTCTCCGGGATGGAGTGAATTCGAAGTGTCGAACGGTAACCGTCAAATGACTCTGTGGCATTGAAGGTATAACGCCCCTCCAGCTTATGGATGCCCTCTACTTGACTCAAGGTCGTAATACTCTCCGGCGGGAGTTGACTGTAATAGAGGTTAAGATCGCTTAATGCGTGTTCAGCAAAATAAGCCTTCGTATAATCATTCAAATGATTGCTTAAGGACGCCAGCCCTGTATAGAAAAAAGCACCTACTGCGACAATCAGCACAAAGGAGAAAAACTGCCCGGGCGACTGTCTGATATCCCGCAACAGCTTGAACAGAAGCTTCATCTCACCACTCAATCCCTTCAGCACTTTGTCTGTTTTCATTCATCGTTATACTTTCAATTCTGCCGCTTTTGACCTTAATGACCTTGTCCGCCATCTGGGCAATCGCCGAATTATGCGTGACCAGCACAACGCATTTGTGAGTCCCCCTGTTCAAGTCCTCCAGAAGCTTCAATACCGCCTTGCCCGTCACATAATCGAGTGCCCCGGTGGGTTCATCACAGAGCAGAAGCAGCGGATTCTTGGCAACGGCTCTGGCAATCGCCACCCGCTGCTGCTCGCCCCCGGATAGCTGGGACGGGAAGTTCCGGTTCCGGCTGCTTAACCCCACCTTGTGCAGCACCTCCTTGGCATCTAAATGATCCTTGCACACCTCAGCAGCAAATTCGACATTCTCCAGTGCATTCAGGTTGGGAATGAGGTTGTAGAACTGGAACACAAAGCCAACCTTCTCCCCCCGGTAGCGGGTCAACTTCTTCTCGCTGTATTTCGTGATGTCCTGCCCGCCGACAAGAACCCGGCCTGACGTAGCCGTATCCATACCTCCCAGAATGTTAAGAATCGTGCTTTTGCCGGCTCCGCTTGCTCCTAGTACAACGACGAACTCCCCTTCCGATATGGAGAAGTCTACGCCGTCAAGCGCCCGGATGGTCACCTCCCCTACTTGATACTCCTTGGCTACATTCTTGAACTCAATCAGCTTGTTCACTACTGCTTTCATCTCCTCTGCTTCTCTGAAAGGTCAAACAACCGCATCACTGGACTGTTATTTCCGCCTTTAGTATGTTAGTATGTTACTAATGTAGCATACTGTAATACATGAAAGTTCAAGCTGTCAATATGAGCCTTCCCGGTTCATCTGGAGCTATCATTCTGTGGATTGACAATTGGATGTCCATCCTTTATGGTGGTATGTTATATGAGTAACATACTAAGAGGACGAATGGTGAAGCCATGACCATCACTTTTGACGATAATCTACCGATATTCCAGCAGGTCGCCCATATCATTGAGGATGATATTCTGAACGGCACGTTTCAGGTGGACGAGCAGATTCTTTCGGTTGCCCAGTTCTCCCAGCTGTTTCAGATCAATCCGGCCACTGTGGTTAAGGGGATTGGCTTGCTGGTCAACGAAGAGATCCTGTACAAAAAAAGAGGGCTGGGCATGTTTGTCGCGGCCGATGCCAAAGAGAAAATTCACTTGAAACGAAGAGAGCGGTTCACCAAAGAACTCTTGTCCAATCTGCTGAACGAAGCCGACAAGCTTGGGCTGACCACCGGCGATATCATTGACATGATCACACAACTGAGAAAGGACTGAAATCCGTGAGTATAGCATTAGCTTGCGGCCGTCTGACCAAATCCTTCGGCTCTGCTCCGGCTCTGCGGGCGCTCGATTTACAGCTGGAAGAAGGCGTCATTTACGCGTTACTTGGACGCAACGGGGCCGGCAAAACCACATTACTGAATACGATTGCGGGTGGAATTGCGGCAGATTCCGGCACGATTGAGGTTGGCGGACAGCGGCTGCACAGGGGAGAATTACCGAAGGACTTGTGCTATGTACGCGATCACTACCAGCATTTCGGGGGAGCGAAAGTCATCGAAGCTTTGGAGACCGCAGCAGCCTTTTATCCCAGGTGGGATGGTTCTTATGCCCGCGAACTGCTTGACCTCTTCCTAATCGATAAGGACCAGAAGATCAGGCAGCTCTCCAGCGGGAACCGGTCGCTGCTCCAGAATGTAATCGGACTGGCCAGCCGGGCGCAGTTAACCTTATACGATGAGCCTGTGCTAAGCCTGGATGTGTTGATGAGGGAACGGTTCTACAAGGCACTTATGGAGGATTACGCCAATTATCCGCGCACGATTCTGCTGTCCACGCACTTGATCGATGAGATCGCACCGGTCGCAGAGAGGATCATTATCCTTGAGTCAGGCTCCCTTCTGCTGCAGGAGGATATGGAGCAATGCCTCCAGTCGGCTTATCTGATCCGGGGACATTCGGAGGCTGTAGCTTCTTATACATCCGGCAAACGGGTGATCTACCGCGAGGATTATGGAAGAGGAACACTTGCCGCACTTTACGAGAAGCTGAGTGACAAGGACAAACGGTTGGCCCGTGAGCGGGACATATCGCTCGAAGCGCTGAGTCTGCAAAAGCTATTCCTGTATTTGATCGAGGGAGGTCTATAGATTGAGTGCTTTGACCGTTCATCTTAAAGCAACCTACAGACTGCTTAAACTATATATCTGGCTGGTTCCGATGATTATTGTGCTTGGCCGGACGACAGAGCTTATGATTACTTTCCTGACAAACACAATGAGTGCCTCACGTTTATCCGAGAGCAACATGCTTATTCTTCTATTGCCATTGTTCGCCGTCACGCTGCCGCTGAGCTATTACCAACGGATTGTTCATTTGGGCGCCAGCAGGATGCAATATTACAAGGGAATACATACCGTTTTTGCCGTCTGGGCGGCAGGCGTTGCCTTCATGAACTCCCTATGGCTCGCCTTGCAGGTCCATGTCTTTCACAATTATGATAATGCCACGGATCTGGTCGCCGCCTTTCATTGGAATGATTACGGCTTTGCCGGTTCATTTCTGTATCAAACCGCCTTTTACCTGATGGCCATGGCTTTGCTGAGTATGCTGGTCTCGGGATTCTTTACCCCCGCAGGCTGGCTGTTGACTGTGCTGATTGCTGCAGCTATTCCGGTCGGAACAGCCATCCCGGAGCTCAGGGTTCACGTGGCCTCCTTCTTCCGTACCCTGCTGCTGAACGATTCTCTCTTGCTGGGCACCGGCTTCAACCTGCTGCTGTATCTTGTTTTCGCGGCTGGCGGGTGGCTGTTTACGAGAAGACGGGTACATTGATGCAGGGTTCAATACTATTGACAGCTTCAAGAGTTCAATGTTAAGCTCCAGCTATAAAATTCGAGGAGGATGGCAGCCGATGATTCCACGTATATGGTAAGCACGCCCAACAAAAGCTGATTTCTCACCAAGTGTGGGCTTTTTTGAGTTGCTGCTATTTACGTTAAGGACATCGGCTGCGATCCGCTACGGCTTATTTCACTATGCCCGGTTTCGCACTGTCCCGTTATGTAATTGTTGCAGACCCAAGCCCCTATGCGGACTTGGGTCTGCTTTTATTTAGGGAGGGTACAAACTTATGAATATTCAATGGAAAAAGACGTTCGCCTTCATCTTCAGCGGACAAATCTTCTCGATATTAACCTCTGCGATGGTTCAGTTCTCCATCATCTGGCATCTGACTGAGACGACAGGATCAGCTGTCGTGCTGATGCTGGCCGGTCTGGCCGGGTTCCTGCCGCAAGCGGTCTTAGGTCCGTTCATCGGCGTCTGGCTCGACCGGTGGAACCGTAAGCTCACCATGATCGCCGCGGACAGCGCCATTGCACTAACCAGTCTGATTCTGGGTGCTTATTATCTATGGGGGGAGCCGAGCTTATGGGTTGTGTATGCCATCCTGCTCATTCGTTCGGCAGCATCTTCCTTCCATGCACCATCGTTTCAGGCTGCGATTCCGCTGATAGCACCGGAAGACCAGCTCACCCGGGTGGCAGGCTGGAACCAGCTCATCTTCTCTGCTTCCAGCGTACTTGGACCGGCGCTTGGAATTGCGGTATACTCGGCTACTTCACTAGGAACCGTATTGCTCTTAGATGTGGCTGGCGCTTTAATCGCTAATCTTATGCTTTTGTTCGTCCAGATTCGTCAACCGAAGCCGGAAATCGTAGAGACCCCCTCGTTCCGTAGGGAGTTTATGCTCGGCTGGCGGGCCTTTCTGTCGCAAAAGTCCATTGTCACAGTAACGGTTGCCATGGCGGTCTTCAGCGTGGTATTCATGCCGCTGGCGATGCTGTTCCCCTTGATGACGCTGTCGCATTTCGGACGCGGCGGCTACAGCGCCAGCCTGATTGAGGCCGTATTCGGAATTGGGATGATCCTTGGAGGTGCCCTGCTGTCCGTGCTTGCTTCCAGATGGAAGGACACCACCTACATGAGTCTGAGTCTGGTTGTGATCGGGCTCACCTGTGTCCTGAGCGGGGTGACCGGGCGCGAGGCCTTCCTTGCTTTTACCGTCCTCTCGTTCCTGATGGGTGCCGCAGCCCCCTTGTTCAACGGCCCGTACATGGCGATGATCCAGAAGTCTTACGAGCCTGAGCTTCTGGGACGTGTCCTCTCCTTCGTGACGAGTATCGGACTCTTGTCGTCTCCGCTCGGGCTTGCGCTGGCGGGACCTGTGGCTGACCGGTTCGGCGTTCCGTTCTGGTTCTTCTGGTCGGGGATAGTCGTGATTCTGATTGGAGTATTCCTATTTGTCAGGTTTGCAGGAACAGATACAGACAAGGAACCTGCTAGTGAATAAGTGAAGGTAAATAGACCGTCCTCCCTTTAATGGGATGGCGGTCTTTTTTAGGGGTTGTGCATGCAGAATGGAAGAATCTATAATATACGCGACTGGGAATATTCACTTTTACTTAATGGGAGGAGTTACGATATGGCTGATCCTACAAACAGCAAGCATGTTTATATTATTCATGGTTACGGAGCCACCCCGGCCAATCATTGGTTTGGATGGTTACAGAAGCGGCTCGCGGCAGACGGGATTACGGCAGATATTTTGGAAATGCCAACGCCCTTATCGCCTAATCTCCAGCAATGGCTGGAGCATCTGTCCAGTAAGGCCAAGCTGCTGAACCAGGACACCTATTTCGTTGCTCACAGCTTAGGCTGCGTCTCTCTGCTCAAGTATCTGCTCAGCGCGAGGCCGCAGGAACCGCTCGGCGGTCTGGTTCTCGTGTCCGGCTTCATCAAGCCGTTACCCGGCCTGCCAATGCTTGATGAGTTCACGCAGGATCAGATCAACTACAGCGAGGCTGCAGCACTGGCCCCCAAACGTGCAGTGATTGCCTCCAAGGATGATGCCATTGTGCCAGTCGCGCTCAGCAAGGAGTTAGCACAAGTCATTCATGCCGATTTTCACGAGGTAGAGCACGGCGGACATTTTCTGGACAGCGACGGCTTTACCACTTTACCTATTGCCTATGATGTCCTGCGCGATATGATGGGGCATGAAGCAAAATAACCGTGTATCTCTCGCCCAGGTTCTATCCTCATACGCGCTTCAATCGTCTCGACCTGAGCCATAATCCGAATCCAATGAACAGAATCGTCGTTACCACGCCGGTGGTCGGGCTGAACCATAGTTCGCCTGCCGGCGTGAATGTAATGATCCCGGCAACCGATACCAGCAAGGTAGGTACTCCATCCTCCACTGCGTGCATGAGTACACACGGCCACACCGATTGCGTAAGACGATAGATTTCAACGTACATGATGGACCAAGCAACCATGAGCACACAGCCGATGAAGACATAGCCCCATCTCGTCGTAGTCCCGAAATAAGTATCTGGCAGGAAGACCAGATAATATGCCGTATGCCACAGCGCCCAGACCAGACCGGACACAAGATAGATTATCCAGTCATTCAGCTTCAGCTCGATCAGCTTCGGGGTCAGATAGCCGCGCCAAGCGAATTCCTCGAAGATGTTCTTGATCAAGTTGCCGGCGAGCGATACTCCAACCAGCGACAGAATCGTAAGTAGTTCGGCCTCTGAAGTGCTGGCGCTATTGAACAGCAGAGCAAGCCCTACCGCAATTACCATGATTACCGGATAGACAGCAATGGCTGCGCCGTACCACTTCCTATTTCCTCTTAAATTAAACCTTACGCCAATATCCTTCCAATCGCGGTTCAATAGCCGCAGTACAAGCATGGCAATCACCGGCAAAATCAGCCATAAGCCCATGCCCGGCGAATTCCCTTCCGGCTGATCCGGCAGCTTCGTATCCACCCATACCCCAATCCAGCCGCTGGTCAGCACAATTACGATGAACAATATAAGACTAAGCTTTGTTCTGCCTGCTGTCATATGATCATCCCCTCCAGGTTCAGGATTACTCCATGCCACGCTTCGCTGTGCTGATGACATCCTCCGCCGCGCTGTTCAATAGCTGAATCATCTGCTCCTCCGTATAATGGTCCGGCAGCAGCTCATTGGCAACCATCACACTCATCCCAACCTGGAACATCTTCATTTTGAGCAAAATCATCCCCAGTTCATCATCCGATAATCCATTCAGATCTGGGTCCGTTCTCATCATCTGTATGAACCCTTGTGTCTCTGCCTCATCATGCTTCGCCTGATCGTTCTTCTTCATCACCAGATCCCGGAACAATATCGGATACTCCCGGGCAAAGCGGATGCTGGCCGCCCCGATATCGTAGAACGGATGCCCGGAGTTCTGCTCCAGCAGAATCTGTCTGCTCACCGTAAGGGTTCTCTGGTGCACCTCCTCCACCAGCTCGCCAGCCTCTTTGAAATTGACATAGATGGGGGCGATGGAGCCCCCCAGCTTCTCGGCCACCTTACGGATGGTCACGGCATCCACTCCTTCGGTCCTCGCAATTTCGAACGCCGCATCGATGATTTGTTCTTTGGTGAACTTTTTTTTGGGTGCCATAGGTTTCCTCCTGAAATAAAACAATCGATACAAATCATATGATATATATCAAATGATATACAAAATTCATCCCAGGTGTCAACCTAATCTTAACGGCTTGATTCTCCTTTTTAAGAACTGTTGTGTTCTGAGCATCTGTTCATATAGAATCAAATTATCAGCTTCACTCCAAAGAATAATGGAACAAATCAGCGGAGCCCACGTAAATTCCGATAAGATCACTGGAATATCATTACATCATGAAGGAGGCGGCTGCCCATGGCATTTATTCCGTTGAACTGTCCCAATTGCAGCGGACGAATTGAATACAAGGAAGGCACGATTCTCAAGTGCCCTTATTGCCAGACCGAGCTTCTGCTCAAGCAAAATAATGTCTACTATGTAGATCAGACCATTAACCATTATCACGGGACACCCCCTCCCAAGGCCGCACCGAAGCCAACCGTCTCCGTCTCCATCCCCATCAGGCTGGTGCTGGTCCTGCTGCTGATGCTGGGCGGCGCTATCGGTACATATTTCTATTACAGCCTAAGCTCTCCGCAGCAGGCAACCAAGGCTAATCTGTCTGTGCGGACGATGCCTGAAAGCGAGGTCCTGCTCACCTTCCTGCGGGAGACCCTGGGTAAAGGCTCTGCCATGCCGACCGAGGAGGAAATTGCCCGCCTGCGGTATTTATCTGTGAAGCATTCGGATGGGGACCAGTGGCAGTTCACCTACAGCTTCTCCGATCCCTTCAGCGATGCACAGGCCGAGAAGCTCACTTATGTGATCCAGGATAAGCGGCTCAATACCCAGCGGATCGACCAGCGGGACTTCGAAGCCTTCACGGGGCTGACGGCACTGGACTTGAACGGGACCTACGAAATTGACCAGACGGATCAAATCAGTTTTGCCCATATTCCCGGATTAAAAAGCTACGGCGGCGCCTTCAACGAATCCTTCAGCAGATTCTCCGGCTATTTCGGCGACAAGTCCAAAATTACGGAGCTGTCCACTCAGCTGCGCAGTAATCAGGAAGTGGCGCTGCTGCTGGAATTCCCCAATCTAAGCTCACTGTCTATTACCTATGTGGATGAGTCTATAACGGATTTGCATCTGCTGAGTAAGCTGGCGCTGAAGTCCCTGTCCCTTACCTTCGTCAATGACCTGGGGTGGTTATCATCCATGACGGGGTTGTCTTCTCTGGCTATCTATCACAGTGAAACCACAGATCTGCAGCCTTTGTATGCCTTAACCGGACTCCAGGAGCTTAAGCTTTCCTATTTGTCCAATGTGAAGTCGATTGACTTCGTGCAGAACATGCCTGCTCTGCAGACGCTGGATATCGAGAATCTGAATTTCTCCAGCCTGGAGCGTCTGGCCGGGAAAACCTCCATTACCAGCCTCCGGCTGGCGTCCTTAAGCAAGCTTGGCTCGGTAAAGGCTGTGAACAGCCTGCCCTCGCTGCGGGAATTCACCTTGTACGGTTATTACGACGAGCCAGACGCACTTACCTTACCAGGAGTCAAACGGATGGAGATTCCAGCCTCCTTCCTCTCCGGGCTGAAGGCGCCAGCGGTAACAAGCCTGACGCTCCGGGGAGGCAGCGGGGAGCTGAGCATGGCTGAGCTAAAGAAATTCCCGGAACTTGCGGAGCTGTCCCTCTGGGGGAGCGACGACATCATCCAGCTTCGTGCGCTGGACAGCTTGTCCCGTCTGAAGACACTACGCATCTATGATTCGTCACTGTATTCAGAGAGCGATGCCTTATTCGGCCTGAAGCAGGTGAACACGCTAGTGTGCTCGGAATGCCGCCTGAATTTCAAGCAGGCAGCAGCAACGAATAGTGTGCTTGAACATTTGACCTTGGACCGGCCATACTTCTCCTTGAACAACAACTCCGTTAGTGAGGTTGACCAGGTGATGCCTTACTTCGCGGGCCTGACTGCCCTGCGTTCCTTCACCCTGCAGGACAACAACCTGGCTTCTCTTGCGTTCATGAGCAAATGGCAGGCCATCGAGGAGCTTCATCTGGAGAACAATGCAATTTCCAATATAGAGCTTCTGAGCAAGCTGCCCAAGCTGCAACAGGTATTCCTGGCCGGCAATTCCGTGGCGAACAAGTCCGTGCTGGATGCAGGCGTACGGGTATATTAATTTCCGCTACTATGATATGAGAGAATAGACCGCCCTCCTTAAAGAGCAGAGGCTTGCGGTCTATTTTTGTTGAGAGCGCAGTTATAGGCAATGCTTATTAAACGTATAGAAACTATATATTTCATTTATAAGCTATGCAGCACTATACTGAACTTCATAAGGAGGGGAAGTACATGAATCAACCGGCTTCCAATAACCAATGGCAGGCAGATACGTATGATCATAAACTGGATTTCGTCTCCAAGCTGGGCAGCGATGTCCTCTCGCTGCTGCAGCCTCAGCCCGGTGAGCGCGTGCTTGATATCGGCTGCGGAACAGCCGATCTTACAGCTAAGATCGCGGCCGCTGGAGCGGATACAGTGGGCATCGATCTGTCACCCGAGATGATTGCCCGTGGCCGCAGCAAGTATCCGCACCTGAATCTGAGCGCCCAGAATGCATACACTTACCGGACCGCTCAGCCTTTCGATGCAGTGTTCTCCAACGCTGCGCTGCACTGGATGAAGGACGCGCACGCCGTCGCGGTAACGGTAGCAGGTGCACTTCGGACCGGCGGGCGGTTCGTCGCCGAATTCGGCGGCTACCGCAACGTTGCCGCGCTGGTGAATGCAACCGAGGCTGCACTGGAAGCGCATGGCTATGACCCGCAGGGACGCAATCCTTGGTATTTCCCCACCATCGGAGAATATGCGGCAGTGCTGGAGGCACATGGCTTCCTCGTCACGCTGGCCCAGCATTTCGAACGGCCGACTCCCTTGCAGGGGGAGAGCGGAATCCGGGATTGGCTCGACATGATGGCCGATGACTTCTTCTACGATGTCAGTGCAGAAGACAAGACTGTAATCTATCGCGAAGTGGAAGAGCAGCTGCGTCCGGAGCATTACCTGCAGGGACAATGGATTGCCGACTACCGGCGGCTGCGGGTCTGTGCAGTGAAGATGGCGGAGTGAGTATTAGATAAGCGGAGAGCCTTCAGATTGTCTGGAAACCCGGGTCCTTTCAAGACCTTGGGTTTCTTTTATAATGCAATGATAGAGACGCTTGGGAATATATGTTTCTCATCATGCAGATTCTGGGTAATACATAGAGTTGTATCTGTCTACATAGAAACTGATTGTCGGCATGAAGCACAAGCAAAATGATTACAGAACAGGAGAATCAAGATGGAGAACCAAAACCGGGATACGTACCGCTTTCAGGTGAACTTAAGCGGGATGATCAACATTTTGTCTAACCATTTGTATAGCAGCCCGAAGGTATTCTTAAGAGAGCTGCTGCAGAACGGCATAGACGCGATTACTGCACGTCAGGCATATTCCCCAGTAGGCTACGAAGGTAAGATCCATGTCGAGGTAAGCGGAACCTCCACGGGGGCAACCTTATTAGTAGAGGATAACGGGATCGGGTTAGATGAGGCAGAAATTCATGAGTTTCTGGCCATGATTGGACAATCCTCCAAGCGGGGCGAAGATTTCCTGTCGACCAATACCTCCTTTATCGGTCGGTTTGGCATCGGACTGTTGTCCTGCTTCATGGTGAGTAACGATATCGTAATGGTTACCCAATCGGCCAAGGGCGGACCTGCCCTGGAATGGCGCGGGAAGCCGGACGGCACTTATACGATCCGTAAGCTCGATGGGGCACATGCCCCCGGCACCAAGGTTTTTTTGCGTTGCAAGGAAGGGTCGGAAGCTTACTTCGAAGAAGAGAACCTGCGGGAAGGTCTATTCCATTACGGCGCTCTGCTGCCTTACCCGATCCAACTGGTGTCAGACCGCAACACCCGCCTGATTAATCCGCTGACCCCGCCGTGGATCAAAGATCCGCAGCTGGCCCGGAAGCATCGTGACGAGGTACTGGCCTTCGGCAAGCAGGTGCTGGGAGAGACATTCCGTGATTTCATTCCCCTGCACACCGCTTCGGGCCGGACAGGAGGCATCGCCTTCATTCTGCCACATGCGGTGAATCTGAACGCCAAGCGCAATCACCGGGTATACCTGAAGCACATGCTGGTCTCCGAAGCTGCCAGCAATATCCTGCCGGACTGGGCGTTCTTCGTGAAATGTCTGATCTGGACCGATGAGCTGCAGCCCACCGCTTCCAGGGAGCATTTCTATGAGAATGCTCAGCTGGAGCAAGTGCGGGAAGAGCTGGGAAATGCCATTCGTCAGGAATTGATGCGGATGGCCGAGTATGACCCGGACCGCCTGCAATCGATCATTTCACTGCACGCCTTATCGATGAAGGCGCTCGCGGTGGAAGATTCGTCATTCTATTCTATCATTCATGAGTGGCTGCCGTTTGAGAGCACGTATGGCAGAAAGACGCTTGGCGAGCTGAAGCAGCAGCCTCCCCTGTACTTCACGGCGACGCTGGACGAATACCGCCAGATTACCCACGTGGCTTCGGCCCAATCCATGCTGGTGGTGAATGGCGGGTATATCTATGATGCCGAGCTGCTGTCCCGGCTTCCGCTTATTGACCCGGAGGTGCAGACGGAACGGCTGCTGCCGGAAGAGGTGTCCTTATCCTTCACCGATATTACGCCTCAAGAGCGGCTGGATTACTATGAATCTGTAAGACTCGCAGACAGTGTCCTGCAGAAGTTCCGCTGCCAGGTGCAGCTGCGCCGCTTCAAGCCAGAAGAGATTCCGGTGCTCTATACTCTATCCGAGGAATCCGCCCAGTGGCGTGTACTTGAGGCAACGAAGGAAGTCAGCACCGACGCTCTTTCCTCCGTGCTAGGCAGCCTGGGCGCTTCGCTTAAGGATACGGCATACGCTACACTTTACTTTAACCTGAACAATCCCGTCATTGAGAAGGTATTCCATCAGGGGAATCAGGCTACGCTGCCTTCTATTGTCGAGATGCTGTACTGCAATGCGCTATTGATGGGACATTATCCAATGAACCGCCAGGAGATCGCGCTCCTGAACCAAGGCATTATTCAATTTATTGATTGGGGATTGACGGCCAGTCGATCCGCAGAAGGAGAGAAATAAATGAACGTTACCGAGATGGATTTCGACGATTTAATGGAAGAAGCCTACGGCCTGCCCGGAGGCAAGGCTAAGCTGGAGCTGCTGGAGCAGGCCGTACGGGTGGCCGATGCCGCAGGAGATATCGATCAGGGCTATGAGGCCCGCAGCGAAATCGTAGAGCTGGGCAGCTTCCATGGGTATCCGATGAAGGCGCTGGTCGCCTTTTCCTGGCAGCTGGGGCAGTATGACAAGAACCCTGGCCGGTTCGATGATTACAGTCTGATGTGGTCGTACAAGTGGGTGCTGGACCGCATTACCGCTTTTGCAGATATTAGCCGCACTCAGATTGAGAACCTGCTGGAGGATATGAAGACCCGCTACGAAGCCGAAGGCTATAGCAGCCGGACCTATCACTATTACCGGGCGAATATTCTCGAAGATTTCGGGGAGCTGGAAGCTTCACAGGCCGAATGGGCGATTGTCCAGACCATGGACCGGGACGAGATGAGCGATTGTGAGGCTTGTGAGCAGCATGGCCTGGTTGAGTTCCTGGCGAAGCAGGGAGACGATGAAGCAACCGTTAAGGCGGCTGAACCGATTCTCAAAGGTAGAATGACCTGCGGTGAGGTCCCTCATGTGACCATCACCAAGGTACTGTTCCCTCTCCTACGGCTGGACCGCCAGAAGGAAGCCGATAAGCTTCAGAAGAAGGGCTACAAGCTGGTAAAAGGAAACCGCGACTTCCTGTATCACCAGGCAGAGCATATTGGTTACCTGACCCTGACCGACCCGGTCAAGGCGCTGGAGGTCTTCGAAGAGTATATCGCCTCCTCTCTGGATCACGAGAACCCGGCCGATCAGATGATTTTCAACGCTTATTCGGCCAAGCTGTTCCGCCGTCTGTCTGAGGAATCCATCCGCTTCCAGGTCAAGCTTCCGGCTGGGCACCCGTGTGAACGCCAATCCGAAGACGTAGCTTCGCTTGCGAAATACTTCCAGAAGTTAGCTCTCGCTACAGCGGAGAAGCTGGATAAGCGGAATGGCAACGGCTATTATACTGAGCTGATAGAGAAGCTGTAGGATGCGTTCCTACGGCATTGAGTAAGAACAAGCGCAAATAAGAGCAGCTCCCGTAATGGGGGCTGCTCTTTACATATTGTAACTAAGCATTTACAGTGTTTGAAGCAATCATGCTGATGCTAACCTTTGGTTTGCTTATCGTAGCGCTGCAGTCCAATACACGCAAATAGACCGCCCCCCAGCAAGGTGTGCGGTCTATTTGTCGTATCCTGTTTGCCTGAGGCCTACCGCCCGGATGTTAACAGTAGTTAACAAACTTGTGAGCACAAGTCCGAAGACGCAGCTGCACTTGCGAGGCATTTGCTGCTCATTTCGTTCCCAGCCTTTGCTTAATCGAACTAAGCATTTGATTATCGTGATAAGCACCGGCCCGTATCACAGCATTGATTTTATGAAGATTTTGTACACTTTCAATGGGATTGGCATCCAAAAGGACCATGTCGGCGATTTTTCCAATTTCTACGGTGCCCAGATCGTCCATCCGGTCCAGAAATTCAGCCCCGTTCAGCGTGGCCATCTGAAGAACATGCAGCGGCGGGATGCCGGCTCTCTCCAACTCGTCGAATTCCTCATGAAGGGAATAGCCCGCAACCTGCCAGCTGTCTCCGCTGCCCCCGTCTGTACCCGCCAGCAGCTTGACGCCCTCCGTATCATAAGTCTTGACGAGCTTCAGGTACAGATCGTAAAGACCCTGGGCGGTTGCTTCACTACTATTGGAGAACAGGCCAGACCGCATACGTATCATAGTCGGACTCTGCCAGGTATTGTATTGTACATACACATCGGCTAGCTCCTTAGCCTTTTCCCCGCTATACGTATTGATGATATGCATCAGCTCCGCCTCATCCTCTTTGCCGCCTGAGGTTTTGATGGCCGTCTCCAGAACCTTAGCATTCACGAAATCCCGCAGTCCCTTGATCTTCATAAGCTGTACAAAAACCGGATTTCCCGTGATTGCCGGTACGCTCTTTTCCTGCGCCCGCAGCCTCTCTTCATCCGTGGAGCTTGAGATCAGGCTCCCGTTGTTGATGCCGAAATGCTCCACACTCTTGAACCCCTGCCTGGCGGCCTCCTTTAAATCCATATCGGACAACACATGTCCCGCAACCGGCAGATTCAATCTGTCTGCTTCCGCCTGAATGGCCTGGAGCACCTCAGGTGTAACGCCGCCCACTTTGATGAAATCAGCCCCTGCCTGCTTTTGCAGCCGGACAAACTCAGCGGCAACCGCAGGCGTCGGCGCATTGATCGGTGTCAGCACATCGCCAGGCATGGTGAGGAGTGCAGCCCGGTCTACGGAACGGGTAAAAGCGCCGGAATGCCATTCCTTCAATAGCTCGTACGAGCCGCTCATCTGCCTGAACCCTGTGATCCCGTTAGCCAAAAGACTCTCCATCGTCTCGTCTGTATGCTTGTCCCCGATGACATGCATATGCATATTCAGATAGCCGGGAACGGCGTATTTCCCCGCAGCATCTACAACCTTGGTATTCTCACCCGCCTCAAGCGTGCCCATTGGCGCAATGGCCCTGATTACCCCGCCGGCGCACAGAATGCTCATGCCCGAAGCTAAGCCGCCGGTGCGCGTATCCACAATAGTGACGTTATTCAGCAAAAGCTCATAGGACGCGCTTGGCTGTTCCAGCTGGAGTCCGGTGTAGGTTCCGGTAACGGGCGAAGGCTGCCCTGCGAACAAACCTGTCCAAGCCACGGCCAGAGCGATGACCCAACAGAGCGGGACGCGCCATCCGTGCCAGAAGGCCGATCTTCTCACAAACACTAGCCCCCCGATACAGGCTGCCAGTATCAGATATGCATACCAGCGTTCGCCGCTGCTGATCATCAGCAGAAGCACAATTCCATACAGGAGCACGGACAGCAGTGTAAATCCACCGGTCTTCAGAACGCTTTTCCTGATCTGATTCTTCATGAGTTAACCTTTCTTAATCCGTTGTATGATGGGGCTAAATTATGATACAAATATATCATAAGTATGAATGTGATCAATGGAAGATCAAGAAGTGGAACAGGAGCGGGGCTAATGTATCGTATTGGCAATGATAAACGGAAGACACAATCGGCCAGACTGGTCTGTAGGGGCCTGGAGGAATTGATGCGAAAGCATGATTATAGCGACATCACCGTGACCAGCCTCATCAACACCTCCGGTGTCGGCAGAGCGACCTTCTACCGCTTGTTTGACGACAAGTCAGATGTGGTTCTGTACCAGATGGAATCCGTCTTCACTGAATTATTAAGGAGTACCGGCCCTTATTCCGACCCTAACGCGATGGTCATGGATTTATTTGAGCTTTGTTTTGGCCGAAAAGAGTTCTTTTTATCGATTATCGAAGCCAATTTGTACGGAGAATTTCAAACCCGGCTTGCCAGTATTCTCAGTCAAAAACTGAACTTCGTTCAAGAGAGAACCGGCTTGGATTACAGGAACTGGCAGTACTTTATACAAGTCCGCACGGCGATGCTGTTGTCCGCTCTGCGCGTTGCCATTACTCAGTTTAACGAGGACAATCCAGTGGAAGTGCTGGAGACACTGAACAAGCTTTTCGGCAAGCAGCCGGCGTTATTCTATGAAGCGGGGACAGCCGCGGGAGCCCAGGAGTGACTTCCTGCATTTCCCACGGCTCTTGGCATGACCTTCTAATCCCTCATGCTTTCAATTCGTCTTAGGCTCTCCGTGTCCCGGGCTGGAGATGCACCGAAGAAGCGGGAATACTCCCGATTGAACTGAGAGGGACTCTGATAGCCAACATGATATGCGGCACTTGCTACTGGATAGCCCTCGAAGGCAATGAGATTTCTGGCCTCAAGGAGCCTTAATTGCTTTTGAAATTGAATAGGACTTAACCCCGTAGCCCGTTTAAACTGCCGGTGAAAGGTATTTATAGCCATTCCCGATTTCGATGCCAGCTCACCAATGTCTATTGGCCTCATAAAATTACTCCGAAACCATTTTACAATTTGAGATATCCTGGACAAATCACTTTCCCGCTGACCAAATTGCCTCAGATTCCCTCCTTGTGGTCCCATCAGTACGCGATACAGGATTTCGCGCTCATAAGCCGGTGCAAGAGCCGGAATATCTCTTGACGCTTTGGATAATCGCAATAAACGCAGCCAAGCCTCCATCAATTCAATATCCATGTCGCAAGCTGCGAATGGCCCGGAAGCAGCCGGTAATAGATTCTCCTGGAGATCTCTTAGCAGACTCTGAAGAACATTCTGATTCAACTTGAGACCAAGGGACATGTAAGGATGGCCATAGCGGTCTGGATGTACAACCGCCGTTGCAGGAACATGTACCGGTAACACGTAATAAGATGGTCCTGCCAGTTCTGTGCTGCGCCCCCCTATGGATAGAATCTTTCTTCCTTGAACCGTAAAACCAATCATCGGCTCGTACAGCGCTGCAAGCTGATGATTGGGGATCGCTCCTTTAATCATACTTAGCCCCGGTACTCCTGTATCCATCTGCCTGGTGCCCGCATCTTTCATCAGCTCCATTATTTCTTCAAGGACATTTTTCATGCACATAGTTTATCACACGAATGGTGCTTTTAGGCAATCAATAGGCACTTTCAGGTCTATTTGGATATGTCAGCTGCCGCTACAATTAGAACCAGGCCGAACACAAAACAAGGAGGAGCTTATGACAATTGCGATAGTAACGGGTGGAAGTAATGGCATTGGAAAAGCGACGGCGCTGGAGCTTGGCAAGCGTGGAATTAACGTCATTCTCACCTACAATTCCTATAAGGACCGTGCAGAAGATGTCGTACAGGAAATCGAGAAAAATGCAGGTGTCCGGGCAGTCGCACTGAAGCTGGATCTGACGCAGATATCAACCTTTGCAGGCTTTATTCTAGAAGTGAAAGAGAGTCTCCACAACATTTGGAACCGGACAACCTTTGATTACTTGGTGAATAATGGCGGTATTGGCGGACCCATGCTGTTCACTGAGATGAGTGAAGAATATTTCGACAAGATTCTGAATACAAACTTCAAAGGACCGGTTTTTCTAACACAGCAGCTTGCCGGATTCATGGAGGACGCCGGAGCTATTGTAAATACCACGAGTTCATCCAAAAATCAATCATTTCCGGGCTACTCCGTCTATGGCTCGTTAAAAGCAGCCTTCTCAACCTGGACCCGCTACATTGCCAAAGAGCTTGCACCGCGCCAAATTCGGGTCAACGCCGTGTCGCCTGGTCCTACGCACAGCAATTTCGGCGATGGAGTATTCGATAAACATCCCGAATTCATTAAGCCGCTGGCGGAGCAATCTGTATTCGGCAGAATCGGCCACCCCGAAGATATAGCGAGGGTTATTGTGAGCTTGTTGTCTGATGAGTTCGGATGGGTTACAGCCCAGGACATTGAAGTGTCTGGCGGGCATTTGCTTTAATTCAAACGCCAAAAGACCGCCCTCCCGGCAAAGGAGTGCGGTCTTTTAAGCATATCTTGTTCCTATAAGAAGCTTTTACTTATTGTACAATCTGTAGAGGAAGACCGCCGCTTCTGCTCTGGTGGTGTTGCCGGCCGGATTGATCTTGTTACCGCTGCCTTGGATAAGCCCTTCCTTCACCATGGCGGCTACGCTGTTCACTGCATAGGAAGCCACCTTGGACTTGTCGGAGAATTTCTGCAGATCCGCAGCTGTACCCTGGGTATTCAGCTTTTTCTCCAGCTTCAAGGCCCGTTCGGTCAACACCATCATGTCCTGCCGGGTGATCTTCTGACCGCTGCCGAAGCTGCCGTTATCCAGGCCATTCGCAATTCCAAGCGCTTTGGCAATGGCAAGTTCATTATAGTAGTAAGCATTCTTCTGTACATCGCTGAAATTGCCATCTGTCTTCGCAGTCAACCTAAGTGCTCTGACCAGGGAATACAGGAAATCTGCTCTGGTGATATCCGTTGACGGATGGAATACCTGACCCTCTGTCATGAGAATATCCTTCGATGCAAGGACTTCGACCGCATTTTTGGCCCATGCTGTTTTTCCGAGATCTGTGAATGTCTTGGATACATAAGCTACTGCGAAATCGCTGAAATGAGTGGTTGTGAAGGTTACCATACCGGTCTTGGAAGCATAACGTCCGCTTGGTACGGTCATAACCTTCCCGCTTCCGTCAATATACCGCACAACTATCATTTCCGGATTCTTCAGTTCGTCCGCAGACGGCTGGTAGGGCACGGATACGGTTACAGGTGCCCCGGGATTACTCCAGGCTGTTTCTTTGCCATCTACCTTAAGACTAAGCTGAATGATCGGTCTATCGCCTAGTTCCTCTTTTACTTCCGCCGGGAGCCTGGCCTTGTCACCTTTTCCAATCTCCAGCGCTACTTCCTTGCTGCTGCTTTCAGGTGTGCCTGTCAACATATTACCGGGGATGACGACCTGACCGAATTCGGTGGAAACAGTCAGTTTGTTATCCTTGGTTCCGCTGGTCAGTGCTGCAGCAGGCAAGCCTACCGAGTATGAATTCACTCCTTGCACGGCAGGGATGTCCAGCGTCACATTTTTCCCGATGAATTCCTTTGCTTGTGCCAGATCCGATACCTTAACTGATGCAGTCCCATTGTTCACTGTTGCCTGCATGGTTACTTTCTGACCTTCTACAACGGGTGCTGCTGGTGTTGGAGAAACTGCTGGTGCAGACGTTGCATAGCTGCCAGGTGCAGACGTTGCAGGCGCAGGTGTTGCTGGTTCAGGTGTTGCTGGTTCAGGTGATGGTGATGGTGTTCCAGGTTCGGGAGTGGACGGAGTCTCTGTCTTACTGTTGGTTACTTTCAGGGTATAAGTCTTGACCCTGCCGTCTGCCCCTGTGACCTCAACCTTTATATCTGTTTTGGTGCCCGGTGTCAGCGTTATAGCTTCGGAAGCTGCACCGCTGGCAACCACCGTATCGTTGACTTTGATGGTTGACCTGCTGTCTGCCGCCGCTGCTGTCACGGTCATGCTGCTGACATCCTTCAGGGACACATTATACTCTGTGGTGGACGCATTGAACGCTGGCTCGAGTGTTCCTGCACTCAAGGACAAGCTTCTGAGGTCAGCGTTCACGCTATTAGGTGTATAGACTCCAAGATCGCCAAGGTCGATAGCATTATTCCCGATGGCCTGATATTCGCCTGCAAAATAATCCTCCAGATACGAATGTCCCAGAAGGAACCGGTCCGGCTTCATAGCGCCATAGTACCCGGCATTCGCATTACTTTGGCCATCAAACAGAACATAGCTCCCCTGCCATCCGGAACCACTCACGCCCCAGCTGATGATGTGGTCGATATACGGGGCGAACTTATTGAACATTTTGTAGAGCAGTGCGTACTGATAACCAAGAGCGTCCGACTGTCTGACATTAAGCACTGCCGGAGCGGTTGCGCCTCCTCCAGGGGCATCGGTCGGCACCTTAAGATCAAGCTCTGAATAGGTAATACCCGACAGCAGGCCCCGGTCAACGAGAGAGGCATAGAGGGCCATCGCATACTGGTTGTCGCTTGCAAGGGTTTTACCTACCATATCATGTCCCTGGATTCCGATGTCTTCGATCAGGGGTCTTCCGTCATACAGCGGATCGGAGCGCCATGCGGTATTTAATTCGAGAACCATATTGTATACAGTTCTGGCTTTACTGCGGGTCGCAAGCCCGTAATCGTTGTACGTCAGCTTCGGAGGATTGTCAACGATGTAGCTGTCAATGCTGCCTTTATTGTCGTGTCCATCCAGCTTCATATACTCCGGAAGGTTAGCGTAATTGGCTTTGTAAGCTTCCGCCATCTTGACGTTGGGCGCCGCGATGTGCGCATTTTTGAACAGCAGGTACACGTAATGATCGGTGATGTCGCCGCCAATCTCATCATCGGACATGGCCACCAGCCAGTTGGTATGCTTCAGGCTCGTTCTCCAGCTGTTCGAATCCTTAAGGGAAATCTCGCTGTGGCGGCTTTCGTGTACCTCTTCGTTCAGCACATCCCACGAATTGAACGGAATGACGCCACGGGCTTCGCTGGACCCGTACTTCGTATCTGTAGTCAGGAAGTGCCGCATCACATACATGGTGTGGTTGAACTGCACTCTTCTCGCCATTTCTTTGTCTACCTTAACCGTAGTCGTGACGCCGTTGCCAAGTCCGTAGAACTCGGCACTGCCGTTATACCCGGAGGGCAGGCTTGCAGGGATCATCTGCGCCATCCAACCAGGGGCCTGGTTATACCAAGCCAGAACATGACCGTGAGACTTGTACTGTCCGGGAGTTCCCGAATCCCGGATCGCCTGATAAGCGTTCGTCGGGAAGCTGTATTCCTCTAAGCCAGGGGCAGTGGTTGCGCCTTTCATGGCCTCACCGTTCACGTTCTTCAGCCATTCGGGACCACGGGGATGCGTGCCGTCGGCCTTCAGATTGTTGCCGTCGACGAAGATCTCATAGTGATTGGCTCTGGTTCCGGTTACAGGCCCGGTGCCGATCGCGCCGACCATGAACAGGCCATTTTTCTTATTGTACACACTCTTTAGAGGCGCTACGGCACTCTGGTTTTCCTTGTTAACTACGTTCGAAAGGGCCTCGCCATTCGGATCTGGTGCGGTAATCTCGATGTTAGAGACCAGCAGCATACCAGTTTCTTCAGGACGGGCATTCTCGCCATGCAGCTCAAGAATGAAATTCGAGGAATTTCCAGCTGATGCGGTAATACTGTGATGCGCCTTCAGCCAGGATTCACCATTGTAGCTGCCCACCCAGTCAGGGTTCAGGTTATTGTACTGGTAATCTCTGAGGTAGCTGTCCAGGTTTTCATTGGTATTTCTGACTCTCCATCTCATGAATTTGCCTTGCGCACTCTTCGGATAGTAGACATCGAATTCAATCGTTGAACCCACTGTGACATTGACGGCCGGGGACAACGGGGATTCCAGACTTATGCCGCCGAAGGTGCTTTTTCCGTTGTGGGCGTAATTAATCTGAAGCACTTCCGCTTTACCTTGGGCATCTGCAAAAGGATACGTTATCGTCTTGAATGTGCCGCCGGCAAAGTCAGCGGGAACACGATTGTCCAGCGGAGTTCTAGCCGTCCAGGTATTAGTGGGCGCGGTAACTTTTACAGAAACCTTACCCGGACCCGGATCAAGACGGAAATACGGATCGGAGCCGTCTGACTTAATATTTTTGGTGAAATTCATTATCGCTTCTTTAAGTGCTGCAATAGCTTCGCCATCGGGAGTGTTCGCATTACGTGCGAGTTCAATCGCATCATTCAGAGCTTGGAGCTCATCAACATGCACCCAAGGAAAAGCCTGCTGCACGTCAGAACCATAGACAGCTCCATACACAGAATGGCTGACTTGGAGCGGGAACTCCGCATTGCCGGTTTTTAGAGCCTCGGCCTCAGCAATGAGGTCGCTCAGTTCAACGGACGGTTCCTCTCCAGCCGCAGCAGCCGGGACGGGAGTATACGTGAAGATGGAGAACAACATGATGATGACGAGAAGGCGGGAGATGCTGATTACATATTTTCTACTGTTCATCTAAGTTTGACTCCTTTTCTTATGGAGATTCTTACCCTTGATTACGCCAAGTCTGGCTTGACAGTCAATTCCGCACCTCCCTCTGAACCCATTGGCAGACAAAGTTTGAAAACGCATTCACAAAAGCGGATGATTAGGCTGTAACTGTTTTCATATTAACAACACGAAGCGAAAGTCTAAATACGGGTAATGCACGAATGATTTTAATATATTACGAAAATAGACACATTCCCCAGCCGATCCTTCCATGAAACAGGGAATATGGTATGGCAATGGATTATAGGCAAAAACAAAAAGACCGCCCCCTCTCGCAAAGGTATGCGGTCTATCTGATGCTCTACTCGGTTACCTGACTCACATTGCTGGTTCAGCTTTACAGTCTCGCAGCCTTTAACATTAAATAAAAATGATGATTAAAATGCACTTCATTCGTATATATTTTTGTGAATAAACCAATGCACTTGTCTTTTATTTCCCCAGTGAACTTTTGGGACATGATGGCTTTATTCGAATAGAACCTTACTGCCTTCCAGTCATTAATAATTTGGTCCAATAACGGGTCAAGCGTATCTTTTGCATTGATATGATCAAGGTTATACTTATAGAGAGTATTTAACCTGTATTTCTCAGAACATTTCCTATAAATAGTACTGCTTAGTGTTTCTATAATCGTTTCATTTGTTATAATGAGCTCGTAATTTTCTGCCAACAACAATATATTATTTAAACTTTCCGTTATTTCATTTTGATACCTGCACATATTTTCTATAAATTTATTGATGTTATTTTGTGCTAACCTCTTATTGTTCAAGCTATCATGATCAGTGGGGGACACTAGTGCATATTCCCAAAAATAGTTTGGCATTTTCACATGTTCCGAACTCAGGCATGACAATTTAAATTCTGAAAATGGTAAAGAATATTGTCTGTATTCTTTAATATCATCAACCGTATATATTTCATCGTTAGTAAGATTAAAGCCATGGACAAAAACAGGGTGCAGTCCATGTTTTTTGTTATAGTAAAAGTCTCTCCCGCGTTGATAGAATAAATCAATAAAAATGGAAATCGGATGCCCCCTGGAAATAGAGCTTATGATCTCATCTTGTAACGTATCTAGTGCAGGGGATTTTTTACGAACAGAGATCCCCATTTCCTCAAGGATCTGATCTCCCTCCTGAAGCTCCAATACCTCTAACTTGAAATATCCTCTTGCTTGTATTTTTTGTTCATTAAATCTATAAATACTAATCACATTATTCAAAATCGGCAGTTCATCTTTTTCGAAATATCTGGCAAGCGTTAAATACAAATTGTAGTCGCAACTAAAGTATGGAAAATTATGATGAGGAAACATTTTGGTCATGCCGTCGAAGGGTTGAAAGGTGTCCAGGGAAATAATATCTTCCATACAATATTTCTCCTAACCTAAAATTATTGTCGATATTACGGCTATGTCACCTCTTAACAAGGTTCATCATACGGTATTGCTGCGTCCCAGCCTTCATCTCTTCATATTTCTTCGAGCCGGGCAATGCGATGAAATCACTGATATCTCCATTATTCATGCTCACGTTGGCATTGTTCGCAATTCCTTGTGGGCCAGTACGTTGCTTTGCATTCTCATCACATGATAGAAGGACATTCGAAGTCACATCCTGATTGCGGATTACAGACAGACCTGCTTCCTCTAAAAGCCTCACGTTCTTCGCTACCTGATCTTCCAGCATCAGCTCCGTATACAGAAATACACCGCCAACTCTCATTATCCGGTACACTTCTTCATAGAAGCGTGATCGGTTCGGATAGGCTTGCGCGGATTCCATATTCAATACAATATCGAAACTCTCGTCTGCAAACGGTATATTCTCCGCATCGCCGACGAGATAGAAAGATTCACCCCCTCTGGATTTGGCACTGCAATACGCAATATTCGCCGGGCAGATGTCGAGACCGACAATAGACAGAGGCTTGAAATATTTATACAAAGCTGCTATGTTCCCTCCCCTGCCGCATCCGATGTCGATAACCTGCCGCTCCGAAATCGCCGTCCTGCCCACCGTCTCGAGCAGCAGCTTGACTGAATTTCTATTCCATACATCGTCGGGCTCGATCACCGCATGTTGCTCACTCCCTTGCGAGACGTAACCATAGTTTAAGAAGGTTGCGAATCGGCCTATGCCGGAAAGCGCAAAGGAATCCGAAATCTCGCTATAATCTCGAATTTCGCCCTCTTTACGCTTCCAATCAGACGGGTGGACAAACTGCTCACGCCGGTCGAGCATCGATACATAACGATTATCGATCGTATATGCCGCATCGCAGTTGCGGCATCGCAGCAATGCATCCGACTGGGCCAGCTCGCCCTTGCAGCTGGAGCATACCAACCTTGCATGCAGATGCTGTAGCATGACTATCACCCAGCCGATATATGCATTTGATTCAATGCGTACACATTATAGTAATTTGGGATATTCAAGTCTTCGTAGTAATCGATCGAGATATTGAAGCCGTTGGTTCGGAAGATGTTCTCAAGCCTGCTGATTTGTTCTCCGTCCAGTCCGTGTACCTCCATTACAATTTGCCTGATTTTGCCCCAATCCTCTGGATGGATGCCTTCCAGCACCTCAAATTCACTTTTTTCCACGTCGATTTTGAGCAGATCAATGGGGTTCAGATCGTAATAGCGGATCATTTCAGAGATCGTAGTTAGCTTGCAGCGATGGATTTGTTCATTCAAGAGCTTCGGCGACATAAGTTGATCGACAAACCGGTTTAGCATGCGCGGGTCGGCGAATTGATCCCGGTAATGGTTGATTAACCCGTATCGGAGATCCTGATCGTGGTTCTCCCGGTATTTGATCTGGACAGAATCCGTGGACATCGTGGGGAAATAGGCAAACTCCGCTTCCTTGATCTCATTGGAAAGCCCAACGTTAACCGTTGTTACTCGAGGCAGCGAGCTCGTATTCATCTTCAGGAGCTTAAATGTCGGAGGCAGTGGCTCAAACGCATACACCCTGCAGTTGCTCTTGCTGCTGACATATAGGGTGAACATGCCGATATTAGCACCGACGTCCATGACCGTGCCATTATCCGGGAGCGTAATCCCATGCTTGAAATACATCTCCTTTTGGAAAATCTCGTTGTAGAGGAACTCAGTCTCACCTTCGTTGTTTTGATAGATTTCAATCCCGTTGTCCAGCCGCTTCTTTGCGGTGGCCTCTGTCTCCGACGAAAGGCTCTTTTGCTCCATCCTGCTCATCCAATTCACCTTCTCAACAATTTATTTTTTTGGCATTTCTCTCTAACTGCTGGCGCTCTCATAGTGTTTGACGGCCAGCTTCCAGAACAGCCTGACCACTATAAGCGATATCACAGGAGCTACAAAAATCCATATCCCAAGGAACAGGTCCAACCGGTCGATCAAATAAACTGACGGCATGTTGGTGATAAACAAGATAGGCACGACATACAGCCCTATTCTCCGCAGCCATTTGGGGTATATGTACATCGGCATATTGTTCAAATCCCAACATTTGTCCAGTATGTCGAAGATCGCACCGGACTTCACCGTCCAGAAGGCCAGAATTTGCGGAAGCAGAAGCACCGAGTAGGTCACGATCGTGCTACTCAAGATCACCCCGATATATCCGGCCAAGTGGATCAGGCTTGGCTCGATGCCAAGACGCCGCCAGGCCAGTACGATCATCGTGATCCCGGCGATCAGGTTCGGAATTGGAAACGCAAAGTTAACGTTCCGGAATGAAATCATGAACTGCAGCGATAGCGGCTTCGTCATATACAGGTCCAGCGTCCCGTTGCGGATATGGCCGGCGAATCTATAAAAGTTATCCATAAACAATCCTGTATAGATTGCGATCATAATCGTATAGGTCCCGGTGAAGATCATCATCTGGTCAGGAGAAATTCCATTAATTTCGATTCCTAGCTGGTAAACGAAAATGATATAGATCAGCTTAGAAAACAGAAATACGGTCTCCATGATCAAACCGGAGTAGAAATTCGCTTTGTATTCCATGTAACCGACCAGGCTATTCTTTGCGAAAATAAAAAACATACGTACATGCTTCCGAATCTCACTCAAGCGGATACTCACAGATCTAACCTCCAACGGCTACATATTTCTTCATTCCGGAATCCCAAGACAACTTGGAAATGATCAACAGCACAATTACCCAAACCGCCTGCAAGAGGAGCCCGCTCACGATATCATGAATCGCCAAGCTCCCGTTGATGATCTTAACCGGGAAGAATACAACATACTGAAACGGTAAATAGCTGGAGATTCTAGCAAACGTATCTCCGAAAATATTAAGCGGAAAGATGGCGCCACTGAGCAGATAGACGCCTTGGTTGAAAGCGATAAATACGCCCCAAACCTCAGTAATGATGAACGCGAGCGCACTAATTGAATAAAAGAGCAGGAAGTTGATGAGCAGTCCGAACAGAATACTGATCAAAAACATAACGATCTGCCCCGCGCTAAGCTGAAACTCCCAAATCTGAGTAAACACGGTCATCAGTATGACGAATAAGACAAGGACAACCCCGGTCTGAACCGTTTTTCCACCAAAAAAATTGCATATCCGATAGCTAAAATAATGAATGGGCTGAGCGATAAATTTGCTCAGTCCACCCGTCTTGATATCATTCGCGATTTCCCCTTCGAAGCCGGCAGAAACCAGCTTGGAGACGACGCCGGACAACACGGAATAGATGATGATCTGTGAATAAGAATAGCCGTTAATAATCTCTTGCGGCGAGCTGCGAAACACGGCTGTCCAGAGGAAGCATTGGACGAGTATGATAAAGCCGCCGCTAATAATACTCATCAGGAAATCGGTCCGATACTCCATCGCATTCTGAAGCGCAAGGATGTACGTCCTTTTATACTTCTGCAAGACTTTCATGTCTGACCTCATCTTTCTGATATAAGCTTTCGATGCCTCGCTCGACAGGTATATCTTCAACTGTGAAATCAAGGATCGGGAACCGGTCCAGCATCATCTTGGAAAGTCGCTGAAGCTCATGCTTATCGATCTCCATGACGGCATTCAGGCCGTCATGTTGAGTAATAACGCCATAGTCGCTTAGCGCTTGCCTTGGCACTTCGTCCGTAAATTGCAGCTTAATAATCTTTTTGGCATGAAACAGCTCGTTCACACGCCGGAGATCGCCGTCGTATACGATTTTCCCTTGATTGATGATGATCGTTCGTTTGCACAGATCCTCAATATCCGCCATGTAGTGGCTTGTCAGAATGACCGTTGCCTTCGTCTGCTGGTTATAATACTTCAGGAACTCCCGAATGCGCTTCTGCGAAATCAGATCGAGTCCGATTGTAGGCTCATCCAGGAAAATCACCTTGGGCCGGTGGATGAGCGACGCAATTAGCTCCATCTTCATCCGTTCCCCCAGCGAAAGCCTCCGCACCTGAATGTTGAGCAAGTCTTTAACGTCAAGCATCTCCGTAAGCTCATCCAGGATAAGGTTGTAGGACTCATCCTCGACCTCATAGATGCATTTGTTCAGGTATAACGATTCATTCGCCGGTAAATCCCACCACAACTGCGATTTCTGTCCCATCACGATCGAGAACTGCATCTTGAATTCTTTTTTTCGCTCCCAAGGGACATAGCCTAATACCGTCGCCTGCCCGCTTGTCGGATACAAGATCCCGGACAGCATCTTAAGCGTTGTCGTTTTACCGGAACCGTTCGGGCCTAAGAATCCAACCATCTCGCCTTGCTCGATTACAAGTGATATATCGCTAACCGCTTCTTTGATCAGTGATTTACGCTTCACTAAATTTTTGAGCGATTTTTTGAGTCCCAGTTCTTTTTCGTAGTACTTGAAACTTTTGGATAATTCTTTCACCTGGATAATACCCACTTGCGCACCTCATTTGTGAATTTAGAATAGTTAAACACCGTGCAAATGCAAGACACTGCACTTGGAACATGCCGGTGTCAGTCGTTCGTCCATCATTTCCCTTATCCTTCTGTAGTTCATGCTATGCCATAATTCTTGTACAGACGTTTCTTGTAATTTGCCGATCTCGAACTCCTTGAAAAATTTGCACGCGATAATTGTTCCGTCGGGCGTAATGTCCATGCGGTTCGAGAGCGCCAGGCACTTCTTGTTCATCGTGCCTTTGCCCTCCACCTCTTTGCCGAGCACGAAATCTTCAATCTGGTCTTGATCCAGATTCGGCTGGTAGCGCAAGCGCATTTTCCAGACCCGCTGATTCACCCGGTCCAACTCGCTCATGAGAGCAGGGATACGCTCCGGATCGAGCTTATAGTTAAAAGCATGCCAGCTTCGTTCGCCCCTGTGCCCGCTCGCCGGAAGGAAGTCGAACTTCTGGTTGAAGTAATCGTCCATCCCCTGCGAGCATTCGTCCGAGATGTACCACGGGAAGCAGACGATGACCAGATCTACGCCGACACCCTCCAGAAAGTCCAGCAGATCGTACAGCTTGTCGGTCATACCATCGTTAACGACGGTATGGATCGAAATTTTGCCTCTGAATTTGTTCTCCTTGCGCAGCTCGACCAGCATCCGGATAGCATCTATCGCCTTGCCAAATACCCCTTTGCCGCGAAGCGCATCATTCTCTTCTTCGAATCCGTCAAGCGCGATGAGCAGCTCCAGGTTATCGGAGATTCTCTGCAAGGCATCCAGCTTTCGCTCGATCAGCACCGCATTCGTACAGATTGTCGTCTCACGGGGATGGGCTTCAAGCAAATCAGCCAAACGGTCGAAATGGCTGTATACAAGCGGCTCGCCGCCCCAGATATAGAGTCTCGACTTGGCGGGTTCCGTCTCAAGGATCAGCTTCTCCAGCAGCCCGTAGTCGAGCTGTTCCCGCTGCTGCTCCGGTGTCATGAAGTGATGGTAGCCGGTGTCGTTCCATTGATAGCAATGCTTGCAGCGCAAGTTGCATTGGTTCGTCAGTTTAATCCCGACCGACTCTGGCAACGGTGTCGCGTAACCCGCTATTTTCTCTATATTCCGCTTGGTTTCCATCGTATTCCTGATGGTACGTTTTAAAATATGCAAATCCTTTGCGGAATGTTTAATCTCAGATTTCGGATTCATATCAACACACCCTTCTTAAACGTAATAGGTCATGAATCAGTAGATATAATACCTTGAACAAGCCGTACAAATCGGAAGCATATTTTTTTTCATATACGCGCGATATTCTTTGTACTTGTCACTGCGCCAGATATCCACCAAATTCTCTTCGTTCACGTTGCCGAAGGTCAAATCATAGAAGGCATGGCAGGGCGAAACATCGCCCCTTGCCGTAATCTCCGCATAAACCCATGGAAGGGAGCACTGTCTTCGTTTATCAGCCATCTGATCGAATTGCCCCGAGAAATAGTTACGCAAATTCAGTTCATCTATCGTCTTCGGATAGGTGATCACATGGATACTATTTTTTATGCAATACGCTTTAACATTATTGAGCTGTCTCGTCAATTCGGGAATATCGATCTGGCTGAACGAACTGATATCCCGCCAGACCATCCCCTTGGCATACGGAGCTTCATGCACACCGAATTCCTCTCTAAGAACATCCACATATTGGGCATACTGTTCTTCCGTGGCATAGAGCTGCACTTCCATACTGATATGGTCCAGCATCGACAAGTCGATATGCTTAAAGAAAAATTCCTCGATGTACATATAGTTCAAGGGCGTAATGATAAAGGATACGCCCATCTTCGGAAATTGCTTGCCTTTGCTTTGACGGAGCTCATAGAGCTTCTCAATCCCCTTGATCACTTTCTTGAATACGCCTTTGCCCCTCTGCCTGTCGTTGATTACCTCAGGGCCGTCGAGCGACACCCAGATCTTATTGGGCGCAGTCTCGACAAGCATCTCGGCATTCTTCTCAAGCAATGTGCCGTTCGTGGGGAAGTCCGCTCTGCTTCCATAATGATTGATCATGGCGAGAATGTCGCTCAGCCAAGGGTACATCAGCGGCTCGCCGCCGAAGAAATCGTAATACGGCTTGCCGGGACTGCACTCTACGATGATCTTTTTGATCAGATCCGGGTCCAGCTGCGCTAACGTTTTTTTGCTTTTGTAGGGTCCTTCGAGTCCCCACTCATAGCACATCTTGCATCGCAAATTGCACTCCTCGAGCAGTTGCAAGACGATCCATCTCGGATAGCTTGTCGTATCCTGGGCAACACTCAATTTGTTTACGCTCATCGCATAACCCCTTCTGCCATTGAATTCTTACCCCTTCGTTAACGCGACTCTCGCACAATAATGATCTACATAATTCGTCCGTTCTCCGGGTCTGTTCTTGATCGCTTGATGCATCTCCTTAAGGACATCTACGGAAAAGTCCATCTCCCGCCACTTCTCGTAGCGTATTCCAAACCCAAGCGACTCCCATAATTCCAAATTGCTAAGCTCGTGACTTCCGAACGGCTCCAGCAGAATAAGAGGGGTTTCGGATGCAAGCGAGTCAATCAATGTGCCCGCTCCCGGCTTGGCCACGATAGCCATCGCCTCCGAAGCGACGTCGAATAACCAATGATGATCAACCTTAGCCGCGTATGAATTCGTATCTTCTCCCGTTATTTCGATGTATGGCGGAAACTCGTGCAGGCCGTTTGCGCTTTTCACCCATGCACACCACTCCGGATCGTTCATCCAATATCGTAGCTTATGATTGGGCTTCGCTTCCTTCCAATCATAAGCTACGATATCAAGCCCGTAGTTATGGCCGACAAGCTCTGGAACTTTACTTTGATAAGTGCCCATCCCCCAGCCGCCGCCATGAACAACAAGCCGCCGCTTCCTTGATTCGAAGGGCAGTGGCATACCCAGAGGAACCGGGATTTCGCATCGAATCTCCATCTTGCCGGGTTCATAGAGAGAAGCATTGTAATAATGCTCTTCATAGCGAGGATGATACTTCTTCAGGCTCTTCCAAGACGGGGCCAGATCTGAATCGACGTAGAGCAGGTCTACATGAATTCGATTCGGCAGCATCTTCTCCCTATACAAATCCAGAATATAGACCCAGTGTCCGGATAGCGATATGAATTCGTAGCGTTCTTCCGCTTTCCACGCCTCCAGCAATAGCTCAACCTGGGCGTAATCTATGCTGCCCTGGATATCCATCGGCATTCGGGCCGAAAAATTGGCAAGTGCGAAATCATTGTGGTAAGCCTTCCTGCTGTCGGCAATATGATCTCTCTTGTCTTTCTCCAAATAGCTTTCGAACACGAGCACTTCCGTCGCGATATCCCTTTTCTCGAAATCTCTTGCAGCTAACAGGCCGGGAATATAGAACCCCAGACCGAAACCGGAGCATAGAAACGTTACTTTTCGCTTACCCATAACTCTCTTCCTCCATTCATGGTTTCAAGCTCTTCGGACTGCATCAGCGGGCGATCTTGAAGGATAACGACGACAGCACCTCATTAACCTTCGCGGACAATCGTTCGTTATCCCCTTTCCCCTCAATCAACGAATAATACAATCTGCCCTTCACCTGCTTATTCCGGATCCCCTTGCACTCGCTGACGACTTTGTTAATAAAGAGCGTATTCGCGCTTAACGGTAGCATGCCGAACCCCCGATCAGGCTTATATAGAACACCCTCGCGGTCCAGTGATTCCAGCAATTGATCGAAGGATACATCACATGCAAACTGTAAGGTCGCATGCGTCATGCTCCCGGCCGTACCGTGCTTCTCGAGATATCGGTCAACATAATGTTTGATCAGACTCATCGATCTTCTTGCATTCACCTCAACGATTGGAACGATGCGGCCTTCTCTCAACAGCATCGAATCAACGCATACGTCGCCGTGATAACCAGACCGGTAAAGCTCGCGAGCCGTCAGCTTCATTACATCAAAGTACTCCGCTTCGTCCAGCATATGAAGCAGCCTGTCGTCGGCAGTATAGGAGCCTTGGTAAGCGAAATTATGATTGACTAATTGCTGCACGGAGATATGTCGGTACGTACCGTCCGGATCGATGTGGAATTGGCAGGAGAAATCCAGCTCCTTGAGAAGGAACGGCTCAATAATAAACCGAACCGTTCTTCCCTTTCTGCACTGACCGGCGAGATAGGATGTGACTCGCTGCAGAATCGCTTCCGACTCGATGAGCAAATTCCCCTTCCCGGATACCCCAAACTCATCTTTGATCAGGAAGGGTCCTTGTTTCAGCAAAGCCAAGCCGCTTGACAGCAGCTCTTCGTGGGAATAGACCGTCTGGCTGTCACATTGAAGATCTAGGCGACGGTTCAATTCGGTTGAATACAGCTTCGAGTTGACCTTCTGAACCGTCTCGACAGCTGGACAATCCTGTTCCAGCCCGTAACGCGCTGCAGTACGATCCGCCCCCGGAATGACGGCAAAGGGCGACAACCGGGCTCCCTTCAGCCAATATGGATCCATGTCCTCCACTCGATCAGCTGAGGTGAGCAGGTCGAATATATTGGCGGTTCTGCCTGCACTACCTCCATCAGGACTCTCAAGATCGGTTGAATTGGAAAAAAATTTAAATCCGATCTCATGCAAATACGCTTTATGGCAAACGTTCATTCGATAACGGGTAATAAGCCTATCCTGGCCCTCGCAAAATGGGAAAAGCAGCTCATCCATGGCCATCACGACATTCTCCATTTCAGGATCGTGAACCGACGGCAGTTTGGCTAAATTAGGGTCACGCCAGAAGCGTTCCGCGTCAAACATCCCGATAATGAGCTCGGATTTGCGTCTATCGTTCATACAGATGTCGTCTTCTGCAGCTCCGAGATATAATTGCAGAAGGCTGTAACCGATTCCATGCATTCAAAGTCGAATTGTTCGAAATCGATTTCAATATCGAAACGCTCTTCCACCTTCAATAAGAAAGTAATTAGCTGTAAAGAGTCCAATCCCCCGTCTTCCATGATGCTGGAATGCCCGTTCAAGCTGATTGCCAGCTGGGCGTCGTCCTTGACTTCGCTTATCATCGCTATGATCTGTTTTTGCATAGGAACCTCCCGTTTAATGGATATATTGACCTTGGTAATAATGGATCGTTCTAGCGAGTGCATCATGCAAACTGATCGCCGGTTCCCAGTCTATGATCTTCCTTGAAATGGTAGTATCCGGATTCCTCCTCTTGGGATCATCTTCCGGTAGCGGGAGAAACTCGATCTGCGCGTTGGACTTCATGAGCTCCTTCAATAATTGGGCGACTTCAAGTATGGTGACTTCTTGCGGATTCCCCAAATTGACCGGCTGTTCATACGTGGTGCCCAGCAGTCTCATAATCCCTTCCAGCAAATCGTCGATATACTGAAAGCTTCTCGTCTGTCTGCCGTCGCCATAAATCGTAAGGTTTTGCTTGGACATGATTTGATTAATGAAATTGGTAATGACACGTCCGTCATATAAATCCATCTTCGGGCCGAATGTATTGAAGATCCGAATGACCCTTACCGGTATGCCGTATTTCCTGTTCATCCAGTAGGTAATCGCCTCTGCATACCGCTTCGCTTCGTTGTAGCAGCTTCTTGCTCCAATCGAATTCACGTTGCCATAATAGCTCTCCGGCTGAGGATGAACGGTTGGGTTACCGTAGATCTCGCTTGTTGAAGCCAAGAAGAAAGCGGCCTGCTTCTCTTTGGCCAGATGCAGCAGATGCATCGTTCCTTCGCTGTTGACCCTCATCGTTTCGATCGGATAGGACAAATATTTGGGCGGGCTGGCAGGACTTGCGAAATGCATCACCCAATCGACAGGTCCTTCAACTGCGAGCGGATAAATGACGTCATGCTCGATAAACTTGAAATTCGGCGACCGTAGGAGATTGTCAATATTGACAGTGGACCCGGTCAGAAAATTATCGGCACCGATAACGGTATGGCCTTCCCGCAGCAGCCTCTCGGCAAGGTTGGAACCGATGAAGCCTGCGACTCCCGTTAATACAATGAATATAAAGATCCCCCCCATTGCTTATGATTGGTGATAGCAAAGCCTATAATCCCAGCATCACTCCCTTCAATAGCTAGATCACCACCCGCTTCGGGTGGGGCTACTCCCTCGACATTACTGAATGGCTACCTGCTTCAGCCATCGTTCAAGGAATATTGATTCTTCATTTTCTATATTTGTTATCAGCGTAAGTAAGCTTTCTAAAATACTTATATCCCTTGTCAAATTGTATTTGAGCGCTACATTCACAAGTATCCTCGCCTTCACTTCAATTGATATGCATTCGTCTATATGCTCTTGATTTAATCTAATTAGATGACGATTATGGTACAAATACTTGAGTCTTAACGTCATTAACTTCTTATGATCATAAAGTAAATGAAAGGGTCTTATATCAAGTTCAGATTTTTTTTCCGTTGTCTCTTTCACATAATTTAATAGAGTTGTGTATATTTGGATGCCGAAGTCAAGATTATCCCTGTCGCCGCCATAGTTGGACATCTCCCAATATTCCGGCGTTTTTTTAGTGAAATAGTTTCTTATAGAATTCACTAGAGTATCTGCACTGAATTTATCCTGATATTGATCATTGAATGTATACAGATAAACCATTTCTCTTAGATAATCATGATTGGTTGTTAGATGATTAGTATTGAACGCAAGATTGAAATCTGTAAATGATATCTCAGCTTGACTATAAACACCGTTCTTAAAGAAATCGGAAACATACAATATCTCTCTATTTAAATCATAACCGTATACAAATATGTCATGATGCAAATGGAGTCTATTATATCGATCACTTAATGGCACGTAGAAATAATTCACCATGGTGTGGATATAATTATTAGCATTAATGTTTTCTATAATAAATTGAATAACAGAGTCCCATTTAGTTGTTACAGTATCTCTATGTATCTTTTGAGTCGTAATCCATTTGCACGCATCTGAAGGCCGCAGCTCATAAGTCAGAGGGAAATAAAAATCTCCCCAATGATGCTTATAATCTTTGTTAATATATAATTGAATATAATTACTAAATATCCATGGGTGTGCGCACTCGTAATGGGTAAGAATGGACAAGAGATGGGCATGTTGCGTATATGTTGTAATCATCGGATAACTTATTGGTAATATTCCCTTGTCCAATGGTTGGGTTGTATTCTTCAATTTCTTCTTCCCCCTACTCATTTAGCAATAAGCGCTTTGTACTTGCCCTGTCCAGTTTTCCTGTTTTTGTTTTTGGAATGTCATCTATAATCCTCCATTGTCTAGGCACTTTATACGATGACAAATGCAAGTTGCAATGTTGTGTCAGCGCATCTATATCAACCAGACATTCTTCAAAAACTTTCAGAAATGCTATGGGTACTTCGCCTAATAGATCATCGTGCACACCAACAACCATGACCTCCTCCACTTCTTTCAAGCCATATATAAATTCCTCGATTTCTTCCGGATAGATATTGATACCGCCTGATATAATGATATTTTTCTTTCGGCCTGTGAGTATGAGACACCCTGATTCATTCCAATATCCCAAATCTCCTGTCTTTAACCAACCATCAACAATGGTAACGTTCGTTAACTCCGGATTTTTGTAATAACCAAGCATCACATTCGGGCCCTTGACCCAAATTTCTCCTGTAGCAGCAGTTCCTTTAACCTCATTCTCTTCTTCGTCAACAAGCCGAATAGAAACGCCACTGACGGGTGACCCACAGGAAAGGCTGCGGTCTCCCCGTTCCATCATGCTCACCCGCGGAGAAGCTTCAGTTAATCCATAGGTTTGAATAATATCCGCTTTGGGAAACACAGTCTGAAGATGGTCTACTAATTTCGCGGGAATCGCCGCACCGCTAATCACAATAAATTCAATAGAATCAAAGGCACTCCAGTTTGTTGTCTGATGAAAATCGGAAACAAACTGCATCAATTGCGTAGGCACCGCTGAGAATGCCGTGACCGCCTTATTCTGAAACAGTCTAAAAGCTGTGCGCGGCAGCAAGGGCAAGCTGATAAGTATAATTCGGGTTCCATGAAGCATGCAAGAAATCAATTGCGTGACAATTGTAGAACTGAAATGAACGGGCATCGTGACAAGAAACGAATCTTGATCCGTATAACCGACCTTTTCGCCATGTGCCAGCGCATTCGTTAATACATTCCTATGGGATAACATAACGATTTTAGATTTTCCGGTTGTGCCCGATGTAGGAAGGAGAATCGCACATGGATTGGAATCGGACGGATTCGTTAACGGGATCGATTCGAACGAAGGCATCGGCTCTTGTGATAAATCCTGAGCGGTAACCCAATGAATATCACAATTTAAATGCGCAGGTTGTGCATATTTGCTGATAACCAGCCTGACGTCACTGGCATTAAGAATATTTTCAATTTCAGTTTTGGAAGCCGAGTAAGGAACCGGCACTAGTACATGACCGCAGAACTGAATACCAAGCGCTGCAGTAATGAACAAGGGCTCATTATTTGTGTATACTGCAAGATGACTTCCGGCCTCAAGATCAAAGTTCTTCTTTATATATAAAGCAATCAAGTATGCTTCAGTCATCACCTCTGCATAAGTCCAGTGCTGCTTTATATCTTGAAGGATAATATGTTCTTTGCGGTCACATGCCTCCATAAATACACGCTGAATGATAGTCATCATATCGTTTTCCCGGTCAAATAATTAAGGATTAATCCAGCCGTGGAGAACTTCTCAAACAACAGATCCTCATCAGGGATCGAGATGTTAAACTTCGATTCCATTGAAACAATAAGCTTGATGAAGCCAGCCGAATCGATCCCTTGATCCAACAAATTGGTATCGTGATCATCTGGATAATCGATTTCAAGCTCAGCAAAAATTTCATCTCTCAAGATATATTCAATTGATCTAGACATCATGTTTCCTCCGTTCCATAATCTTTAGAAAGGCTGGTTAGAGAGGATGGCATACATGGTGATATTCAGTGATGAGTAAGTGAAAGTGCTTGTGAAGGAGAGTAATCTCAAAACGATGGACAATGTCCATTCGCACTGAAAGAGTTGTTTGCAGAGACCCTGCAATTTATGCTGGAGGCGGAATATCACACGGTGCAGGACATGAAAAGCTTGACGCGAAGAGTACAACGACGGAAATGTCCGAGGGTTACCATCGTCAACATCGCTAAGCAACTAAAGAAAAAAAGCATTTTCCCAAGCGATGAAGCGCTGCTGAAAATGCTCTACTTAACTACGATGAATGCCACTTGTAAATGGATGGTTTTAGTATAAATTGCAAATATACCAATTGTCAACAATTTTAAATAAGCCCGTTGATGCCCTTTAGAATTCCATTCGTCATCTGAATGTTTCTCTCATTTTTGATCTGCGTTTTCCGCTTATCTTCCCGATATAACCTTACCAAGCACTCCACATGTGTGGAGTGCTTAATTTTGAATGTATCTTCATCAATCGTTTGGCGAGTTAGATGGCGGACGAGTTCTAACTGCTCATGTTGAAGTTCTTTAAGTTTCTTCTGGACTTTCTGAAGTTCATTTCTGCACCAACTGTGATCCAATAGAATAACCGCTCACGTTGATTGAGCGGTTATTCTACTATCGTCACCCGTTAGGTCAATAGCATTTGGTCACAGGTCCGTGGTAATTTGTGGGCAACAGAAAGAGGATGCCAATCGGCTATGTTACTTAGATTTCTTCTCTAGATTGCTAGGCCTACTTGATTGATGTTATAAAAAACTGCCTTGCCTTTCAACAAAGACTTACAAAGTTCAATCAGACTTGGTATATGTTCACGTATCCACACATGCATTTCTTTTGTACTTAGCCTAAACGCGTAGAGTTCACATATATTCAAGAACATCAATTCTTCTAACTGTGCGATGTCCATTTCTCCTGACGCAACACTAGTGTAGCCGGAAAGTAGCTCATCCCTTAATTCATTTTTAGTAAATAGGGCACCCATAGCGACGTCACTTGCGTAATATCCGAACCCCGATAATCCGAAGTCGATGAATGAAATTCCCATTGATGAACGGATTAAATTGCTGTAGTGAATGTCACCATGAATTAATCCCCATGTCTCAAAACATTTGGCCCAATTTTTCATACGGTCGGTTACCAGCAAAATGGCACTTTCAAGAATTTGAAACTCTTCAGTGGCGATAACACCCATTTTTTCGCCTGATCGCAGTTTATTCAACATGATATTTACCGACTCTATCCCATATTCGGGTCTTATGAAACTTGAATCATGTTTAAAACCCTGCGAAAACTGATGTAATTCTGCAATAGACTTTCCGAAGGTTCCAACCATTTCCTTACTAGTGAAATCTCCCTTGGACATGGTTTCTCCAAAAATCCATTTCAATACGGAACAATGCACTTCTTCGCTTTCAACGACATCGCTTGTTACAAGCTCACCCTCTAGATTCGAAACAGGGATTTGAACAGGGATTTGCGAATGAGACGACAAAGCTAACAGATATATTAGTTCTGATTGAATCGCCTCACGTGTGTTTTGTAAACCCTGCATGTTTTTTGTGATTGGTTTATGCATACGCAACAAGTAGGTATCTTCCGATCCCTTTTCTGTTACTTTGTAGGTAATATTTTCATTATGACGAATAAATTCCACGATAGGGTCGATTAAAGGATATTTCTGTATAACCTCTTTAAAGCACTTCGAATAATCCATGGATAAAATTTCACTCCTTACCATAGTAAACTACTACACGTTTGTAGATCCCCCCATTTGCAGACATAGAGCTTCAGAGCGGTGAGCCCTACTATACCTATGTACAAAAGCATATCTTTGAAGTGCTTGGTATGGACCATACCTCTATTCACTGGGCGCAGCAGGATAATCCAGCAGTTGCCGATGGGAGAAGCAGAATTCAAGGATACACGCGGCCTAATCGGATGGGTCGTTCACAGGTTCAAAAAAACGGCGAAACTGCCTGCCCCGTTGAACAAACACTATCTTTCGATAAATGCTGCAGGACTTGTCTTTATTGCGAACACCGCAATTCTGGGCTATAGAACCTTGAATAACTCGACCTATCCAGCCCTTCGCATCCACCTAATATTGAACATCGTTTATGTTGTGCTGACAGCCGGTTATATCGTACTGCTTGGACTTAAGTTGTGGAAGCAAAAGAACGGCAAACGAAGAACAATCCTATATGCGCTGTCCGGCTGTTCAGCATTGCTGTTCAGCGCACTTATCATCGGCTGGGATCTGTACTTTTAGTTTGCTTATGAAATGAGAAATTCTGAGATGCTAAAAAGCCTTTCTAATAACAAACTCCTACGCGGCACTAAATTTTCAAAATGTATTGATTCTCCGTGGCTAGAGGTTGTTATAGCTTGACGTTAAAACTTATTCATCATGATTGAACTTGTAATATAAGTCATTCACAAGCTTATAGATGCTGGTCCAATTAAGATTGCTGCAATTGCAAAATAAAATGACACTGAACCGTTTTTCATAAAATCTAACATAAATACTTCTGAATCCGGCATCTCCGCCCGTATGCCAAAGTGTCCTTTGTCCACACTTATTCTGGATCATCCAGCCATAGCTGTAACCGCCGCAGGAATCGGACAGCACTTCCCCGTCCGAACGGATACCCTCTTCGTAAATCCGTTTTTTAATATCCTGACCCAATAATTTACTGCCATACAGAATATCGTCATATAGCTTCATATCTGAAATTGAGGTAAATACATTTGCACAGCCTGTTGCAAGTGTATCGACATAATAGCATTTCAAGTCACTCTCATGTTGCTCATATCCGTAGGCTCTATTGGGAACAACAGGTTGTTTTTCATCAAAAACCAAAGTATGCTTCATGCCTGCTGCATCAAAAATATTTCTTTTCATATAATCAGCAAGGCTCATATTCATAATTCTCTCAATAATGATCGCCAACAGTACGTAATTGGAATTACAATATTCCATTTTACTGCCCGGTTTAAAGCATAATTGCTGCTGGGCCTCAAGCAGACTCAAAACCTCGGCATTTGTAGAGTACAGGGCGTTGTTTCTTGCCTTTTTCCAAAGCAAATCATTATAGTCTGCCAAGCCGGAAGCATGATGCGCCAAGTGATAAATCGTGATTTCATCTGCGTAATGCTTCAACTCGGGTATATATTTTACCAGCAGATCCTGTTCACAAAGCTTTTTGCTTTCAATAAGCTGCAATATGGCGATACCTGTAAACTGCTTGGATACAGATCCAACGTTAAATACAGTACTGGACGTAATAGGAATGCCATGTTCGCAGTTGGCAAGACCACGATAATCTTCGAATACCACATTCGAATTTTTGATTGCAATTAATGCGATTCCAGCTGAGTTATTTGTATAAGCTCCTTCATAATATCCTTCCAGTGTTATTTCCATATTCCCCCTCCTTTCTCCATTCAATAAAGGCGTGTGATGACTTTGTCATTTGCATGTATTCGTTTTTTTCCTATACCTATACGACCGGCACATAGTAGTCCAGCTCACAATAATCTTGGGTACACAGACTCCTATCTACATACTCAAAATGAAAGTGGTTCTCCCAATCAATCGGCTTGTTCTTTGTCAAAAAATCATCCTTGAAATCCCAAAATTCAAGCAGATGTTCCCATGTCAACTCCTCCGGAGGAAAAAAACCTATAAACCGGAAAACCGTATAGCTGCCGGCGGGAACGACAAGCCGCTTCATATCGATGGGCAAAGCGCTGTCTTTTCCAATCTCCATACTGGATAAGTAGTAGGTATACTGGCCCCTTTCTTCTCCCCAAAAGGTAAACCCGTAATAAACGTTTGGATTGACAGGCTGCATGATCCTTGAACGATGCCCGTGGAAAAATTCAACAGCCAGGCTAGTGGCTTTAAACTCCTGCAGATTTTCCTGGATACTCACCTGATGCAGCAGACCGCCAAGCTCAAAGGCAGGCCGAAAAACATGAAATGGCCTTACGAGCAGGGCATGATCCAATTCAATAAGGAGCGAAGGATCTGCCTTGGGCGTAATTGGAACATGGCGCGGGCTTCTTCGATATTCGGAAGGAGACAAGCCGAACTCGCCTTTAAAGGCCCTTGTAAAAGATTGCTCATACTCGAATCCATATTTTTCGGCAATACTCACAATTCGGTCATCGGTATGGATCAACTCGTACAAGCTTTCCGTCAGCTTCCGGGAACGAGCATACTCCATAATGCCGCGCCCGGTCAAAGACTTAAAAATCCGTTGAAGGTGGTACCTGGACAAGTACACCTGTCCGGATATATCCTCCATGGATAGATGTTGATACATATTCGCTTCAATACAATCAACGGTATTCTGGATATGCCCTATCCGATCATTCTCGCTCACATGTTCCCCCCAAGTCTGTGATCCCGGCTAACGAATTCATTTCTGGCACAAAGAGCACAATTTGTTAAGGTTGATTCTGCCCCTCTTTAGTATAATCAGGCTGATCAGAAAACGCATTCACAAAAATCCAGCAGAGGAGAATGAAGATGAACCCGCAAATCATAAGAAGCCATATTGATGAGGGCGGCACGTTTTATTTGGATATTCTGGGGAAATCCGAACACATGGAGAACGAACAACGTCCTCATTATACAATGATCCATCCCAAAAAGGGATACCATGGGGGAACGTCGATCTATAACATTCAAATTGAACATTTGCCCGAGCCCGAAGCATTACGCCTTGTACAGGAGATCAAAAGCTACAAGGAGCATATATTCTGGGGAATGTATCCCTCCGTGCGATTGATGCAGTATGTTGGGGAGGGTAAACCCAGACCGGAGCCATTGCCAGAGCCGAACGAGGAGGAGGCCGGTATGGCTCTGCTGGCCGCAGAGAAGCCCGAATATCCCAGGAATCCCAACCATATAACGGTACATAAGGTTAACAATGCTGAAGATTTCAAGCTCTGGGCGCTGCTTTGCAACTTCGTTATTCACCAAGGGTATCCCATTATTCATCCCGAGCTTCATTACCCGGTATGCCAGGAAGGTATTCTAACGTGCTTTAATGTGTATGATCAAGGAACACTGGCAGGGGTGTCATCTCTTTTAAATCACAATGGGGTTTTCTCCCTGGAATTTGTTGCTGTATCAGACGCCTTCCGCCGAAGAGGAGTCGCTACGGCAGGGGTCATCGCTGCTGTTGAAGATGCCTTTGCTCAAGGAGCCGAGCTGATTACGGTAAGGTCGATTGGAAAAAGCAAATATCTGCTCCCTAAGCTTGGATTCCGAATTTACTGAAAGACGAAAAGCCCTCTCCCAAAGGAGTGGGCTTTTGATAAAACGTCTCGGTTTTCTTCATAACGATTGGTTAATCAATTACTGTTTTTTTTTATTTTCGCCAATACATCTCAACTATTAGTCGTTCCTTACTAGCACCGAATTAAAAATATATTCTTTGTAGTGTCCGTTGTCAGATGAAAATCTTAAAATATTCCCGTCTTCGGGAATACCTTCAAAATAAGCTCCAATACAACCAGTAGTACATCTGTGACCTGATATTAAAATATTCACATTTCTTAAACTGTATTTAGCTTCAAGTTCATTCATAAAGTTGAAGACTCTTGATATGTAGGTCTTAATTTCTTCAACGCCTTTATAAACCCTCGTATCAGGTACTACTCCGACCATTTTTACATCGCCTTTTTTTAATCCATCGGCTTCACCTAAATCGAATACATCCAGTCTCTTATCAATTATCGCTTTAGCACCTGTTGCAATCTCAGCAGTTTGGATAGCTCTTTCTTGTGGGGAAGAAAAGACATAGTCAAATTTTGTATTCTTAAGTTTATCCCTTAAAAGTTCCGCTTGATTGATACCTACTTCATTTAATGGCAACCCTAGTCTACCTTGGAGTCTTCTCTCTTTGTTCAAATCTGTTTGTCCGTGTCGAACTACATAAATCATACTGTAACCTCCCCAACGTAATATTCGTATTTCCCCTTGTCCCTTGAACATTTTAATGCAGTCATAGTCATACTACCATATACTGGTACACAAGGAGAATGCACGAATTCTTTGTTCGTTTTGGATGTACGTACCATAGCATTGAGGAAAATTTTGTACGGAACAGACAACGGTAAACTATGCCGCGACAACAAAAAGCAATTCGCTAGGCAGAATGACCTTGCCCTCTTCTCAAATCAGGCATTAACCCTTGATGCTTTTACCGTCCAAAATGAACGCATCCAATCCGAACAGCAAGGAATTATGAAACGAAAAGTTGAATTGGAATCCATTCTCGAAATGCAAAAAGACACGGAAGAGAGATTCCGTGCCTACTTCATCAAGATTCACTACAACATTGCCCAACCTCAAGGAAAAGGCGAATTACTACAAGGGGCTTAGTCATTAGCCCCTTTCAATTTTAGTAACACTGTACACTCCACATGTACCGTATGCGGGAACATATCCACCGGCGTGACCTCCACCGCCCGGTATCCCCCATCCTCCAGCACCCGCAAATCGCGGGCCAGGGTAGACGGGTTGCACGAGACATAGACGACACGCTCCGGCTGCATCAGCAGGATAGTCTCCAGCAGGCGCGGGTCGCAGCCCTTGCGCGGGGGATCGACGACGATGACATCGGGAGTGATGCCCTGCTCTTTCCAAGCGGGGATGACATCCTCCGAAGCGCCGACTTCGAATTTAACGTTGTTCATTCCGTTCAGCTTCGCATTGGCACGGGCGTCTTCGATGGCTTCAGGGACGATCTCAACTCCGTACACCTGATCCGCGTGCTGGGCCAGGAACAGGGAGATGGTGCCGATGCCGCAGTAGGCATCAATCACGGTTTCCTTGCCGGTAAGTGCAGCGTATTCCAGAGTTCTGCCATACAGCACCTCAGTCTGGGCCGGGTTCACCTGGTAGAAGGAGCGCGCCGAGATGGCGAATTGCACCTCTCCAATGTAGTCATAGATGACCTCGCTGCCCCAGAGGACACGGGTATCGTTGCCGAAGATGACATTGGTCTTCTGCGTGTTAATATTCTGGCAGAGGCTGACCACCGCCGGAAGCTGCTCACGGATACTACCGAGCCAAGCATCCAGATGCGGGATATCCCGGCCGTTCGTGACCAGCACCAGCATCATCTGGCCGGTGCGGAACGCCTTCTTCACCACAACGTGACGGAGCAGGCCACGGCCGGTCTCTTCGTCATAGGCGGTGATGCCTAGCTCTCGGCCGAGGCTCTTGACGGTGGCAACGACCTTGTCGTTGTCCTCATGCTGGATCAGACAGGTCTCCATGTCGATGATCCGGTGACTGCCCCGTGCATAGAAGCCGCCGACCAGACCGCCTTCGGTCACACTGATAGGCACCTGGGCCTTGTTGCGGTAGCGCCATGGCTCGTCCATGCCGAGTGTAGGCAGCACGCGGATGCCTTCGCCTTGAGTCCCTGATGCACTTGCTCCATCTGTACTCGCCGCTCCTCCACTAACTGCACCGGCCACCTCCAGCTTCCCGATCCGCTGGAGGTTGTCCACCACCAACTGCCGCTTCCACGCGAGCTGCGCGGTGTAATCCATATGCTGCAGCTGGCAGCCGCCGCATTGATCATAGATCGGGCAAGGCGGCGCGATGCGGTCGCTGCTGGCCTGCACTAGCTCCAGCAGCTTGGCGTAGCCATACTGCTTCTTGGTCTTCAGCACTCTGGCCCGGACTCTCTCACCGGGAAGAGCGCCCTGCACAAATAGGGTAAAGCCCTCTACGCGGCCTACCCCTTCACCTTCATGGGTCATGCCGATAATATCGAGCAGGACCTCATCGTTCTTATTCACCGGCAGACCGGCGACAGGGGCCGCCCCTTGTTCCCGGCGGCTTGCGCTGCGCCTACTGCGTTGTTTATTCATGTGTATAGGTTCACTTCTTTCATGTTCTTCACGATTAATTCTGCGCGAAAATCCGCAGATGCTGCGGCAGGATGCTGAAGTTGCCCGGCAGGGTGCCGCCAAGCTCGCCGTCCAGGTTCAACTGTACGTGGCCGGGAGAGGTAACCTCCATGGCATCGGTGCGGAAATGGATAACCTTCTTGTCATTCAGGTGATCTCCGCGGATGGTCAGACGCACCAGCCGGATGAACTCGGCCAGGTTGCATTTCTTAACGGCAATAACGTCGAGCAGGCCGTCATCGATACGCGCACCCGGGGCCAGCTTCTCGAAACCGCCGACTGAATTCGTGTTGGCGATCAGGAAGAGCATGAACTCGTCATGGATCATCTCCTGGCCGTTCGCGCGGATGTACAGCTCTTGCGGAGCAAGGCTGGCCATCTTCTCGATCCCCTTCAGATAATAGGCGAGCTGACCCATCATGGTCTTCAGCTTGCTGGGGACCTCATAGGTCAGCTCCGTCAGCTGCCCTCCGCCTGCTATATTAATGAAGTAACGGTCATTGGCTTTGCCGAGATCGATCAGGCGCGATTCCTGACGCAGAATCAGGTCGCAGGCTTCCTCCCAATTCTTCGGAATACCCATGGCCCGCGCGAAATCATTCGTCGTTCCCAGCGGCAATATGCCGAGCGGGGGAAGGTTCGGCTTCTCCGCCATCCCGTTAATCACTTCATTAAGCGTACCATCGCCTCCGGCAGCTATGATCAGATCATAAGTACCGCGTTCCACAGCCTGGGCTGCAGCCGCAGTAGCATCGCCCTCTCCCGTTGTTGCATGGCAGGTAGCTTCGATACCGCCCATATCCAGCCGGTCTAGAATATCGGCGAGTCGTCTTTTCATTTCTTCCCGTCCAGAAGTGGGATTATAAATCAATCTCGCAGTTTTCATTACCGGAACGCCACCTGTTTATATAATGGATAACTTTACTGATTATACCCAATTCTGTACCCCACAAGCAATGTCGGAGGAACTGAGGAGGAATATAAGTATACCCTCCGCCCGGGCTCCAAGCTTAGAAGATCGGCAGAAAGTATAGATATATGTATGCAGCAGTGGTAACCATGGCTACATGGAACACTGGGCGCACCCTATAATCAGCTTCATTACCCGCTTACGAATTAACGTTGACCCTCAAGCCTCCAGGCGCTGGAGCACTGCTTCCACCTGCCGCTGAATCCAGCGCGGCAGCAGCGGATGCGGCAGCAGCGTCTGGCCGGAGTAGGCATAATCTAACCCTTCCAGCCGCTGCGGAATAACCACCTTAGTGAAGTACCCCTCACTCAAAAAAAGCGGAGCTACCAACACACCATAGCCCTGCTTCTGCCAGTGCTCCACCCGGCTTCTTATACTGTCCGGGTTCAGCAGCCCGTAATCAGCTGCATCCAGCCCGCTTATCTCCCGTACCCGCGCGGCAAGTGAAGAGATGCCCTGCTCCCAGCGCTGCCGGAAGCCGTCATGCCTGCTGCCGTGTCCGACCAGCAGCACCATCTCCCGCCCGTTATGCTTTGACAGTTCCCGAATCTTATCCCACAGCATCTGCGCAATATCGGGATCATCATCGACAGGATAGCCATAGTGAATTTTCGCGGCAACCCTGAACGGCGCAAGGTCGGTCTCCCGCTCAGGAACCGGCTTAGCGCCCAGCGCATACTCTATCTCATCGACATGCGTGCTGCCGGAAGAAACAAACAAGGGGATCACAATAATATCTGTGACCCCTGCATGTTCCAGCTTATCGATTCCATCCTGTATCAATCGTCCTTCTACCAGCTCAAGGAAAGCCACTGCCACCGGCAGCTCCTCCCGGAACGTGAGATGGCTCACTGCCTCGTCTACCATCGACACCCAGGCCTGATCACGGGAGCCGTGACTGATTAACAATACACCCGGAACCATAGATTATCGGCCCAGACGTTCCAGCGTAAGCTTATAACCGTCATTGCCATAGTTCAGGCAGCGCTTCACGCGGGAAATTGTAGCCGTACTGGCCCCCGTCTCGGCTTCGATCTGATTATATGTAGACCCCTTGCCCAGCATCCGCGCAACCTCAAGGCGCTGCGAGAGCGATTGAATTTCGTTCACTGTGCACAGATCATCAAAGAATACATAACATTCTTCCATATTTTTCAATGTTAAAATAGCCTCAAATAATTGATCGATACTTTTATCGTTTAGCTTCTTTAGCTGCATCGCCCTATCATCCCCTAAACATTAACTTAATGTGACTATCTTGCCTCTACTATATTGTACTGGAGCACATTTTTCAAGCATTAACGGTTTCACGCTGTAAAGAGTGAAATCGATGGACAAACGTCCACCCCTGGCGTACACCATCACTGGGGTTAATTCTAATCTACTTCCGGCTTCCAGGTTAGACCGCCTTACTCATAGTACTACAAAACCGTGCGAAATCAAGCATGGACACGGTTTCTTCACTTCCGCTTGCCGCTCTATAGGCATTCGCCCTTTTCCGCTAGTATCCCGGTTACCCGGGCATTCGTCTATACCGTCTGTTCGCCCATGACATACAGTATAGCAAACCACTAACGAAGGAATGTGATCCTATGCCTCAGCATTACTATAATCATTCCCGCCAGCAAGGCCGTTCCCTGGCTGAACCCTACAATCCGTCACCCTACCCGGGACTATCTGCTTATACACCTGCCCCGCTTCCCGGAGAACCTGAGCTGCTGCCTGCTTATGGCGCTGAAGTCACCGATACGACCCTCGCGCTCCCTGCTGCAGAAGCTTCTACTGCGAAGGCCGGAGGCCTGCTTGGCGGACTCGGCAATCTTGGAAGTCTGGCGAATATGGAACAGATCAAGGGAATCGTTGACCGGATGGGCGGTATTGACGGAATCGTCAACACCATGGGCAAGGTGCAGAAGGTAATGCAGGGCTTCTCACAGATGGCTCCGATGGTGAAGCTTGTGATGGGCGGCTTTGGCAAAGGCAAGGGAAGCGGAGCGGGAGAGCTCGCCGCCGAGGAGGATGCAGCCCTCTATAGCCCCAAACGGCGCAAAAAAAGACGCTCCGTCCCGAAGCGCCGCAATACCACCTCCAAAAAGCGTAAATCCGGCGGGCCTTCCTCCGTTAAGCGCCGCCGTTCCTAAGCGGCGGCGTTTAACGCGCTTTTCCCGTTACTTAAACCAGCCGCTCCGCCGGAACCAGCCGAACATTCCGATTCCCAGCACCAGCATAAGCAGCAGCACTGCGAAATAGCTGTATTTCCATTCCAGCTCCGGCATCACCCTGAAGTTCATTCCATAGATTCCGGCGATCAGCGTCAGCGGCATGAATACCGTGGTAATCACCGTGAGTGTCTTCATAATGGAGTTCATCCGGTTGGAGTTGAGCGAGATATAGCTGTCACGCAGGTCGGCGGTCATTTCCCGGTCAACTTCAATCATGTCGGTCAGCTTCAGCAGATGATCATAGATATCGCCGAAGTAGACCCGCTCCTCCCCGTTACTCTGCACATGCTGCGAATTGACAATCCGGTACATCAGATCACGCATCGGCACAATCGTCCGCCGCAGCTTCAGCAGCCTTCCGCGTACATTGAAGACCTGGCTCATCAGCTCTTCCACCGATTCGTTGCCGCCCTGGCTCTCCAGATCCGCAAGTTCATCCTCCAGCGTATACAAGGACGGGAAATACCTGTCGACCAGCTTGTCCATCACAGTGTAAGCAGCGGCCATCGGTCCGCCCGACCAGCCCTTGCGGCTATGAATCTCAGCTTTGACCATCTGCCACGCTTCCTCCATCTCCGGCTTGTCCTGATGATGGTAGGAGACGAGGAATTTCGGGCTGAGGAACAGGTCAATCTCTTCGGCCTCCAGCGTCCGCTCATTCAGCGAATGCAGCACGAAGAACTGCACATCCTCGTAATAATCAAGCTTCGGCCGCTGCAAGACATGCATACAGTCTTCAATTGCCAGCGGGTGAAAATGAAAATAAGTATCCAGCTTCAAGGTTTCTTCCTCCGTTGGCATAGCGAAATCCGCCCAGATCCAGGAATAATCGTCCAGTACGATATCCTGAAGCAGCAGATCGGTCAGCACCTCACCCGTAGGCGTTACGGCAAGTGTTCGTATCATAATATAAGTCCTCCGCCCTATGTAGGCAATCCGCAGCAGAGCTGCGCTGTTCTAGTTGCTTCCTCCCATTGTACAGCATGTCCCCGCAAAAAAATAACCGCCAGCCCGCTGACCAGCGGCTCCGGAGGTTTCTTGGTCTTGCCTCTATAGCTGACGATGCCATTTGCAGTGAAAGGCCCGGACCCATAGTCCCGTATCCGGCTTAGCGGCCCAAGCCTTCCAGCACCTCCAGATGCAGCACCTGCAGAAATTTCTTAATGTTCACCTTCACCTTGCCGCTATCCCGGCCCTGTTCGATCTCCTTCATCTTCAGGCGCACCTCTTCGAAGTCGAAATACAGCGGCGCATAATGCTCGAACTTCGGATTCCCGTAATCTGTCAGACCGATGGACGCGAGACTTGTCAGACCCGCCGCCAGTGCGCGGCGCAGACGCTGCTCAATAGCCTTGACCTCTTTGGCTGCCTCCACAGGTACCGGTCTGTATTTGGCAGCAGTCAGCTCATACAGCTCCTTCAGGGACGGAAGACTTCCGCTCTTCCCTTCCGCTACCGCCAGCTCCATGATCGTGATAATATCACGGCTGCCATTCTCCGAGATCATACCCATATTCATCAGAATGGGCTGGACAATCTCCTTGACGGTCCGTTTGCCCGGCTGCAGCTGGGGCAGTCCGAACTGCAGGCCCTCCAGCTTGCCCAGCGTCAGCTTGATCTCATCCAGATAACGGCCCATGGCGTAACGTTCATTCACTTTATATAGAACAGATTCGACTTCAATCTTGTTGATCGGCTTGCGGATGAAGAATTCAATTCCGCTCCTGTAGGCGCGGCTGACCATGTCCCCGTTCTCAATCTGCGAGATCATGACGAATTTGGAGCGGCAGCCCTGTGCCTGAAGAGTGAGGATGGTCTCAATCCCGTCCTGGTCCGGCATCAGCAGATCCATCAGCACAATGTCCGGGGTCTCGCTCAGTATCAGAGCTATACCCTCCTGTCCGCTCGCTGCAGTCCCCGTCACCTCACCAAGCCCGCTGTCCTCAATAATATGCTGCAGCATTCTTCTCGCCGACGCGTCGTCATCTACAATACAGAATGATAGCGGCATCCTCTATTCCTCCTTCCGCAGCTTCATGCTCGGCACTGTAATCTGGAACATGGCCCCTCCGGCATGCGATACCGGCTGAACCATAATGCTTCCCTCGAACATATTCACTATATCCCGTACATGTGAGAGCCCGATCCCCGTGGCAGCGATGCCCTCTTCATCGAATTTCGTTGTGAAGCCCGGCTCGAACAGCAGGTGGAGATCACGCTTCCCGATGCCCGTCCCGCTATCAGTAACTGTCAGAATCGTCATACCGTCCTGCTCATAAGCGTTCAGATGGATGCTGCCTGTTCCTTGGATGACTTCCACCGCATTGGCGGTAAGATTGTTAAGCAGGGTCAATAGAGGAATGTAGCTGTCGGTTGTGTAATCGGAGGTGATGTGAATATGGAACTTAATCTCTTTGCCCAGCATTTCCGCATATTTGCCATTGCTCTTGACCGCGAACTGCAGAATGCCCGATAACGGCATGTCCCCGTTCACCTCACGCTCTACCAGCTTCACCAGCCCTGCCAGAATCCGCTGCGAATCCTTCTTCACCTCATGGAGCTGCTGGGTGATGTCGAGCACCTGCCGGCTGTAACGCCCCGTGCCTTCCCCGTCCTTCAGCTTGGTGTACAGCTCAAAGCTGTTCAGCGTTACCTGCTCCAGGGTGCCTATGGACTTCTTCAGATAGAACACTTCCCCGTACAGGCCGGAGCCGAATCCGAGCATCTGCTGGGTCCGTTCATGCTGCTCCCGCTCCCGGATACGCAGCTGGCTGACAGAGATACTGCTGTATACCCCGGTGGTGAAATACGTTCGCAAGACCGCAATCGCCATCAGGTACGTCCACTCGTTCAGCCGGAAGGTAGCCGAATCCAGCACAATCAGGCGGGCCAGCAGCTCCATTTCATTGGACAGGAGATCGATCACCGCGGCAACGGCGCCCAGCACCAGCGGATGGAAGGTGTCGATCCGGCTCTTGATGACATACATCAGCGCGCCGAACACCATGTAATAGATCATTGCCGAGAAGTGGCTGCTGAGGCTCTGCTCTGCCGTCAGTCCGCTTCCCTCCACCATATCCATGGCAGTCCGGAACAGCAGCACGACCACCCCGGTGGCACAGCCTGTGCGGATATACGGCAGCTGCCTCATTAACAGCAGGAAGAGGAGAAAGGCGCTGCTGCCCATGGCAATGCGGAAGATATCTCCGTCAAACGGGTTGATCTTGAATTCTCCGGCTACCGCAGTAACGGCGGCCACCAGCAGAATCTGTACCGCCTTCATTCTCAGAATCGATTGTCCCATCGCCACTGCTCCTGCCTAGAGAGGTTGACAACTATAGTATCATAGCCGTACTGGATTGAATATGGCTTAATCCTCATTCGGCTAAGGTTATACCGCTCTGTGCTCAAGCCTTCTGGACAGCAGCGACAGCAAGTAATTGACGACAAAATAAATCAGGGCAACCAGCGCCAGCGTAGGGATGGCATAGCTGTAGCTGTGGCCGATGACAATGTTGGCATTATGCATCAGCTCCGGCAGGGAAATCACAACAGCGAGCGAGGTATCCTTCAGCAGGGAGATGAACTGGCTGACCAGTGGCGGAACCATGCGCCGCAGACCCTGGGGAAGCACGATATGCCATAAGGTCTGTAGATTGCTGAGACCGGAGGAACGCGCCGCTTCAATCTGCCCCTTGTCGATCGACATTAAGCCGCCGCGGACAATCTCGGCAATCATCGCCGCCTCGAAGATGGTTAGTGCTGCAATGGCCGCAGTAATCAGTCCGAGCTTGATTCCGACCTCCGGCAAGGCGAAGCGGATGAAGAAAATGATCAGCAGCAGCGGCAGATTACGGATCAGCTCCACCAGGTAGAACATGACCGGAGACAGCACCGGCACCTTCGAATAGCGGATGACGCCAATAATACAGCCGATGATAAAGCTCAGGAAGATCGATACAAAAGCAACGATCAGCGTCACATACAATCCGTCCAGCAGAAACTTCAGATTATCGGCAGAGTATGCACCTATGAAATCCATAATACCCCTCCTTTAGCTTCAGATGTCCTTTAATGATGCTTCTTAATATTTGCGCTGCAGCCGGCGCTCCCAGATCCGCACGCCGTAGCTGAGCGGAAGTGTAAGCACCAGATAGAATACCGCTACGAAAATGTAGGTGTCGAAGGTACGGTAAGTCTCTGTAGAGATCCCGTCAGCAAAGTACATCAGATCAAGACCGGCCACCAGAGTCAGTACCGAGGAGTTCTTAATCAGATTAATGAACTGGTTGCCGAGCGGCGGAATGACCAGCTTGATCGCCTGCGGCAGAATAATATGCAGCATGGTCTGTATGTAGTTAAGACCGGAGGAACGTGCCGCCTCCATCTGTCCCTTGGGCACGGCCATAATTCCGGCACGGATCGCTTCGGCGATGAAGGCCGAGGTATATACGGCGAGTCCAATGGTTCCTGCCTTGAAGCCGTCCAGTGTGAAGCCCAGAGCGGAAGGCCCATAATAGAAAATATACACGACTAGCAGCAGCGGAATGTTGCGGATGAACTCCACATACACCGCACCGGACCAGCGCAGACCCTTGACCGAAGTTATGCGGAAGACGGCAACGACCGCGCCGATCAGGAAGCTGCCGATCAGGGCCAGCACACTGGACAGCAGCGTACCGTAGAAGCCTTCCATATACAGTCCGAAGTAGTTCGTTAATATTGAGAAATCCATCAATGTTCACCTGCCTTTACCTGTGGATGAGTTCGTTCCTGCCCGGCATGACCGCCGTTCCTACAAACAAGTAGAAACGGCGTTGCCCTCCTTGGAAAAGGCGGTACCGTTTCTACGAGAAATTCGTGTGAAACCCGTTTATTCGTTTTTACCTTGATGGAAGCCTGCTCTTACTTGGGACAGACTTATTTAGCCGGGGCTTTACCAATCCACTTCGTATAGATGGCATCATACTCCCCATTCGCCTTCAGTTCAGCCAGTGTATCATTAATCGCCTTAACTACATCCGCGTTGCCTTTCTGGACCGCAATGCCGTATGGCTCATCGGTAAACGGCTTCCCTACCACCTCGAAGCCGGGGTCCTGTGAGGCCATTCCGTACAGAATCGCATCATCCGTAGTGAGCGCGTCGCCCTGCCCCGCCTTGAGCGCGCTGAAGGCATCCTGGTAGTTATCGAATTCAAGCACGTTTACGCCCGGCACCTTCTCTTTGATATTCTTGATCGAGGTTGCCCCCTTGGAGCCGAGGATCTTCGTATCCTTCGTAACGCTCTCCAGGCCTGTTATCGGGCTGCCCTTCTTTACAAGCAGGGACTGGCCGGCCTGGAAATAGACGTCAGAGAAATCGACTTCCTTCTTGCGGTCCTCCGTAATGGTCATGGTAGCCACCACCATATCGATCTCGCCGTTATTCAGCATCGGAATGCGCGTCTTGGAGGTCACCTCCTTCAGCTCGATGGCATTCTCGTCACCGAGAATTTTCTTAGCGATGGCCTTGGAGATGTCGATGTCGAAGCCTTCCACGTTGCCGGAGGCCGGGTCCTTCAGACCGAACAGGCGGGTATCGAACTTCACGCCGACGAGCAGCTTGCCGCGCTCCTTGATCTTGGCAATGGCTGCAGAGTCAGCGGCTGCCCCTCCGGCTGCATTGCCGCCTGCCGCAGGGTCGTTCTTGCCCTTGTTGTTGCCGCATCCGGCAATGACCAGCAGGGCCGCAATCATCAGCGCACTTAACACCTTGAAGCTCTTAGACATTTTCATTTCGTTTCCTCCCCGGATTCCTATATATTTAGTTTAATGGCTTAATACACGGCTGAGAAAAGTACGCGTCCGCTCTTCCTTCGGGCTGGCGAAGAAGGCTTCCGGCTCCGCCTCTTCCACGATCTGCCCTTGATCCATGAAGATGACCCGGTCCGCTACCTCACGGGCGAAGCCCATCTCATGGGTCACAACGACCATTGTCATGCCCTCACGCGCCAGGGCGCGCATGACATCGAGCACCTCTCCGACCATCTCCGGGTCCAGCGCCGAGGTCGGCTCGTCGAACAGCATAATCTTCGGCTTCATCGCCAGCCCCCGGGCAATCGCCACCCGCTGCTGCTGTCCGCCGGACAGCTGGGAAGGATAGGACTCTGCCTTGTCGGCAATGCCGACCTTCTCCAGATAATACATTGCGGTCTTCTCCGCTTCCGCCTTGCTTAAGCCCAGCACCTTCACCGGGGCCAGCGTGATGTTATCAATCACCTTTTTGTGCGGGTACAGGTTGAAGTGCTGGAAGACCATTCCGATCTCTTTGCGCAGGGTATTGATATCTGTCTTGCGTTCGTTTACAGTTATACCGTCCACGGTTAATCCGCCGCTCGTTATCGTCTCCAGACGGTTAATGCAGCGCAGCATCGTGCTCTTGCCGGAGCCGGAAGGACCGACTACAACAACTACTTCCCCTTCCTGAACATGCAGATCAATGCCCTTCAGTACATGGAATTGTCCGTAATGTTTGTCTACCTGATGAAAGTCGATCAATGGCTAGGCCTCCTTTGTCTATTCGGATGTTTGTCAGCAATGGTAACACTTAAAACAAACCTTACTTCAGAGACTACCAAATCCTACATAATACTACGCAAATTTCATTTCTCATATGTTATTTTCTTTTAAATATGTGATGTATTTCATTTTCTTTTTATGCCCATTAACATTTTTTATCAGTTTGGTGTAGCCTTTTGTGACATTCCTCTCTTGAAAAATCAAGTGGAAACGGCTTTGCCGTCCTTTTAAAGGACGGTACCGTTTCAGCGGGAAATAGAAGGATAATTTATCGTGTGCAACATATAAATTCTAGAGTAAAGGGCTGGTGCAACCCAGCCCCTCCTCATCAAACCGTACGTGAGGTTTTCCCTCATACGGCTTTCCGATGTTTGTCATTCATCGGCATGCAGATTACAATAGCGTTTTTAGTCCATATTGGATGGTCAAATATCTAACTTCTGACCGGGATCTCATCCATCTTCCTCGTTGTCTCTTCTTCGCATACCACCGGGTAAATCGTTGCAGAATATACCAATCCAGTTTTGCTAACCTCTTTTGGCTGTACTTTGTGTAATAGTAGTTTCTCCATCCTTGAATCTTGGGATTGAGCCATTCCACGTGTTCCGCAAACGATTTCGAACGCATGCTGGGCGGTGCTAATCTTTCTTTAACCACGCCTCGAATTCGTTCCTCCGCCTTCTTCGTTAGCCACTGCTGCGTGGTGTAATACACCTTGCCTTGGGATGTTTCTGCCTTCTTTTTCCGGTGGTGCATTCCTAAGAAGTCGAATCCTTCGTCTCCTGTCCATAAGCCGACAATACGGGTTTTGGTTGGGTGTAGCGTCAGCTCCAGACGTTCCATGATTCTGCGTATGAGTTCATACGCATGTCCGGCGTCCTTTTTAGTTTTACAGACCACCACAAGATCGTCTGCATACCTCGTGAGTTCACCTACTCCTTTCCCGTGTTTTTCCCACAGTCGGTCAAAATAGTTCAGATAGATGTTCGCCAAAAGTGGTGAGATCACTCCACCTTGTGGTGTGCCTAAATCGGAACGTCTTACGTTTCCTTCTTCCATGACTCCCGCCTGAAGCCACTTCCGGATTAACTTCAGGATTCGTCTGTCATTGATACGCATTTGTACCAATTTCATCAGTTTCTCCTGGTTAATATTGTCGAAGTAACCTTGGATGTCGACGTCGACTACCCAATTTCCTTTGCGGTTGCAGGCTTTCCGGATTCGATCCAGTGCTCCTTTCGCACTTCGCTTCGGGCGAAATCCGAAGGATACTTCTTCGAAATCCGCTTCGAAGATCGGTTCAATGACGAGTTTGGTTGCCATCTGCACCACTCGGTCGCGCACGCTGGGTATGCCCAGCGGTCTTGGTTTCCCGTCTTTCTTTGGGATATAGTGCCGCCGTACGGGCTGTGGGTGGTAGTTACCATCCTTTAATGCTCGCTCGCAGTCTTTGAGAAATTGCACTTCTCCTTGTTTCTCAATATCCGCGAGCGTCACCGTATCTACTCCGGCAGCCCCCTTGTTCGCTTTCACCCGTTTCCAGGCTTCACTCAGCACATCCCAGCGGTAGACTTTGTCGTACAGTGCATGGAATTTACGCTTGTTGTTCTCCTTGGCCGCATGACCTAGCTTTTCTTGGAGTTCTTGAACTTTTTCCTTAGGTGTCGTTAGCCTACTGGCATTCACTCACTCGTACCTCCTCCAAAAGCATAAACAAAGCAGGGCTCCTTCTCTCCCTAAGGTTATGTTGTCCTTAGGTTCCTCGGTACTATGAGCCCCTCGGACTCCCTTCCCACAGACGGTTCATTTCATCTTTTGGACTTATAGAGCGTCTTTTTACGGGTTTCTAAAAAAAAAATCCTCCCGTGTGGGGGAGGGTCTCCCCAGTTCACTATGTCTTCTTTCCTTCCATGCCGATCCCCATACGCCGGAGGATTCTTCACTGCCGTTCCAAGTTCTCTGCAGCTTCCATGGTCTTCACCCATATAAGCGAGGTTCGACTTCCTCTCTTCCCCCTTGCGGGGCCTTTATGACGACGCGGCAGGATTCACTTCATGTTACGGCCTGGCGGGTTGCTCGCCCTGTCTCTGACCGGACTTTTGTCGATGCGCTTCTACGCACGGATTTCGCCGTACGCAGGCATCCTAGCTACACGGGGGCTTGGCCCCTCCCGTGACCGGACTTTCACCGGTTAGAAGATACGCGCTTTCTGGGCACGCCTTATATTTTCAAATAACCTCCGCTTAGGCCGAGGTTTACCGCTGAACGCAAAAAAAGATGTCCTAAAGCCATCCATGGCTTCTGCGACATCTTGTCCAGGCAATCTATTCTGTTCAGTCCTAAAAGAAGAGCTTGAAGATCACTCCCGACAGCAAGGCGCTGATCGGAATCGTAATGAACCAGGTAACCACGATCCGTCCGGCCACTCCCCATTTGACAGCGGAGAAGCGCTTGGCAGAACCTACACCCAGAATCGATGAAGTGATCGCGTGGGTTGTACTTACTGGCAGATGCAGCAGCGTAGCCGTGAAAATAACAGAGGCCGCCGAAATATCCGCCGCGAAGCCGTTGATCGGCTCAATTTTGAAAATCTTCGTGCCCATCGTCTTAATAATCTTCCAGCCGCCGATAGACGTTCCGAGTGCCATGGATGTAGCCGCTGCAATCTTAACCCAGAGCGGAACCTCCATCGTCTCAAGCCGTCCCGAGGTAACGAGGGCAAAGGTAATGATCCCCATCGCCTTCTGCGCGTCATTCGTACCATGGGTGAAGGATTGCAGTGCGGCCGTCACGATTTGCATCGAACGGAAGCCCTTGTTGACCGTATGCGGACTGCGCTTCGCGAAGATCCACTTCAGAATCGTCATCACAATATACCCGATTACAAAAGCGATCAGCGGGGAGAAAATCAGCCCCTCTACGATCTCAATGAACCCGCTCCATTTGATATGCTCTGTACCTGCCCCAACATAGACCGCACCGGCTAACGCACCGATAAGCGCATGGGAGGAGGATGAAGGAATACCCAGCCACCAGGTCACGAGATTCCAGATAATTGCCGCAATGAGCGTCGCTGTGACAATATCTATACCGTTGTCCAGCAGGGTCGGATCGGTAATGCTGCCCCCGATCTTCTTCGCCACGCCGGTGAACATCAATGCGCCGATAAAGTTCATCGAGGCGGCCAGCATGATGGCTGTACGCGGCTTCAGCGCACGGGTCGAGACAGAGGTAGCAATCGCATTGGCGGTATCATGGAAGCCGTTAATGAAGTCGAACGCCAGCGCAAGAAAGATAACAAAAGCTAGTACATATATAGATGTATCCATATTTAAGGCCCCTTATGAGTTACGCATGATGATCGATTCCAGCATGTTGGCTACGTCTTCACATTTATCCGTGGTGGTCTCGAGCCGCTCATACAATTCTTTGCGCTTAATCAGCTCAATCGGGTCCTTCACAGTCTCGAACAGGGCCTTGGTGCAGATACGCAGGACTTCGTCGCCCTGGTTCTCCAGATCATTCAGACGGATGGTGTATTCGCGGATCGCCAGCAGCTTCTTCTGGGAGAGCAAATGAACTGCCTTCTGGATCTCGTATGCACTCTGGCGGAGAATCTCTGCAAACTGGACAATATACTCATCCGCATCCAGCAGGTTATACATATAGAAACGCGAGGCTGAGGCCTCCAGACCATCAATGACATCGTCCATGCTGGTGATCAGATCCATGATGTCGTCCCGCTCCAGCGGCGTAATGAACGTCTTGTTCAATTCCTTGATGACAGTATGTGTGTAAGTATCGCACTGGGATTCGTATTTCTTCATCTCCGCGGCGAAGTTCTCCACATTGCCCTGGAGAGTCGAGATATTCTGAGCGAAATAATCCGCAGCCTGAACAATGGTGTCAGCCATGTTTTCCAGCGTCTCAAAGAATATATCCTTTTTTCTGAGCTTCATTAGTCTAAGACCCCTTTACATAATATTGCCGTGAAAAAAATGAAGTCATTCCATGTAAACCGCATGAAAATGAATGACAACCCTTGTTATCTTATCATATCGACAGAAGGGATAGAAGACAAAAAACCGAACTTTTTTACACTATAATAACAATTCCCTGTAATCACGAAAATAATCATCCGAACATTCGATTCTCCAGCTGAACTTAGAGGGATGCAGGCGCCAGCGCATATTCGACATGACTGCTGAACGAGGGGCTGTTCGGGACAATCAGAATATGGGTGATTCCCGGGAACATCAGCGCCTCCTTGCCGTCCTTCTTCACGAACCGGATGACGTCTCCGGGGCTGCGCGACCATTTGCCCTTAATCGCTACGCCGCGCTGTAACAGCACTGCTTCTCCCCCCAGCTCCGTATCCACCTGCAGCCGGCCGACATCGTCAAGCACCTTATGGTCCGAACCCATCACGATGATGTTCGCCGCTTCCACCGGACGGTTATTATTCAGATCCAGATGCGGCTTGCCGTTCACCAGGCGGGCATACGTACGCTGCTCTGCATTATATTGGTACCCGACATTGTAGCTCTTCAGCAGGAAGTTCACACTCAGCGCAAGCGCCGGGGTGCCCTCCACAGGAATGTAATCCGGATCATTGAAAAGAAAACCAGGGACCTTCACGCTCTCCGCATACCCCAGCTTCCCGGCACCCTCCCGCAGCTTGGCGGCATTGCTGTACAGGTTATGCGGGGCCTTGCGTTCCTTGTCCCGCCAGAAGTAAGCTCCCGCGCGTCCGATTTCGTCCATATCCGCCTTCTTCTGCCGTTGCAGAATGGCATAAGCGTCCGGACTGCCTCCGGCATGCACTGTTATGCCGCCGTAGCTCTCGCCGATATCGAGCAGATATGGGCGGATACTGCGGATCGGCCCGATCTTCACCACGCCGGCATGACTCTGAAAGATACCGATCAACCGGGTAATACCGCCCTCGGCCAGCACCTCGTACAGAATATCCGCCTCGCTGATCCCGGACTGTGGACGGGCCGCCGGGGCATTATTAATCATGACCGCGAGCGGCCGGGGCAGGCTCCCCTCTTCAGATACCAGGCCCGTTAAGCCGGAGATCGCTCCGGCGGCAGGCTCAGGGGCCGGGGTCTGCGCCACCTCTGTCGGCTGTGGCTCCAGGGTAGGCGCTGCTGTTGGTACAGATGTTTGTACAGGTACAGGGTTGGCTTGCTCATTACTGCAGGCAGAGAGCAGCACGGCGGCAAGGACTAGAGTATATACAGGACGGGATACAGAACGGTTCATCGATATAGACACGTTGTTCCTCCTAATCATAAGTTACAGCTTGCTTCTCTCGATGCTCTTCTGTGAAACTCGCTTCCTTCATTTAATCATAGCTGGCAGAGTTTGTCTTGAGTCAAGTGAAAATGGCAGCAGAAAAAGGGTACAGCCCTTATAGCAGCTGTACCCTCTATTCATTCCTATATTAGTCAAGCATCCAGCAGTTCAGGCTGAGCGTACCGTATTGGTAGGCCTGAATCATTAGCTGTGCCCGTCTGCCTTCATCGGCTGCCCCCATTGCGTAGAAGAGCGGGATAAAATGTTCTTTGCCGTAGGCAGGTACGGCCTCTCTCACATGTGGCGCTTGCTTCTCATACGCATACAGGGAGCGAAGATCCCAGGCCGCAAGCCGCTCTGCAATCCACCCGTCGAAGTCAATCGCCCATTGCTCCGGCTGATCCTTTTGCTTCAGCAGTCTGAGGTTATGAACCAGACCGCCGCTGCCGATCAGGAGAATGCCTTCCTCGCGCAACGGAGCAAGCATCCGTCCGATGTTGTACTGCTCCTCAGGCGAGCGGAGCGAATCCACGGATAAGGCCACGACCGGAATATCCGCCTGCGGGAACATGGTGCTCAGGATGACCCAGGCGCCATGATCCAGCCCCCGTCCCAGCACGGGCTGATGGGGCAGATTACTATTCTTGAACAGTTCCGAAATACGGCTGCTGAGTGCGGGATCACCTGGAGCAGGATAACTCAGCTGATACATCTCTTCCGGGAACCCGTAGAAATCATGCTGCGCTTCATGCTGTGTGTCCACTGTAATCAGCTGCTCTGGACTGTCCCAATGAGCTGAGAAGATCACAATGCCGCGGGGCTTCCCCAGATCCGAACCCAGCCGCTGCAGGAAACGCGTGTAGTCGTTATCCTCAAGTACCAGCAGCGGGGAGCCGTGCGCAATGAAAAAGGCCGGTAATTTCATAGGGTAAGAGCCTCCATTTCCGGTATGGTCTGCCCCTTTATTTTACAGCTAATTCCCAGCCATTGCGAGTGCCGTTACCGCTCCTATATCATCCAGTTCTGCCATTCCTCCTGCAGATGCTCCTGCTGGTTCATCCAGTCCCGGGTGCGCTTCAGCACCTGCTCCTGCGCCGGACCCGAAGAGAAGGTATGATCGCCCTGGAAAATAATCTCCTTGTCGCACCGTCCTTCCGGCCGGGTCCAGAACAGCTTCTGGTAGAGGAACGCATAGTCCACAGGGATCACATCATCGGAGGTTCCGTGAATGACCAGCACATCGCCGCTGAACTTTCCGGCCTCTTGGAACGGCTGGAAAGCAGCCAGGGAATTAAAGTATACCGGAGTGAACGAATATCCGGCATAATCTGCGCTGCCGCTCTTCACCGACCGGTCGAAAGCTTCCCTGCCGACAATCTTGACGATATCATTGAAGGGATAGCCGACAGCTGACCATAGTACAAGATTCTTCACCCGCCGGTCACGGACACCGGTCAGCAGCGCCACCGCACCTCCCAGACTGTGCCCGATCAGCGTTACACGCTGCGGGTCCACATCGGCCGAGCTGATGCCGTAATCTAGCACCGCCCGGGTCTGCCCGATCATCGACTCCATATCCTCACTGCCGTAATCGCCGCTGCTCTCCCCGCAGCCTGCATAGTCGAAACGGATTACCATATAGCCATCCTGCGCCAGCTCCCGGGCTGCCTTGACGAAGATCCGGTCGACACCGATCCGGCTGCCCACGAAGCCGTGGCAGATCACTGCAAGCGGCACCCGGTTCTTGCACCGTCCTGTCCCTGCCCGGTCTGCGGCCGGATAATGTATACTCGCTGTCAATTCCTCTCCGTTATGCCGGATGATGATATTCCGTTCCATTGCGGTGTCCTCCCCTGTATGGCTAATTTATTTTAAATTATAATAATTCCGATTAACTTAGTATGATTAATAAGTCTATTATAATATCTGTGCTAATTTGTTGTCAATATGCATGAAGCCCGCAGCTTTCATCAGCTCTTCAGGAGAAAAGGCCCCTTCCACTCCCTTAGGAGCAAAAGAGGCCCATATCTGCTTAGGCATCACTCAATCATAGCTGTCGTGAAACATGTCGTGTGTCTCCTGCCGGCCTTCCCAATCCCCGAGCCCGTTCTCCTGGCCCTGGCCCGCAGCATCCCATAGGCTGAAGCCGTCAGAATTGCCCCAGTCCCCCACATCATTAGTAGGTGCAGGCGCGGTGCCGCCGTTCACAGCCTTGCCGGGTTCCTGCTTGTTGTCCTGTTCCATAACGCTCCCTGCCTTCCCTCTAGCTATAGTTGGTGAAGCCACCACCTCTTCAGTGTTTACTCTTCCAAAAGGATTATTCAGACCTTCGTGAACGAACGTTGTCCTTGCACACGGCTGGTGCACAAACGTATACTCTAGGTTGAAGGTATCCTGATCACTCAATGCTGGAGGTATAGGTCCACACTATGAAAGTCAAAGCTATGATTAAGCAGAACAACCTGCTGCGGGAGCAGATGACACCGTCTAACCGCTCTTATTTCGAAGATATGATTCTGGCGATGCGCGCCAGTTCAGTAGATGCTGTACGTGCAGAGGAGCTGCTGCTGGAGGCGGCCGCGCTGCTGCTGAAGGGACAAGCCAAGGGGAAGAACGCCAAGCAGGTTTTTGGCGAGAAGCCCGGTGATTATTTCAAGGAAGTGATGGACAGTGCTCCGCCGCGTGCACCACGCAGCCGGCTGAAGAACTCCCTGATGATCTCCTGGTCCGCTCTGACCCTGCTGTTCGGGACGATGGGCATTGCCGGTCTGATTACACAGTGGAGCGGCGGTCCGCACGAACTCTTCGGCCAGCTTAGCCTGTTCACGCTGGTCGTTGTCGGCGCAGGCTCCATCGTGCTGGCTGAGCTTATTATGAAATGGATGGCCTCCCTCTCGGAGGACGACAGTCCGAAGCCCAAGACCTTCGACATTAAGGCCTTGGGCATCTATATTGGAATTGCCGTGATTGCGGTATTCGCCGGCATATTCCTCGATAATCTGTTCCCGGTCATTCCGGTCTCGCCCTGGGTCAGTCTGGCGTTGGCCGCTGCCGGAGGTCTAGGGCTGAAATTCATATTCTTCCCATCCTAGAGGCTGTATCCCACATCCATTCCACACAGGAGGAGACTCGAATGAAAAAGCATGCCGTTCTATCCGCCGCAATCGCCCTGCTCATGGGGCTTCAGGCAGGCGCAGCCGTCCCGGCCGGTGCCGAAGGCAGCGGAAGCAGCCCGACAGGCACTTCCGGTGCAGCTGCAAGCGCTAAGACTGCCAGTCATGCAGAAGCGGTCTATAAGGCCGCGCTGCCGCTGCTGTCCAGTGGTAACCTGCCGGGCGCCATTACCTATATGAAGACGAAGCTGTATGCAGTCACTCCGTATCAGGCGACTGTACTGACGCTGAAGCTGGAGAACCTGCATAAGGCGCTGCTCCCCTCCTGGGAGAAGAAATTCAGCAGCAGCGAGGTCCAGCGGAAGCTCCTCACCGTCTACAGAGGGGGAGTCAGCATGGAGAAGCTGGCTGAGAGTACGGATAACGCCGCCCTGCGCGCCCTGCTGCAAGGCGCGGGCGAGAGCGGGTACAAGCTGGATACCGCTGAGGGCAGCTTTTACCCGGTGATTGATTATGCGGCTTACCGCAAATATAAGCCTTATGTAACGGAGGATATCAGCAGTTATATTTCCATTATGGCGGCTGAATCAGATCTGCCTCCTTCCAAGGATAACGGGCTGATCATTGCCTGGGGCGAGGTGGCCGACCGTGCGCTGACCCAGGAGCAATTCATCCAGACCTATCCCAAATCCAACCGGGTACAGGCCGTCAAGAAGCTGTATAACCAGTATGCTGTGAACACCTTCTACGGTCAGAACAACACCCCGCTCTTCCATTACGATAATCTGGAGATGGATCTGGAGGCGCAGAAGGCCTACACCAGCATCCTGGCTAAGAACAGCAGTACCAGCGCCTTCCTGCAGAAGCTTGAGGGCTTCATGAAGCTGATGAAGAGTAACGGCTACCTGCTGGACGACGCGGCGGAGCAGTATCTGAAGACTGAGGTGCCTCAGCCGTAGACGGTTCAACTGAATCCATATAACAACAAACAGCCCCGTCCGCAATCACGCCGGACGGGGCTGTTGTCTATAAGATTAGATCAGCATACTGAACAGATTAACATCCTTGTTGATCTCCACATAATCGACGCCCTTCTGCTTCATCCGCTCAATCAGCGGGGCGTAGGCATCGGTAGACATCAGCTCAATGCCGACCAGGGCCGGGCCGTTCTCCTTCTCATTCTTCTTCGTGTACTCGAACCGGGTAATGTCATCGTCCGGACCGACCACCTCGGTCAGGAACTCGCGCAGGGCACCCGCGCGCTGCGGGAAGTTGACCATGAAGTAATGCTTAAGGCCCTCATAGATCAGGGAACGCTCCTTGATCTCCTGCATCCGGTCGATATCGTTGTTGCCGCCGCTGACGATGCAGACCACGCTTTTGCCGCGGATCTGATCACGGTACATGTCCAGTGCAGCAATGGGGAGGGAACCGGCAGGCTCCACCACAATGGCGTTCTCGTTATACAGCTCCAGAATAGTGGTACACGCCTTCCCCTCCGGCACCTTCACCACATCATCCAGAAGCTTCGAGCAGATATCGAAGGTCAGGCCGCCGACACGCTTCACCGCCGCGCCGTCCACGAACTTGTTGATCTCCTTCAGGGTGATTACCTCGCCGCTCTGCATGGCCTCACTCATTGAAGCCGCGCCGCTAGGCTCCACACCGATCACCTTAGTTGCCGGACTCACCGTTTTGATATAGGTGGCTACACCGGCTGCCAGCCCGCCGCCGCCGATGGTGACGAACACGAAGTCCGCAGGCTTGTCCAGATTCTCCATTACCTCCATGGCTATGGTACCGTTGCCGGCAATAATACGCGGCTCATCGAACGGGTGAATCAGGGTCATGCTATAGTCTATGCAAGCCTGCAGCGCTTCATCATAAGCATCATCAAAGGTATCCCCCTTCAGAATCACCTCAACGAACTCGCCGCCGAAGCGCCGGACCTGCTTAATCTTCTGATTAGGAGTAGTGCTCGGCATGAATATCTTGCCTTTGATGCCGAGTGCCTTGCAGGAATAAGCCACGCCCTGGGCATGATTTCCCGCACTGGCGCAGACGATGCCCTTGGCTCTGTCTTCGTCAGACAGACTGCGGATCATATTATAGGCCCCCCGGATTTTGAAGGAGCGTACAATCTGCAGATCCTCACGTTTCAAGTACACATTACAGCCGTATTTGGCCGACAATACCGCATCCAGCTGGAGCGGCGTACGGACGATAACCTCCCGCAGCACATGGTGTGCGCGTACAATATCTTCCATTCCTACGATCCGGTTTTCGCCTTCTCTCATGTTTTTCCCGCCTCACTGTCTCTTTCTTATCGTTTCGCTTCTTGTAACATACTCTTCCAAGGACTTTTTTTCAACCCTTGTCCTCTCCACACACCATAACATCCACTGAGAGTGGAATGGTGACCAGCAGCCCCCCGCCGATAAGCAAGAGGGAGGTCCGGCATCTACCTGCCGGACCTCCCTCTCACCAGAACCCTTTATACCTTAAACCTTGACACCGCACTCAGCAGCTGCGCCGAGCTATGCTTGATCTCCTCCATCTCCGCTACGATGCTGCCCGACCGCCCGATGATCTGCTCCGCTCCGGCAGCGATGACTCCCGCTCCTTCCGCCCCCTCATTCGTCGCACTGCCAGTCTCGCTGATCGCAGTGAGCATGCTCTGGATGGAAGCGAGCAGCTCTTCCGAAGTGGCGCTGAAGTCCGTCACCAGCTCCTCGATATACCGGGCATCCTCACTGTACCGCTCTCCGGTCTCCTGCATGGCATCGTAGTCCTTCTTCACCTGGCTGTCCATGAAGCCCAGCATACTCTCCGCAGCCTCCACAAGATTGGACACCGCCTCGATTACCGCCCCGGTCACTCCCTGAATCTCAGTCACCGTCTCACGCGAGTTGTCCGCGAGCTTACGGATCTCCTCCGCCACTACAGCGAACCCCCGGCCGGCTTCTCCGGCCCTGGCCGCCTCAATTGAAGCATTCAGCGATAACAGGTTGGTCTGGGCGGCGATCTCCAGAATGGCTCCTGTAAGCGCGCTGATCTGCGAGATTGATCCCGACTGTTCAATGGCTGTGCGCAGCTTCTCTTCACTAAGTCCGTACACGGTATCCGCCTGTGTGCGGGATTCCCAGGCTCTCTCCTTCAGCCGCTCCGCCCGTATGTTAATTTCTCCGGCGGCTTCCGCCCCCTCCTGGGCTTTGCGGGCAATCCCGTGGATCGCCGCCTCGATCTGGGTCGTACTGGCGTTCATCTCCTCCATTGAGGCGGCGGTCTGCTGCAAGCCTGCCGACAGCTCCTCCGTAACCCCCGAGATATCGGTGATGCTGCCGTCCAGCACGAATACGTTCTGCTCTGTATTCCCCACCGCTCCCGAGATACTCTGCGAGCTGTGCAAGATCTCCTGAATCAGTGACTGCTGCGAGGCGATCATATCGTTGAAGCCCTCAGCCAGCACCCCTATCTCGCCTCCCGCGGTCACCCTTGCCCTTACCGACAAGTCTCCGTCCTTCGCCTGCCCGAACGCAGCTGTGAGGAGCGGAATTTGCTTCAGGATGCTGCTTGAGACCAGATACAGCAGGACAGACAGCACCGCAATCGAAGCCATAATAGAGAGGAAGAAAATCAGCGCGAAGCGCTTCAGCTCCAGCTCCGCATGCTTCTGTGGTACGATCAGCGCGACCGACCACTGGTTAGCCACAGCCGGTGAATAGGATACATAGCTGGGTTCGCCGTCAATGTCCGTCCGGATGACATTAGAACCCCATTGCAGCATTTTATCGCCAACAATCTTCCACGATCCACCCAGGTCAGCCATCTTCTTCAGCAGGATATGATCCGGATTAGGATGGTAGATGAACGTCCCTGTCTCATCAATCAGCACGGCATAGCCGCTGCCCTTATAATTAAAAGCGCCCAGCGCCGCTGTAATCTGCTCTATCGAAATATCTGCACTCGCCACACCGATCAGCTTGCCCGAATCATCAAGCAGCGGGGTGCTGACACTAACGACCATTTTGCCCGACCCGGCATCAATATAAGGATTGGTAATCGTAACACGCTTGTTCGCAGCCGCAGCGGAATACCAGCTTCGCTCCTTCAGCACGTAGTCTGCCGGAGGCTCGAATTCATCCTGGGTAATCACCTTGTTCACCGCATCCAGACCTATGTATACATTGAGCAGATTCTTATTGTTGTTCTTGATTAGGTTCAGCGTCTCGATCAGCTCCGCGTACCCGTCCGTAGTCTTCAGCATCTGCGCATCCTTCACCCTCAGAATGAAGTCGCGGAGGTAGGCGTTGGCATTGAGCAGCGCCACACTATCCACAGCAGGCTGCAGCAGGTCATTGACCTGCACCCCGATCTCCCCTTTCTCATACGTCAGTGAGCTCTTCAGCCCGTCCACGATAAGCTGCTTGGCATTGCTGTAGATCACTGCAGACACCGCCATGAAAATAACCACCACAGACAGAATCACTGACAAAAACAGCTTGCCGCGAATCCCCATATTCCTTAATGCTTTCATAGAACTCCCCCATCCCCATGTCAATAGACTCAGGCCCTAAGCTCTACCTGCGGCTATTCTCTGTCTTTTCGACTTATTTCTGCAAAAAATCCCCTTATCCCTTTACCGTTTCTCCGTAAGCTGTGAAAAAACTGTGACTATGTCAGGTATTTTCTCATGATTATCCTGTTAACCACCTGATTCTTCCTCATTTCCACTTGTTCATGTCAGGTTTGTCGCACAAAAAATACTCCCTTTCTCTGCTGTATTCAGCAAACAAAAGGGAGTATGAGGAGTACACCGTCCTACCGTTCCAGCAGCTCCTGAAACCATTTCAGGTTCAATTCATGGTGGGCTCTGACATTATTCATCATCGATTTGGCCGTATCGTAGATCTTATCTTGCTTGGCATCCAGCACATGGTCAATTTCAGCAATTTTGCGCCGTGTCTGCTCCATCTGCACCGCTACAGCCGCCTTGAATTGTTCAGGATCATATTGGTGGGCGAACAGCGTTGTCATGTAAAAGGCTAACGTAATATCGTCCGTCTGCAGCGAATATTTGGCCATCAGTGCTTTGAAATGCTCGTCGCCCTGCGGTGTGATCTCGTAGATATATTGCTCAGGATAGTTGTTCACGCTAACGACCTCCACCAGCCGGACCCAACCTTCCCCCGCTAACTTCTGCAGGTTGTAATAGAGCGATCCCTTCGTCATATGAACAAGGTAACGGTAATCCCGTTCTTTGAAGACACTGAGCAATTCATAAGCGCTGGATTGTCCGCAATCCTTCAGCAGACCCAGTATAAGTAAGGGTATAATAGTGAATTCCTCTTTCTGTATTTATTGAAAATCACCGAGATGCTCCGCGATCCATTCTCTGAACGTATAAGGCTCCCGGCCAAGAATCGTCAGCACCGTGTCCGTCACGGCGAGCTTATGCTTCAGGCTATACTCCCAGTCCTGAACTCTAAGGGTAATGTACTCTTCAGCGATATACTTGCTCATATAAGAACGGAAGTCCCCGATCGTCTGCTCCTCCAGTTGAATGGATTGTCCAAGCTGCTTGGAGATTTCGGTCAATATGTTCCGCTGGCTAAGAATATTTGCTCCTGTGAGCGTCAAGACCTGCCCGGAGAATCTGTCAAAATCCGCTGCAACCTCACTGATCACTTCGGCAATATCTGCTTCATGCACACTGGCCAGCTTTGCCTCCAGAGCCGGTAGCCGGATCGTCCCCTTATTGTATCTAAAAAGGTCCCTCCAGTAAACGGTATTATGCATGAAGGCCTCGGCCCGGATATACACATACCGAAAGCCATACGCCTGAATCTGCTCCTCGACCTTCTTATGTTTCATAGCGTTCTCATTGTAACCGGCATCCGAGCGGTTGATCGACGCTGAGGATAAGAACACGATGTTCCGTACACCCTTGTCCCGGGCAGCCTGCAGAATTTCTTCGGCATCATCCAGCAGGATCAGGAATAAGGTCTCCACGCCTCGCAGACTGTCTGACCAGGCACTGCAATCCTTAATATCGCCAGTGACGATAGTCATTTGATCGCTCTGATCGCTTATCAGTTTCTCCGGTGTCCGGGTGAGGGCTTTGAAATTGACATCCTTAGACTTGAGGGAATGTACAACCCGATTTCCGACCGTTCCAGTTGCTCCAGTAATAAATAACATTAGGAGGACCTCTTTTCAGATAGTTTAGTCTAATTAGACTACACATCATAATATAGTCTAATTAGACTATATTGGCAAGGGGATTTATACGTAGCCCAATCCCAACGCCAATGTGGTCGGTTTTTCGATTACATTCGCCCATCCACCTGCGCCACTCCCCAATGTGTTCGTTTTTGGCATACATAGGCGGTGTGAGATGAAATCAAGGAGGTCACGCCTAATCTCCATAAAAAAACACAGCCCCGGAGGACTGTGTCTGGTATTTCATCTATAGTGTCTATTGCTTCAGCATCCACTTAAGCAGATCCGGCAGGCTCGCCCACAAGCGCGAGTGCATAATTACATATTCAATCGCTTCATTGGGATCACCCATACCGACAAAATCCGGAAGATTATGCGGCAGCCGCTTCACGCCCAGCAGGTAATCCGGCACATGCTTGTTCACTCCGCGGGCTATGCGGTAGAGCATTTTGAGCTGCGAGGTAATCCCGTTCTTCTTGAACTCCAGTACAATCCGGTCATAGGCAAAAGCCGCCGCCGCATCCTCTTCACCGTAGTTCTTAATAATCCGCTCTGCCTCTTCAAGCTGGTTGCTATACAGGTATACAGCAGTCAGCAGATAGCGGGCACCGGTATTATCATCCTGATTAAGCTCCAGAATATGCTCCAGCATCTCTGTTGCTTCCTCCGCCTTACCGCCGAACCAGCAGGATTCCGCGTAGCTCTGGCAGATACGGATATAAGGACGGGTCTCATATAGCCCCCAGAAGAACCCTTTATGCTTCGTAAAATAAGACTCGCCCAGCTCCCGTCTGCCTGCGGCGATTCCCGCCTTCAGCAGCTCCCGCGCGTCATCCTCATTCTCCGTTTCCTCGGCGAGAATAAGGTAGGCTTCCGGGCTGTCCGGATAGAGCTCCAGCGCCTTCTCCGCCAGCTGGACCCGGCGCTTCGCAGAGGTTGCCTCCATGGCTTGGGCCAGAAGGGTCTGTGCCTTCTCCTGCGGAGTTTCCGCTCCGTTCAGCGCCATCAATTCATCCGCTTCCCCGGTCATGCCGTATTCCTCGACATAGTTATAGATCTCTTTAACCTTGCGGGAGATCGTGGCCGTAGTAACCGCGTATTTGTCCGCCAGCTCCGCCTGCGACAGCATGAAGCCGTATTCCTCGGACAGCAGGTATTCGATTGCCGCACAGAAGGAGCCTGTCTTCTTCACGGCCGGCTTGGTCTGGCGGGAGAAACCGTTCCACAGCAGCAGTGCTTCCAGAATCAGCTCCCGGTCATACTGCTCTCTCATGTGCTCGATCAGCTCCAGCGCCAGCTGTTCATGGGCCGGATGCTCCCAGTTCAGCTCCTTCGCCACCATCTTCTTCAGCTTGGGCAGCGTTAGCTTGCCCGCAGCAGGGGCAGCACTTACCGTAGCCGGCTGTTCCTCGTGCACGATTACGCCGGGTATGGTTACAGGCGCTTGCGCCGCTGCATCCCCTGCGGTAACCAGCCGCAGCATTGACTGGGCTGCCGCTCTGTCTTTCTCCATGCAGCATTTCTTATATTTGTTCCCGCTTCCACACGGGCATAAGTCGTTTCTTCCTACCTTACTCAAAACTAATTCCCCCTTAAATCAGTAACTGTACATCCGCATAAGCATCGCTTTTATTGTACTATTATAACATTCGTTATGGAATTGCAAGTGGAAACGGCTGTGCCGTCCTTTTAGGGACGGTACCGTTTCGGCGAGAATAGAAGGATAATGTATAGCGTGAAACATATGAATTTCTCTATTTTAAAAAAGGCCTTTCCTTAGAAAGGAAAGACCCTTTATCTGTATATATCCGCACATTTTCCCCCGTACGAGTTGTATTATAGCACTTCTCCTACAACTTGTCAGTCCTTTTTTTGGGACTTTCTCCTCAGACCAGTGCCTTCATTGCGATATCACTGCGGTTCTGTTTACCCGCAAACGTAATAGTCTCCGCACTGGCATAGGCCGATGTACGTGCTTCGGCAATGGTTGCCCCCAGGCCTACCACCCCAAGCACACGGCCGCCGGTGGTCACCCAGCCTCCGTCTTCACTGCGTGCGGTTCCGGCATGGAAGACCAGCGCAGAGCTGCTGTCTTCCAGCCCGCTGATCGGCACTCCCTTCGGGTAAGGCCCGGGATACCCCTCCGAGGCCAGGACCACGCAGACTGCCGCCTCTTCGCTCCACTCAATCGGAATATCGGCGAGTCTGCCTTCGGTCACAGCCAGGAAGATCTCCAGCAGATCGCTTCGCAGCCGGGGAAGAACCACCTGGGTCTCCGGGTCCCCGAAGCGGGCATTGAACTCAATCGTCTTCGGTCTGCCGTCCGGCGAGATCATTAGTCCCGCGAACAGCACTCCGCTGAAGGGCCGCCCCTCAGCCACCATCGCTCTGGCTGTCGGCTCAATAATCGTCTCCACCGCTTCACGGATGATCGCTTCATCGATATGCGGCAGCGGGGAATACGTCCCCATGCCTCCCGTATTAGGTCCTTTATCGCCGTCGAATACAGGCTTATGGTCCTGAGCCGCAGCCATCGGCCGCACCGTTTCGCCATCCACGAACGCCAGAATCGACATTTCCTGCCCGGCAAGGAACTCCTCAATGACTACCTGCGCCCCTGCTTCCCCGAAGACCTTGTCGACCATGATCTCCTGAAGGGCCTGCTCCGCCTCCTCCGGGGAATATGCCACGGTTACCCCTTTGCCTGCGGCCAGGCCGTCCGCCTTGATGACAATCGGCAGCTCCTGGCTCCGCAGATAAGACAGGGCTGTCTCATAATCGCTGAATTTCTCATATGCGGCTGTCGGAATGCTGTATTTATGCAGCAGATCCTTCATGAAGGTCTTGCTGCCCTCAATCTCTGCGGCATTCTTCCGCGGGCCGAATACAGGAATATCCTGGGCTTCGAAGGCATCCACAATGCCTGCAGCGAGCGGATCATCCGGTCCGATGACTACCAGGCCCACCTTCTTCTCCTTCGCAAAAGCGGTCAGCTTATCGAACTCGAAGACGCCGATCGGCACACATTCCGCAAGCTGCGCAATCCCGGCATTGCCGGGGGCGCAGTAGATTTTACCGGCACGGGGACTGCGGGACAAGCTCCAGATGATCGCATGCTCTCGTCCGCCGCCGCCGACTACTAAAATATCCATAAGGCTCTGATCCTCCCAGCGTGCTAGTGTTTGAAGTGGCGTACGCCGGTGAAGACCATGGCAATGCCGTATTCATTGGCAACCTTAACCGATTCCTCGTCCTTGATCGAGCCTCCCGGCTGAATAACTGCCGTAATGCCCGCCTTCGCAGCCATTTCCAGTGTATCGCCCATCGGGAAGAAGGCGTCTGATGCCAGCACAGCACCCTTTGCTTTCTCGCCTGCTTGTTCAATGGCAATCTTGGCCGCACCGACACGGTTCATCTGTCCTGCACCTACACCGACTGTCATATCGTCAGCCGCAAGCACAATGGCATTGGACTTCACATGCTTCACGACCTTCCAGCCGAACAACAGCTGCTTCAGCTCTTCTTCCGTAGGCTTGCGGTTAGTTACAACTTGCAATTCCTCAGGATTCACAGAGTGTACATCGCTCTCCTGCACCACCATTCCACCTTCAACGGAGGTAACCACAAAGCTGCTCTTGCGGGATGAAGCGGTGCTGAGGTTGCCCAGTTTAAGCAGGCGGATATTCTTTTTCTTCGTCAGGATCTCCAGCGCTTCTTCTGTGAAGCCCGGGGCCAGGACGATTTCGAGGAAAATATCCTTCAGCAGATTAGCCGTGTCCGCATCAATAATCCGGTTGGCTGCCACAATTCCGCCGAAGATGGAGGTAGGGTCCGCATTGTACGCTTTTTGATATGCTTCATAGACACTTGTGCCCACGCCGACTCCGCAAGGATTCATATGCTTCACGGCTACAACGGCAGGCTCTTCGAACTCTTTGACAATCTGGAGCGCCGCGTTCGCGTCATTGATATTGTTGTAGGACAGCTCTTTGCCGTGCAGCTGCTCAGCAGCCGTCAGCGTATCCTGTGCAGCCAGCGGCTTGCGGTAGAACGCAGCCTTCTGATGCGGGTTCTCCCCGTAGCGCAGATCCTGGATTTTCTCATAAGTGACCGTATAGCGCTCCGGCAGCGGTTCACCGGTGACATTCGCCAGATAATCGGCAATCAGGGCGTCGTAAGCCGCCGTATGGCGGAAGACTTTGGCCGCAAGACGTTTGCGGGTTGCAAGGGTTGTATCTCCACCGGCGCGTACTTCTTCAAGCACATTCGCATAGTCAGCCGCATCGACCACCACACTAACAAACGCATGGTTCTTCGCCGCAGAACGCAGCATCGTCGGTCCGCCGATATCGATATTCTCGATAGCCTCTTCATAAGACACATCCGGCTTGGCAATCGTCTCCGCGAACGGATACAAATTCACCACGACAAGGTCGATGTAATCAAGGCCAAGCTCATTCATCTGACGGGTATGCTCTTCGTTGTCACGAACGGCCAGCAGGCCGCTGTGTACGGCTGGATGTAAGGTTTTGACGCGTCCGTCCATGATCTCAGGGAAGCCGGTAACATCAGAGATGCCAATGACCGGAACGCCTTCCTTCGCGAGAAGTGTGCTGGTGCCGCCTGTGGAGATAATTTCTACGCCTAATGCAGACAACTCGCGGCAAAAATCCACGATGCCCTGTTTGTCCGATACGCTGACCAGCGCTCTCTTGATACTCACTTTGAATAGTCCTCCTCTGGATTCTCGCTAGATTATTAGGGTGTTGTAAGAGTTACTTGATGAATCGGCTGCTCTTGAAGACGGCTTGTACCCACTCATTGGCGCAGCTGATTTAGTTGGATTTTTGTCATCTAATTCCGGCGGGGAAGCACGTAGCGGGGCAGTAGTTGGAAAATACACACCTAAATGACGCCAGATAAGGTCAATCATTCGATTGGGGCCGGATTAGCTGTACTTTTTCCACTTATGCTCCGTTCACCGCATATATCAGCCAGATTAGATGGAGAAAATCCACCTGTTCCAGCAGCTTAGCTTATTGAGTTGGGAATACTGAACCTTTAAATCAAATGATCCCCGTGCCTATGAATGTTTGCCGGATGAACTCCGGATGATTACAGCAACGAATCCTGTAGAACAAACTATTAATTTAGAATTCCCTGGTGTTTCTGTCCTGATATTTGTGCTTCTGTCCTTATGCCAGCAAACCTGTATTTTCGCAATTTCCGGCCATGCCGCCAGAGCTTCCGTCAATTTCTGACGCCTCAGCAGTATTTCCCGAGAAATATACAGCTACTTCTATTAATCGCCAATGGTCGCCATTCTTCCGTTCAATTCTACTTTTCCGGCGGCAAAAGCACTCACTACCTCAGGATACAGCGCGTATTCCACCTGATGGATACGTGCAGCCAGCGATTCAGCGGTATCTCCAGACTGGACCTCCACGCTGCGCTGGGCAATCACCGGTCCGGTATCCATGCCTCCATCGACAAAATGCACGGTCACGCCTGTCAGCTTCACGCCATACTCCAGCGCCTGCCCGATCGCGTCCTTCCCGGCAAAAGCCGGCAGCAGCGAAGGATGAATGTTGATGATCCGTCCGGCATACGGTGTGAGCAGAACAGGGGAGATTAGCCGCATATAACCGGCCAGCACCACCAGTCCGATGTTCCGGCGCTGCAATTCAGCCACAATCGCGGCCTCGTACTGCTCCCGGCCCGCGAAGTCCTTCGGCCGCAACAGCAGAGCAGGAATTCCTGCCTCCTCTGCCCGCTGTGCTACAGGCGCTTCCGGTTTATCCGAGACCAGCAGCTCTATGCTGCCTCCGCCCAGCCTGCCCTCCCGCTGTGCCTGGACCAGTGCAGCGAAATTGCTGCCCGTTCCGGAGGCAAAGACAGCGATTCGGCTCCACTCCATCAGACTTCAGCTCCCGTGAAGGTAACAATGCGCTCTCCTTCAGTAACCGTGCCGATCCGGTAAGCCTCTTCCCCGCTGGCCTTAAGCAGTTCCAGCGCACGCTCTCCGTCCGCTTCCGCCACTACCAGCACCAGCCCCACGCCCATATTGAACGTTGTGAACATGTCGCGGTTGCTGACCTGCCCCTTACTCTGCATCAAGCTGAAGACAGGCTGGATCGGCCAGGAGCCGTAGTTGATCTCTACATTCACATGCTCCGGTAATACGCGCGGAATGTTCTCGATGAACCCGCCGCCGGTAATATGGGCCATGCCCTTGACCGGAAGCTGTTCCAGCAGAGCGAGTAGCGGCTTCACGTAGATCCGGGTTGGGGCCAGCAGAACGTCCACCAGCGGCGCTCCCAGCTCCGGCACAACCTCATCTAAGCCGTAACCGTCTTCCTCCAGCAAAAGCTTGCGCACCAGCGAGAAGCCATTGCTGTGAATCCCGCTCGAAGCCAGCCCGATAACTGTGTCTCCTGGAGCAATATCTGATCCGGTTACCAGCTTCGCCTTATCGGCCACACCTACGGTGAATCCGGCGATATCATATTCGCCAGCTGCATACATGCCCGGCATCTCGGCGGTCTCGCCGCCGATCAGGGCGCAGCCCGCCTGATGACAGCCTTCCGCGATCCCGGCTACGATGGCTTCGATCTTCTCCGGCACGACCTTATCGCAGGCCAGATAATCGAGGAAGAACAGCGGCTCAGCACCCTGTACCACGATGTCATTCACGCACATGGCGACAGCATCGATGCCAATCGTGTCGTGGCGGTCAGCCGCGAACGCGATTTTCAGCTTCGTGCCCACACCATCTGTTCCCGACACGAGAACTGGCTCTTCGTACTTGTCCTTATTCAGGCCGAACAGGGCGCCGAAGCCGCCCAGCTCCGTCATCACTTCCGGACGGTATGTGCGCTTCACATGCTTTTTCATGCGTTCTACTGCTTCATTGCCAGCCGCAATATCCACTCCGGCTTTCTTGTACGCTTCTGACACGTTTGGACACCTCATTTAGATTAGTTTAGAGCGCGGGTTCGGGGCGGCAGGGATTTGAAATGATAGGGTCGTTATAGTCGTCATTACAAAGAATATTTGGACTTCCGGCCGCTGTTATGGCCCGATTTCCTGATTGATACCGCTATTTGCGGTAGAAATCGGGCCATAAAGGCGGACGCTACCGCTCCTACAGTTCCAAAATTCCTCTCCATGACTCACACCACCGCAGTTCAAACCTCTGCCGCAAGCCGAAGCTTCGCGCCTTGCACAGCGGCAAGGGGGCGGCGCTGGGCTTCGCACAGCGCCTCCTTAGGCGACCGGTCCCCCGTTTTTGCGTTAGCAAACAGGACGGGGGTGGGAGCTCTTCTCCGCACGGGGCGAAGCCGTGCGGGCTTCTTAGGCGACAGAATCTCCGGATTTGCGCAGCAAATAGGACAGATTCTGGAGCCAGTGGGCCCAGCGGGCCGCAGGCCGCCGGGGGGCAGCACCGCATAAGCGCGTCCCGTCCGTGCGCAGCACATAGGGACAAAGCGGGCACCCGCACCCAAGCCTCCTTAGCAAGTTTAGAGCAGAAACAGACCACCAAACTTCCGGAATCCCCCTTCGCAAGGGGAACTTAGGGGGATGAGCCCCACAGTGTTAGGCGGATGTTCCGCCTAACACGAGCATCCGTCCTTCTCTTCCCCGCCGAAATCCACCTGCGTCGGGTAATCATTGTCGAAGCAAGACAGGCATAGGCCGCCTTTATAGTCGTCACTATTATAGCCGCCGATGGACTGGATCAGCCCCTCGGGAGAGAGGAACGCCAGGGAATCAGCGTTGATCTCCTCACACATCTCGGCGATGGTCTTGTAAGAGGCAATCAGCTCCCGGCGGTCCGGGGTATCAATGCCATAGAAGCACGGATTCTTGAACGGCGGCGATGTAATCCGCACGTGGACCTCTAAGGCTCCGGCTTCGCGCAGCAGGTTGACGATCCGGCGTGAGGTGGTACCTCGCACGATCGAATCGTCGATCATCACTACACGCTGGCCTTCCACGACGCGGCGTACCGCGCTGAGCTTCATCTTGACGCCCTGCTCACGCAGTTCCTGGCTGGGCTGGATGAACGTGCGGCCGGTATACTTGTTCTTGATCAGCCCCAGCTCGTACGGGATGCCCGTCTGCTCGGCATAGCCGATGGCGGCGGAGATACTGGAATCCGGCACGCCGGTGACAATATCCGCATCCACGAAGGCTTCGAGCGCCATACGGCTGCCCATCCGCTTGCGGGCGGAGTGCAGGTTGGAGCCGTTCAGGTCGCTGTCCGGGCGGGCGAAGTAGATGTACTCCATCGCGCACAGCGCTTTGCGCTTAGGCTCTGCGAAGCGTTCTTCACGGAAACCGTTCTGGTCCAGCACCAGCAGCTCGCCGGGCTCGATATCACGCACCAGCTCGGCGCCGATCACTTCGAGCGCACAGGATTCAGAAGCGAAGACATAGGCTTCGCCCAGGCGGCCCATTACAAGCGGACGAAGTCCGTGGGTATCTGAGGCGACAATCAGCTTGTCATTGGTCATCAAGAGGAAGGCGAATCCGCCGACCAGTTGCGACAAGGCATCCTTCGTCGCTTCGACAAAATCCTTCTGTGAACGTGCAATCAGATGCGCCAGCACCTCGGTATCACTAGTCGTCTGGAAGATCGAGCCGCCCTGCTCCAGCTGCTTGCGGATCAGCGGTTCGTTAACGATATTGCCGTTCGTGGCAATCGCCAGATCACCGTCACGGTATTTGAAGACCAGCGGCTGCGCATTGGTCAGCCGGCTGTCTCCGCTGGTGGAGTACCGCACATGGCCGATGGACATGTCTCCCACCAGTGAAGCGATTTTGTCTTTATCGAAAACTTCTTTCACCAGGCCCATGCCGCGGTGATAGTTGAAGTCGCGCCCATCCGCCACGCAGATGCCCGCGCTCTCTTCTCCCCGGTGCTGCAGAGCATGCAGGCCATAATAGGACATGGAGGCGGCCTCCGGGTGTCCGAAGACCCCGAAGACGCCGCATTCTTCTTTTAACGTATCAAAAATATCTCCCGAGCCCGTTCCTTCATTGTAAAAGTCGCCGGTCCACAGGATAGGGGTTTCCTGCTTGTTCCCGGTCTTTATTTCATCAGACATGGAATAGCATCCTCCCAAATGGTCTTGAGTTCGGTAACAGCTTCATCCAGTGCAGACGAGCCGTCCAGTGTAACGCGCAGGCGCTCTCCGCCCACGGTTCCAATGATCTCTACAGGCACGCCGTATGCGGCAACTGCCGCCTTCAGCTCCTCTGCATGCTCAGGCGCGGAAGTCAGGATAATACGGGACTGGCTCTCGCTGAACAGCGCCACATCCGGGCGTAATCCGCCCGCAGACAGTTCGATATTCGCGCCGATGCTGCCGCTGATGCAGCTCTCTGCCAGTGCTCCGGCCAGACCGCCTTCAGACAGGTCATGCGCCGAGCGCACCCGACCGCTGCGGATGGCAGCGAGTACGGCATCCAGCAGCTTGCGCTCTGTCGCCAAGTCCAGCGCCGGCGGACGGCCTTCGGTCACGCCGTGAACGGCATACTGGAATTCACTGCCGCCCAGCTCTGCCTTCGTCACGCCCAGCAGCAGTACAGCATCGCCTTCCTGCTTGAAGGCCTGGGTTGTAATGTGATCCGTATCTTCAATGAGACCGACCATGCCAACAACAGGTGTCGGGTAGATGGACCCGGAGGCATTCTCGTTATACAGGCTGACATTCCCGCCGATAACCGGCGTATCCAGCACCCGGCAAGCTTCCGCCATACCGTCTACCGCCCGTTCCATCTGCCAGAAGATCTCCGGCTTCTCCGGACTTCCGAAGTTCAGGTTGTCCGTAATCGCCAGCGGCTGGGCACCGGAGCAGACGATGTTGCGCGCCGCTTCGCTGACAGCAATGCGTCCGCCCACTTCAGGGTCCAGATAGACATAACGGCCGTTGCAGTCAGTCGTCATGGCCAGACCTTTGCGGGTGCCATGAATGGTTACCACTGCCGCATCGGAACCCGGACGAACCGCAGTACTGGTGCGTACCATGTAATCATATTGGTTGTACACCCATGCTTTGCTTGCTACCGTAGGCGAACCCAGTACGGTACGCAAAGCGCCGCCCAGATCGGTAACTTCTTCATAACGGAGCGTATCTACCGAGGCATTCTCCTCATAATAAGCAGGAACTGCCGATGGTTTGTTATAAATAGGGCATTCATCCACCAGCGCCTTCACCGGCATATCGCCTACTACTTCACCGTGATGGAACAGCTTCAGGCGGCCGTCATCGGTCACCTTACCCACCTTGCGGCAGATGACGCCCCAACGATCGAAGATTTCCTGGGCCTGAGCCTCATCCTTAGGCTCCACCACGAACAGCATCCGCTCCTGGGATTCCGAGAGCATCATCTCATACGGGGTCATCCCGTCTTCACGCTGCGGCACCTGATCCAGATAGAGCTCCAGACCGTTGCCTGCCTTGCTCGCCATTTCCGCGCTGGAGCAGGTCAGTCCGGCTGCGCCCATATCCTGAATGCCGAGGACGATGCCGCTGTCGATCAGCTCCAGGCAGGATTCCATTACCAGCTTCTCCATGAACGGATCGCCGACCTGAACCGCTGTCTTCTTAGCTTCGGATTCTTCGCTCAGTTCCACAGAGGCAAAGGTCGCACCGTGAATCCCGTCACGGCCAGTAGGCGGACCTACGTAGAAGACAGGGTTGCCCACCCCTTTGGCAACGCCGCGCTGGATTTTGTCATGATCAATCAGACCGACACACATCGCGTTCACCAGCGGATTACCGTCATAGCTGTTGTCGAACATAATTTCCCCGCCGACAGTAGGGATGCCGATACAGTTGCCGTAGCCTGCAATCCCGGACACGACATGCTCGAACAGGTATTTAACCCGGTCACTTTCCAGCTTCCCGAAGCGCAAGGAGTTCAGCAAGGCCACCGGTCTTGCTCCCATGGAGAAAATATCGCGGATAATCCCGCCCACTCCGGTCGCCGCGCCCTGATAAGGCTCTACCGCCGACGGATGGTTGTGGCTTTCGATTTTGAAGACAACGGCCTGGTTATCACCGATGTCCACGATGCCCGCGCCTTCACCCGGTCCCATCAGCACCTTCGGTCCGCTTGTCGGGAAACGGCTCAGCAGCGGCTTGGAGTTCTTATATGCACAGTGCTCAGACCACATGACGCTGAACACACCGATTTCTGTATAGTTGGGCTTACGTCCCATGAAGGAGGTAATGAGCTCATATTCGCTGTCTGATACACCGAACTGACTGTAGATTTTCTGCTCCGCGATCTGCTCTGCGGTCGGCTCCTTAGCGGATACTTGCTGCGTCATAACGATCCCTCCATGTCTTGAGAATGGATGTGAACATCCGTTTGCCGTCTTCCGAGCCCAGCAGGCTATTCGCTGCACGCTCCGGGTGAGGCATCATGCCGACTACATTGCCCGCCCTATTACTGACTCCGGCAATATCGGCCACCGAACCGTTCGGGTTGTCACTGTAGGTGAATACGATCTGGTTATTCGCTTGAAGCTCTGCGAGCGTCTCTTCATCACAATAGTAATTGCCTTCGCCATGCGCGATAGGGATGACGATCTCTTCATCCTTCGCATAGTCAATAGTAAACGGGGTTGTGTTATTAATGACCTTAAGCACCGTGTCATGACAACGGAACTTCATCGACATGTTGCGGCGCAGCGCGCCCGGCAGGAGACCCGCTTCAGTCAGAATCTGGAACCCGTTGCAGATGCCAAGCACGAATTTGCCTTGCTCTGCCGCCTTAGCCACTTCAGCCATTACCGGAGCGAACCGGGAGATTGCGCCGCAGCGCAGATAGTCACCATAAGAGAAGCCGCCTGGCACGAGGATGCAGTCATACGCCGACAGGTCTGTCGCTGTATGCCATACATAATCTACTGGTTCGCCGAGGCTGTCTTCTACTGCCTTGTAGCAGTCAATGTCACAATTGGAGCCTGGAAAGACAAGTACAGCAAATTTCATGACGTTTAGTCCTCCAATTCGTAGCGGTAATCCTCGATCACCGTGTTGGCCAGCAGCTTCTCGCACATTTCCTTCAGGCGTCCTTCCGCTTCTGCGCGGTTATCCGTATCGAGGGTCAGCTCCATATACTTGCCGATCCGCAGACTTTCAACTTCCTGGAATCCAACGGAATGCAGGGCACCCTGCACGGCAACTCCCTGAGGGTCGAGCACGCTTTTCTTAATGGTGACGTAGACTGTCGCTTTTAACATACGCTTGTAGTTCCTCCTAGAATTTAATGAACTGAATTAGGCTTACTGGCAGCTTGCTTAACTGCATAATGTACAACTATATTCTCAATATTCCCTGCAAAATTAGCTTTAGTTGTATTTCGTACAGCTATTTCTATGAAAATCTGCATTTTACGCCATCCTACAACGACTTCCCGGTAAGACGGTGATAAATATCCAGGTACCGGCGCGACGTCTCCTCGACTACCTCAGCCGGCAACGGGTCCGGCGTACTGTTTTTGTCCCAGGAGGAGGCTGACAGGTACGTGCGAACCGGCTCCTTATCCATGCTGTCGATCTCGATATCCAGTGCATATTTGTCCTTGGCCCAGAAGCGGGAAGCATCCGGCGTGAAGATCTCATCGATCAGAATCACCTTACCATCCAGCAGTCCGAACTCGAATTTGCAATCGGCGAGGATGATACCGCGTTCTTCACAATAAGCTCTGGCAAAAGCGAACAGCTTCAGGCTCTTCTCCTTCAGCTCCAGCGCAAGCTCTGCGCCGATCTGCTCCTGCATCTGCCCGAACGGAATGTCTTCATCGTGACCAACATCATTCTTAGCCGCAGGTGTGAAAATCGGCTCCGCCAGCACCGCATTTTTCCGCAGTCCCTTGGGCAGCTCAATGCCGTTGACTTGACCGGTCTCCTGGTACTGCCGCCAGCCGCCGCCTGTAATGCAGCCGCGCACGACGCATTCGATGTCAATCCGCTCGGCTTTGCGTACGACCATGATCCGGTTCTTCAGCGCTTCACGGTCCTTCACAATATCTCCGAGCTTGTCCACCTCGATATGCACCACATGGTTCTCGATCAGCTCCCGGGTCTGGCCGAACCAGAAGGCGCTGAGCCGGTTCAGTACATTGCCCTTGTCTGGAACCGCCGGGTCCAGCACATAGTCGAATGCAGAGATCCGGTCTGTCACCACGATCAGTATCTCATCCCCCAAATCATACAGCTCACGAACCTTGCCTTTGTAGAGCAGCGGCGCATTTACTAGTTCCACGGCAGTGGATACGGCTAGGTGTGTCATGACCTTTCCTCCCTTGAACAAATGATCTTGCTATATTCGGGCTAAAAGCTTTGGGAGGCTTGTTTCCTGAGCTTCGCATCAAGGAATTGACTACACCTTCGGGTTAATAGGGTCACTGCGGAAATTTTGGACTTCCGATCGCTGTTATGGTCATATTTCTCTGATTTAACCACAGGCTGTGGTAGAAATCGGACCATAAAGACGAACGCTTCGCTTCTACAGTTCCAAAATTCCTCTCCGTTCCTCCTTTACCCCAAACCTAAATTTCAATTTCCTGTGCCCCGCATATCAGGAAGAAGCATCCCCGTCGCTCCGCCCAACTCTTCTCCAGCTCATCCCTTCACCACTGACTTACCTTTTTTATAAATTAGATCAGTTCCAGCTTGCGGAAGATGGTGTCCACATGCTTGAGATGCCAGGAAGGGTTGAACGCATCCTCAATCTCCTCCGCGCTAAGCACGGCTGTGATTTCTGGGGTGGCTTCCACGATGTCACGGAACTGGGTCTGTTCCTCCCAGGCCTGCATCGCACGCGGCTGCACGGTGTCGTACGCCTGCTCGCGGCTGAAGCCCTTGTCGATCAGTTTGGTCAGGATGCGGCCGGAGAACGGAACCCCGAAGGTACGGTTCATGTTGCGCTTCATATTTTCAGGGAATACAGTCAGGTTCTTCACGATGTTGCCGAAGCGGTTCAGCATGTAGTTCAGCAGCATGGTCGCATCCGGCAGGATGATCCGTTCTACGGAAGAATGCGAAATATCACGTTCATGCCACAGCGGCACGTTCTCGTAAGCTGTCATCATATGGCCGCGGATGACACGCGACAGGCCAGAGATGTTCTCGCAGCCGATCGGGTTGCGCTTGTGCGGCATCGCGGACGAACCCTTTTGACCCTTGGCAAAAGCCTCCTCCACCTCGCGGATCTCACTCTTCTGCAAAGCGCGGATCTCGGTTGCGAACTTGTCCAGGGAAGTGGCAACCAGCGCCAGCGCCGCCATATACTCTGCATGACGGTCACGCTGCAAGGTCTGCGTGGAGATCGGAGCCGGGCTGGTGCCCAGCTTACGGCAGACGAATTCTTCAACGAACGGGTCGATGTTGGCATAAGTACCGACCGCCCCGGAGATTTTGCCGAATTGCACGCCGTCCGCCGCATGACGGAAGCGCTCCAGGTTCCGCTTCATTTCCTCATACCACAGTGCCATCTTCAGGCCGAATGTTGTGGGCTCTGCATGTACGCCATGGGTACGGCCCATCATCGGGGTATCCTTATAGGCGATAGCTTTGTCTTTTAGAATCTCAATGAACCGGATAATATCCTGCTCCAGAATCTCGTTGGCCTGACGCAGCAGATAACCCAGCGCCGTATCGACCACATCTGTCGAGGTTAGTCCGTAATGCACCCATTTGCGCTCTGCTCCCAGACTTTCGGATACCGCACGGGTAAAAGCAATCACATCATGGCGCGTCTCCAGCTCAATCTCATCAATCCGCGCGATATCGAATTTGGCATCCTTGCGCAGCTTCGCGGCATCCTCATGCGGGATCACTCCCAGCTCGGCCCACGCCTCACAGGCGCAAATCTCAACCTCCAGCCACGCGTTGAATTTATTCTCTTCGGTCCAAATGGCCCGCATCTCAGGTCTGCTGTAACGTTCAATCATAGCTTGTCAGTTCCTCCAAAGGTTAGTTTGCTCTACCCAGGACAATCCGTCGCCGGTATCCTTGCAGAGCAGGTTAATATGGCCCATTTTGCGGCCGGTTGTGCTCTCGGTCTTGCCATATATATGAAGCTTGGGTGATACTCCAAGCCTGCTCACTTCTTCATTCGCACGGCAGGCTGCCCGAACGGCTCCTTCCAGATGCTGGCCGAGTACATTCACCATCACCACAGGAGTAAGCAGCGAGGTATCGCCCAGCGGCAGATTACAGATGGCCCGCACATGCTGCTCGAACTGCGAGGTCACGCAGGCATCCATCGTGTAATGGCCGGAATTATGCGGCCGCGGCGCCAGCTCATTGACGAACAGTTCTCCATCCTCCGTCACGAACATCTCAACCGCCAGCAGTCCGACCGCCTCCATGCCGGAGACAATCCGCTCGGCCAGCTCACAGGCCCGCTGTTGAATCTCCTCCGGCACCCGCGCAGGTACAATCGAGAGATGCAGGATGTTATCCACATGAATGTTCTCGGCAGGCGGGAAGCTCTTGACCTCCCCCGAGGCGCTCCGGGCCGCGATGACCGAAATCTCACATTTAAAAGTGATGAATTTCTCCAGCACCAGCTCCGGTATATCTGCTTGCGCCCCCGGCGCGACCTGATGGAACGCTGCAGCCAGCTCTTCCAGCCTGCGGATGACGGCTTGTCCCTTGCCGTCGTACCCCCCTGTGGCTGTCTTCAGCACACAGGGCAGGCCCAGGTCGGCAGCCGCCGCTTCCAGCTCCGCCAGGCTGCCGACCTTGCGGTACGGGGCAACGGGCACGCCCGCCGACTCGATTGCCGCCTTCTCGCGCAGCCGGTGCTGTGTCGTATACAGCAGCGCGCTGCCCTGCGGCACGTACGATTCCTCCGTCAGCAGCGCGGCTACGCCCGCGTCAACGTTCTCGAACTCGTACGTGATGACGTCCGAGCGCCGTGCCAGCTCGCGCGCGGCGTCCCGGTCGTTATAAGCCGCAGTGATCTGCGGCGTCACCTGTCCGCACGGCGCATCCTTTGCTGGGTCCAGCGCCACGAAGCGGTAGCCCATGGCGCTGCCGGACAGCGCCATCATGCGCCCGAGCTGCCCGCCGCCGAGCACGCCGATCGTTGCGCCGGGCAGCAGCGTCCGTGGCGGCTGCGCCCCGGTCTCTTCCCGCTGTGCCTCAGCCCCGGCAGCTTCCGCTCTGCCTTCAGCCTTTACCGCCCCGGCACTGGCACCTTCCGCTTCGCCTTCAGCCTTCATCCCTCGCCCAGCCTTAGCCTGCTCCGCGCCACCCTCCAGCCGTCCGGCTTTCAGCTCCTCCGGGCTCATAGGCTCTCGCTGCTTTCCAACACCTCTTGCTGGGTCGCCTCGCGCCGCAGCTGCACCCGCTGCGCTACCTCCGGCTCGAAGGCGCCGATGATCTGCGCCGCCAGCAGCCCCGCATTGATAGCTCCGGCGCGGCCGATGGCTACTGTCGCTACCGGGATGCCCGCAGGCATCTGCACAATCGACAGCAGCGAATCCATGCCGTTCAAGGCCTTCGACTGCACAGGTACACCGATGACCGGCAGCGTGGTCTTCGCAGCCACCATACCCGGCAGATGCGCCGCACCGCCCGCTCCGGCGATAATGACCCGCAGGCCGCGCTCCGCCGCCTCCTCGGCATAACGGAACATCAGATCCGGTGTGCGGTGTGCAGAGACAACCTTTTTCTCATAAGCTATATCCAGCTCCTCCAGCACTTCACAGGTATGCTGCATCGTTTCATAGTCCGATTTGCTGCCCATAATGACACCAACTTGCACAGACATCGTTCACCCAGCCTTCCATTTCCGTTATAGAGATTTCTCTGATTTCAGTGTGTCCCGTTTCCTGCCAATTCCCGCATGAACCGTGAAAAATAGCCCGGACTCCAGACGCATTCTGCTGCGGGTGGACCCGGACTACTAAAGGAATCAGGTGATAACCGCCTGGCAGCCGCACTCTCCCCGTTCTAACAGGCAGGAGAATGCAGGAACACCGCCCCGGTCTGCGGGGAGGCTAGCTGCTATCGTTCCAGTTATCCTATTTCCTCGTAGTCCGGCAATTTACGGTTACCGGGTAGAAACTTCCGGGCCCTATCCCCGGTTTTATACGAGCTCTTCATAGATTCAGTTTAACAACGCCCTACACATCATGTCAACTTAAACACGAACATTGTCATATCATGTCTGCAAATTGTTCGCTTTTGGGCATAAATGAAAATCTTATTCCCGCTAATCCGCCTAAAAAAAGGGGAACGCCGCAGCGTTCCTCTACTAAAGTTCCTATTATTTAACAACCAGCACCGGAATGCGCGCACTTTGCACCACATTATGGCTGACGCTGCCCAGAACGAATTCCCGGATACCGCCCAGCCCCCGGCTGCCGATTACGATCACATCTGCATCCTGCTCCTTGGCATAATTCAGAATAATTTCCGCAGGCGATCCCTGCAGCAATTCTACCGTAGCATTCAGACCTTCGGCTTCCAGGCGGCTTTTCACTTCTTCCGTAGTCTGGACCGCGAGATCATAATAATCCTTGTTCACCGATGCCGGCAGAGGCGCGAGAGCTTCCCCGATGAAGAACCGAGGGAATTCAAATGCGTGTACGACGTACAGGGAGGACCCTGGAGTTACCTTAGCCAGCTCGATCGCCCGTTCCAGAGCCTGATTCGAAGCCTTTGAACCGTCATAGGCAAGCAGAATTTTAGAGAATAACATTTACGCCACCTCTTTCTATTATTTACATCATTACCAAGCCCTCAAGCGGCTTACCTCAAAAAATACCCATACAGCACCATATTCAGCAGCAGCAGCAGCGGAATTCCGAGTCTGAAGGAAGTATGCCTTGTCTTATGGCGCTTGCGGTACATGGCAATCAGCACACCCAGCGCACCGCCCATGAACGCCAGCAGAAACAATGTTTTCTCCGGCACCCGATCCCGTCTTTTCCGGGCCTTGTTCTTGTCTTCCGACATTACTACATACCCGATAATGTTGATCAGCGCGAACCACAGCAATACCACCTTGACCATCCTTCCGGCCCCTCCTCCTAGCATCCTACCTTGCTCTCTATTATATTACCCTTTCCGGCAAAAAACCAATAACCTCACATCACCGGCCCTGCAACTGCCGCTCTTTCTTGCTCCGCCCGCCTGCGGCTCCGGCTTCCCTGATCCAGAACCAAGACAGCACTGCCGCCAGCACTGCTGCCACGCCGCCCAGCCAGAAGCCTCCTCGCAGACCGTACGCCGCACTCATCCATCCCGCTACAAAAGGACCGCCGGACATGCCAATCGCATACACCGCCTGATAGAACCCCATCGCTGTCGCCCGCTTGAACGGAGCTACCCCGGAGACGGATTTGCCCAGCAGCAGCGGGAAGATCAGTCCCTGCATGAAGCCGTTCCCGATCTGTGTTACACATAACGCCGCAAGCGTTGGCATCGATGGAATGAGCAGCGTGAACACTGCACTTCCGGCAAAGCCCAGCATCAGCGTCCCCCGGTCCCCCAGCCACCGGCCGAACAGCCGAGCACCATAGAGGGTCGCTATCGCATGAGGCAGCATAAAAGCCAGCGTCAGCCAGCCGAGACTCCCTTTGCTCGCGCCAATATAGAGCGCCTGATTCGGCGTGTAGCCGAACATCGTAATGAACAGCACGCAATGGGCCAGCACCGATAACAGCGATACTTTTACCAGCAGCGGTTCCTTCACGACGCCGGCCAGATCCTTGAGCTTAATCGCCGTGCGCTTCTCCAGCTGTTGCTCCGGAAGACGGATGACCAGCAGCATCGCGGCCACCGCCACAATCCCTCCGATGATGAACGGGGTATTCCAGCCGAAGTGTTCTACGATATAGCCGCTGATCATCATACTGGCCAACTGGGCAATCACCGTGGTGAACTGGAGCATCCCCATAGCCCTGCCCGCCTCTTCTTTCGGAAAATACCCCGCGAACATCACCGAGTACACGACCCACGCCGATGCCGCTATCCCCGAGACCGCCCGCGCAGCCAGCGCCCAGCCCGGATGTGCCCCTGCCAGGAACAGCAGACAGCTCGCTCCGCTTGCGATCAGCCCCAGATAAATGAACGGCCGCCGCCGGTTAAGTACATCTGACCCCATCCCTATCGGCAACCGGAACAGAATCTGCATCAGGCCGTATATCCCAAGTACCGCTCCTACCATGACATAAGAAGCTCCGAGATGCTCCACATAAGGTGAGAGCACCGGAACATAGATATACGAAGAGAACCAGAACATAAAGACTATCACCAGAAAATACAACCGGCTGCTCTCCTTCGTACCCTGAGCCTCTGCCGCTTTCACCACACCCTCTATCCCTTCAGCCGCTGCCACTTCTCCACCTGCCCCACTCTATTTAGCGGAACCCTAACACCGGATCCCGTATCAATCATTTACAGTAAAGCATATCTGCCGTCCCTTAGACAGCCTTACTTTGGCTTCTTGCGGCTACTTGCCCTTCTGTTTCGCTTCCATCGCAGCCTTCAGCAGATCACCAAGATTGTTGCCGGCACTTTCCGTCTTGCTGTACTGCTGAACCAGCTTCTGCTGCTCGCGTTTATTGATATGCTTGTGGTCCTTATCCATCGTCTCTGTAATGCCGCAGCCGAGGCACTGCACATACTTTCCGGCCTTGCCTTCCTTCATCTCCATCTTCTTATGGCACTGCGGGCAGCGGCGGTTCGACAACTGCTTCTCGCCCGCCCGGGTGTAGCCGCAATCCTCCTTCGGACAGACCAGCAGCCTGCCGCGTTTGGTCTTCTTTTCTAACATCCTTGTTCCACACTCCGGACAATGGCTGTTAGAGACATTATGCGGCTTGTATTCCGCTCCGCTGTTCTTCACCCCGGACACCAGCTCCTGGGCCATACTCCGAATCCCCTGCAAAAAAGGCTCCGGGCGCCCCTGCCCGCGCGCAATTCTCTCCAGCTCCGCTTCCCAGCGTGCCGTCAGCTCCGGTGTACGCAGCTGCCCCGAGACCAGCTCAATCAACTGCTTCCCCTTGCCGGTCGGATGCAGCAGATTGCCCTGCCGTTCAATTGTATCCGAGCTGACCAGCTTCTCGATGATATCCGCACGTGTGGCCGGTGTCCCCAGCCCATGCTTCTCCATCTGCGTCAGCAGCGTGGCTTCGTTATAACGCTTCGGCGGATGTGTCCGTCCCGGCTTGATGATGCAGCGCGCAAGCTTCACGCTATCGCCTTCCCGCAGCTCCGGCAGCTTCACATTGCCTGCCGAGGGTTCATCCCCCGCATTCTCCTCTTCGTCATCCGAGCTCATATCTCCGCCGTATACCTCACGCCAGCCTGCATCCTTGACGGTAGTTCCCTTCACATAGAAGCTTTCACCATCCACGGTTACCGTTACAGCTACGGCGTCATAACGGGCCGGAGGATAGAACAGGCTAATGAACCGCCGTACGATCAGATCGTAGAGCTTCCGCTCTTCCACACTCAGCAGATTAAGCAGCACCGTCTGCTCTGTCGGAATAATCGCATGGTGATCACTGACCTTGCTGTCATCGACAATTCGCTTCGTAATCGGCAGCGGCTTCCGCAGCAGCGGTCTGGCGAGGGAGGCATACGGCCCGACAGCCACACTGTCGAGTCTTTCTTTTAACGTACCCGTCATATCAGCGGTCAGATAACGGCTGTCTGTACGCGGATAAGTGACCAGCTTATGTTGTTCATACAGCTTCTGGAGCACACTTGAGGTCTGTTTGGCCGAGAAGCCAAATTTGCGGTTGGCATCCCGCTGCAGCTCGGTCAGATCATAGGCCAGCGGATGCGGCTCGCTTTTCTCACTCTTTTGTACCTTAGTGATCCGCCCGCTGCGGCCTGTAAGCTTATCCTTAAGGACATCCGTCTTCTCCCTGTCAAAAATCCGGCCGTCCCCGCCCTGCGCACGCCACCCCGCCTGGAAATTCCCGAAGTCCCCAGTCAGCAGGTCATATTCCTGGGAACGGAAGCCGGTAATCTCACTCTCCCGGTCCATAATCATTCCCAGGGTAGGTGTCTGCACACGCCCCGCAGAGAGCGGCGCGCCGAACTTGCAGGTTAAGGCCCGCGTCACATTCAGCCCGATCATCCAATCCGCCTCAGCACGGCAGCGTGCAGATTCATACAGGCGGTCGAAATCCCGTCCAGGCCGCAGAGAAGCGAAGCCCTCCTTAATGGCCTTATCCGTCTGCGAAGAGATCCACAGCCGCCGGAACGGCTTTTTCCAGCCAGCCATATTCATAATCCAGCGGGCCAGCAGCTCACCCTCACGGGCCGCGTCTGTTGCCACGATCAGCTCTTCGATATCCTGCCGCTTCATTAGCTGCTGCACGGCCTTATATTGCTGACTGGTCTCGCGCAGCACCTTCAGCTTGGCCTTCTCTGGAAGAATCGGCAGATCCTCCAGCGCCCACGTTGCATATTTATTGTTATAGTCCTCAGGCTCAGCCAGACCAACCAGATGCCCGAGAGCCCAGGTCACCACATATTTCGGACCTTCCATATAACTCTTCTGTTTATTTCCACAGCCCAGCACCCGCGCAATCTCACGGGCTACCGACGGCTTCTCTGCTAATACTAATACCTTCATCGTCCAAACCCCTCCCTGTCATCAACAACCTATTATACCATGACATACAAGTCCGCAATTATCATCAGGCCGAATTCCCTTTACTTCCGATAGACTAGAATCATCCCCAGCCGAAAGGAGTCACAGACAATGTCCGCATCAGAATCGTATAATATTATACCAGTAGGAGTTGTAACAGGAACACAGCAGAACCTGCAACTTGAGATTAGACCCGAATACAGACCCGCCTTGAAGGGGTTAGAGGCCTTCAGCCACTGCCAGATTCTATGGTGGATTCATGAATTTGCAGCAGATCACTTCCGGGGAACTACGCAGATTGAGCCTCCCTATGATGCCCCGGTTAGCGGTGTATTTGCCACCCGGTCTCCGGTCCGCCCTAATCCGCTTGGACTGACGGTTGCCCGTATTCTATCCGTTGACCTAGATCAGGGAATTGTGGAGGTCAGCGGACTGGATGCCTATCCGGGAACACCCGTGCTTGATATCAAAGCTTATTTCCCTTCCACCGACCGTGTCTGTCAGGTTAGAGTGCCTGCATGGGCTGCCTCATGGGGAGAGTGGACTGTAGAGTAACCTAGAGGAGAGGACTTCATGAAGAACAGCCAGCTCATTCTACAGGCGATTGAATATATTGAATCGAAACTGAAGCAGCCGCTGTCTGTTCTGGACCTCTCCAGAGAGACCGGCTATTCCCTGTTCCACTTTATCCGCCTGTTTCAAGGGGTTACCGGGCTCACACCGGGCGACTATATGGCAAGACGGAGGATTTCAGAGGCGGCCCGGGATATTCTGAGCAGTCCCGAGCGGACTTTTCACGAGATCTCACTGGACTATGCTTATAATGATTACGAGACCTTCACCCGGTCCTTCAAAAGACTGCTGCACACCACTCCCACCCATATCCGTCACAAGTCTAACCCGGATATCCCTCTGTTGCTCCATCCCTTACAGCCCGCTGATTTGACGCACTGGTCAGACCAGAAGGGCGCCTCTCCTGACCTGATTGAGCTTGGTGAAATCAGACTTCAGGGGCGGTTCATTACCGTTACGCAAGATCAGTCGGTCATCGGATCCGCATGGGAGCAGCTGTTCAGCAGCCTTTCTGCTATCCCGGACCGCAAGCTGCCAGAACAATATTACCAGCTAGGCTATTGGCCGGATAACTATGAGGATCAGGGAATCTCCTTTCACATTGCCTGTGAGTTGAACACCCTGGCATCTGTACGTACCGGCAATACCGTTCAGTCGAGTTGCGAACAAGTTGGCAGCAACCTGCCTATCCATACACTGCCGCCAGCACGTTATCTCAGATTTAAGCATACAGGGCCATCCGCAGAAGTCTCTGCCACCTACAAATATATCTATGGCGTTTTTCTACCGAGAACCGATTACCGCCTGAACCTCTCCTATGAATTTGAATACTACGGCAAGGACTATCTCGGACCGGAGCATCCTGATTCAGTAAGTGAAATCTACATTCCGCTAACATTGCTTTAATCGTCAAAAAGCCCGCATCTGCACAGCAGACGCGGACTAGAGCATAAATTATTTCACACCTAACTTTTCTGAAATTCAAGGAATTTGTATCGTTGTTTCAAGCTCCTTCATATAAGTTTTTACCGGTTTCCCATCGGCATCCAACAAGAGTTTCGGCTCATTATCCAGAGTCATTGTATACGGTCTGACCGTAATCGTCTTGGGTTTTTGCGGGAAGGTATTGTACAGGCTATCCACAATAGGATGCTGAACCGCCTTCATCATGGCATATCCGAGACCCTTTGGACCAATAACATTACCGGCATCATCCACAAGCTCATAGAATACCTCCGTTGGACCATATTCCCCTGTCTGCTCCGGCGATGCAGGCACCTCTCCTTCGCTGGTGACGACCAGTCTCATCGCAGCAGGCGTGATGTCCAGACTCTTTACTTTATAATGGAAGGAGTCTTTGCTTGCCCCCTGACCCGGAGTAAGATTGATGATCCCCTCCGCAAGCTTCTTCACCGTCACCTGGAACTTAAAGGGCTCGGCGATTTGGGCAACCGGCACACTGATATTTACCTTGAATTCATCTCCGAGAGCTGATGTATTCCACAATTCTCTCATTTCCAATAAAAGGGTATTGGGTTGCCCCTGTACGTCGCCTGTAGAAGAAGAACCGAAGCCCATACGCTCACCAGATTCCAGGGTAACTTCAGGCAACCCCAGCAGGCCTTTCGTCGATTGATCGAATTCATGGGTTTTATAATCAGTAATCTCCGCCAGCATCCGCTCATCCGCTACTCCAGCCCTTTCAAATCCAATAGCCAGTTGAATCCCGTCATAAAATACCTCTGTAACACTTAACGTCACTCCATCTTTGGTCACGCTCATGTTAGGTGAAGTGGTCAGCCCCTGTTCCGCCGCCAACTTCAATCCTGGGTTCTCCGTATGCTTGAATATACTGTTGAACACGGGGAGCTGACTCAAAGTATCGGCCCAGGCCGGGGAGATGAATCCTGCAGTTATCGTACCTAATCCTATCACTGCAGCTATACTTGCGGCTGCTAACGTCTTCTTAAGCAATTTGCTTCCTCCTCTGGTCTCCAAATGTTCGATCCGGTTCATAATCTGCTCATTATAGCTATCAACAGGAAACTCCACTCTTCCGACGCTGCTGCGAATATGTTCCAGCATTTGCTTCTCAGTTTGATTCTGCCATTTCTCCATGAGCACATTCTCTCCCTTCATCCGCTTTTTGCTGAATCAGTTTTTTACGGAGCCGTTCATATTTTTTGCGCAGTGCCGCCGAACTGCTTCCGGTAATCATTGAGATCTCTTCGAAGCTGTATTGTTCAATGACACGAAGGATTAATAGCCCCCGCTCTTCCGAAGTGAGGTTTTCCAAAATCCGGTCTACCGGCGGCTCCTCCGGCAACGCTTGTTGATGCGTCATCAACTGCAGCTTATAAAGGGACAGCAACCGGCTGCGGCGCTTACGCCTGCGTAGCTGGTCCAGGCAATGATGATAAGCCACCTTATATAGCCAAGCCGAAAAAGAAACCCGCTTCTCATAACGCCTAAGCTGCTGATATACCTTCACGAATATATCCTGCACAGCGTCCTCTGCTTCTTCACGGTTTCTTAGGAGATAGTAGCAATACGTGTAAATCTTTCTTTCATATTCCGTAATTATTGTTGTAAAAGCTTGCCTGTCACCTGCGTGTACCTGATGAATAGCTTCTTCAATCTTTTTGGATTCAGGTGGGCCCCCGGGGTTACCTTGCTCCAAAGAAATCACCTCCATTTTCCTTTTACACCTGTATAACGATTATCAATTGTGTATTTGTGACATATAAGGAAGTAGCAAATATGACAAAAGACAGTTCCCCTGAAATCCGAGCAACTGTCTAGATTTAACATTATGTAAGTCTCTCTCAGACATCTATCTATCTTCTAAGCTTCAGGCAAGCTTCAAAAAAGATTCGTCCCCCGCCTTGACCGCGCACATATACCCCTTCTTCAGTCAGAGAAGAACGCATAACACTAATCTCCTCACCATACTTGGCTTCCTGGGCATAGGTAATATGGAGCCCCGTAAGCTCTAACTCCTCCCACTCCTCCAGCGCCAGTGCATCACAGCATAAATCTGCATACCGCGCATTGTTAAGATGTTTGTTGTTATCCAGCCCGCTATATCTTACCTGATAACGGTAGGCCTCCTGCAAGGGAAGTTCTGGTGGAATGATTACTTTATCCGGCAGACTGCCTACGGAATCCTCTACATATGGCTCGACAACAATAGGCAAGGCTGACGGACGCAAAATCTTTCGTTTGCCGATATCCACAAGCGCCCAGATCGATCGCGCCGAAGCTAGCTCTACACCTTGGGCATCATAAATCCGGTAATCCCGCTGCCAGAGCGGTCCTTTGTTTCCTTTACTCCAGGTGTGTACATCAAGAAGCTCACTCGGGGACGGCAGACGCTGCAGATTCAGATCAAGGGTGATAACCATCCAACCCATTCCCGCCTTAAGCATACTCTCCATACTTAGCCCAAGACTGCTTACAGCCGAATCCGCAGCACGCTGCATGATATCCAGCAGAAAGGAGAGCTTGCCCCTTGACCGGTAATCCGTGTCACTTGCCTGAACCCTGAACTGCTCTGTCCACAAAAAGCTGCTGTGCTTGTCCATAACTTTCGGCTCCTTCGTCTAACTATCCCCAATTTTCCGTGCCTATCCACATTATTCTACCGGATATCCACATCATTTGGGGAGAAGTATCAAAAAAACTAAATCTATCCACATGTGTATAACTATGCTCCACTTGTAAGAATACCTGAATTCTACTCACAAGCTGTCCACACACTTCCCCGAAAATACAAAAAGACCACTGTCGAGGTATCAACAGTGGTCTTGCGTGCTTGGCAACGTCCTACTCTCCCAGGACCCTTCGGTCCAAGTACCATCGGCGCTGGAGGGCTTAACGGTCGTGTTCGGGATGGGTACGTGTGGAACCCCTCCGCTATCGCCACCAAACATGCGTCTGTGAAACAGACGCTGCCGCTAGAAATTCGGTTCATCACGAATGTGTGAATGAATTTCGTTGCGTTCAGGAACTTGATTCCTGAAAACTGAATCCGAAACAAATCTGCGTGATAGAAATTTGGATAAGCCCTCGACCGATTAGTATTGGTCAGCTCCATGCATTGCTGCACTTCCACCTCCAACCTATCTACCTCGTCGTCTTCAAGGGGTCTTACATACTGGGAAATCTCATCTTGAGGGGGGCTTCACGCTTAGATGCTTTCAGCGCTTATCCCGTCCGTACGTAGCTACTCAGCCATGCTCCTGGCGGAACAACTGATGCACCAGCGGTACGTCCATCCCGGTCCTCTCGTACTAAGGACAGCTCCTCTCAAATTTCCTGCGCCCACGACAGATAGGGACCGAACTGTCTCACGACGTTCTGAACCCAGCTCGCGTACCGCTTTAATGGGCGAACAGCCCAACCCTTGGGACCTACTTCAGCCCCAGGATGCGATGAGCCGACATCGAGGTGCCAAACCTCCCCGTCGATGTGGACTCTTGGGGGAGATAAGCCTGTTATCCCCAGGGTAGCTTTTATCCGTTGAGCGATGGCCCTTCCATGCGGTACCACCGGATCACTAAGTCCGACTTTCGTCCCTGCTCGACTTGTAGGTCTCGCAGTCAAGCTCCCTTATGCCTTTGCACTCTGCGAATGATTTCCAACCATTCTGAGGGAACCTTTGAACGCCTCCGTTACTCTTTAGGAGGCGACCGCCCCAGTCAAACTGCCCGCCTGACACGGTCCCCGTACCGGATTACGGTACTAGGTTAGAACCTAGATACGATCAGGGTGGTATCCCAACGGCGCCTCCGCAGAAGCTTGCGCTCCTGCCTCAACGGCTCCCACCTATCCTGTACAGATCGTACCCAAATTCAATATCAAGCTGCAGTAAAGCTCCATGGGGTCTTTCCGTCTTGTCGCGGGTAACCTGCATCTTCACAGGTATTAAAATTTCACCGGATCTCTCGTTGAGACAGCGCCCAAGTCGTTACGCCATTCGTGCGGGTCAGAATTTACCTGACAAGGAATTTCGCTACCTTAGGACCGTTATAGTTACGGCCGCCGTTTACTGGGGCTTCGGTTCACAGCTTCGGGTTTAACCCCTAACCACTCCCCTTAACCTTCCAGCACCGGGCAGGCGTCAGCCCGTATACTTCGCCTTACGGCTTCGCACAGACCTGTGTTTTTGCTAAACAGTCGCTTGGGCCTTTTCACTGCGGCCCCCTCGGGCTATTCACCCTACCGAGGCACCTCTTCTCCCGAAGTTACGAGGTCATTTTGCCGAGTTCCTTAACGAGAGTTCTTCCGCGCGCCTTAGAATTCTCTTCTCGCCTACCTGTGTCGGTTTGCGGTACGGGCACCTTCTCCTGACTAGAGGCTTTTCTTGGCAGTGTGAGATCATGACCTTCGCTACTATAATTTTCGCTCCCCATCACAGCCTGGCCTTAATAGTGTGCGGATTTGCCTACACACCAGCCTCACTGCTTAGACGGACATCCATCAGTCCGCGTCACTACCCTCCTGCGTCACCCCATCGCTCATAGCGGATTACGGTGGTACAGTAATTTCAAACTGTTGTCCTTCGACTACGCCTTTCGGCCTCGCCTTAGGTCCCGACTTACCCTGAGCGGACGAGCCTTCCTCAGGAAACCTTGGGCTTTCGGCGGATCAGATTCTCACTGATCTTTTCGTTACTCATACCGGCATTCTCACTTGTATGCTGTCCAGCGCTCCTTACGGTACACCTTCAACCCACATACAACGCTCCCCTACCCCAGATGCAAAGCATCTAGCCATAGCTTCGGTGGTGTGTTTAGCCCCGTTACATTTTCGGCGCAGAGTCACTCGACCAGTGAGCTATTACGCACTCTTTCAATGGTGGCTGCTTCTAAGCCAACATCCTGGTTGTCTGTGCAACTCCACATCCTTTCCCACTTAACACACACTTGGGGACCTTAGCTGATGGTCTGGGCTGTTTCCCTTTTGACAATGGATCTTAGCACTCACTGTCTGACTCCCGGCAAGAAGTTAATGGCATTCGGAGTTTGACTGAGCTTGGTAACCCTTGCGGGCCCCGCACCCAATCAGTGCTCTACCTCCACCACTCCATTCACCGAGGCTAGCCCTAAAGCTATTTCGGGGAGAACCAGCTATCTCCGAGTTCGATTGGAATTTCTCCGCTACCCCCACCTCATCCCCGCATTTTTCAACATGCGTGGGTTCGGGCCTCCAGTGCGTGTTACCGCACCTTCACCCTGGACAGGGGTAGATCACACGGTTTCGGGTCTACGTCCACATACTCAGTCGCCCTATTCAGACTCGCTTTCGCTGCGGCTCCGGCTTCTCACCTTAACCTTGCATGTTAAACGTAACTCGCCGGTTCATTCTACAAAAGGCACGCCATCACCCATAGAGAGGGCTCTGACTTTTTGTAAGCACACGGTTTCAGGTTCTATTTCACTCCCCTTCCGGGGTGCTTTTCACCTTTCCCTCACGGTACTGTTTCACTATCGGTCGCCAGGTAGTATTTAGCCTTAGCAGATGGTCCTGCTGGATTCATACGGGGTTTCACGTGCCCCGCACTACTCGGGATCCGTCTCGGAGAGAACACAGTTTAGGCTACAGGGCTTTTACCTCTATCGCGGGCCTTTCCAGACCTCTTCGCCTACCATATTCCTTTGTAACTCCATGTGAGACGTCCCACAACCCCAAGAGGCAAGCCCCTTGGTTTAGGCTGTTCCGCGTTCGCTCGCCGCTACTGACGGAATCACTATTGTTTTCTCTTCCTCAGGGTACTTAGATGTTTCAGTTCCCCTGGTCTGCCTCTGCGTATCCTATGTATTCAGATACGAGTAACTGCGAATTACCACAGCTGGGTTTCCCCATTCGGACACCCCCGGATCAAAGCTTGCTTACAGCTCCCCGAGGCAGTTTCGTTGTTCGCCACGTCCTTCGTCGGCTCCTGGCGCCTAGGCATCCTCCGTGTGCTCTTAGTAGCTTAACCAACGTTCCGGTGTTTTGCTTGTTTGCACAATCAAAAACCTTCACTTTGTAGCAACTAATAACTATTTCAACTTGCTTACACAAGTTTCAGCTAAAAGATGTTCTAAAACGCAAATTCGTTTCGGTATCCAGTTTTCAAGGATCAAGGTAAAGATGAGAGCTTAAACTCTCAAAACTGACCAACGAGTGAGTAACAGGCCTAAACCTGATTGGTGGAAGCAAGCTTCCGATTTGAATGTCTTCATTGCAGAAGACGATTCTCCATAGAAAGGAGGTGATCCAGCCGCACCTTCCGATACGGCTACCTTGTTACGACTTCACCCCAATCATCTACCCCACCTTCGGCGGCTGGCTCCCTTGCGGGTTACCCCACCGACTTCGGGTGTTGTAAACTCTCGTGGTGTGACGGGCGGTGTGTACAAGACCCGGGAACGTATTCACCGCGGCATGCTGATCCGCGATTACTAGCAATTCCGACTTCATGCAGGCGAGTTGCAGCCTGCAATCCGAACTGAGACCGGCTTTGCTGGGATTGGCTCCACCTCGCGGCTTCGCTTCCCGTTGTACCGGCCATTGTAGTACGTGTGTAGCCCAGGTCATAAGGGGCATGATGATTTGACGTCATCCCCACCTTCCTCCGGTTTGTCACCGGCAGTCACTCTAGAGTGCCCAGCTTAACCTGCTGGCAACTAAAGTCAAGGGTTGCGCTCGTTGCGGGACTTAACCCAACATCTCACGACACGAGCTGACGACAACCATGCACCACCTGTCTCAACTTTCCCCGAAGGGCACCTGATGCATCTCTGCTTCGTTAGTTGGATGTCAAGACCTGGTAAGGTTCTTCGCGTTGCTTCGAATTAAACCACATACTCCACTGCTTGTGCGGGTCCCCGTCAATTCCTTTGAGTTTCAGTCTTGCGACCGTACTCCCCAGGCGGAGTGCTTACTGTGTTAACTTCGGCACCAAGGGTATCGAAACCCCTAACACCTAGCACTCATCGTTTACGGCGTGGACTACCAGGGTATCTAATCCTGTTTGCTCCCCACGCTTTCGCGCCTCAGCGTCAGTTACAGCCCAGAAAGTCGCCTTCGCCACTGGTGTTCCTCCACATATCTACGCATTTCACCGCTACACGTGGAATTCCACTTTCCTCTTCTGTACTCAAGTCACCCAGTTTCCAGTGCGACCTCAGGTTGAGCCCAAGGTTTAAACACCAGACTTAAATAACCGCCTGCGCGCGCTTTACGCCCAATAATTCCGGACAACGCTTGCCCCCTACGTATTACCGCGGCTGCTGGCACGTAGTTAGCCGGGGCTTTCTTCTCAGGTACCGTCACTCCGGCAGCAGTTACTCTACCGGACGTTCTTCCCTGGCAACAGAGCTTTACGATCCGAAAACCTTCATCACTCACGCGGCGTTGCTCCGTCAGGCTTGCGCCCATTGCGGAAGATTCCCTACTGCTGCCTCCCGTAGGAGTCTGGGCCGTGTCTCAGTCCCAGTGTGGCCGTTCACCCTCTCAGGTCGGCTACGCATCGTCGCCTTGGTGGGCCATTACCCCACCAACTAGCTAATGCGCCGCAGGCCCATCCCCAAGCAGCAGATTGCTCCGCCTTTCATTCTCTCCTCAGGAGAAAAAAGAAATTATCCGGTATTAGCTACCGTTTCCGGTAGTTATCCCAGGCTTGAGGGCAGGTTGCCTACGTGTTACTCACCCGTCCGCCGCTAAGTCTGAAAGGAAGCAAGCTTCCTTTCAGACTCCGCTCGACTTGCATGTATTAGGCACGCCGCCAGCGTTCGTCCTGAGCCAGGATCAAACTCTCCAAATTGGTATTTAGAAAGAGCGATTGCTCATTTTGAAACATCTGACGAGAATTTACATTCTCTAATTTGGATCTCACCGAAGTGATCTCCGATACTCACTCGTTGTTCAGTTTTCAAAGATCAAGCTCGTTATCAGCGCCGCTTACCGCGTCACCAGCAACTCTTATAATATATCACGTTCATCCGAGCAATGCAAGCTTTATTTTTGAAATTACTTATTTAAGTAATTCTCATTTCCTTTGCCGCTCCAACAACGCTTACTTATAATAACCTATCCTTCTATTAAAAAGCAACCTTTATATAAATAAAAATAACCCGCTTAATGATTAAGCGGGTTATTCTCAGGTAATGCTATAGTTCACAGCTATTCTTAGTAGAATTTCGCTGCAGTGTATTTGCTTGCTGCTTTGACCAGTTCTGTTGATACTGTGTTCTTGCCCAGACCTGCATCTACTGTAGTATCAATCGTTACCCATTTGCCATTTAGGAACACTTCGTTCCAGGCATGGTATGAAGTTACATAGCTTGTATTTCCCATAACCAATTTGGTTGGAATACCTTCACTGCGGAGCATAGTAGCGAACAAGGATGCGTAATCGTAGCAGATCCCTTTGTTGGTAGCCAGCGTGTTATCGTTGTTCGGAATATAATCTGTGCTTACGCTGTTAGCCAGAGAGTAGTCATATTTCACGTTAGCTACGATGTAATTGTAGATAGCCTTAACTTTGTCTGCATCTGTGGTCAGACCCTTTGTAAGCTGGGCTGCCTTTTGAACGGATTTATCGGAAGAACTCCACTTAACATTCTGTACAGAGCTCAAATATACGGCATTCACATTGCTCATTGAAAGAGAGACAGTCTCGGAAGATAGCACTTTGTATTTGTTGCCCGTAGTATTCTCAAGAACGGATACCTTGTAAGAGCCGTTTCCTTGTTGCAGCGGGAACGTCTCGTTCGGCTTGGAGGTGTATAAGTTGTAAGTATAGCTGTTATTGTCCTTGGTAATCATGAGCTTCATCTTCTTGTCCTTAGGAACATCGTACGAAACCCCGATAACCCCTTGATCAAGTTGTCCAACATTTAACCAGCTTGAATCTGCATTAGCAGCTTGAGCAGTGCCTGTCTGCACGGAAGTGACGATTACAAAAAGTGTAATTAGCATTAAATAAAACTTTTTCATGGATAAAACCCCTTTCGGTAGCTGGCTGCCATCCATGACGGGAAGGCCCTTTAGCTTTGCGTCCCTACCTTTCGATAGGTTTGCCGTTATCGTATAAGCTTTATCTGTCCAATCTACTACCACATAATGACAGATTCTGAATTAAAACAAACAAAAAAAGCCTCTTCATTCGGTAGCTGGCTGCCATCCATGACGGGAAGGCCCTCTAGCTTTGCGTCCCTACCTTTCGATAGGTTTGCCGTTATCGTGCATTAGCTTTTGATAGTTCTATTTTACCATACACATCTCTATTAGCAAGACCCAAATTGCTAGATTCCACCACAAATATACTAAAATTTTATGTTTTTTCGACCTTTATCGCCTTGTTCTGATAGATTCAGGTGAGCTTCGCATGAATGATGAGTCTGTGGGTCGGGTTGACAAGCGGATCACAGGTAATGAGGGTCAGAATCTTATCATTATCATTTCCCTTCAGTACCGAAATATCGGTAGGCTCTACAATAGATACATCATATACAACATACTTGTATTCCTGGCCGCTTGTAATAACAGTAATGGTGTCCCCATTACCGACCTCATCTAGTCTGTTGAACAGCCGCCCTGCCGTTCTTGAGCGGTGTGCCGCAATTGCTGCATTGCCTACCGCGCCAATCGGAGCTGTCTCCTTCATATGCGCCGCAGCATGCTTCATATTGGTCTTGGTGGCGCCCTCCAGAACAGGCAGCTTCAGATCGATTTTGTCGATTTCAATAATGGCAGTGATCTTCCCTCCAACTTCAATCTCGGGCGCTGCAGTGGGCACCGGCTCTTCCGCACCAGACTCTTCCGCGAGCAGCTGGGTGACTTCCGCATAAGGCTTGCTCAGATCCTGGCTGGCAGGAGCCGTAGCCGAAGGAACGATTTCACTATAAGCCTGTTCGGCCTCTTCCAGCAGCTTCTGCTGTTGACGGTCCTCGTACCATTCGCTTCCTTTGGGGTAGAGCATAATCAGGACCCCGGCAAGTATAATCAAATAGGATAACTTCCGCATGACAATCGCCTCCGCAATATAGAATAACTGCAGCCCCGCAGGATACGGGGAATATATACTGTCTCTTTAGAATACCCATTTCCGGCTTCCAAAGAAATTAATGATCACTGTTATGAAGGTAACCAGCACCTTGGCCAGTAGCACCTGTATCCCCAGCCGGTCAGTCAGAAGATGAATCAGCAGCACCGAAATGCCCAGTACCAGCAGATTCAGCACAATAAATCTCACCAGCTGCATCCGGTCAAAGCCGCCATTCCCGCCTCTGTCCCTTCCCTTAAAGGTCACCTTCTTATTCCAGAAAAAGCTGTTGGCCGTCCCGGCGCTGTAGGAAATAATCTGTGCGGGGGTGTTAAGCATCCCCAGGGAATGCAGCAGGGTAAATACCGCAAAATCTATGAATGTATTAAGCAGGCCCACCGCATTAAATTTCAGAAACTGGATCATGCCTGCGCGCCAAGCCTTATCTTGCATAATCGCTTTCCTTCCGGGTGTCTTCAGCCTCTGTCTCCGGGTAGCCTCTGGTCTCGCTTACGATATAGAGTGGTCTATCCTTCGATTCGTCATAGATCCGTCCGATGTATTCCCCAATGACGCCCAGCAGCATCAGCACAATGCCGTTAAACAGCAGGTTAACTCCCACAATGGATGCCCAGCCCGGCACGGTCCAGGAGGTGAAAACCTTCTGGAATAAAACCAGGAACAGGTAAATGAAGCTGGAGAAGGACAGGAAGAAGCCGACATAGGAGGCGATTTTGAGCGGCTTATGCGAGAAGGAGGTGATTCCGTCGAGCGCAAAGCGGATCATTTTTTTGAGCGGATATTTTGTCTCCCCGGCGAAGCGTTCCTCCCGCACATATTCCACCATGGTCTGCCGGAAGCCAACCCAGCTCACCAGCCCCCGCACATAACGGTTCTTCTCCTTCAGGCCGCGCAGCACATCGCAGACCTTACGGTCGATCAGCCGGAAGTCCCCGGTATCTGTGGGAATCTCCACACTGGTCATGCTGCTGAGCAGACGGTAAAAGATTTTGGCTGTCACCTTCTTGAAGAAGGTCTCTCCGTGGCGCTTCAGCCGCTTGGCATAGACTACCTCATAGCCTTCCTTCCACTTGGCGATCATCTGCAGGATGACCTCCGGCGGGTCCTGGAGATCTGCGTCAATCACCACAACAGCCTGACCTTCAGCATAATCCATGCCCGCTGTAATCGCCACCTGGTGGCCGAAGTTACGGGAGAAGTCAATCAGCTTGACATGCTCATCCGCATTACTGATTCCGCGTATAATCTCAGCCGTACGGTCCCGGCTGCCGTCATTGACGAACACGAGCTCATAGGTATCCCCGCACTCATCCATTACTTTTTTGAGCCGCTCGTAGGTTACCTGAATGACTTCCTCCTCATTATACATGGGGACAATTACACTATATCTGGCCTTCACAAGGGTTCCTCCTAAATTTATTGTAAGCCACAGCTTCCTTGATGCACCTCATCAACATCAGCTTTGAACAAATATACGGCTCTTACAGCTCCCCTCCTAGAATACCCAGGAAGGGAACCAGCGAAGTACTTGAATGATATAACTGCTGTTCACCTGCATGCCGGACAATACCGGATAGAACATTACAAACAGGATGGCTGCGGCCGCAACATAGGCGTACCGCAGGTATCTGGCACCCTGGAACCTGCTGTCAAGCAGCTTCAGGATGTACACAATGGATAGAATCATAAACGGCACCATCGCAAAGTAATGGTACAGGAACGTCTCACGCGGCACAAGCATCCAGGGAACATATTGTGAGAAGAAGCCGATCCAGATCATGTACAGGTTCTTGTCCCGGCGCTTCACAGTGAACCATACGGCAGCCAGCATCGCGAAGATTCCTGTCCACCAGATCAGCGGATTGCCCATCGTTACTATGCTGCTCGTCTTGCCTGCGGGTAAGCCTTCGCCGCCGCTGAAGAACCACACAGGACGCTTCATGAACGGCCACTCCCACCAGGAGGAGGCGAACGGATGTGTTGCTACAAGCTGGCTGTGATAGTTGTACATATTCTTCTGGGCATCAATCAGCCCCTTAACGGTGAAGCCCTCTGCCGACGCAGACAGTGAAGGAATGAAGGACAAACTATATACGATCCCTGGAATGACAATGAAGAATCCTATACAGCTAGCCAAGGTGATCACTGTATTCTTCCAGAAGGACTGATCTGCAGTCCTGCAGGCGGCTTTGAGCTCCTGCCCGCTCAGCTTGCCTTCAGACAATAGACGTCCGGCAGCCTTGTATTCTCTGTAGCGTTCAAAGAGTACCAGCGCAAGCATAATAGCAAGTCCCGCGCCACCGTAAATCACGATCCACTTCGAAGCAACCCCGATGCCGAAGAACAGGCCGGACCAGAACAGCGGAACCAGTGTGGTCCGCAGCGGAACACGGTAGAAATTCATCGTGAAATACCGCTGCATGAAATAGAACATCAGCATAATGAAGAATACACCATATACATCGATGGTCGAAATCCGCGTCTGGGTGAAATGCATGAAGTCCAGTGCGAACAATCCTGTTGCCAGTGCAGCATAGGTAGTCTTACGGAACAACCGCATAGCCATAATATAGATCAGCGGCAGCATCGCAATCCCGAACATGGTGCCTATGATCCGCCACCCGAACGGATTGACGCCGAACAGCTCCATTCCTACCCCGATCAGCAGCTTGCCAAGCGGCGGGTGCGTGTTCTCATAAGGCACAATATTATGATAATGCTCATAAGCCGTGCGGGCATGATAGATCTCATCAAAATACGTACTGTTCATGAAATTAGAGTTCTCCGGTATGACGGACTGCTCGTCGAACAGATTGGCCGGCGTTCCTCTTTTGGCTGCTGCTCCCGAATCAGGTGTTACGCTTGCTATGGTCAGAGGAACCTTCGGTGCCCCCTGCTCATAGAAGGCCATCTCATTGAGGGTGAAGCCTGGAGACGTAACCGAGAGCTTGACATATCTTGCGGATACGTTAAGCGGCTGGCTTTTCCAGATGAAGACATTGCCGACATCCTCGCTTACCTCAAGCGGACTACTCCAATTATCAGGGGTCTGGCTGAATTCCAGCTGAAACTTCCCTGTTCCGACACCGCCGAACACATTGACCCGCTCCAACTGACGGGCCTGCCCCAGATCCACATAGAAGCTATCGCCGCTGGCCGCCGGCTCCCACAGAGTCTCTGGCGCCTTGTTATCACCCAGATGATAGAGGGCCAGCGCCCCGTATAGCACGGTGATACCGAGCATCCAGATCCAGTCTCTGCGCTTCAGCTTCAGCGGAGAACGCCGCTCAGCAGGGGCAAGCGGCTTGATGCCTTCTGCAAGCAGCAGATCTGCTGCATAGGACTCCTTGGGAGTAACCGGTTCAGGCAAAAACTTCGCAGTTCGGCGGATATATACATCGTATCCAATATAGAGCAGATATATCGCAAGAATGATAGTGGTAATAGCTGTAACCAGAACAATACCGTCGGCCGGTGGATTTCCGCCGGTATTCAGGTACGCCAGTGTATAACCAACATTGATGTACTGGGTCAGGGAGAACCCGAGAAACAGGGTAAGGAACCGCCGGTCCCGGCTCTCCATGAAGGCGAATAAGGACAGGATCAATACCGGATACAAGTAACGCTCATGCATCTTGGTACCGAATACGAAGACAATCGTGATCAGCACCATAGCGATGAAGTAGGACTTGGAGAGATCCTTACGGTCCTTAGTATTGAAAGAATAATATGCAGCAAGTGCAACTGCCACCAGGATGAAAATAAAGCCCCATATACGGTAAGGAATGCCGAGCCAGGTCACATCCAGCGCCGACCACATCGGGTCAGTCAAGGCATACAGATTGAACGCATTCACTGTGGAATACGGATAGGAGGACAGTGTACTTTTGTAGAGGTTAATCAAGCCCGCAAAACCGCCGTTATTCCAGAAAAACGGGGCTGCGAGGACAAGAAAGATCCCCAGTCCGTATAGGGCGCCCAGCGCAAGCTGCTTCCAGGCCCGGTGATGATAGAAGGCTAACAGCAGCACAGGTGTGAAAATCAGCGCCTGCGGCTTAATCAATGTAGCGACGGCAAAGAAGATCGCTGCACGTACAAAGCGCTTATCGACAACCCCAATTATACTGAGCAGCAGGAAGATGAGGAAAAACGAATCCGCCTGTCCCCAGGCTGCCGAATCCATCAGCACAGCCGGATTGAACAGGAACAGCATCATCAGCCCCATAGCCAGCCCGGAGCCGAGCCTGGTTCGCGCGCTCTTATAAATAATCCAGCCAAGCACCAGATCAGAGAGAATCGCAGGCAGCTTGAAGAGAACCGTCTCAGCACCTGATCCGCCCGCAAAGTTAAATAATCCGCGCAGCAGGCTAAGCAGGTACAGCACATACAAGTAACCTGGCGGGTAATCGGCGAAATACCCTTCCTCATAGAACTTGCCCGGTCCAAGGTCGGTCATGCGCTGGCCCCAGGCCATGAAGGTATTCATATCATTCTTGTAGCCCTGCGCCGTAAGGCCGATCCAGATCCGCAGGATGAACGCTACGCCAAACAAAACATACAGCCAGCGGGTATAGATTACATCCTCCTGTCTCAGCAGACGCTCGCTGCGGAAGGCTCTTGTGTATAGGAACGCAAAGAACAGGCAGAATACACCGGAAAGCAGCAGCAGCTTGGCCGGCGATACTTTATGCGGCACTTCCTCCGGCTTGCTTCCGCTATCCGCATCTGCCGGGGGAGCCTGGGTTCCGCTGTCCAGTGAGATTATATTCGCTCCCTCCGGCACTGTATCCAGCTTCTCTACGGACAGATCATCGAAATAGGCCTTGCCCTGAACCAGATTAGCATAGCCGCCGAGCGCAGCGCCGATTCCGATCTCGGTCTGCTCCTTGCCGGTCTGGCCGATGAACACCAGACGCTGCCATTCGCCGCCGGTATCGCTGGTAGCGGGATAACCGCCCCCAATGCCTACCGGGAAGATGTTGGCCCCGATTCCTCCGCCTACGGTGCTGGCTATTTTGACATATCCAGAGATTCTGTAGTAGCTATCCGGCACAACGGTAACGGTCTGCACCCACTTCAGGTGATTGGGCTCCAGATTCTCGATCACCGCCGCTTTGCTGCCGGAATGAACCTCTTCGGACTGAACGGATATGGAGCCTGCCGCATCTCCGGCAATCCACATGTCCTTGCTCCAGCCTGCTGGTGCCCCCTCTTCCCCTTCTTCAAAGCCCGGGTTCTGCAATAAATTCCCTTCGGCATAAATGCTTGTTGCAGGAAGAATAAATAAGAAGAGCATTAATATAACGGTTGCCGCTGCACGTACATTTTTGGTCATCGTTCTACCCTCACCTCGTCAATGTTAATCCAGCCATTACCGCCGGTTATGTATACTTCCGCCTGTATCCCCTGCTCCAGAGTGACCGCAGGAAGTGTGACCTGTTGATAGGCTTCCGCCGCAGGCAGCTCTGTCTCTGCAAGCACCTTACCGGCCGCCCGAATGCCGATCTTCCCGCCGCTGCCGCCGCTACTAGCCATAACGGTCAGTCTGTACTCACCGGCTGTTGCGGTAAAACTCTGGGAAACGATGGTCTCCGCTCCGGGATCAAGATATGCCAGCTTACTCCCGGCGAAGGGGTTATTGCCAGCCACTCCCGTTCCCGCAGAGAAGGACCAGCCCGTTGTCCCTTCCTCAAATCCGCCGTTCACAAATTCACCTATAGCAGTCTTGGGTGTGTCTTGAGACCCGCCATTCTGTTCACTGGTGAGCAGTACGCTGTAGTTGGCAAAGCGCTTCACTCTAGATCCGGCACTTGCCGCAGGCGGCGCAGCAGTATTCGCATAGATATATGCGGCATTCGCAGGCACCCTGTTCAAATCATCAAACCTGTATCTTCCAAAGGAAGAAACTCGCTGAAAGGCTTCTCCCGGATTGGCATACTGAACGGACTTCAGGAAATCATGCGGATTGATCTGCTCATAGAACAGTACATAAATATAAGGCATATTCACCTGATTCGTAAGATAGACTTCACCGGTGCTATGTTCCGAAGCATACTCGACAGCCTCCCCCAAGGATTCATAGAAGGCTGGACCGATTTGCACAGGGAAATCGCGGAAATACGCATTGGAGAATAAAATAAACATCACGGCGAATCCGGCCGCAGCCAGGATGGCTACGCCTTTGGCTCTGCCTGCCAGCCAGACGCATCCGGTGCTTACCAGCATAATGAATGGATAAAAAATAATATTAATCCGGTTAATATTCACAGTTGTAATCAGCGCCATAAGTACCGCCACCAGGAGCCAGAGCAGCAGGACTCCCCTACCAGCGCCCTCCCTCTCCCGCCGGCTTGTCCACCAGGAATGCAGGAGAACGACCAGGCCGAGCAGTGCAAAAGGCAACGCCAGCGGGTACGCATATCCGTAAGGAGAGATGGAGTTCCAGGCCAAGCCGTCGCTCCCGCTCCACATCAGCTTGCTGAAGGCACTAAGGTTATCCGTAGCAGCCTGCCACAGCCTTCCGCTGAATACGGATGAAATCTCCTCCACGCGCGGCGTCGTAAGCTTCGGAATCGTGAATAGCGGAGTAGCTATATCCTGCATGGCGTAGCGGTTAATGATAATAAATAGTAATATAGGCAGCGCCAGTGCCGCAAACCATACAAAATTCCAGGCCAAGGCACGGGGTCGCAGGACCTTGCTATATAATAGAAGAATTGCCGTACCGAGCGCAAATAACGGGACGAAAAAGTAGGCTGTTCCATAGGCGTACAGCGAGAGGGCCAGCATGCCGGTAAAGGCGTACAGCCATCTTGGATTCGTAAAGGAGCGTAGCAGAAAGTATACGGCTATCAAAATCATCGTAGGAAACAGATTCGATTCCAGCGCCCACCTGGACATCATAATATGCCACGGATTAATGGCGATAAAGAACATGGCAGCGGTCCCGGCCCCAGGCGAGGCTGACAGTCTTTTCATAATGAGATAGAAAAACAGCATGCCCAGTAGTCCCATGATTAGGCTAAGAGCCCTTACAGACAACGGCGTTAGTCCGAACAACAGAATGAACGGCATGGACAAGTAGGCATAGAGCGCATTCTGCCCGCTGCCCCAGGCGATTAGATGAATCGGCAGATGAACACCATTCCGGTCCATCCCGTAATGCAGAATGGAGTAGGCATCATAGCCGATAGAGGCTTCGTCCTGATTCAGTCCTGGTGGAATAGAAGTTATGTATAGAATACGGACCATTGCCCCAAGCAGGAACAGCAGCACCGGCCAGGGCTGGCTACGGAGGGACTTGTACACTCGATTGAATACACCGGACACCATTTATCACCTCTTCAACAATATAATCTAAATATTGGTTGATGAAAAGGGTAAAACCCAGCTTCTCTCCGGCGGCTTCCCCCTTTCAAGAGCAAAAAGAAAACGGCCTCTTCATATAATGAAGAGACCGCAGAATGGAAGTCAGAATCCGTGGAGCTTATTAGCCTTGGCTGCCGATCAGAACATAACGCAGAATAATCAGAATCGCCAGAACCCACATCATCCAGTGGATATCGTATTTCTTCTTGCCGGCGATATTCGCTACACAAGCCAGAATAACATAAGTAACAATCCCGAATGAGATCCCGTTAGCAATGTTATACGTAAACGGCATGATTACAAAGGTCAGGAAGGCCGGAATTGCCAGCACCATGTCCTGGAAGTCAATCTCACGGATCGATTGAGCCATGAGTACACCGACAATAATCAGCGCTGCCGCTGTGGCCGGACCAGGGATCAGAGCGACTACCGGAGCCAGGAACAAGGCAAGCAGGAAGCAGATCCCTGTAGTTACTGCAGTCAGACCCGTACGTCCGCCTTCAGCTACACCGGCTGCACTCTCGACATAAGCGGTAGTGGTGGAAGTCCCCAGCATCGCACCGCCCGCAACAGCTACTGCATCTACGAACATAGCATTGCCGACACGCTTTTTGCCCTCTTCAGGGTTCTTCATGATTCCGGCACGTTCAGCAGTACCTACCAGCGTACCGAAGGTATCGAACAGTTCCACGAAGGTAAAGGTGGCAATCGCCGATACGATGCCGGTGTGCATAATGCCTTCCCAGTCGAATTCCCAGAAGTTAAGCTGTGTGAAGTCAGGAATCCAATGTGCTTGCGATTCATTAATTGTACTGAAATCTACAGCACCCATCAGGATAGCAGCGACGGTAGTACCGAGAATTCCGAACAGGATGGCGCCGCGAACGCGCAGTACCATTAAGATGGAGATCAGAAGCAGGCCGATAATGACGAGTTGAACATTCGTATCTTCTAGACTGCCCATATGAATTACCGTTTCAAAAGACAGTACATCTGTAAATTTGTTAGCAGCGATGTCTTTACCGGCTTCCACACCAATGGTCATCAGTCCGCTGTTCTTCAGGCCGATAATGGTGATGAACATCCCGATACCGACAGTGATCGCATGCTTCAGGCTGTCAGGAATGGCAGTGAGCAGAATTTGCCGGACCCGGGTAATGGTCAGGATGATGAAGATAATCCCGGAAATAAATACAGCGGTAAGACCCATTTGCCAGGTGAACTCATGTTCAGTGGTGGCAGAGGATAAGACTACGGAAGCGAAATATGCGTTAAGGCCCATACCAGGTGCCAGAGCGACCGGGAAGTTAATGAATAATCCCATAGCAATGGTGAAGATACCTGCTGCCAGCGCTGTAGCTAGGAAGACAGAATACCAGCCCATATCAATGCGGCCGAAGGCAGTCAGGGTGTTTGGATTAACCGACAGAATATAAGCCATTGCCATAAACGTGGTTATACCGGCCATGATCTCTGTACGTACTGTGGTGCCGTTCTCTTTCAGTTTGAAAAAGCGGTTCAAATGGTTCTCCCCCTAAGGTTGTATGTTGTGCCAATACAGCAACACAGGAAGCCGGCATCTGGGAAGACACCGGCCCGAAAAAAGAGATCGCTGCCCGGAATCCCGGACAATCGCCGGTCATCCCAGAACAAGCTGCTCTTCTTAATCGTAGCCAGGTCATTACGGTGACCTCGTAGAGACTTCCGGGCCGATCCCCGGAATTATACGAATATATTTGCTGTAGCGCTTTATCATTTTAGGGGGAGATGACATGCCTTGTCAATGGCAAATACGAACATTTCCCGTCAGGTTTGCACAAATGTTCGTAAATTGAACATTTTTATGACAAATCCCGCTTGGTTCAGGGAGAATCCCCCAAACATTGCAGTATAAATGCGGATAGAACCGCACTAAATTAATTATAATTAAACTCTACATGGATTCGCACGCCAAAATATGTTAACCTGAATTTGCTTAGAAATAAGCAATCAATTTTCTTACAAGTTCCTTATCCGAAAGGGGATGTTTTAATTGGCTACTACTTATATGGTGGTTTCAGTTTAGAACTGCATAGCAGGCATACTTCTCACAAAAATCGGGCAAAGCCCCGTATTATTTGGTATGCCATCCCAAGTAACCTTTCGTGAATATTGCTGTTTGCGGGGTACGATGAAGGTCGTATCTTCTTTGCATCTTGATGCCGCAGATCAGCAGCTTCTTTAAGAGGCTGCTGTTCCGCGGCATTTTTGCGTCCACAAAACAACATCATAAGGAGCTAAACCTAAAACATGATTAATCTAAAAACCTATGGATATACAGAAATAGAGGAAATTCCTTCAGGGCTATTGCCCGGCAGAATTACAGAGCTCCGGCGGGAGCGCTTCACAGTAATCACAGAGCGGGGTGAGCTAACCGCTGTACTCAAAGGCACATTCTATCATAGTGCTGAATCGCGTGAAGACTTCCCTTGCGTGGGGGATTTCGTCCTGCTGCATCCGAATAGGAGCGGAGATTCGCTTATTGTTACGCTTCTCCCCCGCCGTTCCAAGTTCTCGCGGGCGAATTATTCCGGCCATGCCGCAGGCTATACCAAAACCATTCTGGAGCAGGTCGTGGCCGCCAACTTCGATTATGTCTTCATCCTGTCTTCCCTGAACTGGGATTTCAATGTCACCCGGATGATGCGGTACCTGACCCAGGCCAGACAGAGCGGCGGCCAGCCGGTCGTCATTCTGACCAAGGCTGATCTCACCGAAGACTACAGCCTACCGCTGGCAGAAGTCCGGCTGAGCATGCCGGATGTTCCGGTGCACGCCGTGTGCAGTCACAACGGTCTCGGTCTACATGAGCTTGATGCCTACCTCAAGCCAGGTTCAACTATCGTCTTCCTCGGCATGTCCGGGGTCGGCAAATCGTCGCTGCTTAATGCGCTGATGGAACAGGATGTCATGAAGGTTAGTTCGATCCGGGAGGAAGACAGCCGGGGACGGCATACGACGACCCACCGTCAGTTGTTCATGCTCCCCTCGGGAGCAATGGTGATCGATACCCCAGGGATGCGTGAACTAGGGCTGTTCGATGCCGACGAAGGCATCTCTGCAGGCTTCGCGGATGTAGAAGACTTGTTCACCAGATGCCGGTTCAGCGACTGCCGCCATGAGTCCGAGCCGGGCTGTGTGGTGCTCGCCGCACTGGCGGATGGTTCCCTGACGCATGAACGCTGGGAGCGCTACAAGGCCCAGCAGCAGGAGAACCGGTTCGTTCAGAATAGAACACACTATCTCAGGCACAAGGATGCCCAGAATCAGTCAGCTGCGATGCAGCGTAAGCAAATGAAGAAAAACGGAGGACGAAAAAAATGAAGATTCCAACTGAAGCGTTATATACTGCACTAAGTGCGCTTTTCAAAACAACGATTACATCTGCTGACTACCAGACGTTACAGCTACATGGCGGGACCTTGGGGGATGTGCAGCTGGTTACCGGAACAGCCGAAACGGCTGACGGAGAGCAGCTGCCGTACCGTATTGTGCTGAAAATCCAGAAGAAATGGGAACGTTACGATGATCCGCATTCCTGGCGGCGGGAATATGACCTCTACGCTTCGCCACTCGATGCAACCTTCACAGAATCCTTCCGCTGGCCGGTGTGTTATCATGCTGAGATGAATGAAGCCGGGGATGAAATGAGATTATGGCTGGAATATATGGATGGCATCTCAGGCCTGAACCTGACCGGTGATATGTATGAACAGGCGGCACTGGAGCTGGGACGCTATCAAGGCAAATTATACGCAGCGCAGCCTGAAGTGCTGCAGAGTCTGACCAACCTGAGCCATGCAGATCTCATGAAGAACACCTATCTGCATTACCGGTCCTGGCCGCTCGTCTACGACTATATCCGTTCGGAGGAATGCGACTTCCCGCAGCATATCCGGCAAATGCTCATCGACATCGACGAGCAGTCGGACGATATTTTTGCCCGGATTGAAAAATTGCCCCTTGTACTGTGCCACCGGGACTTCTGGGTAACCAACATCATCTATACTGGCGGGACCATCGCGCTGATCGATTGGGATACCTCGGGCTGGGGCTACCTCGGCGAGGACATCGCCAGCCTGATTGCGGATGAGGTGGATCTTGATCACATGATTGAATACTATCAGCGGTGTGTCCCTGCTTATTACCGGGGCTTCACGGAATATGCGGGAGAGATTGCCCCGCTTGCCGGCCACTGCGTCTACGAATTCATCCTGCTCGTGTTCGGATACAGGATGGTGGAGGGGTATCTTCATACGGATAGTGATGACAAGAAGACAGAGTGTCTGGCTACGCTGGAGAAGGTGTATGAATTGAAGAGCTTGTAGCAGTCCGCCTAAGCGGGAAGAACTCCAAACCCTAATATAGGGTTTTGGAGTTCTTTTTTGTCATATATAATCGACATATAAACTTATGGAGAGTACCATGAACATAGAGTTAGTCATATATATATGACTTTTTATCAAGGAGGAATCGATATGAACAGGGTTGCCGAATACAGAAAACGCTCCGGTTTGTCGCAGCTTGCCCTGTCGAAGGAGGTCGGAGTTGCCCGGCAGACGGTCAATCTGATTGAGAATGACAAGTATAATCCTTCATTGGATTTGTGCGTTAAGCTGGCCAAGGCCCTGAACTCTGATTTGAATACACTTTTCTGGGAGGTAAACAGTAATGCTGAGTAATATGGAGAAGAGAATGCTAAAGCCATTTGTTGGCTATATAGAGGAAAGGGATGAGTATCAGCGGGGAGAGATTCATCGTATTCTTGCCGGTGCCTGCATGCATGCCTTGTATCTGACGTCTGGTCTTATGCTCATCAGCTTAATTATGGATACCATACATCACACATTCACATTCGGAACTATGGCTCTCTTCATTGTGCAGCAGTTCGTAGCCTACTACATCCTTATCCGGCTCCGAAAAACCGGAGTTGCCGAAACGGAATATGATATAAATGCAGATTATGAAAAAACAATTAAAACATTGAAGAAAAAGTTTTTCTTAGCGGGTGCCCAATGGGGCTTCACTATGTTCGTCCTGATGGAGTTCCTATTCCCGGCGTTAGCTGGCGAGAAGATTGAAATCGGCCTGTTTAATATTCTGCTCTGGTGTACCGCAGGTGCCGCCTTTGGCATCATTACATACTTTCTTCAAAAAAGAAATATTAAAAAAATCGTTTAGAAATAAAAGCGGGAACAGCTTTGACGATCTTTTAAAGGACGGTACCGTTTCAGCGAGAAATAGAAGGATAAAAAAACTCTCTTCTATTGGCAGAAGCCTGCCGGTAGAAGAGAGTTTTTATTTTCAACCTATGTCTATTCCCATTCGATGGTTGCTGGCGGCTTCGAGGTAATGTCGTAGACGATACGGTTGACGTTATCGACTTCGTTGACGATGCGCACGGAGATTTTCTCCAGTACATCCCATGGGATACGTGCCCAGTCGGCGGTCATGCCATCGATGGAGGTTACGGCACGAATGCCTACGGTGTAGGAATAGGTGCGCTCGTCCCCCATTACGCCAACACTCTTCATGTTAGGGAGAGCAGTGAAATACTGCCAAATCTCACGGTCAAGACCCGCCTTAGCGATCTCTTCACGCAAAATATAGTCGGAGTCGCGGACGATCTGCAGCTTCTCTTCGGTCACTTCACCCAGCACACGAATCGCCAGACCCGGACCCGGGAAAGGCTGACGCCATACGATCGCATGCGGCATGCCCAGCTCTTCACCCAGCTTCCGGACTTCGTCCTTGAAGAGAGTGTTCAGCGGCTCGATCAGACTGAATTTCATATCTTCCGGCAGCCCGCCCACATTGTGGTGCGACTTGATCGTCTGCGCTGTAGCTGTACCGCTCTCTACGATGTCTGTATACAGTGTACCCTGGGCCAGGAACGCGAAGTCACCCAGCTTGGCCGATTCTTCGTCGAAGCAGTAGATGAACTCGTTGCCGATGATTTTACGCTTCTGTTCGGGATCGGACACACCGGCCAGCTTGCCGAGGAAGCGGTCACGGGCGTCGATTTTGACAACATGGATATCGAACTTGCCGACAAAAGTCTCCATGACGCTCTCCGCTTCACCTTTACGCAGAAGACCGTGGTCGATGAACATACAAGTCAGCTGATCGCCGATCGCACGGTGAATCAGCATCGCCACAACAGAGGAATCCACGCCGCCGCTGAGTGCGCACAGCACCTTCCGGTCGCCGACTTTATCACGGATGTCCTTAACAGCATCCTCAATGAACGACTCCATCGTCCATTTGCCCTCGCAGCCGCAGACCTCGTACAGGAAGTTCGAGATCATCTCATTCCCCTTCACGGAGTGGCGTACCTCAGGATGGAACTGAACGGCGAAGAATTTGCGTTCATCATTACTCATGGCTGCAATCGGCGCGCTCTCTGTACCGGCATCCAGCTTAAAGCCCTCCGGAAGCTCCACTACATGGTCCCCGTGGCTCATCCATACGGTCTGCTTGCTCTCAAGGCCCGCTGCAAGCACGGAGCTGGGTGCGAATTCCACATCTGCTTTGCCGTACTCACGCTTGGCGGAGCGTTCCACCTTGCCTCCCTGCTGCTGTGCCATCAGTTGCATCCCATAGCAGATCCCGAAGATCGGCAGCCCGAGCTCGTAAATCGCCGGGTCTACATGTGGTGCATTCTCCGCATAGACACTGCTTGGCCCGCCTGAGAATACAATCCCTTTGGGCGATAAAGCCTTAATCTTCTCCATCGGTGTATTGTACGGCAGAAGCTCGCTGTATACCCCCAGGTCACGAATTCTGCGCGCGATAAGCTGGTTATACTGTCCCCCGAAATCCAGAACAACGATCATTTCATTTGGCTTGTTCATTACTTGCCTCCCTTGATTATTGGATTCATTATACTCATGGTTAATTCTCAGCGTCAAGGAAATGGGGTCCCACTGCTTCAAGGTTTTGGGCTGGCTGTGGTTGGGATGGAGGGAATACCTGCACAGGGCAAAGGTAGCGGAAACAGGCTCGTGGCTATGACTGTATGGAATACCTGCAGATGAGCAAATGTCTGCCGATTCACCGCTGCCGGGAGCCGACACCAAGTTATAGGGATAAAGAGAAGAATTGTAGCCGTGGGCTGTCGGTGGATAGTGTCTGGCATGGGGAGCGTGGATTTAAATATGGTCGGTTTTTCGATTACATTTGGCCCTCGTGCCCGCGCAACGCCAACTGTGGTCGGTTTTTCGATTACATTTGGCCCTCGTGCCCGCGCAACGCCGAATGTAGTCGGTTTTTCGATTACATTTGCTCCTCGTGCCCACGCAGCGCCGAATGTAGTCGGTTTTTCAATTACATTTGGTCCTCGTGCCCATGCAGCGCCGAATGTAGTCGGTTTTTCGATTACATTTGGAGCGGCAAGCTTAGCCGTCACAAAGACGTCCGCTGCAAATGCAGGGACGCCGCTTCTGGATCAGGTTAGATGGAAGGTGATCATCAGGCACCGGGCCATGAAAGCCTCTTCGTCCTTGGCATCGGCAGCATTGGGTGGCGACGAGGGCGACATAGGCGCGGAAGGCGTAGAGGGGGCGGCGTCTCCAGAGGAGCCCGACGCCGGCAAGGGCACGCCGCCTCCGGCGCCGCCATACGCCAGGGTCTCCCACTGGCGTACAAACCCCCGGACGGCGGCGCGCAGCCGCCCGTCCTCGATAGCCAGGGAGTCTGCATACTCCCTGGCGGTAACCCCGGGCAGCGGCGGCCCATACCGCGCCGCCAGCCCATACCAGGCCAGAGCGGCGGCGCGCAGCTGCCGCTCACGGCCAAGCCTGCCGGCGCGGCGCACGGCCGGCAGCAGGGCCAGGCTGCGCCGCCAGCGGAGGGCGGCAGCCAGCACCAGCGCCGCCAGCGCGAGCGGCGCACGGTCCGGGCCGCCCGCCTGCGGCAGGGCGGCAGTGAGCGCGTCCGCGTGCAGCGCAGCGGAGCGGCGGGTGTCCGGCAGCGCGGAGGCCGCAGCCGGGTCCGTAGCAGCCGCGCCGAGGGCAGCGGCGGCAGCGGCGGAGGGCGTGGGGTCGAAGGGGACCCAGCCCGCGCCGGGGAAATAGACCTCGACCCAGGCGTGGGCATCGCCGCCGGTCACGCTGTAGCGCTGCGGCACAGAGCCGGGCACGGCGGTTCCCGGGCCGTAGCCCTGGACGTACCGCGCCGGAATGCCGCTGCTGCGCAGCAGGACCGTCATCGCAGTGGCAAAATGCACACAATAGCCCTGACGGGTCCCGAACAGAAAATCATCGGTGAAATCGGCACCGGACGGCGGCACACGGGTCTTCAGCGAATAGGTGTAGCCGTCCTGAAGATAGCCGGCTATAGCTACGGCGGCATCGTAACGGCTCGCCGCAGCAGTGGTAAGATCGCCGGCCAGTGCACGTACTCTGGGCGGCAGAGCAGCGGGGAGCTGCAAATACTGGCTGCGGACCCCGTCAGGATCACTCCCCTTCAGCTTCCGCAGCGCTGCCGGATCACTTGGCGGCAGAACAGACTTGACGGTATACTCCGTAACCCCTGCGGAGCCGTAGACTTCCGGCAGGCGGAAGCTGAGCCTGTCAGGGCTAGTCAGCACGTAACCCAGCTGGCTTCCGTCTGTAAGCCGGATGTTCTGTACGTCTGTTATCGCGCCTGCGCTGAACAGCGGCACACCTCCGGTGGAAGGCGAAGCGAGCTGAATCCGCTGGATAAATGTCTGGCCCCCGGCGGATGAAGCATTCGCCAGAGCGGGCACCGCCCCGGATAGGCGGGGCAGATTCAGCGCTGAATACGCGGCTCCGCTCCTGATCCAGCGGCGGCCGTCATAATACGCCATGCTCTCCCCCCGCGAGTAGTAGGGACGGGACGCAGTGACCGTGAAGGCCGCCTCCGTGCTGGGTGTCAAGGGCATGCCAAGCTCTCTGTCCTCCATACTGTAGCCGGTGCTGCCGGTGCCGGGTACGCCTGTCTCCTCCGGCCTTTGCGCCGCAGCCCAGTGCTCCAGCTTGTCCAGCACCGGCTGCAGTGTAACCGGGGCAGCCGGGCGTGCGCCCAGCCCTTGCCCGGCTATCCAGGCGGCCAGCGTTACCAGCACAGCCGCCGATAACGCCCCGGCTCCCCAGCGGGCGTAAGGAAGAACCTGCCTTCCTGTCCGTTCTTGCAGGTGGAGCAGTCCGCTGAAGGCCCGCAGCCACAGGATCAGTCCCGCCATCACCAGGACATCCCCGGAAGTATTAACGGCATAGCCCATATCCAGCACCAGCAGATACACCAGCGTTACACCGGTGAACAACGCAATACTTCCCCTGTACAGCGCGAGTTGCTGGACAGAGGACACCAGCAGTCCCCAGCCCAGAACCAGAATCAGCAGTCTGCTGTCCTCGCTTAAGGCGGAGATCCGGCCGGAGAACAGCAGTAGGGCATCCTGTCCGCTTTTCTCCATGGCATAGACCTTCAGCCACCCGCCCCCGCCTCCCGCAGCAGCACAGAGGCCATACCAGGTCATGAAGATTAGCAGAAACTGACCGCTTGCCTGTACAAGACGGGGCAACAGCAGACAGCCCCATGCGAGAAGTGCTGCTGCAGAGAGCATCAGGAGCCGCAGGAGCTGTGTATGGTCCGCTGCCGCAGACAATCTGTAGAGCGGCAGCAGCCACAGACCAAAGACGCCCATAATTGCCAAAGAGAACAGGCCGCGATAATACAGGGGGCTGTCCTCTCTTTTACCTGCGGTGCTGTTCTCTGCAAGTTCTGATTCCTGTATCCCTGCCGCTGTAAACATGATGCTTCCGTAGCAGCGCTGCCTGCTGTGGGTTGAGCCCTTCGGACTGGCGCCATCCGCACTCACTCTAGCAGGAGGTGGAGTTATCCGGGAATCCATCAGGCTCCGCCCCCTTGTACCCTTGTGCAGGAGCAGCATTGCTCAGACAGTGAATCCTCGCTCCAAGCCGCATTAGACTTCCTGCAATCGTATCCGAGGCAGGCAGTCTGCTGTCCCCGTACACCGCGGGATCATGCCCCGATGTTGCCCAGTCCTCCGGTGCCAGCCTGCCGCTGCTGGACAGCTCCGGCATTGTACCCGCTGCTCTGGCGGGACTCCGTACAGGATTACCGGGAGTCCGGCTCGGAGAAGGCTGGTCCCAGACATAATACAGTTCCACCCTGATTCCCTGAACCAGGAAGCGGGCCAGCGTTCTCGCCGACTCCTCCTCCAGCCGGCCGGTAATGACGGATACCGTCATCCCGGGGATCCAGCTCTGTGACGCATCCTCCAGCAGTCTGCTGAGACACTGTGAACCGGAGGGAGCAATCTCTGTAAGCAGATCCCGGACCCTCCCGGGAATCTGGCCCAGCCCCTCATGCCTAGCCATCCCTTCCGGCCAGCCGCCGCTGAAGAGCTGGATGTAGCTGCCGGAGCGCTCGGCAGAGAGCAGCAGCCCCATAGTAGCCGATACCGCCTGTTCAAAGGCCGGGATCACCGACCTCCGCTGGCTGCGGGGAACATGCGCACCACCGGGAATCTCATAATCCGCCGGACTGCTCGCAAGCACGATGCAGGTCATCTGCCCCGCTTCACGTTCCGGCACTCTGCTCTGCAGATTGCCTTTACGGGCGCTGCTCTTCCAGTGAATCCGGCTGAACGGATCACCCGGTGCATAATCACGGATATCCGCTGCTTGCGGGCTGCTATGGTTCCCCCGCCCGGATGCACGGTCTCCGGAAAGCAAGCCGGTATCCGGCACTGCTGCGCCCATATATAGAGCTCTTGGCAGCACCTTGAAGCCCGCCTTGCCGCCCGGCTGGCAGCCGCCTGTGAACAGCCCCGGCAGATCTCCCCAGGTTACACTGCACCCATGAAGCTGATGCACGCCTCTTGGGACAGACAGCAGCTCATACGAATATTTGAAGGAGCGCCGGAAGCCGGGAAACAGCAGCTCCTGATGGCTGCCCCCACTCCAATAATCTGTAACAATCATCCAGGGCAGCGGGATTCTGGCGTTAAAAGAAATCTGAACCTCCACAATAGCGTCATCCCCCGCAGACAGACGCGCAGGAGCAATCGTGCGCTGGACACTAACTCTCCGGGGACCGCAGAGCTGCATCAGCAGGCCGCCGGACATAACCACTCCGCCAGCTGTCAGCAGCAGCAGGAGCGATTCTCCGCCGCGCCACATATACAGCCCTCCGGTAACCGCCATCAGGAGCAGCATTCGCCCCCACTCCTTGGCTGCGCGGCGGATGCGCTTCCGGGGGAACCCTGCAATCTCTGCATTCCCGTACCTGCCCAGCTGTGAATATACCTGTGATTTCGGATCTGTCAATGATGATGAGGACAAGGAGGACACCCTTCCATGGTCATAGACTAGCCCCCTGACAGCCCGTGGTTTCACTGGCTATACCGCTTGCTGAGGCCTGTTGCTATCTATTCTTTCCACGAAAAAGGATGCCCAGACATTCAGCAGCCGCTTTTCCCCGCTAGCTCTCCCTGTTCTCTGCTCTCCTTGCCGTTCCCTCCTCCCAACCGGATATCCGCCTTAAGCTGCGGTGACCCTGCGCTCCTCTGCATTTACAAAGGCTTCCGCACCCGGATGACCTGCCGCCTCCAGCAGCATACGCAGGGGTACCCAGAGGGAGGAGCCTTGGAGCTGTACCTGTGCCGCCTTGTACTCTGCTGTACCGTCCGGCCAGTGAATGCCCACCTCCTGCCTTTGTGAGTCTAACGTCATGCTGCGGCCGTTCCAGCTTACAGCTGCGCTGCGGGTAGCCACATCCCAGCCGACCCGTCCGCCCAGCCGTTCCACGGTGGCGCGTAGCGGAACATAGTACTGCCCGTCCTGTAGACGGTACTCTCCGGGCTTTAGCTTGGTTTCCATCCCGCCAATCTCAAGCGCAAGCGCCTTGCCTGGTGCAAACAACTCCGCATTCGGGGCAATATTGACCGATATCCAATCCTGTGACGGTTTGCCCCGATGAAGGGAGGCTGCCTTGGAAGACACCCTGAACTGTACGGGATCACTCTGCGCATCCAGAACACCGAATCCATAACCGGCTGCTCTGTAGCGTTCAATGATGGCGGGCAGCGCCTTGGCGCTCTGTTCATGGCCCGATCCGTCATGCAGCAGCAATACCACACTGGAAGAGGTCAAGTCAGCCACAGAAGCCTCTACAATCTCCGCAGCGGGCACTCCCCGGCGGCGGGAATCCCCGCTGTCCACAGTCCAGTCCATCACCCCGTAGCCTGCCTGCTTCAGCAGATTGAAATATGTACTGTCGAAATGGCCGAACGTGCCGCCCGGCGCACGGACCAGCTGCGGACGGACGCCTGTGATCTCACGTACCGTTTCCTCCGTCTGTTTGATTTGGCGCCAGAACTCCTTGAAGCCGCTATATAAATCATGATAGTTATGATTATAGGTATGGTTGCCGATAGCATGCCCTTGCTCCCAGATGGCCTTGATCAGCTCGGGACGGCCTGCGGCCTGATCCCCCAGCACGAAGAAGGTCGCCTTAACCCCCTGCTCCTGCAATATGCTAAGTACCTTGGGAGTAACTGCGCTTGGACCGTCGTCAAAAGTCAGATAGACCACCTTCTCCTTGCGGTGTCCCGCTGCCGGAGCAGCTTTTCCCGCAGCAGCGGATACTTGAGCAGGACGCTCCGCACCTGCTTTAGGGGCTGAACCGCCCGAAATGTGCAGCTGCCGTAATTCTGCGGTTGTCATTCTGGCCGCTGCCGGGCGCAAATCTTGCACCGGGACAGCCGGAGCATTATTCTTAGAGAGTAGAGGTAACGTACTGCCTGCTTCAGCCTGTAGGGAGTACTTACTCCGCGAACCGGAAGAATTCCCCTGCCCTCCATAAGCTGACACACCCAGACTTAGCACAACAGCAATAACAAGCAACCCGCAGATCATGATGCGGCGGATAGGATTTTCCCGGTTGTTCTTCATCTTCTCTACCTCCAGCATTCTATTGGCGCCTCCGCACCATTTGGTAGATTGTATGAAGACAAGCTTCAGAATAGAATTGGCGCGCAGCCTTTGGAGAGTGAAGAATTTATGGATATGCTGAAATGGATACAGGAATTGTTTGCGAGCTATGGATATAGCGTATTGTTCTTCGGGCTTTTGCTCGAATTTATCGCCCTGCCTTTTCCCGGGGAGACCACGATGGCCTTCGCAGGATTTCTCTCTTTCACGGGGAGGCTGGATTTCTTCACACTGGTGATCGTAGCCTTCTTAGGGACTACAATCGGGATGACCATCACTTATTTCATCGGACTGAAGGCCGGTCTGCCCTTTATCCAGCGGTACGGCAAATGGTTCATGTTCTCTCCCGCCAAGCTGGAAAAGACACAGCGCTGGTTCGAGAAATACGGCAGCGTGCTGATTTCCATCGGCTATTTCATCCCCGGCGTCCGACACTTCACCGGCTATTTTGCCGGGATTATCGCCCTGCCCTTCCGTAAATTCGCTATGTATGCCTATGGGGGCGCAATATTCTGGGTAGTGTTATTCCTCGGAATCGGCAAAATCTTCGGCCCGCAGTGGATGGGCATCTTCCACCTGATCGAATCCTACGCCCTTTGGATTGCGGTAGGTGTGCTGGCCATCGCCGCGCTGATTGCCCTCTACCGTTACCGGGCTGCCATTTCTCTCCGGCTGCGCCGGCGCAAGCCAGTGGCTACGCTTGAACCCAAGGTCCAAGTGAAGGTTAAAGAAACCTCCAAGACCCGTTAATCCACACCTTACCTAACGCCTGAAAGAAGGTTTTCCTGTGAAAATAGACCGTCTGCTCTCCATTGTCATTCTGCTGCTCAACCGGCCGCTGATTCAGGCCAAGGAGCTGGCCGATATGTTCGAGGTCTCCGTGCGTACGATTTACCGCGATATAGACAGCATTAACAGCGCAGGCATCCCTGTGGTCACCTATCAGGGATCAGGGGGCGGCATCGGCCTCATGCAGGGCTACCGGCTGGACCGCAACGTGTTATCGGAACGCGAGCTGGCCGATATTTTCAACGCGCTGCAAAGCGCCTCTTCCATCGGAGGAGGAGGCCATCAGCTATTGATGGAGAAAATCAGCAGTGTCGTCCCTCCCTCCCAGATCGCCGCCTTCCGCAGCCAAACCACCCGGATGATTGTCGATTTCTCCCCCTGGGAGCTGACAGGCCCGCTGGAGGAGCGGCTGAGCCTTCTTAAAGAAGCCTTGGAGAAAGAGGTTACGGTCACTTTTGAATACATAACTGCCGAAGGCAGGGTAAGTCTGCGTACGGTCGAGCCGTATACGCTGGTTCTCAAGGGACCGTTCTGGTACTTATACGGGTTCTGCCAGGACCGTCAGGATTTCCGCCTCTTCAAGCTGCTGCGGATGAAAGCGCTGGTGAAGGAGAACAGGCACTATATCCGCCAGGATATCCCGCTTACAGAATTGCCGTGGAGTAGTAGCTGGAAGGAACCGCAGAATCTCACGCCGGTCAAGCTGCGTTTCGCGCCGGAAGGCAAGCATCTCGCAGAGGAATACTTCGACTGTGAGACGCTCCAGCGGGATGATACCGGCGGATACACCCTAACGCTCCAGTACCCTGAGAATGACTGGCTATACGGCTTCCTGCTAAGCTTCGGGACCGTCCTGGAGGTGCTTGGACCGGAGCATGTCCGCCGCAGATTAGGCGAGGTGGCCCGCGGCGTCGCGGCGGCATATTCAGCAGATCTGGCGGAGACGCAATAACCGCCATGCCCGCATTCAAGCATGTACAATCTTTCTCCATCCGCATCCGAACCTGAATCCATGTTGTCAGGTTTGCCGGTATATACTCTAAGGGAGAAGCTGGTTATGGGCTGGATGGCTGGGAGGTGCAGGGCAGCGGGGCAGTTCTGCATCCTCTCCAGACGCAGGAAAGACGATCCGCTATAACCGTTAACGGTTATAGCGGATCGTCTTTTTTAAAATATAAGAATTTATCTGTTTCACACGATAAATCATCCTTCTATTTCTCGCTGAAACGGTACCGTCCCTTAAAAGGACGGTAAAGCCGTTTCCACTTGTACTGTAAACAGGATTATGCTCTCTGTGATTTCGTCAGGTTCGGCTGCGGCTGTCCGCCTTCCGCTTCTTCCGTCTTCAGGAAGTCGGGCTGCGGAGAGGTCTTGCGGATGAACAGCGCCAGCACCAGGGCAACAACAGTTACCCAGGTCGCTACAGCGAACGCATGGGTAATCCCATTAATCGTTGCGTCCTGTGTAAGCTTGAGCATTGCAGCCTTATCGGTCTTCGACACCGCTCCGCTTACCAGCGCATCGGTAATGTTGCTCTTCGTACGGTTAGTCATCAGGCTGACGAACAGGGCCATCCCCAGTGCGCCGCCCACGGTACGCAGGGTGTTGGACATGGCTGTACCATGGGAAGCCAGACGCTGCGGCAGCTGGTTCAGACCAGCGGTGACGATAGGCATCATCAGCATCGACATCCCGAACATCCGGGCCGTATACGTCAGGATCAGGTGAGTATAGGTGGTAGTGGTGCTGATCTGGCTGAATTCCCAGGTCGTCACAGTGGTGATAGCAAGGCCGATAACCGCCAGCCATCTGGCGCCGATTTTATCAAATATAATTCCGGTGATCGGTGACATAACGCCCATCAGAATCGCACCCGGCAGCAGCATCAGTCCGGATTCCATCGGTGTGAAGCCTCGGATCGTCTGCAGATAGATCGGCAGCAGGATCATCCCTGCATACATAGCCATGGTGACGATAATGTTGATCACAGTAGTAAGTGAGAACATATTGTAGCGGAAAATCCGGAACTCAAGCAGCGGCTTATCCGCGGTCAGCTCACGCCACACGAACAGCCCCAGAGACACGATACCCAGGATCAGACAAAGAATAACGGTCTTACTTCCCCAGCCGTCTGTTCCGGCGTCACTGAAGCCGTAGAGCAGCCCGCCGAAGCCCAGGGTTGATAAGATCACACCCGGTTTATCCAGCTTCGGAGAAGTCAGCTTGCCGACATTCTGCATAGTCTTCATGCCGAGCAGCATCGAGAAGATGGCCAGCGGAAGCACGATGTAGAACAGCACGCGCCAGGAATAGTTCTGCACGACCCAACCGGATAAGGTAGGTCCGACAGCCGGAGCAAAAATCATCGCAACCGCCATCAGCCCCATTGCCTTGCCCCGTTCTTCAATCGGGAAGATGCGCAGGAACACAATGTTCATCAGCGGCATCAGAATTCCGGCACCCACGGCCTGAATGACTCTGCCGACCATAATCATCTCAAAGCCTGTTCCTATTGCACAGACTAGAGTACCTATCGAAAATAACATCATTGCTGTCGTAAAGAGCTGGCGGGTCGTAAATTTCTCCACCAGATAGGCGCTTATCGGCACAAGCACACCGTTAACCAGCATGAACCCTGTCGTCAGCCATTGCGCCGTATTGGCGAGGATATTCAGATCCTCCATCATTTTGGGCAGCGCCACATTCATCAGTGTCTGATTCAATAACGCCACGAAGGCGCCGATCAGGAGCGCTGCGATAATCGGGCCTCTGCGGACCGTCTTGGACGGTGCATTACCGGCTGTAATTGTACTCATAGCTTCTTGTTGTCTCTCCCTTGTTCTAGAATTCGGATAATTTCACCATGCAGCCGCAGCAGCTCCTGTACATCCTCCGCAGGAATATTTGCCATTGGCTGCAAATGTCTTCGGAGTGACTGTCTGCTGAGCAGACGGATCTCCTTGCCTTTCTCAGTCATCGCCAGCTTGAATATTCGTCTGTCGCTCTGCGAGCGTTCCCTGGTAATCAGTCCGGCCTTCACCATCCGGTCCACCACCCCGCTGGCTGCGCTGTTGCCCAGATGCAGAAGATCGGCCAGCTCCGTGATCCCGATATCGGGATGCAAGGATAATTTACGCAATACCATCAGCTGGGTAGATGTGATGTTAAGCTCCTCTGCATCCTTCCACAGAAGCTGCTGGAAATTATGAGTAATGCAGCGGAAAGAGGACAGAATATCGTCCAGTTGCTTTTCCTTTTCTTCCAAGCCTTATCCCTCCACAAACATAATGCACAATAATACTTCGCATGCGAACTATTTTACAATTTACCTATTTATCCGTCAATGATTTTCTTGCAGAAATTTTCTGAAAAATTACGGAAAGCGAGGATTAAACATGAATACAGAACAACGAAATCACTGGAACAGGCAGCATAAAATTTTGCCCGGGATCATCACCAAGCCGGAGGCGCATACTGAAGCAGTCGCTATCATTCTGGAGCTGCATACCGCCCTCTACGCCTCTGAAGAAAACAGCGGGGAACAGGCAACCTATGAGGATTCCTTATGGGACAATCTGCTGGAGTCCACCGCGCGCAGCTATCCTGTGGAGACACCCGGCAGCCGTAATTCTATAGTCTGGCATCTGTGGCACAGTGCACGGATTGAGGATATCACCATGAACATCCTGGGGGCGGACCGTGAACAGGTGCTATACTCCGGTCAGTATGCCCGGAGGCTGGGGGTTCCTTACGTTCATTCCGGCAACGGGATGAGCGAACAGGATGTTGCTACACTCAGCAGAGAGGTGAATCTTGGAGCGCTGGCTGAGTACCGTCGCGCTGTCGCCCGCAGAACACGTTCCATCGTATCCTCTCTACAGCCGGGACAGCTCGGGATGAGGGCAACTCCGGCGCAGTTCGAGAGAGTCCGGGAAGAGAAGGCCGTACTGGACACCGAGCAGTGGCTGCTGGATTATTGGGGTGGCAAGACCTTTGCCGGGCAGGTGCTGATGCCGGCCACCCGGCATAACTTCGTCCATCTGAACAAAGCGATGCGGGTGAAGCAGAAGCTGCAGAAGTGAATCCGGGGTATTCGGAGGATTTGGCCCACGTGCTCCGCGCCTGCTCCATGTGGCCGGTTCTCCGCACACATGGGAGTTGAGCCCTGGAATTCAAAAAAAAAGCGGACCGGAGTTTCCTCCGGTCCGCTCTTCATTTACTCAACCGCTGCTTATTCGCAGGCGGCTTGCTCTATCCTTGGCAGCCCACACCTCCGGCCATGACAGGCACCAGCTGTGCCAGATCGTCCGCTGACGGCTGGGTACCGGCAGTAAGGCCGCTGGCAATCGACATCATCAGCTTGATCCGGTTGGCCTGGTTGACCACACTGACTCCGGCATCATAATCAATGGCGACGATGTTCGCACCAGGATATAGCTCCTTAAGCCCCTTAATCATCCCGCGCCCGGTAATGTGATTGGGCAAGCAGGCAAACGGCTGAATGCAAGCAATATTGTTCACACCGTTATCCAGCAGATCCATCATCTCCGCCGTCAGGAACCAACCTTCGCCCATCTGGTTGCCAACCGACACGAGGCGGCTTGCCTTCTCGGCCAGACCGTAGATGTTCTCCCGGCCTTTGGATAGTCCAGCCTGCTCCAGTGCTACCTTGACCGGCTTGCGGTAGATTTCAAGATAGGAGATCAGCATGGGATTGATATAGCCCAGCCGCTTGCTTTTGCCGAATTGCTCGGCCTTATAGATCGGATTGTAGACACAATAGAAAATGAAGTCCAGGAAATCAGGCATCACGGCCTCTCCGCCCTCGGCCTCAATCATGTCGATGATATGGTTGTTGGCATCCGGATGGAATTTGATTAGAATCTCCCCGACAATGCCCACCTTGGGCTTCTCTACCAGGATGACCGGCAGCCGCGAGAATCCGGCAACAATCTCACGGGTCAGCCGCTTATATTCGCGGAACGAGAAGTTTGACAGACTGCCCTTGCAGCGGTCCATTCCCTCGCGGAATAAGGCCTCTGCGCTTCCCGGTACTGCTTCATACGGTCTGAAGCGGTGCAAGAGACGCATCATCAGATCCCCGTAGCAGGCTGCGGCGATCAGACGGTTCGCCAGCTTCAGGCTGATGCGGAAGCCCGGCTGGTTCTCCATCCCGGAAGCATTCAGGGAGATGACCGGGATCTGCCCCAGATCAGCATCCTTCAGCGCCTTGCGCAGCAGGGAGATATAGTTGGTCGCCCGGCATCCGCCTCCAGTCTGCGACATAATCACAGCAGTCCGGTCCGGGTCGTAATCGCCGCTCTTCAGTGCCGACAGCATCTGCCCAATCGTGACAATCGCCGGATAACAGGCATCATTGTTGACGTACCGTAGGCCTTCCTCCGTCTCCTGCGGACCAGTCGATTCCAGAATTTTCAGCCGGTAGCCCGCATCCTGGAAGACCCGTTCGAACAGCTCGAAATGAATCGGTGACATCTGCGGGGCAAGGATGGTATAGCTATCCTTCATTTCTTTGGTGAACGGCACATTGACTTGCGGCTTGTAGAGCAGCTGCGGCTTAACCTCGCCTCTCTCGCGCTCACGCATCGCGGCCTGGAGCGAACGCAGGCGAATCCGCGCGGCTCCGAGATTGCTGATCTCATCGATTTTGATAAGCGTGTAGACCTTGTTGTGACGCTCCATAATCTCCTGAACCGCATCGCAGGTGATCGCATCGATCCCGCAGCCGAAGGAGGTAAGCTGGACCAGCTCCAGATCATTTCTTCCCGCCGCCAGCCGGGCTGCACGGTACATCCGTGCATGGTAGGTCCACTGGTTCACTACGCCAACGTCCCCTTCACTGTGGTCCAGATGGCAGATCGAATCCTCGGTCAGCACCGCAAGTCCCATACCCGTAATCATATCGGCAATCCCGTGGTTGATCTCAGGGTCGGCATGATACGGATGCCCGCAGAGCAGAATTCCCTTCGTGCCTGTCTCCGTGAGGAAGACCAGCGTCTCCTCGCCCTTGGTACGCACATCGTTCTTCGCCTGTTCCGCTTCCGCCAGTCCCGCCTGGACAGCAGCCGCAATCTCCTCCTTAGGCACCTCGGCGAAGGTTCGCGCCAGCACCCGGGTCAGCGCCGGAATATCGTCGAAGGTCAGGAACGGGCTGACCAGCGGAACCCCCTGCTCCTTCAGGCCGTCCATATTATTACGGATCACCTCGGGGTAGGAGGCAACCACCGGGCAGTTGAAGTGATTCTGCGCCGCATCATCCTCCTTCTTCTCATACACCACCGCCGGGTAAAAGATGAAATCCACGCCCTGGCCGATCAGCTGCTGCACATGCCCGTGAGCCATTTTGGCCGGATAGCAGATGGATTCCGAAGGAATGGTATCCATTCCGCTCTCATACAGCTTCTTACTGGACTTCGGAGACAGCACGGTCCGGTAGCGCAGCGAGGTGAAAAAAGTATGCCAGAACGGGTAATTCTCGAACATATTCATGGTGCGCGGAAGACCAACCGTCCCCCGGATCGCCGCCACCTCAGGCAGGCCCTCGTAGGCGAAGAACCGCTCATATTTATATTGCATCAGATTCGGCAGCGTATTCTTCTCTTTCTTGCCGCCTGCGCCGCGTTCACAGCGGTTCCCCGTCACATGGAAGCTCTTGTCCGGGAACCGGCTGATAGTCAGCGCACAGTTGTTGGCACAGCGGCTGCAGCGGCCTGGAGCGACGGAATACTGGAAGCTCTCCAGCTCCTCCGGTCCGAGAATTGTGCTGATTCCTTCCAGCGCAGCTTGTTCTCTGGCAATCAGCGCGCAGCCGTAAGCACCCATCACACCGGCGATATCGGGTCTGACTACCGTTCTTCCCGTCAGCAGCTCAAAAGCCCGCAGGACAGCCTCATTATAGAAGGTCCCGCCCTGAACAATGATATTCCGGCCCAGATCTTCAGGATTACGGATCTTGATCACCTTTTGCAGCGCATTCTTCACCACGGAATAAGCAAGCCCCGCCGAGAGATCAGCAAGTGTCGCCCCCTCCTTCTGGACCTGCTTCACCTTGGAATTCATGAACACGGTACAACGCGAGCCGAGATTCACCGGCCCCTTCGATTCGAGCGCAGCAGCGGCGAATTCCTCTATGCCAAGCTCCAGCGCGGAAGCGAAGCTCTCCAGGAAGGAGCCGCAGCCCGCCGAGCAGGCTTCATTAAGCATCAGGCTGTCGATGGCTCCCCCGCGGATCTTGATGCACTTCATGTCCTGGCCGCCGATATCGAGGATGAAGTCGACCTCCGGCATGAACCGGGAGGCTGCCTTGTAGTGGGCCACCGTCTCTACTTCCCCGCCGTCCATCCGTAGCGCTGCCTTGACCAGACCCTCGCCATAACCGGTTGCGTAAGCTCCCGCAATGTAGCAGCCAGAGGGCAGAATTCGGTAGAGCTCCTTCAGCGCGTCCGTAACCGACTGCAGCGGATTGCCTCCATTGCTCCCGTAGAAGGTATGCAAAATCTCATCCGCCGCTCCGGTAACCACCAGCTTTGTCGTGGTCGAGCCGGCATCAATGCCGAGATAGACCGGCCCCTGGTAAGCAGCCAGCGCGGAGCGCGGTGCTGTAGCCTGACTGTGACGGAGTCTGAACTGCGCCAGATCCTCCGGCGCTCTGAACAGCGGCGCCAGCTCTGCATCCTCCGCGCGGTCCTGTGAGAAGTCTACCGCCATGATCCGCGCAATCCAGCCGCTCAGCGGCAGGAACACGGGATCTGACTCGGCAAGCGCTGAACCGATGGCGACGAAGTATTGCGAGTGCTCGGGGAACAGCACCTCGTCCTCCTTCAACCCCAGCGTCTCCGTGAACCGGTCCCGCAGAGCGGACAGGAAGGTCAAAGGTCCCCCGAGAAAAGCAACACGCCCACGGATTGGCCGTCCGCAGGCCAATCCGCTAATTGTCTGGTTCACGATGCTCTGGAAGATCGAGGCCGCCACATCCTCGCGCCGCGCCCCTTCATTCAGCAGCGGCTGCACATCGCTCTTGGCGAATACCCCGCAGCGCGAAGCGATGGGATAGATCCGCTCATGCTTCACCGCGAGCGCATTCAGCCCGGCAGGGTCCGTCTGCAGCAGAGAGGCCATCTGATCGATGAATGCCCCTGTACCGCCTGCACAGGCTGTGTTCATCCGCTGCTCAATGCCGCCGCTGAGATAGATGATTTTGGCATCCTCTCCACCCAGCTCAATCGCGGTATCACATTCTGGAATCCGTCCGCTGATCGCCCTCGTGCAGGCAATGACCTCCTGGACAAACGGAATCTCCCCTAGCTTAGACAGGGATAACCCGGAGGAGCCGCTTACGGTGAGCGCTGCTTCACTGCCGGGGAACCTCTGCTGAACCTCTGAGAGCAGGGTGACCGCCGCCTTTTTTATATCACTGAAATGACGCACATAATCCTGATATATAATGATATCCCGCTGCATAACTACCAATTTGGCCGTAGTTGATCCGACGTCAAGCCCAATACGCAGTCTCTTCATGCCATCCCCCATACCTTGCTCCAAATTTGAAGTAATATGAGGCAACTATATCACGAGTGAGCGTGGCTATAGCTGTTAGAAAAGTAACAGACAAATACAATTAATTCCCAGCACACTTAATTATTTCACGATTTGTTCTAATGCGGCCTCTACATGGCCCTTCACTCTGACCTTTCGCCACTCCGCTCTCAGAATGCCTTCCTCATCAATTAGAAAAGTAGAACGGACAATGCCCATGAATTCCTTGCCGTAGAGCTTCTTAAGCTGCCATACGCCGAATAATTCACTCACCGTATGCTCCTCATCGGACAATAGCGGAAAGGGCAGGCTGTTCTTGGCAATAAATTTGCTGTGCGAGGCCAGAGGATCGGCGCTGATTCCCAGGACAACTGCCCCATTCGCAGTAATCGTATCGTGGGCATCACGAAAATCACAAGCCTCTTGAGTGCAGGCCGGAGTACTGTCCTTGGGATAGAAATAGAGCAGCACCTTCCTGCCGCGATAGTCGCTTAAGCTGATGCTAGCCCCTGTTGAGACAGGGAGTGTGAAGTCCGGAACCTTGTCGCCTATAGTGATATTCATTTATTATTCACTCCTTGTAATATGGTTAATGATTTCTGAAATTGCGTGTCTTCCCAAAAGAAATTATAATGTAGAGAATGTGAACTGGAAAGGACGAACGAAATGCCGCCAAGAAAGAACCGGCACGCAAAAGCCGGCAAGTCAAAGAAGAAAACGCTGCTCTGGACTCTGGCAATCATACTCCTTTTAATTATCGGAGGTCTGGTTTACTATTTCACTGCTATTTACAACCAGCTCGATAACCTCCACAAGACAGGCGAAGATTCTCCGTGGGCCAATGTACCGACAGCCTCGGCAGAAGCCGTAAAACCTCCCGAATGGGAAGGCACAGAGCCGGTCAACATCCTGCTTATGGGCGTGGATGGCCGCGGGGTGAAGAAGGGCGAGGTGCCGCGTTCCGACACCATGCTGGTAGCCTCACTTGATCCGGTAAAGAAGAAATTCTATGTCTTCTCTATTCTGCGTGATACGTATGTTGATATTCCCGACCACGGGACCCAGCGGATCAATGCCGCCATTACTTACGGACCCAATACGGCGATGCAGACGGTAAGCGACCTGCTCGGCATTCCGATTCAATATTATGTCTATACCGATTTCCAGGGCTTCATTAAGCTGGTGGATGCCGTGGGCGGTGTGGACTATGAGGTCGAAAAGGACATGCGCTACACCACTAAGGCAGACGGGCCTGAATACGATATTGATCTCAAAAAAGGCTTCCAGCACCTGGACGGAAAAATGGCGCTGCAATATGTACGCTTCCGCCATGATGCCACCTCCGACTTCACCCGGACCGAGCGCCAGCGCGGCTTCCTTAAGGCGGTGGCGGACAAGGTGATCAGCACCACTTCGATCATCAAGCTGCCGAATATTCTCGGTCAGGTTACGCCTTATATCGACACGAACCTTGACGCGAGCGACATGTGGAAGCTGGGCGCTGTAGGTTATGACAGCTCTATGGGCGGCAGCGAGCAGATTCCGCCGATGAAGCTGATCCGGGAGAAGACCCTCAAGGACGGCTCCCAGGTGATAAGCTTCAGCAGCGAGAAGGCACTGAGGCAGTTCGTAGAGGATACACTCACTGCACCAGAACCATCGCCAACTCCTGGAGCAGAGGCTTCACCAGGCAGCAGTCCTACAGCATCACCGGGAACAAAGTAACATCCAATATAACCATGCTTGGCACACGGGGCGGGCGGACAGCGGGAATCAGCCGCGGTTCGCCCTTTCCCATGGGCGCAAGCCAAGAAGAAAGGAACATTATCTATGAACCGCAGCACATCAGAACAGTTATACGAGGAAGCTCTCCAGCATATTGTCGGGGGTGTGAACAGCCCCTCCCGCTCCTTTAAGGCCGTAGGCGGAGGAGCTCCTGTCTTCATGAAACGCGCCGGAGGCTCACGCTTCTGGGATGAGGACGGCAATGAATATATTGATTATCTGGCCGCCTACGGCCCGATCATAACCGGACATGCCCACCCGCATATCACCACTGCCATTACAGAGGCCGCGCAGAACGGCCTGCTCTACGGAACACCAACCCGGCTTGAGATCAAGCTGGCCAAGATGCTGAAGGAAGCCATTCCTTCGATGGACAAAGTACGCTTCGTCAACTCCGGTACAGAAGCCGTCATGACGACCATCCGCGTCGCCCGTGCCTACACCAAGCGCAGCAAAATCATCAAATTCGCCGGCTGTTATCACGGCCACTCTGACCTTGTGCTTGTAGCCGCAGGCTCAGGCCCGTCGACCCTGGGCATTCCAGACAGCGCAGGCGTTCCGGCCAGCATCGCCCAAGAGGTCATCACCGTTCCCTTCAATGATCTGGATGCCCTGCGTGAAGCATTGGAGAAATGGGGCCAGGATGTAGCTGCCGTTATGGTTGAGCCGATTGTCGGCAACTTCGGTATGGTTATGCCGCAGCCGGGCTTCCTGGAAGGCCTGTGCAAGCTGACGCACGAGAACGGCTCCCTGGTTATCTATGATGAAGTCATTACCGCCTTCCGTTTCCACTATGGCTCCACCCAGACCTATACGGGTCTTGCGAATCATGAGGAGATCATTCCCGATCTGACTGCCCTTGGCAAAATCATCGGCGGCGGGCTGCCGATCGGCGCTTACGGCGGCCGCAAGCATGTCATGGAGCAGGTCGCTCCGCTCGGTCCTGCTTATCAGGCCGGCACGATGGCCGGTAACCCCGCCTCCATCTCAGCAGGGATCGCCTGCCTGGAGGTGCTTAGCGCAGAAGGCGTCTATGACGAGATGGAGCGGCTGGCCATCCGCCTGACCGAAGGACTTCAGGCATCCGCGGGCCGTCACGGCATTCCGCTGACCATCAACCGGATACGCGGCGCATTCTCTACGCATTTTTGCAGCCATCCTATTACGAATTATGAGGAGGCGCAGGATACCGATGGTGAAATGTTCGCCCGCTTCTTCCGGCATATGCTGAGCCGGGGCATCAATCTGGCCCCGTCCAAATATGAGGCGTGGTTCCTGACCACAGCCCACACAGACGCCGACATTGACCTCACCCTCGAGGCGGCAGAGGCTTCGTTCGCGGCTATGGCTGCGGAGAAGTAATCGATTTTGACCGTATAGAAATGCCCCCCATGCCTGGCATGGGGGGCATTTTTGATTATTGCAAAAATTTAAATTTACTTTGGGTTCTTCCGTGCTCGAATTAAACGCATGGATTGTGGTTTCCACATCGGTTTAATCACGCTCTGATATCACTGGTAATTTTCTCGTTTATATCATTTAATTCAATAAAATGTTAAAATAATCAAGTGATTAATTCCAATATGGGAAGGGTGTCTGCTCTTGAAGAGCAAAAAAGATCGGGTTTCTTTACTTACCATACTTTTGGCACTTTTACTTATCAATCTATTTGGTGATTCTTTAAATTCGTTGATTTGGATGCATTTTACGTTATTCATGAACTGCATCTTGGTTCAAGCTGTTTTTCTTCAATTATCGAAGATATTGAACTCAAAAACAAATCGTGTCCTGCGTTTTGTACTGACCCTTTTAGCGTTATTGACTGGTCTAAGTACATTTGTTGTTATACTCTATTCCCCCATGGGATCATTCAATCGAGTTTTCTTTTTTAGTTTACAGCTTGTCATCACCTATGCTGAAGCAATCCAGCTTAAAGATGAATATAAGAAACAAGCATAAAAGAAAAACAAGTTGATTGAAATAGCTTCTTTAGAATAAAAAAAGCCCACTGCAAAAAGGGAAAAAAGCGTCGTGCAGCTAGCTGCACGACTTGTACTTTTAATTAATATCCTACTGCTTCATAAGATGTAGTTGTATAGTAAGTCCAATAGCTCATAGTAGGATTGACAATTAACTTTTCCCAAGTTGTTACGGTAACTTTAATTCTACCGAATGATCCGGAATTATCGACTAAAACATGTAGGATTTCAGCAAGTCTGTTTTGGTCTGTGTAATTAATGATCTGTTCAATAAGTTTTGTTGTAGTCACTACGAGTACAGCTAGACTTAAAAATCCAGCAACTTGAGGTGGAAGTTTTGCCGCAAGAATTTGTTTTATGCGACCGTAACCGTAGGTGGCAATAGCCCATCCAAGTCCCGTTACGCTTTGACCTACACTACTTTCAATCATGGCATTAATTTGGTCTTTCGTAAAATAAACTGTTTCCGTTGAACGAACGTTTGGACTGACTACACCTGCTACATTTGAAGAGGTGATTGCTTGTTGATCTGACATTGTAAATCCTCATTTAGGTTTCAAATGAAGACAATAAGGGAGTCAGAGAAAATAGGCTACTCCCAAGCCTACATACTCTGTTATTGCCTTTCACTATTAAGGGTATATCTCGCAAGTAAAAAACAACCTGATTTATTAAATACTTTATTTCCTTCTGAAAGCAGCTCCGTGGATCTTACCGGCGTCGTCCCCCTCGGAAGGCGATAGCCATCCTTTTTTTGCTTCCGTTATTCTTTGAAACGAAACAGCGGCAGTCTAAGACTTAATCAATAAAGTCTTAGACTGCCGCCGATTATTGTTGTGAAGAAAAGCTAATCGAACAATTTGCTCTGGATGAGTCCGCGAAGAAGTTACTTAAGTAATAACCTGTTGGCCATCTCCATGGTATACTTATTCACAAAAAGTAGATCTGCTTGTCCAAAGTGACCTACTTGAGATGGGGTCGTCTAATCCCCCACCCCTCAGATGGAAATCCTCACTACTCCCCACTCTTCCGCCGCCCATACACAAACAGCGCCGCCACCACAAGCGGGGTCACCAGCCGTACGGCAAGCGGCATGCTCCCGCCCGTAAAGGCGACCACTACATAGCTTATCACGATGGCTGCTTCGGACATCAGATGCTTGTGAAAGGTTCCTTGTCTCATCCTGTAGATGAACACCAGGGCGATGACTACGGCCAAGCCTGTGTAGAGAAGGGTTAACGGTAATCCATCAATATTCATATCCCGCCGCTACTTGCCCTTCTGCTCATACAGGCTGCGGATTTCCACATCCTGCGGAAGCTTGAACGGGTTCTGCGGATTGATCCGGTCATAGAACATCATTCCGTCCAGGTGATCCATCTCATGCTGGATGATGATCGCCTGATAGCCCTTGAATTTCTGGGTAATCACCTCGCCGTTCAGATCAAAGCCCCTGACCTTCACAGACTCATAACGCGGTACGAAGCCGTGCACCGGCCGGTCCACAGACAAGCAGCCCTCGCTCTCCGGCAGATAGACCATCGCCATCGAATGGCTGATAATCTTGGGATTCACCCAGGTATATTCCACATTCTTGCCATTATCGTCCTTCAAATACATGACAAACATCCGCTTCGATAGTCCGATCTGGTTAGCGGATAAGCCTACCCCTGAACGCAGCTTATATTTGGCAGACATTGCCGCATCCTGACTGTTCTTCAGAAACTGCATCATGCTCTGCAGCGCACCGCGGTCCTCCGCCTGCAGCGGCAACTGTACCGGTTCCGTCACCGCACGCAAGACAGGGTCGCCTTCCCGTATGATATCCTCCATCGTGATGATGTAATCAGCATTATACTTTGTACTAGACAACTAGGTTCATCCACCTTTTCCACTACGGGACTGATTTGATGATGCTATGGTTAGATTATGCGCAATTACGGATTAATAAAAGCTGTCCGCAGCTTACTGCTGTAATTCACATCGAAGCCCAGTCCGGTAGCAAGCGCGGCGAGCGGAAGATAGGTTTTATCCTCTTTGCCAACCTTATGCAGAAATGCCGGGGTATCGATCGCCACATCCGCACCGTTAACCTTCATAGTTTTCGAGCCGATAGTAATAACTACCGTTTTTCCGCCGTAAATTACGGTCGCACTGGAGGTTTTGTTATCCCATTTGCCTGTTGCCGAGGCCGCATTCAGAATATCCTTCAGCGCCAGAAAATTCTGCCCATTCTTCAGAATCGGCTTATTGGGCGTATTCAGTTCTTTCCCCTTCACCACGATGGACATTGGCACCGTCTCTGAAGCCATCGCCGTTACTGCTGGCATACGGTATTCCCCCCATTGCAGTTCAGCGAATACAGTGGCAATCCGCTCATAACCAAGCTGCGTAGGATGGAAGTCTGCCGCCCCTGCTCCGATGATATGAGTTAGCGATCCCTCTACACCGGCGAACTTTTCGGCTACATGAGCTACCTTAAGAGGCGCGCCTGCCTGGTTCAGGGTAGCCGCGATATTCTCAGCCGCGATGGTGAACTGTGCAGCCGCATTCATCAGTTTGTCATACGAAGCCCCCAGGGCGATTCGCGGAGCAGGCTGATACTGATCGGCCAGCAGAATGGTTGCCTGCGGATTCACTTCCCGAATATTCTTCAGCAGTGCTGTTACATTATTGCTGTATTCCGTCAGACGCTCCGCAAGCTGGGAAGCGAAATCGGCATCGGTCAGCGTCTTGTAATTCAAGAACAGGCTGCTGACATCATTACCGCCGATGGTAATGGTGATCAGATCCGCCGCAGCGAGCTCCGTTCTAATCTGCGGGGCCAGCGCAGCAAATTGCAAGGTACGCGGATCAGACAGCCCCGGCTGAATGGCCTCCGGCGTAATAGCCGCACTGTCCTTAATAGCTCCGGTATATTGAAGCAGCCCCGCTGTCTTAAGGCCCAAGATGCCGTAATTCTGAAGCTCACTTCTCCCGTGATACCAGCCCTGCTCCAACAATCGCTCAGCGTATCCGTACGGCTTCACGCTGGGATCAGTCATCCCCGGCTCATACCCGGCAGTAATGGAATCTCCAAGTGCTACGATACGAAAGACATCCTGCTCCGTTCCTTGCGCCACGGCTGCTGCAGCGGCATCCGCCGGACCTGCATGCACATTGATTAATACGGTGAACAACAGCAGTCCGCTAGCAGAAGCTGATATTAACCTTCTCCATGTCTTCAGCATCGTATTCCTCCTAAATTAGTATAATTCTATTCTAACATCCCGCTCCGCCCCTGTGGAAACAGCTTTGCCGTCTTTTTATAAATATAAGAATTTATAGGTTTCGCACGATAACTTATCCTTCTCTTTCTCGCTGAAACGGTGCCGTCCTTTAAAAAGGACGGCACCGCCGTTTCCACTTGAGCTGGTAGCGCTTCACTGGCTTATCTTTGCGCAAAAGAGCGGTCTCCCGATGATTCGGAAAACCGCTCCTGTGGATAACAGCAGCTTATTGCTCCCCGCTGCTAGATTCTGAAGATTTCTTCGGTCGGCCAGTGCTTGGCGGACCGCTTGCCTGGTCTGAGCGCTTTACATATTTATCATACCGGTCATCCAGCTCATAGGCGATTTTGCGGTAACGAAGCGTCTCTTCGACTATAGGGTCAAGTGTAGTCTGAATGCGGATCTCATACTTGGGGGAAATTTGACGAATCTCCTTGGCTTGCTGATCGGCCTGTTCCATCTCGCCGTCCTCCAGAAGCTCGCTTAGCCTCCGCTCCAGATCTTCCTTCTCATTCATACGTTGTAAGCCCCCCTACTGCTTCTTGAAGCCTGTGGCATCTGCAGCCTGCAGGGACGTAACCAGATAATCATGAATTCGTCCATTGCTTGCGACCACATGGCGTGTGCCGATATCGTAGGGATCGCCCAGCGTGTTCGTGACCTTGCCGCCGGATTCCAGCACCAGCAGCACCCCCGCCGCACAGTCCCAAGGGCTTAGTCCAACCTCCCAATACCCGTCCACTCGTCCGGCAGCAACATAAGCCAGATGCAGTGCCGCCGATCCTCCGGCACGAATACCGCGGACCTGCGGCATAATCTGCTGCAGCCCGGCCATATTCGCCGGCTGGGCCAGCACGCGGTCCGGCGGGAAGCCCATGGCGATCAGGCTGTTGCCCGGCAGTGTCTCCGCTGATACCTTCGTAGGAATCCCGTGCATGTATGCACCCTTCCCCTTCTCGGCCACGAACATCTCGTCCCGGATCGGATCATAGATAACGCCTACCGTAAGCTCTCCCTTAACTACCAGAGCAATCGATACGCAATAGAACGGGAAGCCATGCACGAAATTGGTCGTACCGTCTATCGGATCGACGATCCACAGATACTCATGCTGCCGCGCTTCATCCAAGGCAGCCGTCAGTGCCTCGGCACCGGGCTCAACACCCTCCTCGCCAAGGATGGCATGGTCGGGATAATGGGTCAGGATCAGCCGGCGGATCATCTGCTCCACACCCTTATCGACCTCCGTGACCAGATCCTGGGCCGATGTCTTACTGCCCAGCTCCTTCACCTGGCCTTGTCTGCTCTTGATCCATTCCCCCGCTTTGGCTGCAGCATTGATGGCTGCCGCCGTATGTCCCTTGCTTGTAACTACATAGGGCTCCCGTTCATTTCGGTTATCAGGACTTACAGGACTCATCTCTTCACTCCGCTTTCTTTGAGCATGATTGTTCTCCCGGGGAACGCTGTTTCCGCAGGATACCATTTCTCTGCCTTAGAACATGATTGCTCAACTTTCTTTCAACGTACCTCATTTCGGCCGGTTTATCAAGTCATGACTGGTGCCGCTAACGGGCCTGGCCGGCAAGTTTTTTGCCAGTTATGGTTCAAATATAAGAATGTATATGTTTCACGCTATACATTATCCTTCTATTTCTCGCTGAAACGGTACCGTCCTTTAAAAGGACGGCAATGCCGTTTCCACTTGTATATTCACGCTGGCTCCGTTTAGTACCATAATTCCATTCCCGCCCTCTGCCAGTCCCTTCATCTCCTCCATCAGACCAAACAAGGCGCCATCCTTGTGCTTCGCCTCAATCATCACATCTACAGCCGGAGTATCCGCAGCAATCCGCTTCAGGAAAGCAACCAGCGGTGCCGGCTCCACCCCATCGGCATGGCTGCGCGGATCAGACGGGCTGCGCGGGCTGGACACATGGATCTTCGGCGGCAGATGACCACCGGGCGGCACATCCTTCAGCGCCAGAGGGCTTGTCCATGTCTTAAGAATCTCCGGCCACAGCTCCCAGGGGAGCTCGCCTTCATTGTTGACCCATTGGTGATGGATATCCAGCACCATCGGCAGTCCCATTCTGCGGCAGACCGCAAGCGTCTCCACCGCGTTGAACGTCTTGTCGTCGTTCTCCAGTGTCATCCGCTCTCTAAGTGCAAGCGGCAGTGCAGAGCATTGCACGCAGAAGCGTTCCGCAGACAGAGGCTTGTCCCCGTAAGCGCCGCCGATGTGAATATTGCTCTTAGCCGTCGCCGGCAGCCCCATCGCGTCCAGCATGTCCGTATGATGCTGCAGATCACGGATCGAGCTTGCAAGCACCTCCGGCCGCGGCGTACTCAGCACCGTGAAGTGATCCGGGTGGAAACTGACACGCAGCCCGTGCTTCTTCACATAGCTGCCCACCACAGCGAATTCCTCCGCAAGAGCATCGAGAGGATTCCAGTCTGCGAGATCAGGATGGGTTGCCAGCGGAACAAGCTTAGAAGTAAGCCTGTAGACCTCAATATCCGAGCCGACATTATGCTTCAGCAGACGGAGCGTATTATGCAGATTCATCCGGGCAATGGATTCCAGCTTGCGAAGTCCCGCTTCCCGGTCGCCCAGCTTGTTGAAGCTTGCCATAGTCATCGTTTTGGAGGGAGAACAGTCCGGAATCACCGTAGACATGGCGACATAGCCGAAGCGGACAATCATCCCTCTTCCCCGAAGAACATCTCGTAGGCAAGAGCCGTCTGAACGCGCGACTCTTCCTCATTCAGCTTACGGACCAGATCCATTTCCACCGCCGTAACCTCATTGCCCTGAAAATTAATTTCTGCAATCGACGCGGAAATTTTGACAATTGCCACCGCAACATTCTGCGGATTATAGGCGATAACCTTCTGGCCGGTCGGATAGACACGGAAGCCCTGCTTCACCATCTTGGTACGTCCGTACTCCAGCAGTTCGTACAGCTCCTGCTCATTCTTGAACTTGCACACCGAATTGAATTCTGATTGAAACCCCATGCTTCTCTCTCCTTCCCGGCCGGAATGCTCCCGCCGATCACCGTGGTTTATTCATTATCGTACTTCAGGCCCTGTCTGAACCGGTAACGCTCCAGCGCCAGCGCGATCATACGGTCCAGCAGCACTTTATAGGACACACCCGTCTCACGCCACAGCAGCGGATACATGCTGAACGGGGTGAAGCCGGGCATGGTATTCACTTCATTAATAAGAATCTTGCCGTCAGACCTCCGCAGGAAGAAGTCGGCCCGGGTAATTCCGCTGCCCTCAATAGCCTTGAAGGCCAGTATCGCCGACTCGCGCAGACGGTCCGCTACCTCGGGATCGACAGGTGCAGGGATCAGCATCTGTGATTTGCCGTCAGTGTATTTGGCCGCATAATCATAATATTCACCGGAAGAGACGATTTCACCCGGAACCGAAGCCTCCGGCTCCTCATTGCCGAGTACCGCCACCTCCACTTCCCGCGCATCCACGAACTCCTCAATAATCACCTTCGTGTCATAGCGGAAGGCATAGTCCACAGCCTTGATCAGACTTTCCTTGTCGGTGGCCTTGGAGATCCCTACGCTCGAGCCCAGGTTGGCAGGCTTGACGAATACCGGGTACCCCAGCTTATCCTCCAGATCTACAATCAGCTCGTGCTTGTGCTGTCTCCAGTTCACAGCATTGAAGTAGCAATAGTCACATTGCTCAAGCCCCGCCTCGCCGAACAGCTTCTTCATGACCACCTTATCCATGCCCGCCGATGAAGCCAGCACACCTGCACCGATATACGGGATATTCGCCATCTCGAACAGTCCCTGAATGGTGCCGTCCTCGCCGTTCGTACCGTGCAGCAGCGGGAACATGACGTCTATTACCTGCTCGCCTCCGCTAAGCCCGCTGAACAAGGTATTCAGGGCCGAGCCCATATCTCCGGCCACCCCAGACAGCTTAAGCTGCTCAATCGCGGAGAAGGGAGCCTCCAGCACTGCACCTACCTTCCATACCCCCTGCTTGGAGATATAGAACGGAATAATCTCATATTTATCGTAGTCAAAAGCGTTCATAACCGCATAAGCCGTCTGCAGCGATACCTCATGCTCTCCGGATTTGCCGCCGTACACCAGTCCTACGGTAGTTTTAGCGTTCCCCATGCATTAACCTCTTTCTGAACTATAAATAGTCATTAATATGAAAAAAACGATAAGCCGTCCGGTCCGTCCAGGCGTAGGAATCCTTGTAATCCCAGAAGCGGTGACGGCTGCTAACCGTCCGCGCATTCACCAGCGGCTGCCCGCCCGCATCAAAAGCGGTAACGATCGTGCTGTGCTGATAATGTCCGTTGCCGTCCCAGTCATACTGAATAATGTCGCCCAGCTGAAGCTGCTCCGGCCGCTCGACAATCTCCGCACGCAGCCCGCTGCCGCGGCTCCCGCTCAGATAACGCTGCAGGCTGTCGGAGACCGCCCAGCTGAAGCTCCACCATTCCTGGGCTCCATTATAGCCCTTGTACCACCAGCCCGTTTCTCTTTTACCAGTATAGTTGATAGGTGCTCCCCCTGCAAAGAGACATTGGGAGACATAATTGGTGCAGTCCACCTCAAAAATCTCGAACTCCGGATTCCCTTCCTTCCACCAGAGGTCGGCATAGGCTGCGACTTCCTCCCGGCGGTAGCGCACCTCCCTTGCACCACTTGCGCCTTTCAGGACACGGCGGTTCAGCAGCGGCTGGGACGGACGCGGATCGGGCAGAGCCTCCCCCCACTCCGAGAGCCGCAGTGCCGGATCTTTCTCCACTACCTTGCGCACCCCGCTCCGTTCAGGCACACGGTGCTCCACATTCACAATCTCCCAGCCGCCCTTTTCACGTACAAAGGTCAGGCGCTCCGACTCCACCACATCCTCACGGTGGGTCATCCCGCCCTTCTCATAATAGAAGGCGCTGTGCAGCGCCACATCGGCGACCACCTCTGCTGGATTCTGCCGCACGGTCCGCAGCGTCCGCACCCCCGTCTCCCCGCGCAGCGGAGTAATGCCCCGGGAGGTGTACCACTGGGCGATCCGGCGGGAGCGCGTGCGCTGTTCGTCAAGGAACCGGGGGTCCCTGATCGTGGTATGGCGCGGCTCGGCGCCAGGTGCAACCCGCCCCTTGTTCAGCTGGTCCACATAGACATAGAGACTTTTCTTCCACTGCTGCTCCATTCATACTCCGCCCTTTCGTTCACAGATAAGAATGTATATGATGTAAGCTAAGAATATTCCTTCACGGTTTCACCGCCATAATGGCTGCTGTCCTATGTATATGAAGGATTGCTTGCACCTATACGGAAGCTGGAGCGATTTAACTGCAAGGAAGTCAGGGGCTGAGGGTTCTATGCATCCGTGTGAACCCTGAATATACCTTACATCAAGGAGCAAAAAAAACTTTACTCCCCCCATTGTAAACGTTATACTTAAAGTATAGTAATTATGAAATGTAGTTTCACCAGATGAAACGAGGAGGCGCATATATGCCAAGCAAGGACCATTTTTCATTGGCCAAGAACCTGAACTCAGGTGGCAAAACTTATCGCTACTATCATTTGAACGCTCTGGAGGAGCAGGGTGCAGGCGACATTTCCTCCCTGCCATTCTCCATTAAGGTATTACTCGAAGCGGCTGTCCGCCAATATGACGGACGGGCGATTACAGAAGAACATGTTAAACAGCTGGCTAACTGGTCTGGCGGCATTGACCGCAATAAGGAAATTCCGTTCATTCCTGCCCGGATTGTCCTGCAGGACTTCACCGGCGTGCCTGTAGTTGTCGATCTCGCGGCTATGCGCGATACCGTCAAGAAGGCGGGCGGTGACCCGAAGAAGATCAACCCGCTTGTACCGGTTGACCTTGTTATTGACCATTCGGTTATGGTTGATGCGTTCGGAACGGCAGATGCCCTTGAATATAATATGAACGTAGAATTTGAGCGTAATGAGGAGCGCTACCGCTTCCTGCGCTGGGCACAGACCGCCTTCAATAATTTCCGTGCGGTTCCTCCGGCAACCGGAATTGTGCATCAGGTGAACCTGGAGTATCTGGCTTCTGTAGCGGCCACTAAGACCATTGACGGAGAAACTGTTGTCTACCCGGATTCCCTGGTCGGCACGGATTCCCATACTACAATGATTAACGGCCTTGGCGTAGTGGGCTGGGGCGTCGGCGGAATCGAGGCTGAAGCAGGAATGCTGGGACAGCCGCTGTATTTCGTTACCCCGGATGTCGTAGGCTTCAAGCTGACCGGAAGTCTGATGGAAGGCGCTACAGCTACCGATCTGGCCCTTACCGTTACCCAAATGCTGCGCAAAAAAGGCGTAGTCGGCAAGTTCGTCGAATTCTACGGTCCGGGTCTTGCGAACATCAGTCTGGCAGACCGTGCGACAGTAGCCAATATGGCTCCTGAATACGGCGCTACGATCGGCTTCTTCCCTGTAGATGAGGAGACGCTGGCCTATCTGCGCAGCACCGGACGACCGGATGAGCTGGTAGAGCTGGTGGGGGATTATTATAAGGCGCAGGGTATGTTCCGCACCGCAGAGACACCGGACCCGGCATTCAGCGATGTCATTGAGCTGGATCTGGCTTCAGTGGTTCCCAGCCTGGCCGGACCGAAGCGTCCGCAGGACCGGGTAGAACTTACCCATATGAAGGAGAATTTCGAAGGCATTATCCGTACACCTGTTGACAAGGGCGGCTATGGCCTCAGCGATGAGAAGATTGCCGAATCGGTGGAAGTGCAGCATAAGAACGGAAGCAGCAGCAAGCTCACCACAGGAGCGGTTGTCATTGCAGCCATCACGAGCTGTACGAACACCTCCAACCCGAGCGTAATGCTGGGCGCAGGACTGCTTGCCAAGAAGGCTGTAGAACGCGGTCTCACCAAACCTGGCTATGTCAAAAGCAGCCTCACTCCCGGATCGCTGGTCGTTACGGAATACCTGCAGAAGGCTGATCTGCTGAAGCCGCTGGAAGCGCTCGGCTTCTACCTGGCCGGCTACGGCTGCGCCACTTGTATCGGTAACTCCGGCCCGCTGCCGGATGAAGTCAGCGAAGCCATTACAGAGCATGATATGACGGTTGCCGCAGTCATCTCCGGGAACCGTAACTTCGAGGGCCGCGTGCATGCCCAGGTTAAAGCCAACTATCTGGCTTCACCGCCGCTGGTTGTCGCCTACGCCCTGGCTGGCACAGTGAATATTGACCTGAAGACCGAGCCGCTGGGCTATGACCCGCAGGGTGAGCCTGTCTTCCTGGCCGATATCTGGCCGACTACAGCCGAGATCCGCGAAGCCGTAGCGCTCTCGCTCAGTCCGGAAATGTTCCGCAGCAAATATGAGAATGTATTCACGGCCAATGAACGCTGGAATAACATTCCGGTACCGGAAGGCGAGCTGTATGAATGGGATAACAACTCCACTTACATTCAGAATCCGCCATTCTTCGAGCATCTGGCAGACGGTGCCTCTGACATCCAGGATATCAAGAGCTCGCGCGTGCTTGCGCTGCTTGGCGATTCCGTTACTACCGACCATATCTCACCAGCCGGGAATATCTCCACTTCCGGTCCAGCCGGAGAATATCTGCGCGGTCATGGCGTGGAACGCGCTGACTTCAACTCCTACGGCTCACGCCGCGGGAATCATGAGGTGATGATGCGCGGTACCTTCGCCAACATCCGTATCCGCAACGCAGTGGCTCCTGGAACAGAAGGCGGCGTAACCACCTTCCTGCCAAGCGAAGAGGTCATGTCGATCTATGACGCCTCCATGCTGTACCAGTCGGCCGGACAGAACCTGATCGTTATCGCCGGTAAAGAATACGGCACAGGCAGTTCCCGCGACTGGGCTGCGAAGGGGACACTCCTACTCGGAGTCAAAGCCGTCATCGCTGAGAGCTTCGAGCGGATTCACCGCAGTAACCTCGTCGGCATGGGTGTGCTGCCGCTGCAGTTCCAGGAAGGCCATGGCTGGAGCAGCATGGGGCTGACCGGACGCGAGACCTTCGACATTACCGGTCTTGACAACCATGTCCTTCCCGGACAGGAGCTGACAGTCACTGCTACCCGTGAAGACGGCACCCAGTTCGACTTCCCGGTCATTGCCCGTCTCGACAGCAGCGTAGATATCGATTACTACCGCAATGGCGGTATTCTGCAGACAGTACTCCGCCAGATGCTGGCTGATGCTACAGCTTCGGAAGCGGCTCAACCGGTAGAATAAGTTGACTTCATAAGGATAGTCATTATACAAGCTGCGCCGGTATCAGATTTCAGTCTGATACCGGCGCAGCTTTTTGTCTTATTCAGGAATGCCCTATTTGACTGACAGCAGGCTGTTCGTAATGAAATCCAGCTGTTTCTCCAGGGAGATCGGGTCATTGTACGTATCGGCAGCAGGATTCAGCATGAACACATTCCCTGCCTTGACTGCCGGAAGCCCCTTCCACAGCGGATTGTCATAGACAATCTTCGGGTCTGTATTATCCCCTGACCATTGGCAGGTGAAGATAATGTCTCCGGCAAAGTCCGGCAGCTTCTCCATGGAGATGGTAGCCCAGCCTGTTCCGCTGTCGATGGCCTCCTTCTGCGCTTCAGCAGGAGCCTTCAACCCGAACTCACCATACAGAATCTCACCACCCCGGCCATAGTTATGTCCAAAGACAAACAGCCCCTTGGCATATGGATTCAGGATAGATACCGTCTTATTACCCACAGCAGCCTGCACCTGCGGCTTCAGCTCAGCAATACGGGCCTCCCACTGGGCGATCCAGGCCTTAGCTTCATCATTCTTGTTCACCAGCTTGCCGTAGTCGAGCATCTGATCCTTATAATTTTTGGCGCCATATTGAATCTGTACCACAGGCGCAATTTCCTTCAGCTTATCGATGCCTTCTGTTCCGGTATACACAATAATCAGGTCAGGGTCCAGGGCCAGGATATTCTCCGGGGTGACATCGTCACCCAGCCCTTCTGCACCTCCAAGCATCTCTGCAAGATACGGACTATCCTTGGCTCCTTGCATGACCCCTACCGGCTTCACGCCCAGCGCCAGAAGATATCCTGTATAAAAGGCTGTAGTATCCACGATTCTCTGCGGATTCTTAGGTACTTGAACCTCACCGGCGCTATCCTTGAAGGTAACCATCTCTGCTTCAGCGGAGGGTTCACCAGCAGCCGGAGCAGCCGTGGGTGCTTCGGAAGGTGCAGGTGCATTCGCTGCCGCCCCGGAGCCAGAGCCGGAGTTATCCGATGATCCGCAGGCTGCCAGCAGGACAGCCATGACGAGAGTAAAGACAATCAGGACAAGACTTTGTTTAGAGTATCGCAAGATAATCCCCCTATGTATATATGATATTGATAATCATTATCATTAGTAATATATCACAGAGTTTTCAGGCTGACAACTCTCCCGGAATTTTCCGCAGCAAAAATCCCCTTTCACTGGAAAGGGGATTTCATTTCTCCTGGCATACGCAGATAAATTTTCGCAGCCTCAGGAGGCCTTCAGGACATCTCGATACGTTCGGAATCGAATATTCTTTTATAGACCAGAGCTATGATCTGTGAACGGTCCGTCACGTCCATTTTATTAAAAATGCGGCTTAGATGATTCTTGACGGTATGCTCACTGATAAACAGGGCACTGGCAATCTCCTTATTCGTCTTGCCCAGAATAATCAGCTCCAGCACTTCCTCCTCGCGCGGTGAGATTCCCCATTCCTCCTTGGGCGTCTTCAGCGCTGTACTGTTCAGCAGCTTCCCTGCCGACACGCCTCTTCTGGCAGGCATCGCTTCCGAGCGGCTGCGCAAGAAGGATTGGAAGGTAGTGCGCGGCTCACTGTAAAGCTCCCCGACCACATGATCATCCAGATAGAAGCGGGAGGGGGTCAGCCACTCCAGATCCGTGTCCGCCAGCAGCTCCTTGTCCGCGCCTCGGCCTGCATGATGAAGCACCAGCACGAGCAGTTGGGCCGTGACAGAGACCGAAGGCTTATTGATCTCAAAATAGAACGAAGCAAACTGGTCCACCTGCTTCAGTAAAGAAAGCTCCTCCGGGTAGAATCCGTACCCATGCAGGAATTCCAGCCTGAACGGTGCCAGCAGGGCAGCCGTTCTCATCTGCTCTGACTCCCGCTCCGGCAGCCCTGTATAGCGGGCAAGCTCATACGCCATAGCAGAAGCCTCCGCCGACAGGCGGTGCAGCTCGGGATTACTGAGCCGGAGATAATGAAGCGTCTGCCCGGTGAAGACCCCTGCCTGCTTCATATGTCTGGATTCCTTCTCGATCAGACGAATCGAAGTACTCGCCAGACTGGCCAGACAGCTTGTTAAGGACAGCCACTCCTCAGCTTCGCTGCGGCGTCTGAAGCCCACGGACAGAATGCCCTTAAATACCTTCTCGGCAATCAGCGGACATTCGAGCAGGACCTGCCCCTCCGCCTCCCCGTTGAGGATCGCAGAAGAGAGAAAGGCCTGCGAGGAGTACCGGGACTGGAGGTCATAGATATACGGCGCAATTTCCTCCGGCCTCCATCCCTTGGCGTAATGGGTCTCCCCCGGCTGCTCCTCGAAAAATACGAGTACCGATGACGGGAAGAACGGCATGCCCATAATCATATCCAGCAGCCCGGTGCCCAGCTCCTGGGTGGATGCGGCCTGCGGCAGCAGGCGGGCAGCTTCCTTCAAACGCAGGGTGGCCTCCCTGCGCAGGGCTTCACGCTGCACCAGTTGCTCTCCCCGTCCGGATAAGCCCAGGAGCGCAGTAACATTCTGCTCATGCTGAGCATAGTCCTGTATCGGGCGGCTCTTCCCAAAGCCCACAGCGAGCAACAATGCTCTCTTCCCGCTGTGAATTCTCACCGGATAACATGACAAATATTCCGGCTGCGTCATCCCGCGCTGGGTGAAGAATAACGATCTTGAATCTTGGGCAACGCTCTGCCAATGCCTGGGCTCCATGCCTAGAACTGCCTGTCCCAGAAAACCGTCTCCTTGCTGGAACCCGGCATTCATGAGGAGTCCTGCTTCTTTGCCGGCAGAATATTTCACCTTGAACTGGCCGGCCTCCTCCTCTTGGGCAAAGGCATACAGCTCTGCATCAGATAACGTACCGGCCATCTGCTGCAGCACAACCTCTATCTTCAGGAACTCACTCTCCAGATTGGATAACAGCTGGGAAATCAGCAGACCCCGTCTCTGTTCCAGCGGCTTCACTGCACACCCCGCCAGCAATTTGGAGAGCACATTCCCGAGCACACTCAATTTCCCCCTGATGCTGGCGATACCTTCCCGGCTAAGCTCAGGCATGGCGGCCAGTACATCCTTCAGCATCTCATAATCCGGGTGATTCCGCATCTTGGCCTCGAACGCCCGCAGTACAAGCCCGCGGGTGCCTTCTTCCATATATAAGCCGGACCATAAATAGTACGTCTGTCCATAGTCAGGAACCAACGGACTGACCACATACTTCAGCCCGGGGACCCACTCCTCAAGTATGGCAGGATATGATAAGGGGCCCAGTCTGAGCAATGCAGGCTCGAAGGGCCGCTCTATGTCCTCTAAAGATTTAAACATCTTCTGATAGAATATTCCGGACAGCGTGGGGCGGGTAACCACATTCCCAGCCTGATCCGTAAGCACAAGCGCCTGACCCGTAACAGAGCCGAACGTATCCTGGAGCTCTTGAATTTCTCCCATCAGTGAATCGGGTATAACTACTTTCATCCCATCACCTCGTGCACTGGATTCCTCTTATTTCTTCAATCTCAATTTAGCTAATCATTACTAATGATAGTCCATTTTAACTAGATATACAATGAATGTCGAAGGCTGAATAGCCTTCATTTCCTAAAGTTTTCCTGCGCCGATCTGCTGCCGGAGGCCTCCAGCTCAGCTCATCATTAGGCCCATTTCAGCAGCGGCCTCAGCCAAAATGACAGCATATTCCTCCAGAGTCTCCCGCGACAGACGACTGACCGGGCCGGACAACGAGAGCGCTGCTACCACGCCCCCGGCCCGGCCGGCGATAGGCACAGCCACGGCTGCCGCTCCCGGCTCCCGTTCCTCGAAGCTGGTCGCATAGCCGCAGCGGGTAATCTCCTTCAGCTGCTCCAGGTACAGGCTGCGGTCTACGCTGTCCGGCCATGCGGGGTCGGCCAGCAGCCTGACCTGCACTTCCGGCGGCGCGTAAGCAGCCAGCACCTTGCTGGATGCGCCTACCGAGAGCGGCAGCCTTGCACCGATCTGGGCTACCCGGCGGATAGCCTGGCGGCTCTGCACCGCCTGAATGCGCACACGCTCCAGATTGTCGCGCAGATACAGGCTGACCGTCTCGCCCAGGCGGTCGCGAAGCCGCTCCATGGCGGGCAGCAGAAGCACCGCCGGCTCGTTCAGCGTCGGAAGATGTGTGGACAGCTCCCAGATGCGGATACCCAGGCGGTATTTGTCAGTCCCGTCGTCCCGCTGCAGGAAGCCCTTCTCCTCCAGTGTGGTCAGCAGGCGGTGCACTGTGCTTTTATGCAGGCCAATCTTCGCAGAGATCTCCGTCAGACTAAGGTCGTAATCATCATTATCCTGAGTAAAGCACAGTAATATATCCAGTGCACGTTCTACGGCGCGTACAGTCAGCTTCCGGTCTTCCACCCCGATCTCCCCTTCACATGTTTCACCTATTGAAACCCGGTTACATAATTATTAAGATATCCCTATCTTAGTGCAAAAGCCTAAATAAAGTCCAGCAGATTCCGTATCCATAATCAGCCGCCGCAGTTTACAGTTACATTACAAAAGGACCATTTCCATTGACTTTGTAAGGGCATAAATTTACGATTAAATATATGAACTATTCATGCTCTGAATCATGAAACTTTCCAGGAGGGGACCTTATGAATCTGGCAACTAGTCATCCCGGCGCGCCGGTCTCCCGTATGCCTAACGAGGATAAGCCCGCTTCGTCAACCTTAATTCCGATTCGGATGATACGTGTCAAGCACATCATTGTGGCACTGCTGTTATCCGTATTCTTCTTCTTTGTATTCTGCTTCATCGCCCTGCATGCCTATATCGCCTGGGTGCTCTCGAATCCTACCGTAGCCCCGCTCTACTCCAATCCTTATCAGGCCAAGGGGCTCGCCTACGAGGATATCAGCTTCCCTGCCAAGGACGGCAGCCGGATGATGGAGGGATGGTATATTCCTTCCAAAGGAGCTACCAAAACCATTGTCTTCAGTCACGGCTACGGCGCGAACCGCGAAGAGAGCTGGGTTCCCATGTATGATCTTGCCCATTATGCACACAGTCTGAGATTCAATGTCGTCATGTTCGACTACGGCTTCGCCTCCAAGACCGACAGGGACATCGCAACCGGCGGCAAAAAGGAATCCCAGCAGCTGCTCGGAGCCATTGAGTTCGCCAAGGAGCAGGGGGCAGATCAGATTGTGGTCTGGGGCTTCTCGATGGGCGCAGGCACCGCCCTGCAGGCAGGACTTGTAACCAAAGATGTGGATGCGATGATTCTGGACAGCACCTTCCTGCTGGAGCCGGACACCCTGTACCATAATATCAAGCAGAACATCAATCTTCCCCGCCAGCCTTCGCTGGAGATTATGGAGATGCTCTTCCCGGTGCTGAACGGCACAGGACTGAATCAGATTCCTTACTCCAAGGTCAAATCGGAGGATTATCCGTTCCCGGTGCTGTTCATGCACGGCACTAAGGACGATAAGGCACCTTATCCGATTGCCGAGGAGCTGGCGGCGAATCAGAGCAATCCGTATTCGGATTCATGGATCGTGGAGAACAGCCATCATGAGCTGCTGTTCCGCGAGCACCCGCGCGAGTATCTGCGGCGGGTATCCGCTTTTCTCGGGAATGTACAGCTGGCCCAGATCAGCGGGAGCCACAGCAATCCAACCGCAAGTAAATAAGCTTCTTATCGTTACCCTAAGGCATGTGCAGATGTATCTTGTGATACATTCTGTGCATGCCTTTTTACTGTGCGTGGCACCAGGTCCTCCAGTCCACCGCGATTCCCCGCACAGGCTAGTCTCATAAGCTGTTCCTCTCTGGCATATAATGGACCGATGAAACTTTAGGACGGGAGGACTACATGTCATGCCATATGTATTCGTTGCACCGCCGCCAGTACAGATTCTAGGGGAAATCGCCTTCTGGAAAAAACAGGAGAAGGAGCATGCCGAGGTTCTAATTCAGATCATCCCACGCCTGGAGGAGCCTTATGTGAAGCTGCTGGAGGACTGGGCCATTGTATTCCTGGCTACAGAACAGGCGGCCCAGCATCTGCTTTCCACTCCGCAGGCACCGGACACTGGCGGTCCCGGGAGTCCATCCGCCGAAGCCGGGCTGCTGCTGCACACCGCCTGCGACCAATCCGCCGAATTCATCAGGCACCTTAAGGCCATGAAGGAGGCCAGCGCCGCCGTCAATGCCTTCCCCCTGGCAGGAACCACGCTGCTGCACTTCATCCGGGAGTCTGAATACTTCCTCGCTGTGCTGGCCGCTCTGACCCCTGCGGACTACGGGCCCGGGATGCTGCGGATGAATCCGCCGGAGCAGGCTGAAGCCGCTCCTTCACCCGATCCGGCTGCAAGCGGAGAAAGTCTTCAGGGAACAGGAAGCTTCGCAGTTCCGTTATGGGAATCCCGCGAGGCAGGCCCGGTTCCCATCGGCGGGCATACGCTTCCCCCTCTGCCTTATGTTTATAATGCACTGGAGCCGTATATTGACGAGAAGACGATGATCATCCATCACGACAAGCATCATCAGAGCTATGCAGACGGACTGAACAAGGCGGAGAAGAAGCTGGCGGAAGCGCGCCTGAGCGGCGACTTCGATCTGGTTAAGCATTGGGAGCGGGAGCTTGCCTTCAACGGGGCTGGCCATTATCTGCATACAATCTTCTGGAATGTCATGTCCCCGCAAGGCGGCGGCCGTCCCTCCGGTGCGCTGCTGGACGCCATAGAACGCAGCTTCGGAAGCTATGAAGCCTTCAAGGCCCAGTTCACTGAGGCCGCGGGTAAAGTCGAGGGCGGCGGATGGGCCCTCTTGGTCTGGAGCCCGCGCAGCCGCAGACTGGAGATTCTGACGGCTGAGAAGCATCAGAATCTGTCCCAATGGGATGTCATTCCGCTGCTGGCACTAGATGTGTGGGAGCATGCTTATTACCTCAAGCATCAGAACAACCGCGCCGATTACATCCAGGACTGGTGGAGAGTCGTCAACTGGCCTTATGTCGCCGAGCGCTACGGGGCTGCCCGCAAGTTGGTCTGGGAGCCTTTTTGAGGCTCTGCGGTGTATTCGGTTTTAAGCATACAACTAGCCCGTGTACCCTCAGCGCGGCATATTGTATTCGGTTTTTCGCGTTCCGGTTCCGCGTATCTCTCGCCCATTCTGAGGGTTTTCACGCGCACCGACCGCTTGTATGGAGCGGCCATTGTTGCACTTCTTGCAAGATTTCTCTAAAAATATTGCTGGTTGCAGTACATTGTTGCATCATTTGCAGGAACTTCGGTGTTTAGAGCCAGTTAGCACTGACTTTGTTGCATTTCGTGCAGAATTTCCACATAGGCAGCTTTTATTGGGCTGCAATGTTGCACTTCTTGCAGAAATTTTCTAAATTTATTAGAAGGTGTGGAGTATTGGGTGACGCACCTTCGCGCGAGCACAATGTATGCTGTATTTCATATACATTTGGTCCATATGCCTGCTTGCGAGCACAATGTATGCTGTTTTTCACATACATTTGGTCCATGTGCCTGCTTGTGGGCATAATGTATGCTGTTTTCCACATACATTGTGGCCATATGCCTGCTTGCGAGCATAATGTATGCTGTTTTTCACATACATTTGGTCCATATGTCCCTGTACCAGCCAATTGTATTCGGTTAGAAGGACACTATAGTTTCCTATATAACAAATATAACAAAAAAAGCCCGCCGCCACTGTTGCAGTGGCAGGCGGGCTTATCCATGGCAGTTCCGGTCCAAGTGCAGGGATAACCTGCTCTATTCCTTGATCAGGGCCAGGAATTCGGCCCTTGCCGCAGCATCCTCACGGAAGGTGCCGCGGGTGGCCATCGTAACCGTCTTGCTGCCTGGCTTCTTCACGCCCCGGGCACACATGCACAGATGCTCCCCTTCGACTACAACCATAACACCGTGCGGATTCAGCACCTCGGTCATGATGTCGGCGATCTGGGCCGTGATACGCTCCTGCACCTGCAACCGGCGGCTGACCGCTTCTACGAGCCGGGCCAGCTTGCTGAGTCCGGCAATGCGGCCGCTGGGAACATAGCCGATATGCACCTTGCCGAAGAATGGAGCCATGTGATGCTCACATTGGCTATAGTAGACAATATCCTTCACAATGACCAGCTCTTCATGAGACTCGTCAAACGTTACGCCCAGTGCTTCGCGCGGATCAATGGAATAACCGCCGAAGATCTCTTCATACATCCGCGTCACTCTGGCCGGTGTTTCGAGCAGACCTTCGCGGCTGGTATCTTCACCGATTAATTCCAGAATCTTCTCTACATGATACTCAATCTGCTCCCGGTTTACAGAAACCTTCCCGTTCTTGTACTCCTTGATGCCTCCCATGAAAGCTCCCCCCTTCCGCACCTGCAGCTGACTCTTATCTATTTCATACGATCATCATTATTACTTCTTGCGGGAATTTCCTTTGCCCGCAGCAGGACGCCCCGGCGGATTACCATTCTTCATCATCTGCTGGGCACGCTGCATTTGCTTCCCGTTCAGGTTATACCCCATTTGCTTGGCAACCTTCTGCAGCATTTCAGGATCATTCTGCATCGTTGTCATCTGTCTGCGCAGATAATACACACCGATGAAGAATCCGCCGATCAGCCCTACCACAAGCGTAATAATAGGCAATGCAATATTCATCTGTAATCCACCTTTGTACTCTATTGTCTGGCGATAACCCTGTTCAGGCACGCGAATCTATCATAGCATTTCAACAACTGGACAGCAATTGGCAAATCCCGCTGTCAGCCGGTTCATGTCACGTCGGCTGCTCCCTGTTCCCGGAGCTTGCCTACAGCCTGCTCCAGCATGTCGCGCACCGCAGCGTCCTCTTCGCTCTCCAGCGCCTGCTCAACAGCCGCAAGCGCTGCTTCGCCGCCGATGCGGCTAAGCGCCCAGGCCGAGGTTCCGCGCATTTCCGGCCGAGGCTCCTTCAGCAGAAGCTCCGTCAGCTTCGGCACCGCCGAAGCCTCCTTGAAATTGCCCAGGGCAATGACAGCGTTACGCTGAATCGGCTTCTTGCCGCGCCAAGCCGCCGAGCTACTGCCGAACTTCTCCTTGAACTCCCGGTTGCTGAGGTCCAGAATCGGCATCAGAAGCGGCTTAACCACCTCAGGGTCAGGCAGAAGCTGCGGGCGGTGGTTCCAGTTCTTGCCCCGGTTATGCGGACAAACAATCTGGCAGGTATCACAGCCATACAGCCGGTTGCCGATCTTGGTCATATAGTGATCGCTCAGGAAGCCCTTCGTCTGGGTCAAGAAGGAGATACAGGCCTGGGCATTGAGCTGGCCCGGTCCGACCAACGCTCCGGTAGGACAGGCGTCGATGCATTTGGTGCAGTCACCGCAGCCTTCCTGCACAGGCTGGTCCGGGGGAAGCGGCAGATTCGTCACCATCTCCCCCAGATAGATCCATGATCCCCACTTGGGGGAGATGATCGCGCAGTTCTTGCCGCTGAAGCCGATCCCTGCCCGCTCTGCCACAGCCCGGTCTACAAGTGCCCCCGTATCCACCATGCTCTCCAGCACGGCATCCGGGACACGCTCACGGATGAAGCTCTCCAGCTTCGCCAGCGCCTCACGTAGGACATGATGGTAGTCCTGGCCCCAGGAGGCGCGGGCCAGAATACCCCTGCGCGCACCCGGCTCGGATTTGGGCGGGTCCTCCATTTTGGAGGGATAAGCAACCGCAATGGCAATGATGGAGAGCGGCTGCTCCCCGGACTGCAGGGCCGGAACCGTCCGCTTGTCCAAATCAGGCTCCTCGAACCCGGATTCATATCCGTTGTCCCGGTGCTCCTGGAGAATGTTCTTCAAATATAAAAACGGCTCTGCAGTGGTGAACCCGATATCATCGATACCGAGCGCAGGTGCAGCCGCCTTAATCTCAGCCTTAAGCTCCTCCCATTTGGAAGGAGGCGGAGCGTAACCTTTCTGGATGTTGAGGTGCATATCCGCCTCTCCTTTATAGAATGAATAAGGTAACTCTACAGGGCCTTCATCTTAGAGAAAGGCCACCAGATCAGGGACACCTTACCCACGATACTCTCCCCTGCGACAGCGCCGAAATAACGGCTGTCCTTGCTGGCTCCGGCATGCCGGTTGTCCCCCATGACGAAGTAGGTCCCCGCCTGCACGGTCAGGCTATTGAAATCGGGATCTTCAATAGATGTATCGATATAAGGCTCATCCAGCAGCTTGCCGTTGAGATAGAGCTGCTGGTTCCGCACTTCAATGATGTCGCCGGGAATGCCGATCACCCGCTTGACCAGATATTCCTTGCGGCTGGGTCCCGTACTGGGATCATGAAGGACGACAACCTCCCCGCGGCCCGGATTCCCGAAGCTGAGGGCGATTTTATTAATAATCAGCTTCTCTCCCTGATACAGGGTAGGCTGCATGGATTGCCCGATTACAGTAGACACATTGAACACATAGATATTAAGCAGCGACATCACAGCAAACACAATCCCCGCCGTAATGATCCACTCCCGTATATCCTTGATCCACGTTCTTCCAGACTTCTGTCTGGACTTATTATGCGTCACTGATCTGTATCTTTGTCTGCGGCTCCGCATGAAATCTTCTTCAAGCTCCCGGTTCATAGGCCACCTACTTGCTTCGATTGGGTTATCCGTTCCTTAACAATAGAAAAGCATATCTCCCGCCCATTTGCAATGGACATAGGGAAGATATGCTTTAGTATAATGAAACAGACTATGCAGGAATATCCATATACTCGAAGTTCCGGCCCTGCAATAGCTCTCTACTCTAACATTTGATTCCGCTTACAGCAGCGGTTCAGCAACAGTTACCCGACAATGCTCAGCTTGCGCACGGATTTGAAAATGTGGTTCTCGTCATAACCCATGGCCTCATAGAGCGGCATTGCAAAAGAATTGTGTTCATCCACGGCAACATAGATACCGCTGACCTTCCGCGCCTGAAATCTGTTCTCCATAGCCGTTACAAGACTCTTGCCGACTCCTCTGCGGCGGTAATCAGGATGGACGGCAATGCGGAAATAACAGCCGTGATTCTTCTCAATCGTACCAATCAGCGCACCGATGATTTCTCCTTCATCCTCAGCAACTACAATGAGATCAGAATCCCATGACAATTGCCTGGAGAAAGGCTCGATCGTGCTCTCGAAACATTCTTCCGATAATGCGGTCTGCAGCAATTCAGTCACTGGAGTAACATCGCTTAATTGAAAGGAACGAACGTGCATACTTAAAAGTCTCCCTTTTCTATGGCTTATGATTTTACAAAAAGAAGGGGTTTCCATAACAGTATAAAGTGGAAAAAAGCATCAAAAACCGAGGAATACCTGCTTTTGTCTCTATTAAAGCACACTTTTCTCGCGTTATCATCATTTTTCTTTTGAAAGCGCTTGATATGAAGCGTTTTCATTCAATATAGTTTCATATTTAACATGTATTAGGAGATTTCCTAGTCAAAACGTCCCAGTTACTAAGCCTTATTAGTTTAACATAGCCTTAACACTTTCTGTGTACGGAGGACAAGAAAATACTTTTTAAACATTTTTGTTTATTTAATGTTGCATTATTGTTCCAGATGCGTTTTAATAATAGTATCTCAACGGATATATACCAAAACCAACATATAATCAGGAGGGATTTTTCCATGGCTTTTCAATTACCGGCACTTCCGTACCCGAACAACGCACTTGAACCACACATCGACGCATTGACGATGGAGATTCATCATGACAGGCACCATAACACTTATGTGACGAACCTGAACGCCGCACTGGAAAAGGCACCCGAACTGCAAAACAAAAGCATCGATGAGCTTCTGACCGACCTGAACGCTGTACCTGAAGCGATCCGCACAGCGGTCCGCAACAACGGCGGTGGACATGCCAACCACACCCTGTTCTGGGAAGTGATTGGACCGAACGGCGGCGGCGCACCTACTGGCGCACTGGCTGCTGCCATTGACAGCGAACTGGGCGGCTTCGATAAATTCAAGGAAGACTTCGCTACTGCGGCTACTACACGCTTCGGCAGCGGCTGGGCTTGGCTCGTTGTGAAGGACGGCAAGCTTGCTGTAACCAGCACTCCTAACCAGGATAACCCGATCAGCGAAGGCGCAACTCCAATCCTCGGCCTCGATGTATGGGAGCATGCCTACTACCTGAACTACCAGAACAAACGTCCTGACTACATCAAGGCATTCTGGAACGTAGTGAACTGGGAAGAAGTCGGCAAACGTTACGAAAGCTCCAAATAAGCATCGGCCTTCAGCATGATGCTGTAAGCAAACAGGTTCACCTCTGCTGTAATGGCAAGGGTGAACCTGTTTTTGTATACCGTCTCCGTTCAACGTGCACGCTAGGCCAGGCCTCAGATCATTGCATGAACTTGGCATTCAGAGCGTCGTATTCACGCCGGGTAACCGGAATTACCGTTCCATGACGGGGGCTGGCCGGCAGCTCATAATCAGAGGATACCGTCCACTTGCCGGAATCCAGATCTTCCGTCTCCAGCGGGATGTACCCTCTCCCTCCGAATTCATCCACAAACAGATACCACTTCTGCTCCGTATTGGATTTGAACAGGGTTGGCCCTTCAATGCCCTTCAGTCCGCCGACACTCCCGCTTAGCAGCTTCACCGCAGGGGCAAATACCGAATCCAGGGACTCCTGGAACACCATTTTGCCAAAAGGGGATTCCGGGCCTTGCTCGCGTTCATCCTTGGTGAATCTGTAAATCTTCCCGTTATACGCAGCCATAGTGGTATCGATGATCGAATGCCCGTAGTCCATATAGACCTGCGGCTCTGTGAACGCGCGGAAATCGCGTGTCTTGCTGTACATAATTTTCTGGTAGGCGTCCCCGGTGTGAGTGGAATCGGTGTACATCCGCGAGGCCCAGAATACGATATATTCCCTGCTCTCCTGGTCATAGATCACCTCAGGTGCCCAGGTATTCCCCGCTTCCTCAGGTGAGACCTGGGCTTCCCAAGGCTCCGACCAGTCCACCAGATTATCCGATTCCCATACAATAATCGCCCGGCTGCCTTGTGTCTGGGCTGCACCCCAATCCCAGTTGCCGTTGATCTTCAGATCGGTGGCGATGAGATAGAACCGGTCCCCTTCAGGTGAACGGATGATGAACGGGTCCCTGACCCCCTTGTTGCCCAAGCTGGACCTAAGCACGGGCTTCCCGGCATTCAGCTCCTTCCAATGCAGCGGGTCATTGCCTTCGCTGAGGGCGAAATATACCTGCTCGCCGTCCCCGGTCCCTTCGCCTGTGAAATAGCTGAATAAATAGCCCGCATAGTCCCCCGCAGCCGGAATTTCCTGCGCAACCTGAGTCTGCGCAGCCTGAGTCTGGACAACCTCACCCGGCAGGTTAGCCTCCTCCTCTAACTCCGGCCCGCCGGCCACCAGGGTCACCACCGACTTGGCCGGGATAACGGCCTGGAATACCTGCTCCCCAGCTGCTGTCCCATCAGCAGCTGCATCAGCGGCCACATCCTCGCCGCGCGCCAGATCCAACTGCGCATTGGTTACATAGGAACGCAAGGCAGATGCCTTCAGTCCCAGTCCGCTCAAGGTGAGCTGCACCTGCTTCTCCTCCAGGCTGTCATTCACCAGCACCGCCGTCATGCTCTGCTCCTCATCGTGCAAGTAAGCCGAGCCGAGCAGCTCGCTTCCGGCTTCCTGGCTCAGACCGGAGAGTGCAATCCGCACCGCTCCGGGGCGGATGAACTTGCTGTAGTTGCCGAGCGACCAGAGAATCTTCGAGGTCAGGATGTTCTGCTCATCCCCAGGCTGAGTGTAATCGGTGTACAGCAAGCCGTCCTTGTAATCCACCTTGGACACTGCAGTCCACCACTGCCATGCGGCTGCATCCGCCTCGGTCAGATCAAAGTGAATGGTGCGCGCCACCTGTAGCGCCGGCTCCATTCCCAGATCCCGTCCCGGGCCATAATCGCCCATAATGCAATATTCGGTAACCCAGTACTTGGCCTCAGGATCATATTGCTTCAGATTACCGTCCAACAGCTGTCTTAGCTTAACCAGGCGGTCATCGCCGGGATGGCTGTAATCAGACCAGTAGGAATGCGAGGCGATCTTATTGCCTACTGCTTCCTTCAGCACAGGATCACCCAAGAGGTCCTTAATATATTCACGGTATTTTCCCAGCCCCAGGCTGTTAGCCCCGCTGGAATAGACACCGCTGCCCGTGAATTCCCGGTAGTGCTCATCATCCAGCAGAGAGGTAATCTCTACCCCGTCCGGAGCACTGATCTGCGCTTCCAGCCCGCTGGCGCGGAGCTGGGCGTGCAGCTCCAGAATCACCCGCTTCAGGTCGTCATTGTTGTACCGGCTGGCTTCCTGCTGCGCATGATTCCAGTCCCAGGTCGGCTCGTTAACGGGGCTGATATAATTGAACTCCAGCCCTTCCTGCTTGAAATGCTCCAGCACCTCAATCAGGAAGGCGGCGAAGGCAGCTTCAGAGCCTTCCTTCAAATTACTGGACCCCACCTCTGGGTCAGGCTGGGCATGACCGCTACGGGTCATCCAGACCGGCGGGCTGTTGACGAAGGCAATCAGAGATTCGACTCCGCGCTCCTGGGCTGCCCGCAGGAACCACTGCTGGCCTGCCTGCCTGCTCCAGTCGTACGGCCCTTCCTCCGTTATTTTGAAGGCTTCCGTTCTCCGCCATGGATCTGGAATGATCGCCTGATCGGTCTCCGCCGAGCCTGCGCCTATATTGAAGCGCCAGGCCGACAGCCCGATCCCTCTGCTGCGTGAGAACAGTAAATCTGCCACCTTGTTCTTATTCTCTTCGGTCCACTCCTTCCCCAGGGGGTCCATGGACCAGGCGTCGGACGCGCCAAAGTTATCGATAGTCTGATAGCGGAGATTACCGTCTATCGTCACTGCCGCATCCGGCGGTTTCTGGTGCTGCACAGGGATTTCCTCCTCTTTCCTATTACTGAACAGAATTACTACAACAACAACACACACTAGAACAATGCCGATAACCGCCGTAACTGCCAGCCGCTTCATGCTCCTATCCTCCTCCTAACCAACCAGACCGGAACGCTCCACACTCTCTACGAAATGCCGCTGAACGAATACATAGAGGATAATCAGCGGCAGAATCGCCATCAGCACACTCGTATTCATCATCATGGACATGAAGAACGGGTCCTGAACGAGCGAATTCGCCGCTTGGCCCCCGCCGGTCATGTAGGTAGCAATACCGTAGCCCGCCGAAGACATCATCGATGACATGACCTTCGGTTCGTTCAGATACATATTGGTGAAGAATGAATCATTCCACTGCCACACGAAGGAGAACAGCATCACCGTTACCATTGACGGAATAGCATTGGGTAGAATCACCCGCGCGAAGGTGGTGAAATAGCCGGCTCCGTCCACATAGGCCGCTTCCTCAATCTCTCGTGGAATACCCTTGAAAAACTGGCGGAAAATATAGACATACAGCCCTGTCTTAACACCCATCCCGAGCATCGAAGAAATTATAAACGGCCAATACGTATTGATCAGGTTCGCCGGCTTCCCCGTGAACAGCTCAATCAGACCGAACAGGTCAAAGTTCTTGAAATGCAGGTACAGCGGGATCATGATCGTCTGGGACGGGACAAGAATCGTAAAGATTACTGCGGCGAACAGCAGCCCGCTCCCCTTGAACTTAATCCGGGCAAAGCCGTAACCGGCCAGCACACAGATGATCGTCTGAAGCACCATGACCGCTGATGACAACAGCATGGTGTTACGCAGAACTGCCGGATAGTTCATCGCCTTGAAGACAAGCCTGAAGTTCTCCAGGGTGAAGGCCTGCGGGACCCAGATCACGGTGGAATCATACAAATCATCCATACTCTTGAACGCAATCGACAGCTTTAGCAGGATCGGGTACAGGATGACGAACGAAATGCCGAAGACCAGCACAAAGCGGGCGAATACCCACAACCATTTTTTTGAAAATTCCACCCAATAGGCGGCCGAGGCCAGCCTGTGCAGCTGCTCTTTCCTGGATCGGTGCGGCATTGCTGCGGTCTCTGTCTTCATGAATGCTCCTCCTTCCTAACCGCTAGTCTTGATAAAAGACTTTACGTGAGATCAGCGCCGTCGTTATCCACAACAGCAGTGCAATGATGACAAAATACATCCAGGACATGGCTGCGCTCAGCCCGAAATTGAAGCTCTTGAACGCTGTATCCACCACCATGCGGCTGGTCTGGTCGCTGATGAAGCTGTCGATGATGGTGTAGACCAGATTGGTCAGAATCAGCGGGCCGATCATCGGAAACGTAATTTTCCAGAACGCCTCATAGCCTGTGGAACCTTCAATCTTCGCCGCCTCATACAGGGAAGGTGAGATCGATTGCAGCCCCGCTAAAAAGATCAGGATCTGCACGCCCGATTGGCTGACAATCTCATAGATCCGGCTCACCGCTCCAGTCAGATACTGCACCACGGTAGGGCTCAGGCCAGATTCGATCAGCAGCGTGGTCAGCTCCAGATTCTTGATCACCGACAGGCCTCCGCCTGTGGAATCACTGGCGCTGCGTACAACGGACTGCATCAGGTCCCCGTTCTCGATGCTGGCAATAATGCCCGAGGCCAGAATGACCGGCAGGAAGAAGATCGCCCGGGCCAGCACTCTGCCATGGAACTTCTGATTGAGCAGCACGGCGAAAAACAGGCTGAAAATCAGAATAAGCGGGGTGTTCAGCACGATATTCATCACAGATTCCGTTAATGTCCGGACATAGGATTCATGGGAGAACAGCGCCTCCCGGAAGTTCGCGAGTCCGATATACTTCAGCGTGAAGCCCTCATCATTGACCTGCAGGTTACTGAGGCTGAACCGCAGGGAAGACAGTAGCGGCGTCAGGAACAGGAAGCAGAAGCCCGCGAACCAGGGAAGAATGAAGTACAAGCCGTAATATCTGTTTTTTTGCTCCAGGGACAGCTTCTTAAGCTTCATTATTGCTGCTCACCTCCTACCCGGTAATTCCGTCCGTCTATGGTTACTCCGCCCACACTCACCGGCGTACGGTTGTAATTGACTATAATCGTGGTGCCTGCTTCATAAGTCGTCTGATAGACACCTTCCGCCAGCTTCTTATGCTCTCTGATCGTCTGGGACTGGACATTCTTCAGCACGAGGCTCAATGCCTGATACTGACCGGCTGCCTGGTCAATCCAGCTGCGGTAATCGGCGGAGTAGAGGCTGCCAAAGCCCGTCATTTTAATCGCGGAAGGATCAGCATAGAACCAGGTGTAATACGGTGCGCCCCCGGTCTCCAGCGCCTTGAGCAGACTGAGCGATGCATCCTGATCGTCAGCCATATTCCAGGCAGTTCCGGCATATTGCAGATAACCGTGGTACACCATCTGGAAGAAGGGGATGCTCTCATCCGTAATATTGAACCCGCTGCTCTGCATGGGTGCAGCCAGTATATGGCGGGCGAAGGGAGCCGCGTACGCATTGCCGCCCTCTACCATCAGGCGGGGCACCGAGCTGCTCATACGCTCCAGCTGCTCCTTGACGATTCCCTCGGCCTGCTGGCGGTCAACCAGTTCCTCCGCATTGAAATCGGAATTCAGCCCGCTGCCGAGATCCCGCAGGGACAAGCCGTCTACTCCAAGCTCTGCATAATCCCCGAGGAAACCGTCTACCACACCCGGCAATACCCGGGGGCTGACGACATAACCGGAGGGCTCCTGCACATCCAGCTTCAGCATGGAGAAGTCGAAGGGATACGTATGCGCCAGCTTACCCGTAATCAGCCGGGAGGCCTGTGACTTGCGGAGGCCCTTGGCTTCCGGGAAGGTCTGTAGGAACGAAGCATCGGGATACAGTGTAATCCCCTTATCCTGTGCGTAGGCCTGCAGCTCCTTAAGCCCAGCGGTCCCGCCAAGCTTGCTGTCTACAGATACGCCCTTCGGGTAATTATGGTTGATGCCGCCGTTGAACCATCCGGTATACCGCAGTTGAATGTCCCCGATCCCCTTCTCCTGCATCTGCTCCAGAATGGCCTTGGCCTCCTTGAAGGAGGTAAGCGGCTCATAAGCGCTGTAAGGAATGCCCAGGAAGAATTTCTTCTTCGGAATGCCGCCGATCAATTCCAGATAAAAGGGAACGTTCTCTGTCCTGTCCAGCCTTGCCATCCTGGTATGTTCGATTAAGTACTCCCGGTAATGCGCGGCCATACCTGAATAGCTGGCTTCCTCCTGATCAAGGAAGCTGTACGCTACAGTGATATCTCCGGGGTAGATCCCCGCCTGAAATTGCTTCACTGTACTGGAGCGCCAGCCGTTGGTCAGTGTCACTTCCTCCAGACTGCCTAGCGTATAGCTGGAGAAGACATTGTTATACTGATTCAGCCGCCCGCTGACATCTGCCTCCACAGCCGCAACCGCGTCCCCGCTCTCGATCACCGCCAGGAAGCCCCGGTCCTCAACCTTCATGCCGAATACAGGCAGCCGTGCGGTCTCCTCCTTCTGCACTTGCCCCAGCTGGGTCAGCGCAGCATCCGGCCCGTACATCGCTGTACGGTAAGGGGTAGCATAGAGCTTGTTATTATTGAAGTGTATCAGTGACCCGGAGCCGTCCGGCACCAGGCTGTAGCCTTCATCCTTTGTCCCGCTCGCCCCAAAAAACGGAAGCAGCGACAAACTCTGAATGTGCATATTATCCGGATAACGGACCTTATCGCCCGGGATGCTTACCTTCAGCTGCTTCCCGTCCAGCCGGTATTCCAGGGGAAGTGTCACCAGGGCGGCTCCGTCATCCTCTTCACCGTAGGCGGCTTTATCGATGGCGATTTGCGCCTCATCATAGCCGATCAGCCCGAACAGGGTGGTTACCTTCTTCAGCCCCACTCCCTTAAAGGAGGTGTCTCTTCGTTCATACCGCTTACTCAATTCATCGTACCTGAACCGCTTCTCAATCTCCTTCTTGTCACTTTCCTTCTCAAGACGGCCGATGATCAGGGTACGGAAGCGTTCTTCACTGATGTATTTGGGAATTCCGTCGATATTGCTCTTGACCTCCCCCAGCGTGTACACGATGTTCAGACTGTCACCCGATTCCTCAATGGTGAATTGACTGCTCTGTACACTGTGGGTGTAGTTGTCGTAGTTCATGAGATTACCCTTGCTGTCATAGTAGGTCAGCTCTACCTGCACATTCAGCTTGGATTTGTTATAGCCGGTGGCAACGGCGTCCTGTTCACGGTCCTGCGGGTTAGAATACCAGATCGCTCCGCTCTTCTTATCCTTAACGGCAACCTCCGTAGTCGTCTGATTCAGATACAGGGTCAAATACTCGTTGTCCAGGGCCGCCTTCAGATCTGCGGATAGCTCCGGCGCTTCCGGGGTACGGGTATTCTGCCCGCTCTGCACTTCAGACTGTACCGCCGCTTCCGCTTCAGGTGCGGATTCCGCCAAGTCCGCGTAAGGCAGAACGGCTGCCCCGCTGAGCATAAGTACAATTGCAATGATGGTTAGCTTCTTCTTCAAAGCCTGGCTCCTCCTTTCTTATCCGCGAAGTGAAAGCTCCTGGTAGACGGTGTAGACAAAACTGACAATTTGCTGGATCAGATTAAAGAACAGCAGGCCCAGGAAGATGATGATGCCCACCACGGCCAGTGTCAGCAGCATGGTTGTAATCGTTTTGAGCACCGTGTACTGATGAACGGTCATGGTTCCGATGAACAAGAGCCACACGAACCAGAGCGTGGCCAAAGCATCCAGCAAATGATAGAAGGAAGCCTCCCGCAGCGTGATCACATTACTGAGCAGGATATTGGGAATGTTGATCAGAATCAGCGGAAGCAGGGCGTACCCGGTCGTAATGACGATCTCCTTGAACTTCCCTTCCCCGTCCATCAGCGTCGTCAGGGACCAGTTCGCCAGGCACCAGAGCAGGAACGGGAAAATAATATACTTGAGCTCATTGATGCTGTTCAGTGCAAGCGGGTGATTATAATTGACCACATAGCCTACATATTGGCGCTTCACAATCATGGTCAGGGTAAGGGCCATAAGAATGCCCAGTGCCATGCGCAGCTTGCCCTTATTCTCGTATTTCAGATCCCAGAATCCGTCGAAGGGGTGCACTGCTACATGCAGTGAATATTTAATGTCCTTAAGAAACGACATCCTGAACCCTCCCTTCCTTTCTCGGCCGCTTCACCAGGCGGACGATGACGCAGCCGCCCAGCAGCACGGCTATTATTCCAGTCATATAGAGGCTGAAATAATCGCGCATATACTCCCTGCGGTATTTCCCAAGCGCCTTGGAGTAATATTCGTGGTCATTACCCAGCTTCAGATAAGTCATAGCCTCCTTATATTCGCCTTGGCGGAGCAGCGATTTGCCGATGCCGACATACGCCATCTCATAGTTGGCATCCAGCTTCAGCACCTCCCGCCACAGCTTAGCGGCTTCATCATGCTTACCGGAGCTGTACAGGGTGTTGGCTTCATTGACCATGCTGCCGAACTGAGTCACTGTGAACTCGGTAATTCTCCCCAGATCACGGTCCAGTACATAGATTGCATCCTCATAGCTCTCCACCGCCGCCGGGTTCTTGAAGGTACCGAGCTGGCTGCCTAGTTGACCGATGACATACAGCAGCTTGCCGTCCTCATTGTAGGTGAACACCCGCCCGCGCGTAGAGTCCAGTACCCGGTAGACTCCGTTTCCGGTCACATCAATATCAATGAAGGCGGAGCGGTCCCGGCTCAGATCGCCGATGGGCGGGATCTCTTTGCTGACCCGCAGGACATCGATGCCGGAGGGATTCAGTCTTTTTACCGGAGAAAAGGTCTTCTTATCCACCGTAGTAGTATAGATGAAGCCATCCTCATCGACATCGGTATTATTGAATTCCAGCGGAATGAACTGCACCATCTTCTCGCGCTGCTCCTTGGTCGATACCGACTTCCAGAACAGATCCACAGGATCAAACTGCACCTTATTCGTGCCCATGAAGCCTGTGAACTGCCCGTCGCTGTCGAACTCGATCAGCCCTTCATAGACCCCTCTGCCAACCACATAGATGCGGCCAGCCTTATCAACAATCACCTTCCGCGGAAAATACTCAAAACCCGCTCCGATCACATCCGCCTTCGGCGGTCCAATCTCCCGCACGAAGGTCCCTGTGCCGTCCAGCTCGACCAGCCGCCCATTCTCCGTATCTGCCACGTAGATCCGGCCGGCGTCCGTAACGAAGAGTCCCTCCGGGTTATTGAAGCTGTCCTTCTTCTCCCCGTTCTGGAAGCCTTCGATAACACGGAGTGTGTTCCACTCCTTATCCAGCACCACAATCCGCCCGTTCCCGGAATCGAGCACGTACAGCAGCCCCTCCGCCGAAACGAACAGGTCCCCCGGAGCATTCCAGGCTCCTGTTCCTGCCTCTAGCCCGCCGATGGCCCTCGAAGGAAGATAGGCAATCGGCGACTGAACCGCCTCGCCCCAGTAGGAATAGGTATATCCTTCATACGGCGCAGCCCCGGCCGGCCTTGGACACAGGCTCACAAGCAGCAGCACGGATACAAGCACCAGTATCGATGACTTTATTCTCAACCCTAACGCCTCCATCGCTTCAGTCCTTCATGCCGGACGAAGCCATCGTCTGAATCACATTGCTCTGTGACAGAATGAACGTCACAATCGGCACGGTCATCATAATCACCGCTACCGCGGCCCCGACTCCTGCACGGGCGATCCCGCCCTGAATAATCTGGCCCATCGCGTAATGCAGCGTCTTGAGCTGTTCGCTGTAGATGAAGCTGCCGCCGTCCGTGCCCCATAGCATCTGCATCATCAGGATGAGCAGCGTCAGCCAGGCCGGCTTCACCAGCGGCATAACGACCTGCCAGAAGATGCGGTATTCACTTGCCCCGTCAATCTTCGCCGCCTCCAGCAGCGCATCCGGGATCTGCTCCATAAACTGCTTCATTAGATAGAGTCCCAGCGGATAGGCAAAGGCGGGAACGATAACCGCCTGGTAGGTGTCCATCCAGCCTAGAGCGGACATAATCATATAGTTCGGTATCGCGGTAACATGCGGCGAGAACATCAGCGACAGGACAACCACGGTGAACAGCACCTTAGAGCCGCGGAATTTATGCTTCGCCAGCGGGTAAGCCGCCGCCGAGGCCAGCAGGATATGCCCGGCTGTACCGGCAGCGGTAATGAATACCGTGTTGAATATATATCTGGAGAACGGCACCCAGGAATTCTTCATCACCTGAAACAGATTGGCGAAGTTCTCAAGCGTTGCATTGCGCACAAACAGCGTAGGCGGGAAAATAAACAGCTCATCCAGCGGCTTGAACGCATTGTTAATGACATAAATTAACGGAATCGCCATGAATGATCCGAATCCGGCCAGGGCCAGGAACAGCAGGGCGTCGACCTGCCAGGAACGGTTTACTTTTTTGTTCAGACGTATTGCCAGCTTCATCCCGCTTATTCACCCACCCTCTTCAGCAGCTTTTGGACAATCAGATTGCTGCCCAGCATCATCACGAACAGCACGGTGGCAATCGCCGAGGCATAGCCCATCTCGAAGCGGATCGTACCGTAGTCCACCAGATGGGTTACAATCGTATGCGCCCCGTACTGCACACTCGGGAAGCCTGCCAGCGCCATAGCCACATCGGCAACTGCCAGTGACGCAGTGATCTGAATGACCGCACCGAACATCAGCTGCGGGCGCATGGAAGGCAGCGTAATGAACCACAGCTCCTGCCAGCGGTTTTTGACACCGTCCACAGCCCCTGCTTCATATAACGTCTTGTCAACGGTCTGCAGTCCGGCGATGAAGGCCAGGAAGCTGGTCCCCAGACTTAGCCAGAGCTGCACCAGCATAATGATCCCCAGCATATACTTGGGGTCCTGCAGCCATTGGATCGGCTCATAAATTACGCCAAGCTGCATTAGGAAACCGTTGATAATCCCGTAGGAGTCACTGGAGAAGATAATCTGCCAGATGAAGAATACATTCCCCGAGATGGACGGCGCAAAAAAGATCAGGGTCATGAACGCCCGCAGCTTGGGATTCAGCTCATTGATCAGCCAGGCAAACAGAAAACAGGCAATATAGCTGACCGGTCCGGTAACGACTGAGAAAATCAGCGTATTCTTGACCCCGATCAGGAACACATCATCGTTCCAGAGCAGCTTGGAATAATTCTCCCAGCCGATCCAGCGCGGCATCTCCAGCATGTTGAAGTGCGTGAAGCTGAAGATGATCGAAATCACTACCGGCAATACGGTAAACAACAGAAACAGCACCATATATGGAGCCAGCAGGATATACAAGTGCTTATCCCGCCGCACATCCTTGCCGAACAATGCCCAGTAATTACGCAGCCCGGAAGGGGACAGCCGGGGCTGAATCAAGGGTTCGGCCGTATTTTTCACTTTCTGCACAAGAGTCCCTCCCTATTCCCTTCGTTTCAAATCGAACTCTGCTCTCTTTTGATCAATCTCATAGTCGATCTCCTGCACATAATCGTACAGGGCATCGGCGGTATTCGTTCCATTGTTGATGACCTCGCGCAGAGCATTGTCCAGATGGCGGCCCGTGAAGTAACCGCCCGGCACCTCAGGCACACCCTGCACCCATTGCCACTGCTCCTCCAGATGGCGGTAATCGCTTGTCGGCCACGGCAGCTCCTTAAGCGCTTCAACGTTAGCGGTCGGATACCGCGCAGCCGCGCCCATGAGGCCCTCCATCTCCCGGCCGAAGCGGACCTGCGAATCCTTGTCTACCCACCACTTCATGAATTCCCAGGCGGCAGCCTTGTTCTTAGCCTGCTTGAGCATCAGGGCGGCGGTGCCCCCGCTGGCCACATCCCTGCGGATACTGCCGTCCGGCTGCTTTGTGCCCGGAACCGGAATGAATTCCCATAATCCCTTAATCTCCGGCGCGGATACGCTCAGATAGTTATAAAAGGTATAGTCCTGAATGCCGACCGGCATCTCGCCGGTGCGGAACCGCATCGGGAAGTCGAAGATCAGCGGCAGCTTGTAGCTGGTATAGAAATTGGTCCAGTCCTTGAAGGCAGCCAGCCCGGTCTCTGTATCGAGTCCGCTCTTCGCTCCGTTATTCAGATAAAAGGATCCGCCCATCTGATAGAGCAGCATGGCATAGGCGCGGTTGACCTCCAGCACCGGCACGCCTGTCGTCTGCGCGAGCGGCAGTGCCATATCCATCCGGTGCTTCTGCAGCACCGGAATCATTGCATATACCTCATCCCAGGTCTGCGGCGGCTCAAGATTCAGCTCCTGCAGAATATCCTTCCGGTAGAACAGCATGTTGAAGATCTGCTGCTCCGGCAGGGCAAAGACCTGATTCTCGAACCGGTACGGCACGAGCGCACTGTCTCTGAACTGCTTCACCACTTCCTCATAGCCGGGATACTTCGACAGATCCTCCGCCGCCTGGCGCATCCCGAAGTTCACCGGCATATCATTGCCGACCTGCATCGCCACATCCGGGCCTTCCCCGGCCAGCGAGGCGCGCAGCAGCACATTCGGACTCACCAGCTTCAGATTGACACCGATGCCGGTGAGCGGGGTAAATGTATCATCAATCATTGCCTTCAGCACCTGCGCCTGGTCGCGGCCGGTTCCGATCCATACATCAATGGTCTCGCCGTTCTCCGTGGTATTGCCAATGGTGTTGTAATCCTCGAAGAACGAATGGGTGAAGGACGACACCTCATGCCCGATCTTCCGGAATACGGAAGCATTCGCCTTTGGCAGCTTCACATCCGGCGAAGACAGCAGCAGGTAATCAATTTCCAGCGGCTGCTCCCGTACCTCCAGAATCCAGGAGCCTACGCTGCCCACGTTGATTTTGAACTGCGACAGCCGCTTTTGCACCGTTTCCGGCTTATCGGCCATGTCCGCCAGCTGATAGGCAGTTTTATTCAAGGTTGCGGTTTTATCACTCTTTTCCCCTGTAAGCCGGACCAGCTCTTCCGATACGCCATATAGAATCTGGCTCTGCTCACGGAAGACCGCCGTCATATCCGGGATTTGCTCCTCTAGCCTGTAATCGCGGTACGGATCTGGCACATTGCCTGTAATCATCAGGATTTTGCGGTACATCGCGTTAATGTCCAGCACACTGGCCTCCACCTGGCGCAAGAGCGGTGCAATGGCTCCGAGGCTGACCTCCAGCTGCAATTCGTGTTTTCCTTTGCTTAAATAGAATAAATAAGGCTCCTCATCGTTCCCCAGCCGGTTCATCTGCCAATCCGAGTCATAGTAGAACGGAATCTGCAGCATTTCCCGGAACGGAATCTCTCCGTCAATCCGCATAGAGCGTGTGGAATATATCCCTCTTAGCAGCTCCTGCCGGCCTTTGATGGTGATGTTGTACAGACCGTCCTCCGGCGCTTCCACCTCCCAGGCGATCCATTGGCCCGGTACCCGCCAGTTGTTGCCGCCAATGGTGTTCATTCTGATCTTGGAGACATCGTACGGCTCTGTTGATGGGCTTGAGCGGTCTGTGACCGGATACAGGGTCGGGGAGGATTTGTAGGCCGCCGCTTCCCCCTGCACCTTCACCGCGTGCCCGCTGGTGGCCTTATATCCCTTGGCCTCGTAGCTCTGCTTCACCTCTGCGTAGGCAGCGGGTGCAGCGTAGCTGTGCAGCTTAATATAGTCGATGACCATCGGTTCTCTGCTGGATACCATCGTCAAGGTGTGCCTTCCGGCCGACAGATAGAATTGGTAAGGCTCCTCATAGTAGCCTTCCGTATCTCTCAGCAAAGTCTCCTGCCAGGCCGGGGCCTCAATCTGGCGCGGCCGGAGATCGTTATCCCGGTTATCCTGCTGGATCTCCGGGTTCTCATTGACCCAGATCCGCCCGAAGGACAGATTGCGGGCGCTGGTGAACGGCAGCTTGCCGTCAATCAGCAGCTCACGTTCAATCGCCGAGCTTTTGCCCTTCACCGGATAATACCGGACAGAGATGTGGTACAGCCCGGACTTCGGCACATCCAGCTGCCACTCCACCGAACCGCTCTCCTCCGTTCTGACGTATCTTCCCGTCTCACCGCCAAGCTCCGTCAGCACCTCCGGGCTCATCCCCTCGGCCCCGGTATAATCGGCTCCATTCAGCATAATTTCTTCACGGGGCTGCTCCTCGCCCTCGTATTGCTGCAGATAATGCTCATAGCTGCCCTCAGGCGGCTGCCGCATCTCCTGCCCGTTCCCCGTCTCACCTTGTGCCTGGGCAGCAGGCAGCTCTGCACTTGCCGCAGGCAGCGCCATCATGGAGATCAGCATGACGGTTACAAGTGTCCGGTTCATCATCCGCCGGGATAATGATATTCTCACTCAGGTTCCCTCCTCTAGCAGACTTGCAAATTAAGAGTGATACAGGTGCACACGGCTACGCCGCCCTATAAGGGCGGCTGCCGATTCTGCGGACTAACACAGCAGGTATTGCGCAGGACAAGCAGGTATTACGCTTGTTATAAGCTGTCCTGTTCCCTATTTCTTCTCTTTATCCTGCTCACCGCTCAGTACCTTCTTGGCTGCGGCCTGCGCCGTTCCAATGACTTGGGCCACCCCGGTGGACGGTGTAATCTCGCCCTTCAGGAATTTCTCAGTTACCTTATCCAGCTGATCCTTAACGCCAAGACCGCCGTAACGTCCGCCGAAGACCCGCTCCACCTTACCTTCATCATTCATCGCATTGGCGATAGAGGCTTCATCCGGCAAAACATTCTCCATCGACAATCTGCGGTTCTCCTGCCAGCTGTCGAACGGCTGCAGATCCTCCCAGATCTTCACGATGGTATCCGCATCCTTGACCCCTTTGGGAATGGCATAGGCTGCTGTCTGGCCCAGCGGATCGTAGTACTTATCGGCCTGCGGGCCTTTTGGAATATAGACATATCCCCATTCATCCTTCATCTTGCCGAGAATACGCCCCTCGATTTCCCAGAGACCGCCCGGATACATAGCCACCGTTCCTTCTCCAAAGTACTTAGCCGGATCTTCCCAGTCATTGCCCTCGTTAGGCTTGAATACCTTATCCTGGGTATAGAGCTTATGAAGGAAGTTAAGCGCTTCCATGGATGCCGGTGAATCAAAGACCGCCTTCTGGGTAGCTTCGTCATAGATTTTGCCGCCGTTGCTGGCGATCAATAGCTCTGAGATTACATAATGGGCTCCGGCCAGACCGTACTGGTCCATCTTCCCGTCCCCGTTCTTGTCAATCGTCAGCTTCTTCGCCGCATCAAGCATCGTATTCCAGTTCCAGTTATCCTCATCCATCAGCTGCTGCGGGTCCTTCAGGCCTGCTTCCTTGAAAATACGCTTGTTGTAGAACACGCCGCTGTCGTTCGGGCTGTACCAGCTCTCCAGGCCATAGACCTTGTCGCCGCCGAAGCGCATGGAATCAATCACGCTCTGATCGATGAGTGAATCCTTCAGATAATCATCCAGCGGTGTAAGGAAGCCGCCATGCATCAGGCCCCAGATGAAGCCGTCCGGCAGCCGGACAATTTCGGCAAACGGATCGCTTGCCATAACGGAAGAGGACAGCTTCTCAGCGGTGGACCAATACTCTGTATTCAGGTATTTAATCTTGACGTTGTATTTCTCTTCCACCGCTTTGATCCGCTCGCGGGCAAGCTCATCTGCCTCTGAATCCCCGACAGGAGTGGCATCCCACCAGTGGGAAATGCGGATCTCCCGCCCGTTCAGATTGGCAGCCGGTGTTGCCGAAGGCGCTTCCGTTGCCGCTGCTGGCGTTTCACTGGCTGCCGGAGCCTGAGTCGCCTCCGCCGCCGGTGTTGCCGGTGCAGCCGCATTATTCCCGCCGCTGCAACCGGTTACAAGTGTAACTACGGCTGTCAGCAGCATGAGCCAAGCCGAGCTTTTCTTCTTTAACTGTTTCACTGTTCGCCACGCTCCCCTAATTTCAGTGATGTTAAACTAATCCAAGCCTGTATGCGTCCGTACACTGCTCCTTCCCCATGTCATATTTATATAGTGGCGTATGCCAGCATATAAGCCCTTAAGATAATCCTCGAAATAATAGGTTACGGCTGCGATTTCTAATACTTTTCAAATTATCAGTAAATTCGAAAACTCCCCTTGTTCCATATGTACCGCCAGAGTAACCGCTTACTCAAAACCAAAAAAATAATGAAATGGGTTTCATGAAATCCATTTCATTATAACTTCTGCTTATCCTCTGGTCAATCCTACTTTACACAAATTTCATGCTTCAATCCAAAAACTTTCCAGAATACAGGCCCCCTCGTGCTGAGGCACTCCACATACGCCTGGAAAGTTCTTGACCGCCCCTGGATGAACATACTTGAATGCTTGCGCGGCAGACTTGTCTGGTAAGCAGCTTCCGGCGGGAGATATTGCGGGCTATTCTGAGAGCTATTCTGCAGAATTTTTCGGGCGTCCCGTGCTGTCGCGTACCACCAGCTTTGGCTGGAGCACCGTCCGTTTCTTGGGATTCCTGCCGCAGATCAGCTCATGAAGCATCTCTACAGACAGCTCCCCCAGCTGGTTGGTGTTCTGCGAAACCGTGGTCAGCTCCGGAATAACCGCTCTGGACAAGGGCGAATCGTCGAACCCGACGATCGACAGATCCTCCGGTATCTTCAGCCCATGCTGGGTGGCAGACTTCAACGCCCCGATAGCAGTAAAATCATTCACACACAGCACCGCTGTCGGCCGGTCCTCCTGCTCCAGCATCCGGTCCATCAATGCCCGCCCGCCCTCGATCGAGAAGTCGTGGAACATGACCCAATCCTTGCGCAGCGTAAGCCCCTGTTCTTTCAGCTTCATCCTCACCGACTTCAGCTTCACTTGGGTTGTGGAGGTCTCCTCCATTCCCCCGAGGAACCCGATTCTCCGGTGCCCCAGGTCCAGCAGATGCTGGGTAGCCAGTGCGGCCCCTTCCTCTTCATTGGTATATATGCGGTGCAGGCCGCTCCGGGGCAGATTGCCGTTGACCAGCACGATCGGCACATGCTTCGACAGCTCCACGACCTCCTGCGACAACGCCGGCGGGCACTGGTCCAGGTTAATTCTGCCGCCCAGGAAAATAATCCCGTCCACTCTTTTCTCTCGAAGAATGCTAAGGTACTCCGACTCGCGGCTATGCTCACCCGCCGTATCGCAGAGGAAGAAGGTATAATGCTTCTCTCTGGCTACATTCTCGGCTCCCCAGAAGACTTCCGGGAAAAAGGGGTTGGTGATGTCAGGCAAAATCATGGCGATCGTGCCGGTCTCCTTCTTGAGCAGACTGCGGGCAAGCGCGTTCGGCTGAAACTGGTGCTTCTCAATCACAGCCATGATGATCTCCCGGGTGCTCTCCTTGACCGGAGCTGTATTGTTGAGGACACGGGAGACTGTGGCTACGGACACCTGGGCCTCCTTAGCGATATCATATATGGTAATCGTCTTCATCCTTTACCTCCTTAGTCTCGCGTTCCTGGATTATGGCTTTTGGCAACTTATATCCGGGGCGGATGGGTGCGGGGATTGGGGTGGGGCGGGAGTTGGGGCGGAGCAGGTGTTGCGGCATGGGGCAGGGCGCGGTTAGGGTTGGTAGGGCGCGAGGGAATGGCTCGGCGAATTCAGGGGTATTTGTGCTCCTCATTTTGCTCAACCGCCCGCTTTTGGCGAATTCAGGGGTATTTGTGCTCCTCATTTCAGCTAACCGTCCACTTTGGGCCAATTCAGGGGCATTTGTGCTCCTCATTTCAGCTAACCGTCCACTTTGGGCCAATTCAGGGGCATTTGTGCTCCTCATTTTGCTCAACCGCCCGCTTTTGGCGAATTCAGGGGTATTTGTGCTCCTCATTTTGCTCAACCGCCCGCTTTTGGCGAATTCAGGGGTATTTGTGCTCCTCATTTACGCCTGCTGCCTACTTTGGATACTTTTAATAAGATTCATCCCTTTGATTTCACCGTGCGGCTTCACTTTCGGCACATTCAATGGGATTTATCCCTCTGATTTCACCGCGCGGTCCACTTTCGGCACATTCAATGGGATTTATCCCTCTGATTGCGCCGTACGGCTCCACTTTCGGCACATTTAATGGGATTTATCCCTTTGATTTCAACGTGCGGCGGCTCACTTCCGTTAGTGGTGCACATATACTATACTTTCGGCTGTTGAGGTCAGGTAATATATAGTTCCAGTTTGTCCACATCCGATAGCCACACATTTGCTCAACAGCACACGGAAGCGGAGGCACTCTCTTTAGAAGGACGGCAGCCGTTGCAGCGTTGGTGAGAAGATAAGAGAAGCACTCCCGTCTAGCACTAAACATACTAATCTTTACACTGCAACCGGCAGCAGTGATACTCATATCTCGGTGGAGTGTATCGCTCAGCGGGTAACAGCATCACAGCTGTGGCTTAGAGCCTACGTCTCTTGCTCATCGAAATAGCTGTTCAGCAGCTTGAGGAACACATTCGGAAAGGCATAATTCTTCATGTCCTCGCGGCTGATCCAGCGCTGCGCTCCGCTGTCTGCCGCATCGGCTGCGGCATCCCCGCTGTCGAACAGCGCCAGCGGTGCGTCTTCCGCTGGCTGTATCCCCAGCGCCGCAGCCACGCGCTCCGCAGGCGCCGCCCCATACATGGCGCGGCCCTCCGCTGCCAGCGGCAGCGCCGCCTCTTCCCTGCAGCGGTACACCTGCAGGGTCCACACAATATGGCTGAATGTATGCTCCGCAGCCATCCAGTGCCCCTCAGGCCGGGCGTGAATCCCGGCCTGGCTCATGGACCGGCGCAGCCGGTCCAGCGCTGCCGCTTCCGGCAGCAGCGCACCGCGCGCGCCGCCAGCCTCAGCAGGCGGCGCAGGCCAGTGCGGCAGCTCCCACATGCGGGCCAAAAGCCCGCTAGCCGGCCGCTGCCGGATCAGTACCCGGCCCGCGTGCTCGCCGCGGCCCTCGACCAGGGCGGCCAGCCGCTCCTCCGGACGTGGCGGCTTCGCCTTGGTCTTGACGGGCAGCGAAGCCTCGCAGCCCGCCAGCCGCGCGGCGCAGTGCTCCATCACCGGACACGGAAGGCAGCGCGGTGATTTCGGCGTGCAGATGAGCGCACCAAGCTCCATCAGCGCCTGATTGAAGCTGCCTGCCTCCCCTTCGGGGATGAGCTCGGCGGCGAGCTTTTCCATTTTCACACGGGTCGGGCCTTTGGCAATGTCATCCTCAATCAGGAAATACCGGGATAAGACGCGCATCACATTGCCATCCACCGCCGGCTCCGGCCGGTTGAACGCGATGCTCAGAATAGCACCGGCTGTATACGGGCCTACGCCCTTGAGGCCGAATACGGCATCTCGGTCATCCGGTACCTGCCCTCCGTACAGCTCCTTGACCTGCTTCGCGGCATGCTGGAGATTCCGGGCACGTGAGTAGTAGCCAAGTCCCTCCCAGCACTTCAGCACCTCTTCCTCCGGTGCATCAGCGAGCGCCTCTACAGTCGGGAATTGCTCAATGAAACGGTTGAAATAAGGAATTACCGTATCTACCCGGGTCTGCTGCAGCATAATCTCTGAGATCCAGATGTAATACGGGTTGCGGTGGCGCCGCCACGGCAGGTCCCGCTTCTGGAGGTGGTACCATTCCAGCAGGAACCGGCTGAAGAATAACTTGGCTTCCTGCTGCGCTTCTACGTGCTTCTCATCTGTGTTCATCGTTATTCTCCTTGCCGTTCATATTATATAGTTACAGGCTGTAGACCGGGTGTCCGCTCCACCACCGCGAAGGCAGAGGCCAGTCCGCGGCTGTGCGTAATAGTGAGATGAATGACATACTCCTCCTTCGGCAGCCGCAGCCGGGACCAGGCCTCCGCAGACAGGATGGCTACTGGTTTGCCCAGTGCATCCGGCAGAATCTCAATGTCCTGAAAACCCACCATCTGACCGATTCCGCAGCCGAGCGCCTTCACAACCGCTTCCTTGGCCGAGAATCTTCCGGCGATGAATTCCGCTGTCTTCGCGCCTTTGCCTGCGGCCAGCGCCAGCTCCTGCCGGGTCAGAATTCTCCGGGAGAAGCGGCTGCCCAGGCTGCCCTCCGTAATCCCGGCAACCCTGCCGATTTCCAGCACATCATGCCCGATTCCGTAAATCACACATCCCACACCTCTCCTGGCTCTGCATTCCTTAACCCTCTTATATTACCTTCTATCCTTACCCTGCGTCTAATGATATGATCTTGCTAGGACTCCACAGATCTCATGTAACAGTGAAGCCTGTCAGCATCTTGACCAAGTATTATTAATAATAGTCTTAGCGTCAGCTTTCTGCTATTTTAAAAGAAAAAAAACTGAAAGTCTATCACGCACAAATCAGGTATATCTGGTAAAGAAGTACAACCGCCAGTTCCAAGATATGTAGGAAAGGAAGAATACCTTATGTCCCGTAATTTTGAATTACCCGCAGGAGAGGATGCGGTGCTTCGCTGTTCCCATTTCCCCGCCCAGGGAGAGGCCCGCAGTGTGATAGTCATCGCTCACGGCTACAAAGGCTTCAAGGATTGGGGGATGTTCCCGTATACGGCACAGGCGCTCAGCGACGAGCATGAAGTAATCACCTTTAACTTCTCCCATGCCGGCATCGGCGAGGATCTGCAGAATTTCACCGAACTGGACAAGTTCGCCCGCAACACCTACCAGCGTGAGATCAAGGATATGGAGATCCTGCTCTCTTATCTGAGCCAGCACCACAGGTTCGGCAGCCTCCCGCTCTTCCTGCTAGGCCATAGCCGCGGCGGGGGCGACTCGCTCCTCTACGCACTGGATCATCCCGCAGAAATCACCGGGGTCATCTCCTGGAACGGGATCACTAACCTGGATCTGTTCACAGAGCAGCAGAAGAGTGAAATGCGGGAAAAGGGCAGGACCCATGTGCTCAACGGACGGACCGGCCAGCAAATGCCGCTGGATGCCATCATTATAGAGGATCTGGAGCAGCAAGCGGAGCGTTACCAGATTGTAGAGCGGATGAAACAGGCCAGCTGCCCCGTTGTCCTGATTCAAGGCAGTGAGGACGGAGAGCATCTGCGGCGCGGCTCCGAGCAATTGATCCGGCTGCGGCCGGATATCGAATGGGTGCAGATTCCCGGCGGCAATCATACCTTTGGCACCGTTCATCCTTTTGCCGGTACTACCCCCCAGTTAGAACAGGCGATATCCGCTACCAGGGATTTCATCAACCGGGTGCTCGCGAAGTAGATTCTTACTCTTACCAAAAAACCGCCGGAGCGTCTGCATCAAACGCAGCGCCCCGGCGGCTCCGGCATAACCTGCTTAGATCCCCGGAATACTGTCACGCTTATGCGCCGTTCTCCGGAAGAAGCGCTCCAGCTTCTCAGCCGCTTCAGGGCTGACGGTCTTCCCCTCCAGATAATCGCTGTTCTCCTCGTAGGTGATTCCAAGCTCAGTCTCATCCGTCTGACCCGGCCAGAGTCCAGCCGTCGGCGCTTTGGTTACGATATCCGCCGGCACGCCAAGCGCCGCAGCCAGCTGCCGTACCTGCCGTTTGTTCAGAGAAGACAGCGGTGTAATATCGACGGCGCCATCGCCCCACTTCGTATAGAATCCGGTAATGGCCTCTGAGGCATGATCGGTACCCACCACCAGCAGATTGTTCTCAAAAGCAAGCGCATACTGCATCACCATCCGCGTTCTCGCTTTTACATTCCCCTTGCCCTGATGGGTAATATGCTTATGCTGTCCCAGGGCCTTCAGGCTATGCTCGACCTCCAGAGCAATCTCGTTCACCGCTTCTTCAATATTGGTCTCCACCGTATGGGTCAGCTCAAAAGCCCGGGCCACCGCATAGCTGTGCTCAATATCCTCCTGCTCCCCGTAAGGCTGGAACACCCCGAGTGTCATATACTCCTTGCCTTCCTCTGCCGTCAGCTCATCCGTAGCCAGCTTGCACAGACCCGCAGCCACCGCACTGTCCACACCCCCGCTAATCGCAATCAGCAGACCTCTGGCCCCCGCCTGGAGCGCATACGCTTTCAGGAAATCTACACGTCCCCGTATCTCTGCATCTGTATCAATTACCGGCTTAACTCCCAGCGTAGCAATAATCTCTTCCTGCAGACTCACAGGACCACCCCGTTTCTTAGAATTGTATTTCCTAGCCTTAACATTAGAAAAAATCCCGCATGAGCCAAGCCTCCGGCTGACGGCTGGCTGATGCGGGATCATTACTTATTCATGCTGCTGCCTTAGGCTGCAGGACATTATTACTGGCACACGCGGTCAAAAACTTCCTTCAGCTCCGCAGCAATCTCGGCGGCCGAACGGTCTTCCACACCGTGACGTTCGATGAAGTGAACCAGCTCGCCGTCTTTCATCAGGGCGATGGACGGGGACGATGGCGGATACGGAGCGAAATATTCACGCGCCTTGGCTGTAGCATCCTTCTCCTGACCGGCAAATACGGTGAACAGGTGATCCGGCAGAATCTCGTTCTGCAGCGCCTGGGCTACCCCTGGACGGCACTGTCCGGCGGCACAGCCGCATACGGAGTTAACAACAACCAGCGAAGTTCCCTTGGCTGCCGGAAGGGCTGCTTCCACATCCTCCGGGGTCAATAGCTCCTGAAATCCGATACTTGTCAGATCGTCGCGCATAGGTTGAATAGAATCTCTCATATATTGATTAAAAGACATGGACATTTCTCTGCACTCTCCTTCATCACTTGAATTGAGATACGGCCCTGAACCGGGATAAAGTTACCGCGTTCCAGCACTACTTGCTAACTTTATTATACATACATACTCTGCGAAAGCAAGAGAAGCAGCCTGCTCCAGCCTGCCGCTGCACAGTCCCGAATCGGTGCCCGTCACCCCCGAATCCGCTGCATATATACAGGGCTTTGGACCACTCCCTCTCTGGAATCCACCGGAATAGTAACGATGACCGAGGTCCCGCACCCTACCTCCGATTCTACCCGGATCGTCCCGTTATGCCGCTCTGCAATACTAAGACAGAGCGACAGCCCAAGACCTGTCCCCTGGCTCTTGGTGGTGAAGAACGGGGTGAACAATTGTTGTAGCTGGCTCTCGGGCATACCGCCTCCGGTATCCGTTATAATCAGTAGCACGGTATCCTCATGCTCACAGGCAGCCAGTGTCAGCACGCCCTTGGCCTCCATCGCCTCCATGCCATTGCGGGCCAGATTCAGAATCAGCTGCTTGATCTCCCGGACATTGAGCTGCAGCAGCGGCATGGCCGGGCTGATCTTCAGTTCAACACTTTGGCCGCGGAGATTGGCATCCGCCCAGATCAGCGGCGTAAGCTCCTCCAGAATAGGCTGGAGCCCGGCCGGCTCCTTGTCCGATACACGGGTCTGTGCCAGCGACAGAAAGTCATTGATGATGCTGTTGGCCCGGTCCAGCTCCTCCATGACAATATGATAATAGGAGTGGAGATCCTCCGGGCTCTTTTCCCGCATCAGCTGCAGGAAGCCGCGTACTACCGCCATCGGGTTGCGGATCTCATGCGTAATTCCGGCAGCCATCTGCCCGACCAGCGACAGGCGCTCGACATTGCCAAGTTCACTGCGGATTTTCTCCTCTTCCGTCAAATCCTGAATAATCATGACGATTCCGCCCGGCTGCCCCGATTCATGCTGAAGCGGCGCGGTAAAAATATGATAGGTCATCGAATCGACCCTGATCTTGGTATTGGAACGCTGTCTGCTGCGCAGAACCTCATGTAACCGGGTGAGGGCGGCCTGATCCATGCTTTTGCCGAAGAGCTCACTGGCCGGACTGGACAAAATAATCTCTCTGGTCAACAGAGGGCAATGACGCTGCATCAGGCTCAGCATGTATTCATTCACCTCCGTCACATACCCGTTGTCATCGAACTCCATAATATTCAGCGGAACCACATTCGTGATCTGCTGCAGCTTCTCCGATTCCCACAGGAATTTCTCCGAGATCCCCTGCATTTGTATCCTGACTTGCAGCTTGTCCCAGGCCTTATCAATATAAATGATAAACAAGGCGCCCAGAATTAAGGCCGTCAAGGCATATAGCCCGGCCAGGGCGGCTTCAGCAGAAAGGATATTCAGGACGCTCCGGCCCTGCATATTCGGTACAATGACAATGAACAGCATGCTCGGGAAAAGCGCGCCCCACAGAATGCCGATTTTGCCGGGAATCGCGGATTTCTTGAACAGCCCGGACATACCGAAGAGCAGCGGATACATCAGCACCCCTGTATTCAAGAAAAAATGCTCTATCCCTGACGGCATCGAGAATAATGCAGTACAGAATAAGAAATACAGTGCCAGGTATACACTGGAGGGCAGGTTACCATATAAGATCCCGAGATAGGCCGGGAGAATCGCCAGATTCAAATAGACCACTCCGAACATCGTATCGGATAGCGCCATGCACAACGTAATGCCCAGTGCGCAGCAGATCATCAGAAAGGTATGGTCATCGGGGAACCTGATGTTCCGGCGTAGGGGATCGCCCCGGTCCAGCCTCCACTGAAAAAGAAACAGGAACATGCAGGCAGCCGATATTTGCAATAAAATATCCTTTACCGCATAAATAATTGCAATCACTCCTCAAATTGGTTAAAATTCCTTTTCCACTTAGATTAAAGCATACCCGCGCATTCCTGACAACGATAATCAGGTTTCGGTCGCTTGGATCTGGCTACACTCCGCCTGGAATGGTATGATGCCGTTAATAGAGTGTCGCAATAAGCAAAAGGAGCAAATGAATGAATAGCTATGATGTAATCGTCATTGGAGGCGGCCCGTCCGGGCTGATGGCCAGCGTAGCCGCAGCCGGACACGGGGCGTCCGTACTTCTGATCGACAAAGGGGCTAAGCTGGGCCGCAAGCTGGGGATTTCGGGCGGCGGGCGCTGCAATGTTACCAATATAAAGGAGACCTCGGAGCTGATCGCCCATATTCCGGGCAACGGCCGTTTTTTATACAGCTCGTTTGATCATTTCAATAACCGGGATATTATAGATTTCTTTGAGGGGCTGGGCATCGCCTTGAAGGAGGAGGATAACGGGCGGATGTTCCCTGTATCGGACAAGGCCGCAAGCGTAGTATCCGCTCTGATAGGCAAAGTACGGAGCCTTGGCGTGCAGATCATGACGGACAGCCCGGTCCGGGAGGTTCTCTACGGGGAAGGAGCCGTCCGTGGCATCCGCCTGGAGTCAGGCAAAGCCTTCAGTGCGAAGGCTGTCATCATCGCCACCGGAGGCAAGTCCGTGCCTCAGACTGGCTCTACCGGCGACGGATACCCTTGGGCTGCCGCTGCCGGACATACGATCACGGAGTTGTTCCCGACCGAGGTCCCCATTCTCTCACGGGAGGCGTGGATCAAATCCGGGGAGCTGCAGGGCTTGTCCCTCCGCGATGTTACGCTGAGCGTCTGGAATCAGAGGGGCAAAAAGGTGATCTCTCACCGGGGGGATATGATCTTCACCCATTTCGGCCTATCCGGCCCGATCGCGCTACGCTGCAGCCAGTTCCTGCGCCAGGTTCAGCAGAAGTCGGGAACCGATACCGTGGAGATGTCCATCGACCTGTTCCCGGATCTGTCCCTCCAGGAGGCGGAGTCTATGCTCCAGAATAAGCTCGACCTGGAGCCGAAGAAGGCTATCCGCAACTCGCTGAAGGGCCTGCTGCCCGAGCGCCTGATCCCGCTGCTGCTGGCGAAGGGTGGGCTTGACGGGGAGATTACAGGCCATCATCTGCCCAAGACTGGCCTTGGGGCGCTGGCTGCCCTGGTGAAACGGATGCCCGTTCAGGTTCATGGGACACGTTCCCTGGCGGAAGCCTTCGTAACCGGCGGTGGAGTCGCGCTTAAGGAGATTGATCCCAAAACCATGCAGTCCAAGCTGACCGCAGGCCTCTATTTCTGCGGTGAGATTCTCGATATTCACGGGTATACCGGCGGCTATAATATTACCGCCGCCTTCTCCACCGGCTATACGGCCGGCAAGCATGCGGCGGCGCAGTAAGGCGGATAAGCAGCGCCTATAGTTAGAACAGTAAAGAGCCTTCCCCCAGCTTGTGGAGGAAGGCTCTTTGCTGTTATCTTGCAAATCTGATGACACTGAAGATACGGCCGATCCAGATTCCGGCGGCAGCCCCGACAGGGATAAAGATCAGCAAGCCCCACCAGCCATAGGCAGGAATACAGAGCATAGCGGAGCACAGGACAGCGAAGGGCGTCAGCAGAATGGGCATCGCCTTGGAACCGGCGTCCGCCTTCTGCACCTTGGTGAACGGCAGAATGCCGATATAATCATCCCCGGAGAACAGATTCCAGAAGGAAGTCAGCCAGTAGGCCATCATACTCGTCAAGACAATATATAGCAGCCATTTCAGTACTACTGGCACAATAAAGATGGCCACCAGCGACACTCCAGTGAACTGCAAGTACAGCTTGAGATGGGCCGGATTGCGCAGCATCGCCTTCATCCCTGCGGCGGCGAAGCGGCTCTCGGGCAACTTCGAGGCCAGCAGCGGCTGCGACTTGCGGAAGATCCAGGGCTTGTAACGTGTCGGCCGCGGCTTATCCAGCACACGGCGCAGCAGAATCGCTGCAATTCTCATCCGCTGCTTGTAGTCTTCGCGCACATCATTGATGAACGTGCCGCGCAGGCGCAGGCGTGCTCTGAAGGCCAGGACGGTCACTGCCGCATAGGCGGCAGCCGCAAGGAACAGAAGGGTTGGGCTATCCTTCCAGAAGAGCGCAAGACGCAGGTAGATCCCGCAGGGCACGGCCACCGCCAGGATCAGCCACAGCCGGCGGCGGAAGCCCTGACGCTGCACCTTGACGATATGACCCAGCAGCTTAACGGCCCAGCTGCAGGTTATGGTCAGCGCCAGCAGGCCATAGGTGCTTGCCGCGCTCAGACCATAGCCGCGGATCAGAAACGGCAGCAGAATGACGTACACCGCCGCCATCTTCAGCGCAGTTACCGCTAGGCTATAGACCATGCCGCCTTTGAGAATCGTGCTGATCCAGTTCTGCCGCTGCCGCAGGAACAGCAGATCGCCTTCCTGGAGCAACAGCACGATACCTCCGGTAGCCAGCAGAATGGCCAGCAGCGAAGGCACGATCACAAAGGGTACATGGCTGAACCAACCCGGAAGATTGCCATTCCAGTAGCCATAGTAGAAGCGGCCGCCGAGCAAGCCCCCCGGGATGAGAATATACAGCAGGACTGTCCAGTCTACAGCCGTACGGATAATAGCAGTCTGCTCCCGGAAATGGGAGAACAGTCTTCGTCTTAAGAGATTCCTTGCAGCCGGGAACGCAAATGAATTCCGGCTCATGTTAATTCGTCGAAGCAATCAAACAGCGATCCCTCCGGCAGCCCCGCTTCCCCGCGTATCGCCGCAAGTGTCCCCTCGGCGGCAATTTTGCCTCCGGAGATCAGAATGAAGCTGTCGCAGATTTTCTCCGCTGTATCCAGAACATGTGTGGACATCAGCACCCCGGCACCGCGCTCCCGTTCCGCCTCCAGCAGGCGCAGGAAATCCTTGGTGGCCCTGGGATCAAGCCCGATGAATGGCTCATCCACTATATAGACATCCGGCTGTACCAGGAAGCCAAGCATGAGCATCATCTTCTGCTTCATCCCCTTGGAGAAGCCCGCAGGCAGATCATCGCGCACATGGGTCATGCTGAACTGTACCAGCAGTTGTTCCGCCGTGGACTCGAAGGCTTCATAGCTTAAGCCGTAGGCGGCAGCGGCCAGATCCAGATGCTCCCACAGCGTAAGGTCCTCGTAGAATACCGGCTGCTCCGGCACGTAGGCGTAGGACTGGTTCTCGCCGCCCAGCTTCACCCGGGCCTTGGCATGCTTCAGCAGACCGAGCAGCGTCTTGATCGTAGTGCTTTTGCCGGCCCCGTTCGGTCCGATCAGTCCCAGCAGTTCGCCCTTTCTTACCTGGAAAGAGATTCCTGAGATGCGGATATCTCCTGCCTCATAGCCCGCTTCCTCAATCACCACATCAAGCACAGTATCCTCATCATCGTAGTCATCATCGTCGTCGTAATACTTGTTGATCCGCTCCTCCGTCTGCTTCGGAGCCTTCTGTTCCTCTGAGCCTTCTGTCTCTTCCATGTATCTCTCCATCTCCTGTATCATCATTCAATATAATGCGATCATAGCACCCTGGACGGGCCTTTGCTGCAATAATTTTCACCCTTTACTCTCTCCGCAGCCTGTAGCCTTCATTATACGAATAACCGGTCACCGACTTCAAATTCCGCACAAGAATACATTTTTATGCACCTTCAAAAGATTGTTCAATTTTTTATAATTAAAAGTGTGCTTATTGTGACAAATGACATGTTCTTCAATCTTTGTTTGACGTATTGTAAAACTAGATATCAGGAAGCAAGTATTCCAAACCGTGCGGATAAGCCCGTACGATTAACAATAGAGGTGGAGAAGCATGATACAATCCTATGAACGCGATACTCAGTTGACCCTGCATTTGTACAGAGTTTTTGCCAAGTCCTTCAAGAGCATTAACGAGCATGCTGTAACCGGCAGCAAGATCGAAGGCTTCAACCCGACCGCCTTCGCAGTCATGGAGGTGCTCTTCTACAAAGGACCACAGCCAATCCAGCAGATCGGTGCCAAGCTGCTGCTTCAGAGCGGCAACGTTACTTATGTGATCGACAAGCTGGAAGAACGCGGCTATCTGCAGCGCAAGCCTTGCCCTAGCGACCGCCGTGTTATTTTTGCCGAGCTGACTACAGAGGGCGAACGCCTGATGAACGAGATGTATCCGAAGTACTCAGAGCGCCTGCATCTGGCCTTCAGTGGACTCAGCGACGAAGAGAAGGAACAGATGATTGTGTTGCTTAAGAAAATGGGCCTGCAAGCCGAGAAGCTCTCCCCGCTCCCGCGCAAATAAGGCTAGTTAAGGAATCGGCGGTTGTGAATCTATTCACTAATTCAACCAGTTATCAGAGTATGGGCTGCTCCAAAAAGCATGAATCGGCTGCTTGGAACAGCCCTTTGTTTTGAGCGGGATCAACGTGAGCACTTGGGTGGACGCTGCGTGAACGGACCGCATTCAGGCTATGCGCCTGTGTCTGAGCACAATGTATGCTGTTTTTCACATACAATTACAATTTAGTTCATATGCCACGTACCCGCCATGGTATGTGGTTGTATGCATACTTTACCTTCAGCCCTCAGTCACATTCAGCAACCCAGTCATTCTACGAATCACTCATGTGCAACATAAAAATTATATTTTCAAAAAATCGCTCCTTGGGTAAATGGAAGGTCCGCCATCCATTCCCAAAGGAGCGATTTCTTTGTATGTTCAAAAACCCTCTCGATAAATCTCCTAATCAGGAGAATCAGTGCTAAGACTTGAAGCTTAATGCTTCAAAGGTGTGCTTGCTTCCTGTATGGAAGGCACCCCTCGATCAAGGCGTACTGAGATCACCAGAGAGATTACAGCGAACACCGCCATTACGATGAACAGGGAGTGCAGGCCGCCCTCCAGCGCACCTTGCAGACTGCTCCAGGCTTCCTTAGGCAGGACGCTTCCGCTATGCGGGTTAAGCAGCTGGTTAATATCTGCGCCAGAGACGGCAGCTCCTGGCTGTTCCGCCAGGCTCCGGTCAATACTGAAGTTCAACCACGAGCCGAAGATCGCCACCCCCACCGTCTGCCCGAGTGAGCGGGTGAAGGTGTTCAGTGCCGTAGACGCACCGCGCTGCTCATGCTGCACCGAGGACTGGGCGATAATGGTGAAGACGGTCGAGGCATAGCCGAAGCCCACCCCGCAGCACAGCATCAGCACCAGAAGCAGCTGCTGGGAGGAGTCTGCATTCATTAGCGTAAGCCCCACGGCCGCGACAACAATCAGCGACAGGCCGAGCATTCCCGTACGGCGCGTGCCTGCACGCAGAATCATCCGCCCGCCCGCAATGGAGCCCAGCATCCAGCCGACCGACATCGGCGCCAGGAGCAGGCCTGAGAGGGCGGCACTTTTGCCGAATACGCCCTGCACCCACAGCGGAACATAGGTAGACAGGCCGATAATCAGCGTGCTGACCAGCAGGTTCGCCCCTGTAGAGACCGCAATATTACGGATGGAGAACAGCTCCAGCGGCAGCATCGGCTCAGCGGCCCGGCGCTCCACGAACAGGAACACCACCAGCAGCAGAACAGCCGCCAGAAGAATGGACAGCAGCAGCGGAGAGTCCCAGGGCAAACTCTGCCCCCCAGTTGTCAGGCCAAACAGCAGCGCCCCCATCCCCGCAGCGAACAGCAGCACTCCGGCTACATCGATCTTCGTCTTACGGCGCACCTTCTCTTCCTTCAGGTACCGTGAGATGAAGATAATCGACAGCAGGCCGAACGGCAGATTGAATACGAATACCCAGCGCCAGCTTAAATAATCGACTACATAACCGCCTAGCAGCGGCCCTACAAGCGAAGAAATCCCCCACACCGAGCTAAGCAGCCCCTGCGTCTTAGCCCGTTCCTTCAGGCTGTAGATATCTCCGATAATGGTAAAGGTCATCGGAATCAGCGCACCGGCACCAATCCCCTGTATCCCCCGGTAAATAATCAGCTGCTGCATACTCTGCGAGATTCCGCATAACAGCGAACCTGCCAGGAAGACTACAGCGCCGCCTATGAACACGGGCTTCCTCCCGATCAGATCACTCAGCTTGCCAAAAATCGGCGTGGTCACGGCCATCGCCAGCAGATACGCTGTAAAGATCCAGCTCAGCCACTGCATCCCCTGGAAATCCCCTACGATGGCCGGACCCGCAGGACCCGTTACGGTCCCTTCAATTGCTGCCAGAAATGTAGCCAGCAGTACGCCTGTCAATATTAACTTTCGCTGCTTTTCCCCCAGTGAACTCAATGATTCCATACCTTCTCTCTATGTTCTCTCTGTTCTCTCTCCTGCACCCGTATCTCCTTGCAGCAGGGAATACATTACTACATCCTGATAGCCGGAAGCCGTATGCCGGTATTGCCGCAGCAGCCCTTCCTGCCGGAAGCCAAGTCCCGTGAGCAGCCGCTCTGCGCGAAGGTTGTCCGGGTGGCACAGGGCTTCCATCCGGTTCAGCCCCATGCTCTGGAAGCCGAAGGCTAGCACCAGCTCCAGCGCTTCCCGCATGTATCCTTGGCACATGGCTGCCGGTGACAGCTCGAAGCCGATCTCTCCCCGGTAGGCGCCTTGAAGCTGCCAGTGGTTATAGCCGCAGCTGCCAATGACACTGCCTTCCGGCCCCAGGATGCTCCAGCGCAGGCTCTCTTCCTCCGCAGCCCACTCCGCCAGCAGGGCAATCAGTGCTTCTGCATCCTCCACAGAGGACAGAGGGGGGCCATCCAGCCAGGGCGCTACCGCCGGATGGCTCCAAATCCCGAACAGCGCCTGCGCGTCCGCAGGCAGCATCGCCCGCAGGCGCACCCTCCGTCCGCTTAATTCCGGGATTACCCCTCCGCACACATACATGTTCCCGTCCCCTTTCAACCCTACCAGTATACACTCTATTCTGCCCGGGCGGCGCGTTTACCTGTCACTTCCGCTTAACCATCACAAACAGCGTCTGACCCTATGGCTTGCCGCCACACGGTCAGACGCTGTACCTTATACCTAATGTTATGTTACATTCCGTACAGCAGCATTCAGAATTAACCTGACGCACCCGCTGCCTTAACCGGCTTAAGCACCTCAGTGCACAGCACGCCAAGCTTGGCCTGAATGGCTTTGAATTCTTCGATTCCCGTTCCCGTAACACTATAAGCGTCGCCATGGGCGGTGAGGAAATTCTCCTGGGTCAGCCGTTCCAGCTCCTGTTTCACTTCGCGCTCCGCCACCCGGTACCCCAGGTTCTCCAGCTCCGGCAGCATTTCCGTTAGTGTCAGATCCTTCTCATGTGCACAATATAGCATATGGATTCCAATAAACAAGTTCTGTACGTCGGCGCGCATATTTCACTCCTTCTGGCTACTAGCCTGCTGTATTTATAAAAGCATTACCCTGCCCTGAGTTCCCGGAAACATCCTCACTTCTAGGATTCTTTCTTCTTACTCTTTTTCCACTAAGCGGAAAAACCTGTTAATCCTTGATTATACTTGACGTATCACGCTTCCCTGTACTATCTTGATAGTTAACAGTTATGGGATTCATACTGACTCAAGGTACAGGAAGGTGATGCTTCATGTTTCAAGCCATGCCTTATGATGGCACTCGCAGCGAACGGTTCGAAGCCGTTCTCAGCCAGCTCGGGGCACTGATGGAGGGTGAACCGAACGCCATTGCCAACTTGGCCAACGCTTCGGCACTGTTAAAGCTCTCTCTGCCGGACACCAACTGGACCGGTTTCTACTTGTTTGACGGCAAAGAGCTGGTGCTCGGACCCTTCCAGGGACTTCCGGCCTGCATCCGGATTCCGCTGGGCCGCGGCGTCTGCGGAACCGCAGCCGCTGAACGCCGCACGCTAGTGGTCGGCGATGTTCATGCCTTCCCGGGACATATTGCCTGTGATGCTGCCTCTAACAGCGAAATAGTTGTTCCCCTGGTCAAAGGGGACACCCTCTATGGCGTACTTGATATCGACAGCCCGCTCAAGCACCGCTTCGACGACGAGGAGCGCCGCTTCCTCGAACGGTTCGCAGCCATGGTATCCGAGGTGCTGTAAGGCTAGCCTTCATTATCAGCAGCAAATAAGCCCTGAACCGCAAAATAACCCCGCAAAGTGGAGCTTAGCTTTGATGATGACTCAGGTACTTTGCGGGGACCCCAAAACATATCAATTCTTATCTATCAAAAAAGCCGCCCCACCGCAGGAATGATTCCTGGATGGGGCGGCTTTTGCTGCTCTGATTACACCGCCTGAAGCTGCGGCCCGTACCTATGGCGTTACAGCCGGACCGGATCGATATGCCAGATCTCGGCGGCGTAGCGGCTAATCGTATTGTCGCTGGAGAACTTGCCGGAATGGCCGATATTGATGATGGACTTCTTCAGCCATTCCTTCTGGTTCCGGTAAGCCAGGTCAATCTTGACATGGGTCTCCACATAGCTGGCGAAATCCTTAAGCACGAAGAATTCGTCATTGTTGTCAATCAGCGACTGGAAGAGCGTATCGAACTCCTGGGCATGGGAACTGAAGGGGCCAGGGACGATTAGCTGATCCAAGACTTCTTTTACCCGGCCATCGCCATTGTAGATATCGCGGGCGTGGTATCCGCCGTACTGGTAATAATCAAGTACCTGCTCTGCACGGAGGCCGAACAGGAACATATTATTGTCCCCTACCATCTCATGCATTTCCACATTAGCCCCGTCCATGGTTCCAATCGTCAGCGCACCGTTCATCATGAACTTCATATTGCCGGTACCGGAGGCTTCCTTGCTCGCCGTGGAGATCTGCTCGCTGACATCAGCGGCCGGAATAATCTTCTCCGCCAGCGATACAGAATAATTCTCCAGGAAGAAGATACGGATCTTCCCGTTAATGTCCGGGTCTTTGTTCACTACATCAGCCACCGTATTGATCAGTTTAATGATCCGCTTGGCCAGATGATAGCTTGGAGCAGCCTTGGCACCGAAGATGAAGGTCCGCGGCACGATATTAATGGATGGATTATCCTTGATCTGATTATACAAATGCATAATATGAAGCACGTTCAGCAGCTGACGCTTATAGGCATGCAGGCGCTTGACCTGTACATCGAAGATCGAGTCGGGATCTACCGCAATACCGTGCTTTTTCGTGATATATTCAGCCAGATGCAGCTTGTTGCGGCGTTTGATGGCGGCCACCTGCTCCTGGAAGGAGGCATCCTCACTGTATTTGATCAGTCCGATCATCTCCTGTGGCTGATGCAGCCAGCGGGTGCCGATCGACTCGCTGATCAGTCCGGCAAGCTCGGGATTGGCATGCTGCAGCCAGCGGCGGTGCGTAATGCCGTTGGTCTTGTTATTGAAGCGGTGCGGATACATCTCATTGAACAGCCGCATCTCACGCTTTTGCAGAATCTCGGTATGCAGCGCCGCTACACCGTTCACACTGTGGCTGGCAACAATCGCCAGATGCGCCATCCGTACCTGATCGTCATGGATGATCGCCATCTGATTGATCCGGTCCTGGTCTCCAGGATATTTGCTCATCAGTTCGCCGCAGAAGCGGGCGTTAATCTCTTCAATAATCAGGAAGATGCGCGGAAGCAGCTCTCTGACCATGCCGATCGGCCACTTCTCCAGGGCTTCGCTCAGAATGGTATGGTTGGTATACGATACCATCCGGGTAGTCATGCTCCAGGCGTGATCCCAGCCCAGATTATAGACATCCATCAGAATGCGCATCAGCTCAGGGATCACCAGCGTAGGGTGAGTGTCATTGATATGCAGGGCTACCTTGTCAGGCAGGCTGTCAATCGGCAGGCCTGTCTTGGCGAAGGTCCGGATAATACTCTGCAGGCCGGCACTGCACATGAAGTACTGCTGTTTCAGACGAAGCAGCTTGCCTTCGTACTGGGAATCATCGGGATACAGGAATTCAGAGATGGATTCCACCGAACGCTTGTATTCCAGAAACTTGTGATAATCCGTACCGCCCTGAGCGCCGAAGACTCTCGATGGCTGGGTGATGGACTCAGCACTCCAGTTACGCAGCGTGTTCACATGTCTGCGGTCTGCACCAATCACCGGGATATCATACGGAACCGCACGTACAGCCTCATAATCCTTGTGCTCGAACACAAGCTCATCATTCTCCCAGCGGGTGTCCACATGTCCCCAGAAATGCACCTCTACCTGTTTATCTTCGCGGCGAACTTCCCACACGTTGTCATTCTGCAGCCAGTAATCCGGGAGTTCCACCTGATAGCCGTCTACAATCTTCTGCTCGAACAAGCCGTATTTATAACGGATGCCGCAGCCGTGCCCTGCATATTGCAGGGAAGCGAGCGAATCCAGGAAGCAGGCTGCAAGGCGGCCCAGCCCCCCGTTGCCCAGGCCGGCATCGGCTTCGACCTCTTCGATATCCTGCAGACAGAATCCCAGATCCGCAAGGCCCTCGCGAACGACCTCCAGCACACCCATGTTCAGCAGGTTATTGCCCAGCAGCCTGCCGATCAGGAATTCCATGGAGAAATAATATACCTGCTTATCCTTGTCGATCTTGAACTTCTGATTGGTGGCCGCCCAGTCCTTACCGGCATTCTCGCGGATCATGTTGCCGAGAATAATATAAATGTCGGCGTTCGAAGCTTCTTCAAGCGGCTTGCCTAATTTCCCGATGAGTTTCTCGCGGAACACTTGTTTGAAAGTCTCTTTATCGTTGAACAACAGCAGGTTCCTCCTTACAGGATGCATGTATTTGTTGATAATAGTGCCTATTACAACACTGGATCAGGGGAAATGCCCCTAGCGGTACATTTCCCCTGATCCAGATATTATATCTTGCTGCTCTTGGCTATGACAAATGGACGCCTGCTGTCTCCAACGAGTATCCGGTCTTTGCTGAGATGCACATCTTTGTCCATGATCACATTCTCAATCACAGCATTCTCTTCAATGACGCATTTCTGCATAATCACAGAATTAATAATTCTCGCACCCTTACGAATCTGTACGCCCCGGAAAATAACGCTGTTCTCCACTGACCCGGCGATTACACAGCCGTTGGCCACCAGCGAGTTGCTGACCGACGCACTGTCCAGATAACGGGTTGGCGCCTCATATTTAATCTTGGTCTGCACCGGATTCTCTTTGAACAGACCGAAGTAATTCTCCTGCTTCAGCAGCTCCAGGCTGTTCTTATAGTAACTCTCCAGCGAATTGATAACGGCATGGTAACCCTTATATTCATAGGCGGAGATTTTGAATTTGTGGCGGTTCTTCTGAATGGCATCGCGGAAGAAATAGCTCTCGCCATGGGCAATGCAATGCTCCACCTGCTCCAGGAACAGCTTCTTCTCCATAATGAAGATGTCCAGATACACATTCGGATGATGCTTCTCATGGTGAATATTCGTCACTAGATTGTCGTCATTAAGCTCGACCCGCAGGCACGGGTCATGCTCGGGCTGAAGCTCGTCAATCTGCTTGTAGACCATCGTTACGTCCGCACCCTGTTCCAGGTGATACTGATAGAGGTCCTGCAGGTCCACCGTGTTAATATGCTGGCTGCCGGAGAAGACGATGTATTTGGCCGAAGCCCTTTTGAAGAAATCCAGATTGTTATGATAATGCTGCAGGTCGCCCAGGGAGGTGTCCGTAGGGTCATTCCAGTCCGGTGGCAGGATGAACAGTCCGCCATGCTTGCGGTTCATATCCCACGATTTGCCGTCGCCGAGATGATCCATCAATGAACGGTATTTGCGGCGGACGAACAGCCCTACGCTCTCCAGCTCCGCACGCATCATGTTCGACAAGACGAAGTCGATCAGCCGGTAACGGCTGGCGAAGGGGACCGCTGCTCCGCAGCGGAAATAGGTCAGTTCATTTAAATTATCCAATTCATGATCAAGATTAATTACACCCATAAGCTCTTTCATCGGAATCCCCCGCCCTCTTGTGGTTATATGGTTTTGGCTGCTACAGATTTGAGCTTCTTGCTTCGTTTGTCGATCAGCAGAATTTCATTCTCATTCTCCCGGTCGGCGCCGATTTCCATATTATCCTCAATGACCGTGTTCTGACTGATGATCGCTTTGTGAATTCTCACGTTCTTGCCGATCTTCACCTTGGGCATAATGACAGAGTCGGTGATGACACTGCCTTCGCCCACTTCAACCCCGTAAAAGAGGACAGAGTGCTTCACCTCGCCATGCACGATGCAGCCTTCATTAATGATGCAGCTCGATACCTTGGCTCCCGGTGCCACATATTGTGCGGGCTGATTCGGATTACGGGTGAAGATTCTCCAGCCGGTATCATTCAGGTTCAGGGGAGGCGTATCGCTCAGGAGATCCATATTCGCTTCCCACAGACTGTCTACCGTACCTACATCTCTCCAATAGCCTTCAAAAGGATAAGCGTACAGCGATTGGCCTTCACCCAGCATCATCGGAATAATGTCCTTACCGAAGTCATGGGATGATCCGGCGTTCTCCCCGTCCTCAAGCAGATGCTTGCGCAGAACATCCCATTTGAAAATATATACCCCCATCGAAGCAAGTGTGCTCTTAGGCTGGGCTGGCTTCTCTTCGAACTCATAGATCTTCAGGTCATCTTCTGTATTCAGTATGCCGAAGCGGCTTGCTTCCTCCAGTGAAACGTCAATGACTGAGATGGTGCAGTCCGCATTCTTGGATTTGTGATATTGCAGCATCGCATGATAATCCATCTTGTAAATATGGTCTCCCGACAGAATTAACACATGCTCCGGATCGAACTGATCCACGAACTTCAGATTGCGGTAGATCGCATCTGCCGTTCCCCGGTACCAGCTGCTTCCGTTCTCCCGTTCATGCGGAGGCAAGACGAATACGCCGCCATCCTTGCGGTTCAGGTCCCAGTCGCTGCCGACCCCGATATACGAATGCAGCACCAGCGGTTCATACTGTGTCAGCACACCCACGGTATCGATGCCTGAATTCGAGCAGTTACTTAGAGGGAAGTCGATGATGCGGTAGGTTCCTCCGAAATATACAGCCGGTTTGGCAATCGATTTGGTCAGACTTTTTAATCTTTTCCCTTGGCCTCCCGCCAACAGCATGGCTACCATCTCTTTTTTCTTCATGGAAGAGCCTCCTTGACTTATGGGTAATGGAACATGTAATAAATTAGGTTGAATGAGTGATGCTGTGAAGTGCAGACCTAAATAGATACCCTAAAAAGAAGTGTTGTGAAAAGATTTAACCCAAAAGAAATGCCTAGACAGGATGAATACGGGTTGTACGGGGAGGAAAACAGCTGAACGGGACATGTTGTATCCTTATATTCTAATAGTGTTCTATGCCCGCCGTAAAAAACCCTTTATTACCTGAACTAAACTGTTTAAATTTATAACTATATTTCATATTCATGGCGCGATAAGTCACTATAATTAGATTAACCATTATGATTAACCGCAATCAGCCGGGATGAATCGAATCCGTGGCTCCAAAGGCCTATTTTCAGCAAACGTTCAACCGGGGAATTCATACTATGGACATACTACACTAATTTCACTTACTCAAAATGGAGGAAATGCCAATGAAAGCGACACAAGGTATCCGGCTACTCCTGGTGGATGATGAGCCTCATATCCTTCAGTTTCTGGAGCTGGGCCTAATGAACGAAGGCTTTGAGGTACAAACCGCCGCAGATGGCGCTGAAGCCCTGGCAACGGCAGCCGACTTTAAGCCGCATGTTGTTATCCTTGATGTAATGATGCCCGGTATGGACGGATTCGAGGTCTGCCGGTGCCTCCGTTCCGAGGAAGCGGAGGTGGCGATCATCATGCTGACCGCCAAGGATGAGGTGGACGACCGCGTGGCGGGCCTGTCTCTGGGCGCAGATGATTACATGGTGAAGCCGTTCAGCTTCGAGGAGCTGCTGGCCCGGATTCAGGCCCGGCTGCGCAACCAGTTTCCCGGCCTGCTCGGTGAGGTCCGGTGCGGCCCCTTCCGGATTGACGGCCGCCGCAAGGAGATCCGCCATAAGGAGGAGGTGCTGGAGCTGTCTCCGACTGAATATGAGCTGCTGCAGTATCTGGTGATCAACCACGGACTGGTCCTGAGCAAGCCGATGATTCTCGACAAGGTGTGGGGCTATGACTTCGGCGGGGAGGAGAATATCGTGGAGGTCTATATCCGCTCCCTCCGGGAGAAGCTCGGCGACAAGGAGCACCGGATCATCCGCACCCTGCGCGGGGCGGGGTACCGGGTGGATCTGGTATGACTGCCCGGACCCGTAGATTCACAGGCAGATTCCATGCTCCGCGTTCCCTGCGCAAGCAGCTGCTCGCCGCCTCGCTGCTCATTCTTTCAGGATTGCTTATACTGATCGGCACACTCCAGTATGTACTCATGCGGAATTTCATATACAGCAACCGGGCGGAGGCGATGGAGACCCAGATACGCTCTGTGCCATTTGAAATCTTCAATAATGCAGGTAACAGACGGCCAGGGGGAGACCGGCGCCCCCTGCTGCTCGACGCCCATACTACCCTCGCTATCTATAATCAGGACGGCAGCTTCATGGATTTGAAGGAAGAGACCCTGTCCGCTTCGCCTGCACCAAGAATGAGTAATGAGGCCTATGACCAGCTGTTGAAGCTCCCCCAGGACAAGAGGGGCGGGAGTTACCAGCTGATTCCCGCCGGGGATGGCAGCGAGCATCTGGCGGTCTTCATGAATCTGGGCAGGCCCGGAGCTGCCCGGATGCTTCTGCAGATGACGGTGGAGACCGGACCGCTGAAGGATGTCATCCTGCAGCAGCTGCTTATCTTCGGCGCATTGTCGGTAACGGCTCTGCTGGCCGGGCTGCTGCTGTATTTGCCTGCGCTGCGCAAAACGCTGGTCCCCTTATCCAACATGGGGCGTTCGGCCCAGATTATCGATGCCGGCAACCTGAATGTGCGGTTCCCTGAGGAGCAGGGCCAGCTTGAGATCGACCAGCTCGCCCAGTCCTTCAACGGCATGCTGGAGCGGCTGGAGATTTCGTTCAAGAATGAGCGGGAGGCGAAAGAGCAGATGCGCCGGTTCGCCGCAGATGCTTCCCATGAACTGCGAACGCCGCTGACATCCATCTACGGCTTCCTGGAGGTCCTTCTGCGCGGAGCTGCCGATAACCGGGAACAGCTCTACAGCGCGCTGAACAGCATGCACGGTGAAGCCAAGCGCATCAACAAGCTGGTGGAGGACCTGCTTCTGCTCGCCCGGATGGACGGCGCACCCCGGCTGCGGGTCAAGCAGGTACTGCTGGGCGAGCTGATCGACGACATGCAGGCGCAGCTCCGGGTGCTGGCCGGAGAGCGGCAGGTCGTCTTCGACCTGGCCTGCGGCATCCGTTGCCTGGTTGATCCTGACCAGATCAGACAGGTCCTTCTTAATCTATTCCACAATGCGGTTCAGCATACCGATGCGCTCAAGGGCATCATCCACATATCGCTACACGCCGGGGGAGAATTAGCAGAGCTTACCGTGAAGGATAACGGCTCCGGCATCTCTGCGGAGCATCTCCCGCATGTGTTCGACCGCTTCTACCGCAGCGATTCCTCCCGCACACGCAAATACGGCGGCTCCGGGCTTGGATTATCGATTACGAGGTCCATTGCCGAAGCTCATCAGGGAGAAGTTACTGTATCCAGCCCCCCGGGTGAGGGGGCTGCCTTCAAGGTCTCTCTTCCATGTCTGCGGAATTAGCCAATGAGCTGTAAATAGCGATATAATAGTTCTGCGAAGTGTATGCTTCCGAAGCGAGTTTTGCGATGTGATTCAACGAGGTTTATGCTATCAAAACTTAAGTGTATGCTTTCAAAACTTTTAGGAGGTTATCTCATGTACGAAATCGCCATTATCGGTGCCGGCCCTGCCGGTGCAAGCGCCGCCCTGTTCGCTGCCAAGGCCGGCAAAAAAACACTGCTGATTGACAACGACAAAGGTATGACCCGCAGAGGCTGGTATGAGAATTATTACGGAATTAGCGAGATCGGTGGACCTGATCTGGTAGAAACCGGACATAAGCAGGCTGTGAAGTTCGGGGCCGAGCTGGTTGCCGGACAGGCGACGTCGCTTGAAGCCAGCGGTGAGGGCTTCGTCATCGGGACAGAGAGCGGGGCTACTTATGAAGCTAAGCATGTCGTGCTGGCGACAGGTGTTCTGACGGATCTGGCTGCCGCAGCCGGGGTAACGACCAAAGAAGGTACGGAGCCAAGAATCAAGACGGTGATTGCCGCCACACCGGAAGGCAGAACCAATATCGACGGGATCTGGGCCGCCGGAACCGTTGCCGGAATGAGTGTCCACGCCATAATCACTGCCGGGGATGGCGCCAAGGTTGCCGTCAACATTATCAGTGAGCTGAACGGCGCACGTTATGTCGATCATGATTTGCTGAAGGCTTAGCAGAGACTACATAAGAAACGCCTTTCCTTAGAGAGGAGAGGCGTTTCTTTTTTACGAAATATTGTTATTTGTTGAGACTGGCGACTCTCTGCTCCTGTGCGCTCTGCTGCGGCCTGCCGCTGTAGAACTCCTGAACGATGTAGAGGGGACGGCCCTTCGATTCATCATAGATCCGTCCGACATACTCGCCCAGAATACCCAGCATGAGCAGCACGAACCCGTTGAAGGTTAAGGTGATTCCGATCATCGATGCCCAGCCCTTCACGGCTGCGTCTGTAAAGAGTGCCAGGTACAGCACATACAGCAGGTACAGAAAACCGGATACGGACAGCAGCGCTCCAAGAACACCCGCCAGCTTCAGCGGCTTATAAGAGAAGGAGGTAATGCCGTCCAGTGACAGCTTCAGCATCCGCCCTAACGGATATTTAGTCTCTCCGGCCAGCCGCTCCTCCCGCTCGTATTCTATCGCCTTCTGCCGGAATCCAACCCAGCTGACCAGACCGCGTACGAAGCGGTTCTTCTCCGGCAGACGCTTCAGCTCGTCGCAGACCCTGCGGTCCATCAGGCGGAAATCGCCAGTGTCCACCGGAATAGAGATATCTGTCGAATAACGCAGCACCCGGTAAAATAAGCTGGCCGACCACTTTTTGAACAGGGACTCTCCGTTTCGCTTGATCCGCTTGGCATATACGACCTGGTAGCCTTGCTTCCACTCCGAAATCATCTCCGGAATCAACTCGGGCGGGTCCTGCAGATCCGCGTCAATGATCACAACCGCATCGCCCAGCGCATAATCCATCCCTGCGGTAATAGCAACCTGATGCCCGAAATTGCGGGACAGATCGATCAGCTTCACACTTTCATCCCAATAGCTGTATTCCTCGATCATCTGCGCGCAATTGTCCGTGCTGCCGTCATTAATGAAGATCAGCTCGTAAGGCTCGCCTGTTGTGCCCATTACTTTTTTGATGCGCCGGTAGGTTTCCTGAATAACAGCCTCTTCATTGAACATCGGTATAATAATGGAATAGCGCACTTGGATACTCATGGGCAGCTCCTCCTCAAAAGTAGTAAGGAAGCGCGCCGGCACAGGGCCGGATATACGCGCTTCTTGTTCTCCTGCTCCCGCAGGTTAGTCCAGGGTTATCTCGTAAAGGGTTCCGGCATTGCCGCTGCTCTGTGTTCCCTGCCAGTCTGCGGCCGGAACCTCCGTGCCGTTCTTGGTGATCCATTCCGTAATCTCCGAGCTGCCGCCCCTCATTCCGCCCATGCCGCCGCTGACCAGGAAGTACTTCACCTGCCCGCTCTCTATAAGCTCCTTCAGGCTGTCCGGGGTGTAAGGCGTATCTGACGCATTGAAGCCGTTCAGGATAACAACCTGCTCCCCTTCGTCGATGATATACGGGCCTGCTGTTCCATAATCCATCGCTGCGAACAGATATTTCTCGCCGGTATTATGCTCCTTGAGAAAGCCCAGCAGAGACTCATTAATACCAGCGGCGTTATTTCTTCCCCCCATGCCGCCCATGTTGGCTATGTTGGGCATGTTGGGCATGTTGCCCCTTGCGCTCATCCCGAAGGAGCTGCCGCTATCCGGCCCTGCTGCAGGCGTCATGCTGTTATTGCCATAGACAATCGGTGTGAATGCCCAGTAGAGCGGGCCAATCAGCAGCACCAGGAACCCTGTTACCGCAGCGGCATGTAACCAGGAAGGCTTACCCTGTACCGCCTTCAGCAGCCGCAGAATGATTAGCACTACTGTCATTGCAATACCTGCTGCCAGTATGCCCACGGACCACCCGCTGCCGATGGTATCGTTATACGGACGGATAATGTACACCTCAAGCACCGTTGTAGCCAGCACCGCTGCGGGCAGCAGCCAGGACAGCCAGGTCTTCCGCTCCTTATAGTAGCTCCAGAGCTGAGACCAGCCTGCACCTGCCAGCGCCGCCACCGGCGGAGCCATCATGATCAGGTAGTACTGGTGGAAGAAGCCGGCGATGCTGAAGAATCCCATGACCGGAATCAGCCAGGCCAACCAGAACAGGGCTTCCTTATGCTGCCGGGTGAAGCTCCTGCGGCGCAGGCTGGCCAAGATCCCGATGCTGCCGAACAGCACGAACGGCAGCATCCAGCTCGCCTGGCCGGACAGCTCCTGCTGGAACAGCCGCAGCGGACCAGCAGTGCCTGTGTTGAACATCCCGCCACCGCCCATCCCACCGCGTCCGTTCGGGCTTCCGAACCCGCCGAATCCGCCGCTCTCTCCTTCTGCGCGCCGTCCTCCATCCTGACCGCCCGGCACCATTCCGCCACCGCGTCCGTCCTGGCCTGGTGCAGTCCCGCCGCTGTCACGGCTCTGATTGTCCCCGGCGGCGGAATCACGGCCGTTCATCGTCCCTTGCCCGTCTGCGCCCCCTTGCCCGTCAGCTCCATCCATGGGCGGGAATTCACCGCTTAAGTCCGGCATTTCCCCGTTCATTCCTGGCATACCACCACCGCCCAAGCCGCCACCTCCGGCTCCCCCAGTACTACGGTCACCGGTCAGACGGGACACACCGTTATAGCCAAAAGCCAAATTAAGCACAGAGTTGGTGCCGCTGCTCCCGATGTAAGGACGCTCATCGGCCGGAATGGAATCGACAATTACAGCCCAGGATAGAGACACTGCCAGCAGTACGGCAGTGCAGGCTGCCAGGGTGCCGGTCTTCTTTTTCCAGTTCACCTTGGCTGCCAGGAGATAGAATAGATAGAAGGCCGGAAGAACCATATAAGCTTGCAGCATCTTCTCATTGAAGGCGACACCGATGAGTCCGAAAGCTGCCAGCAGGCTGCCAAGCCGGTGGGTCCGGGTGCCTCTGAACAGGAACCATGCCGCCAGCAGCAGTGTGAATACCAGCAGCGTATCAATATTGTTCGTCCGGCTTACCGCTGCTGCTACCGGAGTAGCGGCCATAACGAGCGCTGCAAGCCGTGCCGCCGCCCGTCCGAAGGTTGGCTTCACCAGCAGATAGACTAAGAGTACCGAGCCTACACCGCTGAGCACCTGCGGCAGAATGACACTCCAGCCATGCAGGCCGAAGACCAGCGCGCTTAAGGTCTGCAGCCAGAAGGTTACCGGCGGCTTATCGACCGTTACAGACCCTGCCGAATCCAGGGAAGCGAAGAAGAAGTTATGAAAGCTCTGCAGCATGCTGCCCACTGCGGTTGTATAGTACGTATTGGCATATTGGTCATTCCAGATTCCGTATCCGTACAGGACGGCTGCCAGCAGCATAATCATTAGCAGGACAACATCGATACCCGGCCTCTTCAGTAATTTCATTGTATGATCCACTCCGATTCGTTCATTTCTTAGGTGTATTATGGCATCTGTACCTTAACCCGTAATGAATGCCCGCTGAATGTTTGCTGAACGTGCCGGACACGCCAAATACCCCGCCAGGAGATGTCCCGGTGGGGTATTTGGTAGAGCTACTATTTCCTTTACGGCTTACGGGCCAGTGCGGCTACCTTGTTCAGGGTGTTCCAGTTGCGAGCAGTAAGCGCCGTTCCCAGCAGCTTGTCGAACGGCACCTTGAACAGCGGCGACCCGCTTACACTCACTTCATAGAAGGCATACAGCTCCCTGCCGATCACCCGCAGCTTATCAGCTCCATCCTCATAGGGGCGGAGTTTCTCCAGCGCTTCAGCGGCTGGCTCCGCTGCCATGAACGAGACGTACAGCCGCTTGTAGGCTTCCTGCTCACTCTGCGGGAACGGATTGCCGGCAATAACTGCCTCCAGCTCCTCCAGAGAACGAATCATCACCGGTACTTCAAAGCCGAAGGTCTCCTGAATCTTCCCGCTAATCATCTCGGCCAGCCCCTCGCCGGTTAATGCTTCACTCTCAAATATAACATTGCCGCTCTGGATGTAGGTGCGTACATTCCTGAATGGAAGTGTTCCGAGGGTGGCCTTCAGGTCCTGCATTTTGATCACTTTGTTGCCGCCGACATTAATGCCGCGCAGCCATGCAATATATGTATTCACCAGCACTTCCGCCTCCCCTATACAGTCTCTTGCTTGCAGCGCTATGCTCTCAGACGTCTGCGGATCTCACGGACCAGCAGCTCCTTCTCGGGAACCGGAAGTCCCTCCACCAGCCGTGCGGCTGCTACCGGCAGTATCCACGGTTCGATATCCGCAAGCGTCAAGCCTGACAGTTTCCGATACCTGCCGACATATTGCTCGGTCAGCCGCTTCCTGGCGAACCCCAGGAACCCCTTAGCGAACACGGAAGCCTGCGGAGGCATGGCCCCGATACTGAACATGATTACTGAACGTGCCACATCTGCCGCAGGATTACCGCGGACGCCGGTCATCCAGTCAATGACCCACAGCTTATCGTCCATCAGGATATTATCCGGGTGGAAATCGCCATGGCATAGCTTCTCCCCGTCCGGCAGCCGGGCAAGCCGGGACAGAATCTGTGTTTTCTCCTCTGTCTCAAGCATGGGTGCGGCGATAATATGCTGCTCCAGGCGCTTCTTCTGCGCTCCGGCTTCGCCCATGCCGTCAAGCTGATGGAGGCTGTAATGCAGGGCGGCCATCTGTTTGAAGCCGCTGAAGTTCAGCCACGGCTTCCGGTTCATCTGCTGCAGCAGGGTAGGACCGGCGATCTGCTGATATACAATTCCCTGTTTGCCCTCTACAACTACCCGCTCATGGGGCTGCGGAGTAGCAACACCTTGTTCATAGACCCATTTACTGATGCGGTATTCCAAGTCCACATGTTCTTCTGGAACATCGTCACGGTACAGCTTAAGAATCCTTCCTTCCCCGTACTCCAACACTTCAGCCGTTCTGCCTTGGCCGATCACCTTCCCCTGCATATACGCACCCTCTCCACTAATCCAGACTAACCTTCGTATAATGCTCTACTATAGGAAAAGGGCTGTAATAATGATGCAGCAGCGCCTTCCACTCCTGATACTGGGGCGATTCCCTGAAGCCTACGGTATGATCCTCCAGGCTGCGCCATCTGACAACCAGCAGATACTTGTGGTCATCCTCCATACAATGCTGAAGCTCATGGCCCAAATACCCGTCAATCGAAGCAATCAGCGGGGAAGCCTCCCTGAAGCTCTGCTCGAAGGAATGGGTCTGTCCCGGCTTCACCTGAAGCATTGCCGCTTCTGTAATCATGCTCTCATCTCCTTTTATAGTGAATCTCGGAAAAATTCATGATAAAAATTAATAATAACCAGCAGCACAGCCAGCGATTCGTTGACGCTATCCACCTCCAGATAGTGGTTGGCATCGTCAATTCTATATACCCTTACCTGCTTCATGCTGCTAAGCTCGGCAGGATGCTGCCCGGTGAACATCGGGTCACTCCCGCCGTAGATCACACTGCCCCGGCTCTGCCGGATGAACGGAAGGCTCTCGGGAACAGGGGTAAGGAACAGATGCGAGACCTTCTCGCCCATTCCGGGCTCCGACGCCGCCTTACCGGCAATAATCGTGCCCATACTCTTACTGATGAACAGGAACTGCTCATAGTCGGGAAGCGAAGCAAGCGCAATCTTGCATTCCTCGGCAACAATATCAATCTCTTCGCGCTTGAAGGCTACTCTGGCAGCCTGGTAGCCGTATTCGAGCAGCAGCAGGTCACAGCCGTATTCCCGGGCCAGCTTGCCTGCATAATCCAGCAGCGGCCGCTCGGCGGAATAATTCTGTCCTGGAAACACCACGGCCAGCACCTTGGAGCCTTGCGTAATAAGCTTATGTCTGACCTCTCTGCCCCAATGTGAGGACATTACAATGCTGGATACGCTCATCTGTAATCCACGCCTTTCTTACCTGTTCTATGAAATTCTCTCTTATCTCTCATTATAGCTAACTTCAGCACAGGTTGAAATCCGGAAAGCCCCGCAGGGCGGGGCTGAAGAAATGACGCTGCTCTGCTCTATAAACCTTCCGGCTGCTGCTCTGGAAGAGCCTTGTGCCTGCTGCACCTTTTGCGGACAACAAGCTCGGCTGTAAGCCACAGCAGCACAGGAATCACCACTTCGAACGGGAGGGCATATACCTTGTAGATGTGATACGCGAACTCTTCCATTTCCATAATATTGGAATAGATGAAGTCCGACAGATAGATCATGATCAGTCCCATCTGCAGCACTACAGACCGGTAGCTACCCAGCTTGAATACTTTCGCTACCCCGTTACAGGTTACATACAGACACAGACTGACCTTGACGAAGAGCGCCGTAACAAACACAATGGCTGCCGAGCCCTCGATCCGGGTAACGAAATCACCGATATTAATCCGGCTGACCGCCACGTAAGAGGGGAAGTACAGACCGGACAGAATATCAGGGCCAAGCACCAGCAGGTTGCGCAGTGTAATCATAATAATGATAACCCCTGCAATCAGTGTGCTGCTGACCAGCACCCGCTTGGCAGAGCCCTTGGCTGGGATGGCGCTGAACGCGCCCAGGAAGACTACAATCTCGGCAAAAGGGAAGGTGAACGAGCCAGCCGTATCTGCAAGAATAAGGTCTAATCTGGTATGGAGCAGTGGCCTCAGATGATGGTACTCAAACTTGGGTACAGAGAGTAGTTGTAGGACCACAATTACAATCAGCGAGAACAGCAGCAGGAATTTGGCGCTTCTTCCAAGCACCTCGATCCCGGCGTGGACCACCCAGATACAGAGCAGGCCGATCACAAGCATAGGTGCGAGCATCGGAGTTGCGGTTAAAGCCACGGTCTTGCTGAACTCCCCGAAATTGCGAAGCACCAGCGCTCCAAGATGTAAAGCATACCAGATATACAGACAACAGAGCATCCGTCCCAGGACGGAGCCGAACACTTCAATCAGCATGTCATACAGATCCTTGCCTGGAAACAGGACATGGAGTCTCGCATAGATCAGCATAAGGGGAATCGCCAGCAGAATCGCCAGCAATTGGGCAATCCAGCTGCTGTTGCCGGACTGTGACGAGGTTCCCAGGAACAGGGAAGCTCCGGTGATAAATAATACAGCGATGCTGATCGACTGGCCAGCCGGAATAATCTCTTTGCTCACACTCTCCTCCTCCTTCAGCGTCACGCGCTAATATAGCCTTTTGATCCAATCCACAAACAGCGGGGACGGACTGGGTATCTCCCAACGCATCGAGAGTGCGAAGGCCAGCGCGAAGGAGATCAGGTACAGGGCAGAACAGACCAGGAAATCCCGCTTCATTCCCTTCTTCCGCAGCCCATATGGATCAATTACAGCGATCAAGGCATAGATCAACACCACGTAAATAGCCATAGCTTAATCTCCCAGCCGGATGGCCCGCGATGTCTTGGCACTGCTCTGTATCGTCACCTTGGACTTGACGTTCACTTCAAGACCGGCAAAGACCTCAGGCCAGTGATCCTTCAGCTCCGCCCAGAGCTTGGGCTGCTTCTCGTACAGGCTCTCGCCAAAGCCAAAAATATCAGCTTCATATTGCTGCTGCATCTTATGAACTAACGTAAGAATATCCGCCTGCAGCTGCTCAGCCGCCCGTTGCTCAATATCATGAATAGTCTCATTTTTTAAGAATCCGTCCGTGGTCATCACCTCATCCAGCCCCGTCTTGGTTGCCGTACGAATCTCCATCTGGAGCCTGCCATTTACCATTTGGTGCTTCAGCTTGGTCTGATTGGAGACAATCTCCAGGGAATACGCCGGGTTCCCCCGCTTATCATCCACAACCAGCACCCCTCCTTGCAGTACATTTTTGATCATAAGCATCGTCTTCGTCTCATCGCCGCTCAGTTTGCCCACCATCCGGTCCTTCACGAATACGGCGGTGCCTGCCACCCTTTCGCTCTTTTCACCATTTTTCTGATGAATATGAATGATTGGGGCTGTAGCATAAATCCCTGAAGTCTCCAGCTTGTCAATGAAATCCCAGATCTCCACAGCCGGAGCGATGTTCATATACTTCTCGTCATGCATCATCTGGGCTAATTCAAAAGACAGAATCGCTTCTGTGGTACTGTTCAGATTGAGCACCTCGCGGGCCGTCTTCTCTCCTGATATGAAGATGAACACATCCGAACGGGTCTCCGTGTCCCGGCTGTACCAGTCAATGACTTTCACCAGCCCCTCTCTGGCGGCTTCCTCACTGATGATTATTGCCTTGGCGTGACTCCAGAATAGCCTCTTGCCGGTCATAGAGATCATATTGCGGACGATTTCAAACATCGTATTCCCGCTGAGACTGACCATTTTATAGCCCGCCTGAGCCTTGTTGGCTGCCCCGCCAGTATCTACGATCTCTACTGTAAGCAACAGCTTCCCATCCTCATCTTTGTCAATGGCCACCCCGGCTACAATCGCCATATCATCCACCTCGGTATAATTCCAGCAGCCGGTGAGTCCCAGGCTCAACAGCAGCAGTAGTGAGATCAGAGAGGCGATCCCTCTTCGCAGGGATCTCATGACCGCTTCGCCGGTCTTTTCGGCGGCTTCCGTCTCCGGTTGCGCATTCCAATCATCGCCGGCCGCAGATTCATATCCCACCAGGGGGCACGGATGGTTGTATCCTTAATATCCTGCGGGCGGATCGAGCCAACTCCCAGCATGTAAGAGACCCCGAAGGAGCGCAGACTCATCAGGTGAATGACCAGACCGAGCAGACCGAAGAAATATCCGTAGAGACCGAGGAAAAAGGTGGCGCCCAGCAGCGCCAGTCTGGCGATGATCAGCGGCCCGGTCAGCCTTGGATTCAGCAGGGTCGTTATCCCTGTCAAGCCCACCACGATGACCATCGGCGCACTGACAATCCGGGCATCCACAGCAGCCTGGCCCAGCACCAACGCTCCGACAATGCTTACCGCCTGCCCAATCGAAGTCGGTATCCGCGCCCCCGCTTCCCGCAACACCTCGAAGATGGTCAACATAAGGAGGGCTTCAACTATGGTTGGAAAAGGCACCGATTGCCTTGCGGTCGCAATGCTTAGCAGCAGCAGAGTGGGGACCATCTCCTGGGCATAGGTCACCAGGGCAATATAACCGGCCGGAATACTGATCGACATGAAGGCGCCCATCACTCTAAGCACACGGTTAAACGATGCAAAATAATAATTGATATAATAATCCTCACTGGCCTGGAAGTTCTCTACGAATACATAAGGGACAGTCAGCGCAAAAGGGGTGCCTTCGATGAGCACCGCAACCCGGCCCTCCAGGATTTTGCTTACCAGTGTGTCCGGCCGCTCGGTATTTCCGACAGTTTCAAACGGAGAGTACGGCTCGTCACGGATCAGCTCGGACAAATAACCCGTATCCAGAATCAGATCAAGCTCCACCTTCTCCAGCCTGTCATACAGCTCCTTAATAATGGCAGGAGAGGCCAGGCCCTCCATATAGCAGATGCAGGTCTGTGTCCTGCTGCGTGTTCCGATTTGCGTGAATTCAAATTTCAGATCCGGGTCCTGCACTCTGCGGCGGATTAGGGTCAGATTGACAAGCAGCGATTCGGTGAACCCCTCCCGGGGACCGCGCACTGCTTTTTCTGTAGTAGGCTCTTCTATCGCTCTGGAATCCCATCCCTGAACATTGATAACCAGCCCTCCGGCATAGCCATCCAGGAGCAGCAACGCCTTCCCGCTGACGACCGCTCCGATCAATCCCTCCAGCTCCCCGGTGGCCGTGACATCAGGCGTATCAATAACGGTCATCCGGATTCTTTCCATTAGAACCTTGGGGTCCCGATACTCTTCTTCTGCGGGCTGGTAAGCCAATACAGGCTTGATGATCCCTGTCTGAATCAGATTCCGGTCCACCATTCCATCGACATAGATTAATCCGCAGCGGACGGGAGCGCCCTGGCTGTTCTCTATGATCCTTACTCTCAGTGTCCCGTCGTTATTGAAAATCTTCCGCAGCCGTTCCACCGTCTCCTCCAGCGAAGGGCTTAGCGGAGGATGCGCGGACAGGGTACCGGCAGCTTCACTGTTCAGTGCAGAATGCTTGTTCTTCACCGCTATCACTCCTGTCAGAGATCTATTGCTCTGATTATCCCCCGTCTCTCTAACTCCTATTCGCCAGAATTTGCTGGATAGGAGAAGCAGAAGCCGCCCGGCCCCTGAATGGCACAGCAAGTGGAAACGGCATTGCCGTCCTTTTAAAGGACGGTACCGTTTCAGCGAGAAATAGAAGGATAATGTATAGCGTGAAACCTATACATTCTAGAGTAAAGGGCTGGTGCAACCCAGCCCCTCCTCATCAAACCGTACGTGAGGTTTTCCCTCATACGGCTTTCCGATGTTTGTCATTCATCGGCATGCAGATTACAATAGCGTTTTTAGTCCATATTGGATGGTCAAATATCTAACTTCTGACCGGGATCTCATCCATCTTCCTCGTTGTCTCTTCTTCGCATACCACCGGGTAAATCGTTGCAGAATATACCAATCCAGTTTTGCTAACCTCTTTTGGCTGTACTTTGTGTAATAGTAGTTTCTCCATCCTTGAATCTTGGGATTGAGCCATTCCACGTGTTCCGCAAACGATTTCGAACGCATGCTGGGCGGTGCTAATCTTTCTTTAACCACGCCTCGAATTCGTTCCTCCGCCTTCTTCGTTAGCCACTGCTGCGTGGTGTAATACACCTTGCCTTGGGATGTTTCTGCCTTCTTTTTCCGGTGGTGCATTCCTAAGAAGTCGAATCCTTCGTCTCCTGTCCATAAGCCGACAATACGGGTTTTGGTTGGGTGTAGCGTCAGCTCCAGACGTTCCATGATTCTGCGTATGAGTTCATACGCATGTCCGGCGTCCTTTTTAGTTTTACAGACCACCACAAGATCGTCTGCATACCTCGTGAGTTCACCTACTCCTTTCCCGTGTTTTTCCCACAGTCGGTCAAAATAGTTCAGATAGATGTTCGCCAAAAGTGGTGAGATCACTCCACCTTGTGGTGTGCCTAAATCGGAACGTCTTACGTTTCCTTCTTCCATGACTCCCGCCTGAAGCCACTTCCGGATTAACTTCAGGATTCGTCTGTCATTGATACGCATTTGTACCAATTTCATCAGTTTCTCCTGGTTAATATTGTCGAAGTAACCTTGGATGTCGACGTCGACTACCCAATTTCCTTTGCGGTTGCAGGCTTTCCGGATTCGATCCAGTGCTCCTTTCGCACTTCGCTTCGGGCGAAATCCGAAGGATACTTCTTCGAAATCCGCTTCGAAGATCGGTTCAATGACGAGTTTGGTTGCCATCTGCACCACTCGGTCGCGCACGCTGGGTATGCCCAGCGGTCTTGGTTTCCCGTCTTTCTTTGGGATATAGTGCCGCCGTACGGGCTGTGGGTGGTAGTTACCATCCTTTAATGCTCGCTCGCAGTCTTTGAGAAATTGCACTTCTCCTTGTTTCTCAATATCCGCGAGCGTCACCGTATCTACTCCGGCAGCCCCCTTGTTCGCTTTCACCCGTTTCCAGGCTTCACTCAGCACATCCCAGCGGTAGACTTTGTCGTACAGTGCATGGAATTTACGCTTGTTGTTCTCCTTGGCCGCATGACCTAGCTTTTCTTGGAGTTCTTGAACTTTTTCCTTAGGTGTCGTTAGCCTACTGGCATTCACTCACTCGTACCTCCTCCAAAAGCATAAACAAAGCAGGGCTCCTTCTCTCCCTAAGGTTATGTTGTCCTTAGGTTCCTCGGTACTATGAGCCCCTCGGACTCCCTTCCCACAGACGGTTCATTTCATCTTTTGGACTTATAGAGCGTCTTTTTACGGGTTTCTAAAAAAAAAATCCTCCCGTGTGGGGGAGGGTCTCCCCAGTTCACTATGTCTTCTTTCCTTCCATGCCGATCCCCATACGCCGGAGGATTCTTCACTGCCGTTCCAAGTTCTCTGCAGCTTCCATGGTCTTCACCCATATAAGCGAGGTTCGACTTCCTCTCTTCCCCCTTGCGGGGCCTTTATGACGACGCGGCAGGATTCACTTCATGTTACGGCCTGGCGGGTTGCTCGCCCTGTCTCTGACCGGACTTTTGTCGATGCGCTTCTACGCACGGATTTCGCCGTACGCAGGCATCCTAGCTACACGGGGGCTTGGCCCCTCCCGTGACCGGACTTTCACCGGTTAGAAGATACGCGCTTTCTGGGCACGCCTTATATTTCAAATAAGCCCGCTCTGTAACAGAGGGGCCGGCTGAGGCCAAGCTTCGTATGAGATTGTCAGTTACTGCTGGACTAGTGCCAATGCTCCTTGCAGCAGTCGCTTTATGTTATGGTTAGAATAGTATTGTTACAGAATGAGAATTTAAAGGAGCCCGCAAGATGACACCATTCACACGAAAAGTTATCCTCATCATTCAATCGATTCCGGAAGGCTCCGTCATGACCTACGGCGGAATTGCCCGGGCGGCCGGAAGCCCCCGGGCAGCACGGCAGGTCGTGCGCATTCTGCACTCCATGAGCAGGAAGTACAAGCTGCCGTGGCACAGGGTTATCAACGCCAAAGGCATGATCTCGCTCACCGAAGACGAGTCCGCCTCCCTGCAGCAGCTGTACTTAACCGGAGAGGGCGTTAGCTTCGATGAACGGGGCATGGTTGACCTGGAGCGCTACCAATATGTTCCGGCTCCTGAGCTGGAGATGGACATGGAGCTTCCGCCTGAACTCGGCGATGAGGAGGACATTTAACCTATCTTCCTCCGGCTCTCGGAATAACTCCTGCGGCTCCCGCCCCCCAGCCCGTTCAGCAGGCAATACATCGTGGCATAGATCACCAGCAGGACAAAAGCGATGAACAGGCTGAAGAACACAGACTGCCGGTTCAGGCTGTCCATGACCAGCCGGTACAGCTGATGGCGGTCCGTCAGCACATCCCAGCTGTTCAGCCGGTAGACTCTGCCGAGCAGGACGCCGTAGCCGCCCATAACACAGGCGAACAGGACGAAGACCCACGAGAGCAGCATGTTGCTTTTCCGGTATATCACGTGCTGGAACTGGTACAGGGAGAAGAATCCGGTCAGCCAGCCGCTCCAGGTGAACAGGAGGAGGGTGGTCAGATCATACCAGTACCGGTTCTGGATCGTTCCGCCGACGATATACTTGCTTTTGCGGACGGTCAGATGAATCAGATCGGTCATAATATAAGGCGCATTCGGAAAAAACAGCAGCCAGGCAACGCCCAACGGCAGAATCAGCAGCCCCCCGATCTTCCGCTTATCCAGCTCATGCGCGGCCATGGAGAAGAAGAAAGGCACCCAGGCCAGAAACAGATTCCAGATCAGAAAGGCATAGAACGTATCCGTCTGCAGCGAAACTACGCGGTATACCGCCAGCGTTGCCGCCGTCATAGCAGCCAGAAGGATGAAGACCTTGGTGTAATTCAGTTCTTTCATGAAGGATAATCTCCTTACCTTGATATAGTCCATTTATGTAATTGTACAAATATGGGGCTGGAGTGTCCAATATGGGAAGGTTCAACGGGAGGGTTCACGGGATATCCAGTGACAAGTGGACAAGACACAAGTGGAAACGGCTTCGCCGTCCTTTTAAAGGACGGTACCGTTTCAGCGAGAAATAGAAGGATAAGTTATCGTGTGCAACATATAAGTTCTAGAGTAAAGGGCTGGTGCAACCCAGCCCCTCCTCATCAAACCGTACGTGAGGTTTTCCCTCATACGGCTTTCCGATGTTTGTCATTCATCGGCATGCAGATTACAATAGCGTTTTTAGTCCATATTGGATGGTCAAATATCTAACTTCTGACCGGGATCTCATCCATCTTCCTCGTTGTCTCTTCTTCGCATACCACCGGGTAAATCGTTGCAGAATATACCAATCCAGTTTTGCTAACCTCTTTTGGCTGTACTTTGTGTAATAGTAGTTTCTCCATCCTTGAATCTTGGGATTGAGCCATTCCACGTGTTCCGCAAACGATTTCGAACGCATGCTGGGCGGTGCTAATCTTTCTTTAACCACGCCTCGAATTCGTTCCTCCGCCTTCTTCGTTAGCCACTGCTGCGTGGTGTAATACACCTTGCCTTGGGATGTTTCTGCCTTCTTTTTCCGGTGGTGCATTCCTAAGAAGTCGAATCCTTCGTCTCCTGTCCATAAGCCGACAATACGGGTTTTGGTTGGGTGTAGCGTCAGCTCCAGACGTTCCATGATTCTGCGTATGAGTTCATACGCATGTCCGGCGTCCTTTTTAGTTTTACAGACCACCACAAGATCGTCTGCATACCTCGTGAGTTCACCTACTCCTTTCCCGTGTTTTTCCCACAGTCGGTCAAAATAGTTCAGATAGATGTTCGCCAAAAGTGGTGAGATCACTCCACCTTGTGGTGTGCCTAAATCGGAACGTCTTACGTTTCCTTCTTCCATGACTCCCGCCTGAAGCCACTTCCGGATTAACTTCAGGATTCGTCTGTCATTGATACGCATTTGTACCAATTTCATCAGTTTCTCCTGGTTAATATTGTCGAAGTAACCTTGGATGTCGACGTCGACTACCCAATTTCCTTTGCGGTTGCAGGCTTTCCGGATTCGATCCAGTGCTCCTTTCGCACTTCGCTTCGGGCGAAATCCGAAGGATACTTCTTCGAAATCCGCTTCGAAGATCGGTTCAATGACGAGTTTGGTTGCCATCTGCACCACTCGGTCGCGCACGCTGGGTATGCCCAGCGGTCTTGGTTTCCCGTCTTTCTTTGGGATATAGTGCCGCCGTACGGGCTGTGGGTGGTAGTTACCATCCTTTAATGCTCGCTCGCAGTCTTTGAGAAATTGCACTTCTCCTTGTTTCTCAATATCCGCGAGCGTCACCGTATCTACTCCGGCAGCCCCCTTGTTCGCTTTCACCCGTTTCCAGGCTTCACTCAGCACATCCCAGCGGTAGACTTTGTCGTACAGTGCATGGAATTTACGCTTGTTGTTCTCCTTGGCCGCATGACCTAGCTTTTCTTGGAGTTCTTGAACTTTTTCCTTAGGTGTCGTTAGCCTACTGGCATTCACTCACTCGTACCTCCTCCAAAAGCATAAACAAAGCAGGGCTCCTTCTCTCCCTAAGGTTATGTTGTCCTTAGGTTCCTCGGTACTATGAGCCCCTCGGACTCCCTTCCCACAGACGGTTCATTTCATCTTTTGGACTTATAGAGCGTCTTTTTACGGGTTTCTAAAAAAAAAATCCTCCCGTGTGGGGGAGGGTCTCCCCAGTTCACTATGTCTTCTTTCCTTCCATGCCGATCCCCATACGCCGGAGGATTCTTCACTGCCGTTCCAAGTTCTCTGCAGCTTCCATGGTCTTCACCCATATAAGCGAGGTTCGACTTCCTCTCTTCCCCCTTGCGGGGCCTTTATGACGACGCGGCAGGATTCACTTCATGTTACGGCCTGGCGGGTTGCTCGCCCTGTCTCTGACCGGACTTTTGTCGATGCGCTTCTACGCACGGATTTCGCCGTACGCAGGCATCCTAGCTACACGGGGGCTTGGCCCCTCCCGTGACCGGACTTTCACCGGTTAGAAGATACGCGCTTTCTGGGCACGCCTTATATTTTAATAAAACCGACGGGAAATTTACGTCTGTAAATTCCCCGCCGGTTTTTGCTTTGAGCCGGTTCGTTACTGCCTAACCGTAGGCTTATGCAGTAACCCTCATATGAATTACTTTTCGCTTACGAAATATATTCACTGTACTCATCCTCAGTCGTCTGCACGTTCTTCAGATACGTAATCTGCCCCATATCATTCACATGCATAATATCTATACCCGCCTTCGCATAGACCGTGCCATCGGCAGCTTGTCCGCATACTGCCCAGTTGGTCAGGTAGCTGCCGTCAGGCTGAAGTACCCATGCGTCCCACATATGTTTAATGTCTTTGTTGTGTTCATAAAAAGTCTTAATCACTACCTCGAATCCTGTGCGGCTTCTCCCGCCCGATACAATTTCAGCATCCTGCGTGAACAGTGACAACAAGTCGTGCATCGCCCGATCGTCGGTGCGAGAGGCATCATACAAACGGAAATAGTTGTTTAACATGGTTATGTTCTTATCCGTGTGTTGAGCGTTAGTGGTATTACCGGCATTTGTTGTGTTAGACATTTTGTTACCTCCTGAATTTTCTGTAGTGTTATACAAAGTTGTTTTATAGTTCGAATATTTTCCAACTATTTAACATAAGAAGAACTATACCACACTTCTAAAGCAACGTATATTATAATTCGAAAATTATCGAACATTGAAAGAAGATATTGAATATGCTAGTATCTACCTTATGAGACATTTATCGATACCTACAGTTTCAGAGATGCGTCTGACCACGGTCTGCAATGCATTAGGTGACCCGTTGCGCATGAAGATTGCACATTGTTTAGCCAGTTCTGGCGAGAAACGCTGCTCCGCCTTTGAAGTCGACCACATCTCAAAATCAACGTTGTCCCACCACGTTAAAATGCTTCGTGAAGCTGGAATTATCCAGCCGCGCATAGAAGGCAAACAGCACTTTTATTCGCTCAGAAAGGATGACTTAAATACACGTTTCCCAGGTCTGGTCGATATGATTCTGCACGCAGGAGATTTAGGATAATATAGGATAAAGCGGGGACATGTTATAGTAAACGACAAAGAAATCGCTCCTTTTGGGATGGAAGGCGGACCCTCCATTTTACCAAAAAGGCGATTTCTTTGTCCGGATTACAAGGGTTATACCCCGCCGCTCAGCTTGCGGGCCACCGCCGGAGTGCGGCCCTTGAAGGCCGCGCTGCGCGATGAGGATTCCTCCAGCCCCGAGAGGGCGCTGCATTCTCTGAAGGCCGCATGTGTGCAGCCCCGGCAACGGCTGGGGTTCACGCTGCCCAGCGCATCATTGATCGCTTCGCCGGTATGATCATAGAACTGGGAGGCACCGATCCGGTCATACAGTCCTGTTCTCTTGAGCAGCTCAAGCGGTTGGCTCTGGATGCCTGAGATCATCAGCCTGCCGCCTGCCGCCTGCAGGTCCTTCACCAGCGCTGCCAGATTGGCCTCGCCTGTCGTATCCATCAGCGGCACCTTGCCCATGCGCAGCAGGATAAGCTTAGGCTGATCCGGGCCGAGCTCGGGCATGGTGTGGTCGAAGCGGTAAGCGGCTCCGAAGAACAGCGGTCCCTCCACATTGTAGATTCCGATCTGCGGACAGTCGTGGCTCTCGGTTACCATATGGGCCTCGACCTTGACGGAAGACGGGTCAGGCAGCACCTTGGAGATTCTGTGTACCTCGCCCATACGCTTGACGAAGAGGACAACGGCCAGGATCAGCCCCACCTCTACCGCCACGGTCAGATCGGCGAATACCGTCAGCAGGAAGGTAATCGCCAGCACCAGCGAATCCCCGGTCTTCAGCTTCAGAAGATGAAGGAATTCCTTGCGTTCACTCATATTCCAGGCTACGACCATCAGAATCGGGGCCATCGCTGCCAGCGGAATGCTGGAGGCGTACGGGGCGAACAGCAGCAGGATCAGGAACACCACTACACCGTGAATGATCCCGGAGAGCGGGGACGCGGCGCCGCTGCGGATATTGGTGGCGGTTCTGGCAATCGCGCCGGTAGCCGGTATCCCGCCGAACAACGGCGCAGCGATATTGGCGACCCCCTGACCGATCAGCTCCCGGTTGCTGTCATGGCGGCTGCCCGACATGCCGTCGGCCACGACTGCGGAGAGCAGCGACTCAATGGCCCCCAGCAGTGCAATGACAAAGGCCGGACGGATCAGCAGCTTGATTTTCTCCCATGTAATGACCGGGAAGTGAAAGCTAGGGAGTGTATTCGGAATATCTCCGTAGGCAGAGCCGATGGTCGTCACCTTGCCGCTGAAGAACAGGGCAGCGATAACCGTAGCACACAACAGTCCGATCAGAGAACCCGGCACCTTCGGAGCAAATTTCAACCCCAGCACCACTACGGCGAGACATACTCCCGCAGTCAGAATGCTATACAGATTGATTGTGGAGAGATGCGCCCCGATCTCCTTCATATTGTCGATAAAGCTTTCATGCCGCTTCATATCCCTCAGGCCAAGGAAGTTCGCAATCTGCCCGCTGAAAATAATAACGGCAATCCCGGCCGTAAAACCAATAGTCACCGGCTTCGGAATGAACTTAATCAATACCCCCAGCCGCAGAACACCCATCAAGACAAGAATTACCCCGGCCATCATTCCGGCAATCAGCAGATTCTCATACCCGTACTGCATCGCAATGGCGAACAAAATAGGAATGAATGCACCCGTAGGCCCGCCAATCTGGAACCTGGACCCGCCGAATAAGGAAATCAGTATACCGGCCACAATGGTTGTATAAATTCCGTACTCCGGCTTCACACCGGAAGCAATAGCAAATGCCATCCCGAGAGGGATGGCAATAACGCCGACGATTGTCCCTGAAATGATATCCTTGCGCAGCGAAGCAATGTTATAGCCTTTGAAACGGCCCCACCCTGTCATCCTATAACCTTCTTTTCTCTAAATATCTGATTATTTGAATATAATACTCACATTACTCCTGCCCGCTGCTCTTGTCAACGGGGTAATCCGCCCCCGGAAGCCGGGGTTATTCGCTGCGGATGCCTTCGAGCAGGGAAATGGTACTCACCAGATGATTGTCGAAAATCTGCCTGGCTACAGCCAGAAGCTCCTTGATCAGAGGATCACGGAGGGCATAGATGACAGTGGTCCCTTCCTTGACGCTGGTGACCACATTTTTGGCCCGGAGGACGGCCAGCTGCTGGGATACCGCAGAGCCTTCGGAGCCCAGAATCGCCTGCAGCTCGTTCACATTCTTCTCGCCTTCGCTAAGCAACTCCAGAATCCGAATCCGCATCGGGTGAGCCAGCGCCTTGAAGAATTCCGTCTTAAATTGTTGAATATCGCTGTTCATCAGATTTCTGCTCCTTATGCTGTTACTTGTTTCAATCTATATTATATTAGCGCATTTGCCTGAAGGTGGCTATGCCGGGGCAGGAAATCGTTCGTAAGCCGGGTGCCCTGCGGCCCTTACAGATTCACGGGATACAGCCTCACTTCACGGGTCCTCAGCTCAACGAACCCGCCCAGCGCCATGGGTTCGCCCAGGCATTCGAACATGATCAGGTCGCGGCCGATCCGCAGATAACCCGCGCCGTCCTCCTCTATATTTTCCAGCACGCCCGTCAGGATAACCATGTCCCCTTCGATACGCAGGCCAAAGGCACCTCCGGGAGCCGGCACAATATCGACCCAGCTCATGAACAGCGCCGGCAGCTCCCATTCAGCTTCCCAGACCTCTCCCGTCTGTACAGGCGGCCCGCACCAGATGGCTCTGGCTTCCCCCCATTCTGCTGCCGCGAATCTGATTTCCCCGGTCCGGGGACCTTGTCCAAGAATGTGTATGTTCATCTTCATTAGCTCCATCTTCGTTCATTGGTATATCGCCATTATACATGACCGGACGCCGGAGAGGATATCAGGTGTAGTTCTGCGTTGCTTTATTCAGATACGTGCTGGGATGCAGCCAGGGATGCTTGAAGAACTCGTGTTTGCCTTTGATCTTACGGGAGACGCTGAGGTCATAATCAATCATGCGCTTCACCTTCTCCGCGAGATCTCTGCCCTTCACCAGCAGGCCCAGCTCGTAATCATGGCAGGCACTCCGTTCATTAATATTATACGAGCCGTGAAATACCGCCTGCGCTCTGTGGTCGTAGATGATTTTCCAGTGGGAGAAGCGTTCAGTCGCACTATAATCATAGAAGGATACGCCGTTACAAAAGGGAACATACATGTTGCTGCGCACCGCCGCCCGGTTCGTCGGATGGTCATTAACCTCCAGCGGATTGCAGATGACGAGATGGCAGGCACGCTCCGGCCCCACTTCACCCAGCCGGTCCCAGAAGGCCTGATCGATCAGATACGGATTCACAATAAGGGTCTCATCGGCTGCATAGGTGATCACATCCAGAATATATTGCTGAATCAGATTCACCGGGTTGCCGGGAAAGCTCGCGAAGAGCGTACACTCCTCCTCCCCGAACGCATAGTCCACCGCAGGACGATAAAAGGGTGACGCAAGGTCAAAGTGATCTCCCCCGAGCAGCAGCCACCTGGAGTGAAAAACAGCGTTCAGCGACTGGGCCACAGCCCCCTGAATGCGGAAGCAGCCGTCATGCCACTCCTCTTCCTTCGCGGGGATACCGAGCGGACGTCCATCCACCTGCTGGTCCGGGGCTTCCTGGATAGGTGTCGCAAAGGTATACTGGTCCCCGATATTCAGACTGCCGATAATAGAAGTTATTCCGTCTATAATCATGAATTTGCGGTGGTCAATCACATTCAGCCCGGTCACCTCCACATCCTCCTGAACCTTATCCTGCAGAAAAAGGATGCTCTCAGGCACGCCCTGTGACTTCAGCGCCTTGCGCTTCGCAACCCATTCCTCCGCACCGTAATAGGAGTGGAAGGTATCCAGCAGCCTGGCTCCCGCCTGCTCCAGACGCCCGGCAATGTCGGAGAATTGCCCCACCTCCAGATTCTGGCCGTATCCGAGCGCAGTGACTGTATAATTCACCATTATTCTGACCGCTACCCCGCGCTCAAGTGCATGAAGCAGCTCATCCGCGATAAGGTTCCCCGAATGATCATTGAAGAACAGCATGACAGACAGATGAATATAACGTTCAGCCTTGCGGATCTCGCCGAGCAGCATGTCCAGGCATTGCGGCCCGTTCACATAAGGATCTACCCGGTTATGCCGGGTGGTCTGCGGGGCCAGCGCCCTGAGCTTGCCGGAATCGAGTCCCGCTACTGTGTCCGCGAGCTGATTAAGCCATTCCTGGCTTATACCCGGCAGCTGCCCGAGCTGCTGCATATCGGTTATGACGCCCCCGCTCTCCTGTCGGTAGGCGCGCGCGGTATCACTTTGCAAAAGAGGGGCAAAAGCCGGCTCAGCTTCCTCCGCGCCTTCGGTCAGCGAGGCCAGGGAGCCGCCCGAAATGTGATAATTCACGTAATCTATGAGATCCTGCTGGAGCTGTCCGTCCTGGTCCGCAGCAGTAGAAATTGAGGGTAACCGGTGATTGTTATGTACACTAGTCATGCTGTCTTCATCTCCTTCGTTCTTCCCGCGCCTGCTTCGCCAGCAAATGACAAGTCAAGTCAGGGTAAGGTAAGATACCCGGCTTGTACGTTTTATAAACGGCATGGGGTCATTCAAAATAACCCCACAAAGTGGGGCTTTAGCGTAGGTGATGACTCAGGTACTTTGCGGGGACCCCAAAACAAAAAAGGATGCCGCAGCAGTCATTAGACTGCCGGAGCATCCCGGGATTCCAAATTGTATAGGGTTAATCATTTAACACCTTAATTATTTGCTCAATTCCTCAGCACTATACACCTTAACCTCAAGCGGTGCGGTCAGGAACTCTCCCGCTTTGGAGGCGAAGCCGGTGAAGTGAGGGCTTGTGTTGTGAGCGGCAACGGCGGCCTGGTCACGCCAGGTCTCAATCATAATATAGAGACTTCCGTCAGCTGCATGCTTATACAGCTCGTAAGACAGATTCCCTTCTTCTTCGTGCGTGGCGGCAATCAGCGGTTTCGCCGTGGCCAGGAACTCTTCCTCCCGTGCAGGATTCACATGAAGCAGTGCATGGATAATAATCATTCAGATCTTCCTCCTAGAATTTCATGGGTATAACGTTATTTCCACTGAGCAATCGTGTCGATAGGCAGACGGACGGAGGCGTAGCCTTCATCTAGTGCTTTGCCGATCGAGATCAGCATAACCGGAATGTAGCGCTCTTTGTCCATACCGAACATTTCAGCGATTTGATCCTTTTCGAATCCGCCGATCGGATTGGTGTCATACCCGTGTGCGCGGGCGGACAGCATCAATTGCATGGAGACCAGACCGGCGTCAATCATCACAGTCTCTCTGTTCACATCTGCGGGCAGCTTAGCGAAGTGGGCGCCGAGGGCGGCAAGCTGTCTTTCTTTTACCTCGGCAGGCATAAGTCCGCGTTCAACAGCCGTTCCGTAGATTTGTTCAGCGTAATCGAAGTTATTCATATCACCGAATACGGCAATCACCGCTGCAGAGGTTTCGACTTGAGTCTGGTTGAACTTGGCAATAGGGGCCAGCTTAGCTTTGGCTTCAGGGCTTTCGATGATTACAAAACGCCAAGGCTGCATATTCACGGACGAAGGCGCCAGCGTAGCTTCAGTCAGAATCTCTGTCATTTCCTCTTTGCTGATTTTGACGGATGAATCATATTTGCGGATCGAGCGGCGTCCTGTAATAATGCTGGTGAAGTCATTGTTTTTGGTAGTGTTCATGTGAAATAGCTCCTTTATGGGTTTGATTATAGGTTACGGCTACAGTACATTGATATTATGCTGCAGCCGGGTAAGCATCTCTGCGAGCACCGTGCGCTCCTGTTCGTTGAATCCGTTCAGCAGATCGCTGATGAACTCGGTCTTGCTCTCCCGGTAGTCATGGATATGATCCCGGCCCTGAACGGTCAGGGAGACAAGCGTCACCCGGTTATCGGATGGATTATTGCGGCGGGCAATCATCCCGTTCTCTTCAAGTCCCTTCAGGTGGCGGGTAACTGCTGCTGCATCGATTTCCAGAAGTTTTTGCAGTGCAATCTGACTGATCTCGGAAGTCCGGTACAGCTCTTGCAGCAGCCTGAAGCGGGTTGGCGTCATGCCGGCGCAGCGCTCGAATTTGGGGCCGATTTCTTTGTGCAGGGCCTGCAGCAGTTGAAAGATCTTATGTTCATCCGGCTGAACTTTGCTCAAGATTAACCCCCTAACGCAAGTAAATTGTGCAAAACCTTTTCGACAAAACATACTTTACACCCAATTCGTTGACCCGTCAACTAATAATTTTTGGAGGAGGCTGCTGTATGAAAATAGCCCTGATTCAGCTCGATATAGCATTTGGCAAACCGGAGGTGAATTATGCTGCCGCCGTGCGCAAAATTCGTGAAGCTGCCGCTGGCCGGCCGGACTGCATTATTCTTCCCGAGCTATGGACAACGGGATATGATCTGACCCGGCTGGGCGAGATCGCCGACACCGGCGGACATACTACAGGCGCCTTGATGTCAGGTCTGGCCCGGGAATACGGCGTGAATATCATTGCCGGCTCCATTGCCGTCAGGCAGGAGAACGGCGGCATTACGAACAGTATGTATGTCTTTGACCGCAGCGGGGCGTGCACCGGGGAGTATAGCAAGCTGCATCTGTTCAAGCTGATGGAGGAGCATCTCTACCTCCAGCCCGGCTCCGCCAAAGGACTGTTCATGCTGGACGGCATTACCTGCGCCGGGCTGATCTGCTACGACATCCGTTTCCCGGAATGGGTCCGGGTCCATATGGCCGGAGGGGCTGAGATCCTGTTCATCAGCGCTGAATGGCCGCTCCCTCGCCTCTCTCACTGGCGCGCGCTGCTGATCAGCCGGGCAATTGAGAACCAGTGCTACGTAGTGGCATGTAACCGGGCAGGGGCAGATCCGGCGAATACCTTCGCTGGACATTCCCTGATTATCGATCCTTGGGGCGAGATTGTCAGCGAGGCCTCCGGCTGCGAAGAGATCCTCAGCGGCGAGCTTGACCTCGCCCGGGTCCGGGAGGTACGGGGGCAGATCCCGGTCTTCGCGGACCGGCGTCCGGAGTTGTATATGTAGTTGGGGGCTGTTTTTCGCATACAGCCCGCCTCAGCGGGCGTACCTCTCGCGCAGCATATGCGCTGCTTCAAGCACCTGCGGGTCGTTGTACCGCAGGCTGTAGCCCGTCTCCTGCTGCAGCAGTTCCGCCGGCAGCAGGCGGGTTCCCCGGCCGGCAACTGCCTGCCGGATGCCCGCGGTGAATTCGGCCGCCGAAGCCGGGCCGCCAAGCTCCGCGAGCGCGGCGATGGTCTCCGGCCGCACGCGCGGATAGTCCAGGGAGGCATCGCCGTCCGCTGCATCCTGATAGAAGCGGCGGATGAGCTCTCCGCGCGCGAGCCCCGGGCCGGACACAATCACAAACGCGTGGACGAAGTACGCGCTGCTCTGTCTGCGCTGGGCGATGCCGCAGAACTTGCGGCCGCCGATCGCCAGGTCGAAATCACCGGGGCAATACGACCCGGTGACTTCTTCCGCCCGGATCTGCGCCGCTGCCTGCGGATAGCCCGCAGCTACCGCTTCGGTAATGACCGAAGCCAGCAGCCGGAAATCATCGTGGAAGTCCAGCTTGCCCGCAGGCTTCGGCAGCAGGAGGGACACGTTGATGACTCCCGCATCCAGCGGTACCGCAGCGCCGCCCGAATGGCGGACTGCCGTACGGATGCCCTGCTGCTCCAGCGCCTGCATCGCCTCTGCTGCGCGGGGCAGCTTGCTGTCCCGCAGCCCCAGCGCGACTCCGCCGGGGTGGCTCCAGAGATGCAGCACCGGCGGGACTCTCCCGGCCCCGACATCACGGCACAGCACCTCTTCAAAAGCGAACGGAATCAGCATATCCTCCGCAGATGCCTCTTCTCTCTCTTCCCCTGCTTCACCGCCGGTATGTGTGAAGAGGATCATCTGCTCCGGCAGCCTTCCCGCCGCCCCGCTCTCCAGTACATCATAAGGTTCACTCCGCATGCTGATTCCCCTTTCTATCTATAAGACTGCGCTAATCTTAACTCCGTTAACTATTCACATTGTAACCGATCTCTACTCGCACCGTACAATCGGCAATGTATCCCCTTACAGATTTGAAATGGCGGAGCGAACCCGTTATCCTTAATGTAGTACAGAAGAATATACCAGCCATAAGATCCGCGCATAAGCTCATGCTATACACAACCTCTAGGAGTGATGCTGCATGACAACCGAACCACAGGCAAAGGACAGGCAACTTAGTAAATCCAGGCAATGGGAACAGGCCATGCACAAGCTGTATATTAATTTTCAGGACTACAGCAAGGATGCACGCAAAGGGTTCAACGATGAGGATATTCATCAGGCCAGAGTCAATAGCCGCAAGCTGCTGACGCTGTTGTCCATTCTTGATCCGGGCCATACTGCAACGGCAGAATTGTATACAAGCTTCAAGCAGGCCCAGAAGAAGCTCGGCAGAGTCCGTGATGCAGATGTGCTGATCGGGTCTTTTGAGGACCGGCGCAAGGCGGCGGAGGCGGCGGGCGATAAGAAGACTGCCAAGCTGCTGAAGGCGGTAATCGAACACCAGAAGGATACACGGAAGGCTGCCCGCAAGAAGCTGAAGAAGGCACTGCCCAAGCTGTCCGGCCACGCGCTCGAAGCGCTGTGGACACCTTTTATTAAGACAGGCCTAGAACCCCTCGCTGCCAAAAAAGACGCCAATGTAGCCATGCGCGAGCTTGAAGTCGCCTTTGAACAGAAGAAAAAATCCTGTAAGACCCTATTCAAGGGTCCGGCAGCCGAATCGCAGGAAGCCTTCGAAGCTCTGCATGAGCTGCGGATCGCCGCCAAGGAACTGCGTTATACGGCAAATGCGGCTGCTTTTGCGCTAAATCAGAAATTCCATGCCCATGAAGCCTTCTATAAGGACATTCAGGACCAGCTCGGACTCATTAATGACAAGCGGGTATGGCTTGAGACGCTGCAATCGATTGGGCGCGAAGAGCTGGATGTCGGCAAAAAGGTCTGGGCCGCCTTCACCGATACGCTGCGGGCAGAGGTACTGGAAGCTCTTCATCAGAACGAGGTCGTCCCTGTTGCTGATGCTTAAGCCCCCGAAATAGGGCATCATAGCTGATCATCCCATTTCTTACACAAAGGCAGGACACCGCATGTTATCCAAGCGGTATCCTGCCTTTTATCATAAGCGTCACGTATTACAGCATTCCGGCAGCCCACAATCCGCCTCTGCGGATCATCCGGCGCAGCTGCTCTGAGGAGAAGGAAGGCAGATGATGCCCAGGCATCAGATAGACCACCCGGCCTTCACCGAAGGCATGGCACCATGCCGCCGGTCTCATCGCTCCGTCATGCGGATATTCGGCCAGCACCGTTGTCCCGAAGTGGGGATGCTGCTCGAAATAATAAGGCTCATCCTCTATAACAAAATCAGATATCCCCTCCATAATCGGGTGCTCCGGCGCAGTCACCTTCATCTGCAGCGCTGTGAACGCCGGATGATGGGTGAACCGGGCACCAAGCATCGCCCCAAGCTCCTGATTACGCTGCAGGGATATGCCGTTGTGCACGACAAGCAGCCCGCCGCCGCCAGCCACATAAGCAAGCAGGGCCCCGCTCTGCGCAGTGGGTAATTGCTCCTCGGAGAACTCCGTATAGGAGATCACCAGTCTGCATTCTGCCAGCTCTGCCCGGTTCATCCGTCCGTAATCCTCCGTGGAGACCACATGGAACTCGGGCTCAAGGAGCTGCTCCAGTTCACGGTCTACTCCCTCGAAGGGATGGTACTTCACTTCAGTATAGCTGCCGAACGCCAGTGCTTTGTATGAAGACATGATGTACACACCTCTCTTTTGCCAAGATAGCCTGTCCTGAATGTTCGTGTCACCAGGGCCAGAGATTGCCGTCCAGATCGATAAAAGCCGGTTCTTCAGCCAAATACATCTTATGGTTATGAACGATTGTCATAATCTTGCCTGCCGATTCTTCAGGAGTTACAGGCGCCTTCGCATCCTTCTCCCCGTTCATATAGGTCTGCAGCCAGCCGGGATGGAAGACCATCACTTGTCCGCCCATCGCACGCAGATGATTGTGCAGCAGCGAAGACTGCATATTAAGTGCGGCCTTGGACATACAATAGCCATACATATTGATCCGCTTGTTCCGTCCGATGCTTCCGGCCTCCGACGAGATATTAATCACCAGACGCTGGCGGCCTTGCAGCAGTAAGCCCATCAATGCATTGCTCACTCTCAGCGCACCAAGCGTGTTCACGTTATAAATCTCCGCCATCGCTTCATCATCCATATCCACGAGCACCGTTGCATCATCCGACCGGTGGATAATCCCCGCGTTATTGATAATCATATCAAGGTGCCCTGTACTCCCGGCAATACTCCGTGCAGCCTCCTTTACGCTCCCTGCATTGCCGATATCAAGAGGGACCAGTCTCAGGCTATCCGGGTATTGCGCTTTCAAAGCTTCCAATGCCGCAGGGTCCGGCAAATACTGTCCGGCAAACACCATGTACTTACTCTCCAAAAGAGATCGAACGAGACACAATCCCAGTCCACGGTCAGCACCGGTAACACAAGCAACCCTTTTCATGAGCTCCCCCCTCATATCTGCATGATTATGCACCGAGCCTAGATTCATCCCTCTCACATTAGCATGGCCTCGGGCCGTTAACAACATCCTTCAAGGGAGGGGCCGGGCTATGCAGAACTTTACTTTTGCTTTAATTTTGAACTATGTTACAATCATGATTAATAGTTGTTAACAACACAATTGTTGACAACAGGTTTCATTAACTCTTACCCAGGAAGGTGATCCTCCGATGTCTATTCAACAAATTCACACTAAGGAAGAACTAGAGCAATATATCGGGCAGCCTGGCAAAAAACTGCTCTTCAAGCACAGCACCACCTGTCCGATCAGCGCCAAGGCCAACGAAGAATTCCAGGCCTATGCACAGCATTCAGATACTCCTGCAGCCGTTGTCCATGTGATCGAAGACCGTCCTGTCTCCAATCAGATTGCTGAGGATTTCGGAATCAAGCATGAATCCCCGCAAATCTTCCTGCTGGAGGACAGCGAAGTCCGCTGGAATACCTCACACTGGAAGATTACCCAAAAAGCGATAAAGGAAGCAGTGGAGCAATGAGCGCGAACGTAATTGTCTATTCGACCTCCGGCTGCAGCGAATGCAATCAGGTCAAGCAGTTGCTGGAGAGCAAAGGCATTCCCTTCGAGGTGCGGGATGTGATGACAAGCTCGGTCTATCAGGAGGAAGTGGAGAAGCTGGGCTTCATGGGCATTCCAGTCACTGTATCCGGGGACCGGGCAGTCAAGGGCTTCAATCTTCCTGGGCTTCAAGAGCTTATGGATGCTGCTGTTCTGTAATATACACAAAGGTGCTGTTCTCTCAACAGGAGCAGCACCTTTTTTTGCGATTCATTGATGTAAAATATGTATATTTATATATATCTGGAACAGGAGGACTGATCAATTGAACTGGCTACAAAATGAGCAGGCTGCCAAATGGCGTGAAGAAGGGCAGCGTTATGCGAGCGACGTTAACCAATTCGTACATAAAGGACTGACTGAAGGCTGGGACAAAGCGGGAAATGAACCCGCAGAGGATACACGCGGGACCCTCGCCGCCAAAATCTATAAGATGATTCGAGGAGCTAATGAGCACGGTGAGATGGCTGAGCTGCGGGCGCAATTGCCGGCGGCAACGTGGCCGCTCTCCGGCCACTTTCAGAAGGAGATGCAGGCGATTCGCGGTATCCATTTCATCAGTGATGATGCTGTGGTATTCAGCACCGGTACCCCCTGGGAGAAGAATGCAGTTGTGGTTGTACATAAGGATGTTATTTCCGTATTCGGCGAGTTTAGCCTGGTTGGGGCATCACCTGATAATCAGTTCTATGCGCTCGCCGGAACTCAGGGGATTACCATTATGCAATCCATGAACAGCACACTTCAGGGCACAGTTGTAGCAACCCTCTCATGGCGTGAGCTGAATGGAACGATTCAAGCGCTGGACCCGGACTTTCCCGTCTTGGACATAGACAGCCTGGACCAGGCGTTACCCTTGGAGCAGGTCATTCCTTTTAACGGGGGCGGGGCGTTATTGCTTGTTATGAGCCAGGGAATTTTCCTGGTCCAGCAATCGGAGGAGAAGCCCTGGGAGGTGAATCTGCTGCATCCTGATCTCGAAGAATATAAAGCAGATGAGATAGAGCACATTGAAATTGACATGCCGCATGGTGCCGTCTCTCCGGATGGAAGATGGATTTCCTATGGCAGCCAGGGCAGTGATCATCTTTTATATGACATAACTTCAGGGCAGGTTCACTTATTCAATCCGGAATCCAGTTACCCGCACTATACTATATTTACGAAGGACCAGCATAGCGTATGGTTCAATGCCTGCCACTTCTATAATGGCGTTACCCTTGCCGTTCCCCTTGAAGATGTGGTAGCAGGAAAACTCCCGGCAGACCAGGAATATCCGCTTGTTAACGAGGAAGCCCGGGTGTATGCAGCGGCAGCGCTGAAAGAGGGTGTTGTCATTGGCGACGCTTATGGCTACTTAAGGCTCATTGATGCAGAGGGGCGGGAGCTGTGGCGTTATTATGCCGGAAGCACTATTTCAGGGTTAGCTATCAATCCGGATGAGACGCTGCTGGCTGTTGGGACTTATGGAGGGATGCTGCACTTCCTGGACCTTCATGCAGCGCAGCGCAGCGACTATGAGATTACAACAGGAACCGTTCGTGAGGTGAAGCGGATCATTGCCTGGAAGAATCAGAAGGTTCCGCTGTGGTGGTGATCTCTGCCAAAAATAAAAAACAGCGCTTGAGCGAGATAAATGGCAGATAATCTGCTACATATAGGTGTTTTAGCTTCCCTATGCACAGCCATTCAGCCATTTGCTGAAAAAAAGGCGAATAGCACTCTTTTCCATTTTTACAAACCCCCTCCGAAAAGAGTATGATTCGTGTTGAAAGCAAATGAATGCATTCATGAAAACAAGCAATGCATGCACGCTGAATTTCCGTCATGTGGAAAACGGGGGAACCATCCGGCCGTCAGGCCGACTTGGGGTGAATCCGAAGGAGAATGCCACGCGCAGGTCTCCGGCAGGTAGGGCGACTCTCACCGTCCGAATCCGACAGCTAACCTCGTAAGCGTAAGGAGAGAGCCCTGATCCGCCACGCTTTTGTGCCAGGCGTCTTACGCCTGTTATCCACAACCGCAGGCAGAGGTCCTCCTCTGCCTGCGGTTTTTTGCGCGCTGGAATGAATTGCACAGTATAGATTCAGAAAGGAACGTGACCACATGCCTGACCCCTTATCGCCCACGGCAGCTGCTGCTGCCGGATTCAACCACTACACCCGGCAATATAGCAGTCCCGTCTATGCGCTAAGCTGCCTTCTGCTGGAAAAAGGCGCCCGCGCCGAGCAAGCAACCACCGCCACCTTCGTGGCACTCCATCCACTATGGCTGAAGAGCAGCCTCTCAGGGGACAGCGCTGCTGCGGCTGCCTACAGAGAGTGCATCCGCCAATGTGCTGTGCTCGCCCGGGATCATAGCCGCTGCGCTGCTACCCTGCTTAATTGGGACGATCACGTTGCCAGTGCCTTATGGTACGGCATCCAGCTCCCCCTGCCCGACATCAGCCAGATCCTGGATTGCAGCATCCCCGAGCTGAAGGCCCGGCTTAGAGGAATACGCGAACAGATGGCAGCCGCCCATTCTGCCTTGCCTGCGGTCCATCGTCCTTCGGCGGGATGAGACTGGGTATAACGCGGGATACGCGGGCTATAGGAATGAGAGCCGCGGAACGAGTTGGATGTGGCGGGATTAGGGTACGGATGTCGAAGAAGGTGATGGATGGTGAGCCATGCGGACTACAGATCCCCTATTTCGGCAAATGGGACCATTCCGAAGGCCATGCGGACTGAGAGGCGCTTAATTAACCTATTCCGCCTCATTTCCCTCTCCACACAGCCCTTTAACGTCCTCTCTGTCCGCAAAGGGGAGAGAATCGGTCTTTTTCACAAAATAAGGGCCTCTGGGTCCCCCTACAAAACAAAATGCCCCCTCAAAGTGGGGCTTTAGCTTCGATAAATGACTCAGGTACTTTGCGGGGATCCCAAAACATATAGATTCTATCAAAAAAAGCCGCAGCATCCGCCGCGACTTAGTCCTTGATTCTCAGCACCAGCATCCATACAGTGCTTGGCTCACCTTACATAGCTCAACCATCCGATGCATCGATCCTGTCTTCGCCAACCGTTCAGTACATAGAACTCAGCTCTTGCCCTTACCACCCTTACCGCCCTTGGCAAACCGCCAAAAAGCCATACAGCAGCCGAGCAATCCGGCTCCCAGCATAAGAGTCTGTAACGCCCCCAGCCAAGCCGACTGAGCCGAGGGGATCAGGCTGCTGACAATAATGAGCAGGATAGAGACCGCGACCAGCACGGGGGTTTGTCTACTTTTCTTCACAACCATTCACCACTCCTGTTAGTAATTCTTAACTCTATAGTACTCAAAATCAGCGTAGGAGTCATGCTGGTGGGCATCCACGGAGCCGATGAAATTGAACAAGCCTGTAAATCCGCCAATCTCCCCCGGCTCCCCGTTCACGCCTTCATCCGACAGATAGAGAGCATCGATATTCTCTGCAAAAGCTTGCCAATCTCCGTTATCCCCGAAGCGGTAAAGGATACTCGCGATGCCTGAATGATAGATCAGCTTGAGCTCCGCTGTGTCTTCAGGGACTGGAATGTAATTGTGGACCAATTCAATACGTTCCCCCAGCTTGGCCTGCAGCACAGATAGAACGGTGCCCTCTGATTCGGAGTGGGTCAAGTGAACATACAGCCAATTATTCGAATCATAGTATAGCCCCATCCCCGCCGTTTCCGAATAATGATCGGGATGAAATTCCACCTTGGTTTGAACTTCATAATGAAGGGAGGTTGCACGCGTAGCCAACATCGCCGGATTAATCTGCGAGAAGAAAGAATTCTCTCCATGAATGCGCAAGTAGCCCGGACGTTCAACCGTATTCACCCATGCCGCTTGCTGGTCCCGGTATGGAGTCAGAAAATGAATATCATAGTGCTCCTGGTTAAAATCATCGAATACATCATGAGAGAGCCTGTCCCCCTCTAATTCAACACCTGTTAACCCCTCAACTTCCATTTTGGCTACATTCGATCCATCCTTCATTTCCAGCCAGCCGTCTACTGTCCAATGCATTTTTTGGATCGAGGTTTCACGGCCTAATGGGTTTAAAAGCGTTCCTTCCACAGGCCGTGACATTAGATGGGCAATGTACCATTCGCCTGTTTGGGTTTGAACTAATGAGCCGTGACCTGCTTTTTGCATGATTGAGCCTGGATTATACATCTCAAAATGCCCGGCATCTGGATTACCCAGTGAGAATAGATGGCGCGGCGAGGAGGTGATAATGGGCTCTCCCGACGGATGCGGTTCATAGGGGCCAAAAATATTCTCCGCACGTCCCAGCTCAACACCATGAGCATATCCCGTTCCGCCAGCAGCTAATAGTAGATAGTACATATCTCTATATTTATAGATCTGCGGTGCTTCAGCACAGCCGCGGCTGGTGAATCCTTGCGTCACCCGGTGCCATTGTCCAGCGATCTTTCCCTCATTCAAATCAAATTCAGCGATCACAATATGTCCAGGCGCCTGATACCCTTCACGGGTCTCCCATTCAAGAATGGACACATAGTGTTTGCCGTCTTCATCATGAAACAGCGCCGGATCGAAACCGATGGATGTCAGATAGATTGGCTCCGACCAGGGTCCATGGATATCTTCTGCCCACATGGCATAGGAATCCGAGTTAAATTCACGGCCTGCCATGTTCAACATATGCGAATAGGCTAACCAGTACCGGTTCGTAGAAGAATCATAGGATAGATGCGGTGCCCAGATCCCGGCTGGAGTATTAGTGCCTCTTAGATTCACTTCACCTTTATTCAGGGCAAAGGCCGTCAGCTCCCAGTTCGCTAAATCGGTTGACTTGAAAATTTGAATGCCGGGATTCCAATGAAACGTGGATGTCGCAATATAATACACATCATCCACTCTAATAATAGAGGGATCTGGTGCCATTCCAGGGATTATTGGATTATTAATCTTCGTCATTTATTTGCTTCCCTTCGCTGTTTAGCCATATTATTTACCCTTTTTCTATTGCCTATGTATATTATAATAACTACTAACGTACTTAAGCGATGGGATGATTACGGCTAGATTTACCCAAATCAAAGGCAGGTGCTGCAAATTGGAACATATGAATAGGTATCACACAGGTGCACAGACGCTGCTGCTGCCGCGCATTGATTGGAATATACGCTTTTTTGGCGCACATACACAGACTGTTCCTGCCGATTGGAGCATGACTACAGAATCCCACCATGCCTTTGAGATTCTAATTGTGCTGGATGGGGCTCAGGAGACAAGAATGGATCATGAACAATTCATTGTGAACCGTGATGATATTCTGCTGATTCCGCCTGGGTTCGAGCATACGAATAAGTGTATTTCCGCTACATCGATGACCTATTTTTGTGCTCATTTCGATATAGACGAGCCCTCCTTGCGGATGCAAATCATGAAAAACTGTGATTGGGTCTATACGCCCTCCAATGTGTATCATGACCAGTTGAAACAATGCCTTCAAAAATGGATCGATATTCTGCATGAGCCTGAGTTGTCGTTCACCAAAGCGAAGCTAAAAGCACAAATGGTCTTGTTCGAGTTATTGGAGGTGCTGGTAGATATCCAGCCGGTCCTGACGGAGATACGTGCTAACCAGTCCATGACCACTGCGAAATACGCCAAAGAAATTGCCGAAGCCATCAAGAGTGCTTTTAAGAAAAATTGCACCCAGGGAAATTCAGACTACACCATTCGCATCCAGCCCATCATTGCTTCGCTAGGGATCAGCCCTAACTATGGATTAGAGGTATTTCAAAAAATATATAAAATGTCGCCCCGCACCTATCTATCTGACTTAAAGCTACAGGAAGCCAAAATATTACTCCAGCAGCCCAGGATATCTTTAAATGAGATTTCAAATCGTTTAGGCTACAAGAACCTCTCCCACTTCAGCAGACAATTCAAAAGATGGACAGGAGTTAACCCTTCTGACTTTCGTAAAAAAAATGGTGTATAAGCAAACACCCACCTGCCTTTATGGACGGATGGGTGTTTTGTTACTTTTAGGTTATTTGCTATTATTTTTTTCATAAGCTTATTTCGATATATTTCAATGCTATTCTTTGATTCAATAAAACCATTCTTAAAATATTCATATTCCGATTGTAAAATGACATCATTATTTTTCAATTCAGATACTAACAAAATATTTCTTTCTTCAAGAATAATAGGGGCCTTAAATGGTTTGGTAATATTCCAATAGGCTTCTGAAATTAATTCGCAATTGATCTGAGAAATTGTGAATTCTAATCTTTCTGCTGCTATGAGTATACTATTGAGACCGTAGTTTAATAACCAGTACTCCCCCTTAACTATCATCATCATAAGTTATTTGTTAAAAATCAATAACCTCGCGGCAATTTCCTGAAAACTCTAAACATGGTGAGATGATCATTTTGCTTCCTCCCTTGATATTAATTATAATAAGTTGCTTGTGCATGCCACATGCCAGCATAGACCTTCTTTTTATTTAGCAGCTCTTGGTGTGTGCCATACTCTACGATCTCGCCTTGATCAAAAACCGCCACCTTATCACAAAAGGTACAAGAAGACATTCTGTGGGAAATGTAGATCGTCGTTCTCCCCTTAGCCAAAACATTAAAGTGTTGATATATTTCTGCTTCAGCATAAGGATCTAGTGAGGATGTGGGCTCATCAAGTATTAAAATCGGAGCATCCTTTAGAATATTCCGCGCAATTACCAGCTTCTGATATTGTCCACCGGAAAGTTCAATTCCACTGCTGTCCAGTGTCTTGTATATGGATGTGTTTAAGCGTTTAGGTATTTCCTGAATTTTTTCGAATAGACCGACTTGCTTCAGTACCTCTTCCATACCATCTTCCGACCTTTGACTTTCGTTATCTAGGTTTTCTCTAATCGAGAATGGAAGTAGCTTATAATCTTGAAAGACGACAGAGAGAAGCTTCATATACTCCTCATAATCGTATGTCTGAATATTTTTTCCACCTAATAAAATTTCGCCTGCCTGTGGTTTATAAAGTCTGCATAGTAATTTAATGAAGGTTGTTTTTCCAGCACCATTAGGGCCTACAATTGCCAGCTTCTCGCCCATTTGAAGGATAATTGACACGTTCTTAAGTACTAATGATGAATCATCGTTATAGGAAAACGATACATTTTTAAATTCCAGCTTTAAATCATTGGGGAAGATACGATTACCGTCTTTATCAGGTTCTGGAACCCGGTTAAAAGTAATGAAGTTGTCGATGTGCTTACACATTTGCCTGAATTCAATGACAGACCTGGTCAGCTCTGTCAGATGATTAGAAAGTAAATTGGCAGATGAAATATACATCGTAAATTGACCAATCGTTATATTTTGTTTAAAAACACGGTAGGCCGCATAAGCAACAATAGCTGCATTCTGTATTTGAATAGCAAGTGAAGATATCCCGTAGCTCTTACCTTTGTAATGGGTTATTTTATCGTTGGCTGTAATCGCATCTTCATGATATTTCTTAGTTTTATTCATAATAAAAGGCGATATGTTATAAAGACGAATATCTTTTGCAGTAAAGAAGTTAATGGCCAGCCCTATATAATACGACCATTTCCGATTAAACAATACTTGATTTTGCTCATGTTCAAACTCTCTGTTCTTCATTTTTTTGTATATATATGAATTAAAAATCACTACTGCAACCACTAAGAGAAGGATATAAACATTCATTGTTACTACTATGATTAAAAACCCGATAAGCCCAACAACACTCTGTATAAAACGATTAAGTAATCCTACAATAGTCATCTTATTGTTGATAAAAAACATCACTTGCTCCCGCAAGTTGAGTACCTTCGCATCCTCTAAATATTTAAAATGAACATCCATAATCTTTTTGCCCAGCTGAAGCTCGATATCCGCCATAAGCAGATGATTTTTCAATTCCAAACTTCTTGCCATTAGCCTATCAAGCAAGCCAATGACTAAATTCCCAATAACCATTATAGAAATGTACATGATCAACTGACTAGCAACTTTGTAGACGGTTAATTCATCGATTATAAAACGCAGCATGATTATATTAACAAAGGGCTGCGCAGTTTGAACAAGTGCTGATAGAATCACAAGTATAAAGTAGTTCTTGGATAAGCCTTTTATAAGCTGGATGTAAGAAATAAATGTTCGGATATCATGCTTCATCGGAGTATTCCTCTCCAGCAGATTGATAGTACTGGCTTTGGACCTTAAACATTTGTGCATACTTACCATCAAACTTCATTAATTGATTATGATCGCCATATTCAACAACCGTACCATTTTCAATGTAGGCAATTTTATCGCAAAAACGAGTGCTAGATAGCCGGTGTGAAATATACAACACTGTTTTATTTTCTACGATTTCATTGAAGTTTTTATACAATTCATATTCTGCCAATGGATCTAAAGCGGAAGTGGGCTCATCGAGAATAATAATACCTCCGTTTTTATATAGAGCACGCGCTAGAGAAACCCGTTGGCTTTCACCACCGGATAACTCGATACCATTTTCGTCTAAAATCTTGTACAAACTCGTATGAATCCCCTGCTTAAATGAACTTATCTTCTCTGCCAGCCCAACCTTTCTTAGACATTCATTGACTAATTCGATATTCATTTCCCCGCGTTCTTGGAGTGAAATATTCTCGGCAATGGAATAGGCAAAGAGCACAATTTCTTGAAAAACAGTGGAGATAAGAGCGAGATACTGCTGCTTAGGGAAGGATTGAATGTTTATTCCATTCAGCAGGATTTCACCCTCAGACGGCTTATATAAACGACATAGTAATTTAACTATTGTCGTCTTTCCAGCACCGTTCACGCCCACAATAGCGAGCCGCTGCTCTTGCTCAATTGTCAAGCAAAAATCCTTCATCACAAAGTTATCCGCACCCTCATACTTAAATGATACATTCCTGAATTCAATCGAATAGGGCGGCGATAGATGCTGATCTGCGGGAAGGGCAGAGTCCTCCTCTTGTTCATAATACAAAAACTCACGTAAATCGCTAATACGCAAGGTATTATCATTAATATCCACCAAGCTGCTCATACTATTTTTAATAGCGTGATAGAATACAGCAATAGATGCCGAATACATGATAAAATCACCAATGGAAATTTGGTTATGCCATATCAGGTAGGCCAAATATGTATACGAAACAACTTCGCCAAAAAAAGAGAATAATAACTCTACGCTTTGAACAAAAAAATATTTCTTAGATATCTCTTTGGCCAAAAGAAAACGCTTACACTTTGCTATATTATATTTATTAATTAAAAACGGTCCGTAGTTGAACAAGCGTATATCTTTACCGTAGCTAAAATCCTTCATAATGCCGCTTATTACATCTTTCTGCCGCTCCTGCTCTGAAATGGCATCCTGCTTGTGGTAATGAAAGCTTTTGGCGTGATTAGTAAATTTCGCTAGTACAAACGCCATTACAACATTAAAGATAAAGAGTAAGGGGTGAAGCGTCATAATAATGGCCGCATAACCCAATACAATGAATATATTGCTCATCAGTGAAGATATTTGCGGCAAAAAACTATTTACCACACTATAAATTGTCATTCTTGCGGTATTGGATTTGTTCAAAAATTCAGCGTTTTCAATATTAGCATAATCTGTTGTTAGGTTAACGTTGGTATATTTGCGTAAAAATCCATACACAATTTTCAGACAGTTATTTCTCTGTTCGATAAAATTTATCGCGAAATTCACAACAATCAAAGCACCTGTGCTACAAACAATTAACATAATGAGCATATTAGAGCGGTTTTGTCCCGTTAATTCGTCAATGATTAACTTAGGCATGAATACCGCTAAAAATGGTTGAATGCTGACAAAAACCGTTAAACAAAGTGTCATTAAGATATATTTTTTATCAAAAAACCATGCTTTCCCGATGATATACAGAGTGTTTTTGTACTTCACATTTAACGTATCTATGTATGCAATATGACATCAGTCCTTTGATTAATATTAGTTACTATGTTAACCGGGCTGTCGTGGCTTCATTTAAGCCTACTAGGTTATTCAATTCCCCTTCAGTGCTGCGACAATTTCCATGCCTGGGTTGAGCTCGGGTTCAATGCCCTTGAACTCAGAGCTATAAATAAGGTTAATCAGGTCCACACTTAAATCGGGACTTTGCTGAATCACTTCAGCTATGATGACTATGTAAAATTTGGTGCTTCATTGGAATTTCCGCCTCTAATTGATACCTTATCATATTTCCCGGCTCCCGGCACAAACACGTCCTCCAGCACCATGCAGCACTCCCCTATCTCTCGCCAATTCTGAGAATTCCCTCTCACCGACCGCTTGTATGGATTCGCATACATTCTAGAATCATCACGGAAGTCCCAACTCCAGTACAATCACAAGTGGAAACGGCTTTGCCGTCCTTTTAAGGGACAGTACCGTTTCAGCGAGAAATAGAAGGATAAGTCATCGTGTGAAACATATAATTTCTTGTATTTCAAAAAAAGCCCACCCGTAATCACGGATGAGCTTGGTATTAGCTGCAACTTCGTCTTATTCGCTACGTTTCTTAGATTTACCCAGGGTCACAATCGTCATCATCATCCCTACAAGGCCCATGCCTAACAGCAATCCTTGCGAGAAATCCATCACGTTGCTTGCGCTAGGCTGAATCACTTGGCTGGCAGCAATGGCTGCAAGTGAGGCCAGGAACAGCGTCGATACCTGTTGGTTTTTGAATTGTTTTTTAATCATGTTAGACACTCCTTAGCAGGTTTTTATTTTGTATACAATCTTAGATTTTATAAGCCTTCATCGCTTTTCTGATCTCCTTGATGCTAGGGCGCTTGCCGTACATCAGGACGCCGGTGCGGTAGATCTTGGCGGCGAGCCAGCCGAAGAGGAAGGTTGTAGCCAGCAGGATCGCCAGCGAGACCATGATCTCCCAGAAGGCCACATGTCCGACCCCGATGCGCAGCAGCAGGCTGAGCGAAGAGGTGAATGGCACGAAGCTCGCGACCTTAACCAGCAGAGTGTCCGGGTTCGAGATACTGAACAGCGGCAGATAGAAGCTGACGAAGCCCAGCATCATGACCGGCATCACGGCCTGTCCCAGATCCTCTGTCCGGCTGACAATTGAACCGACAGCGGCATACATCAGGGCGTACAGGAAGTAGCCCAGGATATACAGGATGAATCCATAGACGAGAATTCCGGCATTCAGCTGGCCCAGATCCATATTGAAATCACTCAGGATACTCGAATTGTGCGGCAGCATCAGGTTGACGGCGATGGCAGCCGAGATAATCGCGATCTGCATCAGTCCGACAAGGAAGATTCCGATCACCTTGCCGAACATTTGGGTTAAAGGCGAGGCGCTGGTGATGAGAATCTCCATAATGCGCGAGCTTTTCTCCGAGGTAATCTCGGCTGAGATCATATTCCCGGTCATCATGACTGACATGAAGAACAGCATCAGCAGAACATAGACTACTACATAATTGATAACAGGCTTCGCTTGATCCTGATCTGAGCCATCCACTGCTCCGCTGGAACTGAGCTGCTCTGTACCGATGGAGACTGGAGCGAAGATTGCCGCCACCTGGCTCTCGGTCAGCTTGTCGCCGACAATCAGCCCGGTATTCACCTGCTGTAGAGCCGCTTGCAGATTCGTTCTCAGCTGGCTGCTGATGTCTCCGTCTTTGCTGTGATACGTAACCGGTGGCACCCCTACACTGCCCTTGTCGGCAAAGGTAAGATACCCCTCAATCTTCTCATCCTCCAACCCCTGCTTCAGCGCAGCATCCTCAGCGGAAGGATAAGCGGTAAATACGACTTTATCGTCTGCTTCAGCCGGCGGAGTATAAGCGAGCAGCAGCTCGGCGGGCCGGAAGCCCTGCGTGGCAACTATTCCGATCTGTGTCGCGTCCTTGGCACCGTCTTCTCCCTTGAACACTTTGATTAGATAAGGAATATTCATCCCAATGCTAAGCAGAAGCACCAGAATCAGGGTCGTAATCATGAAGGATTTCGTTCTTACCTTGTTCTTGAATGTGAAGCCGATAATGGTTGCCATTTTATTCATTGGATTCACCCACCGCTCTGATAAAGATTTGGTTTAGCGTCGGTTCCTTAATCTCGAAATGCTCGACCTCGCCTTGAGCCACAGCCAGCTGCAATATGCGCTGCGACGCTCCCAGGTCATTGATGGATAACACATACCCGCGCTCTTGCCGCTGCACTCCGGTAACTCCGGCAATCTCGGTAAGTCCGTTCACTTCCCCGGCGGTGCGCAGTACAACCTCTTCCCGCGGATACCCCTTCTTGATCTCGCGGATATCTCCCTGAACTACGGTGTTCGAACGGTCAAGAATCGTGATATTGCGGCATAATTCCTCAACATGCTCCATGCGGTGCGTGGAGAACAGAATACTCGTTCCCAGATCCCGCATCTCTCTGACTGTATCCTTGAGCAGCTCCACATTGACCGGATCGAGGCCGCTGAAGGCTTCATCCAGGATCAGAATCTTCGGCTTATGGACCACAGCGGCGACGAAGCCCATCTTCTGCTGATTACCCTTGGACAGCTCTTCAATCTTCTTATTGTAATATTCCGGAACATCGAAGCGCTCCAGCCAGTACTTCAGGCTCTTATCCGCTTCACTGGCGGACATCCCGCGCAGCTGCGCCAGATAGATAATCTGATCGCTTACTTTGACCTTCGGATACAGTCCCCGTTCTTCCGGCAGATAGCCCATCAGATGCTGAAGCTCCTTACTATACGGCTTGCCGTTATACAGGATGCTCCCTTCGTCGGGATAGATCAGGCCGAGCACCATGCGCATAGTCGTTGTTTTGCCGGCGCCGTTGGCACCCAGCAGACCGTAAATCTCGCCTTGCTCCACCTTTAGACTGATTCCGTTGACGGCTGTCTTCTCACCGTACTGCTTCACTACCTGCTTCAACTGCAATGCTTCCATTCTTATTCCCCTCTCTTCTGGTCGATCAGAACCGGACGATGTCCCCGGGTCCATAAGCTTAGGATTTCATCCAGCTCCAGGCTGCGGCTCTTGAGTACCTTTACGCCCAAATCGTGGATGCGTTTCTCATACAGATAAATTTGTTGGGTTAAAAAGGAAGCCACACCCGGCGTCTCGAGCTTCAGCTCCAGCGCTTGTGGCAGCTCGGCTGCGAGTGCCTGCAGGTCCTGCTCGTCTTCAATTTGAACCCACAGCTCAGCCCAAGAGCCGAATAGACTGTCCTTCTCGGCCATTCCCAGCAGCTGCCCCTGATGCATCAGCACGATGTAATCGGCCAGCCGCCGCACCTCATCCACAATATGGGTCGAGATGACAATCGTCGCCTCGTGCTCCTCCATGTAGTTCTGCAGCGTATCAATCATAGTCTTCCAGGCAAAAGGGTCCAGGCCCGAAGAAGGCTCATCCAGCAGCAGCAGCAGGGGCTTCGCCGCAAGGGCCGCCGCAAGCTCGAACTTGCGGCGCTCACCCTTAGACATTTTACCCAGTCTGGCATTCTCTGGCACTTCAAACCTCTGGATCAGCTCCTCGAAATAGCTCTGGTCCCAGGAAGGATACCAGTGGCTGCGGAAAGCCGCCGCCTCACCGGGTGTCCAGAAGTTCTCCTCTGGCTGGGGCATCTCCGGCACGTAAGAGATGGTCTGGCGGAGCTCCATCGGCAGTACACCGCGGTAAGCCTCTTCATACCAGCGGATCTCCCCTTCATCCGGCAAAATCAGCTGCAGGAGCATATTCAGCAGCGTGCTTTTGCCCGCGCCGTTCTGGCCCACCAGCGCTGTAATATATCCTTGCGGCAGCCGGAGATTCATCGGCCCGATGGTTTTGTTCCGCCGCTTCTTGCAAACATCCCGCAGTTCTATAGCTTGCTGCCCCATCAGCTTCCCCCTCTTTCTGCCTGCTTCCCGTATTTGCTCTTCACAATCTCTGTGAACAGCCTGGTCAGTTCCTCTTCGCTGCATTGGACGGACAGTCCCGCCTCCACGGCGCTCTCCAGCGCCTTGCGGATGGTCTCCTGCTTATAGTCCTCCATGGCTCCGGTCCCGATATGGGATACGAAGGTGCCCGTCCCCTGCCGGGTCCGCAGCAAGCCTTCGTTCTCGAGATCCTGATAGACGCGGCGGACCGTAATGACACTGCACTTCAGGTCACCCGCGAATTCGCGGATGGAAGGGAGCAGCGTCCCTTCTGTAATCGCACCTGAGATAATCAGCGATCTGAGCTGCGTCTCAATCTGATGATACAGCGGCTCTGCGCTGTTCTCATTAATTTGTATAGGTATCCACATCATTTACACCTGCCTTCCAGGCCCGGCCCCCGGATGAACGCCTTGCCCCGTCTCATACGAGATCACGGCTCTTCAGCCGGTAAATCGTCCACTTGCAGAATAGCTGCATGGATAGAACACCCGCTGCAAGTGCACCCCACATCAGCGGAGAGCCCAGCCCCCATGACCTGGAGGCAGCGACCGTAGCGAGCAGAATATTGCCTCCCGTCAGGTAGACTAATCCTGACACGCCCACCGCCAGCAGCATAACGGATGAGATGATCCAGAAGTACATGACGCCGCTGACCGAGAACTCGATGATAATGTAAATGCCTGCGACAATTAGACTGTAAGCGATCCAGGTAAAGGCAAAAGCCAGATACGAAGCAGGCGGCAATTCCGCGCGTATTCCAGGGCTGAACAGATAGATCAGGCTGAAGTACAGCGTGCCGTTCATGACAACGGCGAACAGGGTATCCAGCTTTCTTTTACAGAGAACAGCAGCTACAGGCACCGGCAACGCCCGCATATACCCCAGCATCCGGGTATAGGTATCCTCCGAGATATACTTCATGTTCCGCCGGGAAAAGGTGATCGTGAGCATAAGCATCATCGTAACCATCAGAACATCGCTGAGCAGCTGCTTGTCATGTCCTGTTAACGTATCGTCGATGACCATTCCTGACAGCGCAGCAAAATATCCCATGATCAGGAGCGAGAACAGCAGTGCCCACAGCAGCTTCCAGCGGTCACCGTGGAATTCGCTGCGTACGATGACCCATGCTTGCTTTAACGTCGTCATAACCTTTAACCTCGCTTTATTCTTCTTTGAGCGGCAGAAGCCGCCAGATCTGCTTAACTTCAGTGTGTATCTATGTGTGCTTACTGTATATATCTATATACACAGTATATGACCTGTGCTTTTCACTGTCAATAGAAAACCTCGGCTATTTTTATTCACAAAAAAACCCCGCACATGGGCGGGGTTGGTTGGACTTTATTTATAGGAGCATACGCAGGATTTACGGCACAAGTCCCGGATTTGAATGCAAATACCACATGAAGCTAAGTCATTATGTATACTTTGACGTTTTTTGTCGTACAATATCTCTTATGCGACTTTTTTGGAGCGAAGCAAGAGAAACTATGCATACTTACGCATAATCAAACAGCAATGCGTTTATTATAGGTCATTTCCTAACTTCTGTATAGAAACTTCGCCGGACCAACCCCTCTATTTCCACAACGATGTTCAATTCGTGTCTCTGCAATTTTTGTCGAATCTAATCTATTGAATGAACGTGCGCAGGCTGTCCTCTACAAAATCCGGGGCAGCCTTTTGAATCTGTTGAACGGTATGGAGATACCGCTGGGTGGTATTGATGTGGGAATGCCCCAGCGATTCCTGAACCTGCTGAAGTGACGCTCCCTGGAGCAAGGCCAGTGTGGCATTCGTATGGCGCAGCCAGTGCGGCGTCAGTTTTTTCTCAATCGTACTGGCAGCTCCGGCGTTCTTAATAATCCGTTCCACCTGCCGTGAAGATAACGGAAACATCCTCTGCTCCGGGGTGACCTCTTCCTTCCTTGGCAGGGTCTCAGACAACTTGGAGTACAGCTGCCAGAGGGTCGGCGGAACCTTGATTTCTCTGAGCTTGCTCCCCTTGCCGTTCTCCACGGTCAGCCAGACCGAGGTCTCCAGCAGATCATTATGGAAGTCCCCCCACTTCATCGCCGTCAGCTCCGATACCCGCAGACCCAGTACTACCAGCGTCAGCCCGATCAGATAGTTGCGCAGTCCTTGCTTCTCCAATACATCCAGTAATTCTCCCACCTCCCGTTTGGTCAGGAAGTTCTTGCGGCTGGTCACGGTTATTTTGGGGATGCGCACCGAGGAGGTCGGATTCACTGCAAAGATCCCGATATGCTGATCACTTCCCCATTTATAAAAAGACTTCAACGGCGCAAGGAATGCCGCTATGCTTGCCGGTGCCAGCTGCCTCTGATAGCTGTAGCCCCCCTGCGTCAGGAAAATCTTATACGCCTCAATCTCCCTCCAGCTAACTGCCCGTAAGGAGGTGCCTGCAATAAATCTGCGGAAATCAGCAATCGCGCGCTTATAATTCCGACCTGTATTAACATTCGTACAGCAGGTAGCCATAAACATCTGAACAATCTGATCATCGCTTAGATAGCCCTCTTCCGGGTACACCAAGCTGAGCGCCGTACGGCTAAATTCGGTCTGACTCATTCTTTTTTCATCACTCCTCAGGATTAGACATGTCGCATAAGAGATATTGTACGACATTTTTGTGGTATTTTGTCCCATTATCACACAGGGATGGCTAAAGACCGGAACATGCAAGATCAGCAGAAGGTAATGCGAAGAACTCAGGAGGGAGACGGAGACAGAGTAGCAGCTGCGGGCCAGCCAAGTAATATGAGAAGCCGGAGGGTAACTATGGAGACCGTTTTGCAGAAACAATATGTTGAATTCGGGGTAGATCACGAGCATTATGCGATCCCGATCTCAGATGTCCATGAAATTATAAGAATGCAGGAAATAACGGAGATCCCCAGCAGCCGTCATTATGTTAAGGGCATTATCAACCTCAGGGGTAAAATTGTGCCAGTGCTCAGCCTTAGAGTGCTGCTCCAGATGGAGGAAGTGGCCCATACCAAGCATACACGCATTCTGGTGGTTCATCACCAGGAGGAGTCTCTCGGCGTCATTGTCGACAACGTGAATAAAGTGACGACCTTCAGCGATATTCAGCCCGCAAATGGCAGCATCGCCGGAATCAGCGGTTCCTTCTTCAATGGAGTAGGCTTCTCTTCTTCCGGGCTGGTCGGCATTCTGAGGCTGGATGAGATCCTGCTGCGCGACTAAACAAAGGCTACACGGAGAGAAGGCGAACTATGGTTGATTTATCGGAATACCGAGGGATTTTTCTGGAGGAGCTGGAGGACCAGCTGCAGTTGATCGAGGATGAGGTGCTCAGGCTGGAGCAGGCCGGGGAGACGGAAGTCGGAATCCAGCAGTTCTTCCGGGCGGCCCATACCCTTAAAGGCTCCTCAGCCTCTATGGGCTACAACGGGCTGAAGGAAGTCACGCATCATCTGGAGCATCTGCTGCATCAGATGCGGGGCGGGGAACGGAGGGTCACGCCGGAGCTGATCCGCCTGTTCTTCGAAGCGCTGGATGGAATGCGCGCGCTACAGAGCGAAATCGCGGCTACGGATCAGGAGACCACAGATGTATCCGGTCTGGTTCAGCGGCTGAGTACATTCGCAGCGGAAGGGCAGCGGGAGCCAGAGGATAAGGCCCCCGCTGTGCAGACAAGCCAGGCCGAGATGCCCCTCCAGTTGTTCTGGGTGCATGTGTGGCTCTCTCCCGGCTGTGAGATGAAGCTGCCCCGTCTTCACCTGATCGATGCCAAGCTGCGGAGTATCGCTGCGGTCCTGCGCATGAAGCCGGAGCTGGAGGAGATAGAGGACCACGACAGCCGGATCGACGAGGCCTCCTGGTTGCTGTCGCCCAAGATTGATATCGGGGAGCTCCATCAGGAGGTCTTATCCATTATGGATGTTGATCGTATCTACATAGAAGAAGTGCTTAACGATTCTCCGCGTCCCGGTGAATACATGAGACCGCCCCATCTAGAGACTGGAAGCCGGGAGCTCCCGGAAGCACCCGAATCCCCGCCGTCTGCCGCTGACAAAACCAAGCCGCAAACCATCCGCGTCCAGGTGGAGCGTCTGGAGAAGCTGATGAACCTGGCGGGTGAGCTGGTCATCGACCAGACCCGGTTCCATCTGCTGAACCGCAGATTCCACCAGCAATACGGAACCAATGATCTGACAGAGGAGCTCGGCCAGCTTGCTGACCATCTGGCTATGATTACAGGCGAGCTGCAGGAGAGCATGATTAAGGTGCGGATGCTGCCGATAGAGCAGCTGCTGAGCCGCCTCCCCCGCATGGTCCGGGACTTGTCCGGCTCCCTGGACAAGCAGGTTGAGCTGGTCCTTGAAGGCAAGGAGACGGAGCTGGACCGGACGCTCATTGAGGAGCTTGGCGACCCGCTGATCCATCTGCTGCGCAATGCTGTCGATCACGGCATAGAGACCCCTGAAATCCGCCACAAGTCCGGCAAAAGCGAGACCGGAACCGTCCGCGTCGCCGCCTCCCACGAGGACAACCAGGTCATCCTGGTCATCGAGGACGACGGAGCCGGGATCGATTCCGCCCTGATTGCAGAGTCTGCTCTGCGGAAGGGTATCATTACGGCAGAAGAGGCCGGCGGGATGACTGAGGATGAAGCGCTGCGGCTTATTTTCCGGCCCGGCTTCTCCACAGCTCAGCAAATCAGTGATATTTCCGGCCGCGGAGTCGGGATGGATATCGTCCGTAATGACATTGAACGGATTAACGGCATGATCGATATTGAGACCACCCGGGGAAGAGGCACCCGCTTCCGGATTCGCCTGCCCTTAACACTCGCCATCATCCGGGGTCTGCTCGTTCATGCCGGAGGAGCGACCTTCGTGATTCCCATGAGCAGCGTGGCCGAGATTGTCCGCGTCACTCCAGAGGAGATCAGCTCTGTCCGGGGGCAGAATGTCATTACCGCACGGGGCCAGCTCGTACCGGTGGTCTGGCTGCAGGATGTCCTGCGGCTCCCCGCAGGCGCGGGCGGCAGCGCAGCATCCATTCCGCTGATCATCGTGGGGCGGGGCGAGAAACGGCTGGCATTGGCCGTAGATACACTTATCGGCAATCAGGATATCGTAATCAAATCGCTCGGCTCCTACATGGGCAAGACTGAGAATATATCAGGAGCTACCATCCTGGGAAATGGAAATATCGCACTGATCATAGACATAGCCAGCTTATTTTTCACTACGGGAGTTTTCGCTTAACAAAATCATGTTTATTGGGGGAAACAGGTATGAAATGGTTCTATAATCTAAAAACAAGCGTGAAATTAATCTCGTCCTTCCTGATCGTCGCTGTTATTCTTTCCTTCGTGGGTCTCTACGGACTGAGCAATCTCGGCTCTATCAATAAGAGTCTGGATGATATGTATGTGAACAATCTGGTTCCCGTCTCCTCCCTGCAGAGCTCGCAGAACAGCTTCTCCGTCATGCGCGGCATCGTCAGGGATCTGTACATTAAGCAGACCCCTCAGGAACGCCAGCAGAGGGTAGAAGATTATAAAAGAGAGAAGCAGAACGTGCTCGATAGCATCGCCGCCTTCCGCAAAACCAAGCTGAGCCCGGAATCGGTTCAGACCATTGCCCCTTTTGAAGCTGCCTGGAATGAATATTTGCTTACCTACGATTCCCTGGTCAGCCTCGCGCTGAGCGGACAGGACGAGAAGCTGCTGGAGATGCTGCGCAGCAGCACGCTTAATAGTCAGGGCGATACCTTGAAGCAGATCCTGAACGATCTGATTCTCACCAATACCAGGGAAGCGGATCAGGCCCGGCAGGCTGGAGCCGTACTCTATAGCTCTTCACGCAACATTACCCTCGGCATTATTATCGGCGCGGTTATTCTGTGCATCCTGTTAGGGTATATCATCTCCCGCATTATTTCTAATCCGCTGGCGAAGGTTGTCAAGGTTCTCTCGAAGGTGGCTGACGGCGACCTGCGCAGCCAATCCGATATCGATACCAGAGATGAAATCGGCATTCTGGCTGCCAAGGTGAACGAGATGGTCGCTAGCCTCCGCAAGACAGTGGGCTCCATCCTGCTGCATTCCCAAAGCCTGTCCGCCGCCGCCGAGGAGATCTCCGCCAGTACGCAAGAGGTGGCAAGCGGCAGCACGACTACAGCGGATGATGCCGGGACCATTAGCGAGTTATTCAAAGAGCTGTCCAGTGCAATCCACTCTGTAGCCCAGAATACCGAGCAGGCCTCGATGATTTCCGATGAGACGGTAACCATTGCCGAGAACGGGAACAGCATCATTCAGGAGTCGATGGAGAGCATGCAGGCTGTCAGCGGGCAGATGGCTAAGCTTGAGGAGGACTCGCAGAAGGTCGGTGAGATTATCGATGTCATCGAGGATATTGCAGATCAGACCAACCTGCTCGCTCTGAATGCCGCCATTGAAGCAGCCAGAGCAGGCGAGCAGGGCCGCGGCTTCGCGGTTGTGGCCGACGAGGTGCGCAAGCTGGCTGAGCGCAGCGGCGAGGCCACCAAGCAGATTACCAGCATCATCAAGGGAATGCAGGTGAATACACGCTACAGCGTGAGCGCTGTACAGGAGAGTGCGGAGCTGTCGCAGAAGACCGGCGTTTCTTTTCATCAGATCGTGACGATGGTCAACAGCGCCGGCCAGAAAATATCAGAAATCGCCGCCGCCAGCGAAGAACAAGCCGCCCAGTCCACCAACGTCCTCGCTGCCGTGGAGAGCATCTCCGCCACCACCCAGCAGTCCGCCGCCAGCAGCGAAGAAACCGCCTCTTCCGCCCAGTCCCTGGCCAGCCTGGCCGAGGAGCTGCAGAGTACGGTGTCTTCGTTCCGGTTGTAGCTCTTGGTTCATTCAGGTGCCTGCAAGCTCTCTTTCGGAGCTTGCAGGTTTTTTTGTTTATCTTGCAGGATCAGACGGGTATACAGTATCTTTAATTATTGGAGGAATGTGTAATGGATGATTCTTGGTTCACGGTTACAGCAATCGATAATTCAACCTTCGCCATCAGCGAATACGGTCATTGGGAACAGGTACATTCCTTCCTGTTACTCGGAGCAGACCGGGCTGCACTGATCGACACAGGGCTTGGCATAGGGAATATCCGCAGCATCACCAGCCAGCTGACCAGGCTGCCCATAGATGTCCTTACTAGTCATGTTCATAGTGATCATATAGGCAGCCATGGAGAATTCGGGCGGATTCTGGTGCATGAAGGTGATCAGCACTGGCTGATCCATGGTATCCAAGGCTTGTCTCTGGAGCAGATTAGGCGGAATATCGGCCGGGATATCACACGCCAGACACCTGCGGGATTCACTCCCTCTACCTACACACCTTTTCAAGGGGAACCGGCAGGATTGCTCCATGACGGAGATACGGTTGACCTGGGCGGCGGACGGATCATCACGGTATATCATACGCCCGGGCATTCACCAGGCCATCTATGCTTCTTTGATAATCAGCGCGGGTTTCTCTTCAGTGGCGATCTGCTCTATGACACCATGCCAGTCTACGCCTTCTACCCTTCCACGAATCCCGCTGAACTGACGCGCTCCCTGATACGCATTTCAGAGATTAGCGGCGTCCGCAAAGTATACGGCTCACATTATACTCTTGGACTTGAACCTGAGATTCTTCAAGAAGCAAAGTGTGCGGCTCTATATCTGCAAGAGCAAGGGCTTGATCATTTTGGAACAGGAATCCACCGATTCAATGGTTTTAGTGTACAGTTCTGAACGCAGCCGGTGGCGTTAAGTGGATTTTGTCCATCTATTTTGACGGCACCGCCCCATTCACGGACAACAGTTGGAAAAACGACACTTAATTTCTTCGATTCCGTCCAATTCGATGATTTCCGGGGAATTAGGTGGACTTTTTCCAATTGCTTACCTGCAAATATCCGCATCGCTGGAATTAAGTGTGCTTTTTCCAACTATGATCCTTGCCCCTCTTCGCCGAACCCATCGATTAACGAAATCCCCTTGGTAATACGCACTGTACTCTCCTGCAAGAACCCACGGGTCCAATCGTCAGCCTGTGTTATATCCCAACTCCGGTGCATGCCGACGACTACGATAATTTCACGCAGTTTAAGAAACAAATCCAGTTGACTCTTCCAGCCATCGGGGAGCTGCCGGCCATCCTCCGTGTAGCCTAGCTCGAAATGCCGGATAAAAAGCTCGTATTGCGCCTTACGTTCAGACCTCGAATCTTCCCCAAATACATATAGTAAATAATAGAGCTGGATAGCAATATCCTCGGCATACCAGCTGTACTGACACTCATCGAAATCAAAAAGCGTGATCCGCCCTGACTCATCCACTGAGAAATTGCCTACGTTGATATCCCCATGAATTAAACCAAAATCATCTGAGGTGACAGGCAGACTGGCCAACTCTGCTTTTAGTCCATCAAGGGCATGTATAATGGGCCCAAGCTGTGCCGGTAAATAATCTTTCGCCCGCATAAGGTATTCATTAGTCTCCCAGGTATGCCTTCTGGATACCGGTTTGTACCGCTTAGTCAGTTCATGAAGCCGGCCTGTAATACGGCCACATTGCTCATATAGCATCGGGTTCCCCAGGCATTCCGGATATCCAATCTTCTTGCCGGGTGCATAATTGAACGCTGCTGCGTAAAAATCCATCGTATTCCCATGAATACGCTCAACGTCCTTTCCATTCACCGATCGAACCGGAGCTGAAACTGACACCCCTTTCTCCGCTAGGTAACGAATCCATTCGATTTCGGCTGCAACTCCCTCGGAGGTACGAAGTGTCCCCGGAGTAAAGCGAAGAATATATTGGGACTCACCGAGGATATAAGAATATATGAAGTTTTGAAAGCCTCCAATGAAGGTCAGATCCTTGGGGCTAATCCCAAAGCGCCTAGCACCTTCAGCAGCATGTTCGTCCAGAAACATTCGTTTGATGTGTGGGTCCATGTTTTCTCCTTAATGATTGAAATTAAACTGCATTGTTATTCTTAACATTTGGCGAGTGCAATCCCACGCGCATTGTAATCGGTTTTTCGATTACATTTCGCCCACTCCAAGCCCCTAACCCAAAAAAAGCCCGCCCCTCCCCCGCAGCAGCGGCAGATGGACAGGCTTCTCCCCTATTTCAAGGCATCTCTTCCCTTCGGATTACGCGCCCAGGATGATTTCCCAGACTGGCTTGGTATGGCCGCCCGGATAGAAGATATACAGCAGTACATAGACGGCAACTCCGGTGATGGCAGTGATGAACCAGATGACAGCGGTCACTCTGCCCCACTTGCGGTGCTTGGCATACTTGGCCTTGAAGCCGAGCGTCAGCGTGGTGATGCCGAATACGGCAGCGACGGTAGCCAGCACGATGTGGAAGATCAGGAAGACATGGTAGATCGTCGTCAGCTCATCCGGGCCGCCCCAGGAGGTATTGCCTACGAACACCGTTCTTGACGAGTACACCAGGAAGAACAGAATCGCTGCCACTGCAGCCGCAATCATCGTCTTCTTGTGCGCTTCGCGTTTGCCTTGAATGATCTGTCTCCAGCCGATTGCCACCAGCACCGCGCTTATGACGATGAACGATGTGCTGATCGTAGGAAACAATGTGAAAATATCCATGAATATCCCCCTCGGTACTTACCAGCTCATTATAGTTCAGACCTCCTCCGCCAGTGCAGAGGGTGACGCGGACACATCTGTGTCCTCTTGTCCGTTCTCTTTTTTATACCAATGATAGAACACATAAGCAAGCATCGAGGCGAAAATAAATTCCTGAATGAACTTCATCACGATGCCGCCGACCTGCTGATCTACCTTGGGAGAGAGAGATCCGAAGAAGCCGGGACCGCCAAAAGCCTGCAGTAATGCAGCCGGACTCTGCGGAACACAGTAGCCCATCGCCTTCGCCCAGGTGCCCGGGTCGCTATATGTAGCATAGAGGGGGGAGCCCGCAAAGATTATCAGCCCGCAGGCCGGTGTCAGCAGCACCATGTTCAGAAAGATGAAGCCCACCTGCCCCAGACCGCTAAGCGCCCGGTATTCCGGCAAGGGGTTGATCAGATTCCACCACATCAGCGCCGAGGTCAGGAACAGGACGCCATAATACAGACGGTGAACGGTGAAATGCAGCATGACATAATCATGGATGGCGGGGATATGGTAGAGCGAGAACAGGCCATTGAAGAGCAGGGCCGCCACCAACGGCTTAGCAAGAAAAGCCAGTCCCTTCAGCGGATTCACCCGCAGCAGAGCGCGCCAGCACCAGTCGGGAATACCGAGCATAATCAGCGGAACCGCCACCAGATAGGATAAGGCCATACTGACCATATGGAAGGAAAATAAGATATGTCCCAGCAGACTGACCGGTCCCCCCTGCGCCAGATAGAGGGCTAGTATTCCGCATAAGAACAGCCCCCTCCGCCAGAAGGGGACTGCAGTGCTGCCCTCAAAACGGGAGGCCAGCGGACCGATCAGCACAAAATATCCGGCAGTCAGGAGGAGCATCAGGGCCAGAAACAGCGGACTCCATAGTTCCGTAAAGCTGAAATATTGCAATCCCGGTATCATCCTCAAGACCTCCCCGGAGATAGAATCAATCCCACCATACCCAATAGAGTGCCATTACAATACAGGTGCCTGCGATAAAAAAACCGCCCAGCATGAAGATAATCGGGATCATATGCCCTTTGTCCTTCAGATGCATCCAGAAGCCCATCTGCAGGAACACCTGCAGCACAGCCATTACCAGCAGCAGGATGATCGCAAAGGTAGCATTCACCCCTCCGGCCGCCACCGCGGCAAAAGCGATCAGCGTCAGCACCACGGAGAACACAAACACCACAATATGCCGCTGCGGTCCTTCCGGACGGTGCCGGTGCTTCACCGCAGAATCTGAAGAAGGCTGCTTCGTCGTCATGGCTTCACCCCACCTTTCCGAGCAGGTATACGACTGTGAAGATAAAGACCCATACCACGTCAATGAAATGCCAATACATCGCCGACACGTAGATCTTCGGTGCAGTAACGACCGTCAGGCCTTTATGCAGCAATTGTCCGATCAGCACGGCAATCCACAGAATCCCGAAGGCAACATGGGCACCGTGGAACCCGACCAGCGTATAAAAGGCCGAGCTGAACGCACTCGTCGTCATCCCGAATTCCTCATGCCGGATATATACACTGAACTCGTAGATCTCCAGGATCAGGAATGCAAGGCCAAGCAGGACGGTCACCAGCAGCCAGTTCCGGAGCTGGGCCACATTTCCCCGGTGCATGGCCTGAATGGCGAACACACTGGTCAGACTGCTGACCAGGAGGAGAAGGGTCGCTGCTGCAACCAGCGGCAGGTGGAACAGCTCAGCCGCCGTGGGTCCCTCATTCGTCTGATTGCGCAGGGCCAGGAAGGTAGCGAACAGGGTGCCGAAGAGCACCGCTTCCCCCCCGAGGAACAGCCAGAAGGCCAGCACTTTGTTGCGTCCTTCCAGGGTCGCTTTCTCAGGTTCATGCGGGAGTATACCGTCCGCTGCTTCAGCATGTGCCGTTGTCATCTCTGCTCACCTTCTTCCAGCTCTTCGGGTTCAATATGCCAGCCGTGATCGTCGAACAGCGACCGCATCAGCATCGATCCGAAGGTAATAAGAAGCCCCAGCGCCGTAACAATATAGTTATTGAACAGGAAACTCATTATGCTGCTGCTGAATTCATCGCGGCTGAACATGAAGCCAAGGCCCGCAATGAAGATACCGACGGACATCAGGAACGGCAGAATCGTGGCTGACGGCATATGAATCGGGCCAATCGGCTCCGCAGGAGTCATGGCTTTATGCCCGGCCATTTTCTCTTTCCAGAAGGCATCCAGGCCCCGCACCAGCGGCGTCTGCTTGAAGTTATATTCCGGCGGCGGCGAAGGTATCGTCCATTCAAGCGTCCGCCCGTCTTCCCACGGGTCTTCCGGCGCATCCGCCGGCCGTCTGGAGGTCAAGAATACATTTATAAGGAAGATAATCATGCCCACTCCCATCAGGAACGCTCCCACTGTACTGACCAGGTTGAGCGTATCGAACTGCTGGTTCGGCAAATAGGTGAATACGCGCCGCTGCATCCCCATCAGCCCCAGGAAATGCTGCACGAAGAACGTTAAGTGGAACCCGATAATGAAGGTCCAGAAGGTCCACTTGCCCAAGGATTCGCTGAGCATGCGCCCGAACATCTTCGGCCACCAGTAGTGCAGCCCGGCGAACAGCCCGAGTACTAGACCGCCGACAATGACGTAGTGGAAATGCGCCACCACGAAGTACGTATCATGGAACTGGAAGTCCGCCGGCGCGGAAGCCAGCATCACCCCGGTTACCCCGCCCATCGTGAAGGTGGGAATGAACCCGGCCGCGAACAGATTCGGAGTCGTGAACCGTACCTGTCCGCCCCACATGGTGAACAGCCAGTTGAAGATCTTGATCCCGGTCGGAACGGCAATCAGCATGGTAGAGACGGAGAATAAGGCGTTAGCTACCGGACCAAGGCCGGTGGTGAACATATGATGCGCCCAGACCATGAAGCCCAGGAAGGCGATCAGAATCGTCGCAAAAACCATGGAGCTGTACCCGAACAGCCGCTTGCGCGAGAAGGTCGGAATGACCTCGGAGATGATGCCGAAGGCCGGAAGAATCAGAATATACACTTCGGGATGGCCGAAGATCCAGAAGATATGCTGCCACAGCACGGGATTGCCCCCACCGTCAACATCGAAGAAGTTGGCATCCAGTATCCGGTCGAAGGTAAGCAGGACAAGTCCTACGGTAACCGCAGGGAAGGCAAATAGAATAATGGCTGAGGTAATAAAGGTAGCCCAGGCGAACATCGGCATCCGCATGAAGGACATCCCTGGCGCGCGCATCGTAATGATGGTAGCCAGGAAGTTAATCCCGCCAATCAGGGTGCCGAGACCGGCAATCTGCAGTCCTATCGTATAAAAGTCCACTCCATGCGAGGCGCTGTAGCCCTTACCTGATAGCGGGGTATAAGCCGTCCAGCCCGCATCAGGCGCGCCGCCCATGACCCAGCTCAGGTTCAGCAGAAGACCGCCGAACAGAAAGGTCCAGAAGCCCAGCGAGTTGAGAAAAGGAAAGGCGACATCCCGCGCGCCGATCTGCAGCGGAATCACCGCATTCATCAGCGCGAATATAACAGGCATGACTCCAAGAAAGATCATGGTCGTGCCGTGCATGGTTATCAGCTCGTTGAAGGTCTGGGCATCCAGGAAGGTATTCATCGGCTTGATCAGCTGAATACGGATCAGGATTGCCTCCAGGCCACCGATGCCGAAGAATAGACCTCCGGCCCATAGATACAGGATGGCTATTTTTTTGTGGTCGACGGTGGTAATCCAGTCCATCAGCCCGGTATGCCGCTTGGCGCTGTGGCCGGGCTGCAAGGGCTGGGAGGGCTGCAAGGATTGCGCTGCGTGAGCCAAGGTATGTACCCCCTTATCAAATATGCTGCTTCCGCTTCAGTCATAAGCCCCTATTCCAGCGTATAACCGGCCAGATATTCGGCAATGCCGTCGATCTCTTCATCACTTAAGCCCATATCCTTCGGGTTCGGCATCTTGTTGCCGGGCTTCACACTCTGCGGATCATGCAGCCAAGTCTTCAGATTCTCCAGGATTGGCGCCCCGTCTTCACGGGTGTCATCATTAAGCAGAATTCCCGCAACCGATTCACGGGAGCCAATTCCGGTCAGGCTGGGAGCCACCGGTGATGCGGGCATGCTGCCAATCGCGTGGCAAGTCAGGCACTGGGACTTGAACTTCTCGGCCAGTACCGGGTCTTCCGGCATCACCGACTCCGGCGCCTTCATCGAAGCCACCCACTTGTCAAAGGCTTCACCGCTGACCGACTTCACCTTAAACTCCATGAACCCGTGTGAGGGTCCGCACAGCTCCGCGCATTTCCCCCGGTAAACGCCTTCATTCGGCGCACTGAAGCTGAAGCGGTTCACCGTGCCGTCGGGATTGGTGTCCATTTTCCCGGCAAGCGAGGGTACCCAGAAGGAATGCAGCACATCCTTGGTACTCAGCTCGAAGGCAATATGCTTGCCAGTAGGAATAATCAGATCCTGCGCGGTCGTTATTCCGTAATCCGTATATTCGAACTCCCACCAGTACTGGTGGCCGGTCACCTTGACCTTGATGGCGTCCTTGTCATCCGAATGATCATTGCCGGCAGCGAACACCACCTTCACCGTGGGAATCGCCAGCACAATGACGAGAATAAGCGGGATGACCGTCCACAGCACCTCCAGCTTGAAGCTGCCCTCCACCTGCTTCGGAATCTCATCCTGATCCTTCTTCCGGCGGAAGCGAATCCATACATAAGCCGCAATGGAGAAGACGATCAGCAGCACCACGATCATGATCGTGATCGACAGCTTCATCAGTCCGTAAGAGCTTTCCGCTACGGGTCCCTGCGGTCTGAGTACCGACAAGTCCTCCCGCCCGCATCCGGCCAGAAGGAGTCCAAGCGCTGCGGTCATGGGAAGAAGCCGCTTACCAGCCTGCCACGTTTTCATCATTGATCTACCCCGCTTTTCCCGAATTCGTAGATTAGAGTATTTTCCTGTCAATTATAACAATCACTATTAATATAAGTTCGGCCTACGGTTTTGTCAATCGTTCACAACAAATTCACAAAATCATTTTTAAATCGCATAAAGCTTGTCAACACTGATTTTATAAGCGCTTTCATTTTTGCTGGAAAACTGTTAAACTACTTCTGAAGCGTATTCATATGTATTTGTGTCTAAACATTCATTTGACATACGAAGACAATCTGCAAAGGGCATACAAAAAAAACCGATTCCAGAAACAGCAGGCTGCCCGGGCACGGTTTATGAGAATCCTCATGGATGTTATCGCTTGAATGTAGCTTACATATATAGTTGTCGGTATCACACAGCACAAAACAGAATCTGGCTGCTTTTTCAGGAGACGGAAGAATTCATTCTAACCAGCTCATGCTCCACAACCATGGTCAGCTCTTCCTCATAACCTCCCGTGATCCGATACTTCCGGACGTACTCTTTCACAAATTTCTTGGGATCTTTGGGCCGGAAAATACGTGTCATTTCCCGTAGACTTTCCTTGACTTCGTTATGACCTTTACTTGCCATGATCAGTTCCCTCCCAAAACATTGAAAATGAATGCTCCGTTGTAGAGAATGCATGATGAAAAGTTCGCCGTAACCTTGAAATGCAAGTTAACAACCATTACACATACGCGGCTTGCATTACCCGTCCAGACTACCATTCCAGTAACTTGGAATTCCGCCTTGCCGGTGAAGCAGGTTCGTCGTGATTTGGGCTGAGAGTAAGGATGTCCCACTGCAAAGACACCTTGACACTTTAATTACCCGAAGAGCCACTTACTGAATCACTCCTTTCGGGCCTTATCGTTATATTGTATCATATTCCAGATGAACTTCCACCTTTCCATGTAAAAATGCAAATGGAAATTTTATATAGTATATGCTTGCCCTCCCGTTTGTGAACCTGAACATATTGTGCTCCCTTTCCCCAGAAATTATTGGATAGCATCTCCGCACGGCTCATACTTTGCCTGGACACCTCATAGGCTTGTAGGGAAGGAGAGTGAGCCCTTTGTCGCCTTTCAGATCTTCGACCGGACTGCCCGATAACATTGCTGCCGCTTTGTGTTATTTCTTCCCGTTTATCGGGGCGATTATTTTCCTCGCACTGGAGAAGCGCAGCCGCTTCGTTCTGTTCCACTCGCTTCAATCCCTGATTGCCTTCGGAGTGCTTATGATCGCTCATGTGCTCAGCGGCTTCATTCCGCTTCTCGGTGATGTGGTAGGCGCCCTGATCTCCCTTTGCAGCTTCGCGGTCTGGCTCCTGATGATCTACCATGCCCTGGGCAGCAGATGGTTCAAGCTCCCTTGGGTCGGGGAGATCGCCGAAAGCCAGCTGCGGCAGCTGTAGCTGCAGCGCCGCAGAAAATAGTTTCCCTTTTGCCTGCCCGCTCCTTACAATGGGATAAGACAAGCAGGAATCTACAGGCTGGGGGAAGCATCCATGTATTTGTTCATCATAAATTCCCGCTCCGGCGGCGGAGCGGGGCGCCGGACCTGGCACACCGTACAGGCCTTGCTTGCGGCGCGGGCTGTTCCCTATGAAGCGCTGTTCACCCAGAGCGCTGACAGCGCAGAGAGTCAGGTGCTTCAGGCGCTGGCCCGCAGCGAAGACTGGCGCGCTGCCATCGTTGTCGGCGGCGACGGCACGATCCACAGTGTGCTAGGCGCACTGCGGCGCAGGAATGTCCCGCTGGGTGTCATCCCGGCGGGTTCGGGCAATGACACCGCGCGCGGGTTCAGCATCCCGCTCGCGCCCGAGGCAGCGCTGGATCATGCGCTGCAGGAGCGCTGGATCGAAGCCGATCTGCTCAACGCGGCAGGTAGCCTCACCCTGACCGCGGTAGCCAGCGGCTTCGACGCGCAGGTGGCCGTCAATGTGAACGGCAGCCGCTACAAGCGGCTGTGTAACGCCATTGGCGCCGGGCGCCTAGCCTATATCATCGGCGTTCTGCATACGCTGATGACCTTCAAGCCCTGCCGCGTCAGCGTGACCTGCGACGGCAAGGAGCAGGCCTTCGATCAGGCGTGGCTGGTCTCGGTCTGCAACCTGCCCAGCTACGGCGGCGGGCTGCTGATCTGCCCGCAGGCGGAATCAGGCGATGGCCTGCTTGACGTCTGCGTCGTGCACGGGGTCAGCCGCGGGCAATTGCTGCGGCTGTTCCCGACGGTGGTGAAGGGCAGGCACACGAAGCTGCCCTATGTCACCATGCTTCGCGGTCGCAGCGTAGCCGTCCACTTCGCGCAGCCGCGCCACGCCATCGGCGATGGCGAAGCGCTCGGCACGGCGCCGCTGGCCGTGGCTTGCGAGCCGGGCGCGCTGCGCGTGCTCTCGCTGCTGGCGGCAGCCGGGGCGCCGGGCGAAGCCGGGCCCGGTTCCAGTCACGCCAGCATCTAGGACGGGCATCGAGCCTCAAACACTCGAAGTCCGGCCTTAGCTCCAGAGTCAGGGGTCCTGCGAAGGCTTCCTGTAACACAAATAAAACAGGCCCTGCGGAGAGTGATCCGGGGGGCCTGCTTTTTTTGTGCTGCTTTTATGCTATTATTCATCCAGATGATTAATCAAATTGTAGCATCAAGCTCCATTACTTCCAGGCGGAGCCTGCTTTGTCATCTACAGCCCTGTTGGCTTCTGGGGCAGTAAGTTGCCGACAATCGACTTCAACTCACCCTCCGGCTTGCTGTTTTTCTTCCCGTTGTCAAAGCTGGTAATGCGGATCTCGGAATAACTTTCTCCCGGAGCCACTGGCTTGAAAATCCATTTCTCCCGGTTATCCAGCCGGACGTTGAACTTCATGTCCTTGAACATCTCCACCAGCTCCCGTTCTTCCGGGGTCTTGCCCTCTTCAAGGAACAGCAGTCCGCGCAGCGGCTTGACGCCATCTGCATGCTGCACTTCAAAATGTACAATACACTCCATGCTTGTCACCTCCCTTGCTTAGTGAACTTGGGCACTTACTACCCCAGCCCTATTCCTCCGGCTTTTCTCCGGATTCCTCCTGATCATGCAGCACATATTTGCTGTAGATCCGGCTGTAGCGCTCCCCGTAGCGCCGCTGCAGTTCGGGGCCCATATCTTCCTCAAGCTCGAACAATACCAATTCCTGTGTAAAAGATTTGAGCAGCAGCTCCACCAGCACCGGATGCTCAGTAATCACAGCCTGGGCGCTCCCGTCCTCATAACGCATGCCGAGCATGCACCAGCTCCGGTCCACGACGAAGGAGAACTTCCGGCCTCCGCTGCGTTCCGGCTTGCCCGGCAGGGGCGGCCATACCGTATAAGGTGCCGGTACAGCGTCACCGCCGTCAAAAGCCCAGAGCAGCTTCACTCCGCGCTTCTCCGCCTGCTCAAGCTCACTGCGCAGCAGCGAGGCTTCCTCCCGCCACACATCCACTACAATCTCCTGAGCGGCAAGATTCAGCTGGCGGACCAGCTCTCCAATTACATTCCGGTCACCCTCCACGTTGTAGAAGGAGGGGCTGACCGGACCCCCGCGCGGCATTTCACTCTCCATATAAGCAAGTGAGGCCTGCACCCGGCCGGATATCATCGTGGCCAGCTCTTCCGGGTCCAGCACACTGTAGCGTGCCGGCTCCCCTTCTCCGCAGCGCACGTAGCCTTGCTGAGTCAGGCGCTGAAGCGCCGCGTATACGTTCGATCTTGATACTCCTAGCTGCTTTGCCACTTCGTAGCCCGAAGCCTGGCCCTTGGTGGCCAGCTCAACCATAATTTTGGATTCCATCTCTGTGAAACCCAAATTGCGCAGATGCAGCAGCAACTGTTCCATCTATGTTGTCCCCCTAAGCTGTCAGTACTACACTGTCTATATTTGTTCCGAGCCGCAGCGCGGGCACCACATGGAGCCCTTCGGCAAGTCGGCGCGGCAGATCTGGCAATTCACGACCTCCCGTGTATCCACATCTCCGGCTACCCGTTCTTCGGCTGGCTCACTTGCTTTCCAGTCCCTGATCCGGCGGTCCAGCTCCAGTTGCCGCTCCCGTTCCCGTTCCAGCTCATCCGCCTCCCGGCGGCTCCGGTCAGAACCTGAAGCCATCCGGTCAGCTTCCTCCAGCTCTGCCTCTTCTTCCAGTTCAGGCAACACCTCCGCGTACTGCACACGCGCTTCGGGTCTTCTCGCCAGCTCCCGTTCCGCTTCGGTCAGCTCTTCCTCGCCGTAGTACTGGTCTTCCTCATCTTCATGCTCCAGCACCGTATGTACGGTAACCGCAGATGGCGCTGCGGTAGCGGCAGCCGCGGAAGACGGTTCTTTACGCAGTGAAATCCCCTTATCTTCCGGCTTGCGTGGTTCCAGCTTACGTCCGCAATGCGGACAGAAATTGGCATCCAGCCCTACGATCTGACCGCAGGCGCACAAGCGTTCATTCCTCAGTTCGGCAATTCTTGAGCGTACGTCCTCGATCTGCTCCTGCAGCTTGTTACAGCCCCGCGCAAGCTCGATCATCTGGCCTTCAGCCACCGACATATCCCTTGAACGATACCCCTCGTAGAACAGCTTCCCCATTTTCAGAAATTCAACCTGCATCTCATGCTCAATATCTGAAATCTGCCCATTCAGCTTGCTCACTTCCACCGAGCTTTGCGCTTTTTCACTCACCCGGCTGGCACCGTCTTTAATGCGTTGCAGAAAATTCATTGTAGTTCCTCCTTCTCCAGAGTGAGAATAGGCTGATTCGCAGCCGCGTATATCCTTCCATTCCGATTGCCGCTCCATGCAGCAGTGGAAACGTGATTCTATCATACCAAAAGTCCACGGCAGATTCATTATTTGTCGTCATGTGGTAAATACCAAGTAGAGCGGCTAGCGTTCTTACTTGGAATGAGTATGCTGCGGAAGGAGCAATCATACATATTGCCTTCTGCTGTCTTTCGTTCCTGCGTACCCGTACATTATCGAATGATGGAGGGATGAATTGTGACTAACGATAACCTTAACCGATATTTCGTCTCTGTGAATCACGGTCTGATTCACGAAGAGAGGGGCGACTCCAGTGAGTACGAGGTTCTGCTGTCCAGTAACGGGCTGACCGTGCTTCAGGATCTTCTGGCTGATCTGGCCAGCGGGGATGAATACGCCTTCCGGCGTGCTCTGGTACCCTACAAGTCAGCCGATCATGATGATGCCGCAGAGCAGTTCGATGACGCCACCATCCGCCTGTTCCAGTATCTGCATGACCACGGCACTGACAAGACCCGCCTTCAGATCGAAGGATTGAACGTCCTGCAGAAGCTGGAGAATATGGGCTATCAGGATGAAGGTTACGGCACAGGCTCTCCCACCAACAAATAAGAATGAACAGAGCTGCGCCATAAGAATGGCTTAATGCCTATACTGTGCTAATACGCGCCGGAGGGAAGAATGTTTCTCTTCGGCCAGGGTTACGGTTTTATTTTGCTTCCGGAGCTGTACATCGGTTAAAATAGAATCAGAACCGCAGCTAGCGCTGTATAGGATTGCCGTAGTCATCCATTCATGATCTACAGTCACAAATAACGAAAACCGGGAGAGTTTCAGTGGAAGAATATGATAGTACACAAGTAACATTGAACAAGTTGCAGGTCCATGTGAAGGATATGCAGAAGTGGCAGATTAACGAGGATTTTGCCAAGCAGGTTGAGAATTTCAAGGCTTTGCCGGCGCTGTACCGCCATGCTCTGAATGAGCTTGAGAATAAAATCGATATCATCAGGACCGAGTGGCAGGTGCGTGACGGCTTCAGTCCGATCGAGCATGTGAAGTGCCGGATCAAAGAACCGAAGAGCATTGTGCAAAAGATGCAGCGTAAGGGCTACGAACTTAACCTGGATAATATGGAACAGCACATCCATGATATTGCGGGGATGCGGATTGTCTGCGCCTTCGTGAAGGATATCTACCGGCTGGTGGATCACCTGTGCGCCCGCGAGGATATCCGTGTGCTTGAGATTAAGGACTACATCGCCCATCCGAAGCCGAACGGTTACCAGAGCCTGCACCTTATCGTGGCTATACCACTAGTGTTGCTGGATGGCACACGCTGGGTGAAGGCAGAGATGCAGCTGCGTACGCTAGCCATGGATTTCTGGGCGAGCATGGAGCATATTCTCTACTATAAATTCGACAAACAGCTGCCCTCCCATGTGGCCGAGGAGCTGAAGGAAGCCGCCCGTGCCGCCGATGAGCTCGACCAGAAGATGCTCCGCTTGCGCCGGGAGATCCTGGAGCTGTCAGAAGGCAGCGGCAGTAACGAGTCTTAATTGTGCAGCACAGAACACACATAAACTTAGGGTGAAATGCCCGCAGCTAGGCCGTTATCCGGCTACAAGAGGAGCGCTTTTGTGCTCCTCTTTTGTTTTGCTGGCTTGCTGGGAGGGTGCCGCCTCCGCCCGGTTTGGGCCAATTCAGGTGCACTTCTGCTCCTCATTCCCGCCTCCCGCCCGGTTTGGGCCAATTCAAGTGCACTTCTGCTCCTCATTCCCGCCGCAAGCCTGGTTTGGGCCAATTCAGGTGCACTTCTGCTCCTCATTCCCGGCTCCCACCTGGTTTGGGCCAATTCAGGGGCACTTCTGCTCATCCGCGCCTGCTGAATATCAGCTAAATGTCTGCACGCCAACTTCTGGCCGATTCAGAGGGATTTATCCCCTTCATTTCTTCATTCCGCCAACTTCCAGCCGATTCAGAGGGATTTATCCACTTTATTCTCGTGCAGCCATCCCCAATCCTCTCCGGCGCACTGCTCACAAAACTAATATTACTTGTGAGATCAGTTCTTACGTCCGTTCGTGTCCCGGCATCCGATTCATTTCCACCAGTTGGCCTAGTTTACACTCTATATTACTTAAAGAGCAGCTTTAGTCGCCGTACAAACAATACAGCATAGCTCATTTAATCCCGCCACACCTATCCGTTCAACCCGGAGCTTACTATAGAGCCATGCTTACGAACCCGCGTAGCTACAGCTTACTTAGGTCCACCTCACGAACCCATGCAACTACAGCTTACTCAAGCCCGCCTCACGAACCCGCAGCTACACCTTACTCAAGCCCGCCTCACGAACCCGCAGCTACACCTTACTCAAGCCCGCCTCACGAACCCGCGTAGCTACAGCTTATTCAAGCCCGCCGCTCGCTTCGCGGCAGCTTCCGAGACGCGGCGCATCAGGAGCGCAAGCCCCTCACGCGCCTTGGGTGTCTGCGGCAGGAGTGCGCTCCAATCCTCCTCCGGTTCCATTACCTCAGGCATTGCCGGAAACGGACGGGAGGAGATCTCATGAAACAGCGGCCCCGGCTGGTGCAGAGAGCCTTCAGCCGCAGCCTCGGCCAGCCATTCTCCAGAGGATACAGCCGGACCCTTGCGCTCCAGCCTTGCCAGCTCGGACGCGAGCGACACAGACGCAGGCGCGTCTTCTTCCGCACTTCGCTCGTTCTCCTGCTCCGCCCACAGGGCGAACACACCGGAGAGCAGCTCTTCCTTGGACAGTCCGCGCAGGGCGAACGCAAGCAGCGGCTCCTGGGTCAGCTGCTGCTGGACCTGCCCCACCAGTTCCTCAGCCGGCAGCAGACCCGTGCCCTGTTCATCTGCAGCCAGCCTCAGCTCGTCATCCGCAGGCAGCAACTCCAGCGCAGCAAGCCCGCCATTCAGGCTGCCCTGCAGCAGATCATACAATTCACCCGGATGCGCCGAGAGCTGATGCAGTGCTTCATTCTTCCGGGCGGGCGTCCACTGCGGAATGCGGAGAGTAACAGCTTCCCGCTGCACCTGCGGCACAGGTTCTACCTGCTGACCTTGCTGCACACTTTGTCCTTGCTTCACTTGTTCCGCCCGCTCTCCTCGCTGTCTCTGTTCCGCCCGTTCTCCTTGCGACGCCCGCTCTCCTTGCCGCACGGTTTCCGCCTGCTTTCCCTGCCCTTGCTCCGCCCGCCGCTCTTTCTCCGCGCGCACTCCTTGCTTCTCTATCCCTGCTCTGGCTTTGCCGCTGCGTCTGTCTGTTCCTTCAGCAACAGGCCCCACACTCCCGGTGGCCTTAATGACCCCGGGCAGCACCTCCAGCCGCAGCTCCAGCAGCTCATTCATCGATGCTTCCTCCTTCTGCCTTACAATCTATTGCACAATCTACATCCAGTCCTGTCCCTGTAGTTCAATCAGCTCTTTGAGCTCATGGTTAGACATCTCGGTCAACCAGTTCTCCCCGGAGCCAACGACCTGCTCGGACAGGCTTTTTTTACGTTCAATCAGCTCGTCAATTCTCTCCTCCAGCGTCCCCTGGCAGATCAGCTTATGCACCTGCACATTCTTGTGCTGTCCGATCCGGAAGGCGCGGTCCGTCGCCTGATTCTCTACGGCCGGGTTCCACCAGCGGTCATAATGCAGCACATGATTGGCCCGTGTCAGGTTGAGGCCAACGCCTCCTGCCTTAAGCGAGAGAACGAAGAAGGCCGGACCTTCCCCCTCCTGAAAAGCATGCACCATCTCGTCGCGCTCGCGCTTCGAGATGCCGCCATGCAGGAACAACGGCGTCTGACCGTATCTTCGGGCCAGCCGGCTGACCAGCAGCTCGCCCATCGCCACATACTGGGTGAAGATCAGCGCCGATTCGCCAAGCTCAGAGATGCTGTCGAGCACCTCGAACATGACGTCCATTTTACCCGAAGGCTCACTGCGCAGGCTCCGCCCCTCGTCCTTGCGGAACAGCTGGGGATGATCGCAGATTTGCTTCAGCTTGGTCAGTGAAGACAGCACCAGCCCCCGCCGGGCCATTCCTGAGCGCTCGCCGATGACGCCCAGCATCTCATCCACAACGCCCTGATACAGCGCTGCCTGGGTCTCCGTAAGCGGACAGTAGGACTTCAGCTCAAGCTTCTCCGGCAGATCCTTCGAGATATCCGGGTCACTCTTGAGACGCCGCAGCAGGAAGGGCGAGACCAGCCGGTGCAGCTCACGCAGCCGTTCGCCGCCCTCTCCCGACACATAACGCTGGCGGAAGGAATGGTACGTGCCCAGATAGCCTGGGTTGAGAAAATGGAAAATCGACCACAGCTCGCCCAGCCGGTTCTCCACCGGAGTACCGGTCATTGCGATCCGGTGCGGCGCGCTCAGCTTCATGACGCTCTGCGCCTGCTTGGTGCGGTGATTCTTGATATACTGCGCTTCATCCAGCACAACAGTAGACCAGCGTACCCCGGCCAGATCCTCGCTGTCCCGGCCCGCCAAATGGTAGGTGGTCAGCACAATCTCATGGCTGGCCGCCAATTCCCTGAATCCTTCGCCGCGCACCCGCCGTCCTCCATGGTGAATATGCAAGCTAAGCGAAGGGGCGAAGCGCTGCAACTCCCGCTGCCAGTTCCCCAGCAAAGAGGTCGGGCAGAGAATCAGTACAGGCTCCTGCTTCTCGCCTGGAGGGGCATTCAGCGCCCGGTCCAGCAGGCAGGTAATGACCTGTATGGTTTTGCCGAGGCCCATATCATCAGCCAGGCAGACTCCGAATCCGAGGCTGCTTAGTGCCGTAAGCCACTGATACCCCCGCTCCTGATAAGGACGCAGTGTCCCGTTCAGGTCCTCCGGCACCGGACGCAGCGGCATCCCGCGCAGCGCATCGCCATGCATGAGGGAAGCCAGCAGGCCGGAGGTCTCCATGCCGGTAACCGACATGCCCTTCCACAGCCGCTCATCGCCATCCTCCGCCTCCAGGCGCATCCAGTCGGCTGCTGTCATCTCTCCGCTCTCACCGCGCTTAATATATCTCAGGACCTGACGCACTTCCTTGGGGTCCACTTCAATCCATTCTCCCCGGAAGCGCACAAAAGGCACGCCCGCCTCCACCAGGGCATTTAATTCATCCTCAGTGATATCCGAATCCCCTAGAGAGGCTTCGATGCGGAAAGAGATCAGCTCTTCCATGCCCAGCGCCGGCTGAACCGGACCGTCCATTCCGCCAACCGGCGGCTGCATCTTCATTTTCATGCCGATCCGCCGACGTCCCTCACGGCTCCAGCGCGATGGCATCTGCACCGTAATTCCCCGTTCCCGAAGCTGCTGCACGCTCTCCTTCAAGAAGAAATACAGCCGCTCCGGCGGCAGCTCAATACCGCGCGGAGCCGGTTCAGCCAGCGAACGCCGGATATCCGGCGAGCTCTTCGCCGCCCGTCCCAGAGCTGCAAGCAGCTGCTGCTGGATATTGCGGTATCTCTTGCCCCATAGGGTGAATTCCCGCTCCCGGCTGCTCCACACCGCTTCCGCCGGAATCCAGAATTCCCCCTCCTCCCGGCTCTCCGCCCAGAAGGTCAGTTGCCACAGCTCGCTCTCCTCTGCCGGCGGCTCCAGCCGCAGGCCCAGACTAAGCTGTCCGCTGCGGGCCTCCTCGGTCTCGAAATGCGGCACCTCATGGCCCGCCGTCTCGTTCACCACGCTCAGCAGCTCCGTCACCTCAGCCGGGGTCCCCTGCACGGGGATATCCCGGCTGCCGGTAAGCAGACTGTTCCACCACAGCTCGGTCAGCGGAGAATAGCCGCGGCGGTAATTGGCCTTATACGGCGCCAGCGCGCCCTCATGGGCGGCAACCACATTCTTGATCTCGGCGGTCATGACCGCCTGCAGGAAGGAATACAGCACATATCCGCCTGCTTCCTCGCGCGAGGACAGGTCGCCTTCCTCGGCTACATGCGTGCCGAGCGCAAGCACCGGCATAGAGGCCGCCATCTGCAGGAAGAACTCCTTATCCGCCTCTTCCCGGAACGCCGGTGACCAGCATACAGCAGCAGCCTGTTCGCCGCCGCGCCGCCGCGAGCCCACCTTGCGCGGCGGCTGAGCGCCGGGCACAATCCCGCCCTTGCCCATCAGCTCCAGCGCGAAGCGGGCCGCTGCCGACCAATAGCGCAGCTCTCCCCCAGGCTCAATGCCTTGGGCGCTGCTGGCCTGTTCATCCCAGGCCAGCAGCAGCTCGAAGGCATCCTTCGGAGACAGCGCCAGCCCTTCCAGGGTGCGTCCGGGCAGTCCGCGCCGCGCCGGCTTGCCCTCCGCAGCAGCGGCCGCAGGATACTTCACTTCCGCCAGCCGCAGGGCAGCACCCGCAAAAGGACGCCAGCCGCTACGGAGCTCCAGCCGTTTGATCACGCGTGTCCATGCGTCCACCTTCGGCTCGGAGGTTTCGCCCGAGAAGCAGAATAATACGTCCCCTAACCATATTGCATACAGATGCTTAATCATTGTTGGTTGATCTCCATTCTTTTGAGCAAACAGCAAGAACAGCCCTTCCACTCCGGAAGACTGCCTCCTGCTGCGCGAGAAATATATTATGAAGCTGCACCGGCGGCAATAGCTCTAGCCGTACAGCCTTCCTGTTACGTTGTTTGCTGCAACTTTTTCTTCATCCCTTCATCTTATACGAAAAAGCATATATTTAAAAACTTTTCTGTACATTTTCTGTGATTTTCAGCAGATTGTTGTTCAGATCAGGCCAATACTGTCCAGATTGCGTTACAGCAGGAAGAACCGGCACGCCTCTCCAGGCAAGCCGGTCCTCAAATCCTTTTACAGTTACAACTATCTGCCCCCTAGTCCTTACCCGCCAGAATACGTAGTTCTCCGCCCCCGGCAGCATCTGCCACCTGAACGATGACCGCGCCGTTCCTGCCGTTCCGGGCCCAGCCCAGCGCCCCTTCATTCAGCTCTTCCAGACTAATCTCGGCCAGCCCCTCCACCGCATCAACAGTGAAGAACGGATAGCAGAGCGCGAACCGCAGCGTCTCCCGGCGCGGCTTGTAGTCATGCACCGCATACGCCCACTTCAGCGCAAGCGTACCCTCCCCGCCTTCGGCCTGCACGATAAGCTCCGTATACTCCCCTTTGCGGTAGCTGAAGCTGTGGCCGTCATCCTCGTACAGCTTGAAGGACGAAGAGAAGCTCGCAGCTGCTTCCGCCCCGTAGAGATGGAAGATGATCGTCTCCTCTCTGTCCTCCAGCGCATACTGTCTCAGCGGGCCTTCGGCCACGAAGCTGCCAGCCTTCACATACATCGGCATGATGTGCAGCGGCGCAGCCGCAAGAATATGGCGTCCGCCTTCGTGAATCTCCCCGTCCCAATAGTCCAGCCAGCAGCCTTCCGGCAGATAGACGGAGCGGTGATCTGTATCCGGGCGGTAGACCGGGGCTATCAGCACATTTTCACCCAGCAGGAACTGGTCGCACAGGTTGGTTACATGCGGATCCCGCGGATACTCGAGCACCAGCGGACGGATGACAGGCAGACCGCTCATTTCCGCTTCATGAAAAAGATTATACAAATGCGGCATCCAGCGGTACCTCAGCCCGATGAATTCACGCAGAATCCCTTCCACCTCTTCCCCGAAGGACCACGGCTCCTGGCGCAGCGTTCCGATGGAGGAGTGATTTCGGCAATAGGGGAAAAACACGCCCATTTGCGTCCACCGCACCAGCAGCTGCGCCGACGTATGATGGGCGAACCCGCCGATATCCGGCCCCGAGAAGGCCAGCCCGGACAGCCCCATGTTCAGCACCATCGGCATTGCCATTGCCATATGCTCCCAGAAGCTGCGGTTATCGCCGGTCCATACGGCCGCATAACGCTGGATGCCCGCATACCCGGCACGGGTCAGCACGAAGGGACGCTCTCCCCCCATATGCTCGGCCAGCCCCTCGTAGGTCGCTTTGGACATCATCATCCCGTACAGGTTATGGTATTCTTCATGCGTCACCGGCCGCCCGTTGTTGAAATGCATCACATCAAGATCCATTGTCTTAGTCTCATTGAAGACCGCCGGCTCGTTCATATCGTTCCAGATGCCCTGAATGCCAAGCTCCGTGTAGTATTTGTGCAGGTCTCCCCACCACTCAGCTGTCCGGCTGTCGCTGAAATCCGGAAAGGCGCTGATTCCCGGCCATACCTCACCGAAGAAAATATCCCCCTCCAGGCGGCGGCAGAAGTGCTTCTCCAGCACCCCTTGCTTATACACCTCGTATTTGGGGTCTTTTTTGACGCCGGGATCGACAATCGGGACAATGCGCACACCCAGCTCCGCTAGCTCCGAGATCATTTTCTGCGGATCAGGGAAGTTGACAGGGTCGAAGGTGAATACGCGGTACTCGTCCATATAGTGGATATCCAGATAGATCACATCGCAGGGAATGTTCTTCTCACGGAAGGTCTTAGCCAGCTGCAACACCTCCTGCTGGTTCATGTAACTGTAGCGGGACTGGTGATAGCCGAGCGCCCACTTAGGCGGAAGGGCGATCCGGCCGGTGAGCGTGGTGTATCTTTTGACGACATCCTTCATCTCAGGCCCATTAATGAAATAGATATCGTAAGCTCCCGTTGAACAGCCAATGGTAAAAGCAATCCCGTGCGAGCGCATGTCGAAATCACTCCGGCCCGTATTATCCAGAAACAGCCCGTAGGAGAGGTCACCGTGCATGTGGATAATGAGCGGAATCGACTCATAGAGCGCCTCAATCTCCGGCAGATGCGGGGCGAACACATCGGTGTTCCAATTCGTATAACGTTCCCCGCGTTTGTCCAGGAAGCTCGACTTCTCACCCAGTCCGTAGAAATGCGAGTCCGGCTGCATATCATATTCCGCATGGCTTGCGCCGCGCGGGTTCCAGCTCGACAGATTCTGCTGCATGATCACCTTGCCGGACGTATTCTCCACGCGGAGCAGAAATGAGGCCTTCTCAATAATCAGCCGGATGGCGCCGGTAGAGAAAATGAGCTGCTCCTCCGTCTCCTCTACCGGAAACAGATGCGGAATACAGCACTCCTTCAGCACCGCCTCCGAGGTAGTCAGGTCCGGCACCTTATCATGGAAGACCTTCATCCGGAACATATCATCACTCAAGAAGATAAAAGCCATCCCGGCGCATTCCCCGCGGACGATATAGATATTCTCAGAGCGTTCCCAGGACACCACGCTGCCCGGCGTGTTCCAGGTCTCCTTCATCACCAGCGGCCCCATCTTCTCGGGGCGTATCGCCTCACTGCTCTCCATGTATCTTCTCCCCCTTCGCTGCTTGCTGATCTACTTCTTGACTACATATTACCCCGGGCCTAAGGAATACTATCCGCAATTGTTATGACCAATTGGTCATTTTTTCGCCGAATTAGTCTTAATTGCCACCAAAGCGGGTATATTCTATATAGGCCAAGGCCAAAACGTAGTTATCAATCAAGTTAGGGGTGGTCATATGACTAGAACTAATCCTTATAAGTGGGGGAATTTGCTGCTCTTCCTCGGCGTCATTGCCGTCAATACCCTTTCGGTCGTCCTGCCGCTTGGCGGGAACAGCACCGCCGAAATCTCGGACAGGTATCATACGTACCTCACACCGGCCGGATATGCTTTTTCCATCTGGTCCCTGATCTATCTGCTGCTGGCCGGATTCATTATTTATCAGTTCCGCAAGGGTACCGGGGGCAGGGATTCCATCCAGCGGATCGGGATCTGGTTCATGCTTAGCTGCATCTTCAACATGGGCTGGCTGCTCCTCTGGCATTATCTGTACATTGAGCTATCGCTGGTGGCGATGGTGCTTCTGCTGCTCTCCCTGATCGTCATTTACCGCAAGACCCGCTTTATCGCAGATCCCACGACTGGCGAGAAATGGCTCGTGAAGCTGCCGTTCAGCCTGTACCTCGGCTGGATCTCGGTAGCCACCATTGTCAATGTCAGTGTTGTGCTGGTGAAGAATGACTGGGACGGCTTCGGACTCAGCGCCCCGTTCTGGGCAGTCATCATGCTCTGCGTCGGTGCTGTGCTGGCTGTGCTGGTAAGCTACCCGTATCGGGACAGCATTTATCCGCTCGTCTTCGTCTGGGCCTACATCGCCATTGCTCTTGAGCATAAGGACACGAATGAGGTGTATTTCACAGGCCTGATTGCAGCAGGACTTCTCTTGCTCTACAGTATTTGGCTGCTGCTGACTCCGCGCCGTTCCCGCAGCAGATACTAAATAAATTGAACTAATAGTTTTCTGTTTTGGGATTAGTCGTGACTCCAGAGAAGTTTTGGACTTCCAGCCGCTGTTGTCTGCAGATTTCTTGATTCATCCCGTTTTCAACGGTTGAAATCCGCAGACAAAGGCGGTCGCTACCGCTCCTCCAGTTCCAAAATTCCCTTCCGCCACTTTTCCCTTCCCTTAAGTTTTCAAGTTCAATCTATGTAGATACGCTTATATGTGCACGCAAAATCCCCCGCACGCCTGCTTCACGTGCGGGGGATTTCCCTTTACCCTGCCTTGACCGGATGTAACCGGCCGGGGTCTTATTTCTTGCGCGCTACCGCTTCGATCTCGACTAGCGCATCCTTCGGCAGACGGGCTACCTCAACGGCACTGCGGGCCGGGTAAGGCTCAGTGAAGAAGGTGCTGTACACCTCGTTAACCGCCGCGAAATCATTCATATCCTTCAGATACACGGTTGTCTTCACCACTTGATCCATTGATGCTCCGGCCTCTTCCAGGATGGCCTTTACATTGCTAAGTGACTGGCGTGCCTGCTCCTGTACACTGCCCGGCAGTTCCGCTGTCTGCGGGTCCATTCCGAGCTGGCCTGAAGTGTAGACCCAGTTGCCGGCAACAATCGCCTGACTGTAAGGACCGATCGCTCCTGGGGCTTTGCTTGTAGCTACTTGTTTCTTGGACATAGTGAACGCCTCCTGCATGCTGTACGCGGCCTGTAGACCGCTATGTACATTCTAATCGTATGCCTATTGTAAGTCCTGTAGTCTGCGGTTTGCAAACCCTGCTGCCCGGTTAATGCTTGCCGATCACATGAATGACTTCATTCGTGTAGATGTGCACGCCGCCTGTATCGGCCAGAGCAATATTCATCATCGCCCGCGCAACCGTGGCTGCTGGAATGGCCCGGAACTTCGCAGCCTTGCCTACCATGGCGAAATCCAGCGCCTTCATCAGCACAGCCGCGGCGCGTTCGCCTAACCTGAATTCTGCCCGGTCACCCAGCAGCAGGGACGGCCGGAACAGATGCAGGCCGTGGAATCCGGCAGCAATCAGGCCCTCCTCCGTCCGCCCCTTAATCCGGCTATAGAAGGTGCGTGATTTGGCGCTGGCTCCCATAGAGGACACAGCCAGGAACTGCTTCACGTTATGCTCTTTGGCCAGGGCGGCAGCGGCAAGCGGGTACTCCAGATCTACCCGTTCGAACTGCTCCTGGGAGCCCGCCTGCTTAATCGTTGTTCCCAAGCAGCAGAATACTGCATATACACCGGCGAATTCCCCGCTGTATTGCTCAAGCCGGTCCCAATCCACTTGAATCTGTCTCAGCTTGGAATGCTCAAGCGCAAGCGGACGGCGGACCAGTACGCGGACCTCGTCCCAATTCCCGTTCAGCAAATCCCGGGTCAGCGCACTGCCGACCAGACCTGTAGCACCCAGTACCAGTGCAATTCTTGTCACCGAAATAGCCTCCTTGTATTCCTCCTTATTCATCCCGCAGGATACGGCGGCCCAGCAGCAGCGCCAGCAGAATCATCAGCACGCCTACCACTAACTGCATGCCGTAGATCTGCATCCACTGCGGCCATTCCTTAATCCATTCATAGATACGGCCGCCCAGCAGCGGGCCGAAGAAGGCCGCCAGACCCGTAAGCGCCGCATACATCGCCATATACATCGGCCGTTCGCGCTTCGGCGTATCACCAATAATGAAGTTGAAGGCAAGCTGGTTGAAGCCGCCCACACCCACGCCGAACACAATATGGGCTGCAAATAATACCGGAAGCATCGGCAGCACGGACAAGAGTCCCCAGATCAGGGAAGAGACCGCGATAATCGGCAAGGTCCAGAGCAGCAGCTTCTTGTTACTGTGCCTTGCGTTCAGGTTGCCCCATACATAGAAGCTGGCCATCATGAAGACCGTCTGCGCCACATTCAGCAGGGACAGCTTCTCATAATTGATATTCAGCAGTTGCAGCATGACATAGGAATACAGCGGTACTGTCAGGTTCTGCAGCAGCAGCCAAGCAGACAGGAACAGCGTGGATTTCATGAACAGCTTGTCCTGAAGCGGCTTCTTGAGCATCGGCAGGAAAGCCTTTTCTTCGGATTTCTCAAACGGCACATCCGGGTAGAAGAAGAACACCACGATGTTCGAGATGGAGAAAATCCACACTACAATATACAGGATAAGGAATCCGTGTCCGCCTGGATAACGGTCAAGAACAATACCGCCCCCGTACATCACCAGGCTTCCCAACGCATTAAGAAACGTATTACGAATGCCGAAATAACGGCCCCGGACCCTTGCAGGCACCAAGTCACTGATGACCGAGTTCCAAAGCACACCGCCGGCAGTGTTGGCAATGAAGGCAATGGTATACAGAACGATGAAGGCGGTAACCCAGTGCTCTTGCGGAAAAATAAACGGAACCAGGCCCGTAGATCCCCACAACAACCGGTGTAAGCCAATAAAAGTCACGAGTGCCCACTTTCGGCTCGGCAGCTTCTGGATCAGGAAGGCCACACCGATCTGTGCGACGTTCACCAGCGTAGTTAGTGCCAGGACAAATCCGATCTGACTGGAGCTGGCACCCAGGTATAACAGAAATCCTGTAAGAAATTGGCCTTGCAGCAGCACCTGGAATATGGTGGACGGAATCCCCTCGAAGGTAGCGATCTGCAGATTCTTGCGGTGTACGGAGGCCTTGCGCAAATCCTTGGAACGGTTCCGCAGCGGCCGGCTTCTCATGATGTTCATGGGGTGTTGACTCTCCTTTGATGCGGCTTTTGCTTCATTCTACTCAGCACCAGGTTCCTGTCAATACACCGAAATCACAAATAAAGTTGGAGCTGCGGGGATTATACGGACGCGCCTGAATGCAGTGGTAAATGTAAGGAGAATATACTGCCCTGGCCTTCCCGGCTACGCAGGGTAATGAATCCGCCCAGGAGCCTGGCCAGATCATTGCTGATAGACAGGCCCAGCCCCGTACCGCCATACTTACGGCTGATATTGATATCCGCCTGTTCAAAGGCCTCGAAGATCAAATCATGTTTCTCAGGGGGAATGCCGATTCCGGTATCTTCCACCTCAAAGGCAATCCACTTCTGCGAAGCAGCCCCCTCCTGACGTTCCACTACACGGATATTCATAGTGACCCCGCCAGTCATCGTGAATTTGAAAGCATTCGAGAGCAGATTGCGCAGAATCTGCTGCACCCGCTGGGGGTCCGTGTAGATTACGGCCGGCACCCCTTCGTCCAAGGAGACACTGAAGGTGAGCTGCTTCTGTCTGGCTAAGACACCGAACTGCTGGACGAGCAGATCAGGGACCTCGCTGGTATTTAAATCCTCTATAATAATATCCAGCTTCCCGGCCTCTACCTTGGACAGATCGAGAATATCATTGATGAGCGACAGGAGATCCTCTCCCGAGCGGTGAATGATCCCGCCATATTCAGCAAGCTCCTCCTCACTCAGGGACTCATCGCCTTCTTCAATCATCTGGGACAGGTTAATAATGCTGTTCAGCGGGGTTCTTAGTTCATGGGACATGTTCGCCAGGAACTCCGATTTGAACTGTGAGGCGAGCATGAGCTGCTTGGCTCTTTCCTCTAGTACAATTTTATTCTTATGCAGCTCCTCCGTCTGCTCGGACAACAGCTTATTCGCTCTAATGATCTGTCCGGTACGCATCAGGTCCAGATGGAAATCGCGGATAATCAGCGCGAACAGAGCACTGAGGACAAGGCCTGCGGGAAAGGTAACCGGCAGAATCTTCGTTATGTAATCATGTGTGGGAATGACCCCAAATAAGGCAATATTCAGCACATTTACTACATTGACTACCAAGATGGTGACAATCCCCTTATACATCAGCGAGGAAGGTGAACGCTTCATCCATAGGCTCAGAGCGGCACAGACGAAGCCCAAGATAGTCAGATTCAGCACGCCTACCAGCGCTGCCTCGTTCACTCCGAAGGTCAGGCGCGTAAGCCCGGTTGCGATTCCGATGATAATCAGGACCAAGGGTTGGGGGTAAGCCAGTGTTGAGATGATAAGCGGTACATACCGCAGGTCGAAGATGACATGCTCATGCAGTCTGTAGCCGAAAAAAGTGCTGATCCACCCTGCGAAGACCGCGAGCAGCACCCAGCTTACTCTTTTTACAGGCTCAGATGCGTGGGTTACGGTGTACTTGTATATTAGATTCGCCAGATACGACAGAGTGATCAGTAAAGCTGTATTCACAAAAAAGATTTTGACATATTCCATAGCTCCACTCCTGCAGCGAAAATAAGTTCACAATAATATTTATAGTATCATACTGGAGGAATGAAAACATGAAGCATGAGGGCTATAGCATATGTATTTATATGAGAGTGAAAACTGCCTCATGTCCTGAAGACAGCAAAAGAGCGCAAATCAGATACGATCCGCGCTCTTTCCTTTTATCGTTAACTGCTGATTAGCTGCGGTGGGAGGACTCCCATTTATGGTACTCCGCTTCGGCTTCATCCTTGGAATGGCCGTAACGCTCCTGCAGCTTGCCCACCAGCTTGTCTTTTTCACCGTCGATGATATCCAGATCGTCATCCGTCAGCTTGCCCCATTGCTTCTTGGCTTCACCTTTAATCTGTAGCCATTTACCTTTGATCACATTGTTATCCACTACAAGCTCATCTCCTTAGTTGTCTATTTAATGTCTGGCGAAAGCTTATAATTGCTTGTGATCTATTACCCCTATGACTTTTTGCTGAATCGCCAGGGTGTGCAGGGGCTGCACCTGCAACCGGGTGAAACCATGCAGAATAACTCAACTTTCGTCACATAAAAGTCTTTATAAAAAGCTATTCAACTATCTTAAAATTTGATATACTTCAGAAGTAAATTTATTTATGATTTAAGTGATTATTTTCACATGATAGTTCCATAGCTTGTGCTAAAATGCCATCGAACAAGAAACGATATGATTAAATTTTTTCTTATTGCCTGCCGATATATGTCGTATGCCTGCTACAAAAAGGGACTTAAGACCGAGTTGAAAGTGACATTTATCATTTATAAAGTGATTTTTATCACTTCCATGGCTATTAAAATGTTTTACATTTTAATATATATATTTTAAACTATTTTCTTGGAGGTCATATCAAAATGAAAAAAGCTTCTGTAATCTTGTCGAGCGCTCTGGTATTGGGTACTTTACTCGCAGGTTGTGGCAACAGCAACAAAGCAGAGAACGCTGCTGCAACAACAGCACCTGTAGCAACTGCTACTGCCGCAGCTGAAGCAACTACTGCACCTGCAGCCGAAACAGGCAAGTACCAGGACGGAACCTACTACGGTACAGTGGATGCCGATCCAGAGACTGGCTGGCAGACCTTTACACAACTGACTGTAGAAGGCGGCAAAATCACCAAAGCTGACTGGAATGCTTTCAATGTTAAAAAAGCAGGCGATTTGAAGAAAAAAGTATCCGAAGACGGCAATTATGGTCTGGTTAAAATCGGCGGTGCGAAGTCCGAATGGCATGAACAGGCTGCTCTTGCTGAAGCCTACCTGATTGAAAAACAAGATCCTGCTGCTCTCACTGTAAATGCTGAAGGCAAAACAGATGCAATCTCCGGTGTATCCGTACACGTTAGTGATTTCGTTGGCGCAGCTCAGGCTGCACTTGCTGCCGGTCCTGCACAAGCAGGCCCATACAAAGATGGCGGATACACTGCTGAAGGCGAAATGGATGCTACATCCGGCTGGAAGTCCACTGTAGCTCTGTCTGTTGCTAACGGCAACGTTGTAGCTGTTAATTTCAGCGGTGTGAATGCTGCAGGCGACGATAAGAAACAATATTCTGTAGACGGCAAATACGGCATGAAAGCCGGTGGCGCTGCTGCTGAATGGCATGAAGAAATCGCCCTTGCAGAGAAATACTTCCTTGAGAACAAAGGCGTAGCTCCTACCCTGGATGCTGAAGGTAAAACAGACGCAATCTCCGGCGTATCCATCCACGTTGGTGAATATTTCACACTTGCACAAAAAGCACTCGAAGGCGCGAAATAAGTATTCGCCACCCTTTTGCAGCTAATCAGATGAATGAGGTGAGTTTCTCTTGAAGAAAATAGTCATTTTGGGCGGCGGCTACGGCGGCGTACTCACGGCTAAGAAACTGGCAAAGAAATTTAAGAACGACAAAGATGTAGAAATCAAACTGATCGACCGAAATCCATATCACACTCTTTTGACTGAGCTGCATGAGGTTTCTGCGAATCGCGCACCTGAGGATTCGATCAAAATTGACTTGAAAAAAATCTTTGCCGGCCTGAAGGTAGATGTTGTTCTAGACGAAATCAGTAACATTGATTTCAAGAACAAGAAGCTGAAGTCCGACAAAGCCACCTATGCTTATGATTATCTGGTCATCGGCACAGGAAGCAAGCCAACCTTCTTCGGAATCCCCGGAGCAGAAGAGAACACCTTCTCCTTCTGGTCTTACGATGATGCAGTAGCCCTGAAGCGTCAGATCCGCGACATGTACACCAAAGCTGCGAAGGAAAAGAACCCGGCTACTCGCCGCGCTATGCTGACCTTCGTAATTATCGGTGCCGGCTTTACCGGCGTTGAGCTTGTAGGTGAAATGGCCGAGCAGCGCGAGGAGCTCTGCAAGGAATTCTTCATCGATCCTTCTGAGGTTAGATTGGTTGTAGCTGATATGGCTCCGAAGATTCTGCCTATCCTGCCGGATAAGCTGATCCAGAAAGCCGAAGCCCGTCTGCGCAAGCTGAAGGTAGAAATCGTTACAGGCGCCAAAATCACCGAAGTAGGCGCAGGCTCTGTTGCCCTCGGCGAGAAGAACATCGTGGATGCACAGACAATCGTCTGGACAGCCGGTGTTGAAGGCTCCGAAATCGTCGGTAACCTTGATGTTCAGCAGCAAGGCCGCAAACGTATTGTTACTAATGAACACCTTGAGAGTGTTGACCATAAGAACGTATACGTTGTTGGGGATAACATCTTCTTCATCCCTGAAGGCGAAGAACGTCCAGTTCCGCAAATGGTTGAGAATGCTGAACAGGCAGCTCCGGTTATCGCAGGCAATATCACTGCCGATATCAAGGGTACGCCTAAAAAAGCATACAAACCAGGCTTCCACGGCACCATGGTTTCGATCGGCAGCCGCTACGGTGTAGCGAACGTTGGTCTTCCGGGCAAGTTCTTCATGCTGACCGGATTCATGGCTATGTTGTCCAAACATTTCATTAATATGTTCTATCTGTCCCAGGTTGTGGGCTTCAACAAGGTCTGGACTTACATGATGCACGAGTTCTTCCATGTTGAGAACCGCAAGAGCTTCGTCGGCGGTTACTTCTCCAAGCGCTCACCGAACTTCTGGCTCGTTCCGCTCCGTATGCTGCTCGGGGGAATGTGGTTATATGAAGGTATAGAGAAGATCCGCAAGATCTGGGTTGATCCGAATAAGATTTTCCTGATTCCTGCGGCTCCTTATGCAGACGCCACATCAGCAGCAAGTCAGGCTGTAGATGCAGTCAAAACTACCGTAGATGCCCAATCTGCCGCTTCCGCAGTATCCACTGCCAAAGAAGCTGTATCGGCTCTTCCGGTTCCAGGTTTCATCTATGATATCTCTAACTGGTTCATGGATCTCATGTTCTATAACCCGGACGGTTCTTACACCTTCCTGGCCAAATGGTTCCAAATCGGTATGGTTTGTGCCGAGATCGTCTTCGGTGTAATGCTGATTGTTGGTCTGTTCACAGCGATCTCTGCTCTGGCCACGATAGGTATGGCGGTTATGATCTGGACCACCAAGATGGCAGCAACAGAAATGCTCTGGTATGTTGGAGCAGCTATTGCCTGCATCGGCGGTTCCGGCAGCGTGTTCGGCCTGGATTACTATGTTCTTCCTTGGCTCAAGAAGCAGTGGAAGAGGATTCCTCTCGTCCGGCGCTGGTATCTGTATACCGACTGATGAACCGGGTAACTGGTTGTTACGAACTACATTCATTTATAAACAGCGGCGGATGCACAGGCTGCGCTGCTGCAAGCTGAATAGGATATTCTCAAGAGTAATGTGTCCCTAGGACACATTACTCTCCTTGTTTAACGAGGTGAAAGTACATTTATATGCGTTTTTTCAACAAAGTGGTTTTGTAGGAATATTCAGGGATTGAGTTCCTTCCAGCAAAACCGACATGAAGGAGAGAAGCTTGTGAACCAAAAAATCACCCAAGATACGTTCCGGTTGCTTCAGGCTGAAATGTCTAGTATTGCCGGAATTCAGTTGTCTCTCTCTCCGGCAGAATATGAGCAAATGCTCTCGGTACTGGAACGCCATGATCTGGAGTATGACCGCAAAACCCATTTGCTAGGCATTTATACTATCCTTACCTTGGCAGCACAGCGCCATATGGAATGTGTCCCACATCATCCTGACCTGACCCGTAACATTTTGGATGGAGATTACCTGTACAGCTTCTATCTGCAGTTTGCAGTGAAATGCAGGGAGCTGGATCTGGTAGCTTATATGGCCTCTTCCATCAAAAAATTGCAGATCGAACGTTCAAATGGAGAGTTCACGGAACACAATCTGGCCAGGGAGCTTGGTGAATTCCTCATTCAGGAGCGCAGACAACGAAGCCGTACCAGCAAAGCCATTTGAACAGGTGGGAACATGAACGATGAAGCTGCACGAAGCCTTGAATATTGATCTGAATGAAATTAACCGTGAAATTAAGAATCTGGTGACCCGTGATAAGGATGTTCCCAAAAAGTCGCAGCTGGCGCAGAGCATTCTAGAACTGACAGGCTCCGGCGGTAAACGCCTCCGCCCGCTGATGGTTATTGTCGGCAGCCGGTTTGGTCCTAAGCCTGCCGGACGCCGAACCCTGCAATTATCCGCTGCGGCTGAATTTATCCATGTGGCCTCATTGATTCATGACGATATTATTGATAACGCCGAGCTGCGGCGGGGCGAGCCTGCGCTGCATATCAAGACCGGTATTCTATCCGCTGTCCATATCGGTAATTATATGTCTGCCCGCATTATTGAACTGCTCAGCAAGTACACCGGGGATAAGGACCGTTACGTTCACGATTTGTCCTCTGTCGCTACGGGCCAGCTATGTCTCGGTGAATACCAGCAATTGGAGCATGCCTTCGATTATGATCTTACACTGGAGCAATATCTGGAGAAGTCCCGTAACAAAACCGCGCTGCTGATGGCTACCTGCCTGCGGGTAGGCGCACTGTCGGCGGAGAGCAGTGCAGAGACTGCCCAGCTTCTCTATGATTTCGGCGAAGCGCTGGGGATGTCATTCCAGATTCAGGATGACATCCTGGACTTCACGCAATCAGCGGATGTACTCGGCAAGCCGGCCGGCAGTGATCTTCGCCACGGCCAGGTTACCCTTCCTGTGCTCTTCGCCTTACAGGATGCCGAACTTGCCCCTGTCATCCGCAGAATAGGCCCTGACTCTTCTCCTGCGGACATCGAGCAGGTCTTGGAGCTGGTAAGGGGCAGTGATGCCCTGGCCCGCTCAGAGTCTGTCAGCCAGGACTATCTGTCCCGGGCTGCTGCGATTGTGGAGCAGCTCTCCAGCTTCCCGGCGCATGCTGACCTGAGGACTCTGCTGCAATACTTCGCCGGGCGTGACCGCTAAAGCACCAGCACAATGTGGTGACAACCTGTGCGAGCACAATGTATGCTGTTTTTCGCATACATTCAATTTTTAGCTGTTGAAATCCCTCTTGTCTACAAATTTATACATCTTTCCACAGCATCAGGAAACTATAGTTTCCAATACAACTACAACAAAAAAAAGGCTGCCAGAACTTTCCTGGCAGCCTGGGTGCCCTGTAACAGGGGCGCCCTTTTGTTTATTCATTTTCAAGCAGCATCGTATCTATCTTCTCCTGAAAATCATCCCTGTACTGACGGAATGCCTCGGTATCAAACTTAGTATTGGGATCTTTGGGCATGGGCGGGCCAGTGAGGAGCTGCGCGTACAAGCGGTCAGTTTCTTGGGATAGCGGTGCCCATACTTTCTTCACATCGTCATATTCAGCACCCAGGCCTGCGATGTAGCTGTCGGATTCTTTCTTGTGGGCCATCGCAACAGCTAACCGCTCCATGGTTGCCTGAATATCCATCTTTTCGCCGACACTGTTCTTCCCGTTCTTGGAATAATAATGGAACTCAGCGAAGCCTTTGTTCCACACATCGACAATGATAAAGTTGACCAATTCATCCAGCACCGTCAGGGGCGGTAACGTCACAGCAGGAACCGGTGCTTTGAACTTGCTGCGGAGATGGTCAAATTCGGCTTTCTCCACTGCTTCCATAGCCCTGAAGATTTTGTTATCTGCAATTAGAACAATAACCTCATTGTACATATTCGACCGTTTTTCACCCTGAAGCAGTACCGCATCCACCTTTGCCCCATTGTCATCTGTATACTCTGTAGATTCAATGACCTTGGGTCTAAGCACTTTAAGCTCTGGCTCCGTCTCCGTCAATTGGGCTTCTTTGAACAAAGCCTGCACACCGGGATGGAGATGTTCAGCCACAAATTTCTTTTTCGCCGCCACATCCGAATTGTTCACATATGTAATGATGTAGTCCAGAGCCAGCTTCTCCGCAGCCGTAGGCTCTGCCTTAGGTGCTTCAGTAGGAGTAGTTGTCGGGGCAGGAGTAATCTCTGCCGTAGGTTGAACAGTTGCAGCGACAGTGGGTGCAGCAGCAGTCGGAGTGTTATCAGGCTTCGCTGTATTGGCGTCCGAAGCGCAACCCGACAGCACAGCACAAGCCACAGTAAGGCTGAGCACCAGTTTGTTGTTCAATTGGTATTCCTCCTTCAAGAAATTGGATGTTCCAAGACCTATTCTTTCTATACCCATCCAATAACCACTTAAAGCTCATGTTAATTGAAGTTTTGCTGAACAAACGAACGCAGCGCAGCGTACGTGAGTGGTGTTTAGCGTGGAGGTTTGGGGTTTGGGGTTTGGGGTTTGGGGTTTGGGGTTTGGGGTTTGGGGTTTGGGGTTTGGGGTTTGGGGTTTGGGGTTTGGGGTTTGGGGTTTGGGGTTTGGGGTTTGGGGTTTGGGGTTTGGGGTTTGGATGTCCCAAAAAGAAGAAAAGCGCGAAGCTCTAAGCTTATTCGCGCTTTTTCTGCCGCTCCGCCCCACTGGGTAGGCCTGTTGTCTTTTTGAAGTTTAATCTTCTCTGGGGGAGGTTAGGACGGAACGGAGAGGAATTTTGGAACTGGAGGAGCGGTAGCGTTCGCCTTTAACTTCGGATTCCTACCGCTTTCAGCGGCTCCAATCAGGGAATCCGAAGTTAACAGCGGCCGGAAGTCCAAACATTCCGCGCAGTGCAGCTCCCCAACCTCCGGCACGCGCCACACTCCGACGCGCTTCCCACCCTACTTAACGTAAAAATAATCAATCAGCGTACACAGCAAGATCACCATACTGATCACCTGATTCAAATTATAAGAAGCCACCTTCATCAGCTTACGGTTGGCAGGCTTGATAATTTTGTGCTCCGTCATGAGCAGCACCGTAGCAATGCCGATGCCCACCAGATACAACCAGCCGAGATCACGCCAGAGGTACAGGAACAGCAGCAGCATAACCATAATGAAATGCAGCCCTTTCGAGATCCGCAGCGCATTCTCCAGGCCGAAGAAGCTCGGAATGGACCATAAGCCGTTCTTGCGGTCGAACTCAATGTCCTGAGTCCCGTAGATGATATCAAACCCGGCAATCCAGAGCATCACCACAGTTCCGATCACGAATGGTGTGAACGCAATATTCCCGGTGACCGCAAACCAGGCGCCAATCGGCGCCGAAGCAATCACAAAGCCCAGATACAGATGGCTCAGGAAGGTGAAACGCTTCGTATAAGAGTAAGATGAGATCAGTACAATGGCTACTGGGGACAGCACCAGACAGAGCAGGTTCAGCATCCCGGAAGCCACAATAAACAGGGCATAATTGATGATAATGAACAGAATGACTTCTTTCTCGGCGAGCAGACGCTGCGGCAGATGCCGGTGGGCGGTACGAGGATTGTTACCGTCGAAGGTGCGGTCCACCAGACGATTAAACGCATTCGCCCCGTTGCGTGCCCCGATCAGCGCGATCAGTCCCCATAACATCATATGGCCGGAAGGCCAGCCGCCCGCCGCCCACACCATCGAGATGATGGCAAAAGGCAGGGAGAACAGCGTATGGGAGAACATCACCAGCTCGCTGAACATTTTCAGTTTAAGCGCCGTATGTTTAAAAGCATTAATGATAACCATAATGTTAGGCCTCTTTCTCAGTGGATCGCTTGCAGCACTTCATGGAGTGCATCCAGCAGGGCATCGATATTCCCGGAAGTGACAACAAGCGGCGGCTGGAAGGCAAGGACGTTGCGGCCTATGCCATTTTTGCCGATCAGGTATCCGCGGTCCTTCAGCTCTTCCAGCACATAGTCTGTCACAGCAGCGGCATCCTCAGTCTCGGAACCGGCCAGCTCGGCCCCCAGCATAAGTCCGCTGCCCCTTACATCGGTAATCAACGCAGGGTACCGCGCCTGGAGAGCAAGCAGGCCTTGCTTCAGCTGCCCGCCAAGCTCAGCCGCACGTTCCGCCAGCCGCTCATCACGGATGTAGTCCAGCACCGCCAGCGCCGTAGCCGCTGAGACCGGATTCCCTCCGAACGTCGAGGCGGAAGGCTTGTTCAGCGATGCCGCAATCTCATCCGTTGTGGAAAAGGCAGCGATGGGCACTCCGTTCCCCAGTGCCTTGGCCATGCTGATAATGTCCGGCACGACGCCGAAATGCTCCATCGCAAACATCGCTCCCGTCCGGCCGTAGCCGGTCTGGATTTCGTCGTCAATCAGCAGTACACCGTATTGCTCAAGCAGCGCCTTCACCTCACGGAAATAAGACAGCGCAGGCATGACGATCCCGCCGTTCCCCTGAATCGGCTCCACGATCATAGCAGCGATGGTGTCTCCCTGGGCAGCGAGTACTTCCTTCAAATTCTGGATGGACTGTGCCGCGGCTTCCTCCAGCGTCAATTCCGGATGATACGGGCGCTTAATGAACGCCACATCCTCATCAAGGTAGGCATCGGTTCTCCACATTTGCAGCCCGGTCACACTCATGGTGAGGTTGGTCCGGCCATGCAGGCCGGCCTCCAGCGCGATGAAGCCTTTGCGGCCCGTATGCATCCGCGCCAGCAGCAGTGCCCCTTCATTCGCCTCTGAGCCGCTGTTGACGAAGAATGTCCGGCGCAGCGTGCCCGGCAGCACTTCTTCCAGACGCTCCGCTAAGTCTACATTCGGCTGGGTCAGATAGATCGGCGAGGTGTGCTGCAATTGCTGCAGTTGTGCTATCGTACGTGAAGTAATAGCCGGATTACAGTGGCCGCAGGCAACCACAGAGACTCCCGCGAAGAAGTCGGTGTATTCCTTGCCTTTCTCATCGTAGACGTACTGCATGCTTCCGCGCACCAATTGCGGGGCATCCCGGTAAAAATGTGCGGTGCACGGGTAGAAATACTGCTTTCTTTTGGCAGCTACCGCTTCTCGTCCAATGATGACGCTCTGTTCCATGAAGTTCCCCTCGCTTTCAATAGCTGATGATTTAACAATAATGGCTAAGCAGGATGATCCCAAATGAGGCATACCTGTCTATTAGTTTGTGAAAAAAGGTACTTATAATTGCGCCATATGCCCTTATTATACTCGCAGCAGCGTTATTTTAAAATTGAATTATTAGCATTAGTTAAATTGCAGTGAACCGAGGGTGTACCCCGCATATACCGGCTTCAGTCCGCCCAGCAGATCATCCTCCGGCTTCGTTCCATCCATCGCAGCCTGATAAGCAGCAATAATAGTGCGCAGCTCCTCTATACTGTATGTCGCGCCTTCTATCCGGAAGCTGGCAATCCCCAGGCCGTTCATTTCACTAAGCATCGGGAGATAGCATAGCTCCTTGGCGAACAACAGATGGCAGCGGCCATATTGGTCACGGTAGACCGGGTTCTCGCCCTTGTCAGTCTTAAGCACCAGCACATCATTGCGGACATATTGATTGTCTTCTTCCCCGATCGGCTCCATCACCTCTGTATTCTCGAACAGATCATGCTCCATATACATCAGTGCGGGCGTTCCGTGCACCACAACCTCCAGCGGCAGGTCGCTGCGTGAGGTGAAGGAGGCGAAATGCTCCAGCGTCATCTCCGGTGAAACGGTCAGCCTGGTAAGGCCCAGTCCCGCATACAGCCCGGCAGACAGATGGTTGTAGACATTCAGATTAGCATCGCCAATCATCGGATAACCGGTCGCGCGGTAGCGGCGGATCGCCCCCAGGTTCGTAATGATCAGGCCGTCAATCGGCAGCCGCTCCCCGTTCAGCAGATGATCATACTGGTCGAAATGCAGCTCATTCATCATCCGCGGCAGGCCGAGATATAGCTTGGTATGACCTTTTACCGCTCCAAGGTCCTTAATATCCTGCTTCGTAAAAGGACGGTCCGGCTCAAACACATCGCCCGGCAGATACAAGCTGTCTACCCCCATCTCCAGTACGAGACGCGCCTGCTCCATATTATTCACACGTACTGACAGCTCAGGCTTGTTAACAGTGCTGCGTCTGTCTTCAGCCATTCGCCCGCGCAGCTCCGTCACCCGCTCTACAGACAGCTCACGTTCGGCAGTCGGCGTACTGAACACTTTGCCGGTGCTGTAGAACTTGCCTGTTCCCTCATAACGACGGTTGATATTCGATAGTCCCGGTTTGCCAAAAGCATACGCCGTGGAGAAATCGCGCTTACGGTTGTTATACAGCTCTTTGGAATCCTTGGTCCGGTCGAAGCCAAGCGGATCATCGATATAACGGTCAATCGCATCGCCGTAGCTGTTGGACAGCATCACCATGAATTCTTTATCGCGCATACGGCCTTCGATTTTGAAGGAAGTAATGCCGGATTCAATCAGCTCCGGAAGATGCTCATACATGAACATATCCTTCACCGCCAGCGGATATTCCGCAGGGAAGACATAGCCGTCACGTTTGATCCGGTAATCCCAGCGGCAAGGCTTCATGCATTTGCCCCGGTTGCTGCTCATTCCGAACACCTGGGAGCTGAAATAACAGTTCGCCCCGTGTACAGAGCACATATCGCCGTGGATGAAATATTCCAGCTCCATGCCGCTTCTTGCGCCCAGCAGCTTCGCGGTCTGCAGATCCATCTCGCGGGAGGTAACGACCCGGCTGACGCCCAGCTCCTTCAGCGCGTGGATCATCTCCAAATTATGCACATTCATCATGACGGAAGCATGAACCGGCAGATTCAGCCCCATCTCGCGGATCAATTCCAGCACCGCCATATCCTGCACGATCAGCGCATCCGGGCGGACCGTGTCCAGGAAGCTAAGGTACGCTCTGGCCTCTTCCACATCCTCTTCGCTGAACAGATTATTTACCGTGATATATACTTTTTTGTCCATACTATGGGCGATATTCAAGGCTTCGATAATCTCTTCATGACTCAAGTTATAGCCCTTGCGCATCATTCTCATGTTCAGCACCGGACCGCCGAAATACACCGCATCACACTTCGATTCAATGACAGCCTTGAAGATCTCGAAGGTTCCCGCAGGTGCCAATAACTCCACTTCTTTACCATTAAAATAACGTGCCATTTCCGTATCCCCCTAAATGTCTTACAATAATGCTACTGCAACTCCCAGTACAACGAACATAGCAACAAAAAGCGTATCCGCCGCGCCCCACCTGAGCCGGTGATACCGGCTGCGCGGCGCATCCATGCGGAAGCCCCGAGCTTCCATGGAATAGATCAGGTCCTGGGCGCGCCGGAACGCACTGGCGATGACCGGAACCAGCAGCGAGACAAGCATCCGCGCCTTCTCCTTCAGCGGCAGCTCCTTCAGATCCGCTCCGCGCGAGGCTTGCGCCTTCAGAATAATCTGCGCCTCATCGAGAATCGTCGGGATGAAGCGGAGCGCGATGCTGATCATCAGCGTAATCCGGTCCGGTGACAGCCTGAGCTTCTTCAGCGGGGCCAGCACTCCCTCCAGCCCCTGGTTCAGCTTGCCCGGCGTTGTCGTGAACGTCAGCAGCGCGGTGAAGGTCAGCAGGAACAGCATACGGATCACAGAGAATGCCCCCAGCCGAAGTCCACCCGCATGCAGAGAGAATGAGCCAAGCGACCATAGCACCTCCCCTTCCTTCACGGACAGCGCCTGTACAATGAAGATGAACAACATCAGATAACGCAAAGGCTTCGCAGCCTTAATGAAATATTTCAGTGGAATGCGGGTCGTCGCCATCACCACGATGGAGAAGAGCGCAACCAGTCCGATGGATATCCAGGAAGTGGACAGCAGGATGATAGCAACATAGAGCAGCATTCCGGTAATCTTGGACCGGGCATCCAGCTTATGTACCCATGAGCCCGTATCAATGCTGCGTCCCAGCAGCAGACGCTCATTCATGGCCATTCCCCATTTCTTCCGTGCCGGAGGTATTCAGCGTGCGGCGCTCTTCCAGCAAGGCCGCAAGCCGCCCCGCGAGGCCCTCGGCTGTAAGGAGCGGCTTCTCTCCGCTAAGGCCGAAGCGCTCGGCGGCAGCCTGCCAGTAACGCAGAGACTGCGGAACCCGCAGCCCGCAGCGCTCCAGAATCGCCGGATCAGCGGCCAGTTCGCCGCCGCTGCCCTGGAAGGCGAGCTCCCCCTCCCTCAGTAGGACCCAGTTGTCAGCATAAGGCAGCAGTTCATCCATCCGGTGCGTCACGATGATGATCGTCCGGCCCTGCTCGCGGCACAGCCGCTCCAGCAGCGCGATCAGCTCCGCCCGGCTTACCGGGTCCAGGGTGGCAGTCGGCTCGTCCAGCACGACAATGTCCGGGTCCATCGCCAGCACCGAGGCAATGGCTGCCTTGCGCATCTGTCCTCCGCTAAGCCGGAAGGGATTGCGCTCCAGCAGCGCCAGATCCAGTCCCATGTCTGTCATCGACTTGCGTGCCCGCTCCTTGGCCTCCTCCAGGCTGACTCCGAAGTTCAGCGGCCCGAAGCAGAGATCCTTCTCTACCGTATCTTCGAACATCTGCTGCTCCGGGAATTGAAAGACGAGGCCTACCCTCCGCCGCAGCGGAAGCAGCCTCGGTGATTTCTCCCCTGCAGTTATCGTTACATCCAGCACCTGCACCGTGCCTTCCGTCGGCTTAAGAATGCCGTTGAACAGCTGGAGCAATGTAGATTTACCGGAGCCGGTGGCTCCGGCAATGCCGGTCAGCGAACCCCTGGCAATCTCCAGATTAATCCCGTGCAGCGCCGTCTGCTTCCACATACTCCGGTCAGCATACGTATAGCTTACTTGCTGTAGTTGTATTGCCATAGTGTGTCTATAAGCTCCTTTTCGCTGGCGGGTACATCCACCGTAATTCCCCGGCTCTCCAGTTCACGGGCAAGCTGCCAAGTATAAGGCTCCCGCAAATGGCATTTCTCCAGCAGCTCTGCATCACGGAACAGCTCCGCAGGTGACACATCTGCCGCGATGCTACCCCCGTGCAGCGCCAGCACCCGGTCCGACGCCAGAATCTCATCAGCATCATGAGTAATCAGCAGAATCGTGTAGCTGCCTTCTGCTTGCATGTCGCGCAGAATCCCCATCAGCTCGTCGCGGCTGCCCTCGTCCAACATAGAAGAGGCCTCGTCAAAGATGACGATGCCTGGCTTCATAGCGAGAATCGAGGCGATGGCCACACGCTGCTTCTGCCCGCCTGACAGCTCTCCGGGATGCTTGGACAGCAGATGGCTGATCCCGAGCTTACCGGTATAGAATTCAAGCCGCTCCTTCATCTCTTCGTAGGGCAGGCACAGACCCTCCAGGCCGAAGAGAATATCTTCTTCCACCGTCTGACCGATGAACTGGTTATCGGGGTTCTGGAAGACCATTCCGATGCATTGCCGGATGGACTGAATCGTCTCTTCCTGCAGCGTATGTCCGCAGACAGAGATATGGCCGGCACTCTTCGGAAGCAGCGCATTCAGCAGCTTGACCAGGGTCGATTTTCCGCAGCCGTTAGGCCCCACAATGCTCACCCATTGACCCTGCGGGATCGACACGTTGATATCATGGAGAATCGGATGCTCCGGGTCATAGCCGAAGGATACGCCCTCAAGGGCAATGACTGCTGGCTTCTCACCAGCTTTTATATCGTTGTACGCTTGATTCATGTTACTCATCCTTCCGCAGCTAGTGACCCGGTCCGTTCAGGAACTCTTCAAATAAGGATATTTTGGATAGCGAGTCAACCACATACCGGACGGCGAAGCCGACAGCAATGCCTGTAATAATGCCTGTGATCAGAAGAACCGGCAGGTAATAGAAAATACTTGTTGAATTGAATACGAATGAGGCTGCGAGCAGCTGTCCCGTATTATGAGCCAATCCGCCCGCAATACTGATGCCGATGACACTGAACTTTCTGCGGCCAAGCTTCACCAGCGCGAACATCACAATGAAGCTGAACAGGGAGCCGAACAGGCTGAACAGCAGGCTGGATAGCGTACCAAGCAGGAAGGCGGTCAGCAATGTCTTGAGGATCACCAGAACCAGGACATCGCGTCCGCGCAAAAAGTAAATACAGGTCAAAATCATTATATTGGCGAAACCCAGCTTCGCCCCGGGCATCAGCCCCACTCCAGCCAGCGGGATCTGTGCCTCCACAATACTCAGCACCACAGCAACGGCAGCGAATATAGCAATAATTACGGTCCGCTTCAGCGCTGTAGCCGATTCACTACTGGACATAGCCATCTACTTCATCCTCCCCGGCCGCACTTGCAATCTCAACCAATACCCGGTGTGGAAGGCATACGATGGTCTGCTTGGGCAGCGTGATGAATCCGAAGCCGAGGCAGACCTTATCCGGGCAATCCGCATCGAACATCTCAACCCCGTAATCATGCACCTTCAGAATGTTATAGCCCCGCTCGGTGCGGACCTCAATAGTCTGCTCTTCTTTGGTTAGGGTTATCGTTTTGAATAACTTACCATCTACTGTTATATTGGCCTTGAGTTCTTTGCCTGGCCCACCTTTATCAGCATCGTTTGACAGCCATCTTGGCACGAGAAAGGCGAGCGCAGCAATCAGAACGATAGAAATCAGCAGCACATCTGCGCGTTTCATAGAAATCTCCCTTATTTTTTAATTAAAATCCAGACTTAATAATTATAACGGTCTGCCCTCAATCCTTCAATGAATGTAGTCGTTAATTGTCGCATTTCCATCGCAGTTCACAAAATAGGCACGCAAAGCCGAAGCGGAACCTCCATAAACTGGATAGTATCCGCTTCGGCAAGGAATATAAGGATATGCTTTCATCTAAAGTGTTACCCCGCTTGGACAGGCTGAGCATCCTTGCGGGCTTCCGGCTTCTCTCCGAAGTAATCCAGGAACAATCCGGCGAATTCAGGGTCCCATTGACTGCCCCTGCCCTGCTCCAGAATGCCCAGCGCCCGTTCGTGGTCCATCCCTTTCCGGTAAGGCCGGTCGGACGTCATCGCATCATAGGCGTCCGCTACCGCGATAATCCGGCCGTGCAAGGGTATATTCGTACCGGCAAGACCATCCGGGTAGCCGAGGCCGTCATAACGCTCATGATGCGAGCGGACGCCGCCCAGATAGGGTGCCATTTTGTCCGCCGGTTCAATCTGCCGCAGAATATTCTCCCCCAGCACAGTATGGCTCTGAATCTGAAGGAACTCCTCATCCGTAAGGGCTTCTTCCTTGAACAGGACGCTGTCTCTCACCCCGATCTTGCCGATATCATGCAGCAGGGCTGACTTGCGCAGATCATCCAGCTCCTGCCCGCTCAGTCCGGCCAGCTGTCCGATAATCACCGAATACTCCGCTACACGGAGCGAATGTCCTGCCGTATAAGAATCGCGGGCATCCAGTGCCACGGCAAGGGTGGAGAAGTAGCTGTCCAGCAGCTGGCGGCTCTGCTGCTCCCGTGCCTGAAGCCCGCGGACCATCATGTTAAAGCCTGCCACCAGCTTCGAGAACTCATCGGAGTACTCATCCTGCACCTGGACCAGATTGCCGTCCTTCACCTGGTTCATCGCCTGATACAGCTCATGGATCGGATACTGTACGCTATTCGTCAGCAGCCAGGCCGCAATGGAGGAGAACAGCGTACCGATCAGCAGCACCATCCCCGCCCAGGCCCAATAGCTCTGAAGTCCTACGACGACTATCGAATTCCCCTCACCATTCATACGGATATGTGTCGCCATAATAAACAGGAACAGCGGGAAGGTGCCGATCAGCATACAGCTCACCAGGAATTTGGGGCGTATCGGCACGAACACATGGCCCTCCAGGGAAAAATCCACGCTATACTGCTCCAGCGCACGGTTCCTGAACTCCTTAATCAGCGGAATAATGGAGGTGCAGGTCAGGAAGAATTCAATCAGGGAATGCATACAGGCCACAAGCACAGCGCAGCACATGGCCAGGATCAGATAGAAGTAAGGGAACGTAACCCAGCCGGCACGGATCATCCAGAAGGTCAGCAGCAGAGCCGGAACGGATAATCCGAGCAGATGCGGCCCCATAATCCGCTGAACGGCCCGTTTGGGCAGCTGGTGCGTGTGCAGATATGCTTCTTCCAGCATCGATAGCGCAGCATTCTCCTGAACCAGTGCAGCCCGTATAGGTCTGATCTGTCTGAGAAAAATAGTAATCTCTATGGACGCCATAATCACAAAGGAACAAAGAAGCACCAGCAGGAGCCGGTAATATTCAACCCGGCTGATCTCCAGGGAAGATAACATAAGCAGACTCCCGACTGCCAGTACCGCTACAGCTGAGCTGAAGATGTAGTTCCGGATCTGTTTCTTTAAAAAAATTCTGTATAGTTCCATCTGTCCCCTCATTCCCGTCCCGGCCGCAGCCCAATATACAGTTGCATATATATGATCCCCGTGTTATAATAAAATAATATTTGTTTTCGAGTATGTTTATCCCCATCAAGAAGATGTCAGGCCGATGAATCACTTCTTTATATTATCGGCGGTTTGGACACAATATCTTACGTTTTCTTGCAGTACTTTTCCTTTTTATGAGACTAAATTCGAACATAGCATTCCGATTCACACTGGCGCGGCCACGGAGCCGCAAGGACAAAAGAGAGGTAGGGCTTTTGTCGTATTGGAAGGATTTCTCTCGCCACACGGCTGCTGGAAATAACAAGGAATAACGACACCCGTTTCGCTCACAAACGGCGGGGGATTTATATACCGATAAGACATGGCTGGCTGCTTCTCTGTTCTTCAGGGAAAGGCCCCATGTGTGGAACATAATTAGCGCCCGATAACCGCTGTCTGCGGATATCGGGCGCGTCTACGTTCTAGGGGTTTTTATCTTACAGATTCAGCGGCAGCCGGGCTGTGTGTACATAGCGTTCTACGAATTCGCCTACTGTGCGGATGTATGTGCTTTTATCCGTATCATAGGACAGGCCATGCCCTGCTCCATGCACCACCAGTTGCTCCTTCGGACTCCGGCAGGCCTCATACAGCTCATTCATCATCGCATAAGGCACGAACTTATCCGCATCTCCGTGGATGAACAGAATCGGCACCTGGGCCTTGCGTACCTGCTTCAGCGCAGACGCCTCCCCGAAGGAATAACCAGCCTTCATCCGGGTCACCAGACTGGCCACCGGCACAAACGGGAAGCTGGGCAGATGGTACATCCGCTTCAGCTGATAGGACAGCTGCGCCTTAACCGAGGTATAGCCGCAATCGGCGACAATCACCTTGACCTGCGGAGGAAGCTCCTCACCGGACGTCATCAGTACCGTGGCTCCACCCATAGATACACCATGCAGCACGATTTGCGCGTCCGGACCGTTCTCCTGCAGGACAAATCCGATCCATTTCAGATAATCCCGGCGCTCCGGCCAGCCAAAGCCGATATAATCCCCTTCGCTCCGCCCGTGTCCTCTGGCATCAGGCAGCAGCACATTGTACCCCAGATTCTCATAATAGTTCTTAGCGGTCGCCCCCATATCCTTGGCCTTCCCGGAATACCCGTGGGCAACAATGACCGTCCGGCCGGCAGCACGCTCTGACGCCAGATAATAGCCTTGCAGCTTGAGTCCATCCTCAGACACCAGCTCCACCTCACGGAAGGTCTGCCGGGACACCCACTCCGCCCCTTCTCCCCACGAGGCTCCAGCCACCGGCGGCGGATCGATCTTAAGGTCTGGGGTCTTGGCCAGGAATTCCTTAGGGGCCCGCTTAATGGCTACTCCATAAAAATAGAATCCGGCATATCCCACCCCTGCGGCCACCACGATCAGCACCACAAGCAGGGTTATCATCCACATCAACGTTCCTCCTTCAGTAAGCAACCATTCCAGCCAGGGAATAGGATCTTTTGCTTAGTGTAATTTGAGCCTAGTATAGCACGGGAGTACGGCTAACTGAAAATACAGCCGGGGCTAAGGCAAGATTCAGCATGAATGGATGGAGTATGAATTACGACGACGCTTAGGAGCACGCTCCGCAAACGGAACGTTGTTCCAATCGCTCTTGTATCCAGATTTTTTTACATTCCCCTAATCGGTGAAAATCCGGATACAAAGGCGACCGCTCCGCTTCTCCACAATCATTCCGCCCGCTCCGCTGTTTAAGTGTAGGAGTATCAAATGAAAAAAGAGCTGCTCCAGGAGAACTTCATCTCCGAAAGCAGCCCTTGTCAAATTACAGGGTCATCGTTTGTCTATATAAATCTCAGTTCCGGTGATTCACTTACGTTTGCTGTTTCTGGTGGTTCTTCTAAGAATCAAGCCCAGACCAGCGAGTGCCAAACCAGCAAAATAATAAGGAGCAGGACTGGATTCGCCCGTCTTCGGCAGCATTCCATCCACAGGCACACTGCCTAGAGGAACCTCATCATCAATAATGACTACATCGGGTGCCGGTTCCGCTGAAGGCGTTGGCTCCGGTGTTGCTACTATTGGCGCAACCGCAACAGCCGGTGTCGGCGTTGGGTCTGGTATTGTTGTAGCTATTGGAGCTACTACAGGTCCCAGCGGCAGTGGATCATCATTCACGGCCACATCATTGCTCACGATAAATCCAATTATCGGAGTCGGCGTAGGCACTGGAGGGAAACTGGACGGCGGCGATGTTGGCGCTGGCGTTGGTTCTACCGTCGGTGTCGGTGTCGGTGTCGGCGTTGGTTCTACCGTCGGTGTTGGTGTCGGCGTCGGTGTCGGCGTTGGTTCTACCGTCGGTGTTGGTGTCGGCGTCGGTGTCGGCGTTGGTTCTACCGTCGGTGTTGGTGTCGGCGTCGGTGTCGGCGTTGGTTCTACCGTCGGTGTTGGTGTCGGCGTCGGTGTCGGCGTTGGTTCTACCGTCGGTGTTGGTGTCGGCGTCGGTGTCGGCGTTGGTTCTACCGTCGGTGTTGGTGTCGGCGTCGGTGTCGGCGTTGGTTCTACCGTCGGTGTTGGTGTCGGCGTCGGTGTCGGCGTTGGTTCTACCGTCGGTGTTGGTGTCGGTGTTGGTTCCACCGTCGGTGTTGGTGTCGGCGTCGGCGTTGGTTCTACCGTCGGTGTTGGTGTCGGTGTCGGCGTTGGCGTCGGCGTTGGTTCTACCGTCGGTGTTGGTGTCGGTGTCGGCGTTGGTTCTACCGTCGGTGTTGGTTCTACCGTCGGTGTTGGTGTCGGTGTTGGTTCCACCGTCGGTGTTGGTGTCGGCGTCGGCGTCGGCGTTGGTTCTACCGTCGGTGTTGGTGTCGGCGTCGGCGTTGGTTCTACCGTCGGTGTTGGTGTCGGTGTCGGCGTTGGTTCTACCGTCGGTGTTGGTGTCGGCGTTGGCGTCGGCGTTGGTTCTACCGTCGGTGTTGGTGTCGGTGTCGGCGTTGGTTCTACCGTCGGTGTTGGTGTCGGCGTTGGCGTCGGCGTTGGTTCTACCGTCGGTGTTGGTGTCGGTGTCGGCGTTGGTTCTACCGTCGGTGTTGGTGTCGGCGTTGGCGTCGGTGTCGGTGTCGGTGTCGGCGTTGGTGTCGGCTCTACCGTCGGCGTTGGTGTCGGCACTGCTGTCGGCGTTGGTGTCGGTTCTACCGTTGGTGTTGGTGTCGGCACTGCTGTCGGTGTTGGTGTCGGCTCAACTGTCGGCGTTGGTGTCGGCTCTACCGTCGGCGTTGGTGTCGGCACTTCTGTCGGCGTTGGTGTCGGTACCACTGTTGGCGTTGGTGTCGGTACCGCTGTTGGCGTTGGTGTTGGCACCGCTGTTGGCGTTGGTGTCGGTACTGCCGTTGGTGTTGGTGTTGGCACCGCTGTTGGCGTTGGTGTTGGCACCGCTGTTGGCGTTGGTGTCGGTACCGCTGTTGGCGTTGGTGTTGGCTCTGCCGTTGGCGTTGGTGTTGGCACCGCTGTTGGCGTTGGTGTTGGCACCGCTGTTGGCGTTGGTGTTGGCACCGCTGTTGGCGTTGGTGTTGGCACCGCTGTTGGCGTTGGTGTTGGCTTCACTGTCGGTGTTGGCGTTGGCTTCACGGTTGGTGTTGGCGTCGGCTTCACTGTCGGCGTTGGCGTCGGCTTCACTGTCGGTGTTGGCGTCGGCTTCACTGTCGGCGTTGGCTTCACGGTTGGTGTTGGCGTCGGCTTCACGGTTGGTGTTGGCGTCGGCTTCACTGTCGGCGTTGGCTTCACTGTCGGCGTTGGCGTCGGCTTCACGGTTGGTGTTGGCGTCGGCTTCACGGTTGGTGTTGGCGTCGGCTTCACTGTCGGCGTTGGCTTCACTGTCGGCGTTGGCGTCGGCTTCACGGTTGGTGTTGGCGTTGGCTTCACGGTTGGTGTTGGCGTCGGCTTCACGGTTGGTGTTGGCGTTGGCTTCACGGTTGGTGTTGGCGTTGGCTTCACGGTTGGTGTTGGCGTCGGCTTCACTGTCGGTGTTGGCGTCGGCTTCACAGTCGGCGTTGGCGTCGGCTTCACGGTTGGTGTCGGCTTTGGAGTTGGAGTGCACACAGGTGTAGGTGACGGTTTTATGGTCGGTGTAGGCTTCACTGTCGGTGTTGGCGTTACCGTTGGTGTAGGCTTCACAGTCGGTGTCGGCGTTACCGTCGGTGTTGGTTTTACTGTCGGTGTTGGTGTTACCGTCGGTGTTGGCTTCACAGTCGGTGTCGGCGTTACCGTCGGTGTAGGCTTCACAGTTGGTGTCGGTGATGGACTAGGGGTCGGCGTTGCGGTCGGCGTCGGACTCGGCGGCGGCCCCTCTCCCTCGTACATCCCAAGGTGCATCTCAACCCCGCCGCGAAAAGATTTTGCAATCAGGGTCCCGTAAAGCTCTGCTCCGGCATAATGAACATCCGCTCTAGGTGCGAGGATCGTCCCGTAGAATGAGGTATAAGCGATATTCACCTCAGAGGCTTCGTAAAAGTTGAACAATACTTGACTGGCTCTGCCGTCCTTCATTGAAAAGCTCGGCACATTGACTGTAGGCCCGCTTATATTAATAATCAGCGTAGCGTTCTGGGCAATGTTGAACTGAATATAATTCGTACTCGCCAGTGTCGCGGCATCCAGATGAACCACATTGAAGCGATCTGGTGCATTTATCGTAAGCTGTCCATAATGATTATTGCCAATCTCATTCGTGTCGGCCAAGGCCCCATACTCTGTGGAACGCGAGATTAGAAACTCCCGCTCGGCTGCAAAATCAATCGGGCTGGCATTTTTCTTCCCGCCTCTAATGTTGACACCAGGCTCATTGGCTGTAAAGCTATCCCCAAATACCACATTTCCATAGATCTCTCCACTGCCTGAATGTACAAAATTCTTACCGGCCACAAGTACATCCGTCGGCGCAGCACCACTGTATGCTCTTGCTACTCCGTAACCTCCGGAGAGGGTAATGTTCCCTGCCGCTGCCAGGCGGCCCTCAATCTGATCATTGCTCTGTGCAAAATCCCCGAGGATAAAAGCATTAAAATTCCCTGCGACTCCTAAAACCGGTGTTGGCGTATACGGCACCCCTGAAGCTGCTCTAACATCCGTCCCCCACGTAAAAGCACTGGATAAGGTCAATAGGCCAGCCATAATGATGGCGGCTGTTTTACGCACTCTTTTTTTCAATAGTCCACACCTCCTAGTTACTATTCTATGAATCTGTCACGCAACTATAACAACAAAAAGACCGCCACGAAGGGTTAGCTTCACGGCGGCCGGACGACCCTAGCCTCAACTTTAGAGACAGTAGATTCCTGACTTTGCGTCCCGTTCTTTCGATACGGTTTGCGTTTGTACATGATTTCGGTATGAAATTGAGATTTGCTTATGTAAATTCGTTGTTGAGTCTATGACATTTGTTACTTTTGTACTATTTTAGTTTATCCGCTCCCCCACCCTGTTGTCAATCCATTCCCAGTATATTTTTTGAAATTATTTTTTGCGAAGGTTCCTCTTTGATCCCTTGTACCATAAGGGTTAAGGGACGAGTCTCTTTTTTATCTATTGACGAAAAAAGTCGAGAAATCAGAGAATTGGCTGTAGCCGTTTATCCCGCTTTTCTATAATTATATCAATTTATATTATTAAAATTTGATGCATTTGTCCTATTTTTATCACCCGAAGCCCATCTCCCCTCCCATTTCGCTTCTGTTCAATGTAATCCCCCCTATTTATGGGAATCTTAGCCCCGAAAAAAAGTGCCGCCCATAAGGACGACACCTGCTAATAGAATTCATATATTTTGAATAAAATGTCGCCTAGGCGGACCCAAACAGCTGAATCCAGCCAATCATTGATACCCAGAGCGGAACACTTAGAATGATCCCGAATACTAAACCACGGCGGAGACTTCCTTCATGACTCATTGCCATTCTCCTTTGAGCTGATTTATTTTTCAATCTTTAATATTTCAATTTTAATATAAAATAATTCATTTGATTTTATTGTGAAAAATGTCACATTATTTGAGTTAATTTATAAAACCCATTGATTATTTTTTGAAGGATGAGTTACAATGCGAATATACGTTCTCTTTGAGGGGTTGAGAGGGATGCATAGAGCAGAGAGCCAGGATAACCTGCTGGTCAAATCCTATATTTTGCTGCCGCTTATTCTATCCGCCTTCGAGCGCGATGCTTCTGCTATATCCTCAGAGCTTCGCACGCCTGCGCCTTATCTGGAGGTCATCCAGAGGGCAGTCCATGCCGTTTCTGCCGATCTGCGGGAGGTCCGTGCCGGGATGCGCGCCCGTGGTCTGAGGGTCTATGAACAGAATCGGCTGGAGGCGGGTGTTGAAGCCAAATTCGTCTGCAGGGGTTATCACGAGCGGATGCTGCTGCTGGATGACGTGATTGCCGCCCAGGCCACTCTGCATATGCACAGGTATCTGGGTATGGAGAAGACGGCGCAGGGCGGCCCGAAGCAAGGATAACAAAGAAGCCTGCCGCAAGCGGCAGACTTCTGCATTAAATGATCACCCGGATGCAATTACATTAACAACGTCCAATACCCCAACGTGCCGCATATAACCACCACAGCTACCGGGTACAAGATTCTACGGCTGACCTGATCCCTGAACGCAAGAAACAAACAAAGCATACAAAGCCATGCAATTAGAAGGCTTCCCATCTATTATGCATACGCCCCTTCCCGGCATTCCTGCCCCTCTCCAGCGGTAGACCGCCTCAGAGCACAACTATCCTTATATATAGGAAGATTTCCCGCCGAATATCCCAATTATACCAGCCGGCAGCCAATCCGGAGCAATTTTTCTTCAAAATATCGTCAGGAAATTCACAATTCCTCTTCCAGCACAGGATATTCCCAGAACCCCAGACGTCCCTTGGCAGGTATGGGATGTACCAGCGGAACAACCTCCTCCAGCTTCCAGGCATACCTTCCTTCGGCATAATTGCCGAATACATATTCATTTCCACCCGGCCAGCCTTGCTGCGCAAGCCCCGGTGTCATTTCACAGCAATCCGCAATGCGGCTGACTGCAATGATCTTGCCGGTTGGCAGATTGTCCGCAGTGTAGCCGTGACGTGCAAGCAACGACTGGAACGGCTCCGTCCGGCAGATCGCTTTATTTACCTGCATCCCGGCATGAATAGCTAACTCCCCCCGGTGGGCGGTCCGCCAGGTCCGGGTTTCGATTTGTTTTTCTCCCAGCGCAATTAACGTGGCCCACGGCTGGCGAATGGTCAGGCATTTCATAGTTGTAGCTCGCCTCCTCTGTTGAATACCTTTTACTCAGAATTACTAAGGCCATCTATGAAAAAAAAAATTAGCTGCGTACGAGCATAATGTATGCTGTTTTTCGCATACATTCGGCCGTGCGCCATTAAAAAACGCGGTCCCCTGAACCGGAAGGCCGCGTTAAGCTTAATTCATAAGAATGCTGGTGAAGGGAATTGAACCCCCGGCCTACGCATTACGAGTGCGTTGCTCTACCCCTGAGCTACACCAGCTTACAGACTCTGAAGTCTGCCAAACAAAAAACATTATAACTCTTCCAGCGGAAAACGCAACCCCTTTTTCCTCTGGCGGCTGTGTCCTCAGCCGTGCATCAGCCCCAGCCCGCGGAAATAATCCAGCGCGAGCTTAGCGCTTGCAAGGGAGGATACCTCATAGGCCTCTTGCTCCACAATATAATAGAGAATTCCACTCTGCTCCGCGATCTCGAAGACGCTCTGGAAATCCACCTCTCCTTTTCCGAGATCGGTCTCCTCCTGGTTGGCTCCGAAATCCTTAATGTGGACCAGCGGAACACGTCCGGCGTACCTTGAAACATATTGAGCCGGGTTGGCTCCGCCTCTGTGTACCCAGCCCAGATCGAACTCTGCCAGCATCTGCTCCGCAGGAATCCGCTCCAGCCAGATATCGATGACCGCCTTGCCGTCAACCTCTGCGAATTCATAATCATGGTTGTGATAACCGTACTGCATCCCTGCCGCCCGGACCATCGCGGAAGCCTTCTCCAGGAATGGAATGATTCTTGTTACATCCTCTATGGAAGGGTTCTGCGGAAGCGGTGCCGATGGGGTGATCATATATTGCAGTCCGAGCTCTACACCATATTCAATCTCTTTGGCTAATGCCTGTTCCATCTTATCCAGACTGCTGAAGTCCAGACCTACATGCGCCGAAGGGGCAGCCAGGCCAAGTTCATCCAGCTTACGGCGCAGTTCCCCTGCAGATACACCGAAATAACCGGCGAATTCCACTGCCTGGTATCCCATCTCTGCCACCTTGCCCAGTGTACCGAGGAAATCGCGTTCCGTCTGGTCACGCAGTGTATACATTTGAATTCCGATCTGCTGTGCTGCTTCTGTCATGAAGAATCCGCTCCTTATCGGTTAATTCTGATTAGATACTATAGTGGTTACTCTCCCTGAAGCTTACGCTCCACGGATTCCAGCTTGCTGCGGCTGGTGGAGGTCTTGTCGCGCCGGTCGTCGATCTTGAGCGAGGTGGAGACTCTCTGCGCCCCGGCGGTGAACGGCGACTCATGCAGCGCTTCTACCGCAGCCAGAATCCGCGCTACCGGTCCCTCAATAATTGTACCCATAGAAGTTAGCTCATAGGTAATGCCCTCCACCGTCTCCAGCACGCGCTGCATCTCGGCCACATAACTGCTGAGGCTGGTGCTGCCTGTCCCAATCGGAATAACGGTCACTTCGCCAATTGCCATTGTGATCTCCCTCCTAATTATCTGTTGTTCCTGCCTCTTACTTATCCTCTTATTGTAACGCTTCGCCAAGCTTGCCACAAATCACCTGCCACCCCTCTCTATTCTATTAATATCCGTCAAAATAATTACCAGGATTAGACGCACTCTATTTATGGATTCTTTGTGGCGTATTTTCGGAGATTTTATGAAACATTCACGGCAGATTCGGAGGAAAGTTGTGGATTACCTGTGGACTAACTGTGGATCAGCTGTGAGTAAAAGCGCCGAACCCGCTCCCCGTGCGGGATTGCAAAAAAACATTTACAAACACAATATATTGCGGTAGCTTTAATAGATCACAACAAAATATAGTAGAAACGGGTGTTTCACCCCTTGTAATAGAGGTGCGACTTAATAGGGAAGCGCGGTGCAAAACCGCTGCGGTCCCGCCACTGTAACCGGATGCTCCCAGGGCGCGATGCCCCCAGGGCCGCATTCTCCGGCTAATTGCCACTAAGGGGCTGAATAAGCCCCCCGGGAAGGCACCGGAGGAGTTGCCGGAAGCCAGGAGACCTGCCTGTTTCGGTGGCACCGCTTAGACTCCTGCGAGGAACAGGGGAGGTGTCCGTATGCGGCCTGCCATAGCAGAGTTAGCCTTCCGTCAATCGGGCCATAGGCTGCCGATACCTGAGGACGATCGGGGATTATCTTCAGGTATCGGCTCTGCGGAATATACAAGAACGGGCGTAAGCTATTTGCCCCGTGTCTGCTCGTATGTTCCACCCAGACCACAGGCAAATTTCCGCTTACCGGATCTTTGCATCATGCATTCGGGCATTTCCGGCCTTCCCGGCCGGGGGTGCTTTTTTACTGATGTCCTGACCATTCTATCTATATTACATATTACGCTTACAATACCCGAGAGGAGAGAGTTATATAATGACACTGCTGGAGAAACGTTATAACGAAGGACAAGCTGCACAGGAGGATCTTTTGGAAGAGGTCATTCATCTGGGACGGGATATTATCGACAGCCGGGATCTGGATCTGCTGCGCGAGAACGCCAACCTGAACGGGGAGAGCTTCTCCGGCAAAATGAGCAAGTTCGGCAGTGAATACTCCAAATGGTATGCACGCAATTTCACCATGCCGCCACAGCTGGTACAGGCTACCCTGGATAATGTCGTCTATGTACATGACCTTGATCAATACGCCATTGGAACCACGAACTGCATCTTCATTCCGTTCGAACGGCTTCTCCGTGAAGGCTTCAACACCGGCAACGGCAGTGTACGGCCTCCTAACTCGATTATGACGGCGATGTCGCTGGTGGCGATTATTTTCCAGTCACAGCAGAATGCGCAGTACGGCGGCGTATCCGCCAATAAGCTGGATTATGACCTGGCCCCTTATGTTACCAAATCCTTCTCCAAGCTCTTCCGCAAAGGTCTGGAGTATTTCGAGGAGAATGCAGAGGGTTCTGCACTTGGGGAGATTACGATGAGCCGCAGCGATCTGGCTGAGCAGTATCCGCGCGCCTTCCGTTTTGCCCTGAAGGAGACGCAGAGCGAGACCCTGCAGGCCGCAGAGAGTATGGTACATAACCTGAATACGATGTCCAGCCGCTCCGGCGGCCAGATTCCTTTTACCAGCATCAACTACGGCACCTGCACCTCACCAGAGGGCCAGCTTGTGATCAGCTCGTTGCTAACGGCTACGATGAACGGACTGGGCAGCGGGGAGACACCGGTGTTCCCGATTCAGATTTTCAAATGCAAGCAAGGCATCAACCAGCAACCGGGTGATCCTAACTACGAGCTGTTCCTGAAGGCAGCCGAGTGCTCGGCGCGCAGATTATATCCGAACTTCGCCAATCTGGACGCTCCGCTGAACATGCAGTATTATGATCCGGCTGACCCGGATACCGAGTTCGCTACGATGGGCTGCCGGACCCGTGTACTCAGCGACCGCTTCGGACGCAACCACTGCTCCGGCAAAGGCAACCTGTCCTTCAACACGCTCAACCTGGTGCGTCTTGGACTGGCCCACGGCACGATAACCGGCCGCCGCCTCGCTGCTGACGAAGAAGGATTCTTCGACGACCTCAATCACTATATGGATATTGCACTGGACGGCCTGTTGCACCGCTTCCGTATCCAGGCTTCCCAGAAGGCCAAAGCCTCCGATTTCATGATGCGTGAAGGCGTCTGGGAAGGCGGCGAGCAGCTTGCCCCCGATGACAGCGTAGGCGAACTGCTGAAGCACGGCAGTCTGTCGCTGGGCTTCATTGGAATGGCTGAATGCATGAAAGCCATGTACGGCAAGCACCACGGCGAAGATATGGAGATTCACGCCAAGGCTGTTGCTATCGTCCGCCATATGCGTGAATATTGCGACCGCAAGAGCGAGGAGCTTAACCTCAATATCACCTTGTTTGCAACGCCGGCTGAAGGTCTCTCCGGCAAGTTCACGAAGATCGACCGCAAGGTGCTCGGCTCTATCCCTGGGGTAACCGACCGTGAATACTATACGAACTCGTTCCATATTCCGGTCTATCATGAACTGAGCGCAGCTAAGAAGATCAGCCTGGAAGCTCCGTTCCATGAACATTGCAACGCCGGAGCGATCTCCTATGTCGAGCTGAACGGCAATGCCCGGAGCAACCCGTCAGCCTTCGTCAAAATCATCAAATACGCGCTGGAGCAGGACATCAGCTACTTCAGTATTAACCATCCGATTGACCGCTGCTCCGGCTGCGGCTATGAAGGGGTTATCGGCACGAATTGCCCGACCTGCAATGCCCATGAGGATACCACCCATATCCGCCGTCTGCGCCGGGTTACCGGGTATCTGACCGGTGACTACCAGACCCGCTTCAATGCTGCCAAGCAAGCCGAAGTCCGGGACCGTGTTAAGCATCTATGAACATCTGCGGATATTACCCGGAGTCGATCAATGAAGGGGAAGGCCTGCGGGCCGTCCTCTTCTTCAGCGGCTGCCGCCACCGCTGCCCGGGCTGCTTCAACCCAAAGACCTGGAACTTTAATTACGGGGAGGTCTTTACCCCGGAGCGGCGGCGGGAGATTATAGAGGAAATTGCAGGCAATCCGCTGCTGGACGGCTTGACGCTTGCGGGAGGGGACCCTTTTTTCTCGGCTGAGGAGGCTGCAGACTTCATTCACGAGCTGCGCGCGGAGCTGCCGGACTTCCCAATCTGGATCTATACCGGCTATACGTACGAGGAGCTTACGGCTTCACCGGGCTCTGCGGAATGGAATCTGCTGGCCTTGTGCCAGGTCGTGATCGACGGACGGTTCGTCGAAGAGCTCAAAGACCTTACCCTCTCCTACCGGGGAAGCAGCAACCAGCGGATCATTGATATTCCGGCGAGTCTGGCGGGAGATAGGGTCGTACTGTGGGAGCCGGAGCTGAGCTTTCAAGGGGTATGAAATCCCCATACAAAAAGGCACTACACTCCCGCATTCGGGTAGTGTAGTGCCTTTTGATTGTACCGGGCGGCAAATGGAGCCGGCAGCCTAACGTTATTCTACGGCTGCTGATTGCCCTGCCTTGCGCCCCACCTTATGCTCCGTCTCTTCCGCCAGCTCTTCCAGCACGCTGTCCAGGCGAAGCTTCAGCTCCTCAGCCAGCTCAACTACGCCCTGGTCGTTACGCACTGCCTGGGAGTCTACGGCGTAGACGCCGCCAAGAATGTAGCGGGCGCCAAGTACGGACAGTACCGGCTTCAGCGCATAGTCAATCGCCAGCAGATGCGCGAGACTTCCGCCCATGAAGAGCGGCAGGACGATTTTGCCGGCCAGCCCTTTTTGCGGCACCAGATCCAGGAAGGTCTTCAGCACTCCCGTGTAAGAAGCCTTATATACCGGACTGACGACGATTACCGCATCGGCTTCCGCCACGATCCCATTCGCCTTGACGATGGCTTCACTCTCGAACTTGGTGTGAATCAGATCCTCCGCCGGAAGCTCAGCGACATTGATCCGCTCCACTTCATACCCGCGCTCACGCAGGGCACTCTCTGCATACTCAATCACGGCATTAATCCGTGAGACCAGAGAGGGTGTTCCGTTAATTACGACTATTTTGGCCATTTTCGCACCTCTTCCGTCCGCAAGATAGGATGGGCCGGGCTGCTTCGCCGGGCGCCAATACTTTAAATTAGTAATAATCCTAGCAGAGTACAAGGAATATTGTCAAACCCCTCTTATGCTTGCAAACCGCTGCCGCTCTGGTTATAATAAACGGCAAACCTATACCCCCACCAGGCCAACGACCGGCATCCAACCGCGAGGCGTCTGCGACCGGAGCAGCTTCCTGTTCCCTAAGTTTACCGGGTTTCGCCCGTTACCGCGAAGACCAAAGAGGGCCTGATTCCGCGCTGCATAGCTGCTATACGTGAATGAGGTCAACCTGGGTGGCACCGCGAGCTGACGCTCCTCGTCCCATGGATGAGGGCGTTTTTTGCGTTTTTTTACCCACACTTAAGGAGCGGATGCAGATGTTGGATATGAATTGGATCAGGGAGAATGAGGACATTGTACGGAAGACGGCCGAGTGGAAAAGATTGAAGTTCCCCCTGGAGGAACTTCTGCAGTGGGATGACCGGCGGCGGCTGGCCCGCCGGGAGACCGAGCAGCGCCGGGCGGAGCGCAACGCGCTGACCAAGGAGGTCGAGCGCCTGCTGCGCGGGGGCGACCATGAAGGCGCCGAGCAAGTGAAGGCGCAGGTGCGGGGGACCCTCAGCGAGTTGGCGCGGCTGGAGGCGGAGCTTCTGGATGCGGAGCAGCGCTGCAGCGAGCTGATGCTCCTCGCGCCGAATCCTGTATCGGCGGATACGCCGATCGGACCGGATGACAGCGCGAATGTGGAGCTGCGGCGGCATGGCGCGCCGCCGGTCTTCGGGTTCCGCGCGCGGGACCATGTCGAGCTCGGAGAGCTGCACGACATTATGGACCTTCCGCGCGGCGTCAAGGCCGGAGGGCCCCGCAGCTATGTGCTGAAGGGGGCCGGACTCCTGCTGCACCTGGCCGTGCAGCGGCTGGCGCTGGATGTACTGATGCAGCGCGGCTTCAGCGTCATGGATGTGCCCGTGATCGTCCGCCCGGAGGCGCTGGAGCGGACCGGGTTCTTCCCCGGCGGCCGGGAACAGACCTACGAACTGACTGGCGAGAAGCGCTGGCTGGCCGGGACCTCGGAAGTATCGCTGGTCTCGCTGTACAGCGATGAGATTCTGGAGCTGGAGCAGCCGCTGCGCCTGGCCGGGATGTCGGCCTGCTTCCGCCGCGAGGTGGGTTCGGCCGGCCGCGATGTGCGCGGGCTGTACCGGGTCCACCAGTTCTCGAAAATCGAGCAGGTGGTCATGTGTAAGAACGATCCGGCAGAATCGGAGCAGATGCTCCAGGAGATTCTCGGCAATGCCGAGCATATTCTTCAGCTGCTGGAGCTGCCTTACCGGGTAGTCGCCGTCTGTAGCGGAGACATGGCGATGAAGACCCACAAGCAGTATGACATTGAGACCTGGATGCCGGGCAGAGAAGCTTACGGGGAGACCCACTCGGCTTCCAATCTGCTCGACTTCCAGGCCCGCCGCTCGGGCATCCGCTACCGTGATGAAGACGGGCGGCTGCAATACTGCCATACCCTGAACAACACAGCGGTGGCCACGCCGCGCATCCTGATCCCGCTGCTGGAGAACCACCAGCAGGAGGATGGTTCGATCTATATCCCACAGGCACTGCGGCCTTATATGGGCGGGACGGAGCGGATTGAAGCTAGGTAAAGCAACCTAACCTTATCCATTGGCTACCTATCCGCCCACTTCTGGGGGTACCCGGCGAATTCAGGGGCATTAGTGCTCCTTCTATCGCTCCTTTGACCCACATCCTGCAAAATCAGGGGCAGTACTGCCCCTGATTTTGCTCTTTCTGCTTACATTGGGTACATTCAGGGGCACTAATGCCCCTTTTCTTCACCTCGGAGTTCAATCGGCCCATGCACCTTCCCGCCAACGCATTGTAATCAGTTTTTCGACTACATCCAACCCACGCACCCTCCGACAGCACATTGTAATCGGTTTTTTGCCTACATTCGCCCGCGCACCATCCGTTTGTGGTGGATAATGTGTGCATAGAAGAGTTGAGGGGAAGTGGATTGATGATCATAGTTTCTTTAACAGCAAAAACAACAATAACCGGCGCTTCCCTCACTTAGTAGGGGACCGCCGTTTTTTAGCATATAAATAACATATAGTTTACATGTTTTTCAGAAAACATAACTAATTCCCCATGAAATATATTAAACTTTTATTTATTTCATCATTTCCAACCATGATTTTATGCAAGTTTAACAAATATTGACGAAAAATTGCGCTAGATTCATATTATCTCTATTATAATAGAGTACGAATGATATTTTATGGGGAGGTATACTCACATGAAACTTTCTTCACAATGCAGGAAGCCGCTCAGTCTATTCCTGGCGGCAGCATTGCTATTAACCGGGATCTTCCCGGGAATGTCCACAGGCTCAGGGACGGCCTCGGCAGAGCCGATTATAGCAGCCGATATGGTTGCGGCCACTGCGGCCACCCAAGCTCCCCCCGTTACTGCATCCCCTGCCTCAGGCACTAAGATCGGTACAGGGTCAAAGATTACTTTAAACACCTCTGTAACGGCAAGCGTGTACTACAGCGTCTACGCCAACAAGAGTACTACAGCAGAAGTGGCAGACCAGTTGTATACTGCCCCAATCACCGTTCACTCCGATATTACCTCGCTTAAGATTACAGCTTATGCCTCATTACCCGATTCTGAGAAAGGTCCCACATCCACTTTTGAATACAGCGTCTCTCCTGCACTGGCAGGTCTGAAGATTAACCAGATTCAAGGCGCAGGACATATCTCACCTTACTTGGACGCAACGGTCGTTGACGTCAAAGGAATTGTTACCTACATCAAGGATGCGGACAGCTTCTATATCCAGTCTGCGGCCGCTGATATGGATAACGATATCAAGACCTCGGAAGCCATTCAAATCTATCAGAAGGGAAAAAGCAGTGCCGTTAAACCAGGCGATGCTGTCACGGTAGACGGCGTTGTCAAAGAATTCGGCCGCTCGGGACAGTTATCCACCACTCAGATTACAGCCAGCCAGACAACGGTTGTCAGCAGCGGCAATCCGCTTCCGGCCCCAACCCTGCTGGGCACCGGCGGACGCCTCATCCCAACGGCTGTAATCGACGATGATGGCCTGAACCCGGCTAAGTTCGAGCCCGCCACCGATGCCATCGACTTCTATGAGAGCCTGGAAGGCATGCGTCTGGAGCTTGCCAAGCCGACCACCGTGGGCCCTGCAGTCTACTATGCTTCCAGCAGTACTTTTGAAATCCCAGTGGTGACCGTCAACGGTACAGGCAACACGACTGAAGTGACTTCCCCTGCCGGTGGACTGGTATTGACGGGTGCCGACTTTAACCCGCAGCGCCTGATTCTCTCGGTGAAGACCGCTCCGGTACTCACTAAAGGCCAACAATTCTTGGGCAATGTCAACGGTATTCTGACCTATGATTACGGCAAATTCCTGATTTCTACGGAAACAGACGGCCTGCCGGATGTCTCCCCAAGCAAGCTGAAGAGAGAAGTGACCTCGCTCTCCCCGGGAGATGCGGATAAGCTGAACATCGCTTCTTTTAACATTGAGAACTTCTCCCAGCACAATGATCCTGCCAAAATCACCAATGTCGCCAAAGATATTGTACTCAATCTCAAAACACCGGACATCGTTGGCCTGACAGAAGTGCAGGATAACGATGGAACCGGCAAAGGCGGAACGGATGCCAGAGAGAGCTACAAAGCGCTGATTGCTGCCATTGCTGCCATTGACGGCGGTGCATCTAACTATGGTTACACGGATATCGCACCGCAGAACAACCAGGATGGCGGCGTTCCAGACGGCAATATCCGCTCCGGCTTCCTATACAATATGAACCGCGTCACTCTGAAGCCGGGCACACCCGGTACAGCTACAGACGCTGTAAGCTATGCTGCCGGATCTGGCCTAAGCCTGAATCCGGGCCGCATTGATCCGGGCAATGAGGCCTTCAAGGAGTCGCGCAAGCCGCTGGCTGCCGAGTTCCTTTTCGGGGGCAAAGAAATCATCGTAATTGCTAATCACTTCAACTCCAAGAGCAGCGACAACTATCTGTTCGGTTCCGTTCAGCCTCCGGTCTTCTCGACTGAAGTTCAGCGGGCCAAGATCGCCAAGGTAGTAGGCAGCTTCGCTGAGGATGTGCTTCAGAAGAATCCTGAGGCCAATCTTGTCGTGCTTGGCGATCTGAATGACTTCCAGTTCTCAGACACGCTTAATATCCTCAAGGGCAGTGCGCTTACGAATCTTGTAAATACCCTGCCGCTGAATGAACGGTATTCCTACAACTTCCAGGGCAACTCCCAGACGCTGGATCATATCCTCGTCAATAACCGGCTGGCTTCTGCCAGCAAGCTTGATATCGTGCATATTAATGCCGATTTTGCAGATCCGGGAGATTATCCGAAGGGCACTGTATCGGATGCCGACGGCATCCGGATCAGTGACCATGATCCGCTGCTCGCACAGATTGATTTCGGCGGGGCAGATTTCAATCTGCGGGTCCTGCATACGAACGATACCCATAGCCATCTGGAGAATATCACCAAGCGGACCTCCGCCATCAGCAGCGAACGGACAGGCAATACGGTACTGCTGGATGCGGGTGACGTCTTCTCCGGAACCCTGTATTTCAACCAGTTCAAGGGTCAGGCAGACATCAAGTTCATGAATAATATCGGCTATGATGCGATGACCTTCGGCAATCATGAGTTTGACATGAACAAGGAGAATCCGGAAATCCTGCGGAATTTCGTGACGGCGGCCAAGTTCCCTTTTGCCAGCTCCAACATTGATTTCACTACCAAGAATAGTGAGCTTGCTGATCTCTATCAAGAGATGACTGGTATTCTTAAGACGGATGAGTCCAAAAGTACTGCCAAAGACGGTCACATCTATCCTTCCGTCATCAAGGACGTATATGGAGAGAAGATCGGAATCTTCGGCTTGACGACTGAGGATACTGTAGGCCTCGCGTCTCCTGGTGATAAGATTATTTTCAAGGATCATGTAGAAAGCGCGAAGCGTACCGTCCATGCGCTTGAAGCCCAGGGCATCAACAAGATTATTGCCGTCACCCATCTGGGGTACACTGTGGATCAGGAGCTGGCCAAGGCCGTTCCGGGGATCGACATTATTGTCGGCGGACATTCCCATACGAAGATCGATAACCCGCCAGCCCCTGTGGTGATTGCAGGTACGGACAAGAAGGTCCTGATTGTGCAGACTGGTGAATACAGCCAGTTCCTGGGTGAGCTTGACGTTACCTTCGATAAGGATGGCGAGGTCAAGGCTTATCAGGGCAAATTGCTGGATGTCAATCTGTTCGGTGAAGATGCTGCTGCCAAAAAAATTCTTGCCCCGTATGATGCCGAACTCGCAACGGTTCGAAGCCAGGTTGTAGGCTACTCGGACGTTGACCTTTACACCAACCGCGACATTGAAGGGAAATCTGTCCGCGTGGTGCGTAAGGAAGAGACGCCAATCGGCAATATGATTGCTGACAGTATTGCGGAGAAAGTAACCGAGCTAATGCCTAACTTCGTATCCAAGGAGGACCAAAGTACGATCAAAGGCATCGTCGCCATCCAGAACGGCGGAGGCATTCGTGCAGCGATTGACAAGGGCGATATTACGATGGGTGAGGTGTTGACCACACTCCCATTCAATAACAGTCTGGCAGCCCTGAAGGTTACCGGCGCAGAGATCATCTCCTCCCTGGAGAACGCAGTCAGCGGGCTGGAGTCCGATCAGGGACGTTTCGCCCATGTCTCGGGGATGAAATACACGTATGACTCTACCAAGAAGCCGGAGATTATCGATTCATTAACCGGCAAGGTCACGCAAGCGGGAGAACGCATAATCTCCGTTGAAATCAAACAGGCGAACGGGTCTTATCTGCCGATTGATCCGGCAGGCTATTATATTCTGTCTACGAATTCCTTCATGGCAGGCGGCGGGGACTTCTACCGTGCACTGGCCTCAGCCAAGGCGGACGGACGTTATTACGAGCTGGGTCTTCCTGACTTCGAAGTTCTGCTGGCCTATCTGAAGAAGCACCTCCAGGTGACTTCCAGCGTTGAAGGACGGATCACCGATCTGAAGGGCGCCGTTCCAAACCCAAGTCCGACTACAACACCAGCACCAACCACCAATCCGGGCGGATCTAATCCGGGTGGAACCGGGGGAGTGACTCCTACAGCAACGCCATCGGCCACCCCTGCTCCAAGCGCAGGAGCAGCGCCGCAGGTTACCACGTTTACTGCAGCGGATCTCACCGCTCAGTTTGCAGCCTTGCCCGCCGGTACTAATGAGCTGAAGCTCCCGCTCACGGCTTCAGCAGGCGGCGCGCAGGCTGTGCTGCCAGGCAGTGTGCTAGTGCAGCAGGCGGCGGCACAACCCGACACAGTGTTGACCTTCATCTCTACCGGCGGTGCTTCCTACTCCCTGCCGCTGAGTCTAATTAACGGAACGGCTCTGGCCGCACGGCTTGGCACCAGTGATTTCACAATTACTGTCTCATTGCTTCAGGCAGATACCGCTATACTGGACAGCCTGAACAAGGCCATCGCCGCGCAGGCAGGTACGATCACTGTTGCTGCGCCCGTCATTGAATTCAGCATCAGTGCCCAGGCAGGTACCACCAGCGTTCCGCTGAACACCTTCGGCAGCACTTATGTGAAGCGGACAATCACGGCCACTGGTGCAGTTGATGCTAAGGGTGCGACTGGTGTCGCCTTTGACCCGGCCACAGGTAAGCTATCCTTCGTGCCTTCGGTCTTTGGTAGTCCGGCAGACGGACATACGGAAGTAACGATTAAGCGCAACAGCAACAGCTATTATACTGTGGTGAAGTCGTCCAAGACCTTCGGTGACACTACCGGGCACTGGGCACAATCCGCCATTGAACTGCTGGCCTCGAAGCTGGTGATTACCGGCACCAGCCCCGCCGCTTTCTCGCCTGCACAGTCCATAACACGGGCAGAGTTCGCAGCGTTGATTACCCGTTCCCTGGGCCTTGCCCCGGCTGCTCCGGGAACCCCCTTCAAGGATATTAGCGCAGGCTCCTGGTACACAGAAGCTGTACAGACAGCCGCTGCCGCAGGTCTGATTACCGGATACACGGACGGCAGCTTCAAGCCGGGCAGTCCGATTACCCGGCAGGAGATGGCAGCCGTTCTGTCCAAAGCCATGAAATACACCGGCAAGACCCTGACGTCTGATCCGGCTGTACTGGCTAAATTCCGCGATGCCTCAAGCATCCCGGCCTGGTCCAGAGCAGCGGTAGCAGAGATCGCCTCAGCAGGCATCATTCAGGGAACCCCTGATGGTGCGTTCGCTCCGGCGAAGCTGGCTACCCGTGCAGAAGCAGCTACGATGCTGGAGAAGACCTTGAAGTCGCTGCAATTCATTAACTAACACACGCACGCCACAGCGTTATACGAGGTTTAAATCTGTAAAGGCGGTTCCCAAGGCGCATGATGCGCTGCGGGAACCGCCTTTTTTGAAAGATAAGAATTTTTATGTTTGGCCCCGCAAAGTACCTGGGTCATCATCGAGGCCGGAGCTCCACTTTACGGGGTTATTTTGTGAAGCATAAGACTACTTCTTTGCGAGAAAGAAACTCCCTCCGAATACTGCGGCAGCCGCTCCATTGCTCTGATAAAAATATCTTGTGCCGCATCCTCCGAAAAAAAAGAATCATTTGCCAAACTAAAAAGGTTCGTTTATTATAAAACTAATATAAGTTCTATGTTTATAGAACAAATTAATTATTCTTCATTATCTATAATTTCTCTTGTCTAACCCTACTACACAAGAAAGCAGGAATTTCTTATGGATTATAAAGTAACTGTAGACTTCGCGCCTATCTATGAATGCATTACCAGCCTGAACGCTTTTATCGGCAAGCAAAATCATACCGCTATGGATGCCGGGACCCCCTGGGTCCGCCAGGTTCAGACACAGTTCGCCCCTGTCATGCTCCAGCGTATGAAGGAAGTGCTGAAGCTCACCGATAATTTCAGTCTCTCCCCCTTCATCTGGAGCTGTCCCGGAGAGCGTACGGCGGAGGAATTCCTGCATTGGTTCGAAGAGCTGTCTCCGGGGGAACTCTACAACATTGCCGGACGGTTCGGACAGAGTGTGCCTGCGAATCTTGCCGGGCTGCGGGATGCGGCGGCTGAAGTGATCCGCGTGTGGAATGACAGCTATTTCAGCAGCATTGATCCGGCCATTATAGAAGGACTGCGGCAGGAGGCCGAAGTACGGGCAGCGATGCTGGACGGCACGAATGATATGGCTCTATATGAGGCAGCTACCGGAGGGATGCGGCTCTATCCGTCGGAGACGCTGAAGCAGGTTATTATCACTCCGCAGTATCATGCCCGTCCGCTGGTCATCTCTTCTCAATATGATGAATTTGTGTTCACCAGCTACTCCTGCGATGCGCTCCCTCCGGGAGAAGGACGTCCTGCTGCCGCTCTCCTGCGGCTCACCCGGGCATTGTCGGATGAGACCCGGCTGTTCATTCTCCGGCAGCTTACCGGACGGCAGATGAATTTCACGGAGATTGTGAAGGCGGTCCAGCTGTCCAAAAGCACGATTCACTACCACCTGATCGCGCTGCGCGCAGCAGGTCTGGTCATCGTTCACACCAGCGGCAAAAGTGTCTCCTACAGCCTGCGGCTGGAGGCGCTGGACGATCTGCCCGGGCAAATTGAGAATTATCTGAAGGGGTGAGCAGGTTGCAGAAACGGAGCTATTACGGATTGTTATCCACGGTTTCACTCAGCGCGTTCGGCGATGCCTTTGGGCTGCTGGCTATGGAGTGGCTGGTCTATGACCTGACTGGCTCCAAGGTAGCCATGGGGGCGCTTGCGCTCAGCTCCATGATTCCCGAGCTAGTGCTGCGCCTGCTCGGCTCGCCGCTGTCCGACCGGCTGCCCCGCGCAGCGTTCATGGCCTGCCTCGCCGTGCTGCGGCTGCTGGCGCTCCTGCTTCCGCTCGGCATGGGACTCGCCGGCCATCTCCAGCTCTGGCAGCTGTTCGCTGCCGCCAGTCTTAGCGGTGCCTGCTCCGCGCTGTTCCTGCCGACGGCCATGGCCGTCATCCCCGAAATCGCCGGGACCGGCAAGCTGATGCGCGCCTTCGCCATCATTGACGGCTGCAAGGGCGCTGCCGTGCTGCTCGGCCCGGCGCTTGCCGGCATCCTGACCGCAGCCAGCGGTGCCTTGCCGGCGCTCGGGGTCAACGCCGTCTGTTATATGGCTGCGATTGCCATGCTGCTGTGGCTGCCCCGGATGGGCAAGCCGGCCGGAACGCCTGCCGCTGCCATCTCCATATCCGGCTATCTGCGGGAGGTGGCCGAAGGCTTCTCGTTCTACCGGCGGTTCCCCGCTATGCTGACGATCATGATGATGGCTGCCGTAAGCAATCTTAGCTCCACAGCTATATGGACGATGATGGTCCCTTATGTCCGTGAGGTGCTGCACCGCGATGCAGCGGCTGTAGGCACACTGTCCACAGTGTCTGCGCTTGGCTACCTCGCCGGGCTCGGGGTCATCTCCATCATGGGCGAGATTAAGCAGCGGCGCGCTGTCATGCTGGGCAGCCTGGGCTTGTCGGGCATCGTCACCATGCTGTGGGGCTTCATCCCCAGCTATGCCTTCGCCCTATTCGCCGTATTCGCCGCCGGGCTGATGGGGCCCTTCTTCAGCTCCTTAAGCTCCTCTCTGCACGGGCGGCTCGTGCCCGGTCCGCTTCAGGGCCGGGTGAATTCGGTCCGCTTCCTGATTGGCGGGAGCCTGTCGCCGATTGGCGCCTTGGCCGCCGGTACGGTCGCCGAGCTGTACGGGGTTCCAGTGCTTTTGCTTGCCGCAGGCCTGCTTCCGGTGCTGTACGCCGGAGTAGCCCTACGCCTGCCTGGATTGAAGATGCTGGACGGCGACTTGTCTGTGCTGGAGCAGCGGGACCGCCAACGCCAGGAGGCTGCGCTGACGGGCAATGTCTCTATGTAGATGGACCTCAAGGAGCTGGCAGTGTTGTATTTCGCGCAGGATCTCCGCCCACACCGCTCCTATCGAGCCACTGTGTTGCACTTTATGCAGGATTTTTCTAATTTAGATACTGGTTACAGCACATTATTGCAACTTTTGCAGGATTTCGGGCGATTCGGGGCTAGCGGGAGCTGGATTGTTGCCTTTCGTGCAGGATCTTCGCCCAGGTTGCTCCTATCGAGCCACAGTGTTGCACTTTATGCAGAATCTTTGCGCAAGCCGCTCCTATCCAGACGCAGTGTTGCACAATGATCAGGATCTCCCGCACGCCGTAATCTGTCCCACGCCGCCCCACGCCAAACAGGCGATGCCACATGCGCATCGCCTGTTTATCGTAACTGCACCTGCTGTGCTGCTATCCGCTAACTGCTGCTCAGGACTCCAGCTCGCCATGAGCAGTCACATAATGGCTGGTATCCCCGTGCAGCACAATCTCCGGCACGCCGTTAGTAATATCAATTCTGCAAAGGCAGGTAGGGTGGATGTAGGGCAGATCCCACAGCTTCTCCATGGACCGGCCTTCAAAATAAGCCATCAGCACCTTCACCACTACTGTATGGGTGGCAATAAGTATCGTGCCGCCTTCATGCCGGTCGATAAGTTCACGCAGCTTGCCGAGCGCACGCTCCTGCACGGCGGCGAAGGTCTCGCCGCCCTGGATACTGAACAGCGCCGGATCACCCCAGAACAGCTGGTGCTGCTCCGGGTACTGCTCCTCCAGCTCACCGGCCTCCCGGCCTTCCCAGATGCCGAGGTTAATCTCTCTGAATTCATCATAGGCGGTAAGCGGAATCTCCCGCTCCCCCCGGATAATCTCTGCCGTCCGCAGCGCCCGGGGGCTGGAGCTGGCATAAACCGCGTCCAGATGGACATCCTGCAGGCTCTTGCCCAGCCATTCCGCCTGCTGGACGCCCAGCGGCGTAAGCGGCGAATCCTGATGACCCTGCATCCGCTTCTGCACATTCCATTCCGTCTGCCCGTGTCTTGTAATATACACTGTAGTAGTCATGAATTCCGATTCCCCTTTACCCAAGTATGTATCGATAATTACCTGCGGCAGCGCTCCAGCCACTTCACCCCATAATCGACTATCTCCCGCTGCGGGACCAGCTGCGCCGCAGATGCTGCAATGAAGTCCTTGGCAATCCGCCCGGTCTCCTTGTCAAAGTCCGCGCCAAGCTGAGCGAAATCATCCGAATTCCAGTTGTAATCACTGAACTCCACCCATTGCCGGGCACCGTCCACCAGCATCGGAGCGCCTGCGATCACTTCCTGCTTCCCGGCATAATCCGCCCGGTACTCCGCCAGATGCAGCGAGGTGTTGTTCCCATGGTCCACGCCCAGCAGCAGCACGCTTCCACCTAGCTCATAGATCCGGGCCAGCGGCGACCGCTCTCCGAAGGCATATTCCAGGCCATGGCCGTCAATAATGACATCCCGGTTCTTCCCCCAGGCGGCAAAAGAATCAATCGGATGACTGCTGCGCCGCACCCCCCGCTGCTTGCGGAAGCAGTCCGGGATAATCCCCATGCCGCGAATCGGCGTGAGGTCCGGGTCGTACGCCGGCATATGCTCGCGGATGCCCGGCCACCAGGCCTCCGGCACCGGCGGTCTGCTCCAGCCTGACGGATCGGTCAGATCCGAGGATTGCGTCGGCATCACCAGTGTTCCTTCCCCGCCCAGCACCTGCTCCAGCGCGAGGATCACGGCAACGGGTCCGCCTGCCACCCACTGCCCGAGTGACTTGAAGGAGGAATGCATCAGCAGCGTCATTCCCTCCTGCACACCCAGCCGCCGGAAATCGGCGGCAAGTCTATCTGTCGTAATCAGTGTTCCTTGGATCTCTTCCATACAAATACCTCCAGACCTTCCATCCATCCTATCATAGATCACAAGTGGAAACGACTTTGCCGTCCTTTTAAGGACGGTATCGTTTCAGCGAGAAATAGAAGGATAATTTATCATGTGAAACATATGAATTCTTATATTTGAACCGCAAGTCTTCTTGTCACCCGGACCTAATGCTATATCTGCCATCGTTCTTGTATCTACTCTAGCCCTAAGACTCCTTATCCTCAGCCTGGCCGGGATAACGCCCCATCAGCAGCTTCGCCCGGTACTCCCCGGGAGAGATGCCCTCCAGTTCCTTGAATACCCGTGCGAACTGCTTACTGTTCTCGAAACCGACGGACTCGGAGACGGAAGCCAGCTTGACCCGGTTATCGGCCAGCAGCTCTTTGGCGTGGCGGATGCGGACTTTTTTGAGATACAGCACGAAGCTCTCCCCGGTGTAGGCCTTGAATGCCTCACTGAAATAAGAATAGTTGAGGGACACATAATTACTGACCATCGCCATGTTCAGCGGGCGGGCATAGTTCGCTTCGATATAAGCCAGCGCTTCCTCCATATCGGCATGCTCGGTGTGGGCGGATTTGATGCCTATAATATAATCGTTAACGCTCAGGAGCAGATGCTCAAGCGCACGGTAATAGTCGTGGAAATGGCGGAAATTATGCAGGTTGCCCACTTGGCGGTAGAGCTTCAGCACCTCCACCGAAGCTTCTCCATGGGTACGGAACACCTCATCCAGTACACGTTCATTCATACTCCGCCCAACATTCTCCAGGTAACTCAGATCCAGCCTCAGCAGATGCTCCGTCTGAAAAACAACACCAAGCAACGCCTTGATCTCCTTCTCCCGCCCGGTGCCCAGCATATTAAGCAGCTTACGCAGCTCCTCCTCGGGGAGCGGGAAGCTCAGCCGCCCAGCCTGAATATCCGTATAGTCCACGAAGCTGGCCTGCGGCGACAGGAAGGTATATTGCAGCGCCCGGCAAGCCTCCAGATAACAGGCGCGGAACTGCTCGGCACTGCGGCTCTCCCTGCTGATTCCGAGCAGCAGCCGCGTTAACTCCTTGGACTCGGCCTTCCTCGCCAGCTCCAGGAAGTTCTCCCCCTCTCCGACAAGCACCAGCTTCCCGTCCCCGTCCGTCAGGATCTCCGTGAATTTGTGCTCCAGCGGTCCGCCCAGCTGCTCCAGCAGCCCCTGCACCTCTCCAGGCTTCATCCGTGTACCGTCACTGTGATAATAGTTCAGCACCCCTACTGTAAAAGGCAGCGCCAGCCCCGCAAGCTCCTCCTGCTGGGCCGCCGATACCTCGCCCTCCTGCTGCATCAGGAGGCTGCGCAGACGGGCCGCCCGCAGCTCGCGGCGGTAGCCCTCTGCTTCCTGCAGCTGCTTGTGGCTGCTGGATTCCCGCTCCGCCCCTTCCTTGGCTATGCGTTCGAGAATCTCGAACAGCTCCTCGCGGCGGATCGGCTTCAGCAGATAATCCTTAACGCGGTAGCGGATCGCGCTTTTGGCATATTCGAAATCATCATGGCCGCTGAGAATAATCACAGCCGGAGCTCCGCCCGCCCCTGCTTCCGCAGACAGCCGCGCCAGCAGCGTAATCCCGTCCATGATCGGCATCCGGATATCGGTGATAATCACATCCTGCCGCTCCCGCTTATACTGCTCCAGTGCCTCTGCACCGTTTCCCGCCATCGATATATTGTAGACCGACGGATATTCCCGTTCGATCATCACCTTCAGACCTTGACGGATCATTCTCTCATCATCCACAATCATCAGATTTATCATCACTGATTATCCCCTGTCAATAGAACTTTGGGCAGAGACATGTACACTGCCGTCCACTTCCCTGCTTCGCTCTGCACTTCCAGTCCATAGGCTTCCCCGTAAAAGAGCTGCAGGCGCTGATGCACATTGCGCAGTCCAACGCCTCCCGCCTTATATCCACCGCTGCTAATCCCGGAAGCGCCCGCTCCAAGCTCTTCCTTCGCATAGATCGCCTCATGCAGTTCCACCAGCCGCTCCTGCGTCAGCCCCAGCCCGTTATCGCGCAGGACAATGAAGATATCCCCCTCCGCCTCTGTAAGCTCGATCTTCACAATCCGGTCCGTTAACTCCACGCCGTCTGCATTCCAGGCATGCTTCACGCTGTTCTCCACAATCGGCTGCAATGACATCTTAAGCACCTCCACTTCCAGATAAGCGCTGTCAATATGAAGCTCCAATTGAATGGTGTGTTCGAACCTGATATTCATGACTTCTATATAATTCTCGATGTGGCGAAGCTCGTCTCTCAGCTTCACATATTCCCCGGTCCATTTGAAATTATAACGCATCATTCCGCCAAGCCGGGTCAGTGCATCCGAGATGGTCCGCTGGTTCTCGATTTCGGCCAGCATCTTGATATTCTCCAGCGTATTGTAGAGGAAATGGGCATCGATCTGATTATGCAGGGTCCGCAGCTCTGCCTCCTTGGACAGCGCCTGCTTATAGACCGCCTGGGCAACCAGCGTATTGATTGTATTCATGAGCTTGGAGAAATGATGCGCCAATTCTCCGACCTCTCCGCCCCCGCTGACCTTAATACTGCCATACGGCTCGCCCCGGCGCACCTTCTTCATCGTCTCTGTCAGGCGGCGGAGATTCTTCAGAATGAATGCATTCAGCACATACGTAATCGCTGTAACCAGGAAAATAAAACCGATATTCACCCCGATAATCAAATTACGGGTCCGCGAAATATCCTTCATGAGGCCTTTCATCGAGACAACAGTGACCAGGGAGGCATCAATCTGCTCCACCGGCGCCTGAATCAGCAGGAACGAGTTCCCGTTCTCCTTGTAATCCATCTCCCATTCCCCGGTCTTGCGGTAGGTGGCCAGCCGTTCCTTGATCGCTGCGCTCAGCCCGGAATCAGTGGTCAGGAAGGAGTTGTCGGTGCGCGTGAACAGATTCAGCGCATCATCCACAATGACCATCTGGGATTCGTTATCCTGCACAGAGGTATAAGTCTTGGGCGTGAACTTGCTAAGCAACATATCTACCTGAACCATTCCGATATGATTCCCTGCCGGGATACTGATCTCCCGCAGCACGGATACCTTCGGCTGGCCTTCCCCGGCTCCCCCAGAGAATCGCTGCATCAGATCAATGTCCGTATTTTGAAAGGACCAGAGATTCCGCCTTCCTTCCAGTCTCATGGCCTGCTGGAACCAGGGCTCCATAGAGACCCGGGATTCACGAAAAATAACAGGCCACAGCTCATACACATTCGGACTGGCAGAGAACAGATACAGATGCTCGATATTCGGGTTGTTGAACTGAATCTGGCTGAAATTCAAAAAGGTAGTCGTATTGAAGTCAATCAGCTCACCCAGGGTCGGATCGTCCTCACTGATCAGATAATCCCGCACACTTTTATCGCTATACGCCATCTGAAGGGCCCGTTCCATCGCCTCGATCTGGTTGAGTACATGCATTCTCTCCATTTGCAGCAGATAGCTGTTCTTCTCGATCGAATCCCGCATATAGGTGTTGTTGATTTCCTGATACGAATAGAAGGACACCAGCAGGCTGGGTCCCAGAATAATGAAGATATAGGCCGCAATCAGCCGGCTCTGCAGTGATCTCCGCCCCCACCAGTAGTGGAAGGAGTGCCATAATGCCCCTGTTCTCTCTTTCATGCCCACCTCTTGAAAATAGCCCAAAAGCCCGCAGTATGCGGGCCATTGGGTCATATATTTAAAAACTTACATTCCGAGTTTTTTCTTATTCTCTTCATATTTCGTCTGGCGGTAGGCATCGAAGGTCGCTTGGCCTTCCTTATCCTTTTTCGCAATATATTCCGTCCAGATCTTGTCGAATTCCGCATCGGAATCAGCCATCAGCAGCTTCGGCATCGTTTTGCCGCGGAGCTGTTTCAGCTTGGTGGCGATAATGCCTTCCGGTGAGTTACCCGTAGGATCGATTAACTGGAACTCCGAAGTATTGATCGATTTGCCCTTGGTCCAGTCTTCCAGTTGCTTGAACGGCTCCACGGATTCCGGTTTCCACTGGTCGGTAATATTCGTATTCTGCATCATCCAGAAAGTGAAGGAAGAGCCGAATTGCTTATCGAAGGCTGCACGGTCGGAGTTCATAAGCTTCAGCGCTTCAGGCAGGAACTGGTCCTTGCCGTCAATTGTATCATAGCTGACCCCTTTTTCGCCCAGATAAAGATCCTTATTGCCTTCTTCACTGTTCAGATAGCTGAGGAATTTAATCGCACGCGCCTTATCCTTAACATCCTTCGAGATCAGGGTTACGGTCCAGCCGGAGATCCCAGGGCCGTTCAGTGCAGGCTGATCCATCTTGGTGTTAGCCGGACCGTCTACTGCAATGTACACCTGCTCAGGGTTCTTCTGGAAGATAGTGCCGAGCTGGGAACCGAAGTCCGTACGTTGATATAGCATTGCGAAGTAGCGGCCCTGTACGATCTTTTCTTCCATTTGAGCACGCTTGTCAATGAAGATATCCTTCGCAAGCAGTCCGTCCTGGTTCGCCTGGCGGAGGGTCTTCATCCAGCGGACATACTCAGGGTCACTCTCGCGGTCGTAGACCTTGCCGTCTTTTTCCCAAGGAATGTTCAGGAAGTTCTGAATGTAGCCTTCAAGGGAATCATTGCCGTTCTCGGTGAACTCATGCAGACCCAGCGGAATCAGCGGCTGTCCGTTCACTTCAGGGAATTTCTCCTGGGCTGCCTTCAGGGCGCCAAGGAAGCCTTCAGGTGTGCGCATATCCGGGCTGCCGATCGCTTCATAGATATCCTTGCGGACCGCGAAGGTCTGGTTGGAAACATAAGTATCGCCATATTTTTCGTAGTCGGCAGGAGAAGAGGAAGAGTTAGGATAGCCGTAGACGTTGCCGTCAGGCTGTGTGTACCAGCCCAGCTTATCTTTATCCGAGACCTTGAAGAAGTACGGGTCATATTCCTCAGCCAGCTTGTTCAGCGGAAGCACCAGCTCGCCTTCCACCATTTTTTTGATCGCATCTTCCCAGTAGCCGAGCGTGATGAAGTCAGGCATTTTGCCGGAAGCAATCAGCGTATTCAGCTTTTCATTCTCATTACCGGCAGGAACGATGAAGTTCACGTTAACGCCAGTCTTCTTGGTAATATATTGCGAAGTCGGGTCAACGCCCCACTTGTTGGCGAACCAGGCAAAGTTCAGGTACCAGTCGAAGGTAATCGGTGAAGTATCGCTTTTCCAGCCCGGCTCATCTGCGTTCAGTGCAGGTGCTGTTGTTTCTGTGGCTGGTGCTTTGGTAGCTTCCGTATTCGCCGGAGTGTTGCTCCCGCTTGCGTTATTGCTGCTGGAGCAGCCTGCCGCCAAGGAGGTCAGCATTAGTCCTGCAAGCAGCAGACCCATTTTCTTTGGCTTATGTTTCATGCCCATTTGTTTACCCCTTTTCTAGAAAATAATAATTATAAGCTCAACCCCGTTGCCCATAAGACACCCGGGCGCTGGAGGAGTTACCTGGTAGCAAGGAGATGATCAGCCCTTGATCGAGCCGATCATCATGCCTTTGACGAAATAACGCTGCAGGAACGGATAGACGAATACGATAGGCAGCGTAGTGACAACCATGGTTGCCAGCTTGATGGACTGGGACGTTACCGACCTTGTTGCCGCGTTACCCTGGACAGCCACCATCATAGTATTGGAGCTTGACTGGGCGACTACACGGAACAGATAGGTCTGAATCGGCTGCAGGTCCACATTGTTGATATAGATAATCCCGGCAAAATAATCATTCCATTGATACACGCCGTGGAACAGCGCAATGGTCGCAATAACCGGCATGGAGACCGGAAGGATGATCCGCAGGAAGATGGACCAGTCGTTGGCCCCGTCAATCCGGGCGGCCTCTTCCAGACCCTCGGGAATCTCCCGGAAGAAGGTCATGAAGATAATGAGATCGAAGAAGCTGAACATCACTGGAATAATATAGACCAGGAAGTTATCCAGTAGATGAAGGTCGCGGTTCAGCAGGAAGGTCGGAATCAGACCGCCGTTGAAGAACAGCGTAACGGTGCCGATCAGGATGTAGATTTTTCCGCCTACCAGATCCCTGCGGGATAAAGCATACGCCACCATTGCGGTGAAGAATACATGGACAGCGACACCAAGCACTGTCTTGGCTACCGTAATTCCCATGGCGAGCATAATGCCCGGGCTTGCGAATACCGCTTCGAAATTCTTCAGCGTGATCATCCGCGGCCACCAGTAGATGCCGCCCAGCATGGCGTCGTTCCCGTCATTGAAGGAATTGACCAGCACATACCAGATAGGATACAGCGTCAGGAAGCAGACACAGAGCATGACCAGATTATTGACGATATCAAAGATAGCTTCACCTTTGGTTTTACGTTTTAGAGCAAACATATATAGGTCCTCCTTGTCCTAGAACAGCGACGTGTCGTTGATTTTTTTGGATACCTGGTTGGCAATCAGCAGCAGAATCAGTGCTATAACCGCTTTGACCAGGGTGACCGCCGCAGAATAGGAGAAGCGGTTGGAGATAATACCCGTCTGATAGATATAGTAGTCAATTACGTTAGAAGCACTGTCATTGAGCGAGTTCCGCAGAACCAGAATCTGGTCGAAGTTGGAATTCAGTACCCCACTGACGGCCAGAACAAACAGAATGCTGATCGTTGCCCGAATAGCCGGCAGTGTGACAAACCACATTTTCTGGAAGCGTCCCGCTCCGTCAATCGTTGCTGCTTCATACATTTCCGGAGATACGCCGGCGATGGCCGCGAGATAGATAATGGCAGACCAGCCAAGCTCCTTCCAAATGTCAGAAGTAATAATAATGGTCCAGAAGTAACTGGGCTCAGCCAGATAGGTAATCGGCTTGTCAATCAGATTGAGTGCAAGCAGAATATTGTTGATAATCCCTACATCAGCCAGCCAGGTGGCCAGAATCCCGCCAAGTACAACCCAGGACAGGAAATGCGGCAGATAGGAGATCGTCTGAATAGCCTTCTTGTATCTGATGGAACGGACCTCATTGAGAAACAGGGCGAATATGATCGGCAGCGGAAAACCGATGAACAGCTTAATCAAGCTGATGCCAAGCGTATTGCGGATGACATTCGGCAGATCCTCGTCAGCGAACAGCTCCCTGAAATGCTCCAGCCCTACCCATGGGGCTTCGGCAATCGACTTGACGATGTTATATTCCTTGAAGGAAATAATCAAGCCATAAATCGGAATGTAGTTGAAGATGATCATCCAGACTACGCCGAGCAGGGCCATGGTCTGCAGATGACGCTGGGCTACAAACTTCCTCCACAGTGTGTTTTTGCGACCTGAACCGGTTTCGATTGACGCCGGAATGAGCGGCCCCATGGCCGGATTCGGCTTGGTGTTACGTTTGTTCTCCATCGTATGGACCTCCAAAATACCTATCTTTATTGTGAAGCGTTTTCATCTCTATGTATGTATTGTATGCGTTTTAGGTATTCGGTAAAAGGCCTCATTTTTCGTATTTAGGGGCTCATTTTTCGGCTTGGAGCGTCCCTCTGAGCACTCCAAGCCGGGGCCTGTTACACATGCAGAACCGCATGCTCCTCCGATAGTACGATATAATCACCGGTCACACCGTCCTCAAAGGCAGGCTTGCGCGGCTGGCCGTTTCCGAGCGGGGGCAGATCCTGATGGTATTTGTAGAATACAAGCTGGGATCGTGTGCCCTCCTGAGTCAGCTCAAGCCGCAACTCCTCACCGGTCAGACGGACAGCGGACACCACACTCCCCGTTACTTTTGCCGTCAGCTCATCCCATTGCTCTTCCTCAGGCTCCCCTGCCCAGCTGGATATCCACGGCCGGTGGCTCTTGTTGTAATTTAGGTGGCATTCAATCACTCTGCCGTCCAGCAAAATATATTGGCCCGATGCCCAGACGGCATACACAAGATACTGCCTAATGCCCTCCTTCTCCAGCAGCAATCCGAAGAACCCGGGACCGCCCATGCCATAGGTTCCCAGATGGGTGGAGAATCTCACTGCCCTGCTGCCCAGCAGCGAGTCAGTGTCAATCTCTGTCAGGGTTCGGGGTCTGGCGGTCATCATCGCCTCGCCTTCTTCCGCCTCATAGTGGAAATCCCTGAATGCAGGTTCTTCCACCCAGCCCTTCGACTCCCATGCCTCCCGCTGGGCAGCCGGAACAATCAAAGAGTATTTCTCAATCAGTCCCATCTTAAGCTCGCTCATTCCTTCATCCTGCTCCTCTCTTGTTTGGCTGCTCTAATTCAAGGTAATCTAGGCCAAGCTAACCAACCCAACCCAACCAATCCAGGCCAACCCAATCCGCTACCTCGCATTCCGGCTGGGGTGCTGCTATCAAATCTATACCCCATTATTATAAGCTAATTCTCTGCTTGACTGAATTAGCGTCTATGTTGGCCTAAGCTTCAGCCCATTGTAATCAGTTTTTCGATTACATTGGGTCCGCGCGTCTACACCAGGTACATTCCGTTCCCCTTCCCCTAATCACCAAAGAGGAGGCCCCAACGGACCTCCTCCATAGCTTATTCTACTGGTAATGCAGACACAGCTTATTCCATCACCGCACGGATCGCGGCAATCTCCCCGCGCCGCAAGGCCTCGGCATCCGCGCCTCGCAGCAAGCCTCCGGATACACTGCGTTCCTCGCCGCTGCGGAATTCCAGCTTCATCTGCTGAATAACCGCCTTGCTGTCGCCGAAGGTATCCGCATGACGCGGATTCACATAGGTCACTTCCGTGCTGCCCAGCAGCTTGAAGGAGACCTCTCCCTGCTCGTCGAACAGCCAGCCGGGAAGGGCCGGATGCAGCGCCAGGGTTAGTTCACCATCTGAGATAGCGAACAGGCTGCTGCCTGCCATCATCGTTCTCCACATGCTCAGGAACTCGGCGGTGGAGCCGCTCAGCCGGGCAACAAATCCCCGTCCGTGTGTATGCGGGTCAGGGTTGCCGCCCGTGGAGATGAACGACGAATTCTCCAGCGTACTGCGTCCGTAGACCTCTGGATCAAGGAACGGAATCAGCGACGTTCTCAGCTCACTGTAGAATTCTTCATACAGCCCCGCCTTCAGCAGCTCAAGCAAGTATTTATAGGACATGTGCAGGAAATTCGATTCCCGCTCCTGCCAGCCTGCAGTGAACGCCCGGATACGTCCGATCTCATGCCCCTCTTCCTCCAGCGACACCGAAGTGCGGTACATTGAGGTGACCGGATCGAACAGTCCGCTCTGCTTCACCTTGCTGTAGATGGCCTTGGCGGTCTGCTGATCCTCCAGTGTCTTAAGCCAGCGGGTTGGGCCTTCCAGGAAATACGGAAGCGCTGAAGCCTCGAATGCCTCTACGACTGCCTTCGGCAGTCCATAGCCGCTGATGACCGGCTCGCCGGCAGCATCCGTGACCGGCTGGAAGCGCGTAGCCTCGAAACGGAAATAGGTTGGCACCAGTCCGCCGCCCATCTCCACCGCACGCGCGATCCCCTGATCCGTCTTGCGCAGCCACTGCTCCAGCATTTCGCGAATCACCGTAAGAGAGACATCGCGGGTCTCACCTGTAATCCCGAAGCGAATCTCCGCCCGGTAAGCCTCACGCGCATAGGCAACGCGGTCCCAGTATGCGAATGGGTCCAGCGAGCCGTCCAGCACTTCCGTTACAGCCTGCTCTACCTGTGTCAGCAGCGCCGCTATCTCCGATGGAAGCGCCACTGACGCAGGAAGCCCGGCACTGTTCTCCAGCGCTTCCGCCATGAACACCAGCATCCGCTTCAGCTCCAGCGTCTCGCTCATCCCCGAGCCGATCAAGCCCGGCAGCCCGTTCATCGCATCGTTCCAGCCCGGCTTGTTCGCCTCCATCTCCACACCCATACCGTACGGATCCAGCGTAGCGAATTTGTTCAGGGCGAGCGACAGCATTTTCACAAATAGACTGGTCCGGTAGATCTCCCCATGCCCGCCTTGCGTGCGCAGCCACTCGGTACCGGATGCCTTGCGCTTCAGCTTGTGCAGCTTCTCCTCATCCTCCAGCAGAGCTCCGAACTGCCGCACCTTGCCGCCGCTGATCACATATTTCTCGCTGCGCGGCAAGACGTACGCCGGAGAGTCGTAGAACGCATACGTCTCATCCCCGAACAGCAGCTCCCCAAGACGCTCAGGATAAATATCCAGATAGCCTTCCACCAGGTCCAGGTTATACGTCCAATGATCAGACCAGAACCCCTCCCCGAAGGCGGCTTCAATGTTCTGCTGCGACAACGCTAGCACCCCGCTGAGGAATTCCTGCTCGCTTAGGGTTAACGCAATCTGCTGATCGGCAATATAGTTAATCAGACTGCCTGCGGTGAAGCGTCCGGCCAGGAGCTGCGTAAGTCCCGCATGCTGCTCCGCAAGCGCTCCGGCCAGCCAGGTCTTAAGCTGCTCTTCCGCACCCGGCAGAATCTCGAAGCTGGTGCCCTGTACACTGAGCGGATTGTAGCCGTCTGCCTGAATCAGGCTATAGAACATTTTGATATTGAAGCTGCCCACCTTGGGATGGAAAAAGACGTCGTTACGCCGGTTCTGGTTCATATCGCGGAAGTTCCCGTTCCCCTGCGAATAATATTCGGGAGCCAGCGAGAAGAAATTATAATCCCGTTCCATATCGCCATGCTTGCGGGAGTAGAGATGGACGACGAAGCCCTCTTCCCCATTGTCAAAAATAAACGGATATCCCCCGCGCAGGAAATTGTCGAGATAGGACTGGCGGCAATACGCGTCGAAGATCGGCGAGGACGTCCGGGTGGCGATATCTGCAGTTAACTCCTCGGTCAGCGCGGCAGCTTCAAGGGATTTGGCGGCAAAATACTCCTCACGGCACAGCTCCGCCGTCCGTTCATTAATCCGGTCAATATCATTCACATGCCCGATGATCGTGTTCAGCTTCAGCGAAGCACCAGGGGCCAGGGTCCGGGCTGTGCCGCTGAAGCCGCACGGCACCTTGTTAACCGGATACTGCGGTTGTGCCAGCAGCTCTGCCAGCGGAAGCGCGGCGAAGCGGTCGGGATAGGTCAGTGAAGTATTCCCGCCAAAGATCACCTCATAGTCTACCAGCGGACGGAGCAGTTCCCCTTCCACCGTGGAGGAGAGATAGAAATGCCCGCTCTCGATCTTGCCAATTTCGGCATCGTCATTCGTGCCGGAGCGCAGCTTGTAGAACGGAATCCCGTGCTCCAGGTTGAACACATCCATCCAGCTGCGGAGCAGGTTCCCCATCTCCTTATAGTTGCCGTTTGCCACCCCGAACGGAAGCACCTCCGGCAGACCGTCCAGCAGTTCCAGCTCAAGTTCGGCTCCGCCGATGTTCTGAATCTCCACCTGACGGACCAGCGCGGCATAATCATCCCCCGGAAGATTGAAGTAGTGGACCGTGGTCTTCAGCCCATGTCCGGTATGCGTCTCCTCAATGGTTAATCCGTTCGGCAGAATGGTCATGATCCGCTTGGCTTCAGGGTCCGGGCGGGCCGACTGGAACGGTTCATAGATCTCTGCTGCCCCCTTCAGCTTGATGAAGGTGCGGAAGCCGGTCGATGTTACATTCTTGTAGGAGATATTGGCCGGCGAGAACTCCATGATCGGTGAGTTTTTGTCCCGCACGCCGAAGCTGCTGATCCCTTGGCCGCGGTTCACATAGAACGTCCACATCGGGATTCCCTTCAGTCCGGCCAGGCCGGGCAGGAAGCTGGCGAACGGCTTGCCTTCGTGGAACTGCTCGATAATAAATTTCCCTGAATCAAAAGTATAATGGCTCATCTTTACTCCTCCTAAAATATCAATAAATGCTTGCGGCATAGACCTAAGCCTGTGTGATCAGATGGGTCGCAATAGAGTGCGCAGGCAGCGTGCATTCGGCGGTCTCGGCGCCCAGTCCCAGCGTCAGCGTACGTGCTTCCCCGCCTTCGTTCATCAGCACCACAGCGAGGCTGCCGTCCGGATTGCGGAACGCTGCCGACAGCACCTCTGCCGCTGCCGAATCCAGGCCGATCCGCACCGCACCCGGAGCAATAAATTTGCTGAAATGTCCGATGTAATAATACGAGCTGTTGTAGTGGACCTCGTCTGCAGCCGTATCGGCAATCACCGGAGCATCGCAGAGATTGCCTACATGGTTCGGCCCGCCCGTCTCATCCAGCACCAGATTCCAGTCCAGGTAGCCTTCGGTCCAGGCATTCAGATCGCCGATCATATTGCGGCCGTAGCGCTCACCCGTGAACCATTCCCCCAGACGCACGCCGCCCTCCTGGCAGCCTTCAGTGAACAGCACATGCTTATCCGGGAAAAGCTCATGCACCTGCTCCACGTTGCCGAACTCCTCGCCGCCGTACCAGTGAATTCCAGTCCCCCAGACATACTTTGCAGCCTCCGGGTCCGACAAAATCGGGGTCACGCGCTCGACCATAATGTCGCGGTTATGATCCCAGATTACGATGTTCACATCGCCCATTCCAGCTTCGTGCATTACGGGGCCGAGATGATTTTTGACAAAATCACGCTCTTCCTCTGCACTGTACACACAGGAATCCCAAGTCTGTACTGCTGCCGGCTCATTCTGCACAGAGACACCCCAGACCGGAACGCCTTCCTTGCGGTAGGCCTCGATGAATTTGGTATAATACCGTGCCCAGACCGGCGCATACTCCGGCTTCAGCGAGCCGCCGTTATTCATCTCCCCGTTGGTCTTCATCCAGGCAGGCGGGCTCCACGGAGAGGCCAGCATGGTGAACGGTCCGCCCCGGGCCTCCATGGCATCCTTAATCAGCGGCAGAACCCACTTATGGTCGCGTGAGATATCGAAGGTCTTAAGCTCCGTATCCCCATCCTCCACATACGTATAATTGCCGAGTGCGAAGTCGCAGCTATGGATATGGACACGGCCCATGCTGTAATTCAGCCCATCCACCGGGTCGAAATACCGCCGGATGACCTCTGTGCGCTTCGCCGGACTCATCCGGGACAAGGTATACGCCGCTGCTTCTGTGAATGCGCCGCCAAAACCAATAATGGTCTGATACGCCTGCTCCGGCCGCAGCACGATATCTGCTTTTGCCGCGGCGCTGTCCGCATTGAACTGAATGCCATCCTTGGGACTCAGACGATCCCCTGTATCTTTGGCGGTGACTACGGTTTGTACTGTTGTCATGTCCATCACTCCTCTATTATTTTGCCAGGTTACAGCAGGAACGAAAGAAATCGAAACCGGTTTCGATTTTGCCGAAAAAAAAGGTATTCCTGAATGAACGCATCTTCATCACATGCGCGGCGGTGCGCAGGAATCCCTCACAATAATCTCTACAGGCAGCACAAGTGCTTCCTGAGCCGTACCTGGACCGTTCATAGATGCCAGCAGGAGCTCCGCCGCCCGGGTCCCCAGCAGTCCGGTATTCTGGCGTACAGTGGTCAGCGCAGGCGTAACGTATCTGGCAAGTTCGATGTCGTCATAGCCCATCACCGAGACATCCTCCGGCACCGCAAGCCCCTGATCCTTAGCTGCCATTACTGCACCTAGGGCCAGCAAGTCACCTGAAGCAAAAACAGCCGTTGGCCGCTGTGGCAGCGCCAGCAGACGCTTCATTGCACCATAACCGTTCTCCAGCGCGTAGAAGGCTCCCTCGGCCACGTATTCATCCGGCACCTCAAGTCCCTGCTGCTCCATCGCCGTTCTGTACCCCAGCTCCCGCTGCTGTCCCGGATAGGTGTTCCCGCCTCCCGAGATGTGGGCAATCCGGCGGTGTCCAAGACGGGCCAGATACTCTACCGCCTGCAGTGCACCCGTCATATTATCCGAGCAGACTGTATGCGACAGCTCCGTCTCGAAATCGAGCACCACGGTCGGAATATCACTCTCCAGCAGCTCCCGGAAATACGGGTCATCGTAATCAGAGAGGAACACTACCACCCCGTCGACGCCGCGAATCCGGCAGTTCTCCAGATATCCGCTCTGCTTGCCGCCGACATCCTTCGAGATGAACATGAGGGCATAGCCCTTGGCTACGGCAACCTGCTTGAAGCTCTCAATCACTGCGCTGAAAAAGGGATGGCGGATTCCCGCCCCCGTATTCTCAACAAACAGCACACCGATGGTCCAGGATTTCTTAGTCGTCAGTGTACGTGCATGCGCATTGGGAAGATACCCCATCTCCCGGGCGGTACGCAGAATCTCCTCACGCGTCTTCGCCCGCACATCGGAATAGTTATTGAACGCCTTGGACACTGTGGTTGGTGAGTAGCCGGTCCTTTTGGCAATATCATATATCGTGGTCATTCCGGTTCACTCCCGCAGCTCAATGAAAGCCCTTTTATGTTCACTGACATTCTAACTTCTTTCGGTACGTCCGTCCAGCATAAAATATCTTTGGACCTCAGGCAGCAGCGTCACGATCTGAATCAGCATTCCCAGCGACATATAGAACACATGAATGAAGCTGACCATGTTCCACATGTAGGTCTGCGCCATAATCCAGATAATCTGGCCGAAGCCGATATAGAGTGAAAAGCTCCAGGCCGCATGCCGCTCCTTGAACGGTGTCAAGGCGTAGCTCCAAGACCACTGCGGCTGCTTCCAGAGGCCGTACAGTACAAGCAGCGGGAGCAGGCCGAATACAGACAGGAGCAGCAGCCCGGGGATGGCAAAGCTGTGAAAGGGCATTCGTACCATTGCCGAGACCGGCATGCCGAGTAATTCCCCGCTGGGATCAGCCAGCAGCGCCAGCCCGCCGGCAATGGCCCCCAAGCTCAAAAAACCTTGAAGTACAATCAGCACCCTCACAGCACCTGGCATTTTTTTAGCAGCATTCATCCTCATTCCTCATTTCAGGCACATTTTTTTCCGGCTACAGCCTCGGGCTATTTCTTGTTAGCGCCTATGCTTTATTGAGATTTTACAGATTTCTCCTCAAGATTGCCGGGAAAGAAATCACACTCCGGAAAATTCGCAGGATGTGCCTGCTGTGTGAATGTCTGCAGTTTACGCTATACTAGTATCAATTAGGACAACTACTGAAATTAAAACGGACGCATGCAAGCAGATGCACTTATCATTCACAATACAGAAGGGATTGGACGGTTGCGGCTTAAGGCTGCTTCTGCCAAGTACATTTATGACTGAGACCACAACTCTACCTCCATCCAAAAAATGCGCGTACTGCCATCAGCTTAAGCCGCTCTCTGAATTCCGCAGGCGCACAGGCAAGCGCGCCAAGGGCGTGTCCCGGCGCGGAGCCTGCCGGGAATGCCGCAAGCTCCGCGAGGCTGAAGCTTCCTTGCCGCCAGTGCGGGCAAGCGTAGCGCCTGCCCTGCCGGAGCGCCCGGCAGGGCCCCTCAAGCGTGACAAGGGGCCGGCCTCTATCTCCGGGGCAGCTGCGCCCGGGAAGGCACAGCCGCCCATAGCCCAGCCCCTTCCGGCCTCACGGCCTGAACGTGCCCGGGACGCCAGAGGCAACGCGGGAGCGGCCGGTCTTAAGGGCAAGGCACGTCCCCGGCATGCCGCCGAGACCGGACGCAGCCTTCCGCAGCAGCGCGGGCCGAGGCCCGATCCGCAGGATGCCTCTGCCCTGATTCCTTCCTCCAAGGGCATGATTCTCATGCGCGGGCACAGCGATAAGGGCCGCCGCTGGCATCAGGAGATCGACCTTGAGCTTGCCGTGACGCTGGTCAAGGAGCATGCGGCCGTCGTTGTGAACCGGCGGACGATCCGCCGCATATATAGCAACAAGGACTTCCGCGCCTATATTTTGACGAGGGACCGCTATACGTGTTATTTCTGCGGCCAATACGGGGATACCATCGATCATCTGCTCCCCCGCGCCAAGGGCGGGCATACTACGCCGGACAACTGCGTCTGTGCCTGCAATTTATGCAATCAGACGAAGGCTGACCAGTCGGTGGAGCAATTCATGAGCCGGTAATGTTCTTGACCCGTCCTACCTGGCCGTCCGCCAGACGTACCTTGATCCCGTGCGGATGGCGGGGCGAGTTGGTCAGGATGTCTTTCACTGTGCCATGCGTGAGCTTGCCGGTCGCCTGATCCTGCTTCAGTACGATGTCTACCTGAATGCCGGGGCGGATATCCGCTCTTATTTGTCCGTTCATAATACACTCTCCTTCCGTTAATATTTGCGTTATATGTCGTCTACTTCCTCTTACAGATAAGGATGAACAGCCATGGCTTTTGGAATCAACCGGGCGGAATTAACCCGCTGGAAACAGGCCGTCTCTGCAGGGGAGATTGCGTTCCTGACCCATTACTGGATCGATAAACGCTACCCCGGGATCACCACAGTCACCAAGGTGGGCTGCAGCGATCTGCCCCGCCTGCGGGATTGGTGCAGGAAGCACGGTCTCCCGGCGCGGTATATTCATAACCGCCAGCCGTTCCCCCACTTCGACCTCATGGGCCCGAAGCAGGCGGAGATTCTCCGGCAGGAGGGCTTATGGGAGCACCTGGAACGCTTCCGTATGCTCTGAATTCTATGATGAACGGCAGACTGAGGAGCGCCTGTGACCGGGCGGTTATTTCGGGTTCCGCAGATCCTTCATAATCCGGCGGCCGGTCGGGGTCTGGGCCAGCCCGCCCCCGGCCGTCTCCCGGTGCTTCTCAGGCATCGCAGAGCCGACCTCCAGCATGACCTTAATCACTTCATCGGACGGAATCACGCTACGGACGCCAGCCAGGGCCATATCCGCCGCCGCAAGCGCCGTAACGGCACCGAAGCCGTTGCGGACAATACACGGAATCTCCACAAGTCCGCCTACCGGGTCACAGATCAGTCCCAGTGTATTTTTGAGCGCGAGACCTACCGCATGTACAGCCTGTGCCGGAGTCCCGCCGCGCATCTCGGTCAACGCTCCGGCCGCCATGCCGATCGCTGAACCCACCTCGGCCTGACAGCCGCCTTCCGCACCCGATACAAAAGAATTATTAGCAATAACATACCCTATCGCTCCAGCCGCGAACAAACCGGAGACCATGTAGTCATCGTCCCAGCCGAAGCGCTCCTGACAGCTCAGGAACACACCGGGGATAATTCCGCAGGAGCCGGCAGTCGGTGTGGCAATAATCCGGCCCATGGAGGCGTTCACTTCAGAGACAGCAAGGGCATACGCCATCGCCTGGCCTGCCGGTCCCCCGAGACAAGGCTCATCCGCTGCATTATAGGCGGCCACCCGCTGGGCATCCAGGCCTGTCAGGCCGCTGCGTGAGGTGGTATCTTCGGTCATGCCGCGCTGCACCGCTTCCTTCATCACCCCGTAATACTCGCGCATGGTGGCGAATTCCTGCTCTTTGGAACGGCCGGATTCTGCGCTCTGCTCCTCAAGCATCAGAGCGCCGATCCCAAGCTCCCGCTCCCCGCATAGTACAGCCAGCTGGCTCAGTGTTTGAAAATTCATGTTGTGATGTCCTTCCCCTTCTGTGTCTGTTCTTGTGCATTGCCGTTCAAATCGACTACCTTGACGCTCTTCACTGCCGGAAGCGCCCGCAGCTTCTCCAGCAGCTCCGCCGTGGCTGACTCATCCAGCTCCAGTACCGTCAAGGCCGCCCCGCTGCGGTTCTTCCGGTCCAGTGACATATGTCCGATATTGAACTGGCCCTCCCGCATGACATCCGTGACACTGGCCAGCACACCCAGATAATCCATATGCTGAATCAGCACTGTAGGGTACATGCCGGTCAGCTTCACACTGAAGCCGTCAATATCCACAATCTCAATATTTCCGCCGCCGATGGATGTGCCTGTTAGGGTCATCTCCGTCCCGCTCTCCCTGCCTACAAGACGCAGACGGACCGTATTGGGATGGGGAAACAGCCCCGTTCCCTGACCGAAAGAGATGCTCATCCCGGCTTCGGCCGCAAGCTCAATGGAATCCGGCAGCCGGTGGTCGTCCGTGGCGAAGTCAAGCAGACCTCCGGCGATTGCCCGGTCTGTCCCATGTCCCTGATAAGTCGCGGCAAAAGAACCGAAGAACGTAACCTCGGCCTCTCCCGGCAGCTCACCAAGCACCTGCCTTGCGGCCCGCCCGATCCGCGCGGCTCCCGCTGTATGAGAACTGGAAGGCCCGACCATGGCCGGACCTATAATTGAGAATACATCTTTAAATCTCATAGTTCTGGTCTCCCGCTATCTAAATTCGGCCATGCACAGCGAATATTATTCATCTGTTCATTGTACAGCACCTATATATTATACTGCGTCCGCACCAAAGCTACACTATTACATGAATTGTGAGGGAAATAGAAGGATAATGTATAGCGTGAAGCCTATAAATTCTTATTTTGAGAACAGCACCAGCCCGTCCCGCTCCTGCCAGCCGATACGGGTCCAGAAGCTGCGGCCCGGGGCATTATTTTCGATCACCATGAGATGGCACTTCGTTATGCCCGCTTCCAGCAGTTCCGCGAGGCAACGCCTCACCAGCTCACGGCCTGCACCGCTTCCCCGGCTGCCGCTGTCGACAGCCACATGATACATATAGCCTCTGCGTCCGTCATGCCCGCACATCGCTGTGCCCATTAGGGTGCCATCTTCCTTCACGCAGACCTGGCTGATGCCCGGATTCCGCTCCAGATAACGGATGATGTGCTCACGCGAGTCGGCTTCACTGAGACCCATTCCGTCCGTATTCTCCCATAACCGGTAAGCCGCCTCGTAATCGTCCCCTGTCATTGCTCTATATATCATTCATTCTCCCCATTTCTATGTTTAAGACTCCACTTCACGCCGCACGCTTTTCTGGGCGCATGCATACCCATATACGGAAGAGCTGAGCAGGCAAGGAGGAGTAACCGCCGATGAACCCCGTGCATCCTTATTATGGCAAGTGGAAACAGCTTTGCCGTCCTCTGAAAGGACGGTACCGTTTCAGCGAGAAATAGAAGGATAAGTTATCGTGTGAAACCTATAAGTTCCTTATATTTTGAAAAGACGGTCTGTCATGTGCAGCCTGTCGCTTTCCCCCTCAGCACCAGGACCGCCAGCCCGGGCTGGCGAGCGTAATGCAGCCGCCTCCAATCAGCGAGCAGCCGCAAGGCAGTCCTTTTTCCTGACTCAGGCGGCGCTTCCGCATCTTCATCCAGGGAGCTGCATCATTAACACCGCCTCCATAACCGCATACCGGGGACACGAGGAGCTGATTGACTATTCATCCACCAAAGGCGCTATCGTCTCCTTCACACGTTCGCTCGACTTATCTCTCGCCGGCAGCGGCATCCGTGTCAACAGCGGAGCTCACGGTCCGGTATGAACGCCGCTGATTCCCGCCAGCTTCTTCTCTGCGGAGGAGGTCAGTGTCTTCGGTACTGAGACTCCGTCAAGCGTGCGGCACAGCCCTACGAACTGGCAGGAGCCTAAGTCTACCTGGCCAGCGATGATGCTTCTTATGTAACCGGCACCTGCATTCATTTTAACGGCGGAGACATGGTTACCAGCTTATCCATGTCCAAGCTTCAGCCGGTCACTCCGGCCGTATTCATCCCCCACCTGAAAGGATGTATAGCAATGAATCAACACAAGGATTTCAACCTGCCTTCTGTCCGCCTCAATGCGGGCATGTACGCTCTGACCAAGCTGTCGGCCGCCGGATTGACCTTCATCCTGATCTCCCTGTTCATGCTGATCCATGGCTATGAGAACGGAATTCCGTCCGGCTGGCCAGTATCGGTTCCTTATGCTATCTACGCCTACGGCCTACCGGCTGCCATCCTCGCTGATGCGCTGCTGCGCATGTTCCGCTCCACCTCACTCAGCCCTGCGCTGGTCCTGTACGCCATTGCCGGCTATGGCGCCGGCCTGTGGCTCGCTGCGGAGCAGGGCGGCGACGCCCTCGTCTCCGGCCTTACCGGCCTCGCAGTACTGTTGCTGTTCCGCATCGCTCAAACCGCGGGCGAGCGCTTCCCGATCCTGCTTCCCTTCTTCGCTCTGTTTATTCCGCTGGTCTGTCTGGTTCTATTCTGACCTGGACGGATTCAGGCGGGGGCGTTGGTGCATCGCGCGCTATTGGATGCCCGCAGCATACAATTGGAATAGGAAATCAGGTGGCAAAACTACTAATAAAGTTAGTTTTGCCGTCTGGAGTGAAATGTGCCAAATTAAGTGTCGTTTATCCAACTAACGTCCCGCCAGAGCTCATCCGTTCATCAGCAGGTGGACAAAATCCACCTATTATCCGCTAAAGCAAACTAACATAGACTTTGAGCCCAAAGTAGGACCGTGCGCCAGAGCGAGCAAGAACTTGAACTTGTTAATAGAATGTTGCCGGAGGCTGGCGCTGTTGGTTTTGAGAAATCAAGCCGGTGCCTACACTTACAGCGCTTCGATAATATCCCCGGCGATCAGGGCGGCAGGATGGTCCCGCTTCCTGGCGGCGCGTTCTCCGGCCAACCCGTGCAGGTAGACTCCGAATGCTGCGGCCTGATCCGCCTCCAGGCCCTGGGCCAGCAGACCGGAGATGATGCCCGTCAGCACATCCCCCGCACCGCCGGTACCCATACCGGGATGCCCGGTGATATTGATATAGGCTTGCCCTTCGGGCGTTGCTATTACGGTATGGGCTCCTTTGAGTACAAGGATTACCCCATGCTGAACTGCATAGGACAATGCCAATCCGATCCGGTCCCGCTGCACCTCCGCTGTAGATATCCCCGCCAGACGGGCCATCTCCCCCGGATGCGGGGTCAGAATAACCGGATGGCGGCGGCTCCAGCTCCGATATCCGGCATCTGCCAGTATATTCAGCGCATCCGCATCGATAACCATAGCCCTGTCCGACTCCTCCCACAGTCTGCGGAGCCACTCCGTATCTCCTTCGAACCGGCCCAGGCCGGGGCCGATGGCTACACAATCGCGGCTGGTACTCAGCCGCAGCACTTCAGCGGCCGTACCCGCGTTCCACTCCCCGTCGCCTCCGGTGACCGGGGCCAGCATCAGCTCCGGTACGGAACCGATCACATAGGGCAGCAGCTTCTCCGGCAGCGCCCAGGTTACCAGCCCGCAGCCTGCGCGCAGTGCAGCGCGGGCAGACAACAGGCCTGCGCCGCTCATGCGCAGGCTTCCTGCTGCAAGCAGGACATGCCCGTAGGTACCCTTGTGGCCCTCGGGCGAACGGCGGCGCGCCAGGTCAACCTTCAAGCGCGCCGTCAGTACTTCCGGCGTCAGGAGGCTGACTCGGACGCCCCCCTCCCGGGCAAGTGCAGCGGGTATGCCGATGGAGCGGACCACGACCCGCCCGGCTGCCTCTGCGCCGGGATATTGCAGCAGCCCCCGCTTCAGGAACGCGAGGCAGACGGTCACTGACGCATGAATGCAGGGCTCATGCGTCTCCCCCGTGTCCGCATCCAGCCCGCTGGGGATGTCCGCGGACACAATGGCTCTGCCGCTGGCATTCGCAGCGGCAATCAGCTCCGCATAGGCACCGCGCGGGGCTCCCGCGCTGCCTGTGCCGAGCAGCGCATCCAAGATGCCGCTGCATGCGGCAAGGTCCAGGGCGTCCCTGCCGTAGACTACGGCAGGGATGCCCATGGCTGCAGCGGCATCACGCTGCAGCGCGGCTTCGCCGGCCAGCGACTCCGGCGCGGCCGCGTACACCAGCGTGACGGCGATGCCGGCCTCACGCAGGTGCCGGGCGGCGGCGAGGCCATCGCCGCCGTTGTTGCCCTTGCCGGCGAGGACGAGCCAATGCTCTCCGCCGGCACCGGCAAACGTCAGCGCTGCATCTCCGCTGACAGAGAAGCCCGCAGCATCAGCGCCGAAGCCTGGCGCCACGCGCCCGCTTGACGCATGTGCTACGCTACCAGTTGCTACCGTTCCGCTACTCCGCACTACACCTCCAGCCATGCCGAACCCATCACTACGTACACCATCAACAATCGCTCCCGCTCCGGGTACTTCGCCACCTAGCACTCCCGCTTCATTACTCCACACTCCACCTCCAGCCGTACCAGCCACACCAGCCACACCAGCCATACCAGCTTCACTTGCCCGGCGGCGGCAAAAGGCGATGACCTCCTCGGCAATGGCCCGTCCGGCATTTTCCATCAGGGCGATGGCCGGGATGCCCAGCCGCTCAATCGTGTCGCGGTCGAATGCCCGCATCTCCTCCGCTGTCACCACATCCATTGGTCCAGACCTCCTTCATAGTTGCTTCGATTGTACTAAGTCCCGTTTCAGCAAGCAAATAACCCAGGTAGCTCATAGCGTCCAACGAGTAACTAGTAACGATCTGCTTAAAAAGAAAAAAGCCCTCCCGCTACGAGGAGGACTCTTTATGTTAGATAGTTAAGGATATCGTTGTAAAATCAGGCGTTTTAGTTGTACAGAGTGCGTTAAACCTGCCGCTGACTCTACCTCTGCATTTTCACCTTCCGCCTCCGCGTACACCCCCACCCTCATCAATACCCTACAGTAAACCTGGCCCTGCTGAAATTACCTTCCTCCAGCTCATCGATGACCGCCACAGCGAAATCCTGGATGCTGATGCCGCTCCGGCCGTCTTCATCTACAATAAGCCGGTCGAGGCCGATACGGAATTGGCCGGTGCGGCGCCCTTCTACCAGAGCGGCAGGCGGACTGAGATACGTATAATCCAGCTCTGACCCTCTATAGATCTCATACGCATTGGCATGAGCCGAAGCCAGCGCGCGGTAGTCCTCGGGGAATCCGGCGGTGTCCATCAGCCATTCTCCTGATTCTGTCTTCAGGCTGCCCGCTCCGCCGACAATGATCAGACGCTCAAGTCCGGCCGCCCGCATCCCTTCCAGCAGTGAATCCGCCACCCGCAGCAAATCATTCTCATGCCCCGCCGCCGGACCGAAGGCACTGATTACCTCTTCATGCCCGCGCACGGCTGCCGTTACCGAGGCCGGGTCCAGCAGATCAGCAGCGGTCACCTGCAGCCGCTCATGCTGAAGGCTGAAGGCTTCCGGTCTGCGTACCGCAGCCGTGACCTCATGTTTTCTTTTTAATGCTTCCTGTACGATGGCACTTCCAACTCTGCCCGATGCCCCAAACACTACAATATCCATTCTCCCGCTGCCTCGCTTTCCTAATCTGCTATCCTTTATCATTACACGAATTCATACGATTTATCGCCGCAGGAACATTCCCTGTGAAGCAGGCATTACCGGCGCGAACCCGTATCTGGCATATAGCTTGGCCGCTTCCCCGTCAGCGATGAGACTGATATACGCCTTTTCCGGCACACTGTCCAGGAACGTGCGGATTTCCTGCATGATGCTTTTTCCGAGACCCCGTCCCTGGAAGGAAGGCTTCACAGCAATATCCGTCACTTGAAAAAAACATCCCCCGTCCCCAATAACCCTGCCCATGCCCACTAGTTGCTCCCCTGCATACACCGTCACGGCAAAAGCAGAGTTAGGCAGTCCGGCGGACGCCCCCTCTATGCTCATCGGACTAAGCCCGGCTTCCTGCCGCAGCGCCAGATAATCCTCAACTGAGGGCAGCTCCTGCCAGATCTCCGGCTGTACTGAATTTGTCATAATTCTCCTCCTGTATCCTGCAATCTGCAAGCAGATCCCGCTGCCATACTGATACCAATATATATGTATTTGTTCAAAATTGAAACGCCCCGACTCCTCCGGCGTACAATAACTCAAAACACAGCACTTGCTCTCTGCGGGCGTGCAGGTTATTCTTACCCCGTGTCCTTGGGTAAACTGTGGATAGACAAGCAACACTATTATTTTGGAAGGTTGGTGAAGTAATTATGTCTCCTACAGGGAAACTATTTAAATGGGGTACTTTCGCTTATGAGGCTTTTCTGGCGCTGCCGATTATCGGGGGAAGCTTTGTTGTGGCAAATGCCTGGGTACCGCTTGGGGTCGCTTTTCTGCTGCATGCTGTAGCCATTATCATTCTGCTGAGAGAGCGCGGTCCGATTATCGGGAATGCAGTGGGTGTGGTCACCTCGGTGGTTGCCTTGATTCCTTTTGTCGGCTGGGTGATGCATGCCATTACCGCTATCATTCTGCTCGTAGAAGGACTGAGCGGATCACGGCGCAATCCACGTTACTGATAGTCAACAAGCGGAAACGGCATTGCCGTCCTTTTAAAGGACGGTACCGTTTCAGCGAGAAATAGAAGTATAATTTATCGTGTGCGACATATAAATTCTAGAGTAAAGGGCTGGTGCAACCCAGCCCCTCCTCATCAAACCGTACGTGAGGTTTTCCCTCATACGGCTTTCCGATGTTTGTCATTCATCGGCATGCAGATTACAATAGCGTTTTTAGTCCATATTGGATGGTCAAATATCTAACTTCTGACCGGGATCTCATCCATCTTCCTCGTTGTCTCTTCTTCGCATACCACCGGGTAAATCGTTGCAGAATATACCAATCCAGTTTTGCTAACCTCTTTTGGCTGTACTTTGTGTAATAGTAGTTTCTCCATCCTTGAATCTTGGGATTGAGCCATTCCACGTGTTCCGCAAACGATTTCGAACGCATGCTGGGCGGTGCTAATCTTTCTTTAACCACGCCTCGAATTCGTTCCTCCGCCTTCTTCGTTAGCCACTGCTGCGTGGTGTAATACACCTTGCCTTGGGATGTTTCTGCCTTCTTTTTCCGGTGGTGCATTCCTAAGAAGTCGAATCCTTCGTCTCCTGTCCATAAGCCGACAATACGGGTTTTGGTTGGGTGTAGCGTCAGCTCCAGACGTTCCATGATTCTGCGTATGAGTTCATACGCATGTCCGGCGTCCTTTTTAGTTTTACAGACCACCACAAGATCGTCTGCATACCTCGTGAGTTCACCTACTCCTTTCCCGTGTTTTTCCCACAGTCGGTCAAAATAGTTCAGATAGATGTTCGCCAAAAGTGGTGAGATCACTCCACCTTGTGGTGTGCCTAAATCGGAACGTCTTACGTTTCCTTCTTCCATGACTCCCGCCTGAAGCCACTTCCGGATTAACTTCAGGATTCGTCTGTCATTGATACGCATTTGTACCAATTTCATCAGTTTCTCCTGGTTAATATTGTCGAAGTAACCTTGGATGTCGACGTCGACTACCCAATTTCCTTTGCGGTTGCAGGCTTTCCGGATTCGATCCAGTGCTCCTTTCGCACTTCGCTTCGGGCGAAATCCGAAGGATACTTCTTCGAAATCCGCTTCGAAGATCGGTTCAATGACGAGTTTGGTTGCCATCTGCACCACTCGGTCGCGCACGCTGGGTATGCCCAGCGGTCTTGGTTTCCCGTCTTTCTTTGGGATATAGTGCCGCCGTACGGGCTGTGGGTGGTAGTTACCATCCTTTAATGCTCGCTCGCAGTCTTTGAGAAATTGCACTTCTCCTTGTTTCTCAATATCCGCGAGCGTCACCGTATCTACTCCGGCAGCCCCCTTGTTCGCTTTCACCCGTTTCCAGGCTTCACTCAGCACATCCCAGCGGTAGACTTTGTCGTACAGTGCATGGAATTTACGCTTGTTGTTCTCCTTGGCCGCATGACCTAGCTTTTCTTGGAGTTCTTGAACTTTTTCCTTAGGTGTCGTTAGCCTACTGGCATTCACTCACTCGTACCTCCTCCAAAAGCATAAACAAAGCAGGGCTCCTTCTCTCCCTAAGGTTATGTTGTCCTTAGGTTCCTCGGTACTATGAGCCCCTCGGACTCCCTTCCCACAGACGGTTCATTTCATCTTTTGGACTTATAGAGCGTCTTTTTACGGGTTTCTAAAAAAAAAATCCTCCCGTGTGGGGGAGGGTCTCCCCAGTTCACTATGTCTTCTTTCCTTCCATGCCGATCCCCATACGCCGGAGGATTCTTCACTGCCGTTCCAAGTTCTCTGCAGCTTCCATGGTCTTCACCCATATAAGCGAGGTTCGACTTCCTCTCTTCCCCCTTGCGGGGCCTTTATGACGACGCGGCAGGATTCACTTCATGTTACGGCCTGGCGGGTTGCTCGCCCTGTCTCTGACCGGACTTTTGTCGATGCGCTTCTACGCACGGATTTCGCCGTACGCAGGCATCCTAGCTACACGGGGGCTTGGCCCCTCCCGTGACCGGACTTTCACCGGTTAGAAGATACGCGCTTTCTGGGCACGCCTTATATTTTCACAAAAGACCTCCCATTGGTTGCCCAATGGAAGGTCTTTCTGCATTATCCTCGTCCCCCAGTACGGGTATCGGTCCGCCGGCTTCCGGTCTCTCCACTACCACGTGAATTTGCTGTGCTGTTCTCGAAACGTTTGCGCTCCGTGCGCTCCATCTGTACGATTTGACCTTCATGCACTACGATGTGCAAGGAGCCGAATTCCATATCGTCGAGAAGTTCCGTTATCCGCGCAAGCCATACCTCATCCACCTTTAGTGGTTTCGCCATTCGCAAGCCTCCCTTTCCCGGTTAGGGAAGTAACTCTGCCTAAATTCCGTTATTACCACCTTGTATACTATGAATTAACTTAGCACGGCTCCCAATAGCTGTCAATGAGCATTTTTGCGTACAAGTACGCTTTTTACAATCATCGTCACCAGTGCCAGCAGGAGCAGCAGAGAAGCCACCGCGAAGGATGCCGAAAACTGATATTCGTTGTACAAAATTTCGACATGCAGCGGCAACGTATTCGTCTCCCCGCGGATATGCCCGGACACCACCGATACGGCGCCGAACTCGCCCATGGCCCGTGCATTGCAGAGAATAATGCCGTAGAGCAGACCCCACTTGATATTCGGCAGCGTGACGCGCCAGAAGATCTGCCACCCGTGCGCACCTAGCGTAATCGCAGCCTCCTCCTCCTGTGTGCCCTGCTCCTCCATCAGCGGAATCAGCTCGCGGGCTACGAACGGGAACGTGATAAACAGCGTAGCCAGCACGATGCCTGGCAGGGCGAAGACGATTTTGATATCATGGTCGCTTAACCAGGGGCCGAACCAGCCGTGCGAGCCGAACACCAGAATGAAGATCAGTCCGCCAATCACCGGTGATACCGCAAAGGGCAGATCGATCAGCGTAATCAGAAATCCCTTGCCGCGAAAACGGAACTTGGTCACCGCCCACGCCGCCGTTACTCCAAAGACCGTATTCAGCGGAACCGTAATCGCGGCGACCAGCAGCGTCAGTCTCAGCGCCGAGGCGGCGTCCGGGTCGGTCAATGCGGCCCAGTAGACATCCAGCCCCCGCTTCAGCGACTCCACCAGAACAATGATCAGCGGCAGCGCAATCAGCCAGAGCAGGACCAGTCCAGCCAGGGAGATGAGCACCCATTTCACCACTTGTGACTCCGTCGTAGAAGGCGATGACGCGCCTGTTCGCGGCCCGGGGACATGCAAGGGAACCGTACCGGCCATTCTAATTCCTCCTAAATTAATGTGTTTATCGCGAGCTCCGCCGAGCCCAATGCTGAAGGCTGTTGATGACCAGCAGCATCAGGAAGGAGAGCAGCAGCAGAATCAGCGCCACGGCAGTGGCTCCGGCGTAATCGAACTGCTCCAGCTTGGACATGATCAGCAGCGGGGCGATCTCAGTGCGCATCGGCATATTGCCAGAGATGAACACGACAGAACCGTACTCGCCGATGCCCCGGGCGAACGCCAGAGCGAAGCCCGTAAGCAGCGGAGGCAGCAGCTCCGGCAGGACAATCCGCAGGAAGGTACGCCCGCGGCCTGCCCCAAGCGTAGCTGCGGCTTCTTCCATGTCCCTGTCCAGATCCTCCAGCACCGGCTGCACCGTGCGGACGACAAAGGGAATGCCGATGAACATCAGCGCCAGCGTGATGCCCAGCGGCGTGAAGGCTACCTTGAAGCCCAGCGGCGTCAGCAGGGAGCCGATCCAGCCGTTCTGGGAATAGAGGGCGGTCAGCGATACGCCCGCCACGGCTGTAGGGAGCGCGAACGGCAGGTCGATCAGGGCGTCGAAGATTCTTTTACCGGGGAATTCATACCGCACCAGCACCCAGGCCAGCAGCAGTCCCAGAAAAACATTAATCAGGGCCGCAGCGCCCGCCGTACTCAGACTGACACGGTAGGAGGCCAGGACGCGGGCATCCGTAGCCACATCCCAGAACTTGGCCCAGCTCAGCCCCGTTGAATTGAAGAGCAGCGCGGACAGCGGCAGCAGGACCACAAGACTCAGATACAGTACGCTGAACCCCATCGTAATTCCGAACCCCGGCAGCAGCTTGCGCCGCGACACCGTCCTTGCAGCAGCTTTGGTCATGACACTCATCTGCCCATTCATCCTTTCAAGACTCCGCTATCAGCTGCCCGGTACGTAGATTTTGTCGAAAATCCCGCCGTCATTGAAGTGCTTCGCCTGGGTCTCCTTCCAGGTTCCGAATTTATCGGCCAGGGTGAACAGCTTAATCTCCGGGAATTGATCCTTGAACTCGGCCTTCACGCTATCCAGTGTCGGACGGTAATAGTTCTCGGCAGCAATCTTCTGGCCTTCCTCGGTGTAGAGATATTTCAGGTAGGCATCTGCTACCTCGCGCGTTCCTCTTTTATCAACCACCTTATCCACCACCGCAACCGGCGGCTCTGCCAGAATGCTCTCTGACGGATTCACAATCTCGAATTTGTCCGGACCCAGCTCCTTGATAGACAGATACGCCTCATTCTCCCAGGCAATCAGCACATCCCCGATGCCGCGTTCCACGAAGGTAGTGGTTGAGCCGCGCGCTCCGGTATCCAGGACCGGTACATTCTTGAACAGCTTTTGCACAAATTCCTGAGCCTTGGCTTCATCATTATTATTGTGGTCCAGCGCATAGCCCCAGGCAGCCAGGTAGTTCCAGCGGGCGCCGCCAGAGGTCTTGGGGTTAGGGGTGATGACCTCTACGCCCTCCTTCAGCAGATCGGGCCAGTCCTTGATGCCCTTCGGGTTGCCTTTGCGGACCAGGAAGACGATGGTGGAGGTATACGGGGAGCTGTTATGCTCATATTTACTCTGCCAGTCCGCGCCGATCAGCCCGGCCTCCTGAAGCGCATCAATGTCATATCCGAGTGCCAGCGTAACGACATCTGCCTCCAGGCCATCCAGCACAGCCCGGCTCTGCTTGCCCGATCCGCCATGCGATTGCTTGACTGTTACCTTCTGGCCGGTCTCCTGCTCCCAGTAGGCGGCGAAGGCCTTGTTGTAGTTCTCATACAGCTCACGCGTTGGATCATAGGATACATTCAGCAGCTCGACTGGATCTTTGGCCTGTGTCTGGGTGGCTTCCGGTGTTGAAGACGCCTTCGCCGCCGCTTCTGCCACGGCCGGGGCCGCCGTTCCTGCACCCGCACTGTTCCCTGCATTACTGTTCCCGCAAGCCGTAAGCCCTGCCGTCAATATCAATGCAACTCCGGCGAGAAGCCCCTTCTTGATCCCTTGTGTCATCCTTAGCCCACTCCCCCATATTAGTCTGGTAACAAGCAATAGACGCAGGAAAGCCCGCTTGCGGCAAGTCAAACCGGTCTTATAGACACGTATCTGCGAGCCTGAAGCAGGCGTTCCTCCGTCTGTACGGTAAGAACTTATTCGATTATTCCTACCCATTTAGTAGGTTATACAGATATAATACTGAACGCTTCCCGCGCTGTCAAACCTTTTTTTCACTTTGAATGAAAGACGGCGATCCACGGGCCCCGGGCAGGAAGTGGCGCCCGTTCCTGTAAGCTCCACTTGTTATTGCTGCCCCAAAGTAATATCATTGCTTACATCTAATAGAGTGAAAAAATAGAGTGGAAAACGCACCGGGGGAAATAATCATGGGAATGGATTTGGAGTATGGCCCCGCGCCGCAGGGACCGCGGCTGCACAGGCGCGTACTCAAAGAACTGGGCAGACGCATTCTGGAAACGTACAGGTATGATACTACTTTATGGAGGACTGCGCTCAGCGGCCCTTGGACGCTATGCATTCTGGCTTTTTCTATAGTTATTATGGGTATTCCTACCGGACTCGGAAGCGCAGCAGATATTATGTTGGCAGTTGGCGCAGGAACGCTTGTTATGGCGCTGGCCAGCAATCTGCTGGCTGTGCTGCTCTCTCTAACCGGACTGCGGCTTCCGCATCTGTTCGCAGGCTCTTTGCTCAGCACTTATGGGGCTGTATTGCTAATCTTATATTTTTCCGATCTGGAGCTTGAAGCTGCAGCCGTTATCGCCGGTATCGCAGCCTTGGCCTGCGGGTTAGGGGGACTTGCGGCCGGCCTGCTGCGGACCCGCAGAATGCTCAGCGGCAGTCTGCTGGCAGCGGCACTCCTCCTCTCCCCCTTCGCACTGGCCTATGGCTCCGGGACGGGGAGCAGCCCGGTATCGGTACCGTCGCTTCAGAGTCTGGCGGCAGACGGACAGGTGCTTCCCTTACTTGCAGACGATCCCGCACAGCCGGGCGGCTATACATTCCACAGCTTCACCTATGGAAGCGGCAAGGATCTGCAGCGCAAGGAGTACAGCAAGGATGTCCTGCTAACCTCTGCTTCCGTGGATGCTACCGGGTATATCTCTTCCTGGCCTGTGCTGCGGACCCTGTTCTGGGGATTCGATCCCGCTTCCCTCCCGCTGAACGCCAGAGTATGGATGCCGGACGGGGACGGGCCGTATCCGCTGGTGCTCATGGTGCATGGCAACCATATGATGGAGGACTTCTCCGAGGGCGGCTACGCCTATCTTGGTGAATTGCTGGCCAGCCGGGGCTTCATCGCGGTCGCCCTGGATGAGAATTTCCTGAATTATTCAGCTTGGTCGGGTATTCCAGACAACGACTTCAAGGTAAGGACCTTAATGATTCTAAAGCATCTGCAGCAGATCGGAAGCTTCGCGGAGCATCCCGGCACCCCCTTCTACCAGAAGGTTGATTATGACTCTGTTGCGCTGCTCGGCCACAGCCGGGGCGGCCAGGCTGTAGCCATGGCTGCGGATGCATCGCTCTGGTTCAGCAGTGATCCGGTTCTGGAGGCTATTCAGCAGTTCCATATTACTTCAGTCATTGCCCTGGCCCCTACGGATAAAATGATCGACAGCAAGCAGGCCCGTCTAACGGATGTGAGCTATCTGACGCTGCAGGGCGCCCGTGACGGCGATGTGCATGATTTCTACGGGGACCGGCAATATATGCGTTCTTCCTACACCGGCAATACCCCCGGCTTCAAAAGCTCGCTCTACATCGCTGATGCCAACCATAGTCAGTTCAATACGGACTGGGGGCTTTATGACCAGACGCTGCCGACCGGCCTGTTCCTGAAGCGTTCCCGGATCATGGACGGGGAGGAGCAGCGGAGAATCGCGAAGGTCTATGTCTCTGCCTTCCTGGAGAACACGCTGCACGGGAGAACCGAGTACCGGCAATTGTTCCGCGATTACCGCAGCGGCGCCCGGTGGCTGCCGGATACCGCCTATTATAACCGCTTCCAGAGCGGGTCCTATATCACGGTAGCGGACTATGATGAAGATCGCAACAGAGGCATCGTTCAGGGCGGGACCGTCTCTACGACTACGGGGCTTCACTGGAGCGAAGAGGCCGCGAAGGACCGTGAACGGAACAATAAGCCCTCTTACGGTATCCTGCTGGAGCGCAGCGCAAGCCCGGATCAGGAGTCTGCGGACGCCGAGGCGGCTTACAGCATTAGGCTCAGCGATACGCTGACCCGGACGCTTGCGAAATCCCCTGCTGTAGAGGGGCTCACCTTCTCCCTGGCGAACCATAATTCCGATCCTAACCAGGACGGCGATGCCGGGCCGATGCCGGAAGCTGAGCTCTCTCCGGATGTGGAGGTGGAGCTGACTGACAGCAACGGCACCGCCGCAAGAATCCCTCTGGACGAGGTGATGGATATTCTGCCGCTCCCGCAGACTGAATTCACGCTTAGTCCGTGGCTGGAGGAGCGGATCAGTGACGGCAAATTCAGCAACCTCTCGGAAGCCGTCTACCAGACCTACAAGCTGCCCTTCGAGCTGTTCCTTGAGGAAGAACCGGAGCTTGATCCGGACAGTTTGACTGATATCACTTTTTATCTGCAAGGCTCAGAAGACAAGATTATGCTGGACGACATCGGCTTCTACGAGCGGGGGGACCCGCTGACAGGAGTGTATTAACCGGACATCATTCTATCTATAAAAAGCCCAAATTGCCCCCTGCCCGCCATACTCCGGCGTTCAGGGGGCTTTGCCGTTCCTGCACAAAGATACTTGTCCAGGTTAGTCCAGGGCTACAAGACAGACAGGGGCTGGTACTTCCAGCTCATTGCCGGTAGGGATCAGCCGCCCGGTCTCACTGTCTATGCGGAAGGAGGCAATATTGCCGCTGTTCTGGTTAGCGGCGAGCAGCATGCCGCCGATCAGAGCGAAATTGCGCGGTGTCCGGCCCCCGGAGATTACCCAGTCTTCCGCTTCCAGCAGACCTGTAGCCTTATCGATGTGGAATAGTGCGATGCTGTCGTGTCCACGGTTGGATACGTAGAGGTAACGCCCGCATGGCGATACATGGATGTCAGCAGCCGTGTCATCACTTCCGGCCGTATAGTGCTCTGGGAGACTGCTGATGCTCTGCAGGAGCTTCAGATTACCCTGAGGCTCATCATTGGCGAACACGGTAACCGAATTGTTCAGTTCATTGACCAGATAGATCCATTGCCGTGAAGGATGAACCGCCAGATGGCGCGGTCCTGAGCCTGGAGGAAGGTCCACCTCCCGGTGAGTGACCAGCTTCCCGTCCTCCACACGATAGATCACGATCTGGTCAAGACCAAGGTCACAGACCAGCACATGTTCACCCGTCTTATCCGGAATCACCGAATGGGGGTGGGGAGCCTCTTGTCGGTCACTGCGGATTCCCGAGCCCTCATGCTTCACCTGGGAAGACATCTCCTGCAAGGACCCGTCCGGGTTCAGCGGGAACACATTGACGTTGCCCCCCATATAGTTAGACACGGCTATGTAATCTCCCTGCAGAGCAACCGAGACATAACAAGGTGCGCCGCCTCCGGTTGCTCTGCTGCCCAGCGGATGCAGGGCTTTGCTGCCGGGTTCAATCGCATAGGCATGAATCTCACCCTCATCCTGCTCGCTCACTGCATATAATGCAGTCTGCGCCGCATTGACCGCCAGATAGGAGGGATTCTGGGTCCCCCGGGTACCGCCCATAAGCCTCATTTCTCCGGTCTCCTTATCCAGCGCACCGAGCAGGATGGCCTCTTTCTCCTTACTGTTGTACGTTCCAATATAGAATAATACTTCATTAGGCTGGTGCATGGCTGCGGCTCCTTTTTGTTCTAAAGTATATAATCTTATATAACCTGTACACCCCTATTCTCACTCAGAGGGTGATCCATTAATTCACTATAACATCTTTATGTACCCGCGGCCTTATCAGGGTTAAACAGCATAAATTTGGACAGACTGGAATACTAAATAAATGTGTGCCGGCAAAATTTAACACTGGTTTAAACGCTGAGCATGAGGTTAATAGTAACCATCGAAGACAACAAACACAAAAGGAGCTGAAGTAAATGAGTTTACTATGGATGTTGATTGTTGGTGGCGTAATTGGTTGGCTGGCCGGGTTGATTATGGGCCGGGACATTCCGGGCGGAGTTATTGGCAACATTATCGCTGGTATTCTCGGTTCATGGCTGGGCGGCATGCTGCTGGGAAGCTGGGGACCTAAGGTCAGCGACTTCTATGTCTTCCCATCACTGATCGGTGCTGTGATTCTGATCTTTATCGTAAGCCTGATTCTGCGTTCGGTTGGCGGACGTAGCCGTTCTTAAGCTCTATGGCAGCATTCTTCGATGAAGCTGCTGAACTATACTTAGCAAGCAGACCCGCCGGGGTTAGACTCCTGGCGGGTTTGTTGTGTGTACCTCATTCTGAAATCCAATCATTATCTGCTATAATGAAGACAATAGTGACCAAAATCACAGAGAGGACAGTGAATTATGGGTAACATCAACCCCTCACTTCTGCATGTGGGCTCTACGCTGGGGGCCGTATTCATGGCGCTGATGGTGATTTTCATCCGCATGAAGGCCAGTGCCCGCCCGGTAACGATCCGCAAAATATGGATTCCGCCGCTTGGCATGTCCACTGGCTTCGCCATGTTCGTCGTACCGGAAGTGCGCTTCCCCTGGTGGTGGGCGGCCGCGGCCTTCCTGGTCGGCTGGTTTATTTTTGCCTATCCGCTAATCCGCAGTACGCGGTTCGAAGAACGTGAAGGGCTGATCTATGCCCAGCGCTCCAAGAGCTTCGCGTTCATTCTGCTTGGACTGCTGCTGGTCCGCACTCTGCTCCACGAGTTCATCAACCGGTATGTATCTGTTCCTCAGTCCGGCGGATTATTCTTCATTCTGGCCTTCGGCATGATCCTCCACTGGAGACTGTTCATGTATAAGCACTATACCGGAATGTTGCCTGCCGAGCCGCAGATTCCGCAGCCCCGGGTCTAGGGCGAAGCGGGGTAAGACATTCATTTATGTAAAAGGGGGGTGTCCCCGGCAGCCTTAGGGATGACTGCCGGAGGCACCCTTTCCTTCTGCCTTCCCAAATGCCCATCAGCTGCATATTATAGTTCATAAGAACCCTGACACTCTAACCTTCCATGTGAATTGTGGCTAAATAACGGACGGGGACAGCGGGCATTTTCGGTGCTATGTCAGGTAACTTGCGATGAGATCGGTTAGAATAGTACCATACTTGTAGAGAGTGGGGACGGGGCAATTGAAAAGTAAATCGAGAAAAGTGGCAATCGTCGGCTCCGGCATGGTCGGCTCAAGTGTTGCCTATTCCATGGTGAATCAAGCCGTATGCGATGAGATCATGATGATTGACCGCACCTACGACCGCGCCATGGCACAAGCGCTTGATCTCTCGCACTGCATGGACTTCACCGGAACACGCACCAAGGTCTATGCCGGCACCGCCAGCGACTGTGCGGGGATGGATGTCGTCATTCTGACGGCAGGCGCCAATCCCAAGCCGGGGCAGACCCGGCTGGATGTACTGGATGCTGCTGCTGTAATTACCCGGGAGATCATCACCGAGATTATGGCGGGCGGCTTCGATGGTATCTTCGTCGTCGCTGCGAACCCTGTAGATATTGTGACTTATATGGTCTGGCAGATCTCCGGCCTGCCGCGGCACCGGGTGATCGGCACAGGCACCTCCATCGACTCTTCCCGGCTGAAGACACTGTTGTCGGAAGTATTCACGATCGATCCGCGCAGCGTCAACGGCTATGCCCTTGGCGAGCATGGGGAATCGCAGTTCGTGGCCTGGTCCCATGTGACCATCGGCGGCAAGCCGATTCTGCAGATTATGGAGCAGCACCGCGAGCGCTTCAGCAGCCTGGATCTGGAGGATATCGCCCGCAAGACGAAGGATGCCGGCTGGGAGATTTTTACGCGCAAGGGCTCCACTCACTTCGGGATCGGCAGCGCGCTCGCCTATATCACCCGCTCCATTCTGAATGACGAGCACAAAATCATCGCCGTCTCCGCCATCCTGGACGGGGAATACGGACAAAGCGGCGTATGTGCCGGAGTACCGGCTATTATCAGCAGCAGTGGCATTCAGGAATTGCTGGAGCTGAACCTCAGTGATACGGAGATGGCCAAATTCACCGCCTCCTGTAGCATCATCCGCGCGGGAATTGATAGCCTCACGCTAGAGGAGCAGCACTAAGCTTAACAGCATAGCCTATACAGTAAACACCCCTCTGCTTCACACAGTAACCTGTGCGGCAGAGGGGTGTTTGCGATGATTTCACCTGATATTATTGAAACTTCTCGATCTCGCTCCGCAATTCGCTCATTAACTGGTTGAGGGATTCGGCTGAGGTGACGACCTGGCCCATCAGATTCCGCTGCTCGGTGGAAGCCTCCGCCACCATCTCGGCACTCTCGGCAGAATCTCTGGCAATGATCAGCATATCGGAGATGGAGGCTGTAATCTCCTCTGTCCCGGCGGACATCTGTTCATTGACGGCAGAGACGTCCTGGATCTGAACCGATACCTCACGGATGGACGAGCGGATATGGTCGAAGGAGGTGCCTACGTTTTGCATTTTACCCATTCCGTCTCCGATCTCAGCAATGCTCTTCCCCATAGAGACCTCAGCCGCTCTGGTGGATTCCTGAATCTGACGGATCAGCTCCACAATATTCACAATGGCGCTGTTCGTGCGCTCCGCCAGCTTCTTCACTTCATTCGCCACCACGCCGAACCCGCGCCCATGCTCCCCTGCTCTGGCCGCTTCAATCGACGCATTGAGGGATAACAGCCCCGTCTGGTTGGAGATTTCGGAGATTACATCAACAATCTGGCCAATCTGTTCAGATTGTCCGCTCAGATTGCTGATCAGAGCCGAGGTCTCCTCCGCAGCGCCGCTGATGACAGTCATCTGCTTAAGTGTGGATTGAATCTCTACATATCCGTTCTCGACCTCGGTGCTGACCGTCTCTGCCTGGTCGGACACATTGACGGAGGATTCCGCAATCCGCTGCAGCCCGATCGCCATCTCCTCCGTAGCTCTTGCCGCCTGTTCCGAGCCCTTGAACTGTTCGCCCATGCCCTGAGCGACTTCCTGGACGACTGTCTCAATCTCAGCCGACGTATTCGAGGTCTGATTAGCGTACTTCAGCACACTTTCTGCCGAGACAGCAACCTGGGCCACTGTAGCATCGATTTTACCGACAATGCCGGATAATGATCCGATCATATCATTAATGCTCTGGCTCATCTGGCCGATTTCATCACTGGAGCGTACGGTCACCCGTTCGCTGAGATGGCCGTCCGCTACTTTCTTCATCACCCCGGAGATCGCTGCAATCGGCTTCACAATCAGACGGGTCAGATACAAGGCCAAGGCAATGACCGCTAAAATGATGATTACAATGAACAAGGTGGATATCCGCTGGGCTGAGGTGACTTTGGCGGTAATCTCGCTTTTGGGAACCGTAATCAGCAGCTTCCAGTCTGTGCCCGGAACGCTACGGAAATAGGTAATCACCTGTTTGCCGTCCTCTCCCTTGTAGGCTTCCGAGCCTGCTTCCTTGCCGAGAATATGCTCTACAGCCTGTTTCATCTCTGTTGTCTTGGCGTAATCCGCGATATTCTTGCCGATCCGCTCGGTCTCGGAGTAGGCGTAATAATCACCCTTGCCCGAGATTACGTATCCGTAGCCGGTGTCGCCCACGTGGATATTTTTGCCCATCTCCATCAGAATGTCCGGTGTCACCGAGAAGGCGATGCCGCCGCCAAACTGTTTGTCCTTGTCCACGACCGGAACGAATACCGGAATAATATATTTACTGAGCTGTTCCAGATAAGACATCTCCGCTACAGCCGGAGCAAGACTCTCCTTTGCCTGCAGGAAATATGCCGATTGGCCTACATCCGCCGTAAGCTTAAGGGAATTGGCCAGAATGCCTTGCTTGTTAATGACGCTGTAACCTTCGGACTGAGTATCGCTCTCTTCGAGTACCTTGACCACAGGAAAAATAGTATCCGGTCTCGAGGTATCAAATTCAGGATGCTGTGCAATCAGCTCCTGGACCGCAGATGTCCGCGTATTCAGCCACTCTGCGATCCGTGTGGTATTCATCTCCAGAATATTCTGGGCGAGCTCCTCACTGTCGTCTCTGGTTACACCCCCGAAGTACTGCATGAAAAAGATCGTGACACCAAGCAGAGGTACAATAGCAATTGCCAAAATAACAAGCGAATACTTGCTTTGTAGCGACAATGATTTTCCATTCTTTGCATTCATTTTCAATTTGGACCGTACACTTGCCTCATTCACCGCAAAATCCCCCTAGAAACCCTTTGTGGTCTTCCATATGCTGTAAATATATATTGATATATCGGCATAAATAGACAAAAAGCATAATACATGCAATAAAAATAAGCCTTAAGACCCAAAAATTAGGATCATTAAGGCTTATACTTTTCATAATTATTTCATTATCGCATCATATTACACCATTATACCGATTTCGGCGGCTGTAAAGCTCGCATACTGTTCAGTACAGCAAGTACAGTAACTCCGACATCTGAGAATACGGCCTCCCACATGGTGGCAATTCCGAACGCTCCCAGCAGCAGGAAGACCGCTTTAACTCCCAGCGCAAAAGCAATGTTCTGCCAGACAATGGTCCGTGTCCGCTTGGCGATGCCGATGGCGGAGGCGATTTTGGAAGGTTCATCCGTCATGATTACAATATCCGCAGCCTCAATGGCTGCATCCGAGCCAAGTCCGCCCATGGCAATCCCGACATCCGCTCTGGCCAGCACCGGAGTATCATTAATCCCGTCCCCGACAAAAATGATCTTCTCCTTCGGTCCCTTTTCCCGCTCCAGCTGTTCAATCGCCGCGACCTTATCCCCCGGCAGCAGCTCTGCATGGATCTCCTGAATACCCAGTTGTCTGCCGACAGACTCGGCTACCGGAGCGGCGTCACCAGTCAGCATAACCGTCTTGTGGATTCCCAGTGCATTCAGAGCCTGAATAGCCTTAAGAGAATCGTCCTTCACTTCATCTGCAATGACGAGATAACCTGCGTAGCGCTTATCTACAGCAATATGAACGATCGTCCCGTACTCCTGCGGGGTTACGCTGGCAATCCCTTCACGCTCCATCAGCCGCGCATTCCCGGCAAGCACTGCCTTCCCCTCCACGGTAACGGCGATGCCGTGGCCGGAGATTTCGTTATAGTCGGTAATCGCTTCGCCGGGAATCGCTTCGCCATAGGCTGCACGGATGGATTCCGCAATCGGATGGCTGGAATGGCTCTCCGCATAAGCCGCTACCCGCAGCAGTTCCTGCCCGGTGAAGCCTTCCGCCGGAATATTGCCGGTTACCGTGAACTGGCCTTTGGTCAAGGTTCCTGTCTTATCGAACACAACGATCTTCACATCATTCAAGGCTTCCAGATAGTTGCTGCCCTTCACCAGAATCCCGTTCTTGGACGCGGCACCAATACCGCCGAAGAACCCAAGGGGGATCGACACGACAAGCGCACAAGGGCAAGAAATAACGAGGAAGACCAGTGCGCGGTAGATCCAGTCCGAGAAGGTGGCTCCGCTAAGAACCAGCGGCGGAACCACTGCCAGCAGCAGCGCTGTTATCACTACAACCGGCGTATAGGCGCGGGCGAATTTGGTGATAAAATTCTCTGTCTTCGCTTTGTTATTCGTAGCATTCTGCACCAGCTCCAGAATCTGCGAGACTGCTGACTCGCCGAAGTCCTTGGTCACTTCAATGGTAATCACACCATTGCGGTTAATGAATCCGCTCAGCACCTGGCTTCCCGGCTGTGTCGAGCGGGGTACCGATTCTCCGGTCAGCGCCGAGGTATCCATCATCGCGCTGCCCTCAAGAATAATCCCGTCCAGCGGAACCTTCTCGCCGGGCTTAACCACGATGCTGTCCCCTACGCTAACCTCTTCGGGGGACACCTTGCGCAGATTATTGCCTTCCTTCAGATAAGCGAACTCCGGCCGTATATCCATCAGCGCTGTAATCGAACGGCGTGAACGGTTCACAGCCATTCCCTGGAACAGCTCACCCACCTGATAGAAGAGCATAACCGCGACGCCTTCAGGATATTCGCCGATAGCGAAGGCACCGATGGTCGCAAGGGCCATCAGGAAGTTCTCATCGAACACCTGGCCTCTTACAATATTCCGGGCAGCAGAGAAGACAACCTCACCGCCGACAATCAGATAGGCTGCCAGGAAGATCAGCAGCTCGGTGATCCCGCTGACTGGCAGGAACATCCCGGCAGCGGCCAGAATGGCACCACCGCCCAGCCGCATCAGGATGCGGCGCGTATCGCCCTCCCCATGCTCGTGGCTGTGTCCGTGGCCATGGGAATCCTCATGACTGTGGCTGTGCTCAGCAGCATGTGAATGCTTGTGCCCGTCTTCATGGGAATGCACTTCTCCGTGGGCATGCTCATGACCGTGCGGTTCGCCGTGGCTATGAACATGGCCCTGTCCTTGAACTGCTACGCCGCGCACCTGAGCTGCATCCTCCGCAGACAAGGGCTTCTTAACAGCCCGCGAAGCTTGAACCGCCCGTGGCTTCACATGCGGCTCCAGCTTGGTTACCGTCTGCTCAGCCTGCCCGGCGATCTCATCCGCAGCAGCAGCCGTTGTCTCCAGTGTCATGGTCTTGGTGGCGAAGTTGACGGTGCAGGAGGACACACCTTCAATCTTCTTGACCTTATTCTCGATCTTCATTGCGCAGTTCGCGCAGTCCAGCCCATCCAGTACCCATTTCCGCTTCACATTGTCTTCTAACGTACTCAAATGACTCATCTCCCTTGATCGTCCCTATATATGAGTATTTGTTCATATGTTAACTTACACCTATTATATTCTCCTGAAACATACAGTGTCAATGCATTCAGCCCACAGATTGTGGCAAAATAAAAATAAGAAAAGCTTGTAATTTACCTGCAGACGCCATAATATTAACATATGAGCAAACATTCATATGTTAACTGAAAAGAGGTCCTATCTAATGAACAATTCCAAAATGAACAACGTTAAACCTTCCGGGCAGCATCCGAATGTAACAGCTTCGAACAGCAGTGGATCGGAGCACGCAAGTCATGAGAATGCAGAGCATACGCATAGTGACTCACATGCTCACTCACACTCTGGGACACATACTGGAGCACATGCTCATTCGCAATCTGGCGGGCATTCCCACTCTCATTCACATGCACATTCACATTCCCACGCACCGGATAATAAAAAGGGGCTGCTAATCGCCTTAATTATCACCGGCGGCATTATGTTCCTTGAATTCTTCGGCGGTCTGTTTACGGGAAGTCTGGCTCTTTTGTCCGATTCAGGCCATATGCTCAGTGACACCGCCTCCCTTGCCCTTAGCCTTGTGGCAATGATTATCGCGGTGAAGCCGGCATCCTCCAAGAACTCCTACGGCTTCCACCGGTTCGAGATTATGGCGGCCTTATTCAACGGGGTGACTCTGTTCGTCATTGCCGGATTCATTATGTATGAAGCTTTCCAGCGTTTCTCCGCCCCTCCGGTGGTAGCCAGCGGAACGATGATGCTGATTGCCAGTGTCGGATTGCTGGCCAATCTCGTCAGTGCGTGGTCACTGATGCGCAAAAGCGGGGCTAAAGACAATATCAATATCCGCAGCGCTTACCTGCATGTAATCAGCGATGCTCTCGGCTCCGTGGGCGCGCTGGCGGCTGGTCTAATTATGAACCTGTTCTCCTGGTATGTCGCAGATCCTATCATCAGTGTGCTGGTTGCCCTGCTGATCCTGCGCAGCGCCTGGGGTGTCATCAAGCAAGCCTTCCATATTCTTATGGAAGGAACTCCGTTTAACGTGAATGCTGAAGAGGTGAAGAAGGCGCTACTGGGCATTGAAGGGGTTGAAGATGTGCATGATCTGCATATCTGGACCATCACCTCCGGCCTGGATGCCCTCAGCGGTCATCTGCTGATCAGAGACGGGGTGAATACGGAGCAGGTACTGCAGCAGGCACTTCAATTAGTGGAAGAGAATTTCGGCATCCAGCATACCACACTGCAGATTGAGAATTCTGCTGTGAAGCACGGTCACCTTCCGGTTTGAGGAAGAGGTGGTACGCGGAGAAGGGTGAGGGAGTATGCGAGTCCAAGGGAGTCCGGGATAGTCGGAGGAAACCTAACGATTCTGTAGGCCTGCCGAATATATGCTGTTTTCCACATACATTCGGCGCACTGGCACATATATATTTGGTTTACCGCACAACATAATATAAAAGGGCTGCCCCAAGCCATTACCTGGCTTGGGGACAGCCCTTTTGCTGTCATAACAATCTATTCATGCCGGATATGTTCATGAGTCTGCAGGAAGATCTGCTCCACATGTGCATCATTCAGCGAATAATATACGGTCTTGCCTTCCTTGCGGCGCTTCACAATCCGCAGATTCCGCAGATAGCGGAGCTGATGGGAGACTGCCGACTGTCCCATATCCAGTATGGAGGACAAGTCATGCACACATAGCTCCTGCTGGGATAACGCGTAAATCAGCCGAACTCTTGTCGGATCGCCCAGTGCCTTGAACATTTCCGCCATCTTATCTGTAGTCTCGCGGTCCGGCAGAATCAAGGCCATAGATTCCGGTTCCAGTTCGGAACCATTACAGGTGTTGTCGCATTCTTCAAGTGCCGCTGGTTCCATGCTCCCGCCCTCCTCCATATACTCATCCGGCATCGCCGGCGCTTAATAGTATCTTCTACGATTAATTATAGGAAAAATGGCGTCGAATGTCCATGGAGAAGGGAAATGCGTAAGGGATTTCACTCAAACATGCGGCGGTGTATAGCGTTGCGTTCGGGTTCGCTTCGAATATTCCGTGTTAGTTGTAGTCATTGGATTAGTATTTAACATTTCCCGCCAGCCGCATTCCTATACCTGCTAACCTTATACCGCCTTACGCCAAAAGCCTATCAAGCCAGCACCCAGGAACAGAAGCAGGCTGCCCGACACGACAATCATCAGGCTCTCCAGCGGCAGGTTGAAGGCGCCGAACCGTTCTTCTCCAAAGGGGGACATGGCCAGCATCGGTTGTACCCATGGGTAATAAGGTCCGTAGGTGGCAGAATTGGCAATCAGTATATTGGGAATGGTGAAGCAGACATTCAGCGCCAGCGGAGCGCCGAAGCTGCTCCAGCCCTGGGATACCGCCAGTTGCAGGGCAGCCAGGGGCAGGCAGGCAAACCATCCTCCGAACAGGCTGCTCAGCAGCAGCTCCCAGGGAACTCCCCCTTCAGCACCCCGATACCATCCGACCCCCAGAACCCCTCCAACAAATAGCAGCTGCACCGCACCCAGCAGCGCTATTATCAATACATATTTGGCAAAGTATACTGAAGTCCGCGTAACCGGGAGCGCCAGGAGCTGCTTCCAACCGCCGTCACTATGCTCATTGCGGCAGATTAAGGCAGCGAAGAGTCCTGAGAGCACCGGAAGAAACAGCAGCGCATGTAGCGTTGACATCGTACTCAGCAGAACCTGCCAGGTGATTGTCTGATTTCCCGGCATGTCCGAAAGCGCACCAATCGGCAGGGAGACCAGCGGACTGAGCAGAATCAACAGCCAGGTGCGGAATCCGGCTATCTTCAGACACTCCGCAGACATGATTCGCAGAAAATTCCTCATATTCAGTCCACATCCTTTCGCGCGAAATGGATGGCTCCAGGCAGGATTACCAGGAGTCCAACCACCAGGCCGGCTCCGCTGAACAGCCAAGGACGCGGATCACTCCAGGCTAATTCCGGCCAGGAGAGCGGGAACCACTGCGTGAAGTACGAACCGAACGGGCTGACCAGCGACAAGGTCAATCCCACCGATACCGGAAGGGTCTGGTTCCGGCTGGTTAAAGACAGCCACAGCTGGAGTGCAATGATAGGCATGGCCGCAGCATAGGCGGCGAAGCCCATCCGCAGGACATCTGCGAGCGGTATCGGCTGAGTACCGAAGCCGAGCAGCAGTCCGAGAATGACGGTTCCCGCCGACAGCAGCAGGCAGGACACGATAAGCAGCAGCAGGCAGAGCAGCAGCTTCGCCATGAATACTGCCGTACGGGAGACAGGCAGCGCCAAAAGCTGCTTCCAGGCGCTGGTCTGATGCTCGACATTCGCAATCAGAGAGCAGATTAGTGTGCCTCCAAGATAAAGGGCAATCGGTACGAAAGGTATGACCTCACTGAGCAGGCCACCCCACAGATCCTCGCGGTACTGCCCGCGAAGATAGTCATAGCGGAGGCCGAAATTCAGTCCCTGCATGGCGATGAGGCCCAGTGGACCGAGAAAGGTGAGGAACCATATGCCTTTGCCGCGGATCTTAAGCCAGTCCGCCGACAGCGCACGCCACATCATAGCTCCCCTCCCCCAACCACCTGCAGGAAGAATTCCTCCAGAGATTGCCTGTGCTCCTCCACCCTGTAGATCGCGTGACCCTCCTCGACCAGCTCTTTGACCAGCAGCGATACTCTCGCATCACTCATCCGGGGCAAAACCAGCCGGCCCTCCTGCAGCTCGCCGCCGCAGCCGCGCCGCACCGCCGTCATCAGCGCAGTCTCCGGCTCGGATAACGCCAGGCGCAGATGGCCGGCCGCCTGCTGCTGGAGATGGGCAATGGTATCCTGGTAGACCATCTGTCCCTCGCGGATAATGCCAACCGTACCGGCCATCTGCTCAATCTCGCTCAGCAGATGGCTGGAGACCAGCACCGTAATCCCCTGCTCTCCGGGCAGCCGCTTAATCAGGGAACGGATCTCCTGTATGCCTGACGGGTCCAGCCCGTTGGTCGGCTCATCGAGAATCAGCAGCTCCGGGCTGCCCAGCAGAGCTGCCGCAATCCCCAGCCGCTGCTTCATGCCCAGCGAGAAGCCCTTGACCGGCCGCGTCTCCTCCCCGGTAAGTGAGACGATCTCCAGCACCTCGGCAATGCGCACCTTCGGCACAGCCAGAATGCGGCGGATCGCCTCCAGGTTGTCCCATGCACTCAGATGCCCGTAGTAAGACGGCGATTCCACCAGCGATCCTACCTTACGCAGAATGGACATCCGGTTCGCACGCAGCTCCTTGCCGAAGATCTCAATACTGCCGGAGGTCGGCTTGATCAAGCCGAGCAGCATGCGGATAGTTGTTGTTTTGCCGGCACCATTTGGTCCGAGGAAGCCGTAGATTTCCCCTTTTGTAATATTGAGATTCAGGTTCTTCACAGCCGCACGGCCGCGGTATTCCTTAAGCAGGTTTCTTGTCTCTATCACTGTATCCTTCATTCTTCTCTTCACCTCGGTAACAGCATAACGCCCCAAGGTTAAAAGCACGGAAGCAGCAAGTTTAAATTTCGTTTAAATTGTTCAGGCGTTCCGCTTCCAGATCACAACTTCGGTTCCCTTCGCCGTGCTCTCCATGCTCCATTCCAGGTCCATCCGCTTCAGCAGCAGATCAACAATCGACAGGCCCAGGCCTGCTCCTGCGGAGTCAGTGCTCTGCGCAAGGCCGCCGCCGTGATCCGAGATGATAATCACCCGGTTGCCCTCACGGATCTCCGTAAGTATTCCTACATACAATCCGCTGCGTGCATGACGCAGAATGTTCTGGAACAGATTATCCAGCACTCTGCGGAACCAGCTGTCATCGATCTCCCAGTACAGCGGCACAGCCTCCAGATCAATATCGATCTGGTACCCCTCCCTCTCCCACACCGGATACCAGGCGGCGGCGCTCTCCCGCACCAGTCTCAGCACATTCCGGCGTTCCGGGTGCAGCGCAATGCGCCCGCTGTTCAGCAGATTGTAGGACAGCAGGTTCTCAATCAGGATGCTTAGGCTCTCGATCCGCTGATCCATCAAGTCAAGGGAGGACTGCCCGTTCGGTGACAAAGGCTCCTTGCCCAGTACATGGAGATGGCTGCGAATGACGGTAAGCGGAGTCCGCAGATCATGCGACAGATCGGCCACCAGCCGCTTACGCAGCGCCTCTTCTTCCGCCTCTCGGGCACGGCCTGCCTTAAGCTCCGTCACCATGGTATTGAAGGCTTCCTCCAGACGTCCGATCTCATCCGGCTTCCCCGGCGGAACAATCTGCGGCAAGCCCTCCTGCCCGGTGAACACCATAGCGGTCTGCAGCCGCAGCAGCCTTCTGCGGATCATGATGAAGAAGAACCAGGAGCTGGTGATGAACAGAAGGAAGAACACCAGCATGGCAATCGTATACCATTTATCCAGACCTGCGGTATATTTGCTCTTCGTAATATCCTCAGGAATCTGCATAACCATGAAGCCCTCAGCGGCTTCTGCCCGGTCCCCTATGAAAGCGACAATCGCCAGCGGCTTCAGCGCTACACTGTCCTTCATGAAGGATACCGCTTCAGCGGCGCTCCACTGGGCGGGAACGGCCGGAGCCTCTCCCGTCAAAAGCAGCGGCGGTCCTGAAAGCTCTCTAACCAGCTGTGTTTCCCCCGCAGGATCGACCCAGAATATTCTCGCCAGCGGATAGGCTTCGCTTAAGGCCGACAACCGCCGGGTGATATCTGCAGGAGACTGGTCAAGGAGCTTGCGGGCCTCCTCATGCCACATAATCTCCAGCTTATCTATACTGGAATACTGCTCATACTCCTTAGGTGGACTTGTATGAGTAAGCCCCCCGAAGATACTGTACACAGCAATCGTCAGCGGAATAACAACGGGCACGAACAGCAGTGCAGCTACAATAATCAGCAGATAACGAAAAAGCAGCGAACGGTGCAGCAGCTGGAAACGCCCTGTCCCCTTCACCCTCTCACCCGGTAGCCGATCCCCCGGACCGTCTCAATAATCTCCGGCGCTGCAGGATCAAGCTCCAGCTTCTCGCGCAGATAACGGATATGTACCATCAGTGTCTTGTCGCCTTCGATATAGCTCTCCCCCCAGACCGCCTCATAGATCTGCTCCTTGGTTAGAATCTGGCCCAAATGCCGCAGCAGATAAGAGAAGATCTGGAACTGCTTGCCGGTAAGCATAATCTCCCGTCCGGTCGCAGCTTCCGTGACCACACTGCTTCCCGGTCTGACAACCAGATGCTTAAGCGTGAGCTGGGCGGGCGCAGCAGCACCGCTTCTTCTCAGCAGCACCTCTATTCTCGCCGCCAGCTCATCGGGATGAAATGGCTTGGTCAGATAATCATCGGCGAAGTCCAGCCCCTGAAGCTTATCGTCAATGGAGGTGCGCGCCGAGAGCATCAGAACCGGCAGCTCCGGATACGCCCGCTTCAGCCGCTGGCCGACGGTGAAGCCATCCAGCCCCGGCAGCATCACATCCAGAATCGCAAGCTGGCAGCCCTCTGCGGCTTCAAGCGCCCCGTCCCCGCTCTCCAGCCAGCGCACAGCATATTCCCGTTCCCGCAGATCAGCCGCCAAGGCACTGCCGATCTCCCGGTCATCTTCTACGTACAATAGGGTTACACTCACGTTGTTCTCCATCCTTTCTTCCTTCCAAATGGCATCACAAATTCCCGGATACCAGCAGTCTTGAGGTCTGCCTGCATCCGGGGAGGTTCATACTTGCTGTTCAGGCCATAATTCCGAACCGTCCCGGCGGCTTATCCTCCGGCAGCCCGAACAGATAGCCTTGTCCCAGATCCATGCCCAGATCACGGCAGACCAGGAATTCCTCACGGCGTTCAATGCCTTCGGCCAGCAGGCTTGCACCGAATTCTCCGGCCCTGGAGATAATCTCCCCAAGCATCCGCTGCTTCCCTTCATCCCGGTCACAGAAGCTGATTAGACTGCGGTCAACCTTGACATAATCCGGCTGGAGACTGGACATCAGTTCAATGGTCGAATAGCCCGCGCCCACATCATCCAGCGCAACCCGCATCCCCTGCTGGCGGTATTCGGCGAAGATGGCTCGCAGATGCGGAATATCGCTGATCTGCTCCGTCTCCACAACTTCAAATACATAATCCTCCGGGTCCTGGTCCAGCCTGCGGATCGCCTCGAAGGTATGCGTAAGACAATACTTGGGATTATAAATAGAAGAGGGCAGGAAGTTAATGAACCGCTTGATGCCCTTGGGCAGCAGCCTGCTGCTGGTCTCTATCGCCGAGATCCGGGCGGCCCGGTCCAGGAAGGAGTGAAACCCTGTACGGCGGGCAATCTCAAATAGCTCATAGGGCTGAAAGTAACTGCCCTGGGCCAGCGGCCGCAGCAGAAATTCAAAACCGACAATCTCCTCGCTGAAATTCACAATCGGCTGCATATGGCTACAGAAATCATGGCTCATAATGATGGATACCAGATTCTCATTAGCGAAGCGGACCTTCAGCTGCTCAAAGGTCAGCCACCGGTCCGGGGCCGCAGAGGCACCTTTACTCTTAACGCATACGGTTAAGGTATCCGCTATGTCCTTAGCCGCCACCAGTATTTCAATAAGCTTCAACAGCTCTTCCTTACGATGATATGGAATGATACAGGTCTTGCTTGTCTGATAAACTTCATAACCGGCATTTCGGATGGCAGCAGCCAGCGGAGCTGAGCAGGGGCGGAGCTTCAACTCCCCTTGATCCTCTATCGGGTCGATGTCAGCACAATCAACACAGTTCATGGCAATCCCCTCCGCCTCATGATGTCGATAACCTGAGGCCATTATAGCATGATTCCTCCGGCACAATCCGGAAAGAAGCAGCAGAAAGAGCCTCTTTTGAACCATGAAGGTCCATAAGAGGCTCGGGTTGCCAGACTATATAGTGCTCAGGCTTTGGCAGAACTCACCCGTTACCGGACACGGCCATCCTTTTACCGGAGACACCCGCTTAAGACTGCCATACCCCATGCTCGCCGTTCTTGCCCATATATTCAATCCGTGAAGGTGACAGCTCAAGAATGACATAATCGGGATCATCCGGTCCCTTGAACCATTTCTCCAGGGACTCATTCCATACCTTAGAGCGCAAGCTATCATCCTTCGTCACAGCAACCGTAGCTTCAATCTCCAGTACTTCCTTGCCGCCGCCCTGTTCATAACCAAGCAGCAGACAAGCATTCGGATTATCCTGAAGCTCTTCTACCTTATGAGTCTTGCGGCTCGTTGCGAGATAGATGGACAGCCCGTCATGAAATACCGCCATGTATCGCACCTTAGGCTTGTTACCGGCCTCAATCGTGCCGAAGGAACCGAACCTGTTCTCGTCCAGCACCTGTATGATTGTTTTCTCCAGCTCTTTGTTGTCCATTGACGTCACAGCTCCCTTCAAATTCATGTGAATATAAGTTTATATATTCACGTCCGCGGTTTGGATTTATGATTAACCTGTGCCTAATATAGTGTACCCTTCCCGTTCATTCTGAATCCCGCCATCTGCTCATAAATTGATTCATAAGGAGTCTTATCCTTGAAAAAACTAATCTGGATCGGCTGTCTCTCCTATTTCGTAATCGGCCTTGCCCATGTCGTCCTGGGCTCCATTCTGCCAGTGCTGCTCCAGCATTATGACCGCAGCTACAGTGCAGGGGGCGAGCTGATCTTCAGCCAATTCGCGGGCTTCCTGGCCGGCGTACTGGTCTCGCCGCTGCTGAACCGGCGGTTCGGCAAGCGCGGCGGCATTATGATTGCCACCGGCCTGCTGCTGTGCGCCGAGATTGCTTATGCCTTCCTCCCGCCCTGGGGCTGGATGTACGTAATTGCCGTAGCCGCAGGGTTCGGCTTCGGGATGATCGAAGCCGTCATCGGCACGATTATTATAGCCGCAGTCACCGAAGGAACAGCAGTTGCCATGAGCCGGCTGGAGGTGCTGTTCGGTGTCGGGGCGCTGCTCATGCCGCTGGCGGCCAGTCCGCTGATTGCCGCAGGGCAGTGGCGGCTGGCCTTCCTGATCGTTGCCGCCTTCTCCCTCCTCTCGCTGCTCTTCTGGGCGAAGAGCAGATTCGGCCCGCTGGACAGCGCGCTGGATGAGCGGCCTGCCCGCCCTGACCGCGCTGCGGCAGCGGGAACCGCCAGAAGATTATCCTTGCCCTACAAAGGCAAGCAGTGGGTCGTGCTTGGCTTGTTCATTCTGTTCTTCTTCCTCTATGTAGGCACCGAGATGAGCCTGGTGAATTTCATGCCGGCGATCTTCATCGCGAAGCTGGGCATGAGCGAGGCCACGGCTGCGCTCACGGTGACCTTCTTCTGGCTTGCTATGTCGGCAGGCAGACTGTTCGCCGGTGTCATTGCCGAGAAGATTTCCTACCGTATCTATGTGCTCGTCAGCTGCTTTGCCGCTTTGCTGCTGCTTATCATTTTCCCGTTCGCCGGTCACCGGCTTGCCGCCTTTGCGATCATTCTGCTGCTTGGCCTGTTCATGTCCGGCATCTTCTCGATCGCGCTGGTCTTCTCCAGCAAGCTCCTGCCCGGCGCAGAAGAATCGACGCCCAGCATTATGATCGCCTCCGGCGGAATTGGCGGCGCGGTGCTGCCGCTGCTGACCGGCTGGTCCATGGATCATCTGCAGATCGCCCAGACCTCGGGACTTTTGGCCGCTTTTGCCGCACTGTTATTCGTGCTGAGCGTGACAGCCTGGAGAATCGGGTAATTATAGCTGACAAGGTCCATATTCTGTGAATAAGGATGGAACCCACACATGGCTGAACTGCATTCTGAGCCCACTCTGCATACCGCCTTGCTGCAATTCATTTTCCCCTTTTCAATTAAGGCGGAAGTCGATCAAGAGCTGATTGAGAGTCTGCAGGAGGATGGATTTACGCGTTTTTTTCTGGAGAACAAGGAACTGGAGCATGCTTATTACGGGGAGAATCACTGTGTATCCCATGAGAAAATGGAGCGAAGCTATCTTCCGTTTGCCGCCCATGTCTTGTTTCCGCGTGAGAAGGACAAGGATTCCTTTCGCCGCTTTTCCCGGGCCAATGATCTGCTGTGCGGGCTGCAAATGCCCTTTCGGACGGTTCCCTTCCGCGTGCTCTCGACCGATGTGTTCCTCTGCCCGTTCGAGCTGGGCTTCCTGACGGTAAGAGTGGCTATTGAGGAGGAGAACCTCCCCTTCAGCATGGTGCTGGAATTCGCCGACCGGTTCCGCAATCTGGAGGATGTCAGTGTTCAGGATGAGCATACTTTCATTCATTGTCATAAGAAGTCTTTTGCCCGGGTGGAGGATTTCGTGTTCAGGCATCTGGCAGCGGGGCTTGAGCCGTATCTCGATCCTGCGGAGACGAATGGCAATTATTTCGAGACCCTGCCCTTCTTCGTCGATGAACGGATGCTGGTGCAGGCCTTCTACGGCGTTAATCTCCAGGAGGATGAGGAAGAGATCAGTGTTGAAATGCTCTACCGGGCCTCCCAGGTGGACGGTCTGAACATTGACGGCACCCCCTACATGAGTGCGAGTGATCCGGACTATATCAAGCAGTACACCCGGGAGCATTGCTATAGCCGCTGGGGGCCGGACACCTATTATATGACCAATGAGCAGACCTTCTGCTGCGTGAGCCGGGCTACGCCTGCGATTGCCGCAGGCCTGATCAGCCAGATGTACGGCGAGTATTATTACGGAATGCTGCTGAGTATTTTTCATAAAATCGTACTGCTGAAGCTCGCCAACCTCCACTCCCGACTGCGCATCAACCACGATAACGACGAGATCGAGAATCTGATCTTCCTGATCAACAAATTCTCGGCCAAATTCTACTTCCTGGAGCTGATTTCGCAGTCGCAGGGGCGTGAGATTTTTTTTCAGCTGCGTAAGGTGTATGGCAATGATGCCTTGTTCGATGAGGTGAAAATGACCCTGAATGACCTATTCCAGTATCAGGACAAATTCCAGGCCAAACGGCGGGATACGCTCCTGATGGTGCTCACGGTATTTACGGTCATCAGCGGAATCTACGGGATGAATCAGGTAATCGAGGATCTGAAGGGCCAGATCGACTGGAGCAAAATGCTGGAGTACTCCGCGTTCGAGTATCTCGCTATGTTCCTGACCTTCTCGGGGATCACCGTCAGTGTCGGCTTAACGCTGAGAGAGCTCTGGAACGGTATCCGCAGCCGCCGCAAGAAGCGGCATTATACGAGGGATTAAGATACAGAGGGTGGACAACGGCGAAGCTGCCGTCTATAATACACCGTAAGAACATAGCAATACCCGTGAACTTTATAGAACCAGGGGTGCTGGAATTGGCCGGCTGAGATTGTATCCCACAAGATACTGACCCTTATACCTGATCTGGATAATGCCAGCGTAGGAATCTTCATTCGGCACAGTGCCTTAAGCAGTACTGAAGCTGAAGTCCCCTCACGCAAGTCACTGGCGTCCCGATCATCGGGACGCTTTTTTGATTCTAAGGATGTACAGGAATAAGGTTTCTGTAAGCTCTGAAGACTAGGGGTTGCTGGAAGGAGAGAGAAAGAGAAATGGGAGTCAAAAAAACAGTCACACTACTGCTCAGCTCCATGCTGCTGCTCACTGTAGCGGGATGTGGCGGCGGGAACAACAGCGGGAATGCGGGAGCCAGCGCCCCTGCTGCCGGGAACAGCACGGCTGCACCTGATGCAACCGCAGCCGCACCCACGGATGCACCTAAGGTGCTGACCCCGGTCAAGATTGCCCTGGACTGGACGCCGAACACCAATCATACCGGCCTGTATGCCGCCAAGGAGCTGGGCTATTACGCGGAGGAAGGTCTTGACGTGCAGATTGTACAGCCTGGCGCTGCCGGATCTGATACGATGGTCACTTCCGGTGAAGCCCAGTTCGGCATCAGTGCCCAAGAGGCGCTGACCCTGGCCCGTCTGCAGGATGTACCGCTGGTGTCGATCGCTGCAATCATTCAGCATAATACCTCCGGGTTCGCGGCTCCGAAGGACCGCAACATTAAGACGCCGAAGGATTTCGAAGGCAAAACCTACGGAGGCTGGGGCTCCCCTGCGGAGCAGGCTGCCATGAAAGCCATCATGGACCCCGAAGGCGGGGATGTCTCCAAGGTGAAGCTGGTGAATATCGGTGAAGCGGACTTTTTCACAGCCGTGAAGCGGGATATTGACTTCGCCTGGATCTTCTATGCCTGGACCGGCGTAGAAGCCGAGCTGCGCGGGGAGCCGCTGGATATGCTGTATCTGAAGGATTACGCTCCGCAGCTCGATTACTACACCCCGGTGCTGACCACCAGCGAGAAGGAGATCGCCGAGCATCCTGAAGTGGTGAAGGCCTTCCTTAAGGCTACGTCCAAGGGATATCAGTACGCTATCGATAACCCGGAAGAAGCCGCGACGGTCTTGTCCGATGCTGTACCTGATCTGGACCCCAAGCTGGTGCTGGCCAGCCAGAAATGGCTTAGCCCGAAATACAAGGACGACGCCCCGCGCTGGGGTGAGCAGAAGCTTGAGATCTGGAAGAATTACGCCGACTGGATGTACGGCCTGAAGCTGCTGGATAAGCCGCTGGATGCGGAGAGTACGTTTACGAATGAATTTTTGCCGGAATCATAATGAACCCGCATGGCGGGAATCTTATACTTAACTTGGAGAGGAAGGATTCATCATGGCTAATACATTGCTGAGCATTCAGGTCATTCCGAAGACACCGAACAACGAGGATTCTATCCCATACGTGGACAAGGCCATTGAGGTCATTCAGAAGTCAGGCGTGAAGCATCAGGTGAATCCGCTGGAGACCACGATGGAAGGTGAGCTGTCCGATCTGTTGGATATTGTGCGTGACATGCATGAGGCGCTGATCGCTTCCGGCAGTCCGAGTGTGATCTCACAGATCAAGATCGCCCATAATCCGGGCGGCATCAGCATGGATAAGCTGACGGAGAAATACCGGCCGTGAGAAGCACCTGGAAGCTAGTGTGGCCGCCCCTTGTGGCGGTCCTCTTTTTTGTCGGGATATGGCAGCTATCGGTCATGGTGTTCGACATCCCGGCTTACCAGCTGCCCAGCCCTGCGGATATCGCGCGTGAGTCGAAGAACAACGCCTCCGGGATCTGGGAGCACACCGCTGCTACGCTGCGGCTGACCCTGATCGGCTTCCCTGTCGGCACAGGCATTGGCCTGCTCACCGCCTTGCTGCTGCATCTGCTGCCCTGGCTCAAGAGAGCGCTCTATCCGCTCCTGATCCTCAGCCAGAATGTGCCTTCTATTGCGCTTGCCCCGCTGCTGCTGATCTGGTTCGGGTTCGGCCTGCTGCCCAAAATCATCCTGATCACCCTCGTCTGCTTCTTCCCCGTAGCTGTTGCAGCCATGGGCGGACTGGCCCAAAGCGACCGGGTGATGATGAATTATATGAAGATGGCCGGTGCGGGCAAGTGGCAGATCTTCACCCGGCTGGAGCTTCCCGGCTCCCTGCCCTCCCTGTTCTCCGGGCTCAAAATCTCGGCCACCTATGCGGTGATGGGCGCAGTCGTGGCCGAATGGATCGGCGCCGACAAGGGAATCGGCTACTATATGCTGCTGCAAAAGTCCTCTTACCGTGCGGACCGGATGTTCGTGGCCATCGCCATCATCGTGCTGCTGAGTCTCGTATTATTCGCGCTCATTGCCCTGCTGGAGAGATGGCTGGTGCGCTGGAAGCCGCGTAAGGATGCTTAATGTGTACAGAAGGATCATCCACAACAGAAGTAACCATAATGAACAGAGGGAGGCTGGGCGAATTGTCTGAGCTTACGAGGATTGAACTGGAGAAGGCGGACGGAGACGGACGCCTGCGCACTCAGAGTGTGCCGCCTGCGCTCGAAGTCAGCGGCATCTCCAAATCGTTCACGCACCGCCGCCGGGAGACGCAGGTGCTGAATCAGGTGTCCCTGACCGTGGAGCCGCAGGAATTCGTCTCCATTGTCGGCCCGTCCGGCTGCGGCAAAAGCACGCTGTTCCATATTATCGGCGGCCTTACACTGCCGGATACCGGAACGGTGAGCATGAACGGCCTCCCGGTGACCGGGCAGCGCGGCAAGATCAGCTATATGCCGCAGCAGCCCGCGCTGTTCCCGTGGCGCAGCACGCTCGACAACGTTCTGCTTGGCGGCGAGCTGCAAGGCGCCCCCAAGCGGGAGGCCCGCGAGACTGCGCGCCACTGGCTGGCGAAGATCGGCCTGGGCGGCTTCGAGCGGGCCTACCCGCACATGCTGTCCGGCGGCATGCAGCAGCGGGCCGCCTTTCTGCGGGCCATGCTCGCGCCGCAGGAGCTGATGCTGCTCGATGAGCCGTTCAGCGCACTCGACGCGCTGACCCGCGAGCAGATGCAGCGCTGGCTGCTGGAGCTGTGGGAGGAGAACCGCCGCTCCGTGCTGTTCATCACCCATAACATCGAAGAGGCGTTGCTGCTCTCCACCCGCATCTATGTTTTCTCGGGGCGTCCCGGCTCCGTCCTCCACACCGTGGAGGTCCCTTTCCCGCGCCCGCGCCGTGAAGAGATCGCCGATTCGCCGGAGTTCCTTCGGATGCGGCGTCAGCTCTCCCAGTGGATGCGCGAGGAGCAGGCGAAGAGCCAGAGTTAAGAGGGGTTGCTGCGCTGGTGACTTAGCAGGAAAGGTGGCGTGGCGCCCCCTGCTATACATAACAACAGCCCTCGTGACTCGGCACTGCCTTGCCTGTAGCAGCATAACTCTGCCTGATTGTATTTAGTGCAATAGAATCTTCAATATTCCGGACAAAATTCACTTCTGCTGTATTTCGTACAGCAGATTTTGTATATTTGCCCAAAAATACCACTTTCGCAGATTTCTGCTGTACAGAGTACAACAGAATCGGATTTGCTGCGGATTCAGGGAACATCTGTTGTATAAAATACAATTGAGCTAACCATTCCACCCATAGCTGTATTACGTGCGATTAAAAGCAGCCAAAAACATAGTTTGTCTTCTGTAGCTGCAATTGGTACAACTAAGTTAGCCCCAAAGGGGTGAAATCCAGGATAAACAGTTAGTTTAATTGCACCAAATACAGCTATATAGAGATTCGGCGGTACATCAGATGATTTAGTTGTACAGAGTACCCCAGGCCGTCCTACATCCAGCCCTTGTCCTCTGCCAGCCGCACCGCTTCGATCCGGGTCTTGACCGCAAGCTTGCTGAGGATCTCCGAGATGTAGTTGCGGACAGTACCGTAGGAAAGGTGGAGCGCCGCAGCGATCTCACCGGCGCTGCGGCCCGCTGCGGCCAGCTTCAGAATCTCCCGCTCCCGGTCGGAGAGGGGGTTCTCTTCGCGCAGGCTGCCGAAGACCAGCTCGGGCGAGACCTCACGGCCTCCGCCCATCACGCGGCGAATGGCATCCGCCAGCTTATCCACCGGCTCATCCTTCAGCAGATACCCCTGAATTCCGGCCTTCACTCCGCGCTCGAAATAGCCGGGACGGGCGAAGGTGGTCAGGATAATAATCTTGGTGGCACAACCCCACGATTTCAGTATCTCCGCCACCTCCAGGCCGCTCATCAGCGGCATTTCAATATCCATCAGGCATACATCCGGCTGGACACGTTCGATCAGGGCCAGCGCCTCCGCCCCGTCCCCGGCTTCGCCCGCCACCTCAATATCATCCTCCAGATCGAGCAGCGATGCCATCGCGCCGCGCAGCAGCCGCTGATCCTCGGCAATTATGATCCTGATCATGCTGTTTCCCCACCCTTTCCATCCTTCACTACTCTTGGTGTAACCACCGTTAGCCGGGTTCCCCCGCCGGGTCCCGGAGCCAGCGTCAGCGAGCCGTCAATCAGGGCCAGCCGCTCGCCCATCCCCTTCATGCCGTTGCCGTCCCGGCGCTCCGTCCCCCCTGAACCGCTCGCTTCTACCCCTATGCCGTTATCCTCCAGTGTGATCTGTACCTCGCCGGGTGTCATTACGATGCTAATCCGGCATTGGTCCGCACGGCTATGCTTAACGATGTTGGTAATCCCCTCCTTGATGCAGAGGCTGAGAATATTCTGCGTCAGATCGGATACACCCGGCAGCGCTGCATCTCCCTCTACCTCAAGCGCGATCTCCGCGCTGCGCAGCATCTCCGCCGCCTCAGCCAGCTCTTCGGCAACTGAGACTGCACGCATCTCAGAGACCAGCTCCCGGACCTGGCGCAGCGCGGCCCGCGAGGTCCGCTGGATCTCACGGGCTTCCGCCTGTGCCCGCTCGGGATTCTTCACCACCATTTTCTCAACAAGCTGGCTCTTCAAGGTAATAAGCGACAGGGTATGCCCCATCGTGTCATGCAGATCACGGGCGATGCGCATCCGTTCCTCGCGCTTGATCATTTCCTTGATCTGCTCGTTAGCCTGGTCCAGCTCCTTCTCCAGCACCCGCCGCCGGTTAATGGAGCGGATGCCGAAGGGCGTGATCAGCATCATTATCGCAAATGGCAGCATGAAAAGGATATCCGGGCCATACACCTGCGGCAGGTAGAATAGGCCCAGTCCGGCCAGCACAGCGGTGAACACCGCAAGAGCCCGTCTGAATTGGCGCGTATCAGTATACCAGCCAATAAAGTTACTGGAGAAGAAGCCCATATACATGTTGTAGGGGCTATAGACTACGGTTAGCACGACAATAATCAGCAGCTGCACTCCCATCCAGGCCGTGTACGTTCTACCCTCCGTCCAGTAGAGCTGACGGTACGTCACCAGGAACAGCAGGACCAGCCCATAACCCGCCATCAGCTTGACCCCGCTATACCCCTGAAGGTTAAGAATCGGGAACACCAGATAGATCAGCCAGATGTAGGGGAAGAAGCCGAATTTTTGCGGAAAGAACCGGAACTGCTTACTAGCCATTGTACATTACACCGCTTCCTGTTTTCGCCTTATATAGACCGATAATAACATAAATACGGCCAGGTAACCGAGCAGCAGCAGCACAGCCTTCCACGACGGGGAACCTCCCGCTACAATCGCCCAGGCTCCATCTCCATAATTGTAGGACGGCAGCCAGTGCCCGATCTTCTGCATCAGCTTAGGCATAATGTCGAGAGGCATCCACATACCCCCGGCCACCGCCAGCCCCATATAGAGCACATTGCTCACCCCGCTCGCCGTATCCACCCGCTTCATGGACCCGATAATCGTACCCAGCGCGAGAAAAGGCAGTGAGCCCGCAAGCAGCCACAGTCCACTAAGCAGCCACTGCGCTGCTGTCAGCGACACCCCGTTGATCAGATACCCGGCCAGGAAAATACACAGAACCGAGAACAGATGCATGACGCTCTGACCGAACATTTTGCCGAAAAAATATACCGAGGACGGCAGCGGAGTAATGCGGATAAACGTATTCCAGCCCTGCGTCTGCTCCTGCACCAGCCGGATGCCGAGGGTCATAATCGCCGAGCCCATCACGCTGAAGGCCGCCATCGACATCAGATAATGCGCCTGCCACTGCTTCGTATCGTCCGTGCCCGTATTCACCACCCGGGTGAAGATGAAGTAGAACATAATCGGCATGAGCAGCGACCAGAATACATAATAGGGATTGCGGATAATCCGCAGCAGCTCTGCCTTGCACTGGGCCAACATAGGTTTCATCATACTGCCGCCTCCTCTTGATTCAGGGTCAATTGCTCGAACGCTTCATCCAGCTTCCCCTGGTCGATCCGTACATCCTGCACAGCCAGCCCGTTCACGAAAATAGCCCGCAGCGCCTCATCCGTATTCTCCGTCGTCACATGCAGCCGCCCATCCTTCTCGTAGCAGCCTTCCACGGTTGGCAGCTCCAGCAATTGATTGCGCAGCAGCGCCGGGTCGCCGGACGCCAGGAAGGACAGCGACTTCTTCACCAGTCTCGCCTTAATCTCGTCCGGGCTTCCGTCCGCCGCCAGCACTCCCCGGTTGAACAACAGAATCCGGTCCGCGATATCCTCCGCTTCCTGCAGGTAATGGGTGCTGAACAGAATCGTCTTGCCCTGATCAGACAGTCCCCGCACCCTATCCCAGAAATGCCGCCGCGCCGTCGTATCCAGCCCCACCGTCGGCTCATCAAAAAACAACAGATCCGGGTTGCCCGCCAGCGCCAGCGCGAAGCTGAGACTGCGCTTTTGCCCGCCGGAGAGCTTCTCCGCATAGCGGTTCAGATCCGCCGCCCCCAGCCCCGTCGCCTGAAGCAGCACCTCCATCTCCATGGGCTGCGGATAATAGCTGCGGATCAGGGCCAGAATCTCCCGGACCTTCAGCCGGTCCATAACGCTGACCTCCTGGAGCATGGCTCCAGTCCGCTGCTTCACCCTGACGTCTGTTGGCTTATGACCGAACACCTTCACGCTGCCCTCCGAGGGCTCAAGCAAGCCCAGAAGCATCGCCAGTGTAGTGGTTTTGCCGGCTCCATTAGGGCCAAGCACCGCTGTGATCGAGCCGCGGCTAATCGTAAAGCTCACCTGCTTCACCGCTTGCTTCTCCTGGAAGCTGCGGCTGACATTGTTCATTTCAATGACATGTTCCATCATGTATCCCTCCGTGTCCTTCTGCCCTCTTGGCTATATTGCTATAGTACCGGAGACCGGAGAGAAGCATCAGTATGGACTGTCACCGATTCAAAGTGACAACTGTCACCCGGCAACAAGTGGAAACGGCTTTACCGTCCTTTTAAGGACGGTACCGTTTCAGCGAGAAATAGAAGGATAATTTATCATGTGAAACATATAAGTTCTAGAGTAAAGGGCTGGTGCAACCCAGCCCCTCCTCATCAAACCGTACGTGAGGTTTTCCCTCATACGGCTTTCCGATGTTTGTCATTCATCGGCATGCAGATTACAATAGCGTTTTTAGTCCATATTGGATGGTCAAATATCTAACTTCTGACCGGGATCTCATCCATCTTCCTCGTTGTCTCTTCTTCGCATACCACCGGGTAAATCGTTGCAGAATATACCAATCCAGTTTTGCTAACCTCTTTTGGCTGTACTTTGTGTAATAGTAGTTTCTCCATCCTTGAATCTTGGGATTGAGCCATTCCACGTGTTCCGCAAACGATTTCGAACGCATGCTGGGCGGTGCTAATCTTTCTTTAACCACGCCTCGAATTCGTTCCTCCGCCTTCTTCGTTAGCCACTGCTGCGTGGTGTAATACACCTTGCCTTGGGATGTTTCTGCCTTCTTTTTCCGGTGGTGCATTCCTAAGAAGTCGAATCCTTCGTCTCCTGTCCATAAGCCGACAATACGGGTTTTGGTTGGGTGTAGCGTCAGCTCCAGACGTTCCATGATTCTGCGTATGAGTTCATACGCATGTCCGGCGTCCTTTTTAGTTTTACAGACCACCACAAGATCGTCTGCATACCTCGTGAGTTCACCTACTCCTTTCCCGTGTTTTTCCCACAGTCGGTCAAAATAGTTCAGATAGATGTTCGCCAAAAGTGGTGAGATCACTCCACCTTGTGGTGTGCCTAAATCGGAACGTCTTACGTTTCCTTCTTCCATGACTCCCGCCTGAAGCCACTTCCGGATTAACTTCAGGATTCGTCTGTCATTGATACGCATTTGTACCAATTTCATCAGTTTCTCCTGGTTAATATTGTCGAAGTAACCTTGGATGTCGACGTCGACTACCCAATTTCCTTTGCGGTTGCAGGCTTTCCGGATTCGATCCAGTGCTCCTTTCGCACTTCGCTTCGGGCGAAATCCGAAGGATACTTCTTCGAAATCCGCTTCGAAGATCGGTTCAATGACGAGTTTGGTTGCCATCTGCACCACTCGGTCGCGCACGCTGGGTATGCCCAGCGGTCTTGGTTTCCCGTCTTTCTTTGGGATATAGTGCCGCCGTACGGGCTGTGGGTGGTAGTTACCATCCTTTAATGCTCGCTCGCAGTCTTTGAGAAATTGCACTTCTCCTTGTTTCTCAATATCCGCGAGCGTCACCGTATCTACTCCGGCAGCCCCCTTGTTCGCTTTCACCCGTTTCCAGGCTTCACTCAGCACATCCCAGCGGTAGACTTTGTCGTACAGTGCATGGAATTTACGCTTGTTGTTCTCCTTGGCCGCATGACCTAGCTTTTCTTGGAGTTCTTGAACTTTTTCCTTAGGTGTCGTTAGCCTACTGGCATTCACTCACTCGTACCTCCTCCAAAAGCATAAACAAAGCAGGGCTCCTTCTCTCCCTAAGGTTATGTTGTCCTTAGGTTCCTCGGTACTATGAGCCCCTCGGACTCCCTTCCCACAGACGGTTCATTTCATCTTTTGGACTTATAGAGCGTCTTTTTACGGGTTTCTAAAAAAAAAATCCTCCCGTGTGGGGGAGGGTCTCCCCAGTTCACTATGTCTTCTTTCCTTCCATGCCGATCCCCATACGCCGGAGGATTCTTCACTGCCGTTCCAAGTTCTCTGCAGCTTCCATGGTCTTCACCCATATAAGCGAGGTTCGACTTCCTCTCTTCCCCCTTGCGGGGCCTTTATGACGACGCGGCAGGATTCACTTCATGTTACGGCCTGGCGGGTTGCTCGCCCTGTCTCTGACCGGACTTTTGTCGATGCGCTTCTACGCACGGATTTCGCCGTACGCAGGCATCCTAGCTACACGGGGGCTTGGCCCCTCCCGTGACCGGACTTTCACCGGTTAGAAGATACGCGCTTTCTGGGCACGCCTTATATTTAAATAAGGCGCTCCTGTCCACGATTTCGTTATCGTAGCAGGAGCGCCTCCGTGTGCATATTACTCAAACCTCAATTGCCCAATCGCCTGTTCCAGCATGTCGTTCAGCGTCCGTCCTCCGGGAGGTGCACTTACCCAATGGAAAACCGCTGTGCGTATCGCTGCCATAAGCAGCGCGGCCAATAAGTCCGGGTACAGGTCGAGCTTCACATCCTTATGTGTGCGTTCCGCAATCACCTTGGCCAGCTCCCGCTCAATCTCAATCTCCACCTTGCGTGTGGCGCCGAACAATGCCGGATCATCGCGAAGGAGGACGATACGCGCATACCACTGCCGGTCTGTTGTCTCGGCGAATCCGTCAAGCACAGCAGCCCGGATCGAGTCTTGCAGCGGTTCCCCCGACGGACGGCCGGCAAGGGTAGCCGCTATCCGCTCGGAACGCTGGTACGCATTGCCGACAATCGCAGCCTCTTTGGACGCAAAATAGTTATTGAACGTCCGCATGGAGACATTCGCGGCTGCGGCAATATCCTCCACCCGAACCTGGCTGGCCCCTTTCTCCATGGCAAGTCTGCAGGCTACATCGCTCAGCGTCCGCCTGGTCTCTTCTTTTTTGCGTTCTCTCAAGCCCTGTTTTTCATTCGTCATGTCACTCAATTGCTCCAATCCTTATATGTAGTCAAGATCTGCGTTGCTGTCATTTCAGCACCGCAGATCCGGCCTTAATCCTGAAGATCGCTTACTGCGCCGGTTGTAGCTGAATGTTATAATCGAGCACCTCATCCAGCCAGTCAAACATCACCTGGTAGCTGAGCGGCAGATTGTTCAGCTGGCAATGCAGGTCGGCACCATCCTCCTCCATCCCCTTGAAGATCGCATTCTTCTTGTTCGGAGCCTTCTCGTAAGTGTCGATCGCTTGCCGCTGCATCTCGGGATGCTCCGCTTCCGAATACATGGAGAGCAGGGGACACTTGACGTCCTTAGGGTCAACCTCCATCACTTCTCCGGCTGAACCATGCCACCCGGCAATGCTGTCCAAGCCATGGGACCAGGCCAATCCGGCGAACAGCACCTGGCCGGTGTACGGCATTTTCTTAGTCTGCTCCGCCGCTTCTTCTGCACTGCCCCTGAGAAACGAGGGCATGCCTCGTTCAATGAAGGACGCCATGGAGTACACCGGTGAGTTCGGCACTGCCGCTGCGAAGCGGTCGTCACAGCTTGCATGAACCATTGTCTTGGCCCCGCCATAGCTCATGCCGCTGACGACCAGCCGCTCAGGGTCCACATCCGGCCGGGCCAGGACGAAATCCGTGGTGGCTCTGTAGACATTATGCAGCTCCTCGCGCGGGAAGTTCTTGGCCGTTGCCTCAGGCTCATAGAACCGGACACATACATCATAAGGAAGGTCTACGATCAGCGCGTTATATCCCCGGTCAATAGCCGCTTGCCCTCCGAGAAAATAGGTGTCTTCCTTGTGCGTTTCCCCGCCGTTATGGAAAATAATCGTTGGTTTAGGCGTATTCCCGTGCTCCGCCTTCAGGAAGCATCCCGGGAACTTATACCCCTTGTATTCCACCTCGACCCACTCGTGGGGAATCTGCTCAGACTTCGCATCAAGCGCCTTGCGGAAGCATTCCACACTTTTGCCGTGGTACCGCGCAAAATCCGGTTCATCTGGAAAAGCCCCGTAAAAGGCTGCCCGGTAATACGAGTGGGCACGGATAAAGGCCTCGCTGGCACTGATCAGATGCCCTTTCTTCAGGCAGCGCTCTGCCGTTGCCTCGATCTTAACGGCTTCCTTCTCGAATTCAGTCTTCCAGCTGGTCAAAGAGCTGGGATCAATGTTCCGTGCAAGCTTAAATACTTCACCCTGCGACACACCGCCGCAATGTACGAACGACAGCAGCCACTGGAACGTGAATTCAATATCATCGCGCTCGAAGAATACCTTGTGCGTCAACCGTGCAGCCACCTTTGTCTCTTGCCCGTCTACCTGTACCATACCCTTCTCCTCCTTCTCAAATCTATGATTTCAAGAGCATCCGCAGCAGAACAGCCGCGAAGCGGAAGAGGGAATTTGGCTACGGCGCGATTCCGGGCCCGGGTGTTGGCGTCCAGCGAAATCCAACCTCTATCCAAATTTTAGCACTTTCCATATTTTTGCGCAACACGCAATATTTCTTTTAATGCAATTTTGCTGTGAATGCAAAATAATCGAATAGGAGAATACCCTTCCACTCGCTTCGGCTCACTCACCCTCACTCGAACCCATTGTATGTTGTTTTCGGCATACATTTGCCCCGTTCACCCTTGCAGTTGCACATTGTATGTTGTTTTCAGCATACATTCGCCCCGTTCACCCTTTCAGTTGCACATTGTATGTAGTTTTCGGCATACATTCGCCCCGATTCCCCACAGTTGCACATCATGGCGATGTTCCGCCTATCTCTGGCCAATTTTGATGGTTATCACTCTCTGCCACCACTTGTATCGGTTTGTGGCAGCATTGTTGTATTTTTTGCAGGATTTCTCTAGACATGTTACTAGCTGCGGTGCATTGTTGCATCGTTTGCAGGAATTTCGATGTTTTGAGCAAGTTTGTGCTAGCTTTGTTGCATTTCGTGCACGATTTCCGCATAAGCCGCTTATTTTCGGCAGCATTGTTGCACTTCTTGCAGGAAATTCAATATTTGTTACTGGCTGTGGCGTACTGAGCCTGCGTACCTTCGCGCCAGCCTACAGTATTCGGTTTTACGCATACGCTCGGTCCATCCTCCCCCAATCAAAAAAAGGCCTCCCCCACAGACTCTGGAGAAGGCCTTTCTGTTCACTACCTCTGCATGAATCCCTTGCTGAGCAGGAATTCCTTCATGTGCAGCCTGGCAGGCTGAGCCAGCCGGCCCGCCATCATCTCCGACCAGGAGGCTGCACTCTGGCCGCCGGTACGCTTGCGCATGTAGTCGCTGGAGATCGCGTCGTACACCCGGGCCTGTTCCACTGCGGCTTCGGCATTATAGCCGTTATGATGCAGCACCGCCGCCTGCGGCAGGCGCGGGCGGATGCCGTTCACAGCGGCCGGATATCCGAGGCACATGCCGAAGACCGGATAGACCAGCTCCGGCAGGCCGAGCAGTTCAGATACCGCAGCGATCTCATTGCGGATGCCGCCGATGTAGACAATGCCAAGGCCGAGCGATTCTGCGGCAACAGCAGCATTCTGCGCGGCGAGCGCCACATCGACAGTCGCTACAATCAGATTCTCGGCCGTGTCCTCATAGGACGGCTTCCCCTCCAAATGCGGAGCGGACGCTTCCCGCAGCCGGTACAGGTCCGCACACCAGACCAGAAAGACCGGACACTGTTCGATGTACGCCTGATTGCCGGATAAGGCAGATAACTGGGCTTTCAGTGCTGGCTCCGTTACAGCAATAACTGTGTACGCCTGGACATTGCTGGAAGTCGAAGCCATCTGTCCCGCTCCAATCACTGCTGACAGCAGCTCGTCGCTGACCGGCTTGTCCTGGTACTGGCGGACAGAGGTATGACGGTTCAACAGCTCAAGGGTTTCATTCGTTATTTTCATTATCGTCCCACCTCTCTTCACTCCTATATAAGCCTATTATGATCCCATTTCGCGGCCCATACAACAAGAGTGGCTCCCTTCCAGCCTCTTTCAGACTCTTCCGCCCTCTTTCGCCTCTTGCTCCTCTTCTTCCTCTTCTTCCGCCTCTACGGCCTCTACGGCCCCTACCACCCGCTCCCGCGCTTCACCTCCTGGACAACCGTCAGGATTCCCTCATCAATCTGCGTAAGCCCCGCCCGGGAAATACTGATGCGCAGGAATTTGTCCCGGGTCTGGTAACCCGGCAGATAGAAGCCATTCCCGGGTACCACGCGGATCTTCCGCCCGGCCAGGCGCTTGACCAGACGCTCCAGGTTGACGGTGAGCGGCAGCTTGAACTGGATATAGATGCCGGAGCTGTCCGCAGAGGCTTCGATTAAGCCGTCTGTATTATGCCGCCCGAGTGCTTCGTATACCGCGCGGATTTTTTTGGCATACATGGCTTTGATCTTGTGCCTGTGATGCCCGTACATCCCGTTCTTGATGTATACCTCAAGCGCAGCCTGTGACAGCAGCGAGGTATCGGTGTAGCCTTTATAGGAGCGGAAGGCCTCCAATAGGGGCTGCGGCACAACCACCGCACCGAGCCTAAGGCCCGGGAAGATGATTTTGGAGAAGCTTTTGAGATAGATGACATGGGAAGTCTGGTCATACGCATAGATCGGGTCATAACGCCGTCCGATCCCCAGATCCGCCATATAATCATCCTCGGCGATGTAGACATCGTATTTGGCTGCCAGTCCGGCAATGACCTTGCGTTCCTCTGTGCTGTAGGTTGTCCCAAGGGGGTTGTGATATCTGGGCATCGTATAAAAAAACTTAAATCTCCCGCTGGCGAACTTCTCCTCCAGCTCCTGCAGGTTAATGCCCGCCGCCGAACGCCCGATTCCGCTCACCGGCAGGCCCTCAGCCTCCAAATACCGCAAAAAAATATCATACCCCGGCTGTTCCACCAGAATCTCCGTTCTGCCGCTGGGAAAAGGCATTCTAGCCAGAATCTCCAGCGCCTGCTGAATCCCCGAGGTAATCAGAATCGACTCCGCCTTGGCGAACACCTGATACTCCGCCAGATGCGACACCAGGGTGCGACGCAGCGTCTCCAGCCCCAGGGCATCACCATAGGTGAACAGATGGTATTTGTACTGATCAATCGCCTTATTGAGGCAATGCTGGAAGTCCAGGTACGGAAAGACGTTCAGATCCGGCGAAGCCGAAGCAAAATCAACCGTCCCTTCGCTCCCCGCCGCTGCCGAATCGTCACTCTTGTCCACCATGTAATAGCCGCTCTGCGGAATAGAGTAGATCGTATGCGTCCTCTCCAGCTCCCCGTATGCCTTCAGAATCGTACTGACGCTGCAGCCGTAGATTTCTGAAGCACTGCGCACAGACGGCAGCTTATCCCCCGGGCGGTACTGCCCTTCCTTCATCTGCCGCTCCAGCTCTGTGATCACCTGATGATATTTGTTCATCGCCCGCCTCCGTTCGCCGTCATTACCCTACTATGCCGTGTATTTTATCCTATTATTCTTCCCTTATTATATAGGATCGCGGCAGACTGTACCGGTACAGTTGAGGAAAGCTTGTATTGTTGGTGTACGCCTTTTCCTTTAATTTTAAAGTAATAGATCGAATGTTTACAGCATCCAATCTTCACTAACCTATAAGGAGATGTACCCATGCACAAACAAGGACTCAACCTGGCCTACAGCTTCGCCGTACTCAATGCGGTCATTATCGGCTTCTCTTTCCTGTTCACCAAAGTGGCTCTCGTTCATGCCGGGCCGCTCGACACGCTGACCTTCCGGTTCGCCGCCTCGTTTGCCGTGATGTCGGTTCCGGTCGCCCTCGGCTGGGTCAAGGTTTCCTACCGGGGCAAGCCGATTGGCCGGGCCCTGCTGCTCGCCGCGATGTATCCGCTCGGCTTCTTCACCCTGCAGGTCTTCGGACTTCAGCGCGCCACCTCAGCCGAGGGAGGCATCCTCTATTCATTCACTCCGGTGGTGACGATGATCATCGCCTCGATTTTCCTGAAGGAGAAGACCACCCTGCTGCAAAAGCTGTGTATCTTCCTCTCGGTATTCGGCGTGGTATTCATCTTCGTCATGAAGGGAAGCGGCATTCAGCTGTCCAATATGACCGGGATTGTGCTGCTGTTCATGACTTGTCTCGCTTTTGCCGGGTACAGTGTGCTGGCCCGCTCCCTCTCCAGCCACTTCAGCCCTGCTGAGCTCAGCTATCTGATGATGGGAGTCGGCTTCGCCACCTTCCTGATCATCTCGCTTACCGGACATACAGTCAGCGGCACGCTCGGGGATTTCCTGAATCCGCTGGGAAGCACAACATTTGTCCTGTCCGCCGTATATCTGGGGGTGGTCGCCTCGCTGGTCACAACCCTGACTTCAACCTATATTTTATCCAAAATCGAGGCCTCACTCATGAGCGTCTTCACCAACCTCTCCACCATCGTATCCATTGCAGCCGGAGCGATCTTCCTGGGTGAGCAGATCACGGTCTATCACTGGATCGGATCATTCCTGATCATCGCCGGGGTTATTGGCACGAACCTGCTGGGCCGGAAAAAGACCGCTGCGGCTTCCGCAGCAGCCAGCGAATAAAGCAGCATAGATTGAATTCGCCTAGAAGGATAAGTTATCGTGTGAAACATATAACTTCTTAATATTCTAAAATAAAGAATCGCCGGCAGATACACACCGGCGATTCTTTGCGTTGCGGCCTTCTGTCCGTCCGGACGAATCCGGCTGCGGATGGCCGCATCATTCTTACAGCTTGACGCGCTGTAAACGCAGCGCGTTCAGTACAACAGATACCGAGCTGAAGGCCATCGCGGCTCCGGCCAGCCAGGGCGCCAAGAAGCCGAGCGCCGCAATCGGGATGCCGAGCGTGTTGTAGGCCAGCGCCCAGAACAGATTCTGCCTGATATTGCGCATGGTCTTGCGGCTCATCAGGATCGCATCCGGGATGCTCATCAGATCGCCGCGCATCAGCGTGATGTCCGCCGCCTCCATCGCTACATCGGTGCCGGTGCCGATCGCCATGCCCGTATCCGCGGTTGCCAGCGCCGGAGCATCGTTGATGCCGTCACCGACCATTGCTACCTTGACTCCGCCGCTCTGGAGCCTGCGGATCTCTTCCGCCTTGCCCTCAGGCAGCACCTCCGCCAGAACCGTGCGGATGCCCGCCTGATCCGCAATCGCCTGGGCCGTAATCTTGTTGTCTCCGGTAATCATGATAACCTCAATACCCATAGCATGCAGCCGGGCTACTGCCTCGCGTGAGGTATCCTTAATCGTGTCAGCCACGGCAATCACTCCCGCTACCGCATCCTCCACGGCTACCAGCATCGCTGTTTTACCCTCTTGCTCAAGCCGGGTCATGATCCCTGTCCACGGCTCGATATCCAGCCCGTTCTCCACCATCATCCGCCGTGTGCCTACGCTTACCTTCTGGCCGTCCACTACCGCCGACACCCCGCGGCCTGGTACCGCCTCGAACTGGCCCGCAGGCGGCAGGTCGATTCCTCTACCCTGTGCTCCAGCCACAATGGCCTCCGCCAGCGGATGCTCCGAGAGCTTCTCCGCAGCCGCTGTTATGGCCAGCAGCCGGTTCTCGCCAAGCACCCGGCCTTGCGCAGCTATTGCGGTAGTTGCTACAATATCGGTCAATACAGGCTTGCCGTTGGTCACGGTCCCGGTCTTATCCACGACAACCACCTTCACGCCCTTCGCAGCTTCCAGATGCTCCCCGCCCTTGAACAGGATGCCGAACTCGGCGGCCCGGCCGGACCCGGCCATAATGGAGGTTGGCGTCGCCAGTCCCAGTGCGCAAGGACAGGCGATGACAAGCACCGCAATGGCTTTTTCCAGGGCCTCTGCAAACTGCCCCGGCGCTCCCCAGATATACCAGACCCCGAAGGTTACAGCAGCAATACCAATCACAATCGGCACGAAGATCCCGGAGATGACATCAGCAATCCGCTGGATCGGTGCCTTCGAGCCCTGCGCTTCCTCCACGACTCTAATGATATGTGCCAGCGCCGTATCACGGCCGACCTTACGGGCTTTAACCCGCAGCATTCCGTTCTTGTTCATCGTAGCTCCGATAACAGAATCCCCCGGCTTTTTCTCCACCGGGATACTCTCGCCTGTGAGCATGGATTCATCGACGGAGGACAACCCCTCAACGACTTCACCGTCTACAGGCACCTTCGTGCCGGGCTTCACCAGCACAATATCGCCGATCACTACATCCTCCACGGGAATGCTCAGCTCCGCGCCGTCACGCAGCACCAGTGCAGTCTTGGCCTGAAGCCCCATCAGGCTGCGGATCGCATCCGACGAACGCCCCTTGGCCAGCGCTTCTAACCACTTGCCTACGAGAATTAACGTGATCAGAACCGCACTGGTCTCGAAGTACAGCTCCACGGTGTGGTGCATCCCGCTCATTTTCAGAGAATCAATCGTCAGGTATAAGCTGTAAAAATACGCCGCAGAGGTACCCAGCACCACCAGCACATCCATGTTGGCACTGCCATTCTTCAGCGCCTTATAGGCGCTGACATAGAACTGCCAGCCGATCACGAACTGAACCGGGGTCGCCAGCACAAGCTGGAACCAGGGATTCATGAATAGCTCAGGCGTCCAGATCCAGGTTGTGAACGAGAAGTGGCCCGCCATGGCCCAGAGCAGCGGGAGAGACAACAACGCGGAGATCATCCACTTATTCCGCTTGCGTGTAATCTCTTCACTGCGCTGCTCCGCGATATCCTTCCGGTCCTGCTTAAGTGACGCCTTATAGCCGATGCTGCTCACCTTATCCATAATCTCGGCTGTACTGACATTGCCCGGCGAATATTCCACATGCGCAGTCTCCAGCGCCAGGTTGACATTCACAGCCGCGATCCCCGGCATCCGTCCCAGCACCTTCTCAATGCGCGCCGAGCAGGCGGCACAGGTCATGCCGGTAATATCGAAATCCGCCGACTCCTTCAGCGTATCGTAGCCAAGGGAGCGGATCTTCTCCTCGATCTGCGGCACATCCATAACCGCCGGGTCGAAGCCCACCGTAGCCTGCTCCAGTGCCAGATTGACATTCGCCCGGGATACCCCCTCCATGCGAGACAAGCCCTTCTCAATCCGCGCCGCACAGGCGGAGCAGGTCATGCCGGTAATCTGCAGCGTTGCCTGCTGCGGGGCGGCCTCTGTACTCTTTTCCATCCTCATGCACCTCCACATACCCCCAAGGGGTATATTTATCTTGAAAAGAAAAGGCATTGGCGCCCGGCCCTGTACCCCAGGGTTCCCTGCTCCAAGCCCTTATATTACAAACCTTAGCTTACACTACGTCGTAGCCCTGATCTTCAATAGCGGCCTTGATCTTATCCAGGCTTACCGCATTCTCATCGAATTCAACCGCCACCGTCTTCGCCGGCAGATCCACCTTCGCTGCAGCGCCTACACCGCTCACAGCCTTCTCTACAGCACTTACACAATGACCGCAGGACATTCCTTCAACATTCAGTGTTACGTTCGACATTTGAATAACCTCCTAATTATTGTTGGTACACGCTTAATTTGTGTTCATATTCTACAGCCGGATATATAGATTGTTCCGTGAGGAAGGGGTAGCTGTGCTTGATTGTACTTTATACAACAGATGCCGGATAAATCAGCCTCTGAGTGGAATCTATTGTATTTTGTACATTAGTTTTTCTGCTTTTAGGCACTTTCACCTTATTTCCCTGACTTCAATTGTACGGAATACAATAGAATGGATATTTTAATCGTTAAGCAGGAATTCTATTGCACAAAGTACAATCAGACCCTTGGTCGTTATTCTTTTTTCTTCCTCACCACAGCCTGGAGAATTCGAACTATTAAATCCCATACAAAGCACAACCTTTATTTCATCAGCTTGTTCACCGTAACCAGCAGTTCGTCAATCACCTCATGCTCACCGGCTTCGATCCGTTCGATAATGCAGCTCTTCATATGGCCTTCAAGCAGCAGCTTGCCCACACTGTTCAGGGCCGCCTGCACCGCCGCCAGCTGATTCAGCACATCATCACAGTAGGTATCCCGTTCAATCATGCCTTTGACTCCGCGGATCTGCCCTTCAATCCGGTTCAGCCGGGTCGTCAGCCCATTCTTGAATTCCGGGGAATGATGACTCTTACGCACACCGGAAGCAGTAGAATGGCAGGCTTCTGCACAATCCTGTCCGGCAGGGTCCTTCTCATTTGTAGACACAGGAATCAGCCTCCTTATTACCAATATAATATACCCCCCATGGGTATGTCAAGACCTCAGGTGACAAGCAGCCTTTTTCCCTCCTCCAGATACTTTGCCCTATTGCAGCAGGAATAAAGGACCGGCAGATAAGGAATACCAAGTACACGCATGCAAGTTCCCAGCAGATCCCAACCTGTATGTCCTCTTTAAAAAAACAATTGCCACCCTATTCAAATTTGACTATAATGAAATTCCATTGAATTTTAAACATAAAGGAGCTTAACATGCACAGCAAAGAAAGTAATCTCAAGCTCGTCATTGTCGGACTGCTGCTCGGTATTCTGATGTCAGCCATGGATAACACCATTGTTGCCGCAGCTATGGGCACGATTGTCTCCGACCTCGGGGGACTGGATAAAATCGTCTGGGTCACCTCCGCCTACATGGTCATGGTTATGGCCGGAACCCCAATCTTCGGCAAATTGTCCGATATGTACGGACGCAAACGGTTTTTCATCTTCGGGCTTATCGTGTTCCTGATCGGCTCCGCCCTGTGCGGAACGTCGGCGAGCATTACCCAGCTCAGTATTTACCGTGCGATACAAGGGATTGGCGGCGGAGCACTCATGCCGATTGCCTTCACGATTGTCTTTGACATCTTCCCGCCTGAGAAACGAGGTAAGCTCACCGGACTCTTCGGTGCTGTCTTCGGAATCTCCAGTGTGATTGGGCCTCTGCTTGGTGCGTATATCACCGAATATGTGAGCTGGAACTGGATTTTCTATATTAACCTGCCCATCGGGATTGTCTCGTTCTTCCTTATTATGACCTCCTACAAGGAATCCATCACGCATTCCAAGCAACGGATTGACTGGGGCGGCGCGTTCACCCTGGTGGCAGGTATCATCTGCCTGATGTTCGCCCTGGAGCTTGGCGGTAACCAGTATGCCTGGGATTCTGCGGCCATTCTCGGACTGTTCGCTGCGTTCGCCGTGCTTCTGATCGCCTTCATTATCATTGAAAAATTCGCGGCAGAGCCGGTCATCTCTTTCGCCATGTTCCGGCAGCGCCTGTTCGCAACCAGCAGTATACTTGGCTTGTTCTATGGTTCAGCATTCATCGTAGCAACGGTATATATCCCAATATACGTCCAGGGGGTATACGGCGGCTCCGCCACCAATTCCGGCCTGATCCTGATGCCAATGATGATCGGTACCGTAATCGGCAGCCAGTCCGGCGGTCTGCTTACCACCAAAACGAGCTTCCGCAACATCATGCTGCTGTCAGCAGTCTGCTTCGTGGGGGGGATCTACTCCCTCAGCACCTTGACCCCGGAGACCCCCCGGATGGCGCTTAATGCCTTCATGGCGCTGACCGGCTTCGGTGTGGGCTTCTCCTTCTCCGTGCTCAGCCTGTCTTCGATCCAGCATTTCGACATGCGCCAGCGCGGTTCGGCAACGTCCACCAGTACCTTCATGCGCTCGCTCGGGATGACGCTGGGGATTACAATCTTCGGCATTATCCAGCGCAACCACTTCGCCTCCGAGCTGAGCACAGCCTTCGGAGACAGCGGTCAGGCCGCTTCCTTCGGCGACCCGCGTTCCGCGTTAACACCCGAGGCGAGAGCGCAGATTCCGCCGCCTGTCCTGGAGAAAATCACGAACTCACTGTCTTCATCGATCTCGCATACCTTCTTGTGGGCCATCGTTCCGGCGGTGCTTACGGTGGTCTTCGTCCTGTTGATGCCGAAGGACCGTCTGCTGCCGCAGGGCAGCCAGCACGGTGCAAATCAAGGTCAGCGGTAAGCCCATGCCGATGAAGCTGCTGATTCTGGGACTTTTGCTGGAGCGGAATATGCATCCCTACGAGATTACCCTGGTCATGAAGGAACGCTCTATGGATCAAGTCATCAAGCTTCAGACCGGTTCCTTATATTACGCCGTGGACAAACTGGCCGCAGGCGGCCACATCGAGGCGGTGGAGATCATTCACAGCCCGGACCGGCCGGATAAGACCATCTACCGCATTACGGATAAAGGCAAAGAATTGATGGAGCAGCTCATTCTCCAGCAGATTAAGAAAAGTGATCCGCCGTATCATCCGCTGTACATGGCCCTGGCCCTCGCGCGTCATATCGACCAGGGCAAGGTGGCGAAGCTGCTGGAGGAACGCATCCGGGAGGCGGAGCATCAGGTGAATTATGCCTATCAAGTATACGAGGAGCATATCTCCATCGTGCCCCGCTCGGTGCTGCATATGATGTACGGCAGATATGAACATAGCCAGACCGAGCTGAAATGGCTGAAGCGCCTGTATGAGGATGTAGCCGTCCGCAGACTGGATGATATCGGCAGACCGATTATCGGAGACTAATAAAATACCTATGAACCAGGGGGATTGTCTATTCTGCCGTTACCGGCAGCAGGCAGTCCCTTTGGTGTCTGGAGTACGTCCTCGTATCGCGGATTTCAGCCGCTGTAACTGTTTAGCGAAGACAATATGTGTTTATGTAGGGAGCAAACCGCCGGCGAGCGGCTTAGGCAACTGGACTGAATGCCAACCCCCGCCTGACGGATACTCTGGAAAGGGAAGTGAAGCCGCTATGAGCGATGACAAAAAGCCGATCAGAGACGAGCGTGACCACCCGGAGCAATACCCTACAGATAAGCCCAGCCTGTTCGATGTAGATGAGAGCCAGCAGCATGTGGACCCGATACCCGTAGAGGACCTGACACTCGAGAAAGAGGAAGAGAAGGATAAAGAGACCACGAAGCACCGTTCCTCCAGCGACAAGCGATACCACACCGGGTTCTAAAGGTGTAGGCTTGTCCGGTAGCATAACCGGAGCATTCTCAAGCTGAATACTATGGAGGGATCACTTTGCTGAAGGCGTTACCCCTTAACCAGCGCGGCATACCTGCCAGCCGTATCGCGCTGGGCTGCATGGGACTGGGAGGAGGCTGGGACCGCGAACCGGTCACCGCTGCGAATATGAAGCAGGGGCATGAGGCGCTGGATGAAGCGCTGTCGATAGGTATTAATTTTTTTGACCATGCGGATATCTATACCCGGGGCAAAGCGGAGAAGAGGACATCCTGCTTCAGTCGAAATGCGGCATCAAGCTGATGGAGCCAGGCGAACTCTCTAATAGCTTCGACCTCTCCAGGGAGCACATTCTGTCCAGTGTTGATGGAACTCTCACACGGCTGGGCACAGAGTATATTGATATTCTGCTGTTGCACCGCCCCGATCCGTTAATGGACCCCGAAGAGGTGGCGGAAGCGCTGCATCAGCTCAAGGCCTCCGGCAAGGTGCGCCACTTCGGCGTCTCCAACATGAGCGCCGCCCAGATCCAGCTGTTACAGACTTATTGCGACGAGCCGTTCATAGTCAATCAGCTGCATATGAGCCTGTCCAAAATCAGCTGGGTCGACACCGTACTCGGCGTGAACCGCGACCCGTGGAAGGACATTACGTTCCCGGAGGGCACCATGGAGTATTGCCGTGCCGGGAACATCCAGCTACAGGCCTGGGGCCCGCTGGCCCAGGGACTCTTCAGCGGACGGCCGCTTGACGGCCAGCCGGACAATGTTGTGAATACAGCGGCCATGGTACGGAGACTTGCTGACGAGAAGGCTACGACACCCGAGGCTATCGTCCTGGCTTGGCTGATGACGCATCCCGCAGCTATTCAGCCCGTCATCGGCACTGTGAATCCGCAGCGGATATCCGCCTGTGCAGGCGCAGACCAGCTGGAGCTATCCCGCAAGGAATGGTATGAGCTGTACATCACCTCGCGCGGGGAGAAACTTCCTTGAGTTTGTATTATATTGGGAATTTCGTGAAGGAACAGGTTCAGCGAATTCGGACATTTTCATAAAACTAGCGGAGAGGGGCTGTCCTAAAAACCATGAAATGGCTGCTTAGGACAGCCCTTTATTGCGGAGTAGAGTCAACGTGAGCACTTGAGTGGACGCTCCGCTGTTTAAGTGGTAACGAAACACCCAATCATAAGAGAATATCATTTGAATTCTCTTCCACAACAGAGAAAGCAGCGATTCTCCATTAACGGAAGTATCGCTGCTTTTGGGACAACCCCTTCTTTGCCAACGAATACACTAACCCATTCGTTTAGCCGACTGGTGCAGCATCCGAATTGTGTTCGGTTTAATACGAAAATAAAAATATCGGAAAATGCGCCGCAGACTGGGTTTTTGACAAAAAAAGACCCACCACCCCAAAAAAACGTTTCGTTTTTTTTGAAAAAGGGAAGACTATGGGATAGGATTCAATTGAACACTATATCCTAACTGCTGGATATATTTCACGTACCTATCTAACGTGTTTTTCTTGGACGTCTCATCGCCTAGTGAGACGTCTATTTCTTGGTATGACCTCTTCTCCCGCATCAGGGCATGGAGGATTCGAATCAGCAAATGCGCGGTGGCGACGTTTGCTTTTTTATCGCCTCGTCTCTTTCGAATTCGTCGAAAGAATTGTCCGATCCGGTTCGAGGAGCGAGAGTTTGCCCAAGCCGCCTGACACAAGGCCCCTTTCAGATGCTTGTTCCCTTGCATCGTTTTTGACTTTCTTCGCTTTCCAGCGCTTTCGTTGTTCCCTGGACACACCCCCGCCCATGAAGCAAACTGCGCATCACTCGGGAACATTTCCGCGACATGCGGCCCCACTTCGGCAAAGATGGTCACGGCAGACGTCCGCTCAATTCCTGGAATGGAGTCAATTTGTTCAATCTTCTCCAGGTACGGTTCTGCCTTCGCCTCGATTCGAGCTTCCAGTTCCGTGATCCTTTTCTCCAAATAGACCAAGTGGTCCCAGTGGTCTCGAATCATCTCGCGATGATGACGGCGCAACTTGCCATTGAGCGCGTCTAGCAACTGCGGAACTTTCTTTTTTAAACGGGTTTTGACCAGGTTCTTAACGGTCCCTTCGTCGATGACCTCGCCGTCCATGATCTTCTGGAGCAGGCCCCGCCCTGAAACCCCATATAGATCGGACATAAAGGTGGTTAGCTTGATGTTGGCATCCTGCAGGATTTTGTGAATGCGGTTTTTCTCCGCCGTCACCGCCTGCACCATCTTACTCCGGTAACGGGTCAAGTCTCGCAAATCCCGGATGTCCTGTTCGGGCACCATACTGCCTTCAATGAGCCCGCAACGGTGCAATTGCGCTAACCAGCGCGCATCTTGCATGTCACTTTTTCGACCCGGCGTATTCTTTACCCGCTGGGCGTTGGCCAAGACCAGATCACAACTGCCCTCTAAGATGTTCCATACCGGTTTCCATAACACGCCCGTGCTCTCCATCACCACCTCCCGGCAGCCGTGTTCACTCAGCCAATCTTGCAGGCCTAGCAATTCTTTGGTTGTCGTCCCAAAGGTTTTCAGGTGACATTGTGGTTTCTGTTCGATCGGTCCTTTCAACACGCAGGCCACAACGGTTTCCTGGTGCACGTCCAGACCGGCACAACACATACGTACAGCATCCATTCCAACCATCCTCCAGCGTCAGTTTACAAATCATGCGCTCGAGTGAGTGTAATTTAATACACGTACTTTTGGGGCTACAATAGGCGATGCTCGAAAAGCGCAATAGAACGGTTTTTCGCACGGGGTGTATCCCAGTAACCGTTTCCGCCCTTTGATTTGTATATGTAGTGTTGACGACTACAGCCTCATTTAGAATGGTTGCGACGGATGCCACCCACTTATTTTCATTCCTGGGGGTGACAAGGCCTCCGTCTTGTCATGCCTGTTGTCATGCCTGTTTTTCGCTTACATTTGGCCCACACGTCTCCGCCTGACCGATTGTATTCGGTTTTCGCTTACATTGGGCCCTATTCTTCACCCCGCCCACTTTCGCCCCATCCAGGTGCACTTATGCTCCTCATTTACGCTCCCCGCCCACTTTTGCCCCATCCTGGTGCACTTATACTCCTCATTTACGCTCCCCGCCGACTTTCGCCCCATCCAGGTGCACTTATGCTCCTCATTTACGCTCCCCGCCGACTTTTGCCCCATTCAGGTGCACTTGTGCTCCTCATTCCCGTTCCCCGCCCACTTTTGCCCATCCAGGTGCACTTGTGCTCTTCATTTCCGCTCCCAGCCGACTTTCGCCCCATCCAGGTGCACTTATGCTCTTCATTTCCGCTCGCCGCCAACTTCCTGCACTTAACACCTATTTACTTCATCACCCCCTCGCTTTTCTACTCGCCTCACTCCGTTCCTCACACTCACTCCAGCCATTCGTTCTTTATAAAGAACATTTGTGAAAAACAGCGATACCCGCAGCTATAGCGAGATATCCCATCCAATTCGTACTTTATTGCGAACATTTCGCTGAAATTAACATTTTTCTTTTCCAAGCGGTGCAGTGTATGATTTGCTTACGATATCGTTCTTTATAAAGAACGAATATAACGAATAACTCATTAGCAAGTTGAGAGGGGGCTTAGCTATGTACCCCAGATCTGCCAAGCGGCGCAAACGAAAAACCAGGAAGCTCGGCCTGCGGATTCTGCAATCGGGTATGGCCGTATCTGTGCTACTGATGTACACCTCGGGCCAGATCGGCAGCACCTATGGAGAGTTCAACACCTCCCAGGAGCAGATCAGCTCCATCGGGCTGTGCTCAGTATTCCCGGGTCAGATTGAACAGCTGTTGTCCGAATTCAGCGGTCACATAAGCACCCTCATGGAGCTGAAAGCTTCCCTTGGCAGCCATAGCATCAGTGGAGTGTATGACGCCTCAATCGCTACCGGAGAGCTATCGCTCGCAGAGCTTGATCAGGCTGCGGACGAACTCTCGTCGCAGCTCACTCAAGCTGGCAGCGAGATCGATCTGCTGGAGAAGCAACTGAGCTTCAACGGGACGGTCTGGCAACAAATCCTGCAGGAAATTGGCTATGCAGCGGCCATTCTGCACAAGCTCGGAGGGTATATGGTGAATCTCGACCCTAACTGTCTGGAAATCCGTGATGCACAGTTCTTCGACCAGATTCAAGAGAGTCTTCATCAAAGCGGGATTCTGTCGGAATCGCTGGCGGAGACGTTAAGCGGAATTGTGCAATACCTTGGCTCGATTCATGATATCGGCGGATCATTGCCCACTGGCAATCCTGACCGCGTCTTACTCCGGCAGGATGACTACAGCTTCCCTGCTGAAGAGCCTATCCTCTCGTTCGTAACCAGCGCCTATCAGGCAGATTCGCAGGTATCCCCCGCGCTGCTGGCCGCGTATGAGCAGTTGAATACCGAATTAACGGCGTCCAAGGATACACTGTCCTCCACAATCCACACCTTGCAGGAACGGCTGGCAGAAATCGCTGACGCCAAGACGGCCCTTGAGGACAAGGCGAAGGCACAGCAAGAGGAAGAGGAACGACTGGCGCTTGAAAAGGCCAATAAAGCCAGAGCGGAGGAAGCCGAGCGGCTCGCCATAGAGAAGCAGAAAGCTGCTGACGAAGCGCTGAAGCTGGAGCATGAACAAGCCCAGAACCAGCCGCCTGCCACCAGTCCTCCTGACAAAAGCCAGCCGGTAGAGGAGCCCGCTCCCGAAGCTCCTGTACAGAACACCCCAGTCCCAACAGCTTCAGCAGCTGAGGTTATTGCTCCAGCAGCCACTCCGGCGCCTGAGATTCTTTTACCGGAAGCGGCTCCAGATCATGAACCCGGCAGCGAAATTCCAATTCCGGGCACTGTGATGGACGGCGGGCAACCTGCTCCTGCAGCTACACCGGCTCCACAACCCGATACCAGCAAAGGCGGCGAATAAGATGCGCATCCGTAAAATAGCGGGCACGATAATCTCCACACTAATTCTGATGGTGTTCCTGGTGCTGATCACAGCCGTTGTGATCTCCAAAGCCTCCGGCGGCGAGCCCTCTTTCTTCGGCTACCAGATCAAGACGGTATTATCCGGCTCCATGGAGCCCGGCATACAGACCGGTTCCATTGTGGCCATTAAGCCGGGCGGAGACATGAGCCGTTTCCAGAAGGGTGATGTGATCACTTTTTTGAATCCCGATAATATTCTGATCACCCACCGCGTGGTCGATGCTGAGCTGAACAGTGCTCTGGGGGAAGCCAGCTACACCACCAAGGGCGACAATAATGATTCAGCCGACACCGCCGCCGTCAGTTCCACGAATGTGGTAGGTGAGTACACCGGCGTGACCGTCCCCTATGTGGGCTATGCCATGAGCTTCGCAGTCTCCAAAGCCGGAAGCGTAGTGCTGATGATTATTCCCGGACTGCTTCTGCTCCTCTACGCGCTGTATTCTTCCTGGAAGGCCGTTGCGGCACTTGAAAAGAAGAACGTCTCGTCTTCCGCAAACAACGGCGGCGGGCCGGATACTGTGACTGACCTCGTATAATGATCAATTGTCCTCTCCCGTTTACGAAACGCGGAGCCACAATACAGCTTGCCGGAAGCCCCGGCTATGCACAAACCAGACTCATAAGAGAGAGGGATGAACAAATGAACGTCAAAAAAACATTAGGTCTCGGCGTTGTATCGGCAGCATTAGGCTTGACCCTGGTCGGCGGAGGCACCTTCGCTTACTTCAGCAGCACCTCTACTACCTCATCTTCTTTTAACAACGGAACTTTATCACTGAAGTCTGATCCCTCTGTCATTGTTAATCTCAGCAACCTCAAGCCGGGAGACAGCATCTTAAGAGATTTCAAGCTTATAAATGACGGGACGCTTAACATTCCGAAAGTAGTGCTGCGCACCTCATCGGTCATTACAGACGCTCTGGGAGACAACGGCTCCCATAATTTCAAGGATGATATTATTGTGACCTTCCTCGCGAACAAGGATAAGCAAGAAGCGCCGCTTCTGGTCATCTCGCTGGCCGATTTGGAGAAGCAGAGTCCCGATCTGGTGGCCCGGGGAATTCTCGGAGCGATCCTGGGCGGAGAGAAGTCCGGCATTAAAGCCGGAACCTCCGATAATCTGCTCATTCAATTCGCCTTCAAGGAGACTCTCCAGCCGCAGAACTATTATCAGGGCGATACGCTTGCGCTGACGCTGAATTTTGAAGCCAACCAGGAAAAAGGCAGTCTCAAATAATTTACCAACAAAACAAACCATTCGAGGAGGAAATTAATCATGGGTATCAAAAAAACATTGGGTCTTGGCGTAGCATCAGCAGCACTGGGTTTGTCTTTAATCGGCGGGGGCACGTTCGCTTACTTCAGCTCCACAGCCACCAGCACGGCAACCTTCGCCGCAGGTACGCTGAAGCTTGGCTCTTCCTTCAATACTCCGGTAGCGTTGACGAATCTGAAGCCGGGAGACTATACCGTCCGCACCTTCACCTTGTCCAATGACGGCACACTGGATATCAAATTCCTCAAGCTTGCCACCACTTACACCGTGACCGATGCCAAGGGCGATAACGCAGGCCAGGATCTCGGAGACCACTTCAAGGTCAAGCTCCTCGATAATTCATACACCGGCGGTTCATTAAGCGGTCATGTGCTGTCCGAGATCTCCCTGAAGGATCTGAAAAACACCCCCAGCTACGATCTCGTAGCAGCAGGTATACTGCCGGGAGGGATTGCCGCAGCCGGGTCCAAGACCTTCAAGATCGCCTTCGAGTTCGTGGACAATACGCTCGATCAGAATATTTTCCAGGGTGACGGCTTAGCATTGAACTGGACCTTCGATGCACTTCAAGGAGTGGGAGAAGCCAAGTAGGCCAAAGCTGCATTTATCGATCAAGAACGGCATATCCTCCCCCATCCGGGCCGGGTATGCCGTTTCCTTTTCCCCGCTTCCGGGTTCAAGGATTTTTGTCCGATTTGCAGATTTTTGTTATACTGACAAGTGGAAACGGCTTTGTCTTCTTTTTAAAGAGCGGCACCGTTTCTGCGAGAAAGATAGGGCTACGGTATAGCGCGAAGCATATCACTTCTTATCTTTTACCAAAAAAGTACGGAGGGCGTTGTAATCGTGTCAGATACTATGGGAAGCCGCATCCACAAACTCCGGCTGGAGAAGGGCTATTCGCTATCCGAGCTTGCGGATAAGGCTGATGTGGCGAAATCATACCTCAGTAATGTGGAACGGAATATTCAATCCAACCCCTCCATTCAATTCATCGAAAAAATCGCAGACGCGCTTCAGGTATCCATTCATGTACTGCTGTATGGCGGACTGGCAGAGACGGAAGAACAGGCACTGGACGGGGAATGGTTCCGGCTGGTTCAGGAGGCTATGGCCTCCGGTATAAGCAAACGCGAATTCAAGGAATTCCTCGATTACCAGAAATGGCGCATGGAACAAAAGGACAACTAGACGTAGCATCGTATGCCTCAAGGAAGACTCCGCACGGCAGGGAGGCCGCCTTCGGCGAGGGCATTCTTTCAAGCGGCATACAGAAAAGGCACAGCGTACCGGACGCTGTGCCTTTTCTGTATGTATCCTAACAATGATGACCGCCCTTACATCGCCTGGAGTGCCTTTTCACTTAGAAACCGGCGGATATCCTCCGCCGCGATCCCCGCCTGCTTGGCAGACATCAGCAAGTGCACCCATTCTAAATCCAGATCTACTGCCTGCAGCTCGTCATTCCCCTGGTTGGACATATCCAAGAAATCTCCTCCTAGAATTTTCGCGTCCCCAGGCAGTCCGGCCATCATAGTAGTATTGCTACTTTGTAGTATCTCTACGTTAGATCCGAGACTTTGTGCCCCTGTCTTTCGGCAGGTTTACCTTTTACTGGACCCTTTCCATCATGAAAGGATCTGGCAAGAATCGATGAAACCGTTCTCCGCAATAACATTATACAAGATCATACGCGATTAGTGTGTCGTTTTCTGGAATTTTTTTATGATAAAATGTGAGGAAACTTAGCTGAAATTGCCAGCGGCTTGTATAAATATTTCCAGTTCCAAGTTCAAACCCTAAGTAATAGTTTAATTATGCTAAAGGGAACTCTAACTACTCCGCTTTACCGCACCACGCAACATCGTATAGAGACAATTACCCATCTGTATAGATAACGGACAGTGATATGGATTTATTTCTATTTATGATAGTTCCGTATGAATACTGTAATGAATCATGCCGAATTGCGAACGGATTGACCGAAAGTATGAATTGATTACCCCGCCGGAAAGTAGCACAATAGGATGAGAATGAAACCGCAAACATTTGCAGCTCCGCCAAGTGGCACACTGGATGCCTCGCGTGGAGTTTATCCGTTAGGAGGACCTATTCATGGCAGTCAAAGAGCCCTATAACGACACAGTATGGAGCAAATACTACGGCCCCAATCTGGGCTACATCCAAGAAAGATATGAGCAATTTGTCAAGGACCCCTCTTCTGTTGAACAACATTACCGCGATCTCTTCACCGTATCCGGCCCCCCTCCACTGGCACCCGATGCCGAGAGGGCTCCAAGGCCTGCCGTATCAGCAGATGCCGAGTGGCTCAAGAAGGCTGTCAAGGCCTCGAAGCTGATCGCCAATATTCGAATATATGGCCATATGGCCGCAGACATTGACCCGCTGGAGCGCAGCAAGAACCCGATGGCCAAATGGCTGGAGCTGGAGACCTACGAGCTTACCCGCGAGGATCTTAATGCTCTGCCCGCTTCGCTGATCTGGGATAATGCCCCTGCAGATGTGCATACCGCGATGGATGCCGTCCACAGAATGCGTCAGGCCTATACCCAGACCATTGCCTATGAATTCGGGCATGTGCATGATGAACGCGAGCTGCGCTGGCTCAACAGCCAGGCGGAATCGATGACCTCCCCTGCCCCGCTGAATAATACAGAGCGCAAAGAGCTGCTGAAGCGGCTGGTTCAGGTGGAGCATTTCGAGACCTTCCTGCACAAGACCTTCGTCGGCCAAAAGCGGTTCAGCCTGGAGGGCAATGATGCCCTCGTGCCGATGCTGGATGAGATTGTGCGGGCCGCCGCGCATGACGGCGCAGAGCATATCCTGATGGGCATGGCCCACCGCGGAAGACTTAATGTGCTGGCTCATATTCTGGGCAAGCCTTATGATATTATTTTCTCGGAATTCCATCATTCGCCGAACAAGGAACTGTTCCCTTCGGAAGGCTCCATGGGCGTGACCTACGGCTGGAGCGGTGATGTGAAGTATCATCTCGGGGCTGACCGTGCCGTCCGCGAAGGCGAGACCGTGCGCACCCGGATCACACTGGCCAATAACCCGAGCCATCTTGAATTCGTTAACCCTGTCGTCGAGGGCTTCACACGCGCCGCACAGGAAGAGCGCAACGATCCGGGACTGCCTAAGCTGAACACAAGCAAGGCCATGGCTGTGCTGATGCACGGCGATGCCGCCTTCCCTGGAGAGGGCATTGTCGCTGAGACGCTTAATATCGGCAAATTGCAGGGTTATCAGAATGGCGGCACCGTGCATATTATCGTCAATAACCGGATCGGATTCACCACAGAGAGCGAGGATTCCCGCTCCACCCATTATGCCAGCGACTTGGCCAAAGGGTATGAGATTCCGGTCGTGCATGTCAATGCCGATGACCCGGAAGCCTGCATTGCCGCAGTACGTCTGGCCAGTGCTTACCGCCATATGTTCAAGAAGGACTTCCTGATTGATCTGATCGGCTACCGCCGCCACGGGCATAATGAAATGGATGATCCTGAGACCACCCAGCCGATTGTGTACGGCAAAGTGCGTAACCACCCTACTGTGTACCGCGCTTATGCAGAACGCCTGGAGCGCGAGAAGGTAATTACAGCAGATGATCTGAAGAACATGATTGCCGAGGCAGAGAGCGTCCTCCAGCAGGCCTTTGACCAGATGAAGGAAGGCAAGCACAAGAATGCGGAGTCCAAAACCGCCGTCGCGCTGGATAACGACAGTCCCCAGCAGCGTCCGACTGCCTTCCCTCTTGCCGGTCTGCAGGAGATTAACCGTGAGCTGCTGCGCGTACCGGCCGGCTTCAAGGTCTATCCGAAGCTGGAACGGATTCTGCAGCGCCGCAAGGATGCGCTGAATGACGGAGAGCGGGTAGACTGGGCGCTGGCAGAGACACTTGCCTTCGCTACCATCCTGAAGGATGGCACGCCGATCCGCCTCAGCGGACAGGATGCACAGCGCGGCACGTTCGCCCACCGTCATCTGGTGCTGCATGACAGCGAGAACGGGGAACTCTATGCTCCGCTGCATCAGCTGAGTGATGCCGGCGCTTCATTCGGCGTCTACAACAGTCCGCTGTCCGAGGCCTCTGTCCTTGGCTTCGAATATGGTTATAATGTGTTCGCACCGGAGACCTTCGTCATCTGGGAGGCTCAATACGGCGACTTCGCCAATGCCGCTCAGGTCATTATTGACCAGTTCATTTCCGCCGGCCGCGCCAAGTGGACGCAGCGCAGCAATCTGACGATCCTGCTGCCTCACGGCTATGAAGGCCAAGGACCAGAGCATTCCAGCGGCCGAATGGAACGGTTCCTCCAGCTCTCCGCTGAGGAGAACTGGACTGTAGCCAACCTGACCACTGCTGCTCAGTATTTCCATCTGCTCCGCCGTCAGGCCGCACTCTGCGGACAACCGGATGCCCGGCCGCTGGTGATCATGGCGCCGAAGAGCCTGATCCGTAACACGCGCAGCACCTCAGCCGGAGCTGACCTCGCTTCGGGCACCTTCCAGCCGGTTCTTCCCGAGCCGCTGCTCGGCAGTAAGCTGGAAGCCGTGAAGCGCCTCGTGGTATGCAGCGGCAAGGTGGCCATCGACCTGCAGACGGAGCTGGAAGCAACGCGCGGACAGGACTTCTCCTGGCTGCACATTTTGCGCATGGAACAGCTCTATCCGTTCCCGGAACGCGAGCTTGGCGCTCACCTTAGCAGCTTCAGCTCGCTGGAGGAAATCGTCTGGGTACAGGAAGAACCGAAGAATATGGGCGGGTGGACGTATGCCGAATCCCGGCTGCGCGCCATCGCACCGCAGAAGGTCACTGTCCAGTACATCGGCCGTCCGGACCGTTCCAGCCCGGCCAGCGGCTATGCAGATGTCCATAGCTTCGAGCAGCGGCGCATTGTCCGGGAAGCCCTGAAATTGAATGCTACAGTGCAAGCACCTGTACCGTCTTCCTGAGTACAGCAAGGCGGTCATCCGATATTACGCACACCACTATATTTGGGGAGGTACGGCCTGTGTCCGAGATAAAAGTACCCGATTTGGGCGAATCGATTTCCGAAGGAACGATCTACAAATGGCTGGTTAAAGAGGGCGACACTGTCGGCCAGGGGGATGTGCTTGCCGAGCTTGAGACCGATAAGGTCAATCTGGAGATCAGTGCGGAGGAGGACGGCGTCATCTCCTCCATCCTGCGCCAGGCGGGCGAGAACGTTGCCGTTGGCGAAGCCATCGGCATCATCGGCAGCGCCGCCGGTGCAGGCGCTGCCAGCAAGCCGGCAGCAGACAGCGCTCCGCAGGGCGGCAGCGCGCCTGCTGCTGCCGCAAGTGCCGCAGCGGCTGAACCGGCCGCTGCTGTAACGGCTCCAGCCGCCGCCGAAGGTGCGGCGGCAGGCACTGCGGCCCTGGCTTCGCCGGGGGCGCGCAAGCTGGCACGGGAGCGGGGCATCGACCTCGGCGAGGTCAGTGCCCGCGACCCTATCGGCCGGATCGGTCAGGCCGATGTGGATGGTCATGGCGCAGCGGGGCCGCAGGCCGCTGCGCCAGCGGCTCCGGCTGCGCGGCCGGAGCCGGCGAAGCCCGCGCCGCCGGCAGCGGGCAAGGCGCCGCACGCCGAGGACGGCAAAGCCACCGAGCGCAAGCGCATGTCGCGGCGGCGGCTGACGATTGCCAGCCGCCTGGTCGAAGCGCAGCAGACGGCCGCGATGCTGACCACCTTCAATGAGGTGGACATGACCGCCATTCTCGACATCCGCAAGCGCCGCAAGGATGCCTTCAAGGAGAAGCACGAGGTCGGACTCGGCTTCATGTCCTTCTTCACCAAGGCCGTCATCGGCGCGCTCAAGGCTTACCCGATGCTGAATGCCGAGATCGACGGGGAAGATCTCCTGCTGAAGAAATATTATGACATCGGCATTGCCGTAGCTGCCAAGGAAGGCCTGGTTGTACCGGTCGTCCGCGATGCCGACCGGCTTAGCTTCCCTGAGATCGAGCGGCGGATCGGCGAGCTGGCCTCCAAGGCGCGCGCCAATACGCTCAGCCTGCCGGAGCTACAGGGTGGAACCTTCACCATCACGAACGGCGGAGTGTTCGGCTCCCTGCTGTCCACACCGATCCTCAATACCCCGCAGGTCGGCATTCTCGGCATGCACAAAATCCAGCTGCGCCCCATCGCGCTGGATGAGGAGCGCACGGCCAACCGTCCGATGATGTACATCGCCTTGTCCTACGATCACCGGATCGTGGACGGATCAGAAGCGGTCAGCTTCCTGGTCAGAGTCAAGGAATTGCTGGAGGACCCGGAATCCCTGCTGCTGGAAGGCTAAGTCTCCGGCCACACAGTTTCTCCATCCGCTTATCTGATAACAAGTGGAAACGGCTTTGCCGTCCTTTTGAAGGACGGTACCGTTTCAGCGAGAAATAGAAGGATAATGTATAGCGTGAAACATATAAATTCTTATATTTACACAAAGGCACCCGGCGGAGCGTAACCCTACGCTTCCCGGATGCTTTTTTTCATATCCGCTGACTCCGCTATCCCCGCTCATACCAACATGCGCCTGTTCTCGGCAGCCCACGCACCTCCGCCGCGCTGAATGTAGTCGGTTTTTCGATTACATTTGGCCTTCGCGGCACGTCCGGGCCAATTGTGATCGGTTTTTCGATTACATTCGGCCTTCGCGGCGCACCCAGTCCAATTGTGATCGGTTTGCTGAATTAAGTACGGACGACATTCTATAATAGTCACACTGCTCATTTTCATGCTGGATTTGTGTCTCGAAAGATAGGTTTGTGTTCGACCATGAAAAAAAGACATCCCCCACCCGCTTACACAAGCGTAGGACATCTCTTCTCCGAACTATTCTCTTTGTCTATAGTACTCTTATCTGTCTATAGTACTTCTCAAGCCGACACAAGTCGATATATGGTTAAGCCGAATTCCGTGAAGGCTTCAGGCTCATTCCCTTAGCTGTAGCCGCTCTGGCTACCGGAGGCTTCAGCGAAACCGCCAGGATGCAAGCCACAATACACAGCAGCCCGATGATGTTAAAAGTGGGCTTGAACCCGCCGAGGAAGGCGGCGATGAACGAACCGGACAGCGCGCCGATCCCGAAGCCCTGATAGATAATGCCGTAGTTCTTGCTGTGATTCTTCAGGCCGAAGAAGTCACTGACGATCGCCGGGAAGACGGTAATGTTACCGCCGAAGCAGAAGGCGATGGCCGCCACACAGGCGAAGAACAGGCCATAGCTCAGCGTGGCATAGCTGAGGGTAAACATCGCCACAGCTGTTACCGCCAGCGTGATACTAATCAGCTTGGTCCGGCTTACCCGGTCGGATAATGCGCCAAGAATCAGGCGTCCGGCAGTATTAAAAATAGCGATCATCGCTACAGCATTCGCCGCCGTCGCCACATCCATACCTGCCAGCTGCACACCGATATCCTTTACGATACCGATCAGATACAGGCCGCTCATGCAGGCGGTGAAGAAGATTACGAACAGCAGGTATGCTTCCTTCGTGCGGAGCATTTCTTTTACCGTATAATCCTTAGGCAGAAGTTCAGCCCCGGAGGCGGCCAGCTTCGGATTTCCCTTGACAGGCGCAGCCACCGGAGCCTCCCGGACCAGCAGCGAGCCGATGAGGATCATCGTCATAACTATAAGGCCCCAGTATAGAAAAGCATTCGACACCCCCGCCGATTCAATCAGGCCGCCGTTGATGTATTTGAAGATCAGGCTGCCCGTTCCGTATGCACCCACGGACACCCCGGAGATCAGTCCCTTATTCTTCGGGAACCACTTCATCAGGTTGGACAGCGAAGTAATATACGCCGTTCCGTCCGCATACCCGACTACTACACCAGCCAACAGGTAGAACATCGGCAGGGAACTGGCCTGCGAGCTTAGAATCAGCCCCAGCCCCAGCAGTATGCCTGAAGCTGCGGTCAGTCTGCGGAGACCGAACCGGTCCTGCAGCTTGCCTGCGAACAGTGTGGCGAAGGCCAAGGCAAAGCTGGTAATAGAAAACGTTATCGAAACTGAGCTAAGCTCAAAACCAAATGTACTCACAAGATGTGCATTGAACAGGCTCCAGGTGTAGATGGTACCGAGTCCCATTTGCATAATTACTGTACCTAGTACGATGAGCCACCGTTTACTGGCTGTATCCGTTATCATCAGAATTCCCTCTTTCTCGCTGAAGTCGCTTCAAGGCTTACTTTGCCTCTTCATTGTAGCGAAAGGGGCTCCTTCTGAGAGAAATCCGGAATGAGATGACACTGACAGGGAATGAACTGCCGTTAGAGACGCATAATCTGCCTGAATTCCTTCACCTTACTACGGCTGACGGGTACCTCGACATTCAGATCACGCAGCCGGAGCAGATAGGTATTGTTGAACCAGGGGATGATTTCCTTGATTTTGGACAGATTGACCAGATAGGAGCGGTGGCAGCGGAAGAACTGCTCCTGCGGCAGGCGGGTATGGAATTCGCTGATACTTAGAGCCATGCTGTATTCCTCCCCCTTGGTGATCACACTCGTTGTTTTCTCCTGCGCCGAAGCATAATAGATCTCGTCTGCATTGACGACGATAATCTTTTCATTTTTCCACAGATTGACCTTATCGCTGCCCAGCTTCACCGGTCCCTCTTCCCCCTGGCGGCTCCCGCCCATGATGGCACCTTCCAGCTTCTGCAGCATTGCTCTGATCCGCGTCTCGCTGTAAGGCTTCAGAATATAGTCGAACGCTTCAATCTCGAACGCCTCGGCAGCATGCTCCTTATAGGCTGTAATGAACACAATATACGGCTTGACCGCGAACCGGCTGATATTATGGGCCAGCAGCACCCCATCAATTGAAGGGATATTGATATCCAGGAAAATCACATCCACCGTATCCGTCTGCAGATACTTCAGCGCATCCAGCCCGTCCTCGAATTCCGCTGCAATCTTGATCCGGCTGTGGGTCTGAATCAGATACGTAAGCTCCTGTCTTGCCAGCACTTCATCCTCGACAATGATCGCTCTCATCGCTGCTCCTTTATCACATCAAAATATATTTCCGTCCCCTTAGCCAGCCGCCGGATGATCAGACCTGTACCATAGATCAGCTTGATGCGCTGGTGCACGTTGTTGAGGCCGATTTTGTTGCCTTCCATGCTTCCGCTGTAGACCTTCGCAATCGTCTCTTCACTGATCCCCGCTCCGGTATCGGCAATTCGCACCCTTACACTGTCTCCGTGGTCCTTGACCGAGATGTCCACAGTTCCGTTCCCCTTCCCCTTCAAAATCCCGTGGATAATCGCATTCTCCACCAGCGGCTGAATGACCAGACTCGGAATGCGTACCGCCACCTCATCTATATCGTACAGAACACTCAGGCGGCTGCCGAAGCGGGCCTTCTCAATCTCCACATAATGCTGCACCTGCTGCAGCTCGCGCCGGATATCTATAGACTCATCGGTCAGCTCCAGATTATACCGCATGTACCCCGACAGATTGACGATCAGCTCGCGCGCCTTGTCCGGGTCGATCCGGATCGAGGAAATAATCGCATTCAGCGCATTGAACAGAAAATGGGGGTTGATGCTGGTCTGCAGCGCCTTCAGCTCGGCCTTGTTGGCCATCTCCTTGATCCCCTCGACCCTTGAGACCTCCATCAGTGTGGAGATGATCTGTGACAGCCCTACAGCCATAGCCTGGAGGGAATAGGTGATTTTATGCGCGTGGGTATAGTAGATCTTGAGTGATCCCGTCACCTCCCCCTTCTCCTTCAGCGGAATAATGATCAGCGAGCGGATGTCCCGGTTCATGTACTCGGTATCGTCGTCACGGATGGTAATCTCCCCGCTGCTCAGCGTCTGCTTCGTCTCCTCACTGATGATCTCATTAGCTTCGGCATAATATTCTTCCCCGACACCCACGTAGGCCAGAATGACTCTGGTATCGGTAATGGCCACCGCATCCGCCCCGATATCCTTCTGGATGATTCCGCAGATGGTACGCAGGGACTCGGGATTAATACTGCGGAAATACGGAAGCGTCTTATTGGCAATATCCAGCGCCAGCTTGGACTGCTTCGCGGCAATCCGTTCCTTCTCCCCTTCTACACTCTGCACAAGCGTAACAATCAGTCCGGCACAGATCTGCCCCATTATCATCGGAAAAGCAATCTTGGACACAATGTCCACCCCCAGCGAATGGGGATCAGCCATCACCAGAATCAGCGCCATCGTCAATGCCTCACAGGCCATTCCGGCGGCAATGGCAGCGATCCAGCGCCGTTCAGGCGAAGTGCGCCGGTAAATGATCCCGGATACCACACCCGCTGTAATGCTGGTAATCAGACACGGGAGCGAGGTGACCCCGCCGATATCGATCAGGAAGCGGTGTACGCCTGAGATGATCCCGGTAATCAGCCCGACCCAAGGGCCGAACAGAATCCCCCCGGCTATAATGGCGATAATCCGCACATTGACCAGAGACCCCTCCACATTAATTCCGCTGTAGGTTCCGAAGATGGCGAACAGGCTGAAGATGACCGTGACAATCGCCAGCTCCTGCGGCGCATGAACCCCTTTGGCAAAAATCTCCTTGAACCTCGGCACCCGGCTCAGGACGAACAGACACATCAGCAGCAGCGCTGCCCGCTCAAACAATTGCAGCAAAATACTCAGATTATATTGCACACTCACGCCTCCATAGGACAAGCTATCGGTCCATTATAAGTTGGGATAATGGTTATAGCAATCTGCGCAGCGGCCTCTAATGGTTGAGGTAATCCTATTGGATTTCCAAACCGGGCATGTCTGTTCCCTCGGTATAAAAGCCCTTCTATTGCGGAAAATTAACTATTATCGTATGGTTTCTTTAAAGGAGTGATAGCTTGTGCGTCTAGCTTTTTGGATTGTATTTGCCTTTGTTGGCATTTTGATCTTTTGGATAGTTGGCGGCTTAATTGGCCGTAACAAACGAAAGTAATCTATAGGGGCTATAACAGCCCCTCAAAATAACTGCTGCACCTTTTCTTCGGACTGCGCATCAACACTAAGAATCTTGATGTTTAAACTTCTAATAGCTATAAGAACGGGCTAGTTACCACAACTAACTTGGCAAACATACGTCTATTTATGGGACAGTAAGTTCAACAATGTAGGATTAGTAAAAAGTATCTTTAGTGAGGAAGATTAATTATGGGAATTAATGGGGATTTATCCCTTCTTCTTAGTTTCATTGCGTTAATTGCGGCTATGTTTATTTCATCGCTTATCGGACTTATCTTTGGGATTATCAGTATTGTAATGAGTTTGATACTAATGAAGACTGAGAAAAAGAAACACTTGATTGCAATAACAATCAGTACAAGTGCAATATTAATTCCAATAGTACTGGCATTAACTCTAGCGACCTCACTTCAATGAAATTTTAGCCGCTGTCCGTCCAACAGTAGTTTAACGACACAGCTTAACTCCATTTATAGGGAAGGCCTCTTTCTACTGCACAGTTTGCGTCCATTATTCAATGCCTCTAAACTGCCAGATCAATTCCGACCACACCCACAATTTCCCCGTCGCCGTTCGTAATTGCTCTGGAGAGGGTGATGCAGGAACGCTTGGTAATGGCCGAGACATACGGCTGCGAGACGTACTGCCCTTCCGCCATCGCTCCGTTCCACCAGTCACGGCGTTTCGCATTCAGCAGCCCGGCCGCAGGCTCGGAGTAAATGAAGGTGCCATCTGTCCGGTTGGACCAGATGGCCTGCACATCCGGCACCTTATGCTTGCAGGCTGTAAGAACTCTGCCATGGATATCCGCATCCGCTGCACACATCTCCTGCTTGGCTGCTATCTCCTGAAGCACCGCCTGCATTTCCTCAAGCCGCGCCGAATATTGGCCCAGCTCAATGACTTTGCGATCGGCAATGCCGTTCACCGACTGCTGCAGGGTCTGAGATTCCAGCAGCAGGCTCGCGCTGATCTCATTAAGCTGCCCGATCTGTGTGCGCTGGCGGGTTACCTGCTCCAGGGTCAGGTCTACGCCTGCTATGGTCTCATTAACAATTCCCACTGCACCGCTTAGTTCGCCGGTCACCTCTTCAATCAGTCTGCTCTGCCGCTCGGCCGCAGCCGCTGACTCCGTAACTATGACCCCAACTTCCTCCACCCGGGCCGAGATATCCCCCAGGCGCTGCTTCACCTTCGCCACTTCATTCACGCCATGCGCAACCGCTGTCTGCTCCTTCGTGACCGACTCCAGCACCTGCCGCACTCCGTGATTGAGATCCAGCAGCACCGCCGTAGAACGCTCCACCGAATCCCGGCTCTGATCGGCCAGCTGCCTGATCCGGCCTGCGACCACAGCGAACCCCCGGCCCGATTCCCCCGCCCGCGCAGCTTCAATCGAGGCATTCAGCGCCAGCAGCGAAGTCTCATTGCCGATGCCTACGATCAGGGCGTTCATCTCCTCCACCAGCGCAATATGTCCGCTTAGCACGGTGAATTTGCTCAGCATATCTCCGCTCTGCTCCTGCAATTCCTCCATGACCTCATCGGTATTCTTCAGGGAATCCACCATCCCCGTCATCCCTGTACGCGCTGCCTGCATCGCCGCACTCAGCCGCCCGGTCAGCTCTCCAATCTGTCCGGTAACCGCTGCCACTCCGCCCATCCTGGCAAAAGCCCCCTCAATATTAGCCTTCGCCTCATTGCTCCGGGTCTGCAGCTCCACCTCATAGGCATGCGAATAGTCCGCTGTCTGCTGAAGCCCTTCGGTATGACGGGTAATCTCCTCCAGAGCACCATGCAGCCGGTCCGTGGTGACGACAATTTCATTGCCCAGCAGCTCCACCTTGCTCCGGGCTTCTGCCAGTTGCCCGGCTCCGGCCACTCCGCCCCGGCGGATATTCAGCGCAATCCCGGCAAGCGCCGCCATCAGCAGCAGATAGACAACCTTATGTACCCAGTACATCTCCATCCATAACCCATACATCCCCACACCCAGCAGCAAAATAATAACGATAGCGGCCTTGCTCCGGCGAACTCCCATTCTGCACGTTCACTCCACTCTATCATGTTATGTATTCTAACATTATATCAGCAGAGTTAAATTAGGGAAACCACTACTCTATAGATTGGACTTATATTTTTTCTGTTAGGGGTTTGCCGCTCTACCAGCCAATTTCCATTGGGTTTTAAGCATACATTCAGCATTAAAGTCATTCTACGAATCATTCAAAGAATACTTATCCCCAAATCTATACACATCTTATCCACAATAGAAGAAAGCCATAGTTTTCTAAAAAAACAATAAAAAACAGCCGTCCCCAGCTTCTGCGGGTACGGCTGTCCTTCCGGCGTCTTCCCGCCCAGAGTTATACTCCTGCGGGTTGTACGCTAACCTCTTGGGCATTCTTCGCCATCATGCCGCGGGCAATCCAGACGCCAGCCGCTCCGGCTTGGGCCAGTCCGCGGGTAATGCCTGCCCCGTCGCCGCCGCAGTAGAGGCCGGAGATTTCGGTCTCGAACTCATCCGTCAGCTTCGGACGGGCGGAATAGAATTTCGCTTCTACGCCATAGAACAGCGTATGTTCAGAGGCGATGCCGGGGGTTACCTTTTCCAAGGCTTCCACCATTTCAATCAGGCTCTTCATTGTGATGTAAGGCAGCACCAGACCCAGATCGCCGGGCACCGCTTCCTTCAGCGTCGGCTCCAGGAACCCTTCCTTGATCCGGGTCTCCGTAGAACGGCGGCCCCGCAGGATATCCCCGTATTTTTGTACAATGACCCCGCCGCCGGACAGATCATTCGCCCGCTTGCAGATCTCCCGGGCATATTCGTTCGGCTTGTCGAACGGCTCAGTGAAGGTATGGGAGACCAGCAGCGCAAAGTTGGTATTCTTCGAGCCCAGCGCAGGGTCCTTGTAGGAGTGCCCGTTCGCAGCCATCGCCCCGCTGTGATTCTCCACCACCACATGCCCCGAGGGATTGCTGCAGAAGGTGCGGACGCGTGTACCCACGGAGGTATTGAAGATGAATTTGCCCTCGTACAGATGCTCATTGATCTCCCTCATCACCACATCCGAGGTCTCTACACGCACCCCGACATCGACCTGGTTATTGTACATTTTGAGCCTGCGCTTCTTCAGCACCTCTGTCAGCCAGGCCGAGCCGTCCCGTCCCGGAGCAATCATCACCAGACCCGCTTCATGACTCTCCCCGTTCTTCAGTGTAATGCCTGTAATGCGGTGCGTTCCGTTCTCTTTGACGGTAACGATATCTTCTACTTCTGTCTTGTATAACATATCAATGCGTGTCCGCAGATATTCATAGATTGATTTCAGAATCTCCAGGTTCTGCTCGGTTCCGAGGTGGCGGACCTGCGCCCGCAACAGCTTCAACCCGGCGGCATATCCCCGCTGCTCAATACCGCGAATGCTCTCCGTGGTCGGATCGGTAATGACCGGGGTTGCCCCGTGCTCCAGGTTGATTCCATCTACATATTCAATCAGCTCCATCACCTTGGAAGGAGGCAGATAATCCGTCATCCAGCCGCCGAACTCGGTTGTAATGTTGAATTTGCCGTCACTGTATGCCCCAGCACCGCCGAAGCCCGCAGTAATGGAGCAGGCCGGCAGACAACCGGCGAATTCCTTGCGGCCGGAGGCGGGTGGACAGAGCTTGATTTTCTCCTCCAGGATCGGGCAGTTGCGGCGGTAGATATCATGGCCCTTGTCCACCAGCAGCACCTTCAGCTCAGGGGCCTTCAGCGTTAATTCATAACAGGCGAATATTCCAGCCGGACCGGCTCCAACAACAATTACATCATATTTACTCATATCTTCTCTGTTCCTCCCAGGTGAAACGGCTTCGGCCTGCAGTTGACAGGGGCTGCGAAGCGTCTCTGCGGTATATTCGTCCACTTATCCAAGCAGCACCCAACAGCACACAAAAATCCCGGCCTCTTCATAGGTATGCAAAATGCACCCTATTCGTAGCCAGGAATTTACGGTCCCCTGTAGAAACCCTCAAACCTTATCATTGAGGATATACGAACATCTTTACCCGTTATTACGGGCCAATTGGAATTTTACCGAATAAATCCGAATGTGTCAATGACGAATAGCATTAATAGTTCGTGTTTATAGCAATACACGGAATCACACATACTGATAACCTCAGAAACTCCTTACAAACACGAACGTTATTACAGACCTATTCCCATACATAAGACCTAGAAGGAGAAACGTGAACATTGTCGAATATATAAGTACATTGCCACTGGAAAAGAGGAACATCTTATGCAGATCCCGCCGCCTACTCCTCGCCAAATGTATTGGAACCGCGTCCTCCTCAATACCTTTTGGATGGCGTTTATTGTTTATCTGGCAAGCCAGCTATATGTTTACTTATCCATGTGGGGCCATCGGCCCGAGTTGTCCGACAATCCATATCTCATTAGGCATATATGGATTCCAGATGCTATTCTGTTCGCCCTGCTACTGATTCTGGAGTCTGTTCATAAATACAAGCCGTTGTTATCCGAATTCTCAATTATTCTTGGAAGCCATCTGTGCGGCATCGTGTTCATTCTGAATCTTAGTTCCGAATATCATGTGAAGCCACTGATTATGCTGCTTCCCCTGCTGGTATCCATGATCTATCTGAGGGAGAATTATCTGAGGGCTTCCTCTGTGATCTGCCTGATCTACATCATCATGCTATTTCTGAACACCTCTATTACCGATTACACGCTACGCATCCAGAACATCATTATCACCCTCATCTTAGCCGGAACCTCCCTGGCCGGCTTCGGTGTTATAGCCCGGGGCAAGGATCTTATGCGGTCGCTCGAGAATTCGGTGAAGTCAGAGCAGGAGCTGCGCATCCAGAACATCATTATGGACAGGCTGTCCAAGATCGACCCGCTGACCGACCTGTACAACCATAAGACCTTTCATGAGTACCTGGGCTGGCTGATTGACCATCAAGAGAGCAATCCTTTTCCGATGCAGCTGGCTGTTATTGATATCGACAATTTCAAAAAGGTCAATGACGAGTACGGACACTGGGTCGGAGACATCGTTCTCCGGCAGGTCGCCGCTGTTATGCTCCAGCATATCGACTCCGATGATTTCGCAGCCCGGTACGGCGGGGAGGAATTCGTAATTATTCTGACAGCCAAGACATTGGAGGATTCGAAACGGATCATGGAGAAGATCCTCATGGGGATTGCGAGCCTCCCAATCAGCGAAATGGACAACAAATCGGTTACCGTGAGCATCGGAATGCATGAATATAACGGCGGGGATTCCAAAAGCTCTATCTTTCAGCAGGCAGACGACGCCCTGTACGAGGCCAAGAAGTCCGGCAAGAACAAAATTATCACCCTGTAGTAAGGTCACATATAAATTCTATATTTCAAAAAAGCGGGTCCACCATGCATAGCAACGTATGCCGGGGACCCGCTTGTCATCTAAGTCCATTCTCTGCTCTATTCCAGTTCCTCCGCTCCATACCTTCGCTGCGGAACGAGCAACTCCATCACCTGGCGCTGCGGCACCGGCCGGCTGATCAGGTATCCCTGCACCTTATCGCAGTGTGCCTCCTGGAGGAAAGCCCATTGGCTGGCATCCTCCACGCCCTCGGCTACTACATCCAGGCCCATCTTATGGCCCAGAATAATAATCGTCTGCACAAAAGATTCGCTAAAGGCCTTATCGGCCAGGGAATCGATGAAGATTTTATCCATCTTAAGGGTAGAGATCGGCAGCTGCTGCAGATAGCTAAGGGAAGAATACCCCGTCCCGAAATCATCCAGGGCAATCCGTATCCCCCGGGACTTGAGGAACTCCAGCTTGCTGACCGTACTCCCGAACGACTCCATGAAGATGGACTCTGTGATCTCCAGCTCCAGACTGGATGCCGCAAGGCCGCTCTCCGCCAGACCGTCCAGCACAATCTCTACGAAATCATCCTGCAGGAGCTGAATAATGGAGATATTCACCGATATTTTGTAAGGAATGCCGGTCCGCTGTTGGATGCTGTTCATGAACTTGCAGGCTTCCCGCAGCACCCATTCGCCGATATAGATAATCAGCCGGGAATCCTCGGCGATCTTGATGAAGGTGAGCGGGGAGACGAAGCCGAGGACCGGACTGTTCCAGCGGATCAGAGCCTCGAAGCCTGAGATCAGACCGGTCTCCATCTGTACCTGCGGCTGATAATGCAGCTCGAATTCGTTATTATTCATTGCACTGCGCAGGTGCTTCTCAATATTCATCCTGTCATTGAAGGGGGTATGCATCGATTTATCGTATACGACGTAGGTGCTTTTCCCCTCTTCCTTGGCCCGGTACATCGCTACATCGGCGTTCTTCAGAATCTCTTCCGTTGTCTCGCCGTCTTCCGGGTAGAAGGAGATCCCGATACTGGAGGACACATACAGATTGCTCTCACCGATAAGAAAAGATTTGCGGAACGCACGCATAATATCCTCAGCCAGATTAAGCACATCCACCCGGCTCTCAATATCCTTGAGGAAAATCACAAATTCATCTCCGCCCAGCCGCGACAGCATATCCGCCCTACGCACAACAGACTGGAGACGCTCACTGGCCTTGCGGATCAGAATATCGCCGGACTTGTGTCCAAGCGTGTCATTGATGTATTTGAAATTATCCATATCTACAAAAAGCAGCGCCGCACTGCCGCCCGTCCGGCGGAAATAACTCTCCATCGTCTCCAGCAGACTGAGCCGGTTCGGAAGATTGCTGAGCGAATCCATATACGCCAGGCGGTGCATATTCTTCTGATTCTCCAGCAGCATATCATATTGCCCTACAATCTCCTGCTGGGTCGCTGAAAGCTGCTCATAGGTCACTTCCAGCTCCCGGTAGCTGTTATTCAGCTTGAATTCAGCCTGCTTGCGCTTACTAATGTCGATCAGGGAGCCGAGGAACAGGACAATCTGATCCTTCGGATCAACGATCGCCTTACCCCGCACCTCGAACCAGATGTACTCGCCCTGTCCCGTTCTCATCCGGTATTCGGTTTCATAGATCGGGGTCAGTCCGGTAAGATGCTCCTGTCTGGCCTTGCGCGCGGATTCCTGGTCATCCGGGTGAATAATGCTGAGGACGCCTCCCTCAAAGGAGTTGATCTCCACCTCGGTATATCCCATCACCTCGTACCACCGGTCCGAGAGCTTGTAGAAGCCGCTGTCCCAGTCCAGCTCCCACATGTAAGCACCCGAGCCTTCCGAGGCCAGGCGGAACCGCCGTTCGCTGACCCCCAGCTTATTGAACTGATCCTGCAGCTCCACCTCTGTGGCCGCCAGCTCCTCATAAGTGGATTCCAGCTCCTCATAGCTAAGCTGCAGCTTAAGCTCATTCTGCTTGCGTTCATCAATATCGATGCCGACCAGCACGAAGATATTCTCCGCCTGTTCGTCCATCCCCTTAATGAGAGCCGTGCGGACGGAGAAATAATGCGCACCCGGAGAATGGTCGGGCAGTCTCAGCTCGACATTGGTCACATAATCCTGAGCTGCCGCTTTGGCAAGGAGATCCCTAAGCACAGCTGCTCCAGCTTCCAGGCCGGTCAGCTCATCTATGCTTACACCAAGCACCTCCTTCTCCTTCAGCCCGGTCATCAGCTCGGCATATTTATTGAAGCGCACGCTCCGTTTGTCCCCGTGAACAGCCCACACAATCACCCCGGTATTCTCGATCACATCCTTGAAGAATTCCTGTTCAGAGTGAATCGTACGGCGCAGCCGCCGGATATACATCCGGAGCAGGACGGCACCGAACACCAGCAGAATGGTTCCAATGGAGAACACGGTAAAAATCCGGTTACGCATCTTTTCATTATAATGGTCGGAATGCACGAAGAAATACTGCTGGTAGAGCTCTTCGAAGGCACCGGAGCTTATCAGACGCTCTAGCCTAGCATTGACGTAGGACAGCAGCTCCGGCTTGGACTTGCTGATGCCGTAGGCCACATCCTGCGGATACAAATTGCTCAGTTTGCGGATAATATTACCGGTTAAGCCCTGTTCCACAATCAGATAATCGACAACCCCCTGATTCTCGAACAGCAGGTCGATCTCACCCTGACGCAGAGCGTCTAGCGCTTCCGGTACGGTTGCATATTCTATGTATTCTGATGGCGGGATACCCGCCTCATTCTGCAGGACAGACTCTGCATATTGTCCTTTACCAACACCGATCTTGTACTTACGGAGTGTGCCCAGCGTCACCTCACTCTGGAGTCCTTGCCGCGAATAGACGGAAATATAGCTTTTTAGCACGGGTTTTGAGAAAAGAATGTCCTGCTTCCTCTCCTCGCTGACAGCCATCAGCCCGGTAGTATCAATCCCGCCCTCAGTCAGCCGCCGGTACGTCTGCTCCCAATTCCCGGTGCTGTAGTGGACAAGATATTCGTTCTTCTCAAAGATCATACTTGTCAGATCAATATCGAAGCCCGTCAGATAACCATTCTGTATGTACTTATAAGGCGGATACTCCAGTTCTGCCTGGTACTTAATTTCCTGTCTATCGGCATAAGCGGCAGCGGGGTGTGCAAGCATGAGCACAATGCTAATTAGAAGCAACAATTTACACCGCTTCATCGCAATTCTCCTTTATCCCAAGTAAGATCGGCCTAACTATGTATACAAGCTTATTCGACAAAATATGGTAGGGTTCCTGCTCCTTTTATCTCATTTCCGATAAATTGTGCATATCCTTGTGATTTCGTATCTTTAACTCTTGAGCGTACAATCTTAGATTTAATCAAAAACTTTAGATTTGTATTGCTTTTTGTGGTTAGAATGTGGATAATAACATTAATGGTTGATAATGATTATCATTATTGGATGTATAACATTCATTATTTTCTATATTTGAGCTAAAAGGAGACTGAACACCCATGAACGCAGCCACTACCCGGACCGCCCTGCAGGTTGACGATTACCTGGACCTGCTCAATCTTGCTGTGAAAGTCGGAGATATGAAATGGCAGAAAGAAATCAAGTCCCGGTTGCAGTATATCCTGTGCCTGCAGACCCGATAGTCCATTTCATACAGAAATAGATGAATATCGCTTACTTCTTACACAAGAGGCGGTTCCAAAGGCCATTAAATGGCTGCTGGGACCGCCTTTTGATTTGGAGCTTTTGATTGGAATAAGGATCAACGTGAGCACACGGGTGGACGCAATCTCCCTCAATTCAGCAGCACCTGCATCTGCGGAGCTTAGAATGTTTAATGATATAGTATAATGATCAGCATACTACAATGAACAATAGCCTATAGATCGGAGTGTGTCAGCTTGAGAAAAAACCTCACCCTCGCCTTGGTCTTGATATTATCGCTGCTGTGGATTCCGGGGGTCTATGCTGCGAATGTTCCCGCACAGCAGGGAGTAATTACGGATGAAGCCCGGCTGCTGTCTGTCCAAGAAGCAGAGAGTCTCACCCAGATTGCCACTACAGACCGGTACACCTTCCATGTCTTAACCGTTGATTCGCTGGCCGGGAGCGACATTTCCAGTTATGCTGCGGATGTATATGATACCTGGGGGCTGAAGTCCCGGGACATCCTGCTCCTGATTGCTTACGAAGATCATCTGACCGAGATCACCTTCATTAACCCCGGGCTGCAGGATGCACTCGATGCCTGGTCCAGACAACAGGGCGGAGCTGCGGGTAACGCAGCAATTAACAAGGTGCTGGAGAAATATTTCAATCCTTATGCCAGAAACGGAGATATTCCTGAAGGCATACGTTCTGTTATCCAGCAGATGCAAGCCATTGGCAGCAGCGGACAGAGCGGCAATACCGGCAGCGGTGCATCAGGCGGTGCTGCCTCAGGGACAGCAGGAGCTGCCTCAGGCGCTAACAGCAGCGGTAGCGGATTCCCTCTCCTGCCAGTCGCAGGCGGCCTTGTCTTGGCCGCCCTGCTGATACTGCTGCTGTATGTGCTAATTACCGGACTGCGCCGCCGCAAGGGACTATCCGCACAGCGTGAACAGCTCGCCGACCTGCTGGTACGGGCGAACCACGCCCTGGAATCCCTTCAGCCTTTCCAGGGGATTGTGCAGGGCAAGACCGGTGAGATGGTCGAAGGGATCTCGAAGCGTCTGACCTCCCGGCTGGTTGAAATCTCTGCATTGCAGACCGCCGGGCAGGCACCGTTGCCACCGTTCTACCGCCTGTCCGCACTTAAGACGGCAGCAGAGCAGCTTCAGCAGACAGAGGGGGAATTCCGCGCCTCCCTGGAGGAAGAGGAGAAAAAGGTCGCGGTCATAAGCGATGCCGACCGGAACGTCAAACAGCAGATCACCGAGTTGAAGCAGGCGGCCCCGGAGCTTGAGGAACAGCGGCAGCAAGCGGTCCGGGAGACGGGCTATACGCTGGAGGAGATTGCCCAAGATCTTCAGGAGCTGGCCGAAGAGACGGCCAAGGCAGATCAGCTGGAGCTGTTCGACCCGATTGCCGCCCAGGAGATTACTGCACAAGCCAAGAAGCGGCAACAGCAGATTGAGCAGGATGTGCAGGATGTGGGGACCTTTGACGACAAGCTGAAGGCCTTCCCCGGTGTCCTTGCGGCTGCCCGCAGCCGGATTACCGGGCTGATCGACCAGAACTCCCTGCACAATATGAAGGTTAAGCCTTACGACAGCCTGGAGCAGGCTTCCGCTGCCGCCAGTTCCATGGAAGCGCCGCTGCACAGCGGCGATATGGACGAAGTGCGCCGGATTGGCGCTGACATGGATGCCCTTCTGACTGAAGCTGTGGCTATGACAGAACGCCAAGCTATGATCCGGCTGAACAACCTGAGGGATCTGGAGACTGTACGCAGCACATGGGCAACACTAAGCCAGCGGCGGAACGAATTACAGAGCCGGCTTGCCGGGGCGAAGAACCGGTTCGCCCGGCAGCACCTGGACGCTCTGGAGAAGCTGCTGGAAGAGGCCGGCGGCGCACTGCGGCAGGGCGCGGCGGAAGCACCGCAGCTCGAGACCTGGACCAGCGATGCACGCGGAGAGTATGACAATGCCCGCAGCGGGCTGGACCGGCTGCTTGCCTTGCAGGATGAGACTGCAAACAGCATGAATAGCATTAGCAGCAGTCTAGACTCTCTGGAGGAGCGCCTGGACAGCCTAAGAAGGCTGTTCACGGAAGGGCAGAGCCGGGTGGATGCTGCCTACAATCTGCTGCACAGCAGAGGAATTGCCTCGCAGAACCGCTTCCAGCTATCCTTGCTGCCGGAGTATACCGAGTTGGAGCAGCGTCTGGCCTCGAGCCCTTACGATCTGGATCAATTGGAGGAGACAGGACGCTCCTATGCTTCGCAGATCGCGTCCTTCGTAGAAGAAGCCAACCGGCTGGTCCGCCAGAAGGAAGAGGCCGAACGCGCAGCCAGAATGGCCATGCTGCAGGAGCAGCAGCGCCGGGAGCAAGCCCGCAGACGCAATTCCGGCCCGCCGGGCGGAGGATTTGGCGGTGGAGGACGCTCCTCGGGAGGCTCTTCTTGGGGCGGCGGTGGCGGCGGCGGACGTTCCTCCGGAGGCTCTTCATTTGGCGGCGGCAAATCCGGCCGAAGCTCCGGCGGCTCCAAGTGGTAAGCAGCCGATTGCCGCTACAGCACATACTCCCCCTAACAGGTGGATGATGTAACAATCTATTCTGCGGCATTAAGCAAAATCAGGGACATTAGTGTCCCTGATTTTGCTTACTATGAACTTCATCCGCCCCACGCACCCTCACGCGAGCTAATTATATTACTACTGCATCAGGGCAATGAAATCCTTGAAGGCTGGGGAGAGCTGCAGCTCCTTGCGGTAGATTAACTGAATGTAGAAACGCTCCTTTTGCCCCGCCAAAGGAATGCCCGTCAATACCCCTGTACGCAGCTCCTCCTCCACCGCATAGCGCGGCAGAAAGCCTGTCCCCCAGTTATGCTTCACCGCCTGCTTAATGCCCTCCAGATTCCCGAATTCCATGCCTACACGGGCAGCGACACCGGATTCTCTGAATACCTGGAGCAGCTGCTTCCGGTAAGTGCAGGTATGCTCTGTCAAAACCAGCATCTCCCCCTCCAGTTGCACAGGAGTAACTGCCGTCTCGGCTGCTAAGGGGTGCTTCGGATGGGTAACGACATATAGCGCTTCTTCACGCAGCGGCAGAGTGATCAGGTCGCCCGTATGAAAAGGAACATCGAAAATCAGACCAAATTGAATGGATTTATCTAGGACGGCGGCAATAATATCCTCTTCAGAACCAGGCTGTACCCGCAGCTGCATGCCCGGATAACGCATCCGGTACTGATGAAGCCGGTGAGGCAGGAAGTAGGCGGCCAGTGTCTCAATAGCACCAATGTTCAGCGTACCCTGGTCACCGCCTGTAATTACTGCTCTAGCCTCTTCGCTCAGAACCAGCATCTGCCGGGCATACGGGAGCAGATTACGGCCGGCGAAGGTTGGAACCATCCCTCTGCCGGAACGTTCCAGCAAAGTGGCCCCATACATCTCCTCAAGCTTGGCAATCTGTGCCGTCACACTCGGCTGGGCGTACCCCAGCACATCGGCCGCCCGCGTATAGCTCCCGTGATCAACCACAGCACAAAAGGTCCGTAAGTAAGTTAATTCCATATGCAGACCTCCTGAATTATCAAAATTTTCGATATTTGATATCACAGACTATAAATAACTCCAATTATAAGTTCCCTGTATACTTAAACCAACTTATTTAAGGAGGAATTACGTATGAAAAGACAGGCAAAATCTCAAGTACTGGCTGCACAGGCTGCGGACCCGGCGGATGCAGTAAGGCATTTCACCGCAAAAGCAGCATTCGAAACGGATGTCGCCGATGTTGCTTATGATCTGAGCGAAGGAATTACCGGCTTCCGGCTTATCGATGTTCGTGATGCCCATTCTTATGCGGAAGCGCATCTGCCGGGTGCCCTCTCTCTGCCCGGAGGCCTCCTACACACCACTTCCCCGGAGTGGTCCAAGGAGGAGGTTCTGGTGATCTATTGCTGGGGGCCTGCCTGTAATGGAGCCAGCAAAGCCGCTGCACAGCTCGCCGCACAGGGGTACTTGGTGAAAGAAATGCTCGGAGGCATAGAGTATTGGCGCAAGGAAGGGGGAAATCTGGAGGGGACTCTTAAGGAGAACGCACCTCTATATTGGAACGTATCTGACAGCTCACTATAATATCTCCAAACTCCCTAATTCCGCACTACAGATGCAAAACAGCGATCCCCCTATCACCGGAGAATCGCTGCCCTGTCGATTATATTGCCGTTCAGTGAGACTCATCCTCCAGAAATGGCTTGTTCACATAGTAATACATCACGCCCATTAGCACGCCGCCGCCGATGAGATTGCCTAATGTGACCGGGACGAGATTATGCACCACGCCTCCCCAGGAGATCGTACCGGGGTGGTCCAGGACGAGGGCAATCGCGAAGGTACACATGTTGGCAATACTATGCTCGTAACCCGAGATGAAGAAGCAGAACACGAACAGCACCATGGCGAACATTTTGGCACCGTCGTTCTTCATTGACATCGGCACGAAAAAGGCCAGACAGACGAGCCAGTTACAGAGAATCGCCCGGAAGAACAGCTGCATCGCCGGAGCTTCCATCTTATGGGCCACCACATTCAGCAGGAACCCGTTGACAGAGGAATCATAGAACAATCCGGTCAGAAAAATAAGCAGCGCAAACGCCGTAGCCCCAAGAATATTGCCCAGGTAGCTGACGACCCACATCCGCACAACCTCAGTCCATGCCAGCTTGCGCCTCAGTGCCGCATAGGTGTAATAAAAAGTGTCCCCGGTGAACAAATCGCCCCCGCCGTAGGAAATCAGGATGATGGCTGCGCCGAACGTGATTGCAGCCATCGGATAGGTCATCGGCGATTGTTCCATATAGAAGAAGTTGCCGGTCTTAAAGGCTACGATCACGCCGAATCCGATAAACATGCTGGCGAGCATGGCCCTGGCAATGTAACGCCATACGCTTTGCCGGAAGATCTTCTGTTTCTTAAGTGCAAGCTTCTCTACCTGCAGCAGTGCCTCGTTCTCCATTTGACCTCCGTATTCACTTTATATTTTCAGCGGTGCCGGAAGACTGTTGTACAGCCTCCAGGCTATTATACCCAATAAACCACTGGAAATTGCTTGAATCACAGAGCATCAATAATTTATGGATTCCGCACACTGCCCGCACCCTTTTCACAGGCCGTTATCCTCCCGATCATTCAGGCTGGCAATCGCCTCCGCTTTCTCACTGCTGGCTACGACGATAAGCACTACGATCAAGCATCCCAGAATCATCCCGCTTATCCCCTCTTTCTCCACAGGTCGCCTTAGTGACAACGTATGTGGAGGAGCGGGATAATATGAGTAGGATTAGCGGAGAATCAGTCAGTCAAACCGCCAACATAATAATTAAGCGCCTTATAATTAGCATCATAGAACAGGATAATGTAGTCTTCCGGTTGTCCGTTCCGCACCGCATCATCAGATAACTGAATTCGCTCATAAAGATAGATACTGTTAGTATTACGGTAATCATTTAAATACTTCACTGCGGATTCTGCAGTGAATTCTTGCTTAGCTGCAGCTAACGCTGATTTGGAGGTCGCTGTGAAAAAGACCGCCTCGGGATGCATTTTCTGATAATCCTGTACAGATACATAATCTATCCGCGTACCGTTGTTATAGTCCCGGACTAACTTAATGCCGTCGTGAACTTGGGTCGCTGTACCATCCCATACAGGCTGCTTAGGCGTGAAATCAACCAGTTTTGTGGCGTAACGTATGGCTTGTCCCTCTTTGTTATAGTAGACCACAGTCACATAACTCTGTCCGCTCTTATCTGTTACCGCAAGAACGGAAGTCTGAACATCAGCAATATTAATTTTCCCATAAGGGCTTGGTTGTGCTAAATCTTCTGCACGAACAGGATTGGCTGTAATGTAATACGAGAAGCTGCCTACGCTTTCCTTCAGCTCATCTGGGTAACCCATCAAATTCATGCTTATTGTCTTGCCGTTGAATTGATTATATCCATCAATAATCACGGATTGAACCAGGTCCATATTCTGTAGTGGTCCCGATTTCTTGGCGTCCATCAGAGTTGATACAGCATTCTTAAGCTTATTCTTGCGTTCTCCCCAATTGAAAGAATCATCAAACGGCAAGTAAGCTCTATAAGCCCTGTTCACTGCATCTTCATCCATTAAAGTTACATTCGAAGGAAGCTCGTCAATTCTTTTCATGGCTGCTTCTAATTTCAGGTCTGTGCTAAGCATCACTTTGCCGGTGTAAAATCCCAACGCCTTCATCTCGGAATCGAGGAAAATAATGGTGTATTCGTCTTCGTTATATGTTTTGAAATTATATAATGTATCATAGGCAAACGGGATATAGCCCGGTGATGAAGCAGCACCTGCTGTATTAGAGGTTACTGTAGCATCAATCACACTGACCCAGCTGTCTCTGTACACTTTACGCGAAGCATGAATGATATCATTCAATTCCAAATTCAGTTTACTGTCCATATAGTACTTCGGGGTAATTGTATATCCCACTGCTCTTCCGCCAAATTGCAGAGCAGCATCTTCCACATCAATAGTATCCCGATAATATACTTGGGAAGACACGGTGCTGAATTTCTCCTGGGTAATAGTCACACCACTGTGCAGTAACATTATACTGCTAGAAGCCTCAGTAACTGTAGGCTGCAAATTCACCTGTTGAGTATAAAATCCAGTCACTTCATTCGAGGAATTCCGCACCAGAACCGAGACATATTTATCGCCTGCTGCGCCAATCTTACTGGCAGGAATCCAGATGCCCGTCTGCTTGCCCAATGAGTAGCCCGTACTAATAGAAGCGTATTGGAGATTGGTAAGCTTCCAATGGAGGTCTCTAGAGCTGATCGGCTTCGCGGTTACATAATAAGTAATACGGTCATTTAGGCTCACCGCACTCCCGAGCACTCTGCTATAATCAATTTCCAGATAAACGGTATTCGTCACTGTGTTGTCAGGACGAGAGGTAATGCTGATATCAAGGGCCGGAAGCTCCTTGACCGGTAATTCATTAACAGGTTCCGGGCTTGGTGTCGGTGTTGGAACCGGCGCTGGTGTTGCCGCCGGAGCCGGGGTTGGCGTCACCTGAGGACCACCACCACCGCCGCCACTGCCACTACCTCCACCACTTCCTCCCGCAGCTACAGCAGCAGTTACAGTTGGTGCAGCTGCAGCTACTGGAGTAGCCGATGGTGTTACGGCTGGAGCAGGCGTCGCCGCTCCCTGTGCAGATTGACCCGTTCGAGAGACTGAAGCATCAATCAGCGCCAAGGATTCTGCACGGGTCAAGGCTTTGACGGGCCCGAAGGTTCCATCCGGGTATCCTTTAAGGACTCCCGCCGTGACTGCTGCTGCAATACTCCCCTTGCTCCAGGATGCCATCTGGCCCGCATCACTGAAACCCTTCAAGACCTCTGTATCACCCGCGCTGAGCTTCAGCAGCTTAGTGACTATAACTGCCGCTTCCTGGCGGTTAATCGGGGCATTCGGGCGCATCTCATTGTTGAAGCCCTGGATATATCCAGCCGCTACAGCCTTCGCAACCTCACTATACACCCAGCTGGTAGACGGCACATCGGTGAATTTCACCTTACTCTGTTCCGTAAAATGATAAGAACGGTTGATGAGTGTCATGAACTCCGCTCTGGTAATGGTCTGGTTCGGTTTAACCGATCCATCCCCAAACCCTTTAAGCAAGCCGCTGTCCAGCCAGCTTTGAATGGTTTGTTGGGCCCAGTGGCCTTCATAATCCTTTGAAACTGCAGGCTGAGCCAGTACAGTCCCCATCGATCCGAATAGCATCGCCGCTCCGGCGAACCCTGCCAATATTCTGTTTGCTTTCCTGACCATCAATATTCTCTCCTTGTATGTACGACTAGAACCTTCTCATAATAGCTCACCGGAATATATTAGTAAATTAGAAATTTAACAGTAAAAAAGCCTACTGAATACCTATCAGCAGGCTTCTCCATCATTCTATAAAAATTGTACCAGCCACATTCAAATCATCAGTTCAAAAAGCTGCTCAGCCCGCTCTCCGCCTGCTTCAAAGCCTGCGGCTGTGAGCCTTCGTTAAGCCCGAGCCGGTTGTTAAGCTGGGTGTTGATGGTGGTCATTTTGGACGTATAGTCCTGACAGCTCTCGATAATCCGCCGGTTGGACTGCTCCGAGGTATCCAGGGCGCTGAGCAGGTCGCCAATGGCCTGATTCACGGCTTCCAGGGACATGGACGGCTTGGAGAGCAGCTCCGTGGTCTTCTCGGTCGTCGTGCGCAGCAGCCGCGCATTCTCCTTGAACTGGTCCTCGATCGTCTTGTTGGTGGCTTCCACTGCATTGATGACATTCTCCTGATCGGCCAGGGACATGGCAATCATCGCCGAGACGGTGATCAGGTTAGAAGTCTTATCAATCGCGTTGTTTACGGAATCAATCAGCTTGTCATTATTGTCATTGATGATATCCGTTGCCGCAATCGCCTGATTGTAGAGCAGAATCATCTCGGTCATGGACTGAATCCGCACCATAACCTTGCGCAGCCCCCGCTCCAGATACGCTTTGCGGAATTCATTCTCGGGCTTAGCGATCTCAACCTCGAACAGCTCCTTCAGCTTATTGCCGAAGGCGATCTTGGTCTGGAGGTTATAGATCTCCTCCATGGAGGTACGCTTCAGCTGGCGCATGTTAACGATGCTCTCCTCCAGCGTATCCCGTCCGTCACGCAGACCGGTGATAATGGCATCAATGTTAGTGCGGACCGACTGATATTTGTAGACATAATTCTTAAGCGGGCTTTTGCGCAGCATTTTGCCGAAGAAGCTGACATTCTTGCTCTGCTGAAGGGTCTCGCACTCACCCCGCAGCTTCATAATCATATTGGGTACTTCCACCCGCTTACCGCTCATCAGGTCATTGACCGGGCGGTCCAGCAGCTTCAGCGTCTGGCCTGCCTTCTCCTGCGTCTTCACCCCAAGCTTCCCGATATCATCCATCAGGGAATCCAGTGCCACCGTGTCAGTCTTGGCTACCTGCTCAATTAGCTGGGAAGCCTCCTGGACTACCTTCTGCTCATCTTCTTTTCTAAGCTCAATTAACTGCGTGGACATGGTCGCCCTCCTCCTATAATTCGGAACTGCTGTAGCGCTGATGAATCAGTTCCGCCTTGGTCTGAAGTTCCATCAGGTCTTTGTGCTCAATCGTCGACGCAATATCAGAAATTTTGGCATCGACATCACGCAGACCATTCAGCAGCATTCTCCGGTTTCTTGTCTTGGCTTCGCCGCCCAGGCGCAGGAACGGATTGATCACTCCGTTAAGGTCCTTCAGCACCAGCCTGCGGACGGTATGGTTGATCTCGCCATTGCCCAGCTCCTGCAGCAGCGGAATGACGCGCTGCAGTCTGGCGAACAGTGCCAGCGACTTCTCGACAATTTCATTGTCCAGCGTATCCTTCTGCCCTTCGGAGATAATCATATCCTCCAGAATACTAAGATACTCTACCACCGGGGCGAACTCTGCCCCGATCTGTATTTCCTCCCTGTGTCCGGTTCCCGAATGGGCCGGGGAGGCCTGTCCCGCAGCAGCAGGCAGGGCAGCAGCAGACGAAGCTTGCGGCGCGGCGGCGGATGCTGCCGGAATCGCCTTCGGCTCCTGTCCGGCAGGAATCACCTCCACCGGGAGATTCACTCTTGTACGCCTAAGCTCCGGCACCGCAAGTGCAGCTCCGATTACCGGAAGCAGCAGCGAGACCAGCTCAGGCAGGAAGCCGCTGGTCAGTACGGCTACGACATAACCGGCACCGGCATACGCCAGTACTTTGAATTTAGCTTGCATTCCTTCTCACCTCTTATGAGCGTGAATGCTTCACGCTCAATTCACGGAATCCGTAATCACGGATTCTCCGTTTATTCTCATGATCAGCGGCTGCTCAACATGGCTGGCCAGGACGTTATGCTCGAACTCCGCAGGCAGAACCTCGCCGCCGAGCGCGCTTTTGACAGCCAGATATGGGAAGTTGATTCCGGACAGACAGGAGATATGCAGACCGCCGGACATCCGCGGGTTAATCTCCAGCAGCTTGGGGACGCCGCCGCTGTACTTCATCTGGACATTGAAATTGAACGGAATCCGGTACGTCTCAGCCACCCTGCGGGCTACCTCCGCAAGCTCCGGGATATACTCCATAAGCCGCAGACGGCCACCCGCCTTCCGGCGGGGAACAGCGGCCAGCAGATTGCCCTTCTCATCCGACAGACAATCAATACTATATTCATAGCCCTCCAGCAGCTCCATCACCATCAGGTTAGGGAAACTCCCGGCTTCATCAAGGATGCAGTAAGCCTCCTCGAAGGAGATCAGCGGAGTCACATGGCCGAACAGCTCCTCCACGGGACTGCGGTCATTATCTATGATCCGGAATCCCAGTCCGCCTTCCGTCTCGGTAGGCTTGAAGCAGACCTTGTGTCCTTTGGCTGTGAGATCTTCATAAGCTTCCCTGAACTGCTGCGCATTACTAACCACATGATAATCAGGAATCGTCATAATCCCGTTGGCCTTCACGCTCTCATAGAACTTGCCTTTGTCCATGATCATCTCCAGCAGATCCAGATCACGGCAGACCAGCACCTTCGTCCCGATCTCATCGAACAGCGAAGCGTGCAGCGCGATATCGAGCATATGCAACCGGGGAATGAAGATATCAATCTCGTTCCGGCGGCAGAAGTCAACACAGAACTGCACATATTCAATGCCTTCGAGCGCCGGCTCAGTTCCGGCCACATCGGCGCCTTGCAGCGACATATGGTGGATATCCGGGTGGGTGGCGAAGATTTGCACCGGAATCCCGTCTTCATTGCCCCGGATGAGATTCATGTAGTGATAGGCAACAGAGAACCAGCGGTTGAAATATATATTTACCTTTTTCATGGTGGCGGTCCAACTCCCAATGCTGTCAAATGTGTATAAATCCTGTGAACATACTGCATAATCTCATCCGCGGCAAATACTCCCGGCCGCTCAGTAAACGGATACTCTAAGTGTACTAAACCCGCCTGCTGCTCGGCAAATATTTCTCCGTGGCAGGGGGCTATGGCATAGTCGGCGGCGGCGAGCAGGCTCTTGTCCAGAAGAGAGTCCCCAGAGGCAACCATCGGCTCCGAATGCACAGTGCGGCGCACATGGAGAATGGCATCGCTTTTGTTCACCGCCTCCGGCACGATATAGAGCTTGCGCCCCTGCAGGGATACTTTCCAGCCAAGCTCACCCAGCCGCTGCGCCATCTTAGCAATCTCCTCCAGCGGCAGCAAATCCCGGTGAACCACGAACGTATAGAACAGCTCATCGCAATACCGCCGGCTGATGATCCATTCTTCCCGGACAACAGCGCGCACGATGCTTTCGGCTTCTTCCGTTGCAGCGGAGCCGCGTTCCACCGCTCTGCCAACAGCCGTCCGCCAATCCTGGTCCACTACCCCGTTCACAAGAATATTGCCGCCATTGCTGGTGATGGCATAATCCGGAATGACCGTCTCCTGGAACAGGTTAATCCGCCGGTACTGGGCAATCGTACGTGTAGTCACCGGCATGAAGACAATCTTCGCCGCCAGCTCTTTCAGTGTAGCCAGAGCCTGCTGTGAGATATACGATACCGTTCTGCCGTCAACAACCTCTGCCGGAGCCAGACCAGGGGTATCCTCAGGAACGCCTATCGCGCTAGGAGAGTAGATCAGCGTGCGGTCCAGATCGCTGGCGTAGATCATTCACTCTCCCCTTTCAGCGGCTTGATGATTCCACAGCAGGAGTAGGTCAGCCCGGGATATACCTCAACCGGTACGCCCCGGTCCTCAGCCAGCAGCAGAATATGCCGCAGGTTGGGATTGTCCAGCCTGTCGACAAGGATTCTCCAGGGCACTCTGCGCAGCAGTACACGCGTCGTCTCACCGACTCCGGGCTTCACCAGATTGATATTATCAATACCGAAGGTATCCTGGATACTGCGGATATCGGCCAGCCCCTGCCAGGTAATCTCCGGCGGATGCTCAAGCATCTCCGCAGCCTGTGCTAGCGCCTCTGCCGCTACTTCAGCGAAATACGGGGTAATTGCTTCAACGAATACGTTGGACAGGTCACTGTCCAGCCATTCCTTGTAGAATTTGGCCCCGTGGAATTCCTCAGGCCCGATCAGATCATCACGGAGCACCGTACGGCTCATCAGGCCGGATACCGTGGAGTTCAGGCAGGCGCTTGGAATCAGATAATCCTCCCGGGTTCCGTAGGTACCCGAGCAGTGACCGGGATCAGCAAGTACCGCCAGATCATCATTTAGCGTAAGGCCATATTTCTTATACATACTCTCACAGGCCTCTATCAGCACCTGCCGGATGGCCCCCTTGCCGGTCCAGCCATCGATGAATTGCAGCTCGGCATCCCCTCCATGCTGCTGCAGCATATAGAGCACCGCATTCTCATCAATCCCCTTGCCGCGGATAATGGAGATGCTATAATGCGGAAGGTCCGCTCCATATTTCTCAAGAATATAACGTTTGATCAGTACCCCGATCGGAGTGCCCGCTCTCGCCAGAGAGACCAGCACGGTATTCGCCGTTCCCCGCCGGGCAACAATCATCTCGGACACCCCAGCTACAGCCAGCGCCACCTTCCTCGCAGTCTGCTGCAGCGTCTCATGAAACAATTCGATATACTGCTCTGTCGGCTGGTATTCCACCGGAAGCATCTCCGAATAATGCACGCCGGACTGGATCGCTTCCTCCCGCTCCGCCGTCCCCCGCTCAAGGGATACATTGCTTAGATCCTTGAGCAGGAAGGTAACGTCGGAAGCAGGATAGCTGCCCAGTGCCACCGGAGGAGATATTCTTCTATTGTGAATGGCTTCGATATCTATTCCCTTCATAGCCCTGAGCCTCCCGTAACTGGTTCTGGGCTGAACACAACAAGATGTACCTTATTGCCCGCCAGCCTCTGTAAAATATCCGTCATCGGCGCAATCCGCTGCCGGGGCACCTCGCGCTCCAGCAGGACGAAGATATCGTCATACTGGCCGGGGTCCACATTATAGATGAAATTCGTGATCTCCGTATCGCCTGCGGACGGATAGGCAGCGGCGCTGTGCACACCGTAATCCGCACGCCGCTCGGAATGGATCGGACTGCGGGTCGAGGACTGGTACAACACGCCCTCTCCCATCTCTGCGGCGATCCGCATCGGCAGATACATGAACTCGCCTACGCCCATCACCAGCGTACGGGCACCTTCACGCAGTCCCCGAAGCTGCCTGGCCACATGGCTTACAGCTACATCAATCTGCGCATTATCCGCAGACTCCAGACCGAAGCGGCCGCTGTGCTTCAGATATGGCGATGGATTGATAACGCCCTGCCCATCCGCCGAGGTTACAAGAAGCCGCTCTAAGCCGTCGAATGCATAAGTGGTTACAAGCTCTGCGCCTGTGGAAGCAGCGGCTCCGCTATCAGCTGCGGCTTGCAGCTGCGGTATTCCCTCAACCTTGATACTTCCCTGAAGCAGGGATAAAGCGGTTATACGAATTCCCAGCTCCTGCTCCAGATCACGGTAAGCCTGGATATTAGCTTCACTCCGCCAGTCCAAGAGAGAGGCCACTACATAGTCCCTGCGCGGAAATTTGGACTGGATGTCACGGATCGTATTAATCGCCGTATTACCGGTCGTAATCTCGTCATCCACCAGCACAATCGGCTCTGTCCCCGATAACAGTTCAGCATTCAAGGCATAGCAGAGATGATCTACGGCGTGGGAATGCTCCTCTTCAAAGGTGACCACCGATTCCAGCTCAGGAATCAGCTCACGCGTGGTATGAATATAAGACGCACCGCCAGCGAACGCATTATACATGCTATGGCCCAGGGCGGTAGCGGTTTCGGCGAACCCTATAAACAGAACCGGCTGCGGCAGAACCAGGCGCGCAGCAAGCAGCGCATGATAAGCTTCTTCCGCAACTTCAGGATGGATCAGGCCATGAACGGCCTGGTTCATCAGCGGGTCCATAATCTCCCGGTCAACGGTATCCGCGCCCATCTCCAGATACAGAAGCAAGGCGAGTGCAGCTCCGCTGAGCAGCGGGGTATACGGTCCTACGGGAATATGCTTGCCAAGTACTTTGCTGACGAACAGGAAGGAACGCTTCTTATTGATTCGTGCAGCCATGGAGAACAAGGAATCCACAGGCATATGAAAAGGATTCGAGGTTTCTGTTACCGTAACCTGCAGATTCTCGACGATATTAAACGTGTGTGTATTCGTTCTCGGGTAGTAATCCGACAAAATGCTGTTGTTCATGTAACACCCCGTATATTTGAGATCGTAATAAAATTCGTCTGGCCCAGTTCAAATGAGGCTTGATTTCATTCATTTTGTTATAATATTCACTCTTGAACACGCCGCGGCTGCCATCGTTGCTGTCTACAATACTTAAGGCGTCCACATACTCTTCATGCATTACAGTATACATGGCCTGCACCGGTCTGAGGTGGGAGGGGTGGATAATAGTTTTGCCCACAATGCCGTTCTCCTTGTCCAGAATCACTTCCCGGATCAGTCCGTCCATCGAGCTGGAGATGAAATTATTGCGCATCTCGCGGCCATGCTTGCCGTAGGTATCCTCGAAGGGCGTCTCCCGCAGCTGCGGGCGGAGGACACGGTGTCCTTTGCTGGCAAAATACTCCCACACAGGTCCCGAGATCACGTAGCCTTCCTCTACACGGCCAAATATGTTAATGATATCCGACATGCAGTCACGGATCGGCGTCAGGTCATAAATACTGATATCCGGACTGCGCCGCAGTCCGAACAGACTGGAGAAGTCCGTCGCCCCAATCCGGACATTCAGCACATACTCGCGGTATTGCCCGAGCAGATCCCGGACCCCAAGCAGAGTGTCCATCCGGCTCTCCCGGTAGATGATCGGCGCATTCTCCAGAATCGGCATCCCGTACAGCACCGGGGCGGAATAGCTGCGTGTGTCATTGTAATCGGCAATAGCCTCGAAATAATCTGTACCGTTCTCTACGGAGAATTTGGGGAAGACGAAGCCGGTCAGCATGGTGATTAATGATCCCAGCCGGAAAATCAGATCTCTTAGCTGTGCAGGGTTACGTACGCGGATGAACAGCAGCGGAAGACTGCCGAGCTGGTCCGGCTCATTCTCCGCATAAGCGGACAGGAACGCCAGATGCCTGACGATGGACTCTTCGGCATAATCCACTTCACCGTCCCCGATGGCATCCTCCAAATCTATGATTACCGTGATAAGCCCCGAGGCTCTCAGCTTAATAATATCTTCGGCAACACTGGCACGGGTGGCCGGCATATACAGGGCTGCTCCGACGGCATAAGCCAGTAAATCCTTACGGGTAGTATGATCAAATGAAACCGGCGGAACATGGAATAATGAGGCTTCCTGTTCTTGTGTGAGGTAATCGAAATATCTCAAAGCCCTTCCCCCTTAATGTTGTGCCAGCACAATACAAATGGCCTTTGGCTTCGAGCAGAACCAGCTATGCCGTCCTCTCGGGGACGGTATCCGGCTTTCTTTGAACCCAAGCAAAGGCCATGCTATAAACACCTATTACGATTACCCGAAAGGCGCGCCGGAGTCCACCCTTCCCGTGAACCCCGCGCCTTCCTGCACAGCTATAAGGATAAAAATATGAAGCAGAAGTAAATCAGGCTTTGTGGTTCTCGGCCTTCTTCCGTTTGCTTGCGCTATACACGATAGTACCTGCAAACACCGCAATTAGAATACCGAAGAAAATTACATGCGGCAATTCATAGCCGAAGGCTCCGGCAAGCATTTTACCGGCAATCAGTGCAATAAGCAGGAATGCCGTTTGTTCCAGTTCAGGATATCTTGCGATCAGCTTGAGGAATACCTGTGCCACACCGCGCATCATCAGTACGCCGAGAATACCGCCAAGGAAGAGTACCCAGACTTCAGAACTAAGACCGAATGCTGCTACCACGCTGTCAATACTGAAGGCAATATCCATTAATTCAACCAGAAGGACCGTCTTCCAGAAAGAGGCACCTTTATTCTTAATCTCGCCATCTTCACCGCTGCCCTTGAACAGCCCTTTGTAGGCAATATAGAAGAGATACAAGGCCCCGAGCACCTTAACCAGCGTAAATTTGACGAGATAGGTCCCCAGACCAATCGCCAGGAATCTGAATAAATAAGCGCCGAGTATCCCGTAGAACAAAGCCTTACGCTGCTGCTCCTTCGGAAGGTGCTTAACCATAACCGCCAGTACAAGCGCGTTATCAGCGGACAACAGACCCTCCAGCAGAATCAGACTTCCGATAATTCCCCAGCTGACAGGGTCGGAGAGCGTTCCTGCAATATCACTCCATGAGAAGAAATGCCCGTAATTCTCACCGATACTCCTAAAAAAATCACTGAACCAGTCCATTCCACTTGCGCCTCCGGTAATATCAAATTATTTACTTCCCGCTACCCAGCGAAGCCCCCAGCCATAAGCCTCATCCATCTCCCGGTGACCGCTGAAATATTGCACGAGCCGTTCAATACTGAAGGTCTCATTGTCCACATTCCGGATCAGCGCGATGGCGCACATGCCTTTACGGTTGTTATGCTCGTCCAGATTAACGATAATATCCGGTCCTCCATCCTGCTTCAGGGTAACCACTCCATCCGCCTCAGACCAGTTGGTAACTCCTTTGTAAATAAAGGCAAACACCAGAATCCGTTCGATCTGGGCAACCTTACTTCCGTTTATACGCAGATTCTCGCCGGATGTTACGGAACCGGTCCGGTCATCTCCATCGAGCATCATATAAGGCTGCTGCTGCAGGTTACCGAACGCATTGCCCAGTGCCTGCACCACGCCTTTGCTGCCGTTCTTCAGCTCATACAGACAGGCCAGATCGAGATCCACCCCGCCCTTGTTACGGCTGAACAGCCCTCCGCCCTGCTTCTGGTTCCAGTTGAGGTTAATCAACAGCTCACCCAGTCCGGAGGCGGATTTCTTCAGGTTAATCGAATCGCCCTTCTTCTTCAGCTCAATCTTCTTCAGATTGAGATTCAGCGCCGGTGCGGGAGCAGCCTCCTGCTTAGGCGGTGCCGGTGCAGGCGGTGGCGGAATCACAATATTCGGTCTGGATGACTCCGCGCGGGGCGGCGGCACTTGAAGCGGCGGGCGTCCCGGCGGCGTCTGTTCCTGCGGCTTCGGTGCCGGTGCAGGCTCATCCTCAACTTCTATGCCGTAGTTGCCGCAGAGCGCCTTAAGCCCGCCCGAGAAGCCCGCAACAATCGCACTGTATTTCCATTCTTCACCATGTCTATATAATTCTCCAACTACAACAGCCGTTTCCACAGAGAACTGATTTCCGAGGTTACACCGCAGAAGCTGCGCACCTGTCGCCTGATTTACGACCCGGCACTCCGCTTCGCTCATTTGTCCGAACATCTGCTTGCGGTTTTCTCCGTCATACAGAGTAAGGGTGAAGGCAATCTTCACTATGTTTGCCGGAATCCGCTCCAGCGAGACCTCGAACTGCTTCAATCCGCCCGAAGCCGTCCCCGGCACATCCTTATAGGTGATATAGGGAGTAGACGGGTTATTATAAAAAATCAGATCATCGTCACTGCCCACTTTACCGCCAGCTCCAAGCAGGAATGCGGAAGCATCAATATCCATGGAAGACGGAGCTTTCCACCCGATCTCAACCGTAATGCTGCGGAGCCCCGGGCTCCCTTTGGTCAGGTCTGCTTTCTGCCCTTTGACTACTTCTGTATTCATTCTTACGCCACCTTTATACATGGATAAGAGCGCAACTTATCAGATTTTGTGTATAAAAAGGGCAGGATCGATGATGATCCCGCCTTTGAAGCTCTTATTGCGCGTCCAGCCCGTAGTTTTTGCATAATGCGCTTAGTCCGCCGGCGAAGCCGCTGCCGATCGCCTGGAATTTCCAATCCGCCCCCTGGCGGTAGAATTCACAGAAGACTACAGCCGTCTCGGTGGAGAAATCCTCGCCCAGATCGAACCGCAGAACCTCACGGTCGCTGGATGCATCTACAACGCGGACAAAAGCATTGGAGACTTGTCCGAAGTTCTGCGCCCGGGTCTCATAATCATAGATCGTGACCGTGATCCCGATACGCTGAATATTCGCAGGCACCAGACTGAAGTCTACGATGATCTGTTCATCATCCCCGTCGCCTTCACCTGTACGGTTGTCGCCTGTATGGGTTACAGAGCCTGTACCGCCAGTCGGGTTGTTATAGAATACAAAGTCATTTTCGCTTTTGGCTTTGCCGTCCTCATGCAGCAGGAATGCTGATGCATCGAGGTCGAAATCCTTGCCGCCGCTATACTTGTTTGTATCCCAGCCCAGTCCTACTACAACTTTGGTCAGACCCGGATTCGTCTTGGTAAGATCAATCCGCTGTCCTTTGGAAAGACTGATCGTCACTGTCAAAAACCCTCTTTCCTTACAGATTTAATTCCCGTAATGTCAGAGTCTTATTGCAGGCCGTAATCACGGGTCAAGCCGGCCAGACCGTCCTTGTAGCCGCTGCCGATCGCGTTGAATTTCCATTCTGCACCGTTACGGTACAATTCACCGACAACTACGCCTGTTTCAACGGAGAAATCTTCACCCAGGTCAAAGCGGATCAGTTCCTCACTATTCGCATCGTTAACGATACGCACATAAGAACGGGAGACTTGTCCGAAGTTCTGGCTTCTGGACTCTGCTTCATAGATGGTAATGGTGAAGGCAATCTTGTCCACATCTGCAGGAACATTAAGCAAATCGACTTGAACCTGCTCATCGTCTCCGTCGCCTTCTCCTGTACGGTTATCGCCGGTGTGAACGACAGATGCGTTCTCGTTCTGCTTGTTGTTGAAGAAGATGAAGTTGGTTTCTTTATCTACTTTACCGCTGGCATTGGTCAGGAACACGGAAACGTCAAGGTCAAAGTCCTTACCGCCATCGTATTTATTCGTATCCCATCCTAGGCCGACTGTGATTTTGGATAAGCCCGGGTTGGTTTTGGTCAGATCGATTTTTTGTCCCTTGGATAAGTTGATAGCCATGAATAGAGCCCTCTTTTCTCAAATTGGATTTAGATATAGCGTTCTGCCAGCTGATTGATATGCGCTGCGTGGGCGCCTTCACCGATGGCGGCGAATTTCCACTCATCGCCGTGACGGTACAACTCACCGCAGATCAGTGCCGTGAAGCCTGTATAATTGTCTGTCAGATTAAACTTAACCAATTCTGCGTTGCCTGCCGCATTAATAATCCGGATATACGCAGATTTGATCATCCCGAAATCCTGCTTGCGGTTCACAGCATCGTAGATGTTGACTACAACCAGAACCTTATGGACATCGGCAGGAATCGACTTCAGATTCACATTAATCTGCTCGTCGTCCCCGTCTCCCTCACCCGTCAGGTTATCTCCCGAGTGAACCACGGAGTTGTTCGTATTCTGTTTGTTGTGAAAGCAGACGAGGTTCAGCTTATTGGTCAGCTTGCCGTTCTCATTCAGCAGCAGCGCTGAGGCATCGCAGTCCACGTTCGCCTGTTTCTTGACGCCAAAGAATCCTCTTGCCGGTTCGGCAGGGTCCCAACCCAGTCCTACAATTACGTTAGACAGTCCGGCATTGCCTTTGGTTAAATCGATCTTCTGACCTTTTACCAGATTAATTCCAGCCAACTTGAAGTACCTCCGTTTCCAGATAGAAGTGTGCTTGCGGGTGTTACATCAGTGATACGGCGATGAATCGCCTAAAGTTTCACCTAATTAGCAAATGGAATCCAGCCTGTAATTACAGGCTGAATTCACTAGGGCTAAGTGACAGCACATTGCAGATATTCCGCACAACCGCTTTCTCATGCTCATCGAAGTCACCGTCAGCCGCACCAATCGCGGAGCATACGCCTACAATAACGCGGCCAATCTCCGGTTTGCTGCTGAACTTTGCAATCGCCTTGAGCGCTTCCTGCTTGCCGATTTCGGGCGAGAATTCGAAGTTGCTCACATAGAAATTAAACTGGGCGATGACATCTCTCATATCAAATACCTTAAGTTCATTGCTGAGATTCATGTACCCCGCCATCTTGTTCTTCTCGGATTCCTCAATCTTGCCGTCAGCCGCAGCCACCAGTGCGCAGCCTGCCACTACAGCATTCATGAAGTCTTTATTTTTAAATTTCTTAACCTGTTCTGTCAGTCCGTTTTTTGTCGTATTCAGCCAATTTTTAAATGTGCTCATCGTATTCTCCTTCTATCATTATGGAATTATGACCAGCAGAAAGCCTATGCGGTCTTATTAAGCACCCTATCCTTGTCTGCCGGAAATATAAGGATAAATCATTATGCAGAACCGCTGTCATCCTTATACTTTAAAAAAAGATATCCCCGAGCCTCCTCCCCGCCACCCTGGGCAGCTATTCACGCTTGGACTTATTGCCTATTTCTTACTCTTCTAATATAACCGATTAAATAACAATATTCTACTTTGGGCGATTCTTACAGCACCTTGGACAGAAACTCCCGTGTACGCTCATGCGACGGGCTGCCGAACAACTGCTCCGGCGCACCCTGCTCGACTATGGCCCCTTGCTCCATAAAAAGCACCCGGTCCCCCACTTCACGGGCGAAGCCCATCTCATGGGTCACCACAACCATGGTCATCCCCTCGCGGGCCAGCTCCTTCATAACCGCCAGGACCTCGCCCACCATCTCGGGGTCCAGGGCCGAGGTCGGCTCGTCGAACAGCATGATCTTCGGCTCCATCGCCAGCGCCCGGGCAATCGCCACCCGTTGGGCCTGACCGCCGGAGAGCGAGGAAGGGTACATCTCCGCCTTCTCGCTAAGACCCACCTTCTGCAGCAGCTCTAATGCCTTCTGCCTCGCTTGATCCGCCGTCCATTTCCGCACCTTCATCGGGGCCAGCATGATGTTCTCGATCACTTTCCGGTGCGGAAACAGATTGAACTGCTGAAAGACCATCCCCAGCTCGGTACGGATATCGTTAATCCTTGTGCTCTTGGCGATCAAGGAAGTGCCTCCAATGATAATATCGCCCGCTTGCGGCTGCTCCAGCAGATTAAGGCAGCGCAGAAAGGTCGATTTGCCCGAGCCCGAAGGCCCGATGATGACCACAACCTCCCGGCTGTGAATGTCGACGCTGATATCCGTCAGTACCTGATGGGCACCGAATGATTTGTACAGATGCTTGACTGAAATAATCGGTTCCATAGGGGTTACACCTTCCGTTCAATATAATTAAGCAGCTTGCTGAGCGAATAAGTAAGAATGAAATAGATCAGTGCAGCGGTCAGATACGGCTCCCAGATCCGCAGGTATTGGCCTTTCATGGTATTGCTCCAGTACATAATCTCAGGGGCGGCAATCAGCGCCAGCAGCGAGGAATCCTTAACCAGCACAATGAATTCATTCCCGAACGCGGGAACCATCCGTTTGATCGCCTGGGGCAAAATAATGAAGCGCATCGCCTGCTGCCGGGTCATTCCGAGGGACAGGGCCGCTTCCCGCTGTCCGGGGTCGATGGACTGGATACCGGCGCGGAAGATCTCCGCAGAATAGGCGGCGGAATTGAGCGACAACGCCACGAATGCGCTCATCAGTACGTAGGTTTTGCCGTAGAACAACGGGATCAGGCCGAAATGGACGATCAGAATCTGCACATAGAGCGGCGTACCGCGGAAGATGTTGATATAGGCATGGAAGGGCCAGCGGAAATACCATTTGGGCGCCATTTTACCGAAACCGATAATCAGCCCCAGCAAGGAGCCGCACAGAATGGAGACCAGCGATACGCCGATGGTGAACAAGGTCCCTTTTAGCAAAACCGGTAAATAATGAACGATGATGTCGAATCTGAAATCCATAGAATTCTTCCCTTCTCTTCTGCTTCTGACTTACTCAAAAAAAGAAGCACGCGCAATAGCAATCATTACGCATGCTTAGTTGTTGCGGTTCTTAGGCTACTTCGCGTTCATAAGCGCCGCCGTGTCCGGCTCTTCGCCGAACCATTCCTTGTAGATCTCCGCATATTTGCCGTTCTCGATGACCTTTTTGATCGCCGGGTCCAGCTTCTCCTTCCATTCGCTGCCCTTCGGATACAGGATACCGTAGTACTCGGAGCCGAAATTCTCCTTGTCGATAATGCCTGTCAGCTTCTCCTTCGGGTTGTTCTTGATGTATTCGTTCACGATGGCGATATCCGCGACCACCGCATCCGCCCCGCCGCCGTTCAGCTCCATCAGCGCTACCGCATTGCTGTCGAACCGCTTCAGGTTGCCGTTGTCGACGCCCATAATGCCGCTCATCAGCTCATCTGCTGTCGTAGCCGCCTGAACCGCAACCTTCTTCCCCTTCAGGTCCAGGGCGGATTTGATGTCGCTGCCTTCCTTCACCATGATCATGTTCGTAGATTCGAAATAAGGGATAGAGTAGTCATAGGTTTCCTTGCGCTCATCTGTAATCGATACCGAGGATACGCCCGCCTGATATTCAGTGCCCTGCTTCACACTGGTCAGCATGGTATCCCAGCCTGTGTTGGTGAGCGTGTAATCGATGCCGGCCTCCGCCATTACCGCCTTGATGAAATCAATGTCAAAGCCCTTGATCGTATCGGTATCCATATACTCCATTGGTGCATAGCTGGCATCAGTAGCGATTTTGAGGCTTTTCCCGTCCGCACTGCCGCCTTTTGCATCATTATCAGAGCCACAACCCGCTATTGCCAAGACCAGGAGTGCCACCATACCTGACATCGCCCACTTTTTTCGGATTCCCATTCTCCAATCCCCCTACTTATTTGTAAAATAACTTAAGGAGATTTTATCAGATTAAAGTAATGATGACAATTAACTTTATCCATTCATGTAATATAATATGACACTATTATCGATATATTGTAACATATCATGCAAAAAAGCAGCCAAAACGTCCCGGAGAGAGCTCCCCGGTAGCATTTTGGCTGCTTACTGAATTGGTCAATACATATTAGCGCATAAGTTAGAAGGTCAGATCACCGTCATACGAAGCAATCATCCGGTACAGCTCCGGACGGCGGTCACGGAAGATCCCCCATTCAATCCGTCCTACCTCAAGAGCATCCAGATCGAATTCGCTGACCAGCACGGTCTGCTCATCCCGTCCGGCTTCGACAATCTTGTTGCCCTGCGGACCAGCAATGAATGACGAGCCGTAGAAATCAATGCTGGAATCCTCGTCAGTCTCCTTGCCGATCCGGTTGGAGGCCACGACAGGAATCAGGTTAGCGGCAGCATGACCGAGCATGCAGGTCTGCCAGTGATCCTTGGAATCAATCGACCCGTCCTGCGGCTCCGAGCCGATGGCTGTAGGATAGAACAGAATCTCCGCCCCCATCAGGCTCATCACCCGGGCAGCTTCCGGGTACCATTGGTCCCAGCATACACCGACTCCGATTTTGGCATAACGGGTATTCCACACCTTGAAGCCGGTATCGCCCGGGTTGAAGTAGAATTTCTCTTCATAGCCTGGACCGTCAGGAATATGGCTCTTGCGGTATTTGCCCATCACGGTTCCGTCCGCATCAATTACCGCCAGCGAGTTGTACCGCGCATAATTCTTCTTCTCATAAAAGCTGATCGGCAGCACCACCTCAAGCTCCTTGGCGATAGCCTTGAAGTGGTTCACCGCCTTGTTCTGCTCAAGCTCCGTAGCATAGGCATAGTAATCCGACTTCTCCTTCTGACAGAAATACGGCGTCTCGAACAGCTCCTGCAGCAGAATAATCTGCGCGCCTTGGGCAGCCGCCTCTCTAACCAGTGTCTCCGCTTTGCGGATATTCTCATCAATGTCGCCGGAACAGCTCATTTGCGTCGCGGCTACTTTTACTTGTCTCATGGTTGTTCCTCCTTGGTTGGATCTCAGTCTAATCCACCGCAGGCATCTGCTGGGTGGTGCAATGCACGTTCCCGCCTTCGCCGATCACGGCCATTCCGTTCACGGTACGGATGCGACGGTCCGGGAACAGCCCGGCCAGCGTCTCTTCAGCCAGCTTGTCCGTTTCAGCCGCTGTACCGCCGAAGACTGGCAGGATAATTCCGCCGTTCACGAAATAGAAATTCAGATAGCTCAGCGTCAGGCGGCTGCCCTCGAAGTCCACGCGGGGCGGCTGCTGGATGCGGATAATCTCCAGCTTCCGGCCTTTGGTATCAACCGTCTGCTCCAGAATACGCAGATTCTCCTGCGTAATCGCATAGTTCTCATCCTGCGGGTCCTCGCAGACCTGGATAATCACCTTACCCGGTGCCGCGAAGCAGGCGATATTATCGACATGCCCGTCCGTCTCATCCCCGCTGAGGCCGCGCTTCAGCCAGATGATGGACTCGGTCCCGGTATATTGCTTGACATAATCAGCAATCTCTTCGCGGCTAAGCTCAGGATTACGGTTCGTATTCAGCAGGCATTCCTCTGTGGTCAGCAGGGTGCCCTCGCCATCTGTATGAATGGAGCCGCCCTCCATCACCAGCGGAGCATCGAACGCATTGACCTCCAGGTGCTTCAGAATCTGCGGAGCCACCTCATCATCGAGATCCCAAGGCGAATATTTGCCGCCCCAGGCATTGAACTTCCAGTTGACCCCGGCCAGCTTGCCGTCAGGACCCGAGAGGAAGGTCGGCCCATTGTCCCGCAGCCAGGCATCATTGTGCCGGATCGGGAGCAGCGTCACGTTAGCGCCAAGTGCTAATTCCTCAACAGCTTCCAGCTCATCCGGATTGACGATAACCGTCACCGGCTCGAATTCGGCAATCGCGCGGATAATCTCGGCATAGCCCCCGCTAACCGCTTCATGATTATCAGGGTGTACCATCGAGTCCTTCACCGGCCAGGAAATGAAGGTCCGTTCATGCTTGGCCCATTCGGCAGGCATTGTATAGTGTAAATCACGTGGATGCATCATTTAGTTACCTCTGCTGTTTAGTTTTTGAAGCCGGGGGATCTGCCCGCAAGCTCCTCACCCATCATACATTAATATGCCGGTGGGCTCAATTGCTGCGCAGCAATAATCCCTCTGGAAATATCCAGAGGGACTGCCATAGAAGCATAATAATCTGCGGACTGTAATCAGAAAAACTGTGAGACTCTAATCAGAGAGATTGCAGGACTACAATCAGAGGACCTCAGGGATGAATCGATTTTACAGAGTGATACGCTTGATGATGTTGCCCTCAAAATCCTTAATGCTGAACTCACCGTTCTCCAGAACGCCATAGGAGTTCGGGTTGTTCTCCTTGGGCAGCGCAATCGATCCGGGGTTGAGCACATTAATGCCGTCCTTCACCTCTGCCACCGGCAGATGCGTATGCCCCTGAATGAACACATCCTGCGGGGCGAGCGCAGGTAAGTGATCGATGCTGAAGCCATGCCCGTGGGTGGCGTAGATTTTGCGGCCTTCATGCAGAATAAGCACATAGTCGCCCATCATCGGGAAGTGCAGCAGCATCTGATCCACCTCGGCATCACAGTTACCTCTTACCGCCGCCAACGATTTGCCCGATTCGCTATAAGCATTCAGCCTGTCGGCGACCCCCTGCGGATTATATCCCTCCGGCAGCGGATTCCTCGGTCCGTGATACAGGAAATCCCCCAGAATAACCAGCGTGTGCGGCTGCTCCTCGTCCGCCTTCGCCAGCGCCTGTTCCAGCCAGTACAGTGATCCGTGAATATCGGAAATGAACATCAGCTTCATTCTTACGCTTCCTCTCTATCCATATAGGTTGAACAACTGCTGTGACTCTCTATAAAATCCTGCCCTAAATGCAACATTCCGCGCACCATTCCGGCACAAATCAGCTATTGTTGCATAAAAGGCAGGATTCCTTCTCCTCGCAGCGAAAATACATTATAAATCCTGCAGTTTGTACAACAATCCACCTATATGCCGCATATCGTTAAACCAAAATTGTACTATATACAAAAATCGGATGCATCACAGCGCACGTAAGATAAGACTAGAATATCCGGGTAAAAGCCTGCCTCCATTGTAAACGCCTCAGCCGGATGAACGCAAAGCAAGACGCCCTGACGGGCGTCTTTTAGCAGGCCTTCTCGTAACAGGGCGTTCCGTAACAGAGCCTCTCGTAACAGGACGTTTCTTGCCAGGGCGCCCCGTAACAGGGCCTCTCTAGAAGAGACATTCCTTGAAGGGTAACGCTTGCCTTAGCGTCTACTTGCAACTTACTTAATCAGCAAGCCTCAAGGCAGATTGGACGAGCCCATCAGGAAGCGGTCTACCTCGCGGGCAGCCTGGCGGCCCTCGTTAATCGCCCAGACCACAAGGCTCTGGCCGCGCCGCATGTCGCCGGCTGTGAAGACGCCCTCCACATTCGTTGCCTGCGCGCCGAACTCTGCCTTCACGTTGGAGCGCTCATCGCGCTCCACGCCAAGCTGTTCCAGCACCGTCTCTTCCGGTCCGGTGAAGCCCAGCGCCAGCAGCACGAGCTGCGCCTGAACAACCTCTTCGCTGCCCGGCACTTCTACCGGGGCCATCCGCCCGTCTTCCGTACGCTTCCATTCAATACGCACTGTATGCAGCTCCTGCACATGTCCGCCTGCATCGCCCACGAAGCGCTTGGTATTGACCAAATAGCGGCGCGGATCTTCTTCATATAACGAAGCCGCCTCCTGCTGTCCGTAGTCCACCTTCAGCACCTTCGGCCATTCCGGCCACGGGTTCCCCGGCTGGCGGGTCAACGGTGACTGCGGCATAATCTCCAGTTGGATCACACTGCGGCAGCCGTGGCGGATCGAAGTGGCTACACAGTCCGTCCCCGTATCTCCGCCGCCGATGACGACAACATCCTTGCCTGCCGCGGACAGATACTCTCCGTCAGCCAGTTCGGAATCCAGCAGGCTCTTCGTGTTCAGCGTCAGGAACTCCATCGCCTGATGAATGCCGCGCAGCCCGCGGCCTTCGAGCGGCAGATCACGCGCTTTGGTCGATCCGCCGCAGAGAACCACTGCATCATGTTCCTCCTGTAACTGAGCCGCTGTAATATCTCTGCCGATCTCGGTCCGGGTGACGAAGGTCACGCCTTCCGCAGCCAGCAGATCTACCCGGCGCTGCACCTTCTTCTTATCCAGCTTCATGTTCGGAATACCGTAGGTCAGCAGTCCGCCGATCCGGTCAGCCCGCTCATAGACCGTTACACTGTGTCCCGCCTTGTTCAGTTGGGCAGCGCAGGCAAGCCCGGCAGGGCCGGAGCCTACGACGGCAACCTTCTTGCCTGTCCGGGTAAGCGGCGGCTCAGGAACGATCCAGCCTTCCGCGAACCCTCTATCTACAATCGCTTTCTCGATCGATTTAATCGTTACCGAATCACCGTTCTTCCCTACTGTGCAAGAGCCTTCACAAGGCGCAGGGCAGACGCGTCCCGTAAATTCCGGGAAGTTATTCGTCTTGTGCAGGCGCTTCAGCGCAACCTGCCAGTTGCCGCGGTAGACCATGTCATTCCACTCTGGAATCAGATTATGCAGCGGACAGCCGCTGGCCATCCCTGACAACATACGCCCGACATGGCAGAACGGTGTTCCGCAATCCATACAGCGGGCACCCTGCTCACGCAGCTGTTCTTCCTCCATCGGAACCGAGAATTCATTCCAGTTCTTAATCCGCTCCAGCGGCTCGCATTCAGCAGGCGTGCGCCGCTGATATTCTATAAATCCGGTTGTTTTACCCATCCCTGTCATCCTCCGAGTCTCTCTGATTGGCCGCCGAAAGGTAATAGACGGCATTCATGCCCACACCCGGCTCCAAAAAGAAACACACTCTTCTGTCACCGTCCGTTATTCTGTCACTGTAAAGCAGCGAAGCAAGAGGCTATAACGGGGCTTCATATCACCCCGGTACAGGCTCTTGCACGGTTATAATAAGGGGAATAAATGCCTTCATATTACCACCTACCCGCAGGGAGGGAACATGAGCAATATCACCTTTTGTGTTAACGTTATGTGGCAAATCGTGCACAGCAGACTCAGGCAGCATCCTTTTTCTTGAACATATTGTAGACCGAGCTGAACACCCCGAACAGAATGCCAGTTAACGGGAAGACGATCCAGTTGATCTCCCACTGGTCGAACACAAAACCGCTCACCAGAAAAACACAAGTAACCAGCGGCCAGATCACAGCGGCAACCGCACCGACAAACCGGTCCTCCTCCTTCTTCGCTTCACTAAAATCCCCGGTCTTCAGCAGTCTCTGATAAGCCCCCCGGATATTCCCGTAATACACAAAGAGGAACACGGCAACAGCCACCATAATCAATAGAACGGCTACCCCGTAGGAGCTGTATTCATCTCCGAACGCAGCAGATACAAAGATGGCAATCGGCGATACTACGCATAAACAGACCCCCATGATAAGCGACAGCGTATAGGTGGCGGCAAAAGCCGACTGTCTCTGCTCAATATATGCCTCCAGCGGATACGGCAGACTGAACCCGGACTCCAAATATTTGTATTTCTCCATTTTCGTGCCACTGTAGATGAATAACGCGATAGCAGGAACGAGGAGCAGTAACAGGGAGACCAGCCCGATCATGCTCATCGCATCCTCAGAGAATACAGAGTCCATGAACCCGTTCTCCCCCAGACCTGAGATCAGGATAAGCAGAGCAGCGCCTAGCATAATCAGCCCTACACCCCAGCCTACGAGCAGGCCGGATCTTTTTTTGGCAGCGATAAATCCCTCTACAGCAAGCTCATCCAACATGGGCAGCCCTAGTCCTTCCTCCTTACGAACCTCTCCAAGCCCCAGCTCGCTTACCAGCTCATCAATGTTTCCGAATTCGGAAATGACGATGCCGACCGCCTCATTCTCCGACTTCCCTTCACTCTTCTGTTCATGGTATTTCTCCTCCATGTTGCCAAGCAGCTCCTGCTTCAGCATAAACATCTGTTCTGTTCTGGGCAAAGATGCGAACATATTGTTCAAGTATCCAATGATGGTATCCAAGTTCCTCACAGCTCCTTTATGAATTTGTTGATAACTTCCTGCGTTACCTGCCATTCTTCGCATTTTGCCCGGTAGTAGGCCAGGCCCAGGGGAGTGATGCGGTAGTAGGTGCGTCTTTTGCCAAATGTCTCATCCAGATAGAAGGAATCGATATAACCGTTCTTCTCCAGCCGGGTGAATGCCGAATAGAGTGTGGTCTCCTTCATAATGTATTTCTCATCCGATAGCTTCCGTATATTCTTGGAAATCTCATAGCCGTAAGACTCCCCGCCCAGAAGCATGTAGAGGATCATCGTGTCGTTGTATCCCCTAATCACATCACTGCTGATCAATTGCCTGCCTCCTATTACTTCATCTGTCGTAGTAATTAAGTTCAGTTTAGCACAATTACTACGACAGATGAAGTAGTTTTTTTACGTGGGAATACTATTTATATTAAAAGCGGGCTTATGGGCGGTTTCCGTGCTAAAGCAGGCTCGGATAAACCCTTGACATAAAAGCGCCCCTTGGAGAGTTTCCTCCAAAGGACGCTTAAAATGAATCTTATTCCTGGACTTTGATGTCCCGTTTTTCGGAATCATCTGATACACTAAAGGGGCGAGCGAACCCGACAAAGTTTCTCGCCCAAAAGTCGATTGTTCACCCAATCGGCTTTTTCATTTGCTCACCTATCGAATTGTACTGATTAATCAATTCATCCAATACCATTGATTGCTTGATTACAGCCGGATGCTGAAAATTCTCGTGCTTTGTTGTAAGAGCATGAAGGCGATTCCTGGCACGTTCAATACGTAACTGTATGAGCATGCTTTTTTTCATCGTAAAGCAACATCTCCTTTCTGTGATATTTTAGGTTTTTATGTCAAATAATTGCACAACACTCAGATGACAACTCTCCATTTATTGTTAATAATGGTTGAAACAAATTTAAATTGCCTCCTTAATATACAAAAAGCTTTCTCTCAGGAGAAAGCTTTTTTTGTGCAAACCGATGAAGTTGTAATATCTTAGCCCCAGCCAACGCCATGCCCCATTGTGGTTAATGTAGTCATAACAGGAGCCACAGTAGCAACAAGACAACTAAACGAAACTAAGAGGAACCATGTTTTTTTCCGCATTGATTCGATGCACCTCACTCACAAGTTTTTTAAATATCCTTTTCGCTTCTTGATCCGCATGATCACGATATTGTTCAAAAAGAGTCATACAGGTGATCATATTCCGTACACTTTTTATATTAATAGAAAAATCCAATCCTTCTAATATAAGATTAATTGCATTGTCCGGATTTTCCGGGCTTTTATTGAATTTATAAACACCCAAGTCACTTAAAAACTGAGCATACTTTTCTCCTAAAATTGATTTGTTATATTGGCCGTATTGACCCTCGATAGCTTGAAATGGAATAAATGCCTTAAACCGCTCCAATATGTCATCAATGTCGAAACCAAATTGATTCGCCGCTTGAACAATGTTACCCAAAGCAACAAAGATTTCTTCCGGATGATCGGCCACAAAATTAGCATAATCATATACTGCCTCAGCTTCACCAGACCATATTCGATACAGATATGTATTGGCTTTACCCCACTCAACGAATTGATTCATAAGGAATATAGCTTCCTCGTCATCTTCACGTATCCAAGACCTCCCTTCTGAATATAAAGCGACATATTGCAATGCTCCAGTGTAATCCTTATATTCTTCGCATACAGCGGAACGAACCAGCCAAGCATAAAAGATGTAGAAGTAGACTGGTCGTTCAGACTTCTTTTCACTTTCTCTAACGTTGTGTAAGTCATACTGGATTTGAGAAATCCGAAGCATTTCTTCAGCTAATTCATCTACCCTTTTCCACTTATGTACAGTAACCAGCACATCAATAAGGCACTTTAGTGCTTCCAACTGATCGGCTTCATGCAACCGATTCACGTAATCTTCAAATACCATCGCTGCTCTATAGTTTTTTTCCAAATCATTACCTAGCTCAACTAAAAATAAGCGATAACGGCAAAACGCCAACCGCTCGGAATGCTGAAATTTTTCAGCTTTACTCACATTATCATAGAGCAATGCTGCAGCTTGATGATACTTACTAGCAAACAGTTCTTCAGCAACATCAAACAGCGCTGGAACATAAGACAAATTATCAAGTAACCGCGTGACTATCCGCTCAATACAATCCAGACGCCCTAGAACCGCACACTTGATAATAAACGGACGTATTCTACGCATCGATGCGAAAAAAGCAAAACACTCTTCTACATATAAATCAAACAGAGCGTCCTCCTCTAATCCCAGCGCACCTGTAATTAATTCTAACTGCCTAACAGAGATTGGCCTGCTCCCCTGGAGTATCCGGCTAAGTGATCCAGAATTAATTCCAGAGAATGCAGAAAATTGAGCGTAGTTCATCTTCTTGCTCCGCATGTAGTTCAACAAAATCTGACGTATTGATTGTTCTACATCCAAATAGACACAATCCCCTTTCATGAAATACCCATATTTTAGGATGTTCATATTAATTATAGTAGTTCTTAATCGAACGGTGGTCAACAATGCAATTTGGTGACTATTTAAATGATTAAAACTACCAGAAACCAGGGTGATTTGTTAAAGAAAAACTCAATCATCAGAAGAAACATAGGGTTCGCCTCTCGCTGTTACATGTTATATGAATGATAACTATTAATATATACATCTTATAAAATAAATTCAATCATATAAAGTGTATTTCATTCCTGATTTCAATCATATATCCATCTGCCTATTTATCCCTTTCTTACCTACACTTTTAGTCAAGCAGTCTTCTGAAAGGAATGAATACATAGTGGATTACTCCCTCACATTAGTACGCATCGGACAACTGGTACGCCAATGCAGACTCAGTCAAAACTTGACTCAAGAACAATTAGCTGAGTTGGTCGGGACCAGCCACACGACCATCGGAGCCATCGAGCGAGGGGAACGTAATGTCACCGTCCGCTCGCTGCATCGAATAGCGGATGCATGCCAAACAGATCTGTTCTCCATGCTCTTGGTAGACCAACCTAATAACGAGCAGTTGTCTTCCATCATTGCGCTACTGATTGATCGAAGCCCCAGCGAGTTGCGCACAGCCTTGAACGTGCTTCAAAGTATCTTTCAACCACCTTCCTAGTAGCCCATCAGATTTCAACTTGTGAAAATCACTTTAACTAATGGCTTGCTGAGGGTTTATCGCGCCCCGTTTAGTGTGCAAGTGTGAGGCTTAATTGTAATTTGTACAACTAAATCGCCCTATGTGCCGCCGAATCTCTGTTTAGCTGTATTTCGTGCAATTAAAATGCCTCTATATCTGGATTTCCGTCCATCGTGGCAGATTTAGTTGTACAGAATACAGTTAGAAGAGGAAAGCCTCTCGTTTCACTGTTTTTAGTTGCACAGAATACATTTAACTCTCGTTGTTTGCTGCGAACTGAATGCATTATTTACACCTTCCAGAATATGAGCTCATCCGTCAAGTCCATAACACCGAGTCCTCCAGTAGAAGGGAGCCCTGACTCTACCATTTTAAATTTGTTGCTCAGATATGGCCTAATAATCAAGAAAAAGAGCAGGTTATCGAAGAGATAGTCCGCTCTTTTTGCACCAATAATAAGATTAGACCATCAGTTGGGATTGACAGAAAAATCATACTTTTATATGATTTATTTATCGCACGATAAATAAATGATTGGAACTGATCACAATGGCAGCAAAGGAAGATAAGAAGCAAAAAATTATGGAAAGTGCCTTGACCTTATTTGCAGAAAATGACTACTACAGGACAACAACCGCCATGGTAGCTAAATCAGCGGGAGTTACACAGCCCTACATCTTTCATTTTTTTGACAACAAAGAAGACTTATATGTAGCAGTGTTAAAACATGCCTACGATCGGATTCATGACACTTTTATGGAAGTCGAGGCACCTGCTGATCAGTTGGTTGGCGCGATGGGCAGCAGTTTTTTCAACTTAATGGAGACACACCGTTCCGAAGTATTAATGGTTATGCAGGCTTATACCATCTCGGAAGCGGGGATCAAACAACATTCTGCTAAGCTCTATAAGACTATTTTTGATGAAGTGACTGCCAAATTTCAGAAAGCAGGGTTACCCAATGCGGAAGAAAATACGATCCGTTTTATGAGTATGGGGCTGCTGGTCACGTTATCCGAGGTGCTTGATTTATCAGAAATAAAACAATCCATACTAATGACTAAGAATTGAATCAGGGGCAAGCAGCAAACGGATAAATCTTATCTGTTACTGCTTGCAATTATTTTTGATAATTATTTATTGATTGATAAATAAATTTGAGAGTGTGATCGAACCGTGCCTACTATGTTCAACGAATTGATGACATCTGCCGTATCTATTTTCAAGCGTGAACAAGCGCTCGTTATGCTTGGACTGCTTGGGTTTGTTATTGCGGGATGTGCTGCTGTCTATATGTTCTTTCAAGGAGCAGTTGTTCTGCCGGAGGGTAATATTAAAAATGTATTCTCGTTTGCAGCAGCACTAGGAATTTTTCTGTTATCCATTGCTGCGATCTTACCCTTTGCAGGCTTTACCGTTCGCATGAGAAAAGTGGTTCGCCGGCTTCTTATCGCTGCTGCTTCATACAGCTATGTAATTGAAACCCTGCAGAATTTCCGGGGCTTCAATCCCCGTTTCTCTAAAGCCGGCGGACCGGTGGATATCCTTGCGGGAGCTTTATTTGGCGTCGTATCTCTTTCTTTTGTCATCTCGGGCATCCTGCTTACTGTCCAATTTCTGAAAATGAAGGCTCCATTATCGCGCCCTGTAATTATCATCGGTATCCGTTATGCCTTGCTGTCGGTATTCATAGCTAATCTCGCAGGACTGATCATGATGAGTTTACAAGGCCGTTTTTTCGGAGCTGGAGGCAATTATATTGTACTACATGGAATTGGCCTCCATTCGCTCCAAACCCTACTGTTACCCGCCTGGCTGCTGGAACATTCGAATCTACTGCCCGGCAAACAGCGTCAGCTCCTGCATACAGGCTGCATAGCTTGGTTGATTGGCATAATGTTTATAGCCGTTCAGAACAGTCTTGGCTGTTCTATGTTTGAGATCAGCTTGTTCCCGATACTTACCGTCCTCTGTTTACTGGTTTGGCTGCTTACTGTCATTTCAGCATACATTAAGCATATTTCCGCCACAGCAAAAAGCAGACTGCCCCGGCAGCCTGCTTCGACGCGTTATCTATAATCGCGATACCTATCAGTTAGTTTACAGCAAGTACAATCATTCCTATTCCAGCAGCAGTTAAAATGCCGCCCTCCAGCCCGCTGATCTGCTCGCCGAATACAATGCCCCATGCTCCCAGTTCGGGCAGCTTCAGGGCTGCACCGTCCGGGTTGGCATTGTACAGAACGTACAGATGCTCCGCAGAATCTCCTCCGGCATGATCGCGGAGTGTGAAGGCCACCGCCTGCATCGGTGCGTCCTCGAACACCAGATGGTCACGGATCTCCTCTGCGGTACGCAGCCGGAAGGCGGGGTGAGCCGCGCGCAGCGCGATCAGCTGCTTCATGTACGCTACGGATTCAGCATGCTCCGCGCAGCGTTCCCAGTCCAGCCAATTCACTTCCACTGGCGATTTATAGCTGTTCTCCACACCATCCTTGGTCCGCAGGAACTCCTGCCCGGCATGAATGAACGGTATCCCTTGACTCGTCAGCACCATAGCCGAGGCCAGATGGTGCATAGCACGGCGCTGCCCGTCTTCTGCTCCAGCCGTAGACAAGACCAGCTTATCCCACAATGTATGATTGTCATGGCACTCCACGAAGTTCACACTCTGCTGCGGCTCCTGGGCGTATTGTCCAAGGCCGGGCCCATAATAGATTGCTCCGGCAATGCCTGTCTTCACATTGCGCTCGAAGCCGATCCCCCCGCCGATGAAGCCCTTTTGGTCATGCAGAAATATGTTTCCCTTCACCGCATCGCGGAAGCCGTCATTAAAATGCCCGATGCCCGGCATCTCATTGGCCTGACGCTGGTTGGCCCGCAGCTCTTCTGCCAGTTCCGTATCCATCACCCAGCCCTCGCCAATGGTCATAATCGAGGGGTCCAGCTCATCCAGACGGCAGCGGATCTCATTCATGGTTCCTACATCATGAAGTCCCATCAGATCGAAACGGAAGCCGTCAATATGGTACTCCTTAGCCCAGTACAACACGGACTCCACGATGAAACGGGACATCATCTTCCGCTCAGAGGCAGTGTCATTCCCGCAGCCTGAGCCGTTCGACAACCGCCCGTCCTGCTTGTACCGCAAATAATAGCCGGGGACCAGCTTGGTGAAATTGACGCGGAAGCCGTCATACACATGATTGTAGACCACATCCATGATCACACGCAGGCCGCGGTCATGAAGTGCCTGAATCATCGTCTTCAGCTCCCGGATGCGCAGGCCCGGAACATACGGATCTGACGCATAAGAGCCTTCAGGAGCATTGTAGTTCTTGGGATCATATCCCCAATTATAATGAGGCTCCATAAGAAGGGTCTCATCTACGCTCTCTGTTGCATAATCATAGATAGGCAGCAGCTGCACATGGGTAACACCGAGACTGCCAATATGATCAAGACCGGTGGCAATGCCCTCAGGACCCCGGGTGCCGGCTTCTGCAAGACCCAGGTATTGCCCTGTATGCGTAATCCCGCTGGCAGGATGAACCGATAAGTCACGCAGGTGAAGCTCATAGATCACCGCATCCACCGGGTCCGCAAGCGGCGGCTTATCCTGCGTCCAGCGCGCGGGATCGGTCTTGCGCAGATCCAGTATAGCCCCTCTGTCCCCGTTCACGCCGACCGCGCGGGCGTACGGGTCCACTGCTTCATTCCATAGATCACCGATGCGCACCTTATAGGTGTAGAACATTCCGTCCAGATCGCCCGGAACGCTGAGTCTCCAGGTTCCCCGGACGTCACGCACCATGGGAATCTGCTGCTGCGCAGCATCCTTCCAGGATGGATAGAGCACCAGCTCCGCTTCCTGGGCCGTCGGGGCCCACAGACAGAACGCTGAGCCGGACGCCGAATAGGTTAGGCCAAGATCCTCACCGTCATAGCTGAACAGCTCATCGAAACTCCGGTCGAAGACGGAGATTCCGCTGGTAGCCGCCGGGTCCCCGTAATCAATCGGTTCCTTCATTTCCTTCTGTACTGACAAGGCATACCGCCTCCTTTACCCTTAACTAAATATACGGCACAATTTCAAGTATTTATTCAACTCTGTTTTTCTCTATATGAAATTTTATCCTAACCACCATGTTTGTGCAAACGTTTGAATCACACGCTGCAAGTGGAAACTGCATTGCCGTCCTTTGTAAGGACGGTACCGTTTCAGCGAGAAAGATAAAGATAGGGCGAAGCATATACATTCTTATCTTTCAAAAAAGCCGGGGCACAGCAGATATCCTTCCCCAGCCCGGCCACTATCTTGAAGCAGACTAGTAGCTCATGAGATTTAAAAGGATGGATAAGGTTGTTAAACCGTATCTCAATTAGAAGAGGGAGTCCACCCGTCTCACTGTTTTTAGTTGCATAGAATACATTTATCTCTGATATGGTTCGCTACGAACTGAATACCTGTCTCTTTACTCCAAGGAGTTCTTTACTTGCTAAAGGTGGCTTCCTTCCAGAATAGGAGTTTCTCTCCGTTCGTTGCACCGATTCCTCCAGCAAAGGGGAGCCCTGACTCCAGCATTTTAAATCTGATGCACTACTATCTCCTGCTTGTCTGTTACTGCACATCTGGAGATTCCGGCAGGTTGAGCGATACCATCGTAAGTATTCTTTTATTCGCTGAATAAGAGATCTGCCGTTCTCTGCCCGGAGTATAACCGCCGCCCGGATGCCGCACCCCGTTGTCATGGACAACCAGCTTGCAGGAGCCGTCCTCTTCATCCTCATAGCCGATTCCCAGCACCCAATGATAATCATACGCATATCTTCCGCGCCAGCGGAGGCTGAACCACTTGTCGAATTTGAGCGCGACCGGACGCCCGGCATCAATCTCGGCCCGGTAGCGCCCGATATCATTGAACACGGATACCTTAATCAGGCCGGAGCGGTTACTTAAAGGCGGCAGGGCTGCGCCGATGTAAGCCCGGAGGCCTCTGACAAAGCTGCGTGTGCTCATGCCCCAGGGCGTCCCGCCATGATGGGCGTAGATGTAGTTAATATGCGCGGCCATGGAATCAAAATGACGGGTACCCGGAATAAACGTCCGGCCCCTATGCGAATGCCAATATTCCACGAGGGCGGCCATGGTCGCCGGCCCGCAGGCTGAGGAAGGCGAGGCTACGCCTGTCTCCCACTGTGTATACGCCTTCGCCTTCAGGCGCTCCCCGGAAGGCTTCCGGCTCATAGAGATACCCTATGGCTGCAATGCTCCAGCACCCGGTCAATATCGGCAGCCAGGAACGGCTTGCTGACAAAGTCATCCATGCCCGCCGCATAGCAGCGCTCCCGGTCCTCTTTTCTGGCATACGCTGTCACGGCTGCAATATACGGCTGGTGCGGAGCAGGGGCCTGTTCGCGGATTCTGGCCGTTGCCGTAAGCCCGCTCATCCCCGGCATCTGAACATCCATGAATACCAGATCATACCGCTCACGGAGCACTGCCTGCACCGCCGCTTCGCCATGATCGACCAGATCGGCGGCATAGCCTCTTTTGTCCAGCATAGTCACCAGCAGCTTCTGATTCACCGGATGATCCTCCGCCACCAATATACGCAGAGTCCCAAATTCAGAGGCGGGTTCGCCTTCTTCCGGACTGCTAATCCGTTCAGAGGCCGACGCTGGTTCAGAGACGATCACCGTATCCTCCCAGACGCCTTCCGGTTCCAGCTCTATATCTACAGGCAGGATGAAATAGAAATTAGATCCTTCCCCGACTACGCTCTCCACAGTGATGGCACCGCCCATCAGCTCCACCAGCTTTTTGCAGATCGCCAGACCCAGTCCGGTTCCCCCATACTTGCGGTTAATAGACGGGTGCAGCTGCGAAAAGGACTGGAACAGCAGCGGCTGCTTCTCAGGAGGGATGCCAATGCCTGTATCGGCCACGCTGAATTTGAGCGTCAGCTTCCTGCGGCCCCTGCTATATTCTCTGCTCAGCAGAATGGAGACCTGTCCCGTCTCGGTGAATTTCACGGCATTGCTGACGAGATTCACCAGCACCTGGCGCAGCCGGGCCGCATCTCCCATAATCAGCTCCGGCACATCCGCAGCCATGCGGCAGGACAACTCTATATTCTTTTCACGGGCCTTCGGCATGAACAGCTCCGTAATATTGTCGAGCAATTCCGCCAGACTTACCGGTTCGTGGGTAAGCGTCATTTTACCGGCCTCGATTTTGCTGAAATCCAGAATTTCATTAAGAATATATAACAGGGATGCACTGCTATCGCTGATAATCTGCGCATATCCCCGCTGTTCTTCCGTCAATTCCGTCTCAGCCAGCAGATCGGTCATACCCATAATTCCGTTCATCGGTGTACGCAGCTCATGGCTCATGATGGCAAGGAACTCCGATTTGGCCTGGTCGGCTTTCTCCGCCAGCTCCTTGGCTCTGATAATCTCCTTCTCCCCTGTAGTATCACGGAAGACAACGACCGCACCCTTGCGCTCACCCTTGTCGAACAGAGGGGTAACCTGGTACTCTGCCAGGAAGCTGGAGCCGTCCTTGCGCCACAGCACCGCATCCAGACTCTGATGGGCTTCTCCTGCCCGGACTGCCCGCATCAGCGGAGACTCATCCGGCCGGTAATGGTTGCCGTCGAGCGCGGTCTGCTGGATAGGGTACAGGTAAGGTTGCCCGGTAATCTCATCACATTCGAAGCCCAGCATATGCGCCCCCGCAGGATTAATAAAGGTGACCTTCCCCTCGTTGTCCAGACCGAATATCCCTTCGGACACGGCATTGAGGATCAGAGTGTAATCATTGCTCAGCTTCTCGATCTGCTCCGTGTACCTGATATGATCTGTGATATCGCGGGAAATTCCATACACCCCTACCACCTGATGATCTACAACAATTGGAATATTAATCGTATTGATCTCCACCGGGTGCCCGTCTTTGTGAATCAGCGTCAGATCATAGCTCTGCGGCTCCCCCTGGCTGGCAAGGGTGAAATGATGCAGCGTCTTCTGAATATCTTTGCCAGCGACCAGCGGTCCAAAATAATTCCCCAGCAGCTCCTCCAGCGAGTAGCCGCTCAGCTTCTCCAGATTGGCATTCGCCGTCAGATAATCCCCCTGCAGATTCATGGAATACACCGCCGCCGGATTATACTCGAACAGGGATTTGTATCGTTGCTCATTCTCCTGCAGCTTCGATTCGAATTGCTTGCGTTCAGTAATGTCACGTCCTACCGCAATAATCTCTGTCTTCCGGCCCTGCGCATCAAAAATATAACGGCTGTTCGTCTCAAACCAGACATAGGTACCGTTCTTGTGGCGATAGCGGTAGGACGCCGGGGGAATCAATCCAGAATCTTCGCTCTCCGCCATCTGATTCAGAATCATTTCCAGATCATCGGGATGCAAATAATCGTAGGCACTGGTGCCGATCATCTCTTCAGGCTCATAGCCGAGCAGCGACCGGCTGGCCGGCGAGCAGTACAGGAAGATGCTATCCTCTATCCCATGGCGTGAGATCAGGTCAAGGGAATTCTCTGACATCAGCCGGAAGTTCCGTTCACTCTCCCGCAGCTGCTCCTCCATATGCATACGCTCGGTAATATCCTGCATCATGCCGAACAGCTGGGCTGGCCTGCCTTCCGGTCCCGGGATAACGTCCCACTGGACATGCACCATCAGGACCTCCCCATCCGGCAGAATCATCCGGAAAGCCGTATTCCCCGGCTCCCCCAGTCCCCTAGCCCGTTCGACGGCCTCCCTCAGAATCGGAACATCTTCCGAATGGACCAGTGCCAGAAAGGCATTCTGATTCACATGGCCTGTCTCCACACTGTATTGCAGAATACGCCGCAGCTCATCGGAGAACGTGACTCTACCCTTTAGCAGATCCCAGCCCCATGAGCCTATTCTGGCTACCCGCTGAGCGGACGCAAGGGCCTCCTCGCTGTGCTTGCGCCGGGTGACGTTACGGCCAATTCCCATAATCCGTGTGATTTCATCCTTCTCATTGCGAATCACATGGAAGGAGGTCTCGAACCACAGATAGTGACCCTCCTTATGGCGCAGGCGGCGGCTGGAGATATTGTTCTTCAGCAGACCGCCGGAGCTGTTGATAGCCTCAACATCGTCCAGGTGATAGAATTCTGCGCGGTTCCTGCCGATAATCTCCTCCGGATGATACCCGATCAGGGAGTAGGAGGACGGTGATATGAACGTTATCGTCCCGTCCGGCAGGGAGAAGGAGATCATGCTCTGATCGTCTTTTATGAATAAATTGTACAGATCACGGCTGTCTACGGTTAGCTGATCTGCAATTTTGCGGTCTGTTATATCCTGTGCATATACAATAACAGTCTGGCCGGACAGCTCCTCTTGCGCCGGAATGAAGGTCAGGGAGAGCCAGAACGGATACCCGTCACGGCCGGAGAACCGCTGATCTATCTGGAGATGCTGTCCTTGCTGTTGTGCAAGCTCTATCCCGATTCGCTGAATAGAGAATTGCTCGTGCAATTCCCGGCCCGCCCCCGATAGAGTCCCTGAGAGAAACTCAGCTTCAGTGCAGCCCAGCATATTGCAAAAAGAAGGGTTAATCTTCATCCATCTGCCTCCTTCCGGAGACAATACCGCCATCCCCACCGGAGATAATTCGAAGGCTTGATCGAGAATGCTGTTATTACTAGCCAAGTTATCCATTACATAGGACCTCCTTCATCCCGGGCTGGCGTTCGCTTCCGCAGACCCTCTGCTGTTCTTCATCTGCCATTTCTACCTTCACAGTATACGCTATGACTGTCACAGAATGAAATGGAAGCCCAGCCCTTGATTTCTAAAAGTTAAAATTGAAATTATTGACAAAATATACGGTTATCCCTATATTTAAAAGCAAAACTATCTTCGTGACTCATTACGCCGGAAGCACCCGTAATAGAGGCCTGTTGGCCTTTACTGCGGGTGCTTTCTTTGTGTTCCTGGACATGAAGACAAGCGGAGGAATGTTAATGAACAATCTGTATAAGCCAAGTTGTCTGCTGCTGTCCGTCTTGATTGCCCTTGCCCTAAGCTTCCCGGCCGGTCCGGCTTCGGCAGCGGCGGCGGTGATTACCTCATCGGTTCAGGCTTCCTTTGACCTGACTGCTGCTAAGGCGGACAGCACAGCCCGCGCCCGGATGAAGAGCCAGTTCACAGAGTTAACCGTCCTGTCTGCCGGGTATGACAGCCGGGAGGTGCAGATCAGGACTCTTCATGATCAGAATACTGAGGCGCTGAATGCAGTCCGGGAGTCCATCAAGAATATGGACCAGGCTTCCATCACCAAGCTGAGCGCCGCGCTCAGCAGTGCCAAGCAGCGTTATCAGCCGCTGTTCGATCAATACAGCGCGCTGAACAAGCGGATCTCCCTGCTCAAGAGACTGAAGGACAAGACGCTGAATTCCGTCCTGAAGGCCCAGTCGGAAGCCATGAAGCTGCTGGTCCAGATAGCCCGCCAGGAGATTCGCGATAAGGAAGCGCTGCTCAAGGCCGCCAAGGATACCCGTACGCGCCGGATGGCCGCTGCCCGCAAGACCCTGTCCGGCATTGACAGGCCACAAGGCCTAATCAAATCGCAGAAAAGCGCAGTCTCTGCCCTGAACAAGCGGCTAACAGCAGACTGGAGCGACTTCAAAGCGGCTATCCGCAAGCAGAATCCGGCTCTGGCCGGACAATCCTTATCTTCTATGGTCTCCGGGTACAAGCAGATCGCGGCGGGAAAGCTGAAGATCCTGGAGTATGAGCAAACGATTGCCGGAGTCATTGCCGTTACTCTTAAACAGACGGGCAGCTAGGCCGCAGACGGCCGTTCCCTGCTTGCTCCTGTGTCTTCTGCACGCCTGAACGCATATGTTAGGTTAAGAACCCTATCTACTATGCAGCGGGAGGAGCAGCTACAATGCACATCTGCATGATTGCACCGGAGCAGTTCACGGTTCCCGGGGACGGCTCTGTAGAGATTTGCATCTGGAATATCGCGCGCAGGCTGGCCAAGAGACATAAGGTAACCGTCCTAAGCCGCAGAGCTGCCGGTCTTCCTGACACGGATGAGCTCGAGCAGGTCAGGTTCATCCGGCTGCCCTCAGGCACCCCTTCCAGGTACCGCAGCTCCGTTCTTACATTCCTGGAAGCCGCCGAGGCGTTCGATCTTATTCAGATCGATAACCGGCCACGGCTGGCGGCGGCTGTGAAGCGGCAGTCACCCGGCACTCCGGTGATGATATTCCTTCACTCTCTCACATTCGTGCCCCAGGAGCCCGCCATTGCCCGCAGCCTCGCCCTGGCCGATGCCGTCACGGCCAACAGCAGCTCCCTGGAACAGCGGCTTACCCGGAGATTCCCCGGCATCCGCAGCAAGCTTCACGTGGTTCCTCTGGGGGCAGACCTGTCGCGCTTCACCCCTGTGTCTGTGCAGGAGAAGGCGCGTCTGCGCACGCTGCATGGTCTTGGCCCCGGCTTCACGGTCCTGTTCGTAGGCCGGGTCATTCCGCGCAAGGGAGTGCCTGTGCTGCTCCGGGCCATGCACCGCTTGAACCGGCATATGCCCGCCCGGCTGCTGATCGCGGGCAAGGGGAAGCCGCCGTACCTCAGGCAGCTGAGAGCCCTTGCCCGGCGGCTGGGCGTACAGGTGTCTTTTCTCGGCAATATTCCCCATGAGGATATCCACAGTATGTATCAGGCTGCCGACTGCTTCATCTGCCCCTCCCAGCAGCATGAAGCCTTCGGGCTGGTGAATGTGGAGGCGATGGCCTCGGGGCTGCCGGTGATTGCCTCCAGCAACGGCGGAATTCGGGAGATTATCGATTCGGGCCGTAACGGCTTTCTGGTGAAGCAGTACAGGAACCCTGCTGCTTTTGCCAGCCGTATGCTGCAGATCGGCCGCAATCCCGACCTTGCCGCCAGGATCGGACTACAAGGCAGAAGTGATGCGCTGCTGATGTATGAGTGGCAGCATACCACAGAGCTGCTTGAGAATATTTATTTGAAGCTGACGGGATCACGTTAACCAGAGGAGGCTTTCTTATTCAGGGTTCCACTGGTTAACGAAGGGGCATAACACTTTACCTTGCGATATTTTTCTGGATGGCGGACAGCCTCTAACTGTAACCCAGTCAGGATGCGACAATGTGTCATATGGATTTTGTGATCCTTCTCGCAGGATGCAGCCGAGAGTTAATAATATACTACACATGTAAGCGTTGCCATTAAACAAATGCACTGCACAGTAATCCACCGAGATATTGGCAACCCCCTACAACCTATTATTCGCTGTAGAAAGGGTGCATCGTTATGTTAATGATCAAAGCTATAGTAAGACCTGAGAAGGCGGATGACGTGATGGCCGAATTGCTGCTGGCCGGCTTCCCCTCCATCAGCAAAATGGATCTGCTCGGGCGCGGCAAGCAAAAGGGTATTCAGGTTGGAACCAACCATTACAATCAAATCTCCAAGAAGCTGCTGATGATCGTCATTCAGGATGAAGACAAGGATGACGTGATCAGCATTATTATGCGTACAGCTAGATCTGGTGAGCATGGCTCCTTCGGCGACGGCAAAATCTTTGTCCTGCCGGTACAGGAGGTCTTCACCATCAGCAACGGCAAGAACCAGCTATAGAGTGTCTTCGCTCTGCTATATTCGCGCCTACAAGTGGAAACAGCTTCGCCGTCCTTTTAAAGGAAGGTACCGTTTCAGCGAGAAATAGAAGGATAAGTTATCGTGTGAAACATATAACTCCTTATATTTTGAAAGAGGCAGCAAAGCATCCCCCGCTCTCCGTCATCACGGACGACCGGGGACTGCCTTGCTGCCTTTATGAATTGCTGATATATCAATCTCAGATCAGCTGGATGACAGTAAGCACCAGCCCGACCACAAAGCCGCAAACGGCCCCGTTGACACGAATCCACTGCAGATCCTTGCCAACCTTCTCCTCCAGCATATTCACCAGAGCGGCATCATCCATCTGATCGAGGTTCTCCTTAACCAGCTGCCCGATCCGGTAATGATTAGCTTCCACGAAGGAGATTAGTGTACCGCGAATCCGGTCCTCCGATGTCTGAATCCATTCCTTCTCCTGGCTAACCCGCCGGACCAGCGCGGCATACAGCGAGAACAGCCTGCGTCCGCCACGGCCCCGGTCCTCTTCCAGCAGCGTAACCGCCTTGCCGCGCAGCCCTTGCAGCTGCTGCAGTACAAATGCGGCGGCCGCTTCCCCTTGAAGCTCATTCAGCGCCCAATTCTTCAGCGAGGCAATCCGCTCTTCATCGCTCAGCAGCTGGAACAGAGCCACCCGGATCTCCCGGATGACCTCCTCCCGGTAGGGGCTATCCTCTTCCTTAAAGTCACGAATCGTAGACTGCACCATACCCTGGAGCATTTCCCCCAGCATATCGGCATCCACGAACCCGACGAAGGCCTGAAAGGCCATTCCTTTCAGTCCGCCCAGCTTAACCTCGGCCAGCTTCTCACTGGCAATCTTACCCAGCATGGCCCGCGTCTCCGGGCGTCCGCTCCAGGCGGAGATCCCTTCCAGCGCAAAATCAAGGGCTGCAATGTCCTTGCCCTCATTCATCAGGCTGGTGGCGATGGTATCTGCTGCGACTCCAAGCTTAGCTTCACGCAGATAGCTTGCCGCTGCCGATTGAATATACGGAACGGCCTGCTCTACCGGAAGCCGCAGTACGAAGCCCTGTAGCTGCTCCAGCACTTCCTGCCGCGCTTTCTTTCTGGAGAAGAACCGGGTCAGCACGGTAGCTCCGAGCGAGACTATATTGAATGTGCGCAGCTTATTCTCAATGCTCTCCTTGTTCAGCAGCTCATTCTCCATCGCAGAGATCAGGGACTGGATCAGCTTATCCCGGTTCTTCAATAGCAGCGAGGTATGCGGAATTCTAAGGCCCAGAGGATGGCGGAACAGCGCCGTCACGGCAAACCAGTCGGCGATGCCTCCGACCAGACCTGCCTCGAATCCCCCTCTTAGCAGAATAACTGCAAGATTCTCCGGCAGAAATAAGGTGAACAGAAAGCCGCAGGCCATAATAGCCAGAGAGATCGTAGCTAAATTTCTGGATTTCATCAGTATCTTTTCCCCCTTACATAGCGACCCCATGCCGCTTGCATCCCGGTCATCATCTCTTGCACATGCAGAAGACGAACCAGGCTGTCAGGTTACAGGTCTGCCTTACATTGTACCACGTGAGCACTCTTTTCTGAAAATCCATCAAGCTGCATGCAGCAGGGAACTGTTCTGTAAATACTATAGATGAACACTTTAATTTTAAGTTTCCGAGTAAATAATGATAAAATACAAGTGGAAACGGCCGAAAAATAGAAGGATAAGTTATCGTGTGAAACATATAAATTCTTATATTTCAGGCAAAGCCTACGCGCCCTTGAAGGGGAAATTACAATAAACAGATAGAACAGGAGAACAATCACATGCTTATTGCACTGGATATGGACGGAACACTGCTCAATGCGGAGGGTGAAATCAGCAACGAGAACAAAGAGGCTATTCTTCAAGCACAGCGCCTGGGCCATATCGTGATTATCGCTACGGGCCGTTCCTACATGGACGCTGAGCGGCAGCTGCGGCTGGCTGATCTGGAATGCCCTGTGGTGAGTCTTAACGGTGCTGTAATCACGCTGGCTGACCGGAGCGTGGCGGCAAGCACTCCGCTGAATAAAGAGAATATTATTCCCGCGCTGCGCTGGCTGAATGAAATTCCTGAATTGTATTACGAGGTATACACTGAGGATAACGTATATGTTGAGCTCGACAAGCGGGTACAACTGGAAAAGCTGGCTACTCATAAGGATACTGAGGTTCCCGAGGAACTGGCCTGGCTGCTCCAGGCGATGGTCGATCAGCAGTTCCAGCAGGCAGCTGTAACCTACGTGGAGAAGATGGAGGACGTCTGGAGCAAGGAAGAGAATCTGATTTATAAGACTTTGGTCTTCTCGCTGAACCGTGAGCTGCTGAAGGAAGCCTCTGTGCGGTTCGCCGCCATCCCCGGACTGATTATTACCGCATCGCATGTCAACAATATCGAGATCAACCATGAGGAAGCGAATAAGGGTGCCGGTGTAAGCATGCTCGCTGCCCATTACGGGATTCCTGCGGAGCAAGTGGCGGTGATGGGCGACAGCTACAATGATCTGCCTATGTTCGAGATGGCGGGGTACAAGATTGCCATGGGGAATGCCGCCCCCGTGCTGAAGCAGACCGCCGACTTCATTACGTTAAGCCATACGGAGAATGGTGTAGCGGCAGGGCTGCGGCATCTTCTGGACAGAAGAACAGCCTTCAAATGAAGGCTGTTGTTTACTAACGGCGGTCGGTTCCCGAGCGCCGGAAGAGGCATAATGAGATGGCTCCCAGGTTGAGTGCCAGATATAGAATAAGCGTTAACCGTTCGGCATTGGTTAATTCCATAAGTACCGGAATAAACATAATATCCCTCCATACCTTACTTCTATTTGTACATCTGTTATAATCAGCTAGTCCTTTGTCCAATATATTAGCCTTATCTGTCAAAAAATGGACTTTATGATAAATGGCGTTATTTTCTGCTGGGAGGAATTACTCTATGAACCACCTATACCCCGGGATTGCCCGGCTATATGAGAACCGGCTGCTGCGCACCGAGCTGGAATGCGAGCAGTTCGATCAGGCACTGGAGGGTCTGGCCGGTGATACGGAGGATGCCGTCATTCACCAGATCTTCAAAGTATTCGATGATGATACGGAACAGCAAGAGGTGATGTTCAGCCTTGTTCATTTTGTAGAGAGTATCCAAATGGAGATGTATCTGACCCAGCTGCTGGAATCACTGCCGGAAATGCTGGAGCATGCCCGCAACTGGGCGATTGTGCTGAATCAAAGAATTCTCCAGGACGACACTTACCGCAGGGATTACGCTGAGATCGCTGTGCGCATGCCTCCTAGAATCCGGCAGTGTCTGGCCTTCCTGCTGGAGGAGATCAAGGAAGATCAGCCGCGGCTGTACGAGCGCAAGGTGAATTCTCTTCTTGCCAAGCTGAATACATCCGGGAGATAGCCTCGTGCAGAAAAGAGTGCAGAATGGTATAGTGTATACTGGCCAAAACCGCAGGACTGATTATGCATTCAGAAACATACGAAGGTGAACATAATGAACAAGCTCTTATTTCATAATATCCCGCTGGGAGCCAGCGGTGAGAATATACCCCAGGCCAAGGTAGCCTCGGCCCGGACGAGCCGGGAGACGGTGCAGCCGGGGGACAGCGATGCGGCTTATTTCAGGCGGCTGGAGGCTGGAGGCATTCTGCTCAATCCCCCGCAGATCTCGGCGGTGCGCCATCATCTGGGGCCGCTGCTGACACTGGCTGGAGCCGGCTCCGGCAAAACCTCGGTGCTGATCTGCAGAACCGGGTATTTGCTGTCTGTGCGCGGCATCGCCCCCGGACGCCTGCTGCTGCTGACCTTCTCCAGCAAAGCAGCGGCAGAGATGCGCGAACGGATCACCCTGTTACCGGGGGTGAACGAAGGGGATGCTGCGCGCCTGCAGGCGCGTACGTTCCACTCGTTCTTCCTTTATTTCCTGCGGCGGCAGGGGCTGCGGCAGGATATTTTCAGCGAGACCCGCCGTCAGCATATTCTGCTGAAGCAGATTATGCGCGAGCTGGGACTGCCGAAGGATGCCTATCCTCCTGAGAATCTGCTCAGTCTGCTCTCCGCCTGCAAGATGAACATGGGCTTGCCCGCACAGCTGCCGGAGACTACCGAGGCAGAGAAGGAGATGAAGGCTATCCTGGCTCTATACGAGCAGTGGAAGGCCGATCATTTCAAAATCGACTTCGACGATGTGCTGCTGCTCGCCTACCAGATGCTCCGTGAACAGCCTGCGCTGCTGCGGGAGCTGCAGCAGCAGTATCAATATGTGATGGTCGATGAATTCCAGGATACGAATGCGCTGCAATATGAGCTGGTGAAGATGGTTGCTGCTCCGCAGGATAATCTGATGGTGGTCGGCGACGATGACCAGACGATCTATTCCTTCAACGGAGCCCGCAGCGAGTTCATTCTGGAGTTCGAGAAGCTGTATCCGCAGGCCAAGGTGATTACGCTGGATATCAATTACCGCTCCGGACCGGCGATCATCGGGCTGGGCAACGGTATCATCCGCCATAATTCACGTCGCCGCGCCAAGACGCTGCAGGCAGCCCGCAGCAGCGGCCTGCCGCCCCGTTATCTGCGTCCGCTTACAGCAGATGACGAGGCCTCGCAGATTGTGGAGCATATTGAGCGTGAGACTCAGAGCGGGACCCGGGAATTCCGTGATTTCGCCCTGTTATACCGCGCGACAAGCAGCAACCGGGCGGTCCTGGAGCTGCTGCTGCTGCACGATATTCCTTATATAGATTATGGTGAAGGCCAGCTGTTGTATGAGCATTGGCTGATCTCTCCGGTGCTGGATCACCTGCGCCTGTCGGTGAACCGCCGCGACTTCGCCGCCATGGAGAATATTCTGCCGACACTCTACATGAACCGGGACAAGGGGATGGAGTATATCCGGCGCATGGAGGCGGTGCAGGCGAAGCAGGGCCCGCTGATTCATCTGCTGTCCATGCCGGGCATGGAGGATTTCAAGGGCGTCAAGCTGCGCGAGCGGCTGGACCTGATCCGCGGCCTGCGGGAGCTGACGCCAGTGCAGGCAATCCGCCAGATCCGCACAGTATTCTACGATTATTTCATCGAAGGCAGCGAGCGCCATCAGGCTACGCTGCACCGGGAGACACTGAAGGAAATGCTGGATGAGCTGGAGTCCTCGGCGGAGCGCTTCGCCACGATTCCGCTATTCCTCGAATTCATCGACAACGTAACAGAGCGTAATGAGCAGAACCGGCAGCCGGGGCTGAAGGAGCAAGGCAACCGGGTGGCGCTGATGACCATCCACAAATCCAAGGGACTGGAGTTCCCCGTAGTCTTCCTGATCGGAGCCTCCGAAGGGATTCTGCCGCATAGCTCCGCTCTGGAGGAGGACCGTTCGAAGGACCGCAAACCAGCGAAGGCCTCGGTCAAGGTGATCAGTGCGGCGGCTGCAAGAGCCGCGGCTGAAGCAGGCATTGCCGCATTGGAAGAGGAGCGCCGGCTCGCCTATGTAGCCGTTACCCGGGCCAAGGAGGAGCTGTTCATCAGCTCGCCCGCCCGGCATCGGGGTAAGAAGGCGGAGGTCTCGCGCTTCATGCTCGCGGCCTTCCGCTCGGCGGCCCGCCCGCAGGCACCGGCTCCACCCGCCGGAGGGAGCAGCGCAGGCAGATCGCCTATAACCCGCAGCAGCACCCCGGGTTCAGCCGCAGTGAGAACGCATACTGTCCCGGTCTGGAAATGCACCGGCAAAGCCTGTCCGGGCTGGACCCGGAAGAAGGCGGGCGGGGCAGAGGATCACCTGACCTCGAAGCCGTGTCCGCTCTGCAGCTCCCCGATGGAACCAAGCACCCGCGAGGTCCCGGTATAAGCGAACATCCGGCTGCCTTTTCAGCTAACCTGCCAGATGTAAGTTTCCTCCCAAACAATAAAAAGCCCCTTCCAGCAGACGTAACCGGAGTCATGATATGTTCATGAATTCCGGGTACGCTCTGCCAGAAAGGGGCTATTATTCATTAATCTATATTTAAGCCGGAGTGACTTCCGGTTCTGCTGCTTCTTCATGGACCGTCTTGATCTGAATCATGACTGTGCCCGGAGCAGTCAACACTTCAATTCCATCCTTGAAGATCAGATCAGACACCAGCAATTGGTCGCCGATGGCCAGGCCGCTGATATCCACTTCCATCGATTTCGGCAGAGCTCCCGGCATGCAGCGGACTTCTACTTCATATATTTCCACCTGCAGTACGCCGCCTTCTTTGACACCCGCAGCTTCGCCTGCAAAATGAATCGTAACCTTGCTGTCCATACTGATGCTCATATTCACATGCTGGAAATCGACATGTAGCACTTTACCGGACATCGACTGCTTCTGAATGTTCTGAACCACTACCGGAAGGGTCGTTCCATCCGGCAGCTTCGCCTGCAGAATCGCCCGCGGATTCGTTCTCAGCATCTCCAGCAGTTCCTTCTCGTTCACTTCAAGACTGAGAGTATCTTTACCAATGCCGTACAGTACAGCCGGTATGCGGCCCTGCTTTCTTGCTGCATTCAGGTTGGACTTTGTTTCCGATGTACGATTGCTTAATTGAATAAATGTACTCATTGCTTGGTTCCCGCTCTCTTTGACCATAAATTCTTGTCAAACATAGTGTACCATGACCATATAATCTAGTCAAACTTACTACCATCAGACCTCCATCAGACCTCATACTCAGCAAAAGGATCAGGAATCTCAATACGATAGGCTTCCGCATCGCTGACGCCTACCGACAACACCGACCGGCCGTCCTCCCCCCGTACCAGTCCGCCGCTGAAGATCACATCCTGCAGATCAGGCCGTTTCCCCGGACCGACCGGGAAATCGCTTCGGGCGGCAATGATTTTGAGCGGAGTCGTCTCGAAGGTGTCCGGGTTGAGCGAGAAGACCATAGCGTAATAATGCTTCTTCCCCAGAGGATCGAAGCAAGCGATATGCCCAAGCACACCGACATGGCCGTTGCTTAGCAGATGGGCTTCATTGGCGCCGCCCCACTCTTCCTGCACGAACTGATGCTGTAGAATTTCTGCTTCCACGAGCGTCTGTTCATTCAGCTCTTCCAGAGAATCGATAACCGTGAAGCCGATCTGCCCTCTGCCGCCACGCTCCCCCTGCGGTCTCGTAAGCACACCGATTCTCCCGTCCTGCAGCTCTATCAGCCGGATGTCCTTCATCTGCTGCGGACCGGAGGCGAAATGGTTCATCGAATCGATCCGGTACCCCCGGTAGAACTGCGTGACCCAGGAGACGATTTGCGGCGGATGATCCCCGGCCGTAATGACTTCAACTCCGCCGACAATCAGTTCGCCCTTAATCCGGGTGACACAGGGGTCCTGCAGGTTATAGGTATGCGTATGTGCCCTGGGAACCCATACCCCGTCCCCTCGGGATGTAAAAAAGAAGACTTGAGAGAACTCACTGTCGCGCTCCTCAACTCTTCCCAGTATGACCTCCTCCCCGTCATGCGGGAAAGGGGCCGTTATATTGTATACATCACGCCCGCCTACACCGGAGAAGACCAGCTTCTCCACGTGTACGGTACGGAGATTGGCGTAAAAGGTATCCAGCAGTTCGCTACAGGCTGCTGCCATTGCCGGGCTCCTTGTCATTGCCTTCCTCCTCATATTCATTTGCCTTATCTATTGCCCAATCGTTCTCATCTGATTCCATCCGGATCAATTCCCCAGGCTGAATATTGAAGTAGGTACAGAGCTTTAACAGCAGATCCCGGGGATACTGCACCATCTCATCCTTGTACATCCGCCGGACGGAATCAAAATGGTAGTTAATGTCTTTGGCAAGCTTGCGGATCGATAATTTGGGGTCATGTTCTTCCATAACCTCACTTAGTTTACTGCGAATGACTGGCATCCATACACCTCCTACAATACTATATCTGGAGATTTTAGGAGAGTCAATAAATTGACAAGATAAAATGGTCATGTTATAGTCGATTTAGGAAATAAATTGCAGAAACGAAAATTCATACCACTCACCCCTGGAAAATAAAGCTCTCTTTATTTTCTTTTTTTATCCCCAAATTACGATAATCCATAGGGAGGCTCTATCATGAACCGCAGCAACCGCAATAAAAACATAGTTTTCCTGTCCACCAGCCTGCCTAGAGAATGCGGAATTGCTACCTTCACCCAGGATCTGCTGGATGAGTTCACGAAGCTTCAAGGCTTCAACAAACCGCGGATCATCGCCATGAACAACAACAGAGATTACCGTTACACGGATCAGGTCATGAGGGAAATCAACCAGCAGCAGCTATCCGATTATATAGATTCAGCCCGGGAAATTAATCAGTCGGATACCAATCTGCTCGTCATTCAGCATGAATTCGGCATCTACGGCGGAGAGAGCGGTGAATATCTCCTGCAGTTCACGGAAGAGCTTCAGGTCCCTTATGTGGTTATCTTCCATACTGTCTTAACCAAGCCTACACCGAAGCAGCATGAGATCATTACCCGGCTCGCTGAAGGAAGCGTCCAAGTGGTCACGATGGCCCAGTCCACAGCACAGGATCTGATCTCTGTCTATCATATAGAAGCCGCCAAAATCGCCTTCATTCATCACGGTGTGCCCTTTGTGCAGACAGCTACCCGCGCGGAGCTAAAGACCCAGTATAAGTTCGGAGACCGCAAAATTCTCTCCACCTTCGGCTTCCTGAGTCCCGGCAAGGGCATTGAATATGCAATTGAAGCGATGAGCGGAGTGGTGAAGCAGCACCCGGACGCGCTCTATATCATCTGGGGCAAGACCCATCCGGTCGTTAAACAAGAGGCAGGCGAAGTCTACCGGCAAAAGCTGACCGATCAGGTGTATGAGCTAGGACTGGTCAATAATGTGCTGTTCGTCGACAAGCTGCTGACCCAGGAAGAAGTCATCGAGTCACTGGTGATGTCGGATATTTATATGACTCCATATCTGGGCAAGGATCAGGCTGTCAGCGGCACCCTCGCTTACGGCATTGGCTATGGCAGAGTCATTATCTCCACCCCTTACCGCTATGCCGAAGAGATGCTAGCTGAAGGCCGGGGGTTGCTCGCGGAATTCCGCAATTCAGCTTCTCTGGAAGCCTGTATTCTGGAGCTGCTGGATGATCCGGCCAAAGTCGAGGATATGGAGCAGCGTACACAGGCGCTTGGCAGTAAGATGATGTGGAGTGAGGTTGCAAAGAGCTATGCAGCCATCTTTCACGATAAAATAGCCCTCTCCACCCCGGCTGACCGGAGTGTGATTTGATGCATCCACCAGCAGTGTTGCAGCTCAAACCGGACTATATGCGCCGGATTACCGATGACACGGGGATTTTTCAGCATACGAAGTTCGGTGTTCCCGACCGTGCCAAAGGCTACACCACCGATGACAATGCGCGGGCTCTAATTGCAGCCGTACTGATGTACAAAAAAAATCCCGAGGCCGCTGCCCTCGACCTGATCCATACGTACCTCTCTTTCGTCCATCATGCACAGACGGAGGAAGGCAACTTCCGGAATTTCATGGACTACAGCCGCTCCTTCCTGGAGGAGCACGGCTCCGAGGATTGTCAGGGACGCACCCTCTGGGCGCTGGGCTTCGCCCTCTCCTATTCTTCCATCCTGCCGGATAATCTGCTGAATACCTGCCGCTATCTAATCAACCAGGCGCTGCCTCATATCGGCGGCATTCGGTCTCCCCGGGCACTTTCCTATGCACTTGTCGGGCTAAGCTATCTGCTCAAAACTCCCGGAGCACTCACCTACTCCTTTCCGTATCCGCATACACCAGGCACAGAGGAAGAACAGGCCTTCCTGCCCGAAGCCTTCATTAGTGAGCTGATCGAATCCATCGCGGTCCGGCTAAATGACCAGTACAACCATACCAAGGGCGAGGGCTGGAACTGGTACGAAGACAGCCTGACTTACGGGAACTCGATGCTGCCTTGGGCACTATTGAAGGCCTACAAGATCTCCGGCAATCCGGTGCTCCGAGCTACGGCCCAAGAAAGTCTGGATTTCCTAATCTCCCGGACCTTCGCGCCGGAAGGCTATTACAAGCCCATTGGCAGCCATGGCTGGCTGCTGCGCGGCGGCACGCCTGCGCTCTATGACGAACAGCCGATCGAAGCCTGCGAGATGCTGCTCGCCTGCCGGGAAGCCGCCTCGGTGCTGAAGGACCCTGCTTATCTGCGGAAGGCTGACTTATGCTATGCCTGGTATACAGGGAATAACTCCTTGCAGCTCAGCCTGATAGATCCCCAGACCGGGGCTTGCTACGACGGGATTCACAGTTCGGGACTGAATCTCAATCAAGGCTCGGAGAGCATTATCTCCTTCTTGATTGCCCATCTGGTGACCCATCATGGATAAATTCGCAACCATTCTCGCAGGCGGGGGCGGCACCCGCTTCTGGCCGCTGTCGAGACAGGAAATCCCCAAGCAGCTGCTGAACATCAGCGGCAACGATATTATGCTGAACGATACGATCGAACGCTTCAAGGGCATTATTCCGCAGGAAAATACCGTTATTGTAACGAACCGAACCCAGGCGGTACTGCTGGAGAGCATTATGCACAGCAGTGTGCAGAAGAGCAATATCCTGATTGAGCCGGTGGCCCGAAATACTTCGGCGAGTATTCTATTCGCCGCTTTCGCCATCCAGCAGATGAGCGAAGGGGACTCCTTAATGGTCGTCCTGCCTTCCGATCACTATATTACCGATGAGCCGCAGTTCCGGCTTACGCTGGACGAAGCTTGCACCGTAGCCATGGAGAGCAATACCATTGTCACGATCGGGATCAAGCCGACCTTCCCGTCCACCGGTTACGGCTACATCGCTTATGACAAAGAGCCGATCGCAGTCAAGCCGGTTGCCGTATACGATGTAGCTGAATTCGTGGAGAAGCCGGATTTCAAGAAGGCACAGGGGTATCTGGCCTCAGGCAATTATCTCTGGAACAGCGGGATCTTCATCTGGAAGACCTCGGTCATTATCGATAACTTCAAGCGTTATTTGCCGCGGTTGTATAACACGATGCTGCCGATCAGAGAGGCATGGGGTACGGATCAAGAGCAAGAGACGATTAACCGGATCTACCCGCTGCTCCAAAATATATCGATCGACTATGGCATCCTTGAGCGTTCCGACGAAGTTGTGGTCCTCTCCGGACAGTTCGGCTGGAATGACATCGGCAGCTGGGATGCACTCGGTGCCATCTTCCCGCCTGATGGTGAAGGCAATATTATCAAAGCCAATCATTTGGGCATCGATACCCACAACTCCATCATCTATGGCAACGGGCGGCTGATCACCACTATAGGCGTTGAAGGTTTTATTATCGCCGACACGGGGGATGCCCTCATGATCTGCCCTAAGGACAAGGCACAGTCCGTCAAGGACATTGTGGATCTGCTCAAGGACAAAGGCATGCTGGAATATGTATAGGAGATGTCACTCGAAGAATAATTTGGGCCAATGGGGCTAGTACAGTATTGCTCCCCTTGTTCTAGCAGAAACGGCTACGCCGTCCTTGTCAAGGATGGCGTAGCCGTTTTTGCTCATGTTATTAAGGTGGTCTTGTGACCGTTCAGCCTCAGGTCCAGGCCCACAGGAATCCGTCGCGGTCCCAGGCAATCCGGCCGCCATGCAGCTTGCGGAAGGCCTTCTTCACTTCCTTGGATAACGAAGCATTGCCGTTCTCATTCACGAATACAAACTGTTCACCGAAATTTGCCTTCACATATTGGGTCGCAGCGGTCTGGTATAACGTCCCTGTGAACTTGATTTCCTTCACCATCCACTCCGCCACTTCCTGTGCGGTTACTTCCATTGGGGGTACTGCTCCTTCCTGTTCTTCTTGCTTGCTTGCAGATTTCCCCATTATACCACGAATCCCGCTGCTTCTATCCGATCCATTCCGGACTAACGGCGGAACCTGCTTGAACAGACAACTACGCCCCTTCCTGCTCCAGATGCAGCAGCTTAGCAGCGTCCATGAGAAGGGTCACGCGATCCCCTTCCCGGACCTGCAGCCAGCGCCCGTCATTCAGCAGGTCTACTGTTAAGGGGATACCTTCCGCCGTCACGCTGACCCGGATAATGCTGCCCAGAATGGATACCGCCTGGACCTGACCGTGCACATCCACCATACCATCGGCGTCATCCTGGATCGGCTCCCCTGCCGCCAGCAGGGTTACGGTCTCCGGCCGGATGGCAAACCGGTCGGCCCGGCTCTCGATGCTGCGGAAGAGCGATAGCGCCTCGGCCCGGCTCAGCACATTGTAGCTGCCCATGAACCGGGCGGCAAATTCAGTACGCGGCGCTGTGTAGAGCTGCTCCGGCGAGCCTTGCTGAACGATCTGCCCCTTATTCATGATGCAGATCCGGTCCGAGAGGATCAGTGCTTCCTCCTGATCATGGGTGACGAACAGCGTCGTCATGCCAAGCCGCCGCTGGATGTCGCGGATCTCCGCGCGCAGATTCTTGCGGATTCGTGCGTCCAGTGCGCTGAGCGGCTCATCCAGCAGCAGCAGCTTCGGCTGGACGGCCAGCGAGCGGGCCAGCGCCACGCGCTGCTGCTGCCCGCCGGACAAGGACTGCGGGTAGACATCCCGCTTGTCCTCCAGATCCACCATCGCCAGCAGCTCTGCGCTGCGCGTCCGCCTTGCTGCAGGAGCGATGCCGCGCATGCGCATGCCGTATTCCACATTTTGACGGACCGTCAAATTGGGGAACAGCGCATACGACTGGAACACCATGCCGATGTCCCGGCTGCGCGGCGGCAGCTTCGTCAGCTCCCGGGACTCCAGCAGCATACTGCCGCTATCCGGTTCTGTAAGCCCAGCGATGCAGCGCAGGAGTGTGCTTTTGCCGCAGCCCGACGGTCCCAGCAGCGTAACCAGCTCCCCTTCGGCGATACTCAGATCCACCCCATCCAGTACCCTGGCATCGCCGAACCTTTTATGGATACCCAGCAGCTTCAGATAATCATTCATTCCTGTCCCTCCCTATTAATGCCGGGTCTGCCCCGGCTTCCTTACTTCGATAACCGGCCCATCCGCTGCCCCAGCTTCATCAGCACGGCCGACAGCAGCAGAATGAAGAAGAAATATGAGATGGCAATGGCGCTGGCCAAATGCCCGCTTTCTCCGACTCTTTTATACAAATAGACCTGAATCGTCTGGATATGGCCCCCGACCAGCATATTCGTCAGCACAAACTCCCCGAACAGCACCGAGAACGACAGCAGCGCCGAGACGATAATCCCAGGCCATATATTCGGCAGAATGACCGTGAGGAAGGCCGTACGCCTTCTGGCTCCCAGCAGTTCAGCGGCATTCAGCAGCTCCACCGCCGATACACTAAGCAGACTGTTACGGATGCCCTGATACATATAAGGCAGCACGACTACAAAGTACGCCCCAATCAATAAATAAGCCGTCCCCGAAAGGTTAAAAGGTCCCGAGGAATATGCGCGGATCAGCCCTACGGCAGCTACCACCCCAGGCACGGCATAGGGCAGAACGACGATTCCCTTCATGAAGCTCTCCCAGCGCGGATAATAGACCGTAATGACAAAAACAGCCGGCAGCATCACAGCGAGACTCAGCGCCACACTGATGCCGCACAAATACAGGGAGGTCCAGAGCGCTTCCAGGAAGCGGCTGTCCCGGAACATACCGCTGAACCATTCCAGCGTCCAGCCTTTAGGAAGCAGCGTATTCTGCCAGTCCCGGGCAAAAGCATACAGCCCTGTAGCCGCCAGCGGCAGCAGCAGGTAGACCATCAGCAGCAGCATGAAAACGCGCGGGCCGATCCCCGCTCTGCGTGTATTCATTGTCCTGCCTCCTCCCGGGCGATCCGCCAACGGCGCTTCCATGCCTGGCCGCTGCTGCTATGTTCCCGTCTGGACTGCAACGCACCGCTATAGACGTCCATCCGGCGCACCATCCGCTGATTCAGGAACACCGCCAGCAAAGTGCTTAACGCCAGCAGGACAGCAAGGGTGCTGCCCATCTCCGGCTGGGTGACCACATTGCCCGCTACCAGGGAGCCAATGCGCACAGACAACAGATTATAGTTGCCCCCGACCAGCGCATAGGCTGTTGCGTAGGCACCCATCGCATTGGCGAAGAGAATGCCGAGCGTCCCGAAGATCGCCGGGGAGAGCACGGGCAGCCCAACCGTCGTCCAGAACTGCCAAGGTCTTGCCCCCAGCAGGTCCGCCGCTTCCCTCCACTGCTCCCGGATGCCATAGAAAGCCGGATACAACAGCAGTAATGCCAGCGGAATTTGGAAATAGACATAGACCAGAATCAGACCGGACCAGCTGTACAGGTTGAAGTCGCCGAATACATTCCAGCCCCATTGCTTGAACAGCAGCGTGAACACGCCGTTATTGCCGAGCAGAATAATATAGGCAAAAGCTAGCGGAACTCCGGCAAAGTTCGAGGTCATATTCGAGAGCAGCAGCAGCCGGTCGCGCGCAGCCGGGGCAAAGCGCGTGACGCAATACGCGCAGGCCAGGCCCACCCCCAGCCCGATCAGGCTGGAGAAGACAGCGATCAGCAGGCTGTTCTTGATTGCCTGCATGTAATAAGCACTGCTGAGCGCATGGATATAGTTGCCCAGCGTGAAGCCTTCGCCGCCAGAGCTGCGAAGACTGCCCAAGAGCATCGACAGGACCGGCACGGCCTGGAAGGCCAGCACCAGCAGCACAAACGGAGCCAGAGCCAGCAGACTACTCCATTGTCGTTGTTTCATTCCGTACACTCCTCTCTTCTTAAGATACGGAAGTAGCAAGCGGGCGCCCCGGATACTGCAAGGCGCCCTTCATCTGTTGCATACAGTTCAGTCTGAGGTTAGTTCAGGTGGACCAATACGCGTTCCTGCCAGAGCTGCGGAATCGTCTTGGCGGTTGCCTCCCACACCTTGTAATCGCCTACCGGCTTCACGTTCGCGTATTGCTCCTGGGGAAGCAGCTTCGCAGACACCTCCTCCGGCAGCTTCACACTCTCGCGGATCGGACGGGCGTAACCTTTGGCCAGGTTGATCTGGCCTGCATCGCTGAGAATATACTCACGCGTCAGCTTGGCGGCATTTGGATGCGGAGCCCACTTATTGATAATGGTCGCATAACCGCTCACTACGCTGCCTTCCTTCGGAATCGCCACATCGAAGCTGCTCTTATCAATCTGATCCTTATAGTTCAGCGCATTGAAGTCCCAGAGCAGGGTTACCTCCACCTCGCCCTTCTCAATGTTCGCAAGCGATGCTTCGGCATTCGAGAGACGGCCCTTCTTGGCCAATTCCTCGAAGAAGGCGAGTCCCGGCTCAATATTGGATTCATCCCCGCCAAAAGCAATCGCAGCCGCCAGCACGGCCATCTGCGCCTGTGCAGCCTTCGTTACATCGCCTACAATGATTTTGTAGCTGCCGTTCTTCAGGTCTTCCCAGCTCTTAGGCGGACTAGCCACCAGCTTGGTATTGGTCAGGAAGGCGATGCTGCCTTGATAACCGACCACCCAGTGGCCGTCCTTATCCTTGGCCCAGGCGGGAATCTCATCCCAGTAAGAAGTTTTGTAAGGCTGGGTTACGCCTGCATCTGCTGCAACCGGACCGAAGGCGATACCCACATCGCCAATGTCGGCGGTCGGCTTGTCTTTCTCGGCATCGAACTTGGCAATTTCCTCCGCGCTCGACATATCTGTATCGGTATGTGTAAGTTTGTATGTTCCCGTAATGTCCGTCCAGGTATCCTTCCAGTTCGCCCAGGTATCCGGCATCCCCACGCTGACCACCGCGCCTTCCTTGGCTGCTTCGGCCTCAATGTCGCTCAGACTCAGCTCTGCGGTGCTTGCGGTGCTGTCATCAGCTTTCGCCTCCGAGTTGGCACAAGCAGCCAGCAGCAGGACGAGCAAGCACAACAGCAGACTCATAGACCCTAACCGTGCAAATCTCTTTTTCATGATTTCCCTATCACTCCTATTTCTGATTTGCGGGCTAATCTCTGAATGGAAGCTTGTTCGGTGCCCACCTGAAGTATAGAGGTCCATTATTTGCCCGGCATTAAGCTCAGTAGTAACCTTTGTAAACCCGCAGCATTTGTGGCAGACCGGAGAGCCTTAACCACGCTGCCTTCCAGGTAACACAAAGAGCCCCCGGAATAACCGGAGGCCATGCGCTACTCTCTCATTTTATCTTCTGTGCGCACCCACGCTGACCACACCGTAGCGGTAGAGCACCTTCCGGCCGAACCAGCCGAAGGCCCGGTCTGTGAAGAAGCCCATGAAGCCGAGGCTAATCAGCCCTACGAAGATCCAGTCGGTACGGAAGAACAGCCGCGAATTCCAGATTAGGTACCCCACCCCTTCGTTCGAGGCAATCATCTCCGCGCCGATAATCGCCATATAGGAGGTGCCCATCGCCAGCCGCACACCGGTGAAAATATACGGAATCGTCGAAGGCACAATGACATGCAGCAGAATCTGCCACTCACTGGCCCCCATGCTGCGTGCGGAACGGATCTTGTCCTCCTCTACCGACATGACCCCGGTCAGGGTATTCAACACCACAATGAAGAAGGTGGCGTACATAATCAGCGCGATCTTCGACTGCTCCCCGATGCCGAACCAGACCAGGAAGAGTGTAATGAAGGCAATCGGCGGAATGAAGCGGATGAAGTTCAGGAACGGCTCAGCGAACAGGCGGACTACATTCACCTTGCCGGTGATCAGTCCTGCCGGAATAGCCAGCAGACTGCCTAGCACCCAGCCGATCAGCACGCGGTACAAGCTGACCCCGATATATTGCACCAGCGTCCCGTCCTCCACCAGCTCACGCCCGCCCCGGACCGTTGCCCACGGCCCGGGAATGATATCCGGACCATACACCCAGGCGCCAAGCTGCCAGAGGAGCAGTACGGCAAGCCACAGCAGGGATACGGATACCCATTTCTTTTCCAACCATCTCATCAGGTATCACCTCCCGTCCTATTCTTCAAAATGGCTCTGAATCCGGCTATACAGCGAATAGAATTCAGGTGAAGCCACATCCCGGGGGAAGGGCAGCGTATTGTCGTAGATGTCTGTGATATTGGAGGAGGGCCCTACCGACATAATGCCGATGCGCTCCCCCAGCAGCAGTGCTTCCTGAATATCATGGGTCACGAAGATCGCCGTCTTATGCGTCTCCCGCCAGATCTGCACCAGCTCCTTCTGCATCGTCCGCCGGGTCATGGCATCCAGCGCGCCGAACGGCTCATCCATCAGCAGGATCGCCGGATCATTCGCCAGCACCCGGGCCAGCTGTACCCGCTGCTTCATTCCTCCCGACAGCGCCTTCGGGAATTTGTCCTCATGGCCGTTCAGCCCGACAAGCCCGATGTAGCGGTCAGACAGACGCCTGCGTTCGGCCTTCGCCGTCTTCTTCATCCGCAGTCCGAACTCTACATTCTCCCGCACCGTCAGCCAGGGGAACAGGGACGAATCGGCCTGCTGGAACACCACCGCCCGGTCCCGGCCCGGCTTATCCACCTCGATGTTGTCTACCCGCAAATGTCCGCCAGACTTGGAGACGAACCCGGCAATCATATTCAGCAGCGTGGATTTGCCGCAGCCGCTTGGGCCGAGCAGTACGAAGAATTCTCCGCCCTTGATCACCAGATCTACATCCTTAATAATGTAGTGAACATCTCCGGCTGCCGGTTCACTGTAGCTCTTACGCAGCTGCTCGATATGAATAGCATGCTGCCTTGCCGCTGGTTTAGCAGATAAAGACATGGGGCACCTCCTGTAGTTTCATTTATTCCGGGTAGGTCACTTTATCCGGCAACGCCTGCTTCAGCGGCTCCAGCTTAAGCTTGCTGCCAAGGTCAAAATCCTGCGTGATAATCCCTGTATCCACCATATACTTCTTCTGTCCGGCGAGGCTGTCGTATGCAGCCTGGGTGAAGCCCACCTTCCACGGATTCGCCGGCAGATCCTTCAGCGTTGCTTCCTTCGGCTGCTTCACTTCCTTGTACATCAGCTCCGCTACTTCCTCGGGATGCTCCTGTACGTACGCCGAGGCTTCATCCACCGCTGCCAGGAAGGCTCCAATGCCTTCACCATGCTCCTCTGCAAAAGCATCCGCAGCTACGATTCCCATCCCCAGCCGCACCGGAGTCTTCGACATATCGGTCAGCTCATGCACGCCCTTAAGTGCAGCCAGCTTATCGGTCAGCGCTGAACCGCTGAACCAGGCGGCATCGACATCCCCCTGCTTCAGGGCGATGAAGGCTTCGTCGAAAGCACCCTGTCCTGTAAGCTTCACACCGCTGAGTGCGATGCCCTGCTCCTTCAGATATTCGTCCCACAGATACGGCAGGAACGTCCCGCGCAGGAAGCTCAGATTCTTACCCTTCAAGTCCGCGGCAGACTGAATATCGTCTCTGACGTACAGCTTCCATACTGCCGCTGCCTGATCCGTGGCCTGACCAGCGGAAGCAATGATTGAATAGTCGCCCTTGGCAACGGCATTCAGCACCGGGAAGTCCGCACCGAAGGCCACATCCACCTGCTTGATGAACAGCGCATTCACTCCCTCGGCCGGTGTCCCGAAGTTGATCATCTCCGCATCGATGCCGTGGCTTGCGAAGATGCCTTGCTTAAGGGCTACCCGGAAGGTCGGATTCGTGTTGATATCGGCAATCCTGATCTTCAGGGTCTTCGGTGTACCGCCGCCCTCTCCCGCAGAGGCTGCCGCATCTCCCTTGGAGCTGCAGCCGGAGAGCACCAGTACCAGAGATAAGGATAAGAGCAGAAGGCTTGAGCTGTACCATGATTTTGTCACAAGAACGCACCTCTTCGTCTATGAATTTCTAAAGCCTGCCTGAGTCTCTACCTGGCCCGCCGGACGCTGCCTTCATCCGTAGTGGCTACACAGGCTGCCCCCTCTGTAAAAGGCATCGTCGTCGCTACCTGCACGACCGAATCCGATCCCTTCGGAGCGGCCCCCGGTACCCTGAAGCTGGACACATCGAGCGGCTCAATCGCATTCTCCTGCGGCTTCGTAAGCTGCGGCACCCAGGCATAGGGTACCCGGTAAGAACGGTAGACCATATTCGTATTGCGGCGGTCTGTGTACGGGGAGATATACTCCCAGACCAGCTCATGCGCTGCCGTGACCTCGAACAGCCGTCCATTGGAGCCTTCGGTAATCAGCGTGTTGCCGTTCGCAAGCCGCTGCGCCGAGCTGATATACGGGCTGTAGAACTTATAGGAATCCGTCGGAATGGAGAATCCGGCCTCCGCCGAAGTATACTGCCACTCAATCTCCAGCGTCACCGGGTTAATCTCCAGTACGCGTGAGTGATCACGCAGCGCGTTCTTCTGCCCGAACGGCGATGCCGGATTCGGCAGGCCGTAGCCGCCCCAGCCGCCGTTATCGAATACAAGCAGATTGCCTTCCCCCGGCAGTCCCTTCGGAATGATGTGGGCGTGATGCTGGCCGATAATCCAGCCGATATGCTTCACTTCGGGCAGGGAATAGTCCGGGCCCAGACGCCAGACGATAGCCCCGCTGCGCTTGTCGGTGATGGCGATAATATTCGCCTCGCGGGCATCCCAGATAATGTTATCCGGGTGGAAGCGCTCGTCTCCTTGATCATAGAACCGGTTCGGCCCCACATAAGACGCAGAATTAATATGCAGCCAGTCGCCTACGCCGCCGCCCAGATCCCCGAAGGAGCGGGTATTGGGGTCGCGGAACAGGACATTGCGCGCCGCCTGGTCGAAGCCCAGCTCCGCGAAATGATCGCTGGCTGCCCACTCCCAGAGGATATTGCCTTCCCAGTCCACTTCAATAATCGTGTCATCCAGCAGCTCTTTGTCGGAAATCTCAGGGTTATGCAGATTTTTATGCGCCAGGATTAGCGTTGTCCCGCTGTTAACCGAAGGTTCAAGCCCGGGAGCATAGTATCCCGCAGGATTGCCTTCCCGCTGGTAATCATGGTGCTGGCGGGCATACCACAGCGGCTCAGCCCCCGGGTCCGCGATCTGCTCATAGCTGTTGTATCTCCAGACCACATTGCCGTCCCAGTCCACCTGCACCAGATCGACATTATCCTGAATGCCGAATTTGGGATCTCTTCTGCCGGTGCTGCCCAGGACATAGCCGCCAGGAAGGATTTTGGCCGGGAAACCGATCAGTCCTTGCCATAGATGTACCTCCTTGCCGCTCATGTCGATTAGCACTACGCCCTCATCGCCTGCCTGAAATACCGTGTAGCCGCTCCATGCCTTGGCCGGGTTATATACAGTTGTCCCTGTTGGATATACTGTGGAATGTCCCATGCTCATCTCTCCTCATCACTGGGTTGGTATGCTCTTCATTTCTCAATAGCTGAGATAATTACTCTTCGTGCCTCCGCGCCGCTTCTGTTCAGGCTCTGCGGGAACGGGTATGGCTGCATTCTGCCGGGCCAGCTCCAGCAGCGTCTCCGAGAACCCTTCCAGATTCCCGATCATCCGCTGATAGAACCGGCTCTGCTGCTCCAGCTCTTCCTCCGTAAAGCCCTCGAACAGAAGCATAATACACCTGGCACCGATGTTTCCGTTCCGCTCCGCCATCTCCCGGCCGCGGGCGGTAATATCCAGCAGCACAGTCCGGCGGTCATCCTCCTTACGCCTGCGTACCGTATATCCGCCCGCCTCCAGCTTGTCACTCAGCGCCGTTATGGCGCCTGAGGTGAAATCAAGCTGCTCCGCCAGATCGCCCAGACGCTGCTCCCCGTCACGGATGATTTTGTGCAGAATCAGCATTCCCGGCAAGGCTACTCCCTCCACGTATACGCGGTCACGCTCCTTAACGAACCTGCGTACCAGCTTACGGAACAGATGATCCGCCTGCTCCAGCTGCTCCCACTGTCTATCCTCCATGCCCTCTCTCCTCTGCTATTCATCCACGGGACGCAAATAGGCCCCCGGTCCATTCCCTGTTCGGGAACTGTAGCGGGAGCCTTTGGTGGTCCAATCAGCTCAAATCTCAGGTATGATGTTGACAACGATTCTTTCACTGTTCATTTAATTAGCGGTGAATGATTGCTGTTATCATATACCCCCTTAAACTCACCTGTCAAGTATGAATTATAAAAACAAGTGTGGACCGGCTAACCGGCTAATAACCGCAATTGCCTTATGTATAAAATTGTGTCACAATCCGCGGCATTCCGATTGTTATATAGGTATCCAACCAAAGGAGGTGAGGTAAGTGCAATTAACCGTCCCCGGGGAAGCGGACGAACGAAGCTTAATGATCGAGCGGGCTGTAGAGGCTGTCAAGGCTGGAGACAAGCAGTCGTACGAAATCATTATTAAGCGGTTTCAACGCCAGATTTATACCTATTGCTTCTATATTCTCAAAGACCATACCGAAACAGAAGATGCCGTTCAGGAAATCTTCATCCGCGCCTATGCGAACCTCCACCGCTATGGCAGCAGCACTTCCTTCTCAGCCTGGCTGTACAAAATGGCTTACCACCATTTAATCAATTTGAAGAAAAAACAAAGCCGCTGGCTTAGATTAGTAGAGCATTACAAGGAGCAGCAGCGGCAGGAGCAGGTCCCGCCAAGTGAATCGGTAACCTCCGAGCTAATAGCCTGTCTGACCACAGAGGAGCGCCACATCCTGCTGCTGAAGGCCGTAGAGCAGTACACCTTCGAGGAGATCAGCGAAATTATGGGAATCAAGGCGACAACCATCCGCAAAAAATACGAACGGCTGCGCAAAAAACTGCTGGAGCGTGCCGCCCAAAAAGGAGCGAGGAAGCATGGATCAATATCGGGAGCGAACAAGACATCGTGAGATGGATGCTATTGAACAACATATTCGGGAATCCGTTAAGCCAAGAGCGGAGTTAAGCACGATCATTATGAATAAGATTGGAGAGGAAGAAATGAGCAGCATAACAAGATCAAGAGGATCGAAGGCCAGACCGGGGATTTTCAAAAAAACAGCTATCGCCGCCACCATCGCCGGGGTTCTAGGTGCAGGCATTCTGGGCGCAGGCTTCGTGTCACCGGCAATGGCAGATACGCTTAAGAAAATTCCGGGGATCGGCATTCTCTATCAGGGAACCACTCCGCACTCGCTTGAGCTTGCAAAAAGTCAGGGGATGTTGTCACAGCCGGGTCTCAGCGTAACCCATAACGGAGTTACACTCAAGCTGACCGATCTGCTCTATGACGGCACACGGCTCAGCTTCCAGCTTGAGCATGAGGGCGGATTAGATTTCTCGGGCGAATCTATAGGGCAGTTGATTGAGCCACCGGCCGTCTTGGCTGACGGGCAGCAGATTAAGTTCACTTCAGGAGCCTTCGGCGATATTCCTTATCAGGATAATGCTTATCTTGCCGAGCTGTCGGGCGATTTGAATCTGCCGAATGAATTCACCCTGACGGTGGAGGCTAAGGTCAAGCAAATGAATGAGACCTTTACATTCACTGCACCTGTAAAAATCATGGATACCGCCCTCACGGTTACCCCGAACATCACCAAAACAGAGGGTGCCTTCAGCTATACTGTCGAGCAATTAAAGGTCACTCCGGTATCCACCCGTCTGGTTCTGAACAGTCAGGGTGAGGTGCCGCAATCCGCAGAGCAGTCCGGCGAATTTCATGCCAGCATGATGTACTATGAGCTTGTAGACGACCAGGGCAATTCTATTGACCCGAATAGATACGGATTTTACGACAGCAAACCGGAGACAGAATACTATCTGAATGAGCTGTATCCTCCTTTTGCTAACACACCTAAGACCATAACCATCAAGCCGTATACGCTGACCGTTAAGAGCGATGACTTCACCATTGCGGGGCAGAAAAAAGACAGTAACGGTAACATTCTGCCGGGACGCGGGAATCTGGGCAAACGGACTTATCTGAAGAATCTGGAGACCACGATCACCCTCCAGCCTTAGTGTATTAGTTCTCCCGCTTCATGCTGTTCATCATCTAAAAAGCAAGGCTGTCCGGGCAGCCTTTTGCTTTTGGCGTATAAAAGCGTTACGACAGGCTGACCACATAGGTCAGAAACTGATAGATATTATCCTTCAACACTGTGGCTGTGGCCAGCAGCTTCTTACCGGACGGACTCCAGTGGAGAGGATCAGACAGATGAAAATCATTCAGCACAGGCGTCTGCTCTCCGGTCTCCACCTCGGTAATGAACAGGTCCTGCTGGTCATCCGTTGAACCAGACGCCGTGACTGCATAAGCCAGCAGCTTGCCGTCCGGCGACCAGCTGGTGCCGAAGATCTGCTGCCCCGAAGCTAGCTTAGACTGCTCATTGCCCTCGCTGTCACAGAGCTTCAACGTCATCTCTCCGCGTCCGGTACGCTCAACAATCGCCAGCATACTTCCGTCAGGGGAGGGAACGGCCCAGATCACATTCTTTAGCAGCACCTTAGTCTGCTTCGTCACTATGTCATAGGCGCTTAGCTGGCTATCTTCACCTGTAACATAGAGAATCCGGCTGCCGGTCTGAACCACCTCATGCACATAAGGGATGCCCGTCTTCAGGATCGTCTCCTGCTTGCCGGTTAGATCTGCACTTCGAATATTGCCTTCCATATCAGGAAAAATCACATGCGTATCATCCGCCCATTTCCCTTCCTCGATCTGAAACTCCGTCTCGCTAACCTTCACCGGAGCGCCGCCAGCCAGGTCCATAATGTATCCGATCCCAGTCATCTCGGACAGCTCCTTGAAGAAGATATGCGTCTTGTCCGGGGAGATTTGCGGCGCGCCATAATTCAGCTCTCCAACCTGCAGCGGAGCTTCCTCACCTGTGGACAGGGTATACAGATAGAGATTCAGCGGATACCGTTCCTGTCCTTCAATCACCTGCGAGGGGAGACTGCGGTTCTCCTTGGTCACTACCATTACATCCTCACCGGCAAAATCCGTCCCCCGCACCCCCTCCACCTTCTGTATGCCCTCAAGCTTCAGCTTCGTATAGACCGGTTCGCTGATATTGTCGAGGACTGTAATTTTGCGGCCCGCCTTCTCTACAACCTCACGTGTATCTGTGTTCTCAGTACTACAGGCAGTAACCGACAGCAGAACAGCTCCGCAGAGCAGAATGCTCCAGATTTTGCCCCAGGCTCTATGGCTCATATGATTCATTCAGGCTTCCCTCCAGCTCATCGCTCATGTTGCCTCTTCAGCATACCGGACGCTTATTTCCAAACCGCATCTCAACTATATCCAACTTGTAAACATTATCCCTTCAGGTCACCAGCGGAAAAGACAGCTCAAACGCCGCCCCTTCGCCTGAGCCTTCCAGCAAGATAATGGTTCCGCCCTGCTTCTCCACCAGATTACGGACCAGCGAGAGGCCAAGCCCTGTGCCGCCCGAGGCTCTGGAACGGTCACGATTGACCGTATAGAACGCTTCGAAGATCTTCTCCCGCGACGCCTCCGGAATGCCGATGCCGGAATCCCGTACAGTAATCCACACCCGCTGATCCCTTACCTCGCTGTGCAGATGGATACTCCCCTGCGGAACATTATATTTGATTGCATTGTCCAGCAGATTGATGAAGATATGCATGAAGCTCTCCCGGTCAATCCAGATATGCGCGGGCTGGGCGTCAAGCGTGACTGTGAGGCCGTAGCGCTCCGCCTTGCCTTTCATCCGTCCGCAGATATCGCTCAGCGTACTCTCAACCTCCAGCAGCTCTGCCTGGGATTCAAAATCATACTTCGCAAGCGCCGTCAATTGCAGCACCTTCTCCACCATCTCGTACAGCCGCTCTGTTTCCTTGGCAATACTCAGCTTGGCATCATGCAGCAGCTTGGGGTCATCGTCATACATATTCAGCAGGTCGACATACGCCTTAATCGAGGTCAGCGGCGTCTTGAATTCATGGCTGATGTTCCCGATGTACTGCTTCTGCTGCTGCTCCAGCGCCTGAAGCTTCTCCACAGCCAGCTGCAGCTTGTGCCGTTCTTCATCCTTGGCGGCAATGCTGCGCTCAATCTCCCGGCTCATGAAATAAATGCCCTCGCCCAGCTCCCCCAGCTCATCCTTGCGCCTTACCGGCGGAGCCGTGATATAGTTGGCCCCGCGGATATCCTCCGCCGCCTTCTTCAGCCGCCCGATGGAGGCAGCCGCACGGTTGAAATACAGATACCCGAGGATGAAGCTGAACACCAGCACCGCGCCGCCTGTTGTCAAGAACAAATTCAGCAGTGTCTGCTGGAAGCTGCGGGCGCCCTCCAGAGAATACTGCAGCTGCACCACGCCCATCTGCCCCTCCGGTCCCTGCAGCGGGGCCAGGTAGAACAGCTTGTCGCCTTCACTCTGGTAGGCGACCTTGTTATTCAGCGCGTAGTCCAGCGCTGTGCTGAGATCCGGCTTGCCCGGACCCGTCCCAGGCTCGCCTTGCGCTGAGGTGCCCGCCTGCTGTCCCTGGCTGTCGTACAGGGTCACCTCCAGGCCGGTGAATCCGGCCAGCTCGGCAGCCAGCGCCTTGCCGCGCTGCTGCATGAAGACCTGCGGCGTAAGGCGCGCGCCTGTATAATACGTCTGCTTCACGCGCAGATTGACCGTGTTGACATGCTGGGCCAGACTGCGCTCCGTCTGGCCCTGCTCATTGCGCTCCACGCCGCGCAGGACGAAGTAGCTCAGCACGCCGACGGCCAGAATCAGCAGCGCCGCCAGGAACAGGCTGAACTTCAGCTTAATGCTGATTCTCATGAGTAGCTCCCAGCAGGCACTGCCTTATAGCCTACGCCGTAGACGGTTTGCAGGATATTCTGGTAGGGCTCGCCCAGCTTTTTGCGCACCCGCTGAATATGAATATCTACGGTGCGCGTTCCCCCGGCATAGTCCATATCCCAGATCTGCTCCAGCAGCTCCTCGCGCATATACACCCGCTGCGGGTGCGAGAGCAGCAGATGCAAGAGATCGAATTCCTTCGGGGTCAGCTCCAGCAGCTCCCCGCCAAGCTCGGCGCTGCGCCGGTCCGGGTAAACCTGCAAGAGACCGTATTCGATCAGCTCACTTCGGACCTCAGCCGTATTCTTCTCCAGCCGGCGCAGCAGCGCCTTCACCCGGGCCAGCAGCTCGCGGATCTCAAAGGGCTTGGTCATATAATCGTCTGCACCAAGCTCCAGACCGACAATTTTATCGACAATATCATTCTTGACAGTCAGCAGGATAATTCCAATATCATCCCGGTCCTCCAGCTTGCGGCAGACATCATAACCGCTCAGCTTCGGCATCATTACATCCAGCACCAGCACATTTGGACGGAAGGTATTCGCCTTGCTTAACGCTTCCTCCCCGTCACCGGCAGTATCGACTTCATAGCCTTCACGCCGCAGCGCGTAGGCAATCGCACTCACAATGGCCGGTTCGTCATCAACGACCAGTATTTTTTTCATAGACGGCCCATCCTTCCGCTCTCGCTTGTTCAGTTCGGGTAATGTCCTTCAAGAATAACGCAGATGAAGAAGCCGGAGCAAGGAACCGGCAGAGACAAGCAAAGTTTAGGTTATCTTTAAGAAGACTTAAGCTTCATTTCAGTATTATTGGGTAAACTGTACTTAGCTGAAGTTCACTAGCCGCCGTAAATGATGAACCTTGACCGATATAACCAACCACGAAAAGAGGATTATACACATGAATATAAAACATATGAATATTAAGCGTGTAATGATTGTAGGAACAATGATCGTAGCCATGTCGTTCGGAGGAACGGCCTGGGGCAAGCCGGCTTTACATACCCTTCCTGTCGCCAAATGGTCCACCTCTGATGTGGCCGATACCGATGAGCTGCTGGATGCCCTGAACCTGAACCCTACCTCTGACGAAGAGCTATACGACGCCTTGTATGACGGAAAATCCCTGCGCAACATCGCCGAAGAGAATGGCGGCAACGTGACCCGGGTTATCAACTTGCAGGTCAAGCAGCTGACCCAGCAGCTCGAAGCCAGACTCGCCAGCGGCAGCATCACCCTGCAGCAGTTCAATGCACAGAAGGCCGAGCTCAGGGAGATAGTCGCGCAGAGTGTCGAAACTTCGTTTGGGTGAGTGAATGGGCGCAGCGACAATTAAATGTGGCTGAACGTATTTAAATAAGCTGTCCTACGAGCAGGCATACTGCGCGTGGGACAGCTTTTTTATATGCGGCTCATACGCCTTCACAGCTAAATACTCAGATCATTCAAAGCGCACTATTGACCTAAGCCCCGCTCTTGTTATGATTAATAGATACTCTTAGAAGCGGGGGAATGGCAATGCATAATGCGCTAATGGAACGTTTGCAGCTTTTTTTAACCAAAGAGGGGAATCAGAGTCTGCTCGGTACACCAGCAACAGAGGAACAAATCGCTGGGGCAGAGAAGCAGCTGGGTCTGTCGCTGGATCAGGATTATGTTCAATTCATCCGAAGCTTTGGCGGCGCCTATGCCGGGCTTCCCGTACACGCTTTCAGCAACGGCTCCTCCATCGGGCGGGAGAGTGTGACCGAGTTAACGTTGTCCTTCCGCGAGGATTACAAGGATACCCCTATGAGCGGGCTGCTTGCACGAAGTGCAGTCTTCTCTATGGACGGCTCAGGTAACCCGATCCTGCTTGACCCCGAAGGCCGCGTGCTGCTCATCGACCATGATAACGGGGATTACGAGGTGATCGCAGAATCGTTTGCTGCGCTGATTGAAGAGAATTTTATGGAGTGGTAGAGAATCATCCCATTCGTTTAAGCTTCATATCTTCAATATCCAAAATGTTATGATAAAAGTTGGACTGAGTATCTTTGTGTGAAATACCAATTACCATCGTATTAGGCAACTCCAGACTCAGTAGTCTGTATAGATCTGACTCATGCGTTCCATAAATATCGGTAGTCGCCTCATCAATTAATAACAATTCCGGCTTGAGGAGAAGACATCTCCCCATATTAAGGAGTTGCTTCTCGCCCTGGCTGAAGCTATCCAAATACTCATTGGTCTCTTGTTCAAGGGAGCTTACTCTGCCCTTAAGTTTCAACTTCTCAAGCATTGACCATATCTCCTGATCCGTACATTGCTGCTCGGGGTCCAAATTCTCTCTTAGAGTTCCGTGGTAGAGTACGGGACGCTGTGGTAAAGTCACGATTTTCTTCGCCAACAAATGATCTGGAATGGATTTAACATTCGTATCTCCAAGCAGAATCTCACCTTCATAGTCCATAAATTGGGTCAGGCAGTAAAATAACGTAGACTTGCCACTTCCCGTTCTTCCTTTGACAAGCAGGTTTTGATTTGGTTCAAGTTTGAGGGTCAGTCCAGAGATGATCGGCCTTGAATCATTATACTGAGCGCTCAAATTCCTGATTGTCAGGCCCCCTGCTGTATTTATAAAGGGCGGTAAGCTCTCATGTATGGTTTTTGGGGATTCTTCATTTTCAAGATCCAAGATTCTTTCAAGTGAATTCGTCCCAATCTCCATATGACGAAGGTCTCTAAGTAGGACCTCAAAATTAGAAAATGCTGTTAACGTATACGTTAAAGTAACGTAAATAACAACAGGATTTCCTGAAAACCCCTTTAAGCTCATAAGAATCAAGAAAGCAGAAAATGTAAAATACCCTGCAACTTCTATCCAGAACAGATAAAATCTATTAACAGACTGCCTTGTATACTCAGCATTTAGTGTATAGGATATTTTTTCTTTCCATATATTCAATAAATACACTTGAAGATTTTTCTTTCTCACATAATCAGAATCTGCTGCTGCAGACTTCAGAATAGCAAGGCATGGTTCGTGAGCTTCGTTAGCTAACTTAGAGGTAATTTTACCTGTAATACGAACTTCTTTCTGAATCTTATTGAAAAAAATCAGGAATACACCCAGGACCAGAACCATATATAAATCTGAATATGCTATTAATAGGGATGCAGTAATAATTTTAAAAAATGATTCCAGCAAATTACTGGTATAACCACTCATATCCATATCAATAACTTTCATATCATTGGAAAAACGGGCAGATAAAGAACCATTCTGCTGTTTGCTGAACTGCAAAAAGCTCATTTTGGATACCCTCTGTAATAACTGCTGATGAAAAGATTCGCCTGCTTTTACATTACCTAGATAAATTATACTTATGCGAACAATATTGGTGAGGACCAGCAAGAGGGCTACGCCAAAATAAATAGAGGAAAACAAAATTGGGTTTGCTGCATTCCCGCCGAATCGTGGCACTATATATATGGATGCAACATCGATAATCTGCGCTAAGATAAATAAAAATATGAAAAGAAATAATATCGGCCTGTTCCCAATCTCCAAAAAATAATTTTTGAGGATCTTTAAGCCGGATTGCTTAGTCCCTGTATTTTCGTCAGAATCCGGCGCATCCAGATTTAATTCACGTCCTTCAGACCGTTCATTTTGCGTGATTTCATTCTTGATTTGAATTGCAATTTCATCAGGGAGGAATTCCCGTAGTGTACTGTGATTGAGTTCACTATTTTGAAAGGAATGCTGAATACGCCCCTCTCTCATTACAATAACTTGGTCCGCTTGTTCGAATAATTCCTGGTCTATGGTTGCTGCTACCATAATTCTCGTTGTATCTTTCCAAAAATCTAAAATAAGATTTCTGAGCACTCTCTTCCGTACCTTTGCATCCAAAGAGTTTAAGATCTGGTCAAGCAGTACTACTTGGGCCCCCTGATATGCAGCCCGGGCTAATAGAATTCTTTTTATCTGTCCGCCTGACAGATTGACCATATCCGTATTAATAATAGTAGAGTCTCCACTCGCCCATTGTTCCAGATCCTCGCCTAACTCGCATGCATGAATAATCTGATCATAACGCGCTTCTTCATAAGGTCTGTCCAGGATAATATTATCCCTAATACTTACCGGAAATAATGGAGAATTATCCAAGACCTCCTCACATTGCTGAGCCAGGCGGCTCTCACCCTGAACGCATTCCAAATACCCTGCTATTGAACGTAGCAGAGTTGTTTTCCCAGATCCTGTTTCGCCCACTAAGACAACTAACTGTCCTGGAGCAATGGTTAGGTCTATATCTGTAAGCAGTATCTGACTTGGGTCCGTAAAATTACTAAAGGATGCTTTCTGTAGTGCGATTGTCTCTGCTTGTGGGGGAGTTGAATGGCTTCCCTCCCATGCAAATTCATCCAGACTAACATATTCCTGTACTAGTGAGATTGCCTTCATTCCTTGTCTAACCGTATTTATACTAACTAGGAAGTCGTTAATACAACGATCAAGGAGGCCAAAAACGATAAAGGAAGCCATGGTTTTTTCAACACTTAGCGGATAGCCCATGAGGGAGGAGAAACCGATACATATCATAGCTGTTAAAGGTACCATAGAGTAGTTAATGAGGGTTAATAGAATCTGAACCTTACTTTTTTTATGTAAAACTTCCGATTGTCGTGATCTTTCATTTTTAATCTTTTGAATGAAGTAGTTGGTAAAATTCATTTGTTTAGCTTCTTTAAACTTGTGAAGAAAGTCGTTAATTTCAAAGAGCCTCTTACTATTCACTTTGCTTAACTCTGTATCTACCTGATTCAGTGTACGAAGTAGCCGTGAGAACATTGGTGCTGCGAATAATAACAAGCATCCCATAAGACCCCCCACTCCTAAATACATTACCAGGAGTGCAACTCCAAATATAACACCAAGGGCGCTGCTTACACCGTCTATAAACCAGACAATTCCTCTTAACCAGCTAATCTGGTTTCCATACAAATCGATCAATTGTCCTGCTCGCTGAGAAGATTCTCTTTTCCGCAAAATATTTTTGAAAAGTATATTTCGATAATTAAATTCAATCGATGTAATTAGCTTCCAACGAAAATGTAAAAATTGAGAATTACAGATTACCTTAATCATCTGTATGGCGATAAACAGGAATATACCTCCTAGTGCTTTACCGTGCGGCTGCGAGCTTCCGTTAATAATTGAGCGAAGAATATCAGGAAACAAATACGGGATGGAGAATTGTAATGCCAGTGTCAGAAAAGCAAGCAGCGCATAAGCAAGAAAGGAGAACTTCAACTGACGCACAATATGCATAATCAGTGGCATCACATTTTTTTGTCTGCGAACGGACTCAGACTCTTCTTGAAAATGATCTATCCCATAGGCGGAGGGAATGACCAAACATGATTCTTGAACAGCACTTATTGGCAGATCCTTACGAATAGCTTTATTAATGAAGGGACGTGTCCACGTAAAAAAAACTCTTTGAATAGGATTTGATTTCTCTTCAATCGAGCGGCTCTGATTCGAATTAATCAAACGGTTCATCCCTTCAACAACTCATTTATGAAATAAAATCCCAAATGTCATAAAATATATTAATTCATGTTTTGTGGATATAATATAAAAAATGTCATGCCCGTTCTGGAGGATTGAACTCCTTCCAATTCGTCATGTAGGCCGTATCATTCCCGCCATAGAAATTCACCGGAACTCCTGTCATCTTACTGAACACCTTGAATGAAGATGATAGCGTAAACATCAGTCCTATTTCATCCTCCTGGGCTTTAGGAGACTGTATTGTACTAGGGATTGGTCTTGGGGGAAAAGCTATCGAGAACCTGGAACGGCTTTCCGAATGCGTTATTAACATCCCCGGCCCTTCACTATGGGAGAATGTGGAGCAGCTTGCTCCCTATACGGGTAAGAATCCTGTCCCTGATTACAAGCAACAACATGGCTACTCCTATCAAAAGGATAAATATGCTGCCAGCGGACTCACACCTGTTACGTCCATAACTGTTAAGCCTTCACGAATTATGGAATGCCCGTTACAAATTGAAGCAAGCGTCCAACCTATCCGGATACCGGATCATTCGCCTGGCTTTGCAATCGTTGAGGCACAGGCTGTTCATGTACATGCGCACCAGGATATTATTATGGATGACAAACATATCGATCCGCTGAAATGGAGTCCGCTCATCTATAATTTCCGTCATTATTTTGGTCTGGGTCATCAGCTTGGCAAAACCTACCGGGCAGAAACCTAATCCTTATGGTTGATGTCCCACGCTCCCATAGAGCAGAACTCGACCTTAAGGCCGGATATGCCTGTTATGTCTTCAAGAACCGGTACAATCAAACCCGAATAGCGTTGATATAACCATTCTGAAGCAAAACGGCTCGGACTGTAGACGCAGTAAGTCTCCCCCACCTGCTTCCCCTTCGTGCCCTTGAACCAGGTGTTGAAGCTGGGCGGCGAGATGCGGCCTTGGATATGATTCAAAGCTTGCGTCCAGACCTCATCAGACAGCTCCATGGGAGGGCTTACAATTTTCTCAGAAGCTGAATCGCCGCTAACTCTCTCCCCTAACAAAAGCTCTTCCACCGACTTCCCGAAGACCTGTCCAAGCTTCAGCAACACCCCGATATCAGGCAGGCAATCACCCTGCTCCCACTTGGAAACCGCCTGATGGCTTACGCCAACTAAGCTGGACAGCTCTGTCTGGGTCAGGGATAATCCCTTCCTTAAGTTCAATATATTCTGCCCGGCTTTGTTATTATCTATCAACGTGAGGACACCTCCACTCTACTATTACTCAACACAGCCAATAGTAGCATAGAAGAGCTGAGATCGAAATCGAGCGTAAGTTGAGTATTTTAATTATCTTCTGCAACTCTAGGTTGCACAAGGCTATGTAGTGGTTTTGAATGCTAATTCCATTAAAAAACGGCTGGTCAGGTTCCCCTGATCCAGCCGTTTACGGTTACTTCAACAGTACATTATCGATCAATACTGCCGTGTCAAAGACACTGTCACCTTGATCCCATACATGGAACCGGAGGACAATCGAGCCCTTGCCGGCAAATTGGCTCACATCAAACTGGACATGCTTCCAATTCGTCATGTAGGCCGTATCATCCCCGCCGTAGAAATTAACGTCTACTTTATTCGCGTCAATCCAATAGGCTGTGGATTCATTAATCGATTCCTTACCGACAATCACAGATTCCTGTCCGTAGACACTGGACGTCACCGTAGGTCCGCCATTCAAGTGTGAGGTCACGAGGGAAGCTGGATTGATGTATACACTGGAAGTTACTGTTGCTCTGAATGTATCGTTATATTTGGTTCCAACAAATTCCTTCGGCTCCTCAGAAATGAAATTGTAATCGAACGACAAGGTTGTGGCTCCCGCCGGGACCATGAAGCTCTGCTCGATATAACTATCCGAATTGTAGTCATATCCTCCCTTGTCATTGTTTTCAAACCCAAGGCCAGTACTGATAATCGCCATGTAGTTACCCTCTGTAGGCTTAAGCGGCCCCAGCTTTGAGATGACCCGGACATCTCCGTTTCCATTCCAGCCGGTCCACTTTCCGTTCTCAAAGGTTCCGTTGATGACCCCTTCGGTTTTCGTACCAATGCTGCTTCCCTTCATGACGAATGCTGCCAACCCGTCATTGGCTCCGTGAGCAGCCACTGCTGCCTCAAAAGCTTGTCCGGTTGTCATATTCTCATTGTTCAAGGCGTTGAATACAAATGGGGCAATGACCTGATCATAAGCAAGCTTTACATAATCGGTGTAACCATAATAAGCGCTGGCCCCATTGTTGAGGAACGCATCCGACATGGAATCGTTGTATGCGCTGCGGCAGCTGCCGTTATATACAATAGTACCAGGAAGCATATCATTGTACCGTGTAATGAAAGAAGGCGTAATCGCATAATAGCCCGATATGATAGCCAGTCTGCCCTTTTTCAGATCCAGTTCATAGGTCTTGTTGTTCTCAGCCGTTGCCTTCTCTCCGGTCAGGAACATGACCTGCGGCCCCGCATATTTGAAATCAACACCATATTTATCATGGAATTTCTGGAGCACAATCTCATCATAGTACGTATCCCCATGGGAATCTAAGACCACAACACCATACTGATTAAGTCCTTTGAAGAAGTTAACACCCGCTGCGCTATCCTTTACTCTCTCCACAAGGAAGGGGTAATTCGACTGCTCAAAGCTTTGATATACAGCGTCATACACCGTAGAAGATGGAAGTGTACCGGAGAACGGAGAAACCACAGCAACCTGCTGGCTTCCTATGGTGGCTACGGTTTGTTCCACATCTTGCGTGAGCGCCGTCAATGCGTTATTGGAAGCAGCCTCTTCGACTGTGTTGCTTAATCCTTTTGTATTCTCAGGGGCCGAGGATATTCCGCCTAGAATCCCGTTATCCAGCAAATACCAGATGCTTCCTCCCTCACCTGATATTCCTGCATGCTCTACTTCGTCCTGGGTTTGAAGCCAAGCCACTGTTTCTTCCTTGGCCTTTTGCAAGTTACCGCTAGAAGCAGCCAATTGATCAAGCTTACTCTGTGTATTATTTTCAATAATTTCTGTTTGTGCAAGCTGTTCATCTGTAAGATGTTTCAGTACAGACAGTTTAAGGACTGCACTGCTAGGCACATCTCCAGCAAAGGTCTGCAGATTTATGTAGCCTTCCGTACTTTCAGTTAATACTGCTTTGCCGCTATAGAGTCCGTCTGCTGCAAGGCTGTCTCCATGAATTTCTAAACCATCATCGTGCAGCAGGGTAATCTGTGACATCACTTTGCCGCTGTCATCTACCTGATAGACACTTGCAGTTACTGTCTCTGCCGCATTAAGCGTTGTACGGAAAATAACTTCAGTGGACTCTTCTGCATAAATAGCATCTGTACTCTCCCCCTTCACTACAATCTGGAGAGCATTGGCCGGTACTGGAGTCGGCTCCACTGGTGCCGGTGTTGCTGGTGCTGGAGTCGGCTCCGCTGGTGCCGGTGTTGCTGGTACAGGTGTTGCCGATGCTGGCGTTCCTGGACCCGGGGCTGCCGGAGCACTCACAGACGTATCACGGATAGCTTGTGTCGCTGTGGGAGCCGGAGTAACCACTGGAGTCTTACCCTTATCAGTCTCTTCAGCAAGAAGCTGCTTGGACTTCTCAACATATACTGCTTTATTCGTCTTGAACTCATATGCGAGACGGGCCAGAGCCTGGCGCTCTGCACGCTCTTTAGGTTTGAATTTCAGCGTACCGTCAATGCCCTGAACCCCGTTGATGAACCCATTGTTGAAGGCCAGGGATACTTGAGCTTTTGCCCATTCAGACACCTCTGACATATCGGACAGCTTGCTGCCAAGCGGAAGCTTCTTCGCTGTTTCATCTAATTCAAAGGCCCGGATGAAAAATACAACCAGCTCTTCCCGGGTTACACTCGAATTAGGACTGAACGTGCTCGCCGATGTCCCCTTTGTGATGCCTGCCTTCACCAACGCACCTACATAACCACGATACCAGCTGGTGGCGGCAACGTCTTTGAATGGTGCGGTCTCGTCACCACTTACTTCCAGTCCTAACGAAAGGACTATTATTTTCGCCAGCTCGGCGCGCGACATAGCCTTATTCGGTTTGAAGGTGTTATCTTCATACCCCGAGATTATTCCTGCTTCAGTTAAGGATTGAATCTCCTTCTGAGCATAAGAGCCTGCGATATCCTTCAATTGCGCGGACTCCCCGAACACCAGATGTGGCGTAAGGCTGCTGATTAGCAGGGCAAGTACAATCACCAGACTGAGTTTACGGCGTGCTGCTTGGAATAACAAAATTACTTCCCCCTCTTTCTTTTTAGAAAAATTCATAAAAACCATCGTCCTACAGAGTCCCATGGATGGAATATCGCTCCATAATTCGACAACTTCTTGATTCTACAATAGGACTATGTAAATTTACTATGTATATTGATACAAGGAAATTGTATAAATTGGAAGAATGGAGGGGAAAGATTAAAAAAGACCATCAAGCATAAGCTTGATAGCCTAAAGGCTGCTCGCACGAAGCGCAGTCTTCACTATACAATCATATCCCCCACCCCAGTTCTCTCTATATCAGACCTGACGCTGTATATTGACTTGAATTTGGAATAGTGATCCGCCCAGATTAACAGATGTTCACTTGTAATGAATTGATCCAGCGTACCCGGGATTTCCAGCTGCTGAAGTTCTTCGGGTAACGTAGCGAATAGAGCATCCTCCATATTGGTATAAGAATAGGATTGCAAGCCTCTTGCGTAGAAAATGGAGGGTTGAAGCTCAATATGATCCGTCAGCTTCATCTCGTTATGTTGATTCACTAATTCCGTTAATATCTCTTCCATTTGTTCAACGGCCCTTGTAACAGAGGGTTCCAGCAAAATAGCTTCAAGCTGCTTGGTCTGCCTGCTAACCTCAGGGCTGATCTGCACCAGCTCCCTGGATATCCATTTGTAGGTTCCGGGCCGGAGCCTTTTGTTATAGAGAAAAATCAGTTGAACTGCCTGCTCCACCATGCGGTTGATGAGCAACCTGGCCGACAACGGTTCGCCCCGGAGGTCTGCAAGTCCTGCCACATACAGCTGCCGGAATGAACTCCAGGCATACTTCAATTTGTACCGCCATATCTCATCGGGCAGATAAGCCAGTCCCCTTCGCACTTCTGTCATCTCCCCAACAGGATCTGTAAAGATCCTTCCCCTTGTCCATTCCAGCAATTTCTGCTCAGGAATGACTAACCATTCGTATAAGGATGGATATGGGGTTAGCAGTCCCAACTGGATTCGCATGTGCCGGGAGACGCTGGTAATTGCAATATGATGAAGGTTGCTCTGCCCATTGTAGGGTATAAGCACCTCATGAGATTCATCTACCGAAAACCGGGAAGGATACCCTTTGAACAAGGCTGGCACCTCTTCATCGAATGCTTGGTCAAGGCTTACAGCATATTTATCGTAATCCGGGTCCAGCAGCCAAATGTAGCACCTCGCCCCCCATTCATGATCTCTGGAAAGAACGTCATCATAACCCAGAACATCCGAACCATATCCTATCAATCCGGCAGCATGCTTCTCCACTAGTTGCGGGAAATGTCTGGCTATCAGCGGCCTCACAATCTCCCAATAGAACTCCTCGCTCAAGTCTAAACCCTTCATTTGCAGACTCCATTTCATATAACAGTGCGCACTCACATTTTGTTTTACCGGTAACCTTATGTTAACACTTCGCCCACAAATTACTAGACTATTCATTTGAATTCTGTTATCATTTAGATTGAAGTCTTGATAATAATACTATTCCATTAAAAAACGGCTGGTCAGGTTCCCCTGATCCAGCCGTTTTCTGGTTATTTCGATTCCACATTATCGGGCCCGGCTCCGCTCACTCAGATACCGGCTAACCGCCCCATCGCTCCAGACATGCGCTTCGACGTACCGCTCGGGACCGTATTTTCCGTCATTGTTCCAATTCTGCGGTAACCCGTACTTGTCAATGATGCTCACAATCTCGGAATAGGTATACAGGGTGTGCCTGTACTCTTTGCCATCGTTAATCAGCGGGCTGAAGGTCGGCATGGAGTCTCCATAGGTAAAAGAAATCGTGTTCACATCAAATTCCTCAATCGGAATCTTGAGTGATGCGCCATTCTCGAACCACGTGCTTAGCCACGGACTATGTTCAACTACCATATAATGCGGGGAGGACCGCTGGACCAGACCGCCCTTACGTATAAATTCCGCCCGGATGATGCTCTCGCAGTTCCGCCGATATTCCACATATTTATCGTGTCTTTGGGCGCTCTGGGCCTTGGGCTTGGTCTCTTTAATCGTCTCCAGCACAGCCCTCGCCTGATCGCCCGGTAAATCGGATAGGCTGACAAACGGACCCACAGCAGCATCATAATAATGATATAAGAACATCGTTCCGCTCCTTTTCTAGAGCACAGACTCCAGCACTTCATCCTCAGCATCAATACTATTCATAGCCGTACGGTTAATCCAAGACAGCGCCAGTGTTCCCTCGCCCATATGAGCACCTACCACCGGGACAAAGGTCATAATCTCTGTACGCACCGAAGGGGACATGGCCTTAATGGCCCACTCCAGGCTCAGCGCCTCTTCTTTATTGTTCGCGTGCATAATACATACATCCTGGAAGCGGCCGATTTCCTCCTGGATGGTCTCCAGCAGCTTTTGCTTCGTCTTCTTGAAGGTGCGGATTTTATCAACGACGACAATCTTACCCTCATCGAACCGCAGAAGCAGATGAATCCGCATCAGCTGGCCCAGCAGGAACTGAGAGCCGGAGAGCCGTCCGCTGCGATGCAGCTGGTTCAGGCTGGCAGGGATGATATAGAAGGACATTTCCTCGATTATATTATCAATTCTGTTCTTGATCTCCTGTGCAGAGCAGCCTGCCTGCTGCCAGTGAATACCGCGCAGAAGCATCTCACGGATAGGATACGCGCCTACTTTGGAATCGATACCAATTACGTTCACTCCAGCAATATCCGCCGCCTGCATCGAGGTGTTGAAGGTCCCGCTAAGCTCGGAGGAACAGTGGATCGCAATAATCTCGTCATACTCTTCCTTCAGACGCTCGTATAATTCCACGAACTCACCAATCGGCGGCTGGGAGCTACCCACCTTGTCATGCTGCCGCATTTTGTCATAGAACTGATCGGCGTTAATATCTATATTCTCTTTATAACATTCATTATTGACGATTAGTCGGAGGGGAACGATATACACATGGTTATTCATAGCGAATTCAGAATCAATGGTGCTGGTGCTGTCAGTCACCCAGGCGATGGATTTCATAGTCACTACTCTCTTTCGTGAGGGATTCACTGCTCAGGAATCGGCAGCTATGGCTGTCTGTATATTCATAAATTATACAGGATGCCAGCCATACATAGAGCATTCCTTTAATAATCCAATCACTTTTTTTCAACTAAATTCGACATAAATTCACATTATATATGACGAATATACCTGTTTAAGAGAGGTTTGATTATGGTATGAGAAGAGGTAGAAATTAGAGTTCGTACGAGCATACTACTAAGTTCCTCTACTCCCGGAAGTACTGCGTCATCGTTCCCTTACCTGCCCCAACCACCACCTCTGCAAAAGCACCGTTCACCAAAGTAACCTGCGGCGGCAGATGTCCGCAGTCGATGTCGTATGCCACCGGCAGTCCCAGCTCATCGGCCAGCTCCTGGTAAACATCCTCTACGGTGTACCCGTCCATAGGGCGGTTAGCCGCACTGCGGCCGAACATGAGACCGCTGCAATGCTCGAACCAGCCCGCCAGCTTCATCTGCACCAGGGAGCGGCGCAGGTCGGTCACAGACAGCTCACAGTTCTCCAAATACCACAGAATAGGCTCATTATGGATATAGTGCTGCTGGAAATGCCGGACCTCTCCGTAGGGCGTGCCGATCAGATGACGGATAACGTCAATGCAGCCCCCCAGCAGGCGCCCCTGCATGGCGATAGCGAGATTACCCACCGTCTTCCAGTTAGTTGCTTCTGTAAGGTTGAACACATGGGGGGACGGCTCGCCTCCCCATTCCAGCTGATATTGCTGTGAGGATTGCTGAAGTACAGCGCCACCGCTTGGCGTGGACAATACCTTCTCCCACATGGAGGTTGTCGGGTCTGTCTGTTCCCCACGGAGGTCAATGAAGTTCGTGCCATGGGCAGTGGCAATCCCCGTCTTCAAAGTGACCGCCAGCAGCAGCACACTGATGTCGGAATACCCGAGAATCCATTTAGACTTCATCTTGCTGAAATCCACCAGCTCCAGCATCTCGATCAGCAGCTCCCCGCCCCAGGGAGGCACGACAAGTCCGATGGACTCATCGGCCATCATCTTGTTGAATTCAGCAGCACGTACAGCAGCCGGGGCCGATTTGGCCTTCTCCTGTGTCCACGCTGTGGGTCCGCAGACTACGCCGTACCCACTTTTTCGCAGCCGTTCTACAGCCAGCTCAAGCAGTTCACGAAGCGCCTCCCCCACTCCAGATGAGGGTGCAGTTACACCAATAACGGCTCCTGCTTCTAATACTGGATATCTGATCATCTTGTTATTTCCCCCTAAGGTAACCCCACAAAGTGGGGCTTTAGCTTTGATGATGACTCAGGTACTTTGCGGGGACCCCAAAACATGTAAATTCTATAAAAAGACGATACCCGAACCTTGAGCAGGTTGAATATCGCCCTATGCGTATTACGGATTATAGAATTGGCTGCGTCATTCCAGTGAAGGCTTATTGTCCCGGCTAATATCCAGGATATCCAGGAAAAAGACGAAGATCGGAATCCCGAGAATCAGCCCCCATACCCCGATATAATGCTCGGAGAACAACAGTACTACGAGGGTGTAGAACATCGGCAGGTTCATTTTGGAGGACATCAGCTTCGGATTCAGGAAGTAGCCTTCAATGACATGCAGAATGGCAATCATCGCCAGAATATTGATCGTCAGCGCCAGTCCGCCGGTGTTGTAGCCGATGATACATAGCGGAATCAGTGAAATGACAAAGCCGACGACCGGAATCAGACTAAGCATGAAGATCATAATGGAGAGGGCGAACAGATAAGGGAATGGCTGGAAAAAGAAACCAAGCACCCACAGCCCGACCACCGTAAACAAAGTATTGAACAGCGCAATCAGAATCTGTGCTTCAATCACCTTGCCGAAGGAGGAGATGAATTTTCTGCCGAAATACTCAAGCTCCACATAGAACCAGGAGATTTTGCTGTCTCTCAAACGGGAGGTAAAGTTGACGATCCGGTTCTTTTCCAGAATGAACACAAGGCTTAGAATCGTGGACAGGACGAAGGTGGTTCCCCAGTTGCTGATTTTGAAGACATATTCGATCCCCTGATTCAAATAGCTCTGATAGTTGAGCTCCTTGACCTTTCGGAACAAGTACTGCATAATTTCATTCTGCGGAATATCATCGGAGGTCAGCGTCCCGAGAAAGGTGGTTAACTGCTTGATCTGCGAGAATACCTTGGGCATATATTTGACGAGTGCCATGACGATCATGCTGATCAGCGCCACATACAGTATAATGATGATAACCTTGCTGTTCACCTTCACGAATTTGCCGATCCGCTTGCTCAGCAGCACCTGAAAGCTGTTCATTACATAAGCAATCAGGAAGGTCAGCAGCACCAGATTCAGCATATCCCTGATACTGTACAGCAGCAGTCCAATCAATCCCAGAATCAAGAAGCGCCGGACTGTTAAATTGGCGACATAACGCTTGAATACTTCCATTGTTCCCTTGTTCCTCTCCATTCGCAGGCGATTAAGATTTTAGTTATAGTGTACCGTACTGAAAACAATTATAGCAACTTTGGCATCGCCCAATTTCCGCGAAACAACGAACTTTATGTCGATTTACAGGAAGCTCTATTACTATATGCTATAATGTGGGCAAAATTGGATATTTTATACCTTTCCCAAGGTTCAAATCAATGAAGTTCAAACTAATGGAGGCGAAAGCTAGTATGAAAAAAGTAATCTGCATCACCGGAGCATCCTCCGGCATCGGCCTTGCCACAGCACTGAAGTTCGCCCATGAGGGCTGGACGGTCTATGCCGGAACACGCCATCTGAAGCGTGAACAGGAGCTGTACCAGAATGTGGAGGGTCTGCAGTTCGTAGAGCTGGAGGTGACACAGCCGGAGAGCATTCAGCAGGTTATTGACCGGATAGAAGCAGAGCAAGGCAAGCTGGATCTATTATTCTGCAATGCCGGATTCGGCTACCTGAGAGCGCTTGGACAGGCACCGTTCCCTGAGATCGAGGATGTCTTCAATACCAACGTGTACGGGGTAATGCATACGATCCGTGCTGCACTGCCGCTGCTGCAAAAGACTGGCTACGGCCATATTGTGGCGACCTCCAGTGTCGGCGGACTGGTCGGGCAACCGATGAACGAGGTGTACTGCGCCAGCAAATTCGCAGTGGAAGGGCTGCTGGAGAGCCTCGCCACCTACTACAAGCCGCAGTTCAACATCGACATCACACTGCTTGAGCCAGGGGCAATTGCCACGGAATTCAATTCAACTGTAATGGGGCATGTCGCCAGCACCGGCAGCGTTCTGGAAGACGAGTACAAGCCCATTCTGGATGCTTATAGAGCAGCCTTCCTAGAGCGCAATGTGGAGCCGCAGAAGGCAGACTCTGTTGCGGATGTGATGTGGGAGCTGGTACAGCTTGAGACCAAGCCGCTGCGCCTGCGCACCTCGGAGCGGGCCGAAGCCTTCGTGGCCCGCAAGGTTAGCACCGACCCTACCGGACTGGAAGGCGTACTAAGCACGCGCAGAATTCAGTTAAATATGTAAAAATGTAAGCAGCCGCTCCATTCCTGGAGCGGCTGCCTTTGGCTTTCCCATATCCAATTCTAGCGCTGAATCGGCTCAATCCGGTACGTTCCGGTATTGCCGTCTCCGGCAGGCACGCCGGTGACCGCCCAGCCGTAAGACAATACATCCTCCAGCCGTCCGCGCTCGGCCTCCGTTAATTCCGCTTCCACCGCTTCCTGCCCCTCTTCCAGCTCCAGCTTCGCTTCAATACCCAGCGCAACCTCTATCCAGCTGCGGATTCCGCGGATGGTATTGTATTTAATCTGGTAGCCTTCCAGAACGGCCTGCCGGAATCCCTCCGGCTGTTCCTCAGCAAGGACAGACAACTGCCCGTAATCGAATTCGTATTTACTCTCATCGGCCGGCAGATCCCCTTCGCTCACTCTGCGCAGCAGCTCTTCGTCAGATCCGGATAACGCGCGCAGCGATTCCAGCAGAAGGGCATCCCATTGTGATAATTTGACCTTGCTAGTCGGTATTGTCATTGTATCTCCTCCTTGATTCGCAGATGTGTATCTCCTAAGATTCGTTCACAGCATTAGTCTGCATATTCCCCGGCCACATAATGTCCGGGACTCACTTCCCGCAGTGCAGCGGTTTCCTCTGTCCCGCGCGTAGCCGGGTAGGCCTCCAGCTGGATTCTGCGGCTGGCCTTCATCGGGTCTGTCTCCAGAATGGAGGACAGCAGCGCTCTGGTGTAGGGATGGAGCGGATTATCATACAGCTCATCGCTTGGAGCCACCTCCACCAGCCGGCCGCCATACATCACGCCGATCCGGTCGGCAATATGGCGGACCATCGACAGATCATGGGCGATGAACAGATAGGTCAGCCCGAACTCGGCTTGCAGATCCTCCAGCATATTAACGACCTGGGCCTGGACAGAGACATCCAACGCAGAGATGGGCTCATCGCAGACGACGAACTCGGGCCGGACCGACAGCGCCCGTGCAATAGAGATCCGCTGGCGTTGCCCGCCGCTGAATTCATGGGGGAAGCGGTACAGATGCTCCCGCTTCAGCCCCACCTTCTCCAGCAGCTCTGCCACCGCTTCCTTGCGCTCTTCGCCCGGATAGAGACCGTGAATCCGCATCGGCTCACTGATCAGCTCCAGTACGTTCAGGCTTGGATTAAGGGAGGAATACGGGTCCTGGAAAATCGATTGAATCCGTCTGCGGAAGGGCTTCAGCCCTTTTTCGCCCAGCTTGCCAAGCGGCTTCCCGTCATAGAACACCTCACCGTCCGTATAATCGTACAGACGAAGCAGGCAACGGCCGACCGTGGACTTGCCGCTCCCGGATTCGCCAACCAGTCCGAAGGTCTCACCTTGACGGATCTGGAAGCTGACTCCGTCTACGGCCTTAAGTACACCCTTATCCCGTCCGCGCAAATCCTTGCCCTTCGGGAAATGTTTCTTCAGATTGCTAACCTCCACAAGCACCTTGCGCTCACTCAAGTGAAATCCCTCCCCGCTGTAACTGCCGTCTTCTCTTCTGTACCTTCGGTCAGCCAGCACATCGAGCGGTGCCCTGGTGCAAACTCAACGACCGGAGGACGTTCACTGCAGCGGGCGAAGGCATGCGGACAACGGTCCATGAACGGGCAGCCGGGCGGGGGATTCAGCAGATCGGGCGGTGTGCCCTCAATTGGAATCAGCCGCTCACGTTCACCGCCGCCGCGCTTCGGTATGGAACGCAGCAAGCCCTGCGTATACGGATGCTGAGGCCGGTAGAAGATATCCTGCACCGTCCCCTCCTCCATAACCAGTCCGCCGTACATGACAATGACACGCGTGCAGACTTGAGCTACCACTCCCAGATCGTGGGTAATAAGCGCAACTGCCGTATCTCCCCGTTCCTTCAGCTCTTTGAACAGATCGAGGATCTGAGCCTGGATGGTTGCATCCAGCGCGGTGGTAGGCTCATCGGCAATCAGCAGCTCCGGGCGGCAGGAGAGCGCCATCGCGATCATCACCCGCTGGCGCATCCCTCCGCTGAATTCATGCGGATATTGCTTCAGCCGCTGCTCCGGATCACGGATGCCAACCTGGCGGAGAAGCTCCGCTGCTTCGGTATACGCCGCCGCTTTATCAAGTCCCCGGTGTCTGCGGATCACCTCTGTTAATTGCTGGCCGATTCGCTTGACCGGATTCAGTGAGGTCATCGGGTCCTGGAAGACCATCGCAATCCGGTTGCCGCGTAAGCCCCGCCACTGCTTCTCCGTGAGCCCCTTCAGGCTCTTGCCGCGAAACTCCAGCTTCCCGGCAGTCATATGGCCCGGCGGCGTGATTAGTGACATGACCGCCTTGGCTGTAACGCTTTTGCCACTGCCGGATTCCCCGACAATGCCTACGGTCTCGCCCGCATCAATATGGAAGCTAACTCCACGGACGGCCTGATTCTCCCCGTCCCGGGTAGCGAAGGAAACCTGTAAATTCTCAACAGTCAGCAGCCGTTCAGTCATGATGTTAAGCCCTCCTATCTTCGGATCAGCTTGGGTTCAAAGCCGACCCGCAAAATGTCTCCCAGCACATTGAAGCTCAGCACAGTAAACAGGATCATCAGCCCGGGGAACAGCGCCAGATAAGGCGCCTGGGCAATATACCCCTGTGCGCTGTTCAGCATACTCCCCCACGTGGCATTCGGCGGCTGCACCCCGAAGCCGAGGAAGCTGAGCGACGATTCCATCATAATGGCCGAGGCAATATTATTCGTCGCACCTACAATAATCACCGGTATCAGCCCCGGAAGGATATGCCGCCAGATCATGCCGAAGGCACTCTGTCCCGAGGCTTTGGCATATAACACGTACTCCCGTTCCTTAATCGTCAGGGTCTCCGCGCGGACGACACGGGCCACATTCATCCACATCAAGAGAGCAATAATAATGATCAGGTTGCCGATGCTCGGCTTCAGATAGACGCTGAGCAGCAGCAGGATCAGGAAGGACGGGATCGACATAATAATATCCAGCATCCGCATCAGCAGATTATCCAGCCAGCCGCCGAAATAACCGCTGATGACCCCAACCACTACTCCGACTAAGGTTGCCACAATCATGGAGGCGAATCCGACCAGCAAGGACACCCGGCCGCCGTATAAGGCTCTGGACAGATAGTCGCGGCCATAATCATCGGTGCCGAACAAATGCGCAGCGCCGGGCTTCGTGAGACGGGCCATGGCATCCATGGCATTCGGATCATAACCGGACAGGAAGGCAAAGATAGCCCCCAGGGTAAATACCGTTAATATCACAAGAGCAGCGACACCCAGACCGTTCGTAAACAGCTCTGACTGCAGGTTTTTCCATTTACTACGATTCATGAGGTCACCCCTTCAGTTTGATTCTTGGATCGACAACGCTGTAGAGAATATCTGCCACCAGATTCCCAAGGATCAGCATTAATGAGGAGAACAGGGTAATCCCCATAATGACAGGATAATCCATCCCCTTCACCGCCGTCATTCCCAGGGAGCCGATTCCCGGCCAGGAGAAGACCGTTTCCGTCACGATGGCCCCGGCCACCAGATCCCCCATTGACATACCGAGCAGGGTAATCACCGGCAGCAGCACATGCTTCAACACATGGCGGAACAGAATAGTCGATTTCTTCGAGCCAAAAGCATACTGGATCTGCACATACTCCTCCTTGAGCTGTCCGATGGTGCTGGAGCGGATGTAGCGCACATATCCGGCCAGGAAGCCGAAGGCCAGCACCGTGCATGGCAATATCCCGTGCTTCAGCACATCAAGCGCTGATTCCACACCAATCGTACGCATACCCATGCTCGGAAGCAAATGCAGCTTGATTGCAAACAGGTACATCAGCAGGATCGCCAGCCAGAATAACGGAATGGAAATCCCCACATAGGAGATGAAATTGATCAGCTTGTCTATCCAGCGGTTGCGGTTCGCACCGGCCACGAGGCCAAGCGGAATTGCCAGGATTACTGCCAGCGCGATGGCGCTGCCCATTAGTCCCGCTGTCGCAGGCAGACGTTCCAGGATCTGGCCCAGCACAGGCTGGTGATTGACCAGTGAATAGCCGAAGTTACCTTGGACCATTTCCTTGATCCAGATGAAATATTGGATATAAGCAGGCTTATCCAGCCCCAGATTATGGCGGATGCGCTCAATATCATCGGCATGCATATTGGGCGTCACAAATGACAGCACCGGATCTCCCGGGGCCAGCTTGATCATGGTAAAGCAGACCACCGATACAAAAAACAGCATCGGCAGCGTCTGCAGCAACCTTCGGACGATGAGTTGTCTCATACGCAGCTTCTCCTAGCTCTTAACAGGCAAAAATAAGCTGGGGGAACCAGCTTATTTTTTTACCTTGCTTATTTTGTGAGGCGGATTATTTCTTGTAAATCTTGGACAGGTCTTCGAAGATGACGACCGGCTTCAGGACAGCCTCATCAACTCCGCCGTAAGTCTTAGAGATAGCTACAACAGTCTTTGTATAAGCGATCGGATAGATCGGAGCATCTTCGGCTACCAGTTCCTGTGCTTTCTTGTAGATCTCTGCACGCTTGGCCGGATCTGCTTCGCCTGCACCATCATTCATCAGCTTGTCAACTTCACTGTTGGAATAATGCGAGTAATTGGATGAGCTGCCCGTAGTGAACAGGATACGGTACGCATCCGGATCATACCCCATGATATAGCCGGTCAGGGCCAGCTCATAATCGGTAGCCTTCAAATCAATGAATTTCTGCACCCAGGCCGAGGAATCCATGTTCTGCAATTCAACCTCTACGCCGATTGCCTTCAGCTTCTGCTGCACATACAGCGAGATGGCTTCCTGCGCCTTGTTCCCGCTCTGTACGATATACCGGAGCTTCAGGTTGCTCTCACCGGCAGAAGCCAGCAGTTCCTTCGCCTTGGCAGCATCATTGTCAAAGGTAGGGACTTCGTTCGTGAAGTACAGCGCATCCGGTGTCAGGAAAGACTTTGCCGGATCAGCATATTCGCTGGAAGTGTAAGCTGTCTGGATCAGCTCGTCGCGGCTAAGGGCCAGGGACAGGGCTTGACGGACTTCTTTTTTGGCGAGGGCGCCGGTATCGCTGTTCGCATTGAACATGAGATAAGCGAGGCGGCCTTCGCTATACGGGAGAATCTCAAAATTATTCGTCGCTTGAATCGTAGGAACATCCTTCGGGTCCAGATACTGCACATTAATCTCGCCGTTCTGCAGAGCCAGATTCGCAGCATTGGTATCCTTGGCAATCCGGTAAGTGACCGAATCGAGATGCGGCTTGCCGCCGAAGTAGTTATCGAAGCGTTCCAGCGTCAGGTACTCGCCGGCCTTGTATTCCTTGAATTTGAAGGGACCGGAGCCGACAGGAGAAGCGTTCTTGGTGCTCTTCTCAATGTTGGTCTCATTCTCGTAAATGTGCTTCGGAATCGGGAACACCTGTACCAGCGTTGCTTCAAAAGCCGGGCTGACCTGAGGCAGCTTGAACTCCACAGTTAGGTCATCGACCTTGACGGCCTTGATCGCCTTGTCGCCGATCAGGAAGTTGGCCCGCAGGAAGCTGTTCTGCTTCTCGTCAAGAATACTGTCGATGGTGAACACAACGTCATCTGCCGTCAGCTTCTCTCCATCATGCCAAGTCAATCCATCCTTAAGCTTCAATGTATACGTCAGATTATCGCTTGACGGTGTTAGGCTGTCTGCCAGGTAGAAGGTCTTCTTGCCATTGTTCACCTGGAACAGCGGAGCATACAGTGCCTGGTCAATGGTTAGGCTGACACGGTCACCCGCATAGTTCGGGTTCAGTACCACCGGATCGGAAGCGACCCCTATAATCAGACTGCCTCCATCCTTCGGTTCGCCGGCAGCTGGCTCTTGTGATGCAGCCGGCGTCTGTGCGGCATTGGTAGATGAAGCGTTATTCCCATTGGAACATGCACTGATCATCAGTGTTAATAATATTAGAATAGCAACCCCGGTTATCCCTTTACGCATTGTCTCTTCCTCCATGTCTATGAGCATTGTTACTCGTTGTTGAGCAATTATATATCGGAATACTCGGAATTACAATGTATGAATTTACCATAGACTTTACCAGACGCGGACCTCCTGCATGACCGCTCCGCGCCGCAGGGCATCGACATGCTCCATGCCTTCTGTGACCCTGCCGAATACCGTATGCCAGCCATCCAGATAATCGAACGTATCATAACAGATAAAAAACTGGCAGGACCCCGTACCTGGTCCAAAATGCGCCATAGACAGCGCCCCGCGCACATGCTTATGGGGATTCCCCTGCGTCTCACAGGGAATGGGATCTGTGCCGCCTCTGCCGTTGCGCTCCGGGCAGCCTCCCTGGGCGACGAAGCCGCGAACCACACGCTGAAAGGACAGACCGTTGTAAAAGCCGCTGTTCGCAAGCTTTGCGAAATTGGCTACAGTTCCCGGCGCCTCCTGTTCGAACAGCTGCAGCCGAATCTCCGGTCCCTGCTCCAGACGGATCAGAGCCTGCTTCATGGCGACTCCTCCTCTACACGGCCTGCATTGTCTGACGGTGCACCGATATAGACGGCCGTCTTGGCAGGATGCAACGGCGCATAAATCTCCTCGATATCCTCGTCCACGAGTGGCCTAAGCTCTCCGCCCTCCATATGCAGGAACACCTCAGCGCGCGGATTCATCGCCAGGAGGACATTGATCAATTGCTGTACTTTTAACGTTGGCTTGTCCATCCTCTCACTCCTGCCTGCCCTCTTCCGGGAATTATATATATTAGCGGTATTGTACAACAGCTCAGGGCAGACGGCAATACGGCTCTCCTCTATACATACAGGTTATTATTTCGGGGAAATGGGGAAAGTCCGGTACTTCTCTGAAAATATCGAATACATATAATTGATATCAACTATTTGCGAATCCAAGGGGATGTTCTATCATGTTGACCTTATTCTGGAGTGGCCTGCTATGAATCCGAATAGAATCCGGGTGCTGCTCGGCAGCCCAATCCATCAAAAACCGGCGATCCTGGAGCAATTCCTGAACTCTCTGCTGCGTCTGAACCTGAAGGATATCGATCTTGATTTCTATCTGATTGACGATAACCCGGATGAAGCCGCAAGCGGGCTGCTGCAGCAGTTCGCCCGGAACGGCAGATCCGTCTTCCTGCAATCCTCCGGCTACCATGATGACTATATCCGTGATGAGCATACGCATGTCTGGCACTCTAATCTGATCTGGAAGGTAGCCGGATTCAAGAATCTGATGATCCGGCGGGCGGAGGCCTTCGGCTATGACTACCTGTTCCTGATTGATTCCGATCTGATTCTCCACCCGGATACACTGGTGCACCTGATCGGTACAGGCAAGGATATTATCTCCGAGATTTTCTGGACACAGTGGCAGCCGAATACACTGCTGCAGCCGCAGGTATGGATGCATGACGAATACAACCAGTGGGAGATCCATCCGGGGGAGCAGCTCTCGCCGGAGGAGATTCAGCGCCGCTTTTTTGCTTTTTTGCAGAAGATGCAGCAACCAGGTATCTATGAGGTTGGCGGACTTGGCGCCTGCACACTGATCAGCGGCTCAGCCCTCAGCTCCGGGATCAGCTACGATCCGGTCCGTAATATCTCCTACTGGGGAGAGGACCGTCATTTCTGCATCCGTGCAGCGGCGCTCGGCTTTCCACTTTTCGTGGATACCCACTTCCCGGCGCTGCACCTCTACAGAGACAGCGATCTGGATCTGGTGGCGGAGTTCATCCGGCACACCTCGGGCACGGAAGCAGAGCCGGAGGCCTCACACGAAGCACCCATCTTTGAAGATAGTGATACAACCGCTGATGATGATCTGCCAGATTGCGCAGAGACGGCTCAGCCCCCCGCTGACAAAAGAGTGCAGGAGGCAGCAGCGCAGTGGGAGGTGCTGTGGACCGAAGCCGAAGCCCGGCAGCACTTGTCCAAGGAGCCTCTGCCTTCTGACGCAGGCGGTGACGTAACCGGAGCGGAGAAGAAGAATCCGGCAGTTCCTGCTTCCCGCCGGCCCAAGCTGACTCTCACGATGATCGTCAAGAATGAAGGCACCAGGTTCCTGCGCCAGGTGCTCGAGGAGCATCGTAAGTACATCGATGAGGCCGTCATTATCGATGATGCAAGCACAGATGATACAGCCGATATCTGCCGGGAGGCTCTTGAGGGGATTCCGCTCCACCTGATACAGAACCCTGTCTCCCGCTTCCATAATGAATCAGAGCTGCGCAAGCAGCAGTGGGAGGCGGTGGTTAGGACCCGGCCCGAGTGGATTCTCAATCTGGACGGGGATGAGCTGTTCGAGTCATGTTTTCCAGAGGAGATTGATTCCCTGCTACGGACAGCAGATTGCGACTTATTCTGCTTCCGGCTCTACGACTTCTGGGATGAGGCCAGCTACCGCGAGGACAGCTACTGGCAGGCTCACCAGAGCTACCGCCCGTTCCTGCTCCGTTACCGGGAAGACTTCAACTATGCCTGGAATGATCTGCCGCAGCACTGCGGGCGGCTGCCGGAGAATATCTTCGAGCTGTCCCATCAGTTAAGCAACCTGCGTCTGAAGCATCTTGGCTGGTCGAAGCCGGAATTCCGTCTGGAGAAATATCTGCGTTATATGCTGCTGGACCCGGACGCCCAGTACGGCTGGAAGGAGCAGTACCAGTCTATCCTAGATCCGCATCCCCGGCTGGTTCCTTGGAGCGAATAAGGCGCAAAACTAGTCATAAGAAGAACGAAAGAAGCTCCCTATCGGAGCTTCTTCTTTTTTTGCGAATAAGCTTCAGGAAATAAATTACTATAGGTGTGCAGGCAAATATGCTAAAATAACAGAACATAAGTTCGTATTTCTTTTGTAAAATATAGCCTAATATTTCCCTATTATTAGAAAGATATATAGATGAGGAGGCGTAACGGCAATGGAACAGCAAATGATACAGCGTTACCGGCAGGAAATCTATCGAATCGGCTGGCGCTTACAATACCGCAGCAAGCGAACCCGACGGCATGAATGTACCTTCATGGATATCCGCCCGGCTCAGCGGGATGAAACGGAGGAGATGATTAACCGGTTGTCCGTTGAGCAGCTATTAGATACACTTCCAACCAAAGGAAAGGTGATTCTGCAGAAGATTTATCTGCAGGAAATGACAGAAGCTGAGGTCGCGGCACAGCTGCATATGAGTCAACAGGGGGTTAACAAATGGAAGCAAAAAATGCTCCAGCAGCTATCACAGACAGCGAATTCGCAGACCTTCTGACAGGCGTCCGTCTGAAACAGCCGGAGGCCATGCTCCAGATCATTGAACTATTTCAGGAGGACATCGAAATGGTCAGTCAGTGCATTCTTCTCCCGCGGGAGGATGTCATTTCACATATTGTGACGGAGATTCTTAACTTCATACAGGCCGGGGATAGCACATGAACAAGCGGGCAAATGCCACCCTATAGTGGCACTGCCCGCTTGTTATCTATTAGGAATAGCTAATCTATCAGGCAAGACCGGCATTCATGCCGGCTGTACCCTAGGTATTGACATTCCTGCTAGGGTAAGGTTTATGGTTACTATAAGAAGTTCCGGCCGGAATAACTTATGAAAGGGTGTTCATGCGTTGAAGATCGGAGAGTTCGCAGAACTGAATAAGGTTACCACCAAAATGCTCCGGCACTACGACGAGATCGGTCTGCTTCATGACGCAGCGATCGATCCCGGGACAGGCTACCGCTTCTATACCCCGGAGCAATCACATCCTCTGAACTGGATCATGATTCTGAAGAGCCTCGATTTCACTCTGGGAGAAATCAGGGAGCTCTTAAGCGGACCTGTGGACAGCCTAATCCTCATCCGTCAGCTTGTACGCAAGCGCATCGGGATTACGTCGGCCTTAAATGAACAAATCCAGAAGAAACTGGCCATAGACCGTCTAATTACCCTCATTGAGAAGGAAGGGTTCGAAATGAATAAGACCATCCATTTACAGAAGCTAGGGCTAACAGATATACATGTAATCAAAAAGAACATGCCCAATATGGAAATGTTCCTCGAAAATGTAGCCGGTATTGCAGCAGAATCTGCGGGCAGTGATATCCACTCGGTGATCCGCTTCGATATCAGCCACTTCAAACAAGTGAATGACGACTACGGCTTCGACATAGGGGATAAAGTCATTGTCGCCTGCTATCAATTAATTAAAGCGGCCGTCCATAAGCATCTGGGTCATGCTACGATTGGACGCGCACACGGGGATGAATTCATTGTGTTCGCCATAGCGGACAAGGACAGTGCCAGCTTGGCTGCCCAAAGCATCATAAACGATATGAAAAGCTTCGATTTCACCGCTATCGGCTGCTTGAGGCCCATGGGATGTTACATCGGAGGTCTGGTCGGTCCGTTCGGAGCCGGCACCGATATCCGCACCATTATCGAGGCTTCCATCGAGACTCTAGACCGGGCACGGCGAAATGGGGTACACTCATTAAATATTGAATCTTACATTGTATAACTCGAATGCCACAAGAAGGGGCGGAACCCATCCATGGAACTCTACGCCGTAAAAATTGGTGAATCTTCATTTCGCTTAAGCAACATATACCGCGATATGAAACATTCGGAGGAAGCAGTCCAGATTGCGTGGTCATTTTATATTGCCAAGCATAATAATAAAACAATCTGTATCGATACAGGCTTACGCGATGAGAATGTGGCACAGCAATGGGGAATTACACTAACAGACGTTGCAGACGAGTTAAGAGGCATCATTGGCAATCTAAGCTCCGTAGATACAGTCATCATTACGCATAGTCACTTTGACCATATTGAGAATCTTGACTTGTTTGATAAACCTGAAATTATCATTTCAAAAACCGACTATGAAACTGCGCTACAGCAATGCTCGCCGGCCATCAAGGAGAAGCTGCTTCAAGGCCGGGTTGTCACCGTAGACAACGAATATATTTACGACAACCAGTTCAGATTCAAGGTGATCGGCGGGCATAGCCCTGGTTCGTCGGTGGTTTACTTTGAATCGGTTCATACCAACTATATAATTACCGGCGATGAATGCTACTGGTGCGATAATTTGCTAAGCAATCGGCCGAACGGGGTTTTTTCGAGTACAGAAAATAACGAAATGTTTCTAAATGAGGCTCATCACAACGGATTCATTCCGCTCCCATTCCATGATCTGCAAATATTCGAACACTATCCGGCTGTTTCTAACAATATAATGAGAATCCTTTAGATTTTGGATATGGTCATCCTTTATGGATGGCCTTTTTTGTCGGATATGTCTATCACGTGTTGAGTTATTATACTAATAGTTGTATTATTATTCAATATTCACAAAGAAGGAGCACACCTATGCCATTAATAATCAGAAACGCTGAGCCTAATGATATAAGCAGTCTGACCGAGCTGATGTATGAATACATCGTTGGTTTTTATCAGAACCCCAAACCTCCTGCCGATAAAATCAGCTCTTTAATCCAGACCCTTTTTGACCAGCAGCAGGGGGTGCAGCTCGTGGCAGAGCAGAATGGAGAGTTGGTCGGCTTTGCTACCCTATTCTTTACATTCAGCACTATGAAAGCAGATAAAATCAGTGTTATGAACGACCTCTTCGTAAGAGAACCCTTTAGAGATACCGAAGTGGAATCACAACTATTCCTGGCATGTCAACAGTACTCACAGAATCATGGATATGCCAACATGACTTGGATTACTTCTACTAATAACAAACGTGCTCAAAGCTTCTTTGAAAACATGAACGCGGTCAAAGGGAAGGATTGGGTTCACTACTCCCTTATCTAAATCAACGCGTCGAAATGGCCCTCTGCGTCTACTGTCGCTGTCCGGGGATCGGTCAGACCGATGCCCTTAAGGCCTCCCTTTCCCTCAGTCCGCCAGGGCGGAGTATGATCCTGAAGCGGGGGAGCAGGTACAAATGAAGCCGAAGCGGTACTCCCGCTTTTCTGCACCAGATGGGCCTCCAGCTGCCGTATTTGCCGCTGCAGCTGCTCCCGGCGATAAGGAGTCTGCATCTCTCCGCCCTGCGCCGCATTCACCTTGTCCAGCTCCATCAGCAGCCGGTTGCGCTGCTTCTCCAGAGAACTGACATCACTCTGTGTGCTGCCATAAGCTGTAGTGGCCTGTACCGGGCTGATACCGGATACCGTCTGTGCCGCCATGATCTCTCCCCCCGTTTCCTTGGCTTCTGCTTCAAATCCAGCCATATTCGAAAGTTCTAATCATTTCTATTACCCGGTAGCCCCAGCCATGACAACATTTCAACCACATATTTACAAAGAATCGTCGTATAGTCTCAGTCAGATGCTGATTGGACTATACCAAAGGCCTAGCCGGGAGGTCTGTAAAAGCGCCAAAGGCCCATGCTAGCGTTGCCCCGCACCGCTAGCATGGGCAGTTCCGCCTCAATAAGGCAGAACGCTTTTTGTGGATGCTTTGTAGATTGCCGCTGTCTCCTTAGGGGAGGCGCCGGGGCCCATTACATTTCACATCGATCCTACTGTCTTCGCAGACTCTGATTTCGCTATTGCAACGGTCAGCTCGCCGTCCGCTTCGTCCACCGTCATTACCGAGCCTTCTTCCGCTTCTCCGGCGATCAGCGCGCGCGCTACCCGGGTCTCCAGGCTGCGCTGAATGAACCGCTTCAGCGGTCTAGCCCCATAGACGGAATCGAAGCCTTCCTCGGCAATGAAGCGGACCGCCTTGTCACTCAGCTTAAGACCGATGTTCCGCTCGGAGAGACGCAGACGCAGGCCATCGACCAGCTTAACCACAATTCTCTGGGTCTCGCCCAGTGTCAGCGGCTTAAACATCACGATATCATCCACCCGGTTCAGGAACTCCGGACGGAAATGTCCGCTCAGCTCCTTCATGACCCGGTCCTTCACGGCTTCGGTCAGCTCGCCGTTGTCGTCCGTGCCCTGAATCAGATGAGGCGAGCCGATGTTGGAAGTCATGATGATGATCGTGTTCTTGAAGTCGACCATCCGGCCCTGCGAATCGGTCATCCGTCCGTCATCCAGCAGCTGCAGCAAAATGTTGAATACATCCGGGTGCGCCTTCTCCACCTCATCCAGCAGCACCACCGTATACGGCTGGCGGCGCACCGCTTCGGTCAGCTGGCCGCCTTCTTCATAGCCGACATATCCCGGAGGAGCACCCACGAGGCGGGAGACACTATGCTTCTCCATATACTCCGACATATCGATACGGATCATGCCGTCCTCGCGGTCGAACAGCGATACCGCCAGCGCTTTGGCCAGCTCCGTCTTCCCGACCCCGGTCGGCCCGAGGAACAGGAACGAGCCGATCGGACGGTTCGGGTCCTTGATGCCGGCTCTTGCCCGAAGAACGGCATCGGCTACCAGCCGGACCGCCTCATCCTGCCCGACTACCCGCTCATGCAGCGTATCCTCCAGCCGCAGCAGCTTATCCCGCTCGCCTTCCACCAGTCTGCTTACGGGAACTCCCGTCCAGCGCGAGACAATATCGGCGATCTCCTCCTCCGTCACGGCTTCACGCAGCAGCCGGGTCTCCTGATCCTGCTGCGCCGCTTCCTCCGCGCCCTTAAGCTGCCGCTCCAGATCAGGAATAATCCCATAGCTTAATTCAGCCGATTTGTTGAGATCATAGATCTCCTGCGCATCGACCAGATCCTTGCGGGCCTGCTCCAGCCGCTTTTTCAGGTCGCGGATGCCCTGAATGGCCGATTTCTCCTTCTCCCAGCGGGCTGTCATCCCCAGATGCTTCTCCTTGAGGTCGGCCAGCTCCCGCTGGAGGTTCTCCAGACGGCGCGCACTGGCGTCGTCAGTTTCTTTTTTGAGCGCAGCCTCCTCAATCTCCATCTGCATCAGACGGCGGGTCACCTCATCCATCTCGCCGGGCATGGAGTCAATCTCCGTGCGGATCATCGCGCAGGCTTCATCGACCAGGTCAATCGCCTTATCCGGCAGGAAGCGGTCGGTGATGTAACGGTTAGACAGTACACCGGCTGCGACCAGAGCGCTGTCATAGATTTTGACCCCGTGATGCACCTCGAAGCGTTCCTTCAAGCCGCGCAGAATCGAAATGGTATCCTCGACATCCGGCTCACTGACCAACACCTGCTGGAAGCGGCGTTCGAGCGCCGGGTCCTTCTCGATATATTTGCGGTACTCATCCAGCGTGGTCGCCCCGATACAATGCAGCTCGCCCCGGGCCAGCATCGGCTTCAGCATGTTACCCGCATCCATGGCTCCCTCTGTCTTGCCTGCACCAACAATCGTATGCAGCTCGTCAATGAACAGGATAATCCGCCCGTCACTCTCGCGGATCTCCTTCAGCACCGCCTGCAGCCGCTCCTCGAATTCCCCCCTGTATTTCGCACCGGCAATCAGTGCACTCATATCCAGCGAGAAAATCGTCTTGTCCTTCAGTCCCTCCGGCACATCCCGGCGGACAATCCGGTGGGCCAGCCCTTCGACAATTGCTGTCTTGCCGACACCCGGCTCTCCGATCAGGACAGGGTTATTCTTGGTCTTGCGGGAGAGGATGCGGATCACCCGGCGAATCTCAGCATCGCGTCCGATGACCGGATCGATCTTGCCTGCCCGCACCTCGGCTACGAGATCGCGGCCGTACTTCTCCAGTACCTCATAAGTTGCCTCCGGCTCCCGGCTGGTCACCCGCTGGTGTCCGCGGATCTCCGCAAGCACACCGAGCAGCTTCTCCCGGGTAACGCCCCGGCTGGTGAATAATCCGCGCAGCTCGCGGTTCCCGCTGCTTGAATCCGAGGCCATCGCCAGGACCGCATGCTCCACCGCAACGAATTCGTCCTGCATCTTGGCCGCTTCCTGCTCCGCCTGCTCCAGCATGGCAATCAGCGCAGGCGAGGCATACCGCCGCATGGTGCCTGCTCCGCTCCCGCTTACGCTGGGTTTGCGCTGGAGCAACGCCTCCGTACCTTGCAGCAGCTCGGCTGCGGGAACATTCATCTTCTGCAGCAGCCGGGGCAGCAGGCCCTCATGCTGGTGCAGCAAGGCCTTCAGCAGATGAAGATTGTCAATCTCCTGATGCCCGCCGGAAGCCGCCAGCGACTGTGCCTCCGCCACGGCCTCTTGCAGCTTCTGGGTAAGTTTATTGAAATCCATTAGAATCATCGCCTTTCTACAATGTATATGTTAATCAGCCGGATGCCCGGCTGTTATTTACTGAATCAGAATATGCCTTACCGTGTTGCGGCTCTGCGCCGCTGCGCTCCGCCGGAGGTGCGCCGTTTCGCACCCGCCTGAAAGCTCCCGGACTCCGCCAGCTGGCGGTACAGCTTCTTCTCTGCCTCGGTCGTTCCGGCCGGAATGACCATCTCCATCCGGAACAGGATGTCACCATTCGTTCCGTCCGGACGTCTCAGCCCCTTGCCGGAGAGGCGCAGCGATCCGCCGCTGGCTATACCGGCAGGGATCTTCAGCTTCACGCTGCTGCCGTCCGGGAGCGCCACCTTGGCTTCCCCGCCAAGCACAGCCTGCCAGGGGGCGATCTCAACCGTGCCGAGCAGATCCCCGCCGTCCGGATCATAGATCTCGTGCGGCAGGAGATGCAGCGAGATTAGCAGATCGCTGCCCTGCCCGGCTCCGCTTCCACCGCCGGGTACCCGAATGACGGTCCCTTCCGCCGAGCGTGCAGGAATCTGTACATTCAGGTCCTTGCCTGCCGCCTGAACGCTGATATTACCGCCTTTGTAGGCCTGCTCCAGCGTAATCTCAAGCTGGGCCTGCATCGTACTGAACTCATCCCCCCACGGGCTTCCGCCTGGACGGGCGCCACTGCCGCCCGAGAAGAAGCCGGCGCGGTCAGCCGCGCCCCGGCTACCGAAGAACATCCCGAACAGATCCTCTTCGGGTATACCACCGGAAGAGGCGGCTCCGCTGCTCCAGCCCGCGCCAAACGGCGTTTCCCATGACGCAGAGGAGGCTGATCCATGGCTGCGCTGACCCCGTGAGCCTGCTGCGGCTCCATAGCGGAGCTCCTCATCATAGATTTTGCGCTTCGCTTCATCGCCCAGCACCTCATATGCCTCGGCTGCTTCCTTGAATTTCTCCTCTGCCTCCGGGGCCTTGTTGACATCGGGATGCCATTTTTTGGCCAGCTTCTGATAGGCCTTCTTGATCTCCTGCTTCGAGGCCTTCTGATCTACCCCAAGATGCTCATAGTAATTTGCCGCCACCGGGACCTCCTCCTTTCGTGTAATGAGAACCTTCCATCTTCCTCCGGGAAAAGACGCATTATAGCCGGAACCCCCACTACAATGCGTCTAATATGAAGTGCTATATGAAAAGCCCGGTAAAATCCTGCTGCCGCCCGGTGAACCGGATAGGCCAGCGGCTTCAGCCGCTAAGCCCTGAGTTCCTGCGGAAGCGGCAGCTTCAACCGGACTTGGAGGTCCATCTGCCTCTTAAGGCTGCCCTGACGCTTACTAAAGCTCTTTCCGGCCCTTAAGCATCGCCGCCGTCCTGAATTTCGATCCGTTTGCCCTGGGACTTCTGCCGTTTCGGCACCTCCAGGCTCAGCACACCGTCCTTCAGAGAAGCACGGATGTCTTCCTCTGCAATATCCTGGACGTAGAACCGGCGTACATATTCGCCAACCCGCCGTTCGCGGCGCACCATCTGATGCTCCTTATTCTCCTCATTGCTCTCTTCTGTGCGAACCGCCTTGATCGAGAGGTAAGGGCTGGAATAATCAATGTCGATTTCTTCTTTGCGGAAGCCCGGAAGCTCGGCCTCGATCAGATATGCTCCTTCACTCTCCCGGATGTCGGTCCGGAAAGACAGCGCGTTACTTGTCAGCGGTGCGAAAAAATCATCATTAAACACTTCGTTCAGCGACTTCGCCAGCACACCAAAAGCATCATCTCTACGTTTACCAAAAGGAACCAAATCAAACATCTTTCATTCTCCTCTCATTTGACTTTGTCTGACCTATGGCTTTATTATAGCCTGCACCCCCGGAGAAAACAAAACCGGTATAAGCCGAAAATCCGGGAAAATCCGGCGTTTCGGCTCGTTTTTTATAATAAATTTTAACATTATTAAATATTTGACCTTATTTGACCTTCCTGTTCTACTTCAAATAACGCTCCCGGTATTCACTCTCCAGCATGCCCATCATAATCACATCATGATACTCATGGTTATAGAACAGCGTCTGACGCCGTACCCCCTCCTGCACAAAACCGATGGACTCATAGACATGCGCAGCACGGGCATTATAACTGTAGACCTCCAGCTCAATCCTGTGCAGATTCAGAATGCCGAAGCCGTAATCCAGCATAAGCAGCAGCGCTTCGCGCCCGTATCCTTGTCCCTGATGCCGCTCGTCCCCGATGGCGATCCGCAGATTGGCATTCCGGTTATCCCCATCGATATCCTGAATGGCGATGTCGCCGATAATCTCGTCGTTCTCCTTCAGCGCGATCAGCAGCAGCACCGTACTGTCATCCCCGGATTTATGGGCAATATACTGCTCAATCTGCTCCTTGGTGATATGCTTTTTCGTTCCTGTAAGCCTGCGGACTTCCGTGCCATAGAACATATGGTAATACATTTCGGCATCTTCCCCGTTAAGCGGGCGCAAATATACCTTATCCCCTGTTACAAGCCTTGAATGACCGTTCATCTCTGTCCACTCCCACTGTCGTAATTGCTTTTATCGTAATATAAATCTGTATACTATAAAATATACAGAAACGTCCAATTTCAAAGGACAGATGGAAGGTGAAGCATGCTGCTTGTCCCGGATCTGAATGAACACAGCGAGACCCCTTACTATATACAGCTCTATGATTATCTGGCAAAAGCAATCCTGAGCGGCAGCCTCCAGAGCGGGATGCGCCTGCCTTCTATCCGCCGTCTGGCGGCGTTATGCGGAATCAGCGCCACTCCGGTGGAGCTTGCTTACCAGCAGCTTCTGGCAGAGGGCTTCATCGCCAGCAAGCCGCGCAGCGGCTATTACATCCTGCCCGTTCACCAGGAAGGCAGCACTGCTCCTGGCGGGGAACGGCCCCGTCCGGCCCCCCGCCCGATCACGCCCCGGGATTCACGGCACTACGCGTATGATTTCCATATGTCGCACAATGATTTCTCCCTGTTCCCGCATAAAATATGGCGCAGTCTCTACCAGGAGCAGCTGGCGAATCCAGACCTGCTCCAGTACGGCGACCCCCAAGGAGAGCCTGCCCTCCGCGCAAGCATCGCCGCCCATCTGCGGCAATTCCGCGGGCTGCGCTGCACAGAGAAGCAGATTGTAGTCGGCGGCGACCAGTATACGCTGTGTTCTTTGCTATGTCTGCTGCTGAAGGGAAGGGTTAACAGACTGGGTATCGAAGATCCGGGGTACCACCTGCTGCCGGCGGCATTCCGGCGCAGCGGATACAGCATCCTGCCGATTTCGCTGGAGGAGGATGGATTGCAGCTAGACAAGCTCTACAGCAGCGGGGCAGATGCTGTGTACATCTCGCCGTCCCACCAGTTTCCCCGGGGAATGACCATGCCGATCACCAAACGCCTCGCATTGCTGGAGTGGGCCCGGTCAACGGGCGGATATATCATCGAGGATGATTATGACGGGGAATTCCGATATCACGGGCGGCCGATCCCCGCACTGCAAGGGCTTGCTGAGGGCAGCCCGGTAATCTATATGTGCAGCTTCGCCCAGTCAGTAACCCCTGCCTTATGTATTCACTATATGGTTCTGCCGGAGGAGCTGCTGCCGGATTATCACAGCCTGAGAAGCGAGCTGTACCTGGAGCATTCAGCCTCACGGCTGCATCAGATTGCGCTGCATTATTTCATGGAGCGGGGGCATTTCGAGCAGCACCTGCGCCGGATGCGCCTGCTCTATCAGCGCAAGCATGACCTGCTGCTGCGTTCGGTCAGGCAGCATTTCGGCGATGCCGCAGTACTCAGCGGAACGGATGCCGGATTCCATCTGCTGCTGACCTTTAAGCCGCCCGAAGCAGAAGTTGGCTCCAGAGTCAGCAGCAGAGTTAGCATTAGCACCAGCGCCAGGGAGCTTGCTGCCGCAGCGGAAGCCGAGGGCATTCGCGTTACCCCCATGTCCTACACCTGGTGGGGCAAGCCGGACTACGATCAGCCTGAATTCATCCTGGGCTTCGGCGGGATCGCCGAGGATCTGATCGATGAAGGCATCCGCAGATTGGCGGTGGCATGGCTGGGCTAGCATGCATCAGATTTAAACCTCATTCCTGCGCAAACATTCGGATACTATAGGCGCTGGAACAGCAGTAACTGTATTCTGTACAATGGAATGGTGTCAAAACAGCTTCGAAATAGATTCTATTGTATTCGGTACAATGGATTGTTGAACAGAGACTATTTTTCGCCCAAAATGCCATGTTCTAATGTACGAAATACAACAGAATATCATTTTACGGTCAAATATAAGCTTTCTGTTGCAGGAAATACAATCAGCTACTTTTATCTCCAGCGAGAGGTCGGTGACGGGTGCAGGAGCTGCCTAATATCTTAAGGGCTTTTAGATCAACTATACTTCTCCAGCATATCCGCAAGCGTCCGCTTCACCTCAGCCACCAGCTCCGGCGGCTCCTGCACCGTAGCCTCGCTGCATAGGCCCATCACAAAACGCGCGAAGAAGCCCAGATCACTTCCCGGAATCTCGCCCTCCAGCCAGCCTGTGCCATCTTCACGCATATGCAGCAGCACCGGGGACCATACCTCCCCTTCGCAGGCCTGAACCCCCTCACTGCCCAGCTCCACGTATAGCTTGATAAGTCTATGCTCTGTCTGCGGCGGCGGCGGACTGCCGTATTCCTCCATATTGTCCAAGTGGATATGACGAAGATCAAGCGCGGCCGGTCCCGCTTCATCATATCCGGCAGACTGAATCCGGTCACAGCGGAAGATCCGGATGCCGCTCCGCAGGAAACAATACGCCGGACAATACCACAGGCCGTTACTGGCATAGATGCCGACGGGCTGAATCCACCTTTGCTGCCGCCGGGCCTTTGACTGGTAATCGATCAGCAGCACTTTTTGCCCGGTGGCCGCTTCCAGCAGTTGGGGCAGATAAGGGAATTCCGCCTGCCGCGCCGGGGTCAGGAAATCGATCCGGTGCTTCATCTCGTCAATCCGGTCACGGACATCGCCAGACATGTAGTTATAGAATTTGTGCAGGGCGGATAAGGATTCTTCCTTGAAGGGGAGATATTTATAATGGCGCAGGGCATGGCTGGCAAAAAAAATCGCCACCGCCTCTTCCTCCGTGAACGCAATCGGCGGCAGGATTCTCTCGCTTAGTACCTGATACCCTCCATGCGGCCCCACTTCGGAATAGAGCGGTACGCCCAGCTCCCCCAGCTCCTGCAAATCCCTAAGGATTGTGCGTGAAGAGACTTGGAATTCGTCAGCCAGCTCCCTTACGGTGAATTTGCGCTTGCGGTTGACGGTCATCATCAGGTCCAGCAGCCTTTTGGATTTCGACACAGGGTTCACTCCATTTATATTTTAACTATGACAAGACCTGTCACTATTACAGTCTACACTATAACCATAGCCGGTTAGTACAGGCAAATATACCTTCCAAGGAGCGAACAAGACATGAAGCTGCAAATGAACCCTTATATTCTGGTGGATGGATCTGCTGAGGAGGCGATAGCCTTTTATCAGGAGGCGCTTGGCGCTGTGGTGCTGTTCAAGCAAACAATGGGCGAAGGCCCGCAGAATCCGGACGCCCCCATGACGGAGCAGGAGAAGGCGCAGATTGCCCATGCCGTGTTACTGGCGGGAGAGACGAAGTTTTTTGTGGCGGATTATGAGCCGGGTATGCCGCGCAGCCGGGGCAACAGCATCAATGTGTGTCTCTCGGTGGAAACCGAGGTTGAAGCACAGCAGCTATTCAACTCACTGAAGGCAGGCGGAACTGTCGACATCGAGCTGGCCCCTACCTATTACAGTCCCGCATACGGCATGGTGACCGATAAGTTCGGCGTATGCTTCCAGATCTTCACGATGAACGGGCGGTGAGGCTGTTGAGGCTGAGGTAACATCGGGCCGATGGGCATTGCGGGCAACACACATTGGGGGAAATACTATGCTCAAAGCCGATGTGCCTGTGCGCTGGCCGAATGTAATCGGTTTTTCGATTACATTCGGCCCGTCAGCCATCGCGCCGTCCATTGTAATCGGTTTTTCGATTACATTCGGCCCGGTAGCCATCGCGCCGTCCATTTGTGGTCGGTTTTCCCACCACATCCGCATTGGGCAGATCAGCCGCAACAACGCAAACAAAGCCCTGTCCCCCGGAATCCGGCGAGACAGGGCTTTGTTCTAATATAACGCCCGCCACAAGTAAAAGGTGGCGTATGCTTCCCAGCCTTGCCACGGCCGGGCCAGCTCCAGCAGCTCCGCCGGTGTCGGCTTGCGGTCCATGCCGGTCAGATGCTTGATCACGTTCTGCAGGCCAACATCGCCGACCGGATAAGAGGATGCATCGCGCAGGCAGCGCATACGGACATATTGCGAGGTCCACGGGCCGATCCCGCGGATCTGCAGCAGCCGCTGCTCGGCGGCAGCCGGGGACGGAAGCCCCAGGAGTTCCTCCCGGCTCAGCTCCCCGGCTGCGATCAGCCCGGCGACCGTAAGAATCGTCTGCGCCTTACTGCGGGTTAACTGCAAAGCGCATAATTCCTCTAGCTGCACCTGCGCGAACACCTGCGGTGCGGGGAACCGGTAGTAGGTCTGCCCCTCCCATTCCAGCGCTTCCCCGTATTCAGCGGTCAGCCGCTGCTTCAGCCTGTAGGCAAAAGCCAGATTCACCTGCTGCCCCAGAATCGCCCAGCATAACGCCTCGAACAGATCCGGGATGCCGATGATCCGCAGCCCCCGGTGCTCACTTGCCAGCGGCCCGAGCAGCGGGTCCGCTGCCGCCAGCGTGTAGAACGGGGCAAGGTCCCGGTCCAGATCAAACCACTCCACAATGTAGCGGGCCAACGCCTCCTGCTCCAGTGCACCAGGAATCGCCCCATGCAGCAGGGTTACACACAGCTTGTGATCCTCGGACACACTGAGCCTCACCAGAAGCGGGCCGCCCTCTATCCTGAACATCCGGCTGACGCCTGCTTCATCCGTGCGGAACAGGCATTCCAGCGGCGAGCGGTTCATGTACTCCAGACAGGCCCCCAGGTCAAAGTCTGCCGGCAGCGGCAGCTCAAAAAGCAAATCGTTCATGACCAGCCGCCTTTACATTCAGAATCCCCTCCAGCTGGAGTAATTCCTGCTTCATCTGGAGTCCGCCCCGGAAGCCGGTTAAGGTACCGTTCGCGCCAATCACCCGGTGGCAGGGTACAATAACCGGCACCGGGTTCTGCCCGTTGGCCGCACCGACAGCACGAACTGCCAACGGTCTGCCGATCCGCTCAGCTAATTGCTTGTAGCTGGCCGTCTCCCCATGCGGGATGGTAAGCAGCCCCCGCCACACCTCCTGCTGAAACGGAGTGCCCCACAGATCCAGCTCCACACTGCTGAAATCTACCGGCTCTCCGGCAAAATAACGCTCCAGTAGCGTTATCACTCCAAGCTGCTCAAATCTACCGGCATCCTCTATGAGCTCATGGGCAGGCGCATACATTTTCAACCATGTGGCAGGTAATTGCCCTTCGTCCTGCGGGAAGGATAAGCGGATCAGTCCTTTATCGCTGGCCCACAGGGTCCACTCTCCGTTTCCGGGATTCAGGGTATGATGATAAATCGTAATAGTATTTGTACTCCGGCTGTTATTCCGGCTTGGGTTCATGTTGGTTTCCTCCTTCGTTATGCTTGCTGCGGTACTCTGTAGGGGACAGCCCCGTCTTCTTCACGAACCAGGCGGCAAAATGAGAGGGCGTACGGAACCCCACAGCCCCGCCAACTTCAGCCATTCCCGCCGCAGTCTGCGTCAGCAGCCTGCAGGCTTCATCCGTGCGCAGCGTGTCCAGTCTGGCAGCAGGTGACAGGCCGGCAACCCGCTTATAGGTGCGCTGCAGGTGGAACGGGCTGACCTTCAGCTCTGCGGCCATCGACTGGAGGGTCAGCTTGCTGCCGAACCGCCCGTCCATAATGGCATCTGCCTGCGCCGCCAGGACCGCGTCCGGCCGGAGGGTGCCGCCTTCCTCGGGGCGGCATCTTTTGCAGGGACGAAAGCCTGACGAAATAGCCTCCTGCAAGGAGCCATAGAATATAACATTCGTTGCCTTCGGTGTTCTCGCCCGGCAGGACGGACGGCATACAATATGGGTCGTCAGCACCGCCGTATAGTAGATCCCGTCATAGGTCGGCTCGCGCCGCACTACCGTTTCATAGATATGCTCGAACAATTGCGGGTCCATCCCCATCACCTCTTACCGCCAGTATAAACGATTCGTTTCGGCTTATGCAGCCTATTGCAATAGGAGAGCAAGATTACGACAGTGAGGCAGATGGACAAACAATTGGAAAAACGTAATTTACCTAGCCGATTTCCGGGCAATACGAGGAAGAAAGTGGAAAACCGCGGCTAATAATGCTATTATTGACTGCTTGAATTAAAGTCAGGGAAGGACACAAAACCCAATGAAGCTATCAGATATCCGCTGTGAACGCCTAAGCACGAAGGATTCTCTCGCAGCCGCAAAACTATTAAGCCTGGACGGGGACACTGGTCCTGACCTTCTGCAGGTGCTGGAAGAAGAGCCTGAACTGTTTATTGCCGCTTATGTAGGCGAGACGCTTAGAAGGATAATTTATAGCCTAAAGCATATAAATTCTTATATTTTAAAAACTCCGGACAACTCAGAGCATTCCCGGTCAGGCCCTTCCCTGCCCGCTTCTCTACAATGAATAGTGAAAGGGAGATGAGGAGATGGAGACGATACGGCTGCTCCAGCAGGCGATTGATTACGTAGAGCAGAATCTGCAAAACGCCATCGGCGTCGAGGATATCGCCGGAGCGGCGATGACCTCGAAGTACCATTTTCAGCGGATGTTCCATGTCTTGACAGGGTTCACTGTTACCGAATATGTACGCAACAGGCGGCTTACACTGGCGGCGGAAGAGCTGGCCGGAACGGACGGCAAGGTGATCGACATAGCGCTGAAGTATGGGTACGAGACGCCTGAGGCCTTCACAAGAGCGTTTCAGCGGGTACATGGGGTGACTCCCAATATGGCGAAGAAAAAGAACGTGAAGCTCAAATCGTTCTCCCGCATTTCCTTTCAAATTCAAATCAAAGGGGAAAGCGAAATGAATTACAGAATGGTTCAAGAGAAGGGCTATAGAGTCATGGGTAAGGAGGTTATTATCCACCAGGATGCTTATAGTGAAATCCCTGCGTTTGTAGAGAAAATCTGGAACGATGGGACGCATGACCGGATTAACGAATGTGCCGGAAGACCCGCAGGTTCACTGCTGTTCGGTTATTATTATGACTTCAGCGAGGACGGAACCAAACGGTATCTGATGGGAACGGAACTGCCGGAAGGACAGGACGTCCCGGAGGAGCTTGACCAACTGACTGTGCCTGACCAGACGTATGCTGTATTCGAAAGCCGTGATTCATTTTCCGGGGACACAGAGTTAGACCTTGCGATTCTGAATGTGTGGCGGCGGATCTATTCGGAATGGTTCCCGTCGTCAGGCTTTGAGCAAGTGGAGGGGCCTTGTCTGGAGAAGTACTACTGGACGGGCGACACACATGAGGAGTCAATCTGCGAGGTATGGATTCCTGTGGTGAAGAAATAAATACAAGATTACTGATAAGCCCTCTACCAGCCGTAACGGCATCTGGAGGGCTTTTTTGCGGACAGTGGTAAGAAATCATACTCTCTCAGTTTAATCTTATAATCAGTGAATGTAATGAATTCTATGATTCTCCTATGAGCTTGTTTACTTTTGAAGCAAAAGCATCCCAGCTTATATCATATCCAACACCGTAATTCCATCCGTTAGTACGCAGCCTTTGAGCTAAATGGATGTAATCAGCACGTTGCTTATCGTTTAGGCTAACATCAAAAGTACCGTCACCCGCCTTAAACGCATTCATGTAATCGTACAATTTCATTAGGATATCTTCCTTCCCCTTATCGCTTTCCATTCCACTGTGTAAGATAATCGAATCGATCGCATCATCTAGTTTCTGTGTTACAAGAGTTTCATTTTCCCAATTATGATCTTGTTGATACTGTATAGTTTCCTCAAGTTGAACTAGATCTCGTTGGATGTAAGCATTCAGTAATTCATGTCTCAACTCTTCATTCCTACTGACACGCTTAAACTCCATAAAAAACATAGCATTTCCGAATAGAGAAACTACTAAAGCTACTAAAATCCAGTCTTTTTTATTCATGCTTTCTCCCATACTTATCCTAATTTTAATTTCAAGTTATACTCAATATATATAAATTACTGGAAGGGAATGATTGGTCTATGTCTTCATTAAAAAGATGGTTTCCTGCCTGTTGCATTATGCTGTTCATGCTTATGCTTCCCAACGTTATTCTGGCAGCCCCTGCTTCCAGCCCGGCCCGGTCAACCACAAGACCTATACAGGTGAACATCGATGGTGCTTTTATCTCCGCTGATCGCAGTCCCTTCATACTGGCTGGCCGAACGATGATTCCCATCCGCACGCTTGCTTCCCTGGGGCTCCACTATTCCTGGAATGGTATCCGCCATACAGTAACGATTACGAATTCCTCCAATGACCAATTTGAAATGACTCAGGGACAATCGATTGCCTATAAGAATGGCGTACCGGTACAAATGGATAGTGAAGCCAATAATTACAACGGACGACTCATGGTTCCCGCAAAGTTTATCAGTGAGGCATTTGGATACAGTGTGTACTACGAAAAGATAAGAGAAATCATCTTCATTCAGTCCAAGAATTTCACTCCTGATGCCCAGGTCATCCATTCAGCAGACCTTAAACAGGCCCGCCTGGCGGCCGTTTCGTTGCCGGTTCGCTACTCTTTCAAGCCTGGTACAAGTGTACAAAGTGATCGATCCCAATATTTCACCTACTCCTTTGCTTCAAAGGACGCCACCCGCTATGCCTACAGCAATGGAGAAATAACCACTGTGGTTGAGATTACAGGCACAACGGCAACAGCCATATGGCAGGCTTCGGAGGCAGATATCCCCGGTTATCCGGCAACTACGTTCGGCGGTGTGCAGCCAGCGTATATTTCCGATCTGTTTCAGGACTCTTTTAGCTACGACAACGGGGTGTATAGCGGTTATCAGAGGCTTAGCGACGACACTGTAACAACCTTTAAATTCTCCGGCCTCCCTTATACGGATCTGATCCGGGCCATCCCGGAGTAAGGAACCTATATGCCAAAGTTAGCCCCCGGGAAAAGGGTGTACCGGTCCAGATATTTTGCCGTGTCCGGTACCCTTTTCACGGACTTGATTTTCCCCTGCCCAAAAACAAAATTCCACCGCTCCACCTTCACCTTGTACTCATCCTCCGCAGTCACTCTCTGGACAATCCGCACCGTTAAGCTGCTGTCTGTACTTGCAACAGGCTTCATATCAACAATCGTTTCCATATTATACGTTCCCGCCGGGAAGCTTTCGTTATAGATGTCCGTCTTGAAATCAGGCGTAACTACATCGAGCACTCCCTGATAATCCCGTTCGTCATACGCCATAATCCATCTGTATGCCAGGTTCCGGTTCGCTACATAAGCCACGCTGCTGCGCTCCATTCCGAAATTCGGATCAGAATCCACATATACGGTTTTACTTGTGTTATCCCACTGAATACTGGCGTCAAATCCTTCTGAAACGGCCCGAATCGGGACATATACCGTACCATTAATAATCCTAGGCTGCGTCTGAGTTTTCACTTGATTACCATTTACGATTATTTTTGGAGCGACGGTAGCCGCAAAGGCTCCCGCACTAAACACTAGGGTCAAGGCTAATCCTGATATGCCTATTTTCAAAAGTTTGTTCATTCTTGATCTCTCCCTGGATGATAGATTTCTATCTTAGACGCCGCTCAAGCATATTTGTTTCTATAAAATCAAAATACTGTAATTATTCGTTTGATTGCCCGCAATGTTGCATTTTGTGCAGGATCACAGCTTCGGCCGCTGTTCCCCTAAATTTTCAATTTGGGGCATATCATACCTGCCAGGATTTCAGACTTTTGCGGGTTACGCTATACAATAATGATATAATGGAACGACGGATTCACCCAATCTGCTACAGGAGAACGATAGCGATGCAGTCAAACTATATGATGGATGCTGCCGGGTGGGATAAGCTCATCTCGGAGGTTGCCCATTCTTTCGATGATCTGACCCTGAAACGGGGATTTCAATATTATAAGCAGCAGCGCGTGCAGGTCTTCAGGATGGTCACGCCGCACAGAATCATGTCGCTGGTCGAAGGCCGGGAGGATTATGCGGTCTCCATTGACCTGGACGATCTGCAGGAGAGCCATTGCGATTGCCCCGTATCCGGGATGTGCAAGCATATGGCGGCTGTGCTGATGCAATATGCCGAGGAGCAGGAGCGGCCTGTACATTCCATCGCGAACGCCAAGGCGCTGATTGAACAGCCCAAGCTTCATCCGGCTAAGGCGTCCGCTGTCCCGGGACGGCGCGGGGAACAATTGAAGAAGCTGGCCGCCCTGATTCCTGAGGCTACGGTGCAGCAGTGGCGTGAATACATGGCGCTGCTGGTGGAGCCGCTTGCCCATACGGTGCGTAACCCGCAGTATGCGGACCGGGCGCTCGCCGCCATCACCGGGGGCCAGCCCAAGCTGCCTCCCGCAGCTGCCCAACTGTTCAAATTACACGCTCATCTCTGTGTGCTGGAGAGTATCCTCCGGCCTGGCGGGACCTCTCTCACGGCGAACCCCATGTCCCTTGGTTATTCCGTGGGCTATTACACCTCAATTGCGATTTCCGAGCTGCAAAAGCATATCACAGACATGATGAAGCGGGGTCTGCCGCTGGCGGAAGCCCCTGAGGAGTGGACGAGAGTCCACGATACGATTGCCTATCTGCGGACCGAGATGCTGAACGAAACGCGCGACCGCGCCAGAGAACAGCCTTATTTCTCAGCATGTTACAGCCTGCTGTGGATCAACTGGATTACCCCGAATCTAAGCGGACCGGAGCTGTACACCCAGGAGCTGGCGGAGCTGCAAAAGGCCGGAGAAAAGCTAAGCGCCGCGGCTCCCCGCCATGCCCTGCTGCTGGCTGAGAGCCGGATGCATGCGCTGCTGCATGAGGATGCGGACGCTCTTGAGAAGCTGAACACAGCGGCCGAACGGCCCGGGCTGCACCCGGAGGAGCTGATGAGCTTCCTGCCTCCGCTGGCTGAAGCCGGTCAGTGGAGACGCCTGACCCTGTGGCTGGCCGCGCTCGGTCCGCTGATGAACAGCCGAATGTACAATCTGCTGGATTATGCGGGCTACTGGGATGAGGCGGTCCGTCACCTGCCCGATGAAGAGCCGCTGATGTGGGAGACGCTGTCAGGGATGCTGCCGCTGTCACGCGAGATCTATGAAGTCCAGCTGCTCGCCTATGGCAAATGGCAGGAATGGATGGATATGCAGATCTCCTCCGGCCATCAGCCCTCTGACTTCCGGGTGAGCGATCTGCAGCCGATCGAGAAGAATGCGCCGGAGCTGCTCCTGCCGTTCTATCATCAGGCGGTGGAGCGTTTCGTGCTGGACAAGAACCGGCACAGCTATAAAGCGGCTGTGAAGCTTCTGAAGCGGCTAGCCAAGCTATACAAAAAACTGAAACGCGAAGCGCGCTGGGAAGTGTTCCTGGACGGCTTCACGGATAGACACAGCCGCTTGCGCGCCCTTCAGGAGGAGCTGCGGAAAGGAAAACTGATCCCATGAATATGAAGATGCGCAATATTACCGTCCAGCTCGCCCTTACCCAGTATGGCGATGCGCTGATCTACGGTGTGGATGACCGGGATGATTATATACCCGGTGTCCAGCTCAAGCAGAAGCTGTTCGCCTGGCATGAGGAATCCTTCTACGGCACCGAGCTTAGCACCTCGAAGGCCGATGAAGTCGAGCTGGTGGTGCTGCCTGCCGAGCAGGTCCTGCCGTTCTTTGCGGACCTGCGGCTGCTCCGGCATGTCGGCTGGAGCTGGCAGGGCGATGCCCAGCTGTTAACCCGGCTGGCCCCGCTGCTGGCCGGAATGCTGGAGGCCCGGCAGTATGCCCCCAGCTTCGCAGCGTACCGTGAAGGCCAGCTCCGCTGGGCCTGGACGGAGCAGGTGCTGGCAGAAGCCGCCGAGGCAGACTGGGACGATGCGGCCGCGCTGCATCGTCTTCAGGAGCGCAGCGGGTTCTCCGAAGGGCTGCAGGCCGCCTTCTCGGCGGCGGTCTTCCAGCGGTACTACAGCACCGAGGCGCAGGCCGGTGATCTGCGCAGTGAATTCCCGCTGCTGTTCAGCGCAGGCGGGAGAAGCGCAGCCGGTATGGACGAGGACAGCTGGCTGATGTCCATCGGCTGGAAGGCAGACACCGCGCCGTTCCGGCCGGTGCTGCAGCTGCTTGAGCCTGACGATGAGCTGCCGCACTGGCGGCTCCAGCTGCTCCTCCAGGACAAGCGCGACGAGTCCGCGCTTGTGCCGCTGCGGCTCACCGGGGACGGCGAGCCGCATGGCACTTGGCCCGCAGCGTGGACAGCGCATGTCCACGAGCGCGCGGGCGGGTGGCTGTCACGGCTGCGTGACAGCCTTCCGGAGCACATCGGGCGCGGCGCTGATGTGCTGGCAGAGCCGCTAAGCGACGAGGTCGCGTGGCGGTTCCTCACAGCCGACAGCCGGGCGCTGCTGGAGGCTGGCTGGCAGGTGCTGCTGCCGGCGTGGTGGGAAGCCGCCAGCCGCAGGAAGCCGCGCCTGCGCGCGAAGATCAGCTCCGGCACGGCTGAGGGCAGCCGCGGGCAGTCGCTGTTCGGCCTAGATGCGCTCGTCGATTTCGACTGGCGCATCTCCATCGGCGACGCCGACCTGTCCGAGGCAGAGTTCGCGGACCTTGTCGCCCGCGGAGAACGCCTAGTCCAGTTCCGCGGCAAGTGGATTCCGCTGGACCCTGCGCTGCTGGCGCAGATTCAGCGGGCCATGGCCGGGATGGACAAGTCGCGCGGCTTGTCCTTCCAGGATGTGCTGCAGCTGCACCTGCTGAACGAAGGGGCAGACGGCGATTCGGAGGAAGCGGAAGCGCAGCGTGCCGAGGAAGAAGCGGTCCGCGTCCGGCTGGAGGTCGAGCTGAACGAGCATCTCGTGAAGGTGATCGGCCAGCTCGGGCAGCGCAGCCAGTGGCCGAAGCCGGAGGTGCCGGCCGGTCTGCACGCCGAGCTTCGAAGCTACCAGCATGAGGGCTTCGCCTGGCTGGTCTTCCTCCGCCGCTTCGGGCTGGGCGCTTGCCTGGCCGATGACATGGGGCTTGGCAAGACGGTGCAGCTGATCTCCTACCTGCTCCATCTGAAGGAGCAGGAGGAGGAAGCGGCTGCTTCCGGCGCACCCGTGGCCCGGCGGCAGACCGAACCGGCCGGCTGGCCTTCGCTGATCATCTGCCCAACCTCCGTGCTGGGCAACTGGCAGAAGGAGCTGCAGCGCTTCGCGCCTTCCCTGAACGTGATGCTTCATTACGGAAGCAGACGGCTGGATGCCGGATACTTCTACGGCGCGGCTTCGCAGGCGGATGTCGTGCTTACCTCTTACGCTACCGCTGCACTGGACCAGGAGCTGCTGAAGCAGTTCACCTGGGCAACCGTATGCCTGGATGAAGCACAGAATATCAAGAATGCCGGAACGAAGCAGTCCGCTGCCGTGCGCAGCTTCCCGGCCCTGCACCGGATCGCCCTGACCGGAACGCCGATTGAGAACAGGCTGTCCGAGCTGTGGTCGATCTACGATTTCATTACACCTGGTTACCTGGGCAGCCCGAAGGGGTTCCAGGACCGGTTCGCAAATGCCATTGAGAAGGAACGCAATGCCGAGCGGACCGCAGATTTGCAGCGGCTGGTCAAGCCGTTCATGCTGCGCCGCAAGAAGAAGGACCCGGCGATCCAGCTTGATCTCCCGGATAAGAATGAGATGAAGACCTATATCAACCTGACAGCCGAGCAGGCCGCTCTCTACGACCAGAACGTGAACAGCCTGCTTGAACGGATGCAGAAGCTGGAGGGCATCGAACGCAAGGGGGCCATTCTCGCCGCCTTGACCAGCCTGAAGCAGCTCTGTGACCATCCGATGCTGCTGACCAAGGAGGCACTGCCTGAGCCGGAAGACGGCAGCGCTCTGGACACCACCTCCTTGATCGAACGCTCCGCCAAGCTGGAGCGGCTGCTGGCCATGGTCCGCGAGCTGCGCGAGGAGAACGAGCGCTGCCTGATCTTCACCCAATATGTAGGCATGGGTAAGATGCTCCAGGCCGTACTTCAACAGGAGCTTCAGGAACCGGTGCTGTACTTGAACGGCAGCACGCCGAAGAACACGCGCGACCGCATGATTGAGCGGTTCCAGGCTCCCGCGCTGCCTGCGGGGGAAGCCGCTGCAGGTGCAACTGCCGGAGCACAGCCGTCCGATCAGCCGAATGTATTCATCCTCTCGCTCAAAGCGGGCGGGGTTGGCCTTAACCTGACGGCCGCCAACCATGTGTTCCATTTCGACCGCTGGTGGAATCCGGCGGTCGAGAATCAGGCCACGGACCGTGCTTATCGAATGGGCCAGACCCGGGATGTTCAGGTGCACAAGTTCATCTCGCTCGGCACGCTGGAGGAGAAGATTGACGAGATGCTGGAGAGCAAGCAGCAGCTCAGCGACGACGTTATCTCCGGCTCCGAGGGCTGGATCACCGAGCTGTCCACGGACGCGCTGAAGGATCTGTTCACGCTGCGCCGGGAATGGGTAGGATAACCCGCTGCTGCGGATACCCCCTGTTCCGGCTATCTTTTATCTGCTACAGGTCTGGCATCGGTCTGTTACCAGTCAGCCAGCGTGGCAGTAACGGGCGTTCACCCGGCGGTCTTCACCATTGCTCAGACATTCTGAAGGTAACCGCCACATTGTCCTCACCGGCAAGCGAGCTGACCACCAGCGTGACCGGCAATAGCTGAAGATCGTAAGCGAGCCGCTGATTCAGCAGATTCGCCGCCACATTCTGGTACGCCCCGGATATGCCGGAGCCGATGCCTTGAGTCAGCACCCGTCCGCCGGTGACCGATGTACAGGTATAGTTCACCAGTAACGCTGTTTCAGTGACAGGGATAGCCGTAGTCGGTGTAGGGTAATTCACGAAAGCCCCGTTAACGGTCCCCCCGGCTATCACCTTATAGCGGATGGGGGTGGAGGCCAGAATCTCCAGCCCGTCTGGAACGATCTCGGCGGCCACTGCTTCAGGAACGGCGATCGTGGTGCTTCTGCGGAAGCTGAGGGCTGCGGTGTCGCTGCCGGTTACGGGAATATTGTTACGGAATTCAGAGGTAATCCGGCTCACCGCTATGGGCTGCAGGGAAACGGGAATCCAGAGCCCGCCGCTGTCCACCAGATAGATCCGGACCCGGATCTGCTCCTGGGAGTAAGCAATGTTGAATTGGAAAAAATTCTCCGTAATATTATACGTTTTGGTCATAACTTCCCGATAGTTCGACTCAAACAGCTCCTGCGCGAACAGCGTTGCGGGGCTTACATCATTATTTAACCCGGTTAAATAGACCGTTCCCTGTGCTACACCATTGTTCACTACCTTCACCACAGCCTGACTGATGGGCCCTGCTCCCGGGGTAGGGTTCTTTGTTAACATATTGGTTGTTAATATAGGCATAGTTATCACCCTCCGATTAGAGCCGTATTCAATAGGATATGCAGATGAAAATGGAAGTTTCTAGTCGGTTGACAGACCATGGCACATGTCAAATCACACACACTCCCGCTTACTGGGGGTTGTTGCCAGATGACAAGGACTGTGCTAAAATCAATGTAACTTTTTAGAACGGAGGGTTGCGTGTGATAGACTATATCCGGATTCGCACTTTGCGCGGCTAATTATTTTCCCATAGCGCGAAAGCTCTGCCTTGTGCAGAGGACTCAGGATAAGTCTGTCCATAACACGTAACCCATAGCATACACCTGTTAATCCGCAAACCGTACACTGATACCCGGAACCGGTACACTGTGCCCACTAGTGCATGTACCGCTTTGCCAGAATCTGTGTTTGCCGGGAGGATTAGCTTTATATCTTTTTAAGCTGCCGGGGCCTTTCGCCCCTGCCGCTTAAATCTTCATGGTGTCTATGGCAAGTATGGCCGTATAGCTGCTGCTCCCGTGCAGCGGGCTATACCAGACTTTATTCTGTTGTTCCTCCACCTACTGTTAGCACAGGCAGACTGCCTGTGCTTTTTTGATGCCCAAATTACACTATGGAGGTTGATCTATATATGGAACCCGTACAACAGAAAGCCGTTATCGTCGGCGTACAGCTGCAGAACGACACGAACTTCGCTTATTCCATGGAGGAGCTGCGTAATCTGGCAGCCGCCTGCGAGATTGAGGTCGTGGCTGAGCTTAGCCAGAAATCCAGCCGGGTGAACCCTTCGCATTACATTGGGTCCGGCAAAATCCAGGAGCTGGCGCTGCTGATGGAGCAGCATGATGCACCGGTCGTTATTTTCAATGATGAGCTGTCTCCCTCCCAGATCCGCAATCTGGAGTCATCACTGGACCGCCAGGTCATTGACCGGACCATTCTGATTCTGAATATCTTCGCCTCGCGGGCGAAGACCAAGGAAGCCCAGCTTCAGGTAGAGGTCGCACAGCTGCAATATATGCTGCCCCGCCTGAGCGGTCTGCGTGAGTCTCTCGGCAGACAGGGCGGCGGGGCCGGTCTGAAGAATAGAGGGGCCGGGGAAACCAAGCTGGAGCTGGACCGCAGACGGATTGAAGAGCGGATCTCCGCATTGCAGTTAGAGCTGCAGACGCAGGTCGCAAGGCGCCAGATCCAGCGTAAGCAGCGGCATAAGAACGAGGTGCCTGTGGTCTGTCTGGTCGGCTACACCAACACCGGCAAGTCCAGCTTAATGAACACCCTGGTGGAGACCTATCATCCCGGTTCGGGCAAAGGGGTGCTCGCCAAGGACATGCTGTTCGCGACGCTTGAGACCTCGGTGCGCAGCATTGTGCTGCCCGATCACAAGACCTTCCTGTTAACCGACACCGTAGGCTTCGTCAGCCAGCTGCCCCATCATCTGGTGAAGGCGTTCCGCTCGACCCTGGAGGAAGTAACAGAAGCGGATCTGCTGATTCATGTCGTCGATATTGCCGATCCGCAGCATGAGCAGCATATGGCTGTAACGAATGAGACCCTGAAGGCGCTGGGCGCCGACGGAATTCCTACCCTGTACGCCTACAACAAGGCCGATCTGAGGGAGGAGCCTTACCCGCAGGTGGAGGAGAATTCTGTAACCCTGTCTGCTAAGAAAAACCGCGGGATCGCCGAGCTGGTCACTCTGATCCGCAGCCGCATCTTCACCGACTATGTACAGTGTGAGATCCTGGTCCCGTTCGACCGGGGCAGCATTGTCTCCTACTTCAACGAACATGCCGATGTGCAGTCCGTCAGCTACGAAGAGCAGGGCACACGCCTGAAGCTGGAATGCCGGGCCGCCGATTACGAGCGGTTCAGAGATAATTTTATAGAGCTGCCGCAATAAAATCACTGAATGTCAAAGGAGCTGGTCCCCGCATTACGGGGGCCAGCTCCTTGTGTTGTAGCCGGTTTTCGCATACGTTCTGAAGTGTCCCTTCCTTTCATGGCAGTGCTCCGCCTATCTCTTGCCCATTCTGAGCATTCTCTCTTACCGACCGCTTGTATGGATAGCATTGTTGCACATCTTGCATTATTTTTCCAAAAATGTTACTGCCTATGGTACATTATTGCATCATTTGCAGGAATTCCGGTGCTTAGTACAACTTAACGCTGGCTTTGTTGCATTTTGTGCAGGATTTCAGCATAAGCCGTTTCTATGGGGCAGTATTGCTGCACTTCTTACAGGATTTCTCTACGATGTTACGGGCTGCGGAGCATGGCGTCCATCCATCATCGCAACAGCACCAATTGTATTCAGTTTTTCGCATACATTCAGCCTTTTAGCGGTGATGTCATCGCTCTCCCGGAGCGGGCCGCAGGTTAAGTACGAATCCGCCCTTCATGCTATTCATGCTGTTCACGCCTCTTACACCCCGCTCTCCCTTCTCAACATTCGCTTCATTCTCATGATTCCATTCGTCGACCCTCTTCTCTCCCGCCACCTTCCTTCCTGCAACTCTCTGCGTTCTGCTCCCTCCGTGCTCTCCTCCGCCGCTTACCCGCAACGCGCCCTCATCCGTCGGCTCCAGAAGCGGGGCAAAGCTCAACTCCCCCTCCTCCCGAACCTCCAGAGAGAACACCAGCGCTGCCTGCTGCATGGAGGTGAAATCCAGACTCCTGCGCGGACCGGCGTAGAGAATCATATCGATATTCATGTGGCCGTCTGCCTTATGAACCTCCCATGCCAAGCGGTTCCTTGCATCCACTGGCCCGCTGAATGCCGCGAACCAGGTGGTCAGGCTAAACACCGTCCCTCCGATGCTGATCAACGCACCTTTCTCTGTTAATCCGGCTGTAACTCCCTCCAGAGCGCCGCCAACCTCCAGCCGCAGCCGCAGGTCCGAGGCCGCAATCACACCGCCGGTCCGGTCCAGATTCGGATGAGTATCCCCGCCATCCGTTATAAAATCGATCCCGAACAGCACATGGCCTGCCTCCTGCAGCGATTGGAAGCGTGCGGAGCAGTAGTCATAGCCGTCATGCAGGCAGCGGAGCCGGATATAGGCAGGCTGACCGTAATGATCTGCATAGATCAGCAGCGGCCGTCTTTGGTTCCACAGATCACTGTGGGTGAAGGAACCCATGCTCCACTGCGGAGTCATATAAGTGACCGCCCACTTGCCGCCATACTCCTGCCTCTGCCTATGCACCTGACCCAGACCCTGCTCCCCCTTCCATCCTTCCCCCAGCTCCAGTTCCAGCTCCACTCCCCGTTCCCGATCCTTACCCTGCTCTCCCCTCCGTCCTTCCTCCAGCTCCCGCCCTTCCCCTTTTCCTTTTCCTTCTCCCTCCCCTTCCAAGCGCTGCCTTACCTCCTTCGTATCAGGAACCTTGAATCGATCCAGATAAGCAGGGGGACAATGGATGCCGCTCATATACCATTCCTCTTCGTAGGGCAGCTCCTCCCATGGGAAGAACATCACGGCTCCTCCAGTCGCCAGTTGCAGAAACGCCTTGCTCTGGTCCTCCAGCAGCACCCCGTAGCAGCGGGAATGCGGCCCGGACCACTGGGCCGTGGCGGGATGATAATACCCGGCCACGGTCCTCCAAGTCAGTTCAAGCAGCTCGCCGGTCCAAGCCTTGACCCTGCTGTCCGAGGATTCGGACTGAAGCTTCGACAGCTCCAGAATGGCAATGTAGGTGTAGACCGGGCTGTTGTATTCCTGAAAGGCCCCATGCTTCAGGGTATGAGCATGTAGCCTCCTTAGCCGCTCCAGCCCATAGTCCGCATAATCCTTACGCCCCAGCTTCTCCCCGGCAATTCGGGTCACGAACGCGCCAATTATCGCAATATTGGTATAATCCAGTCCGACATTCCGCCGGATAATGGCTTCGCAGGCACACTCTATGGACAACACGGCCGCTTCCCGCAGATCATCCGGGAAGCGGTGGCCGTGACGTGAAAGGGCCTGCACCAGTCGGCTGCCGCAGAAGTCCGCCCAGTTCCAGTCCGGCGGAGCCATCTGGTCCAGCGGCTCTTCATAGAACCAGGACCAGATGCCGAAGGTATCATGCGCCGGGTCCATATCCTGCAAGGAGATAACCTGCAGGATAATATCGAATGCCCGCTGTTCATAACGGGCCAGCTCCGTGTCAAGCAGTCCAAGTGCATAGCTGAGCGAGTCTCTGGTGGAGTGGATGAACTCCGCCTGCTTCAGCGTTGTATGATAACCCGGGCTGCTGAGCGGGGAGCGCAGCATGCAGATCGCCGGATCATAGCGGGATTCCAGTCCCGCCATCTTATGGATCAGCCGTTGCCGCTGATCCAGCCCTCCACACCCCGCTTCTGCGTTATCCTTCACGGTCATCCCCCTGCCTCCCCTTCAACATTTAATGAACCCAACCCCTCGGATTGCGCCTGACGTTGCTGATCCTCCTGACGTTGCTGCCCCCCTTGACGCTCTGAATGTTCTTGACGCCCTTGGTCCTCTTGTCGTCCCTGGCGCTCCTGACGCTCCTCATGCTCTTGACGCCCCCGATGCCCTTCATACTGTTTCGTATGCCCCGCATTCAATGCCTCTGTCAGCAGCTGCATCACCAGCCCTTGCCCGTACAGTGCCGGATATCTCCCGATGGTGTTATAGGCGGCTATCGACGGCATGACCGGGGTGCCTCCCGAGACCCCCTGCACCTCACCGTCTTCACGGATAAGTGGAAGAATACCCGCAAGGGCCGCCTTCGCGTTCTCCAGATAATCCTCCTCCAGCAGTCCGCTCTTCACCGCCTTCAGGAAGCCGCAGGCAATCCCGGCGCTGGCCGAGGTCTCCTCGTAATAATCCGGCTGATCGAGCACCGTATGCCACAAGCCGCTGGCCCCCTGAGCCTGCCGCAGCGCAGAAGCAAGCCTGCGGTAGCGGCTGTACAGCTCCTGCGGAATAACAGTCAGGCTTGCGGTCCCGGCCACAATCTCCGGGACCGCAAGTGCCACCCAGGCATTGGCCCGGGCCCAGCGGGCTGCCGACATATAGCTGCCTGCCCGGCTGTTCCAGCCATGGAACAGCAGCCCCGTCGACGGGTCCTGGAGCAGCCGAAGGTGCAGCAGCGTCTGCTGCACAGCGGCGGCGGCAAGCTCCCGGTCTCCGGTTAGCACGGCAAGCCGGGCCAGGAACAACACGGCCATATACACCGTATCGGCCCATACCTGTTCCGGGAATTCCACCGCCTCTGTCACCGTATGCTCCAGTGCCCCTTCCCGGGTCCGGGGGGCAGTCTCCCGTATCCATCCGGCAATCTCCTGAGCCGTGCTTAGATACCAAGGGTCCCCGGTCAGCCGGTACAATTCAGGAAACACTGCATAAGGAGCCAGCGAATTAATGACCCGAATCCCCTCGGCCTGCTGCTTATTCTGGCCCACCCAGTGCAGCAGGTATTCGATCACCTCACCCTTACCAGCAACTGTACCGTATTCCAGCAATGAGATTACACCCACGCCGGGCACCCAGTCCCAATGATCTATATCCATGGCCCAATTGCCCTGGTGCCGTTCGGAGCGCATGTATTCCCAGATACGCTCCAGCTTCTGCTCTAATGCCTGCCTGTTCTCTAATTCCCGCTTGATAGTCAAGACGTCTGAAGCCTCCCTGAATCGTAATCACCCTCTGGAATCTCTGCCTTTACTGGAGAGCCTCCCTGAACCGTAATCGCCCTCTTGGATCTCTGCCTTTACCGGAGAGCTTCCCTGGAACGGAATCTCTCCGAACAGCGCTTTAACCGTCAGCTCCACCGTATCTTCATGCAGGGAGTACGCATTCACCAGGGTATTTAAGAAGGGAATGTCCTGCAGCAGATAAGGCGTAGCGAACGAAATACCGATCGGCCGGACTGTCTCCGCATGCTGCATGGCCCAGATGGCTTTGGCTGCTTCGCCCACCGGACGGGCAGTGTTCATCATTCCGTGCAGCGGAAGGAAGTAAGGGGCGAAGGCCGCATCCCAGCGTACCCCGGACAGCTCCCATTGCCGCAGCGTCGTCAGCGGCTCGAATTCATCCAGAATATCGACCGCAAGCCCCCTGGCCTTCAGCTGCTCCACGAACAGATTCATCCGCTCATATCTGCGCCCCTCCGTCACCTTGTTCAGCATGATGACCAGCACCCGCCGGACCTTCTGCGGATTCAGCGGCAGCTGGCCGGTGCGGTTGCGCACCAGGGTAATACAGCGTCCGGCCAGCTCGCGGCTGAACTGTCTGACCTGCCGGTCCAGACTGGGCAGCAGCTTGTCGTCCAGCAGCGGCAGCGCCCGGCCATCCTCTCCCCCCGCGTGGGCAGCATGCACGCCAAGCCGCGCCTTCAGCTCCAGAATCCGCCGGACACTGGCCTTCAGCCGTTCCCGGCTGACGCGTCCATCCTCCACCGCCTGCTCCATCACCGTGAAGTATCGCACTCCCGGCCAGAGCAGCACATCCGTACCGCAATTGAAGCAGTCTATGATGCGCTGCGTATAGTCTCCCCAGGATAAGAACCCGCCCATATCCAGCGCATCTGACAACACCACTCCATCGAAGCCCAGCCGCTCCCGCAGCAATCCTGTTGTAATCCGTTCAGAGACGGTTGCCGGAATCGGCTTCGATCCGGCACCGCCTGCCCCATCTTCAATCCAGGGAAGGGCGATATGTCCGGTCATATAGGACATCACACCCTGATCAATCATCTCTCCAGCCACCTGCCCGTACGTGGAGAACCAGTCCTCTTCAGATAAGCTGTTCACCGTAGTAATGATATGCTGATCCCTGTAATCGACCCCGTCACCAGGAAAATGCTTGGCGCATGCCGCAAGGCCATGCTCCTGCATGCCCCGCATAACAGCGGCAGCCAGGCGTGCCGCCCGTCCGGCCTCATCGCCGAGACAACGGGTCGTAATCACGGGATTCATCCAGTTCAGCAGCAGATCGGTGCCCGGGGCCAGCGCCCAGGTGAACCCCGCCGCCCTGCCTTCCAGCGCGGTATATTTGCCGTATTCATAAGCCAGCGCTTCATCATCGGCGGCGGCAAGTGCAAGGAGCGGCGGGAAGGCCGTGAGACTCCTCACGGCCGAGCCTGCCCCGAATTCCAGATCACCGGAGAACAGCAGCGGGAACCTGCTGATGCCCTGCAGCATTCCCGCCCAGTCCCGGTAATCCTCTGCTTTACCCGCAGCCTTCTGAATAACCTCCCCGCCGATGAAGAAGCTGCCCACCGGATACTGCTCCAGATACTTGCGGAGACTTGCCTCATCATCTCCTTTGAACGGCAGTCTGCCTGCATGGTCTTGCATCGTCTGCCCGATCAGCTCACGGAGGCTCATCGCTTCAAGCGTGCCCTCTACCCATTTCTGTTCTTCCTTGCTTAACGGCTTCTGCATCATTTAAGGCTCCTCCCGGCAGGTTCTGTTCTGAGTCCAGTGTACCGGATCGCGAAGCTGCTCTACATACAGCCAGCTATAATATAAGTTCAATATTCTACAAACTGCCTGCGCGGATATCCCTAGCGGCTGATTAGCCGGTTAGGGCAGGCTGATCAGAAGCGTCCGTGCCCGCTTGTTATTCTCCTTATTCATCTCCGCATACCGCCAGATATCATTCACAAAAAAGCTGACCGTAAACCCGCCGATAGTCGGCACCGTCCACCGGGGGGTGCCCTGCGCACTGGCGTTAGCCGTCAATGTAATCTCTTCGCCCGGCTGAATCACACTGGTATTCGTGTCCGTCCATGAGACCACCCCGCCGTTGACTGAGAAAGCGCCGCCGGTAATCTGCCCGAGTCCGGTCGAGGCATTCAGCGGTGTGGGACGGACGCCAATGTTCTTCACTTTGGCCCAGAAGATCAGGGAGTCGCCCAGCTGCGGTGTGCTGTGCGCGGAAGGGCTGCCGTCGCTGTTCACAATATGCCAGCCTATATCCGTCACGGTCAGATCCGGTCCCGGTACGGGCAGTGCAGACTCATAGCTCTCATACTCCAGCCCGCTGACCATTACCTTTCCGCCGTTGCCTGCAATCTCTATCCGGTGCAGCCCGTATTCGAGACCCGTCAGCTCGTAGACAATTTTATGATCGCCCTCCAGCCCTGCCTGCGGAATGACTACAGTCTCCTTATACTCGCCATCGACGTAGACATCCGCACTGCCCATGTCGCTCTTGATATCTGATCTCCAGCGGACACCGATGCCATTGAAGCTGAAGGCGGCTGTGGCATCCTCTTCATAGGTCACATGGGAGACGCCATTGGGTGCAGGTGTGAATCCGGCATAATCAATGTAAGGATGATCATGTGCGGCCGGATACCAGTGGGAGAGCGGAACATACAGCCCTTCCTCCAACTTGAAATAATCGAGATTTGCCCCCTTCCCGGCGGAGGTGAAGCTGATCGTGTTATAGCCCGGCTGGAGGGTAATCCCATACTGCCGTGCCGTCAGATTCGCGGTCCAGCTTCCCGTAGAAGGCAGGGTTACTGTGGACTGCTTCACGCCGTTCACGAGGATGTTTTTCTTAGACTCTTCGTTGGAAGCGTATACAATTGTCAGAGTATAGCTTCCTCCGTTCACGGAATGGAAGCCTTGGATCGTTAAGCCTCCGCTATGCGTCTGCTCCACGACCTTGCCGCCCGAGGCACTGCTGTTATTACCGGTCCTCAGCGGCAGGGCAAAGGCGGTAGCTTCGGCCTCGAACTTGGCCGGATCGCCTGCGGCATGCGGTGTAATGGGCATGACCGGTGTAGTCGCTGATACGGCTGCGCTAAGAGGCGATACATTGCCGGAATCATCCACGGCCTGCACCGTGTAGCTGTAAGTGGTCTGGGGCGCTACGGTATAGTCGCTCCAGAAGGTCAGCCTACCCGGAATATTGATCACCGGAGCCGCTCCGCCGTCACGGTAGACGTTATAGCTGACGACAGCATCATTGTCTGTCGAAGCTGCCCAAGTCAGCCGAATCTGCTCATGGCTTACAGCTGTTGCCGCAGGATTGCCCGGAGAAGCAGGCAGCGTGTTGTCCTGCTCATCAAGGATATACTGGACCGTCTCTCCCGCTTCCAGTGCCACTGTAAGGGTAATGTAGGGATCTGCCGTTAGCTCCACCCGGGAGTAGGCGGCGGCATACGTCTCCCCTGGACCGAACCGTTCCCCCGAATACACTCCGCTGGACGGCAGGGCCACCCTGACCTGCATCGTTACCGGCGTCTTCTCGAAATTCACGAAGTTCAGCAGGATTTTATCTGAAGCGGCTCCGATAGCTGAAGTGCCCAGCGCCGAGGTATCCACTGCGCGGAAATATGCCTTCAGCCCGGTCAGCTCAGCCGCATTCAGCACCTCGTAGCCCAGCGGGCTTCCATGCGTAGCGTACGCGGCGGCCAGTCTGCGGAACGTCTTCAGCCGGGTCTCCCCGGATTCATTGATATTGGCCGATACCGCCGCTGTATCCTCATAGCGGTGTGTGTTCCAGTTGATCGCGGAATCGAACAGGCCAAACTCCGTCCCGTCATTGAAGAAGGCGGCGTGCTGCATAATATGGTCGGCATAACCGATATTCCCCCGCAGCTCCCGGTCAAAAGCAGAAGCGAACCGGTAAGCATACGTCCCGTATTTCGTATTGTCCGAATGATTGTCGTTGCTGCCGGTCTCGCTCATGGCCATCTCTTTGCCGAAGCCTTCCTCTGAATCGCTGTACACCCGCAGATTCTCATACAGGCTTCCGCCCGGCAACGGCTGGACGCCGGTCCCGCCATAGCTGTGTCCGTTGGTCACATCCGACAGCGCTTCAATCGGCGCACGCTGGGCAGCATCCCGTTCCCAGCCGTCGGGGGTGCCGTTATACGGCCAGTAGGCCCAGCCGGGAGCAACAATCTTCAGGTACGGCTGGCTGTTCGTCTGCCTCTCCTCGTCCATCATTTCATGAAGCGCCAGCACCGCCTTCTGTGCCCAGCCGAACAGTCCCGGCTCATTGCCTGTCTCGGCATACTGGTACAGATCGCCAAATTTGCTGACAAAGCCGCTGTAATAGCTCCTCAGCGCAGAGCTGATTGTCCCTGCCGCCAGCTCGCTGTTAGTCTTCCAGTTACCGCCGATGATATTAACCATGGGCGCAAGGTTGAGGTCGCGCAGCGTCTCCAGGTACTTGCGGCCCTGCGGGTCCCAGCCTGCGCTGGTATCGGACCAGAAGGAGGTGCGCATCCAGTTGCCGCTGTAGGCAATGCCCAGCCACTTGGTCATCGGGGCCAGATGGCGGATCGCATGCTCGTCATACCGGAAGGTCGAGGCAGCAATTGTGCTTCCCAGGTGGATATACCGTCCGTGGATAGGCTCGGTGGCAGGCTCAGTCAATGTGTCCAGCCTGAGATAATCCCATTCAAACCACAGATACTTGTCACCGTCGTATCCGGGTGACTGCGGATCTGCGTATAGCCCGCGGTCCACAGTCAGCTTCAGCTCATTGCTGCCGGTCTTCAGCTGTTCTGAGGGGATGTAGAGTCTATAGGTTTCTTTCCATGTGTTCGTAAGGGGGGTCTCTCCGTCGTTCAGCCCGGTAATCTGAATTAGCCCGCTGAAGCTGCCATTGGTGAATACGGCCAGCTGCGGAATAGCGGTGCTTGCATCCAGTACCTTGAAGCTGAACTCTACACCATAGGGGGGAACGTCCGTAAGATTGAAGCTTAGCTCCATCGCCGCATTGCGGTCCAGCTTCATGCCGCGGGAGATCGTATTCCAGTTCAGGGGATTGACGGGGAGAGTAATATTCTCACTGTACACATCCTGATACACTGTAAATTCTGCAGAGCTGTTATCCTGCTCGCCCACCTGCCAGAGCAGCGGGGACGGCTGGTAGGTATCCTCTGTGACTGTACTGTTATTTGCTTGTTCTTCCACAACCACCTGTGCAGGCGGCATTTCGGCAGAGCTAATTCGTGCTCCGGGCAATGATGCAGACATCCATACCAGAACTGCAATGAGCAATTTGCCTGTGATTCTCTGAATTCGCATAGTAACACCCTCTCTTGATCAGATAGGGGCTCCCCAAAGGCTGGATTTGCGAAAGAGAATACCCGGTACCTGCCGCAGGCGGCCGCGTGACTGCTGCTGCCGGATACCGGGCGTGCTATGGCCTCTACTGCTTATTTGGCGGCCAGAAAAGCGTCGAGCTGACTCTGAATTTCCGTAATCACAGCGTCCAGGCCTGCGGCCTTCAGCTTGCTGTTCATCTCCTTCAGGACCGGCTCAGGGTCCTTTTCCCCGGAGAACAGGGTGTTCTTATACTGTTTCGTAATGTTGATCAGCGCCCCGATCTGTGACTGCACCTTGGTCGAATCGAACACAAACCCGATGACCGGTGAAATATTCGAATTCTTATTCCAGTCCGTATAGAGCTGCACGCGCTTCGGATCTTCATCCTTATTCAGGTAGTTCAGCAGCACATTGCCGATCATCCAGGAGGATACGGAGTTATAGCCGCTGTCCGCAATGAACTCTACGGTATTGTTCTCCAGCTTCTTGTAGTGCTTGCCCTCAATGCCGAAGGTCAGCAGGTTGTAGAGCACCGGATCGGTGTGAATCAGGTTCATGAACATCATAGCCCGCTCGGGGTTCTTCGAGGTTCTGGAGATGGCGAGCATCGAGCCCTGCAGACTCTTAGTGCTGACCTGAACAGGCAGCAGTGTCTTGATGATCATCGGCTTCTCAGCGAGCCGGGTCCAGTCATTGGTGGAGGTCGGATTCATGTTGCCGTAGACGAACCAGGCTTTGCCGCTTTTTACCGCATCCTTCAGCTCGGTCTTGTCTGTAGCTCCATTCTTGTTGATATAGCCCGCTTCATACCAGCTGCGGATCAGCTTCAGCCGCTCCGTCATGGCTGGCGTGTCGTATTCGTTGAACACCTTCATGGTCTTGTAATCGAGCAGAGTCGGGATATCATTGCTGCCGTCCAAGTCCTCGCTGTCAGGATACGCGGTGAACCAGTGCAGACTGTCGGTATGGTTCATGAACAGCGGGGAGAGCGCCGGCTCCTTCTCCTTAATCGTCTTCAGCATCGGCTCAATATCCTCCAGCTTCTGGAGGCTGTTCACATCGAAGCCATATTTATCGACAATTGCTTTGTCAAAAGCAAACCCGACCGACTGCCCCAGCTCCTTCTCGGTTGGAACCGCATACAAATGTCCGTTGACGGTAGCCGCCTGCAGGTAGGCGGGATTGATCTGTGCCTTCGTCTCCTTGGCATAGGTATCCAGCAGCTCCTCCAGCGGCAGATACGCTCCCTTCGCGGCATTGGTCATGAAGTTCCAGGTATAGACCATGTCGAACACCTCGCCGGACTGGATCATCAGGTTGACCTTGTCGGCCGGCTTATCCCAGCTTAGCTGGTTAATCTTGAGGGTAGCGTTGATTTTATCCTTCAGGTAGGCGTTGATCTCCTGCTCTACGGATGCCACATCCGTATCCGGCCCGCCGGGCAGATACAGGGACAGCTCCACCGGTGCAAGCGTACCCGGCTTTTCTGTTCCGGCTGCTTCCGTGGCAGCAGCTTTCTTCGTTGCCGCCGGAGCCGTGGTACTCTCTCCCGCTTTCTCTGTAGGCGCCGCTGTGTTGCCGTTGTTCCCCGAGCATCCGGCCAGAGTGAACCCGGCTATCAGTACAAGCGACAGCAGCAGACCTGTGACTTTTTTACCTGCCATACTTTTTTCCTCCCCTTGATGGAACAAATATATGCTAATCGGTAGGTTCCGAGGTTAGCCTTTGATAGAGCCGAGCGTCAGTCCTTTGATGAAATACCGCTGGAAGAACGGATAGGCCAGCACAATCGGCCCAATGCCGATCAGCGCCATCGCCATGCGGATCGTCTCGCCCGGCAATTTGGCCAGCTCGGTGGCCGAGCCTTGAATGAGTGCCCCGTTGCGGCTCAGGTAATCGGCCTGGGAGATCATTTTGTACATCAGATATTGGAGGGAATAGAGGTCTGTATCGGTGATGAAGATCATGCTGTTGAACCAGTCGTTCCAGTAATGCAGCGTATTGAACAGCCCAATCGTAGCGAAGACCGGCAGGGACAGCGGAAATACAATCTTGAAGAATGTCCGCAGCTCCCCCGCCCCGTCGATCGTAGAGGCTTCAATCAGCGCAGGCGGTACACTCATCTGGAAGTAAGTCTTCATAATCAGCACATTGAACGGAGACAGCAGCATCGGCACGACCAGTGCCCAGATCGAATTCTTGAGGTCCAGCACCTGGGTGTAGACCATATACCACGGCACCAAACCGCCTCCGAAGAGCATAGTGAAGAAAATCAGGAAGGCGAACACCCCCCGGTACCGGAAATCGGCCCGCGAGATCGGATACGCATACAGGGAAGAGATGAACACACTGACCAGCGTTCCGGTAATGGTGACGAAGAACGAGATGCCGTAGGCCCGCAGCACCACGCTGTAATCCTTGAAGATATATGCGTAAGCCTCCAGGCTAAGCTTCTCCGGGATGAATTGATACCCGTTGCGCACGATGTAATCGTAGTCGGTAATGGAGATCATGAAGACGAGTACAATCGGCAGCAGGCAGGCCAGAGACAGGATGATAAAAATAATATGGAGGAGAACGTTAGTGAAACGGGATATTTCGTTATTAGCCACGGATTTCCACTCCTTCTTAGGGTACGTGCACCGCCTGACTTTTATCTAGAACACCGCCTGATCCTTATCGACCTTGCGCACGATCCAGTTCGAGCCGAGGACCAGGAAGAAGCCGACCACCGATTGGTATAATCCGGCCGCTGCGGACATCCCCAGGTTACCCATATTAATCAGCGCGTTATAGACGTAGGTGTCGATGACCAGTGTAGTTGGGTACAGCGCCCCGGAGTTCAGTGTGGTCTGGTAGAACAGCCCGAAGTCGGAACGGAAGATGCCCCCGATCGCCAGAATCGTTGTAATAATAATGACCGGCCGGATGAGCGGAATGGTGATGTGCATAATCTGCTTCCACTTGCTGGCACCGTCGATCAGGGCCGCTTCATAGTACTCGTTGTCAATGCCGATGATCGCCGCCAGATAGATGACACAGCCATAGCCCACCCCTTTCCAGAGATTGATCAGCGGCAGAATGAACGGCCAATACTTCGGCTCCGAATACCAGTTCAGCTCATCCAGCCCGAACAGGGCGAAGACCCCTTTGTTAATGAAACCGTATTCAACATTCAGAAAAGCGAACACCAGATAGCTCACCACCACCATCGACAGGAAGTAGGGGAAGAACATGATGCTCTGATAGAATTTGGCGGCCAGCTTGTTCCTCAGCTCATTCAGGGCAACCGCGATGGACACGGCAAAAACCAGATTGAGCACAATGAACACGAAGTTGTAGAGCACCGTATTGCGGGTGATAATCCAGGCATCCGAGGTGGCGAACAGGAATTTGAAGTTATCCAGCCCCACCCACGGACTGCCAAGAATCCCGTCCACATAATTGATATTCTTGAACGCGATCACAATTCCGAACATCGGCAGATAATTGTTAATCAGCAAAAATACTACGCCCGGCAGCAGCATCAGCAGCAGCACCTTATGCTTCAGCAGATGCTTCAGCCCGTGTCTCTTCTGTGTGTTCCGGCCTGCCGGCAAGCTGCTGCTGCCTGTACCCGCCATACTTCTCTTCTTCTCTGTAATCATTCCTTCCGCCTCCTGATTCCTTCAGCGATCCCTCTCTTCCCTGACTTAAGTGTACCTGCAGGCGGCCCCCTGCTAAATAAGGCCATCTATAATAAAAGTTCAAAATCCTACGGAGTTTGGAAGGGCCATACAAAGGAATGGACAAAACACAAAAAGGCGCTCCACGATGACCGCCGTGGAACGCTCTTGTAGCTGAAGCTTATGCGCTTGATCCGACAGCCGGGATTAGGTCAGTCTGTGAACAGACCACACAATCCCCGAGGAGGCACCTCCAAGATCTAACGGCACAGTTAATCCATCTGCTACATAGAAGAGACCGATGACATCACCCGCTGTTAAGTCGAACTCACCCGCCAAGGTTACCGTGCCGTTGCCCAGTATTGTTCGGAGGGACAACACCAGCGCAATATTTACATCCAGCAGCGGGAACAATCCGGTTACCAGATTCGTCACAGTAGGGGACGTTCTCTGCACTACAAAAGCCGGATCAATTCCTGCTCCCAATGCAACCGAGATGGCAGCTGTAGTGCTGTAGTTAATGGTAGCCTCAAACGAATATCTACCGGATACCGGTATCGTGTAGTTGCCCGTAGTCTCATTAAATGTCGCACTATCATAGTACGGCGTAGTCACAGTCCAGCCGGTCAGCTGAGTACTGGTCGTGACTGAGAACGTCGGCAGGAATGCGGAGAACCCTTCCGCTGCCAAATTCGGGCCAGTCGCTCCGGTCGCTCCTGCCACCGCTACTCCTGTTGGCCCAGTTACCCCGGTCGCTCCCGTATCACCGGTTGCCCCGGTTGCTCCGGTTGCTCCGGTTGCTCCAGTCGCTCCGGTTACTCCCACTCCCGTTGCTCCAGTCGCCCCGGTCACTCCCACGCCTGTTGCTCCAGTCGCTCCGGTCGCCCCGGTCACTCCCACGCCTGTTGCTCCGGTCGCCCCGGTCACTCCCACGCCTGTTGCTCCAGTCGCTCCGGTCACTCCCGCGCCTGTTGCCCCAGTCGCTCCGGTCACTCCCGCGCCTGTAGCTCCGGTCGCCCCGGTCACTCCCACGCCTGTTGCTCCGGTCGCCCCGGTCACTCCCACGCCTGTTGCTCCAGTCGCCCCGGTCACGCCTACGCCTGTTGCTCCAGTCGCCCCGGTCACTCCCGTTTCACCTGTTGCCCCGGTCGCTCCGGTCACTCCCGCGCCTGTTGCTCCGGTCGCCCCGGTCACTCCCACGCCTGTTGCTCCAGTCGCTCCGGTCACTCCCGCGCCTGTTGCCCCAGTCGCCCCAGTCACTCCCACGCCTGTTGCTCCGGTCGCTCCGGTCACTCCCGCGCCTGTTGCTCCAGTCGCCCCGGTCACTCCCACGCCTGTTGCTCCAGTCGCCCCGGTCACGCCTACGCCTGTTGCTCCAGTCGCCCCGGTCACTCCCGTTTCACCTGTTGCCCCGGTCGCTCCGGTCACTCCCGCGCCTGTTGCTCCGGTCGCCCCGGTCACTCCCACGCCTGTTGCTCCAGTCGCTCCGGTCACTCCCGCGCCTGTTGCCCCAGTCGCCCCAGTCACTCCCACGCCTGTTGCTCCGGTCGCTCCGGTCACTCCCGCGCCTGTTGCTCCAGTCGCCCCGGTCACTCCTGCTCCCGTTGCTCCGGTCGCTCCGGTCACTCCCACGCCTGTTGCTCCGGTCGCTCCGGTCACTCCTACGCCTGTTGCTCCAGTCGCTCCGGTCACTCCCACGCCTGTTGCTCCAGTCGCTCCGGTCGCCCCGGTCGCTCCCACGCCCGTTGCTCCGGTCGCTCCGGTCACTCCTACGCCTGTTGCTCCAGTCGCTCCAGTCACTCCCGCGCCTGTTGCTCCAGTCGCCCCGGTCACTCCCACGCCTGTTGCTCCAGTCGCTCCGGTCACTCCCACGCCTGTTGCTCCAGTCGCCCCGGTCGCTCCAGTCGCACCGGTCGGACCTGCCCCAGTCGCCCCTGTTACTCCTGCGCCAGTTGCACCGGTCGGGCCTGTACCGCCGGTCACTCCGGTCGCCCCTGTCACCCCAGCTCCAGTAGCTCCGGTCGGACCTGTCACCCCCGTCACGCCGGTCGCTCCAGTAGCCCCAGTCGCCCCCGTTCCGCTGGTATCGCCCAATAATTCAGCCGAGACCAGCCGGTGGGCGGTGACTAGCTGGCCGGTGCTGCTCTTCCCCCATACAGAGATCTGAACCGGATCATCTACAATAGCCGGAGTGGCAAACACAAATTCAAAAGCATCCAAATCCGCAAAATAAGTAGAAGTAATAGATTCATTGGCAGCTACATTAAAAGATTGACTGACATACAGTACCCGCATGCCTCCCTGCATGTAATAGCCTTGTAAAGATACCGTAGAAGCTGAAATACTACTGCGGTTATCAATTCTGACCGTAACCTGTGTGGTGGGTCTTACCCCTCCTACTGCATTATTTTCCAGTGGTCCTGTAGATAGTAGAGTCATTTCACTGTCTCCTTTAATGGTAGATTTGTACTGTCCTGCTAGATTGTCCTTTCCTCGCTTAATCTATCTTTTGACTTCATAGAAGCTAGCAGGATAGCTAGCAGCAGAAAGATGGATCAATATAGTAATATTCTGCGATTCCGGCACGGTGTGTGCAGTAAAGCTAGATTCCGGCAGACATCCCATATAAATAGGAGACAACACAAAAGGGCCCTCCCCTCAGCCGTACTGGCCGGGAAAGGTCCCTGAATATAAGCCTATTCTATTCGCGTCCGCTGCTTGAACGGCTCTGCTGGCTCTCCCCCAATAACGGGGAACGGGGATCGAACTGCGGATAGATATACTCCTCACGCCGAAAAGAATATCCGGTAGCTGCAATATCCAGCATCTGATTCAGCCGCTCACTCTCGCTGCCCAGTCCCTGGTCCAGCGGAATGTCCCCCGCGATGATCCACAGGTACAGCTGCATTCTTGGACGGTCACCTGAATAACGCGGCTCCATCGACACCGTATTCGGGTCGTATTGGTCCATGATCTGCGGGGAGAGCGGGTAGATCGATTCTGCTGCGGTGGGATAGAATTCCCTGAAGTGGCGCAGCCCGCGTGAAGCGCCCGGCTGATCCATAATCCCGTCTGTCACCGGGAGGGCGAGCGCCTGCTGGTACAGCATGCCCAGGAACTCCTTCGATTGAAGAAAACGCCAGACCTTCACCGCAGCCTCCCGGCTCTGCGCTGCACTATTCACCACCAGCGGAGCGTGGGGGACCATCATCAGGGCCCCGGCCCCGCGCCGTGACAGGTCCGCGGCCGGAGGGAGCGCTACTCCCCAATCATCCTTAGGCATATACTCCTGCAGCTTGACATAATCTTTGCTGGTAACATACATCATGCCAATATTGCCGTCCGCGAATTGCCGGAGCGCGCTGCTCAGCTTCAGCAGAGTCTCCCCCGGATAGAGGCTGCCCTGCTGCTTCATCTCCCGCACCATCTGCAGCCAGGGAGCATACACACTCAGGTCATAACGGCCCGACCGGTAATCATAAAGATAATAACCGCTGTAGGTATTCGATAGCTCCAGCCCAGCCTGGAGACTGGCCCTGCTATCCCCGGCGGGCAACGCGAAGCCGTATTTGTTCACCGGTGCTCCGGCCCGGCTGATCTGCAGGGCCGCCTGTTCCAGTGCAGCGAAGGTAAGCGGAGGCTGCTCCGGGTCAAGTCCCGCACTCCGGAACAATTGCTTATTGTAGATGAGGCGCACGGTATCAATACTGGAGGGCATGAAGTAGATTCCGCCCTTGAACAACGAGCCGGTGGCATACTGCCTGGCCCATACCGGGAACCGCAGCAGCCAGCCGGCATCCAGCTCCGCTGACAGATTAGTGAGATACCCCTTGTTGACATAAGTGGCCAGCCAGGCGTTATCGACACTGAACACATCCGGCCCCTGCCCGGAGGTCATCAGCATATTCAAGGTATCGTCGTAGGCGTCTGTTGCAAGGTTCATGGGCACAATCTCAATCTGATCGGGATTCGTTTTATTGTAATGGCTGATGGCATTCTTCACTTCCAGATTCTCCGTCCAGTCAGACAGGGCGACCCTCACCCTGGTGGTCTGCTCCGCTGGTACGGCCTCCTCTTCCGGGGTGAGGTCCGGCAGCAGCGGGCGGTTATAACCAAGAGTGTAAATAGCCAGCCCGCAGCCTAAGACGGCAATAAAATAGAACAATAACCTTTTCACACCGCACCTCCTGCGTTGACATCCTGACTTCACGCGTTTTACAATGTATACCAATTATTACCCAGGAAGGAGGACTCCGATGAAGAAATATTACGATTCGTTGTCGAAGGCACTCTTCCTCTATAACTTCAGCATCCGCAGCCGCCTGATTCTCTACTTCCTCTTCCTCGTTCTTCTCCCGACTACGATCATCTCGGTCACCATCTATAACAAATCCGCCGGGATCATTACCCGGAATATGAATACATCGATTGAGAATAACTTCAATCTGGTTCAAGATAATCTGGCCCGCCGGTTCGAAGCCGCCAATCAAGCCATGACTGCGCTGTACCTGAATTCTGAATTCGCGGACCTCATCTCCTCCAACCGGCCAACAGACAGTACCGGAATCATTAATGAACTGGCCGCCCTTAGCAAAATCCTTGAGGATTTCCCCGCGAACGGGACCTCCGGCAACAGCTTCGTTCCTATGCTCTATATGCTGAACCGGCCGGAATATACCCAATATAATTTCTCGCGCCGTGTATTCAATATCGATCTTATCACCTTGAAGCCCTGGTATTTAAGCATTCCGGCCAAAGCAGATTTTGCCGTGGTCGGCCTTAGCTCGCTGGATTCCCGGTTCACCCTCAAATTCGCGAAGCGCCTGTTCGGTATCCGGCATGCACAACTGCCCTATGTCGGGCTGCTCACCCTAGATATCCCGGCGGCCGAATTCGGCACGCTCCTGGAGCATTATAAGCCCACGCCCGGCAGTAAGGTCTATATCGCAGACAAGTCCGGAACCATCGCTATCAGCCCCGAGCCGTCACTCATCGGCCAGAATATCGCGGCCCAGGATTATTACAGCAAGCTTAGCTTGACTACAGACTCTACTGACAGCACCGGTAACCCGTCCTCTCCAGACGACCCATCCGCTCTGCATTCCTTCCGCCACTCCATCGGCAGTGAGGAGATGCTCGTCTCGTACAAGACCCTGGAGAACACCGGCTGGACCATCCTGTCCTTCTCACCTGTCCGCGAGCTTAACGGGGAGCTGATCTCCTTCCGCCGGGTGATGTACATCGTAATTGTCATCTGCATGCTAGTCTCCTTCCTGATGGCGCTGCTGCTGTCCGAGAATATCTCCGCACCGATCCGCAAATTCATCCAGTCGATGTCGCATGCCGAGAGCGGGAACTTCAATATCCCCATCCGCTACCGGCGCAAGGACGAATTCTCCTATTTATTCAACCGCTACAATAAGCTGCTCCAGCAGATTAAGGCGCTGATCGACAAGCTCTACGTCACCGAGCTGCGCAAAAAGGAAGCCGAGCTGCAAATGCTCCAGGCCCAGATCAATCCGCATTTTCTCTACAACACCCTGGACTCCATTAACTGGATTGCCATTAACCACGATATTCCCGAGATCAGCAGCATGGTCACCTCACTCTCGGACTTCTTCAGATACAGTCTAAGTAAGGGACGCAATATTATCCCGCTCCGCGATGAGCTGCGGCAGGTCGAGAGCTATCTGCAGATTCAGCAGTTCCGGTTCCAGGACCGGCTTCACTATGAGCTGGAGGAGACAGACCGGGCTCTGGCAGAGGAATGTCTGGTGGTGAAGCTCAGTCTTCAGCCGCTGGTGGAGAATGCCCTGATTCACGGGATTCAGCAGCGGCGGGGTACAGGCACGATCCGTATCCGGGTAGAGCAGACGCAGGAGCTGCTTAGTATCTCCGTGTTCGACGATGGAATAGGCGCAGATCCCGCACGGCTGAATCAGCTGCTGGAAGACCCGCAGCCGGGCAACCAGTCTTACGGCATCCGCAATGTGCATATGCGGATCCGGCAGTTTTTTGGAGAGTCCTACGGCATCCGTTATTACGACAATACCGAAGACGGCTGCGGTCTGCTGGCTGTCATCCGGTTCCCGGTGGTCACTACTTGGAATGAGGTGAATGAAGATGTTAACGATGATCGTAGCGGATGACGAGCCGTTTATCCGCAGCAGTCTGATCCGTGTGTTCGATTGGCAGGAAGAGTTCGGGATAGAGATTATCGGGGAAGCCTCGGACGGGCTGGAAGCCTACGAATTATGCCTGAAGCTCCGGCCGGACATCCTGTTCACCGACATTATGATGCCGCTAATGGGAGGCCTGGAGGTAGCAGAGAAGCTGCGGGAGGCAGGCTGCCGGACCCGGATTATTATTATCAGCGGTGCCCAGGACTTCTCCTACGCCCGGGAAGCGCTGAAGATCCATGCAGAGGGATATATTCTGAAGCCTGTCAAGCTGCCCGAGATCCGCAGTGTCTTCCGCCAGGCTGTGGCCAAGCTGACAGAGGAACGCGGGCAGCAGCTGGATATGGAGCAGCTTAAGCAGCAGCTTCAAGACAATATGCCGCTGCTGCGGGAGAAATTCCTCCAGAATCTGATCGCCGGCCTCTACCGCAAGGAGGAGGAGATCTGGCAGAAGATACAGTACTTCGCACTGCCCTTCCAGCAGGGGACGCTTCTCAGCGTCTGTGTGCTCCAGCTGGATGAATACCGGAGCGCGGTGGATAAATACTCGGAGGAGCACAAGCAGCTGCTTTATTTTTCCATCCAGAATATCATTCAGGAGAGCCTGGACAGCTACCCCTGCGCCATCAGCTTCGTGGCTAGCGAGAACGAGTTCATCCTGGTGTTCTGCACCCCGCAGACGCCTCCGTCCCACTCCATCTCCGGGACCTGCGGGCAGATTATCGCCAACATTCAGAAGTATCTGCGGCTGGACGCCTCCGTCGGCATCGGGCGGGCTTGTCCGCTGGCGGGCCAGCTTGAGGATTCCTATAAGGATGCGCTGGCCGCGCTGGTGTACAAATTCTATACCGGGCCTGCCTCCGTCCTCTACATCAAGGATATCCAACCCGACACGGAGAAGCTGCAGAGCACCTTTATCTATAAACTCCAGGCCCGGCTGATGAATGAATTGAAGGCAGGACATACGGACACCGTCACCCGGCTGATGGAGCAGCTCTTTGGCGGACTGGCCGGGCACAAGCATAGAATTGAATATGTGCAGAGCCTCTGCGCAGAGATGATTTTCACCTCCGCCAGAGCTCTATATGAGATTGATGAAGATATCGGGCAGGTGCTGAGCGACCGGATTAGCATCATGGATAAGCTGTATCAGCAGACCACCATCACCGGCCTTAAGGCGTATATGCTGTCGCTCCTGCATGATTTAAGCGCTTATGTGGCAGGCAAGAATACCTCCAGGAACAGCCGGATCGTCAGCAGCATCCGTACCATCATTCAGGAGGGATACGCCTCAGAGCTGTCCGTGTCCAGGATTGCCGAGGACGTATTTCTGACACCTAACTACATCAGTCTGCTATTCAAGAAGGAGACCGGGAGAACCATTACCGACTATATCACCCAGATCCGCATAGGCAAGGCGAAGGAGCTGCTGCTGACCACGGACCTGAAGGTCATGGAGATCTCGGAGCGGGTCGGCTATGAGAATCCCCATTATTTCAGTACAGTTTTCAAAAAAAACACCGGCCTGCACCCGCTCAAATTCCGTTCGGCCAAGGGTTAGGCCGCCGCCCTCTAGCGGATAATATAGGATTTCGTACCTATTCTGGAGTAGATGGCGGTTTTTGCATTCACTTTGCTGGAGGCCGGCAGGCCCTGGCGCGCGTTGCCCAGTGAAGCAATATAGTCAAAGTCCGGGTGAAGCCCCTCATCCGCCAGATAGGCCGAGGTCCGGCTGCCCGGCACCCGCTCCCTGTTGAGCGAGGTTATCATCTGCGCGGCACTCTTGATCCCGAGTCCGTGTCCGTAGTAACTGTCCCTGGACAACATAATGGCGTTCTCCCCCTGCCATTCCGGCTTAGCCGGATCATGGTCGGGATTCTTGAAATAGACTACATCGCCCGGCTGCAGCTCGGCCTGGTTGAACGTGGTAATCAGCTTCAGATTGCTGTCATAGCTCCAGTCCCACAGGTACAGGCCGGTGAAATTACGGTTGAAGGCCGCCTCCCCAATCATGTTGATGGTTGCTTTATATAGAATCATCACCATCGCCATAGCACATTCAAAGGCATACAGCTGTCCATTCACAAAAATATCATTGATCGCTGCCGAAGGGGTGACATTTGCATTCAGTTCAAATCCCCCACCTCCTGTACGAGTCCAATACCTCGGATTGCAGCGGGAATTCTGGAAGGTTGAGAAATCCGTCCCTCCTGCATCCATTGCCCGGGCTGCCGCAATAATCTCCCCCCGCATTCTACTCTCAAAGGCCATATCCACAGGAGCCGCGTATCCATACCCCATTCTGCTTCCCCCTTTCGTCTTCTTGTCATGAAATATAGGTTATTGTACGTGTCGGGCCTCCTATTGGTGCGTAGGAGATGAATTCAGCAACGAATCCCCCTACAACATATATGCTTACAACAAAACAGCCCCCCGTAATCTATCCACGGAGAGCTGCCGATCAGAAACACCTATTAATCTAAGGTGACATGAGGATTCAAAGTAATCTCAAAGGCGCGGCCCCAAATATAATCGGGATCATCGTATCGAAGTACGGCACTGGTATATTCCGAGAAGACCCAACTGCCCCCGTTAATCTGCCGGATACTGCACGCCGGCTCAGCACTGCCAATCAGGAAGGCGGTCGTCCCGGCAAGCGTGTCTGTGTGTGTCTGCATCCGCTCTCTCAGCAGAGCCTGAAGATGAGCGTAGTCCTCCGGGCTATTGAACAACAGCATATTCTGATCTGTAAACGTTGCAACATTCTCATAGAGCGAATGGGCTCTGGAGTACATCCGGATTTCGCCAATCGCCAGCCTTTTGTAGAAGTAGTCCTTCAGGAAGCGCTTGAACAGCAGTGAGCCGTGAGCGTTAACCGCAAGGTCCAGCGCTGCTGCGCCGGTCTCTGTAACGACCCAAGCATACCGGGCCTGGGCCATGCCCAGTGCGAGGCCGATTTTGTTCCCTGGCGTATTCCAGCCGCTATACCCAAATAGCGCGCCAGTACGCCTGCTGCCCAGCAAAGCCTCAGTTATACTTGCATCTGCTGCACCTGCGCCGACACAGTCAATCACTACCGACGGGACAAGGCGGGAATAGTTATCTTCGATCCGGTTAACCGCAGCCAGTGCCTGATCCGCAGCGGTAATTGCGATAATCTCCACCTCACGGGCATCACCTACCGCCTCTCCCCCCACAATATCCAGATGGCGCAGGATGTTCTGATGCACATTCATATATTCATACGGACTCGTAAGGGTAGAGCCATGAGGTCCGAAATATTCAACAGTGTATCTGGTGGTGGCCCCGTTCCGGTAGAGCTGATTCGCCATCCGTGCCAGTAAGGACTGTCCCAGTCCGTCTGCATCAGGGAGAATGACGGCCCGGTCCGGATTTTGACCCTGAGTCCCGCCCAGCCATTCATTAATGCCTGCTTCCATATAGTGAATCTCGTTAATCTGCACGCCCTGAGTGTTGGCGTCATCTACACCGACTGCAAGGAAATCAATAGAGCCCTCCTGCGCCAGCACCTCCAGAATATAGCGGTTCGTCTTGAACTTATGCGCTCTGGTATTGTAATACTGCTCTTTATCAAAAGTAGCCGTATCTCCATATGCGCCAGTCTGGGACAGGTTATATCCGCTGAGAATATCGTCGAACTGCGCGAAGCTTCTGCGCGGCTGAAGCATGAAATTACGGGACTCGGTATAGGCCGCCAAATCCAGCCCTTCCGCAAAAGAGGTGGTGGCCAGCCTCATAATCGTATCCATTACATACACTGGCTTGTCCGGGTAAGCTTGCTTCACTTCACGGATGACTTCCAGCAGTTCTGTAATTGCAGCATCATAAGCGGGATAAGCACCCCCTGCATCCGTACGCAGACGGCGACTGCCAATCAGCCCCCCATAGGCCAGCATGTCCGCCGACAGGATGAAGCCATCCACTGAAGCCACATGATCCCGAATAAATTTCCGGATCTTGGCCGTGTCTCCATAAGCCGGTGAACCTGTGGTCAGCAGGGTTGTGCCCGATGCTGTCTTTTGCGAATCCAGGCGGTTCTTAAGGTCCGTTACATCCGGTGTGATCACATGAATCCCCGCCGACTTCCCTAGCACAATCACATCATCCAAATTGACAGGCCGATCATCGAGCGGTACATATAGCACTTTCTTCATTTACATCACACTCCTCTAGTTAGCAGATAGGCGCTGAACAGATGCCCTCACTATATAAGGTGATTTACACAGATGGATTACAACCAGAACGATAAATTTTTTTTGCCGTGGTTCGTAAAAAGGAATTTACATTGACTCTAGTATTTAGAGCGATAAAATATAGGAACATTCGTTCTTATTATAATAGATGAATATATTATGTTCACTGGTGGAGATTATTCTGATAAACAGTTATTTGTATATAGTCTGGGTAATAATGACTTTGTAAGAACCAATCATTTTCGTTCGCTATTGGCTTCGTTTTATAGCCAGATTGTGATTAAAAAATATGGCGGGGCATGATTTATTAACTACTCAGCTCCATTATCATAAGCACTTCGAAGAGTTTGCAGATTCCTTTGTTTTCCGACTTACCAAAATGAAGGACAAGCGAAAATAGACGCTTGGTTACAGGAAGGTGATATAGATGAGTGAGACGGAGAAACGTAGAGGCAGACAAGAAGAATATACGGATGAGCAGCTTGACGATTTCCTAATCGAGTTTACTACTAAGAATCCAACCAAAAATCTAAATCTTTCACAACTTGAAAAGCAATTCTATCCAAATAGAAATGGGTGGTTCTGGTGAGAAGAACTACATTATATTGAAAGATGTCGTAAAATTAGTTGAAAAAATTGAAATAATCAAAAGGCAATGATTCGTGATTTTAAATATATCAAGAAGTCTCTATGAGCTTTTATGAAAAGGCTAAAGAGATGGAAGAAAGAGCTAAGAAGTACAGCCAAGAAATAGCGCAACTGAAAGAATAATTAAGGATTGCTAAAAAGGACGTTGAGTATTACAAAGACCAGTATCTAAGCGTTACGATTCGTTCAGCAAATATAGCTAGTCGGCAGGAGGAGGGCTTAAAGGATGTTTTAGGAGTGGACACAAGAAGTAAAGAGAGTTTAGATAAAGTGATTTTATTAGATTTTGGAAAAAATTTTCTGCACTTTTTGAGGGGGATGAATAATACAATAGCATCTGCTTCCTATAGTAACTTTAAAATATTTAACCAGCTAATCTAGAATAAAAATAGTGAATCTCCTCTGTATTATGAGAAATGAAATAACTATTCAATGCAATATGAAGCAATACTACAGAGAAAAAAATAATCAAAAAGAGAGGAGAGGCTTTTTTTGCACTGAAAAATATAAATATAAAAATAATAAGTGAGATAACGATTGCACTTAAAAGAGAGACTTGACGAACCAATAGCTCATTTAAATTTTTAATAAACCCGTTGAGATAGATGGTATTGTTATTATCTTGTAGGACAGTAAGTGAACGAGCAGGGGAGGTAAGCGTGTAGTAGCCCGTATCCAGGTGACTGTAAGAATATCTATTAAATATATCTCTTGAACGTTCATTATTGAGATTACCATTAAACAGTACCGAATAAATTAGAGCGAAAAACATAAATATAACAAGTAGAACTGCAGTAAAGATTCGTTTTGATTTGAACACATAAATCACCACTTTTGAATTTTGATTTTTTTGAGATGAGGTGGAAGCAGTACATCCACCTCACCCATATTAACTCATTATGTTAGCTAAAGTATTACTTAAACACGCTCAAAAAAATAATTGGCATCATTTGCAGATTGTTTAGCATCCCAGAACAAATATGCTACTGTGATTGAACCGCCTATTGCTGTAACGAGTGATACAATAGCTCCAACACCAGTAGCAGCAGCAGCTCCTGCGGCGATTGTAGTTGCAAGGGCAGTGCCGCCTACAGCAACAGCTTCCACCTGCTTCTTATTAACATTATTTACAGCTAGTCTATAGCTCTCTAGAGTAGAAGCGTTACTGGAATTTTCTTCGATGTCACGCTTTGCTCCTCTGTCACACTCTAATGTCCACGAATAACTTGTTGGAAGTGTGAATTTATGTACAAAATACTTTATGTCCCAAAATGTTGTGATTTTATAAGAGATTAAGCCTTCATAGATACCACGTGCGGCAGCATTTCCAATATTATTAGACTGTTCTTCCAAAGCATTCAAATCTAAAGTGAACGAATTCACTACATTCTGGCTATTACCCTTTTTGAATGTACTCTCTTCTGTGTTGGCAAGACTTATTTCTTCTGTGGTCACAGAATTATTTACTTTATCATACACAGTGATGTAGGTCATACTATCGTTCGTTACTTGTACTTTTTTTATGGTGGTGGAATCTTCAAGAATATCAATAGTAAATTCCTGTCCGTTATAATTAACTTTTGATTGGTTCTCGGCTGCGTGGGCTTCTGCACCAAAAAATGAAATTAGCAGAGATAGGCTTAACACCAAAGATAAGAATTTCTTGAACATAAGTAACCTCCAGATACATTTTTTTTAATGGAAATTCTGTTGATCTGTAAAATTTAGGGATTAATAAAAATATTCTCCTTCCTTGTGTATTTTAAGAGAAAATATTACACTAATACCATAACACGGAATATTTAAACTAGTAAAGTTAAATTATGTAAAAAATAAGAGTTTTCATGCATATTTATTGTAAATTATTAATGATTTTACATGGGGAATCCGGTTCAAAATGGCTGGATTTTCTCTTTTTAATAGAAAAATATTAAAAAATGCAGAAATAAAAAATTGGAATAAGTATATGATGTAAATGGGGGATTTTATTGATTAGGACGAGATTGACCTAGAGTGAGAAGTGTTTTACTCAGGTTTTGGACCGCCATGAAGGTGATTATACGGAGGAACGTCAAAGATACTCTAAATGAAACAAAGATTTTAGAGCGTTCTCCAAATGGTGGCGAGTTAATCTTGGAGTGATAAGTATAATACATGAGCATTTTGCATTAATTTAAGCCCTTGTTACACAAGGGTTTTTCAAGCATAAAAAAGGACTTCACCCCAACTTGGAGAAGTTTTTTGGTAACGACACCAAAACACTCAAGAGGAGGAAGTCCCCTTTGTATATTCTCCAAGAAAGTCTATTTTCCTTTGAGGAGCTTCAAAAAATTGAATCGAAAGAGAGATTGCCCATTTTTTTCAGTGGACTGGATCTACGGCCTTGTGGCTCAGTGTCAAGAAGCAGGAATCCTGGGCGGAACTCATGTTGCCATCGACAGCGCAGCTATTTACGCCTACGAGAAAAAAGAACCTAAGCGAAAAAGCGAACTCACCGGCAATGCCAACTGGGGAGTTAAACTCGATACATTTGGCAACAAAGTCAAGTGATTTGGCTATAAGCTGCATCTGGCCGTCGACACGAAGAGTGAACTTCCGATTGCCCTTAAGGTTACACCCGCTCACGTGAATGATGGCGATGAGGGACCTCCACTCATGAAGCGAACCGTCGAACGATTCAAACCTCGTTTTTTCATGCTGGATGCAGGATATGACCAACTGAAAAACTACGAAACGGCCCGCAGCCTCAAGGCTCAAGCAATTATTCCCATGGATCCGCGGAACGAAAAGGAACCTCCAGCAGGCATGACAAGCAAAGGGACACCTTGCTGTTCAACGGGGTTTCCTATGACGTATTGGGGACAGGAAAAGGAATGTTTGAAGTTTCGTTGTCCACACGCTACGGGGAAAGTGTATTGTCCTTTAGGCATGACGACTTGCTCCACTTCCAATTATGGAATGGTGGTTAAGGTCAGCACGCAGAAAGACCTTCGCCGCTATGCGATGCCGCACCGGGAAAGTCGGGGCTGGAAGGAACTGTACAACACGCGAACCAGTGTAGAACGCTACAATTCTCGAATGAAGACCTATCCAACCGCAGACCAATTACATGTTTGGGGCATCCAAAAAGTTACGACTCACCAATATTTGAATGCCATTGTGCTGCTTGCTTCTGCGCTCGCTGTATCAAGACAAAGAGGCGTAACTGCTGCTTAAAATGTAGCCTTTCCTCAAATTCTGCCCGTCTGTCCATTTTTGCTCTTCTTTTCTCAAAACCTTAATTTAACATGCAGTAAAAAGCCTGCCCAGTTGAACGGCAGACTCTCTACATGCATTCAGTATTATTCAGAAAAATTAATATACACGGAGGCATCATCAGCCGTTTTATTCCAAGTAACCTGTGCGCCAAGTGCTTCAGAGATAAATCTTAAATTCACAAAGAATATATTACTATCAGGTTCTAGAGAAGGAGCTTGAGTTAATACCACTTTATTTCCGTTCACAACCCCATCATATGAATTATTTGTTAACTGAATGATAATATCATCTTTGGTCGCAGTAACTGTTTTGGTCGCGTTATTCCATTCTACTGTCATTCCATAGGCCTCGAATATAGGCCGCATAGGAACAAGCGTTGTCCCAAGAGTTGTAACATTAGCGTAGATATCCAATTTTTCATTATTGATAAAAACACTTGGATGTTCTCTGGAAGATTTGACACTAGCTACACTACCAGCGGGAGCTGCTGAAGCAAATATACTATTCACTCCAATGCTCATTGAGATCGCTGTGACACTGAGAAATACGCTCACTATTTTTCTCATAAAAACCTCCACTTAGTTATAGACGATGCAAGAGTATCCTTTATCCATTTTTGCTCATTTATAGCTTAGAATAATAAAAATGAATGTAAAAGGAGAGTCATTATGGCATTAGAATTTAAGGTCAACGAAAAATTACTGCCTGAACAAATGGCTGAGGTGTTTAGATTATCGGGCCTAAAGCGGCCTCACAGCGATTTAGACCGTATGGGGAAAATGATTGATCAGGCCGATGTCCTAATTAGCTGCTGGGATGGCGGCCGGGTAGTCGGAGTAGCACGGGCCATTACGGACTATTGTTACTGCTGTTATCTATCAGATTTAGCTGTGATTCAGGATTATCAGAAGAAAAATATAGGTAAGAGCCTGATAGAACTGCTTCAGCAGACCTTAGGAGATCAAGTATCCATCGTGCTTTTGTCTTCCGAGCAAGCTTTAACGTTCTATCCTCAGGTCGGCTTTGAACAGGCGAATAACGCTTTTCGGATTGCCCGAAAACTTTAGCTACTCTTTGGAACCCTCAGCCTCCTGGAACCATAGATTTACCTGTGCGGTCTCCTCGGTCAGAAGATCCAGATAGATGGAGGTGCGGTAATCGGTCTCCTTGAGGCTCCGGCCTGTAATCTCGGCGATCCGGTTCAGGCGGTACATTAAGGTATTGGTATGAATATGCAGAAAAGCGGCCGATTCCTTCAGATTCCCGTTCAGCGACAGATATACGGCGAGAGTCTTCAGGAAATCACTCTTATGCTCACGGTCATGCTCTTTCAGAGGGTAGAGCAGCGCGCTCCGGCGGGGACGGTTCCGTTTCTGTTCCAGAATAGCCGGAAGGTAGGCCCAGAACCCGATTTCTTCATAGAGCAGCAGCTCACGGGTATGATAAGGCAGCCGCTTCTTCATCTCCAGAATCTGCAGCGCTTCGCGGTACGCTTCGGCGGCCGAAGTATATTCGCGGTATTCAGGACTGCAGCCTGCCGTAAGCCTGCCGCCTTCGCTCTGGCCCAGCTCCCCTAGCAGCTTGTGCAGGAACGAAGACAGACGCCCCGTCCCTTCTACCGGAAATATAAAGGAGAACAGAATAATCAGCCGGTTCTGCTCGGCAGTCTGAAAGAGCAGCCGCTGCCCGCTATAGGTATCCATCACCCTGCGGAATTTCTGCAAAAAATGCTCATCCACCGGCCTGCTGCTCTCCAGCACCCCGATATAATATCGCTCCGGCAGCAGAATCGTCCCCGCCTCTGCCTCCTGGCGAATTCGCAGTTCACTCTCATAATGCGAGGTCAGCAGCTTCCAAAAGAAATCCTCGAACGTCTTCTCCTGCCTCGTCTTCCAGCCGCGCTGCTTCAGCAGATAACGTCCGGCAATCCCGGCAGCCTTCTCCACGATACGCTCCGCATGCCCTTCGGTAAGATTCCCACCGTCCACTACCCAGATATAGCCGAGAATCTCCTGCTGGTGCCGGATGCACATGGCAAGTCTGGGACCCAGACCGACCTCCATCACGGCGGGGATACGGATCGGATGGCCGGTATTCTCCAGATTGTGCATCACACCCTTTTTGCGAAGGCCAATGATCACGGTATTCGGTACTCTTTTGCCGATAATGGTGGAGATTCGTGCGGCATCGCTCTCAAACTGATGGGAGCTGTAGCCAATCACATGATGATTGCTGTCCTCAATCGTAACCTGCGCCTGAAGCGATTCACTAAGGGTATCCGCCAGGGATTCCATGCTGTCAAAAAAACGGTCAAATGATGGCTCTGCTTCTGTCAATGTTCCCACCTCAACCCCAAAGAATAGCCGAAGCTTATATAAGTGATTACATTATATTACAGCGCCTGGCAGTTGCCTATAGGGAGATGCAAAAAATGTGGAGGAAACCTGACATGGTATGAAGAATGTGTTCACTTTTCGATTACATTTAGCCCACTCCAACATAAAAAGCCCGGTGATCGCTCACCGGACTGCAATAGGCGTAGACGTACTCTTTCCTGCCTACTTTTCTATCCCCTGACTTGTCTATTACAATACCCCTCTAGCCGACTTTTTTCTCTACAAATTAGATCAGCGTGAACTCTTGCTCTACAGCAGCTTCAACCGTGAAGTACTCTTCCCCAAGAGCTTCGGCTACGGCCCGGCAGGTGATTTTGCCGTTGGCTACGTTGACGCCGCTTTTCAACCCGGCATTGTCTTCGATAGCCTGAAATACGCCTTTGTTGGCAATTTGCAGAGCATATGGAACGGTGACGTTGGTTAGGGCGATGGTCGAGGTTTTGGCGACTGCGCCCGGCATATTGGCGACCGAATAGTGCAGGACCCCATGCTTCTCGAATACAGGGTTGTCGTGCGTGGTCACCCGGTCAATCGTCTCCACAATCCCGCCCTGGTCAATCGCCACATCGACAATGACGGAGCCCGGCTTCATCGTCTGCACCATCGCTTCCGTTACGAGCTTAGGCGCCTTCGCGCCTGGAATCAGCACTGCCCCTACCAGCAGATCCGCTTCAGCAACGGCCTTAGCAATATTGTACGGATTGGAGATCAGGGTACTGATCTGGGCACCGAAAATATCGTCGAGCTGACGGAGCCGGTCTGCGCTCAAATCGATAATGGTCACCTCAGCGCCAAGGCCGATGGCCATCTTAGCGGCATTGGTACCGACCACCCCGCCGCCGATGATGCTGACCTTGCCGCGGCTTACGCCGGGAACACCGGAGAGCAGGATGCCCTGTCCGCCGTAGTTCTTTTGCAGGAATTGTGCACCGAGCTGTACAGCCATACGCCCAGCTACCTCGCTCATCGGGGTAAGCAGCGGCAAGGTACGTCCATCCACTACGGTCTCATAGCCGATGGCGAATACGCCTTTGTCTTTGAGGGCGGCAGCCAGGGCCGGCTCTGGAGCCAGATGCAGATAAGTGAAGAGGATAAGCCCCGGGCGGAAGTAGCCGTATTCACTGCTCAGCGGTTCTTTCACTTTCATTACCATTTCAGCAGCAGCCCATACTGCGGCAGCTTCAGCAACCAATTCCGCACCAGCTATGGCATAATCTTCATCAAGAAATCCACTGCCAGCACCCGCTCCGGCCTCAACAAGCACCTTATGACCTTCTGCGCTCAGACTCACCACACCCGCAGGGGGAATCGCTACGCGGTTTTCGTTGTTTTTGATTTCTTTCGGTACGCCAATAATCATCGTTCATCGCTCCTGTCAGGTAGGGTTCTCTTATGTAAAGAATCATAACATATGATCTTCAGCTGCATTTTGGGTAAAAAGAAAAACATGATCTGACATGATTGTGTTTTTACACAATGGGCTTAGGATGCCTCAGCGGCTCCCGGAATAGAACGTTTCCCTGCACTATAGCCCGCCCTTGCCATAACCCGGGGAGAGAATGTAAAGTTATGTTCCATATTCTCCTGTTTTTTGTTCCTTCTGACGCTTCCGGCCATCTGCTATTCTTGAGTTGCAAGCCTATACAGTACACTCAGGGAGGTTGTCGCTTTTGAACAAGAGCCGTGTTATTGCCGGAATCACTTCACTAGTTCTGATCATGGGCCTGGCCGCAGGCTGCGGGAACAGCAGCAATTCATCTTCAGCGGACAATGGGAGCTCTGCTACAGGTAAGAATACAGCGGTTACGCTCAAAATGTGGGGCGGTGTCCCGCCGGAATCCGGTCCGCAGCAGGTGGTGGACAACTGGAACAAGGAGCACCCCGATATTCAGGTGGAATATGTACGCTATGTTAATGATGATGACGGCAATCTGAAGCTGGACACGGCGATGATTACCGGCCAGGATGTGGATTTGTTCGTGAACTATACGATCTCCCATGCCGCCAAGCGGGTAGAATCGGGACTGGCCCTGGACCTCAGCGGCTTCACCGATTACAACATTGAAGAGAAGATGGGCGCGGACACCGCGAGCTGGAAAATTGACGGCAAGTTCTACGGTGTTCCGACGACCAAGAGCCCGTTCTTCATCGCCCTGAACAAGGACGAACTGGATAAGGCAGGCCTGCCCGTTCCGAAGGAATGGACCTGGAATGAGCTGCGCGAGTATGCGAAGAAGCTGAAGAGCGGCAATTCCTACGGTTTTATTCAAAATATGGAGCCCTTCGTGGACCCCATCGACTCCGTGCTCTCTCAGGAGGGCTACACCAAGCCGGACGGCACCTCCAATCTCGACCATCCGCTGGTCAGACAATGGCTTGAGACGCTGAACGGGATGATGCAGGACGATAAGACCACACCGCCGCTCGGCGAGCAATTAACTTCCAAGATGCCGGTGGAGCAGGTGTTCCTCAGCGGAGAGGTGCCGATGCTCAATATCGGGGCGTGGCTGCTGCGCAGCTCGAATAACTTCACTGACTTCCCGCGTGATTTCAAAATCGCCTTCGCTCCGGTACCCCGGCTCACTGAATCCGCCAGTGATTACGTGACCCGCGGGGGCCTCGGCGATTACATCTCTATTAACGCCAAGTCCAAGAAGCAGGAAGCGGCCTGGGAGTTCCTGAAGTGGTATTCCGATGGCGGCATGTCCCCGATGGCAGCGGGAGGAAGACTCCCGGCCTCCAAGGATGCCAAGCAGGAAGATGCACTCAAGAGCCTCATCGGCGACAAAAGTGACTCCTACGATCTGGACTCCCTGATGTACGTCATGTTCGACAATAAGACGCCAACCTATGTCCGCAGCCTGCCGCAAGAGGTAATGGACCTGCGCTCACAGGAGTATGAGAAGTATTTCCTCGGCTCGCAGTCGCTCGATCAGACTGTGCAGGCCATGGCAGCGCGGCATAACGGGTATTTGAAGCAGAAGAAGTAGCGTGAGGGGCGCAGACAGAGAAGAAACAGAGAGATATCATGCATCGTACAGGAGGCTTGCCATGGGAATCATGGCGCCTCTCTTTCTTTTATCTGAACCTATCAGGAACAGGCTAGGCCTTGAATGAATGCGGCAAGCTCCAGCCGCGTTCTTGCGGACTGGAATGCGCTTATTTGGGCGAATCGCGCTGTTCTGGAGGCCACGCGGACTCAGAGGCGCTTAACTACCGTTTCCCCCTTCATTTCCGGTTACCTGGAGGGATATAACGGCCTCTGAGGCCGCCGATCCGTCAGTCTGTCGGCCCCAAGATCCGCCGATCCGTTGGTCCATCAATCCGTCGATCCATCAGTCCGTCGGTCCACAAATCTAGGCGGCACATGCGTCCGGGAACCCTAATTACCGCGCACACTGGCAGATCGTTTATAATTGGGGGGAGGGACTATCTTTACAGAGGAGTGATGGAATGCTCAAAAGCTTCAAACCCTTTGACAGGACAATCATTATAGGCGGATTAGTCTCGGCGGGAGTCATTTTCCTGGCTGGCGTGTTTCTTCTGCTTGCGCTGAAGTACAACATCATTCGTTTAAACTGACATCCATCTTATGCCCCTGCATACTCCATGGGGTTCCTTGACAAGGCGGGGCGGATAACTATCCGATCCGTCTTTCTTGTCCCGCTGTCAAGCAGCCCGAATAGAACAAAACTATGCATTTCTGGCCTCCTCCCGTACCCGCTGGAACAAATCCATGCAATTTGAAATATCGCCAATCCGGCGGAGGGATTATGCTATAATCTAGCATATCAACCGTCCCGAACCGGGCAGGTTCAGTCAGGCTTGGAGGTGCTTCCCTGTGTCACAGCTGCTGCGTGTGCTGATTCCCCAGAAGTTGAAATACCGCCTGTTCACCGCGTTCGTGTGCCTGATTCTGCTGCCGTTCGGCGCACTGAATATCTATAACTATCAGCGTATTGAGACGCTGGTCCAGAAGAAAATCAGCCAGCAGAGCCACTATCAGCTGGAGCAGATGTACCGCACGCTGGAGGACCAGATCAGTATTGCCTTCAAAACGCTGCTGTTCCTGAAGCAGGATGACACTGTGAAGTCCGTACTGCTCCATCCCGGACAGCGTAATGAGCTGGAGAACAAGCGGCTGATGGAGAATATTTTCAAGAATCTGAACAACAGCTTCTTCCTGTATAATCCTTCGGTCTACTTCATGATTCTGGACTTATCTGAAAGCGCATACACCTCTTACCAGCCTAAGGATTCACTGGTCTATTCGGATCTGCGGGGAAATCCGGGGTTCGACAGAGGGCAGATGAATAACAGCTCCTATCACTGGGTGCCTAATGATACCAACTACGTGCTGCGTGATGTCTCGACCAGCGCCTACCTTCTCTCCTTATACGCCTATCTGGAGGATGCCCGGAACCAGCCGTATGGCATGGCCCGGATCAGCATTGATTATACGTACTGGCTGCGCTCCATTCACAAGCAGTCCGATCTGGAGCAGCAATATTTCCTGATTACCCGCTCGGGCGAGGATATCTCCCAGTCGGTTCCGGGCAGCCAGCTATCCGAGAAGGTGAAGGCAGGCTTTGCCGGGCAGCCGGGACAGCAGTATTTTATCGACAAGGACGCGAACGCCCTGATTAATTATATCTATGTGGAGTCGCTGGACTGGTATATCGTCAACCGGATTCCGTTGTCTGTGCTGTTCGTGGAGATCGAGGGGCTGAAGCAGCAGTACTTCATTACGTTCCTAGTGCTGACGAGCATCTTCCTGATGATGACCTTCGTGATTGCTACGACGATTACGCGGCCCTTGTCCCATCTGCAGAACAAGATGAAGGCGGCGGTGCAGAAAAGCCTGAAGATCCGCCTCCCGGAGCACAAATTCAGCGGCGAGATCCTTGAGCTGACCCGGACCTTCAATACGATGCTTGACGACACCCACCTGCTGATCCAGAAGCTGAAGGCGGAGGAGCGGCAGAAGGAGGCGGTGCATTTTCAGATGCTGCTGGCCCAGACGAATCCCCACTTCCTGCTGAACACGCTGAATACGATCAAATGGATCGCCATCCGTGAGCATAACGAGGATATTACGAACATGACACTGTCGCTCGGCAAGCTGCTGGAGGCCAGCCTGAATACCGATAAGGATCTGATCCATCTCAAGGATGAAATTGAGCTTGTTGAGGCCTATGTCCATATTCAGCAGGTCCGTTACGCCCACAAATTCGACTGTACTTTCACGTATGACGAGGACATTCTCTATGCTCTGGTGCCGAAGCTCAGCCTTCAGCCGCTGGTGGAGAACGCCATTATCCACGGAATCAGCAGGCTGCCGGGCCACGGCCTCATTGAGCTGAACGTCCGCCGCGAAGAGCACAGGCTGATTGTCGAGATCCGGGACAACGGCGTAGGCATGGAGCAGGGCGGGGGCCCCAAGGCTCCGCGCAAGCGTCCGGGCATCGGACTGAGTAACATTCAGGAGCGGCTGCGGCTGTTGTTCCGGGAAGAGGGGCAGCTTGAAGTTCTCTCAACCAGCGAAGGCGTTACGGTCCGCTTAACGCTCCCGCTGCTAATGTCCACACCTTACGGCAACGAACATCCGGCTTGAAGCGCATAACTAAGGGAGGGATTACACATGTGGAAGGTACTGCTGGTGGAGGATGAGGTATTTGTACGGGAAAGCGTGCGTGAGATTATCGCCTGGGAAGAGCTTGGCTTCACGGTCAGCGGAGAAGCGGGCAACGGGGCTGAGGCGCTGGAGATGATCCGCGAAGATGTACCCGATCTGGTGATTTCGGATATCGTCATGCCGGAGATGGATGGCGTCGAGCTGCTGCGCAGAACCCGTGAGGAGGGGTATGGTTCCCGCTTCGTCATGCTGACCTGCATGAATGACTTCGAGAATGTGCGGCAGGCCATGGAATACGGGGCGTCCAATTATATTCTGAAGCTGTCGATGAGCGTGAATTCACTCCGGGACACACTGCGCAAGATCAGCGGCGAGCTGGAGAAGAACCGCAAGGCAGAGCCGGATGTGCTTAAGGAGTCTCCCCCGCCCCCGCCGGCCCATGAGGAGATTACGAGCCACCCGGAGATCCAGAAGATCCTTCACTATCTGCACGAACACTACGCTGAGGATATTACCGTGAAGTCGATGTCGCAGTATGTCATGATGGCCGAGAATTATGTCAGTACCCTGTTCAAAAAGAAAACCGGCCGCACCCTCATCCACTATCTGCACCGTGTACGGGTAGATCAGGCGATCCGGCTCCTGACCGGCTCCGACCTGCCGGTCTATGAGATCGGCAACCGGGTCGGCTTCGTGAGCGATAACTACTTCATCAAGATTTTCAAGCGCCTGACCGCACAGACGCCCAGCCAATACCGGCATCAACAACGGGAGAAGCCGGATAGCTTAAGCCTGTAGCCTGCCTTTCAGATTACGATCATAGTATCGCTCCAGCGGCATTCCTTCAAGGGAATGCCGCTTTTCTTGCTGGGCGGAACCTGGATAGAACATAACTAAGAACGAAGCGCCTGCTGCCGCTTGTGTAATTGTATATTTCTGTGCCATGAAGTGGGGGGTTTTGTTCCTTAACCCTCACGGGAACGCTTGCTATGCTTGTAATGTACTTATTAAGACCTAAGGAGTGGGGCTATTGTGAAAGCAACCTGGATGCGACGTCAGCAGCTGCTGGGCTATCTGTTTATCGGGCCCAATATGATTGGCGTGATACTGTTTTTTATCATACCGGCTATGTATTCGTTCTATCTCATGTTTACAGACTACAAGTTTATGAGTCCTAATACCAAGTTCATCGGGCTGGCCAATATCCGGCGGATGCTGGGGGATGAGGTCTTCTATATTGCCATTAAGAACACGCTGCTGTTCCTGCTCTCTGTTCCGGTGTCGATTGGGCTGGCGTTCCTGGTGGCTGCCATCCTGAACCGTTCCGTCTATCTCAAAAAGCTGCTCCGCGCCCTGTACTTCATGCCCTACATTACCAGCGGCGTAGCCGTAGCCTTCGTCTGGATGCTGCTGTTCCACCCGAATAACGGGCCGATTAACGGCATTCTCCGCTCTATGGGCATCGAGAACCCTCCCGGCTGGCTGTCCACGATGGACACGTCCATGTATGCGATTGATATCATCTGGATCTGGTTCATGCTCGGCTATAACATGATTATCTACCTCGCCGCCTTGCAGGAGGTGTCGGGCGAGCTGCTGGAGGCAGCCACCATCGACGGTGCCCGCACGTGGCAGACGGTCCGCAGCATCCTGTGGCCGCTGGTGAGTCCCACTACTTTTCTGCTGCTGATTACCGGGCTGATCATGTCGATTAAGCAGTTCGGCATCATCCAGGCGATTACGCAGGGCGGCCCCGGGAACAGCACCACCGTATTATCCCTGTTCATTTATCAGAATGCCTTCCGCTATTACGAGATGGGCTATGCCTCAGCAGTCTCCTGGGCCCTGTTCCTGATCATTCTGATCTTCACCGTTGTTCAATGGCTGGGCCAGAAACGCTGGGTTCACTACTAAGGAGCTGAGAATATGAATAAAGCCGCCGCTATCAAAATCATCACCACATTAATCATGCTGTTCTTCAGCATCGTCATGATTGTACCCTTCCTCTGGATGATCAGCACCTCCTTCAAAACACCGTCAGAGGTATTCCGCTATCCGATCCAGTGGATTCCGGACCACTTCAACTGGAGTCATCATGTCAAAGTCTGGTCCGGCCAGGGCAGCTTCGTACCTTATTATTTGAATTCCCTTAAGGTCGCTGTGCTGAGTACCATCGGTGCCGTCTCCCTGTCCGCCTTGGCAGCCTATGGGTTTGCCAGAATTGAGTTCAAGGGGCGTAACACAATGTTCCTGGTCTACCTGTCCATGATGATGGTTCCTCCGCAGGTGCTGTTCGTGCCGAAGTTCATCATGTTCGACTGGGCCGGCATCTATAACACTCACTGGGCGCTCATTCTGCCAGGTATGTTCACCATCTTCGGCGTGTTCATGATGCGGCAGTTCTTCCTCTCCGTACCCCATGAAATCTCCGAGGCCGCCTTCATCGACGGCGCAGGCCATTTCCGCATCTTCTCGCGGATTATCCTGCCGATGGCCAAGCCATCGCTGGCGACCCTGGCGATTATTGATTTCTCCTGGCACTGGAACGATTATGAGAACGCGCTCGTCTTCCTGATCGACCAGGATCTGTTCACCGTTCCGCTCGGGCTGCAGAACTTCATCCTGGAGAACAATGTCGATTACAACGGCATGATGGCCGCAGCAACCGCCGGGATCATCCCGATGATTCTCGTCTTCCTGCTCGGCCAGAAATACATTATTGAAGGAGTGGCCAGCTCAGCGGTGAAGGGGTGACAACTGATTGTATTTCCTGCAATAGAAAACGCATAGCTGACCGTAAAATATGATTCTATTGTATTTCATACAGTGGAATGTTGTGATTTGGCTGAAAAATGGCCTTTTTTCAATATTCAATTGTACGGAATACAATAGAATCGATTTCGGAGCCTTTTTTACAGCATTCTGTTGTACAAAGTGCAATTACCTATCGTTCCTCCGCCTTCACAGCCACCCAGCCGTCAATCAGATAAGCGCCGAAAAACCGGGATACGGCCTTGAACCCAGCCGCCAGCAGCAACTCCTCCACTTCTGCGGCGGGGAGCGGATGGGAGGTTACTCCGAAAGAGTGCTCAAAGGTCTTCCACTGTTCTTCCGGTATCCCGTTCCCGAGCATATGCAGCCGCCAGCCTGCCATCTGTATCTGCCATTCGGGAGAGCCCGGCCCCCCGCAGATGGCAGACAGACAGAGCGGCGCACCCGGCTGAAGCCGCGCGGCAATGCTGCGAAGGAGCGCCAGCTTGTTCGTCCTCCCTTGCAAGAAATGCAACACCAGCATACAGGTTGCGGCATCATACGCTCTAGTGCAGTTCCATGTACTGGTCTCCGTATGATGCAGCTCCACTCTATCCAGCAGACCCGCGACCCCCAGCCGCTGCTGTGCAGCCTGGAGCATACGCTGCGAGGTATCCAGGCCGCTGAAGCTCCAAGCCGGATGGTTCAGGCCCAGCTTTAGTATCTCCTGGCCCCCGCCTGCTCCTACAACCAGTAACCTTGGCTTCTCCCGCTTGTCCAGCCGCGCTGTTAACAGCGTATCCATCAAGTCATACTGGAGCTGGTAGCCGGGGATTTTGCGGCTGATGCTCTGAATATACTGATCCCCGTCGGCCTGTTCCCAAGGACTGGCTGCCTTGCTCATGCTGTCTCTCATTTCATCCCCTCCGGTGTGATAATCGGTACATGACCCCAACAGGTCATGTACCGATTATCAAGGCCGGGCCCCGGAACCGCCATCCCACATAGCTGGGATCTATAGAACGGGCCGCTCATACCAGTACCCCGGACTCCCCCGTTCCAGCCGCATCAGCGCCTCCAGATAACAGAAAACAAATCTCATCGACAGCTGCTCATACTAAAATGTATAATACTCCCAACGTTTCAAAATAACATCGGGAGGTAAATATTATGAAAAAAATATTACTTGATGAGTTTTTGAGATTAAGAAAACTAATTCACCGTAATGCCAGACCGCTTGAATTTACAAAGTGGAAGTATTTATTTGAAAACGGGAGCTGCGAGGAATTCCTTTCAGTTCTGTCCAGTTACCAAAATGAGGATGGCGGTTTTGGTTACAACATCGAGTGCAACAATTGGAACCCTAATTCTTCTCCCTATACAATATGTATAGCGTTGGATTATTTGGACACGGCAGATGATTCTGTTAGCAGTATAAGAGATACAATTATTATGGGTATCATCAACTACCTTGATTCCGGTACATATTTGTTGGATGACGGCTGGGTGGGGATGCAAGGAATCCCTAGCAACAATGATTTCGCACATTTGCCATGGTTTCATTTCGACCCAAAGAAAGCCACGGAAGCTGATATTGGAGTAACAAAGAGACTTTCAGACTTTATACTTAAATATGCAGACGAAAACAGTGATATCTACCACAAAGCAGTGACTTTAAAAGACAAGTACAAGCTGTGTGGTCAAATCCTACTCAACGGCGTCCCCGATTATGACCCGGTATCGTTGGAAATGAAATCATTTGACCCTGTAACATGGCCGTTTTGGTTACCATTGCCCGTGTACTTTATGGGTTCGCCAAAAAGCAACCACTATCCAGAACTTAAACATGTTGCAGATATAAATCTGGATACAATTATTGACATACTGCTCAATACCACAGAAATTCAAATGGCAACTGATGAAGAATTAACCACATTTGAACATAATAACCCGTATCCGGATGGCAAACAATGGTGTGTCGCTGAACAAGCCATCGGTAATTATTATTGGGGTACTCATCATATTACCTCTGATTTGGATATCTTGAGGAAGTTTGATCGATTGGATTTCGACCTGCCTATCCAATCCCCCGCTCAGTCACGAGACAACACCGACAGCACCGTCTCCAGCACCACATTCACGCCCATCTCACAATCCTCATAGGAGGTGAGCTCTTCCTCGCAATGGCTTTTCCCGTTCACGCTTGGGACAAAGATCATCGCCGACGGCAGGAACCCGGCCACGAACTGGGCATCATGCCCCGCACCGCTCGCCAGCTTCCGGCTGCTGTAACCGAGCTTCTGCGCAGCCTGCTCCACTAGCGCACAGATCCCCGGATCAAACCATACCGTGTCGCGGCCCCACAGCTTCGTCTTCGACACGCTGCAATCCAACAGCTCCTCCGGCAGGCCGTGAATGACCGCCTCGACCTCCCGGACCACATCCATGTCCTTATGTCTCGCTTCCACGGTGAAGATTACCTTGTTCGGAATCACGGTATGGATGTTCGGCAGCACATTTATCCGTCCCATCGTATAGACCAGCTCAGGGTCCAGCACGGACAGCTTGCGGCGCAGCTCCGCAATAATATCCGTAGCGGCAAAAAGCGCATCCCGGCGCATATCCATCGGCGTAGTTCCGGCATGATCCGATTCCCCGGTCACTTCAATCTCATAGCAGGCCATGCCCACGACACAGTCAACAAGGCCGATCTTAACGTTCTCCTTCTCCAGCACAGGGCCCTGCTCGATATGCAGCTCCAGATAAGCCGCCGCTTCCCTGATCCGGTTCTCTGCATCGCCGGCATAGCCGCTGGCCTCCAGCGCCTCGCCGAAGCTGACGCCCTCCGCGTCCTTCTTCCCCAGCATGGCTGCCTTATCGAACTTGCCGGATAAGACGCCTGAGGCCATCATGGACGGCTCGAAGCGGGCACCTTCCTCATTGGTGAAGTTCATCACCGTGACAGGCAGCCGGGGCTTAATCCCGTGATCTACCAGGGTTCTCACGACCTCAAGGCCGGCAATCACCCCCAGTACACCGTCGAATCTGCCGCCCTTCTTCACGGTATCCAGATGTGAGCCCATCACTATCGGGGGGCCCGCTTCACTGCCAGCCAGAGTGGCATACATATTGCCCATATCATCCACCTTCACGGTCATGCCCAGCTCTTCGCAGCAGGCGGTGAAATAGCCGCGCACCCGCACATCCTGCTCCGACAGCGATAGCCGGGTAACTCCGTTATGGTCTGTCCGCCCGAAATCGGCAAAGGCCTCAATGGTATTCTTCAGCCGCTCACCGTTCACCAATAGTTGCTTCACCTGCATCGGCTTATTCCCCCCCGTTTCCGCTGATATGGAATCATTGCTATCCTTCTATGTTAACGAATTCCACCTGTTTGTCATTGTACATACTGTAAAAATTATAGGCTGGAGAATTTCCGTTATTTGCTGGCACCTGCGGGGAAGTCTGTTAGAATATGAGACATCAGGATTACATATTGCAGGGCGAGAGGGGTACAGAGCATGAATACTATTTTACGCAGCAGCCTGGCCGTGGCCGAGATCAGTTCACTCGGTGCTGAGCTGGTCAGCTTCAGAAGAACGGATACAGATACTGAATATATGTGGAACGGAGACGCCGCCTATTGGACAGGCCGTTCTCCGGTGCTGTTCCCGATGATCGGGGGAGCCGCAGGCGAAGTGGTCCGTGTAGATGGACAGACGTATCCGCTGGCCCGCCACGGCTTCGCCAGACGCAACGAATTCACGCTGGTGGAGGCAAGCGAGACGCAGGCGGTCTACCGGCTATCGCACAACGAGGACACGCTGGCCAGCTATCCGTACCCGTTCCATCTGTATCTCACCTATAATCTGAACGGCAGCACGCTGGACATCAGCTACCGGGTGGAGAATCCCGGTGAAGGGGAGATGTTCTTCCAGCTCGGCACCCATCCGGCCTTCAACTGCCCGATTGGCGGAGAAGGCCGCTTCACCGACTACTATCTTGAATTCGAACAGCCGGAGCGCCTGGAGCGCTTATTCCTGAATGAGAATGGCTTGATCACTCCGGGCCAGAACGAGGCCATGCTCGGCGCGGACAACAAGATGCCGCTGAACCACGAGATGTTCGCGCATGACGCCCTTGTCTTCCGTAATGTCCAGTCCAAATCGGTTGCCCTGAAAAGCAGACAGTCTGACCGGAGCGTAACCGTCGCCTTCACGGGCTTCCCCGATCTCGGCATCTGGCAGCCGAAGAATGCACCGTTCGTGTGTATCGAGCCTTGGCATGGCGTGGCCGATCGCGAAGGCTTCACCGGCGATTTCCGGGAGAAGCAGAACGTCATCTCCCTGCCGCCGGGCGGCCAGTTTACCAGCGCGCTGGCGATTACGTTTAACTAAATTTCAGCAGGCGAAAGGCCGCAGTCACCCCATGGTGCTGCGGTCTTTTTGCTGCGAAACAGCGGCTTCCCGTCAGGCAGTTCACGCCCCTCCTCAAGCGATAAGTACACTTTAGTAGTATATACAACCTTTTGACCCGGATAGTAAGATTATCACAAATATAGTGACGCGTAGACCCGAATCAGAACCGGGAAAGGAAGTGACTGCTCGAGTGAAGCCAGAGATAAGTATTATTGTGCCTATCTACAACGTGGAACTGTACCTGAGGAAGTGTGTGGATTCGATATTGGCGCAGACCTTCCGCAATTTTGAATTGATTCTGGTCAATGACGGATCACCTGATAAGTGCGGCGAGATTTGCGAGTATTACAAGGAGCTGGACCCGCGTGTTGTCGTCATTCATAAGCAGAACGGCGGATTGTCCGATGCCCGCAACTATGGAATTGATGTGGCAGAGGGCCGGTATATCGGGTTCGTCGACAGCGATGACTGGATTGAACCGGACATGTACGAAGCCCTGTACGAACTCATCACCGCCCACAATGCAGATATCGCTGTATGCGGCCATTGCGAGGTACAGGATGATGTCAAGCTGGAAAAGTCCTTCACGCACCAGGTGCGTGTATACGATAATGCGCAAGCCATTGACAAGCTGCTTGAGGATACCGAGATCCAGAACCTTGCCTGGGATAAGCTGTACAAGGCTGAGCTGTTCAGCCAGGTGAGATATCCGGTCGGCCGGTATTTCGAGGACATTTTTACCACCTATAAATTATTCCTCCAGGCGAACAAGACCGTCTCGCTGGACTCCCCCAAATACCTGTATCTCAAGCGAAGCGACAGCATCACCGGAGCGATGAACAACCGGAAATATTACGACCGCTTCCGTGCGGCGCTGGAGATCTACGAGACGATTCAGGATAAAAACTATCCGGTCGCCAAAGAAATCTCGTTATCCCGGACCGTAACCGAAGGCATTGAGCTGTGCAACTTCCAGCTGATTACCGGCGAGACTGCAGTTAACAAGGAATATCTGGCCGAGCTGGGCGGGTTCCTGAGCAAGCATACCTCCGCGATCCTGCGCAACCGCATCATCCGCCGGGAGATGAAGACTGCAGCCCTGCTTATTCTGACCAGCTCCACGGTATACAAAATGCTGTATTATTCCAAACTCCGTTTGAAGGGAAGTAATATGATATGAGCCAAGCCCTTGAGAAGATCCTGCCGCTGTCTTTCCGCAATTATGTAAGCAATATTCCCGTTTACCAATACTATAAGGGCTATCTGAGCTACCGGAATGCATATAAAGACAAGACGAAAGCCATTTACGTCGTCGGCTCCCCTGAGCATGACAATCTGGGCGATCACGCCATCACTTATGCGCAGATGAATTTTTTGCGGAAAGCTTTTCCTGACTATACCCTGATTGAGATTGTCGCCAACCGGCTGATGCATAACATGAAGTGTCTGGAGGAATTCTGTTCGCCGGAGGATATCTTCGTGCTTCAGGGCGGAGGCAACTTCGGGATCGAGTATTTCCGTGAGGAAGAGGTACGCCGCAAGATTATCTCCGAGTTCCCAAATAACAAAATCATCGTCTTCCCGCAGACCATCTACTTCGGTGATACCGAGCTTGGGCGCGCGGAGTTCAAGAAGACACAGGACCTCTATGGCTCCCACAAGGACCTCACGCTGGTCGCCAGAGAGGCAACGTCGTACGAAATTATGAAAGCAGGTTTCAGAAACAACGCAGTACTGTTAACGCCGGACATTGTAATGTCCCTGGACATCACTGACCCTCCCAAGGAGCGCCACGGTGCCCTTCTGTGCATTAGAGCCGATAAGGAGAGCATTTTCAGCGAGCAGGATAAAAAGGTCATCCAGGAGTACACCTCCAAGCACTACAGCACCACCACCTTCACGGATACCTGCATTCTCCGCCCTGTCTCCCTGGAAGACCGGGATCACGAGCTGAACACCTTATGGAATCAGTTCAAGGAGGCCGAGGTTGTGATTACGGACCGGCTGCACGGGATGATTTTTGCGGCGATTACGTCCACACCTTGTATTGCACTGGGGAACTACAATTATAAGGTCGTAGGCAGCTACGAATGGATCAAGCATCTGGGCTATGTAAAATTCACGAACGATGTGAAGCACATCCCGGCTTTGCTGGAAGAACTGAAGACGATCCAGCGCCCCCGGTACAATAATGAGTTCTCGGTCCAGCATTACAGCCAGATCATTGAATCCATGGCAAGCAGCAGCGCTAGAGAACCTGCTTCGTCTATCGTTACCGCTTAAGATAAGCACAAGACACTCTCTGTAGCGAGGAAGCGATCCCACCCTTGAAAACAAATATAAAACTTGCTGCAATCATAACCTATGCTTCGGTATTCCTAGGCGTTATTATCTCCCTGGGCTCGACGCCGTTCATTGTGTCGACCCTGGGGAAATCCGAATATGGATTATTCGCGCTGGTGAACTCCATCATCGCCTACATCGTCCTGCTGGATCTGGGCTTCGGCAGCGCGGTCATCCGCTTCAATGCGAAATACATCTCTGAGAATGACTCCGCAGGCCAGCGCAATATTAACGGAATGTTCCTGCTGCTGTTCTCAGCCATCGGACTCCTCTCCTTACTTGCCAGTGTGATTCTGGTGTTTAATTTCGATTCGATCTTTAGCAGCCTCGATGAAGCTGAGCTGGGCATTCTGAAGACGATATTTATCATTGCCGCCATCAATGTGGCTGTCTCGTTCCCGCTGAATATCTTCAGCTCGATCATTACGGCCTATGAGCGGTTCGTCTATCTCAAAATCATCAATCTGATCCGCGTGGTCCTGTCTCCGGCCATGATGGTGCTGGTCCTGCTGTTCGATTTCAGATCGACAGGAATGGTTACTGTTGCGCTTGTGCTGAACCTGGCGATCGGTGTGATTAACGTGGTCTTTTGCCGCACCAAGCTGAATCTGAGGGTCCGGTTCCACGGCTTCGATACCAAGCTGTTCAAAGAGATCTTCAGCTACTCGTCGTATATCTTATTGTCGTCGATCGCCTTCCAGATCTATACGAATGCCGATCCGCTGATCATCGGGATGTTCCTCGGGGCCACGCCTATCGCCGTCTTCGCCATCGCTGCCCAGCTCAACACGTATATTCTCAACTTCTCCAATGTGCTGGCCAGCTTCTATCTGCCCAAGCTCACCAAGATGATCGTCAAGGGTGCAGATCAGGCGGCCTTAATGCTGGAGCTGGTCAAAATAGGCAGAATCCAGGCGCTGATCGTAGGCTACATCGTCTCGGGCTTCGTGTTGTTCGGACAGAGCTTCATTCTGATCTGGCTCGGTCCGGATTACAAATATGCATACACGGTTGCGCTGATCATCATCATTCCCCAGATCACATCGATTGTGCAATCGCTGTTCGCCACCATGCTGGAAGCGATGAATATGCACCGGGTGAAGGCCTTCATCTATTTCTCTGTTGCTATTCTGAAGGTGGCCCTAACCTTCTGGTTCATCCGGATCTGGGGGATTACAGGCTGCGCCATTGCTACGGCTATCGGGATGATCATCAATGTATGCCTGAATAATGTGTACTACAAGTATAAATTGAAGTTCGATATCCTTCATTTCTGGCTGCAGATCATCCGCGTCTTCATTCCGGTGGTGCTGCTGTCCGGTGTGTGCGGGTTCCTGCTTAGCTTCGTGAGCATCACTTCTTACGTGTATCTGGGCATGTATGTCATCCTGTACTCCCTCATCTATGTGCTTACTATGTGGCTGTTCGGACTGAACGGGGCAGAGAAGCAGATGGTGGCCGGACCGGTGCGAAAAATGGCTCTGCGGAGTCAGGCCTAGGACTCTACGTGAGGCGGGCGGTGATTGGCATACCGCGCTTAGGCGCTGCTCCATGCTGTGCCTAAGCGAAGAAGCCTCTGCGGGTAAGATCCGCAGAGGCTTCTTCGCTTAACTTGGCAAGTTTGCTGATCAGAGCTGCTTCAGCCGCTCATCCAGCAACCGGAACATGCTTCTGAGGGCCGTCTGGTCCGCTTCGCCATAATGATCGCCGATATTGATCTCATAATAGCAGGAAGCCTCGCCGATTGGCTTGAGCCGTGGTGTCAGGCCAATGCCGGTCTCATTATAGATCCCAATCAATACAGGGGCAAGCTGCTCCAGAGGCAGCGCAAAGTGGATGTGGAACATATTCGAGACCGGAACCTCCGGCAGCGTGGATACCTTATGGCAGCTGTTGAATAAGGCTGCCAGCTCCTTGGCCTGCTCATAGTATTTTGACATCCTGCCGATTCTCTGCCGGTAATAATACCGGGCCGGGACAATATAGGGATAGAGACTGATCAGGTCGCCCCCATGGCGACGCTTCCAGATCTTCGAGGTCTCCGTGAACTCCCGGCTGCCGGCTAAGATCGCTCCGGCAATCCCGCCGATGCCCTTATAGAAGGAGACGTATACACTGTCGAAGAGCGCGCAGACCTCGGCCGCCGTCTTGCCGTAGTAAGGCAACACCTCGAACAGCCGCGCCCCGTCCAGATGGAGCTTAATTCCCTGCTCCCGGCAATACCCCGATATCGCTTCCAGTTCGGCATATTCCGGCAGCTGTCCGCCGATCTCCCGCTGCGGCAGCTCCAGCAGCAGACAGGCAACCCCCGGTCCCATCTCCTTCACATCCTCCAGGGTAATCAGACGGTCTGCACTGCCCAGCAGCAGCGGCTCCAGATGATGCAGCTCCTTCAGGCCGTCCTGCTCATGAATCTCCAGGTGGCATAGCGGGTGATAAGCGACTCTTTTGCTGCCCTCACGGTCACTCCAGATCCGCAGGGCAATCTGCTGCGCCATCGTGCCGCTGGGGAAGAACACGCTGCATTCTTTGCCCAGCACCTCTGCCATCTCTGCCTGGAACTCCTCAATCACCGTCCCTGTTCCGTACATGTCCGCAGCAAGGCTGTCCTCTACACTGGCCAGCGCCTTCTTGAGTACGGCTGCGTCCCGTCCGCCATGGCCAGCAAGCTGCACCTGCGTCCTGCCGAACGCCTCCATTAAAGCATTCTCCTCGTTCATTTTATTATCCTAGCCCCCTTCTTCGTAGCACCCGATCTGTATGAATCCTTGAAATTATATCATTCCTCTACAAAATAACCGAATTATTAGAATGTTCACATGATATTCCTCTCCAGCAAGGTGAAATAAGTTGACCGCTGTGCTACAATATTGGAATTGCAAAGGCAATTGCTTAGGGAGGTTTATAAATTCACCATGCTTATTATTGGTATCGCCGGCGGGACCGGCTCCGGCAAGACAACGGTAGCGCGCTCCGTGATTGACCGTCTTGGCTCTGACAAAGTAACATTCATATCCCAGGATAACTACTATAAAGACCATTCTTACCTCAGCATGGCTGAACGCGGTGCCATTAACTATGACCACCCGCTGGCCTTTGACACGGAACTGCTGATCGAGCATCTGGATTGTCTCAAAGCGGGACAAGCCGCCTTCGCTCCCGTGTATGACTTCACGGTTCATGCCCGTTCAACCGAGAAGACTGTGGAGCTTGCCCCGAATAATATCGTCATTCTGGAAGGACTGCATGTGCTGTCCGATGAGAAGCTGCGCGAGCAGCTCAACATCAAGGTGTTCGTGGACACCGATCCCGATGTGCGTATCCTGCGCCGGGTGCTGCGGGATATCGAGGAACGCGGGCGGACCATCCGTTCGATCCATACGCAATACCTGACCACGGTGAAGCCGATGCACGAGGCCTTCATCGAGCCCTCCAAGAAATACGCAGACCTGATCATCCCGGAAGGCGGACAGAATCAAGTCGGAATCGAACTGCTGTCGGTACTGACCGAGAAGTATCTGTCCGGCGATCACCAATGGAACTGAATTAAGCCGCACCGGCTGATATGGTGCAAGGACCGTCCGGCAATGCCGGACGGATTTTTTCTGTTCCGGGAGATATAACATATGCGAAAAACCGAACACATTGGGCGACGCGATGGCTATCGGACAAATTGCAGGCGAGAAACCGAACACATTTCTCGGTGCGATCGCTACCGGGCCCATTGTAGGCGAAATACCGATCACATTCGGCAGTATGAAGGCGCTCGGACCAAATGTAATCGAAAAACCGATCACATTCGGCAGTGCAAAGGCGCTCAGACCAAATATAATCGAAAAACCGATTACATTCGACGGCGCGATGGTTACCGGGCCGATTGTAATCGGAAAACCGATTATATCGGGCAGCTCGAAGGCAGCAGGGCCCTTTGTAGGCGAAAACCGGCAAGCAATCGGTCGCCCGCTGGTGAGCTTTTCATGAAATCACGCCTCAAAAGTCAGGTTACCTTACATAAAACCCCTGTTCACACCGGAATTTTCACTATTTTCAGCATTATCATCCATTCATTTGTTATATTTATTGACTGGTAACGCTTTATTACCGAAATAAAGTGTTGATTATTTGGTGATCATCCACTATGATTAGGTCAACGGACGGCGTTAAAGTTAAAGCGATTTAACTTATAATTTGTCCACTATAATAAAATTGGTAAATTACATTTTTATTTATCATTAAAGTTAAAGCGCTTATACTTTTAACAATGAAAGGCTGGTGTGTCCGTGATTAAGAGTGAGAGCCGGCGGCAGACGTTCTACATGTATCTGTTCATTTCCCCGTGGCTGGTCGGCTTCCTGATCTTCGCCCTGTACCCGATCCTGTCATCGCTGTATTACAGCTTCACCGACTATGACATCATTCATCCGCCCAGATTCATCGGCCTCGCCAACTACACGGAGATGTTCCACAATGAACTGTTCTGGCGTTCCGTGAAGGTCACCCTAAGATATACCTTCATCAGCGTTCCGGTACAACTGCTGCTGGGCCTGGGGTTCGCCCTGCTGCTGCATCAGACCATCCCCTGGCGCGGCTTCTTCCGCACAGCGATGTATTTCCCGAGTATGGTCTCCGGTGTGGCCATGTCGCTCCTCTGGTACTGGATCTTCAATCCGCAGATCGGCCTCTTCAATTATATGCTCTCCTGGTTCGGCATTCACGGCCCGGCCTGGCTGATGAATCCCGATACAGCGCTGTATGCCCTAATTATCATGTCCCTTTGGACAGCGGGCTCTGGCATGATCCTCTTCCTCGCTGGTCTGCAAGGAGTCCCAGCCAGCCTGATCGAAGCTGCCAATCTGGATGGGGCAGGGCGCTTCCGCATTTTCCTGAATATTACGCTGCCGATGATCTCGCCTGTCCTGCTGTTCCAACTGATTATGGGGCTGATCGACTCCTTCCAGGTGTTCACGCAAGCCTTCGTAATGACGCAGGGCGGACCCAATTACTCTACCTGGTTCTACGTCTACAATCTGTATACCAGTGCCTTCAAGGAATACCGCGCCGGATACTCCTCCGCGCTTGCCTGGGTCCTGCTGATTGTCGTCATGCTGTTCACGGCGGTCATTATGAGGCTGTCGCGCCGTTATGTCCATTATGAAGGAGGCAGCAGCCGATGAGCACCGTTAAGGCCACCCGCCCGTTTGACCCGCCCCCCCGGCTCCGCCGGAGAATCAAGCCCGTTAAGATTGCCAGCTTCACCGCGCTCCTAGTCACAACGTTTCTCATGCTGCTGCCGCTGTTCTTCATGGTCTCCACCTCGCTGAAGTCCAAACGGGAGATGCTGAAGTTCCCGCCGACGTTTCTGCCGGAGAGCTGGGCCTTACGCAATTATGTCGATATTTTTGAGACTCTCCAGTTCGGCACATTGTACAAGAACAGCCTGATTATCGCCGGCTTCTCCGTATTCGGCACCCTGCTCTCTTCGGCGCTGGTTGCTTACGGGTTCGCCAGGTACCGGGGGCGCGGCAACAACTTCTGGTTCATCCTGCTGCTGAGCACGATGATGCTGCCTTATCCGGCCATTATGATTCCGCAGTTCGTATTGTTCTCCAAAATGCAGTGGATCGACACCTTCCTCCCGCTGATTGTGCCTGCCTTCTTCGGCTCGGCGTATAACATCTTCCTGCTGCGGCAATTCTTCTCCACGCTGCCTGAGGAATTGTTCGATGCCGGACGCATTGACGGCTGCGGCGAGCTGAGGATGTGGCGGACCATCGCGCTGCCGCTGTCTGCGCCGGCGCTGGCGACGGTTGCGATCTTTGCTTTTATCTACAGCTGGAATGATCTCTTGACCCCTGTGCTCTATCTAAGCTCATCGGACAAATTCACGCTTCCCGTAGGGATGGCTTCCCTCACCTCATCGCGCTTCCGCATTCCGCCGTGGCATCTGCTGATGGTCGCCTCCGTCCTGGCTATGGTTCCAATCGTCACCCTGTTTGCCATCGCCCAGAAGCAGTTCGTCGAAGGCATCGTACTGACCGGTATCAAGTAAGGCAGCAAAGATATCTCGGGTTACAACACTTGGAAAATTCAGGAGGGATTGGACAATGAAAAATATGATGAAGAGCAAGAGGTATGCGCTGCTGCTCGCAACAGCCCTGACAGTATCAGCAGTCTTGGCGGGCTGCGGCGGCGGCAAGTCAGCAGGCAATGTGGCGGCTGGGGACAGCGGAGCCGGGAATACCGGCGGTTCGGGGGAGCAAGTGACGATATCCCACTATACCATTGATTCCGAGGACCGGACTTTTATCGAGAAGCTGATCCCGGATTTCGAGAAGGCGCATCCGAACATCAAGGTCAAGGTGGAGAAGGCACCGTATGAGCAGTTCGACAGCAAGCTGCAGACACTGATTGCCGGCGGCAATTCCCCGGATGTGACGAGCCATTACGGATATGGCGGCTTTGCCGAATACTATAACAAGGATATGCTGCTGGATCTGACGGACCTTATTCAGGAAGACGGCTTCAAAGCCGAGGATTATCATATCCCAGAGAATCTGATGAAAATCTATACCGTAAACGGTCATACCTACGGCATACCGGTCAATATGTACGTCACCCTGATGCTCTACAACAAGGATATGTTCAATGCTGCGGGCGTCTCCTACCCGCCAAGTGATTATGAAGATAAGAGCTGGACGTTTGACCGCATGGTGGAGGATGCCAAGAAGATGACACTTGTCTCGGACGATATCGCCAAAACACAGTACGGTGTAGACTTCACCTGGGCGGAGCGGGATATGCGGCCGCTGTACTTCGGGGCAGAGCCTTACTCTGAAGATACCTGGACCAACGGCGGTGTTCCTTCCGAGACGCATTTCGATTCACCCGAGGTCATTGCCGCTTACCAGAAGCTGTTCGACCTTGTGTTCAAGGAGAAGGTGTCCCCGACTTCCGAGTGGAGTAAAAGCGTAGCCGGACAGAACGGCGACCCGTTCGTCGCAGGCAAGATCGGCATGTCGATCGGCGGCTCCTGGAACCTCGCGGGGGCTAACGACTTCCCGTTCAAAATTGGCGTAGCCGCCGTGCCTTGGGGAGGCAACGACAAGGTGCGCAGCACGCTGTTCGTTGATCCGCTGCTGATTCTGAAGGACTCGAAGCATCCGAAGGAAGCTTTTGAATGGATCAAATACCTGATGACTACTGAAGTCCAGGAGAAGTCCATCGAGCTGAGCGGAGGAAATCCGCCAGTTAATACGGAAGCGGCTGAGGTGTATTACAAGCATTTTGACGGCATTGATCCGGAGGATGTGAAGAAGGTCTACGAGGGCGCGGTCAAATACGGCTATGAATCCTACAATCATCTGATCACCAACTACTCGCAGATCAACGACATGTTCATCAATGAGCTGCAGCCGGTCGAGACGGGTCACAAGACCCTGGAAGAGGTTATGCCGGTGATTCAGAAGAAGGTTACGGAGATCATCAAGAGGTAGCGGCCCGGCGATGGTTATATGTTTAGCGAAACCCCGGTGCGGCCTGTATACTGGAGATAGAATAAGTGGAAACGGCTTTGCCGTCCTTTTAAAGGACGGTACCGTTTCAGCGAGAAATAGAAGGATAATTTATCGTGTGAAACATATAAATTCTATATTTTAAAAGCACCGGACAATCTGCCGCAAGGAGCGCTTGAAATGAAAGTAAGTATTTTTGATGTAGCCAAAAAATCAGGGCTGTCCGTGGTCACCGTATCGCGGGTATTAAACGGAGCAACGTCTGTGCGGGAGAACAACCGCCAGAAGGTGCTCGACGCGATCAAGGAGCTGGATTACCGCCCGAATGCAGCAGCCCGCAGTCTGGCCAGCGGCAAGACCGGCATCATCGGCCTGATCGTAACGACCCTGCAGGATTCCTTCTTCGATGCTGTGGTCAAGGAACTGAATGAGACGCTAGCCCTGCACGGATATTATCTGGCGATCTCCGTATATGATGGCATTGGCTCCGGCGAGAGCCACTACCTGATCCAGGAAGACCGGGTGGACGGACTTATCCTGCTCTCCCCGATCAAAGAGGACAATTATATTGTCGAGCTGAAGCGGCGGGGCATTCCCTATGTGCTGATCGACAACCAGCTGCCGGAGAATGACAGCTACTCGATCACCATCGACAACTTCAAAGGCGGGTATGCCGCAGCCAGCCACCTGCTGGAGCTGGGGTATACCTCCATCGCCCATCTCTGCGGGCAGGAGATGTTCCGCAGTACGCGGGAGCGGCGCGCGGGCTTCCTGCAAGCGCTGCAGGAGCAGGGCCTCGCCCCGTTCGAGATCGTACACGGTGAATTTGAGATCACCATGGGCTACGACACGGCGCAGCGCTGGCTCGCAGAGGGTAAGCTGCCGGGGGCGGTATTCGCCGGAGATGACAATATCGCCCTCGGGGTGATCAATGCCCTGATGGAGGCAGGCGTAAAGGTGCCGGAGGAGGTTGCTGTAGTCGGCTACGACGACCACTATATCGCCTCCCAGCTCCACCCGCATCTGACCACTATGCGCCAGCCGGCGGATAAGATCGGAGTCGCCGCCGCCGACATGCTGCTGCGCCGGATCAGCGGGGAGATGAAGCGCGGCTCCAATATTAAGATCGATCCGGAGCTGATTGTGCGGGAATCGACGAAGATTACACTTTAGGAGGTACAAACATTGGCTTACTACATGGGAATCGACGGGGGCGGCAGCAAAACCTACGCCCTCATATGCGATGAACAAGGCCGCATCCTCGGCAAAGGCCGGAGCGGCAACGGCAATCATCAGACCAGCGTGCAGCAGGCGGAAGCAAGCATCCGCGAAGCGGCCTCTCTAGCGCTGGCCGAAGCCGGGCTCCGGCTGGATCAGCTCCGCCATGCCTACCTCGGGCTGGCCGGGGCGGACCGCCAGACCGATTATAACATCCTGCATCCGCTGATCCGCCGGATCGGCTTCACGCAGTACACGATCAGCGGTGACCCGATGATCGGCCTGCGGGCGGGGACAGACCGCCCCTACGGCGTGGCCCTGATCTGCGGCACCGGCACCAATGCAGCGGGCCTGAATCCTGAGGGCCGCCACTTCCAATGCGGCGGCTTCGATTATATGTACGGCGATTTCGGCGGCGGTGGTGCGCTGAACATCGAGGTGTTCCGCACGGTCATCCGGGCCTGGGACGGCCGCGAGGTTCCTACGCTGCTGACGCAGCCGCTCCTCAGGCTGCTTGGCTATGAGCAGGTGGAAGACATGTACGACGACTTCCTGGATCACGGGAAGCAGGTGCCGCTGGATGCGGCCCGCCTGCTGTTCCCGGCAGCGGCGGAGGGCGATGCCGCCGCGCTGGCGATCTTGAACCGCCAGGGCGTAGAGCTGGGCAAATCGGCGGCGGCTGTCATTCATCGGCTCGGCATGGAGAATGATGAGTTCGATGTGGTGCTGGCCGGAAGCCTGCTGACCCGGGGCGACCGCGGCTGGATTCGCGGCCCGATTGAGCAGGCAGTGCGCGAAGCGGCACCAAGGGCGGCGGTGGTCACACTGTCCACCGAGCCTGTGGTCGGCGCGGTCTGGTCGGCGCTGGAGAGTGACGGGATCACCGTCAGCCAGGAGATGTATGAGACGATGCGTGCTTACAAGGAATTTGAGCTTATTCCAACGATCATCACCAGACAGGAGTGATTCATCTTGACAGCAAACCAAGGTCTTAAGATTGCCGTAATTGGCGGGGGCTCCTCCTATACCCCGGAACTGGTAGAAGGCTTCATCCTGCATTATAAGGAGCTCCCGGTCCGGGAGCTATGGCTTGTAGATATTGAAGCAGGCCTGCACAAGCTGAACATCGTAGGCGCACTGGCGAAGCGCATGGTGGAGAAATCCGGCCTCCCGATCAAGGTCCACCTCACTACCGACCGCCGCGAAGCGATTGCCGGGGCGGACTTCGTCAGCACGCAGATTCGCGTCGGTATGCTGGATGCCCGCGCCCGCGACGAGGCGATTCCGCTGAAATATGGCGTGATCGGCCAGGAGACGACCGGTCCCGGCGGCATGCTGAAGGCACTGCGCACCATCCCGGTCATTCTCGGCATCTGCCGGGATATCGAGGAGCTGGCGCCGGACGCCTGGCTGCTCAACTTCACCAACCCGGCAGGCATGGTCACCGAAGCCGTGCTGCGGTACTCCAAGGTGAAGAGTATCGGCCTGTGCAATGCCCCGATTGGCCTGATTAAGCAGGTATCAGCCAAGTATGACACTGCCCCGGACCGGATCTATGCCGAGTTCGTCGGCCTGAACCACCTGCACTGGATTACCCGCATTGATGTGGAGGGTGAAGACAAGCTGCAGGAGATGCTGAAGGATACCGCTGGCTACAGTGCAAAGAATGTTCCGGCACGCGAATGGAACCCCGAGTTCCTGCAGTCGCTGCACGCCTTGCCTTCGTATTATCTGAAGTACTTCTACATGACCGATGCGATGCTCGCAGAACAGCAGGAAGCCGCCGCGCAAGGCGGGAACCGCGCCGAAGTGGTCAAGCGTGTGGAAGAGGAGCTGTTCGCCATCTACAGCGACCTTGCGCTGGATGAGAAGCCGAAGCAGCTGGAGCAGCGCGGCGGAGCCTTTTATTCGGAAGCGGCCGTGAACCTGATGCGCTCACTCTATAGCGGGACCAATGACATTCAGACGTTGAATGTGGCGAACCGGGGCATTCTGGACTTCCTGCCGGATGATGCCAGCATCGAAGTCAACTGTGTCGTGACTAAGACTGGCCCCCTCCCGCTGCCGCTGACCAAGATTCCGCCGATGGCCACAGGACTGATCCACGCCGTGAAAACCTATGAGCAGCTAGCCATCGACGCCGCTGTCACCGGAGACCGCAGCCTGGCGATCCAGGCGTTAGCCCATCACCCGCTCGTCCCTTCTGTGGAAGTAGCCATCGCCATGCTGGATGAGATGCTGGAAGCGAATAGGGAGTATCTGCCGGCCTTTTTCGGAGAAGCGGCTGCCCCTGCACCTGTCTTATAATTTCCTTCTTCTGATAAAAAAGCCTGTGCCAACCACAGTTCACTCTGCGGCCGCACAGGCTCTTCTCTTATTTCTTTATGGTATAACGGTAGGTTTCGCCCTCAATCTCGAAATCCGCATATAGCGGCTTGCCGCTCGACTTCACTTCATCAGGAACCTCGGCCAGGAACACCAGCGTACCATACTTCAGCGGTCCAATCGTCGAGATATTGGTATAGGTGAATTCTTCACCACCGTTCTTCTCCATCGTCGCGAAGGTGCTATACACATATTTGTTGTCATATGTAACCTCCACATCCGCTACTCCACCCGCATTGATGGCTTGGCCTGCCAGATTTTTCACCTTCAAGGTGATCGCCAGATAGGTTGTCCCCGGTTCCTTGGCTTCATAGTAGGTGTAGTATGAACCCGGATTCGACGGATAAACTATTTTGCTGAATGATGTCTTGGTAATAGTATATTCACCCGTATCATCAATCCTGAGTGGCGTGCCCTTTACGATCCGCTTGTATTCATCGCCGGAATCAGCGGCTGCCGGGCTGTCTCCGGTACTTAGAAGTTCAGCCGTGCCGCCTTCCTCTTTCGCTGTCACAGGCCTCACAACAAGATCCTTCTTCAGCGCTTCATTCTCTTCCTTTAAAAACTTATTCTCCTTCTTCAGCTCACTAATCTCTGCCTTCAGCTTCTCCGTGAGCTCTCTGCCAGCGCCTGCACTGCCCGAAGAACAGCCGGTTACGGTTACCGCAAGCATAGCAGCAGCAAGCCAGAGACTCCCTGAATGGATTTTCATAACACACTCCAATATCTGTATTTCAACCTTCATTTATTATAAGACAGACTCTGTGTCAAAAGATAGAAAGATATGTAGCATCCCTCACAGCTATTGTCGAATGAAACATCGGATGCGGGCCGTAGTCGTCATCCCCTGTGCTGCTTGCGGTACTGGAGAGGGGAACGCCCCGTAATGGCCTTGAATTTCCGACCGAAATGCGCAATGCTCTCAAATCCCGTCTCCGCTGCCACCCGGGTGATCGGCCACTTCGTCTGTGTGAGCAGCGCCTTCGCCTCACGGATGCGGACAATATTCAGGTATTCAATGATGGTGAAGCCTGTCGTTTGCTTAAAAATCCGGCACAGATACGTTGCGCTGATGAAGAACCGCTCGGCAATGCCCACAAGGCTCAGACGCCCGCTGTAATGGTTGTCCAGATATTCGATGATGCTGTACACCCTGCGCTGCCCCTCGCTCTGCTCCGGGGAGACCAAGGCGGGCTTCGCCCCCCGTATCCGCTCCAGCGTAATCAGCAGTTGCAGCAGTAGCGTCCTTGTATATTCAGTGCTCCAGCGCAGACCCTCTTTCTGTTCCTCCTGCATCGCCTGGAGCAGCTCTGTGATGACTCCCTGTTCATGCGCCGTGGGCCGCAGCAGGAAGCTCTCCCCTTCGAACACATTCATCCAGTCTGCCCCGGGTGCCACCGGCCCCAGATAGGCATCATTGAAGCTGATCAGCACCCGCTCATGCGGCAGATGGCTTCCGCCGGTTGTGCGGTGCAGGTGATTTTTGTTAATAAACACGAGGTCTCCGGCTTCCAGCGCGTACCTTCCGTTGCGGATATAATAGTGACGCTGCCCGGACAGCAGATAGTATATTTCGTAGAAATCATGGAAATGGTCGGTGTCCATATTGAAATGCCCGATGCGCCTCAGCTGCTCAATCTGAAAGATAGGTTCCACCTTCACCAAGCCCCCTGCCAGGATAAGATCTGCACTCTTTTGAGCAAAACAGTCTAAATTCCGTTCACTTTCTGCATTTTCTATACTATAAAATAGAATCAAATCCAAGTAAATGGAGTGATCCCCTTGTCCAAAAAGAAATATGCACTTGTCGGCACCGGCGGCCGGGCTGAATTTTTCTATGGCGCTCTTGTTACCGCTTACAACGAAACCTCCGAGCTGGTGGCCTTCTGTGATGTCAATCAGACACGGATGAATTTCGCCAATCATATGCTTACAGGCAAATACGATTACCATGAGGTGCCTACGTACAAGGCCGAGGATTTCGACCGGATGATCACCGAGACCCGGCCCGACTTCGTGCTGGTGACTACGATTGACCGGACGCATCACAAGTATATCATCCGCGCGATGGAGCTCGGCTGTGATGTCATTTCCGAGAAGCCGATGACAATTGACGAAGAGAAATGCCGGGAGATCTTCGATGCGATTGAGCGCACCGGCCGGAATCTGCGGGTCACCTTCAACTACCGCTACGCCCCGCATAACACGAAGATCCGCGAGGTCATTATGGACGGCGTGCTGGGTGAAATTCTGTCCGTGAACTTCGAGTGGCTGCTGAACACCCAGCATGGAGCGGACTATTTCCGCAGATGGCATCGCGACAAGCGGAACAGCGGCGGCCTCTTGGTGCACAAATCGACGCATCACTTCGACCTGATGAACTTCTGGCTGGGGTCGCAGCCGGACACGGTTTTCGCCATGGGCGACCTGCGCTTCTACGGCAGAGAGAATGCTGAGAAACGGGGCATCACCGAGTTCTACCAGCGTGCCTACGGCAGTAAGGCTGCAGAGAACGACCCGTTCGCGCTACATTTGGACCGTAACGAACATCTGAAGAGCATGTACCTGGATGCCGAACACGAGGATGGGTACCAGCGCGACCAGAGTGTGTTCGGGGACAATATCAGCATCGAGGACACCATGAATGTTATGGTCAAATACAAGAACAAGACCGTCATGAACTATTCCCTTAACGCATATATGCCGTGGGAGGGCTTCATCATCGTGTTCAACGGTACACAGGGCCGGATGGAGGTACGGATTACCGAGCAGTCCTACGTCAACTCCGGCGGCAAAAAAGAAAACGAAGGCGCGCTGGAAGACATCAGCATTATGATCTATCCGCACTTCAAGGAGCCTTACCGTGTAGAGTTCGAGAGCAGCAGCGGTGGACACGGCGGCGGTGATCCGGTGCTGCTGAGCGATATTTTCGACAAAAAGCAGGAAGACCGCTTCAAGCGCGCAGCTTCGCATAAGGACGGCGCGATGTCGATTATGACCGGCATTGCCGCTAACCGCTCCATGAAGACCGGCCAGCCGGTGCGGATTGCTGACATCTGGCGGGGGTAATTCTAGCGCGTGGTCTCGCAGCAGCTATGAACCCGACAATGAAGAAGCCCCCTTTCCACCACTTGGATGTGGGGAAAGGGGGCTGTTTAATTGTCTACTTGGAGCCAGGCACATTGTATTCGGTTTCTTGCATACATTCTGCGTGTCGCAGCAAAAAAAAGACCCTTCATTTAAGAAGGGCCTTCGCTTGCATTACGGTTAAAACCATTATGCGGTCAAGAGGACTCGAACCTCCACGATATTGCTACCACTGGCACCTGAAGCCAGCGCGTCTGCCAATTCCGCCATGACCGCAAAGAAAACATTCAATGCAACGCAAGAAGTAATATATCATGAATTCTTCAGAAGAACAAGTCTTTTTTATTTATCAGAGTTAAGGAGGAGAATAGCCGCATTGTGAAGGGGTTAACTGGCGCATTACAGCTTGCCTCAACTTACGGTTGATTTTGTTATACCGCTTACCCTACTCCAGTATATGGGTTATTTTGAGAGCTGATATTATAATAGCCTTACGACGTCGGAATCCACTATAGGAGTTGTATCGCGCATGATCGTTAGCGAGAAAGTTGGTAAACGGATTGCTACCCTCCGCAAAACGAAAGGCTTGTCCCAGGAACAATTAGCGGAATTGCTCCATGTCAGCGCCCAGGCGGTATCCAAATGGGAGACCGGCAAGTCTCTGCCGGAGACGGCCACCCTTCCCCTGCTGTCTGCCGCATTGAATCACTCTATTGATAGCATCCTGCTGCCCCAGGAGCTTGTGGTGCTCTCGGCAATCTATACGGATGGACAGCAGGAGCTGGATGTTACCCAGCTTGTGAACCAGTTTGTAGCTTCAGACCGATTAAGCTTAATCCCCGGGGAGCACCTCTTTCCCCACTCCTGGAATGACAGCCGCCTGAAGCTGCTGCTTGTTACCTATGAGACCCCTGACGGTATGTATTCGACCTTTGTGCTGAAGGACCAGCTGCTTACGATAGATATCCATTCGAACGGGTATGTATCAAGCAGTAATGAGCTGCAGATTATTGCTGCACATTATGGGGATGAACAGGCATACCGCAGCGTTGCGGACAAAATGAAGCATTACGAGCATTTCCGCTGGACTCAGTTCACCGCCACACATGAGCTGTTTCCCAGTCTGGTCGACTGCGGCGGTCAAGACTACCTGCTGCTGGTCTACCTGAATGCCGAAGGTATTCATGCCGTAAGCTGCGCGGAAGGCGAACAGATTCATTACAGCGGGGACCGCAGTTATCTCTATCAGACCCGTTCCTCCCGGGATGAATGCATTATTGAAGGGCTTCCGCGACTGGGCTTCGGACGGGGGCAGGATTGCTCCTGGGCAGGAGCCATGATGCTCGCTCTTACCGCCAGAGACATAGAGACCACGTATGAGCAGGTGATGGGCTATTCGGGAGCCTGCTGGAGAGTGGCTTTTGAACCGGTATGGGACTTCAGTGCTGCGGATGCCCTTGTCGTCTATGACTATTCTATCCCCGCCTGCAAGGCTTATGGACTAAGCGCCCACCAGGCCAACCGGTTAGAGCCGCAGCAGCGCACAGCCGAGAAGCTGGCGATTCTGGAGGATATCCGCCAAGGCAGACTGCCCCTTGCCATTAACCTCAGGGTAGCGCCGGAGTGGGGAGTCATTACAGGATATCTGGCGGAGGGGGATGTGCTGCTGTGCCGCAGTTATTTTGACGATGAAACCTTCAGTGAGCTTGAAGCTGATCCTGAATTCCAGGCTCATATGAGGATAAGCCAAGGGTATCTCCATGTGGATCAATGGCCTTACCGGATCATCCGGTTGGGCGAGCAGACGGCGGTCCCTTCTGCCTTGGAGAATCTGTATGCCTCGCTTCATATTAAGCTGGAATCGATGCAGGCTGAGACCATAGCCAGTAACAGCACTTATGCTGTAGGATACAAAGCGCTGGAGCTATGGAGAGAGGGGCTCCTGGATCATCCATGGTATGCCGCAGCGGACGAAGAAACCTTCAGCCGCAGGTTATCCGTTAATCACTTCTGCATGATGGCCCTGGTAGATGCCCGCCGCTGCGCCGCCGCCTACTTAAGTGACTCTCTGACGCTGGTGCATGACCCGCAACAACAAGCTGCCTTAGCGGAGATGACTGAGATCTACGGAGAGATGGCTGGTCTGCTGGATAGATACTATAAGGAGATGTCCGACCCGGCAGTTCTCCGCACAACCGGCACTGCCCCGAGAGCCAACTGGACGACCCGGCAGCGTGAGCAGCAGGCAGAGCTTCTGGCGAAGGTTGCTTCGCTGGAGCATCAGGGAGATACTCTTGCGCAAACGGTGCTGAGCCTAACTTATTAGTGTATTGATGTATAACGGCTCTAGTGCCGGGTTTGGCCTGACGTAGAATTGTTGTGCAACAGGCAGCAGCTTAAGCAGAAGCGCCAGACGCTTTTGCTTAAGCCAGACTGCTGTTCGGAGTTAGTCTAATTTACGGACCGGCCGCAGCACCGCATACCCGTAACCCTCAGGGAAATGCCGCTGATAATCCTGTTTCTCCTCTTCGTCCCACATATAGCCCATAACCGCAGGATCATAATTCCAGGCCACTCCCTCAACAATACGCATCACCTGCCCATTATCCTGCAAGTAATCAAAGGGCGGATGAAAAAAGACCAGATACTCCGATTCCGGGATATCGAGGCACTCCATACCCTCCGGAACCGCCCCGTCGTAGTCAGCCGCGACAAGGATACCGTATAGATAGCCTTTGCGCCCCTCCTGATAGAACCAGCCTGCCGTTTGGCCCAGTTGGCCAGGCAGCGTATGGTGCGACATACTCTCCAGAGTTCCGGAGACCTCATCGCAGTCATGCCCATTCTCCCAGAATCCTCCGTAATTGTTAGAGCCGATATCGCGGATGCCGATAAACTTATGCGCCGGTATCCACTCAAGCTTAATCTCCGCTTCCTGCAAATGCACCTGTCTCATTCTATCCCGCTCCCTGATCAGATAATGATAAGGAGTGAACACCTCGGCACGAATAGCCAGCGGAATCGGTTGTGGAGCTATGCGGTAGGCATGAGGAGTGAGCTTGAAGGCTCTGAGAAAGGCCCGCGTGAACGCCTCCTGGGAGGAAAAGCCGAACTTCACGGCAATATCCAGAATGCGCGCATCCGTGTCCCTAAGCTCCAGGGCCGCCCGGCCGATCCTGCGCTGCCATACATAATCCCGCAGCGTCATCCCGGTCAGCGCATGAAATTGCCTGGTGCAGTAATACGGCGAATACCCCAGTTGCTCAGACATCTTCAGCAGGGTAGGCGAAGACGAGAGATCCTCCTCCACCCAGTCAATCATGCGCTGAACCATCTCATTCCATTCGTACATTGTTGTTCTCCTCCTTTCATTGCTGATTTTAGCAGAGGCCTAGAGTGTAGATATGACTTGAGTTGTGGTACCTTTAATCCTATTTGTATCTTCACAATTTGTATATTTTCAGAACATCCCGCCCCCAATAAGAATATGCTTCATGACACGGTCCATGGTGAACCCGTTCTTGTCGTAGAAGCGGATGGCAGCTGTATTCTCTTCGCCGACAACCAAGCTGATACCCGAATAACCCAGCCCTTTGTACTTCTCTGCCAGACAGGCAATCAGTTGCCTGCCTATGCCCCGGCCTCTCTCTTCGGGCCGAATACATAGGTACTCCAGATGAAGGGTGCCGGTCCGTGCATTTCTTCTAACAATTATGTATCCGGTGAACCGGCCCTCATTAAGGACAGCTTGAACGTCATATTCACTGTTGCTGCTGTCTTCTATCTCTGCAGTAATCTCCTCCGGGGTAAGAATTGCGCCTTGAAATTGCTGATTATGCAGATCGAGAATCTCCCCGGTCCACCTGGAGGCAGGCTCTGTGACGGGCAGAATAGACAAGCCAGGGTGCATGCGGCGGATGTTGTCAGGCGCTGATGCTATAGCGATCGAGTAGTGGTAATGCGTGTTCACCTTCTCAGCCCGATAGCGGGCAACATATTCAATGAGCGCAGTATTATCACCGCTAATAAAAAGATGGACGTACATTATAGCTCCAGCTTGAGCAGTCTCACTCAGGTAGTTGAATAAGCGCTGAAGCTCTTCTTCAGGGTGCGCTGAATAATAAGGGCCCCATACCTCAATATCCTTTTGCCCACCCCCAACATCATAGATGTCCAGGATAATCGCGCCAGTAATACGTTCTCCTTCATACAGCACCAGACTTGCTTCCTCCATACCATCACTAAGGTCATGCATAACATCCTCCAGCGTACTGCCTACATACCCGCACTGCTGGTCTCCTGCATTACGGGCGCAGATGAACGCCGCTAACTTCCCGATATCAGCCAAACGGTTCTCCCCCCTAATCATAGATTCACTATTGTAAGATAATACCACCTACCTACTAATAGTACGCTATCCCGCCCCCAAAGACAGCCCCGGGTTGTTCAAAAATAATCTGCAGAACTCCATACCCGCACAAGCCGCCCCCCAGGTTCTGAGTAAAATAAAGTAAATAGAACAGTGAGGTGAATGACGAATGGCAAATTCAACAAAGCTCCGCAAGCGGGCACAGCAGCTGAAAGGCCAGCCGGTCTGCATCACTTTGCATAATGGGCGTTCCTACGTAGGGTGGATTACAGACCTGAACCAGGAGGCGGTGATTCTGTCCAGACCCAGCACGCGTAAGGGACCATCCCCGAAACGGAAATCCTCTTCAGCTGCGCGCAGAGCAGAGGTATCCGGCTTCATGCCTTTACTAGGCTCGCTGATGGGCGGAGGAGGCGGGGCGGCCGGTATCGGCGGGGGTCTCGGACGGTTCATGGGCATGTTCGGAATGGTGCAGAAGGCTATGCCGGTGATGAAGATGGGCTACAACATGATCAAATCGATCCGGCCTTTTCTGGGCGGGCTCAAGGGCTTAATGGGCTAACACGTATATGCTCAAAAAAACGGATGTGCCGCCATTTCGCATGGGCACATCCGTTTTGGTGTGGAGATTCTTACGCCGCCGCTGGCCGCAGCGTCTCCGGTCTATTTTTTGACCACCTTGAAGTTATCCGTAAGCAGCAGCCAATTCTGCGGAAAAGGCAGGCCCAGCTTCCAGTAGCTGATGCCCCGCAGCCCTAACTCCTTGATCAAATCGAACTTAGCCTGAATCGAGCGGGCATCCTCAAACCATACCGTATGCTGCCGCCCCTCGTCATCGGTGTAATTGAAGTGCGGCGCCTCTGCTCTATAGTCATACTGAATGCCTGCATTCCTGTTCCTTGCCAGATCAATGGCTGCCTGCGGACTGAGCGCTTTCGCATATTGCCCCCCTGCTACAAAAGGCAGTGTCCAATCATAACCGTACAGATTCTGGCCCATCATGATTTTACCGGCGGGCATCTCGCTTGCTGCATAGGTCAGCACCTGACGGACAGGCCCGATGGGCGAGACAGGCATCGCCGGCCCCCCGCTGTAGCCCCATTCATACGTCATAATAATGACGAAGTCAGCCACCTCGCCGTGGACCTTGTAGTCATGCGCCGTATACCAGGCCCCAACCTGTGACGCGCTGGTCTTGGGGGCAAGGGCGGTGGACAACAGGAAGCCCTCCTTGTGAATGACGTCTGCCGCCTTCCGCAGAAAAGTGTTGTATGCTTCACGGTCCTCCGGCCGGAGAAACTCCAGATCAAAGTGGATATCCCGGAAGTTCAGCCGCTTCGCTTCCGCAATGATATTCTCAAGCAGCCGGTCCTGGACCTCCTGATCATTCAGAATGATGCGCCCAAGCTCCGAGCTGAACTGGGCATCCTCCAGATTCGTCACAACCATCATCAGCGTCACCTGATGCTCTGCGGCAATGGAGGCGAGGCCGTCCAGAGGCGGCGGTACCAGTGTTCCGTCCCGCTTGATCCGGAAGCTGAACGGTGCGAGATACGTCAGCTCAGGAGCAGCCTCACGTGCAGCATTCTGCAGCGGCTGGGAGACACTCTCCCCCCGCGGCTCCACATATGCGTTCACTTCCGCTTGCCGCCTCGGTCCAGGGGGAATATACAGCCGGAGCCCGACCTGCAGCGGCTGATTCAGCGTCAGCCCGTTCACCTCAGCCACCTCGCTTGCCTTCAGGCCGAACCGCTTGGCGATGCTGTAGTAGCTGTCGCCCGGCTGCACCCAATAATATTGCCCGGCAATCGGGATTACCAGCGCCTGCCCCGCCACCAGTCTTCCCGGCGCAGAGAGCTGATTCGCCTCAGTTATCGTATCTGTGCTGATTCCGTAGGCCTGCGCAATGCCATACAGCGTCTGGCCCGGCTGCACTACATGTATTTGCATATCGTTCCTGCCATCCCTTCATAGTAGCCGTTTTATCTCTATTTTATTCGGCGGCCCTGCGGGTATGCGGAATCAGGCGGATCATGCGAATTCTTATATATGCACAAAAGACACCCCGGAGGGTGTCTTGATGCTGGTGCTATCAATGGTTGCTGATCCTATGGTGCTGATGCTATACCTGCTTGAATTCAATCCATTCAATCTGCAGACCGGGCTTGACGAAGTCGAGCTTCAGCTCATACCGTCCGGCTTCCAGTTCAACCTTGACCAGCTTCTGTCTGATCCACCGGCCTTCCGTTCCGTTCGTCTGAATGGTGGTTACCGCTTGTCCATTCAGAGTCAGGTTGCAGGCGCTCTGCGCAAGCTCAGGCTCAGGAGACATGATGCTGACAATAATGCGGTACTGGCCCGCCTCGTCAGCCTGAATGTAGGTCGGCCCGGACACCGCAGGCGTTACCTGTGCGTTCTCGCTCAGAACCTGTACATGCTCAGCCGCGATAGCCAGATCAGTCTTGAACGTATCGACCGCTTCAATAATCTCATGCTTTCTGGAGAACACCGGCGCCTTCATGATGAACTCACAGATGTTGATTGCGCAGCGCTGAAGCTCCCCGCGGGTAAGGGTACCGTTCTCCAGAGATGCGATCGTGTTGTCGTCATAAGCGTTCACTTCTGCCCCATAGTTGCTGACAACCATGTACACATCGTTCTGCGCACGGACCATCCAGTTCATATTCTTACGGTCTGCCGGCCCTCCGTTCACCACATCATTCATAATCGCCCACCAGTCGGTCATGACGATCCCCTGGAAGCCCCATTCGCCGCGAAGCAGCGTGGTGTTGAGGTCATAGTTTGAAGCCGCCCAATGCCCGTTCACAGGGTTGTAGGAGGTCATGATCGAATTGGCCCCACCCTGCTTGACTGCGATTTCGAAGCCCTTCAGGTAGATCTCACGAAGCGCGCGTTCCGATACGACAGCATCGACCTTACTGCGGTGCTTCTCCTGGTTGTTGCAGGCAAAATGCTTCAGCGTCGCATTAGAGCCGCCCTTCATAATTCCGCGTGTGCATGCGGCAGCGAAGATCCCCGAAATCAGCGGGTCTTCGGAGAAATATTCGAAGTTGCGCCCGTTCAGCGGGCTGCGCCGGATATTCAGCCCTGGTCCCAGCAGCGCATCCACCTGGTTGCGCAATAATTCCTGGCCTTCCATGACATACAATGCTTCCACCAGTTCTGCGTTCCATGTAGCGGCGAGCAGGGTGCCAATCGATACCTGTGTAGCCTTCGCTCCACTGTCCATACGGATACCGGATGGGCCGTCCGCTGTAGCTGCAACCGGAATGCCGTAGCTGAACAGACTGTCGCTGACGCCCCCGAACGCCGAAGCCGTACCCGGAGTTACCAGCGGGCTGCTCATTCCTTCGCCCCGGACAATCGCCGCCAGGTCTTGGTCGCTTAGCTGGGCAATGAAGGTGCTCATGCTGACTTTTCCGTCATGGACATCTCTCAGGGTATATCCCTGATTACCGGTCTGCGCAAGCGTCTGCGGCAGATTGCGTTCAATCCGCTCCGCCAGATCCACCTTGCGTGTAGGTACCTCAGACGAGACAAGCTCATACGAACCGTCTGCCTTACGGGCACCCGGCTTCATCCGCATGAAACTCTCAGTAGGTGCCATTGCTTCTTCCAGCTGTTCCACAACCTTAAGCTCTTCCAGCACATAACCTTCTTGTCCGTCCAGAAGCACTGCTGACACCGCTTTGACACTGGTGCCTGCATAGAAGCGGTAGGTACCGGCTTCGAGCACATAAGCGGAAGCATGCCCGGTCACACCAGCGTCATCATAGGAAGCCATGGAATGGAGCGGGAAGCTCACAGTAAGGCGCTGAGACTCACCAGGCTCGAGCAGCTTGGTCTTAGCGAAAGCTGCCAGCGCTTTGGCCGGTTGACCCAGCTGTCCCTGCGGCGCTTCGTAATACACCTGCACTACTTCTTTACCGGTATACACCGCTCCCGTATTCGTTACAGTTACACCAATTTCAATCTGCGGCTCGCCCGCCTGGTTCACCAGCTTCGCTTCCTCCGGCTCCAGCTTGAAGGTCGTGTACGAGATCCCGTAGCCGAATTCATACTGAACCTTATCGGGGCAGAAGGTCTCGAAATAGCGGTAGCCTACATAGATATCTTCCTCGTACAGGTTCTTGAACTCATTGCCGTAGTTGCGGGTCGACGGGTAATCCTCAATGGAATACGCGATGGTGTCCGTCAGCTTGCCGCTTGGCGTAACCTCTCCGGCCAGAACATCGGCAATCGCGTGGCCGCCTTCCATGCCGCCATGCCAGGAATAGATCACAGCAGAGATAGGATTCACATAAGCGGCGTCATTCACCCAGCTCATATCCATGATATTGGACACATTGAGCACCACAATCGTCTGTTCAAAATGAGCCGTAACCGAGACAAGCATCGCCTTCTCATCTTCCGTCAGCCGGTAGCTGCCTGCGGTATCGGCATTATCCTGATCCTCGCCCGCCGTACGTCCTATAACCACAACCGCTTTGGCTGACTGGCTTCGTGCCTGCTTCACCAGCTCGTCCGTAAGCGGCATTTCCTTCTGGTTCCACGGCTCCGCAGCCCATACCTTGCCGCCGTCATCGAACGGGTTAAGCCCGATCCAGGCCTCATAGGCTGCAGCCAGTTCTTCATTCACGCTAATGTTCTTCTTGCTGCGCAGTCCATCCAGCAGGTTCGTCGTATATGCAACGTGAACGCTACCGCCCGATCCAGTACCGCTGCGGTAATAATTCACCTGTATTCTGCCAAAAACAGCAACGCTCTCACCGTTACCCAGCGGAAGCACCTGTCCCTCATTCTTAAGCAGTACCGCGCCTTCTGCGGCTACCGTCCGGCTAAATTCTGCAAAACCCTCTAACGGCACTCCAATGTTCTGTGTACTCAATTGGTTTCCTCCTGTATGTTCATTTCCCATGCTGTGGGTTGATTCTATAAATAACGCCCTCCCGAAGGGAATGTACGTTACCTTGAATCTGTATGGTCTTGCATATAGCATATCCTTCTAAGAATATAAGCTCCAGCCATATTATTCAAGCACCGCTCTAAAAATAAAAAGACACCTGTGCGGGCGTCTTTCAAGCCTGTTCCTATGCAATCCGCTGCGCCTGAATAAATACGTCCGGATCTTCTGTTTATTTTATCTGCGGCGGCGGCCCTTCATCATGCGGTTGTACATAATAAGAGCAGCAACGATCATGCCCAGCATGGCTACACTGCCTGCCGATTCCTGCGACATGCCGAACATCAGGCACACACTTGTCACTAGCTGTCTTGTCAGCAGCGCGACGGCTATCAGCATGATAGGCCGCCATATGTTATATCCTCTCACTTTAGCAACACTCCTAACCCGATTTTCAATAATCGCATGATTCCTCATTCCATGAACCATCAATTTCTATTATAGCACAAGAAGGAATGCGCATACATTTTGCAGGCGGCCGGGGAGGTGGATTACGCTTTGACAAGAACGTACGTTCGATATATAATGCTCACATATGAGGGGGATTGAGACCGTGGATGTAATGGAGAAACTAGAGATTCTGACCGCTTCAGCCAAATACGATGTGGCGTGCACTTCAAGCGGTTCCGACCGTAAGGGCCAGGCCGGGACGCTCGGCAACACCTCTGCGATGGGCATCTGCCACAGCTTCGCGGCGGACGGCCGCTGTATTTCGCTGCTGAAGGTGCTTATGACCAACGGCTGTGTATATGATTGTGCCTATTGCATCAACCGCAAGTCCAACCCCATTCGCCGGGCGGCCTTCACCCCCGAAGAGATCGCAGATATCACCATGCAATTCTACCGCCGTAATTATATAGAAGGATTATTTCTCAGCTCAGGCATTATGCGCAGTCCCGACTACACCACCGAGCAGTTAATCGGCGCACTTGAGCTGCTGCGCAATGTCTATCATTTCAACGGTTATATTCATGTAAAAGCCATCCCCGGAGCAGACGAAGCCCTGCTGTCCAGACTTGGGCTGCTCGCCGACCGCATGAGCGTCAACATCGAACTGCCCTCGCAGGAGAGTCTCGGACGGCTCGCTCCCGATAAGAGCAAGGTATCCATCCTGAAGCCGATGGGGCTGATTAGCAGCCGGATCAAGGAGAACCGCTCCGATATCGTCCGGTATAATCACGCGCCCCGCTTCGCTCCGGCCGGACAGAGCACCCAGATGATCGTGGGGGCAACGCCAGATACGGATTACCAGATTCTTAATCTGACGGAGGGATTATACCGCAAATACTCGCTCAAGCGCGTCTTCTTCTCCGCCTACACCCCGGTTGTGGAGGATTCCCTCCTGCCCGCTCTCGACACCAAGCCACCGCTGCTGCGGGAACACCGGCTCTATCAAGCCGATTGGCTCCTGCGTTTCTACGGCTTCAAGGCGAATGAATTATTGGATGAGGCCGTGCCGAACTTCAATCCGCTGCTGGACCCCAAATGCAGTTGGGCCGTTAACCACCGGGAGCAGTTCCCCGTTGAGATCAACCGCGCCCCTTACGAAATGCTGCTGCGTGTACCCGGCATCGGCGTAAGAAGCGCACAGCGGATCGTGAAGGCCAGACGGGCCGGAGCGCTCGATTTCCATGCGCTGAAGAAGCTGGGAGTGGTCCTCAAGCGTTCTCAGTTCTTCATCACCTGTAAGGACAAACCGCTGGAGGGACTGAAGGTAAGCGAGCACACCCTGCTTCGCTCACTCATGTCCGGGGAGCAGCTCGCTCTCCAGCAGCCGCAGGTGGAGCAACTCACGCTGTTCGACGACTTCAACCTGTCAGCACTTCCGGCAGCAGATAGTTGGAACCTGCTCAAGAAGGGGGCGAAGGCCTGATGTTCAAGCCGTCCGCACTGGCGTATACCTATGATGGAAGCTTCGAGGGCCTGCTGTGCTGTGTGTTCGAGAGCTATGCCTGGAAGGAGACTCCGTTAACGATACATTCCGCAGATGCAGAGCAGGGGCTGTTGCTGGAGGCCAAATGGATCGAGACTGACAAGGACAAGGCAGCACGGGTACTGAAATCCCTGCCGCTGCGGATCAGCCGGGAAGCCGAAGAACTGGTGCGTCTGGGCTTCTGGAGCTGCGCTCCCGAGAAGGAAATGCTGCTGTTGAACTTCCTGTATCTCGGCTTCCAGCATGGCCGCAAGGTGATGAATATGCTGGCCGACGACACGGTGAACACACTAATGAAGGCCGTACAGCAGCTCCGGCATGAAGCGCATCTGTATACAGGCTTCGTCCGCTTCTCCGTATACGGACCGGTCATGGCCGCAGTCATTGAACCGCAGGGCTATGTGCTGCCTGTGATCCAGGAGCATTTCTGCGACCGGTTCCAGGGGGAGAGCTTCATGATCTACGATCAGACGCACGGAGCTGCGCTGATTCATGAGCCCGGACGGGAGGCCATCGTGCCGTTAAACGGCTGGACCCCGCCCGAGCCCGATGAGACGGAGGAAGCGTACCGCCGCTTATGGACTGGCTTCTACAATGCCATCGGCATCAAGGAGCGCTACAACGACCGGCTGCGTTCCTCACTGATGCCGAAGCGCTACTGGAAGCACATGGTGGAGATGAATGGAAGGGGCGGTGTGCCTGTACTTTCTGCGGGGCAGCGGAAGAGAGCATTGCAGCCGGAAGCGCCGAAGACCTCATCGATCCCGGACATCCAACTTCAATCATCGGATACAAAAAGCGCCCCGCAGCCATCAACATGACTAACCGGAGCGCTCCCTGATTGAAGCCTTCTATATTATCAATGAAATAACACTATCATCTAAAGCCTAGTTCAAAGCCTTCCATACCCAGTTCTCAACCTCTGGAAGGTCAATGCCTTCTTCGCGGATGTATGCATGATGCTTCTGCACGATGGCATCCATCTCGTCAGCGATGGACTGGTATTTGCTTGCTTCCGGCAGGCTCAGCACAGCTTCCTTCGTGAGGTCGAAGCGGTCCATCTGGTTGAGGACACGCATATCGAACGGTGTAGTGATGTCGCCATTCTCGCGGTAACCATGCACATGCAGGTTATGGTTATGGCGGTCGAAGAACAGGTCTTTGATCAGGCCTTCATAGCCGTGGAAGGCGAAGATGACCGGTTTATCTTTTGTGAAAAATTGATCAAACTCCTCGTCAGACAAGCCGCGCGGATCAAGCTTCTGACTTCTCAGCTTCAGCAGATCGACTACGTTAATGTAACGGATCTTCAGCTCAGGCAGCTTCTCATGCAGGATCGAGATGGCAGCCAAGGCTTCCATAGTTGGTTCTGTACCCGAAGAAGCGATGACGAGATCCGGCTCTCCGCCTTTGTCGGTGCTGGCCCAGTCAATGATCTTGAGGCCTTTAGTTACCAGCTCCTGAGCTTCGTCGGCCGAGAACCACTGCGGACGCGGATGCTTGGAGGATACAATCAGGTTGATCTTCTGACGGTCATTCAGGATCGTGTCGAAGACAGCCAACAAGCTGTTCGCATCGGACGGCAGATACTCACGGATGAATTCAGGCTTCTTGTCAGCCAGATGGCCGAGCAGACCCGGATCTTGGTGGGTATAACCGTTATGGTCCTGCTGGAATACGGTCGATGTGGCGATCACGTTCAGGGAAGGAATATCTTCTCTCCAGGTCTGATCTGTCGCCTTACGCAGCCACTTGAAGTGCTGGGTAATCATCGAGTCAACCACGCGCAGGAACGCTTCATAGCTGGCGAAGAATCCGTGGCGCCCAGTCAGGACATACCCTTCCAGAATCCCTTCCGCCTGATGCTCAGACAACTGGGAGTCAATGACACGGCCGTATGGAGCAAGGAATTCATCCTGCGGTTCCTGAATGGCATCCATCCATTGGCGCTTGGTCACTTCGAATACAGGTCCCAGACGGTTAGACATAGTCTCATCCGGTCCAAAAATCCGGAAGTTGCGGTTCTCTTCGTTGAGCGTAACAACCTCTTTCAGGTATTTCCCCAGCACGGCCATATCCTGTGCGATCACTTGACCCGGAACGGAATTATCCAGGGCGTAGTTGCGGAAATTCGGCTTGTGCAGGTCTTTGATCAGCTTGCCGGCATTCGTTACAGGGTTCATCCCCATACGTCTGTCGCCGGTTGGCAGCAGCTCAGCCAGATCCGCGTTCAGACGGCCGTTCTCATCGAACAATTCTTCAGGTCTGTAGCTGTTCAGCCATTCAAGCAATGCCGGAGCATGCTTCATGTTCTTCTGATCAACCGGAATCGGCACCTGGTGGGCACGGAAGGAGCCTTCATTCGGCACGCCGTCCCATGCTTTGGGACCAGTCCAGCCCTTAGGCGTACGGAAGACCAGCATCGGCCATACAGGGCGTTTAGTATCGTTATTTTCACGGGCATTCTTCTGGATTGCGGCAATTCTCTCTACGATCGTATCCAGCACCTTCGCCATTTCCGGGTGCATCAGATCCGGGTTCTCGCCTTCTACGAAGAATGCTTCCCAGCCATTTCCGGCAAAATATGCGGTCAATTCTTCTCTGCTCATCCGGGAGAGGATGGTAGGGTTGCTGATCTTGAAGCCGTTCAAATGCAGAATCGGCAATACAGCACCGTCTGTAATCGGGTTGATGAACCGGTTGGACAGCCAGGAAGCGGCCAGAGGGCCGGTTTCTGCTTCGCCGTCACCTACAACTACTGCAGAGATCAGATCAGGGTTATCGAGAATCGAACCCACGCTGTGCGACAGGGAGTAACCCAGTTCGCCGCCTTCGTGAATGGATCCAGGTGTTTCAGGAGCAGCATGGGAGGCTACACCGCCAGGGAAAGAGAATTGCTTGAACAGCTTTTTCAGACCAGGGATGTCTTGGGTGATCTGGGGGTAGATTTCAGTGTAGCTTCCGTCCAGATAAGAGTTCGATACCATCACCTGGCCGCCATGGCCCGGGCCTTCAATATAGAACATGTTGAGATCATATTTAGTGATTACACGGTTCAGGTGCGCATAGATAAAGTTCTGCCCAGGGATGGTGCCCCAGTGTCCGATCGGCTTCACTTTGACATCTGCATCCTTCAGCGGTTCTCTTAACAACGGATTATCCTTCAAATAAAGCTGGCCTACGGAGATGTAGTTCGTTGCACGCCAGTAAGCGTCAAGCTTTTCCAGATACGTTTTCGAGGAATAATCCACCTGTTCGATTGTTAATCCCATGTCTTCCACTCCCTAATCTTTTTCTTTGTATTTTGAATGTATCACTTCTACAGTTACATCATACATCGGCATTTCAGAAATTCAATCTTTTTAGAAATTAATACGGTCCAATATTGTGAAATTTTGAACATAGTATGAAATTCGCTGCAAAATTCGCACAAAATTATATTCTTTTTTATATTTATGGATTAATTTGTTATGTCCGAAAAGATGCCAAAAAGACCGGGACTCCTCCCGGCCTGCTATACCTCAGTTATGCTATTTACAACGTCCACCCGTTAATGCACAGACACGAACGTGTTGAACTTCAGATACTCATAATGGAAGCGCATATGCGAGAATTCAAACGGCGTGCCGTTATCCAGGAAGAAGATTCCTTCCATAATCCCTACAGGTTCATTCTCCTTCAGATGGAGCAGCTCCTGGTCATTCGGCAGCGAAGGCTCGGCAAAAATAGACAAAAAGGATTTAGTCACCGCCAGATTGCGCGACTCCTCCAGATAATGAAAAATCGAGCCCTCGATAATCGTCTGGTCGAGATTTTGCACAATTTTGATCGGAATATATCCCGTCTCAATCATGAAGGGCGCACCTTCAAACAGACGCAGACGCACGATCTTATACACGAAATCATGGGGCATCAGGAACAAATCCCGCTGAAGCTCCTCCGTGGGCCGGATGACCTCGAAGCTCAGCACCTTGATCTCCGGCTTCTTGCCGTGCATCTGGAAGTTATCCGACACCCCCAGGTTAGAGCCCTCGTAATTGAAGATCGAATCGTTCTTTATGTATAGCGGATTGATGAAGGTGCCGGAGCCGCGTTTCTTGAAAATAATGCCCGAGCTCTCCATCTTCATCAGCGCACGCTTAATGGTACTGCGGCTAACCTGATACGCCTCGCTGAGACTGCGCTCATCCGGCAGCTTCATATCGGCGTACTGCCCGGCAAAGATCTTCGTTTTGAGGTCAGCAATAATCTGCTTGTAGACAAATTGGGTCATGGGGTGCTCCTTCGTCGGGTCTTTGCAGAACCAGTTCATTCAAGATTAAATATATCATAATTTAGATAGGGCAAAAAGGATGAATCCACGGATTCACCCTTTTTGACGCTTGTTGTCCCAATCCCTATACCATTTGACAATCTCCCGGCTCGGTTTCTCCGCAACCTCTGCTTCCATAACCGTTTCCAGTAATACATATTGTCTTTGCACCAGAAAATGAAAGCCCATGCTATCCGATATTTGCATGTACAATAATTGCGCTTGCTCCTCTAACGGATAGCGGGTGCACACCTGTTCAATATGCTTGAAGGCCTGTTCATATTCTGCATTCCCCATATACCAGCGGACCAGATTCAGCTTGAGCCGAATCCACTGCAGCTGGAATCTTTGCCGTTCAAGCTCCGCCCACACATAATCGTACCCCTCCAGATATTCGCTCTTGAACAGCTTCAGGATTCGTTCATATTCAGGCAGTGTGTCATTCGACAGCTCTAACCCCGCTTGGATAAAGCGGTCAAACTCATCAACGTCCAGGCAGATCCCATCCAGCTTGAGCAGATAGCCGTCCGCCGTATTTTGCAGGAGAATCCGTTCTCTGCTGAAAGGCTCCAGCATTTTGCGGATATGATACACAGCAGTATATAACTGCGGATAGGCCCTGTCCGGATCAAAATCAGCCCACATTAGCTCAATTAGAGTCGCTTTACTGACCACTTTGCCGCGATGATGCAGCAGATAAAAGAAGATTTCCTGCGCCTTCGCCGTTCTCCATTGCAGTGACGGAAGCTCCTGACTCCCTTCGTAGATCCGGAAGGCATCGAGCATCAGCATCCTCCAGCTTGTCTGCGCTGACGTTGCCCGGGCTGCCAGGCCAGGCTTCTGCTGAGCATTCAATCTCCGCACTGTAAGCTTCAGACGGTCCATATGAATCGGCTTAAGCAAATAGTCCAGGGCATTCAGCTCAAAAGCCTTGATCGCATACTTATCATATGCCGTTACGAATACAACCTGCAGATCGGGTCTTCGCTCCAGTAGCCTCTCCGCCAGCTCAATCCCGCTCAGCTCCGGTAAATGGATATCGAGAAACACAATGTCGGCCTCGGTCTCCTCCACCTTTTGCTGCCCTAGCAGCGGATCGGTATATTTGCCGATAATCTCAAAATCACCAAGTGCATGCAATTGGCGTTCCAAAGCCTTTAGTGCCAATTCTTCATCGTCAATCAGGATTGCTCTCATTCGGATCTCCTTCGCAGCTGGAAATCGGTAAGGTGTTATAACCATTATACTTCAAATTTAATGATTTAGGGGTTGGAGGAGAATGATCTCTCCTCCAACCCCTATCCATTTATTCTGTAACCCGTTGTTCCTTCTGTTCACTGTCGACCCGGTACTGATGGTCGATGACAGCCTCCTGGATATCCAGGTAGGCCCAATGATTCTTGGAGACATCCGGGAATTTCACCGCATCTGCTCCATGGAGCGGACCGCGGCCAAACATCTGATTAACAATGACTACAGCTTCCGCACGGGTCAGATAAGCATTCGGCTTGAAGCTGCCGTCCGGGTAGCCTTTGAGCAAGCCCGCCTTCACATTGGCTTCAATGACGCCTTGTGCCCAATGTCCGGTGGTGTCGCTCATGCTGGACTTACCATCTGCCGGTACTGCAAGCTTCAGGTAGTTGGCAGCAGCAGCGGCCATCTCTGCTCTCGTAATCGGTGCATTCCCCCGGAATTTCCCGGCCGGATCACCCTTCATCAAGCCCTGTGTATTCACAAAGGCAATGGCTGCTGCCGCATAATGACGGACAGCGACATCCGGGAAGGGAGGATTGCCTACAGCCGCACTAGCATCATAGCCCAGATTCCGGGCAAGCATGAGTGCCATCTGCGAGCGCGTTACCCGATCGTCCGGCTTGAATTCGCCATCCGGGAAGCCAACGATATAGGATACATGCGTAGCAGGCGACTGATTATTGAAGTTGATAATCGTAAAGGTACTGAATTTGCTTACCGAGAATTCCAGTCCAAGCAGTCCCTCTTTATAGGTAACCGCTTTGCCTTTGACAACCTCTTTCGTGCCGTCGGTATGTTCAATGAAAATACCGAGCTGTGCCAGGAATGCATTACGCGCCGCTTCATTCGCAGGCAGCTTCACATCTCTTAGCGGCAGAATCAGGGTTACTGCGCGGCTGGACAGGTTCGTCTCGATGGTCATCGGTCTGGCGACCACTTCGATTTTGTTGTCCTTGGCCACTTCACGGACCACAGCTTCGAGCGTGGCTCTTTTCTCGATTTCATTCCGCTCTGTTGCACTTCTCACCGGCACCAGCCGGAAATAGAAGTCTTGTAAGGTGCCTTCCAGCGATTCATTCGGAACACGCACAATCGCGTTCTCCGTATAGATTTCCAGTACAATCCCATTTTCTTTCAGCAAATTTGCGGTCTCCGCCGGAATTTGGACATTCACTTCGCTGACATTGTCCGCCGCATCCGGGATGACTACACGGGCAATGCTTTGTCCCGTCTCTTTCGCCTTCTTCACCGCTTCTTCAGCCTTATCCTTGGTGAAGCGGACCAGATCAGTTATGGTTCCGTTGCTGTGCGTCGTCCGCTGAACCGGTACCTTCGTGATCCCCACCGCATTGGCACCGCCTATGGCTACATCCACCTGGATGAGTTCGGTTTTGGCAGTATCCGGTGCAGGAGCAGGGCCGGAGCCTCCGCCGCTGGAAACAGGCTGTTCTCTGGTAATGATCATGGTGTAGGTGTTCGTTCCACCTGCGGAATCCTTGACGGTAACCAGAACTTCATTCTTGCCTACTTTCAGAGGGAGCGCTTTGCTCCATTCGCCGTTCTTCACCTCTACCGGCGCTTCACCGGTAATGCTGAGTGTTACCACCGCACCCGGGTCAAGTGTTACCGGCTTGAATGACATTTCATATACACTGTTCCCTACAGTTACATCATAACTTGTAGTTTCAGGCTTGAACTCCGGCTGCAGGGTGCCGCTTGAAGGCTCCAGGGAGACCAGCTTCCCGCTTGCGCGGATGACCTGAATCTGGTATTGGCCCAGCTTAACGCCCGGACGCTTCGCATCCACAATATCCACCTGAATGATGTTCAGCCCTTCCTGAAGCGGCAGCTTGCTCCAGTCACCGTCAGGGACCTCTACACCGTTCAGGCTAACCTTGCGCAGTGTATCGTTATCTCCTGCCGGGGCAAGATTCAGGGCGATGGTACCGGTCTCGTTAGGCACGGTCGCCTGATAGCCGCTTGGTACATCCGGCTGGAAGCCCGGACTTAAGGATACCGGCTTGTCCCCAACGGATAATCCCAGACCGTTCTCAGGCAGCTTGCCTGCCTCTGAGATATACTTGGAATCTCCGCCAAGATCAATTCCCGGCTGCAGACCCGTAAGCGGGTTATTCTTGTTGCCATTCTCCGTTACGTTGCCAAGCTCTGGATCGTAGCTCAACAGTCCGCCCTTATGATCTTCCGGAATGGACACGATCAGTTCATTGCCGTTGATCTCAAAAGGCTCCTTAAGCGGCACACCGCCGTAAGTGAATCCTGACAGATCGGTCAAGTCGTTGATTGGCTTGTTGAATACCAGCTTGAGCTTGCCGGCTTCGGGATAAGCAGCAACGAGCTGAAGCGGAATCACATTATTATCCTTCGTAATGCCGGACTGGTCGCCTGCCTGAATCGGCTTCAATTCGTTCAGGACATTGCCTTCAGCCGTAACATTACCGGCAGCAGGGTCGTACCCTACGACCAATGCATCATCTGGACCGAGCGCTTCCTCCAGAACGACTTCTACTTTATCGCCCTGTACGGACTTCACAGCAATCACTTTCCGTCCATCGACGGTAAGCCCGGTGAAATCAGCATCGGTCAAAGCAGAACCTACAGGCTGGTTGAACGTCAGCACAGCATGATCCGGCTGTCCTTCATTTACCGCCACATGAGTCAATTCCAGCTGCGGCACGGTGAACGGTACCAGCTTCGTTTCTTTTCTTACCTCATCACCGAATGTCTTGGTAGAAGTCACCGCTACATGGTAGGACCCTGGTGCCAGCGGTCCCGGCAGCTTGGTGTCCCACTTATAGACATCATCAGTTACCGTAATGCCTACTTCAAGATCGAACAGATAGGCATTAGGATGAACGTCCACTTTATAGACGGCAGCCGTAACTACCGAGTCCAGTGCAGCTTGTCCGGTTACCGGGAGCGGGAAGTCTGCTCCGTATACCTCGGTTCCGTTCGCAGGCTCTTGAATCTGCAAAGAGTCACCGAACGGACCGTTAGCGATCAGCGTAAAGTCGGACACTGGCTCCTTCCCCGGCGTCTGAGCCTCGATTGCCGACTCTGCGGCATTGTATTCGATTCGAACCACAGGGTCATTGGACAACGGTCTGGCCAGGGTCAGAATAATGACACTTGGATCTTCGTCGGATACTACAGCCTTCGTAACATCGACCAATTTTCCGTCCAATGTTACTCTGAAGTCATCTGTAGTATCCGCATCGTCCGCGTTAAACTTGATGTCCTTGTCGAACTTGATAGACACCTGATTGTTGCTTCCGGCTGTATAGCTTGCGCTGTTAGCTACCGGCGGCTGCTTAACCAACCCGGCAATTGCATCCTCCAGACCCTTGCGGGCAGCTTCGATTTCTTCCGGGGTAGCATGGTCATTATCAAGAACAGCGTTGGCAGCATCTGTTGCCTTTTGAAGAACAGCCAGAGACTCCTTTGTATAGGTCTGCGGAGCAGTATTCAGATAGCCCTGCGCTGTAGTAGCATCCGTTTTCAGCGGTGTTTTGTCCAGCAGTGTAATGGTTGTGTTAATGCTGGTGGTGGAATCTCCTGGCATGCCGCCGTATTCAACTAGGTAGGCATTTACTGCGTTGTCGATTGCATAATCGTTCCATTTACTTTTATATTGACCGCTAGAATAAATATGGACCACATGCTCGAATGTGGCGTCATTGGGTTCTCCCGTAGCCCAGTTAGCGTACATAGGGCCGTATGTTGCATCGGTAACATTGGGAACTGTGGCAGTATCATCATTTTTTCCATTAATGTTATACCCCTTGTAGAAAGGAAGTCCGGATTTGCCTTCGTATTGCACCATTCCTTCCGGTCCGGTTACCCAGCGCCAATCGCCGTAGCCGTTATATTTTCCAATGCTCTGCAAGGTAGAGACATTTTGGGTGGCCCTTCCGTTCCCGTCTACCGCCCGGGCTACATCTTTCCCGCCAATCCAGCCAATTACTGGAGTCTTATCGACAATAAAAGCGTTCTCATCCGGGTCAGTAATCGTCACCAGATACCCCTGGCGTCCATAATAACTCTTCTTCTCGGCATCCGCCTTGGCTTTCGGCCACGTGATGCTAGTTTCTGACACATACTCATAGAAATGGCCGTTTTTATTAAAGGCCGGGACAGGACCAAGGCCGAAGGTCAGACTGCGCTCTCCTGGTGATGTCATAGTGAATTCGGCATTTTCCAATACGCTCTGATACTCTGCAGTTGAAGCTCCGCCTTCTAATATATAGACACCGTTCCCCGCGCCGGATTTAACTGTAATTTCTGTACCAGTTGTTACGAACGTAATCTGGTCACCCTGCTTGTACCCGTTAATGACAACCGTTGCGCCCGTCATCATTTCACCAGGATCTGCGGTTATAAATAGCTCCGGGAAGGTTAATTTTACCGATCCGCTATCCTTGGTGAAGCTCCGGTACTTATCTGAAGTGAAAATTTGTTCCGAGCCGTCATTCTCCGCTACAGCCGCATGGGCCACTGGCCCAAGCACCGCAAAGTTGGCAGTAACCAGCGCAATCGACAACGAGGCTGCCAGAGCGCGGGAACCTCTTTTATTCCATTTCTTCGATGTTGTCATCTTTTTTTGTTCTCCTCATCTAATGGGACTTTTATGGGATCAGCCGACACTTCCTATTATTCATAGACCGCTTGCCTGTTACCTGTACTTTCCTCCCTTCTTATGCAGGCGTTCACCAAATCGTGCGATACGGATACCGACAGGTTGTGTATCATAATCTCTTAGTTTCTAATACTATCCGACAGACCTCTACATTAACTCTACAAATCTCCTTCATTGTGACAAAAATCATTGCATAATTGCGAAAGACACCTTCCCTTTGTGTTTCCAGTCATTTTTATAGCAAAAAAAAGACACCCCTAAGGGTGCCTTCGCTGATCTTGCGGATCGCTTATTTGCGTTAATCCACCGGGATATACATCTTCTGAATCTCCTGCACCCCGGGCTTAAACCCGAGATTGTAGTACATAGATTCCGCATCATTTCCTTCCATTACATACAATCTCAGCAGCGGATACGTCCCCTTCAGAGTGGTAAGGGCTCTTTGCAGCATCCGTGTAGCCAATCTTCTCCCACGATAAGCGGGATTAACGCCAATGCTATAGACTGCGGCCACATCATCCTGGAGACACAGCCGGCAATTGGCAATGAGCTGATCTGTCGCGTTATCGAATACCAGCGTGGAAGCCTGCGTTAATATTTCATTGGAGTAATTAGGATCTTCACCGGGTATAAAATCTTTTAAAGCAAATTGCTTCCTCCGGGTTGCATCCAGTCCGCCTCTAAAGCTCTCAAAATCACAACGGGCAATCTCTTCTTCAAGAATGAACCTTTTGCCTCCGTCCTCAGTCCCTTCCACTTCTGGACTCTCAATCCTCAGATCATCCTCCCATTTGATGTGAAAATATTCTGTAGGCCGCTGCATCCAGCGGCATCTGAATTCATCCGGCCAGAAGCCTGCCCGGGCATACAGATGAACCTGATCCGGTAGAATCTCATAGGTGCGTATGGGCTCCTTCCGGTCAGACCAATGAATCAACAACGCTTTAAGCTGCTTCAATACTCCAAATGAATCGTTAAAGGGCGGGATTACAAAGAGATGGTAGATCACATTCGGTGACATCCGGACTCCGCCGACTTTGCTCCCCCCCTTGTATATCCAAAAGGCATTCCTGCGCGGATTCGCATAGCTTTCCTCTCTAAAAAAACCGTTATACTCCATGTTATAATAGACGGAGCAATATATTCCCCACTCCTTGGGCTCTGCTCTTCGGATAGACCACTCACCGTTTAAATCGTAGGATATCGTATCTTCAGACCATTGCTTTATACTCATCTTGCACTCCTCCTTATACTTCCAGCCATCTAGCCGCACTCACATATACTTGATCTTATCAACGCCATACCCCCATTCAAATATAGGAAACTGCTATAAAAAGACTCTACTGTTTGTTTTTTTCTCAAATATAGGCTATATTGTCAGACCACTATTGTCTTATAATGGAAGTGGGCGGGATTCTTCGGTCATTTGTGAACGCGCGTTCATAACCCTGCCTGTTATCTATCATGAGGAGGAATGGTTATGCAATACGGTCATTTTGACGACAAGAACAAAGAGTATCTGATTACAAAACCGAATACGCCTGCTCCCTGGGCCAACTATCTCGGCTCGCCGGAATACGGTGCGATTATCTCAGGCAACGCCGGGGGCTACAGCTTCGTGAAATCCGGGGCCAACGGACGGCATATCCGCTATCATTTCAACTCCAAGGACGAGCCTGGGCGCTACATTTATATCAAAGACCTGGAGAACGGCGATTATTGGTCCGGCTCCTGGCAGCCGGTAGGCAAGAATCTGGAGCAATACAAATCCGTCTGCCATCATGGAACCGGATACACGAACATCGTCTCAGATTATGACAACATTCATACCGAGTCCTTATACTACGTACCGCTGAACAAGACCTATGAGGTATGGCGCATGAAGATCCGCAATGATGGCACCACTCCGCGTAAGCTGGCTCTCTTCGGCTTCGCCGAATTCACCAATGACAACAACTATGAGCAAGATACCGTGAACCTGCAATACACGCTGTTTATTTCCCGGACCTACTTCAAGCACGATAAAATTCTTCAAGTCATCAATGAAAATATCGCGGGAGAACAGACCTGGAGATTCTTCGGCGCGGCCGGAGCAGAGGTGGCCGGTTATGACGGGGACCGCGATACATTCCTTGGAGATTACCGCAGCTACGGGAATCCGCTCTCCGTGGAGAACGGACAATGCTCGAACTCACTGAACTATAATGCCAATGCCTGCGGTGCCCTGCAGATGAATGTAGAGCTGCAGCCGGGAGAAGAGAAGGAAATTGCCTTCCTGCTGGGACAATATGATGAAGAAGGAGCCTCCGGCATTCTTAGCCACTACCAGGATTTGTCCGTGGTAGACCGGGAGCTTGAAGAACTGAAGACCTTCTGGCACAGCAAGCTTAACCGCTTCCAGGTGCAGACTCCAAGCAGCAATCTGAACCATATGATCAACACATGGAACGCATATCAGTGCTTCATCACCTTCATCTGGTCGCGTGCCGCCTCCTTCCAGTACTCCGGCCTGCGCAACGGGCTTGGCTACCGGGATACGGTTCAGGACATCCAGGGCATTATCCATCTGGACCATGAGATGGCTCTCGAACGCCTGCGGCTGATGATCTCTGCCCAGGTATCCAATGGCGGCGGACTGCCGCTGGTGAAATTCGACCATAACCCGGGCCATGAGGGAACACCAGACGACCCTGAGTATGTGCGGGAGACTGGACATCCCCACTACCGGGCCGACGATGCCCTGTGGCTGTTCCCCACGGTTATCAAGTACCTGAATGAAAGCGGGAACTGGGACTTCACCGATGAGGTCATTCCTTATTCAGATCAAGGCGAAGCAACGGTGTATGAGCATCTGCGGCAGGCGCTTCAATTCAGCCTCGACCGGATGGGCGCGCACGGGATGCCGGTTGGACTTCATGCCGACTGGAACGATTGTCTGCGGCTTGGCGCCAAGGGTGAATCCCTGTTCGTGGCCTTCCAGCTGTACATGGGCTTCAAGGTATTCATGGGCATCGCGGAGAACAAGAACAAACCGGAGGATACGGCGTGGGCACAAGGGCTGCTGGAGGAGCTGGACGGTAATATTCAGAATTATGCCTGGGAGAACGATCAGTTCGTCCGCGGCTTCACCGAGGACAACTATACCATCGGCTCGTGGGAGAACGACGAGGGCCGAATCTGGCTCAATCCGCAGAGCTGGTCGGTGCTTAGCGGCGCAGCCCGCCCTGAACAGGCCAAGCTCGCCATGGACAAGGTCTATGACAATCTGCGGACTGATTACGGCACGATGCTATTCTACCCGCCATTCCGCAAATACGGCTTGCCGGTGGCACTGATGGCGCTGTTCAATGCCTCAACGAAGGAGAACGGCGGCATCTTCAGCCAGCCGCAGGGCTGGCTCATCCTGGCGGAGACGGTGATTGGTAACGGTGATCGCGCGTTCGAGTATTTCCTGAACTGCAGCCCGGCCACCATGAACGACAATGCGGAGGTCCGTAAGCTGGAACCTTACGTCCACGGCCAATTCGTGGAATCCAAGGACAGCCCGTATCAGGGGCGGGCCCATGTCCACTGGCTGACCGGCACCGCCTCCACTGTCATGGTCTCTCTGGCAGAGGGCATAATGGGCGTTCAGCCGCAGAAGGACGGCCTCCGTCTGGACCCGTGTGTCCCTTCGGACTGGACCGACTTCTCCATGGTACGCGAATTCCGCGGGAAGAAGCTGAACATCCAGGTGGAGAACAAGAACGGCGTTCAGAAAGGCGTCTCCCGCATCGTCATCAACGGCGAAGAAATCCAGGGCAATCTGATTCCTGTATCCCGTATGGCAGCAGAGAACGATGTGCTGGTTGTGATGGGTTAAAGTTTTATCAGAACCGAGGGTAGAATGTCAAGTGTGCCCTCGGTTCTGATAAAAAAGTGAGTTCTCAGACTTTTATAAGATTTCCTGTCTACTTTAAAATTCAATCAACTCCTCCGCCTTCTTCTTACTGTTTGCACAAGATAGGTAATTGTTTCTTTTACAGCCTTAAGAATGATTTCATCAATTATTTCATAGCAACTTACGATATACTGCTGCACTACTAACCAACCATTCTATGTGCTAACAAATACAATATCCTATCAGAACAGATCGGCCTAAATGTTCGAGTAAAACGGTTCGGCCCCAATACCATTTACAAAAACAACCGCAGTCGGCTATTTGAAACTCCAGCCCCCACTTTTATGAGTTATCCATTCTCAATACTCATTCTTATCTCCCCGAATTATTCATCGTTTTTCTACGGTAAATCGAAATCACATTGTTCTAGTGCAGCAGCCACTTCCGGGATTTCTTCTTTTATTCTATTACCGTAATCCTCTAATAATTTCTCTAGAGCTTTACTATTATATTTATCATTCCTCTTTGCTGAATAGCTGGTAAGCGCATGTAAATACAAAGGAACTTCTTTTTTAATGAGTTTTTCAATATACTTTAAGGTTCCTTCTTCTGAAAATTCAATTTCAGAGTTTATAAAGTCATTAAGCGCTTCGTATAGCTCTCCTCTTTCTTGGTAAAGATCGCCTCGATTCCGATAAAGAACATTTTTAGAACTTTTTTTTATTTCTATTGCCTTTGTAAAATCAAGCAATGATTTATCAAAATATTCTTTCTTCTTCTCTATATTTGAGTAACGTCCAATAAATTGCAAGGAAATTGCACGACGATTATACTCATGTTGATCAATCTCAAAATCATCTGCCATTTTGAATATAATTTCAATTTGTTCTAATGCAGCTTTATAAACTTGAAGTATATTTTCTTTATTAGTTTCAATATTCCTTTGCCTAAAAATAGAATTGGCGAGAGCCCGATTATATTTCAAAATAAATCGGCCACATACTGTTAAGCCTTTTTCATAATAATGTGCTGCTTTGAGAAAAAGATTTTTATTGAAAAAAGTTTCTGCAAGTTTGAAATAATGATGATGATCAATTATAGTTTCATCCTCAACTTCTCCAAGACGTTTATCGTAACTTTGAAGGGTTTCTTCACTAAGCTCATCATTATCTTTTATATAACTTATCATAGCTCTCACTAACTGGCGTATAACAGCTTCATTTGCCTGTTCTGGTATCAGATTAATCATGCCATCCTCCGAAATGATAGCAATGACACATCCTTTTTCTTCTGATTTCAGTTTTTCGAGATAACGGTGCGCGGAATGAAATCTTGCTCCACGACTTGCATCTCCCAAATTTGCTTGAGCAAGTCCATCTAGAATAACGCCAATAGCATGACAAGCACCTGTCGTGTCAAAATATATCGCTCCATCAATGGAAGTAAGGTGTTTAATAAATGTTGGGCTAATCTCTGTTGCTTGAATCAGGGTAGATTGTTTTCCTAGTTTTATCAATTCTTTTTCAGCAGTATCGGGATCTGTAATGACAACCATTGTTCCATTTTGTTGTTCAGTTGCCTTTTGAATGATAAGTCGGAGCTTATCAATCCCCTTATCGGTTAAAGGCGGAGAAACATCTTTAAACTGAGTTCTCATAGTTCGTTCAAAGAGTTCGGTTGTAAAAAAACCGGAACCGATTTCTGGATTTTTAAAGGAAATACTGGTTAATTTATGGAATAGGATCTCCGAATTTGTTGTCATCTTGAAGATTTTGGATTCGACTTCCGTAACTACACGGGCATCTGTATCATCCCTTTTCTCTGTAGTCACAAGGAGTAGATCATATCTGGACAACCCCTTAAACTCCACTTTGAACAATAGATTCTCTCCTAGCTGACCCCAGTCTATTTCCCCGACACCATAAATGGCCTTGTTATCAGCAATTAAGTACAGTTCCCTCTCATTGTTCGTTAACTCAAGCAATTTCCTGATTCGCCGAGCATCCTCTAAATTAATTGGTTGTTGATCTTGAAATTTGATGGAATATTTAACAAACTTGCTATCTTTCAGCATTTTAGTATTGAGTAGCAGCATACATCCAAATGGACTCTCACCTTCATAGGTCCTGTTAGAGATTCCATCAATTTTTTCAAGCAAATTGTTAATATAATACTGATTATTTTCAATTTCGGATAACTCTTCATCTATGCTAGAAACTTCCTCTAGATACTGTTTATTCATAAGAAAGTCCTGTACCTTTCCAAAAAATAAACGTGCCATCCTTTGAAGGAACTGGATAGTATTCTCTTTGTACTTAGTTTCAATAGTCTTATCATCGTTAATAAATAACAATTCCGCATTACCCGAAGTTTTATAATAGTCCGTGAAATAATAATCCATGATCATTCTTAGAAGAGACAATTGTGGTCTTTTAAAAAAAGTATATCGCGTTACTGAATTTGTATATTCAATGGACAAAATATATTTAATTGTAATTTTTTTATTTTTTATCTTAAGATTAAAACTATTGGAGTAAAGGATATTCCATTCATTCAAAACTTGTCTAACTGTGGTCTTCTCATTGGATTCAATTTGCTCTTGATCCTCACTTACAATCGACTCAGATAGTCGTTCTTTCGTAAGCATATTGGATTTCAATTTATTGTTATCGAGTTCTATAATATAATTCTTTGCATCACTATCTGAGGCTTGTCGGGCTAAACCAAGTCTCTTTAATACTTCAGCTGGATCATTTAGCTCTTCTTGTATTATCTCACTATCTTGGCTTTGAGGCTCCCCCAACCCACTTTTAACTCGAAATCCATCCATCCATTTATGATCGTTGTCTAATTGAATGGAGTATAGTTTTAAATCTAACCTATCATCAAGCTTTTTCAGAATATATTCTAAATTTCGGTATACTTCCTCATTTATGTACTTTAGCTCTTCCAAAAAAACAGCTCCTCTTTTAATAAGTATTAAAATCTTTTTATTCATTCTTTGGTATAATATTCACCGATAAACACTTCCATAATATGTTTATCATACCGCCGTTTTTATATTGATGTATATAAAAATATCTTTTATAAATTTATTGTCTTATTTTTTGTAAGCGTGTTTATTTTCAAAAAAAGGACAGAAAAGGCCGCCACTTCGGGTAATGGTAAGTACGACCAAACCGAAATGAGGCGACCTCATGAATAAATATACCCCATTCTTGGCCGTATTCAAACAAATATTAACTTCGGAAGAAGCCAGGGGGTAACTGGGCAAACCGAGTACTACGAGGATATAGGAACCAAAATGACTGTCGGTGTGTTCTTCGACTGCTTCGTCCAAGATTCAAAATTGGTAATTGAATACGAACAGTGTCCGTCGAGTAATGACAAGACACTAAGAGAACTTTTCTTACTCTTTGCCGATGAGGCTCTTGACCTGGATTAGCAGCATATGAGTTATTTCTCTATATGTCTCAGGTAAAAATTAAGAAGAACAAAACAGACGTTTTTTGTCAACTTCAGGAATGAATATCCGGTTTAACTAGCTATATCAAGAGTTTGTTTGAAGAACTCAGCCGCGAAAGTTGAGAACATAACTAAAAAAAGACGTTGTGATAATCCTTTTATTATTTACTAGAGCCTCGGATCGATCTCCTTCTCCTTCGTCACCTCGAACAACAGGTTCGCGGCAATCTGTTTGTAGGTGCTGTTGTCTGCCGAGATCTCCTCCAGCTTAATCTCCAGCATGTGCTTACCCAGCCGGTGCTCAGCCAGGGAAGTGCGCAGCTTAGGTGCGATATTCTTCTGCTTCATCAGCTTGGCATACTTGTGCGGAAATCTGTAGTCGTAGCCGTAGATGATCGACAGGTAACCCGGATTACGGACCTTCAGGTAAGGGACCACTCCCGGCTGCTCCTGCTCCGGCTTGATCACGATCCCTTCCATCTTCTGCTCAACGGTTATGGCGGCGAAATATTCCTCAGCCCGGCTGTAAGCCTCCGGCTCCTGCAGGTCCAGCACCAGGATCTCATCGTCATTCAGGAAGCGGTACTGCTCCGAGGTTACTCCCTCAGGCATCCGTTCCTCCCCGCTCTCCAGCACTTCCTTCAGAATAGCAAACGGCTTATAATCCAGCTCCGCCTCCCCGGCGTACAGCTCCAGCTGCCGCTTATACACCCGGTACGCCTCGTCCCTCTGGTCAAGCCCCACATAGGCATCCCGGATGCTGCGGACATGCTTATACGTCTGGTATACATGAGCACCATAGCTGGTATTAAGCGCTTCTTTGGTCAGATGATGCTGATCCTGCTCGAATCCGCTGGCTTCATACGCCTGAATCAGCTCACCGAGCGAATCCTCGAACCCGTGCTCTCTCAGGAACGCAAGCTCGTTCTCCAGCGCCCGCCCAATCGGCTGGAACTGGCGTTCAATCAGCCCTTCCCCCAGCGCCTTCCAGGGCAGTAGTTCCCCGTCCAGCAGCAGCACACGGATGCCTTGCTCCGCCATATACGTTCCGAACCGCTCCAGCAGTCCTTCATAGACCGGCGTCAGATCTACAGCCTTGACCTTATAGCCATTGCGGCTAACCGCATAACAATGCTCTACGTCCCGGAATAGATACACCGTGCAGCGCGATCCCATATACTTAGGCTGAAGGACCACCTCAGACACCCCGCGTCCGGCAAAATAATCCAGACCCTTGCGCAGTGACTCCAGCTCGCCTGCTACTTCATCCTTATCCGCAGGCGACATCGTCCCGGAGATGAAGTTGACCTTATTCTGCGAGGAATAGCGCAGTCTGCGCATGGACTCCGCATCCAGCTCCTCCACAGAGACCATGCTCACTTCGCGGAAGAGAACCGGCAACTCTTCCGGCAAGAGCTGCTGGCGGGATTTATGGCTTTTGTAGAACGGCTTGAAGGTTATAAGGACAGAAGTTAGCCCGTTCCCATGCACCGCCCCTGTATCCAGATGTAATTTGTTCTTGATACGGAACGTCTGCTTCGCGGCAATATGTCCGAACAGATGGAACGGATGATTGCCCTCCGCCTCCTCCTTCAGGAAGCCCAGCTGCTGCTCGTACGCAGACTCACGGTCTAGCCGGAAGTTGCGCTGATGGCGCAGCGAATTCGTATCCAGCTTCCCGATGTACTTATTGCGGCAAGGCGCATGCGTCACATAGAAGGAAGGCCCCCGATTCCCGATATAGCGGTAAAAGGGCTTCGCTCGCTCCACCAGCACGGAGAATTGACGGAACAACTCTTCATCTTCCTGTAACACCTGAGTGGAGTCAAAATAGGTTCTCAGCAGCTCCGGCTCAGTCCCCTTAATCTCCCCGCGCAGGTACTTGTAGACGAAATTCTCATGGTTGCCCATTACGAACAGGAAATGCTCCTGATTGTCATACAAAAACTCGATAATCTCCCGGGTCTGCTTGCCTTTATCGATCCAGTCGCCCGCCAGGATGATCCGTGTATTCCTCAGCTTATCCGTAGCGCTTAGCTTCCCTTCTTCAATCCGGTAGCCGTAGCTGCGCAGCAGCCCTTGCAGCTCTTGAACACATTCATGTACATCCCCGACCACAATGTATTCCTGCTCCTGCGGAAGCACCGCAGCGGCATAGGCCTCCCAATCCTGAATGTGCACCCGGTAATCCGGGTTCGGCAGCTTTTCTCCAGAACCTTCAGTACCTTCAACACCTTCCAGCAGAAAATCCTTGGCCCGCACCTTATGAATACCATGGTAGCCCTCGCGGGACAGCACAGGCAGCACTTCTCGGCGCAGCCGGTTCAGGTGATTTGAGATCAGCTTCTTCGAGCGCTCCGAGGCATAATAATCCTCCCGCTTACGGTAATCGAACAGAATGACCTCCAGATTATACTGGTTCTCCTGGGCAATCGCCCGCACCTTGCTGCGGTAATCCTCAGCGAGACCTATCGTATCCATAATGACAAACTCCGCATTAATCGGCCAGGAGGTCACCCGCTTCAACCGCTCGAACAACAGCGCGAACGTATGCGAGCTGGCCTCCAGCATGACCTGATCATATTTATCGTAGTCATAGCCCAAGATCTCCTGACGGATCAGGTCTGAAGAGAGATACTGCACATTCGTGCGCAGACCTGTGGTGCTGTCCGCAGCCTTAAGCTGTGGGATCAGCACTTCTTTGGCAAAAGTAGACTTCCCGCACTCCGTCGCGCCCACCAGCATGAATATCGTGTGTACCTTCGTCTGAATGTCCATGGCCTAACCCTCCTGTCTGCGCACAATGGCGCTCTGCGTGGTACGAATGTCGCCCACCCGGTCACCTACGAGCGAGAATTCGGCTTCCACGCCCAGCCCTTGCAGTGTGAGCGTCAGCCACTCCTGGAACGCCGCCTGGCCTTTTTCCCACTTGTGATCCTCATGGCGGAAGCCTTCCAGCTCATAGTAAGGATTGAAATCCGCATTCGGCGTAGTCACAATCAGCTGTCCGAAATCCACATGACGGATGATCTGCCGGATCAGCGCAGCCGCTTCCAGTTCACTCATATGCTCCACCACCTCGGTCAGAATGACATCCACCTGCTCTCCGTTGTACAGCTCCAGGAAATGCTCCAGCGAGCGGAAGGTGACGATGTTATCCAGCTCCTTGGCCTTTGCTTTGCGGTTCACAACCTCCAGCAGCTCCTCGTTGATGTCCACCGCATAATAAGCGCCCTCAATCTTCCCGGCATACGGAATGGCGTAGAAGCCTTCGCCGCAGCCGATATCCAGAATGGGCTTATCAAACGGAAGCACACCCGAGATGAACGTCCGCCGCTGTATCGCCGTACTGCCATATTCCAGACCGATCGGGTACAGATCTGTTTGCTCGACAGCCGTCTTGTACCGTTTGAACTGCTCCCGGGTCTTCAGGAGATTCCGGGCGAACAGGCTGCGGATATAGAAAGGAGCGTCCATCACGTTCAGACTGCGGATATATTTGTCCAGAATCCGGTCCGAGATATCGATGTACTCGTCACCGAAGATCGATAAGAACAAGGACAGCACACTGACCACATGCAGGAGGTGGTAGAGGCTTTTGCGCGTAGTGATGGTCAGGGAATAGCTCTTATGCGCCTGGTGCTCCAGGGTGAACGTATAATCCTTCAGATGCTGCTCAAAGAACCGGATGTAATGCAGCCGCTCGACATGAATCATTTGTATGGTAAAAGAGTGCTCAAACCCCTCCGTATCCCGCTCATCCCTCGCCTTGAACGGGGTAGAGAAGAACTCATTCACCGCATTCAGCGGGAATAACGGGGTGTTATAGCGGGAGACATTGAGGTACTCGAAGCTCTCGCCATCGTTCTTTTTATAGGAGACCTCATTGTCAGCGTCCTTGAAGTACACATTATAAGTAGCCTCATCCGAATACCAGCCGTATGCGATACCCTGACGGACCGGGCGAAGCTGCATGCCGCTCTGCGGATTCTTGCGGATGATGAAGCTTAGCTGCGGGTTCGTTGATCTCAGTTGTACAATAGCCATGATTGTCTTCCTCCTCTACAAATTCAACCCCCACACTTCCTGCATAACCTCCCGGAACAGAGCATCAAGCTGCCGGTCCCGATTATCCGTCTTCGTACTCAAAGACTCTGCCGCAACCTGCTCCAGCACTTGCAGCTGCTCCTCCAGATACTCGTTAATCGCACTCAGCCGCGGCTCCAGGTCCAGCTCCTCACCCGACTTCTTCCGGGCCAGCAAATGCTGCACGACCTTCCACAGCTCACTGTCCCTTGGAATCAGCCGTTCCACCAGCACCTCGAAGGCCATCGGCGGCATCTCCCCGTACCGGTGAATCCACTCACAGGCCAGCACCGGGCGCAGCACATAGAAATACTTTTTGATCTTGACCTGCTCCCCTTGCAGGTAATCTCGGTAGTTGCCTTTGGCCATGTTCAAGTAATGGTACATACAGGATTTCGGCGAAAAGGTATACGGTGAGATCCCCCTAAGCTGCTCCGTCACACTGAACTTCTCAGCATACTGGATCGGGGACTGCAGCCACTCCAGCAGCGGCGGGTTGGATTTATGGAACAGCTTCAGCGCTTTGCGCAGATCCCAGCCGTTAATATCCAGCATATTGTTAATAGGACGCTCTATGACATCCCGTGCATCCCAGATCGATAAGTACCACTCCGGCCGATGCACATAGATGAACCGCACATCGTAATCACTGTCCTGCGAGGGGAATCCCCACGCCCGGCTGCCTGATTCACAGGCATAGAGGATCGTCACTTGCTCCTCTTGTTCAATCTGCTTCAATTGCTTGTGGATGAGCGTATTGATAGGGTTCATGTCATCCCTCCATTCCAAGTCGGTTTCGCTGGCCTTATCTTCCCTCATTTTGCCAAGAAGGAACAGGGTGGAAGTATGGCGGCAGACAAAAATCTTCCATTTCAAGCAACTCTGGTGCTTAATAGAGGTATTAACTATTACAACTCATGAATGCGTTACAGGCTGGAGGGATACATATGGCCAAGGAAAGCTTCGATAAAGAAATACAGTTTCTCCGTATGCTGTCACTAGCCGGGGGAGCCTACAGCAGGCAGCAATTCGCCGAGCGGCTCGGCATTTCCGTACATACCTATGACAAAACGCTGCGCAATCTCAAAGAGATGGTGACCGTCCTGCAGCAGGATCTGACCGCAGAACAAGGCACCGAGCTGTCCGAATGGCTCCGCTATAATTACTATGAATCTGCCGATCCGCTGCTCCTGTTCCTTTTCCGGGCGAAATCACTGAAGGAGACGGAGAGTATCCGGTTGACGCTGCTGTTAACCGCACTTCAGAGCGAGGAGCTAACGGCCAAGGAGCTGCATGACGGCTGCTGTGACCAGATGCCTGCCGATTCGCCGCTGCCGGACGAGAAGACGATCCGGGGAGACCTGAAATACCTGGAGGAGGTAGGCGTGATTGTAAAGGTAAATGACAAGCGCCCCTACCGGTACAAAGCCGCCAACGAGCTGCTGGACCAGCTGACGGATGATGAGCTGCTCGACCTGTTCGATTATGTAGATGTCATTGCTAATACGCAGATTCCGTCCGTCCAGGGCTACCTGCTGCGTGACACTTTGAAGAAGGCTCTGCGGATAAGGGGCATTCTTCACGAAGCCACGGAGACCCACAGGTACAAATACCATTACCATTCCCGGATTCTGGATGAGGCGCATCTATATACGATTTTCGGGGCGGTTCAGCAGCGCCGGAGAATCAAATTCCTCTATCTGTCGCCCAAAAAAGGCATGAACTACACCTCCCAGAACACCAACCCCCTCTTCGAGCGGGAATCGGCAGGGATTACGGACAGTCTGCTTCCGCTGCGTGTCGTCTACGATCATCAGTATGGACGCTGGTATCTGATCGGCTATCACAGCCGGACGGGGATCAAGAAGCTGCGGATGGACGGCCTGACCCAGGTTGAAGAGGGCGAGCCTGTAGAAGAAGAGGAGTTCGCGCAGCGGCTTCAGCAATTGGAGACTCAGCTGGAGTATAGCTGGGTGACGGATACCAATCGTACAGTTAAGGTGGCCGTCCGATTCTATAACCCAAGCCGGTCCGGCGCCAACTTCATCCGGGAGCGGGTCGAGGCGCAGGGGCAGTGGGGAACCATTACGGAGGAATCGGGTACGACCTTCCTGTACGAGATTACGGTGAACGAGATCTTCGAGATCAAGCCGTGGCTGCGGAGCTTCGGTTCAAGCTGCGAGATTCTGGAGCCCCGCTGGCTGCGCAAGCAGTTCATGGAGGAATGGAAGGAGATCAAGAGCTACTATGAATCCCTTTGAGAAAATATTCAACTTCCAGATCATCTCCCGCCTGGAGGAAGCAGGCTCCCTGGCGCTGACCTCGCAGGAGCGTTCCTGGCTGAAGACGATGCTGGGTCATCCGGCGGCGGCTGAAGCTTTTTCAATGGAGACCTTACGTAAACTGAATTCCCTACTGGAGGCCGAAGCTTCTATTGAAGTAGGAGAGATTATCATCGAGAAGGCCCGCAGCAAGGAACGCCAGGTCTATCATCCGCTGCTCCGCCCCCTGCGCCGCATCATCATGGAGAATCAGGGAATTCAGATCACGTATGCGATCAAGCATGGCGGGGAACGGACCGATCCGTCCGGCTTCCCCCACAAGCTGGAGTACAATATGTATAAGCGGGAGTGGTATCTGCAGTGGTACAGCACCCGGCAGCGCTCACTCATGTCCACCAAGCTGCGGAACATCGTGTCTGCCGAACCTGCTCCCATCCCCGCCCACCGGATAGAAGGCCTCAAGGCCCGGATCGCCCGGCTCCTAGACGGTCTGAGAGAATCGGCCTGCATTCAGGTCATTCCTGTCTACAATGCCGAGCTGTCGCGGATCTTGTCCACCTTCTCCTGCTTCGATAAGTCAGTAGCCTTCGATGAAGCTACGGGGATCTACCACATCACCGTCCACTACATGAGGGACGACAGCGAGTTCCTGCTCTCCCGCATCCGCTTCCTAGGCCTGCGCGTGAAGATCACTGAGGGCGAGCAGCTGAAGCAGCGCATGCTGAAGTCGGCGGAGATGGCGGTGGGAAGGTATGGGGAGGAATAGCCAGAATTATTTTAGAGAAAAGCTGTTTGTAGCTACAATTTCACCATTCATTTCAAAAGTACACTCATAGGTTCCAGCAGGCCAACCTTCGGCGTCTAAGTTGAATAGTTGTCCTGACACGCCTTTGTTAATCGTTATTTTAAAGGTTTTCATTACTTTTCCTTCTTTATTGCTTGTAACATAGAACAATCCTTTACTGCTCTCTGTCGAAAGCTCCGGAAAAGCAATCTTGGCTTTTAGCTCTGCCCTTTGTGTGAAGGTTTCTGCTGAATCCACGAAATCAAAATTCGAATCATTAGTTTTATAGCCAAATGTTATTTCATAATTGTCCGGCATATTATCGGTATAGTACGCACGTAAAACCGAACTCAAAATTATCCAGAGCGAAAATAAAAAGATAAGAATTCCCGATATCAATAAAATGGTTTTTTTCATCATTCACCATCCAGGTCTCTTACTTAATTAGCACTTCAATTATCATCATGGCCCCGTCCTTGAACCCTGACACAAATGCAGCCGTTATATCCATTCCCTGCACTTGTGAATATAGCTCCAGTAAAGACTCCAGTTCCTCGAACTCACTCACTGACAGCTTCTGCTTCCAAGCTTCGAGAGATTCGGTAATCTGACCGTTAAGCGGGCGATAATTAGGGTCCTTGGAGATTATATCTTCACTAGGGAATAGACTACCATGATATAGCGATTCGAGAATCCTGGGCATTGGGCCTCCTTCATAAGCTATACTATGAATTTGGGATATAAATCAGCGTAGCATAATTACAGAGGAAATTCGGTACGTATATGCGTATCATTCTGAAAAATTTTTTTTGCTCAGGAGTGAACTTGCAGTGGGGAAGAATATTGTAGTGAAAATACCTGAATTGACTGCTAAGCATGAAATCTCCATAAGAGAGTTATCTAGAATCTCCAGGGTCCGCCATGCCGCTTTAAGCGAACTATCCAATGGAAAGAGAGAAAACATTAGCTTCAGTCATATCGTTAGAATAGCAGAAGCTCTAAATATTCAGGATATACGTCAGATTATCGACTTGGTTGACAGTAAAGAAAAGGATTGATTTAGTTACCTGTCTCTTCGTCTCCGTATAGAAGGCATCTCTTCATAGTAAGCTTGTAGATGATGATCCAGACTCCATATTCTTATAGAGCCGATAGCAGGGACATTCTTGTACTTCTTGTAGACTTGGATGATGGATAGATCACCCACACCAACTTACATTAGCAGAATCAGAACCTGTTGCTTCTCCTTTTGTAATGAAATCAATTCCTGGCAGATCCAGAATGTTACATAGAATAGAGGTGTCGATAATATGAACATGCATATGTCTACACCTCCAACCAGCTTAGATCTGTATGATCTTCAGCAGGCTTCTTCAACGCCTTCACTAATTCGTCCCGGACCGTCAGATCGCCCAGATTACCTTTTGACAAAAGAACCGGTAAGGATTCCATATCCGGCAAGGAATAGAATTTACTTGATCCGTTGTCAGGATCTCTGTAACACAAAACAACCCCGAACAATTCTTCTTTGGATAGAGCATTCAGTAAGGTCGGATTATGTGTTGTAATGATGACATCTATCTTTCTCTCTTTGGTTAGTCTGGATATCGTTTGGATCAGGCTCTTCATTCGGCTGGGGTGGATTCCGTTATCCACCTCTTCAATCACAATCATAGTATCAGGGTCTTCTGTAATAAGTGCAGCGAGAATGGCCACATATCTGAGTGTACCATCCGAGAGACGCTTGGCCTCCACGAATTCCGAGCGTTCACCATACTTCTCCTTCAGGCAGAACATCACATCACCAATGGAAGTCTCTATGAACCCAATATCCAAAATTTCATCTCCGGCAGATCCTTTACTGCGTCCAGGCCGTAGGTCTTAGCTCATGGTCGCTCATCCTTGAATAATCTCTCATCCGAACCGGCAAAGGATCTAAGAAGAGTATCTTCCCCAGACGCTCCAGAACCAGATTTATGTAAGACACGTTCTTCTTATTATACTCTGTAGTCGTAGGCATCTTGGACGATAGCTGTGATAGAACAGAGACAGAACGAATACAGGTCACTTCGGGATTTCTTCCCTTGCGCCCATTATTATATTCAGCGTTAATATCGCTATAGTCGTCAGGAGTATCTTTGGTCTTAAACACGGTCACCGGTCTGTCGCCGCTAGAGGATAGCTTCAACAAATGCTCAGCAAGCACAAAAACACGATTGCTCACTTTGATGGTTATGGAATACTCCAAGTCATAATCCGCATCAATATCCACCAGACACCCTAGAGTAAATGTATCTGTACCAATTCTGGGACAGCCTACACTCCCGCCTCTGATCTCACTGTCTATATTCTTAGAGCCATCCAGAATAATAGATAGGTCTCTTCCTGAAGAGATTTCAGAGAGTATCTTCATCCCTTCAATCGCATTGGTTTTACCGCCTGCATTAGTGCCAATAACCGATGTTAATTTCTCAATTTCTAGAATAGATGAATCAAAGCTTTTGAAGCTCTGGAACGAAAAATTCTTCAGCATCTTCAACGCTCCCCTCACATGGAGTTTGCCTATATATCTTTATTGTAGCAAATAATGATCATAGTAATACTCACTAGTGAGATGCACATTGACACCTCTCCTATAGGCCCAAAGGCGAGAGAAAAAAGACGGCCCGTTCCTTAGCTGGTGGAGAGATTGCCTTGAATGGTGAACCGCTGCTCCAGGGGCAGACGTTGCCGTTGGTACAGGCATCATAGAAAATATCGTTATTATACACCCACACATTCACGTTACCTGTATCCATGGAAATCCCGTCGTCCGGGAATAGCATCAGGCCGAGCTTCCTCAACTCTACATATGGCATGAATATTATATTTGATTTTGGCGGCATGTAAGACTATAATACGTTTAAACAATTAAACATTATAACGGAGTGAGCCATGAGCGAATCGATAGGTAATCAACAAGTCATTGATATTTTCGAGAATCTAAGCCCTTATCTTCAAGGTCTGGGAGATCCCGTCCGCCAGCGAATCATATCGCTGCTCATTGACCGAGATAGCATGAACGTATCACAGATTGCAGAGCATGTTCCCATGTCACGCCCTACAGTCTCTCATCACCTGAAAATATTGCGCCAATCCGGGCTGCTGTCGGTTCAGAAAAAAGGGACTGAGATGTATTACAAACTGGAGTTCAACGATGCTATCGAATTACTCAAACAGCTCGTTCATCTCGTAGAAGTGGAATGTCAGAGCTAGCGCACGCCGCGCTGGTGAACTGCATTCCTTTTCTTCACACTACTACGTTTAATTGTTTAAACATATAAGTACATAAACATATAAACGGAGGCTAACAAATGAATAGACAAAAGATTCTCATCGCTGGAGGCTATGGTGCTGTAGGGGTACAGATTGCCCGCATTCTACATGACAGGCACCCTGATCTGGAGTTAGTGCTGGGTGGTCGTTCTGCTGGCAAAGCAGCCCCTTTCCCATCGGACCGGGTGCACACGGTTGTTGTTGATACCCAGGCAATCGATCCGCTGATTCACGCAGGAGAAAATATAACTTTAATCATTAATGCAGTGAACGATCTGGATGATCGACTACTGGTAGCAGCAGTGCGAAGAAAAATTCCACTCATTGATGTCACACGCTGGACAGAAGTGTTTCAGCAAGCGATCCGCACAATAGATCAGGAAGAGCTTCATGCCCCCGTAATTCTCTCTTCCGGATGGATGGCGGGAACGGCCTCCCTGTTTGCCATGATGCTCTCGAAATCGCTTCAGAACGTTGAGGTTAACATCCATGCCTTGTACTCCCTGCGGGATAAGGCCGGCCCGGATTCAGCGGCCTTCATGGACCGGATGAGCATTCCTTTTCATATCACTCAATCCAATACGAGCCGGCTGGTCTATCCCATGACTGACCCGGTTAAAATACAGTTTCCAAATGGATACACGACGCACTGTTACAGACTGGATACTCCTGATCATGTCACCTTGCCCCGTACCAGTCATATAAATTCCGCCAGCTTTCGCATCTCCTTCGATCATAAGGTTTCCACTTATGCACTCGCAGGACTGGTCAAAACAGGAATATGGAAGTTGATTAGTGGGGATCGATTCAAGCCTTTCAGACAGAAATTATTGTACAATCCGGGAACCGGGAGCGCTCATCACCTGGTGATTCTATTGAAAGGCATGGATGCGAAGCGTAACGTAGTGGAACGCAGAATGACTGTCTCCGATCCACTCGGTCAGACCCATATGACTGCGCTTGGCGCTGCGGTGCAGGCCGAAAATTTACTGCTGATGATGTCTATGGATGAGCCGATGGCTCCAGGCATCTATTATCCTGAGCACTTGTTCGATCACCGCATGGACATGGATGCAGTCACTCACTTTTTCACACAATACGGTGTTCAAGTATCTTATTCCTGATCCAACACTATACTACCAATACGCCGCCAGAAAGAATGGTCATGATTCATGTGGTGAATATGGCACAGTTCATGAATCATGACACAATCCATCACTTCCAGAGAAGACTTCGCCAAGCGATAATGGGGTTAGGAGTTATATTATTCCACCACCAAATAATACAAATTAGCCGTACTATCCTTCGTAATCGTATGGGCGCCTGCCGCAAGGGAGACGTTGGCCACACCGTTCGTGATCGGGCAGCTTGTCCCATCCACCTTAATCTTGGTTCCCTCGGAGCCAAACACCAGCGTTAGCGTGGAGGCCTTGGCTGCGTTGAATTGGATGCTGGTGGCGCTCTCGATTTTCAGACATTGGGTTAAGGTCAGGCCGTTATAGACTACCGTTCCTTTGCTGGTGGAAAGGTTGCCTTGAATGGTGAAGAAGCTGCTTGATGTGCCGGATGTTGTAAAATTGTGCACCGCCGCTCCCGGGGCAGGTGTTGCCGTTGGCACTGGAGTCGCTGTCGGCACCGGAGTTGCCGTTGGCCCAGGCGTTACTGTTGGTACCGGAGTCGCTGTCGGCACCGGTGTCGCTGTCGGCACCGGAGTTGCCGTTGGCCCAGGCGTTGCCGATGGTGTCGGCGTTGGACCTCCCGGATTCGCCTCGCCGCCTACAGACACCAGGCCTGAGGTGTAGCTCCGTATGGCTGACATTAACGGCACGTTGAGGGCATAGGATGCGTCATCTACTGAGTTATTGAAAGTCCAGCTAAAGTCACCGCCTCCCTGGCGTCCTGCTCCCGCTGTAACTTTCTGCTCTACTGCGCCAATGCTATCTACAGCTGCTGCGCTGACACCTGTATCGACCAGCGTATCGAAGTTGTTATATGCTGTTCCGCCGACAAGTGCTTTGTACGAGCCGGGAACGGCTTCGCTTCTCGATGAGGCCAGGTAAGCATCGTGAGAGCCTGCATTTGCCGGAGCTGTTCCGGTATTGGAGTTGGCATAAATGAGACTGGACGCCCCCGTAATACTGTTATTGAAGGCCTTAATCATCCCTCCAGTCTCCCCGGAGAATGTGCCTTCGCCCAGAGCATCCGTCCCCTGAAGAGAGTTCAACATCGGGTACTTGGCATTACGGAACACATTACTTTCCACGAAGGCTGAAGCGCCGGTCGTCACGCCCACACCATATTTTGATACACCGTCATAGAAGTTATTATACACATGGACCGAGGCCACTCTGATCCGCGGATGACGCGAGTCGGAATGATCGAACCAGTTGTGGTGGAAGGTGACGAAGAACTCTGCCGATTCGCTAAGTCCGACCAGAGCTGCTTTGCCGGAATCGAAGTAGTGGTTGTACGAAATAGTGATATATGTGGAGCCTTTCTTGAGATCTGTGGAACCGTCGCCTTTGGCCTGGTCCGCATCACTTCCCGCTGATCCGTAGAAAATATCATTATTATGCACCCACACATTCGCGTTGCCTGTATCCATGGAAATGCCGTCATCCGGGAATAACATCACACCCAGATTCCGAACCTCCACATTCCCTGCGTATCTGAGCAGCAGCCCCCAGCCATAGGCAGTCGCATCTTTTCCTATTCCTTCAAGGGTAATGTTCATTTCTGTATAATTATTTTTGCCTTTGAGTTCAAGATACCCGCTGCTGTTCAACTGTCCACTGAGGTCGGCGGCGGTCACTTTTCCGATGAGCCTGATGGCGAGCGGTGTGGTGTCATAGCCTTTTTGCCGGAGAGCGAGAATGCTGCCAAGCCCTGTCCCTGTCTGAACTGTACCCGAGCTGCTGACCACTACGGGAAGCGTTACGGTCTGAGCGTTCTGGGAGGTGATATACAGCACCTGTGCGCCGCTCTTAAGTGTTCCGTTGTTGTTATAGGCACCTGAGCCTGTACCAAACGGAGAGCTGGAGGAGAAAGCAAAACCAGACCGGTCATACGGTGTTACATTCAGCGTACCCGTAACTGTATTAGCCGTTCCCCCGCCTGACAATACCGCTTCAATCTTCATGACATAGCTTCCGGCTGCAAGCCCTACGGCGTCCGCTCTCCAGTAGGAAGCATATTTGCGGATCAGCTCATTCGGAAGCTGCTGATACTGGGAATCTGCGGCGCTTGCCGCTTTGACGAATACCTTATAGCCGGATGCGTTACTGACAGGTGACCACTCCGCATACACCGCTTCATTCCCGCCACCGCTGCCTGTCAGCGTAACCCCCGCAGCGTACACCGCCCCGGTTCCCCATCCGCCGTATATCAGAGTGAGTATAAGAGAAAACAACAAAGCCATACTGGTTACCTTCGCAACTAACCTTTTCATTCATTTGCCTCCCCGGATTTATTTGTTGCAGAATTACATGTAACCGCTTGCAATTTTTTACATTGCTTCTCTTTTCACCCCCTCTTTACCTGCTGATCTGTATCCTTGAAGGACCTATGAATCTTGAGCCTCGCGGATATCCCGAGCATAGCAGAAGCCGAATTAGTGTCGAAACAATCATTTGCTCATATCGCCTGCAATTATGCACTATTATGAGAAAATGATTATTTTGCAGCGAAATGATACCTGCATGCAAAAAGACACCCGCCCAGGGTGCCTTGAATTGTCGCTACTATGGGTGATGCTGAAATCACTGAAACTTCGTATTAACGCGGATCTGGCCGCTTTTGCTTTTGACCGCTGGCTTCTCAGGCTCTTGGCTCAGGTTCTGGCCGATGTCGGTAGCGTTCTTCTTAAAGGTCTCGGTCACCGTCTGAATAACTTCGCCCACATTGTGCGCCGATTCAAAGATCGGATCGATGGTCTTGATCTTCCCCTTCACATCCCGGGTGACCTGATTCGCCGTGTGAATGAGCTGAGTCGCCTCTCCCGTCAATCCATGGATGGCATTTCTCACCTCGCCCAGCGTCTTGTTGGTCTCCCCGAGCGTGGTCATTCCCTTGCGCAGCGTAAGGATGACAAATGCAACCAGACAGACAAAAGCAACCGCAGCCAAAGCAACACTAAGTTGGATAACCATATGCAACGCCTCCTGTAGTTCCACTCTATGTCCAAGTTACAGACATCATTCCTAGATGTTGAGGCTACGACTCGCTTTTGCCGCCTTTGAAGGAAGATAACTTGTCAATCAGCTTGTCCTTATAGATTAATCCCAAGATAAAAGCTAGGACTGAGATAGCGGATATGACGATGGTGGGTCCATAATTCTTATCGTAGATATTTGCCCCAACGCTCACGGAGGCCAGCAGCCACGGGAATCTGGCAATGAGCAGGATCATAAAGAATCTTAGGGGCTTCATCGTCGTCAATCCCGCAGCATAGATGAACATATCCTTGGGGAATCCGGGAATAATGAAAACAATGAACAGGAAGATTGAGAATTTCTTATTATCCATCATCCCCCGCATCCACTTGAACTTATCCCTCTGAAGCAAGCTTTCAATGAAAGACCCGCCCAGGAATCTGGTGAAGTAGAAGGCAATCATCGCCCCCAGCATCATCCCACCAGTCACGTAAACCGCCCCCAGCATCGTCCCATAGATGTATCCCCCGGCAATTTGAACGACCTCTCCCGGTATGGGAGCGATCACCGTCTGGAGAATCTGGAAGAGAACCAGCATAACCGGCCCTAGCTTTCCTGTAGAAAGGATATAGTCCCGGAAGGCATCCAGCGACATCGTCAGGCGCAGAAGCTCCGGCAGGTATTTGATGAATACGATCATGATCACAAGGCCTACGCAAGCGAGGAGAACTTTGCTGACCCGTTTATTTTGTAATAACCAATCCATTTCGAATCCCTCTCTTCACTGGCTTATGATAGTACCAGCTTAGGTAAATATTCTTAAGATCCGGGCATGGAATTCCTTAAGAATTCTTAAGTCGCCTGTCATCCGGTGGTTTAAACGCAATGGACAATCTATAATGTAAGCACGACGAGCACCCGGGAAAGGAGAGGGATGGAAGAATGATGAATCCTGCGAAGACCATACTTATAGCGGATGACAACCACGAGATCCGGGAGATTGTCCGAGTGCTGCTGGAGAGTGAGCAGTACCTTGTCATTGAGGCTGTTGACGGTGAAGATGCCGTGAACAAAGTTGACGATACCATCGACCTGATCATTCTGGACATGATGATGCCCCGGAAGTCGGGAATTAAGGCCTGCGTGGAGATTCGTGAGATGACCAGTGCGCCTATCTTGTTCCTGACAGCTAAGACTCAAGACTCTGACAAAACTCTCGCCTTCTCGGCCGGAAGTGACGATTACCTGTCCAAGCCCTTTTCCTACACCGAATTGGTGTCCCGGGTGAAGGCCTTACTTAGGCGGTATTATGTATACAAAGGCAAGGAGGATACCTCCGCCCCCTCAGATGTGATTACCTTCAACGGACTAAGCATTAATCCTGCTGTTAACGAGGTAAGGATGAATGAGAAGGAGCTGACCCTGACCGAAATTGAGTACAAGCTGCTGGCGCTGATGGCCGGCAACCGCAATAAGATTTTCTCGGCGCAGAATCTGTATGAGAGTGTGTGGGGCGAGCCTTACTTCTACAGCTGTAACAATACGGTGATGGTTCATATCCGCAATCTGCGGATGAAGCTGGAGAAGGACCCGCAGAATCCCAAGTTCATCCGAACCGTCTGGGGAAAGGGGTACCGGATTGAATCATAAGCTACGGTTGAGCAGGCTGAAACTGAAATTAATCCTGTGCCTGATCGGTTCGTTCGTCGCTTCTGCAGGGTTATTCCTGCTGCTGCAGTCCACAGGCGAAGATCTGCTGGAGCATTACCGGACCAGAAGCTCGTTCATTCACAAGCAAGAAGAGCAAGCCCTTCCGGCACTTCAAGCATATATCTCCGGGCAACATCTTTCGCTTAAGGATGACGCGAAGATCGCGGAATGGGTCCGAGACGCCAAGTACGTGAACCTCTATCTCTATAAGGACAACCAATTTCTCTACTCTACGGACGGGTACACCATCAAGACCGAGAATACGAGATTTCTGCCGGACCCTAACATTTTCAGCAAATCCCAGTATTCCACGGTTACCTTTGCGGATACGACTGCTCAGGTCTATATGGAATATTTTTTTGAATACAAGTACTACAACCTCATTACGATTCTCGGTGTGATTCTGTCGTTCATATTCTTCATCGTCCTGGTTCTGTTCTTCATCAACAAGAAGACCTCTTATATTGGCGTGCTGGAGAAGGAGATTAAAATTCTGGAGGGCGGGAATCTGGACTATCCGATTACTCTCAAGGGGAAGGATGAGCTGTCGTCGCTGGCCCAGAGCATCAATGAGATGAGGAAGTCATTCATCGAGCGTCTGGAGAGCGAGGAGCGGGCCAGAGTAGCCAACAGCGAGCTGGTCACCGCTATGTCCCACGATCTGCGGACACCGCTGACCGCATTGGTCGGCTACCTGGACATCATCGAATACAAGAAATATCAGGATCAGGAAGCATTAGCGAAGTACATTCATAACAGCAGGGAAAAAGCCTATCAGATTAAGCATCTGTCCGACAAGCTATTCGAGTACTTCACCGTGTATAACACAGAGGAGAATGACCTGGAGTTCGAGTCTTACGATGGGATTCAGCTGATGGATCAGTTAATCGATGAGCAGTCGATGCTGCTGGAGAATCACGGCTTCCAGGTAGCATGGGAGCCATCCCCTGTCCCTTTCCGCGTGGATCTTCACCTGATCTCCTTCAGGCGGGTATTCGATAATCTTTTCTCCAACATCACGAAGTATGCCGATACATCTGCGCCCGTCACTATTGCGTATAGGATTGAAGACCGCTGGCTGTTGATGGATATCACGAATGTTATAAAAACGGAGGACCATGAGGTCCATAGCACCGGGATCGGCCTCAAGACCTGCCATAAAATCATCAGCCAGCATAAGGGCGAAATTACGTTCACAAGCACTGGCAGCAGGTATTCCGTCCACATCCGCTTGCCGGTAGATACCGCGCAACCCCAACCTTAAGGAGGAACCATCATGCAAGAGATCAGTACCGACCGATTAATCATTAGAAACTTCCGGGAGGCAGATGCATCAGGGATGCTGGAGTACTTGGCGAACCCCCGGGTGAACTGTTTCCTGAGCGAACGTCTCTCTACGTTAGAAGAAGCCATCGCTTCCGCCAGCGAACGGAGTCAGGACGACTCCCATCTGGCCGTCACTCTGAAGGAGACCGGTGCCATCATTGGCGATCTGTTCTGTATGAAAGAGGAGCCGGATACCTACAGCGTAGGCTGGCACTTCAACCCGGCCTACGAAGGCGCCGGCTATGCCAGCGAAAGCGCCCGTACGCTGCTGCGCTACCTTTTCCTGGAGCAGGAAGCCAGACGCATCTACGCCTATGTCGAGGACGACAACTCCAGATCGCAGAAGCTGGTCGAGAAGCTGGGCATGCGCCGGGAAGGCTGCTTCCTCGAATTCATCTCCTTCACCACGAACGAAGACGGAACGCCGAAGTATGAGAATACCCAGCAATTCGCTATCCTGAAGCGGGAATGGCTGGAGCAGGGGAATAGGTAACCATAGACAGCCAAGGCGCAGGCCATCCTGTTCCTTGGCTGTTTTAACTGGAGTAGGCGTCCGGCTATCGTGACCATGTTTTTCTCAACTTCTCCGGCATGGGGATATGCCTTATGGATTCTAACGGATGATACAGCAGCATCCATGGTCCTGAGAAACGCATAACTCCCTTTATTTTTGTGCGGTAGACGGGTGTATAACAATGAATCGGACACTTGGCACACGCGGTTTTCTCTTCACCGAATTTGCAGCAGGAGAGTCTTGTCATAACATACTCATTTAAATTCCGGCATTCCTCACAGAGCTCCTGCCCATGATGTTTTCTCTTGCAATAGATATGAATCATCTTTGAAGCAATTATTTTTTCTTTGCGGATCTTAGGGCCCTCGTTCAGCGGCTGCTTTGCTGCTCTGCTCATATCATAAGGCCTCCTTGACTTGTAAGGGGGACACCTTACCTTTATTTTTCCTCAGTATATTTCGTCAATATATAAGAGATCATTTCTAATGAATGCACACCTTTGGCAATGTCTACAACAAACTCTACTGCAAACTCCCGCTGCATTTTTAGATGGTACCCATTCAGAATCAAAAATGACTTCGTAACCAGATAAGCCGTACGTTTATTGCCATTATGGAAACAATGGTTTTTGACCAGCGATTCGAGCAAGGCGGCTGCCTTATCAAATATAGAGGGATAAGCATCCTCGCCAAAAATACTTTGTTGCGGTCTATGTACCGCAGATTCCAGCAGGCCATGTTCCTTCACTCCTGCTTGATCTGCGTCATTCATTCTTTTCATCATGAAATGGTGTGCTGTAATAACCTCTTCTCTGCTAAGAAAGATAGTCATATTAACGATCCCTTAGATCTTCAAGAATGCCCAGATCCTCTTCGAACACATCGAAGAAAGCCTCCAAGACTTCAGGCCGAACCTGTTCAGGCAACAGGGCTGCCCGGCTTTTTCTCAACACCACTTCTCCACTTTCATTTTCAATAAACTCGATTTCATCTCCCTGCGAGATATTCAACTTTTCCGCAAGAGCTTTTGGCAAGCTCACGCCCAAGCTATTCCCCATTCGCCCAATCTTTCGGGAATAACGGATCACCTTCGTTTGATCCTTTGTCACTTTGATCACGCCATTCATTTTATTTCTTCCTTCTTCTTATAGAATGATCTTCCCGCTTCAAGTTATAACTTTTAACAGTAATAAAAGTTATAACATATGTACATTTTAGCAAAATGATATGGAAAAGACCATCTTCAAGTATCCTTTTACCATCCACTCGGATTTTGAATTTATTTTGTAAAATTACATCACAATCCTTATGATTAAATAATTCACTGGACTACAGATACAATTTAACCTGACTTACTTTTTATCCATACTCATCATTAACTGATTCCTTCCATTGGATACCCCAAGTCCTCTCATACGGATCTCGTTCAGCTCTTCTGTTGTCATTAATCCCGCTTGATACAGATTCATGTATTCTTGAGAAACGCTTTGATTAAAAATCAGCAAATCATCGGTATTAATCGTCACGGGTACTCCACAATCATAAAGCTTCCGAATAGGATGGCTGGCGTAGTTCTCCGCTACTCCAAGCATAATATTACTAGTAGGACAGACATTCAGTTGAATATGGTGAGCAGAAAGCCAGCTCATAATTTGAGGCGAGCGGACGGCTGCAATTCCATGGTGAACCTCATGAAGCCCGAGCTCCTCAACAGCTTCCATAACATCATCTGCGGTTCCGAACTCCCCCACATGAGCCTTGAGCGCCAGCCCCGCCGTATTCGCAGCTTGGTAAATGGACTTAAAAGATGTGATTGGCTGAGCAAATTCATCGCAACAAATATCGATGGAGCGAAACCAGCGGTAAGCCAATATTTCATCTAACCGGTTATACACTTCATCTACATTGCAGGCACGGTCCAAAGCCAGCTCCGGGAGAAACTGTGTTGCAGGAGCAAACCGGCGATGATATTCATTCATGATCCGCATAAATGGCTCCATTCCTCCCAAGGTATCCACCTCATCCACTCCAAAGCTTAATGCCAATCTCTCAATATGGTCGTCAGCCGCCTGCGCAAAGGAAGCTTCAATCCGTTTCAAATAACCTTGAATACCAGGGCAATGCCGTTTCACAGATTCAACAAACCATTGCTGCATGTCGTTCAACGATCGGAACGGTTCCGCCGGCGGCTCTATGTTAACATGCGCCCACTCGCTAATATATCGAATGGTCCCTCCGCGTCCGGCGTGGTTATGCAAATCGCTTTTCGGGATGGACTGCAGATCCACAAGTGATTCATTCATAAGCGCTTCTACAAACCTTTGTTTAGTGGACAAGTTCTTAGATCCTATCGGCAATTGGTGACACCCCCTTTTCGTAAAGACAAGAACAATTATGACTGTTACGGAACAGCCCCGTCAAACCCTCTTGTCTGCATTGTTCCCAGAATCGACCGAACATTTCGTTATCAAACCATTTGATCCTCTCTTCATTTCTCACATTCAAGAAACAAAGGGTACCTCTAAGCCATAATTTGGCTTTAGAGATACCCCTCGTAGCTAACGAAAATCATATTTGATTACTTAGGCCTCTTGATGACTAAAGGTTGAAGTAGAAGAATGAATTTTCATAATCGCTATTGTCTCTGAGCTGGACGGTCAGATAGTTCGCTACTCCCTTATATACAGGTACGATTACAAGACCTTCTGCAGCGTAGCTGTAACTTTCACCCGGCTTAAGCTTTTTCGAATTAGTTGCGTCACTAATAGCATCATCCAACGAGCCAGTGAAACCGGAATTTTTCACACCGACGATACTGTTTCCGTCTGAAGTTTTAGAACCCCACAGTTGTGGTACCAAATGAACAGCAACATAAAGGCCTTCGTTGTTATCATCAGAGATAGCCTTTCCGTTATTCAAAACGAACTTTACCTTAGCCAATTTATACTCAATCAAAGCATTGGCTTCTGGTTCTCTGAAACCAAGACTTGCAATTTCACTTCTTGTGATTGACTTTACTGAGCTTACGGAGAAAGTATAGTTTCCTGTATACGACAGACCATCATAACTATAGGGATCATTAAATGTAACCGACTTGCCTATTGGAATTGCAGAGCTAAGGGTTTTACCACCATTAGCTGATGCTGTCGTCGTCGTTGCTACTGGAGGTGGCGTATTTGTCGCAGGCGGGTTAACAGTTTGCTTAACGGGTTCTTGGGGGGTCGATGCTGTGCTGGCATCCTTATAAGGAATACCACTATCACCTGAACCATCAATGGAAATCGTTAAAGAGGGCGCATCAAAATTAACATCCGCTCCAAGCGCCTCTGAAACAGATCTTAAGGGCACATATGTAGAACCATTATATACTAAAGCAGATAAATTATTACCCGATTGATCTTTTGGAGTCCATTTGGAACCGTTAAGGACAAACTTGATATCATGGTTCAATTTTGCCTTAATTGCTTCAACACCATTTCCTGCAAACACCCCTACTGTGCCAAATAGTAGACTTGAAACTACAATAGATGAAACAAACACAGACTTCCTCATTTTAACTAACTTCATTCTGAAAATCCCCCTACAGTTTATTTGATACTACATGCACTACCATAAGTTAAAGTTTTCAACATAATGAAATAAACCGCTTGTCACACTGCTTCTATAAGGTTCATAAAAACAAGCTGACAAGATATTCTGGGATTTATCCCACAATTCAATTTCAAAGTTAAAATATGTATCTATTTACTTATCGGATCAATAGGGAGTAATTGTTAATCCTTTTCCCGGAATTTATAACCCCAAAGAGAAATAAAAAAGACACCCCTAAGGGTGTCTTCACTAGTACTGCACCAATCCTCTATCCTTTACGTAGTGCGGGCACGCTGATTCGCAAGCGCCATCGCGGCGGCATATCCGGAGCTCCAAGCCCATTGCAGGTTATAGCCGCCGCAATCTCCGTCCACATCCATCACCTCACCGGCCAAATAGAGCCCAGGCACCAGCTTAGATTCCAGCGTTCCTTCGACTAGCTCCGTCGTATCGATGCCACCGGCTGTGGTTTGGGCGTTCGTGAAGCTGTTGGTGTCGGTGATTTTAAATTCCCAACGCTTCAATAGTTTATAGAATATTTTCTTAGTTTTCCATGATAGATCCTGACACAGCAGATGCAGCTGTTGATCAATTCCAGCCTCCTTCAGCAGCACGGGAATCAGCTTCTTGCTGACGATGCCTATCAGGGAATCAGCAACCGTCCGGTGCCCGAAGATCCCCCAGTGGATCTCCAGAAAATCAATTAACTCTTCCTCCGTGCGCTCCGGCATCAAATCAACCGACAGGGTCACGGATTCTCCTATGCCGAGATTATACGCAGCCTTTCTGCTTAGCTGAAGTATAGGCGGGCCCGAGATCCCATAGTCCGTAAAAAGAATCTCACCAGACTCCGTGCGGATGACTTCATTGTTTACGATCACATGGGCCTCTCCCTCAAATTTGATGCCCGACAGTTCCTTCAAATACGGATAATCCAGCTTCAATTGTACAATGCCTGGCACCGGGTGGATCATGGTGTGACCCAGACGCTGGACAAGTGTATAACCGGAGCCGTCTGTTCCTGTTTTGGGAGCGGTAAGGCCGCCGGTACATAGAAAAAGATAGTCGCTGGTATACACTACCTGTTCCTCTGTATCCGTCTGGCAGGTTATCGCGAACCGGGGATGTCCCGCCGAAACGGTCACATCGAGCACTTTATGTTTATAGTATACTGGAACATTCCGGTCCTCCAGCGCCAGCTTAAACACACCCGGCACCGAAGCCGCCTGCAGCGACATCGGATACATCCGGCCATTCTCCAAGCTCATAAAAGGAAGCCCGAGCGAAGAGAAAAATTCGATCGTCTGGCGGACACCGAATTGCCGCAGTACATGTATTGGGAATCCTGCCTGATTGCTGTGATACTTAATGGATAAAGCGGCTGCTTCATCCGTACCGGTGGCGGTGGATTGGTTCGTAATGTTGCAACGCCCGTTACCCGTCGTTATAATTTTCTTCCCGAGCCGGTCATTGCTTTCAATAATGGCTGTATCAATACCTTGATCCCTCGCTGTAACTGCAGCCATTAGACCTGCAGCACCCCCACCGATAATGAACAGCTCGTGGTGCTTAGAAGTCTGATCCTTATACATATTAATTGATGCATCCCTTTTCCTAATAAATTTATTGAATGGACTTAGCTATCGCCATGGCGGCCACATATCCGGAACTCCAGGCCCATTGCAGGTTATAGCCGCCGAAATCTCCGTCCACATCCATCACTTCGCCGGCCAAATACAGCCCGGGCACCCGCTTGGATTCCAGCGTTCCCCGGGTAAGTTCCGATGTATCAATGCCGCCGGCTGTCACCTGCGCATTCGTAAAGCCATTGGTATCCGTCACTTTGAATTCCCAACGCTTCAAGAGCCGATAAAAGTTCTCTTTAGTTCTCGGCGTGAGATTCTGGCAAAGAAGCTGTGGCTGTTGATCTAAGCCCGTCTCCTTAAGCAGGACAGTAACAAGCTTCTTGTTGAAGATACCCACGAGGGAATCCGCCACGGTCCGGTGCCCAAAGCTCTCCCATAGCTTTTCTAGGAACTCCACTACCTCTTCCTCTGTACGGCCCGGCATCAGATCCACCGATAGTTTCACCTGTTCTCCTCTTGCCAGATGATACGCAGCTTTCCTGCTTAGCTGGAGAATGGGCGGACCGGTAATACCATAGTCTGTGAAGGCCAGCTCACCCTGTTCACTGCCGATGACTTTACCCTTTACAATGATATGGGCTTGTCCCTGAGATTTGATACTGGACAGTGCCCTCATATTCGGATATTGCAGCTTCAATTGCACAATGGCCGGAAAAGGCTCAATCAGGGTGTGCCCCAGACGTTCGGCAAGGGTATAACCGGGAGGCTCTTTTCCTGCATTGGGACCGGTATTGCCCCCCGTAGACAGAAGCAGATAGTCGCTTGTATAAACAACCTCCTCCTCTGTCTCTGTTAGGCATTTTATCGTGAAGCGCGGATGATCTGCCGAAGCAGTAACATCCACCACTTTATTCTTAAGGTATACTGGAACATTCCGATCCTCTAGCGCCAGCTGGAAAATATCCAGTACCGCCGCTGCCTGCAGCGACATCGGATACATCAAGCCCCCCTTGAGTCTTGTAAGCGGGAGCCCAAGAAAGGAGAAAAAATCAATCGTCTGGCCGACGCCATATTGCTGCACTACCGCAAGCGGAAATTCGGGTTGATTACTGTGATACTTGCGCGATAAAGCGGCTGCTTCATCCTCAGCTGTCACAGTGGATTCATTTGTAATGTTGCAGCGGCCATCACCTGTCATTAAGATCTTCTTGCCAATCCGGTCGTTACTCTCCAGAATGGCCGTATCGATCCCCATATCACTCGCAGTAACAGCAGCCATTAGTCCGGCAGCACCTGCGCCGATAATAAAGAGCTTGTGGTGCATAGAAGTCTGATTCTCATACATGGTTGGTCAATGCATCCTTTATCCAATTTTCTCTAAGCACAAAAACACTTGATTAAATTATAGCATAAGCAAAGCAGCGATTCCCTAACAACAGGAGAATCGCTGCTTTGCTGTGTCTAACGTATACCAATGAAAGGTTGGCTATGATTACTTAGATGCCAGCATTCTAAGCAGTACCGTGACGGTCTCCGCCCGCGTTGCGGCGTCTTTCGGGAAGAAGCTGTTGTTGCCTTTGCCTTGCATGAGTCCTGACTTCTTCATCTCGGCCGCTGCTCCAACTGCCCAGGCGGGGATGTCGCGGTCATCCGTGAATCCTGCGGAGCGGGCAACAGGAGCCAGTTGTAATGCTCTCGCCAGCATGACAGCCATTTCGGCTCTGGTCACTGGCGCATCCGGGCGGAAATTGCTGTTGTTATCCCCCTGAATGATTCCCAAGGCTACCGCCTGCGCAACGGCTGTCTTGGCCCATGGTCCGATTCGGTCACTATCCTTGAAGGATAACGCTGCTTCTGTGTTCTGAAGCTTCAGCGCCTTCGCCAGCATCACCGTGAATTCAGCACGGGTCACGTTACGGTTAGGCTGGAACGAGCCGTTCGGATAACCTGTAATGATGCCTAACCGAACAGCTTCACTGATACTGGCTTCAGCCCAATGGCCCGCAATATCGGTGAGGGATGGACCAGGCGCCGGAGTTGCCGGGCCTTGCGGACTCTCGTCCGGTTTACCCGGTGTTCCCACAACAACCGGCGGGACAGGTACTGACGGAGTCACAGGTGCTTCACCTCCAGGGTTGCCGCCATTTCCGCCGCCCGAACGCTCGTTAACCGAGACGCTAATTCTTCCCGTAATGGACGGATACGCATTCAAGACCGCCGTAATTGTAACTTCTCCAGGTGTGGAAGGTGCCGTAAAGACCGCGCTAAACCGGCCGTTTGCGTCCGTTACAGCATGAGCAGGCTCAAGGCTGCCCGAGGAAGCTGTAAGTCCGACCTCCAGGCCGGAGACCGGGAGATTGTCGCTGCCCGAGACAATTCCTGTAATGGATACGTCATCTCCGGTATTCACAGCAGAAGGTGCCGCCTGAAGTTCAATAAGGGCAGGAACTGGTATGGCCTTGCTTACAGAGACGGTAACCGTATTCGTCACGGAAGGATTGCCGGTCAGTACAGCCGTAATGACCACATCCCCCGCTGCGGACGGTGCCGTAAAGACTGTGCTAAACCGGCCGTGCTCATCCGTTACGGCAAGCGCAGGCTCGAAGCTGCCGGAGGCTGCCATGACCTGGACCGCAGCACCCGCTAACGGAAGATCTTCACCGTCATAGACGGTTCCCGTAACCGACACTTTGCCTCCAGCAGATACAGAGGACGGGTTAGCCTCCAGTTCAATCCGGGCCGATACAGGCACAGCCTCTTCTTCTACGGATACGGTAACCGCCCCTGTCACAGATGGACTTGCCGGCAAGACTGCTGAGATGGATACCTTACCGGGAACAGATGGTGCAGTAAAGACTGTACTGAACTTGCCGTACACATCTGTAGTTACTTTGGCAGGTTCAAGGCTTCCATCGGCTGCTGTGAGTTCAACATCTACACCGGATAACGGAAGATTGCCATCGGCGTAGACGGCCCCCATAACGGATACTTTGCCTCCAGGCACCGCCGAAGATGGCGTTGCCGCAAGCTCAACCCGGGCGGGAACAGTTTCCTGTGTCTCTGGTCCAAAGACTTTAAATTCCCAGAGCGAGTATCCGTATTTGCTCCCTCTCTGAGTTCCATACATCCGGACATATCTGGCATTCACCGGATCTATGGAAATCTCGTCGACATCCCCGTCTCCACTGGACGTACTATATACCGTCTTCCAATCGTGCAGCGTATCGGAGACGTCGATCCGGTATTCTTTTCCATAGGCATCTTCCCAATGCAACATCACCTTGGAAATCGCCTGAACAGAGCCCAGATCGACGTAAATCCACTGCGGATCAGCATAGTTAGACCCCCAGCGGGAAGTCAATGAGCCGTCTACCGCGTTCCCCGCTGGCACATCGGCTGCTTTGGACGAGCTTGCAATCGCAGTCTGGCCTTCCGCAAGGTTAGGGGCAACCACTTCATACACGTTAAATTCAGCAAGCGAGTAGCCGTCTCCGGTCCCCTGCTGAACGCCTAGCATCCGGACGAACCTGGCGCTGGTCTTACCGAAGGAGATGTCGTCGATGCCGCCATCCCCCATCGAGGTCGCATACACGTCATTCCAGGTGGCCGCATCGTCGGATACTTGAATTTTATAGCTTTTGCCGTAAGCCTTCTCCCAATGCAATCTAACCTTATTGATCATATATTGATCCTGCAGATCCACATAAATCCATTCATTGCCTGAAGCGTTCGAGCTCCAACTGGAGGTTCTGTACAGATCCGTAGCGTTTGACGCAAATTGCTTGCCTACGCTGGAGGAAGCAGCCGCTCCTTTACTGTAAGCGAGATCATACCCGCTGTCGTCGATGAAAGCTCCCTCGCTTAGCGTCTCACTCCGCCCGGTGAACGTATCTTTACCGAGTGTGTAAGTGGTTGTGGTCTGGTCTCCGTTCCGGTTCAGCGTTACGTTGACGGTAATTCCCGGCGTTTCGGGATTCGCCACCGAGATGCGGACAGGGTCCGCGGATTCATCAACGATCACCATCGACGGTTTATCTACAGTGACGGTCAGTCCTTCTCTTAGCGTGACTGTACCCGGCTGATAGAACAGCATTTCCGCAATGCCAAGCGAACGGTGCCGGACCGCCTGAACGGACGGTGTATTCGCCAGAATACTAATCGGGCTTGCTTCCGCGTAGCTGCTAACCTCCCCCGCGGTTTTACCCGGCAATACGATGTATTGATAGGAAGCATTGACCGGCTTCACGCCATGATCCAGCCACATCGAGAACACCGGCTTAGTGATTGGCTCCGCAGAACTGCCAGTAACCACATCGCTCCATTTACCGGCCTTCGTCTCCTGCTTCACCTGGAAGTCCGTCTTGTCCAGGAGCACATAACCGGTATGATCATTATAGGCCCAGCGTCCGTTCACCTGCGACGTTCCGTCTGCCACTTTGCCGTCTACAAGCACATCGCCTACAGCCAGACTCTGGTTCAGTGTCGTATGGACCGGTGCAGCATTCGTTGAAGTGATGCCTGCGCCCAGCGCTACCATTTCATCATCGAAGAAAAAGTAGCCCTTTTTCCCGCTGGTGCTCAGCTTGTTGAAATCAAACGCCGTGGCTCCGTACCGCTCATTGGTTACGCCGCCGACAAAGGTCTTCGGGTTGTTGAAGTTATTCTCCTTCGTGAAAACGTAGGGAGCTGTTGTTCCCGGAACATGATTCCAGTCCATCAGAGGGTACACGGTTCTATACTCATCCCCGGTTCTCTGGATAGCCGTGGCGCCTTGCGGAGTCCAGTAGAGCAGGTTGTATCCGCTGGGGTTAATGGTTCTCATTTCGCCGCCCTTGACCGTGCTGGACGACATCTTCACTGTAATTCCGTAATCCTTCCGCATATGAGAGGAGACCAGGGTCTGCCATTGCGTCATATTGTTCGCATCCAGTCCATTGCCCGAGACCGTGCCAATACCCCGGATATTATTCAGGAATACGGCGAATTCATCCGCCCGCTTCGGGTTAGCCGCCTGCATCCACTCCAGCGGATCTTCATAGAAGGTCAGCGCGGAGCTCTCATAATCTGGCCACTCCGGTCCGTTCATCCCCATGCCCAGATCGGCAACATCGCCTCTCACCAGATACCTGGTTCCATCCAGCACATAAGAGGACAACGAGTCAATGGCCGCCTGGCTGTAAGCGAAGCTTGTGCCCGAGACAACATAAGCCCAGAAGGACATATCTCTCGCAAAGCTTCTTCCGTAGCCCGTGGTATAATTCGTCTTCCCATGCATGAAAAAGGACATGTCAGACTGAATTCCCGTTAGCGTCTCCGTCACCGCCGAGAGCACGTTAAACGCCTCTACGGCGCTGCGGACATTCTGGGCATCCTCCAGCAATAAGCCGCGGATCATATAATTCTGGTTGTACCAGGAGGAGTTGGCCCCATCGATTGTATTCGGTTTGCTGTCTAACGTGTCGACAATACCCGCAGCCTGCTCTGCAGTCAGATAGCCTTCACACAGCAGCGCGATTTTGCTAAGCCGCAGTTGCTTGCCGATGCCGGTCTCCCACCAGTTGGTGGAGGTCGGTTTGACCTTGAACCAGTGATCCAGCGCTTTCTGAATACCGGCTAACATGGCTTCATCATGATAGTATGGCCCCTTCGGGTCTGCGAACGCCTGGGCCATCGATTGCATCCGGTCCAGCGCAAGGTAAGGCGACCACGCCCGCCCGTTGGCACTGGAGGCCGTACTGGTATAATCTACATCGCTCCAGCTTCCATTCGCTTTTTGACTCGATAAGTAGGTCCCGGCCTGTGATTTAAAAGTCCATTCCACCCGGCCATTGGTTCCGTCATTGATGATGTCCTTGGAGATATAGAAATCCACCGCCCGCTGCTTCATCAGCTTCATTTCCGCCAGCTCTTGCGACGAACTATCCGCCGATACAGGATATTGGAATCCGAGGGTCGAGATCATCAAACCCACCATCACGAGACATATCCATCTTTTGATCCTGCTTTGCATGTTACCAGTCATGTACACGCTCCTTCGCTTATCTGCCAGATATTTGTTAGCGCTTTCTAAACTTTAGATTAAAGAAGGCAGCTCCCACTGCCTCCTTCCTCTTACACAAGAGTATCTAATATATCCTGGAGCGGGATGTCCGCTACAGCCATGACTTCATCTGCCGCGCCATAATACATGCGGACCGTCTGGTCCAGCAGCAGCGCACCGCACGAGAACACGACCTTGCCAAAGAATCCGTTCACCTCATAGGAAGCTTCCGGCTCCAGCACGGGGACACGCGATCTCGCAATCACCCGGGACGGGTCCTCCAGATCCAGCAGCACCGCCCCCATGGAGTAGCGGTGGCTGCTGTCAGCGCCATGGTACAGCGCAAGCCAGCCTTGCGGTGTGCGGATGGGAACAGCCCCACCACCCATACGGGCGGAGTCCCAGCCCTGCTCACCGAGTCCCATCAGGAACCGGTGGTTCCCCCAATGGTCGAGGTCAGGCGATTCCGCGATCCACATCTCTGGTGCGCCGAAGGACTTCGGCACCGGACGATGCAGCGCGTAGTATTTGCCGCCAATTGTCTCGGGGAAAATCATGACATCCTTATTCTCGGGCGGCAGCATGAACCCGCGCCGCTTGAAGGTCTGAAAGTCGCGGGTCTCCGCCAGCCCAACTCCGACACCGCGTGCGGAGGCCGCACTGTAAGTGATGTAATAGGTATCCCCGATCTGGGTCACACGCGGATCTTCGATCCCCCATGCTTCCAGCGGATGCTCCGGGAACAGGGCCGGCTGCGGCTCGACCTCGAAATGAACGCCATCCTGGCTCCGTGCTACCCGGAGATGAGACAAGGAGGTGAGCATCACCGTCTGTCCCTCCTTGGCTACGAAGCGTGAATCTGAGAAATCATAGCCTGGATCATTCCTGTCGTACCGCTCGACCTGCACCTCCGTCCCTGCTTCATTCAACCGGGGAACGAGCACCTCATCCGCCTGGTCTGATATTGGCGCTTCGGCCACGCGCAGCAAGAGAATTGTCTCCTCCTGTAACTGCGCCACGCCTGCATTGAACGCGCCCAGCACCTTGAAATCGGGGCGGGAGGGGGCAACATCCCGGGCTTCGATCAGAGGATTATGCGCGCTGCGTGTTATTTTCATTGGAGTGACCTCTTTCTGTATTTGAAGTACAGTTATTTGCCGGAAGTAACAGTATCAATCTGAGCCTGGATTTCATCGATCACTTTTTGCCCGCCGAGACTGGCCATTTTGTCCTCCATCGTTTTCTTTCCTTCCGCTGCAGGGATCAGGCCTTGGCTTAGCGGCAGGAAGATCGAATCGTGCAGCGGCGTGATTTTGGCATATTCTGTCTTTACCTTCTCAGCATTGAAGTTGAAGCCTGCGATCGGACTCAGTGTGAAATTGGACGTCTGGGTCGAGAAGTCGAACCACTTCTTGTCATCCTGCATCATGGTGTCAGGTGTTCGGTTGAGCGTCGGCCGCCAGGTCAGCACATAACCAGGGAATGTATAGCCGGACAGCGCCTTATAGCTCGAATCACCGACAGGCTCCCAGTCCTTCCCTTGAATGCCGTATTCCATCAAATCATGGTTCTCCTTAATCGACAGCCAGTTCACTACATCCATAGTGACATCGGAATGCTTGGAGGTCGTCGGGATACAGAGGAAGTTCCATTGCTGATAAGCCGTATAGGGCTTAGCCTGCTCCCCGTTCGGAATGAAAATCTCCAGCTTGTCGCTGCCGTCCTTCAGCATCTCCGAATATTTCAGCCCCTCGACCCCATCAGCTGCATAGTAGGTCGCCGCATATTTACCTTGCTTGAACAGCGTCTCGGCATTTTGCTCCTGGGCAATATTTTTGGAGATAATCCCATCCTTGTAGTATTTGGTAACACGTTCATAAGCATCGGCAATCGTCGGGCTCTCCCATTGGCCAATGACCTTCTTATCCTTGATCGCATACGAGAACATGTTGACCCCAATCTCCAGCACTTCATCCTGTGCCAGATTCGCAGAGTTACTCAGGATGAATGGCAGCTTATCGGCCTTAATTCCATTAATGACAAAAGGCTTGATGTCTTTCTCATTTTCCTTGACTGCATACAGGAATTTCTCCAGGTCATCGAGGGTCTTCAGCTCAGGAAGCCCGTATTTCTCGCGTAAATCCTTACGGATCAGTACGCCATACAGCTGGCCTTGGGTGGTGCCGAGCGGAATCCCCATAATTTTGCCGCCGAATTTGTTATACTCCCACATTTCCTCCGGAATGGATGCCTTCAGCTCAGGCCGTGCAGCCACCGCCGCATCCAGCTCCGTCAACGATTTACTCTCGATCATCTGGTTCATCGATAGCCAAGGGGCATCCAGGTACATATCGAACTCTTCACCGGCAGACATCTTCACGGATACCGCATTCCCGTAATCGGTCCAAGGCATGAAGTTGATATTCAGAGCGGCTCCGATATTATCCTTTTTCAGCTTGTCGTTGACTGCCTGCAGCACAGCATCGAACCCCGCAGGTTTATCTCCCGGGAAATAAGCCTTCAGCGTCACTACTTCCTTGGAAGCAGGCGCTGCACCCTCTGAACTGGAAGGGGAATTCGTAGAATTCGCTGTACTGCCTTCGTTCTTCGCATTTCCCCCGCAGCCTGCCAGCACCAGTGACGACACCAATACCGCTGTTGTTGCCGTGCCGAACCATTTTTTTAACCTCATCTCGTAACCCTCCCGTATCTATGGACAATCTGAATAACTTACCCTTTGACAGCGCCTACCGTTAGACCTTTGACAAAATATTTCTGAAGCATCGGATACAGCAGTACAATCGGGCCGATGGTCAGTACCGTGGTCGCCATCCGCACCCCGTACGTCGGTGGAGTCACTGCAATCGCTGCACCGGAAGGAATCAGATTCCTGGCCGCTTCCATATTGGAAACCATCCGGCGCAGAATTAACTGCAGCGGGAATAACTTCTCGTTATCAATGAACATCAGTCCCATGAACCAGTCATTCCAGAAGCTCAGCGCATAGAAGAGGCCGACAGAAGCCAGAATCGGCTTGGAGATCGGAATCATAATCTGGAAGAACACTCTCATCTCATTCGCTCCGTCGATTCTGGCAGCTTCCTCTAGCTCCTCAGGTATAGTGCGGAAGAAGCTGACCAATAGGAAGACGAGAAACGGCTGGCATAACATCGTCAGAATGAGCACCCAGATTGTATTCTGCAAATGCAGCCACTGGCTGACTACAATATAGAACGGAATGATCCCTCCCGAGAAGAGCATAGGCAAGTAGCAAAAAAACAGAAAGGGCGTTTGCAGAACATTCCGTTTATTCGCCAGTGAATAGCCGAGCATGGCGGAAATGCACAGGGCGCTTAAGGCCCCGACAACCGTGATGAACAGGGTAACACCATAGCCGTTAAAAAGTACATCTGATTGCAGAACCGCCTTATACGCGGCCAGCGATAACTTTTGCGGGAATAAGGTATAGCCGTGCGCGATCAGCTCCTCCTCATCCGTAAAGGAACCGGCAATCATCAGCAGAAAAGGAAACAGACAAAATAAAGTAAACAGCAAAATGAACGTATGGGCGAATCCCGTAAAGGTGCGGTCCGCAGCGCTTTGTTTCTGTATCATAGTACCTCTCCTAGAATAAAGCAGATTCTTTGGATACCCTGCGGGTGACCCAGTTGGCAGCAATGACGAAGATCAGACCCATAATGGACTGGAACAGGCCCACGGCCGAAGACATGCCGAAATCGTGCAGCTGCCGCATGGAGCGGAAGACAAACGTATCAATGACGTCGGTAGTCGGATACAGCATCGAGTTGTCGCCAATGATGGCATAGATCATCGCAAAGTCCCCGTTGAAAATTTTGCCCACGGCCAGCAGCGTCATGATCATAATCGTCGGCACTAGCAGCGGCAGCGTAATGCGTGTCACAATCTGCAGTTTAGAAGCCCCGTCGATGCGGGCCGCCTCATACAGATCCTCCGATATGCCCGTAATGGCGGCCAGGAAAATAATCGAGAGATAACCAGCGCCTTGCCACACCCGGATCACGGTCAGAATATAAGGCCACAGACTCGACTCAAACATCCAGTTGACCGGTTCCATACCGATATTGTGCAGCCAGACATTAATCATGGGCTCTTCCCCGCCGAATAAGGATTGGACAATCATCCCGATCACAATCCAGGACATGAAATAAGGCAGGAAAATAAGCGACTGCGATATCCGTTTGAAATATTTATTGCGGATCTCATTGAACATGAGTGCAATCAGAACGGCCGCCGCTGTCGTGAACACAATAAACAGCACGTTGAGTAGCAGTGTGTTCCGCAGAATCGTCCAGAAGTCATCTGATGTAAAAAAGTAATCGAAATTTCTAAACCCTACCCAGTCACTCCCCGTGATCCCCTTGGCAAAATCATAATCTTTGAAGGCAATCATAATCCCGTATATGGGAAAATAACTGAACACGAGGAAAAACAACAGCCCCGGTACAGCCATCACATACAGAAAAGGATTCTGCGTGATATGCCTCCATTTTGAACGTTTACCTACGTTAAGCGGGTAGTTCATTTGTACATCCCCCCTTCCTCAAGACCGGTAATCGCTTAAGGAGCGTTCCGTTATCTATGCCGTCACCTTATCAAGCCCTTGTGCCCTGAGCAATTCCGAGAAACGCCAATCCTTCCCGCAAGTGCAGATTTACCGCCTTCCCAAAAACAACACTCTTCCCAAAACAAACGATTCGGCAGACGAAAATACCCTGTGTGCTATAATAAATCTACTTATAATGAGCCGGACAGTTATGATTACGGAGGTTCCAGAGCCATGAAATTCAGACAACCGTTCTTCGCCTCGCTGAAGCGGCACCCTACCTACATGAAGCTTATTTTTTACTTTGTCAGTGCGAACGTTCTGGTCTTAGGGATATCCTTCGTCCTGCTCTATGGGCAATCTTCCAAGACACTGCTGGAGGAAATCGGCGATCATTCGGAATCCCTTCTCGTGAACGGGGCCCGGAATACGTCGCGGCTGATGGAATGGGCACTTGATTTCAGCTTCTCCTCCAGTAATGACAGCGCGCTTAAGGTGTATGCCCTTTCGGACCATTACAGCGATTTCGAGACTTATGAAGTATGGAGCCAGTTAATGGACATTAAGAACGCCAACCCCTCCATAGATTCTGTCTACCTCATTAACGATTATACGAATACGGTCATTGACTCCAGACTTGGGTTAAATGATACCGCAGCTTTTTACGATCAGGATATTATTAAGCGCTTACGTGACCCGGAAACAGCCAACCATAGCGTGCTTATTCCGAGAACCTTGTCCCTCCCCCTTACCGGGAACACGCCCAAAGAAGTGATGACCATTGTCAGATTTTATGAAAAAGGCAGCTCTATCTCCGCGTTCGTCATGAATGTGGATACCCACAATCTCATGACCCTGCTGCAGAATAATTCAAACTTCGCGAGCCGGTCGATCACCGTGCTGAATGACAGAGACGAGACGATTTTTAGCAGCACGCCAATGAATCCGCAGCAGATTGCCGAGCTCAGAAGCCACGGGATGAAGGGAGCCAGCGGCTGGAAGCTGTTTCAGCCCCAGGATCAGGGAGAGAAGCTGGTGGTCTATGCCGACTCCTCCGTTAAGGGCATCCAGGATTGGACCTTCATTGAGATGATCCCGAAATCCGCCATTCTGAATAAAATCACGGTCCTGCGCGATACCAGTCTGATCCTGTTCCTCGTCTTGTTCGCAGCCTCCCTGGCGGTGATTATTCTAATCTCCAAACGGGTGTACTCACCCATTCAGGAGCTGATCAGCCGGGTCATGCGGCAGCATCAGGCGGAGAAGCCGGGCCTTGGCGCGAACGCCAATGAACTCGAATACTTATCAAGCGTTTTCACCTCGCAGCATAATCAGATTCACGAGCTTACTGAGCAATGGCGGCATAATAAATTTCTGGGAAGAGAACGATTCTTAAGGGATTTCCTGGGCGAGACGTACCATTCGGCAGCGGAGATCTGCGCTCAATTCGTGGAATGGGGGATTGATCTGCCGGGCGATGAGTTGTCCGTAGCCATCTTCCGGATCGACCACTTCGCAGAATTCTCGGGAGTGTACCCGGAGAAGGACCGGCGCCTGCTCCGGTTCGCGATGTCCAATATCATTCAGGAGTCGCTGCAATCGTCCAGGCACAAGCTGCAGACCGTAGATATGGGGGACGACCACGTGGCTGTAGTCTTATCGGCTCCCTTGTCAGAGGAATTCGCGAAGGAGCTGCAAGTAGCAGGGCGGCTGATCCAGCAGTATTTGTCTGTGGGAACCACCGTGGCCTGGGGCCGGACATTGCCTGGCTTAACCGACATGCATGAGATATATCTGGAGACGTATGATCTGACGCAGGAGAGGTTCCGCTTCGGACACCGGTCGCTCATTGTGAAGGAATGGCTACCTGCTGCGCCCGGGGAATTGTATCATTTGCCTGTGAGTCAGGAGCGGCAGATCGCCCAGGCTATACTCAAGGGGGACGCCGCCGTCATTCTGGAGGTCTTACGCTCAGCAGTTGTGAAGCTGCGGGAACTGCCTTATTTTGAATGTAAAATGTCTCTGATCACCTTGTTCATGGACATCCGCCGGCTCATCCAGGAGCATTCCTCCCAGCCGCTGCCCAGCTCGTGGGGACTGACGTCCATCGAGAAACAGATCATTCGGCAGGAAACGATGGATAACGTCATGCCCTGGATGGAGGCTTTGATTACCAAGACGCTCGAAGACATTGCGGCCGCCCGCAGCCAATCCAAGAATATCGCCCTGATCGGCCAGGTGGACCAGTTCATCGAGAGTCATCTCACCGACCCGAATCTGTCTGCCACCATGCTGGCCGATCACCTGGGCTTGTCCGTCAATTATTTCCGCAGTCTGTACAAAGCAGAGACCACCCAATCCATCACCGATAAAATATCAGAGAAGCGGCTAACGTTCATCTGCCAGGAGCTCATTGCCTCCGACTCGCCGATCGAGCCCATCGTGCAGCATTTCGGCTTCTCGTCCCTGAACACCTTCTATTCCAGCTTCAAGAAGGTATACGGCATGACCCCGGCCCAGTACCGGAAGAAGTACCGGGCCGGGGATGGAGGGGAGAAGGTGTAGGGCAAGTGAAACCTGTACCTTCTTATATTTACGCGCAAAGAAGCGATAAGGATGTGTTCCTTATCGCTTGTGTTGTTATTCCAGCAAATTGCCTCTTTTATTCTCCCTTATAGGCCTTACGCAGCTCTGCAAGCTCAAACTTCTTCATCTGCAGAAAAGCCTTCGTCACACGCGCCAGCTGCTCCGGCGTACCCTTCTTCATCATCTCATTCATCTCTGCCGGAATAATCTGCCAGGAGATGCCGAAGGCATCCTTCAGCCAGCCGCATTGCTCGGCTTCAGGAACTGCGGACAGCTTGTCCCAGTAGTAGTCAATCTCTTCCTGAGAATCGCAGGATACCATGAAGGAGACCGCTTCATTGAAGCTGAACTGATGATTATGCGCACTGTCCATTACCGTGAACCACAGATTCTCCAGCATGAAGTCCGCGAACATAATCGTTCCTTCCTGATCCGGCGCAGAGCCTGCCGGGTAGCGGGTAAGAAGACCTTGCCGCGAATCCTTGAATACGGACAGATAGAAGGACATCGCCTCTTCCGCCTTCCCGCATCGATCCCCCACGAACAACAAGGAAGGAATGATCGCAGGCCGCTCTTCCCCTGCCGGATTCGTGAGAATCAGCTGCCAGGACACTCCGAACTTATCCTGAATCCAGCCATACCGCTCACTGAACGGATACTTGCCGAGCGGCATCAGGGCGGTGCCGCCTTCAGCTAACTTATCCCACACCTCATCTAATCTCTCTGCTGCATCCTTTTCCCGTGAGGGATCAAAATTCACAAAGAATGACACAGCCGGATTCAGCTTGAAATACGGCCCCCCGCTGATCGCCATGAACGGCTGCCCCCAGACCTCAAAAGAGACCTGACCCGCATCGCCGGACGGCGTATCATGAATGGTGTTCACACTTGTAACTCTGGATTCCGGGAACACAGAAGCATAAAAGCGGGCGGCTTCTGCCGCCTCCTTGTCATACCATAGATGCGGGACAATTCTCTGTCTAATGCTGGCCACAACGATTCCTCCTCAGCTTCCTGTCCGTTCCGGTCCAAGGACAGGGATAGGGCTTCAATTTGCTTTATTATACACTAATGAGGGGCTACTTCATTCTTTAATTGGACAACATTGCAACATTGCCCGGCCTCCGGCCTGGCCCGCAAAGGCTAATCCTCTTCCATTGCCATATCCTCAATACCCCGTCGAATACTCTCTTCTCTCTTTTAAATTAACAATATCCTGGCCCGTCGGGTTCTGGAAAACGCGAAGTCCAAACAGAGGAATAATCGCAAAAATGTGATCAAAGATATCCGACTGTACCGACTCATACACACCCCAGGTCGTCTCATTGCTGAACGCATAAATTTCTAAGGGCAGTCCGCTGTCTCCTGCTTCTAACTGTCTGACAATGAGCGTCATATCCTTATGAATTTTGGGATGATTGCGCAGATATTCTTGGACATATTCCCGGAATACTCCGATATTCGTTAGCTGTCTTCCATTCACTTTGCTCTCCATATTGATATGATGTTCGATATTATAAGCGTTAATTTCATCTAATCTTGTCGTGACATAATCGCTGAGATAGTGTACTTTCCGGAACTCTTCAATCATTTCTTTGGTACAAAAACATATGCTGCTTGTATCAATACAGACACTTCGCTTCATCCTTCTGCCGCCAGAAGCTTCCATGCCCCGCCAATTTTTAAAAGAGTCTGAGATCAGGGCATAGCTTGGAATCATGGTAATGGTTTTATCGAAATTCATCACCTTTACCGTATTCAGCGTAATGTCAATTACATTGCCGTCAGCATTATATTTAGGCATTTCAATCCAGTCGCCTACACGGACCATATCGTTAGAGGATAATTGCACCCCTGCCACGAGGCCCAATATCGAATCTTTGAAGACCAGCATAAGAACAGCCGATAAAGCACCCAGTCCACTAAGAAGAATCAGCGGATTCTGTCCCATGAGGTTAGAAATCACTATAATAGCAGCAATAATATACAGAATAATCTTCGCAACCTGAATGTAACCCCTGATCGGCCTAATCTTGGACACTTCATACGTACGATAAATAGCATCGATGGCATCAAGCAGGGCATTAAACACCGTGATCGTTACGATAATCATATAAGTTAAGGCAATCTTTATAATGAAAGACTGATACAGTGGAAAAATAGGTGCAGCATAATAGATGATAAAGGCCGGAGCGAGATGCGACAGCTTGTGAAACACCTTTTTCTCCAAAAAGAAATTATCCCACGTATACCGGTTGTTATTAATGATATGGATGATGATCTTCAGTACGATTTTTTTGGCTACAAGATTGGCCACTACAGAGAGCAAAGCGATAAATAAAATCATAATGATGTTCGAGAGATACACACTCATTTGCTCGCTCACGCCATATCCTGCAAGGTTTTCTTTAATATAATTCATCATTTCCTCCTGACAGGTGCATAGTAGCCTACAATTATAGAGGATAAATAGGGGTTATGCAAAAATGAAAATACTTGCAATGTTTGAATTAGTACTATATAGTTCTAGTCATGACAAAGGTAAAAATAATGAATCAAAAACGTGTGCTTGAAGTCGCGGCAGCCTTATTTTTAGAAAAGGGATTTGCTTATACCAGCATGGATGAATTAGTTCGTGTGAGCAAGGTATCAAAATCGAATGTGTATTATCACTTCGCTGATAAGGAAGAGTTGTTAGCAGGAGTCGTTGATTATTGGATTGAAGCGTATGAGCGTGCAATGGATGAAATCCTTTCCCAGAACCAATTATCCGTGGAGGATCGTGTCCAGATGTTTTTAAAACATTTATCGCAAGGAGTTCAGTCCAGAGAGTATAAGGGTAGCTGTCCATTTATTACTCTTTATATTCAAACCCCTGCACAAGCAACGCACATAAAGGAAAAAATAGGTCTCTTTTTTACAGGCTTACAAACTAAAATCTCTCTATTACTTAAGCAAGGAGCAGAAAAAGGCGAGTTTAGAGATACGATTCATATTGATGAGGTGGCGGCACTTTTTATAACGAATCTGGAAGGAGCACTGTTTCTGTCAGAGACATTGAAGGATGCAACGGTGATCACGACAACAGCCAGCCACTTTTTTAACTTGCTTCGATAAGAAGCATTTTTTTTACAACAAAATTAGTACCATGAAGTACTAAAAAGGAGCGCGGATGATTTGAGGACTATATTTTTGACAGGTGGAACAGGCTTTATCGGGAGGCAACTCGTGGAGGAGCTTCTTAAAGAGGATAATATGATTTTTCTTTTAGTGAGATCGAGAAGTAAAGCAATACGTGTTTATCAGGAAAAAGGTTTTTTCAACGAGGCAGCCCTATTCTTTATTGAAGGTGATTTGACGAAACCAGATTTAGGTCTAAGTGATGAAGATAAGGAGAGGGTACTACGCACGGATATTATTATTCACGCAGGCGGACAAATGGATATTCAAGCGACAACGCAAGAGGCAACTTCTGTGTTTTTAAATGGTGCCAAGCATATCAGTGAATTCGCTAAACGTATCCACCAATTGAAGGGTTTGCAGCAATTTATTCATGTAGTTGGATATATGTCCCCCTTTGATGATGATAATAGCAAGGTTGCGATTGATGTGTTTCAAGAAGGGCACGACTATCTGAAAATAAAAAATCCGTATGAAAGAACCAAATTTTTAGCAGATCTGTATATTCGCCAGCAGGCATCCGCATTAGGGTATCCGCTATCTGTGATTAATCCGCCAACCGTAGTCGGCAGCAGTACAACAGGAAGTACAGAGCAGGTAGCTGGCTTAGGCTTGCTTGTGGAGAGTATGCGCAGAGGGCTGATGCCAGTTATTCCTGGAGGCAAGGGGTATAAGTTACCGCTTATTTCAAACGATGCGCTGGCGAAGTTTATTGTTCAGGTTGTTAAGCTGGAGCAATCGTCTATTCAAACCTATACACTTGTTCCAGACAACCAGCATGATCCGGATATATCTGAATTATTAGGCGTTATGTCAGAAAGTATGAATATGGCCGCACCTGCAATCTCTGTGCCGCTTCGCTTCATGAAGGCACTTATGAACAGCGGGATCAGTAAAATCACACAAATTCCATCGGATGGACTGAACTTTATTACAAATAGAACCTTTTCAAATGATCTACCGAAAAAAGTCATGGGAGAAGATTGGTTTACTAAGACGAGTGTGATGAATTTTCTCCCGGCCGTAGTAGCAGATTTGGATTACCGCCTGATGTACCCCAATGACCAGTATAATCATGCATATGAACGAAACTTAATCGGAAACACTGTGATTTATCAAATACCAGGTGAGGGCAAGCCATTTATTTTATTCCACGGTTTGCTCAGTGATGGAGCCGATTTATTTCCTTTAGGACTAGAGCTTCATGAAAAAACGGGTCGACCCGTATGGATTCCAGATCTTCCGGGTTTAGGACGTTCCCCTTTTAAGCGGGACAAGAATCTTCTGGATCTCTATTTGAATGTAGTGAAGGAGTTATCAGGAAAAGCCACTCATGGCGCACATTGGATTGGCCATTCCTTCGGAGCGGTTATTCTGCTGGAAGCGTCAGCGTGCGAGTACCTGGATACGAAGAATACTATCACTTTACTTCAGCCACCTGTTGCCAAAAAAAATTCTAAATCGTTCAATACTCCTCAATTTATGAACAAATGGGCATTGAAGTTAGCAACGGCTAATTCATTAGAACGTTATTTAATTGATAATGGTCTGTTTGAAAATATAGAGAGCATTCCGAAATATTATATTGCCAAAGTACGCAGCAGCTTCACTTCGCCTAGAATTGTAAATACCACTCTTCAACTCAACCGTTTTCTGTCGAAAAATTATCAGGGTGATTTCACCAAAGTACCAAGGTCTAATCTTCATGTTATTTGGGGAGATCAAGATCGGCACTATTCTGCTCCAGTACAGCTTGGTAACATTGATGTTGTTCCCTATGGTCATCATTTTCCTCTTAGCCATCCAGGGAAAGCGGCTTGTTATATTCTAGGGAATTAATAATACATCCTCAGGCATGAAAAAAGACACCTCTTAAGGTGTCTTCTGCTTTACTCCATATTGGAGCCGAGGGGAGTTAAACCCCTGTCCGAAGATAACGGAACATAAGCTTCTACGAGTGTAGTTACAGTTTTGATGTCACCCTAGAAGCCCCCCGCAATTATATAATTTGCCTAACTTATAGAAAGGGATAATCCGCATATAGGCTGCTCCCTCATTCCTTACTTCCTCAAAGCATTGATCCCCTGCTCCGTTAATCCAGTGGCCTTTACAATAATCGGTATGTCTAGATTCAGGTCAAGCATGTTCTTAGCTACCTTCTTTACACCTGCCATTTCCGCACTTCCCAGCATAGATGCCTCATCATGCAGATACTTCTGTCTGGCCTCATACAACCGTCTGGCTTCTGAATCCTGACTCAAATATTGCAAGGTATCCATTGCCTTCTCCAAACCCGGCTCATTCATCTTCAGCACCTCCCATTGTGATGTATCGGCACCTTTCAGGAATAACAGCCAATTGATCACCCCGCCTTCAGACGGAACGCTATGTTCATCCAGCTTCGGCAACTCCAAGAAATGCACCTCAATGTCGTCAATCAAGGATATCCCTGTTCGGTCCTCCCGCAGATGAAATACGTTATGATATTGCTCATTCTTCAAGAACGTATAGTTTAAAATGTTTATCGTCACGCATTTCCTCAACTCTGGATATTTGTCTCCCTGACTCAGTTGACTCGCATACCGTTTGCTCCAATAAAACATCGTTCTCTTTTCAATGTCATACTTATTAAACAACTGCATCTCTATATCAATCAGTTTACCTTCAGAACGGTTACCCATTAGTTGAATATAATCCTCTTCGGAGCACATTGTTTGCATAATTTATTTTAACAATATACTCAGCGTTATCGTCGTCATTCAAGTTTTTCTCATGCTACGATGCACCTATTCTACTTTCCTAACGTTATCGCAGCATATTCTAACAATTTTGAGAAAGATGTGGATGATTAGATGCTGCGAACATCGATGGTCCATTGGAGGCTGTTGGCAATGTAGCTGTGGGGCATAGTATTAAAGAGGTTATTAGAAGCCCTTTGGATAGGCAAGTTGACAATCGCAATAGGTGTAACTATAATGGTTGCAGAAGGGGGTGCCTGCAATAAAAATAAGCACTAGATTTTCTGTAGCAATTCACATACTGAGTTTTTTGTCCATTGGGAAAGATATGATTTGTACTTCAGAGTTGGTTGCAAGTAGTGTAAATACAAACCCGGTGGTCATTCGCAGGGTAACCGGGATGTTGAAAAAGGCTGGTTTAGTCAAAGTTAATTTTGGCTATGGAGGAACATATCTTTTAAAGCCAATTGATGAAATAACCTTGCTTGATGTATATCGATCGGTAGAAGTAGTTACTGAAGGGCAGTTGTTTCAGATTCACGAAGATACAAATCTGGATTGCATTGTTGGTGCTAATATTCAAGATGTTCTTAGCATTATATTAAAAAAAGTAGAGATTTCTATGGAAGATGTTCTGGCAAGTTTCACTATAAAAGATGTTGTTGATGGGATATTAAAAAAGGCTCAGTTATCTTAAAGCCTTTTTTTTTACACAAAGTGTAACTGTAACAGTTACGTTTACACAATTGATAACTGTAGTCTTAACAGGACACAAAGTGGTACGAAAGGCTAGGCAAATGCAATAGTTAATATGCAAATAATTTACCAATAAAAGGGGAATGTACAAAATGGGGAAAATACTTGTTACTGGTGCAACAGGCGGTCTCGGCAATAGAACACTGGAGCTTCTTCTTAAGAAAGTCCCGGCAAATCAGGTCGCTGTATTGGTGCGAAATCCTCAATCCGAACAAATTGCAGGTTTTATTAAGGAAGGTGTGGAAGTCCACCAAGGAGACTACTTTGATTATAACTCCCTTTTACGAGCTTTTAATGGTGTTGAAAAAGTAATGCTTATTTCCGCAATTGCATTTACCGACCGTAACACACAACATTTCAATGTCATCGCTGCTGCAAAACAAGCAGGTGTCAAGCAGGTTATTTACACGTCAATTACAAGAAGAGAAGATTCAGACTTAATTATCCCTGAAGTTACGAGATCAGACATCTTTGCGGAAGAGGCGCTCAAGGCATCCGGTTTAGAATACACCATTCTGCGGAATCCGCCGTACTTCGAAGCCATGCCTAATTATTTCGGTAGTAACGCTTACGAAGTCGGCGTAAGAGTACCTGAAGGTTCTGGTAAAGTTGCCGCTGCATCACTCTATGATTTAGCGGCAGCCAATGTGGCTGTTCTTACACAGAACGGTCACGAAAATAAGACATATACACTAAATGGCAGTGATGCGAGATCATTCACAGACATCGCTGATGACCTCTCCGAGATTAGTGGAACAAGAGTTGCCCATGTCACTATTAGCGAAAAAGAATATGTGGAGAATTTGACGAGTAATGGTGTCCCACTTCACGTTGGTGAGTTCTTATCAGCTTGGCTACGAGGTATTAACAGCGGAGAATTCTCTGAAACGTCTGGAGATCTTGAACGACTGATTGGTCGGAAACCCATGACATTTAAAGAATTTTTTAAACAACGTTTCCAACAAAATAAGGCGTAACATAAAGAAGAAACAGGAATTGTACTTCGTTAGCTCAAAATTCGAAAACAAAGGTGCGGACAAAATCGGCACCTTTCTTCATCACAAGTCTAATCGAACCCCTGTCCGAAGATAACGGCACATAAGCTTCTACGAGTGTAGTCACGGATTTGATGTCACCCTAGAAGCCCCCCGTAAAGGGATATTTGGTATAGTTGGGTTAATAACTTGTCAGTGAGGGGGAGAACCTATGGATGAAGTCGTTCAGGTCATATATTCGCCAAGCGAAATATATAAGGTAGAAATCATTAAGCGTAACCGAGACGGACTATTTACCTTCCTAATTCATAAATGGATTGAGCATGATCCTGACATAAAAGAAATCTTGAATGAGGAGGGATTTTGGGGCCCTCTCTTCAATCAGAAATCCTTATCAGATACTGCTGAACGGGCTATCCAAACAGCTCAAGAGGCTCTGCAGAATGTATCAAGCGAGGATACCTATCCGTTCATTGAAGATTGATTAAAGCCTAGCGGATGATCACCATGCATACTCCAGAAGAAATTGAGCTATTACCCTAGTTGGGGGCGGAGCCAGAATTCAAGTCGCTAGCGCTCTCCCCAAACTTCAGCCAATCGCATCTTGGACACCTCCGGTAGAATAATTACTATTATTATAGCGAATCGGTTGGTATCGTCTAAACCAATGTTAGACCTCCGCCTGATCTCAGTAGGATATAACGCCATATAAGCTTCTACGAGTATACCTATAGTTTTGACATACGTATCCTTTTCTTATTTCTAACCCATAACAAACATACAATAACTATACATAGATAAAAAATAGATATAATTCATTCTTTAACTCGCACTACAAACCACCAAAATATAGAATTAAATATATAAAATAACTTAATTACTTCTAACAAGGAGAATGATCGTGGGGATAACTTTTCGAACTTTTAAAGATGTGGACGTCGAAAAAATAAGCAAAGCACTTGGAAAAAGCAAATATGAGCTCAATAACATAGGAAAGGTGACCTGGGATTGCTTTTCTAAACATCCCTGTTTTGAAATGTTTCATCCGGAAAAGATCGGTATTTGGGAGGATGACGGTGAAATTGTAGGAAGGGTTTCACTCGATAGTCCTTGGTATGGTGATGCAATCATATATATTAACCCTGAATATGTTGAGCTTTGTCCGGACTTGCTTCAATATGCAGAAAGTACCTTTGCCGGTACAGATGATAACGGGAATAAGTATTTAAATATTGGTGCAAATGAAGGAGATGTATTACAAGCTTGCCTTGAAGCCAACGGATACACCAAGGGAGACGAAGGCAGGACTCTGACATACTCTTTATCCGAACCGATACAAGATGTCCCTATTCCTGTGGGATTTGAAATAAAGAGCCTACAAGAAGTGTACAATTTTGAGAAACTGAATGATTTACTGTGGAGAGCATTTAATTACGAAGGAGAACCACCTGCCTATGATGACGATGTCTATTTGCCCATAAAACATGCATGGCTCGACTATAAACAAGAGATCTGCTCCGTCGCTGCAGCTCCAGATGGAAGCTATGCATCTTTTTGCGGAATGTGGTTCGATTCGGATACAAAGGCAGCCTTTATTGAACCATTAGCGACAGCAGAAAAGTATAGACATCAGGGACTAGCCAAAGCATGTATCTATGAATCCATGAAAAAATGCAAAGAGCTTGGTGCGGATATCGTCTTTGTTGCCCCTGATGAACAACCTTATCCTTGGTACAAAAGCATAGGCTTCAAGCAAACGTCGAAGAGTTACTGTTGGAGTAAGTCTTTTTAAGTAAAAGTAATGCTCAGCGGCGAGCAAGTGGAAACCTGTATAACCCCGTAGTTGACCTGACGGAAAACGATAATTTTAAAACAGCCATAGTAAAGCAGAAGACACCTGTTAATTCACCATACCGCTTCAATGCTTTGGTAGGGTACTCATAGGAGTCTATCACGGACATCTCTTCAATAGAACTCTGGCTCTAAACCAGAGTGAGACCTCCACCCGATCTTTGGAGCTCTTTTATAAAACGGTATCCCTCCAAAAATCCAACTATAAAGGCTTCCTTTATTAGCCTTCCTGATATGAGGATTATTAGATCGCATTCCCCATATTCCAAGATGTCTTCTGGCAGCCACCTCGCTCAGTATATTTCTCTCATTCCATCAAGATAGGCATTTTCAAGGGCTGCATATTCAGACAACGTTTCTCTTTTCTTCGAAAAATGCTTCAATGAAACCACATTGGTGATAGAAGTCCTTTGAAATAACAGCAGTTCCAATTATAATCTATCTTGAAATAATATCCATTAATCTATGTAAGGAGAATTGCTGTATGTGTAGTTTGAACTAGCACCTTCCGCCTTAGCCTTATATCAATACGGTGCAACCGTTACCCTTCTGCCTTCATTATGAGAGGAGTATGTGTATATTTCATGGATGAGAAATTATCCAATTACATTAATTATATAAAGGAAAAATACCCCAGTATAGAAGTCAGTAGCATTCAAACCAATTTGACAGATGGTCTACACAACGACATTGTCATTATTAACGGTAATGAAGTCTTTCGGTTTGCCAAAAATGATTTTAGTAAAGAGCTTTTACTTAATGAATCTAGAGTTATCCAAATCATAAAGCAATATGTAGAAATGCCTGTACCAAACTTAGAAATTATCGATGAAGGGGTATCGAAGTATTCCTTGATCAAAGGCAACCCTATTTTTAGAAGTAATCTCATGACCTTACATGTAGACCACTTCAATTTGTTTGCTGAACAGATAGGCAAGTTTTTATCTCAGTTACATTCTATTCCTCTAGGTGAGATACAAGAATACGATATAAGTGCCTTTCCCGGTAACGGTACAAGGGATTCTTATCTGGAGTTATATTCAAGAATCGAGGAAAAACTATTTCCGCATATGAAGAGTTATGTCGTTGAACACATAAACCATATTTTCGAGCCCCTATTTATTAATAAGAAGTTTCTTGATTATGACCCGGTATTGATACACGGGGATTTAGCTCCGTACCACATCCTAAAATCATCCAACAAAGTTGTAGGCATAATTGATTTTGGTGTTTCCGGCACCGGAGATCCAGCCCATGATGTTGGTGTGATTCTTGATACATTAGGGGAGAGAATCGTTAATAGAATTAGGGCGTGTCTGAAAACTAATCATATTGAAGCTACTTCAACAGAATCATCGCGGAAGCGAGAAAGGCAAAGCTTAAAAAGTTTCGAGAAAGCTTGTCATAGCGTGTTGCGATTCCGCGGAATTGTTTGAGTTTGTTGAAAAAACATTCCACTACATGGCGTTCTTTATAATGGTAAAAATCACATGTCCAAGGATTTGCGGCATTGGATTTGGGCGGGATACAGTATGTTGCGTTTTGGGATTCAATGTACGTTCGAATCTCTACCGTTCCGTAGGCTTTATCGGCTAAAATAGCGGTTCCGGACAAGCTTACCCCTGACAGGACTTCGACCGCTGCCGTACAATCATGGATGTTTCCAGGCGTTAAAAATAGGCGAATCGGATTCCCTAGCGCGTCGACTACAGCGTGGATTTTGGTATTGCGTCCCCCTCGGGAAAGTCCGATTTCTTGGTTGGTTGCGGCATTTTCAGCCCTTTTTTAGCCCCCGCTGCGTGCTGGTGAACTTTACAAGAGGTGCTGTCTAGAGAAACATCCTGCAAGTCTGCATCGCTGGCGAGCGCTTCAAATATCTTTTGAAAAAGATCGTCATTGCTCCATAAACGAAACCGGGAATACACGGTTTTCCAAGAACCAAAACGTTCTGGCAGATCACGCCAAGGTGCCCCTGTTTTGACTTTCCAAAGCATGGCATTAAGCATCACCCGATTGGGTTTTGAGGGTCTGCCTTCACCCTTGTTTTCAGGTGGCAACAGTTCTTTGACCCTTTCCCAGTCCGGGTCTTTGATTTCGTGGCGTCTTAGCATCTTTTACAAGCTCCTCGTAATTGCGTCCTTGTAAAATTATGCTACGGTTATGCGTTGGAAGCAATATCTAGTTTTAAGACACGCCCTAGTCATTATTATAAAGGCATTAACACATTTATCGATAGGTCAAGATTCTATGCTAATGTCTCGTCAATACGATGGGCACTAATCGGGTATGAAAGCAACGATGTTTCTTGGCATTTAAATCACTTTTTCACCGCTAAAGAAATAAACCCTTATAGGTAAGACAAAAAGAGCGGAAGTCCATGAGATTGTTTTCTCGTCTATGGCTGCCGCTTTTTATTATTGGGCCAGGGTTCCGTCTTATAATCCAAAATAACCGCAGAAATGAAAAAAGACACCCGATAAGGTGTCTTCTACTTTTCTCCATATAGAGCCGAGGCAGTCGAACCCCTGTCCGAAGATAACGGCACATAAGCTTCTACGAGTGTAGCCACGGATTTTGATGTCACCCTAGAATCGCCCTGACTATCGGTTTGCTGCCGGCAGTTCCATTCCTTTCTTCCAAATCAGAATCGGATCATCCGGTGCACCGTAATAGATGGCCGTAATCTCCACATCATTTCCATGCGCCTTCTGGTAGGCCCTTACACTCACAGGATTGACGTATACCCCGCCACTGGCAAGACTCGAGACAACATAATCCTTCGATTTGAGTAGAGTATGGACAGGGGTTATATAGTAACTCCCGTCATCTTTAACGGTATTTTTCACACGATTGAAGGTATACCCGTCATTGATTTGAATATTAAAGGCAATTTCACCACTTGGTATGGTTCTTATATTAGAAATAGTAATGTGATCGGATGCCACCGGTATGAAGTTCCATCGGAACAGACCGAAGTAGCCAAGAATCAAGACTCCACATACGGAAGCAGTCACCAGCATTCCTTTCAAATAAGCCAGCGATTGGGTACGGATCCAAATCCTTTTAATACTGCGCAGCCCGTTTCCCTCCAGTTTATTCACTTCCATCTCTTGTATGGGCAAACTCAGGTTAGATTTTACCTGTACCAGAGAAGCGCGGCAATCTGCACAACCAGCAAGGTGTTCTTCCATGAGTTCCCTGCTGGCTTCGCTGCATATGTCATCATAGTACAGGGGAAGCAGGTCTTGAATAATGTCACATGAGATTCGGCTCATCTTTTATCCTCCATTAGCAGATTCTGTATCTTCATACGGGCCCGGTGATAGGTCACTCTTGCCCAGCTCTCCGTTCGGCCAAAAATCTGGCTAATATGATCGAAAGAAAGTTCTCCAAATAACCTTAGCATAAAAACCTCCTTATACGGCTCCTTCAATCCGTGCAGAACCTTATGAACATACAGAGCCTCAGTCTGATTAATAAGTTTTTGCTCCAGGTTAATACCGGCTTCCGCTTCTTGCTCAGCCATCGGAGCGTACCTCCGCTGCTTGTCCATATAGGAGAAATAAGTATTTTTCGCAATCTGACACAGCCAAACACTCATTTTGCAGTCCCCCCTGAACTGTTCAATTCGCTTCAGCGCTTTAAGAAAAGTCTCCTGTGTAATTTCCTCGGCGATCTGCTCATCTCTGCTTAATGAAAGCACAAAGATATATACATCTCGGAAATATTGATCATAGACTCCCTCTAGTTCATCTAATTTGTCCAAGGGTTCACCACCTTACATATATAAGACTAGCTAAACAAAGAAACGTTACAATGAATTTATGTTTAGTTCCATTTTATCTCTTACTGAAATAGTCTTTACGAATGATCAAAAAGAAAGCAAGCGGCCGAAAAAGTCGGTTCGTTCACATTTTACGGGAAAAGCTGGTGGAGTGACATTACCATTTTCAAAATATCAACCGTATTTTATCCATCTTCTTCCTTGTATGGATAAACAAATTAAACCAATAAAATAAAATTTGTGCAAGCATACTCGGCATGCAGATTCTGAGAGTTTCCTAAACCATATCCATAAAACAAAAAGACACCCCTAAAGGTGTCTTTCACTGATACTCCATATGGATCCGAGGCGTGGACGTGCAGAGCTACAATTCGGCGGAGCGTGATGCTCTTCAACAAGCCTGGCCGTTTCCTCCTCGAAACAATGCCTCATCCTGCTAACCATGAAGCCATCTATTGAACTATCGTTCCCGTTAGCGGTACAGTTTATAAATCGAGAACCGGAACCGGTCCGTCCATCCAGTTCAGCTGGCTATCCATCATGAACTGAACCGTCCAATGATGCTCTGCCTGATACCAGTTATTAAATTCCACAATACTCTTGTACAGATTTTCTACGGCTTCCGGCGTTCGTTCTTCCAGTACCCGATGGATGTCCGTCAACAAATTCTCAGGCTTCTTTTGGGCCCCCTCTAGAACCTGTAAGAACCACTTATAAGAAGGGAAAAGTGTTTCGTTGTGTAGCAAAATCAACCGACCTGCGAAAAAGACATAGTGGGTCAAACAGTAGTCGATTAATAAACGATTGTTGCGTTTCAGTCCTTCGTAATAATACCATTTCCAGGTTTCGAATTGTGCATAGAACTTCTGCATGTTCTCAGTCTTTTTCTCCACCGGATATCGGGGAGCATCATGGACCAACCGTTCCAACCCCTCGATATTGGAATAGGTGACGAACGCATCCTGGAATGCGAACTTAGCAGGATCGCTGCCGGATTCGGCCACTTGCTTGATGTAGGAAGCGGATACAACTTTCCCGTCCACATAACCGCCTTCATAAGAACAGGATTCCGTTTCGAAATACCCAAGATTATGGATGGAACAAGCTTTCTTGTAATCCTCTTCGGAAAGGACGATCATAATGTCGATATCAGAGGTTTCGCCCGCAAAGCCATGCGCCACGGAACCTCCGATGATAATCCCTTGTACGTCGGGTCTGGCTTTAAGCTTGTTGGTGATGGCATCAATGGCAGCCTGATGATGGGGATACATAATACATCCACTCCAATATAATTAATATAATCATTAATTAGTAAGCCAATACGTTAATTATAAGTAAATAATATTCCACTTTTGAAATTCCCGCAATCCCCCGAATGAATCAATCGTCTTATAGATAACTGCCCGTTAGTTTAGTTCCATCTAAAAATCAACCAAGCTCCAAAAATCTAGTGATTATCAACCGACCAAATTTGCCATTTGCACGAGCGGCTGATCAGCCAGAAAGCACCAATTCCGATTAGTAGCAGGAGAATTTCCACAAACCACAAGCTGATTTTCCCTGGGTACGCCTGATAGAGAGCCGGAGTGAAATCAATAAGAGCATGCAATAAAATGGCATACACCAGAACTATTTTCCTCTTTGCACGCACTGCGTACAGGACAATAAGCGATAGAGCAATTTGAATAAAAAGTGCGGGTATCCGTTCCAAGCCTCCCAGAAGAAACTCATAAAATGAAGCATTCAGCAGCTTGCTCTTGATATCTGCCAATACATCGGGTGATGCTTTCCCGCCCAGTGACTGCTCAAGCTTGCCCGTATTTATCATTACGGCATATACGAGCGTCTGAATCGAGGTCATTCCGGAAATAAATATCGCTTCAACCCCCCTCGCCCAGTCCGTATGCAATGCCATCTCTTCGTTTCCGATTATGTTTAAGCAGTAAGCGGAACCCGAAATATCTGCCGGCCTCTTCAAAAATCCCAGCTACCAGTGCCCCATACACTGCGAAAAGTAACGGATTGGCGAGTAAACCATGTGGCCGCTGTTTTTATTATAGGTCCAGGGGGCTGTCTTATAGTCCAAAATAACCGCAAAAATGAAAAAAGACACCCTTCAAGGTGTCTTCTACTTTACTCCATATGGAGCCGAGGGGAGTCGAACCCCTGTCCGAAGATAACGGCACATAAGCTTCTACGAGTGTAGTTACAGTTTTGATGTCACCCTAGAAGCCCCCCGTAACCGGGTCCCCTTCGGGTCAGCCTGATTATCTTCTTCAGCTCACCCCAGGCGGAGATGAGACAGCGTATTCCACTATTTGTTAGCCCCTAGCCCTGTCACATGGACGATGCAGAGTAGAAGCACGCACACAGTTTCTTAGGCTGCGAAAGCGTAGTTGTTTTGTTGTTTGCCGTTTAATAGGCTTTAGCGTTGATGAAGCGGACGCGTCCCCACTACTCGCTACTCATGCTCGAACTATCCCCGTCGAATCCAAGAACGGCCCCTCATTAGAAAGGGCGCTTCGGATTAACGGATCAATCACAAGCACAAATGCTGATCCGGTACACAGCGATCTGACTTAAGATGGCTGTTCAGAAGCAAAAAATCTACTTACCTAGTATAGCACATTTATCAACACTTTAACACGCGGGTTAAAGGAATTGAAGGTTGAATCTGGAACCACTTCGCGCAGGTGCAGCAGTCCGTCTATCTGGCTACCTTCTGTTTGTCGCGCAGCACGCGCTGGATATCACGCTGTGCGTCACGCTTCGCGGCGGAATCCCGTTTGTCGTATTCTTTCTTACCTTTACCCAGACCAATCAGCAGCTTGGCATAGCCATTACGCACATATATCTTAAGCGGCACAATGGTGAAGCCATCCCGTTTGGACGAGCCCAGCAGCTTGTGTATCTGCTCCTTATGCATAAGCAGCTTACGTGTACGCGTAGGGTCGGTAGGATTGGCGCGGTTGCCCTGTTCAAAAGGACTGATATGCATGTTGTGGATATGAATCTCGCCATTGCGGATCGTAGCGAACGCATCCCCTATGTTGGCGCGGCCATTACGCAGCGATTTGATCTCTGTTCCTGTAAGAACCAAACCAGCTTCGTAGGTGTCCTCAATAAAATAGTCATGGGAAGCTTTTTTGTTCTGGGCGAGCACTTTCCCGTCTGCTTTTTTACCCATGAGCGTCACTCCTTGAATCGAATTCCCGGCAATCCTTCACGGACACCAGGTCTATATTGTATCAAAAGCGGAGCTGCCAGCGCAAGGAAGGATCGCTCTATGCTGCGGTTGTATGAAGCCAAATTCTTATTAAAAAGCACTGTTCCCCTAAAGGAACAGTGCCTCATATCGTTCAGCCTACGCCTTAGGTTTCTTCTTACGCTTACGGCGCCCGCTCTTCTCGCCAGTGTCAGCACCTGCCTGGCCTGCGGACTCCCCGTTGCCTGGCGTCACGGAGGGGCTAATGAACACGCCGCCTTTCTTCTTGCGGCGGCCCTTGCCCTCCGGCGCTGCACCGCGCCCTTCGGCCCCGAGGTCCTCGCGGCTGCGGAACCGTGTGCCCGCGTCTACGCCGCGCAGCTCACCGCCCGCCTGCTCAGACCCGCCACCGCTCGGCGCGCCGTAGCCGCCCTTGCCCGAGCCAAAGCCGAACGCGATGCCGCGTCCCCCGGCACCGCCACCGGCCTCCGCGCCGCGGCCTCTACCGCCCTCGCGCGGAGCGCCAGACCCGCCGGCTTCGCCCCGGCGGTCCGCCTTCGCCCCGCCTGCTGCGCCTGCGGCGGCAAGACCGCGCCGTGCTGCCGCTTCCGGCCCGCGGCCACGCTTGCGGCCGCTGCCTGCTGCGCCGGCGATGTCCCACGCCGCCGCTCCATCCGGGCGTGGCTCGGCTACAGCGCCGCCGAAGCCATCGGCCGCACCGCCCTTGCCCTTACCGGCAGCGCCGAAGCTGCCGCCCGAGGCGCCGCCCTTCTTCTTGCCGGCGCCGTTCTTGCCTCCGGCAGCAGCACTGCCGGGCTTGCCTTTACCGCCACGCCCCTTGCCGCCTCCAGCCTTACCGGCGAACGGCTTGCTGATGCCTCCAGCGCCCGGACGGCCGCCTTTGCCGCCCCGTCCACCGTAGCTCCGGTGATCTCCCGCCGCGCGCGGCTTCATATCAACCAGCTCGAAGTCAATGGTGTGGTCATCCATATTGACCTTGGCCACGCGGATCTTCACTTCATCGCCGATGCGGAAGACCTTGGAGGTACGCTCGCCGATCAGCGCCATATGAGCTTCATCGAAGTGGTAGTAATCATCCGTCAGCGCACTGAGGCGAATGAGACCTTCGACCGTATTATCCAGCTCAATGAACATCCCGAAGCTGGTCACGCTGCTGATCATGGCTTCGAATTCCTCGCCGACCTTGTCCTGCATGAACTCCGCTTTCTTCAGCTGCTCGGTATCTCGCTCGGCTTCAACAGCTACACGCTCACGCTCCGAGGACTGCTGGGCAATATCCGGCATCCGGGAGGCCAGGTATTCGTGGCGCTTCTCGCTCAGCGCTCCTCCATTCTCAAGGACCTCACGCATAACGCGGTGAATGACCAGATCGGGATAACGGCGGATCGGTGAGGTGAAGTGGGAATAGAACTCCGCTGCCAGCCCGAAGTGCCCGGTACTCTCGGCATCATACTTCGCCTGCTTCATGGAGCGCAGCATCATCGTGCTGATCACCGTCTGCTCCTTCGTTCCCTGAATCTGCTCCAGCAGATCCTGGAGCGCACGCGGGTGAACCGAATTCCCACGGCCCTTCACGTGGTAACCGAAGTTAGCCGCAAAAGCCATGAAGTTCTGCAGCTTCTCCGGGTCCGGGTCTTCATGAATCCGGTACAGGAACGGAACCTTCAGCCAGTGGAAATGTTCTGCCACCGTCTCATTAGCGACCAGCATGAACTCTTCAATAATCTGCTCTGCCACAGAGCGTTCACGTTTTACAATATCGATAGCCTTACCGGCCTCATCTACAATAATTTTGCTCTCTTCAAAATCGAAATCCACCGCCCCGCGCCGCATCCGGGCATCGCGCAGCTTCATCGCCAGCACCTTCATCAGCCGGAAATCCCCGATTAGCGGAGCATAACGCTCCAGCAGCTCAGGATCTTCATCCTCGACAATCTTCCGTACGTCAGAGTAGGTCATTCTCTCCTTCGTGCGGATGACACTGGTGAAGACATCGTGCTTCACGACCTTCATCTGCTCGTCAAATTCCATTTCACAGGACATCGTCAGACGGTCAACCTGCGGATTCAAGCTGCAGATACCGTTCGACAGCCGGTGCGGAAGCATCGGAATGACACGGTCCACCAGGTACACACTACAACCGCGGTCATAGGCTTCCTTGTCTAGCTCAGAGCCTTCACGCACATAATAGCCTACGTCAGCAATATGAACGCCCAGCTTATAATGACCATTCTCCAGACGCTCTACGTTGACCGCATCATCCAGATCCTTGGCATCCGCGCCGTCAATCGTTACGATATTGAGCCCGCGCAGATCACGCCGCCCCTGCTCGATAATCTCTTCATCTGTGATCGAATCCGGCGCCTGCTCTGCTTCCGTCATCACCTCAGCCGGAAAAGCCTCCGGAAGCTGATGCTTACGGATCACCGACAGAATATCCACGCCCGGATCATCCTTATGGCCAAGGATCTCAATGATCTCGCCCTCAGCCGCAGCACGGCCCTCCGGATAGTTTACAATGCGGACAACCACCTTTTCCCCGTCAACCGCACCCTTGAAAGACTCCCTGGGGATGAAAATATCCCGGTTAATCCGCTTATCGTCAGGCAGCACGAAGCCATAGGTCTCCAGGCTCTGGAAGACACCCACCGTCTGCGACACGCCTCTGATCAGAATCCGTTCCACTTCGCCTTCCATGCGCCCGCCGGACGGGCTCTTCGAGGTAATACGGATCAAGACGATATCGCCGTTCATTGCACCCTTCAGATCGTTCGCGTGGATATACACATCCGGGTGCTCCCGGTTATCGGGAATCAGAAAAGCAAAGCCCTTCGCATGTACCTGCAGCCGTCCGCGCAGCAAATCCATCCGCTCAGGCACACCATAGCGGCTGCTCCGGGTCAAAATGATCCGGCCGTCCTTTTCCAGGTCAATTAATAGAGCCTCAAAGGCTTTGAAATCGGCACTATCCTCCACGGCGAAATGGCTCACCAGTTCTTCATAAGTTAGTGGTTTATAAGCGGTCTCCCGCATGAAATCAAGTAAGATTTCCTGTGTTATCATGTTCGTCACCTCAGCCTCCTGCTGCATTCCTATGCATCGGCATACTGTATGCCTTGTCCTATTGCACAGTAATCATTTCAAGTAAAATTTACCTTTATATACTTCATACCCTAGTATACACGAAATCAATCCCGGGCATCCCTGTTATGATGTTCACAATTTTATATCTCCATACAAAAAAGCCCCCGTCTATTCCATTAAGAACAGAGCGAAGGCTTACTATAGACCCGTTATTCAACAACAATGGCAACAACAATTGACATGATGAAGAATCCAGCTGCCAGACCAACTGTTACACGCTGCAGCACAAGCTCCATACCGCGTGCCTTTGTTTTACCGAAGAGATGCTCGGCACCGCCGGAGATGGCACCGGAAAGACCTGCACTTTTCCCTTTTTGCAGAAGAACGACCGCAATCAGACCTACGGCAAAAATCAGAAGCACCACTTTCAAAAAGATATCCATTCACTTCCACCTCCTACGTCCAAGCATCACTATCTATGCTAAATTAGAATTTCCGTTTCATAAACAGCATTTTTATTTTATCATAGCCACAGAATGAATACAACCTTCCAGACGGCATTCACGCCCTATCTCACTATGAAAATCTCATTATTGCCATCTATCGCAGGTAGAAGCAACAAAAAAGCCTGCCGGAAACCGGCAGGCTCATTGATTCAAAAGAAATTATCTTTTGAGGTTGTAGAAGGATTTCAGGCCATTGTATTGAGCCAATTCACCCAGCTCGTCTTCGATGCGAAGCAGTTGGTTGTATTTAGCCACACGGTCTGTACGGGAAGGAGCACCAGTCTTGATCTGGCCAGCGTTGGTTGCTACAGCGATGTCAGCGATAGTGCTGTCTTCGGACTCACCGGAACGGTGGGAGATTACAGCTGTGTAACCGGCACGTTTCGCCATTTCAATCGCATCGAAGGTTTCAGTCAGTGTACCAATCTGGTTAACCTTAACCAGGATGGAGTTACCGATACCTTTTTCGATACCTGTTGCCAGACGCTCAGTGTTCGTAACGAACAGGTCGTCACCAACCAGCTGGACTTTATCGCCCAATTTTTCAGTAAGCAATTTCCAGCCATCCCAGTCATCTTCGGACATACCGTCTTCGATTGTGATGATTGGGTACTTCTCAACCCATGAAGCAAGCAGGTCAACATACTCAGCGGAAGTGTAAGATTTACCTTCGCCTGCAAGTGTGTATTTACCATCTTTGTAGAACTCAGTGGAAGCTACGTCCATACCGAGGAATACGTCAACGCCTGGCTTGTAACCGGCTTTTTCGATAGCTTCGATGATTGTAGTGATCGCTTCTTCATTGGAACCCAGGTTCGGTGCGAAACCGCCTTCGTCGCCAACAGCTGTGTTCAGGCCTTTGGATTGCAGTACGGATTTCAGGTTGTGGAAGATTTCCGCACCTGTACGCAGAGCTTCCTTGAAGCTTGAAGCCCCTACTGGAAGAACCATGAACTCTTGAACGTCGATGTTGTTATCGGCATGCTCACCACCGTTGATGATGTTCATCATTGGTACTGGAAGAGTCTTGGCGTTGAATCCGCCCAGGTATACATACAAAGGAATGTCCAGAGCAGTTGCAGCAGCGCGTGCTACGGCCATGGATACAGCCAGGATTGCGTTAGCGCCCAGCTTACCTTTGTTGTGAGTTCCGTCCAAAGTGATCATCAGCTTGTCGATGCCCACTTGGTCAAGAGCGTCCATCCCGATTACTTCTGGAGCGATAATTTCGTTTACGTTCTCAACAGCTTTCAGAACGCCTTTACCCATGTAACGGGATTTGTCGCCGTCACGAAGCTCTACAGCTTCATGAGCACCAGTGGAAGCGCCGGAAGGAACGATAGCGCGGCCTTTTGCACCGGACTCCAGATATACGTCAACCTCTACAGTAGGGTTACCACGGGAGTCAAGGACTTCGCGTGCATACACATCAGAAATAATAGTCATGTAAGTTTAATCTCCTTTTATACAATGGTTTTGGGTTTACAAAAACAGATGTCTTGCTTATTTGCGGCTGGCAATCATGGATTGTCCGGTCATTTCCGCAGGCTGCGGAAGTCCCATCAGATCCAGGATCGTCGGTGCCACATCTGCGAGAATACCAGCTTCACGCAGAACTACATCTTCAGTGGTAACGATGAATGGAACCGGGTTGGTGGTATGGGCTGTGAACGGACGTCCGTTCTCATCGAATACCATATCCGCATTCCCGTGGTCGGCAATGATAATAGCAACGCCGCCCTTGGCAACCACAGCATCCACAACTTTGCCTACGCACTCGTCCGTAACTTCAACTGCCTTAATCGTAGGCTCCAGCATGCCGGAGTGTCCTACCATATCAGGGTTAGCAAAGTTCAGGATAATGGCATCTTGTCTATCCGCTTCGATCTCCGCTACGCAGGCCGCCGCCACTTCGTATGCGCTCATCTCAGGCTGCAGATCATAGGTTGCCACTTTGGGCGAGTTGATCAGGATGCGGGTCTCACCAGGAAGCTCCTCGTCGCGTCCGCCGCTGAAGAAGAAGGTCACATGCGGATACTTCTCTGTCTCCGCAATACGCAGCTGCTTCTTGTTCTGCTGAACCAGCACTTCACCGAGCGTGTTGTCCAGGTTCTTCGGGGAGTACGCCACGAAGCCTTGAACGGTCTCACTGAAGGTAGTCAGGCATACGAAGTGCAGGCCTTGCGGGAACTTAGGACCACGGTCGAAGCCGCGGAAATCCGAGTTTGTGAACACTTGTGACAGCTGGATCGCACGGTCAGGACGGAAGTTAAGGAAAATGACAGAATCGCCGCTCTCCACTGTCGCTACCGGGTTGTTCTGGCTGTCCACAACTACACTTGGCTCCACGAATTCATCGAACACAGAATTCTGGTAGGATGCAGTGATGGCCTGAAGGGCATCGGTATATTTAGGGCCTTCGCCATATACCATTGCACGGTAAGCCTTCTCTACACGGTCCCAGCGTTTGTCACGGTCCATCGCGAAATAGCGTCCGGATACCGTAGCAATCGTTCCTACGCCAACCTCTTCAATCTTGGCGACCAGATCCTGAATGAACTTCTGTCCACTGTCGGGAGGTACGTCACGGCCATCCATGAAGGCATGAATATAGACTTCATGCAGATCTTCTTTTTTGGCCAGATCGAGCATGGCGAACAGGTGATTGATGTGGCTGTGTACGCCGCCATCGGATACCAGGGCATAGAGGTGAAGCTTTTTGCCGGTTGATTTAGCGCTTCTTACAGCAGCCACCAGCGTTTCGTTCTCAAAGAATTCTCCGTCGCGTATCGACTTGTCGATACGGGTCAGGTCCTGGTATACAATCCGGCCGGCACCAATGTTAAGGTGTCCTACTTCAGAGTTACCCATTTGGCCTTCCGGCAGACCTACAGCTTCGCCGCAAGCGGTAAGCGTAGTATTCGGATATTGCTTCAGGTAACGGTCGTAGTTCGGCTTGTTGGCTTGGGCAACAGCGTTGCCTTCATCCGTGTTCCGCAGTCCGAAGCCGTCCATGATAATCAGTGCTACAGGTCTTGGAGCTGACATTCTTACTTCGCCCCCTCAACGAGTGAAACGAAGGAAGCAGGCTGCAGGCTGGCACCGCCGACAAGAGCGCCGTCGATGTCGCTTTGACTCATGTACTCCGTTACATTCTCAGGCTTCACGCTGCCGCCGTATTGGATACGTACTGCTTCAGCGGTTGCTTCATCGTACAGACCTTTAACAAGGGTACGGATATAAGCAATAACTTCATTGGCGTCCTGGGAAGTGGAGGATTTACCTGTACCAATCGCCCAGATTGGCTCGTAAGCGATAACTACGCTTGCTGCCTGCTCTGCGCTAAGACCGGCAAATGCCGCTTCAGTCTGAACCTTACATACGTCCTTAGTCTGATCAGCTTCACGCTCTTCAAGCTTTTCGCCTACGCAGACAATTGGAGTAATGCCGTGACGGAATGCCGCATGCATTTTTTTGTTGACGATTTCGTCCGTCTCACCGAAATAAGCACGGCGTTCGGAGTGACCGATAATAACATACTCTACACCAAGATCCTTCAGCATTACGCCGCTGATCTCACCTGTATAAGCGCCGTTATCTTCAAAGTGCAGGTTCTGTGCACCAATCTTGATGGTGGTGCCTTGTACCGCTGCAACCAGTGCTGGCAGGTTAGTGAATGGCGCGCAGATAACAGTCTCTACACCTGCCACTTCTGCCTGGCCTTTAATTTCAGCGATGAAGCCTTCAGCTTCCGGAACGGTTTTGAACATTTTCCAGTTGCCTGCAATAATAGGTGTTCTACTCATAGTGATGTATTGCCTCCCTCTTCGGTATTACTTGTCGTTCAGTGCTTCTACACCTGGAAGAGCCTTGCCTTCCATGAACTCGAGCGATGCGCCGCCGCCAGTGGAGATGTGATCCATCTGGTCTGCGAGGTGGAATTTCTCAGCAGCTGCTGCGGAATCTCCGCCGCCGATAACTGTGTAGCCTTCAGTAGTTGCACAAGCCTGAGCTACGGCAATAGTACCTTCAGCAAATTTATCGATTTCAAATACGCCCATAGGTCCATTCCATACAACCAGCTTGGAGTTTTTGATAATATCGGCATAGATTTCACGAGTCTTAGGACCGATGTCCAGACCTTCCCAGTCTGCAGGAATCTCGGTTACATCTACAATCTTGGTGTTGGCATCTGCACCGAACTTGTCAGCGACTACAACGTCAACCGGAAGCACGAAGTTCTTGCCCAGCTTCTTGGCCTTCTCAATGAATCCAAGTGCTGCATCAATCTTGTCGTTGTCTACCAGGGATTTACCGATTTCGAAACCTTGAGCCTTGGTGAACGTGTAAGAGAGGCCGCCGCCAATCAGTACATTGTCAGCCAGATTCAGCAGGTTGTCGATAACGTCAATCTTGTCTTTAACCTTGGAACCGCCGATGATGGCAGTGAAAGGACGTTCCGGGTTAGAAAGAGCCTTGCCGAGGACGGACAATTCCTTCTCCATCAGAAGACCGGATACTGCAGGCAGGAAGTGAGCGATTCCTTCTGTCGAAGCATGGGCACGGTGAGCTGCGCCGAATGCGTCATTGACGAACAGGTCAGCCAGTTCAGCGAACTGCTTAGCCAGTTCAGGATCATTCTTCTCTTCGCCTTTGTAGAAACGGACATTCTCAAGCACAAGCACATCGCCATCGTTCAGTTCAGCAATTTTCGCTTTTACCGCTTCGCCGATGGCCTCATCAGCCTTGGCTACCGGTTTGCCGAGCAATTCAGACAAACGGACTGCAGCGGAAGTCAACCGCATGGAATCGACGAATTCGCCTTTAGGACGGCCCATATGGCTGGCCAGAATGACCTTTGCACCGTTCTCAATCAGGTATTTAATTGTTGGAAGGGTTTCGCGGATACGGGTATCATCAGTGATCTTGCCGTCTTCCACTGGCACATTGAAATCTACACGCACGAATACGCGTTTGCCTTTTACTTCTACATCACGGACACTTTTTTTGTTCATGATTAACATTTCCTCCACACCCAAAATTGGTTCCTTCACAAAGCCATTTCACACGAATCCAGTTCATCAAGTTGAAACGACCTTTACCGTCCTCTTTAGGACGGTACCGTTTCAGCGAGAAATAGAAGGATACTTTATAGCGACCAGCCTATAAAGTCTTATATTTTTAGAAAGAGCGGAAACAGACTTTCCTTGTTTCCGCTCTATTGTACTGCTTATATGAAATCGGTCTTATTTAGCAAGCTTAGCGAATTTCTCCAAAGTACGAACCAGCTGTGCAGTATAGGACATTTCATTGTCATACCAAGCAACAGTTTTAACCAGCTGTTTGTCGCCAACAGTCAGTACTTTAGTCTGAGTTGCATCGAACAGGGAACCGAAAGTCATACCCTTGATGTCGGAAGATACGATTTCATCTTCAGTGTAGCCATAAGTTTCTGGGTCAGAAGCTTCTTTCATGGCTGCATTGATTTCTTCAACGGTTACGCTCTTGTCCAGAACAGTAACCAGCTCAGTCAGGGAACCTGTAGCTACAGGCACACGTTGTGCTGCACCGTCAAGTTTGCCCTTCAGTTCTGGAATAACCAGGCCGATGGCTTTAGCAGCACCGGTAGTGTTAGGGATGATGTTCTCAGCAGCAGCGCGGGCGCGTCTGAAGTCGCCTTTTGCGTGTGGAGCATCAAGAGTATTCTGGTCACCTGTGTAAGCGTGGATAGTAGTCATCAGACCTTCGATGATACCGAACTTGTCGTTCAGGACTTTGGCCATAGGAGCCAGGCAGTTCGTTGTGCAAGATGCACCGGAGATTACTGTTTCGGAACCGTCAAGGATGTCATCGTTAACGTTGTACACAACAGTTTTCATGTCGCCTGTAGCAGGAGCGGAAATAACTACTTTCTTAGCTCCGCCTTTCAGGTGCTTCTCAGCGGCTTCTTTAGTTGTGAAGAAACCAGTACATTCCAGAACGATATCAACGCCAAGCTCTCCCCAAGGAAGTTCTTCAGGGTTGCGGTTCGCCAGAACCTTAACATCTTTACCGTTAACTTTGAAGAAGCCGTCATGCACTTCAACATCGCCTTGGAATTTACCTTGAGTTGTATCATATTTAAGCAAATGAGCAAGCATCTTAGCGTCAGTCAAGTCATTGATTGCTACCACTTCGATACCTTCTACATTTTGAATACGGCGGAATGCAAGGCGTCCAATACGTCCAAAACCGTTAATACCAACTTTTACACTCATTGAATAGTTCCTCCTAGAGTTCGTTTTATTTATTCAAGACAGGCCGTGAGGCTCGTCAAGACAACAATGTTAAGTATAATGCATAAACCCTTTGCGCGCGCCCCATTTAATGGAATCTATAGGACCTTTTGTAGCTGTGTGTCGATTTCCTTGCCAATTTCGACAGCCGCCGCCTCGTCGATGACGAGAATATCCTCTTGCCCGAACCGCAGCATCGCATGAATAGCCTTCGCCTTGCGTTTGCCTCCGGCAATGCCGATAACGACTTCGGTTCGGATAATGTCTTCCAGGCGCAGCCCCATGGTCAGCATAGTGTGAACCACTTCGCCGTCCTCATTGAAATAGTATCCGAAGGACTCGGCTACAGCACCCTCGCCCTGAATCTCTGAGATTGTCCCGGAGTCCAGCTTGCGGCGGTGGGTCATTTCAATGGCATCACCTATTCCATGTACAATAATACGCGATCTGCGGATAATTTGTACAATCTCTCCAATATTAGAGTCCTGCGCAAGCGACTGATAGGCGTCTCCGCTAAGCAGATCGGGCACATGCAGCAGACGGTAATTGGCGCCAATCCGTTTGGCCATGGTTGAAGCTATGGTGTTGGCCTGTATCTCCATGCTCTCTCCCAGTCCTCCGCGCGCCGGAACAACCCAGGCGTTCTTATAGGAAAGGGATAGCGGCGGGGTCAGCTGATCGGCCATCTCGGCCAGGGTTGATCCGCCTGTGACGGCAATCGTGTCGTCACTGCGCAGTACGCTGAGCAGTGCCTTGGAGCCTGCGCGCCCCAGTTCACGCTTGGTGAAGGGCGATGTCTCACAATCGCCAGGCACCACAATGACTTTGGTGAGACCGTACGTAGTACGAATTTTCTCTTCCAGATCATCCAGGCCGAATAGGCTCTTGGCGATCGGCTCCAGCAGGTCAAGCAGTCCGCGACCGGCATCGCTAATGCGCATACCGACGCTCTCGATCTCAATGAGCCCCTGCGATTTCAGAAGATCCGTCTCGGCGCGCAGCACCCGCTCAGTCATATCAAGCGATGCGGCTAACGTCCTGCGCCCAATAATATCTGACAGCATGATCTGATGTAGAATCGTATACCGTCTCTTAAGGGTTTCCATGAGATCAGGCAGAAGCTGCTTTTGGATTTCCAATAAATTACGCATGCTTTCACTCCTGCAACTTCGTCTTTCTCTTATCCCTTGTTCGTGGTCTCAAAATGTCCCGGGTTAACTTTTTAAGTCCCACCCATATTCTACCCAAAACTGACGCCGAGTGCAAGTGTTCCGAGACTATAATTCTCAGCCCGCTTTCATCTTATACATGGGCTTGTCCGGCGCACAGCAGGCAGGAGGCGTATCTCCGGCTCTCTTAATGAAAACGGACAAAACTATTTTTAAGCAGCATGCTTAATACACATTGCTTTTATCCGAGATGTGTATTATAATAATTTCTGTTGCGCCCGTGGTCCAATGGATATGACGTAGGCCTCCGAAGCCTGAGATCCAAGTTCGATTCTTGGCGGGCGCGCCATTATTTTCAAGCTTGTACATAATTTAGTGCCGGATATATTATTTTTAACCAATGAGCCGCTTGAGGGCTCTTTTTTTTGAAAGTAAGTTTGACTTTCTTTGACTTTTTGTTTGAATTTGTTTATCATGTGGTTATTACGGTAACAGTAAACAATGAACACATTCGAAGCACCAATTTCAAGGAGGTTTTCCACGTGAGTTATATTCCTATGGTAGTAGAACAGAGCAACCGCGGTGAGCGCGCTTATGACATCTATTCCCGCCTGCTGAAGGACCGCATCATTTTCCTTGGAACGGAGGTTAATGACGTGGTAGCCAATTCCATCATCGCACAAATGCTCTTCCTGGCTGCCGAGGACCCGGATAAGGATATTCACCTGTATGTGAACAGCCCAGGCGGTTCCATCACAGCGGGTATGGCAATCTTTGATACAATGCAATACATTAAGCCGGATGTATCTACCATCTGTGTAGGTATGGCCGCTTCTATGGGAGCATTCCTGCTGAACGCCGGTGCCAAGGGCAAGCGTTTCGCCCTGCCGAACAGCGAGATCATGATTCACCAGCCGCTAGGCGGTGCCCAGGGCCAGGCTTCGGATATCGAGATCCGCGCCCGCCGCATCATCAAGCTGCGTGAGAAGCTGAACCGCATCCTGTCCGAGCGTACAGGCCAGCCGCTGGAGAAGATCGAGAAGGATACCGACCGCGATTACTTCATGAGTGCTGCAGACGCTGCCGAATATGGTATCGTGGACAAGGTAATTGAGAAGACTTTGCCGACAGGCGTATAAGTAATCTATCCCAATGAATACACCAAGAGGCTGTAACAGACCGGTCCGGTCATGTTACAGCCTCTTTCTTCATGCCTACCTTAAGCCCCCGTACCCCAGGGCATCCAGCTTGCCTGCGATTACGCGGTAGCCTCTGCCGTTCGGGTGGATATGGTCCAGGAACAGCAGCCCCCGCTCATTACCGGCAAATTCATGATATATCGAAGCAAAACCTACATTATTACTGCTATAGCCTGCGGCATAGCGGTTGAACTCCCGCACCCACTCTGTTGCTTCATCCACCTGGGGATATGGGTTATAGAGGCCTACCAATCGGATGATATAGGGGCTACGCGTACCAGCCTTGAGCTGTGTAAGGGTGCCCATGATGTCGCTGTAATTGTGCTTGCAATCCCGGAGCGCCTGCTGAAGCAAGCCCTGGAATTCACCGGGCCTGGGCCCCGCTGCCCGGGCTGCCTTAATCAAGTCATTGCCGCCAATGGACATCGTAATGATCTGCGCATCCTTCACTGCTGCCCGGTAGACATTAGAGGTCCTCAGCCGTTGCTTCAGCCCCCCGGTGGTCAGACCGTTGACGCCAAGATTCGCCGGCGCCACTGGCGTGCCCAGCCTCCCTTCTGCCATCCGACGATAGATGGGGACAAACCCGTTCCCGGGCAGCGCCCCGAAGCCAGTTGTGAGTGAATCTCCGATAGCCGTATACGCATAGACCATAACCTTACCTCCCCGTTATAAGCTGCTTGCCTTCTATAGCTTATGACTATCCGGGTAAAGTGGTAACGGCAGGGCAGGCTGATTAGGCACTGCACATGGAGAATGCCCCTGCGTCTCCCGGAGGAAACACAAGAGCATTCTTATGAAGATCTATTATTTCAGCGCTGTGAACGGACTGCTACCGTCAGGCAGAAGTTCCTTGAAGCTGAAGTCGAATTCCGGGAAGCCTGCAGCATAGACGGTATATTCATACAACTGGAAGAAGAGCACCGCTTTTCCATCTTTTAAATAGAAATACTTCTCGGTATTCAGGCCGGTGAACCCGCCCAGATAGCCTCCATGAGCCTTGAGCTCAGTAGTCAACTTGCTGTTAAGCTGCTTCTTGTAATTGGGGTTGGCCCCGAACAGGTCGCCCAGCAGCAGGCGTTTGCCGTCTTTGAGCGAGAAGGTGAAGGCATTGCGGTACGTCATCCCGTGAGCACCGCCGGTATATTCGTACTGATTAGTCACCAGACTAAGTACGCCATCCTGATTGTAGGTGACTACATAGCCGCCTTCAAATTCATAAGGCTGTTCATCCTTCTGGCGCTTGGAAATTACATCCTCAGATTCGGCTGCGAATTTCAGAACGGTCTGCTTAATCGTATCATTGATTGCCTTCTCAGCCTCTGCACTTGCCAGACCGCTGACCTGCGGATAATCCAGCCGGACAGGCGCATCCTTATGATCCTTCACATAGCTCACAGTCTTGATAGTTATCGCATTCTGCGTTCTTTTCGTCAGATTCAGCTGTCCTGCTGCCGCGTTCCAGTCCACCTTATAGCCCAGGTAATCGTTAATGAGCTGAGACGGGACGTACAGCCGGTTGTTCTGTTGTTTGACGTCATATTCATTGATGTAATAATTGTTCACCTTAATAGCGATTCCATATTCTGAAAGTACCAGCTTCGTTTGCGCAGCACCGGTACCGATCGCGTAGGTCTTCCCTGCTTTATCATAAGAGAGTGGCATCCCCAGCGCATCGCGCAGGAAGGTTACCGGCACCCATACCTTTCCTTCCTGGAGCAGGCCCGTTAGGGCTGTGCTTTTACCGTTTACCTTGAGCACTACAGAGGAGGATTTGGCTTTGGCCTGAACGGTTGCCGGAGCGGCCTCCGTAATATCTGCATTGAGGATTCCTGTTCCGCCCAGCAGAATTCCTGCTGCGAGCATTCCTGCACCCCATCTGCGGATGTATTTCTTAGAGTTCGTACTCATTGTTATTTCCCCTTCCACCTAGTGGTATGATTAGTCATGATGTGTGTTCCTCAGTATCACTGTTCCTATTATAGTTAAAGAATACGCGGGGATTGTTACAATCCGCTTTACAGTTTCTTAAGGTTTGCCATGATTATCTAAAGATCCTGTTACCTCAATTTAAACAAATTGAGAGCTTTCGATAGCGCATATGTGCATATATATACATTCATATAATTATATAAAAGCGCCTGCCCCGCTATAACAGCAGAGCAAGCGCCTCTTGCGAAACGTTTATTTCAGTTCATATGTTACATTCAATTGGGTAGTGACCTTGACCTGCCCGGGTTCAACGGAGCTTCCGGCAGCAGAATCCATTGCCATCTTTTGCGCTGCTTCAGCGTAGACCACCGGGTTATTCCCGTCATCACTCTGAACGACTGTGACTACCTGGCCCAGTCCGCGTTTGGCTGCTTTGGCAATAGCCGCTGCTTTGACATCTGCATTCTGCATAGCCTTCTCGATTACCTGTGCTTCAAAAGCCGATGGATCTTCAATGGCAAACCGCACATTGCCGATGTTGTTCGCTCCAGCCGCCGAGGCAGCGTCCAGCAATTGTCCAACCTTTGTCAGATCCCGGTAAGCGACCTCCAGGGTATGCTGGGCGTTATAGCCTTTTACCTTCTGGCCGTCTTTCTCGCTGTAAGTGTAGTTAGGCTGTACGTAGAACTGGGTGCTCTGAATGTCCTTGTCCGCAATGCCCCAAGTGGTCTTGAACAAGGCGGTCAGCTTGGAGACCTTCGCGGCTGTGCCCTTCTGTGCTTCCTGCGCGGTTTCGGCAGTTGTCGTTACCCCGATGGAGAGATACGCGATATCCGGTTTGATCGACAGCTCGCCTTTGCCCACCACGTTCACAATATTCTTCTGCACCTCATCAGCGTAAGCCTTTTCAGGACCCTTTAGCACTCCGCTCAACCCCATTCCTCCAATCATCAAGCTCCCTGCCAGCAATACTGCTCCAATCGATTTACCCCATTTTCTCATGCTTGCCATCCCCTTTCGATTCGTTTAAGTGTTAGTACCCTCTAGACGGGACAGCATGGTAAAAGTTGCATGAGCAATGTACGATATTTTTTTATTTGCTCCCCGTCCCGATCCAGAAGCGGCGGATGACATTTCCGTCCTCCTCTATATATTCGCTATCCTCGATACCGCCATTCCTGCGGATTGTCCGTTCCGATGCGGTGTTGACGGCGTCACAGACCACGAGTGCCTGCTCAATACCCAGTTCACCTGCCTTCAGGAGAGCCTGTTTCAGAAGCTCACTTGCATAGCCCTGTCTGCGTGCAGAGGGGACGATGCCATAACCGATATGCCCGCCAGAATGGAGCAGCCTCTCCGTCAGCCGATGCCTGATGTTCACAGCTCCCACTACCCGCTTGTCCGTAGTCACCAGCCAGAAGGTTGAACTTCTCACCCACCCGTCCGGGATTTCTGCACCATGGGCATACCCGCGAAGAGCCTGAATCATACCGCCAAAGTCAGCCGGGTCCATCTCTGTTACCCAGGGGACAAATGGCTCACCGCTGGCCTTCCACTCCTCATAAAAGGCTAAATACGGCTCTCTAAACGTCTCAGCAGGTTCCACTAATGATACTTCATTGCCTTGAATCTGCATTCCTATCCCCCGCCTTATCCAGTATAGCTGATATGAAAAAAAGCCCCTAAGGGGCTTTTAGTAAGACCATGTAGCATTTATTGATTCTCAAGCTCTTCCTTGCTTACCAGACTGGTCAAAGCGGTTACAGCCTGTTCCGCGTCTGCACCATCTGCGCTGATATGAATCTCCGTACCGGAACTGATCGCAAGGCTCATAATGCCCATGATACTCTTGGCGTTCACTTTTTTATCGTCTTTTTCCACGAAAATCTCCGACGAAAACTTATTAGCTTCTTGCACAAACAATGCTGCCGGCCGAGCATGGAGCCCCGTCTTCAACCGAACAACTACCGGGTGCTTTGTCATGAAACGCTTACCCCCTATTTGAGATCTGCCCAAAAATTTCACATTAATTTTATAATATTATATCATTATAACGCATACCGCACTAGAAAAAAAATAATCAGCCGCCGCGGACCTTGTCCGCCAGCTCATCAATTTTGCGCAAACGGTGGTTAACACCCGATTTACTGACCGTCCCGCCCAGCATATCCCCGACTTCCTTGAGGTTAATATCCGGGTGAGCCAATCTGATCTCGGCAACCTCCCGCAGCTTATCCGGCAAACTTTCCAGACCCACCTCGCGCTGCAGCAGCTTGATGTTCTCAATCTGGCGTACCGCCGCACTGATCGTCTTATTCAGATTGGCCGTTTCGCAGTTCACAATCCGGTTGACCGAGTTGCGCATATCGCGCATGATCCGCACATCCTCGAATTTGAACAGCGCCTGATGAGCGCCGATCAGACTGAGGAACTCGATGATCTTCTCGCCTTCCTTGATGTATAGGATGAAGCCTTTTTTGCGTTCTATACAGCGGGCATTCAGGTGAAATTCACCAGCCAGCTCAACGAGCGCCTTGCAGTGCTCCTCATACATGGAAGCGATTTCCAAGTGGTACGAAGAGCCCTCCGGGTTATTGACTGAACCGCCTGCCATGAAGGCTCCGCGCAGATAGGCACGCTTGCAGCAATTCTTGCCGACAATCTCCTCATCAATCCCATCCGTGAAAATAAAACCTTCAGAGACAATCCGCAGATCCTTAAGGATCTCCTGGACCTGGTTCGGAATTCTTACAATATAGACGTTATTCTTCTTCAAACGCATTTTTTTACGCACGAGCAGCTCGATATGGACCTGGTAATATTTCTTAAGCAAAGAATATACCCGCCTTGCAATCGCGGCGTTCTCCGTCGAAATGTCGAGAACCACCTTTTTGCTTGAAAGCTGCACCGAACCGTTCATTCGGATCAGCGCTGACATTTCCGCTTTCTCGCAGCAGGGCGGGCTCTCGACCATCGTCAGCTCTTTTTTGGTAAGGGCCGCAAAAGACAAGGGGCTCACCTCTTTCATTTAACTCTTTCTGTCAATCCAATCCTTCACCAGCTGGAAAATATGGTGACTGAGCTTATCTGTATCATGCCGCAAATAGGTTTTGAATAATACCAGCTTGTCGGCAATCACCTTATACCCGTTGCCATCCACAGCCTCACGGTCAAGCTGCACCGGGCGGGCGCCCTTCTCGGCGTATTTAAGCTGAACCTGCTCCGGGATCTCCCCGTCATTCACGATTACATAATCGAACAGATGCAGCCCGATGTGGTCATATACGGCCTGAAGATGGTCATTAACTGTATAATTATCCGTTTCGCCCGGCTGGGTCATCACATTGCATACAAAAATCTTAATCGCCTCTGAAGCCACTACGGCCTCTGCCAGCTTCGGCACCAGCAGATTCGGCAGAATGCTGGTGTACAGACTGCCCGGACCAAGCAGAATAGCATCTGCGTTGCGGATAGCCTCCAGCGCCTCCGGCAGCGGCTCTACATCCACAGGCTCCAGGAACACGCGCTTAATGACGCCGCCTGCCTCCGGAATTTTGGATTCGCCGGTAATCAGCGTCCCATCCGCCATCTCGGCATGCAGGATTACCGCCTCTCCGGCCGCAGGCAGCACCCGGCCGCGAACGGCGAACAGCCGGCTCAGCTCCCGGACTGCTGTAACGAAATCCCCGGAGATGTCGGTCAGTGCAGCCAGAATCAAATTGCCCAGGCTATGTCCGGCTAAGCCTTCTCCGCTGCTGAAGCGGTACTTCATAATCTGCGCCATCAGAGGCTCAACGTCAGCCATAGCTGTAAGTACGTTGCGGATATCCCCGGGCGGCGGCATCTGCAGCTCACTGCGCAGAATCCCGGAGCTTCCCCCGTCATCTGCGACAGTTACGATCGCCGTGATATCCAGCGGCTTCTCTTTCAGCCCCCGGAGCATCACGGAGAGTCCGGTCCCGCCGCCCATCACGACGATCTTCGGACGCTGTCCTTGTTCTTCAGCCACTAATCATCCCTTCTCTCATCAATGCCGGTCGCGTTCGGAGTCCCGATGGCTGACTGCTACCGCTTCCGTCTCGCTAACTCCCAGCATTTTGCCCAGGTATTCGGCGATGGCTACCGAGCGGTGTTTGCCGCCTGTACAGCCGATGCCGATAATAATCTGGGATTTGCCTTCCTTGCGGTATTGCGGAATAAGGAATTGAAGCATATCTAGCAGCTTGGTCAGAAATTCTTGCGTTTCAGGCCATTTCATTACATAGTCGTACACCTCGTTGTCTTGGCCTGTCTTAGGCCGCAGCTGATCCACATAATGTGGATTAGGCAGGAAGCGGACGTCGAACACCAGGTCAGCATCAATCGGAATTCCATACTTGAATCCAAACGAAGTAATGTTAACCGAGAGGGTGCTTTTCCCGAGGTGGGAGAAGCGTGACACTATTTTTTCTTTGAGCTGCACCGGCTTCATGCTGCTGGTATCCAGACACAGAGTAGCTGAATTCTTCAGTTCCTCCAGCATCTGGCGCTCCATGCGGATGCCGTCCAGCGGCATGCCCTTGGGAGCAAGCGGATGATGCCTCCGGCTCTCCTTGTAACGCTGTACAAGCACTGAATCTGTGGCATCCAGGAAAAGGATCTCACACCCGATCGTTGACTCGTCCTTGATATAGGCCAAAGACTCCGACAAGGCGGTGAAGAATTCCCGCCCCCTGAGGTCGATGACCAGCGCGACCTTGGCGATTTTACCTTTGGACTGCTCAATCAGCTCAGCGAATTTCGGGATTAGCACAGGCGGTAGATTGTCCACGCAGAAGAACCCCAGATCCTCCAGGCTCTGCACGGCAATCGTCTTGCCCGCACCCGACATGCCTGTAATGATAATCAGGGTGGCATGGGCGGGCAGGGTTTGCTCGAGGTCAGTCATTACAGCATCCCTCCCTATAATTAGTATATGAATAATTCCAGTCTTTTAAGAACGCAGCAGCAGCCCTGCCGCACCAATAATACCGGCGTCATTGCCAAGTGCTGCAGGTACAATCGTAACACCGGTCTGCAGAGGGGCAGGCGCCAGCTTAGCGAACACCCGGCGGACTTCATCGAACAGAATATCGCCTGCCTTGGAGACTCCGCCACCGACGATGAATACTTCTGGGTTCAGAACCGCTGCAACGGAAGCCATCGATTTGCCCAGGTAGAAGGCCGCCCGGTTCACAATACGCAGCGCAGCCTCATCGCCTGCCTTAGCGGCATCGAATACTTCCTTCGCAGCGATTTTTTCAACGGTGGACAAGGAGGTCCGGTCCCCGCGTGCTACAGCATCATTCGCCATGCGGATAATGCCTGTCGCTGAGGAAACGGTTTCCAAACAGCCCATGTTCCCGCAGCCGCACTGGATCGCTTCCAGATCGGGCACCACAGAGATATGTCCCAGCTCGCCGGCAAGACCGGCAAAGCCCTGATACACCTTACCATTAATAATAATACCGCCGCCGACACCCGTACCGAGCGTATAGCAGACACAATTCTCTATGCCGCGCCCTGCACCGCTCCAGGCTTCGCCCAGTGCAGCCACGTTAGCATCATTGTCTATTTTGACTGGCTTGTTCAGACGACCCTCCAGAATGGAGCGGATCGGCACATCTCTAAATCCTATGTTGGGCGCAAGGATGATGATACCTTCACGAATATTCGTAAATCCGGCCAGTCCCGCACCCACACCAGCCAACTGGTCCCAGGAGTACGGAGAGTCCTCCACAATCTGGCGTACATACTTCTCGATATTATCGATGACAGCATCGACGCCATCCGCAGTCCCTGTCGGACCTTCGTAAGTGTGCAGCAGGCTTCCCTCGGCATTACAGATTCCAACCTTAATCGTGGTACCACCTAAATCCACGCCAACGTAGATATGTTCAGACATGTTACAAGCCACCTTTTTCTATGCTAAAATAGTTAATCCTACGTACCCACTATAATAGAAGCCTCCCCTGCGGTCAAGGAAAGGCGATACACCCGGGGCAATGGGCTTGAGGAAGCTGGCCGGAACGCTCACTGGCAGCTTCAGCCCGGCGGCAACCCGCATAACATAACCCCAAAACATATAAATTCTTATTTTTTAACAAAAAGACTTTCTCACCAGGCAGGCAAGAAAGTCCGTTCATTCTCTTCTATTGTAAGGCACCGGACGTATTACTGCTATTCCGACAAAATCCGCTTCTGGCCCTCAAGGGCACGGATCGGTGCGATATTCTGGGTGAATTCCAGCGTCCCCATATAACGGCCGTCTGCATCCCGCACGGCGAAATAACGGATATAGATGAATTTATCCTTGATGTTAATCCAGAAATCCTCAGCATCCTTCACTCCGGCCTTGAAATCCGCCAGCAGCTTCTCAACAACATGCACGCTTTGCGGCGGATGGCAGTTCTGCACGGTGCGGCCGATGACAGCCTTCGTCCGGGCGAAGATCCGTTCCTTGCCATGCGAGAAGTAGCGGACGACATCGTTCTCATCGATAAAGGTGAGATCCACCGGCAGATGATTCATCAGCGTCTCAAGCTGGTGGAGCGACAACAGCCCGGTCTCGAACCGGATGAAGCCCTGGGGGGACAGACCTTCCCCTTCTTCCGCCGGAACATCAGCGCCCTCAGGCTCCGCCGCACGTTCCGGTACCCATTCCTGATCCGGCGCAGTCAGGCAGAAGCCGATTTCATCGCTTTCGCGGGCGATTTTGACCCACTCATCCTCAGTCAGCTTATCCAGCGCCATCGGTAGCAGAATATTCTCTTCCTTGAAGATCATTTCATTGACTTCCTTAATAATCTCTTCAAGTGCGGCTGTAATTTGCCCGCTATCCCCGTTATAGGCGCTAAGCGCCTTCTTGGCTTCCTTGATCATATTGCGGATTCCGTCATCGACTCCCCACATTACCTTCGTAGGACCGTATATACCGTACTTCTCCAGGTAAGGGAACAGGAGATTCTCCTTGCGGCTGTAGTGCTTGTCGAGATCCAGCAGCAGACTCAGGTCCTCCAGCAGTTTGAAAATAATCTCATCGCTGGCGTTCTTCTTGAACTTATCCGCATGCAGCTCCAGCCGGAAGTTGACCAGACGCTCGATCTCGCGGTTCTCCAGCTTGAACGTATGCACGGGATGACCGGGCTGCTCCTCGGGCTTAGAAGAACGGTGAATTTGTTCAATCGAGCCTTTGAAAATCGCCGTATGCACGGAGCAGAGGCGCTGTACTTCCTCTACCGGAATGCCTTCCTCGGTCATTAGGGAGTGCTCCATGGCGGAGATTTCCTCCACCGTAACATCGCCTACCGCCTCTTCAAATCGTGCCTTAACCTCCTCCACGCTTTTGCCCGCATGCAGCTCCTTGATGATCTCTCTCAGCATAGCCTGGCGGCGTGTCTGTTCCGGAATATCGACCTCGCGGTTATTAATCAGTTCGCTCATCGTAATCTCTCCTTCTATTCTATAATCTCGAAACCATGCTGCTGAAAGGCCAGCCGAACGGTTTCTAGCTCTATTTTCTTTAATTTCATTCCTTTGGACAGGGTCATGAATCGTCCTGCAGTCTGCAGCATTCCAGGCTTCGCAATATCACGAAAACCCAGCTCCACCATGATCTCAACAATTTCCGGGTGCCTGGTTACCAGCTCAAAGACCGATTCATCCAGCTTCAACGCTTTGCTCATCCTTTTGCACACCTCACTAATGAGAATTCTTCTCAGGCAATAGCTTAGCATAGGGTACAGAGGTGAATTGTGATTGTAATCACTAACTATAAAAAGACTATCCCCGCAAGCCTTTCAGCTTGGGAGATAGCCTGAGAATGTTACGATTCCGCTGTATTAGCAGCTAAGTTAGAGTGATTTGCTCCATCTATGGGAATTACGGATATCATGCGAAATCCGCATGCTGCAGAACTTAGGACCACACATCGAACAGAAATGCGCCTGCTTCGCCCCCTCCGCCGGCAGGGTCTCGTCATGATACGCGAGCGCTCTTTCCGGGTCGAGGGAAAGATGGAACTGGTCGCGCCAGCGGAACTCGAACCGCGCCTTGGACAGCGCATCGTCACGGTCCTGCGCTCCCGGATGTCCCTTGGCAAGGTCTGCAGCATGTGCAGCAATTTTGTAGGTAATGACGCCTTCGCGCACATCATTCTTGTCAGGCAGGCCTAAATGCTCCTTAGGGGTAACGTAACACAGCATCGCCGTGCCGAGCCCCCCGATCATCGCGGCTCCGATGGCCGAAGTGATGTGATCATAGCCGGGTGCAATATCCGTAGTCAGCGGCCCAAGCGTATAGAAAGGAGCTTCCCGGCAAATCTCAAGCTGCTTGTCCATATTCTCCTTAATCTTGTGCAGCGGCACATGCCCCGGACCTTCAACCATGACCTGAACATCGTGCTTCCAGGCTAGTAGGGTCAGTTCTCCCAGCGTCTCCAGCTCGGCGAACTGAGCTTCGTCATTGGCGTCGGCGATTGAGCCGGGACGCAGGCCATCCCCAAGTGAGAAGGCCACATCATACGTCTTCATAATCTCACATATATCTTCGAAGTGTGTGTACAGGAAGTTCTCCTGCTGATGAGCCAGGCACCAGGCGGCCATAATCGATCCGCCCCGGGATACGATGCCAGTCATTCTCCGGGCAGTCAGCGGAATATAGCGCCGCAGCACCCCTGCATGAATGGTGAAGTAATCCACTCCCTGCTCCGCCTGTTCAATCAACGTGTCACGATAGAGCTCCCAGGTTAAGTCCTCGGCAATGCCGTTCACCTTCTCCAGCGCCTGGTATAAGGGCACTGTACCGACCGGCACAGGAGAATTGCGGATAATCCACTCCCGGGTGGTATGGATCTTGGAACCGGTGGAGAGATCCATAATGGTGTCAGCCCCCCAGCGGGTCGCCCACCGCATCTTCTCCACTTCCTCTTCTATAGAAGAAGTGACCGCAGAATTTCCGATGTTCGCATTGATCTTCACCAGGAAGTTACGGCCGATAATCATCGGCTCACTCTCCGGGTGATTTATATTGGCCGGGATAATGGCACGGCCCGCTGCCACTTCATCCCGTACGAACTCCGGCCGGGTATTCTCGCGGATCGCAATATACTCCATTTCCGGTGTTATAATCCCTTGCCTTGCATAATGTAGTTGAGTTACATTACCGCCTGTATAGGCCCGCTGGGGATTCCTGCGCAGTCCTGGACAAGCTTCGGCGGCAGCCCCTTGTCTGCGGATTCCGTTATCCTCCGGCCGGACGGCTCTTCCGGTGTATTCCTCCGAATCGCCACGCTCCGCAATCCAGCTTGAACGGTGCGGCGGCAGCCCCCTCCGAATGTCAGTCTCTTCCGCGGCATCCGTGTAAATACCGCTTGTGTCATAGACACGCAGCGGAGCATTCTCCTCTTCCCCGGCAACGCCTTCGGTTCTGCTAAGGCTGATCTCACGCATCGGAACTTGGATATCCGGGCGTGAGCCCTCCACATACACTTTACGGCTTGCGGGGAATCCGGAAAGATCCACCTCTTCGTTTTTACCCATTCCTGTCATTTCAATCTCCTCCTCTTCGCTCTGTACACTCATCAGATAAGAGGTCACGCAGCAGATTGAGCTGAAGAATCTATAGATTCCTGCAAGTCAAAAAGCCGCTCCACCTGGAGCGGCTTTATTAAAGAAACAGCCAAATAAGACTGTACTCAAAAAAGGTCCGACTCCACTTTCCTACGCTGGTATGATCCAGATCAGGTTCAAGGGTCCGGAAATTCAATTTTCCCGTCTCAGCCTATTCAGGCTCCCCTAGTGGGTATCTTATCTAATTAAGTACATTTTACCTGTGCGGGTAATTGTTGTAAACCCGTTATTTGTCCAGCGATTCGCTCCAGTCGTGCACCATCGTGCCTTCCAGGAACTTCTCGGCATCCATAGCGGCCATACAGCCGGTTCCCGCTGCCGATATCGCTTGGCGGTAACGGGTGTCCTGCACATCGCCGCAGGCGAATACACCCGGGATGTTGGTCTCGGTGGTACCCGGATTCACCACGATATAGCCATTAGCATCCGTATTGATCTGCCCGCCCAAGAAGGCTGTGTTCGGTGTGTGTCCAATCGCTACGAACACACCGTCTGCCTCTACCAGCTCTGTCAGACCTGTCTCATTATTAAGCACCGTAAGACCCTTCACTCCGGTCTCTCCTACCGTTACTTCTACCGGTGTGCGGTTCAAGGCCCAGGTTACCTTGCTGTTGTCACGCGCCCGGTCCTGCATGATCTTCGAGGCCCGCAGCTCGGGACGGCGGTGAACCAGCGTTACGCTGGAAGCAAAACGGGTCAGGAAGCTGGCTTCCTCCATGGCAGAGTCACCTCCGCCGACGACGACAATCTTTTTATTACGGAAAAAGAAGCCGTCACAGGTCGCACAGGTGCTGACCCCACGGCCCACATTCTCCTGCTCGCCCGGGATGCCCAGATATCTTGCAGAGGCCCCGGTTGAAATAATGACTGACTCCGCTTCCAGTACACCCATTCCGTCCACTGTTACCTTGAACGGACGCTGTGAGAAGTCCACCGACTCCACCCAGCCGTTCTTGAATTCAGCGCCGAAGCGTTCTGCCTGCTTGCGCATATTGTCCATCAGGTCCGGACCCAGAATCCCTTCAGGGAAGCCTGGAAAGTTCTCCACTTCTGTTGTCGTTGTCAGTTGTCCCCCAGGCTGCAAGCCTTCAATTACCAGCGGGCTCAGGTTCGCACGCGCCAGATAAATGGCAGCAGTCAGCCCGGCCGGGCCTGTTCCGATTACAATCGTTTTGTACATTACATTGGCCTCCTTACAAGTAGATGTTCTTACAACAGCAATTGCTTCAAATACGGGTAGTGGACGGCGATAAGCCGCTGGTTCCTGGCAGTATCCCCTTGGGTCCGGGAGCAGCCGCAGGCTCCTGCTCTTCGCCGGGCGAACCGCCGGCTTCATTCAGGTTCTCCCCGATCAGCCGCTGAAGGCTGAACAATGCTGCCTCCTGCAGGCGGTCCTCCTGCAGCGGCTCCTGCTCCAGAACTCCGCGCAACACCTCAGACATCTCCTCGTCCTCAATCCAGCGGAGAGCCTCGGTCACCTGAAGCTTCGTAGCAGAATCGCCGTAGCGCAGCGCCCAGAAGAACGAGGCACGCAATAGCGGATTATTCCGCACTTCTTCAGTGAATCTGCCCGTATTGCCCTTCCACTGCTTCAGCTGCTCCTGGAAAGGCAGCTGATAATTATAGCTGACAGTAGGCATAGGATGTCCTTCTGCACGGGCCTGCTGGAGCTGGGACAGGAAGAACGCAGGGACAGCGGAAGCTGGGTCCAGCTTGGCTGCCTGTCTCCAGCAGCGCAGCGCCTCATCAAGTCTTCCGCTATTGCTTGCCGCCGCTGCACAATAATGATACAGCCCGGCGTCTCCGGCGACCTCCTCGTCCTTCAGCAGACGGCGGAAATGGCTGTAAGCGGCGGTGTGCCGGCCCAGGATACCCATGGTTGTGGCCATTTTGAATACATGCTCCTGATGGAACGGCACCGTTGCTTCAAGCATCCCCAGCAGCGTCTCAAGCTGCCCCTTGTCCCCTGCATACTGCAGGAAGATGGCCATATTGCACAGAGCGTGCAGATTGCCAGGGTCCTGCTTGAGCACTTCATTCAGACATTCCTTCGCCTTGGCGAACCGGCCCATATAGAAATGGGCGAGTGCCAGATTATTATGCGCAGCCAAAAAATCCGGGGTGCTTGCAATGATCTCCTCCAGCAGCTCTACAGCCTGAGGGAACTTGCCTTCCTCCAGCAGACTTCGCGCCTGGTCATGCTCTACGACTCCCTCACGGCTGCGGATACGCACCAGCGGAGCAGGCCGGTTCAGCTCATATTGCAGCAGCTCCATCAGTTCTTCGGATTCGGTCATGAACTCGCCGTCAGCATCCTCTTCCAAGTAGGTGACCAGCGAACGCTCCGCCTCTTCAAAGCTTTCCATATTAGCGAAGTTATTAGCCATATAGAAATGGCATTCCGTCATAGCAGGGTCGATCTTCTCCAGAACATGGATAAGAATCTCGTTAGATGCGGTATAATTGCCCATCTCAGATAATATACCCGCCATATTGCAATGATTCACCGGATTATCCGGCTCATATTCAACAGCTTTGCGAAAATTTCTTAATGCCTTATCATATTGAAAGCGGTCCAGCGACCGAACGGCTCTTTCAAAGAAAAAATTGGCATCCAGAGTGACCGGAATGATGTTACTGTTCTCCGCGACATTCTCTGAAGTTCTCTCAATCATGGAAGCAAGGCACCTCCCTTTTGTCAGCTTCCCTAGCCTTACCTGTTCGTTTCCATTTATGGTCTCGGCTGTCTTCTTCACACAGTATACCACATGTGGCAACGAGATTCTCAATCTCAAGAGAGTGCTAACGGGAGTGAAAAGATTGGAAAAATACAGCCTTAGGGCCTGCTCACATCTCATTCACAAAAAAGACGCGGGAGTTAAATCCCCGCGTCTCTGAATAGCTTATCTATGGAACCGCCCTCGATGATAATGCGCGTGGCCTCCGCCAGCATGGGGGCTACCGAGAGCACTGCGAATCTGCTGGAATGCTCGTCCGGCAGGGCAATGGAATCGGTAATGACAATCTCGTCGATATTGGGATGGTCCATCCGCGCAAGCGCATCTCCGGAGAACAGTCCGTGTGTAGCACAGACGATGCTGTTCCGCGCCCCCCGCTCCTTCAGGCCCTCCACCACATTGACGATAGTCGTTCCGGTATCAATAAGATCCTCGATAATGATCGGCGTCCTGCCTTCCACATCACCAATGACATGGGTGATCACCGATTCATTATGAGCCGGACGCTTCTTAATCATGATGGCGAACGGCGAATCCAGGCGGCTGGCCAGCTTCTCCGCCATGGATGCGCGTCCCGCATCCGGGGAGACCACGACCAGATCGGTAAGACCCTTCACCTTCAGATAACCGCTGATCAGATCAAGCGCGGTCAGATGATCGACCGGAATATTGAAGAATCCCTGTATGGCTGCGGCATGCAGATCAATGGTAATTACGCGCGTTGCACCGGCGGTGGTCAGCACATCGGCGACCATTTTGGCCGAGATTGGTTCACGCGGTGCTGATTTGCGCTCCTGCCGGGCGTACCCGTAATAAGGAACGATAATGTTCACCGTTCTGGCCGATGCGCGCTTGGCGGCATCAATCATGACCAGCAGCTCAACAAACAGCTCGTTAATCGGATGAGCCAGGGATTGCACCAAAAATACGTCGCAGTTCCGGATGCTCTCTTCATAATGCACATAAATCTCGCCGCTTTTGAAACGGGTCAGCTTGATCTGGCCAAGCGGCGCACCAAGGCGCTCCGCAATATCAGCGGCAAGCTTCGGATTCGACGAACCGGAAAAAATCCGTAATTGATGATGCATAGTACCCTCCTGGGATTATAATTTATAATGCTAACGGCACATTGGTACGGCGGCGTCCTTCAAAAACGGCCAGCTCGCGGAAGCCGGTGCGCCAGAGCATGTCCCGGGCCTCTGGTAAGCCGTCTCCCAGCTTCATGGGATCATGCGCATCAGAGCCAACCGTGAGCGGAATACCCAGCTCCAGCGCCTGAACAAGAACATGCTCTGCCGGGAACATCTCGGCGCACGGCTTGGTCAGCCCGGAAGCATTCAGCTCCATGGCGATTCCGCTGCGGGCGATGACCTTCAGCGTATCCAGCTCAAGCGCTCTGGCCTCCGCCAGGTCCTCCGGCGTCCGGGGGCCGTAACCGAACCTTTTGATGACGTCCATATGTCCTATAATATCATATAATCCCGATAACGCCGACTTCTGTACAGCATCATAATAACGGCGGTATACCGCCATTACATCCCGGCCTTCCCAGCCATGGGTCTGCCGGTGGTCGGTAATGTCCCATTCTCCCAGGAAATGCACCGAACCAATCAGGTAATCCCACGGATAGGGTGCCAAAAGCTCGCGGATCTGTTCCTCATACCCCTCAATATAATCCGCCTCCAGCCCGACCCGCAGCTCAATCGTGCCCCGGTAGCGCTCCTTCAGCGACAGGCATTCCTCCACATATCGCGGAAGCTCCGCAAGAGGCATAGCCATCTCGGGATAGTAGCGGTCCGGGTCGACATGGATAAGCGGCAGATGATCCGACAGCCCGAGCTGCTCAAGCCCCAGAGCGATGCCCCGCTGCACATACTCCTCCAGCTTCCCGACCGCATGGCCGCAGCGTTCATGATGGGTATGATAATCGATGTGCATGCTGAAAGTTCCTCCTAATCCCGACGCGGCCGTTCATGGCGGGCGCTCAGCTCTTCCAGAATCTCATCCAGCGGAAGCTTGCGCTCCTGCAGCAGCACGAGCAGGTGATAGATCAGATCGCTGACCTCCAGGCGAAGCTCAGCATTATCTTTGTTTTTGGCGGCAATGATCGTCTCGGAGGCTTCCTCACCGACCTTCTTCAGGATCTTGTCCACGCCCTTGTCGAACAGATAGGTGGTATACGCTCCCTCCGGACGGTTCACCTCACGCTCGGCAATGACACGCTCCAGCTCACCGAGTACCGCAAATCGGCCGCTCTCTGCTTCAGCAGCATTCACGGCAGCCCCGGCAGTGTCAGTTACGGTTGCCGGTGAATCAAGCGGAATCTCGCGGAAGAAGCAGCTGTTCTCCCCGGTATGGCAGGCCGGACCCTCCGGCACTACCTTCACCAGCAGCGTATCGTTGTCACAATCGTACTGGATCGAGGTAATCGCCTGCGTATTGCCGGACGTCCCCCCCTTATGCCACAGCTCGCTGCGTGAACGGCTCCAGAACCAGGTCTGGCCGCTCGTAAGTGAGCGCTGCAGCGACTCAGGATTCATATAGGCGAACATTAATACCTCCAGGGTGCGCGCATCCTGAATGACAGCAGGCAGCAGGCCTGCTTCATTCCAGCGGATGCCGGACACTGCCTCCTGCTGGCTTAGTACGATATCCTTCTTGTCCTCGCTCATCGGATCTCTACTCCTCTTTGCTTCAGATCAGCCTTCAGATCATGAATAGCAATCTCTTTATAGTGAAAAATGGTTGCCGCAAGTCCGGCATCTGCCCGGCCTTCCGTAAATACATCATAGAAATGCTCAATTCTCCCGGCCCCGCCAGAAGCAATGACAGGAATACTCAGCAGGTCGCTGACCGCCGCTGTCAGCTTCAGGTCGAAGCCGTCCTTGGTCCCGTCCGCGTCCATACTTGTAAGCAGAATCTCGCCGGCCCCCAGCCGCTCAGCTTCCTTAGCCCAGTTCAAAGCCCGGATACCCGTGGGCGTACGTCCGCCGTGCGTATACACTTCCCATTCGCCCCAAGCCTCATTATATTTGGCATCCATCGCCACTACAATGCACTGGGAGCCGAAGTGACGGGCCCCCTCCAGAATCAGCTGGGGGTTATTTACAGCAGCTGTGTTAATGCCGATCTTGTCCGCTCCGGCACGCAGGATCCGCTTCATATCATCAGAGGTCGAGATGCCCCCGCCCACCGTGAAGGGAATGGCAATCTCACCCGCCGTCTGCCGCACCACCTCAATCATGGTCGCCCTGCCTTCCACAGAAGCGGAAATATCGAGGAATACCAGCTCATCCGCTCCCTCGCGGTCGTACAGTGCAGCAAGCTCCACCGGATCTCCGGCATCGCGCAGATTCACAAAATTCACACCTTTTACCACACGCCCGTCCTTCACATCCAGACAGGGAATAATCCGTTTCGCCAACATGCCAAGACCCCTCCTTAGTATAGACTTACCGCAATCCAGAGGATTGGCCCAGGGTCTGCAGCGCTTCAGCCAGATTAATATTGCCGGTATACAGCGCCTTGCCCACAATCGCCCCGCCGATCCCGCTGCCGCTATGTACGTTCAGGCGCTGCAGATCATTAAGGCTGGTCACGCCGCCGGAGGCGATTACGCTGCGGCCGCTTGCCTTGGCCATAGACAGAATGCCTTCCACGTTCGGCCCCTGCATCATCCCGTCGCGGGAGATATCGGTATAGATGAAAGTCTCAGCGCCCTTGGCAGCCAGCTCTCTAGCCAGGTCTTCCGCGCGCACCTCCGAGGTATTAAGCCAGCCGTGGGTTGCCACGAAGCCGTTACGCGCATCGATACCGATGGCAACTTTGTCGCCGTATTTGGCAAGAACCGCTTCTGTAAAAGTCTGATCATTGATGGCAGCCGTTCCGATAATCACCCGGCTGACGCCGAGGCCCAGCAGCTTCTCGACATCGGCAAGTGTACGGAGACCGCCGCCGACCTGTACAGGAACATTCGCATGCTTAGCAATAGCTCCAATAATGGCATCATTCACAGGACAGCCTGCTTTGGCTCCGTCCAGATCCACAAGATGGATATACTGCCCGCCCTGCTCTTCCCATGACTTAGCCACCTCTACCGGACTATCGTTATAGATCGTCTCTTGGGCATAATCACCCTGCTGCAGCCGGACACACTTGCCGTCCCGGATATCAATCGCCGGATATAGGATAAAAGAAGACATGAATACTCCCCGCTTTCATTGCAAATTAGTGATTCAGGCAGGCTACGCCTGCTGTGCCCGGAGCTGCAGGAAATTACCCAGCAGCTTGATGCCAAGCTCCCCGCTCTTCTCCGGGTGGAACTGCATGCCGTAGACATTGCCGCGCGCCACTATAGCCGTTACCGGATGTCCATAGTCTGTGACGGCCAGCAGATCGCTGTCCGCCGCGAGTACATGATAGGAGTGCACGAAGTACACATGGCCCTCCGTCAGACCTGCCAGCAGCGGACTCTCCGGCTGACGGAAGCTCAGCTTGTTCCAGCCCATATGCGGTACCTTGTAGCCGTCCCGGGGGGCGAAGCGCACCACTGCGCCGGGCAGAAGCTCCAGCCCCTTATGCTCGCCATGCTCCTCGCTGCTGCTGAACAGCAGCTGCATTCCGAGGCAGATGCCCAGCACCGGCTGGCCCGCTGACGCCGCGGCCCGGACAACATCGTCCATTCCACTCTCCCGTAAGTGCTCCATCGCATCGCCAAAGGCACCGACTCCCGGCAGAATGACACTGTCTGCCGCCAGGATCTCGGCGGCGTCCGAGGTTACAAGACTCGTATACCCCAGCCGCTCTACGGCCTTACTGACACTGTGCAGGTTGCCCATGCCGTAATCGACGATTGCAACGGCCATCCTACAGCACTCCCTTCGTTGAAGGCACGCCCTTCACCCGGGGATCAACGATAGTCGCTTCGTCCAGTGCCCGTCCCAGCGCCTTGAAGACCGCTTCAATCATGTGATGGGTATTAGAGCCGTAATGAACGATGACATGCAACGTAATTCTCGCCTCCAGCGCGAACTTCCAGAGGAATTCTTCTACCAGCTCTGTTGAGAAGCTGCCTACCTGCTGGGAAGGATAGGCTGCCCGGTATTCGAAATGCGGCCGGTTGCTGATATCGATCACTACCTGGGCAAGCGCCTCATCCATAGGGACGAAGACACTGGCGTACCGCTTGATACCTTTTTTATCGCCAAGCGCTTCACGCAGGGCCTGTCCGAGACAGATACCGATATCCTCCACCGTATGGTGATCATCAATCTCGATATCTCCCCGCGCCTGCACCGAGAGGTCAAATTGTCCATGCTTCGTGAACAGATCCAGCATATGATTCAGGAACGGCACATCAGTCTCCAGTTCGCAGTCCCCGCTGCCGTCCACGGCAAAGGTTAGCTTGATGTCCGTTTCATTGGTTGTACGGCTAAGTCCGGCCTTACGCAGCGCCGATTCGTTGTTATTGTTCTCCATTAGTATCTCCACCTTTCGCTTCGTTCGTAAGCCGGATTTCGATGGCGCGTGCATGGCCTTCCAGCCCCTCGCGCCGGGCAAGCTCCATAATCGCCGCCCCGTCCCGTAGCAGCGCCTCCTTGCTGTAATAGATCAGGCTGGACTTCTTGATGAAGTCGTCCACATCTACAGGGGAGGAGAACCGCGCTGTGCCATTCGTCGGTATAATATGGTTCGGTCCGGCGAAGTAGTCGCCGACCGGCTCCGAGCTGTACGGCCCGAGGAAGATCGCCCCGGCGTTCTCAATTGCGCCGGTCAGCCCCATCGGGTCGTTCACCACAATCTCCAGATGCTCCGGCGCCAGCCGGTTCACCACGGAGATGCCCTCCTCAAGCGAGTCTACGACGATAATCGCGCCGTAGTTCTCCACCGAGGCCCGCGCGATCGCCTCGCGCGGCAATGCCTGCAGCTGCCGCTCAACCTCGGCAGCCACCGCCTCCGCGAGACGCTGCGACGGCGTCACGAGGATCGCCGACGCCATCTCGTCGTGCTCGGCCTGCGAGAGCAGGTCGGCCGCGATGTAGGCGGCCTCGGCGGTATCGTCGGCGAGCACGACGATCTCGCTCGGTCCGGCGATGCTGTCGATGTCGACAGCGCCGTAGACCTCGCGCTTGGCCAGGGCCACGTAGATGTTCCCTGGCCCGCAGATCTTGTCGACCGGCACGATGGATTCCGTGCCGAAGGCGAGAGCGGCGATGGCCTGCGCGCCGCCTACGCGGTAGATCTCGTGTACGCCCGCTTCAGCGGCGGCCACGAGAATATAAGGATCAATGCCTTCAGAGCCGCCCGTCGAAGGCGGCGTCACCATCACGATCTCCGGCACCCCGGCAATCTGTGCCGGTATCACGTTCATCAGCACCGAGGACGGATAGGCCGCCTTGCCACCGGGAACATAGACGCCCACGCGCTTCAGCGGGCGGATGATCTGGCCGAGAATCGTGCCGTCCGGCTGCAGATCCATCCAGGAATTGCGTTTCTGCCGCGCATGGAACGCACGGATATTCACGGCTGCTGCGCGAATTGCCGTCACGAAGGACTCCTCTACCCGGCCATAGGCGGCCTCAAGCTCCTCCGGCGTTACGCGCAGCTGCGCTGGCGTCAGTGCAGCGCCGTCGAAGCGCTCCGTATAACGGAGCAGCGCAGCGTCGCCTTCCCGCTTGATATCGGCCACGATTTCACGTACGGCCTTGTTCTGCTCCGGCGTGCCGTATTCCACCTCACGCTGCAGCTTAAATTCCTTACTGGACTGGATCTTCACCGCCGCTTCCCCCTTGAGCTCTATAGTTTTGTATATATTATTGGACCTGCAACCCCGGTTCTGCAATAACAGCCTGCAACCGGTCGCACAGCTGCTGAATCTCAGCATTCTTCATCCGGTAACTCACCCGGTTCGCCACCAGGCGGCTGGTAATCTCGAAGATGCTCGTCATCTCCACCAGACCGTTATCCTTCAGCGTCTGGCCGGTTTCTACCATATCTACGATCCGGTCAGCCAGCCCGATCAGCGGTGCCAGCTCAATGGAGCCGTTCAGCTTCACAACCTCCACCTGCTGGCCTTGCTCACGGAAATACCGCGAAGCCACGTTCGGGTATTTGGTGGCTACCCGCTGCTGAATGCCCGGCTGCCAGTTCGGAAGCCCGATAATCGACATCCGGCAACGGGCAATCCCGAGATCCAGCAGCTCGTACACATCACGGCTCTCCTCCAGCAGTACATCTTTACCGACAATACCGATATCCGCCACTCCATACTCTACATAAGTGGGCACATCTACCGGCTTGGCCAGAATGAACTCCATTCCGGCCTCCGGCAATGAAATCACCAGCTTGCGCGACTCTTCTCCATCCGGAGGAATCGGCAGTCCCGCCTGGCGGAACAGCTCTGCCGCTTTATTGTAAATCCGGCCTTTCGGCATGGCTACCTTAAGAATCTGTGCCATCAATACCCGCCCCCGTTTCATGTTAAATCATCATTTCAAAATTACCTGTAGCAGCTCCGCTCACCCATGCTCGCTGACAAACGACACGAACGTGTATATCTCGCCGTACAGCTCGCCCTCTGCCTGAATAGTATCCGCATCCAGCCGCTTCACGGTCTTCAGCTCCTCCGGACCGGTTGCCAGCCGCGTGACCACAACATGCCCTTCCGACCGCAGCCTCGCTGCTTCGGCAAGACCCTCCTGGCGCCGCAGTGCATCATACTGGACCAGAACCGGCAGCTCTTCCTCTTCTGGCAGCCCGGAGACTCCATCCAAAATACGGTTGGTCTTCAGAGAGAAGCCGGTAGAGGGAATCGGACGCCCGAATTGCTGCAACAGGTTGTCATACCGGCCGCCGCTGCATACCGGGAAGCCCAGCTCGGAAGCATATCCCTCGAAGGTCATGCCTGTATAGTAAGAGAAATCACCGATCATCGTCAGATCAATCAGCACATGCTGCGAGACACCGTAAGCCACCAGCACCTCCCATACCTTGCACAGATGCTCGATCGACGCGCGCGCCACCGGATGGTTACTCAGCTCCAGCGCCTGTCCGCAGATCTCCTTCCCGCCGCGCAGCCGCAGCAGTCCGTCCAGCTCCTGCTTCTGTGCAGTGGATAGCTCAAGACGCCGCAGCGTCTCGCGGAAGGCTACATAATCGCGGCTGAGCAGATGGCTCTTCAGCTCCTCCTGAGCCTGCGGTAAGCCGGATACCGCCTCCTGGAACAGACCGTCGAGGAAGCCGACATGTCCAATAGCTATTTTAAAAGACTTTACGCCTGCCGCCTGTAGTGAAGCAATCGCCAGCGCGACTACCTCTGCGTCAGCCTCCGGTGAATCATCACCCACAAGCTCCACACCGGTCTGAAAGAATTCCGCCTCCCGCCCGGCCTCTTCTTCAATCGCCCGGAAGACATTGGCATGGTAGGACAGACGCAGCGGCAGCGGCTCATCCTTCAATAATGAGGAGACTACTCGGGCTACAGGTGCCGTCATCTCTGAACGCAGCACCAGCGCCTGCCCACGGTTGTTAAGCAATTTATACAGCTTCTGATCGGAGGTAGAGCTGGCTACACCGACCGTATCGTAATATTCAAGAGTAGGCGTAATCATCTGCCGGTAGCCCCAGCGGCTCATACAGTGAAGTACATCCTTCTCGATCTTGCGCAGCTTCGTTACCGCACGCGGGAGATAATCCCTTACGCCGGCAGGCTTTTCAAATCCTTTTGGTTTGGCCATCTTCATTGTTCACCTCATCGGATATGTTAAAGAGTATCTTTAAATACTTTATCATGGTAAAGTGGTAGCAAAGTAAAGCAGTGGCAATATCGTATCACGGACTATCCTTTTGCGTCAACAATTCGCTTGAATTACAGAGTTCCTTTTGCCACCGGGATAAGCGGCGAATATAATAGGTTAATATGATTGTACTTTATTTCCTCCATGAAGTATTCCCGGTATCTAATTCAGAAGCAGAAAGAAGGACTGACGGCTTGAGTACATCCTATATGATTGGCGTTGATATTGGAACCACCAGCACGAAGGCTGTCCTCTTTGAGGAGAACGGAACGATTGTCGCTCAGAGCAATCAGGGCTATCCGCTGCATCAGCCCTCCCCCTCTGTCGCAGAACAGGACCCGGAGCAGATTCTGGAAGCCGTAATTCATACCATAGCAGCGGTCATGCAGGAGAGCCTTGCCGCACCTGAAGACATTCTGTTGGTCTCCTTCAGCTCCGCTATGCATAGCGTCATTGCTGTAGATCCTGCGGGTAAGCCGCTGACCGCCTGCATTACCTGGGCCGATAACCGGAGCAGCCGCTGTGCCCGGCGGTTGAAGGACGAACTGAACGGACATGAGCTGTACCTGCGGACAGGAACGCCCATACACCCTATGTCTCCAATCACCAAGCTGATGTGGCTGGGGGAGGAGCAGCCCGAGCTGTTCCGTCAGACCTACAAGTTCATCTCCATCAAAGAATATATCTTCTTCCGGCTGTTCGGCGAATATGTGATTGACCATTCCATCGCCTCTGCCACCGGCATGTTCAATCTGGAGAAGCTCGATTGGGACGAGGAGGCGCTCCAGATTGCCGGTGTTACTCCGGAGCGCCTATCCCGTCCGGTCCCGACCACCCATATCCTACAGGGACTGCTTCCTGAGCTTACCGGAAAGCTCGGTCTGCTCAAGGACACTCCGTTTGTCGCAGGCGCCAGTGACGGCGTTCTGTCTAACCTGGGCGTAGGGGCCATGGAGCCGGGGGTAATCGCTGCAACGATAGGCACAAGCGGTGCCATCCGTACTGTAGTTGACCATCCGCTGACCGATCCCAAAGGACGGATATTCTGCTACGCCCTGACAGACAAGCATTGGGTAATCGGCGGCCCCGTGAATAATGGCGGGATGCTCTTCCGCTGGGTGCGTGATGAGTTCGCCGCATCTGAAGTAGAGACCGCGAAGCGCCTGGGCATTGATCCCTACGAAGTATTAACCAGGATCGCTGAGCAAGTGCCGCCCGGCAGCAACGGACTTCTCTTCCACCCGTATCTAACCGGAGAACGCGCACCGCTGTGGAATCCCGATGCCCGCGGCTCCTTCTTCGGGCTAAGCATGCATCACCGTAAGGAGCATATGATTCGTGCGGTGCTGGAAGGTGTCATCTTCAATATGTACACTGTATTGCTGGCCATGGAGGAATGCATCGGCGAGCCCGTTAGAATCCTGGCTACCGGCGGCTTCGCCCGCTCGGCGTTATGGCGGCAGATGATGGCGGATATTTTTGATCAGGAGGTAGTCGTCCCTGAGAGCTTTGAGAGCTCTTGCCTCGGCGCAGTCGTCCTGGGATTATACGCCATCCGGCGGATTGATTCCTTCGATGCTGTCTACAGCATGATTGGCTCCACTCACCGGCATGAGCCGGTTACTGCCCACGCCAAAGCCTACAAACAGCTGCTGCCCATCTTCATCTCAGTATCCCGCAGTCTGGAGGATCAGTATCAGGCTATCGCCGACTTCCAGCGCGAGCAGGCCGGGGAACAGCGCGGCTAATGTGCTCTTCAGAACCGCCTGTTTACAGCAAAAGCGCCGGACAGCCGCATCTGCGGCCAGCCGGCGCTTTTAATATATTACTAAGTCTACACTGTCGCCTTTGGCGCTGCTGCCGGCTTCTGCGGTGCAGAGCCGAACACCATCCACGCCGGCTTCACATAACGGAAGGCAAGCGCAACCACCAGCCAGGAGCCCACGAGGGCTACCAGCCAGCCGCCCGCTATTGCCGCCGTATAGGCCAGCGATCCGCCGTGGAACGGCAGCTTCCGGTACATGAACAGCAGCAGCGGATGGAGCAGATAGATACCGAAGGAGCACGCCCCAGCCGAGAGCAGCAATCTTGTCAGCACGCTTCGTCCTGCACCGTACAGCAGGAAGGACAGCTGAAACAGTACCAGACAAGAGAGTAAGGCATGCAGGTTCGAGAACCCTTCATACCACAGACTGTTGATTACTGTTTTCTTCGTATAGTTGTTATACCACAATACCACATGGTAAGCCCCGGCAGCGGCCCATAAGAGCCACAGTACCATCCAGCCCATACCTTTACCTGAACGCCAGCCTTCGCGGGAGGGAATCAGCCACTTTTTCAGAGAGCTGTAGTAGATCGCAATCGCCGCACCCAGCAGGAAATACGAGAAATACGTAATGGCCAGACTCCCCTTGGACAACTGCCAATACCCGTGGTTCACCATATATTTGTTAAGCAGCACGAAGCCCCACTGTAACGCAAGCCCAATCACTGGTGCCCAGGCCGCGAGATGCCGGACTTTCTGCAGACACCAGAGTATCAGCGGGAACAGCAGATAGAACTGGATAATGATGATGATATAGTAGAGATGCGTATACGCCGTACCCGTCCATAGATACTTGAAGAACTTCCCGCCCATCTCCTGAAGAGGCATCCCCCAGGTATGACCAGCCGTCATTTTCAGTCCAAAATACAGTACCGTAAACACAAGATAAGGCACAATAATATAGATCAGCCTGCGGCTGTAGAATTTGGCCAGCACCTTCCCGCCCAGCGGACGGTCAATATAATTGTAGAAGAGGACGAACCCGCTTAAGAATATAAAGGAAGGCACCGCAAACTGGCTGAACTTATTTATGAACAGAAACGGAGCGAACATGGAAGTGCCCAGTGTCTCAGCCAACGTGCGTGAAGTGGCATGAATGGCGATCACCGCAAAAATAGCGATTGCCCGAAAAATATCAAGCTGTGGTATTCTTTCTTTTTGAGCCATTATGATTCCTCCTGTTTACGCAGCTCGCGGAGCGGATTCCCCCCGACGAACGAACCGGCAGCAACATCCTTGTGAACCACCGATCCCGCCGCAACCGTAGCCCCATCCCCAATCGTAACCCCAGGGAGAATAGTCGTGTTAGCTCCAATCATTACATTCTCACCGATAATAACTTCACCCAGCCGGTACTCCTTGATGAGGTACTCATGGGCCAGGATCGTAGTGTTATAGCCGATAACCGTGTTCTCCCCAATAGAGATCTTCTCCGGAAAAAAAACATCCACCATCGCCATAAGTCCAAACGCAGTATGCTTGCCTACCTTCATCCCGAGCACCCGGCGGTAAATCCAGTTCTTGAGCGGCAGAATCGGGCAATAACGGGCAATCTGGATAAAAATAAAATTGCGCACACCCTTCCATGGGCTGACCGTACGGTAAATATGCCAGAGCGAATTATGCCCCTCCACGGGATAACGGCTTATCTTTCTCACGGCTGCATAGTCTCCTGCTCCACAATAGAGTACAAGTCCTTCATCTCCTGGATGATGTAATCCGGTTCATAGGTGCGCAGCACAGCCTCACCCTTAAGCGACCAGGCTACAGCGGCTACACGAACTCCTGCTGCCTTCGCAGACTGAATATCGACAGCACTGTCACCTACCATCAGTGTCTTGGCCGGATCAACACCCAGATTGGCAACTGCCGTGAGCACCGGTTCCGGATGTGGCTTCGGATGAGTCACATCATTCACCGTAACAATCGTCTCCATATATTTTAGCAGATCGAACATCTCCAGCGACTTCAATGTGTTAGGCCGGATCTTGGTGGTCACCACCCCAAGCTTGATCCCCCGGCGCTGCAGCTCCTCCATCGTCTCGTTCACATCTGGAAAAGAACGGACCAGCTCATCGTGATGCGCATTGTTGTACGAACGGTAGGACCGTTCCAGCACTTCTATATCCTTCGGCTCCAGGCCGGAGAACGCGCCTAGCTGCTGCTGAAGTGTAGTTCCCATCAGGGGAATGATCTGTTCACGGGTCAGAACCGGCAGATTATTCTCCTTCAGCGCATGCATGAATGAATTAAGAATCAGCTCATTCGTATTCACAATCGTTCCGTCCAGATCAAATAACACGCATTCTATCATTGATTGTATTACTCCTTTGTTTCCTTATCTTCAGAGGGATCTTCCACCTGCTGAACAGGCTGAGAAGGCTTCTGAGGCGTATTAGCAGCACTCTCTGGAACCACAGTATCCGCTGCTGCCGGTTTGGTGCTAATGATCGGGTCCAGGTAATGATCCTTCGGCTGACCACTTACCCGCCGAACAATAATCAAGGCAACGGCAGCAATAATGATGAATAGCGCGAGCAGCTGAGAGATGCGGATATTCCCGTAAGCCGGATCAAGGTATCCTTGCTCGAAGCCCATCCACTTCATCGGACTCCATAGCCCGTTAATGAAGGCTGCCACACCGCTGCTGCCGTCAAAGGCAAGGCTGTCCGTACGCAGAGCTTCTATGAAGAAGCGGCCGATGGAGTACCAGATGAAGTAAGACATGAAGATTTCTCCGGCACGTACGAACTTCTGGCGGCGCAGCACCAAGAGGAGCAAAATGCCCAGCAGACTCCAGAGTGATTCGTACAGGAAGGTTGGATGGTGAAAAGCATCCCCTATGTACATTTGATTAACGATAAAGTCCGGCAAATGCAGCTTATCCCGCAGGAACGATTCCTCTACCACGCCGCCATAGGCTTCCTGGTTGATGAAATTCCCCCAGCGGCCGATCATCTGGCCGGCGAGCAGTCCGGGAGCACAGATATCCACGATACGCCAGAACGGGTAGCCTTTATAGCGGAAATAAATAATCGCGCAGATAATCGCACCGATTAAGGCGCCATAAATCGCAATACCGCCATTCCACACCTTGAAGATATCAAGCAGGTTATCCTTATAGTCTTCCCACTTGAAGGCTACGAAGTATAGACGCGCCCCAATAATAGCCGATGGCAAACCCAGCAACAGCATATCCATGAAGAACTCCTGTGGAATGTTGAAGCGTTTGCCTTCTTGAATACATAGGAATAACCCGGTAAGCGCACCAAGACCCAGAATCAGGCCATACCAGTGAACCGGCAGCGATCCAATAGAGAAGACAATCGGGTTAATCGCTAGTGAATAAAACATGCTCTCACACTCCTAATCCAGATCATCCATATCTTCTGAGATGGTGGCTGTAAGTTTATTTGTAAATTGCAGCGCGGCATTGAAGCCCATTTGCTTGAGCCGGTAATTCATCGCAGCCACCTCGATAATGACAGCAAGGTTACGTCCCGGACGGACAGGGATGGTAACCAGGGGCACATCGGTATCAATAATCCGTGTCGTCTCCTCATCAAGTCCCAGACGGTCATACTGCTTGTCCTGCTGCCAGGCTTCCAGTCTAACCACCAGTGTAATCCGCTTGTGGTTACGGATAGCGCCTGCCCCAAAGAGCGTCATAACATTGATAATCCCTACACCGCGAATCTCCAGCAGGTGACGAATTAATTCCGGTGCGGTACCATGAAGCTGATTATCCGAGGTCTGGCGGATCTCCACCGCATCATCGGCAATCAGGCGATGACCGCGCTTAACCAGTTCAAGCGCTGTTTCACTTTTACCAATGCCGCTGGTGCCTGTAATCAGCATCCCTACCCCATACACATCACAGAGAACACCGTGAATTGTTGCTGTCGGTGCCAGTCTGCCCTCAAGGAAGCTAGTCAGTCTGCTTGAGAAAATCGTAGTCGCCATTGAGCTGCGCAACACCGGAAGTCCCTTTTCGTTGCTGATATCCACAAGCTCCTGCGGAATATCCAGCCCACGAGTAATGACGATACATGGGGTATTGTCGTTACAGATTCCGCGTACCCGGCTTTTCCGTTCTTCCTCTGAGAGCATAGAGAAGAAAGCCAGCTCTGTTTTGCCTAATAACTGCACACGTTCTTCCGGATAATATTCGAAATAACCGGCCATTTCCAGCCCGGGACGGTTCAAATCATCCACTGTTATCGGTCTCTTCAGACCATCATGTCCGGATACTACCTCTAATTGAAAATGCTGCACTAATTCCGATACTTTTACCTTCTTAGCCATATATGTCCGTCCTTTCGTCACCCGCGGCTTATGCCGCTTCCCCGCATACCCGTTACATCTTTATCCATTCCAGCTACAGGTAATTCTCCTGCTATCTTAATGGATTATGCCAGTGAATGCAATCTTAACCCCAGCTGTTATCGTTCCAATCCACCATGATCATTACAAGAAAAAGCCGCCTAACCAGGCGGCTTTCTTCATTATAAACTATGTTCACCCTGCAGAGATCTTATCCAAGCAGAACGTTAAGTTCGGATTCTTTATCGAAGATGTGGACTTTGTTCATGTCGATGGCCAATCTAGGCTTGCTGCCTTCACGGGTAGTGGAACGTCCATCTACACGCGCAATTACAGTGTTATTGCCAAGACCGCTCAAGTAGAGGAGCATTTCATGACCAAGGTTTTCCGTAACATCAACCATCGAAGTGAAGATTGTGTTAGGGGAAGCTTCCAGGAATACTGGCTCTTCATGGATGTCTTCTGGACGAACGCCCATAATTACATCTTTACCGATGAAGCCTTTGTTACGCAGGATTGTAGCTTTGCCGCCTGGAACTTCAACATCAAGGTTCTCTGCGCGGAAACGAACAGCGCCGTTCACTTCGGAAAGAGTTCCGTTGATAAAGTTCATTGTAGGGGAACCGATAAATCCGGCTACGAACAGGTTCGTAGGCTCATTGTACAGTTCTTCAGGGGAAGCAGCCTGCTGAATGATACCGTCGTACATAACTACGATACGGTCACCCATTGTCATTGCTTCTGTCTGGTCATGCGTTACATAGATACAAGTGGTTTCAAGGCGTTTAACCAGCTTGGTGATTTCAGCACGCATTTGACCACGAAGTTTAGCATCCAAGTTGGAAAGAGGCTCATCCATCAAGAAGACTTGTGGATCACGGACAATAGCGCGGCCTAGAGCGACACGCTGACGTTGACCACCAGACAGTGCCTTAGGTTTGCGTTCCAGCAAATGCTCGATATCCAGGATTCTTGCTGCTTCGCGCACTTTCTTGTCGATTTCTTCTTTCTTCACTTTGCGCAGTTTCAGACCAAAAGCCATGTTCTGATATACACTCATGTGCGGGTACAAGGCGTAGGATTGGAATACCATCGCGATATCACGGTCTTTAGGAGCAACGTCATTCACTACACGGTCACCAATGTACATTTTACCTTCAGAGATTTCTTCCAGACCAGCGATCATACGCAGGGTTGTGGATTTACCGCAACCGGAAGGACCAACCAGTACGAGGAATTCCTTATCTTTAATATCAAGATTGATATCGATTACTGTTGCTTTATCGGAACCCGGGTATTTTTTGAAAATATGCTCTAAACGTACGCCTGCCATTGTATTTCCCCCTCGAGTCTATTATTGGATTAGAAAATCAAACGCTTTCTTGTACACTTATCTTACCCCAGAGCCGGCCTCATGGCTATTTGTAAGGTTCACAAAAAACCTATTTTCTTTTCGTCACTTTATACAATAACATGGCAAGCTTCACAATAGCGGCATCCCCAAAGCTGCGGACATCGGCACCCGTTTCCTGTTTGATTTTGTCCAGCCTGTAGAGCAACGTGTTACGGTGAATGTACAGCTTCTTGGCGGTTTCACTGACATTGCAGTCCATTTCAAAAAAGGTATCCAGCGTCAGTAGCAGTTCCTTATCCGCCAGTACCGCTGTATAATCACCGATCTGGCCCAGCAGTTGTCTCCGCCGGTCATCTGGAATACTGTTAACCAGCCGCTCCATGTGCAGCTCCCACGGCAGATGAATGTAATCCCCTACCTGGAAGATGCGGCCAAGAATAATAGTCTCCCGCAGCAAGGCGACTGCTCCTGTCAGACCTTTAACCGGAATAATGGCTGGAGAGACTGCAAGATGAAAGACGCCCACCCACTCGCTCGCAATCAGTTCATGCAGCCCCATAGAAGTCTGTGACAGCAAATCCTCAGCACTCTCTTCCTCATCCTCTTTATCATCTCCGTCAGTGAGGAGTTCCTTACGGGCTAAAATTAACCATTCCTTATCCTGCAGAGGAACCAGCAATACATCATTCTCGAAATAACTGCGCAGCAGCTTCATTAAGGAGCGATACGTCATTTGCGGATTATGAACATTCTCGCTTACCAGCATGAAGGGAATCATATCTCCGAACAGCCGGCCCTTCAGTGAGATTTCATCCGGGATCTCCGCATCGTCCTTCTCCTGCTCCAGTTGGGCGTTCAGCCATCCGCTAAGCTGCCTTGCCTCCATCTCTCCTTCTTCCTTGAAGCCGGTTGCCTTCAGTGCTACCGCAAAATTGCGCCCGGCATAATTCACCAATTGCAGCTCAAGCGGTGACAGCCCTTCTGTCTCCACCCATACTGTTGTAACACGGCCATCATTCTCATAGAGGGGAAGCCAAAGATATCCCTCATGAATGACCGGCAATTCCTGATCCTTATCCGTACCTATGCCAAAAAGTGAAGCGGAATGCTGCCTCCCCAGCTGCTTGATTCCGGTCCTCTTTCCGGTGAGTTGCTCCAATTTTTGACGCAAACCCTCACTATCCATCATCACCATTCTCCACCACTTTTGCTTTTTTCGCTTATTTTATCATATTTTGCTGTAAAATGCGGAATTTGCGCTTATGAGCATTATTGAAACATATATCAAATACAAAAAAAGGCCACCACCTAAAGTGATGACCGTTTGATTTAAGATGAGCCATGAAGGACTCGAACCTTCGACACCCTGATTAAAAGTCAGGTGCTCTACCAACTGAGCTAATGGCTCATAAAAAGGGATGGAGGCTGATGGATTCGAACCACCGAACACGTACGTGAGCAGATTTACAGTCTGATGCGTTTGGCCACTTCGCTAAGCCTCCATGTATGGTGGCGCGGGAGGGAATCGAACCCCCGACACAAGGATTTTCAGTCCTTTGCTCTACCGACTGAGCTACCGAGCCATGAAAAAAGCCTGAAAAACAAAAAAAATGGCGGAACCGACGGGATTCGAACCCGCGATCTCCTGCGTGACAGGCAGGCATGTTAGGCCAACTACACCACGGTTCCACAATTTGCTCTTAAAAATGGTGCCGGCGAGAGGACTTGAACCCCCAACCTACTGATTACAAGTCAGTTGCTCTACCAGTTGAGCTACACCGGCACGGTGTAAGGCAATACAATTCAAAAATAAAAATGGTGGAGGCTGAGGGGTTCGAACCCCCGACCCTCTGCTTGTAAGGCAGATGCTCTCCCAGCTGAGCTAAGCCTCCGGGTATGTATGGTAGCGGCAGAGGGGATCGAACCCCCGACCTCACGGGTATGAACCGTACGCTCTAGCCAGCTGAGCTACGCCGCCACACTACAAGTATTGGATTTATAATGGCGGAGAGAGAGGGATTCGAACCCTCGCACCGCTTACGCAGTCTAACCCCTTAGCAGAGGGTCCCCTTATAGCCACTTGGGTATCTCTCCAAATTAATGGTAGCCATGTAAATCCGCACAGGAACTTGATTCCTGAAAACTGAATCCGAAACGAATCTGCGTGATAGAAATTTGGATAAGCCCTCGACCGATTAGTATTGGTCAGCTCCATGCATTGCTGCACTTCCACCTCCAACCTATCTACCTCGTCGTCTTCAAGGGGTCTTACATACTGGGAAATCTCATCTTGAGGGGGGCTTCACGCTTAGATGCTTTCAGCGCTTATCCCGTCCGTACGTAGCTACTCAGCCATGCTCCTGGCGGAACAACTGATGCACCAGCGGTACGTCCATCCCGGTCCTCTCGTACTAAGGACAGCTCCTCTCAAATTTCCTGCGCCCACGACAGATAGGGACCGAACTGTCTCACGACGTTCTGAACCCAGCTCGCGTACCGCTTTAATGGGCGAACAGCCCAACCCTTGGGACCTACTTCAGCCCCAGGATGCGATGAGCCGACATCGAGGTGCCAAACCTCCCCGTCGATGTGGACTCTTGGGGGAGATAAGCCTGTTATCCCCAGGGTAGCTTTTATCCGTTGAGCGATGGCCCTTCCATGCGGTACCACCGGATCACTAAGTCCGACTTTCGTCCCTGCTCGACTTGTAGGTCTCGCAGTCAAGCTCCCTTATGCCTTTGCACTCTGCGAATGATTTCCAACCATTCTGAGGGAACCTTTGAACGCCTCCGTTACTCTTTAGGAGGCGACCGCCCCAGTCAAACTGCCCGCCTGACACGGTCCCCGTACCCGATAAGGGCACTAGGTTAGAACCTAGATACGATCAGGGTGGTATCCCAACGGCGCCTCCGCAGAAGCTTGCGCTCCTGCCTCAACGGCTCCCACCTATCCTGTACAGATCGTACCCAAATTCAATATCAAGCTGCAGTAAAGCTCCATGGGGTCTTTCCGTCTTGTCGCGGGTAACCTGCATCTTCACAGGTATTAAAATTTCACCGGATCTCTCGTTGAGACAGCGCCCAAGTCGTTACGCCATTCGTGCGGGTCAGAATTTACCTGACAAGGAATTTCGCTACCTTAGGACCGTTATAGTTACGGCCGCCGTTTACTGGGGCTTCGGTTCACAGCTTCGGGTTTAACCCCTAACCACTCCCCTTAACCTTCCAGCACCGGGCAGGCGTCAGCCCGTATACTTCGCCTTACGGCTTCGCACAGACCTGTGTTTTTGCTAAACAGTCGCTTGGGCCTTTTCACTGCGGCCCCCTCGGGCTATTCACCCTACCGAGGCACCTCTTCTCCCGAAGTTACGAGGTCATTTTGCCGAGTTCCTTAACGAGAGTTCTTCCGCGCGCCTTAGAATTCTCTTCTCGCCTACCTGTGTCGGTTTGCGGTACGGGCACCTTCTCCTGACTAGAGGCTTTTCTTGGCAGTGTGAGATCATGACCTTCGCTACTATAATTTTCGCTCCCCATCACAGCCTGGCCTTAATAGTGTGCGGATTTGCCTACACACCAGCCTCACTGCTTAGACGGACATCCATCAGTCCGCGTCACTACCCTCCTGCGTCACCCCATCGCTCATAGCGGATTACGGTGGTACAGTAATTTCAAACTGTTGTCCTTCGACTACGCCTTTCGGCCTCGCCTTAGGTCCCGACTTACCCTGAGCGGACGAGCCTTCCTCAGGAAACCTTGGGCTTTCGGCGGATCAGATTCTCACTGATCTTTTCGTTACTCATACCGGCATTCTCACTTGTATGCTGTCCAGCGCTCCTTACGGTACACCTTCAACCTACATACAACGCTCCCCTACCCCAGATGCAAAGCATCTAGCCATAGCTTCGGTGGTGTGTTTAGCCCCGTTACATTTTCGGCGCAGAGTCACTCGACCAGTGAGCTATTACGCACTCTTTCAATGGTGGCTGCTTCTAAGCCAACATCCTGGTTGTCTGTGCAACTCCACATCCTTTCCCACTTAACACACACTTGGGGACCTTAGCTGATGGTCTGGGCTGTTTCCCTTTTGACAATGGATCTTAGCACTCACTGTCTGACTCCCGGCAAGAAGTTAATGGCATTCGGAGTTTGACTGAGCTTGGTAACCCTTGCGGGCCCCGCACCCAATCAGTGCTCTACCTCCACCACTCCATTCACCGAGGCTAGCCCTAAAGCTATTTCGGGGAGAACCAGCTATCTCCGAGTTCGATTGGAATTTCTCCGCTACCCCCACCTCATCCCCGCATTTTTCAACATGCGTGGGTTCGGGCCTCCAGTGCGTGTTACCGCACCTTCACCCTGGACAGGGGTAGATCACACGGTTTCGGGTCTACGTCCACATACTCAGTCGCCCTATTCAGACTCGCTTTCGCTGCGGCTCCGGCTTCTCACCTTAACCTTGCATGTTAAACGTAACTCGCCGGTTCATTCTACAAAAGGCACGCCATCACCCATAGAAAGGGCTCTGACTTTTTGTAAGCACACGGTTTCAGGTTCTATTTCACTCCCCTTCCGGGGTGCTTTTCACCTTTCCCTCACGGTACTGTTTCACTATCGGTCGCCAGGTAGTATTTAGCCTTAGCAGATGGTCCTGCTGGATTCATACGGGGTTTCACGTGCCCCGCACTACTCGGGATCCGTCTCGGAGAGAACACAGTTTAGGCTACAGGGCTTTTACCTCTATCGCGGGCCTTTCCAGACCTCTTCGCCTACCATATTCCTTTGTAACTCCATGTGAGACGTCCCACAACCCCAAGAGGCAAGCCCCTTGGTTTAGGCTGTTCCGCGTTCGCTCGCCGCTACTGACGGAATCACTATTGTTTTCTCTTCCTCAGGGTACTTAGATGTTTCAGTTCCCCTGGTCTGCCTCTGCGTATCCTATGTATTCAGATACGAGTAACTGCGAATTACCACAGCTGGGTTTCCCCATTCGGACACCCCCGGATCAAAGCTTGCTTACAGCTCCCCGAGGCAGTTTCGTTGTTCGCCACGTCCTTCGTCGGCTCCTGGCGCCTAGGCATCCTCCGTGTGCTCTTAGTAGCTTAACCAACGTTCCGGTGTTTTGCTTGTTTGCACAATCAAAAACCTTCACTTTGTAGCAACTAATAACTATTTCCACTTGCTTACACAAGTTTCAGCTAAAAGATGTTCTAAAACGCAAATTCGTTTCGGTATCCAGTTTTCAAGGATCAAGTTGTTGCATATACTGTTGTAAAGAATAATTGGTGGAGCCAAGCGGGATCGAACCGCTGACCTCCTGCTTGCAAGGCAGGCGCTCTCCCAGCTGAGCTATGGCCCCAAATAGGTATTCAATTCAAGATTGTTATATGGTGGGCCTTGGTGGACTCGAACCACCGACCTCACCCTTATCAGAGGTGCGCTCTAACCAACTGAGCTAAAAGCCCATATAACAAAACATACAGTAGTGAAGCAATCAATGAATTGATTGTTCGCTTGGCGGCGTCCTACTCTCCCAGGACCCTTCGGTCCAAGTACCATCGGCGCTGGAGGGCTTAACGGTCGTGTTCGGGATGGGTACGTGTGGAACCCCTCCGCTATCGCCACCAAACGCATACGAAAGAGACTTGCTCTTTCAAAACTGAACACGAGTGAGTGTCCGAACCCTAAGGTTCTATTGTGGAAGCAAAGCTTCCGATTTGAATGTCACCGTTGCAGGTGACGATTCTCCATAGAAAGGAGGTGATCCAGCCGCACCTTCCGATACGGCTACCTTGTTACGACTTCACCCCAATCATCTACCCCACCTTCGGCGGCTGGCTCCCTTGCGGGTTACCCCACCGACTTCGGGTGTTGTAAACTCTCGTGGTGTGACGGGCGGTGTGTACAAGACCCGGGAACGTATTCACCGCGGCATGCTGATCCGCGATTACTAGCAATTCCGACTTCATGCAGGCGAGTTGCAGCCTGCAATCCGAACTGAGACCGGCTTTGCTGGGATTGGCTCCACCTCGCGGCTTCGCTTCCCGTTGTACCGGCCATTGTAGTACGTGTGTAGCCCAGGTCATAAGGGGCATGATGATTTGACGTCATCCCCACCTTCCTCCGGTTTGTCACCGGCAGTCACTCTAGAGTGCCCAGCTTAACCTGCTGGCAACTAAAGTCAAGGGTTGCGCTCGTTGCGGGACTTAACCCAACATCTCACGACACGAGCTGACGACAACCATGCACCACCTGTCTCAACTTTCCCCGAAGGGCACCTGATGCATCTCTGCTTCGTTAGTTGGATGTCAAGACCTGGTAAGGTTCTTCGCGTTGCTTCGAATTAAACCACATACTCCACTGCTTGTGCGGGTCCCCGTCAATTCCTTTGAGTTTCAGTCTTGCGACCGTACTCCCCAGGCGGAGTGCTTACTGTGTTAACTTCGGCACCAAGGGTATCGAAACCCCTAACACCTAGCACTCATCGTTTACGGCGTGGACTACCAGGGTATCTAATCCTGTTTGCTCCCCACGCTTTCGCGCCTCAGCGTCAGTTACAGCCCAGAAAGTCGCCTTCGCCACTGGTGTTCCTCCACATATCTACGCATTTCACCGCTACACGTGGAATTCCACTTTCCTCTTCTGTACTCAAGTCACCCAGTTTCCAGTGCGACCTCAGGTTGAGCCCAAGGTTTAAACACCAGACTTAAATAACCGCCTGCGCGCGCTTTACGCCCAATAATTCCGGACAACGCTTGCCCCCTACGTATTACCGCGGCTGCTGGCACGTAGTTAGCCGGGGCTTTCTTCTCAGGTACCGTCACTCCGGTAGCAGTTACTCTACCGGACGTTCTTCCCTGGCAACAGAGCTTTACGATCCGAAAACCTTCATCACTCACGCGGCGTTGCTCCGTCAGGCTTGCGCCCATTGCGGAAGATTCCCTACTGCTGCCTCCCGTAGGAGTCTGGGCCGTGTCTCAGTCCCAGTGTGGCCGTTCACCCTCTCAGGTCGGCTACGCATCGTCGCCTTGGTGGGCCATTACCCCACCAACTAGCTAATGCGCCGCAGGCCCATCCCCAAGCAGCAGATTGCTCCGCCTTTCATTCTCTCCTCAGGAGAAAAAAGAAATTATCCGGTATTAGCTACCGTTTCCGGTAGTTATCCCAGGCTTGAGGGCAGGTTGCCTACGTGTTACTCACCCGTCCGCCGCTAAGTCTGAAAGGAAGCAAGCTTCCTTTCAGACTCCGCTCGACTTGCATGTATTAGGCACGCCGCCAGCGTTCGTCCTGAGCCAGGATCAAACTCTCCAAATTGGTATTTAGAAAGAGCGATTGCTCATTTTGAAACATCTGACGAGAATTTACATTCTCTAATTTGGATCTCACCGAAGTGATTTCCCACTCACTCGTTGTTCAGTTTTCAAAGATCAATGTCTCATCTTTTGTCGTTGATGTTTGTCTCAGCAGCGACCTTTATAATATATCACAGCACCCTTGTTTCAGTCAAGCGTTTTTTTATTTTCTTTTTTCGCTTTAGCTTTCAGCAAGTGATCCGAAGATCTCCTGTCCAAAGGGCCGAGACTTAATGTATCATGAATCAGGAGCCTTCGTCAACCTCTAAAACAAAGTTAATTTCAAACCTAATAACAGCGCCACTCCCGGCAGTCCAAGAATGGTTACAGCACCTATGGTTGTGGGGTTAAGTGGTATGTGCAGATCACTTACAACTCCTGAGAAATTAACGATATAAATTCCGAGTGCCGCCAATATAAGATGGGTTCCAAATACGCTCAGCCATGCCCACCCCAACCTTTTCCTGAATACAATCAGAATCAGCAGCGCTGCAGATATAATCAGTACACCCATAGCTACAGTTCTTAGCATCGTTCTCCTCCTCGTTGACTCGGTCTGTTCATACTTGCAGCTGGCTCCGGTTAAGTCCCAGCCGCTTGGCATCCTTAAGGTGTATCTGATATTTACGCTCAGCCGCCTCCAGGATATAGATCGCATAGTCAATCTGATCCTGGCCCAGAGCCTCATCAAACATCAGGTAAGCCCGCTCCCATTCAGACTGCGCTTTACGCACCTCATGGTACACCGCGCCCCATTCCTCTTCCGTCTCCACTGCCTTTGCCTTATCCGCATTCCCGCTCAGCCACTTGGTACTCCACCAACCCATTGCAATCCCTCCTAAGATATATGAATAACTGCAGATGCAACTATGATTCACACCCGTTAATCTCATACATATCGGAATAGGGACAAACTTAGAACCGGGAGAGGGGTCTTAGCAGAACTTTTAGCAGTGTATCAGCGGTTCTTGAGGAAATAAAAAAAGGAGCCCGAGGGCTCCCTACACTTTTAATACAACAGCACAACAGTCAGAACAGCTCACGACGGCCTTCCAGCGCCTTCGACAGGGTTACCTCGTCTGCATACTCAAGATCGCCGCCTACAGGCAAACCATGGGCTATCCTGGTGATCTTGATCTCAAAGGGACGGACAAGACGCGAGATATACATGGCGGTGGCTTCCCCTTCAATGTTGGGGTTGGTCGCCATAATCAGCTCCTTCACCCGCTCATCGCTGAGTCTGGTCAGCAGCTCCTTCAGCCTTATGTCGTCCGGCCCTATGCCTTCCATAGGCGAGATTGCACCCTGGAGCACATGATAATAGCCGTCAAATTCCTTGGTACGTTCGATAGCCACCAGATCCTTCGAGTCCTGAACCACACAGATTACCGAAGCATCGCGGGTTTTGTCCTGGCAGATCCGGCAAGGGTCGGTATCCGTTATGTTGCAGCAGACCGAGCAGTAATGAAGATTACGCTTGACGCTGACCAAGGCTTTGGCGAAATCAATCACCTCATCCTCCTTCATGTTCAGCACATGAAAAGCCAGCCGGGCCGCCGTCTTCGGGCCAATCCCGGGCAAACGTGTAAAAGCTTCTATCAGCTTGGCTAGCGGTTCTGGATAATACAAAGTATCGGTTCTCCTTTGGCAGGGAGTGGAGTAAGCCTAGAACAAGCCAGGAATCTTCATTCCGCCTGTGAATTTACCCATATCGTTGTTCGCCAACTCTTCTGCCTGGGTAAGAGCATCATTAACAGCAGTGATCACCAGATCCTGCAGCATTTCGATATCCTCCGGATCAACAACCTCCGGCTTGATCTGAATGGACAGCAATTTCTTGTGTCCGTTCACCTGAACGGTAACCACGCCACCACCGGAAGAACCTTCAATCGTCTTGCTGCCTAGCTCCTCCTGGGCTTTGAGCATCTGTTCCTGCATCTTCTTAACCTGCTTCATCATTTGGTTCATATTATTCATACATCATCTCTCCTTTGGGATGCGCATCTTCGCGCTGATAGCTGAATCCTTATTCTTTTATGACAACAAGGTCTTCTCCAAAGAGCTGGATCGCCTCATCAATCCATGGTTCGGACTTGCCTTCGCTGCTCTCGTGCTCATGCTCCAGACGCAGCTCCTCTGTTCCGGCCGAAGCCGCAGATTTCGTCGCTGCTTCATTCCAGTCCCGCATCATCATAGTAACCAGCCGGTAAGGCTTACCCAGCTTGGCATTCATTACATTCTCGATGACCTGCCGGTTCGCAGGCTTCTCTGTAGTATCCCGGTGAATGGTATTCTTGAAGGCAACCAGCACAGCATCTTCCATCACCGCCACCGGCTCACCGTCCACAAACCAAGCGTGTACCGTGACCTTCTCTTCCTTCACACCCTGAAGAACAAGACTCCACTGCTTAAAGACCGCACTAAAATCAGGACTGTCCTTACCCGCAATGAACTTATCCAGCTGCGGGGGAAGCTTAGAGGCGGAGGATACCCGCGGAGCGCTTGGCGAGGCAGTGCGCTGCGCTGCCTGCTCACGCCCGCCGCCAGCAACCCCTCCGGCTTGAATAGCCTGCTCCAGCTTCTTCTCCAGTGCGGCAATCTGCCGTCTGAGCTGATCCAGCTCACCGGACTGTACCTGAGGAGAACCATTCGCGGCTGCAGGTGCGGCCGAATTCACTACCGGATCACCTACAGACGGAGCAGCAGCATCCTGCGGACCGCTGCACAGCTTCATCAGCGCTACCTCGAATATAGTCTGTGGATGGGTCGCATACTTCATCTCTCCCAGATAGCGGCTCAGCGTCTCTACAATCAGGAATAACCTGTCACGGGTAAAGGCCTCAGCCATATCACGGAAATCGGCCGGATTAAGCACGCGGTCCGTTAGCTGGTTTGCTCCAGGCACCATCTTGATCATCAGTAAATCACGGAAATAATACAGAAGATTCTCCAAGCATTTATCTGCGCTCTTGCCCTCATGCATCATCTGTTCCACAAGCTCCAGCAGCTGTCCCATGTCACTCTCAAGAATAGCGTTCGCCAGACGCGCGAACTGCTCGGAGGGGATGCCCCCGGTCATTCCCAGCACCTGCTGATAGGTCACATTCCCGTCTGTGAAGGAAGAGATCTGATCCAGAATGCTAAGCGCATCGCGCATCCCGCCGTCAGACAGGCGGGCAATATACTGGAGAGCATCTGCATCTGCTGTAATGCCTTCCTTCTGGCAAATCTCAGTCAAGCGGCCCGTCTGTTCCTCCAGCGAGACCCGGCGGAAGTCAAACCGCTGACAACGCGAGATGATCGTAGCCGGCAGCTTGTGCGGCTCGGTGGTCGCCAGTATAAACATCACATGCTGCGGAGGCTCTTCGAGCGTCTTCAGCAGGGCATTGAATGCCTCTGTTGTCAGCATATGCACTTCATCAATAATATACACTTTACGGCGTACTTCGGTAGGTGCATATTTCACCTTATCCCGCAGATCGCGAATCTCTTCAACGCCCCGGTTGGATGCCGCATCTATCTCCTGAACATCCATGATGTTGCCTGCCGTAATCCTCAGACAAGACGGACACTCATTGCAGGGCTCAGGACCCGGGACCCGCTCGCAATTGACTGCCTTGGCCAATACCTTGGCCGCACTCGTCTTACCGGTTCCCCGCGGTCCGCTGAACAGATAGGCATGCGAAACCCGCTGTTCACGGATCGCATTCTGCAGCGTCTGGATAATATGCTGCTGCCCAACCATATCTTGAAACGACTGCGGCCGCCAGGCACGGTACAGCGCGATATGTTCCACTATGCATTACCCTCTCTCAGGCTGCCGCTTTCCGGCATTTGTCGCTAATTTATTATACTATATTCCCAAGTCTTTGACCAAGCAGAAGCGGCTCACCGTCCGTCAAGGAAGGATATTAGCCAGAGCGGGAATAATATCTCATTACCTAGCATACCTAGAAAAACAAAAAGCGTCTTTGCTTGTAGCAAAGACGCTATCATCATCCTTATTTAAACCGTGCACCTGTTATTGATGGCTGCGATCCAAGCGGTAATCCTACAAAACTGCTCGGGCTAGGCCACCCTCCGGCACAAGAGCAAACTCGCTTATGGCTGCTTCCTTCCGGACCTGACCAGGTTCACAAGCACTCATTGCGGAGGACCCAACCGTCAACACAGCCTATAGGAACCAAGGCCTCACATCGACAGCACCTCTAACAGGAATTCAACCTCGCTACAGCGGATTGCGAGTTACAGGGCACCGCTACCTCCCCGTCTAGCACGGCGAAGATAAGTATAGCTTACGGACAGGCAAAAATCAACTATGCAAAATTAGATACCATATTTCTTCTTGAATCTGTCCACACGTCCGCCGGCATCCAGGAACTTCTGCTTACCGGTGAAGAACGGGTGACAGCTTGAGCAAATTTCGACGCGAAGCTCCTGTACTGTCGAACCGGCTTCAAAAGTGTTGCCGCAAGCGCAGGTTACCTTCGTTACATTGTACTTGGGTTGAATGGTTGTTTGCATATACAATCTCACCTCTCACGCCCTAAGCCTCATGCGGGCCTAGAGTTATATGATTACGCAAGCTACATTCTAGCATGTGAAGCCCAGGCTCTGCAATAGGCCAGCCGTTCTTAAAAACCTAAAGCCTAAAGCTGCACTCTGCGCTGCTTGGCACGGGCCAGCTCAGCAGGGGGAACATGGGTGAAGGAACCAATGACAACCTCCGGGAGCTCCTCACGGAAGATCTCGAGCATGGTCTTCATGCCAAGAATCTCGCCCCGTGCAGGAGGAATAAGCTCCAGATAGCTCTCTGGGTCAATATTGAGATTACGCATCTGAATGAGCTTAAGATCTGTACGTCTGACGAACTCCACCATCGCTTCAATCTCTTCCTCACGGTCAGTAACCCCCGGGAAAATCAAATAGTTAATGGAGGTATATACGCCTTGTGAGGCAGCGTACTTCAGCGACTTCTCCACGTTAGCCAGCGTATATCCGCGAGGCTTGTAATAGGCGTTATAATGGTCATCCAGCGCGCTGATGGTACTAACCCGCATTAGATCAAGCCCTGCATCAACAATGCCGCGGATATGATCGCTTAAGCCGGCATTGGTGTTGATATTGATATAGCCCATATCGGTAATGGACCGGACTTCACGGATAGATTCAATAATCAGCTTCGCCTGCGTAGAAGGCTCGCCTTCACAGCCCTGTCCAAAGCTGACAATCGATTCCGGCGTCTTCAGGTGCTCCAGCATTACTTGCGATACTTCGTTCACAGCCGGACGGAAGTTCATCCGGGTCTGCGGGGACACAAACCCGCTGTCATCGGGCTGTTCTGAGATACAACCGAAGCAGCCGGCATTGCAGGAGTATGAGACCGGAACAGCACCTTCCCAGCGGCCCAGGAACGTATTGGACGAGGTTAAGCATTCATATTCCAGCGCGCAGTTGGACAAGTGATTATACAGACGGTTCTCCGGGTACTTCGCAGTCAGTTCGCCCACACCGGTCTTCACATCGTCCCGGTCGCAATTAAGCGGGTTCCACTGCTCCGGATCATCAGTAAGATCAGCCGCCACATAGAAACCACCGTCCTTCCATACTACAGCGGAATATCCGAAGAGCGGAAGCTTGTAGGTCTTGTCTGTCTTGACGTAACCGGGAAGGCACAGACGAGTGTATCCCTGCGGCAGCAAGGCTCCGACAGCCTGCGAACCTGCCGGCAGGGGCAGCATCTCACCAGTCTCCGGATTCATCCCAATCGCCCGCGTGCTCGGAAGCCCGACCAGCGTGGCCCCCTCAGGCAGCGGAACCAGCTCTTCCTCCAGTATCTCAACGATCATATCGCCACTGCGGGCCAGGGCATACAGCTCGGGATGATCATATACGTTTCCTTGTTCGTCGGCATATACCAAATACATGTTATTCTCCTCTTGTTATCTATTCTCAGGTAGTCGGCACAGAAGGCGCCTTGGGACGCGTGGTGCGGCGGGCGGACGAGCCGCTATTCGAGGTGCCGCCTTTGCTGGCCGTACCGCTTGCTGACGAGGAATCCTTGCCTCCAGCCACATCGAAGGAGGCCAGGAACTCCGCATTCGTCTTGCTGTCACGCAGCTTCTTCAGGAATCCTTCTACGAAGTCATAGGATTCATTCATATTTTTACGGATCGACCAGATTGTATCCAGCTCTTCCTTGCTAAGCAATACTTCTTCACGGCGCGTACCTGAACGGCGGATATCAATTGCCGGGAAGATCCGGCGCTCAGCCAGCTTACGGTCCAGATGGAGCTCCATGTTCCCTGTACCCTTGAATTCCTCATAAATAATATCATCCATCCGTGATCCGGTATCAATCAGTGCGGTAGCAAGAATAGTTAAGCTGCCGCCCTCCTCCACGTTACGTGCCGAACCGAAGAAACGCTTAGGCCGATGGAACGCGGCAGGATCGATCCCTCCGCTAAGTGTCCGGCCGGATGGCGGAACTACGAGATTGTAAGCACGGGCAAGACGGGTAATGCTGTCTAGCAGAATGACAACATCCTTCTTGTGCTCTACCAGACGCAGCGCACGCTGGAGTACAAGCTCTGCCACTTTGATATGATTCTCCGGCAGCTCGTCAAATGTCGAAGCCACTACCTCACCTTTAACCGAACGCTGCATATCCGTTACTTCCTCAGGACGTTCATCGATCAGCAAAACAAACAGTGCAATCTCGGGATTGTTCGTAGAGATACTGTTGGCAATTTCTTTGAGGAGGAGCGTCTTCCCTGCTTTGGGAGGTGCTACAATTAAACCGCGTTGCCCCAGACCTACAGGAGCAAGCAAATCCATGATACGGGTCGATAAATGGGTTGGGGATGTTTCGAGCGGCAGCTTATCTTGCGGATAAAGCGGCGTAAGCGCCGGAAAATGTAACCGTTCAGCTGCAGTTGCCGGGTTCTCGCCGTTGACGGCATTCACCTGCAAGAGTCCAAAATAGCGCTCGTTCTCTTTGGGCGTCCGGCATTTCCCGGAGACCAGGTCACCGCTTCTAAGGTCGAACTTGCGGATCTGCGATGCGGAGATATAAATATCCTCTGCACTCGGCAAGTAGTTAATCGGCCGAAGGAAGCCATAGCCTTCCGGCAGAATCTCAAGCACGCCTTCCATAAACATTAGACCGCTCTGCTCTGCCTGTGCTCTAAGAATAGCGAAGATTAACTCCCGCTTCTTAAGCGTTCCGTAATAAGGAATCTGGTATTTCTTAGCCAGCTTATACAGATCGGTAAGCTTCATTTCTTCCAGATCGGAAATTTGAAGATCCATGTGCTATAACCACCTATTCAATTTGTGTATGATGAGTTCTAAACTATGAGTCTATGAAATTGCTTATTAGGATAGGATTACCCGAATTGGAAGGAGATATGCACTCAGGCAGCCAATTTCTGCTTGCCAATCCGGGTATTCTCCTTATTCGTTCTCGCGCCAGACATCGGCTCCTAAACTGCGAAGATTACTTACGAGGTTGTCATAACCGCGGTCAATATACTCTACACCTGTCACTTCAGTGATACCTTCTTCAACAGTAAGACCTGCAATCACCAGGGCTGCGCCTGCGCGGAGATCAGCAGCCTTCACCTTGGCCGCATTCAGCGGACCGCCTTCAATGATTGCGGAACGTCCTTCCACACGAATCTTAGCGCCCATGCGGACCAATTCAGGAACATGCTTGAACCGGTTGCTGTAGACGAAATCGCTTAGGACGCTAACGCCTTCAGCCTGAGTCAGCATACTCGTCATTGGAGATTGCAGATCAGTCGCGAAACCGGGATAGATCAGCGCCTTGACATCTGCGTGCTGGTACTTGGCCCTGCCGATCACCCGGATACTCTCATCCAATTCTTCTATGTCTACTCCCATTTCCAGCAGCTTGGCAGTGAGTGCCTCCAGATGCTTGGGAATCACGTTATCAATTAAGACATTGCCCCGCGTAGCCGCAGCGGCAATCATATATGTTCCAGCTTGAATACGGTCAGGAATGATCGAATGGCGGCAGCCGTGCATTTCACTTACGCCTTCAATCCGGATCGTTTCGGTACCGGCGCCCTTAATAACAGCGCCCATGGAGTTGAGCAGGGTAGCTACATCTATAATCTCAGGCTCTTTAGCCGCATTTTCAATAATTGTAGAGCCTTTGGCACGGGAGGCCGCGAGCATAATGTTAATAGTGGCACCGACACTGGATACATCCAGATAGATCTTAGCACCGCGCAGTTCTTTGGCATACAGGTGAATCGAGCCATGGTCATTGGTAACAGTCGCACCAAGCGCCTCAAAGCCTTTGATATGCTGGTCAATCGGACGGGGCTCAAAATTACAGCCGCCGGGTAATCCAATGGTCGCTTCCTTAAACCGGCCCAAAAGTGCGCCCATCATATAATAAGAGGCCCGGAGCTTTTTCACCGGTCCGTTAGGCATGGGAATGGATACGATACGGGAGGGATTAATTCTCATTTGGCTGCCTGTCCAAGACACGCTCGCGCCAAGCTCCTCCAGAATTTCGGAGTAAACGGCAACATCACTAAGCGCAGGCAAATTATCCAGCACAACTTCAGACTCCGCCAAAATTGCTGCAGGAATAAGCGCAATAGCGCTATTCTTTGCTCCGCTGATGGTAACAACGCCCTCTAGCGGACGTCCGCCGCCAATCATTAATTTTTCCATAAATTTATCTGGTTCCCCCTACGTGTATTGCAGCTTGTTATGGCAATACCAGTTGTGGCTTAAGGTGACAAAAGGACTACTTGTGATTGGTGATTAGAAGAAGAAACGGCTGCGCCGTCCTTACCTGAAGGACGGCACCCGTTTCTGAGGAAAACGAAATGGCTTGTGCGGAAAAACGTTATGCGGCAGGGTATTAATTAGGCTTTGTTGCTGGATCCGAATTCGCGGATTTTGCCGATAACAGTCTGCTTGATAGCATCGCGGCCTGGTGCGATAAATGTACGCGGATCGTAAGCATCCGGCTTAGCAGCAAGAACTTCGCGAACAACCTTAGCGAACGCGATTTGGTTCTCAGTGTTCACGTTGATCTTGGAAGTACCCAGGGAGATGGATTTCTGAATGTCATGTACCGGGATACCAGTACCGCCGTGAAGTACAAGCGGAAGGTTAACTGCATCGCGGATTTCTTCCATTTCCTTGAATCCAAGGTTTGGTTCGCCCAGGTAAGGACCGTGTACGGAACCCAGTGCAGGAGCCAGAGTGTCGATGCCTGTTTCTTTAACGATGCGTACGCATTCGTTAAGGTCAGCGTATTGGATGCCGCCGATAACGTCATCTTCCTGTCCGCCTACAGTACCAACTTCTGCTTCTACAGATACACCTTTAGCGTGAGCATAGTCAACGACTTTTTTAGTCATTTCAATGTTCTCGTCGATTGGGTGGTGGGAGCCGTCGATCATTACGGAAGTGAAGCCGGCATCGATTGCATCTTTACATTTGTCAAAGCTTGAACCGTGGTCCAAGTGGATGGCTACAGGAACGGTGATTTTCATGTCATGAATAAGACCTTCAACCATCTTAACTACTGTGGTAAAGCCGCCCATGTGACGAGCTGCGCCTTCGGATACGCCAAGGATTACCGGTGACTTCTCTTCTTCTGCTGCACCAAGAATCGCTTGCGTCCACTCCAGGTTATTGATGTTGAACTGGCCAACTGCATATTTTCCTTCAAGTGCTTTGGTCAACATGTCTGTCATAGATACTAATGGCATGGTTTCAATCCTCCTAAAATATTGGGTTGCTTATATAAGCCGACATCACATACAGGCCTATTATAGCACATCCTGTGTTAAATACTAAATAGGATACACAAAAAAATGTCCCGGTGGGACGATATACAGCCAACCCTTTGCCGGCGGATCATTTCCTCTTTTAGCGTATCCATAACAGGATGTCCCCAAACTCTATTTTTCTAAGCTAGCTGCATTGGTCAACTGATTTGTTGTGCAGGTGCATATTGACGGCAACGCGCATCTCATCGATATCAAACGGCTTGGTAAAATGCATCAGGGCTCCCAGCTTGGTCGCTTCCTTAATCATGTCCAGCTCTCCGTAGGCCGTCATCATAATGACCTTGATCGCCGGATTAAGCTCCTTCAGATGCTTGAGAATCTCGAGTCCGTCCATCCCCGGAATTTTCATATCCAGCAAAACCATATCCGGCGATTCGTTCCTGACAATGTCCAGCGCCAATTTCCCGTTAGCTGCCTGAAAGGTGGCATAACCTTCACTATTGAATACTTCCATGAGAAGAATCCGGATTCCATTCTGATCGTCGACGATTAACACTTTCTTCTTTTCCATACGATACCCTCCCAGAGTTTAAGGCAGATTGTCCATACCGCGCCCTCTCAACAGCTAACGGCCCCGCTTCAACTTAGTCTATACGAAACCTATTATTCGTGGTTTGCAGCCAAAATCCTGCTAATTGGCTAAAATGCGTAAATCTATGCCATATAAAGGAGGATTTTCGGTGAAAAAGCGGGAATACAGTCCCCTTGCATTCAGGAAGCTATTATGCAAAGCAGGTCTTCAAAAAAGAAAGCCCCCGTACCGGGAGCTCCCACAGGCCTGTCTGGCCTATTCATTCTATAGTTACATTTGCTCGGAATGTGTAAGCGAGGCTTTGACAAATTCACGGAACAGCGGTTGCGGACGGTTGGGACGGGAGGTGAATTCCGGGTGGAATTGCACGGACAGGAACCACGGGTGACCCGGCAGCTCGACAATCTCCACCAGACGTCCATCAGGAGAGGTACCGGAAATAACCAGACCTGCCTTCTCCATCTCATCACGATAAGCATTGTTGAATTCATACCGGTGACGGTGACGCTCATAGACCAGCTCATCGTCATAGCAGGACATAGCAAGGGAATCCGGCAAAAGCTTACAAGGATACAGGCCAAGGCGCATCGTGCCGCCCATATCTTCGATATCCTTCTGCTCTGGCAGAAGGTCAATCAGCGGATGCGGAGTCGAAGGATCAATCTCGGAGCTGTTCGCTCCTGCCAGTCCCAGCATGGAACGGCCGTACTCGATGACAGACACCTGCATTCCCAGGCAAATGCCGAAGAACGGAATGGACTGCTCCCGCGCATAGCGGATGGCCGAGATCTTGCCTTCGATTCCCCGGTCGCCGAAGCCGCCTGGAACCAGAATGCCGCCGATGCCGCCCAGCAGCTCGTCCACATTCTCATCGGTTACCAGCTCTGCATCGACCCACCGGAGCTTCACTTCGGCATTGGAGGCAAATCCGGCATGGGACAGGGATTCAACAACACTCAGATAAGCATCGTGCAGCGCCACGTACTTGCCGACGATAGCAATCTCAACGGTACGCTCCAGCTTCTGAATCCGCTCCAGCATGCTCTCCCATTCACGCATATCCGGCGCAGGAGTAGTCAGCTTCAAGTGGTTGACGACAATCTCATCCAGACCTTCGTCGCGCAGATTCAGCGGCACCTCATAAAGCGTCGCGGCATCGCGGCATTCCACAACGGCGTTCTCATCGATATCACAGAACAGAGCCAGCTTGGCTTTCATATCGTTGGTCAACGGATATTCCGTACGGCATACGATCACATTGGGCTGAATCCCGATGCTGCGCAGCTCCTTGACACTATGCTGGGTCGGCTTTGTTTTCACTTCTCCGGCTGCTTTGATATAAGGAATCAGGGTCACGTGAATGTACATGACATTCTCCCGGCCGATGTCGCTCTTGATCTGACGGATGGCTTCCATGAACGGCAGACTCTCGATATCGCCCACGGTGCCGCCGATTTCGGTAATGACTACATCCGAGCCGGTCTCACGGCCCGCACGGAAGACACGTTCCTTGATTTCGTTCGTAATATGCGGGATAACCTGCACGGTTCCCCCAAGATATTCTCCACGGCGTTCTTTGCTGATGACCGAGGAATAGATTTTGCCTGTGGTTACGTTGCTGTTCTTGGACAGGTTAATGTCAATAAACCGCTCGTAATGCCCAAGGTCGAGGTCGGTCTCCGCGCCGTCATCGGTCACGAATACTTCCCCGTGCTGATAAGGACTCATCGTTCCCGGGTCCACGTTAATGTAAGGATCGAATTTCTGGATCGTTACCTTGAGACCTCTGTTCTTGAGCAGTCTGCCCAGCGAAGCAGCGGTAATGCCTTTGCCAAGGGAAGACACAACGCCACCCGTTACGAAAATATACTTTGTCACTGTAAAACCCTCCTAAATAAAGTCCAGAAATTCAGGGGACGCTTGCCCCTTATCGTATCCCTTTTTTCCATCATCCAACCGGGGAACCCGAAAGTTGCTTCCACCCGCCAAAATTCAAGGCCGGCAGCCTGGAAATCGCGGAAAACCGCAGCTTCTTGGCATACAAATTAAGCGAAGCTTATTCTTTCTTATCTTGTAAAAAAACAAAAAAGTGACACCCGTAGACCCGGGGCACTTTTTATTTTAGAAAACAATATTAACTTTCATTATAAGCCCATGCAATAGTTTACTCTGAGCGTCCCGCCCCTGTCAAGGGAGGAATTGCGCCCCTGCAAAGACTGTTCTAAAATTTATCTTCCTCGTCCTCATCGTCGGCATCGTCTTCTTCGCCGTCTTCGGAATCTTCATCATCCGATTCGTCTTCGTCAATGTCGTCTTCATCAATGACTACATCTTCGTCAACTTCCTCTTCGCTGTCGTCGTCAGAATAGAGGTCGTCGCGATCTTCATCAATCGCATCGAAATCCTCTTCCTCAGCAGCATAATTCTCTTCTTCATCGGCAAAATCGTCATCTTCCAGATCGTCGTCTTCATCGTTGATGATCCGCACGCGCTTGGTGTTGCCGACAGGGTCATCGGAGCGTTCGAGCGGGTACCAGCGCTTCAGGCCCCACAAGTTGGTTCCGACACAGGCAAAACGCCCGTCAATATTAATCTCGGTATATAGCTGGGCGATCGTATCTTGGCTCTCTTGATCGGTCAACCCGCGCAGCTTGGCAACCTCCACCATCAGATCACGGTAGTAGTAAGGCGTATTAGCTGCCTTAAGCACCAGGAAGGCCAGGTCTACCATCGGCATTTCTTTTACTTTCTCAGGGTCCAGCTTTAAATTGAGTGGCGTACTCACTAAAGGACACTTCCTCTCACGCATTGTTCACATTAAATCATGCTTCATTCATGATATCCATTAACAAAACTAAGTAAAACCTATTTGCGGGTAAATTGCAAGTCTATTGCAGCAAGATCCGGGAAACGGAATCTGCGGCCCTGCCGCTGGATGAAGGCTTGTCCGCCTGGGCGGGGCAATAAATGGGATGAGCATGGAGTAACTAATACAAGTGGAAACGACTTTACTGTCCTTTTAAAGGACGGTACCGTTTCAGCGAGAAATAGAAGGATAAATTATCGTGTGAAACCTATAATTTCTTATATTTTTCCCAAAAAGGCGGAGGGGGGTACCCCTCCGCGCATGACTGTATCCACGCCAAGGATCGGCTCCTTACGGGATGTTGCAGGGCACCTCGCGGTTCCCTCTGTTTATTTTATGTAAACTCCAGCCTTTTGACACGATGGGCAGCCTATTTCGTTAAAAAAGGGCAAGTTCCCATTCGGACACCATCCCCCTTTCATACAATATGGCAGCACGGCACCGAGGAGGGGACGGCGTAACCTATGGATTATTACGGATTTTGGCAGATGCTGCTTGAAGAAATGAAGGCTGCCCCCAAAAGTGCACCGCGGCACATTGTGACCTTCAACGACCCCCGCATGTATGCCGGCGCACTGACGCAGTGGAAATCTCTGAAAACTAAAAAGCCTGGTCTGCGGCAGGTTCAGGTCTCTACGCTGATTCAGGCTTTCTTCGTGCCCGCCGCAGGAGCAGAGCGGCTGATGAACCGTTATGCGGATTCCCTCTGTATAGAAGCAGACCACCGGATTCAGGTTCATTCGCCCTTGGCGGACAAAAGCGGTTCCGCCCTGATGCCCTGGGGAATCAGGGCCATCCGCGCTCCACAGGCCTGGTCCAGATCGACTGGCGTCCATGTGAAGATCGGCGTCATTGATACAGGCGTCGATTTCCGCCATCCCGATCTCAGGCATTCTCTGGCCTCCGGGGTCAACCTGCTGAACCGCGGCATGATGCCGCTGGATGACAACGGACACGGCACGCATATTGCCGGTACCCTGGCGGCAGCCGGGGGCTCACGCAATATGATGGGCGTAGCCCCCCGGGCGCTGCTCTATCCGGTCAAGGCCTTCGACCACAACGGCTCCGCTTATGTGTCGGATATTGTCCTTGGCATCGATTGGTGCGTGCAGAACAAAATCGATATCATTAATATGAGCTTCGGGATGAGGAACCGGAGCAAGGCTCTGCATGAGGTGGTGATCAAGGCCTACCGGGCCGGGATTGCCATTATCGCTTCCTCCGGCAACGACGGCAAGCGCGGCGGGGATTACCCCGCGCGCTATCCGGAGACTATTGCCGTAGGCGCCCTTGATAGAAGGCAGCGCGTCGCCGCCTTCAGCAACCGCGGACCGTACATTGATGTGTACGGCCCAGGCGAGGGCATCCCCTCCTGCTGGCTGCGGGAGGGGTACAAGGAAATGAGCGGCACCTCCATGGCGACCTCCCATGTCACCGGTGCCGCGGCCCTGCTGCTCGCGCTGCGGCCGGGGCTGTCGCCCCGCGAGCTGAAGCTGCTCTTGCGCCGCTCCGCTTCGCCGGTGCGGCTGCGTAAGGGCCAGCGCCGCTCGTCGCTGGGCGGCGGCGCGGCCGATGCACTGCAGCTGCTGCGCGCAGGCATCCGGGCCCGGCGGGGCAACGGCAGCGCCAGCAGCACCGCAGGCAGCGGAGCGAAGGCCGCTGCTGTGGCGAAGGCTTAAGGTGCAGCAGCATAGCATAATGACAAGTGGAAACGGTACCGTCCTTGTAAAGGACGGTACCGTTTCAGCGAGAAATAGAAGGATAAGTTATCGTGTGCAACATATAATTTCTAGAGTAAAGGGCTGGTGCAACCCAGCCCCTCCTCATCAAACCGTACGTGAGGTT